>NZ_JACOFU010000009.1 GCF_014284275.1 Affinundibacterium amnicola | reverse complement strand
GCCAAATTTCTTAGACAATACTGTCGCAATCGCTGCTGTCAATGTCGTTTTACCGTGATCCACGTGACCAATTGTACCGACGTTAACGTGCGGCTTGGTGCGTTCGAACTTACCTTTTGCCATTTTAGACTCCTAACGATTGTGAGAGATCTTCTTAATTTACCAAGCACACGCCCGATAATAACAATGCGAAGACGATGATTTAAAACTACTCTGGTGCCCTTGACGTGGATTGAACACGTGGCCTCTCCCTTACCAAGGGAGTGCTCTACCACTGAGCTACAAGGGCAGCTCTTTGCACAACACACATGCAGAGACAAAACTTTAAACTTGGAGCGGGTGAAGGGAATCGAACCCTCGTCTTAAGCTTGGAAGGCTTCGGCTCTACCATTGAGCTACACCCGCATACGAAACTGATTCGAAAAACTTCAGCCACAAAATTCTGCCTGGTGGAGGGGGCTGGATTCGAACCAGCGTACTCAGAGAGAACAGATTTACAGTCTGTCGCCTTTAACCACTCGGCCACCCCTCCCAGGGAACCCCGAATTATGGAGATGTTCGTTTTAACTGTCAATAGCTTTTTAACGATGACATCTACTTTTTTGAATCGGCCTTTGTAGCACTCGGCGCCAGAAATGATGTTTTTATTGAAAATTCAAGGACTTAGTTAATTTCGCGCATGCGCCAACTGATACGAAACCAATCCCTCGAATTTATTCATTTCTTCAGATAAAGCACTGATTGATGTTGCCTGCTTACGATTTAGTGCTACCGCAACAAAGCGCCATTCAGTTCGCCCATCCTTTGATGAAATAATAATTGTTCCACCAGCAACTTCGTAACCTCGTGCCATCGCCAACTGGCGTATGGCGGCTTCACTTGCAACAAAGCCCTCCCTAAATTGCATCACAATCGAGATTGCCTGCCGTGCTGGTAACCAAGCCTCCAGCTTAAAGACCCAGATCATGCACGCGGCAGAGAGAAAAGCGAGCAAGATTGCAGCGGCGTAAAATCCTACCCCCACTAAAATACCAATGGCGGACGAAGCCCAAAGTGACGCCGCCGTAGTCAAGCCACTAATACTAAAACCCTCCTTCATGATTACACCAGCACCCAAGAAACCTATGCCAGTCACAACGCCTTGGATTGTACGTGATGGATCCAAAGCGACAGGGGATAAAGCCCTTCCCCCAAACCAGAAGTCGGGATATCCAGCAATCACCACCAAGGCAGCTGAGGCCATGCAGACTAGCCCATAAGTACGCATGCCCGCAGCTCGGCCATGGTAGGAGCGCTCATATCCGACAACAAATCCCAATAATAGGGCGCCAGTCAAATTAAGAAAAATAATTGTATTTGTACCAAGTTCGGCATGCGACCAGAAATTGGCGGTGTAGGAAGCTAATGTCGTCATTCTTATTGCTCATAATTATTTATATCGAATTTCAGTGTAGCAAGCTGATTAGTAACTGTCTAAAGTTTATCTCTCATGTTTTAATTGTGCCGTATTTCAGCAACACTGAACTTATTTGCCTTTGAACAATCAGATTTCACACCTGCACTTAGGTATATTCATAGTATATTTAAATAACTCTTGCTCCCGCTATTGCCATTCCCACCATTTTCTTGGAGAAACTATGCATCAGTATAGAAACCCTTACTCGCTTCCGACTTTCATTGGTACAAAACACAAATCTGGAAGGACTATGATTAGTGCAGCAATCAGCTTACTTTTTTGCGTGGGTCTGCCCAACGCGGCAGTGCCCTCAAATGCACAGGCAACGGAGCAAACAATCAAAGTGAGCGGCGTGGCGAGTAGCAAAGAGCAAATCAAAACTGAACTCGCATTCAAGAATCTGTATCAGAAAGAAACTGCTTTCAGAAATAAGGAATTTCCCGGGCGCCGCGCCGCGGATGATGAGGATGAAATTACGCAAGCAGATTACAGCGATGCTGCTGAACAGAGACGCTTAAAAGTGTGGCGCAGTTTAGCTGAGGATATGAAGAAAATAGACCCTTCTTTACTTTCCAATGAGTCACGCATTAACTACAAAATATTCGCTGATCAACTCACCAATCGTATCAATGCGACCACTTTGGATGCACATCTTCTGACATTCAATTCAGATAGCCAATTCTGGGCGAGTACTGCAGGAGCAGCCGAATCTACTCGTTGTACGTCTGTAAAAAACTGCGAGCGGTTCATCAAACAACTTGCTAGCATTCCGCAATCGTTCTCGCAAAAAATTACCCTTATGAAGTTAGGCATAGAGCGGGGGATGACGATGCCACAAGTTGTATTAACAGGTCGTGACGCTAGCATTCAGAAGCACTTAACAACAGCCGTTGATACCAGTGTCTTTTACAAGGCATTTACCCAATTGCCAGCATCGATCAGCCCTGCACAACAAGCTGACTTACAAAAGCGAGCAAAGGCTGTCATTACCGACCAGGTAATTCCCGCCTACCAAAACTTATTGGACTTCATTCGTCATGAATACATGCCCAAGTCACGGAAATCGATTGCGGCCTACGATCTTCCAAATGGCAAAGCTTTCTATCAAGCACAAATTTTCGAATATACAACTTTAGAAAATACGCCAGAGGAAATTCATAGCATTGGTCTAAAGGAAGTTGCGCGGATTCGCAGCGATATGGAACAAATCATCAGCGAATTAAAGTTCAGCGGCGATTTCAAAGCCTTCTTACATTTTTTGCGCACCGATCCCCAATTCTACGCCAAGACACCTCGTGAATTATTAGCTGAAGCCTCTTACTGGTCGAAGAAAGCCGATGGCATGCTGATACGTTATTTTGGGCAATTGCCGCGTAAGCCATATGGAATTCAAGCAGTACCGGCGGATATAGCGCCCACCTACACGGCGGGTCGTTATGCTGGCAGTGGCGACCCAAAACGGCCATCAAATTATTGGGTCAATACGTCGTTATTAAATCAACGCCCGATGTGGGCGCTGCCTGCCCTGACCTTACACGAGGCCGTTCCAGGTCATCATTTGCAAATTGCCTTAGCTGGTGAACAAGCGGAACAACCGGAGTTTCGCCGTACCGCATACATTTCCGCATTTGGAGAAGGCTGGGCTTTATATGCGGAACATTTGGGTGTCGAGATGGGCTTTTACGAAACACCCTATCATCATTTTGGTCGCCTGGTTTATGAGATGTGGCGAGCTTCACGCTTAGTAGTCGATACTGGGATGCACGCAAAAGGCTGGACACGTGATCAAGCCTTGCAATTTATGCGAGACAACACAGCGCTCTCCGAACATGAAATTACCACGGAAATTGATCGCTATATCTCATGGCCAGGACAAGCTTTAGCTTACAAGTTAGGTGAATTGAAAATCCGCGAAGTACGTCAAAAAACCTCGACCATTTTGGGAGAGAAATTTGATCTCAAAGCCTTTCACGATAAGTTACTTGGTCTAGGCTCAGTCCCCTTATCAATTTTGGAAAGCGAAATGCTTGCGTGGGCAAATAAGTTAAAACAAGAGAAGAAATAAGCATCCATAAAATAAAAACCTCGAATAAAAATATTCGAGGTTTTTATTTGCGTTGAATTTAGCGACTAAATTCAACGACAACAACAAATCAATTTGTTACTGGCGCTTTCATATCTGCCGATTTTTTATCGTCGACTTTTGCTTCAGCTTTCGTCTCTGCTGGTTTCACCAAGCTTGCACGCTCTTTCAAATGATCTTCCATTTTTAACCAAGCAACGCCTTTATTTAACCATTCTGGTGCAGGCTTATCTTTCAAGTGAAAATCAAAAAACTCTTTCATGCGCTGCATATAATCTTTTTGATTTGGCTTTTTCACCAAGCCATGATTCTCGCCTGGATACTCAAGCATCACAACATCTTTGCCGGCACGGCGCAAAGTATTGAAATACTCTACACCTTGTGTGTAATCTACAGCGCCATCGACATCATTCTGTAACATCAATAGCGGTGTCTTAACATTTTTAGCAAAAAACACTGGGCTATTGCGAACATACGCTTCCCAGTGATCATTGTAATTACCAAGGAAACGTCCTTGACTACTTTCAAAAATCGCCTGATTAGTACTGCCAGAATTCTTGTACACCAGGCTGTACATACTAATCATATTCGTCAGCGCCGCACCTGCTGATGCCGCTTTAAATACGTCGGTTTGAGTAATCAAGAAGGCTGTTTGGTAGCCACCCCAACTATGTCCCTGCAAACCAACACGTTTTGGATCAACGACGCCAGTTGCTATCGCAGCCTGCAGCGCTGGTAACACACTTTCCTTGGCGCTAACACCTGGATCATTTAAACGATAAGTGATATCTGGATTGAATACCGCGTAACCATGGCTAGTGTAATAGGAACGATTAAAACCACCACCACCAACCATCGGTGGCGTATAGCTATTCAATCCCTGGCTTAATTTTTCATAGATGTACACCACGGTCGGATAAGACTTACCAGCCTGATAGTTTGCAGGTAAGAACAAAGCGCCTTGCAACTTTTTGCCATCTGTTCCGATGTAATCAACCAAAATTGAGCCACTACCCATCGTGTAGCTCTTTTCCTGCTCTTGCAAATCAGTAAGCTTACGTAAGTTACTTAATTGCGCATCGCTAACATAAAGATCTGGTGGCGTGGTGGCAGTTTCTTTTGACAGCAAGAAAGTTTCACTTTTCTCTGACTTAATCAGACGTCGATACGCCGCATCAGCGTAAGCCAATCGTTTAACATTGCCGTTTGGATCGAGGCGCAGAAAACCAGCTTTTTTAGTCCATTCACCGTAAGCATAAAAATACTGCGGCTTACTCAAATCAATTCCCTTTTCATTGGGATCTAAAACAAGGCGACGCTGATAGCGCACTTGATCTCGCTTTCCGTCCTGGGTTAATGGTATGGCTTTCCCACCTTCTACCGGAAACTTCCAGATATCCCAACCATCACTCAGCAAAATGAACCGACTATCTGCGCTCCAACCAAACGGTGTAACAGGTGGTTTGACCAAGTTGTGATCATCATCGACATTCACAAAACTAGAATTTAATCCGGCAGTCAAATTATGACGTTTGCCTGTCGCCATTTCCACACTGAAAAAATTTCCATCTTCGTAGTGCAAATAGTGACGTCCATCATGCGCTAATCCAAACGTCCAACTAGCCTGCTTGTTTAATAAACGACGCTCACCATTTTTCAGATTTACCGCATACACATCACTAAAGCGTCGGCCATCCATACTAGCTTGACGTTGATATTCACTGTCATCCTGCGCCAAAGCCCAATCTCCAGCCTGAGGCATTGCTACTGATGTCAATTTCTCGTCACCGATACGCACAAATTTTGCTTCTGCAAGACGATAAATCGCCGCGGATGAACGTTTTTTATCAAACTCTTGCTGCACTTTTTGTTGTGTTGGCAAACGCTTGTCTTGATGATGCCAAAGGACTAAATTGACCTTTTCATCTGTTTCTGCATCTTTTTTCTCGTCTTTTGGTTTCTTCTTAGCTTCTTTGATACCGAATGAAATCCAAGCAAAGTCTTTACTCCAGCGTGGTTGTGCATCACCCGAAATCGTCATATCCTGAGGAAAGTCTTTGAGCTTAGAAGGATCAACAATGGTTTTGCTAAAATTGCTTCCGGCATCAAGACGGAATCCCAAAGCATTCCACAATTTATCGGTATAGGCTTTATCTTCTATGCTTTTTAATACAGTGAATCCATTGCCTTTGTCATTCCACAATAACTTCTCATACACCGCATCACCATCATCCAAAACCTGGTTAGCGCCAGTATCTAAAGTATGTACCACCACACCATTTCCAGCCTTATCATTCGCATCCACGATATAGGCTAAATAGCGTCCTTGGAAATCAAATTCAAATTCAGAGACATTGCCCAGATTGAGCATTGCACCTGTCTTCAGATTCTTCAATAAGAGATCCGATCCTTTTGCGCGTGCAGGCGCGGTCGCTCCTGGTACTGGCGGTGCAACTGGCGCTGGAGCAGCACCATCAGCCATCGCTTTATGCATCGCAATCCAACCACCACGTTCATTCGCAAAAGCAAACTTACGCACTTTATCGACTACGCTGGACTTACCTGTTTTTAAATCAACCAAGGTAACTTTAGTTTGCAAAGGCTTCTTTGCCTTCTTCGCCGCATCTTGTTCTTTCTTACTCATATGCGAAGTAAAAGCGGCCCATTGACCATCTTCAGAAAACTCGATACTGCCTGCCCCTTGTCCAGCGGGAAAACTATATTCTTCTTTTCCAGACAAAGATTTCACAAGTACAGTCGCATCACCTTCTGCTTCCGTCAATCGCCAAGCCGCCCACTGACCATTCGCCGACAATACAGCGGCACTAATACCTTTGTATGCAGCCATGTCTGCAATCTCAATTGGACGTGGCGTTAGCGCTACTGGTGCTTTCACAGCAGTTTTTGTTTCGGATTTTTGCACTGGATTGACAGGGACAACTGGGGCAGCATTTTTATCAGCGGTGGTTGCTGATTGCGCTAATACTTCAGCGCTTGCCAAGAGAAAACTTAAAGTAACGGCAGGATAAACTGGACGCATTACACACTCCGAAGGAAAGGATAAGTGACTAAAAAGATCAATCAAATGATGTTGACCGCGGTATCTTAACTTAGTTCCAATCGTTAGCGGTGTTAAAAACGCATCGATTTGTCACTCAATGGCAGGGGTGGATTCTATTTTGTGTCGACATTTTTTATCACATCAAACGTACCCGCATGACGTTGACGCAATCCCATCTTGACCACATTGGCAGGATATACGTTCACGTAAGACTTCCAGATCACATCGGTCGATGCCGCTTTCTCCATCTGCGTCTTGAGAAAGATCTGATCACTTAACAGTAAAGAAGATTTCGAAATATAAATGCCACTATCAGTCCATGGCAGCTCATCCAACTTATCGTAACGCACGCGTCCCTCAAGATTTTTTAGTATGGCTTCGGTACGAAGAAAACCTGAAAACAAAGTGGGCGTCATAATCGTGACGTAATCGGTATTTTTTTGCATAGATCGCGCGACTGAAATAACATCTGGCTCGACAATCAAACGTCCGCGCTTCGCCATTTCCTCTAAAATCATTTGGTAGCCAGCGCCATAATCGAAGCCACGAACAGCGACCAATTTAAGCTGTTTTCGCGCAAGTAAGTCCGATAAATTTTGGATTTCTGTATGTGCCGATTCAATCAAAATGACCATCGCACGAATTTGAATTAGCGGGACAAAATTTCCGATCTTGTCACGCTTATCTGTTTTAATAGTCGTAATCAATAAATCTGCTTTGCCATTTTCAAACAAAATTTCCTGACGATTTTTGGGCACTTGAAAATAGATAAACCGGCAGTTGCTCTTTGCTTCGACGATATTCAAGAAATCTGGCGTAATCCCTGAGTAGTGGTTATTTTTCACCACGACGCTTAGTCCGGTAACTGAGAACGGCACTTGAATAGGCCTCGAACATTCAGCCAGCACGGGCGAAACTATCGTACTCACAGCGAAAATCGCTGCGAGCACGCGCCAGAAAAACCACAAAGACATGTGAATTCCATGTGAGTAGGCAGCGAGCTTATTTGTGTACGAGCTGGCAAACAATGTATTTCCATTTCACGAAAAAAATACCGCAATCTTGCACATACAAACATGCATCATCAAAACAAGATTTTCAATATAGAAGTCCACTGAACTCCATTGAACAATCATAAAAAGCCGCCAAGAATGCCCGAGCATCGCAAACATTGTGCATGGAAAGCAAACACATTCCTATCTAAGGCACGCTTTCGTCCTGAAAAATATTGTTAAGACCAATGCACTGTAGGACTTACACGACACAGTTACTAAAACAAAAACATCAAATAACAATGAGACTTCGCTAAAACAGGCGCTAGAATCGATACTGCAACCCGCTCCCCTGCCTTCGTAAAAGCGTGCCAGACAATTGTACTATCGTCCGTGACACGCCTCCGATTCAAGCATGCAAGGGCAAAGCCACGCACATACGAGAGACCTCTGCACAACCGTAGCGAGTGGTCGAAGTTTGATTTGAGGAGCGGACCTGTGCTGAAGCACAGCGAGCACCGGAAATTCAAAATTCGGTCGCGCAGTAGGTTGCGCAGAGGTATCACGAGAAAAGAACACAAATTGGTCCTTTATGGACTAACATCTAGATTCAGCTTATCAGACTGTTTGCCACTTACTCCAACTCTATACCACAGCGAGGACATGATGCGATCAACCACACTTTTTCTTAGTTTATTACTCTGCATTTCCTGCCACTCTTTTGCTACAACGAAGGTGGAGGCACAAAGCGCCGCACCAACATCGAATCCAAAATACGATGCCGCAGCGGCAGAACGTCTGGGAGCGGATCATCGCGGCATGCGAACTTATATTTTGGTGGTATTAAAAACTGGACCAAACAAGGTCGCAGCTGGAAAAGAAAGGGATGAAATGTTTGCAGGACATTTCGCCAATATAAAACGTCTGGCAGCCGAGGGGAAACTTGCTGTTGCCGGACCATTTGACGGTGTTGATGGCTGGCGTGGATTGTTTATTTTTGCAGTAAAAGATATCGAAGAAGCGAAACAGTTAACCGCCACAGATCCTGTCATCATCAAAGGAGAAATGGTGGCTGAATATCATAAATGGTACGGTTCTGCTGCGATAATGGATGTGGGAAGAATTCACGAGACCTTGAGTAAATAAGCATAGGCATTTGATCGTTTGGCTTGGCGGAATCAACACGCTGCCCGCTAACCGATTCGCACAGCGCCAGGCGCATTGAACTGGCTGGTTTCGCACATCAATATGGCGAAACCAGCGCTCCACTTTGAAGTCGGATTGATCTTGCGAACCTCGTGACTTAGTCACATTGTCCTCACACGCGTTTTCCACTAGCGTCAATTAATTGCTCACCATCTTCTTTCGTAAAAGCGCCACGCTGCGGCGACGGCAAAATATCTAATACTAACTCCGATGGACGACACAATTTCATACCCAAAGGCGTTATCACAATTGGTCGATTAATCAAGATAGGATGCGCGAGCATCAAATCGATTAAAGCATCTTCACTCCATTTGTCTTCGGCCAATTGCAATTCTTCGTAGAGACTTTCTTTTTGTCGCATCAACTCACGTGCTGAAAACGCCATCGTGGTCAGCATATTCTTCAACACTTCTTTACTCGGCGGCTGTTTTAAATACTCAATCACCACAGGTTCATCGCCACTGTTACGGATTAAGGCAAGTGTATTGCGAGATGTGCCGCATTTTGGATTGTGATATATCGTAATAGTCATGTTCAATTGTTCAATCAAGAAATATTCATAGTCAATTTGGCGACCGTAAAATGCGCAGGCTCCAAAACGACATTATATAAGCGATACGTTGCTAGCCAAATGCAAAAGGGCGACACTAGTGTCACCCTTTTATTTCACTTCACGAAAAAGAAATCTTCGCTCTATTTTTTTTGATCCTGATCTTTCGCAGGCACAAACTGTCCCATCACATCACGTTTCCCTTTTTCCAAATAAGGAACAGGCTTATCCATCCATTCTGGACGCGGCTTATTTAACAAATAATGATCAAAGAATTCACTCATATGCACGGTGAAATGTTTGATATTGTCGCGATCACGCAAACCATGTTTTTCACCATTATAGTTAAACCAATATGCCTCTTTATTCAATCGACGCATCGCTGTGAAGAACTCAATCGCTTGATACCAAGGTACTGCATCATCGTCATCATTGTGAACAGTCAAAAATGGTGTCTGTACTTTATCAATCGCGAAAATCGGAGAATTTTCTACATACTTAGCAGTACTATCCCAAGGCGTGCCACCAATACGGCTTTGCTGCTTTTCATATTGAAATGCGCGGCTAATACCTGCCCCCCAACGAATACCACCGTAGCCACTAATCATATTCGCCATTGATGCACCCGCTTCTGCGGCACGGAAAATATTGGTACGGGTAATCATGTAACTGATTTGGTAAGCACCCCAGCTATGACCCTGAATACCAACCCGTTTCGGATCGACGTAGCCCTTTGCGATCACCTGCTGTACAGCGGGCACAACGGTATCAAGCGCACTCTTACCTGGATAACCAGTTTTGTAAACAATATCAGGTCGCAACACGATATATCCGTTACTGACATAACGCGTAACATTAATATTTTGTGCCGGCGCTGGAGAGACAAAGCGATGCATATTGTCCGTCATCTTTTCATAGATATACACCATCATCGGGTACTTCTTTTTAGGATCAAAATTTTCAGGCTTCGCAACCAAAGCTTTCAATTTTTTTCCATCAGCACTGGTGTAATCAATCATTTCTTGCGTACCCCAGTTGTACTGAGCTTGCTGTGGATTCGCATAACTGATTTTTTGCGGCTGAGTAAAGTTTAGATCGGCACTCCACAAGTCAGGAAATTCAGTAAATGTCTGCTGCGTAAACAATATTGTGTCGCTGTCTTTCGCCTTAATTAAACCTGAAAACAATTTATCCGCATGAATCAAACGCTTAGGCTCGGCCATTGCACTGACGGTCGGATTAATCGTGTAATAACCAGTCGACTGATTCACATCGTGGGTCGCTGATAATACCCATGGCTTGTCGGTAGGTAATGCTCTGGTTTGAGGAGATTGACGTGCGTCACCCAAGTGAACGTAACGCAGCTCTAATTGGTTTTTACGACCAAATCCAGCAGTGAGATTGCGCGCGACTTTGGATTGCAAATTCACATCCCATAAGTCGAACTGATCATAAATAACAACGCTGGAATCATCCGCAGTCCACCCAGCAAGACCAAACGCATTTTTCGGCTCTGGCGTATCGCGTTGCTGATCATCGAAGCGCGTTTTAATATGACCAGTTAAGTTCGTCTTCTTACCATCAATAGTGGAATATGACCACCACACACTTTTGTCCGCATCGAATTGAACAAGATACTTTCCTGCTGGAGAAAACTGCGGCATAAAGCGCGATTTTTCGATGAGCATTTTGGCTTGACCGTTCTGCAAATCTACTGCATAAGCGTCGTAGTGCAGGCTATCCCACGACATTAAATGTCGATAAGGTAAAGTGCTAATTCCCATTGCAAACTGCGCGTTGTCATTGAGCATCACTTGCGGAATCAATTTGTTCGCGAGCTGTACAAACTTACCATCAGCTAAGTGAACAACTGCACGATAAGATCTTTGTTTGTCACGCTCAGCATTCGCTTTTTGCATGGACTGTAACTCAGGATCTTTCCAATGCCATAGATCGACCTTTACGGCTTCTGGCGCATTCTTTGCTGTTGCAATCGCTACTTCCGCAGTGCTCAAGAACAGGCGTTGTCCATCTTTACTAAAATTAAGATCGGCATGTTCACTTGGTGCCCAAGCTTTGGTCATTCCGTTTGACTCTGCGTTCACCAGTAGCTTTGCCTGCGGTGCATCAGCTCGCCAATAAAACAAGGAATACACTTGTGGATCTTTCGCTTTCTTTGCCAACTCATCACGATTACTTAACACGGCAAATTGTTGACCTGCATCGTCAAAGCGCAAATATTTATAGCTACCAGCACCAGTCAGTATCGCTTTTGATGACTTACTTTCTGATGACCAAATGTAGACGCCTTCGACTTGCGTCGCCGATTTCGCTTTCTCATTTGTCGTATTATTTTCTGTTTTCGCTATTTCTTGTGACTGGTCTTTACTCGGTTCTTTAGCTACATCCTTCGTAGTATCTTTCGGCAAATCCTTCAAGGATATGGAATACGCCAACATCGTTCCTGACTTATTCCAGCTCATGTCCGCCACATCTTGTATCGATGTTTTTTGTTTATTCGCTAAGTCCCAAACCAGTAATTCTGTACCAGGTTCTTTTTTCTTCGTCGCACTTCCAACGCCAGCGAGAGTCATTTGCTGATCTTCATCGATTTCGCTTTCCATCGACTCTTTACTGTCAACGTCGCTATCAGCTTTTACAGCATCGTCTTTTTTCGCATCTTTTTTGGTTTCTTTCACTGGCTCGAGCAGTGCTGCGAGCACACCAGAACCTTCCTCTGGAAAGCTAAAACGCTTTACACGTTCAACATATTCAACTGTACCAGTCGACAAGTCCATCACGCCAACACCTGCCTTTGGTGCATCTTCAGGTTTGAGTTTGGCTTTTTTCGCTTTATCCAGTTCTGCGCGGGTTGGCACAACTGAAAAAGCCACGTATTTTCCATCGTAACTGAACATCGGCGCATTACCACGCGGAGCACGCCATTCCTTACCATCACGCAGATTTTTCAGGACAATCTCTCCGTCGGATTCTTGCCCTACCAAGGCATACGCGGCCCATAGACCATCACGGCTCACGATCGCATTTTGAATACTGCGCCAGTTTGCATAAACCTCATGGCCAATTAATTTCTTTCCGCTCTGGGTCACACTTGCCGTGCTGACCTCTTTATTCGCAGCGGTGGTCTGCGCAAACGCAGACTGCGGCACGCTCATCGCATGCAGCCCCAAAACCAATACAAGCGCACTGACAGGGCGTGATAAATGATTAAAGATCAGTTGAGATCTGTTTTTTTGTAAGCCACTCTGCATTATTCTTCCTTTATTTTAGTTCGTGTTTTATCAACGTTCGGCGCTAAGAAAATCGCATGAATTAAATCGCGTGAATTAAATCGCACTATAAGGCTTGTATTTGTAAAGTTTTTGTTACTTTACCTTCACTCTTCTCACCCATCCCAGCACCACTATTTTTACTCTCTTTTTTCAGTGCGACTAAACGATCTCCGACCGTTCCATAAATCCACTCTTCTTCATTTTTCATTTCAAAACTAATCACCACGTAAGCGCGACCTGATACAGCTTGCGTTAGTCGGCTTGCGAAAGGCGTTCCGTCTGCAGCAATCCAGACATCAATTTGCCCATCAAATTTTTTCAGATATTTGCGTTCGCGCTCACTTAATTTGTCCATCGACATTTCAAAGTTTAATAAGCGTGCTGGTTTGCCATTAAACACATCGAGCTTCTCACTCTTAAAATTCGCTTTCTCCAAACTGCGGCTTAGACTTCCTGCGGCAGAAATCATCGGTCGCAATGCAGATGAATTGACTTCATTTAAGGCAGATAAAGTCGGTGTTTTTGCCTTCTTATCTTTCTCACGCTGACGTTCTTCCACCTCTAATTTGGCCAACATGTCTTTGCTATACAAAACATGCAAACCACGCGGACTTTCCTCGACACTGACACTGGCTAAACCATGCGTTTCTTCTTGATCCTTGCCTTCGCCTTGTCGATTCCATGTTTTCGCTTCGACCACAGCCTTCAATGGCGTCTGCCCCTGCAAGCGAGTCAATGCGGTTTTCAAATCTGCTAAGCCATCTGCATGGGCCAAAGTCGTCGCACACATACTGATGGCAAATGTGCTTAGCAATAACTTATTACGATTAAACATGAAAATTCCTTGATAAGATGCTGCTAGGTGAGTATGACTAAAAATTGGCTGATGAGTTCAGTTCTGAAGTTCCAGATTTCGCCAGTGCGCCAGCTTGTGTATTCGCAGCGAGGTAAACCAGTAAAGCAGATTGAGCATCGTCGGCAGCGTATTTTAATTGACGTTCATTCAAATGCTCGGCCGCCCAATTCGACGTTGATACCCGTTTTGATTTTTGTAAAATCTGTCCGAAATATTTTTCAACTGCACGCTTCGCACCCATCTGTTTTCTACGACTATCACTCAAACTACGTGAGAGATCGAGCACATTAGCGATCCTAATTCCCAGTTTCCGAAATAACATTTGATTATCGTCAGATAAGCCAAATCCGACTTTTCGAATTTTGTTGGACTCCAACACTTCTTTCAACACATCGCGGCTCAGATCTCTTTGGGCAGCACTCACCAGCGGAAATAAAAACGCATGCGTTTCGGTCGCTAATTGAATCAAGTGTGGCCCGTCTGAAGTCTGACCAGCAGTAAATACGGGCTTAGATTCGGTGTCATAACCTAAGCTCTGCGCGCCCATCAAGTGATCGCGAGCGAATACTAATTGCGCAGGGCTTTGCACCACCACGATTTGCGCCAATGCGATACCAGGATAATCTGGTAATACACTAGGAGATTCTGTTTGAGAAATAAGATGAATATTCATTGATACATTCATATCTGGCTAAAGCACATAGGGTCAAATATCCTTGTTGAAGGCAGGTCAAATTGCACGATTTGATTGCGCTTGAGTGCACGGGCAATTGGATGAAAATAGCTATTCGTGGTCGCAATTTGCCAATCAAGATCTTTGGCGAGATCGCCTGCAATAATGCCATAAAGATCAAGATCGAATTCAATCTTTACAATTTAAGTAGGCGTTTTCAGAAAGATTCTGTTCTAGAGACCTCTGCGCAAGCTACTGCACGGCCGAAGTTTGAATTTCCGGCGCTCGCTGCGCTCTACACAGGTCCGCTCCTCAATGCGAACTTCGACTGCTCGCTACGGTTGCGCAGAGGTCTTTCTAGATTGCTATCTTCAGCTGTCCTGTGACGTGAACACGCACTGGAAAAATAAAAAAGGCGACCAAATGATCGCCTTTTTAGTTGAGCTTATCAAACAGCATGGCTTACGGTTGTGCACCTTTGCGCGTCACGCTACCAGAACCGCCGATGGATTTACTGACTTTTGGATCGCCATAGTAATCCACACTACCAGAGCCACCAATTCGGACATTTAAATTATCGCTAACCCAAGTTTGTACTGAACCAGAACCACCGATGCTAATCCTTACATCTTTTGCTGCCAACTTTACTAAATCCAACTCACCTGAACCACCAATCGTGCCGGAAATCTGCGGTACCGAGCCACGTGCGGAAAAGTTTCCACTGCCACCGATGCTAACTTTTAAAGTCTCAGCCTTTAACTCATTCACCGTCATTTCGCCAGAACCAGCGATACGCAATTTCAAATCTGTACTGAGGATTTTGTCGCTCTTAACGCTACCAGAGCTTTCCAAAACGAAGTCATCCAAATTTTTAAAGTGAACCACGATCGATAAGTGTCGCGTCTTAGGATACTGACTTTTCTCTTTGGAACGTATCTTCAGAGTATTGCCCTCAACCACGACCTCTAACATCGCTTGAATATTGTCATCGGTTTCAATTAACACGCCCTCTTGATTGCCCTGTTTTAGTTCAATCTTGCCAGGCACAGAAATTTGTATTGCACGAAAATCTTGCACCTGACGTTCTTGTTTAACGACCTTGCCAGAACCTTCGACCGACTTGCCCCACCAATTGCCCCAGCTGGCAGAAGCTGGCGCTGCGGTGAATGCCGTCGCAATGAATACTGTAGATGCGGTAGCGAGCAGGTGACGACGCAATCTTAATACGCTGGATGTAGACATGATTTACCTCTTCTGACTTTCATTTTATAAAACTTGATTTGGCTTAACACTACTGTATATCAAATGGTAAAGCCCTCTATCCTTGTTAGGCCGTTTTTTTACGTGTGCTGCGTGAAATCAAAACAAACAGACCATATAAGATCAAGAATGGAATCATCAAAGGCAATAAAGCGATTGCAAAAGAACCTAGTACTGCGCCTAACACAACCACCAGTACCAAAGCCACCATCGCCAACACCAAACCAGTAATACTCAAAGCAAAAAACAGCGCAAAAAATCCGACGACGCAAGCAATCAAGAATCCAGTGAAACCACCGATGTCGCCAATTTCTTCACCATCGATCACAATATGTGATGCATCTATAGATAAGTAAGTTAAGAAAAGCAAAGCCAAAACAATGGCGATAGCGATAAAAATATTGCGGTGATTCGTTTTCATTTTAATTCCCCTTTTTCATATTTAAGCGACTGAGAAACTGTGTGTTTCACTCGATGAATCAACAAGTGCTGATTCGATGATTGAAGTGTAGACACTTGTAATCGACGCTTCTAGCGAATTGCGACAGAATGCAAAAACGGGGGAACAAAGTGTCATTTGCCTCCCGAATGCCTTATTTGAGGGAGCGTGTCGCAGCCATGTGTTTAAGATAAACCAACAAATGATCCAAATCTTGGTCGGATAGTGTTTGAACATCAAAGCCCGGCATCAATGCTTGTTTCCAGCTACGCACCGAGGAAGGCTGACGTATTAACTTATGCAAATAAGGTGCTTGGAAATATTCAGTGGGATTCCATGGAAGGTTCAAATCAGGGCCGATTGCCGCATCACCGCCGTCGTTCAGGCGATGGCATACCGCGCAGTTTTTAATATAAATTGACATGCCTAGCATCGCTTGCTGATAGCTTGCCTGCAACTTCGGCGAAGGCACAAGTTGCGGGAATCTTTGCTGCAATGGCAATTCGACACGAATTTTCACCACTTGATATGGCCATTGCTCATTGCTGATTTTGCCAGCTTCAGGTGTCAACCATACCAAATAAAAAGGCCCTGCACTGGCAGTCTTCAATGGATTGTTAGGGTTCACCGCAGGCCACCCTTGCTCCGCAGTTTCGATTGCCAGATATGGCTGCCCTTTTCCGCTCAGATCAGCAGCGCTGATATTGGCGACAAATCCATCCGACGCCACGAATTGTACGGATGAATCAGCCGCCATTTTTGGCATCAGCTTGGCGTAAGGCACCGCGCGATACGACATCGGGCGTTTGTAGGCCGAATCTTGACGAATCTGAATTTCTACAGACTCGGCTAGTAAGGCGGCACGTGTCCATTGCTTTACCTGAACACCATCACTCACCTCCAACATAGGTTCTTGACTCCAGCCAGGCAAACTCAAGCCTAGCAACATCATCAGACAAGACAGTTGCATCACAATCGAAAAAACTTGACGTCGCATAGGTGGCCTTCCAGTAAAAATATCAGCTCAAGAAAATAGCGAAAGTATAGGCGAACTAACAAAAATTTCCGATTCATACTAGGGCGTGTTGACCTAATGGAACTTAGCAGGACACCAAAAAAGCACAGGTTTAGAGCGAAAAGCTCAGGCGTAGATGCCGAATGAGGGTAAAAAAAGGTTAAAATCAAAGGTTTATAAATTCCTCAATTCCGTACGGCAATTTTCTCGCCGCTAAGTATGACGTTGAGTAACAATCCAGCAAAAAAGGCAGAAGAGCTATGCTCACTTTTCAACAAATTATTTTGACATTGCAAGACTATTGGGACAAACAAGGTTGCGCCCTGTTACAACCGATTGATATGGAAGTGGGTGCTGGTACTTCGCACACAGGGACTTTCTTACGCGCGATTGGTCCTGAGCCTTGGCGTGCAGCTTATGTGCAACCATCACGCCGCCCTAAAGATGGTCGTTATGGCGAAAATCCGAATCGCTTGCAGCACTATTATCAATATCAAGTCGTCTTAAAACCAGCCCCTGAGAATATTCTCGATCTCTATCTCGGTTCTTTGAAGGCACTGGGTTTGGATCTGCAACAAAACGATATTCGCTTTGTCGAAGATGACTGGGAAAATCCAACGCTGGGTGCTTGGGGCTTAGGTTGGGAAGTTTGGCTGAACGGCATGGAAGTCACGCAGTTCACTTATTTCCAACAAGTCGGCGGGATTGATTGCAAACCTATTCTTGGTGAAATCACTTACGGTATCGAACGTTTAGCGATGTATTTGCAAGGCGTGGAAAACGTCTACGATTTAGTGTGGACTGAACGCGAAGAAAATGGCAAGACGGTGCGTTTGTCGTATGGCGATGTGTTCCATCAAAACGAAGTCGAACAATCGACTTTCAATTTCGAATATTCCAATACCGATTTCTTATTTTCGCTGTTCACCAACTACGAATCCGAGGCGAAACGTCTATTGGAAATCACCGCATCAGCGGAAGGAAAATCTTTAGCGCTGCCAGCTTACGAAATGATTCTAAAAGCCGCACATACTTTCAATTTACTTGATGCGCGTGGTGCTATTTCGGTGACCGAACGTGCAGCCTATATTGGCCGCATTCGTAATCTGTCGCGTGCGGTTGCTGCTGCTTATTATGCGTCGCGCGAACAACTGGGTTTCCCTATGTGCGCTGCAGATGATAAACATAAACCAGTTTCAGTATTGGCGGACTAAACGCAAATAAGTAGGGTGCGCCATGCGCACCATGCCGCAGAACCTGTTTTGTTAACAAATGAATTGGTGCGCACGGCGCACCCTACATAAGCTGGTTCGATCGTATCGGACAAAGATAGAATAGATCGAGATAAAAAAATGAATAACACACTCTTAGTTGAATTATTTACAGAAGAATTACCACCAAAGGCGCTCGCCAAACTTGGTGAAGCCTTCGCCGCTGGCATCGTCAATGGCTTGAAGTCACGAGACTTTTTGGAAGCTGATTCTGTTGCTACTAGCTTTGCCTCACCACGCCGTCTGGCTGTGAGCATCAGCAAGGTACGTGCAACGTCGCCAGATAAGCAAATGCGGGAGAAAGTTTTACCAGTGTCAGTTGCTTTGGATGAGAACGGTAACGCGACGCCACCACTGACAAAGAAACTCGCCGCATTAGGATTCCCCAATTTACAAGTTTCTGATTTAGAACGCGCTGTAGATGGCAAAGCCGAAAGCTTCTTCTACAGCTACACAGCACCAGGCACCGCGTTGAATGACAGTTTGCAATTAGCGCTCGAAGAATCGATTAGTAAATTGCCGATTCCTAAAGTCATGAGTTATCAACGCCCTGACGGTGAAACCGTCCATTTTGTACGCCCTGTGCACAGTATTATCGCCTTGCATGGCGCAGACATTTTGCCATTGACCGCATTGGGTTTAACAGCAGGCCGCATCACGCTCGGCCATCGTTTCTTATCTACTGGTGAAGTTTCCATTGCCCACGCTGATCAATACAGTACAGCCTTAGCTGAACAAGGCAAAGTCATCGCCAACGTCAGTGAACGTAAAGAAAAAATCCGTGCTGCACTACAAGCGAAAGCCAATGGCGATCAAGTATTGATGCCAGAATCTTTGTTGGATGAAGTAGCCGCCTTGGTTGAATGGCCAGTGGTCTACGAATGTCATTTCGAAGACGAGTTTTTGACCGTGCCGCAAGAATGCCTGATTTTGACCATGCAAACGAATCAGAAATATTTCGCGGTAACAGATGCTGCTGGCAAATTACGCTCACGCTTCTTGATCGTCTCTAACTTAGCAACTGATACGCCAGAACACATCATTCAAGGCAATGAGCGCGTGGTTCGCCCTCGCCTGTCTGACGCAAAATTCTTCTTCGAACAAGATAAGAAAAAAACGCTGGCAGATCGATTGCCTTTGTTAGCCAACGTGGTCTACCACAACAAATTAGGCAGCCAGGCAGAACGCACGCAGCGGGTAAAATCATTGGCAGGTCACATCGCGCAATTAATCGGCGCTGATGTAACACTAGCAGAGCGCGGCGCCTTGCTAGCCAAAGCAGATTTATTGACGGACATGGTCGGTGAATTCCCAGAATTGCAAGGCATTATGGGCACTTACTACGCTAAACACGACGGCGAGCACGACGATGTTGCTGCTGCTGCGTCCGAACATTATCAACCACGTTTTGCTGGTGACCACTTGCCAGCGACGGCAACTGGTACAGCCGTTGCCTTAGCAGACAAACTTGAAACACTCGTCGGGATTTGGGGCATAGGTTTGCAACCAACTGGCGATAAAGATCCGTTCGCATTGCGTCGTCATGCACTTGGCATTTTGCGTATGTTGGTCGAGAAACGCTTAGCAATTTCGCTGCAAGCATTGATCGCTGCAGCGGCAAATTTATTTGCGGGCAATGCGAATTTCAAAGACCCAAGCGCTGAAGTATTAGCTTTCCTCTATGACCGCTTGCATGGTCAATTGCGCGAACG
Organism: Affinundibacterium amnicola; assembly: GCF_014284275.1. Lineage (GTDB taxonomy): Bacteria > Pseudomonadota > Gammaproteobacteria > Burkholderiales > Burkholderiaceae_D > Undibacterium > Undibacterium amnicola. The sequence continues at coordinate 169,996 of NZ_JACOFU010000009.1, read as the reverse complement.
CGGCTTCTCACAAAATGAAGTCGAGGCGGTCGTTGCACAAAATCCAGATACATTGAATAACATCGTAGAACGCCTGCAAGCGGTGCAGAGCTTTGCTGCCTTACCTGAATCGGCGTCGCTAGCAGCAGCAAATAAACGTATTACAAATATTCTGAAAAAAGCCGAAGGTACGCCGGGCGCGATCAATCCAGCGTTGTTACAAGAAGCTGCCGAACAAGCATTGCACAAAGCAATGAGCGACGTTAAGCCTGCCGTTGATGCTGCGTATGCTATTGGTGACTTTACTGGTGCATTGAAAACATTGGCAGCTTTGCGTGAAGGTGTTGACGCTTTCTTCAATGATGTCATGGTGAATGCTGAAGATCTGGCGTTGCGCAATAATCGTTTGGCTTTACTTGCGTCGTTGCATGGCATGCTGAATCAAGTGGCGGATATTTCTAAGTTGGCGGCTTAAGCGCCCTTAGTATCCCCTCTCCCGCAAGCGGGAGAGGGTTAGGGTGAGGGTGGTTCAGCGGCGATAAAGATACTTCAGAATCTTAAACATAAAACTGGATGTCTTAAGTATCGGGTTTAGCATTAACAAACCTGAACCACCCTCATCCCCGCCCCTTCTCCCGCTTGCGGGAGAAGGGAGTTTCAAACCCAACTTATTACGAACCGCGTTGAAAAATTTACGAAAGCTATGATGACACCCACCACCAAACTCATCATCTTAGACCGCGACGGCGTCATCAATCATGACTCTGATGCTTTCATCAAATCACCGGATGAATGGCAAGTGATTCCTGGCTCAGCGCAAGCGATTGCAAGGTTGAATCAGGCTGGATACACGGTGGTGGTAGCGACCAACCAATCGGGTGTGGCGCGCAAGTTATTTCCGATGACGACCTTAAATGCGATTCATCAAAAAATGCACGCCACAGTGGAGCAAGTAGGTGGCATGATTGATGCCGTATTTTTCTGTCCACATAGCGCGGACGACAATTGCGACTGCCGCAAACCGAAACCTGGCATGCTGCAAGAAATTTCCGCACGCTATAACATGTCGCTCAAAGGTGTGCACTGTGTCGGTGACTCTTTGCGTGATTTACAATCGGGCTTTGTGCTTGGTTGTATTCCGAATTTAGTGTTAACTGGCAAAGGTCAGGGCACCATGAACAAGGGTGGCTTGCCACCTGGTACACAGATCCACTCCGATCTGGCGACGATGGTGGATGCCTTACTTAGCACACAGATTCTTACATCCGATTAAAGTAAATTATTGAAATTTTGATTCAGGACATGCAATGTACTCAGCTTTTTGTTTTATCCGTTCTTTGATTTTTGCGGTAGTGATGATCATCGCTACGGTGATCTGGGCACCAATTTGTTTCTTATTTGCACCGCTACCGTATAACCAACGCTATTGGGCAACTGCACGTTGGAACGTCTTCATCATTTGGGCGGCAAAAGTAATCTGTGGCATTCGTTATCAAACCCGTGGTTATGAAAACTTTCCAGATGGCCCGGTGATCGTTTTATCCAAACATCAATCGGCTTGGGAAACCATATTTTTATTAATGTCGACGCCACGTCCACTAGTTTTCGTTTTTAAAAAATCCATCACTTATATCCCTTTCTTTGGCTGGGCAATTTCTTTGATGAAGATGATCCCGATTGACCGCAGCAAAGGTAAGGACGCCTTCGCGCAAGTCGTGACCATTGGTCGTAAACGTTTGGCTGATGGCCAATGGGTGATTATGTTCCCTGAAGGTACGCGTATTCCAGTCGGCCAAAAAGGTAATTACAAAGGCGGCGGTACTCGTCTCGCCATCGAAACGAATACACCTGTGATTCCTATCGCCTTAAATTCTGGCGAATGCTGGCCTAAGAATTCATTCATTAAACGCCCTGGGATTATCACAGTATCCGTTGGTAAGCCGATCGAACCAGGCGAGATGAATGCATCGGAACTGATGGCAAAAGTTGAAGAATGGATAGAAGCTGAAATGCGCGTGATTTCTCCAGAAATCTACAAATAAATCGACACTTAAAAGCCGTGCTACACTCTTAAAGTGCGTTTTGACCAGCTGAGTATTTAACTGTTCAGAACGCGCAGTTTGATCGATTTGAGAGATTCTTATGCCCGCTGCAAAACCCGCAAAACCTGCCAAGCCTTCACTAATAGAGGGTCTGCAACGCGCACTACAATTAGATTTCTTTAATGATCTGTTTGGCGGTAACGAAGTGCGTGTTGACAATCGCCCTGCGTCACCGAGCGGCGTTGACAACCCTAGCGACAATGCCGCCAGAACGCGCAAACGTCAAATCCTAGTTCAGGATCAAATTCTCGAATACGAATTACGTCGATCAAAACGCCGCAGCATAGGTTTTTTAATTGCTGATGAGGGCTTGCGCATCACCGCACCACGCTGGGTGACGCTCGCAGATATCGAACAAGCGATACGCGAAAAACAGCAATGGATCATTGCCAAATTACGTGAGAAGCGCGAACTTGCTAGTCGACGTTTACAAGCGACCATGCGCTGGGAAGATGGCGCACGTCTTCCTTATCTTGGAACACATCTCAGTTTGCGTATTAGCCATCAAGGTCGCACCGCTGTTGTACACGATACTGAACAAGGTATTCTGCATATTTCATTGCCACCCGATTTTCACGAGCAACAACTCAAAGACCGAGTACAAAGCTGGCTGCAACAAGAAGCGAAGCGTATCTTCAATCAACGCATGCCTATTTTTGCACAGCGTTTGGGTGTGACATATCACTCCATGAGTCTGTCTTCTGCTGGCACGCGTTGGGGCTCTTGTACCTCACAAGGAAAGATACGCTTGAACTGGCGATTGATTCATTTTTCTCCTGACATTATCGACTATGTGGTTGCGCATGAACTATCACATTTACGCGAGATGAATCACAGTGCCGACTTCTGGGCGACAGTTGAATCGATTTACCCAAACTACGAACAAGCTAAGCAAAAACTCAGGCGGCATGCCAGTGCAGATTTGCCGGTCTTTTAAACAGCGAGTTTCATGCCCACACATACCTCCAAACTTGCTGATACCCGACTATGGTTTGGCGAACTTGGTATCGACGTGGGATTTGCTTTCTTTATCGGGCAAACTGGCGACAATCAATCTCATGCACATTGGGCGCACCAATGCATAGTACGTCTTGATCAACCTCTTAGCTTATTTAACGCAGGAGTGCGCTTTCAAGACGATGCGATTTTTGTACCTGCTGGCGTAGAACATCGTTTAATCGCACCACGACATTTGTCTTTGTTTTTTGATCCCACTTCTAGACTTGCGAAGGCATTGTGCGACCATCTGAACAAGCCACTTTCAGTCCAAACATTACCGCAGAAAATTGCCGATTTTTTCAGAGCAGCCCTCACCCAAGCCAATTCTAGTCAAGACTTGCATCAACATTGCTTAAGCTATTTCAAGCATCATCGCATGGCGAGCACATCTGATCCACGGCTAGCAATCATTTTGCAAAGAATTCATCAAGAAATCGGCGCAGAAAATACCAAACGAAGTGAACTGGCACAGCAAATCGCATTGTCCGATTCACGTTTTTCCCACTGGTTTCACGAGCAGACCGGCATGCCTTTACGTAGTTACCGAAAGTGGCTACGTTTAATACTTGCCTTCAAATCGATCTTAAACGGCAGTAGCGCGATTGATGCGGCGCATCTGGCAGGGTTTTCTGATCAGGCGCATTTCTCCCGGACTTTTATGGCAATGTTCGGTGTCAGTCCACATAGTTTATTGCCGAATCTCACGCTCAAAAATGGCTCCGCTAAAAATTAATCAGCAGTTTCGTTCAAGACGACGACATGGGAATTTTGTCACACTAAGCTTCGATTCATTTTTTAACAAGCGAGGCCAAACATGGAACAATTCTTGTGTCCCACAGCATTACTTAATTTCAATCACACCGAAATCCATCAACTCGTCACGAACAGAGGTTGGTTGCAGCTTGCTAATGAAGAACGCATAGCGCGAATCTATGATTTCGTACAGAACGAAATTGCTTTCGGCTACAACGAAGCAGATGACCTAGCGGCTTCACAGGTCTTAGCCGATGGCATCGGCCAATGCAATACCAAGGGAACATTGCTCATGGCACTACTACGCAAATGCGGTATTCCTTGTCGGTTTCATGGATTCACTATCAACAAGCGTTTGCAAAAAGGCGCAATCAGTGGCATTGCCTATCTGCTGGCGCCACGTAATATTATTCATAGCTGGGTAGAAATCTGGCATCAAGACCGTTGGATCAATCTGGAAGGCTTTATCCTCGACAAAGCTTATTTAAGTAGTGTGCAAAAGCGGTTTAGAGAATCCGAAGGAGCATTTTGCGGTTTTGGTATCGCCACCAATGTACTGTCAGATCCCGCAGTGGAATGGCGTGGTGAAGATACTTATATACAAAAGGAAGGCATCAATCATGACTTCGGAGTATTTGAGGCGCCAGACAATTTTTACGCCAAACATGGGAGTAATCTGTCAGGCATTAAGCGATATATCTTCTTGCGTTGGATCAGGCAAAGCATGAATCGACGCGTACATGATATCCGTCGCGGCAATTGGTCATTTTTCCAAATCGAAAACTGAATTTACGGGCAGCGGTACAATAGCGTTTTTTATCTAAGTATTGAACCTACCATGCGCTTTCTACACACTATGCTACGCGTCGGCAATCTGCAACGCTCAATTGATTTTTATACCGAAGTACTAGGCATGAAATTATTGCGTACTTCCGACAATCCGGAATATCAATACACACTTGCCTTCTTAGGGTTTGGCAGCAATCCTGAACACGCAGAATTAGAATTAACTTACAACTATGGAGTTGAGTCTTACGAGATGGGCACAGCCTACGGCCATATCGCGATTTCAGTGCCGGATGCAGCGGCGGCTTGTGCTGCTGTGAAAGCACGTGGTGGCAATGTGACGCGTGAAGCTGGGCCAGTTAAAGGTGGCAAGACCGTGATCGCATTTGTGCAAGATCCGGATGGATACAAAGTGGAACTCATCGAACGCGAGTTCGATACACCTGTGACTTTGTGATCATGTAATACGCGAAGAGGTGCCGATGACGGTGCCTCTTCATCCATTCGTTTTAGTTATTGCCGTAACGCCGGAAGTAAGAAATCAAACCACGTGTCGAATCATCGAGCAGCGCGTCGTAAGTTTGATTGCCTTCTAATACGGGTAACAAACTATTTGCCAATTGCTTGCCCAGTTCTACGCCCCATTGATCAAAGGAATTCAGACCCCACACCACGCCTTGCACAAATACTTTATGCTCATACAATGCCAATAACATGCCAAGTTGGAAGGGATCGAGGCTAGGCATCAAGATCGTGGTTGATGGCTGATTACCCGCAAATACTTTATGCGGCAATAATTTGGCAATGGCTTCATCTTTCAAGCCTGTCGCCGCCAATTCTATGCGTGCTTGTTGCTCAGTTTTTCCAAACGCCAAGGCGGAACTTTGTGCCAAACAGTTCGCCAGCAATGGCGCTTGATGTCCAGGTAATGGATAGTCACTGCTGGCAGCGACCACAAAATCACAAGGAATTAACCAACCACCCTGATGCAATAATTGGAAAAATGCATGTTGACCATTAACACCAATTTCCCCCCAAACGATAGGATTTGCGCGGCAGTTTAAAGCTGCGCCATCACGCCCTACGGTCTTGCCGTTCGATTCCATTTCTAGCTGTTGCAAGAAGCCAGGTAAATGACGCATCGATTCATTGTAGGGCAAAACGGCAGTGGTTTCGGCACCAAGGAAATTCGTATTCCAGATAGAAATCAATGCCAGCAAAACGGGTAAGTTTTTTTCTAGAGGCGCGCTGCAAAAATGCTTATCCATGGTTTCGGCGCCTTCTAACAAGCGCTCAAAACCACGCATACCAATCGCTAAAGCCACCGACAGTCCGACCGCCGACCACAAAGAATAACGACCACCAACCCAATCCCAAATCTGCAAAATATTCGATTCTGGAATACCAAATTCTTGGGCCTTACTTGGATTCGATGTCACTGCAATAAAGTGTTTAGCGATTGCCCACTCTTCCATCGCGGATGCCAATAACCAAGTTCTGGCAGTGTGTGCATTAATGCTGGTTTCTTGGGTAGTGAAAGTTTTCGATGCAACAATGAACAGTGTCGTATGTGGATCGAGCTTTTCTAGCAGCGGTGCGAGGTGCGCGCTATCGAGATTCGATACGTAATAGAAATTCAAACCAGGATGTTGTAAGGCAGAGAGCGCGCGTGTCGCTAACTTCGGCCCCAAATCTGAACCACCGATACCGATATTCACAATATTTTGTATCGCATCACCTTTGAAGCCACGCCACAAACCACTACGCACACGTTCAACAATATCGCGCATTTGTTTGCGCACCGCATGGACTTCGGGCATCACATCATTTTCGGCATTGGGAAATGGCGTGAAATCAGTGTGGCGCAAAGCGGTGTGTAAAACCGCACGGTTTTCACTGAAGTTAATTTTCTCTCCCGCGAACATACGATCACGCCAAGCCGCAACATCTGAATGTTCAGCCAATGCCAGCAAATCTTTCAAAGCTGCGGTATCAATTCTCTGCTTGGAATAATCCACCAATAAACCGTCAAGCTCCAAGGAAAAATGCTTAAACCTATTCTCGTCTTCGGCAAACAAATCACGCAGATGTTGATCTTGCAGGCGCGCTTTGTGCACTAATAAAGCTTGCCATTCAGGAGTATTGGTAAGATTCATCTTTTTTATTCAACTCAAGGAAGTTTAAGCAGGCAGAAGATTAGCAAGCGCAACGTATTGCTCTAAAGGGATGGCTTCTGCACGCAACTGCGGATCAATACCAACATCCATCAATTGTTGTTCGGTAAATAAACCCGCAACACAATTGCGTATGGTTTTACGACGTTGGGAGAATGACTTGGTCACGACTTGTTCCAAGTTTTGCAATTTACACGACAGTTTTTCTTTTTTCGGAATCATGCGTACTATCGCAGAATCGACGCGTGGTGGCGGATCAAACGCCGTCGGCGGCACGATGAATAGCAATTCCATGTGATAACGCCATTGCAGCATCACCGACAGGCGACCATATTCTTTGCCACCTGGTTCCGCCACCATGCGCTCAACGACTTCCTTTTGTAGCATGAAGTGTTGGTCTTCCACTTGCTCGGCATACTCAGCAAGATGAAATAACAAAGGACTAGAAATATTGTAAGGAAGATTGCCGACAATACGCAGCTTTTTGCCTTCATTCACGGGGATTGATGCGAAATCAAATTGCAGTGCGTCACCTTCGTGAATAATCAATTTTGTCTGGTCAAAACTCTTCTTTAATCTGGCGACCAGATCACGATCCAGTTCGACCACATGCAATTGATCCAAACCTTCTAGCAAAAGGCGTGTCATCGCCGCCAAGCCAGGACCAATCTCCACCATGCTCTCGCCAGATTTTGGATTAATCACGCTAATAATGTCGTTTAAGACTTGTTGATCAGTGAGAAAATTTTGACCAAAACGTTTACGGGCTATGTGTTTCATATTCTTTGTATTTTTTCGTTATAGCGTAGCGAGCTTATGCACACGCAAGGATAACTTAGTGATGGCTATTCGCCGGATTGGAACTAGCATGTTGGCGCGCCACCATTTCTGCGGCAATACGCATCGCTACTTTCATACTACCTGCATCGGCCAAACCAGTGCCCAATTTTGCTAAATCTAAAGCGGTACCATGATCAACCGAGGTGCGTATCAATGGCAAACCCAAGGTAATGTTGACGCCCAGACCAAAACTCGCATGCTTTAACACGGACAAACCTTGATCGTGATACATCGCCAGCACACAATCGGCATCTTTCAGATATTTTTGCTGAAATAAAGTATCGGCAGGAAAAGCGCCATGCACGTCCATGCCTAAACTACGCGCATGCAAAATGACTGGATTGATGACTTCGATTTCTTCTTGGCCAAGATAGCCGTTTTCACCCGCATGCGGATTCAAACCTGTGACGTAAATCTTGGGTTTTGCGATGCCAAATTTTTCTTGCAAATCACGATGAATGATCTGTAAGCTGCGTAACAAGTCATCAAATTTGATCGCATCAGGAACTTCACGCAAGGGTAAATGCGTGGTGGCTAATGCAACGCGTAAAGGCTGTGGCAAATGGGCGGATGCTTCACATGCCAGCATCATCACGACTTGCGGCGTATTGGTTTGTTGCGCCAAGTATTCGGTATGTCCGGTGAATGCGACGCCGGCATCATTGATCGTACTTTTTTGCAAGGGCGCAGTAACCATGGCATCGCACCAGCCTTGCTGTATGCATTCGATTGCCAAGTCTAAAGTCGCTAACACTGCGCGACCGTTGCGTGGATCTAGCTGGCCTGCGACCACATGCGCAGAGAGTGGACTGTCGATAACGGTAATTTGATCTTTGCCACAACCCGGCAAACCATTATTGCGAAGTGCCTGCTGAGAGATGCCCATCAAGCGAATATTTCTATCCAAATCATGCGCCAGCATCGCCAGATAAGCAGCGTCACCAATCAATATAGGGCGCACCTGCGCACGCAATTCCCAAGCCGCCAGCAAAGATATTTCTGGACCAATGCCGGCTGGTTCACCAACGGTAATTGCAATGACAGGTAGACGCGATCCCATTATGTTTGATATTTATTTTGATTACTTCTGCTCGGTACGGAATTCAACGTAGGCGCGGTCACGTAATTGACGCAACCAGTCTTGCAATGCTTCTTCCGATTTACGTGCACGTACAGATTGGCGTGCGGCCACACGTTTGCGCTCTTTAGAATCGTCACTCACTTTGCGTTCTACGACTTGCAAAATATGAAAACCCATTTGCGTTTCAATCGGATCACTGACTTCATTGATTGCCAACTTATTCATCGTGGTTTCAAACTCAGGGAAGGTATCACCAGGATTAACCCAACCTAAATCGCCGCCTTTTGAAGCCGATGTATCAACCGAATTTGCTTTCGCTAATTCTTCAAACGTCGCAGTCTTATTCAGGATCTTTTGTTTAAGTTCTGCCAAAGTAGTCTTTACCTGCGCAGCAGTCAATAACTGGGTCGGGCGCATTAAGATATGACGTACATTGGTTTCTTGAACCGTATTGCTTGCGGCCACAGGCGCAACATCGCGCTTACCTAACAATTTAAAAATATGGAAGCCATTGGGACTACGAACGATCTCAGAGAAGCCACCGACAAAACTAATTTTATTCACCGCATCGACAAAAATGGTAGGAATTTTATCCTGTTCACGCCAACCCACTTCGCCACCTTTCAGCGCTTCATTAGAGTCAGAATAAGTTGCCGCTAATTTGGCGAAATCATCACCAATTCGCAATTTTTTATAGGCTTCTTGCGCACGTGCATTACGCTGTGCAATCACTTCAGGTGTCGCATTTTCAGGAATACGAACCATGATGTGACCTAAATTAATTTCTTGATTTTTACTTGGTGCTGCTTCTTGCGCCGCGATGAAGTTATCCACCTCTAATTCAGACACTTGCAACTTACTTTCCACTTCACGTTCACGCACACGCTGCATCATGATGTCATCACGAATCTCTTCGCGGAAAGCAGAGAAAGACGTACCATCACGCTCAATCTGATTACGCAATTCTTGCAAAGTCGTTTTATTTTGCTCTGCCATTCTTTGCAAAGCGCGGTCGAGCATAATGTCATCAACACGCATACCTTGCTCTTTTGCCAGTTGCACTTGCAAACGATCAATGATCATACGTTCCAAAATTTGCTTTTCGAGATCCGCACGCGCTGGCAGTGGCGTTCCCTGTGCTTTCAAACTGCGCTCAATCGAATTGATGCGTTCCTGCACTTCCATATTGGTGATGACTTCATCATTCACTACCACAGCGATACCGTTAATGATCTGCGCCTTGGAAACTTTTTTCACTGGCGCTTTAGCCGCACTCGCTAATGGATCTTCAATCGGTGCGATCGGGGAAGTCGATTGTGGTTTCGCTGCAGGCGCAGCTTGCGACCATGCGGAAGTTGAAAAGGAAAGACCAAATAAAGCGGTCAGGCATACCGATAAACAGATTGCTGCAGGGCGTTTCAATTGATTCATGTGCAAATTGTGTCGCATAGTGATCCAAATTCATAATAAAAATGAGGTGCTAGCTAATCTACCTCGACTTTTATCGCCATTTTCTGGCGAAAGCTGCAATATACACGCTAATTCGTAGCCTGATAACCGGAAATATTCTTTTTCAAAGTTTCCACCGGATTCGAACCAAATCCTATCCGCGCTAAGCCATTTAACTCTAACTGAATCGAAAAACCTGAATTGTTAGACAAATTAGTCGTTGCAAAACGGTGTGCGACAAATCGCAAAGCCCAGCAATCGGCACGATATTCAAATCCCGCTAAGCCTTCCACCATTTTACTATTTTGCAAGGAATAGTTACTCTTACCTACTACATACCAACGATGCGCAACTGGCCACTGACCTGACAACTCTAATTGCTTCAAGACTTCACGTTGGAATTGATATTGCAAATTCAGTATTTTTTTCGGCGCTGGTTGCCAACGCACTGCATAGTTAGAGCGCACTGATTGTCTATCACTCTGGCTTACTTGCAAAGCGGCTTCGACGTTTAAGGTATCAGAAATTTGTCCGGTGCCTGCCAGTAATAAATCTGAGCGACTTGGACTAGAAATACCATCGAGACTCACTTTTTGCGTATTGAAATAAAAACGCTGGCCAAGCGCAAACTTAAATCGCTCGGCACCATTATCTTCAATAAAACGTGAAACGACTGCTGCGGTTACTTGATTTGAATCACCAATCCTATCGTGTCCGGTGAAACGATTTTCACTGAAAATCTGCGCAAAATTAAAATCGGCTAAGGCGGTATCAAATAAAGGGTAATCTTTCTGATCGCGGAAAGGCGTGTTGACATAAAACAGACGCGGCTCCAAAGTCTGAGTCATTTTATTGCCGAGCAAACTGGCACGACGCTCAAAAATCAAGCCACTATCGACAGAAAAACTCGGTACTGTTCTTTGCAAACGATCTGGCTGCCCGGCCATAGGATTATCGATCTGGTAGCTGGTCGCATGAAATGACACTTTCGGCACTACAAAATACGCTGGCTGAATAAATGGCAAAGACAGTTGTGGATTGATCACGGCGCGCTGACCACGCGTTAAAGTTGGATGCCAAAAGCGCGTCATTGATGCATCAACTGACCAATCTAAACCAAATACATCACTTTGACCAGCACGAAAACTCAACTGTGGCAAACGTTCGTACGGCAAAGTAATCGGTGCTGTGACGTCTTGTAAAACTTGATAACTGGTCGAGCGCAGAGACGCGTTCCAAATCGAACCATAGTAATCGAGCCCGATATCACGTACTAACAAACGTTGCGCGGTTTTCGTTGTGGAATTCGAAAAATCGGCTGGGTAATCATTATCCGAAGCCTTGTTCATATTCCATGAAAACACTAAACCCGGCGTCAAACTCTGTCGATGCACGGAAGCACCGGCATATCGCGTGGTCTCGGTTAATTTATCGCGAATCACTTCAATTGCAGTTTCGCCACCGTAGGTTTCACCCAGATATCGACCTTCCATCCCTAACTGTAAACCACGTCTGGCGATCAGTTTTGGATGCAAAGTAAAATCACGATTAGGAGCGATATTGAAGTAGTACGGCATACCAAACTCAACACCACCCTTGTTTGAATGCCCAACTGTCGGCGGCAACAAACCAGAATGACGCGCACCAGACAAGGGGAAACTAAAGTTCAGCCAAGAAGGCGTACCCATAATCGGCACACCTTTAAAATACAAGACGGATTTGCCCGCAATGCCCGTGTCTAACCCAGTATCCAAACTCATGGTATCGGCACGCAAATACCAATCAGGATCTAAACCTTCACAAGTACTGTAAGTGCCGTTGGTGATCTTGGCTTTTTCTTCGTTCTCAAATTCAATCTTATCAGCACGACCTTGTCCATTATTTTTTGCGAAATAATAACTAGGGTTTTGCACATAACCTGCGCCTGTCTCCAAGATAAAACGCATCAAATCGCCGCTGTAGCAATCGCCATTACGCTGCAATTTCACCTTACCCGAAGCATCTAGTTGATCTTCGACCTGCAAGTAAGTTGCCTTGTCTGCGCTGAAATTCAGATTACCCCGCGTGACTTCAACTTGATGATCCAAATGGATCACGCGATCAGGTTGGCCGCTAACTTGCTCTGCCTTAATCACCATCGTGGTTGATTGCTGGGAAGAGGGATTTTTTAAATCGAGCTTGGAATCTACTTTTAATACTAATTCGTCAGGCTTTTTTTCAACTACAACTTGTTGGGGCGACGCTTCTTGCGCATGCGAAGACGCAAAAGCCGAAAACAAACACGCAGCAATTAAAGTCTTCGCAAATACCGGACTTGCGGGAAACATAGCTGTCGACTGAGATGAATGCGATAATAACGCTTTTGTAGAATGACTTTTCCGAGGCATGGAATAATTATTTAATGACATTAAGTTAAATGTTTCTCTAGCGCTAGTGATTGCATCGCAATTTCTAAAAAGCTGGCTAACACTTGTTATTGTGTATTTGGCTGGTAAAAAACCGCGAAATTGATTGCAAAATCCGACAGCCAATAAAAGCTGTCTATTATAGGCGCAAACGCCTACCTAAATAGCCTCCATGCATAGAGTTACACTAATTTGACGAGTACAAACTGATAAGACTAACAAGGTCGCACTTTTGATTATTAAAATAAATCCATTCCATTGATCGCCACAGCATTTACCAATTACTTTCGCCATACGAGCCAATTATGTCTGCCACTCAGCCAACTTCATCATCAACCTCCCCAGAGCATGACGCACAGCGCCTGCAAGATTTACATCTCTGGCTAAGCGACATCGCTAGCCCAAAACTAGATTTGAGCAGCATGCGCCCAGCCTCCGCTGATGCTAGCTTCCGTCGTTATTTCCGCATTGATGGCGAAGCCGAAGGCACAAAGTACAGCTTCATCGTGATGGACGCACCGCAACCGCAAGAGGATGTCAAACCTTTCATCCAGATCGCGCAATTGTTTAAACAGATCAACTTAACAGTGCCAGAAGTGTTGGCGCAAGATACCGAACAAGGCTTTTTGCTGTTAACCGATCTCGGCACCACCATGTATTCGCATGTGCTCAATAGCGACACTGCACACAAACTGTATATGGATGCCATCGATTCTTTGGTACTGCTGCAAACCCAAAGTCAGCCTGATGTGTTGCCCGAATATGATAGAGAATTTCTCAAACGTGAATTGATGATATTCCCTGAGTGGTATATCAATAAGCATTTGGGCGTGACGCTCACTGACGAACAAAACGCCAATTTGCACAAAGTCTTCGACGCCTTGCTCGCGAATATCATGGCGCAGCCACAAGTCTTCGTGCATCGTGATTATCATTCGCGCAATTTGATGTTGATGGACAAAGGCAATCCCGGCATCTTGGATTTTCAAGGAGCCTTGTACGGTCCACTGACTTACGATTTGGTATCTTTATTGCGTGACGCTTATGTGCAATGGGATGAAGAAATGGTCTTGGATTGGGCGATTCGTTACTGGGAAAAGGCGAAAAAAGCTGGCTTACCAGTCGCTCCTGATATTGATAGTTTCTATCGAGATTTCGAGTTCATGGGCTTGCAGCGTCATTTAAAGATACTCGGCATCTTCGCCCGCCTCGCCCATCGTGATGGCAAGCAGCATTATCTAGCCGACATGCCAACCGTGATGGACTATGTGCGCAAGACTTCTCATCGCTATAAAGATCTGATCCCGCTGTTGCGCTTATTGGATGTATTGGAAGAAACGGCACCACAATTCGGTTACACTTTTTAATAGGATCGCAGCATGAAAGCAATGATCCTTGCTGCTGGTCGTGGCGAACGCATGCGTCCGTTGACCGACACTTGTCCTAAACCGCTATTAAAAGTGCGTGGTCGCCCGCTGATCGTTTGGCATATTTTGAATTTAGTCAAAGCTGGCATCACCGAGATCGTCATCAACCACGCGCATTTGGGACAAATGATTGTCGATGCGATAGGCGATGGCAGCAAGTTTGGCGCACAGGTGTCTTACTCCGCTGAAGAAACTGCATTGGAAACCGCCGGTGGTATCACCAAAGCATTGCCACTACTGACCGATGGCGAAGAACCGTTTATCGTGGTTTCTGGTGATATCTACATTCCGCATTTTAACTTTGCCGAATGTTTAAATACTTTAGAAGCCGAAGACATGTGGGGCAATCCGCATCCATTGGACGAGCGCGATGTGGCTTGGTTGTACATGGTGAAGAATCCTAGCTTTCATCCTAAAGGTGATTTTTCTTTAAGCTTGATGGGATTATCGAACGAAGACAATGCTGGTGCAGAACGCGTCACCTTTGGCAATATCGGTGTCTATCGTCCCGAAATGTTTGCTGGCATTCAAGCAGGTGACTACGCTAAACTCGCTCCCATCTTGCGTAAATATGCTGATCAAGCTCAACTCGGTGGCGAGCTTTATCGTGGAGAATGGCATAACGTCGGGACGCCTGAGCAATTGGCTGCGTTGAATGCGCCGCCGATCAACTTTGGTTCACAAGATAAACCGCATTAATTTTGCTAAGCATGTCCCATTTAAGCCAGAAAAACCAACACAGCAAAATCGCCATTTGTGGTGCAGGGCCGGTTGGTCAAGCCTTGGCTTTAATGTTGCATCAACATGGCATGGCGGCGTCAGACATCGTTTTATTTGACGCGAAAACTAGCGAACAAGCCAACCAGGATGCGCGCAGTATTGCTCTTTCTTACGGTAGCGATCAGATTCTAAGTAGGCTTAATGCGCGACCACAGAGAACCACGGCAATCACAGAAATTCACGTATCGCGCCGTCGTCATTTTGGACGTAGTTTTTTGACCGCAGCCGATTATCAATTGCCAGCGCTAGGCTATGTGGCTCGCTATGGCGATATCGTTAGTCCTTTAGAAAATGCACTTCTCCAAGCCGGAATTCTCACACATCGCCCAGTTCAAGTTATCGCTATCAATGACCGCGATCAATCTGCCAGTATACATTTGCAAGATGGCAGCGAGTATACAGCTGAGTTTGTGATTCAAGCCGAGGGTGGCACCTTCACTGATCAAGAACAAAGACAGCAACATCACGATTATCAGCAAACCGCGCTAATAGCCCATGTGCTGGTAGATAGACCAATCGCACATCGCGCTTTCGAACGATTTACCGATCAAGGACCGATCGCCCTACTGCCGCAAGATGATGGCTATTCCTTAGTCTGGTGTATGCGCCCAGATTGCGTGCCAGCGATGCTAGCCATGGATGACGCCATCTTTTTGCAGGCACTGCAACAAGGGTTTGGCGAACGTCTAGGACAATTTATTTCAGTGAGCAAATGCGTTTCCTACCCGCTTGGTTTGAACGCCCAAGCCCACGCAGGGCAACGTACGGTGCGCATAGGCAATGCCGCACAGACCTTGCACCCAGTGGCAGGGCAAGGTCTCAATTTGGGATTACGCGACGCATTTTGTCTGGCGCAATGCCTGAGTCGTGATTTCTCTTCACAAGCATTGCAGACGTTTTTGAATCAACGCAAGACAGACAGACAAACTACCATCAAACTCACCGATACCATGGCAAAAATATTTGCTAGTAGTCAGGATGGCAGCTTGATACAGGGTTTGTTTGGCTTGGGTTTAGGAGCGGTCGATTTGCTGCCAACTGCAAAAAAGACATTGGCAGAACAAATGATGTTTGGTTGGCGGTGAGTACATAAAAAATCCCTTCATCCACAAATAAGAAAAGAGAATTTTGTTGTTAACGTTGTAGTCAATGCTGTCGCGTTACGCCGTCAATCATTAAGGACCCGTTCTCAGACAATTCAAACAAATATGCTGACAATTCTTTGAGCCAGGAGCGATAACCAGCTGACGAGCCTGGCCAATAATAACAACCGAAACTTTGTAGAATCTCATTTAGCTCATTATCTAAGATAACCAAGCTCGAAAGTCTTTCCACTTTTTCCGCTACAAGCTCTGTTAATAATGTTCCAGAGTCCTTTGCATACTGCAAAGCAACGCCTTTCCATGTTGAATCGTCTAGCGCCCAATCTTGGTGAAAGTATGCACCAAAAAATTGCTCTAATTCTTCGTCTGAATGCGGCATATGTTCTCGTGGTAGCTATGGATAAATTTACGTGACAATTTAAATCGACGGCCGTTTTTTAGCCCCAGCCAATTTCTGATTCGCAGCCAAAGCAATCGTCAAGCTCGGCACATCATCTGCCTGCAACTTCACATTCACTGTCAATAACTCATCGCGTCGGAAAGCATGGACTTGCACCGTTTCACCAACGCTATAAGCAGCGAGCAAATTGACTAAACCATTGCCAGCATCGGCAGCAGTAACACGCAAACCATTAAACGCGACCAAGACATCACCCGCCGATAAACCAGCACGATGTGCAGCGCCATCTTCGTACACATGTGCCAACTTGCAATCAGCACCGCTCTTACTTAAGCGCACATTCAAAGAGGCTTTTTTCGCAGTCGATTGATCTTTCACATCCACCGCAAAGTCTACATACAACTTCGCTAGCGGTACATCTTCTGTACCTTTGATGTACTTGTCGATAAAGCGCTTAATCTTCACGCCTGTCACTTGTTCGACTAGGCTTTCAAATTCATCTTCACCCAAGCCTTGTTGCTTACCAGACTTCGCTTTCTCGTAAAAATCTTTACCGTATTTTTTCCACAGCGCGCGCATCACATCATCGAGTGATTTCTTACCTTCGGTTTCATGACGTATAGTCAAATCCAAACCGAGTGCGACCAAAGAACCCTTAGCGTAATAACTGACAATCGCATTCGGCGAATTTTCGTCTTGACGGTAGTATTTAGTCCAAGCGTCAAAACTAGAATCCGCAACACTTTGCTTTTTACGCCCTGAACCACGCTGTACGGTATTGACGGTTTTTTCGATCAACTTCAAATAGGCTGCTTCATCAATCAAACCGCAGCGACGCAAGAACAGATCGTCGTAATAGCTAGTAAAACCTTCAAACAACCACAGCAAACTGGTGTAATTTTCTTGGCTCAAATCATAGTTAGCGAACACCGCGGGTTTGATACGTTTGACATTCCAGGTATGGAAATATTCATGGCTGCACAAGGCCAAAAACTCACGATAGCCTTCGCTAACGCTAGTATCATTCTTGGTCGGCAAATCAGCACGATTACAAATCAAAGCGGTCGATGCGCGATGCTCCAAACCACCGTAGCCTTCACCCACTGCCATCGTCATGAATACATAACGATCCATCGGTGCTTGCTTGGTTCTCGGTTCAAAAAATGCGATCTCGGTTTCGCAAATTTTCTGCACATCTTTAGCGATCCGCGTCAAGTCGATATTGGGCACTTTGCCTGTGATCACAAAGTCATGCGGCACACCATGCGCCTTAAAACTGACCAAAGCAAAATCACCCATCTCTACTGGGTGATCCATTAAGTCATCATAATCACTGGCGATATAAGTACCGAAGCCAAAACGCTTGGCTTTTAATTCGGGTAAGGAAGTCGCGATACGCCAAGTCTTGGCGGAAGCATCTTCTGGTTTTTGAATATCCACCACGTGCGCAAGCGGCTCTTGTCCATGCACCTGCAAAAACACACTAGTACCATTAAAGAAACCGTGCGATTGATCTAAATGCGCAGCTCGCACCGATAAATCCCAAGCGTAGACTTCATAACTAATCTGCAAACTTGCGTTGACATCGCAAGCTGCAGCTTGCCAGCTGGTTTTATTCAATTTCTTTAATGCGATTTTCTTGCCATTCGCTTGCGCACTAATGCGAATAATATTGCGCGCAAATTCACGTACCATGTAACTACCAGGTATCCACACTGGCAATGACACGATTTGTCCATTTGGGTCAGGATTCGTGATCGTTAAAGTCACATGAAACACATGCGCAGCTAAATCATGCGAGGTAATGCTGTAATGCACAGCGGCGAGTTGCTTAGTCATCTTTGGCTCCGCGATCACAAACGAATATTAGCAGCGAGGAAGGTGAACACTTGGGTCGTCACCACCACTGCCGTTAAACGGAAACGCAATTCAACGAACCAAGGCGGCATCGCAAAGCGTTGATACATGCGTTTATCGTATTGATAGGAATAGATAAACGCCGCCATCTGAATCAAAAATCCAACCACAGTAATTTGCGATAAGGCAAACCAAGCAATAATCACTGGAAGCACGCCAGATAACAAATCCCGCTTCGCATCTTGCGCACTACGTTCTTTGCCAATTAATGCAAGTCCCCAATGCAGACCACCAAGGAAGCCAAGAATGGCGATGCCATAAACCAGTTGCGCTTCCACAAAAAATTGCATCCAGTCGGGATGAACAATCCAGCACAACAAAGTAAGTAAAACAAAAGGGATTAGGCCGACTAGGCCGAGACGTGTAGCGAACTGCTTATCAAGAGTTTCCATATCAAACGAGTAGGATCGTGAAGGACGATCAATGCGAGAAAGCCGCTATTTTAGGCGAAATATGCCTCACTTGGGATGGGTGATAGAGAACTCAAGAGAAGATTTGGCAATAGTCGAGAAAACAAAACCTAAGAAATGGATCGATACCAAATTTAAATAATGAAATTAACATGCATTATAAGTAGACAAATCTTCTGGTCTATCGATGTCTTGCAGAATGCCACAATCATCGACTTCGATTTCTGTGACGGGCTGTGTTTGCAAGAGCTGACGCGCACCACGATCGCCATGTAAACTATGGAAATCTGGTAAATGTTTTCGCGAGAAGCCAACAGGATTACCGCGTTGTCCACGATAAACTGGCACCACTATGTCTGCACCTTTTGCCAAACCATCACGAATCGCCATCAAAGTTTGGGCTGAAACAAAAGGCATGTCAGCCAAAGCGATGACGAATGCATCTGCATCAGCCGGCAATTGTTCGATACCGGTGCGAAGCGAATGCGCCATTCCTAAAGCTGCGTCCACGCAAAAGTAGGTAGGAAAATTGATTGCTTGCAGCGAGGCTTGAATTGCTGAAGATTGATCAGCAAGCACAGCCCAACATTGTGGGAACACTTGCTGTAAATTGCTAGCACTCGTGCTAACAATATTTAGACCGGAAGGCAGCACTTGCAATAGTTTGTGCTGCCGCCCACTTGGATCGAAACGCTTTCCCTGACCTGCGGCTAACAAAATACCACAGCAGAAAAAATCATCACGCATGACACATCACTTCGCCGCTAGCGAGGGCGCTTTCAAACTAGCAAACTTTTCCTCCATCGCCTTCACGTCAACCATACCTGGTAAGCGTGAGCCATCAGCGAAGATTACGGTTGGTGTACCCGTGACGCGATACTTCTTACCCAAGGCTAAGACTTGCTCATGCGGAGTTTTGCAACTCGCGGCAGCAGTCGGTGCTACTTTACCGTTCATCATCCATTCATCCCAAGCCTTGCTGCGATCAGCAGAACACCAGATATCACGTGATTTGGTCACAGAGTCATCTGACAGGATGTTATACATAAAAGTGTAGATCGTAATATTGTCGACGCCTTGCAAAGTCTTTCTAAATTTTTTGCAATAGCCGCAGTTAGGATCTTCAAAAATCGCAATCACGCGCTTGCCGTCGCCCTTCACATACTTCACTGCGGCATCTAAAGGTAATTCAGAAAAATTCACGCGATTCAATTCATCAGTGCGAAGCTTTGTGAAATTGGTCGTACCTTTCACATCAATGATGCTGCCGACAAAAATGTACTTGGCTTTTTCATCGGTATAGACAATCTCACTACCCATGCGCACCTCATACAAACCGCCATAGGGAGTCTTTATTACCGAGTCAATTTTGACACCGCTACCAACATTCGCAGAAATCGCTTTCTTAATATTGGCTTCAATTTGCGCAGGTGTTTGCGCCCATACACTTGTACTCACCAAAATACATGCTGGCAAAGCGAGGCTAATTAAATTCTTTTTCATATATTTTTTCTCAAAATAACATCTTCACTAGGTATGTACTATTTTCCCATCGCGTGGGAAATCAATTTTCGTTTTAGGACAGGCAATTGATTTAGTAAGTTCATTCCTACACTACGCATCAGACGAACGGCAGGAAATTCACTACCAAAGAGACGTGCGAGGCCATCCGTCGTTAATTGCATCAAGGAGACTTCCTCGCTACGCGCGCGACGATATCTCGCCAAAATCCGTGCATCGCCACAATCACGATGCGCTTCTCGCTCGCTCAAAATTTTTAATAAAGCTTGTACATCGCCAAATCCCAAATTCATTCCATGACCTGCAAGTGGGTGCACCGCATGTGCTGCATCCCCAATCAAAGCCACCCGCGCAGCGACCATACTGTGTGGACGAATCAAGCGTAGTGGAAACGCTTTCACTACCTCAGGCTGCAAAGGCGTTAAATTGCCTAAATCCTTAGCGGCATAAACGGCCAATCGATCTGCCAAGGAAGTTAAAGATTCGCGTAATAGTTCTGCTGCCAACAAATCAGGCGCAGACCATACCAAGGACACTTGATTGCCAGGCAAAGGCAACAAAGCGACAATCCCCTGCCCCTCTACAAACCATTGACGCGCTATGCCATGGTGCGGCTTCTCACAAGCAAAATTCGTCACGACGCCCTGCTGCCCATAAGAACGATAGTCCAAACCAATATCCGCTTGTCCACGCACCCAAGACTGCGCACCATCGGCACCAATAATCAATTGCGCTTCGATCACACGTGCATCGGTCAATTCAATACTAGCAACTTCAGCACCCGCAGTTAGCTTTTCTGCATGCCCTTCGACAAACTGAATATTCGGAGCGAAACGTAATGCGCTATCTAAAGCTTGGTTCAGATTTTTATCCTCAACAATCCACGCAAGTTCATTGATATACGCGCCATAAGCATCAAATTCGAGCTTACCGTTACCAGTTTCAGCCGCGTCATGCACCTGCATCGCACTCACTGGCGCAAGCCGAGATGCATCAAGCGCGCCCCACACCTTTAAAGAATCCAATAAATCATGTGCAATATGATTCAAAGCAAACACGCGCACATCCCAATCAGATTTTATCTCGACCGGATGACTTACCGAACCGCTACGCAATAGCACAACCGACAAACCAGCCTGCGCCAAACCCAAAGCAGCCGCTTTACCAACAGCGCCATCACCAACGATACAAATTTCAGAACGAATCAATTGCTGGTTCATACCCAACCTTTGCGGACAAGAAGACACCCAAAAATGCCATTATACGTGAGCGCAATTAATTCATACGCCCGCTGCAATTCCATCTGAGGCCGATCAAATTTCAAGGATAAAACAGAAATTATTTGCTTTTTCCCGAATAGGTGTCTATAATTCTTGGTCTTGGCCTGGTAGCTCAGTCGGTAGAGCAGAGGATTGAAAATCCTTGTGTCGGTGGTTCGATTCCGCCCCGGGCCACCAAGAAAATCAAAGGGTTACAGTATTTTTACTGTCGCCCTTTTTCTACAATTAAACCAAGTTTTCTACAATTCTTGTTTTAATATTGCAGAAAATGAGATTTCGTCTTATAGTTGTTTATAGTTATCCTGCGAAACTCGATTTCGTAGCCTTAATTGCCCGAGCGATTAAGTATTATTCCCGCAAAGCTAGACTTTGCGGCCCCTTCGCCCTGAGGTGAAGGAGAGTCATCCTGTGAAACTTGATTTCACAGCGCCGGTTGCCAGAGCAGCCGGCTTTTTTTTATGGGGCGTTAAATTGACTAAACGACGGATTGCCTGCTTCGTAGATGGATTCAATTTGTATCATGCTTTAACTGACCTTGATTATCATCCCCGTACAAAAAAGCGCCTCAATCAAAAAAACCATTTTAAATGGCTGGACATTAAATCAATGGTGTCTGCTTTTATAACGCCAAGCAACGAGGAAATTACTGACGTATATTATTTCTCGGCGTTCGCAACTTGGTTACCCGACGCATACCAACGCCACCTCAAATATGTTAAAGCCCTTGAAGCTTCCGGCGTTACTGTAATTATGGGGCATTTCAAAAAGAAAAGTGCCAAATGCAAGTCATGTGGTTCAGTTTGGGATACTCACGAAGAAAAGGAAACAGACGTAAATTTTGGTATTCATCTCGTAGACAAGGCGCACAAGAACCTGTTCGACAAGGCACTTATACTTACAGCGGACACTGATTTAGTTCCAGCGATTAAATTAGTGAGACAAACATTCCCTGATAAGGATGTAGATGCTGTAATTCCAGAACTTCGATTTCAAAATGCGTTAGAACTTCGAAATGCATGCTCAAATGCAAAGAGAATAAAAGAGCATCATATAGAGCGCAATTTGTTTCCTGAGAAAATTGACGATGCGAACGGAAACATTATCACAAGACCAGAAAGTTATAAGCCACCAGTTAAAAGGCAACGCTGATTTTCCGGTTTAATTTCTCTTTAACGGCTTTACTAGATCACCGTTCCGATCTCTGGTGTAAATTTCCGTTGTCGAACGATTTTTGTGACCAAGTAGTCTTTGCGCATGCGCCAAATCTTCGGTATCAGTAGCTGCCTTTGCGCGCAAATCTCGAAATTGAAAGTTTACGCCAGACACTTCCCTAGCCTTGTCAAATCTCGACCGCATGGCTGTATAGGTTAATTGCTGTCCATCTGGGTCTTGCAATAACGCCATATTCACTTTGTCACGTGGTTTCGCCATAATGCGATCAATAATAGTGGCAAGCTCACCCTCAATAGAAATTCTCAGCTTCTTACCTGTTTTCCCCTGCTTGATGAATAACTTACTGTCCACAATGTCCGTTACTTGGATTTTCAGGACATCCGCCGGGCGCTGACCAGTACATAAAGCCAAATCCATAGCATCCTGAACTGTTGGGTGTACAACTTCCCAAACAGCTTTATATTCTTCGTCCGAAACATAGCGATCACGTGGCACTTCCTTAAAGCCTTTAACCCCTATAGCTCATGGGAAATTTGGGTATAACGAATGTGTGAAGCGGAATGGTTAAAACGAGTTCAAAAGTAGATGGCAAATTGGTTGGCGTTAAAAGGCTTAGAGTTACAACTTGGTTTCACGCTGTGATGAAAGCCAGTGAGCAAACTGTAATTGAGCGACTGGTGACTTTTTTGTCGTTAAACGGATTAAACACTGACCGTGGTAAATAGGATCGCCATAAGAATGCCGATGTAGTACCGCTTGCCAAATTCGTGAATGATGTAGATAAAATTCTGCCTAAAACCCAGCGAGTATTTTTATCTGGTCTTGATAGCCCCCCCCCCCCCTTTGGAAGGTACTGAACCGAGAAGACGGTGTGTGTAAGCGAACAGTATCCAGTTTGCTTGCTGATGCGAGGCTATATCAATCTGGAAAAAGCGTGGCGCAAAAATGCCACTCGCTACTTGAATATATGGTTGAGTTTCAGTTTGGAGAGGCTTGGTCATGCTCGCATCATGACTTGGACAAGCTAGTCGCTAGCCCCACCAGAAATGTGATTGCAAAAAGCTGTAAGGCTAAAAATTTGGATAGCCGCACTATGCTGGCAATTGTCGCTCTGTGGATTCTTGCTCAATCAGGAGAAGACCAAAAGGCGATCAATTACACGGACTATTTTTTGTTGGGAATTTTAGAACTGTCGTTGACCGAGCGATTCGGTAAGCCTATTGCAGACTTTATTCTTGAAATGTATCAAGAGGCTGGATAAATAAGAGTAGGCTGGTCGGGTGTCCAGGCTGTCCGTGCAGACTTTAAGCTTTAGGAGTAAAATCAATGAACGAATTGATCTTCAATTCCACTGATTTCTATCCAATGTAAAATTGCGAGCACTGGCGTTTTCCTATAATGCCCGTCAGAATGACTCTAAACAAGTAAGGTACCAGCTTGTAGCGTTTTATAAGTGCAAATTAATGGCTTATGCGATTCTATGGTCGGCCAACTAAGCGTTTACTCAATACAATTTCTTCTTACTTCTTGTCAGCTGCTATCCTTTATACTACGTCCTTAGGACGTAGTATAAAGGATAGCATGATAGTTCGCAAATTTTAACTTGAAAAAGTTTAATATAACTGCTAAAATGCGTCCTTAGGACGCATTTTAGCAGTTATATACAAATAACGGTTTTCACATTAACACAAATTAGAAAATAAATTGTGAATCTATCAAACAATTTCGAGCGTATCGCCGCAGTAGTAGAAACACTCTCCATCCAAAGAAACCCTGCACTAACCTCTTATGATCTCGCTAAAATGCTATTTAAACTAGATTTTTTTGAAAAATCAAAATCCCCACAAAGCGACTACGACTCCATTCTAGAAACGATACTCAGTTTGCATTTACTGTCACCTACGGCAGCAACAAATTCATTTCTTCTTTTTGGTCGAGCGTCGTCACCTCCCGCCGAGATTGCCTGTTCAATTGATCCTTTTGCTTATGTGTCACATTTAAGTGCAATGGAACATCATGGACTTACTGACAGATTTCCAAATACCTTATACATGACTAGACCATCTATTAAGGTCTGGAAGCAACAATCAGAAGAACGCATGCGAAAGGATCTCAATGAAGAATTGGAGCAATATGTCTCAATGAACCTTCCTACTTTGAAGCGACCGAAACTAGAAAAAATTGGAAAAACTCCTCTCCATTTCGAAGAGCGGTCGCATCTTGGTGCCTTCCGTCATGTCTCAGATACCTCCCTTCGGGTCGCAACAATTGGTCGCGTCTTTTTAGACATGATCCGAGAACCGGAATTATGTGGTGGTATTCAACATGTCCTTGATGTGTATAAAAAAGAGGCGCGTCGCTATCTGAAGTTTATTGCCGATGAAATCGATCAACATGGCAAGCCAATTGATAAGGTACGTGCTGGTTATTTATTAGAAGAGGTCTGCGGTTTGCAATCCCCGATGTTCGAAAAATGGGAAATTTTTGCGCAACGAGGTGGCTCCAGAAAACTGGATTCAGCAGAAGAATATGCGCCTCAGCATTCAGAACGATGGAAATTGTCCATTAACGTTCCATCGCTTTTACAAGACTCACATTTAGACGATACCTGAGATGACCATAGAAGAACTAGACCTTCCAGCATGGGTAGCATGCGCTGAGCCTGATAAGAAATACTTCAGAGAAGCCGTTCATACCATTCTCACAGCTATTAGTTCGTCTGCCGCGTTAAGATCCACAATGGTCATGAAAGGCGGCATGTTGATGGCGATCAGATACAAAAGCAGCAGGTTTACAAAAGATGCCGATTTCTCCACAGGAGAAAAATATATCAAAGGTGATGAGCACGCATTAATAGAAGAATTGAGCCAACAACTTGATTCTGCAAACGAAACTCTCGCCTACGACACAATGTGCCGCTGCCAACGATCCGAACTCAGACCTGCTCGTGATGATGTCGTATTTCCGACTCTAACACTTAGCATAGGATATGCGCCAAGAAGCAAGCCACGCGAGCTCACAAGACTCATGAACGGTCAAGCACCGACCATTGTCGAAATTGACTACAGCTATAATGAAGCGGTCCTTGATGTAGAAGTGCTCAGCCTCAATGACGGTGAAGAACTGAAGGCATACAGCTTCCTCAATCTGATTGCAGAAAAACTTCGTTCGCTTCTTCAGCAACCAATTCGCAAACGTAACCGTCGACAAGATATATACGATCTCAATTTGCTCATTACTGGCAGCCAATCGTTATCCAAAGGCGAGGAGAACCGACTTCTGCAATTGATTATCGAATCGTGCAAAGAACGCGGCATTGAAGCCAATAAAGCTTCATTCGCAAATCCAGAGGTAAAAAAAATGGCAGAGGAAGGGTACAAGAATTTGGAACATGAAATTGAAGGGCAACTTCCCTCTTTTCAGGACGCTTATATGGCAGTTCAGCATTTCTATGAGAATCTGCCTTGGAAGGAATAGCCGAATAAGCGCAGCCTCCGCCTGGAAAATCAGTTCGATCACCAAAATCCTCGTCGTTGAGGCTCTGGTGCATCTAAAATTGGGTCTGAAACAGGAACCAACGGGTCAAGAGAATCCGCTTTCGCGCGTGCCCACAATAACCATTCGACGGCCTCTCGATCCAACACGCCATTCAACAAAGAACGTTGCTCTACAGCGGCTGCATACTCTCGCAAAAATTCTGCCCGTTTCCAATTCTCAGCTTGCAGCTCTAAATTTTTCAAACGTGAGATTTCCTCTTCACGTCTCGCTACTAAAAATTCGTAATGCTGTTTGGCTCTCTGCCGTTCATCCTCTCTGCGAGCATCTTCGATCGCTTTTGCATGAGTTTCCTTCGCTAGCACGAGTGTATCAGCCACAACCTCTCCAAGCCTCGTTTCTAGGGTGCTCTTCGGCGTATCGTTCCATTTTCTTGAAGGCCAATGCCCTATTTGGATTGTGAACAGTCCAGTGGCTTGATAGTCGTATTTCGGAATATGAGGATATTCTGCTTGACGTCCGAATCGAAAGCTATCGCGGTATCGCTGCAAAGCCTTTTTTTCGGAAGGTGTTTCCTCATGCAATGTACGTTTAACTTGTTCGATCAAAGAAAAGCTCATCTCTATTTTAAGATTTTCATCCCTTAATAGAGTAATTTCTTTATTTGAATCGATATGCGCGGTAATAGAATTTGCTTCAAATGCCTTGAGTAAAGCATCAACAATATGCAATGCACGGTCAAGCGAAACTGGTGTAACCGATAGATTCAATACTTCACCAGACGCACAGCGTAAATTCGTATCTGTGGGCCATGCATCCCTCTGACGCAGTCGCTTAGAAGCCATCTTCACCAAAGGATGCAACTCAGCAATTTCATCGGACAACACAACTTTGGTCGTTATTTCTTGTCTAATCTTCTTCACCTCATTTTTTGCTTCGATGTGCTCTGAAATCTGATCTGAAGTTGATTTCTTAAGGCTCGGCATTGCCCTTCCCTCAGCCAAAGGTGAAAGCGGCACTCTCTTCATTTCACGTCCAGAACTAATTTTTGCCCAGTACCCACGACTTGGTAAAGGTATGACAAGAGAACGACAAATTTTTGCTAATCCAACATCAGATAAACCATAACGAAGTGCGACAACAGAGACAGGCTCATTCCACACTTCTTCATAGAGCATTTGGCGATCAATCATTTTTTCTACATCGCTAGACATAATCAGAACCATCACTAGAACGTCAGGATTCATCAGAATATCGTGGCTCTACAAAAACTCCAAGGAATCCCTAGCTTTACTTATTTTATTGCCTTACGGCATTTGGAACACAAAATCTGCGTCACGTTCCCTCTTTTCCGAAGTTCAATATATAACAATCAGTCTTCGATGATTTATTAAAACCAATGCTGGTATTAGCCTTGCGACCACCTCAAATAATAAGCAATGGATTTTTTAAGAAATTGGCGTCAAAATATGATTTTAAGTGTTCCAAACAAGTGGAACACCTGTTGGTAGCGATTTTGTAATTAACACCTATATAAATCAATGACTTAGGTGTTTTGGTAGCCAGTTCGCCCCGGGCCACCAAGAAATTAAAGCCGTTTAACAAAGAAATTTGTTAAACGGCTTTTTGTTTTCGGGCTAAGTTTTAAGTCACTCTTTTATTTTCTTAAGTGGGCTGGTAAAAAAATAGCACGAATTTGACTTCGTACTATTTCGAAAATACAAAAATACCAAATCAAACGAAATCAATCGTCAATCACGCCTTTACTCACGACAGATGATTAGCGGTGATACTCACCATTTCGTTCAGGCTGATAGGTAATCTCCTGTATCGATACCTGCTGCACACCACCGTCTGGTGTTGGCCATTGAATCTGATCGCCTTGGGATAAGCCAAGTAAGGCGCTGCCAATTGGGGCTAGGATGGAGATTTTCTTTCCGCTGGAGTCGAGGTCTTTTGGGTATACCAAGGTCAGTTCGAATTCTTCAGGTGACGACGCCACTTTAAATTTGACTGTGGAGTTCATGGTCACCACGGTTGCTGGCATGTCCATGGGGTCGACAACTTCAGCGCGACGCAATTCGGCTTCTAATTCATCTCGCAATTGGCTATTAATTTGATTAGTTAGTTGACGATTGTGCGGAAGCCCCTCTAATAATTGCTCGATGCGTTCGACATCTAAAGTAGAAAGAATAATTTTTGGTTTGCTGATCGTTTGCGGTGTCATGATTTTCTCCTTCAGTACAGTTAAATGTGATTTAGCTTAGTCTAACATCGACTGCGCAAACAATCTAACGTTGCGAGCGTACGGTCTTTGACTTACCTGCCATTGCACTTTTTTGGCTAAGGTAATCCCATAATTTAGCGACCACAGGTTTTCCTGGCTTTTGTTCGGATGGACGTTCGCGGTAGAGGCGGATTTCCATGCTGACTTCCCATGCATCTGCACCGCCATCAGCGCGTGCTAGTTGCTTTTGTTTTAGTTCGCGCGTTACGGCCGATTCTGGTAAGAAGGCGATGCCGCGACCTTCAAGCGCCATCATTTTTAATCCTTCTGCCATGTCGGTCTCGTAACATTTGTCGAGATGAAGTGCTTGCTTGGTTTGCGTCAAAATCAAATCGACCATGCGTCCGAGGTAGGCATTATTTGCGTAGGCCAGAAATGGTAGTGGTTCTTCGATGGTGCCAGGTAGCGTGAAATCGGGTTGTCCTGATTTATCACAGCGCGCGTAAGCACGCAGGGTTTCTGTGCCCATGCTGATCATGTCGTATTGCGCAGGATCCAATAACAAAGGTTGTTGCGGGTGGTGATAGCACAGCATGAGGTCGCAACCACCTTCGACTAAACTCATCACAGCATCGTGCACATTTAAGGCGAGTAAGCGGCTATTGATTTCACCAAAATTGCTGTGCAGCTCGCTTAACCATTTGGGTACAAAGGTTAAGGATAAAGTATGCGGAACAGCGAAATCAACTGTGGTTTGTATGGAGGTGCGTTTGCCGCGTAATAAGGCGCGTGCATTATTGATCTGCCCTAGCATAGCGATGGCTTGTTCAAAGAAAATCTCGCCGGCATTGGTTAAGCGCGTTGGGTAAGAAGTGCGATCAATTAAATCCGCACCCAGCCAGGCTTCTAGTGATTGTATGCGCCGCGAAAATGCAGGTTGCGTCACATGCCGCAATTCTGCCGAGCGACTAAAACTATTGGTTTCCGCCAAAGAGACGAAATCTTCTAGCCATTTGGTTTCCATAAATCGATATGCTGTAAATGATGATGCCTTTTATGAACAAAGTGCCGATCTTATTGCACGAACTATGTAACGACCAACACTAAAAACAAGACGGAACAAGCATCACGATGCGACTTCTTCAAGCACCTCGTTTGATCCGCTAGCCGTATCGTAACTATGCTGCTGTCTTTCCCACATCTGTGCATAGGCACCCGCCAAGGCCATTAGTTCTGGATGCGTGCCTCGCTCGATGATGCGCCCCTTATCCATGACCAAAATTTGTTGCGCATCGACGATCGTTGATAGGCGATGTGCGATGACCAGACTGGTGCGGCTTTTTGCAATCTGCTTCAATTGTGCTTGTATCATTTGTTCCGATTTCGAATCGAGTGCCGAAGTCGCTTCGTCAAAAATCATCACCACCGGATTTTTGAGCAAAGTGCGGGCGATTGCAACGCGTTGTTTCTCGCCACCTGATAATTTTAATCCGCGCTCACCGACCATAGTTTCGTAGCCATCTGGCAGGCTTTCGATGAAATCATGAATGTAAGCGGCTTTAGCAACGGCGATCACTTCATCTTGCGTTGCACCGGGTTTTCCGTAGGCGATGTTATAGCCAATGGTGTCATTGAACAGCACCGTATCTTGCGGCACGATACCAATCGCTTGGCGCAATGAATGCTGTGTGACATCCATAATGTTTTGGCCGCCAATATGTATACTGCCTGATTGAATATCATAGAAACGAAAGAGCAAACGCGACAGCGTCGATTTGCCCGAACCGCTATGTCCCACCACCGCGGTTGTGGTTCCTGCTGCGATTGTAAAATCGAGATCAAATAAAATCTGACGCTTTTCTTCGTAGCTAAAATTCACTTGTTTAAATTCGACTTCAGGCGATGCGTTGCCCGCTAATTCCAATACGGGTGCGGCTGGTTTATCGGCGATCTCTTTGTTCTGATCCAGCAGATTAAAGAGCTTTTCCATATCCGCTAAACTTTGTTTGATCTCGCGATACAGCACACCCAAGAAGTTCAAGGGAATATACAACTGAATCATGAAGGCGTTCACCAATACCAAATCGCCTAGTGTCATGGTTTGATCAATCACGCCTTGCGCTGCGCGCCACAAAATTAAGGTGACAGCGGTAGCGATAATCAATGATTGACCAGCGTTTAACATCGACAAGGTAGTTTGCGATTTGACCGCGGCTTTTTCGTAACTTTGCAAGCCTTGATCATAGCGTCGCGCTTCGTATTCTTCGTTGCCGAAGTATTTGACGGTTTCATAATTCAGCAGCGAATCAATCGCCTTGGTGCTGGCTTTGGAATCCAGATCGTTCATGGTGCGGCGAAAATTCGTGCGCCATTCGGTGACGACAATCGTGAAGACGATATAAATGACCAAAGCAGCGATCGTAATAATCGCGAACCATTTATCGTATTGTAGAAATAAGTAAGTCAGTACCAAGCCAATTTCGAGCAAGGTCGGCACGATACTAAATAAGGCAAATGAGACCAAGGAAGAAATCGCCCGCGTGCCACGCTCGATGTCGCGCGTCATACCACCGGTTTGTCGATTGAGATGAAAGCGCAAAGACAATGCGTGTAAGTGCCGAAATACTTTTAAGGCGATGGTACGCACCGCACGTTGCGTAACTTTGGCGAAAACAAATTCACGCAATTCTGTGAACAAGGTTGTCGATAAACGTAAAACACCGTAAGCAACTAGCACACTCACAGGCAAGACCATCAAAGTCACTGGGCTGGTGGGCTTGGCTGTGAGCGAATCTACGAGTTCTTTTAAAACGAGAGGTACACCGACATTGGCTAA
Source organism: Affinundibacterium amnicola (assembly GCF_014284275.1). Classification (GTDB taxonomy): domain Bacteria; phylum Pseudomonadota; class Gammaproteobacteria; order Burkholderiales; family Burkholderiaceae_D; genus Undibacterium; species Undibacterium amnicola. Next base: position 138,859 of record NZ_JACOFU010000009.1, on the reverse strand, counting down.
TTTAGCCCCCACCAAAAAACTCAGCGCCAATAGCACGCGCCATTTATATGCCCACAAATAGGGCAACAAAGTTTTTACAGTGGACCAATCACCGCGAACGGCATTAGGACTAGTAGGAGAAGAAGGACGAGAGTCGCGACGCATGGCTTACCATCAAAAAAGGATTTGCTATATCATGGAACTTTATTGCAGCACAGCATTATTAATAAGATAAATAATTTAACTTGTTTTTAATGCCATCTTTAGTGCCATTTTTAATGGCGACACTGTGCAATAACAGTTTCAAGACCTAAAGTTGTATTCATGCGATTGTATCGCGTTCAATCGATCTAAGAGAGAAAGCCATGTCAGATAGCCCAAAAACCTCATTACCTAATTGCATGCCGACGATACGTGTGATGCCCATGCCATCAGATGCGAATATCCACGGTGACGTGTTCGGCGGCTGGATTATGGCGCAAGTCGATATCGCTGGCGCGGTTCCTGCGGCGCGTCGTGCAAATGGTCGAGTGGCGACGATTGCTGTGAATTCGTTCTTATTTAAGCAACCGGTGTTCGTCGGCGATTTACTGTCTTTTTATGCAGAAGTCGTGAAAGTTGGTAATACCTCAATCACGGTATCAGTCGAAGTGTATGCAGAACGTAATCGTCTGCAAGCAGATACTGTGAAAGTGACGGAAGCAACCTTAACCTATGTGGCGACCGACGAGCATCGCAAACCACGGCCTATTCCGCCTTTGGATTTGCTGTAATAGGCCTTACGCCAAATCGAAGTGGATCGGTTTTAATCACTTCAGTATGACATTAGAGCAAGGTGCATGCATGGTGCATGTATTAGCCATGCTCTAATTCACCAACATCAACGCGATTTCTAGTTTCCCCTACCTCACTCCTAACCTATCTCTCGCGGAAAACTGCACCACCCCACTCGCCACAAAAAATCCTCCCAATCGACAATTCACACCTCGATATTGTCAACATATCGCAAACAGAAAGCGCTATCGCGCGGTTCAAGCTATCTTCATGATCGACGCAAATATTGACTGAATAAAGTCAAATGAGAAACCGTCGCCTTCCACCATCAACACGGATAATTATTCTATGAATCGACTCGGCATCATCTTCGGCTTATTAATTAGCGCAATCAGTTTCAGTGCAAATGCAGCAAATAGCGCAGCTAGCTATCCAACACAATCGCAAATAGCTGCACCAGCAGTGAACGCCACCATCAGCATCAAGCGTCTAACGAAAGATGATTGGGAACTGCACTACCAATTCTCTGAAGAGATCGATGCGCTGCACTTCGGACCACCCATTGTCAAATATCGCCAAGAGGCTTGGAAGCCTAATGACACCGCCCTAAAAATCATCAGCAATTCCGATGACGAAATTCTGCGCAAAGAACAAGGTCGCTTTCAACAAGCAAAAATCGCCATCAAGTCATATCACCCTTTTTCGCACAATCAGTATGTACCGATGATCCATTTTTCTGATGGCGGTGTCGCCTTATTTTTAGGCCACCTGATGGGGCAAGTCAGCGTAGCGGGAATTGATCGTCCACTCAAAGTGCAATTTACGGCAAGTGGTTTACCAGGTGAAAAAGTCATCTTGCCACAAAAGGCACAAGAAGGCCTTGGTCTATTTGCCTACTTCGGACCGCAAGATCCGATTGTCGCATCACATGGCATCTTGATACTTGATCCACTCACACCTGCGTGGATGCGTGAAGTGTTAGCCAACACAACCGAACGTGTCACAGCCTCTTACGCTCAATCTTTCGAGCGAATTCCGAGCGAGCCAGCGATGATTTTCTTTGCGATACGGGACTTGCACTTAAATGGCTATTCCATGAGTGGTGGTGCCTTGCCGGGTCAACTTGCGTATCGCCTAGCGGGCAATCAAACGATCATCGACAAACCCGAAAGCCGCAATCGTTTCACCTACTTGATCGCACATGAGTTAGCACATATCTGGCAAGCGATTCCGAATCGCAATTGGACATCTTTCCCAGAATCTTGGATCAATGAAGGTGGCGCCGATGCCATTACTGCGGCGACTTTGTTAAAAACTGGTATATGGTCAAAAGAGGAAGCTATTGAATTTGAAAACAAACTCATCAAAGAATGTGATGAAACCAAAGATCCGATTCGTACCGCTTACGCTTGCGGCTTTAAACGATTTAAAGGCTACAACACCGATGTTTTAGCGTTATGGAAAAAGCTAATGGATGAAAGTACTCGCAGCGCTACACCCTATAGCGAGGCAATGATTCAAGCTGTCCTACAAAAATAGTGAACGCAAGCTCATCATTTATCCAGAAAATGAAAAAAGGCCGAGACGGTTCAATTTGTTCTGTATTGTCACGGCCTTTTCTAACTGCCACAAATTTCCATCGTGGACAGAATCGCGTGCAAGTGGCATGATCAGTTTTGCATAAGCTCTAGTTAGGTCTTTAGTTGGGTCTTTAGTTAGGTCACTATTAAGATGCTAAAACTGTTTCAATTTCATTTGCGCTTGATTGCGCTCGGTACTTTGCTACTGAGCAGCTCTGGTATGGCGCAAACGCTGGCACTGTATTGCGAAGAAGATCGCCCGCTTCAGTTTTACGGAGCTGATGGAAAACTCACGGGCTTTACAACAGAGATCGTTCAAGAAATCCAAAAACGTGTTGGCAATAAGGACAAAATTCAAGTTGTTCCTTGGGCGCGCGGTCTAGATAAAATCAATAATAATCCCAACACGCTCCTGTTCAGTATGGCGCGCACGCCTGAACGCGAGGAGGCTTATCAATGGATAGGCCCTATCATGGCAAATATCTATGGGTTGTACGCAAAAGCAGACTCGACTTTACGTATAAACAATATCGAAGAAGCGAAGCAACTGAACCTAATCGGCGTTTATAGAAATGATATCCGCGATCAAACTTTAACCCGCCTTGGTTTTACCAATCTTGATAGAGCAAGTTCGAACATTTCAAGTTTTAAAAAGTTGATGATGGGGCGTATTCCTGTGTACACCGATTCCAAACTTGGCGTGGAAAGTTTAGCCCTTACTTCTGGCTATCAGGCAAATGACGTCAAACTCATTTTTGAACTTTTTAAGAGCGAACTCTATATCGCGGCATCCAAAAATACCGACAAACGCATCGTTGATCAATGGAATCAGGCATTAGAACAAATGAAGCACGATAAAACCTTTGCCAAGATAGAACAAAAATATCGACAACAGCTATCCCCTGCGCTACCTAGTGTTCCGGCATCCCCTCATAGGCGCTAAGCAAGCCTCAACATTAGCGGTAAACCGCATAGACATTGTATCTCTGCTACTTCAAGCTGCGGGTTAAGATGGGGATGGGTTTGCTCAGCATAAGAGTATGAACTAGGCAAAAAAAACGCCCGATCATCAGATCGGGCGTTTCGTTTTCTCAGTAAGCAACTTACACCTTAAGCAGCTTATACCTTAAGCGCTATTTTTCTCATCCCGCAAAACACGACGCAGAATTTTCCCGACATTTGTCTTCGGCAATTCAGTACGGAATTCGATGTACTTCGGCTTTTTATAACCAGTGAACTCTTCTTTGCAGAAAGCCATTAAAGCTTCTTTCGTCAATGCCGGATCTTTCTTCACTACATACAGTTTGACCGCTTCACCTGAAGTTTCATCTGGCACGCCAACACATGCGCATTCCAATACACCTGGATGACCAGCAATCACGCCTTCGATTTCAGTAGGATAAACATTAAAGCCTGACACCAAAATCATATCCTTCTTACGGTCAACAATTCTGGTAAATCCACGTTCGTCCATGATGCCGATATCACCCGATTTGAAGAATCCATCTGATGTAAATGCATTCGCGGTTTCGTCAGGACGATTCCAATAACCCATCATCACTTGTGGACCACGAATCGCAATTTCACCACTTTCGCCAAGCGGTACTGGCTTACCATCGTCATCCAAAATGGCAATTTCTGTGGAAGAAATTGGCAGACCGATACTGCCTGTAAACTCTTTAGAATCAGCGTAGTTTGCCGTTGCTACTGGCGAAGTTTCTGATAAGCCATAACCTTCTGCAATTGCACAACCCGTCACCGCTTTCCAACGTTCCGCCACGGCTTTTTGTACTGCCATACCGCCACCAGTACAGCATAAATAACCAGAGAAATCAGTATTCGCGAATTCGGGATTATTCAACAGTGCGTTATACAAAGTATTCACGGCAGGGAAAATATTGATCTTGTACTTCTTGAGCTCTTTCACAAAACCAGGAATATCACGCGGATTTGGGATCAGTACATTCAAACCACCAATACGCGTACCAACCATATTACATACAGTCAAAGCGAAGATGTGATACAGCGGTAAGGCGCAGACAAACACCAACTGTGGCGTTTCTTTATGCGCATCCATACTCGGTTTGAGCCAAGCGTGATTTTGCAATACGTTTGCCACCACATTGCGGTGACTCAAGACTGCGCCTTTTGAAACACCCGTCGTACCACCGGTATATTGCAAGAAGGCGACATCATCCAGTTTGGATTCAACTGGTTGAAACTTCATCGAAGCACCTTGAGCGACGATATCATTAAAGCGGAAAGAGCCTGGCAAAGAAAACGCAGGTACCAATTTTTTTACATGGCGCACCACCAAATTAACGATCGTGCCTTTCAAACCGCCCAGCAAATCACCCATCGCACAAACCACGACGTGTTTAACATCGGTGTTTGCAATCGAATGCTCTAAGGTGGTCGCGAAATTTTCTAAAACGAAAATTGCTTCCGCACCGGAATCTTTTAATTGGTGTTCAAGTTCACGGTGGGTGTATAAAGGATTGACATTCACCACCACATAGCCAGCACGTAAAATAGCCGCCAACACGACAGGATATTGCAGCACGTTCGGCATCATCACCGCTACGCGTGCACCGCGTTGCAAACCTCGGCTTTGTAACCAAGCACCGACTTTTTTCGACATCACATCGACTTGAGCATAGGTCAAGTACTTGTCCATACAAACATAAGCATTACGATCAGCAAATGTTTTAAACGCCTCTTCCAGTAAGTGAACTAAGGATTTGTATTGGGTAACGTCGATTTCTGCTGGTACGTTTGGTGGATAGTGTTTCAGCCAAAATTTATCTGTGCTTGTTGTACTCATTTGTTGTCTCCGATCTTTTTTATGTGGTCGTTAAACCGTCGATTGACAATCTAACCCCGGCCATCTCACTACATACATCTGCAACTGAATTCGCCTTATCAGCTTGCAATTTATTAATCCGTCCTTCAAGTTTAATCAGGGTTCAAACATTTACTTTAATCTTGAAATCTCAGTCAAATCTTTGAAAACATGAAGCACCAACACGATACACCAAGCATTGCTTCATGACCATTGTTGGTGCAAATTAGCCGCGCAAAAACACGCGAAACTGAGTAAGCTCTCTAGTAAATTTTGCAGCGCAACATAAATAAGTCATGTGTGTCTATTCAATTTTTTCAAAACCAAGCTTCATCAAAGCTTTTCAACTTGTACCAAAAGATCGTAGAAAGTCGGGCCGCCGCCCATGTCAGTTAAACGTTGATTCGTCACTTCATTGGCATTTTTGTGATCAGTCGCCAGCTTCTTCCACCAGATCGACAAAGCCACTACCAGCCCCACTTTCGCCTTCTCAGTCACTCTTGCTTTCGCCACGAAACTTCCACGGTCATTAAAAATTCTGACCATATCACCTGCCGAAATTTGACGAGCAGCGGCATCATCGGGGTGCAAATCTACATGCGGCTCGCCTTCGGTATCGCGCAAACTTTTTACATTCACAAAAGTCGAATTCAAGAAGTTACGCGCAGGCGGAGAAATCATTGCCAAAGGATATTTAGCTGCTAACTGTGGATTGCTAATCACCGATTCATACGGTGGTATATACGCCGGCAAAGGATCCAAGCCCGCCGCTAACATTTGCTGACTATAAAACTCGCACTTGCCCGACGGCGTCGTAAAACCGCCATGCGCAAACGGGATTTCAGGCATCTGCAATTTTGACCAGCCAGTTTGTTTTAACTGCTCCCAATTGGTGTGCTGCGTGCGTTCATGTTGGTAGTTAAACGCGAGCGCACCCAATTCATCATCGCTCTCAGCGAAACATGGCTCATTGAAACCCAAGGCCTTCGCCAATAATCGGAAAATTTCGGTATTTGGTTTGGACTCACCGATCGGTGCGATCGCCGGATTACTCGCCATCATATAGCGATGACCATAGGCTGAATGTGCATCGAGATGTTCTAACTGCGTAGTGGCTGGCAACAGAATATCAGCATAATCGGCAGTATCGGTTTGAAAGTGTTCCAGCACTACCGTGAACAAATCCTCACGCGCAAAACCCTTAGCAACCACAGAGGAATCTGGCGCAATCGCGACTGGATTTGAGTTATACACAATCACCGCTTCGACCTTGGGACCAAACTCATCCGAGCCAGGATGCATTAAAGTATCGCCGACATCACTCATATTCAAAGTACGACTAGCCTGCCCCACAGGAAACAAATCAGGTCGCGCCAAAGCTTCTGAATTCTTGACAAAGCCCCCTGAGGAAGACAATAAAACACCGCCAGCCGCATGACGCCAAGCGCCCACCAGCGCGGGCAAACAAGAAATATTGCGCACTGCCATACCGCCACCGTGGGTACGCTGCACCCCATAATTCATGCGAATCAGGCTAGGCTCACCGCGCTTTGCGCCTTCACCATAATCACGCGCAAGACCTATCACTTCTTCGGCTGTGATACCGCAAATCTCTGCGACTTTTTCTGGCGTCCATTCAGCGACGCGTTGTTGTAGCTGTTCAAAACCCAAGGTGTATTGCGTGATGTAATCATGGTCGAGCAAATCCTCTTTGATCAATACGTGCATCATGCCTAAGGCTAAAGCCGAATCGGTACCCGCGCGCACCGCGATGTGCTGATGACATTTTTCCGCACTGAGAGAACGATAAGGATCAATCGCAATAATCTTGGCACCATTGCGCTTAGCTTCCTGTACGCGCGTCCAAAAATGCAGATTCGATGCGATAGGATTGCCGCCCCAAATAATGATCAAGCGTGCATTTTGTGTTTGCTCGACATCGGTACCAATCCGATCGCCCAAGGTGTATTTATAACCAACACCACCAGCCGAGGCACAAATTGTTCTGTCTAAAAACGAAGCCCCTAGCTTATGCAGAACGCGTGCTGCCATGCTCTCGCCTTGAACCAAACCCATCGTCCCAGCATAACTGTAAGGCATGATCGCCAGAGGATTACGAGCCGCAATGTCTTTCAGGCGACTTGCAATCGTGTTGATCGCCTCGTCCCAACTAATGCGCTCAAACTTGCCTTCACCTTTATTCCCGACTCGCTTTTGCGGATATAACAAACGATCAGGATGATAAGTACGCTCGGTGTAACGCGCCACTTTGGTGCACAAAACGCCAGCCGTCGTCGGATGATCGGGATCGCCCTTCACCTCGGTTGCCACGCCGTCTTTGACGGTCACCAGTAAAGCGCAAGTATCAGGGCAATCATGAGGACAAACAGCACGAACGACATTGGTGGACATGGTACTTCCTTTGTTTCTGGGGTCATTTATAAAATACGCTGCATTCAGCGATGATAACGTGATGATAGACTGCTTCATCAAACTCTGCTAGCTAGCCAAATGGGAACTTTCTTGCGCCATCATAGTCACTAAGAGAAGCGATACAGAGTCTATACAAGAAAGCTAGTTCATATCTTTGCGTAAAGTTAGCTAAATCTAGTATGCTTACGCCCTCTTGATTGAATATCATCGAACATTATCAAAGCCACTTGGAACATGTCATGAATCGTACAAAAGCACTCTTGATCGCCATCATCTTCGCCTGCCTTGGTTTGCTTGGCTTTGCGCTGTATTTGCAGCTGGTGTTGAATATGCTGCCGTGTCCCTATTGCGTACTGCAACGTTATGCATTCGCCTTAATTGCCTTAGCTTCTTTAGTTGCCTTGATCATGCCAAAGATGAAACGAGCTGCGATGTCTGCCAGCGTATTGTTTAGTTTGATAGGCGGCGGTATCGCTGGCTATCAACTGTGGGCAATTGCGCAACCGATGGGCTCATGCGGTGCAGATCCACTATCCGATCCAATGAATAGCTTTTTCATTGCCAAACTCTTTCCCACCATGTTTCAAGCTAACGGTTTATGCGAAACACCCTATGATCCAATCTTAGGATTATCCATTCCTGCCTGGGCTTGTGTTTGGTTTGTCATGTTTGCCATCGCTGCAATTTATTTGCTTGTGAACAAACCGAAGGAACACAGCATTTTTGCGAACAAGCTGTAATGGATAAGTGGTTTTCAGTTGACGACAACATCGCTGCTTGTCAACAAAAATCCCCCTTAGAGGCCTTAGAAACCCGCATGTTGTTATGCCATGTGGGTGAATTTAGCAGAGTGCAATTAATCACACAAAGTGATCGTCATCTTAGCGCAGAGCAATTAGTAGAACTAAACAGTTTGGTACAAAGACGGCTTGATGGTGAACCCTTGGCCTATCTGCTTGGCGAGCGCGAATTTTATGGCCTCAGTTTCAAAGTCAGCCCTGCGGTATTGATTCCGCGCCCAGACACGGAACTATTAGTCGAACTTGCCTTGCAACACACACCGCCAAACGCAAACCTGTTGGACATGGGAACTGGCTCTGGCGCAATCGCCATTAGCATTGCCGCGCAGCGAAATGATTTACACGTGTGCGCTTGTGATATCAGCACGGCCGCTTTAGCTATTGCCAAAATCAATGCGGATAGACTTCTAGCCCATCGTTCTGCGATAAATTTTTACGAAAGCGATTGGTATCAAGATATCCCGCCGCAACTTTTTCACACCATCGTTAGTAATCCGCCTTACATCGTCAAAGATGACGAACATTTAAGCCAAGGCGATTTACGTTTTGAACCTATCAATGCGCTGACAGATCACGCAGATGGTTTGAGCGCCTATCGAAAAATTATCGCTGACGCACCAAATTATTTAGTTAAAGGTGCTTGGCTATTGATGGAGCATGGTTATCATCAATCACAAGATGTGCAAATTTTATTAAGTGAACGCGGTTTTGATCAGGTACAAAGCTGGCAAGATTTAGCGGGTATTTGGCGCGTGAGCGGCGGGCAATGGATGGGCGATGGACATCAGTAACGACAAATCCAGACTGCAGATTGATGTCATTCATCTATTTTTATCAAGCCAAAGCACGTGGGCAATTGGCATCCCGCGTGATGTGGTCGAACGATCCATCGACAATTCGCTTTGTTTTGGCGGCTATGAAGGCGATCAACAAATTGCCTTTGCGCGTGTCGTCAGCGACTATGCGACATTTGCCTATTTGATGGATGTGTTTGTATTGCCTGAACACCGAGGACGCGGTCTTAGCCTGCAGTTAATGCAAGCAATCATGGCGCATCCGCAACTGCAAGCATTGCGCCGCTTTATGCTAGCTAGCAGCAATGCACGCGGCTTATATCAAGAATTTGGATTCCGTCAATTAGCCAATCCCGACATTATGATGGAAATTAATGTCCCAGATATCTATACAAAAACATAAACACCTCCACTTTCTGACGCACAATACGTTTTTTACTACTCTTAAGCCATAAAACAGCACTCGATTTAAGCCTTGTCAAGACTGGCGCAATCGCACAGATTGCGTATGATCACGAGCTTGATTTAACTTCCCTGAATTTTTTGAAACCCTTATGTTGCCTTCCATTGAACAACGCCTTGCCGTAGAACTCGCCGCTAAACCAGTACAAATTGCCGCCGCAGTCGCTCTTTTAGATGAAGGCGCTACCGTCCCTTTTATTTCACGCTATCGTAAAGAAGTCACCGGTGGGCTCGACGACACTCAGCTACGTTTGCTAGAAGAACGCTTGCGTTATTTGCGCGAGTTAGAAGACCGCCGTGCTGCCATCATTGCTTCGATCGAAGAACAAAACAAAATGACGCCAGAATTGCTGACCGCAATCAGTTTGGCAGAAGACAAAACGCGACTGGAAGATTTGTATTTACCCTACAAACAAAAGCGCCGCACCAAAGCACAGATCGCGGTTGAAGCAGGTTTACAACCACTGGCAGATGCTTTATTGGCAGATCCTAATTTAGTCCCTGAAACCGTCGCAGAAGCTTACTTGAAACCTGCCTTCACCACAGCCGCTGGTGATAATCCAGGCGTCGCCGATGTGAAAGCCGCACTTGATGGCGCGCGTCAGATTTTGATGGAACGCTTCGCCGAAGACGCGACATTATTACAATCGATACGTGAATATTTGCTGGATCACGGCATTGTCGAAACCGCGGTAGTCACCGGCAAAGAAGACGCAGGCGCTAAGTTTAGCGATTACTTTGCGTACTCTGAGACCTTAGGCACCATTCCTTCGCACCGCGCCTTGGCGATTTTCCGTGGTCGTCGTGAAGAATTTTTGACGGTCACTTTACGTCTCGATACAGAAGAAGAAAAACCCAAATGGGATGCGCCTTTGAATCCTTGCGAAAGTCGCATCGCCGCGCATTTCGGTGTCAGTAGTAAAAATCGCGCGGCCGATAAATGGCTAAGCGACACAGTACGTTGGGCATGGCGTGTGAAAGTATTTATGCACATGGAAACCGAATTAATGACCAACCTGCGCGAACAAGCAGAAGTCGAAGCGATCAATGTGTTTGCCCGCAATCTCAAGGCTTTGTTGTTAGCCGCACCTGCCGGACCACGCGCTACTATGGGTCTCGATCCAGGTCTGCGCACAGGCGTTAAAGTCGCGATTGTCGATGCCACTGGTAAGGTGATGGAACACGCCACAATTTACCCACATCAACCGCGTAATGATTGGGATGGTTCTTTGCACGTGTTAGCGCAATTAGCCGCAAAGCATAATGTGTCTTTGATTTCTATCGGCAATGGCACTGCCTCGCGCGAAACGGATAAATTGGCGCAAGATTTAATCAAGCTCAAACCTGAATTAAAACTGACCAAGATCGTCGTTTCTGAAGCTGGTGCATCGGTGTATTCCGCATCAGAATTCGCATCAAAAGAATTGCCAGATTTAGACGTTACCATTCGCGGTGCGGTATCGATTGCACGTCGCTTGCAAGATCCATTAGCGGAACTGGTCAAGATTGATCCTAAATCCATCGGTGTGGGACAGTATCAGCACGATGTTGGTCAATCTCAATTGGCACGTTCACTCGATGCGGTGGTCGAAGACTGCGTGAATGCGGTTGGCGTTGATGTCAACACCGCATCGGCTCCTTTACTGGCACGCGTGTCTGGTTTATCCAGCAGCGTGGCGCAGAGCATCGTTAATTATCGCGATGCCAAAGGAATGTTTACCTCACGCTCGGAGTTGCGTTCAGTACCACGCTTAGGCGACAAAACTTTCGAACAAGCGGCTGGTTTCTTACGCATCATGAATGGCGACAATCCACTCGATGCTTCTGCAGTTCATCCTGAATCCTATCCTTTGGTAGAAAAGATTCTCGCGGATATCAAGAAGGATGTGAAAACCATTATCGGTGACAGCGGTGTTTTGAAAAGCATCAGTCCATCCAAGTATGCAGATGACAAATTTGGTATCCCAACGATCACGGATATTTTAAAAGAATTGGAAAAACCAGGCCGCGATCCGCGTCCAGAATTTACCACTGCAACCTTCAAAGACGGCGTAGAAGAAATCCGCGATTTACGCCCTGATATGATCTTAGAAGGAGTAATCACCAACGTCGCAGCCTTCGGTGCTTTCGTTGATATCGGTGTTCATCAAGATGGTCTCGTTCATATTTCCGCACTCTCAAATACTTTCGTCAAAGACCCGCACACTGTCGTCAAAGCAGGTCAAGTAGTGAAGGTCAAAGTATTAGAAGTGGATGAGAAACGTAAGCGCATCGCCTTAACCATGCGTCTCACTGATTCTGCGCCACAAGCAGGCAGCAAGCCGGAACAACGTGCTGATCGTGACGATGCAAAACGTCTCAATCAACATCGTAATCAGGCACAACATACCCAACAAGCTGCTCCGGTGAATAGCGCGATGGCTTCGGCTTTTGCGAAGTTGAAGCGCTAGACTCAAGGGTCGCCACTACTGCAAATGTCAGTTTTAAGTGGCAGCAACTGCCATATCAAAACATGGTCACTGATGTTCCTGCTTTCGCAGGAACATCAACTCATGCATGAGAATAGAAATTCCCATGGAAACAATGCGGCACCCAATACGGTAAATGGGCTAATGCGACTGGTCCTGCAGATAGATTTTGCGCATCAAACACGCTAGCGAAGCTGGTTTGTTTTTCGATGTCAAAACCCACACCAACTAACCAAGCTTCCCCTTCTTTGCGTGAACCAGCCTTAGGCACTAAGACATGTTCTTCCAGGCGGCATCGATCACCGAAATCAAAGCCATCTGTTTTACCACTTTCCAGATCTAAACGCATCACGCCGTTGAGCGTGTTGTTGTCGGCCTTATTCACTGCGACTGGATAATAGAGAAATTGATTGCGTTGACCGACGACACGCGGATCAACTCTAGGGAACTCCAAGGTGTCGCTACGCTCCGTCATACTAATTTTGTTTCGATTCAAATCGATCGTCAAAAACGCTGGTGTCGATGGCTCTGAAGTGACATCTTCACCTCGCATGATTTTTGGCATCCAAGTATTGAAATTGCGCAGATCTTCGCTTTTCACAAAATCGAGTCGAATCACATTGTTTTCTTCCCAAGCATTACCGAAGTGGAACAACATCAATGCGGGAATCTCCAAAATACGACTCTTGGTAAAATCTGCTTTTTCTACAATCAGAACCTTGCTCGATTCATTGCCTTTCCACTCCATAGAATTCACCATGCTGCGCCCTGAATGCAGCAAATCCATATTCAATGCGATTGGAGAAAATATAAAGATCAAGTGTTTTTGCGACACCACAAAATCATGCACCATTGCTGATCGTGGGCATTTCATCACATGATGCTTCACCAGTTTTCCTTGCGGTGAAAACTGATACATCACGACTTTATCCAGCATCGTGCCGAAGTTCCACATGGTGCCGTCCGCTTCCACTTTTGGATGGGCAGAAAATGGCATGCCAGCCAATTCAGGTGACCACGACACCATGCCCTGCGTTTGCAGACTAGTCGCATCCATCCCGTGTGCAGAACCACCTTCCCACAATGCCAGCAAACGACCATCCATCTTGATCACATTGGTGTTGGCTGTGTTCATGGTATCGGATGAACGCAAAGGAATTTTCGGTTCTATCGCCGTGCCAAAAGCAGGTACCAAAAATTCGCCTGCTTGTTGTTCAGCCGCGAATTTTTTTGTCTGTACAAAACGCGCCTGGTGCGACACGCCTTGATCGCTAAATCGCCATGCGTGCACCATGCCATCGCCGTCAAACCAGTGATGATAACGCTGACCTCCGCGTTCAAATAACCCCGGCCCATTACGAAAAAAATCACCGCGTAAATCGGCGGGAATTTTCCCTTCCACCCAAGCTTTATCGCAACTAACATCTTGACCGCGGTAACCGCGCAAACAAGTGAGTTTAGGATTAGCCTGAAATAGTGGCGCAAATTTATTGGATGTGCCTGCTTGCGTTAAACCAGTTTGTGTGGCCCAAGCTGGTAAAGCAAAACTAGAAGCAGCAACACCTAAAGACTGGAAGAAGTGACGACGATTCATGACGATGCTCCTAGCCTAGTTGACGCGAATGCTGATCGCAGTTTTTGATTGATCTAATTTAATTTTTGCAGCATCAAAAGACGGTGGGCCAAAGTTGCCAGCGGCATTATTGCTAAAGCCGTACGGTTCGGTTGGCATCCCTACCGCATTACTGTCTAGCTTGCCATTACTATTGAGATCATGAAATACCGACACAGCGTACTCACCCTCAGGTAAATTATCAAACTGCACACTCAAAACTGCTTGCGTCACACCAAGTTTTCTATTGACGGAGGCTTGTTTCAACCATTGCCCTTTTTGATTAAACACAGCGACCATCAAATCGCCCTTAATTTCAGTTAAGCCTTTAACCTCAACGTGCAATTCCCCCGCTTGTGCGGCACCACAAACCAAGCTCAGGCTCAGTGCTGACAAACTTGCTAAAGATGCTAATGTGTTCATAAAACCTCCCAATTGATTAAGTAGGATTGCATCCTAAGTGGAGGAATTTGCTGGCGGGATAATTTGCGACTAGCACATGCAATGGCGGCGCGAATGGTGCTTACATGGCGCGAATGAAATGGCAAAAAAGCTTCGTATTAGCGATAAACCTTGTGAAAGCCAAATGATCTTATAGAAAGAGCATCACACCATGCCGCATTAACTAGTTCCTCTGCCGCCAAAATCTTTACGCAGTTTCCTTTATAATGCACACCATCGATTTTTATCATTGAAGGAAACATCATGAGCGACGTTCAAGTCTGGATCAAAGAAACCGTCACAACCAATCCTGTTGTGCTTTTTATGAAAGGCACAGCGCAGTTCCCACAGTGCGGTTTTTCTGGTCGTGCGATTCAAATATTAAAAGCAAGTGGTGCAGAAAATCTGGTCACGATTAATGTGTTGGAAGACCCAGTTGTCCGCCAAGGCATCAAAGACTACGCTAACTGGCCAACGATTCCACAGTTGTATATCAATGGCGAATTCATCGGTGGCTCTGACATCATGAATGAAATGTTTGAAAGCGGCGAATTACAAGCTTTGATCAAAGGCTGATTTAGCGATGTCAAATCCAGTCGCACCGAAACGCATCATCATTGCCATTACCGGAGCGACTGGCGCCATTTATGGCGTCCGTCTATTGCAACACTTACGCGACATCCCCAGCATACAAAGTCACCTGTTGATATCCGATGCAGGTGTACTGAACATCCATCAAGAGCTCGACCTCAAACGCAAAGACATTGAAGCGATGGCAGATGTTGTGCATTCAGTACGCGATGTCGGCGCGACGATAGCCAGTGGTTCATTTCAATCAGATGGCATGATTATCGCGCCATGCTCAATGAAAACTTTGGCTGCGGTGGCACATGGTTTTGCCGACAACTTGATTACCCGCGCTGCTGATGTGGTCTTGAAAGAGCGCCGTAGATTAGTCTTAATGGTAAGAGAAACACCCTTTAATCTAGCGCATTTACGGAATATGACGGCAGTGACAGAAATGGGGGGGATTGTGTTCCCGCCACTACCGAATTTTTATCATCGCCCGGCAAGTATCGAAGACATGGTTGATCACAGCCTAGCCAGAGTGCTGGATCTATTTCAAATCGAACATCAACTGGCGCCACGGTGGGCAGGTTTAAAAGAATCCGATTGATTCGACTTACGAACCCCGCTTCATAGATTTAAATTCTGAAACAACTTAGCTTCAATCTACATCTTCAAGATGCCCAAAAGAATATTGGTCTCAGAGCCGGAAATGCCGGGTACAGCGCGGATTCTCCCTAAGATCAAATTGAGCACTTCTAAAGAATCTGCACGAATTTCAGCAATCACATCCCACTTGCCGTTCGTAGTGTACAAACTCTGGACTTGCGGCATGGTACGCAAAGCTAGGTGAACTGCCATTGCGCTATTACCTTCAATCGCGATATTCATCATTGCACGTATTTGATGCTGTACGGCATCCGGTTTGACTCTTACGCTGTATCCCAAAATCACACCGCTCTGTTCTAATTTGTCGACACGCTTTTGTATTGTGGTGCGCGACAGCCGCAATTTTTTTGCCAAACTCAAAATCGGCATACGCGCATTTTCGCGCAACAGGCTTAACAATTGCTGATCTATATCATCCATAAAAATTCGTCTTCTCAAAGTGGAGCAAAACTATCACAAGTATTCAAGCATAGGGTCTACTAACATTTAAATCGGGAGATGCGTTCAAACCCAAAGGTGGGAATGGGTAAAACGGGCACATGGCGTTGTTGCAAGTCGCTTACAGTGCCGCAGTTAAAATTCGCTGCGGCGCGCCTTGACGTTGAAGTCAGGATTTCGAGCAGATGCTGCTCGCTGACGCAACGAAGCATCTTTGTAAAAATGCTTTCCTTCAGCGATAGCCTAACCCTGTGCCAGTTTTTCCGCATTCGCACTCCAATTTAAATGTTAACAGACCCTAAGATATCGCTGGAAGAAGAACAATCCCCAGCAAAGCAAACTGCGATATTCTGGCTGCACTTTGTCTCACTATCGACATAAAACAGACAGTTTGCCAACTTCTCTCTGATCATCAGAAAAACGACAATCATGGACTTCTCATCAAGGCGAATGAATAACTTGAAAGGTCTAGTCCATGCTCGCACAAACACCCACAGCCATCATCATGATCAGGCCGCATCGTTTCTATTCGAATCAAGAAACCATGCGCGACAATGCATTCCAACAGCACAGTACGCTCAACACAACAGCGCTGGCGAAATTAGCTTACCTAGAAGTGAGCATCGCGGTGCAACGACTACGCGATGCTGGCGTTCTGGTACATTTATTCGAAGACATCGGCGTCAATGACACTCCAGATTCGGTATTTCCGAATAACTGGTTTTCTACACATCACGATGGCAAAGTGTTTATCTATCCTATGCGCTGTCACAACCGACAACGTGAAGTGCGGCAAGATATTTTGGATTTTTTACATCAAGATTTTCAAGTCAGCCAAGTCATCGATCTGCGTCATTTTCAGGAAGCAGATCAATTTTTAGAAGGTACAGGCTCTATCGTATTCGACCATGCACAGCGAATCGCCTATGCCTCGCTAGCAGCGCGCACTTGTTTGGCGCCACTGCAAAATCTATGTGCACAAATCGATTATCAGCCCTACTGTTTTCACTCTTATTCAAAGGAAAATATCGCGATTTATCATACCAATGTGATGCTGAGCATCGGCACCGAATTTGTGCTGATAGGCACAGATAATATCCGCGAGGAATCCGAACGAACTCTGCTAATAAAGCGTCTAACAGAATCAGGAAAAGACATCATCCAACTTAGTACGAATCAAATTCAAAACTTCGCAGCGAATGCGCTAGAAGTACAAGGAAACAACGGGAAAATATTGGCGCTGTCCGAACGCGCATTCAAATGTCTCACCGCAAGACAACAACAGCAGTTAGAACAACACGTGGATTTATTGCCGCTATCGATACCGACGATAGAACTTGCAGGCGGATCGGTACGCTGCATGATGGCAGGGGTTCATTTGCCTGTTAGATCAAACTGATCAATGTTCAAGTAAAAGATATCGGGCAGGAAAACTGTGCGTCGTCACTTTCCTGCCACGAAAATCGGCGATTACTGTCCCGATTTTACAGATACATCAACGCAAGAATCGCCACTAAGGTCGGCAATAATGCCCCCAACAACAGGCCACCTGCACCAATAGATTCATCAGCAAATCCACGCTTGAGCAAAGCAACGCCAGCAGGGTTCGGCGCATTCGCAATCACAGTCAAACCACCGCCAGCAACAGCTCCTGCGACCAGACTGTATTTGGCCTCCTCTGATATACCAACAATCAAAGACCCTAGATAAGTCAAGGCGGCATTATCGGTAATCGCCGTCAATGCAGTTGCCCCAAAGAAGAGTACTTTAGGCGACATTGTCGATACCAATGGCTGCAACCACCATTGTTGCAAACCACCTAGTACCACCAGACCTGCCAAGAAAAAGGCGACTAATAAAGCTTCTTTAATGATCAGAGGATTTTGATGACGTTCATAGGCTTGCGTAATCCCCAAAAACATCAAAAAAAGACCAAGAAAAGCCACAGGATGATGCGCCAGAATGACAACCCCGGCTAAAAACAACAGATGCACGATAGTCAAACTGATAGGAATGCCAGCCAGTGCTGGCCCCGATACCGTAGCGCTCTGGTGGGGCAAATGACGACGTAGCACGAACACGGCGATACTAGCGTTAATCAGTACCGCAATTGCCGCCTTCCAGCCGAAAGTCGCAAACATGAATGCGGAATCCCAATTCCAGGTCGCAGCCACCATCAGTACTGGCGGTGCGGCAAACGAAGTTAAGGTGCCGCCTATCGAAATGTTCACAAACAAAACACCCAAAGCAAAATACTTCACGCGTTCAGGTACTTCGGCACGAAAAATTTGCGGCGCCAACATCAAAGCGGCTATCGTCATCGCGGCCGGTTCTGTAATTGCAGAACCAAGCAAAGGAACGGCTGCCAAACCAAGCCATGCGCTAACTAAGGGCTGACGAATCGGAATCACTTTTGTCATCAAATTGACGCTGGCAAGCACCAACTGCAAAATAGGACGCGAAGCGGCGACCACCATCACCACAAACACAAATAAAGGTTCTGTGTATTGACGCGATTCGGCATACGCCAGCGCCTGATCACCACCGCTGACAAAGGCCATGGTAAAGATCAAGATGATCGCCCAAAAGCCAAACACAATCTCGACTTCACCCAGCAAATGAAACAAACCAGCATGACGCGGATAACGATGCGATAAACGCTCAAATTGCTTCGCTGCGAAAGTGTGGATTAAGGCGACAGCGAAAAGGATAGCTGCAATCAGCTCAATAGAAATAGTAGGCATGGGTAGTGTAGTTAAAAAAGCGAGGCGGCCCGACCGTCGCTACAACCTGCTGCACCAGTATTGGTGAGCACCCACCAACATTGTAACCGACCGCCCATGAATGGCACAAACGATGTTACATCAAATCCGGGATTGCACAAGCATCGCAAACCCAGCTTAGGGCAAACGTGCACGTTGTCCCAGCAAGGCTGCGCGCGTCACGGGTGATTGCAATTGATCTAGCCACCATTGCAAAGCACGGCCTTGTTGCGAGGCTTTCGTTTGACGCCAGACGTAATAGCTTTGCACCTGCTGCTGCGCTCTTTCCACTTGTTTTTCCACCAAACGCCCGCTATCGATATACGACTGCGCAACACATGTAGGTAGAAAACCAACACCCAATCCTCGCACCTGTGCGTCTAATTTAGAAGGCAAATCGGCGACCGTGAACACGTCTTGCCCATGCAATAAACCTATCGATACACTAGTGCCACGCTGCACACTATCTGCAATCGCGACTGCTCTATGGGTGCGTATGAGCTGATCAGATAAGGCATGCTCAACTCGCGCCAAAGGATGATGCGGTGCGACTGCAAAGGCAAAATACACAGTGCCTAATTTCTCACGTTGCAAACCTGTTTTCGCACTCCCGTCCATCACCGCACCCAAAGCAAGATCTGCTTGCCCAGAAGTGAGCGCTTCTAGTGTTCCTGACAAAGTTTCTCCGCGTAGTTTTAGACGTGTTGGTGGATGCAATTTAAAAAAATTCTCACACAATTCCATCACCGTACTACGATCAATGATGCTATCAACCGCAATCGTCAATTGAGGTTCCCAACCAGTAGCAACCCGTTTTACCCGATTTGCAATCGCATCTACTTCTGCCAGCAAATTTTGACCTTCACGCAATAACTCGGCACCAGCCTGCGTTAATTTCGCCTGACGCGAAGTACGATCAAATAACAAGACATCTAAAGCATCTTCAATCTGTCGCACCCGATAAGTTAAAGCGCTAGGCACCATATGCAAACTACGTGCCGCTGCCGCAAAGCTACCATTGTCGGCGATCACTTGCAGCATCGCGAGAGAAGCTGGAGTCAATACATCACGTGCAGAAGTCATTATTATCTTTCGTCACTAAATTTGGTTAATGATGCACTGAGTGCATTCTGCCGCATAGTTTATCAGTTCGCTTCAATCAGCAATCCAGCCTCTGCCCTAGGCATTCCCATAAACTATAATCGATGATGGACTCATAACTCTAGTACACAGGCATTTTACGTTTGTCTATTTTTTCGCAATCAGGTATCTTTTCATCCGATTAAATTACTTTTTATCTGGGTGATGCAAATGCGGCTTTCTGGTGTACTCAAATCTTGGAATGATGACCGTGGTTTTGGCTTCATTACGCAAGCAAATGGCGGCATGGATTTATTTGTGCATATCAGTTCAATGTCTCATGCTGGAACACGCCCAAGTACTGGTGAAAAACTGACTTACGAACTTGGTCAGGGAAAAGATGGAAAACCTCAGGCCATTAAAGTAACACGCGATACAGGAAATCTCGCAAGCAAAGAATTTACTTATTATGCAGAAAGACAAACAAGACCAAAATCTAAGACTCCGTCTTTCCCAAGATTAAGCTTGTTACTGATCATTGCTGTTCTCGGAGTTTTCGGCTTTCAATATTATCAAACAAAAGTCGACAATTTTGCTGTGAATGAAACTTCTACATCACCAGCGCCAACAACTGCAAGAGAACCTGTAACAGAGCTACGCAGAAGCCTCGACACATCTCCAGCAAATTTTAGCTGCGATGGGCGAACCCACTGTTCTCAGATGACGTCTTGCGCAGAAGCGAAATTTTTCTTGAAAAATTGTCCCAATACCAAAATGGATGGAAACAATGACGGAGAACCATGCGAACAACAGTGGTGTACGAATGAATAGCACGATAAATCTAAGCACTCATCACCAAGGTAAGATATCCACCCCATGTTTGAATTAAAAACCATTGCATTATTTTTCCTCACCGCGATTGCTGAAATTCTTGGCTGCTATCTTCCTTATCTTTGGCTAAAAGAACACAAGACTGCATGGCTACTGCTTCCGGCAGCGCTTTGTTTGTCATTGTTCGCTTGGCTGTTATCTTTACATCCTGCGGCGGCAGGTCGTGTGTACGCTGCGTATGGTGGTGTCTATATTGCGGTGGCGCTGATCTGGCTTTGGCTGGTGGATGGTATCAAACCCAGCATATGGGATATGGTTGGCGCCGGTGTCGCTTTGCTTGGCATGGCGATCATTATGTTTGCGCCCAGAAATTCTTAAATATGTTCGCAACGCAGATCAAAAACGAATAGTAAAACATGCATTAAAAAATCCGAATAATTCACCACAATCGCAGATCACATAATTCGGATTTCTTTAATCTAAAAATTTCTTATGCAGCACGACGCGCGTCCACGCTCCAGCCGCCTGCTCCCCATGCTGCCAACACCATTAAACCACCAGCAACCGCGATATTCTTAAAAAATAAGAGTTCAGTGACATAAGCTTGATCAGCTGGTACAGTCCAATATGCATGAAAAATGAACGATGCAACTAGTGTGAAGAATGCTAAGGCCAATGCGGCAAGGCGCGTACCTAAACCAAGGACCAAAGCGATTCCACCGACAACTTCGACAAAGATGGCAGCTACGGCTGCCAAAGTCGCTGCAGGCAAACCAACCGAGGCAATGTAGCCCACCGTGCCAGCGAAGCCGGTAATTTTTGCGATACCTGCTGGTAGAAACAGTGCAGCGAGTAGCAAGCGGCCAGCGAAAGCGAGTGGATTTTGTAATTGCGTAAACATGGTAATTCCTTTTTTAAAAGTAAAATAAATTGAAAGTTCTGCGTATTTTTTTGCAATGGAGAGTGCAGATGAATCTCTGTTAAATGCGATTCAAGCAGCCAAATCAAATACCAAAACTTCGGCATCAATGCCTTGGCTCAAGTGCAAACGATCTTCATGCTCGATACGTAAAGCATCGCCGCCAATTAAGCGCTGACCATTCACTGTCAATTCGCCACGAATCAAATGCACATAAGCTTTACGCGCAGGATTCAAAGTCATTTCCGCTTGTTCCGCACCATCAAACAAGCCCGCATACAAAGCGGCATCTGCGTTCATGGAGACGGAATCTTCGACACCAGTAGGCGAGGCGACCAAACGCAATGCACCGCGTTTTTTTGTTGCGGGAATAGTTTTCTGTTCATAACCCGGCGCCACATCCATTTGATTTGGGCGTATCCAAATTTGTAGGAAATGTGTTTGCTGGCCCTCAGCATGATTAAATTCACTATGTCTTACCCCTGTACCCGCGCTCATGCGTTGCACGTCGCCCGGCGGAATGCCTTTGATATTTCCCATACTGTCTTTGTGCGCTAATTCACCTGACAGCACATAACTGATGATTTCCATATCACGATGTCCATGCGTACCAAAACCAGTTCCGGCAGCGATACGATCTTCGTTGATCACCAACAAGTTGCCCCAACCAACATGTTCAGGATCGTAATAGTTCGCAAACGAAAAACTATGGAAACTTTTTAACCAACCATGATCTGCATAACCACGGTCTTGGGATTTTCTTAATGTCAGCATGATTTTCTCCTTAATTAGTTGAACGCAGCGGTTTTACTCGATTTGCCGCGTTTGGCTCTATGCCATGAATGAGATTATGCGACCACTAAGGCTCGTATTGACTGAATGAATTTGATGACATCGTTCAAATTATTCGAATGATCTATCGCGATCTAAAAAACCGAATGAGATCGATCAATCTGGTTCAAAACGACAAGCAAGAACAGTCACCTTCACCAGTTGAACTGCTTTCTTGGTATCGAATTACCGACCCCTTGATATTTTTTCAGGTACAGTGACGCCTCTTAGGAAGCAGCACAGCAGAAAACTCCCCAAGCAAATTTTCCAACCACTCTAACGCCGTACATTTGTGAATCAAAGTAAAGATACTATCGATATCGTGTATTTGTGGGTGGATGGCGCGGACCCATTGTGGCGACGCAAACGTCAGCATGCATTAAGCCATTCAAACGACCTCGCAAGAAAAAAACTGGCGCGCTATGGTGATGTGGCAGGACGGTATCGCGACAATCAAGAACTGCGTTTTAATTTACGTGCCTTAGAAAAATTTTTCCCAGATCATGGACACATTTATCCAGGGCGTGTTGACATAATATTTGAGCAATGCGTTCTTGGCAAAACGCAGGATGGCAAGGCGCATCTCGCCGCTGCGGCTGGCCGCCCCAGCAAGAGATGCAACGCTGTCCATCGTGCGTTTTGCCAAGAACCCTTCGGGAATGGCCGAAATGGACACATGGCGTTGTTGCAAGTCGCTTACAGTGCTCGCACTGCGGCGCGCCTTGACGGTGAAGTCAGGGTTTCGAGCAGCATGCTGCTCGCTGACGCAACGAAGCATCTTTGTAAAGATGCTTTCCTTCAGCGATAGCCTAGCCCTGTGTCCATTTCGACTCATTCGCATGCACAAATGTTAGGTCAACACGCCCTAGTCACCGACGGTCAAATTCCATCATGGTTAAACTGCTCTGCCGGTATCACGCTGATTGATCACACCAGCATCATTCCGGCGACGGCATTACCAGTTTTCGATTCTGGGCATATTGAATCGTATTTGCACCACATCCCAAACCTATCTGAAAAGTTTATTTATCTTAATGACGATGTGTTTTTTGGCGCGCCTGTTGATGCAGATGATTGGTTTGGCGAACATGGTGTCGCAGTATTTAAAGAACAGACGCAAGTACCGGATTACAACTCACTGCAAAAAGATGAAACGGCATTGGTCAACGCATCCATCTTATCGAAGCAATGGTTGCAACAACGTTACCCGTCCTACCAACATGTGCACAGGATCTTTGCACATGCACCACGTCCCATGCTCAAACATGTTTTAATGGAATTAGAAAAAGAAGCACCTGAGTTATTTGAACAAGTCAGACAAACCGTGTTTCGTGACTGGCAACGGCCACCGATTGTGCCGGATCTGGTACCACGCTGGATGCTGCATCGCGGCCTTGCGCATTTGAAGGAGATCGATTATCGCTATGTGTGTAGTGGTGATGCCGATGCAGAGCAACAATTCAATTCATTGATTGAAAGCTTTGGAAAACTCGCTTTTTTCTGCATCAATGACACCAGCGATAATGCCGATAGCGCTGATCCACAATTAACGCGGATCAGCGCTAGTTTAGAACAGTTACTTCCTTTCGCTTCACGCTTTGAACTGATCGATTATTCTGAGTGTGTCTGATCGAATGTCGATCACGTATTCAAGTTTTTCTATTGCTAGGCTCGGCACCTTACACAAAATCTAATGCGCATGAGATGCGGTAGTTCGGCATAAAAAAATCCCCGATGAATTATTTTCATCGGGGATTTTCAGTCTTCAATTGAGATTCAGATCCAGATCCAGACTTTTAGGTACCGTTTTTTCTCACAGTACCTCGATACAAAATTTAAGCTAAGTCAAAGCGATCTGCATTCATCACTTTATTCCATGCCGCGACAAAGTCATTCACAAATTTTTGATTAGCATCACTGCTTGCGTACACTTCTGCCAAGGCACGCAATTGTGAATTGGAACCAAATACTAAATCAACGACGGTACCTGTCCATTTCACTTCACCACTTTGACGATCACGACCTTCCAACACACCAGCAGCGCTTGTTGATTTTTGCCACTTGGTGTTCATATCCAATAAATTCACAAAGAAATCATTGCTCAAGGTTTCTGGACGTTTAGTGAATACACCGTGCGGCGTTTTTCCGGTATTCGCATTCAAAGCACGCAGACCACCGACTAAAACCGTCATCTCTGGCGCACTCAAATTCAACAATTGTGCTTTGTCGATTAAGAGCTCGGCTGCATGCGATTCCAATCCAGCACGAACATAGTTACGGAAACCATCTGCTGCCGGTTCCAACACCGCAAACGAATCAACATCCGTTTGATCTTGCGATGCGTCCATGCGACCTGGCGTGAAAGTCACAGCGATCTCTTGCCCTGCTTTCTTCGCTGCTGCTTCAATTGCCGCAGCACCAGCCAATACGATTAAGTCAGCTAAAGAAATCTTCTTACCGTCTGATTGCGCTGCATTAAATTCTTGCTGAATTGCTTCCAACTTTGCCAAGACTTTATTTAATTCCGATGGTTGATTTGCTTCCCAATCACGCTGCGGCGATAAACGAATACGCGCACCATTTGCACCACCCCGTTTATCACTGCCGCGGAATGTCGATGCGGATGACCATGCAGTATTCACCAATTGCGCAATACTCAAACCAGACGCCAACACTTTTGCTTTCAAGGCGGCGATATCCTGTGCATCCACTAAAGCATGATTCACAGCAGGAACCGGATCTTGCCAGATCAGCGTTTCACTTGGTACCAGCGAACCTAAATAGCGTGCCGCAGGGCCCATATCACGATGCGTTAATTTGAACCAAGCACGTGCAAATGCATCGGCAAACTCAGCTGGGTTTTGATGGAAGCGACGCGCGATTTTTTCGTATGCAGGATCAAAGCGCAAAGACAAATCTGCGGTGGTCATCATCGGGGGATGTGACTTGCTAGCATCATGTGCATCAGGAATTAAATGCTCAGGTTTGCAGTTTTTTGCGACCCATTGTTTCGCGCCAGCGGGACTCTTAGTCAATTCCCATTCATAACCGAACAGCATATCGAAATAACCATTGTCCCACGTGGTTGGATTCGGCTTCCATGCACCTTCGATACCACTAGTCGTAGTATGCACACCTTTGCCTGAGGCAAATTGATTGATCCAGCCCAAACCTTGTTCTTCAATGCCAGCACCTTCTGGCTCTGGGCCAACTAAGCTTGGATCACCCGCACCGTGCGCTTTACCGAAAGTATGACCACCTGCCACCAAGGCAACTGTCTCTTCATCATTCATCGCCATGCGCGCAAAAGTCTCACGCACATCGCGACCAGATGCCACTGGATCAGGATTGCCGTCTGGACCTTCTGGGTTCACATAAATCAAGCCCATTTGCACAGCAGCTAATGGATTTTCCAAGTCGCGGTTACCCGAGTAGCGACTATTTTCTTTGTCGCTTGTTGCCAACCATTGTGTCTCTGAACCCCAGTAAATATCTTCCTCTGGTTGCCAGATATCTTCACGACCACCAGCAAAGCCGAAAGTCTTAAAGCCCATCGATTCAAGCGCCACATTGCCAGCCAAGATAAATAAATCAGCCCAAGAAATCTTGCGGCCATATTTCTGTTTGATCGGCCACAATAAGCGACGTGCTTTGTCGAGGTTACCATTATCAGGCCAGCTATTGAGTGGCGCGAAACGTTGATTACCAGTACCCGCACCACCACGACCGTCGGACACGCGATACGTCCCCGCCGCATGCCATGCCATGCGTATCATCAAACCACCATAGTGCCCCCAGTCTGCTGGCCACCAATCTTGGGAATCCGTCATTAAGGCATGCAGGTCTTTCACCAAGGCATCCAAATCAAGCGACTTAAATTCTTCCGCGTAATTGAAGCTCTCTCCCATCGGATCGGATTTGGGGGAGTGTTGATGTAGGATATTCAGTTTTAATTGGTTCGGCCACCAGCTTGCATTAGTCGGCGCGCCAGCAGCGACTGAGTTTTTCGCTGCACCATGATTGAAAGGGCATTTTGCTTCGTTCGACATAGATATCTCCTTTGTTTAGTTCAAAACTACGACGGAATCGATTCTAGAGATCAAACTTTAATAGATCAACTCAATTAAATTTATACATTCGATAAATTTTAACTAAATTGAACTGGTTCAAGCGATATGGGTAACAAGACTGCGATAAGGACAATCTAGCGTACACCTTAGTACAACCCATTGTAGTGCATTAAGCGGAGGATAAGAGATTCATCTAGGGCGTGTTGACCTAATATTTGGGCAATGCGTTCTTGGCAAAACGCAGGATGGCAAGGCGCATCTCGCCGCTGCGGCTGGCCGCCCCAGCAAGAGATGCAACGCTGTCCATCGTGCGTTTTGCCAAGAACCCTTCGGGAATGGCCGAAATGGACACATGGCGTTGTTGCAAGTCGCTTACAGTGCTCGCACTGCGGCGCGCCTTGACGCCTAGCCCTGTGTCCATTTCGACTCATTCGCATGCACAAATATTAGGTCAACACGCCCTAGCGTTGAACAATTATTATCAACGACTCATTAGATTCAGTAATTGTTCACGTAACCACGCATTGGCCGGATCATTATCGGCACTTGCATGCCAATATAAATGCGCATCGATTGGTTGAGTTGCCAAAGGAAACGGATCGATCCGATTCATAAACTGGGCATTCGCGATGCTGGCATATTGCTCAGGCATGGTTAGTAACAAATCAGTTTCACTAACCACACGACAAGCCGCGAAATAATGTTGACAACGCAAACTAATCTGTCGGCGCAAACCCTCGCGATTCAACTCAAAATCTTCTAAACCCATACCTTGGCGACGTGATGACACCAAGACGTGGCGCTGCTGTAAGTAATTAGCGAGATCAAGTGGTACCGATTTTTTCTTTGGCATCTGTGAATGCCCTTTGCGCGATAACACAATCAGACGATCACGCGATACTCTCTGTTGACGAATGTTGCCCACTAAGGGTATCGGTACTTCTAGCACCATATCAAGATTGCCGCTACTAAGTGCGGTTTCAATCTCGCGCCGGTCAACCCGTACGCTGGCAATACTGATGCCCGGCGCTTGTTCGGCAATCTTCTGCAATAAAGGCGGCAAGATAGTCGCCTCAAACACATCACGTAAACCCAGATGAAAACTCCGTTGCGTCTGCGCCGGATTAAAACTTTGATCAGCTTGTAAGCTCATCTCAAATAATTGCAAACCCTGTCGCACCTGCGTGATGATGCCACGCGTAAATGGTGTAGGTACCATCAATGCGCCCTGCCGCACAAATAAAGGATCATCAAACATCGCACGTAAACGTGCCAGGGCATGACTTAATGCAGGCTGACTGAGATTCAAAGTCTGACTGGCACGTGTGATATTGCCTTGACTGTAAATCGCATCAAGCACAACAAATAAATTTAAATCGGTACGGGATATATTCATGAAATGAATTATGGCATATTCAAATCATTCATTTGAATAATTGATAGCCAGGTCGTATGCTGCAATACACCTTGCACTTGCTATTTCCTCATTGAAAGCGCGCCATGAACTTCGCTCACTCCGATAACGCCACCAACCTGATTGCTCGTCTGCAGGCCTTCATGCAAGAGCATGTCATCCCAGCTGAAAAAACCTATGCCGCGCAATTACGCGGTGGCGCAGACTGGACCCAATGGCAACAACCTCCCATCATGAAAGAGCTGAAAGCTAAAGCGAAAGCGGCTGGGTTATGGAATCTATTTTTACCCGAAGATGGCGCACGCTTGTCGAATGTTGATTATGCGCCGCTTGCGGAAATCACAGGGCGCTCGATGATTGCACCTGAAGTCTTCAACTGCAATGCCCCCGACACTGGCAATATGGAAGTGCTGGTCAAATACGGCAGCGATGAACAGAAACAACATTGGCTCAATCCCTTAATGGCAGGGGAAATCCGTTCAGCGTTTTGCATGACAGAACCGGGAGTCGCGTCCAGTGATGCGACGAATATGCAAGCAACTGCGATGTTGGAAGGTGATGAAGTCGTGTTAAATGGTCGCAAATGGTGGAGTTCTGGCATCGGCCATCCGAACTGCAAAGTGCTAATTTTTATGGGCCTGAGCGACACAAACGCGGATAAGCATCAACAACACTCGATGATTCTGGTTCCTTTGGATACGCCGGGCGTCAAGATTGAACGCATGCTTCCGGTATTCCATACGCTAGATGAACCGTATGGACATGGCGAAGTCAGCTTTACCAATGTACGTCTGCCTCTCTCCTCCATCATCGGTGGCTTGGGGCGTGGTTTTGAAATTGCCCAAGGCCGCTTGGGACCAGGGCGTATTCATCATTGCATGCGTGCTATTGGCGCAGCAGAATTTGCATTAGAACTGTTATGTGAACGTGCGATGAGTCGGGTCGCTTTTGGTAAAGCATTGGCCAAGCTCGGCGGCAATGCCGACATCATTGCTAATGCGCGCATGGCCATCGAACAAGCAAGATTATTAACATTAAAAGCCGCGTGGATGATGGATACCGTCGGCGTCAAAGGCGCGATGAGCGAAATTTCACAGATCAAAGTGATTGCACCGAATGTCGCCACGCAGGTCATCGATGCCGCTATGCAAATACATGGCGGTGCAGGTCTATCCGATGATTTTCCGCTGACCGCTTTGTATGCCTATGCGCGTGTACTACGTATCGCTGACGGCCCGGATGAAGTGCATCGTGGCTTGATCACCAAACTCGAATTAAAACAACAAGCAAAACGACTCAGCATTTCCACTTAAACAAAGAATGACTAAGAAAAGATGACCTCGACCATGAATAGTTTATTGGATGCGCCTGCCGCGGTACGTGTTGGCGAAGAACTCAATCGCGAAAAAATCAGCGCCTTTATTCACCAGCATTTACCCAGTTTGCAAGGCGAGCCAGAGATACAACAGTTCCCCGGTGGAGCATCAAATCTGACTTATTTATTGCGCTACCCAGAGCGTGATTTAATCTTACGCCGACCACCGTTCGGCCATCGCGCCAAATCGGCCCATGACATGCTGCGCGAAGCAAAGATCATGAGTGCGTTAAAACCAGTTTATCCGTATGTACCCGCGGTAATTGCAAGCTGCAGTGATTCTGCAATCATGGAATGCGACTTCTATGTGATGGAGCGTCTGCATGGCATTATTCCCCGTCAAAATTTACCTAAAGAATTAATACTAAATACAGAAGACACGCGCCGACTTTGTCTGAACGTCATCGACAAAATGATAGAGCTGCATCAGATCGATTATCAACACGCAGGACTGGCTTCGATCGCCAAAGGTGCGGGCTACGTAGCACGCCAAGTTGCCGGTTGGAGCGAACGTTATCGTCAGGCAAAAACCGACGATGTCGGCGACTTTGAAACCGTGATGCAATGGCTGCACGACAAAATGCCAGCGCAAGACCTTGCTACCTGTCTAATCCACAATGACTTCCGTTTTGATAATGTGGTTCTCAATCCAGCAGATCCAACCGAAGTCATCGGCGTGCTCGATTGGGAAATGGCGACGCTCGGTGATCCTTTAATGGATCTGGGGAATACGCTAGCGTATTGGGTGCAAGCGGATGACGATGCGGTATTTCAATCTGTACGCCGTCAACCCACGCATTTGCCTGGTATGTTAACGCGCCAAGAAGTGATCACCTATTACGGTGAAAGAACTGGCTACCGCGTCGATAATTTTGATTTTTATGCGATCTTTGGACTTTTCCGTTTAGCGGTGATCGTGCAACAGATTTACTACCGCTACTTCCATGGGCAAACCACTAATCCCGCCTTCTCTGGCTTCGGCAAACTCAGCAATTATCTGGAGCAACGTTGTCTGCGCCTGATCAAAGCTTCAATTTTATAAATCACGCTATGCGCCACATTTATTTGATTCGCCACGGTCAGGCCAGCTTTGATGCCGACGATTATGATCAACTCTCGGCACTTGGTGAGAAGCAATCACGTCTGCTTGGTGATTGGTTAAAACAAAGCGGACAAACAGTCGATCAGATCATCATTGGCGGCAATCTTCGTCATCGACAAACTGCGCAACAATGTTTGCAGCAATTTCGTAGCGATCCGCATCAACTTCCAGAGCAAGACTGGATTCTCGATCGCGGCTTTGATGAATTTGACCACCAAGAAGTCATTCTCAAACACTGTTCTGAATTTTCCGACTTCTGTGCGCTAAAACAATTTCTCAGCAATCAATCGCACCCTAGACGTACGTTTCAGCTAATGTTCAATGATGCAATGAGCCGTTGGACTAGTGGCGATTATGACGACTACAGCGAAAGCTGGGTTCAATTTCAAACTCGCTGCCGTGATGCATTCATGCGCTTAACTGAAACTAAGGTGGATGAAAAAAGCCATCAACACTATTGGGTATTTACCTCGGGAGGAACGATTTCTACTTTGATACAAGCCGTTCTGGGGATTCCTGACCAACGTATTTTCGACTTGAACGCCAGCTTAATTAACACTGGTGTCAGCAAGCTATTCATCGGTAGAACTCAAACGAGCTTGAATTACTTAAATAGTCCTAGCCACTTGGAAATACATCAACGTCCAGAATTAATTACCTACCGCTAAGTCGTCGCGATCGCGCAGTAGGCCGCAAAGATCAATTCACCAAATCAGCTTAAAACGCACGAAAAGAATGGAGCAACAGATGCAAGAACTCAAAGCGAAGGTCGCTGTCATCACAGGCGCAGCAGAAGGCATAGGAAAAGCGATCGCAGTTGCGGCTGCCGCTGAAGGTATGCGGCTCGTGCTTGCCGACATCAGTGATACGCTTCTCAACAATACCGTCCAAGAATTACGTCAAACAGGTGCAGAAGTAATTGGCGTCGTGACTGATGTCGCTAAAGAAAGCGATATACAAACCTTAGCAGACCAAGCCTATGCGCAATTTGGTCAGGTGCATTTATTGGTCAATAACGCTGGCGTTGCCTTCGCTAAGTCTGCTTGGGAAACGACCGCCAAAGATTGGGAATGGATTATGGGAATCAACTTATACGGCATCACGCATGCGCTACGGATTTTTATACCACGCATGTTAGCGAGTAATGAACCCTGCCATATCGTGAACACAGCATCGGTCGCGGGTCTGATCGCCGAACCCGCACTCGCTGCTTACAATGTGAGTAAATTTGGCGTCGTTGCACTGAGCGAAAGTCTGCATCACGACTTAAGTCTGCGCAAATCAACAATTGGGGTTTCCGTGTTATGCCCAAGTTGGGTAAAAACCCGCATCACAGACGCAGAACGTCATCGCAAAACCGAGGATCGTATCCAAACCGATCAACTAGAAAAAGTTAGTCTAAAAACTGGTGCTGCGATTCACAAAGCAGTCGAGGCAGGTATCTCGCCACAGCAGGTTGCAGATGATGTGATAGCGGCAATCAAGACGAATACTTTCTACATCTTGACCCATCCAGAAACAAAGGCAGCGGTCAGCATCCGCTGTGAAGATATCTTGCAAGGTCGCCCACCAACACTGCTACCCATTTAACTTCCTCTGATACTTTACCAAGCGAAAATCTGGCGACACTCAAATTTCGAACGGTTTCCAATAAGCTATTCATTCACTTTCAGTGAGATCTTACTAAGGCGCCAAACTGGCGCTTTAGTGGTCTCGCAAAGGCATCTTCGTGGCCTGTTGCTTTGATCTGCGGCACAAAATCACGAGACAATCTTTGACAATTGCGCTTTCCAAATTATCCTACAATAGTGTATAGACAGGCTCGTATGTCTAAATACCAGCATACTTTATCAATAGTTCTCATCAGAGACTTGAAACGATCTAACGGCTCCGCATTTGAAGTAGCACTTAGGCACAATAGACACAAAATACCGAGTCAATTTGGCCAAGATAAAAAGACTTAATAATTTACCTTGAATTATCGGCTTTAGGTGAATACATTAGTGTTATCGAGGTGTCAAATCAAAAATGAATTTGATCTGACATTGAGAGTTCATCGAAGTGAGTTGGGTCAACTGCCCTAAAGTGTAATAGTCGCTGTATTGATTTAAATTATCAAATCGAATCAGAAGTTAAAGTTTTCTTACATAAACCACTCAATTAGGATTCATCATATTCTATGGCTAACATACTCGACATCCCTAGTTCCGAAGAGTTTCAATACGATCCCAACAATCTGCTTGATACACTGATCAAAACTTTGGGCATAAAAAACGATGCTGCGCTCTCACGAGCTTTGGAAGTAGCACCGCCAGTCATCAGCAAAATCCGTCACAAGATTTTACCTGTCGGCCCATCATTACTGATTCGTATGCATGAAGAATCAGGTCTGAGTATCAGAGAGATCCGTAATTTAATGGGCGATCGCAGAGAAAAATTCCGCATGCCTGATCAGATGTAAATCGACTTGACGTCAGATTTTGCCAATCATCTGACGTCAGTTTCTCTTCCTAGTAGTTAATATCATCACGCTTGCGGCTCGTATAACCCTAGTGATTTTGATCACACCTGATTAGCTGGGCTTTGCACAAAGTCGCGATTCATTCTATTTGGTCTGCAACGCATATTTCTCATTGTTTCTTTGCAGATTCACCTAACTATTTACCGCTCTTGTAATTTGCGATACATCGTCTGACGACTAATGCCCAGAGTTCGCGCAGCAGCGGAAACATTGCCATTCGCCTCGCGCAGAACCTGTTGTATCAATTGCTGCGTATTCTGTTGTAAATTCTGTGCAGCGTTTTTTTGCGTTGGCGATGCCGATTCCACTTGGGCTTGCATAGTCTGTTTGCGCTCAGTCTGTTGACGCAAGACCCTCACCAACTCTTCGGCCAAATGTTCCCAACTGATCATTGCTTGACCGTCATCCAGCAGCGCAGTGGCCGCACGCAATACATGGCTGAGTTGTCGCAGATTCCCGGGCCAATCATAAGACTGCATTGCCAACAATAAATTGGAATCAATCTGAAGTGCATAGTGCGGCGAAAATTCATGTAACAAGTTTTCACACAGCGCAGCAAAATCAGAACGTTCCCGCAAAGCTGGCAATTGCAAAGTTAAACCATTAATCCGATAAAACAAATCCTCACGGAAACGTCCTTGATCAATGCTGTCTTGAAGATTTTGATGTGTCGCGCAAATAAGATTAAAGTCGACCGGGATCGCTGCACTACTACCTAAAGGCGTCACTTTACGTTCTTGCAAAACCCGCAATAATCTAGTTTGCAAAACTAAGGGCATGTCGCCAATTTCATCAAGAAATAATGTCCCACCATGAGCCTCACGTAAACGCCCCAGAGAGCCTTGACGCGATGCCCCGGTAAAAGCACCCGCGACGTAGCCAAACAACTCGGCTTCGATTAAATGCTCTGGAATTGCTGCGCAATTGACCGCAATGAATACTTTGTCACGACGCTGTGAGCTACGGTGTGTCGCCTGTGCAAAAACTTCTTTACCAACACCAGATTCTCCATACAACAACAGTGGAATTGCCTTATCAATCAACTTACGCGCCTTGTCAGCAGCACTTTGCCATTGGTGATCAAGATCTTTGCTTGGTATCGCGGCGTCCTGAATTGTTTTCGTGCTTGGAATCAGGGTGTGCAAAGCCTTACTTTGCCCATGTACTTGCGCGAATAAACGATTTCCATTTCGGCAAAATAAGATTTCAGCTTGTCCGTTCGAGCGGCGTTGTCGTGACAGCAGCGCATGCATATCTTGATCAAACAACTGCGTCCAATTTTTCTTTGTCATATCAGCATAGCGCAAACCCAACAAGGCCAAGCCTCGTCGATTTGCGCCAAGCAAATCACCATCTTCTGAAAATGCCAAGACAGCTTGCGCAACCGAACCGATGCCTTCTGCACGTGAATGCAGTTGTAGCAAAATTTGGTGTTGGCAACTGCCCAGCACCATACTGTTTTCTATCATCTGTGCCGCAGTTGATACCAAACCCAAAGTATGCGGATGGCGGCTACGCTGGTCTCCCGAAATATCTAAGATACCCAATAACTGCCCTTGTGCCGATAAGATCGGTGATGCTGCACAAGTCAGAAATTCATTCGGTTCCAGGTAATGTTCTGCGCCATTGATTTCGATTTCCGCAGCCTCCGCTAACGCGGTTCCGATTGCGTTCGTGCCACGTTGATTCTCCGCCCAATTCGCACCACATTTCAATGCGACACGTTCAGCCTTGCTCAAGAAATCCAAATCTCCCAAGGTGTGCATCAACACTCCCTGCGCATCTGCCAAAATCACCATGCTGTGGCTATGTCGAACTTGTTCAAACAAATACTCAATGACAGGTTCAGAATGACTAATCAATTCATGATTGAAATCGCGCGCATATTGCAGATTCACGGCACTCAGATTATCTGCACAATCGACACCACCAACTGGCGATAAACCGGCCGACAAACTACGTTGCCAAGACTGTGCAAGTCTTAGATCAATGCCAGAGGCTGGATGAATTCCACGTTCCACAAATTGCAAACGTGCCTGCTTTAAATGCGGGGCGGGAAGTATCGCTTGGTGGCGCATGAACTTGTCTCCTGTCGTGACGCGAAAAAGGCATTTTATGCTTTTCGGTCATCCACTTTTTTTATAGATAATTCAAAAACTAGACTTCATCACATAGGCAATTTGCGTTGAAAACACAGATTGCAGAAGTCGTACTTTAACCCAGATTTCCGGTCAAACGCAGTTGCCGAGACGAATTCAAGTAAACCCCCATCATACCTAAGAATAAATGAGCGAGAGAACATCCTTCCATGCAAAAAACTGTCTCAAATTGTTACACCTGTCACTGTTTGCACCGACCGCTAACGGACAAGAACCAAGATTTTTAACACCAAGAAGTTTCCAAAATCGGGAGAGAAAAATACACAAAAAATAACTAGGCATTCAAGTGCATAGGAGGTTGCAGCGCAACAAAAGAGAGATTTCCAAAACCAGAGAGAAGTGGCATGCCATTTGCAATTAATGATGTGAGTAACGCCGACGATGTGACACTCGATCAACACAACAGCGTTGCCACAATCCGACAATAGCAAGCCAATAATCAACAAAAGGAGACTATCTTGATCTATCAAGCACCGGGTGCACCAGGCGCCAACATTCAATACAAAACTCGTTATGACAATTTCATCGGCGGCAAATGGACAGCCCCGGTGAAAGGACAATACTTTGACGTCATTACACCGGTCAGTGGCAAAGTCTATACGCAGGCAGCTCGCTCAAGTGCAGAGGATATTGAACTCGCTCTCGATGCCGCACATGCCGCCGCCGACGCATGGGGAAAAACTTCTCCGACTGAACGTGCCAACATTCTCAACAAAATTGCAGATCGCATAGAAGCGAATCTGGAATTATTGGCCTATGCAGAAACTGTCGACAATGGTAAAGCGATACGTGAAACACTCAATGCCGATATCCCGTTAACGGTCGACCACTTCCGTTATTTTGCTGGCTGCATACGCGCGCAAGAAGGCAGTTTATCTGAGCTCGATGAGACGACTGTGGCCTATCACTACCACGAGCCACTCGGTGTGGTCGGTCAAATTATTCCTTGGAACTTCCCGATTTTGATGGCCGCGTGGAAGTTAGCACCAGCACTGGGCGCAGGAAATTGCGTGGTATTAAAACCCGCAGAATCTACGCCAATTTCATTGTTGATTTTGACGGAATTGATTGCCGATTTACTGCCTGCAGGTGTGCTCAATATCGTCAACGGCTACGGACGTGAAGCGGGCATGCCATTGGCAAGTAGCAAACGTATCGCGAAAATCGCGTTCACTGGCTCAACCTCTACGGGTCGTGTAATTGCACAAGCGGCGGCAAACAACTTAATTCCCGCGACCTTAGAGCTTGGCGGAAAATCACCCAATATTTTCTTTGCCGACATCATGGATGCGGATGATGCTTTTCTCGACAAGGCGATCGAAGGTTTGGTGTTATTCGCCTTCAACCAAGGTGAGGTATGTACTTGCCCATCGCGTGCTTTGATTCAAGAAAGTATCTACGATAAATTCATGGAGCGCGTGCTAAAACGCGTCGCTGCAATCAAACATGCGAATCCCTTAGACACCGATACCATGATGGGTGCGCAAGCGTCAAAAGAGCAATTAACCAAGATCTTGTCTTATCTTGAGCTCGGCAAAGAAGAAGGTGCAGAAGTCTTAGCAGGTGGTGCGCAAGCACATCTGGAGGGCGATTTGGCAGGTGGTTATTATGTGCAGCCAACTTTGTTCAAAGGCCATAATAAAATGCGCATCTTTCAAGAAGAAATCTTTGGACCCGTTCTAGCGATCACCACATTTAAAGATGAGGCAGAGGCACTCGCCATCGCTAATGATACGCTGTATGGCTTAGGTGCTGGTGTATGGAGTCGCAATGGCAATGTCGCTTATCGTATGGGGCGTGCGATCAAGGCAGGACGGGTCTGGACTAACTGCTATCATGCCTACCCAGCGCACGCGGCATTTGGTGGCTACAAAGAATCTGGCGTTGGTCGTGAAAATCATAAGATGATGCTGAATCACTATCAGCAAACAAAAAATCTCTTAGTCAGTTACAGCGAAAATAAACTAGGTTTTTTCTAATCGACTTTTAAACTACATTGCGAACTGTCAGCAAACACAGAACATTCGTGTATTTTGATGATGTCCGTAACGCCGTGAAGTAGCGCAACAGCTGCTTCACGGTTGAATTTAACTGGCCAGTTTTCAGCATTCCAGCTTTCGTGAGGATTTATGGTTGATCGCGTTATCGCTACTCCAGCGGCACTAGAATTAATCGCGCAATTAAAGGCGGAATATGGCGACATCTTATTTCATCAATCTGGTGGCTGTTGTGACAACAGCGCTGCAAATTGTTATCTACCAAGTGATCTGACCATCGGCCCGTATGATGTCAAACTCGGGGAACTAGACGGCGTGCCGTTCTACATTGGAAAGCTGCAATACGATTACTGGAAACACACGCAATTGATATTAGAGGTGATCGATGGACACGGCGGCACATTTTCACTCGAAGGTGCAAGCGGAAAAGCCTTTCACACTCGCTCACGTCTATTCACTGCGGAAGAATGGATACAGATAGAAGCGCAAGTGCTGGCCGATTTGGCTTAGTGAACTAGCTCAGTGATTTGCATCAGCAAATACATTCAATGAAACCACTAAGGCGTCTTGACTTAATTCCCAGATGAATAAGACGGATTGATCATCAAAGAAATATCGAAACCAGCATCAGAATTCATCACTGATTGCCAAGGTCTATGCGCATTGATCAGAAAAATACTGGCCGCCTCAACGGTCAAAGGTTTGGCAAATAAATAGCCCTGCAAAAGATCACAACCCAGATGTCTTAACTGCGCTAACTGCTCTTTGGTTTCTACTCCCTCGGCAACAATTTCCAGATCAAGTTTTTTTGCCAAGTCTATCGCGGTGGCACAAATTTCCAATCCCTTCCCGCCCTTTTCCAAATCCCAGACAAAACTGCGGTCTAACTTTAATGCATTCACTGGAAGCACACGCAAGTAACCTAAAGAAGAATAACCGGTACCAAAATCATCAATCGACAAACGTATTCCAAGTTTTTGTAGCGCACCCAATCTTTCAATTGCGCGTTCGGGATCTTGCATCAATACCGACTCTGTTATCTCCAATTCGATATCGCGACCAGAGAGTTGATGTCGTTGTAGTGCCGCGCTAACCGTTTGCTCCAGTTCAGATACCAACAATTGTTGTGCCGACAGATTGATCGCCACGCGCACATCCGTGAAACCCATCGCCCGCCAACGTGATAATTGTTCGCAAGCCGCATCAATCACCCAAGCACCAATCGATGCAATGATGCCCATCGTCTCCGCTAGTTGAATAAACTTATCCGGCATCACTAAGCCGTACGCAGGATGCTGCCATCGGATCAGGGCCTCAAGACAAACTGTATTACCATTGATTGCCGAAACTTGCGGTTGATAGCACAGGGAAAACTCTTGATTCGTCAGCGCTTCTTTTAAAGCACTTTCAAAGGCAATGCGTTCTTGCATCGTATCTTTCAGCGATGGATGATAAAACCTGAGCTTACCTATACCATCACTTTTTGCATCATGTAAGGCCAATTCAGCTGCGGATAGCAGATCTTCATTTGCGCTGATATTGTCAGGAAAAACTGCAGCACCTACGCTCGATGTGATGCTCAGCAAACTGTCGCTCACATAAAATGGCGAAGCCAACGCACCAGCAAGTTTTTCATACACCAAAGTCACACAACGTTCGGTTTTTAAGCCCGTTGCAGCAACGATGAACCTGCCACTACCAAGTCGTGCAACGATATCGCTGTCGCGCACATTCGCTTGTAAACGTTGCGCCACTTCAATTAGTAACTGATCACCCGCTTGATAGCCGCGTGTACCATTAACAATGCCCAGTTGATCCACATCAAAAATGAAGATCCCTAACTTAGTCTGATTCTTGATATTTAAATCCAACAACTTCGTTAAACCCGCTAAAGCACCCGCTCTATTCGGCAAGCCAGTCAGAATATCGCTATTTAATACGTGTTCAAAGCGTTGATTATCAATTTTGCGATGTTCAATTTCATGCTGCAATTCGCTATAGATACGCAATTCTTCGATGCGCCGGCTAGACACATCTTTACCAACCAATGCAGAAAAAGATACCGCCAAAAACAAAAATCCAAATCCGCCCAGGTAAGACATTTTTATGACACCGGAATCAGACAAACCTGCCATCAAACCCGCAATCAACATCAGCGCCAATGCGATCCAAAACAAACGGCTGGTTCTCTTCTCTCCTAAACGCGTAATTTTGATGGAAAAGATCATGGTATAGATCAACAAGCACAAAGACATGAAGCGCATCGCGCGAAACACCAAGCTTGGTTCACCAGAAAAGATCCACATTTGCTCGCCCCAAGGCAGCGTCGTCAAGCCATCTTGAAAAACTGCGTCAAAACGAAAGCCATGTGGCATGACGTAGTTATACCCGATCACACACGCTGCCAAGACAGCAACAATATATGCATGACGAAAAGAGCTCGCTTTATCTTCTAAAGAAGCCACCAAGAACCAGATTAAAGGGATTAGCAATACAGAAAAAATATTGACCCACTTATGCGCCGCCATCGCCGCGTGAAAGTTGCTGGCGGTGAATTGCAAACCGCAGGACAATTGAAACAAAGAGAAGAATAGGCACAGCGCGGAGAAAGTCCAGCAGGTTTTAGCATAGGCACTGCCTCGTGCCATGATGGCTGCCTGAAAAGCGCCTAATGCAAACACACCCACCGAAATAAAATACAGCGTTGCAACAGGCGTGTTCATTTCTACTTTCTTAATTAAATAGCCGAAAATTGAGCAAGCACGCCATGTTCATCATTTACTTCTCTTGTGAAGAACAAACGGTCATGGGTGATTTAAATATATTTAATTATACTTCGATGATTTCCATATAGCAATGAGTGGTATGACCAATTTGAATAGTTGCTTTGAAATATAGGAGAAGCAAGCTTGGAAGTGGTCTTTACCGACCAATAATCGATATTTGATGTTTGATGCAGATGGAAAGATCTGCATCAAACATCAGGCTGAACTCATTGCGCTTTTGCGGAAGCTGCCAATTTCGCGGCAGCAGCTTCAAATTGGCTAAAGCGCTGATCAAGTTGGCGTAATTGTTGCGTCTTTTCAGCAGGGTTCAAAAATGCGTAATGAATGCTGTTATAGACTGTTTTTTTCAACACGGCATACGAAGGTTGATAACGGCTGGTGAACAAGAAATACTCATGGCTCAGATTGTTTCTCGACACCGCGGCATCATCACTACTGATGACAATAGGAACTTGGTGGCGTAAATACATCGTGACTGGATGCGCTTGCTGTTGCAGTCCAAGAATAAAAGCATTACTACTCAAATTAATTTCTACCGCAACTTTACGTCGCTTCAATTCAGCCAACAATTGATCGGCTTGATGCTCGTGCATAATGTCAACACCATGCCCGATTCGTTCTGCTCCGGCAATTTGTACAGCGCCACGAATATGATGCTGCAAATGTTCAGGCGCGACCAAGCCTAATTTTAATTCGCCTGCATGCATCGCCAAACGCACTTGCGGAAAGCGCTGCTTTAAGAAGGCAAACATCTGCATGTGCAAAGTGTAATCACGCAAGGCAACCACGCCATGCTCAGGACCGACAATATTCACGCCGACAATCAAAGGATTTGACTGACTTGCCGCAAACGCCGCGAACAAACCAGAGAAGACTTTTGATGGTGCACTATTACGCGAGACATAGGTTTGAAAACGCAAAGTAAATTCAGCGTCATCAATATCCGCAGCATCCGCCGTCAACTCTTTCACAAATTCATTGATCTTACTTTGCGCAGCAGGATCTTGCGCCAAAAAATCGGCGTACTGCGCAAATGCGTTTTGCATCTCACTCAGGTTAGATTGAGAATGCAAGCGATCAATTTTACTGGCGAATTCAGGATGATCGGTGACTGGCGCACTTTTCAACATCGTTTCCAGATATTGCAGATTCTCCGCTTTCGCCTGCTGCTTGAGCGTCTTTAATCCCAGATTGGTGGA
The DNA here is from genome assembly GCF_014284275.1 of Affinundibacterium amnicola. Lineage (GTDB taxonomy): Bacteria > Pseudomonadota > Gammaproteobacteria > Burkholderiales > Burkholderiaceae_D > Undibacterium > Undibacterium amnicola. Next base: position 97,954 of record NZ_JACOFU010000009.1, on the reverse strand, counting down.
ATATTTTGAGATACCTGAAAAATAGCCAAAGGTATTGAAAAAATGTTGATCAGGCGCTGGTTGTGGATGTACTTGGTGCTCGTAATCTTGCACCGACCATGCAGAGATTAATTCACGATAAAAGTTCGCATCTTTACGAATTGCCTCAGCACTCAAGCAAGTATTAGCAAACGCAGCGATTTGCGCAGGACGTGACTCGACCTTAAATTTATCGAGCTTATTCGTGACATCACTTTCACGATAAATACAAAAGCCATGTTGCCCCACCCAGTCAAGATAAGTCTCTGCATAAACTGAGCCTGAATAGTGATGATGGATGTCACCACCTTTCGGCAACATCGTCATCAACATCGTTAGCTCTGCCAGTCGTGGTTGTGGGCTATTCGTCGACTTGATTAATTGCGTATAGTACTGGTTGGTTGCATTCAAATTCTGCTTCAGTTTGCTTGGAGATATTTTCTCCTCTGATGACATTGCACCGATAGAATTAAGCGCGAGCGAACTAAGACAGATTGCAACGAGAACTTTTTTCATGATGTATTCCACTCTCTGATTTGCCAACAACAAGCTGTTAAGGCCAAATACTTTTTAACAAAGCAGCGAGCCTATGCCCGGCGACGGCTAACTGTTTGCGCGTGACTTCCGTGCTCTCCTGAATATAATTCGCAGGTAACTTCGAATACCAATTCGCGTATTCCACACCACGTCGATTCGTCGCTTTAACTTTATCGACGATCACGATATTCGCATAAGCTGATTTTGCCAAAAACAAGCCTTCAGTTGCCCACTGTTCAGGCCAAGTAACTGGATCACCTTTGTTCACAGCAGGCGCTACAGTTGCTGTGATCAGCTTATCCGTCAACTCTGACACCGACTTCACGCCCAAATCACGCATCACATTTTCCACCACCGTGACATCCCAATATAAATGCAGCGGTTTCCCAACACGCGCGGCATTTCCATTCGATGCTTCGGGCTTAAAATTTTTCACATCACGGGCGGTCCAAGTTGCCTGATCTTCGATCAACAAATTATTTCCACCTTGGACATCAAATACATTCACACCGTCGACTTGTGCTTGCGTAGCTGGTGTGACGAATTGATTATCTTGGTTCAAATAGACCGCGCCAACATGTAAAGGCTGATGAATATCGCCAAGCAAATGCGCGATCATCAATAAAGCCTGACGCGGTGTGAACCGATGCGGATTGGTTTTCTCGTTATCATTGCCTTGTAAAACCGCGATGGCTTGCTTTAAGGTTTGTACGATATCGTGATCCGTGGTACCGACTCCACCAGCGACATAAGATTTGTTGTCGACTGGGGTATTCGTATAGTGGTAAGCGGCGTGTGCAGGATTTTGTATCGTGAAAGCGATCATTTCCGACGTCTGTGGACCACAAAACGTCCCTTTAGCGCAATCAGCCCAAATGGAGATAGATTGCAGACTTTCGCCGGGTTGTAACAAGGCTTTCACGCGCGCTCCGGCATTCGTGCCGACTAACAGACGATCTGCGATCGCACCGATGGTTTTATGCCCCTCATCCCCCGATGCTTGCGCATTCAAGGATAACAAGGCAGTACACAAAACCAAACCAAACTTTATCTTCTTCATGATGAACACTTTCTCGGTGTGATATTAATTAATACGTTTTACACGCCCAACTGGTTTGTCGCTGCCGACAGGTGTTCCGGCCTGATCGTGTGCTTTGATATACGACATAAACACATCAATATCTTTAATGCCAGTATCAATCACGTTTTTTCCTTGCAAGAACATCGCGACGCGATCACCGCCACCCGCGATAAAATTATTCGCAACGATGCGATACTCGCGTTGATCATCAAGCGCAATTCCATTCAACTTCACGCTATCAGGAATGACGCGCTCGCCTACTTTACGTTTTGCGTCCCAAATATAGGTGAAACCATCAGACACTTGTAAGACATTCCTGCCGTCTTGCGATTCCTCATCCAACCAGACTTGTTGCTCAAGTAAGCCGCGGATTTGCGCACCAGTGAGGCTCATCAACACCAAAGTATTACCGAACGGAAGAACCGTCGCATTTTGTCCGTAGGTACTAATGTTGCCCGCCAGAGTTTCCAGATTGCTGCGTATCCCTTTATTGTTCATGAAAGCGATCTGCGCCCCCATATCTTTCACCGCCGCAAGCTGTGCGTCCGCAACAATATTCCCTAATGGAGATTCCCCGGCGGGATTCAACTTCCGTGTAATCACTGGTACAGCTAGTTTCGCTACAGGTTCCGCGATGATCGCTTTACTACCTTCACGTGCTTTATGCAGTAGGTTTGATAACTCTTCTGGTGCGGGAGCAGAGTTTGGTTCCATCACCATATTTTTTGCTTGAATGTCCATTACTTGATGGTTAGTAGCATCCAACTTGATTGAAATTCGTGTCAGCAAGTGTCCATACATTTGCGCTTGCGTCACCGTGCGGCCTTCAACATTGCAGACAAAGCCCGTATGACTATGCCCACTAACAATCAGCTTGATCGCTGGGTCTAGCCGCTTCACGATATCAACAATTGGCCCTTTAATTTGCGAGCAAGCAAATTGATCAAAAACATCTGGTGAACTAACCCCTTCGTGAATCAACACGACAAATACTTTCACGCCCATTTCTTTCAGCACGGGAATCGTACGATTGATTCCCTCCGCTTCATCGATAAAGCTTAAATCTTTTACTTTATCGCCTGCCACCATGAATGGGGTATCACGCAAGACCGCCCCGATAAACGCAATTTTTACGCCCTTCACTTCTTCCACATGATAGGCGGGGAAAAACGGTTTCTGAGTTTGCTTACTCAAGACATTGGAAGCAATATACGAGAATTGCGTACCAGGAAATCGTCCATCAAATTTGCATGCGCGATCTGGGCGCGGTGACTCGCAACCACCATGAATTTGTCGCTGCAATTCTTGCAAGCCATGATCAAACTCATGATTTCCCAAAGCACTCACACGTAAGCCCATGCGCCCCAATGCATGTAAGGTCGGTTCATCAGCGAACAAAGAGGAGATTGCTGGACTCGCGCCAATCAAGTCCCCCCCACCAACGAAAATGAGATCTTTATCTTCTTTACGCCACGCCGCTAAATTTGCGCCCAAAGTCTCGATCCCACCCCCGACTAAAGTCTTCGCTGTTTTTTCTCCGCGAGGCGTATAACTAAATTTTTCCTTCTCAATATGTCCATGAAGATCGTTGATAGCCACTAAATTAAGCACCACCGGCTCCGTCTTTGGCGTTGCGCATGCAAGCAGCATCAAAGACAAACTAAAACTAATCGTGGTACGGGTCAAACGACCAAAAACTGGGAGAGAAAAGTTCATAGAATTTGCGCCAACATCACGCTAAAAAATGTCGAGATTTACAAAAGACCTTTGCACAACCATAGTGAGTTGTCGAAGTTTGCGTATTAAGTTGTGCAAAGGTCTCTACAATTAAAAAGGTCTGCAAACACAAGCTTGCAGACCATGGATATTACTGAATCAGACCACTGCAAATACCGATCACAAAGGCCTGATTATCATCAACTAAACAGAGATTAGAAATCGCCTGACAAAGTGACTGATGCAAAACGTGGTGAACCCATGTAGTAGAACACGGTTCTCGCGCCCGCAGTACCATATGCCTTCGCGTTTGTTACGTTAAAGCTAGATGGATTGCGATACTTTTCGTTCGTCAAATTGCTGATGTTCAAACGCAAAGTTGGCTTCTTGATCCAGCTGGTATTTGGGAATTGATAACCAAAATCCAAACCTAACAATGTGTAACTTGGAACCAATTCATCATTGGTCATCGTCGCCCATTGCTCGCCTGTATATTTCACTTTCAAACGTGCATAGAAAGCACCTGTTTCATACATCGCGCTCAAGCCCGCTTTCCATTCTGGCGTCAAGGTCATTTGCTTACCTTTGGTAGGCAAAGTTGCTGTTTTGCTGATCAGGATATCGTCTTTGATTTCGCTCTTCGCGTAACCAATCGAACCGTAGAAAGAGAAGCCATTCACTGGTGTGTTACCCAATTCAACTTCGAAACCATGCGTCTTAACTTTACCAACGCTGGTCAAACTACTCATGTTCGCTACTGGGTCATAAGCAGTTGCTTGGCGATCTTTAAAATCAACAGAGTAAGCCGTCGCTTGTGCTGTCAACTTATCGCTTTGCAGACGATAGCCTACGTCGATGTTTGTTGAAGTTTCAGCTTGCACATCAACTGGCATCGTTGGTTTACCATTGACCAAGACAACGTTGTTAGTCGTGGAGTAAACAAAGTTTGGAGGTGCCTTCATGTTACGTGCCAAACTGAAGAACAATTGATTATTGTTATCGATCTGGTAGCGCGCGCCCAATTGCGGCAGAATTTCGCGATAGGTTTTTTCGATGTTGTAATCCGTACCAGAGTTACTACCTTCGTTCGCCTTATTCGTGAAGTCACGCTTCATAGTTGGTGCACGAACACCCGCATTGATGGTCAACTTGTCGTTCATCAAACTCATCGTGTCTTGCAAGAAAATTTGATTCGACGTACTGATTGTTGTCCAGTCACGTGATTGATATGGTGTGCCGTCTGGACGCAATACACGGCCTTCTTTCAACCAGATATCGTTCGCATTACCATTCGCATCCACTAATACCATAGGGCCAAATTGTTCATGCGTTGCACGCTCAAACCAGAAACCAGCTAATACTTGATGGTCGCCAATTGTGTGCGTAACAGAAGCCGTCACACCTGGACGACTAGTACGCGTCACACTGCTGTTTGCAACGATCACGCGATCCAAAGTATCACCGTCACCGTTCAAATCAACTGTTGCGGTATTTCTGCCAGTTGCTTTGTTCAAAAATGCATTCTCTGCTTGCAGTTTTTGTTGATTGCCGCCTGTGCCATAGCCATACCAGAAGTAAGGAATAACTTTAATGTCGGTGTTTTCACCAATACGCATTTTTGCAGTTACTGAAGCAATGGCATTTTCAAATGGGTTTTTTGTCAGTTGGTAGTAAGCATCACCAAACGCAGAGTTGGTGTCATTGCCTGCTTTACCTGGGCTTGCTGGAGCGTGACCAACGAAAGTTTGTGAGAAATCATAGTTATAACCAAACTTCTCTAAATCAACCAAGCTGAAAGAACTAATGTTTTGGTTGATAGCGCGGTTGTACAACACAGTACCGCTAATGGAATTGAACTTGTCGAAATCAGTTCTGAAGCCCATATCGATATGGTCGCGATTTGCACCGCCTTTACCTTTCCACTTGTCGGATTGCGCATGCGATGCGGAGATAAAGAAACGAGTACGGCCGCCTTCGAGCAAACCAGTGTCATAACGCACGTAAGTTTTGGACAAATTCAATTGACCCAAAGTTTGCGCAACACGGATACGTTTTGTCTTAGATGGATCACAAGTGATGATACCGAAGTTACCACCAGTTGCACCGATTTGCGGTGAATCAACGTCGGTAGAACCTTGAGTAACAAATTGTGAGCAAGTATTTTCTTGATCCACATATTCTTGTGGGTACACAGCGAAGCTACCAGAATCATTCACTGGCACGCCATTGATCGTTGCACCGATTTGATCACTGTTAAAGCCGCGCAAAGTCAAACCACCACCAAACAAACCCGTTGCATCGTGGTTATAGCTATTCACCGCTGGCATCAATTCCAATGCTTCATAGGCGTTACCTGTTGGACGTTGTTTTGCCAACTCTTCTGCAGTAATCGTGCTACGTGCTTTTGGTGTATTTTCTTGCACCATCAAACCCATACCGACTTTTTTACCCGTGATCGTCACTTGAGCGGAGCTGATCGGATCATTGTTTTCCGTCTTCTCTTGCGTCTGTGATTGTGCATAGGCTGTTGACATACCAAGGCATGTCAATTGGCATGCGATGACGAGCATCTTCACGCGCGAAGGTACTGCAGTTGATGATTTATTGAGTTGCTTCATTAATAGCTCCTTGCTTTTCGTTTGTTTAAAATCTGTAATCTGTTTGATTTGATTGATGTCTTGAATTTATCCAGTTTGTGTCCAGAGTCTTTCAAGCTGCATCAACACGTGCAAAAAAATCTACTGCGTACCTTAACAAGGCATTATGCGTGACGAATTCACGCCTGCATTTCTACGCAAAGTACCTGCATTTGAACTCACTTTTACTTCAGTTCGATGACAGCCGCATTTCTTTTTTAGAGTAGTTCTTCAAATACCACATGAATGTGGTTTTTTAAGTCGCAAATTTAAACTTTGGAATGCAATTCTTGCAAACGTTCGGTCAAATACGAACCCGCAGTATGTCGTTCTGATAAGACCACATCAGGACGCGGGTGTAAAAACAGCGGCAATGAAACACGCGATTTTTTCGCTTCTTCACCTGTTGGATTTAATACCCGATGTATCGTCGACGGATAGTAACCAGCTGAGGCTTCTTGCAACATATCGCCAATATTCACGATCAGCATCCCAAAATCACAAGGCACATCATGCCACTCGCCATCTTTACCGACGACTTGCAAACCTGCAGCAGTCGCTGCCGGCAAAATCGTCAGCAAATTGATATCGCCATGCGCTGCTGCGCGCACAGCTCCCGGCTCTTCATCACCACGTAGCGGTGGATAATGCAAAACCCGCAGCAGCGTTTGTTCACTGCCTTGTATCATCTGCGACAAAGGCATCGAGTACTTTTCTTGCACTTCAGCAGGCGTATATTGCTCAACCCATTGCAACAAGGTTGCCGCTAATGCAGCACCTTCCTCATAATACTGACGCGCAGCGCCAGATACTTCGCTTGGGTAACGCCCCCAAGGATAGATGTGATAAAACTCTTTCAGATCGCGCTTGGTGTTTCCCTTGGCAGTTTCAGAAACGGATGGCGAAAAATAACCATCGTATTTTTGCGGATCATAGGCATAAGTATGTTTCGCTTCATTCTGAAAGAAACCATACCACTCAGCATAAACGGTATTAAGTAACTGCTGCGATAAAGGATGATTGGTGAGCACTCCAAAACCCGTGTTGTGCAAACTTTCCGCAAAATCTTTCGCGGCTGTTGGGCTAGTAAAATCGACCGGTGTAATTAACATGGCTAACTCCTCGTAATCTCTCGATACATGCAATGATCATTGCGCCAAAGGCGCGCGTAACCAATTAGCTTCTAAAGTTTGTTCGATTAATCTCAAACATGCTGGCGCATCGACTTGCAAACAAACACGTGTTTCCGCTTGATGATGTTCCCATCCAGTTTGCGCATAGACCAAGCCACCGCCGTGTCTATCCATCATCGTTTGTCCATTACCCAAACCATCTAACTGCACACGTACACGTCCATCCATAACCTGAAATAATTCTGGCGCAACCAGATAGACGAAAGCCAAAATGTCATGACAGAAGCAAGCATGGCCTAAATCTGGTCGTGCTTTTTGATAAAAATCGCTGTAAAAATTCACCGCATGCGCGAGTGTCGTCATCGCGATATGTTGCTGATGATGCTGTGCCAAACCAGCAAAATAACTAGCGCCCATCACCACACGATGCGTCACATCCAAGCCGACCATCGCGAGTTTCCAACCTGCAGTAAAGACCAGATCAGCAGCGTGTGGGTCGTTCCAAACATTTGCTTCTGCCACGGGTGACACATTGCCAGGCTCAATCACCGTACCCGCCATCAGCACGACCTGCTTAATCAGGCTAGGCAATTGCGGCTCCAGTTTTAATGCCAAAGCTAGATTGACCAAGGGGCCAACTGCAACAAGCGTAATTTCACCCGGATGCTGACGCGCCATCTTGACAATAAATTCTGCAGCAGACATCGCTTCCGCTTGTGCTGCATGTGGTAAACGCGAAGGCAGATTCCCTAATCCATCATCACCGTGGATGAAGCCAGGCGGTTTGCCTGCGGCTTTCATCAAAGGTAGTGCACCACCTTCGGCAACGGGTATTTCATGGCCCGCTAGACGGGTCAAATACAAGGCATTAGCAGTCGCCTGCGCTACTGTGACATTGCCGAAAGTGCTGGTGATACCAACAACTTCGATCTCAGGATGTGCCAACGCAAAATACAAAGCCATTGCGTCATCAACGCCAGGATCTGTATCGAAAATAACTTTATGTACCATATCAATCTCTATTCAATCTTTTGACTCTGTCAGCAGTTCGTGCTTTCAGTCTGCTTTCCATCTGCTATCAGCGCGATTTCACAAATGGCACACCCAAAGCTTTTGGCCCCACCGATTTCGCCATCACACCTGCTAGCACCACAACCGTCACCACGAATGGCAGCATTTGTATCAAGGAACCCGGTATCTGCCCAACCACAGGGAAAGCCACACCTTCCATTTGAATTTGTAAGGCAGCAAAGAAGCCAAACATCAAGCAACCTAATGCTGTTTGCAATGGACGCCAGTTACCAAATACCATGGCTGTCAATGCCAAGAAACCATTACCTGCCGACATATCACGCAAGAAAAATCCACTTTGCACAATCGCTAAATACGCACCAGAAAACGAACACAGTACGCCACCGCACAACAAGGCTAAATAACGTGTTTGTGCGACATTAATACCCGCCGCATCGGCTGCGTGGGGGTTCTCACCAACAGCACGCAAACGCAGACCAAACCGACTGTGATTGATCAACCAATGCAAACAGGGAATTAGCGCAAAAGCGAGATAGACCAGAATAGTATGTCCACCCAAAAATTTACCTAGCAGCCAGTTCAATGCGGGTATGGTTGACCACCAATCGGCAAAAGGAAAATTCAACACTGGAAGGCGTGCATCGCCCAAATCGGGACTGCGGCCACCGAGTTGGAAAAAATACTGTGCCAAGACGAAAGTTAATCCCGACATCGCAATATTGATCGCGATACCAAAAACCAATTGATTACCCTTCTGATTAATCGACACATAGCCTTGCAATAAAACAATGACACACGACACCAACATGCCAGCAGCTATCCCGATATACGGATTTTGTGTCGCATAAGTGCAAGCAGCGGCAGCGAAGGCAGCGGTCAACATCTTGCCCTCTAAAGCCAGATCGATGATGCCGCTACGCTCAGCGAAAACACCGGCGAACGCAGCGAATAGCAACACTGGCGCATTGCGAATCGTCGCAACCAGAATGGTAGAAAATTGAAAATCATCAAACATTTTTTCCCCACTTCATTTTCAGTACGCGTGACAAGGCAGGTGCATACATGTTTTCCATCGCACCACAAAATAAGATAATCAAGCCTTGAATAAAAACAAAGGTCTCAGGCGGAATATTCGACTTTTCCAATGACAGATCGAAACCACCCTGAATCAATACACCAAACAATAAGGCGGCCATAAAGATGCCAATCGGATGCTGACGGCCCATCAGGGCAACTGCGATCCCGATAAAACCAGCGCCCGCCGTAAAATTCAAACTCAAATAATGCATCGATCCAGCCACACTATTGACAGCGGCAACACCGGCCAAAGCGCCCGACATCAGCATCGCGACAATGATCACGGTAGAAATAGAAATCCCGGCATACAAGGCCGCATGTGAACTCTTACCGGCAGCGCGCAAGGCATAACCCCAACGCGTCCGCCAAACGATCAAGCCATAAGCAAACAAACAAAAGATCGCGATCAAAAAAGTCAGATTCAGCGGTGTTTCACCCAGCACCGGCAGCCAGGTATTGAGACGCGGAATCCAGCCACTTTCGGCAAACACGCGGCTAGCTGGATTTTGTTCGCCCACAGGAATCAGGTAAGTAATGATGATGAAATTCATCAGCGATGCGGCGATGAAGTTAAACATAATCGTCGTTACCACCACATGACTACCACGCTTCGCTTGCAAATAACCGGGGATGAAAGCCCATGCAGCACCAAACAAGGCGGCACTCGCAATTCCCATTGGGATCAATAACCATGGCGACAAACTCGCATCAAATTGCAGCATGACCAAAGTCAAACCTAGGCCACCTAAATACATCTGACCATCACTACCGATATTAAATAAGCCGGCTTGCATCGCGATCGACACTGACAATCCAGTAAAGATAAATGTGGTCGCATAAAATAAGGTGTACGCAAATCCTTCTGCGTTACCGAGTGCGCTTTTGATCATGATGACTAAAGCTTCGACAGGACTTTCACCTAACAGATAAATTACGCCTGCTGCGACAACCAAAGCAGAGAGCAAATTCAACATAGGTAGAGCGACATTCGTCGCCCAACGAGGTAAATCTGAATTCATTTGTGTAAGCCACCCATCAATAAACCAATACGTGTCGTATCGTAATCGGCGATATTTAATTCACCGGTAATACGCCCGCCCGACATCACTAAAATACGATCCGCCAATGCACGAATTTCTTCCAGCTCGGCGGAGACCAATAAGATCGCCACACCCGCATCGCGCAAGGCCAATAATTCCGTATGAATTCTTTGTATCGTGCCGATATCAACACCACGAGTTGGTTGTCCCACCAACATCAATTTGGGACGTGCTGCAATCTCGCGTGCCAAAACAATCTTTTGCTGATTGCCGCCCGAGAGCTGAGACAGGCGTAAATGTGAATCTAAAGGACGCACTTCAAACTGCTGTAACAATGCATCACTGGCAGCCACACATTGTTTTTTATCCAGATAAATCTGTTCGCTTTGCTGCCCTAACAAGATGTTTTCCCACACAGGAAAATCTTTAATCACACCGTCACGCAGACGATCCTCTGGTACATGCGAGACTCCAAGCTTGCGCAGCTTGGCAGCCAAGGTCGGATCTTTTTTCTTATAAGTCAGCGCTAAATCGTGGACATGGACTGTGCCACTAATTTTGTCGCCTTTTAAATTGCGCATTCCCGCCAGAATCTCTAACAACTCTGATTGTCCGTTGCCAGAAACACCGGCAATGGCGACGATTTCACCCGCCTGCACAGAGAAACTCAAGCCACTCAGCAAATGTACGCCTTGCTCATTCTGCAAACATAGTTCATCCACACGCAATACTGTCGCACCAGCGGATAAAGTCTGACGCGGCAATTCGGTAGCGACTTTACGCCCCACCATCTTGTGCGCCAAATCTTCTTGATTGCATTTTGCGGTTTCCAAAGTCGCGATCACACCACCCGCACGCATGACCGTCACGGCATCGGTAATGGCTAAAATTTCGGCGAGCTTATGGGTAATTAAAATGACGGTTTTTCCCTGCTGTTTAAACAGGCGCAAGATCGCAAACAAGGCTTCTGTTTCTTGCGGCGTCAAGACGGCGGTTGGTTCATCCAGAATCAAAATATTCGCGTTGCGGTAAAGCTGCTTGAGAATTTCAACGCGCTGTTGCTCACCAACTGACAGCGTATTGATACGCGCATCGAGTTTGATTTCCAGACCATAATCGGAACACAGGCTCGCCAGTTCGGCAGCGATCTTTTTGCGCTGTTGACGCAGACGGAAACCGCCTTCCATGCCGAGCATAATGTTATCCAACACCGTCATGTCTTCCACCAACATGAAATGCTGATGCACCATGCCAATGCCAAGCTGAATCGCAGCGTGGCTATTGCGTATGCTTTGTGCTTCTCCGTTGATGAGTATCTCGCCTGAATCGGCGTGATAGTAACCATATAGGATACTCATCAAGGTCGATTTGCCAGCACCATTTTCACCGATGATGCCGTGTATCGTGCCGTGCGCAATCGAGAAATTCACAGCGTCGTTGGCGAGAACCTTTCCGAAGCGCTTTGAAATTTGGCGGAATTCTACTGCAGTGGACATGGTGTTCAATTGAGTTTGAGCTTAGTTTGTGCTTCGCTACTGACTTACAAAAGACCAGAAGAAAAGAAAAGTCACAGGAAAAATTTTAGATAAAACAAAGCCGCAGCATCATGCAATGCTACGGCTTTTATCCAACTTATAAAGGGCAACGGCTGGCTTCGCGATAATCTACAACCTTCACCTTACCACTCAAAATATCTTGTTTCGCGGCATTCACACGCTTTTCGATTTCTGGCGTAATCAAGCTACGATTATCTTTATCGAGCGCCCAATCCACACCACCTTCTTTCAGACCTAAATTCGCCACACCCGCTTTCCATGTGCCATTTTTCATCTGCATAAAATTCTCGTACACCGCATTATCAACACGCTTCACCATGGATGTCAGCATCACACCTGGGAAGAGATAATTCTGATTCGAATCGACACCAATCGCCATCTTGCCTTTTTCCTTGGCGGCTTGCAGTGCACCCATGCCACTACCACCAGCCGCTGCAAAAATCACATCAACCCCGCGCTCCATCTGTGCACGTGCCAATTCACTGCCTTTGGCTGGATCATTCCACGCAGTCGCCGTGGTACCAACCACGTTTTGTGCGACATCAATTTTCGGGTCAACCGATTTTGCGCCTTGTGTATAGCCACAGACGAATGCACGGATCAGGGGAATATCAATACCACCGATAAAACCTAATTTTTTAGATTTCGATGCCATTGCCGCTGCTACGCCAACCAGGTAAGAGCCTTCTTGTTCTTTAAATAAAATCGAGCTGACATTCGCGCCAGTTGCTGCACCATCGACAATCACAAACTTCGTTTTAGGAAATTCTTTCGCCACGGTCTGTACTTGCTGAGCATGGGTAAAACCAATTGCAGCAATTAAGTTGATCCCTTTACGTGCGAGATTACGCAACACTTGCTCGCCTTGTGCATTGCTCAGAACTTGCACATCAATATAAGAAATTTTCGTCTCTTTTTTGAAGCGCTCTGCGCCTTCGTAGGCAGATTGATTGAATGAGCGGTCAAACTTTCCACCAGCGTCATAAACTAAAGCGAATTTAGGCTGGCTCGCCGCAGCTAGCGCGGACACAGAGAGAAGTGCACTGAAGAGAAGTGATGAACGCAATTTCATTTTTTAATAACTCCTGAATAGCTTGATTAGCTTCATTCGCTGGTGTCGTTGGATGAACGACCTAGCTACTGATTTATTGATTGGCCTGATTACTTATTTCGCTCGAATTATAGGATATTCACTTATTTTGTAACTGCTGCTCTACTGCTTGCCGATAGGGAATCGAAGTTTGCGCGCCCAACTTGGTGACTGCCAAGGCTGCCGCACTTTGTGCAAACATACATGCTGCACACAAATCCATGCCTTCTGCAATCGCCACGGCAAAACTACCCACAAAAGTATCTCCGGCAGCAGTCGTATCGACCACTTCCACTTTAAAAGCTGGCAAAGAATACGCCTGATCCGGTGCGGCCACCCATATCCCGATTGCGCCAAGCGTGACGATCACAACACCAGCACCGCGCTGCTGCAAAACTGCAGCAGCAAGCTGCGCCGTCGCCAGATCACAGACTGCCAATCCACTCAACAAGGCGGCTTCTGTTTCGTTGACAACCAGGTAATCGACTTGCGCAAGAATTTGATCACTCAACTTTTGCGCTGGGGCTGGGTTTAATACCACTTTCAGCTTCGCCTGCTTCGCACTTGCCATCGCATGTAACACGCTGGCGAGTGGTGTTTCCAGTTGGCATAATAACAGTTTAGCTTGTGCAATAGTGCTATCAGCACAATCAATGTCCGCCAGATCAAGTAGAGCATTTGCTCCAGTTGCTAATACAATACTGTTTTGTCCTTCATCATCCAGCAAGATTCCGGCAACACCAGTTGCACAATCGGGAATCACCCGCACATGCGATGCATTGATTTCATCTTTTTGCAAGGCGTGCAGGCAGCTTTGGCCATTCGCATCATCGCCGACACAGGCAACCAAACTCACAGCTGCGCCCATTCGGGCTGCCGCGACCGCCTGATTCGCACCTTTTCCGCCATGTACCAGATGAAAGCTGTGTCCCATCAAAGTCTCACCGGGTAAGGGCATGCGTGGAATCTTGAAAACCAAGTCCATATTGATGCTGCCAACCACCGCAATTTTCTGCTTCATAAGCTGCACCTTAAAAAACAAACCATCGTTTTTCCGGTTTTTACACTACTACACTCACTCTTAACTGCTAAAAAGTAGCTACAAGTTAGTTGGTAATTTTCGATTGCAAAAACACGCTCAACATTTCCAGACCTTTATCGAAACCATGATTGTTTGGAATCACGATATCGGCATTGCTACGGTGCGGCAGAATATATTTTTCAAACGCTGGTTGATGGTGATTACTGAGGCGATACAAGACATCATCCTGATCATAACCACGTTCAACCGCATCGCGCTGCACACGGCGATAGCGACGATGATGTTCCTCTGCATCGATAAAGACTTTTAAATCGATAATGTCATACAAGGCTGGATTATGTAAGGCATAAATACCTTCCAACAACACGATCGGTGACGCTGGAATATGAAAAATTTTCGGGACGACATCGGCATTATTAAAGGTGTATTCCTTAATCTCTAAAGCCTGACCATCGCGCAAACGCAAAACGTCTTGATAGAACTTATCGAGATCGAGTGACGATGGAATATCAAAATTCTCGATACGATTTTCATCTTGCGATTGTTGATCGATTGACTTGTAATAATTATCTTGCGACAGCAGCGCAACACTTCCTGCTGGCATCGCTGCCAATAAGGAATTGATAAATGTAGTTTTGCCACTACCGCTACCGCCGGTAATGCCGACAAGATATGGTTTCATCGATGTAATACCTAACTTCAAATAAAAAAATCAACTAAGCGTGATTAAGCTTAGTTGATTATGATTGACTGTGACCGGCAAAGTCAGGTGCGGAAACTAATACAGACCGAACCAAGCATCAAAGGTGTATTTGCGGACAATGAAGAACGTCCTTGCGTTTGTTTGATGACTGACATGACATGCAGTTTCAAACCAAATATTTACAATGACCGGATTTTATGAAGACGAAAGTATAGCGGTTTTCCATACTTATTCACATCATGCTTAAATTGCATATCAACTTAAAAACTTGACAAATGCCATTCAATTGCTAGGAAATGATCGTGATTTTTTTATCTGTACATGGTCTTCTTCAAAACCCCAAACCATGGCCATACTCAACACGGATAAAACGAGTCATGTTTCATTTCTCTAAAATCCGAAGAATCCGAAATACGGCTTGCAATACACCGTGCCATAAGATCAAGGCATCAACTGCGCTTGCGACTTTAAGTTGAAGCGAATAGAATCAATTGCCACAAAGTAAGCTTTTTGACATTCATGTTTCCCACACTTCGGGCGAAGCCCATAGACTGAAAAGCTCAACATGCAAATTCACCGTTTTTTCTTATCCGATAGCCAGTCGCTGCCACTACTCAACGGTGAATATAATCATCCTTTAGTAGCTCTTTCACTTTTTGTTGCGGTGTTGGCTGGCATTATGGCCTTCCAGCTAGCGGGCATGGCGCGCACCGAAAAACGACCGTTTAACCGACAAATTTATTTATTGTCTGGTGCCTTCGTGTTGGGATCTGGGGTGTGGTCCATGCACTTTATCGGCATGCTGGCTTTTAGTGTTTGCAGCACAGCGCGTTACGACAGAATCATCACCGTACTATCCATGTTGCCTAGTTTTTTAGCGTCGTGGGTCGCCCTTTTATTGATTGCCAAAGAACGGGTCACGCGCTGGCAACTGATCGTCAGCGGCATATTAGTCGGCGCTGGCATTGGCGTGATGCATTACAGTGGGATGGCAGCGGTACACAAATCATTAGTTTTACGATTTGACCCGATTATTTTTGGCATCTCCATTGTCGTTGCGGTTGCCCTGTCGATTTCTGCTTTATGGTTGCGCTTCCAACTGATCGCGCATCAACGACTCAAGCCTAATCACATCAATATCATCAGTGGAATTGTGCTTGGTATTGCGATATCTGGCATGCACTACACTGGCATGAAAGCCACGCATTTTTTAAATAATCCGAATGCTAATTTCGCGCCAACCGAGAATTTTGATTTGGCACTCTCCATTGCGGGAATCACAACGCTCGCGATTCTGATCACAGTCGCGGGCAATATCTTGCTGCGTTATCGCAGCATTTATCAACGCATGGTACACACAGAAGCACGCACCCGCACCATCGTTGAAACTGCGGTGGATGGCATCATTACCATCGATAGCAAAGGTATCGTGCGTGCTTTTAATAGTGCGGCTGAAACCATCTTTGGTTGGCAGGCTAGTGAGATTATTGGGCAAACTGTTCAAACCATTATTCCTCCACCAAAGGGCAAAGATTCCAATGATGATCTGCGCACTTATTTACTCAACGGCGATTTAAAAGTTGTCGGTTCTGGACGTGAAGTGATGGGCTTGCGCAAGAATGGCACGCCATTTCCAATGCGGCTCGCACTGGGTGAGGCAAACCTTCAAAACGAAACTTTATTTGTCGGTTTCATTACCGACATTAGTGAACGCAGACAAATGGAAGAAGCGCTGCGAAACAGCGAGCAACAATATCGTTCATTGATCGCCAACTTGCCTGGCATCGCGTTTCGCTGTCGGCTAGACCAAGACTGGAGCATGCTGTTCATTAGTGATGCAGTCGAACGTCTGACGGGATGGAAACCAGAAGACTTTATTTCTGGGAAAAAGACCTTTGCTCAACTATTGCATCCCGATGATGTGGAATGGACCTCCCGCATAGTCAGTGAAAAACTCTATAGCGGGCAAACCTATATGCTGGAGTATCGCATCGTTGACCGAAGTGGCAAAGAGCACTGGGTATCTGAAAGCGCCAGTGGAGTACGCGGCGCAGACGGTGAAATCGAATGGATAGATGGCGTCATTGTCGATATCTCGGATAGCAAACGAAGGAACGCAGAATTTGAATGCGTAGTCAATGCAATTAGTCGTTCACTTGGCGTGATTGAATTTGATTTGAAAGGAAACATCCTCAATGCAAATGAAAATTTCCTAACGATCACTGGCTATACCTTAGAGGAATTATTAGGCCAACATCATTCACTGCTTTGTGCTCGGAGCGAAGTGAAATCTGCCGATTATCAACAACTATGGGAATCCTTACGCAAAGGTATCAGCACCTCTGGTGACTTCCATCGCTTCGGCAAACATGGTCAAGAAATCTGGATTCATGGTAGCTACAACCCGATCTTTGACCCAGAAGGCAGGCCATATAAAATCATCAAATTCGCTAGCGATCTTTCTGAACGCCACATGATGGAACAAGATCTGCGTGAAGCAAAAGCCAAAGCGGAACATGCGGCAGCAGCCAAGAATACTTTTCTCGCGAATATGAGTCATGAAATTCGCACACCAATGAATGCGATTCTTGGTTTTACGGATGTGTTGTTGAGTGAGCCAGTCAATGATAGCCAACGACGTCACTTGAGTACCGTCCGTAATTCGGCGCGCTCTTTACTGACGCTGCTGAACGATATCTTAGATACCGCCAAGTTAGAACACGGTGCGGTTGAATTAGAAATCCGCGATTTTTCACTGCGCGAAGTCTGTATGCAAGTAATGGCAACCTTGCGTATCAATGCACAAGCAAAAGCATTGCCACTCGTTCTGAACTATCCAGAAACGATACCTGATTTCTTCCAAGGTGACGCCTTACGCCTACAGCAAATTCTTTTAAATTTAATCGGCAATGCGATCAAGTTCACCGAAAAAGGCGAGGTAGTTCTTCATGTCTCGATGCAGGAAAACAAGTTACATCTTATTGTGCAAGACACTGGCATCGGCATCGCACCAGATCGCATCAATCACATTTTCGATCCATTTGCGCAAGCCGATGCTTCAATGAGTCGTCGGTTCGGCGGCACTGGACTCGGTACTACCATCTCGCGCCAATTGATTGAGCTAATGCACGGACGTATCTGGGTAGAGAGCGAAATTGGCGTCGGCAGTCAATTTCATGTTGAGCTACCTCTTTTACTGGGCGAAGCAGTTCACACAAACGAAGAACAAAGCATCATCACTTTACCTCCGCTCCATATTCTTGCAGTAGATGACGTTCCTCAAAATCTCGAACTATTACAAGTTATGTTAGGCAGACTTGGTCACACCATCACAACCGCACGTAATGGCGCAGAAGCAGTCAAGATTTTTCCACAACAGCAATTTGACATCATCTTAATGGATGTACAAATGCCAGTGATGAATGGACTGGAGGCGAGTCAATTCATTCGTCTTTTGGAAACACAGAAAGGGCTCACGCCAACACCAATCATCGCATTTTCTGCCAGCGTTCTGGAAGCCGATATCAAGGCGGCAAAGTTAGCGGGCATGGATGGTTTTGCACACAAGCCAATTGATCTACTCCGCTTAAGCCAAGAAATCGCGCGTTTGCTAAAAATTGAGATCCCTGTGTTGGAATCAGCGACGCATACCCAGATCGCACAACAATTGAGTGGCTCCGTCATTGATTGGAGCCGCGGACAGAATCTTTGGGGTAACGAACAACGTCACCGCGAAGCGATACGTCAATTTTTAAGTAGTTTCCGCGACTCTGTGCCTCGTTTACGTACGCTACTCAAACAACCGACGGACTTCGCTGCGCTTGTACACAAACTCAAAGGTGCCGCCGGCAATCTTGCATTGTCACGCGTAAGCAATATTTGCACCACAATAGAAACTGAAATATCGACGAAATCACTCGAAGAAATCAAACCTACACTCGATCAACTCGCTGATGAATTAATGAATGTCACCGAAACATTAGGTGAGTTTGAAAGTAAGATCATGCCATCTGAAGCGATCAGTAAACCCGTTGAAGCATCCGATCTGCTGCCACTTTTGCTCGAATTAGATAAAGCCTTAGCGCATGGTGAGCTTGCCGAAACTGTACTCAGCGCTCTCTCAGAACGATTACCGAAACAAGACTTTGATGCACTCGATCAGGTTGTCAATTCTTTCGACTTTGAGGCAGCAAGAGCGATGGTTAACAATTTACACGATCACTATCGTCACCAAGGGAATGCAAAATGAAACAAACAGACGAACGGCCGAAAATTCTCATCGTTGATGATGCCGCTACCAATCTGCAAATCTTGCGCCAAGTCTTACATGAAGATTATCGTTTACTGTTTGCGCTCGATGGTGAAAAAGCGCTCAAACTGGCACAAGAAGAAGCGCCGAATTTGATTTTGTTAGACGTGATGATGCCAGGTTTAACTGGTTTGGAAACCTGCAAACTGCTCAAAGCCAATCCAGCGACCAAATCGATTCCCGTGATTTTTGTCACCGCCCTAAGCGAAGTCAGCGACGAATCAGCAGGCTTTGAAGTTGGCGCAGTTGACTACATCACCAAACCCATCAGCCCACCAGTCGTACGTGCGCGGGTTAAGACCCATCTCTCATTGGTCGGCGCAGATGAATTACAAAAAACGCGCTTACAAATCATTCAATGCTTAGGACGCGCTGCCGAATATCGCGACAATGAAACCGGCCTACACGTGATACGCATGAGCCACTATTCGCGTTTGCTCGCCCTGGCCGCAGGCTTTAGCGCAAGCCAAGCCGACCTACTATTTCATGCCGCACCAATGCATGACATCGGCAAAATCGGCACCCCTGATCATGTCTTGCTCAAGCCCGGCAAACTCGATCAAGACGAGTGGGCATTGATGCAAAAACACGTACTGATGGGCGCTGAAATTTTGGGCGAACACGATTCGCCCTTACTGCAAATGGCACGCACCATTGCGCTCTACCATCACGAAAAATTTGATGGCAGCGGCTACCCACACCGTATCGCAGGTGAGGCAATTCCTATCGAAGCGCGTATCGTCGCGATTGCCGACGTGTTCGATGCATTGACTTCAATCCGTCCTTACAAAAAAGCCTGGGAAGTACAAGCCGCCGTCGATTTACTACAAAGCGAGAAAGGCAAACACTTCGATCCTGAATTGGTCGATTTATTTATCGCGCAATTGCCAGCGATGGTAGAAATTAAAGAGAAATACGCAGAAGAAACGGCGAACTAAACAAGGCGTTGCGCTTCATAATAATGATTACCGCCCTCATCCACAAAACGATGAATAAGGCTTAATCCAAGCGATTGCAAGCAAGCCGCATAAGCCTCTTGCCCAAGCGAGTACGAGACGATCCCTGTCGTTGCATCAGTCCATTCGCAGCGCTGTGTCGGCGCGGTAAATAAGAAACGACCGCCGATTTTTAAGTGCACAGCAACGCGACGAATCAGATCCACTTGATCTGCCTCTTTGAGCAAAAACAGCAAACCAATCGCCAACACCGCATCAAATGATCGCGAAAAAAACAAACTATCTTGCACCCGCGCACATTCAACAGTGATCGTCGGAAACCGCTGCTGAAATTGCGCCAGCAAAGTAGGCGAACTATCGATTGCCCAACCACGCAAACCCGCATTCTGCAAAATCCGCGTCACTGGCAAGCCCCCACCGCACGCCAGCTCCAGCACTTCCGCATCAGGACTTAAACTGGCACACCAAGTTTGCAAAACCTCGATGCCAATCACCGAACCATCACGGGCATGCAAAAATTCTTCTGCGTGCTGTTCGTAGGCGATGGCGGAATCAGTGGATGTCATTTGTTGGAAAATATGAATCGATACTATGACTGGGAGCGAGAGCGACCAAGTGCACGTTTCAGCAAAAACACACAAAGGCTAGTCAACACCGCCGCACCAAACACCGTAATCGCCATCGGCACTGCCATCACCAACGACCATAAATGCTCGGCTGGAATCCAAGCAGCATAAATGCCAATCAAAAATACTATCGTACCCAAAATCAACAACACCAGCACGATCAAGCTTGAGGTTTTCGGTTTAAACAATAGACCCATTGCGATGCCTGTTAGGTTGGTGATGATCCAGATGTAATCGGTGTTTTCCATTGGGTTTTAATTTGGTGTGTTTGTGTTTGATCTAATTTATTACAAAATTTCTTGCATGACTAATCTAGCAGTTTTTTGAAAGATATTGCACATATTGGAAACGTTTGTTTTAAATATGCGCGCGAGTCATCTTCAAAAAGAGCATCAAGAAATTAAAAGATTTTATGACGCTCAGTAACGTTTGAGCATGAGTGGCTTGCCAAAAATTGGCTAATCGATCAAAGCGTTGACGATCATGCGAACTAAATCTATTACGAGAATAGTCGAATAGCCACAAACAGAAGAAAAAAGTTATGCACTATATGTGCGGTGCACGCAGAGATGAACGCCGCCCAAAAGCCATGCGGTCGAGCAAAGACATAAGCAAACGCAAATACAAGACCACCAGACAATGTCGTCAGCCCGTGTGCAAGGCCACCATTGAGATAGTGGCCACCACCAAACAACAGGGCACTTACGACAATGCACGCGACGCTTCCACCACCAACTCGACGAATGATCTCAATGGGCAATACCTGCGCAAGCAAGGTTTCCAGAAGCGGAATATATAAAACCCCAACGAAGAAAATAACCCAATCTGACTGCCCGAAAATCTGCTTTCCTGCCGAATCACCCCACGCAGACAACGGAAGTATCAGACTTAGTCCAGCATATGTCATACCTGATAAGAGAAGGCTGCCAACGGCTAAGATAAAGCCTAGCAGGATTACACCGCGAATAGGGCGAACTGTAACTTGTCTTCGCAAAGTGGCTACAAGCATGGAAGCAGACTTGTTCATGATGCCCAACGCCGAATTGAAAGGCGCGTGCGCCGATCAATAGATTTTAGAAAAGCGCGTATTCGCGTGTCATTTTCGAATGTCATGTCGTGTGTCAAATCGTGCAAATTTTCTCTAGTGAAGCTTTACGGAAAATGTGTTCTAAAGGCCACACTCCTGCTTCATCGTTCTCGCCCATTACAATCCGAAGACCTTTCACAGTTAGCGATGCTCGCCCTTCTAAGCAACTCACATTGCCCAAATGTTTTGGAATTAGGACATTTTTTGGAAGCTCATCCACATTCAATTGGTAAAACAAAGGTACTGACCAATTACGCATTAATGACTTGTTGAGACGCACAGAAACAGCTCCCATTTCATTATTCGTAAGGACACCGTTAAATGTGGCGGCCCCTGATACAAATATTGTACCTAATGGATAGTCTCCATTTGTAAATTGATGAAGGTGAATTTGTTGCGTAGCTAAATTAATAGGCTTGCCTGAACTCCACTTAAGATTACAAGCAGCTACGATGCGGAACGGTGGAACTAGGCTACTATGAAGATTTCTGAGGTTGCTATCACAAACGCAGCCGTCAAGATCCGCAGAACTAACCGAGGGTAGTACCGAAGACACCGCAGAACAAGCATTGGCGGCATAAGTCGTTGCTGGAACTATCGACGTAACGATAAAAAAGGCTAACAGTGGAAATATCTTCATTGACACACAACGCAAAGTTGAGGTGAGCCGCGCGAAGCAGCCAATTCGAAGACGAAACAATATCACGGCTTCACCTTCGAATGTCCTGTTGGGCGTCAGCGTCAATTTTTGCTCCCAATTGAGCGCCAAAGCTGAAGCTCTTCTCGTGGGAAAGCAGTGACCCACGACGGGAAGTAATGATCAAACGCCAAACCAAACCTCGGGCTTACCAAGAACCCGACACGTTCGAATATCTCTTTGTCGCGCTGTTCGAGGAAGGTGCGAAGATTTTCAAACAAGATGCTCTCGCCGTCGACTTCAAATACAGGGACATCAACTGAGATTTCTTTCAACTGGCCAACTGAATCAAACCGATACACACCTGCCGGGTAACGTAATTCGAAAGCCCAGATTCGGGACTTTTCTTCGCTCTCCGGTGCTCCAAGCAGATTGACTAAGTCGGCTCGCCCGATACCGAAGCTCACTAGGCCGACAGATTTGTATGCGACTACGTTCATGACGCCCAACTTGTTTTAAAGTAAAAAAACCAACGTTAACACATCCTTAAAATTTGATCAACAAAGTTCCAAGTTGCTAAAAGCCCTTATCCAGCTTTGCATAGCTTGATAATGTCTACTCACTTCGCGGTATAACAGAATCGACAAAAGAGGCGTGCGCATTTTTTGCGATAGGCGTAATTCAGCGCAGCTAAATCGGCAATATTTGCTTGCACAATACTACGCTCAGAATATATACTTCACATACGATTCATATTCATACCATATCAAGGAAATTTCATGGGCATAGTCAATATTGACGAGGAACTGCACGATCAAATGCGTAAGGCGAGTACGGTTTCTTGCCGTTCGATTAATGCGCAAGCGGCGTATTGGATCAAGATTGGTATGCTGTGTGAGATGCATCCAACCTTGAGTTTTCAGCAAATCATGGCGGAAGAAATGCGGGCTGCGGGGGTGGAGACGCAGGCTTTGCGGGTGGCGAGCGCATGAGTAGTACCATCATTAAACAAGCCGATGAAATTGCCTTGATGGCAGAAGCGGGCAAATTGTTAGCGCAAGTGTTCACCCACCTAGATCAATGTCATTTGATTGGGATGTCGACCATGCAAGTGAATGATTTGGTTGATCATTACATCACGCATGATTTACAGGCGCGTCCCGCGAGCAAGGGGCAATATGGCTATGCGTATGCATTGAATTCTTCGCGCAATCAAGTTGTCTGCCATGGTGTGCCCTCGCCTACTGAGATTTTGCAAAATGGCGATATCGTGAATTTTGATATCACGCTGGAGAAGCATGGTTTTATTGCGGATTCCAGTAAGACGTATTTGGTCGGTGAGGTTGCGCCTGCGGCAAAGCGTTTGGTGCAAGTGACGTATGAAGCTTTATGGAAAGGCATCAAGACTGTGCGGCCTGGTGCGCGTTTAGGCGATATCGGCTTTGCGATTGAGAGCCATGCGCGCAAACATGGTTACACGGTGGTGCGCGAGTATTGTGGTCACGGTATTGGTCGTGAAATGCACGAAGCACCAGAAGTGCTGCATTGGGGTAAGCCACGCACCGGATTGACACTGCGTGAAGGCATGGTGTTTACCATCGAACCCATGATTAACCAAGGGAAGGCAGCGGTCGATACCGAGGACGATGGCTGGTCGGTTGTGACGGTCGATGGCAAATTGTCTGCGCAATTTGAACATACTGTCGCAGTGACCAAAGATGGTGTGCGGGTGCTGACTTTGCGCTCTGATGAGAAGCTTGGGGGTTGAGGCTAACCCTGATGCCATCGCTCGCCTTGAATTCATCAAAATCTATATAAGTCTATTTGATCGTAAAAAATGAATGTCGCTCCTGCGTAGGCAGGAGCCCAGGGTCTGTGGTCGAGTGACGAACGCCACTGGATTCCTGCCTGCGCAGGAATGACATTGAATGCCTTGACCGGTATTACGATGAACACGGTCTGAGTTACTCAATCTCTCTATGTTGGGTATTTGTGTGCATTGCTTAGGCCTTACTGCCATTACGCTAAGGATATAAAATTGTAGGGCGGGTGAAGCCCGCGCCGCCAGCCCCTCGAGCACCTAAGCAGCGCGGGTTTCACCCGCCCTACAAGTCTGCATGCGCTTTCAATACAGAACGCAGCATTTAGATGCATTTCGTCAATCTGAACTACCCTTACCCTAGCCCTGTCCCGCTTGCGGGAAAGGGGACATTGACGCCTCTACTTTTCGCTGCAGATCAAGGACGAAACACCTATATCCAAATTCAATTGGAAAATTGTGGCTTTTTCTATCACAATGATGGAATACGAAGGAGGATGCAATGACATTCTCTCAATTCCCCAACCAAGATGCGGACAGCCCATGTTAAGCGACCATCAACGAGAGACAGTGCATAGCGCGATTCTCGAACACCAGTCTAAGCAGTTTAATCAAGGCGGCTTGCTGCCGATTCTTCATGCGATTCAAGATCAGCTCGGTTTTATTCCAGCGGACGCGACACCGATCATCGCCAAAGCGCTGAATTTGTCGCGCGCAGAAGTCCATGGCGTGATCACGTTCTATCACCACTTTCGTCAAGAGCAACCGGCTAAGACCATTGTGCAAGTTTGCCGTGCGGAAGCTTGTCAATCTATGGGTGCAGAAGCTTTGTGGCAGCACGCCTGCCAACATGCGAACAGCAACAGTACGATTACTTTAGAACCTGTATATTGCTTAGGACTCTGTTCAACAGCACCTGCAATGAGTGTGAATGAACGCCCCTATGCGCGAGTGAATGCATCACGATTTGATCAACTGCTTGAACGCCATCACGATGAGCAAACTCGCAGTGCGGCATTAGCACAATCTGCGAAGGAGAACACATAATGAGTGTGCGTATTTATGTGCCTGCAGACACCGCAGCCATCGCCTTAGGTGCAGATGAAGTCGCAGAAGCGATCCTCGCCCAAGCGCAGCAGCTCGGCATTTCTATCGACTTAGTTAGCAATGGCTCACGCGGCTTATTTTGGTTAGAGCCGCTGGTTGAAGTACAAACCGATGCAGGTCGTGTTGCTTATGGTCCAGTGCAAATAGAAGATGTGGCGTCACTGTTTGCAGCGAATTTCTTGCAAGGCGGCACCCATGCTTTATCGCTAGGTTTGACCGAGGAAATTCCCTACCTCAAAAAACAAGAACGCTTGTGCTTTAGCCGCATGGGCGTGACCGATCCCTTGTCTTTAAGCGATTATGAGGCGCATCAAGGTTATGCTGGCTTACGCCGCTGTCTACATTTAACTCCGACGCAGATTGTGCAAGAAGTGTTGGATTCTGGCTTACGCGGACGTGGTGGTGCAGCTTTCCCAACCGGAATCAAATGGAAGACCGTGGCCGCAGCGACAGCGCCACAAAAATACATCGTCTGCAATGCCGATGAAGGTGACTCCGGCACATACTCAGATCGCATGACGATGGAAGGCGATCCTTACATGCTGATCGAGGGCATGACGATTGCCGCCATCGCGACGGGGGCGACACGCGGTTATATCTATATTCGTTCCGAATATCCACGTGCATTGACTGTGATGCAAAGCGCGATTGAACAAGCGACAGCCGCAGGCTACTTGGGCGATAACATCGCTGGCTCGAACTACGCGTTTCATCTGGAAGTACGCAAAGCCGCTGGTTCTTATGTATGCGGTGAAGAAACCGCCATGTTAGAAAGCATAGAAGGCAAGCGTGGCGTGGTGCGCGCCAAGCCCCCTATTCCCGCCTTACAAGGTTTATTCGGCGCGCCGACGGTTATCAATAATGTGATTAGTTTTGCGTCGGTGCCATTGATACTCGAACGCGGTGCGGCGTTCTACAAAAACTTTGGACTCGGTCGTTCGACTGGAACACTGCCTATCCAATTGACTGGCAATATCCGTTTTGGTGGCTTGATAGAAAAAGCCTTCGGCGTCACTTTGCGTGAACTCTTGTTCGACTTTGGCGGTGGCAGCGCCAGCGGCCGTCCTATCAAAGCGGTGCAAGTGGGCGGCCCCTTAGGTAGTTATGTGCCAGAGCAATATTGGGATCTGCCTTTTGACTACGAAGCCTATGCCGCGGTCGGCGCGACCTTGGGCCATGGCGGCATCGTCGTGCATGATGATTCGGCGGATATGTCGAAACTAGCACGCTATGCGATGGAATTTTGTGCCTTGGAATCTTGTGGCAAATGCACGCCATGCCGCATCGGTTCTACCCGCGGTGTCGAAGTGATTGAACGCTTGGTGCAAGCTGATACGAATTCTGCACTCAAACCTACGCAAGAAAAACTCTTACGCGATTTGTGCAACACCATGCAATACGGCTCACTGTGCGCGCTCGGTGGAATGACACCGAATCCGGTGATCTCTGCACTCAACTATTATCCGCAAGACTTTGGTCTAGCTGCGGCAAATCCGGCGTCGGATCAAACCAAGGCCTAGGAGAACAACATGCTTTCTCATTTAAAAGACAAAGATTTCGGCACGCCACGTCGCGAATCAGACCAGACCGTCAGCCTAGAAATCGACGGTGAAATGATTACCGTACCAGCGGGCACATCGCTGATGCGCGCCGCCGTCGATGCGGGTATTCAAGTTCCCAAACTCTGTGCCACCGATAGCCTAGAACCCTTTGGCTCATGTCGTTTATGTTTGGTGGAAATTGAAGGTCGCAAAGGTTTTCCGGCATCGTGCACCACGCCTGCCGAAGCTGGCATGAAGGTCAAAACCCAAAGCCCACAGTTGCAAGAATTACGCAAAGGCGTGATGGAGTTATACATTTCTGATCACCCACTCGATTGCTTAACTTGTTCTGCGAATGGCAATTGCGAATTGCAAGATATGGCTGGAGTGACAGGCTTGCGCGAAGTACGCTACGGCGTCGGAGCTGGCAACGGTGTCACAAATGGTGGCAAACACCATCTCGATAACAAAAAAGATGAGTCGAACCCTTACTTCACTTATGACCCATCCAAATGCATCGTCTGTAATCGCTGTGTCCGCGCATGTGAAGAAACACAGGGCACCTTTGCCTTAACGATTAGCGGTCGTGGTTTTGAAGCACGCGTTTCACCGGGCCAAGATCAGCCATTTATGGAATCGGAATGTGTGAGTTGCGGTGCGTGTGTTGAAGCCTGCCCTACCGCGACTTTGCAAGAAAAGACGGTGATCATGTTGGGTCAAGCTGAGCACAGCAAGATCACGACTTGCGCGTATTGCGGTGTGGGCTGCGGCTTTAAAGCGGAGATGAAAGGCAACCAAGTGGTGCGTATGGTGCCGTGGAAAGACGGCAAAGCCAACGAGGGACATTCCTGCATCAAAGGTCGCTTTGCTTGGGGTTATGCGACACACAAAGATCGCGTCACCAAACCCATGATACGCAAGAGTATTCACGAAGCGTGGCGTGAAGTCAATTGGGACGAAGCCATCAACCATGCCGCTTCGGAATTCCGCCGCATTCAAGCTAAGTATGGCAAAGACGCCATCGGTGGTATTACCTCATCACGTTGCACCAATGAAGAAACCTACTTGGTACAAAAGCTGATCCGTGCCGCGTTCGGTAATAACAATGTGGATACTTGCGCGCGCGTTTGCCATTCCCCAACTGGCTATGGCCTCGGTCAAACTTTTGGTACCTCAGCAGGTACGCAAACCTTTAAGTCGGTCGAGCACGCTGATGTGATCATGGTGATCGGCGCGAATCCGAGTGATGCGCATCCGGTGTTTGCATCACGCATGAAAAAACGCCTACGCCAAGGCGCCAAGTTGATCGTGATCGACCCACGTCAAATTGATCTGATCGATGGGCCGCATGTCAAAGCGGATTATCATTTACAACTCAAACCCGGCACCAATGTCGCGATCATCAGCGCACTGGCGCACGTGATCGTCACCGAAGGCTTGGTTGCCGACGAATATGTGCAAGAACGCTGCGACGATAAATCATGGCGCGAATGGAGTGCATTTGTCGCACGTCCAGATAATTCGCCAGAAGCGATGGCAGCCATTACTGGCGTCCCCGCAGAAACCATTCGCGCAGCCGCGCGTTTGTATGCAACCGGCGGCAATGCAGCGATTTACTACGGTTTGGGCGTGACCGAACATGCACAAGGCTCAACCATGGTCATGGGCATCGCCAACCTCGCGATGGCAACAGGCAATGTCGGGCGTGAAGGCGTTGGCGTGAATCCACTGCGCGGTCAAAACAATGTGCAAGGCGCTTGCGACATGGGTTCTTTCCCGCACGAATTGCCGGGCTATCGTCACATTTCTGATAGCACAGTACGTTCGCAATTTGAAGCGGCATGGGGCGTCACACTTAACCCGGAGCCGGGCTTACGCATACCGAATATGTTAGATGCTGCACATGCTGGCGAATTCAAAGGCATGTACTGCGAAGGTGAAGATATCGTTCAATCTGATCCGAATACGCAGCACGTGACATCAGCGTTAATGGCAATGGAATGCTTGGTCGTGCAAGACATTTTCTTAAATGAAACCGCCAAGTACGCGCACGTGTTTTTACCAGGTTCATCTTTCCTCGAAAAAGACGGTACTTTCACGAATGCTGAACGACGTATTTCACGCGTTCGCAAAGTGATGCCACCGAAAGCTGGTTACGCGGATTGGGAAGTGACGATGAAGCTCGCGAATGCACTCGGCTATCCTATGCAATATCAACATCCTAGCGAAATCATGGCCGAGATCGCTGCACTGACACCGAGCTTCCGCGGAGTTAGTTATGAAAAAATTGATCGTCACGGCAGCGTGCAATGGCCATGCAATGAGAACACGGACGAAACGGGCACCGCGATTATGCACGTTGACAAATTTGTGCGCGGCAAAGGCCGCTTCATCATTACCCAGTATGTCGCCACCGATGAAAAAGTCACGCGCAAATTTCCATTGCTATTAACGACCGGGCGTATCCTGTCGCAATACAACGTGGGCGCACAAACGCGTCGCACAGAGAACAGCCAATGGCATCACGAAGATCGTCTGCACATTCACCCACACGATGCAGAAGAACGTGGCATCCAACATGATGCGTTCGTCAAAATCGAAAGCCGCGCTGGCGATACGGTCTTGCGCGCATTTGTCACGCAAACCATGCAGCCGGGTGTGGTGTACACGACTTTCCATTTCCCAGAATCTGGCGCAAATGTGATTACCACCGATAACTCGGATTGGGCGACCAATTGTCCTGAATACAAAGTCACGGCGGTGCAAGTGATGCCAGTGATGGCGACGGCGCATCAATCAGAATGGCAGCACGCGCAACAACAATTTGATGCTGAACAATTGGCGCTGGCACAAGCTGCATGGTCAGGTAACAACGTGAGATCAAGCACTTGAACACAGCGACCAATTCTATGCAAGCCGAGGAGATGAGCGTTGAGGAAAAAGGCTCTCAATCTCAAAGCGTGACGCGCTTGCGTGATGGTCAATGCCAACACGGCGAAGACCAAGTCGCGCAAGAAGTCGCGGTGGCTTTGGTGTTCAACGGGATTGCCTTCGCCGTCATGATGGCAAGCCCGACCGAACTCGAGGACTTTGCCTACGGATTTGCTTTTTCTGAAGGCGTCATCGAACACGCTGCTCAGATCTATGATGTTGAGGCGACTGAGAGCGCAGAGGGAATCACGCTCAATATCACCATTGCGGCAGTCTGCTTTGCCGGTTTAAAAGACAGAAAACGCCAATTGGCAGGACGTACAGGCTGTGGCTTATGCGGCGTAGAAAGTTTAGCGCAAGCGATACGTCAACCTGCGCCTGTTCTATCCAACCTAACTCTCCACGCAACAGCCATCTCAAGCGCCATCGCTGCGATGCGCGAACAACAAATTTTGTTGCAAGCAACTGGCAGCAGTCATGCTGCTGCGTGGTGCAGCGCAGACGGCACTGTTCAAGTCGTTCGCGAAGATGTCGGTAGACATAATGCGCTCGACAAAGTTATCGGTGCTTGTCTACGAAAAGGAATCGACCCATCGCAAGGTTTCATTTGCATCACCAGCCGCGCTAGTTACGAAATGGTACAAAAGACTGCATGTGCTGGCATCCCTGTACTCGCCGCCGTATCGGGCGTCACCAGTCTTGCGATCGACATCGCACAACAAGCAGGCGTCAGTTTATTAGGATTCACCCGTGGCAAGGATTTGAGTATCTATAGCCACCCACAACGCATACATATCCAAGACCATGAATAATCTCGACAGCATCAATAAGTTAATCAAAATGGCGAACCAGATCGGCACATTTTTTGAAAGCTTTCCGGACCGTGAAGAAGCCTTAGATGGCATTGCCAATCATTTGAAAAAGTTTTGGACGCCAGCAATGCGCGCTAATTTGGTCGATACGGTTAACATGGGAACAGCTGATGGATTAAGTCAGATCGTCATACAAGCGATTGACAAGCATCGCGCGACTTTGCAAACCTCGGTAACAAGCAATCATTAGTACGCTTCTGAAACGCGACACCGAATTCTCATCGCGGCTGCAAAGGTCTATCCAATTTCTCAACCAAAAATTCTACTAAAGCTTTGATACGCGGCGCAACAACTTCATGCCGGTAAAACACCGCAGAAATCGTCTGCTTCTGCACTAGTAATTGTTTCTCCAAAACGGGCACCAAGCTACCTTGGGCGCGATCGCTTTCGGTCATAAAATCGGCAAGACATACGATACCAGCGCCGTGGATGGCGAGGTGACGTAAGGTCTCTCCATTTGATGCAAGTACCTTGCCTTCGATTACTAGCTGCTCCGATTCACCTTCCTGTTTTGGTAGCTCACTTTGCAGCTTATTTGGCAACTTAATTGGCCAGGCATTTAATGAAGAGGGCGAAGTAAAACCGAGTAAACAATGCTGCTGTAAGTCTTCCACCGATTGAGGTGTACCGCAGCGTTGCAAGTAAGCAGGTGCCGCCAACAATCTGATCTGGCTTTCACCTAATTTTCTAACACGAAGCGTGGAATCACGTAGCTCACCAATACGTATCGCCAAATCAGCTCGCTCTTCAATCAGATCGACGATGGTCTCACCGCTAGTCAGTTCTAAGCAGATACAAGGATAACGTGCCTGAAATTCCGCCAAGTGTGGTGCTAGTAAATGATTAAAAACGGGACTTGCTGCGTTAATCCTGACCTTGCCTTTCAGTTGATTAAGATTAGCGCTCAACTCGGCTTCCGTTTGCGCTAATTCATCAACGATCTTACGCGCTTTGACAGCGAGCCATTTTCCTTCGTCTGTCACATCTAGCCTACGCGTCGTTCTATTAATTAAGGTCACGCCAAGCTGCGATTCAAGCCGAGAAATCACTCGACTAATGCCTGACGGAGTCTGTCCTAGCTTTACCGCAGCGGCGGAAAAGGAGCCCTGATCGAGCACGGTAAGAAAACTAATCAAGGTATCTACATTCAGCATTTGTGCCTCCACGTCAAAAGTCTAGTGTAATGCCAAGGATTTTTCTTTGCACGTCATCCTTACATAATCCAAGCTCTTTCTCACAAGGAGTTATTATGCCACTTGCACTTTGGGCACTAGCGCTGAGCGCTTTTGCCATCGGTACCACAGAATTTGTCATCGTCGGGCTAATTCCCACTATCGCCAAAAGCCTGTCAGTTTCTTTGCCTTCGGCAGGCCTATTAGTCAGTTTATATGCGCTTGGTGTCGCTGTTGGTGCTCCCGTATTAACAGCACTAACGTCACAAATACCTAGAAAAAAACTACTCATAGGATTGATGATTTTATTCACCATTGGCAACTTGATTGCATGGCAATCACCTGGGTATAACACTTTAATTGTCGCGCGCGTGTTGACTGGTCTAGCCCACGGCGTGTTCTTTTCTATCGGTTCTACCATTGCCACAGGTCTGGTAAGCAAGGACAAGGCTGCTAGCGCAATCGCGCTGATGTTCACTGGATTGACTGTCGCATTAGTGACGGGTGTGCCTATCGGTACTTTTATTGGCCAACATTTTGGTTGGCAAGCGACATTCCTTGGCGTATCTATGTTGGGCATCATTGCCTTAGCGGGTAGCTGGATACTTGTTCCTAACAATATACCAAGCCCCGAACCGGTATCGATGCTGACGCAATTCAGCGTTTTAAAAAAACCGAGGCTCTTACTCGTCTATGCAATAACAGCATTAGGCTACGGCGGGACATTTACCGCCTTCACCTACCTTGCGCCCATTTTACAAAATGTCTCGGGCTTTTCTGAAACTGCAGTGGGCTTAGTGATTCTGATTTATGGAATCTCTGTCGCCATTGGAAATATCTGGGGCGGAAGGCTTGCAGATCGTCGTGGCCCTATAGCAGCATTACAAATCATATTTGCGTTGCTGGCACTGGTCTTATTTGTGTTCACCTGGACTGCATCAAATACCTGGCTGGCTTTAATCACGATACTAGCTTGGGGAGCCGTCGCATTTGGCAATGTACCTGGCCTCCAAGTGTATGTCGTACAACGCGCAGAAATCGATGCACCAAAAGCCATAGATGTAGCCTCAGGCCTCAATATTGCAGCTTTCAACCTCGGTATCGCATTGGGATCATCGGTGGGTGGTGTCATTGTCGCGAACTTGGGGCTAATGGCGACACCTTGGATAGGCGCCTTGATTGTTCTCGCAGCGTTGGCTCTCACTAGCGTCGCGGCTTATCTAGACAGAAAAGAGCTTCGAACGATAGAAGCGAGCATGGCATAAGCGCTAACCAGAAATGTGGCCGCACTTGCACAAAGCCATAAGCAATTCCCCTGATGTAAAGTCACTTTCGATGCGAAGTGAATTGGCTTGCAGAAGTGCCGTTTTTGCCTATTTTTTTGAGTGGAGATCGTTGAAAACGCCTACTCAGCGCACATCAACACTTTCCACCCTAAATAATTCGCAAGCACCAGCGCCCGTATCATCACGCGTCAGCGAAGACTGCCAACGCCAGCCATCGGGCGTACTCACAGCAACAAGCTTTCCGCGCAAACGCACGACTTGCCCTTGCCTCACCTCTTTCAATATTTTTTCAATCTGCGCGTTTGCCGGAATCATATGCATGTTCGCACTATGACTAGCGATTTCAGCGGGTGGACGTGGCGGCTGATCTTCCCAGCGGTAATAATAAAATCGATTACTCTGCGAAATGGTCAGTGAAGACAACACTTCAGAATCTGACATCGATCCCCAACCCAAAGCCAAATCCACGGGTGACAGATCGGCCTCACGACCGATCGAATACAACTCCTTCGCCAAGATACGCGCTTCAATCTCAAAATCGGCTAATGCCTTAATCGTGTAATCGCCTTTCTGCCAACTATCGCCGCGATCAAGCATGGTTTGCACCGGTTCACTTTGCACCAGCACCCCATTCGAGCGCGGAATCGGTTTCTGCGCACGCTGTTGATACTGATGCCAAGCACCAAATACGATCACTGCCGCGATTAGCCAACGCCATGAGAACATGTTTTATCCTTCAAGTTTCATATGCAAAATCGGGAAAGGCTTTCCCATACTATCGAGCGGTGAGCGGGTGATGATCTTAAACCCCATGTGCTGATAAAAACCGACCGCCTGTGGATTTTGTTCGTTGACATCGACTTCGGTTGCGCCAAGTTGTTCCATTGCGTATCGCAACAACAACTTACCCACGCCTTGTCCTCGCACTTCATTTAAGATGAACAGCATCTCAATCTTAGCGTCGTGTACACCGACGAAACCCACAATCGAACCCGCTTCATTTTTCACGCATCTTAATGTGACCGCTGGAAAAGCCTGTTCAATGATCATCGGTTTAAAAAACGCGATATCGTCTTCGGAAATAAAATCATGCGTTGCGCGGACGGAGTTTTCCCAAACATCCAGCATCTCTGCGTAATCTTCTGGGCGCACATTTTCTAACTGCATCTTGTTTCCTATAAAGTTGATTTGATTCGTATTCATGTGCAGCCGCTGACGGGCATTTTATCTTCTTGATGCTTGAAGTGTCTAACAATCTCATGAGACAGAAATGAACAGGACTATTACCTCGCATTAAAGATGCACAGCGAAACAATGATCTGTCTGATGTCTAGGAAGTTCTTCGTATGCGATGCCAACTCGAGCTCACGGCTTCAATATTGAATGCCTGATTTTTCATCAAGCACTACGAGAACTTGATCGCCTATATTGAGGTAACAGAAAATAAGAAGATTATTGAATGCAAAAAGATTTTCTACTAGCTTCACGTCTGCCACCTTCAGCGAGTAGTGCAATGATCGCGCAGACTCCACAACAGATATTCCACGCGCCAAAATATTGCTTCATTTCTTGTACTTTGAGAGGCATCAATTTACAAGCAGTTAAGCCAGCGGGTATGGGCATGAGGATAATGGCATACCTTGGCTTGCTGGCTTTACTGGATAAAATTTGGCAATAACCAAATACTTATGCTGCCTGATGACAAACAGCTTCAATGTTATTGCCTTCAGGATCAATTACAAAGGCACCATAGTAATGTGCGTGATAGTCAGGTCGAAGGCCTGGGGCACCATTGTCTTTTCCACCTGCGGCGATTGCTGCATGATAAAAAGCATCCACTTGTGCACGCGATTCTGCCCGCCATGCAAGGTGGCAGCCAGTCGTAGCTGCGGGACCGCCGTATGGTGAAGGCCCGTCAATAAACCACACATCCGCTTTTTTGCCGTCTGGTTCAGATGCATCTGGGTAGGCAAACCCCAAAATATTCATCCCATAGTGACCTTCAAAAGAAAGGCTATAACCCAAGGGTTCTAGGGCTTTACTGTAAAACGCTTTAGCGCGACCAATGTCGGTCACGCGGAATGTCATGTGATCTAGCATATTGAAATACTCCGTTTTAGTACGCGCACATCGCGCACAATACTGTACATGCATACAGTATTTATTTCAATAGGCTCAACTTATTTCAAAGTTAGGACTTACGCAAAATTGCGCTGACTAGAGCGTGCCTCGAATGTTTTAGTCGGGGGCGGGAAGCCGAAGACAGTACGGTTGCTTGGCCTGCCCTGCGAAGGCAGGGGGGCGATGCGAACCAACGACGCTAGTGTCTGTTTTGCGTAAGTCCAAGATATTTTAGCGCCAAGGTTTCAACGGAATGGTGAGCTTACTATCTGAGAACCATTTGATTTCTAAAGGCTCTTTACCATCCGCACTCGTCTCGTCGCTCACATCTTTTCCCGTTCCCATATTCACTTGCGCGTGGCGGTTCTTGTTCACGTCCAGCACCATGACAAGTCGGCTGCCGAGCGAGAGTAGTTTTGCCGTCATTCGCGCGTTCACAATCGGCACTTGTGTTTTCTTGCCGGGGGTCAGCAATTTGCGCATCGACATATCGTGGGCGTAACTGGCGCGACCTATGTAGTAGTTGAGAAAGACCACTTCACCTTCAGGCGATATCGCATAAAAATTGTAGCCAATATCGACATCACGTTTATTGATGGCGATTGAAAAGTGGCCGGTGATGCTTCCCGCTAGCTGCATCGCTTCCGTTAATGGCTCGGTCATAAACACGAGGCCATTGCTCTTGGGGAGTTGTTTGTGAATAAGCGGCCACATACCAGCTTCGTTGTTGGTGGTGGTGCGATCGGCTAAATCTACTGTTTGCAAGACAAAATCGAGCGTCCTTGGTTTGCTTCTCGACAGCTGATAATGACCGTCCTTATCTTTGGTCGTATTCAGATAAAAACGCAGACCTTCTTGATTTAATTTCTGCAGCGATGGATGGTGCTGCCAGGTATTACTGCCCATCAGTTGATAATTGACTTTGTCTTTCAGCAGCGAAGGACGAGCTTTGTTGTAGAGCACATAGTCGAACCATTGAAGAGCGATTTCTTCTGTGTCTTTTTCTAAAGCGACTGGATCGAGTTGGTAATTACTATGATGAGAATACGGCACACCTTGCGCCGTGCCATGGTTATACGGGCCGATCAGTAAAGTGTGATTCGCTTGTGGATTGTATTTGTAGTGCTGCTTCAAGAAATCGATCGCTGAAATTTGCCCACCATCGAAGTAGCCAGTAATCGACAGCACAGGGATATTGATTTTCTTGTAGTCATTTTTGTAGGGCAGCATTTGCTGGTAATAGTCGTCGTAATCAGGATGATTGAGCCACTTTTGAAACCACGGATTGGGCTTGCCCTCAACTTTGTCGATATCTCGAAAAGCACGCCCGCTCTTATACAAAGTGTCAAAAACATCGTCCCAATACTTCCCATCGGCATACACAGAATGATCCATGGTCTTGTTGTTTGTCACATGAAATGGCCATTGATAATTCGGTGTGATGAAAATATTGTTTTCGATAGGAAGTCCCGTCAATGGATTAGCGGCGGCGTAAGGCACGATGGTTTTTAATGCCGGGTGCATGTATTTCGCTGCGGCCCATTGAGAGAATCCCGAATAGCTTCCGCCATACATCCCAACGCGGCCATCACTCCAAGTTTGTTGGATGATCCAATCAATCACTTGGGTGGCGTCTTCACCGTCTTTTTCCCATGGAATAATTTCATCTGGACTGAGTCGTTTTCCACGAGTATTGGCGATCACGCCCACATAGCCGTGTGCCGCCGCATGGATCGCCGTTTTTATATGCCAAGCTTCGTCCGCATAAATAGAAAACTGAAAAGCAGCCGGACGTTTTCCAACAATTTGCTTCGGCCGCACCACCACCGCCGATAAACTCACGCCCGATTTTGTCTTGATGAGTACATTCGGTTCGATCACATAACGCTTGTCATTTTCGGCGGACAAGATCTGATTCCCTGTCGCTAAAATACGCTCGTACACTTTGTAGAGCTGGTAGTTCGTCACGAGCTTGACGATGTCGTTCTTATTTAGCGTGGCATTAGACTGAAGTTTTTTAAACAAACCCAACATATAGTCTTGGCCCATCTCGAGCGACCAACCTAGACAATAGCTCACCCTGTATAAGTCCTCGTTAGAAAAAGCGCCGAGTTTCCTCGTCATGAACTCGTGAAGTGCTTTCGCATCATATTGCCCTCGGTCGGGCGTAGCTTGACTCAACCAAATATGGCTTGAGTAGTGAAAATACCCCAAGGGATTTTTTTGTTTGGCGATGAGACCATGCGTTTGTTGAAAATCACCTAAGAACGAAGCGATAGCGATTTTGTCATCATCCCTGCTCGCATCGTCCACGGTCAGCTTGGCACGCTTTATCAAATCATTCAATTCTTGGCGAAAGAGATCGGATTGTAATAAATGATAAGCATCCGCTCTTTGTTCCATTTTGGCACCAGCGAGGCTAGCGGGCTTTTGATAGGTTTCGCTAGACCAGGCGTTGCCAGCGATCAAGGCTTGTATAATCAACACGATGAATGCCATGATCATGGATGGCTGTATTTGTCTCATTATTTGTCTCATAGGTTTACTCCATGTTTAATGAAGTGAATGAGCATAAGAAAACACCGCAAAAATGTCGTAACGTACACATTACTTTTGATGACTTTTGATGACTTAGACTGCTTTTCGCCATTTCCTCCTAAGAGGCTCACTCACAAAACACGTTCAACGTGATATTTTTCCGACTGACCATATTCCTTCACACAAAAATTCATGCGCTGGCAAATCGAACAATTCCTTTTTTGCGATCAACAACAAACCCTGAGCAGCAACGAGCAAGTACAGCAGCTTGAGCCTATGGCGGTCGAGTTGTTAAGCTATTTCTGCCAACATCCAGATAGCATCGTCAGCCGCGATGAACTGATCAACTCGGTTTGGCTTGGCCGAGTTGTGACAGATAGCGCCGTGAATAAAGTCGTCACCAAGCTCAGAAAACATTTTGACGACGATGCCAAAAGCCCCCGCTTCATCGCCACTTTTCCAAAGAAGGGCTATAAGTTCATCGCGCAAGTGCGCGCTATTGAATCGAGCAAACCCATCGCAGACATCTCTGCATTGGAACATGACTATCCCGAACACGGCAATGCGGCGAACAAAGATGCAGGAGAAGATGTAAAGCAATCTCCAAATGTAGACAAAGCAAAAAAATCACCCAGCAAATTCATCTGGCTCGCTGTCGCCATCTTTCTGATTGCTAGCGCAATCGGCCTTGCGCAATTCGTTTTCTTGAAGCAAACACCCACGCCTATTGCCAGCACCAAATCGCTCGCACTGACGCGCGACGCAGGTGCCGATGTATTCCCAAGTTTATCGCCCGATGGCTCGCTGTTAAGTTATGTCGAAGTGCGCGATAACAAAATGCGCCTCAAGGTCAAAAAACTGTCTGACGAAAGCATCTTCGTGTTCGACCATGGCGAAGCAAAAACGACCTCAGTTGGCCCCGCCGATTGGAGTGATGACGGCACACAGATCGCTTATTTGGTCACAACACCTGAATCCTGCCAATTTTTTATCCGCAATGTTCAAGGAAAATCATTTTCTGAACCGCAGCTCATTCACAATTGCCCGGTTGGCAGCTATGGAAAAATAGAATTCACCCACGATGTAAATAAACTGATTTACACCGAGGCGGAAGGGCATAATTCGCCTTATTCTTTATTTGAACTCAATCGACAAACCGGGAAAAAACGTCGTCTCGCACAACCAGAACTTGTCATCAGCGGCAATAGTCAATTCGACCTCCACCCTACCCAGAACAAGCTCTTAATTTCTTCCCCCGATAAACAACAATGGGAAGGTTTTTATGAACTCAATTTAGATACTGATGAGCTCAAACTCCTGTTCAAACTCGATGCCTATATTTGCTGTGGCATTTGGAGTCAACAAGGAGATCGCGTGATTTTGATGGGCGAACATCCGGCGAATCAATTAATTAGTTACGGCCTGAACGGTAACAATCCTTATGCAATTTATTCTGGCAATCTCAACTTAAGAGCACCGACACGACATAGTAACGGCAAGGATTATCTATTCCCAGCTGGCGAATCGAATCAAAACATTCTCCAATTTCGATTTGATACGCAAGACTCAATGGAACTTGTAACGAACTCAGTCGATGACAGGCTTGCGACTTTTTCGGAGAAAAATCAAACCCTGGCGTTCATTAGTTTGGCGACTGGCGGCGAGGAAATTTGGCTACGGCACAGCACACACAATGCCGCGAAAAGACTAAGTCAATTCAATGACGGCAGACATTACATCGACCTGCAATGGCGCCCTGATGGTAAGCAATTAATGGCACTTAGCCTCAATGAAATTCATCTCATCGATGCCACTTCAGGCTTATGGTCGAAAGTCAAGTTACCACAGAGAGAAATGCGCGCAGTTTCATTCAAAGACAATCAAACCGTCGCCTTTAGTGTCAATGTCAACGGCAAGTGGCAGATCAACTACTACCACCTCGACACTGAAACAACTTCGCTAGAAAAAGGCGGATGGCAGTATGCAAAATTTTCTGAAAGAGAAGACGACACGCTTTGGATCAACCAAGCAGGTGATCTCTACGCAGGAAAGATTCCCCAAAAAGTGCTGGAACTCGATGAGAAAAAAATCGACTGGCTATCAGGACGAGTCTTCAATATACAAAAACATGGCGACGCTTGGTACTGGCAACGCCGCGCGAACCATCGTTTAGAACTCCTACAAAAGAAAGCCAATCAATCACCAAAAATCATCGTGACCACAGACAGCTATCATTTCAATGTGAGTAAGACTGGCGTTTACTACCATCAATCACCACCGCAAAATATTGATATTTATCGGACGGTGATGATGCAGTAAAGAGGCTGTTTTTTAAGTGTGATTTGAGATTAAATAATCAGAAGCGACATTGACATTTGAAGTCAGTAGATAAAACTCTGTAAGTGAAGAAATGTATAAAAACCTGCAAAATTTATACATGACGACTCAAATAGATATAGCAATTTCAGTTTTCTATACATATCAATCAAATGCCGCCTAAAAAATTTACAGCCAAAAAAATGCTTTAAATTCAATATAATTATTGAATAATAAAAATTATATTTGCAACCAAAAAGTACCTTGACATGATATCACTAGGAGATGATAATTGAATCGAGCAAAAAAATGGAAAGTCATCTTTCATGATGATTTTGATCCTGAGTTCGATGCGCTCTCAGAAGATGTTCAAGATCAATTGCTTGCCGTTGCCGCCGCGGTACAAGAGCTTGGCCCCGCCGCTGATAGGCCGCATGTTGGAACGCTAGAAAATCCCAAGCACCCCAATATGAAAGAGCTTCGTTTCAAAGCAAACAATGGTGCAGAGATTTGGCGAGCAGCATTTGCCTTCGATCCGGATCGTAATGCGATAATTTTGGTGGCTGCCGACAAGCAAGGAAAAGATGAAGATAAGTTCTACAAAACCTTGTTAAAGAAAGCCAATCAACGCTTCGACAAACACTTGCAAGCTTTGAAGAATGTGGAAGCAAAAAAAGGAAACATCAGGAGATAATAATGGGCAGAAATCTAGACGACATTATCAAAAATTTGCCTGCAAAACGTCAGACAGAAATTGCTGCACTTTCAAAACAGAAAGTCGAAGAAATGATCGCCCACGCTGCGACACTCAGCGATTTTCGCAAAGCGGTAGGGAAAACCCAAGTCGAGGTGGCGCAGGAACTCGGCATTAAACAGAACGCCGTATCACAGCTTGAAAAACGTTCGGACACCTATGTATCCACACTACGTCGGTTCTTGAAATCGCTAGGATTAACGCTTGAACTTTCGGTTGTTGACAAAAATGGCTCGCGTATCGACTTACCCAATTTTCTTCCTTGGCAAGATGTGGATTCTACAGTTGATGCGTCTAAAACCTACTCAGTTCCCAGCATTGCATCTGGCAGAAAAGCTGTAGCAGCACCTGTTCGGAAAACTGGTACAAAAACTGTTCTAGCTAAGAAGATGCTTACCTCCACAAAGTCGGGATCAAGTGCGGCCAAGAAAAAGACGGTTGCGCCTTCCAAGCGTGCAGGGGCTTTGCATAACGCCTAATGGTGATAACTTGAAAATCGAAGACGTGTTTGTTAATGCTTATGAGCACGTAGTTAGTGAATTCTGTGGGCGGAATTTAGTAGCAGAAATCGTAGGTTAAGACTAAACAGAGTGATACCCAACATGAAGATTCACTTTATCTTTTCGGTTTTGATCTGAAAACTACATTCGTACGAATACGCGTTCGCTAATCGTACCTACGGCGCTAAGAGACGAATTGCTATGCCGATTAAAACGGCCTCAATAAATCGTCTTCAAGCTTGCTTGTTGTAATCAACAACTCTGCTGCCAACTGTTTGATTTTCTCAATTAGCTCTAAAACTTCATTTTCGGCAAAAACAATCGGAGTTCCATCCTTATCGTGTCCCGCTCTGTGTACGCAATGGTGTCGTTTGGCGACTGCCATGAACAGCCACGAAATATCGCCAAAGTCATGACCAAAAACTTCTTTGTACATTGGCTTTATTTTCTTTAGATCGTGAAATATGAGGTCGTGAAGATACTTTGCGACTGTGTCTTTGATCTGCTCCCGTTCTTTAAAAAGCTGAGACAGTGTGAACTTCATGTCCGAGAATTTAGGATCTGTCTCGATCAGCTTTCGTATCAATTCTTCGTGGCCGACGGTTGTTTTGATGAAAATTGAAGATAAAAAGCCTTCGGTTGCTGCGACTACATGACCGTAAATCATTACATGCAAGCTGAATCTGTTTTTTTCATTGACTTCAACTTTTAATAGCTCGGACGCACTGTCTAAGTGATCATTTAGGGTTTTGTAGTGCTCAGACGATTCGCTCTTCCAGTAAAACTCTTCGTCACTATCGTCTTCTGTGTAGTACGGGCCACTATTTTTTACGTCTACGTCGCCGTTATTTACGTACACGTCTGCTCCGCCAAATGAATTCATTATTATTACGTCGTAATCGGTTCCGCAGATTTCGCAAATAGCTGATTCATAATTTTCGGAATAGCTGTCCTTGTTTCTTTCCGCCATAAAATTAGGCTCAGGGCAAGGAAACGTTTCCGAAACTCTTTGGCCGCATTTACAGGTAAATGAGATGTCAATCTTCATATTTGGTGAAACTCAAAGGTATGTAGCGTTGAGATTTCGGGGGCGTCGACACAGACGGTTTAAATCTAAGTGAAGTTGTCATCGGCGATTCTCAGACGAACGCCATGTTAGCCATACTCATTAGAAGCTCACAACCCGATAGGAGAATTCTGTATTTTTGAAGCCAACATCTTTACGCATGGATGTAATGCAAGTCGCATACGCGGTTTGCAACTCTTGTTCGGAGTGAGCGCCTCGCCGCTCGGTATTGCTGCGTATTTGGTCTAACAACATACCGACCGCATTCATTACTTCGTCAGACGCCCAAAGCGCGGCCTCGTCGTAAGCCTCAAGAAATCGCACTTGATACTCAGGGCTGCTTCGAGTCGTCGAAGAAAGAAACACACGTAAAGCAACTGAAAGCTTGGCGTAGATATTCCTTCGGCGCACCAACAGCTCTTGTTCTCGGGATTGAGTTGCGCGCTCGTTTTCTAAGATACGTGTAGCCCAGACACCACCGAGCCATTTCGCTAGAGCAAAAACAATGGCGGCACCTCCACCAATAGCAATGAGTACTGAACCAGCAATAGACAATAGATCGGTTAATGGCATAAATGACCTGAGCAAGACTAATTTGTTCTAAAGTGAAAGACCCAACACTAACATATCCTTAAATTTTATTCAACAAAGTTCCCTGCCTTTCAAAACCCGTGCCACGCCTTGCTCTTTTCTATTATTGCAGCTTGAAAACAGGTGTATCGGAGGACACCATAAACACTGCATCAATGATAAATTTCAAGTGAATCTTTGAACGCTCAAACCTATTCAACAGTCACACTCTTAGCTAAATTTCTAGGCTTATCAACATCCGTCCCGCGAGCCAAGGCCGTGTGATACGCGAGCAATTGCAAAGGCACCGTATGCAAAATTGGTGACAGCATGCCATAGTGTTCTGGCAGACGAATCACGTGTACACCTTCACTTGGGGTGATGCGAGAATCGGCATCGGCGAAAACATAAAGTTCGCCGCCGCGTGCTCTGACTTCTTGCATATTC
Organism: Affinundibacterium amnicola; assembly: GCF_014284275.1. GTDB lineage: Bacteria > Pseudomonadota > Gammaproteobacteria > Burkholderiales > Burkholderiaceae_D > Undibacterium > Undibacterium amnicola. The sequence continues at coordinate 54,638 of NZ_JACOFU010000009.1, read as the reverse complement.
GATTTAAGTTTTTCGATGAGAGTGTCGTTCGGTGCGACCGTGACCACTGGCATGTCTTTGGTGACTAAGGCTAATGGTCCATGTTTGAGCTCGCCTGCTGGATAAGCTTCGGCGTGGATGTAGGAAATTTCTTTGAGTTTTAATGCACCTTCTAGAGCGATTGGGTAATGCAAACCGCGGCCTAAGAAAAGTGCGTTTTCTTTGCGGGCGAATTCGTCTGCCCAGGCGATAATTTGTGGTTCTAGTGCGAGTACTGCGGTGATGGCGACTGGTAAATGGCGCAGATCTTTGATGTGGTCTTGTTCTTCGGTTTCACTGAGTCTACCTTTGCTTTGTGCCAGGGTTAACGCCAACAAAAATAGTGCGGCTAGTTGTGTAGTGAAAGCTTTAGTCGATGCGACGCCAACCTCTACGCCTGCACGTGTGATATAGGCGAGCTCGCATTCGCGTACCATGGCGCTGGTCGATACGTTACAGATCGTCAGGCTATGCGGCATGCCAAGTTCGCGGGCGTGTTTGAGTGCGGCTAGCGTATCGGCGGTTTCGCCACTTTGTGAAATGGTGACGACTAAGCTCTTAGGATTCGGCACGCTATCGCGGTAGCGATATTCGCTGGCGATTTCTACATTCACCGGAATTTTGGCGATGGATTCTATCCAATATTTGGCGGTCATTCCAGCGTAGTAACTGGTGCCGCAAGCGAGGATAAGTACATTGTCGATCTCTTTGAAAACGCGATAGGCTTTGTCGCCAAATAACTCAGGCATGATGTTGGTAATGCCTTCTAAAGTGTCGCCTAGTGCGCGGGCTTGTTCGAAGATTTCTTTTTGCATGTAATGGCGATACGGACCTAGTTCTGCCGCACCTGTATGGGCGTGGACTGTACGCACTTCACGTTCTACTTGTTTGCCATTCACATCCGCGATCCACACGCGTTGCAATTGCAAATCGACGACGTCGCCTTCTTCTAAATAAATAATTTGATCGGTGGTGCCTGCGAGTGCCATCGCATCGGATGCTAAGAAGTTTTCGCCTTTACCAATGCCGACGATTAATGGTGAGCCTTGGCGTGCACCAACTACACGATGTGGTTCATCACGACAAAATACCGCAATTGCATACGCGCCAGCTAAGCGCTTAACGGCTTGTTGTACGGTTTCAAATAAATCGCCGCTATATAAATGATCGACCAAATGAGCGATGACTTCGGTGTCGGTTTGGCTTTCAAACACATAACCTGCTTGCGTGAGTTCTGCGCGTAGCTCTTCGTGGTTTTCTATGATGCCGTTATGGACGAGCGCAATACGTGCGTTCTCGCCATTAGGTGAAAAATGTGGATGCGCATTCGCTGAAGATGGTGCGCCGTGCGTTGCCCAGCGTGTGTGTGCAATCCCCGTGAATCCTGCCAAGCCAGTTTGCTCAACTTGCGCTTGTAATTCAGCAACGCGTGAAGTGCTGCGTGAGCGCTGCAATTTGCCATCGACATGCAAAGCCACGCCGCAGGAATCATAGCCGCGGTATTCGAGGCGCTTGAGGCCTTCTAACAAAATAGGAGTGATATTACGTTGTGCTACTGCGCCGACGATGCCACACATAGAGACCTCTGCTGAAAGAATAAGTCAACACTGACTGAATATTGAGCATCCTAAACCAGTCGCAATGAAATTTTCTTTCAATATTTTAATAAAAATGCTTAAATTAGCCATATAGATCAATAGATAAAGAAAAATTTCAAAATATACAGATACATGAAATTTAAAATCACTTCTTCATCACCAATTTTAAGCACGCCATGATTACATTAGACGAACTCGATAAACGCATACTACAAACACTGCAACTCGATGCTTCACTCAGCAATCAAGAATTAGCAGAGCGTGTACACGCTTCACCACCAACTTGTTTGCGCCGCGTACATCGTTTAAGAAAAGAAGGCGTGATCGCCCGAGAGGTCGCGATTCTTGCACCAGAAAAACTGGGACTTGGTTTGACAGCGATTGTGGAGATCACGCTTGATCATCAGGCCAGCGAACATCAAATTGCATTCGAACAATTGGTCGCAAAAGAAATTGCCGTACAACAGTGCTATCGAGTATCACCTGGTCCGGATTTTGTGGTGATTATTCAAGTTGCCGATATGGCAGCCTATCACGCACTGGCACATCGCTTATTTGCAACGCAAGCAAATGTGCGTAATGTGCGCAGCTTTTTCGCGATTAACCGCAGCAAGTTCGAGACGCAGATAGTGATTGATTGATGCATTGTTACTTTGCGTTTGCAATCCTCGCTGCGAATGAATGCCCCTATTTAATTTATCGTCCACATCAAATTGGTATTAACGCCAATCTAGGTTGATTGACGGCGAAGCACCACAACAAGCATCGTCTTTGCGGCAGATCAAAACCCTTCAAAGTACACAACTTACCTGTGTGAATCAGATATGCGCCAGATCAATGTCAGTGCTTTTTTTCTACTCAACACAGAGAGAATTAAAGACTCAAGGCTCGACACTTCGCTTATACAGGGCGAAATAAAGAATAATTTATGTATCTAAAAAATACATTGTGAAATTTTTAGCATCGCTTTTAGTCGTATTTAGGCGACAAATAACATCAAATTAAATGAGAAATGTCTAAATATTTCTTGACGATGACAAGATATACAATTTATGAATGATTGACATTACTAATCAAAATTATATTTATATTTATCGCCTTGCTATGATTCTGCCTGTCGTAACGATGCATACAAACGGAACGCAAAGAAACGGCAAATTTAATCACTTACAAAGGAAAAATCATGTTGAACGCATTTGTAGAAATCCAACTGGTAGTAACAATGATCGCTGTTGTCGCTGCATTCTCTGCTTACTTGATCGATAATTCTACTAACTAATTCATATTGTGAGCAGTGACATATCACTGTGATTAATTAGTGTTTGAATTGTGTCAAATGAAGTAAAAAAGTAGTTCAAAAATTTGTAGTAAGACAGTAGTCAGATAAGTTATATAGCAACAAATTAGCAGCAAGCTAAAAGTAGTAAGCAGTAAGTAAATAGCGTAAGAAGCAGTGTCACCGGCTGAGTAGAAACCCAGGTTGGATCGCTGGTGAGTAGTAAAAAAATAGACGCCTTTTTCATTCATGCTAATCAGCATCTTCCCCTTTATTCCGGGGTAAATGAAAGGCGTCTGTCTAGGGGGAAATTCTTCCCCCTGTTTTGTTTCTGGCCTTGCCAATCATCTCAGCAAGCGCGATCAATTTCAAGTCTGTGAATCCACAAACCTAATCCAACACAGGCATCAGGCTGGCAGTTCTTGTCGAATTATTTCTTGATTTTAACTGGGCGCTGCCAAGCATCTATCGTCACTTGTCTTGCGCGTGACACCGTCAATTTTCCTGCTGGTGCATCTTTTGACAAAGTCGTACCAGCTCCCAAAGTTGCGCCCTTACCTACTGTTACTGGCGCAATCAATTGGCTATCACTACCAATAAAAGCATCATCTTCAATCACGGTACGGAATTTGTTCACGCCATCGTAATTGCAAGTGATCGTACCTGCGCCAATATTGACTCTGCTACCAACAGTGGCATCACCGATATAGGCAAGATGATTTGCCTTGCTGTGTGCAGCAATTTGGCTATTTTTCACTTCGACAAAATTACCGATATGCACATCTTCAGCCAATTCAGCACCTGGCCTTAAACGTGCATAAGGACCGATTTGTCCTTTTGCACCGACCACTGCATTTTCGATATGACAGAAGGGTTTGATCTCCGCGCTTTCACCAATCTTGGCATTCTTGATCACGCAGTGTGCCGCAACTTTCACACCATCGGCTAATTCCACATTCCCTTCAAACACACATCCAACATCAATCGTCACATCACGACCGCAGACTAAATTGCCACGCACGTCAATCCGCGCAGGATCAAGTAAAGTCACGCCCTGTTCTAACAATTGATAAGCAATATTTTTTTGATGCAAACGCTCTAATTCCGCTAACTGAACTTTGCTGTTCACACCGATTGTTTCCCAAATCGCCGCTGGCTGCGCGAATGTCACTTCAACCCCATCCGCGACCGCGCTAGCAACGATGTCCGTTAAGTAGTACTCACCTTGCGCATTTTGATTCGAAAGCTTCGACAACCACTGTTTAAGCGCTACCGTCGGGGCAATCATGATGCCGGTATTGATCTCGGTCACCGCGCGTTCTTCGGCATTCGCATCTTTTTGTTCAACGATGCGGCGAATTTTTCCATCTTCGCGAATGATGCGCCCCAAGCCAGTCGGGTCACTCATCTGCGCCGTGAGTATCGCAAGTTTGTCTTTTCCCGCCGCATTCATAAGCGCTTGCAAACTAGCGGCGCGAGTCAATGGCACATCGCCATACAAAATTAATGTTGGGACAGCATCATCCAAATGCGGTACTGCCTGCGCCACTGCATGTCCGGTTCCCAATTGTGGTTCTTGCTTCGCAAAACAAATATCATCGTCAGCCACCGCTAATGGAACTTGATCTCCACCGTGTCCGTAAATAACACAAATTTTTGCAGCGTGATCCGCATGCAACTGCCGCGCAGTATCAATCACGTGCTGCAACATCGGCTTACCCGCAATCGGGTGCAGCACTTTCGGTACATTTGATTGCATGCGTTTGCCCATGCCAGCAGCCAGAATCACGACATTCATATTATTTTGATAAACAAGAATCACGAAGCCATCAGTCTATCATGCGGATCTGCCTTGGAGCATGGGTATGAGGGTGTCATAATCGCGGTTTCACTTGATTTTATCTGCCCTAAAATGACGCCAGAACTCCGCAAAGAAGCTTCCGAACTACAACTACACAAACGCGGTATTCGCATCAACGTGCAGTTGCATGTGATCGAAGCCGATGAAGAAGTACGCTTGCGCAGTGAATCTGAATTAGCTCAACGACTCATTGGTTTGTGGGCAGTCAGCCAGGCTGCCCACAGCGGCCACTATGTTGAACTGCACCATTTTCTGCAAGCACATGATTTGATGCACGTATTATCAGCCGAAGAGTCTAGCTTTCTGCATGACTATGCAGAAGGCAGCGAGCTAAACGACCATCGTGTTCAAGCTTTTCAAAATCGCTTGCACGCGTTTCATTTTTTAGCCTGGTGTGCGGGATTATTGGACAAAATCGATCTCAGCAATAAGCCAATTCTCACCGATAAAATTCTGAGCTATTTTCCAGCACTCAATGCGCTTAATCATGTGCAAGGTGCGCCAGATATCCTTGTGCAGATCAAATCCGCCTTAAAAGCCCGACGCAAAGACGTTATTATGGATTGGGCGGATCTACTCTACCGTTTACATTGGTCGGTTCGTCATGCGCAGCTTAACCACAAACCTTGCCCGGGAAATATCAATCCTGAGATGGTCAGAGAGTGGCATCAAGCTGTCAATTGGATGTGTAATTATGATGATGAAAATAATTGGGATAAAGTCAGCACCGAAACCACAGCTTAAACACTAGGGTCAACAAGTCTCTACGCGACTGGGAACCATATCGGGCATCTTGCGGTCTATTTGCACTTCAGTCACTTGCTGAAGTCGCTGATGCACGATAGGAAATCTGCATTTACTCAACAATACCACCTACAATTGATCTAAGCTTTTACCGGAAACGCACATCCTCACACTTGCCAACAGTAATACATCAATAAGGAAAACCATGAGACTCAAGAAAAGCACCCCATTACCAATCGCCCTGATTGTGAGCGCTCTGTTTGCGGGAGCCGCATTTACCTCCAGCACTTACGCCACGCCACCTGAAGCCAAAATCACAGCCGAGCAAGCCTTAATCGCAAAAGCAAAGGCTATCCATAAGCGCGTACTGACCTTGGATACGCATGCGGATATCGATATCAATAATTTCGCTTACTCACGCAACTACGCGCAAGATTTGGAAAATCAAGTCACCTTACCCAAAATGATCTCTGGTGGTTTGGATGCTGCTTTTTTCATTGTGTACACCGGACAATCAACTGAAGCCGATGCTTTCGAGCCGGCGGGTTACAAGCGCGCCTATGATGGCGCTATCAATATGTTTGAGGGCATACACCGTATGACGACGGTGTTAGCGCCAAATCAAATCGAATTTGCGCGCAGTGTTGCGGATGTTAAACGCATTTATGCCAAGGGTAAAAAAGTCGCCTTGATCGGGGTCGAAAATGCTTACCCACTCGGTGACGAAAAGTTTGCACTCAGACGCGTCAAGCAATTCCACGATCGCGGCGCGCGCTACATGTCTTTAGCACATCAAGGACATAGTCAACTTTCCGACTCGAACACCGGCGAAACGATCGGCTGGAAATGGAATGGGTTATCACCGTTAGGTAAGCAAGTGATTGCAGAGATGAATAAATGGGGCATCATGGTCGACGTATCGCACCCATCGAAAGAATCGATGATGCAGACACTGGCGATTACTAAAGCACCTATCATTGCATCGCACTCGTCCGTGCGTGCTTTGTGCGATGTCAGCCGGAATATGGATGATGAGCAATTACTCGCGCTCAAAGCGAATAATGGTGTGATTCAAATCGTTGGCTTTAGTAGCTATTTGAAGACGGATTCAGCAGAACGCCGTGCCGCGTTGAAAGTAGTGCGCGATGAATTTAAAGTACCTGGTAATGTTTCTGTCGTTGGCATTCGTCGCGGCCCAGTTGGCGGCATCAGCGAAGAACAACGTGAAGCCCTACTCAAGCGTTTGAACGAAGTGGATGCGAAATTCCCACCGCCGACTCGTGCAAATGTTCAAGATCTGGTGAATCACATTGATTATGCAGTCAAGTTAATTGGTATCAATCACGTAGGAATTTCTTCTGATTTTGATGGCGGTGGCGGGATCGATGGTTGGAATCATGCTGGCGAAACTTTTAACGTGACTTTGGAACTAGTACGTCGCGGCTACACGGAAGAACAAATTGCCAAACTCTGGAGCGGAAATCTGTTGCGTGTGATGGGCGATGTTGAAAAAATCGCGAAAGACTTGCAAGCGCAGAAGTAGAAACCGTTTAGTCTCAAACTCATAGGCGCTAGCCAATTCAAAATTAATCTAAACCGCATGGGCACAAGGTTCCCGCCCCTTCAAGGGGCGAGTTAGGGTGGGGATGGGTTTGAATTGAACAAGAAATATCGTCGATTGCTCAATTAAACCCATCCCCATCCCTGCCTTCCCCTTGAAGGGGAAGGAGTAAATCGAGCGCTCTAGCCGTTTCAGGAAAATCTCTATTTTGACTAGCGCCGACGGGGTAAAAACCGCCCTATAAATCGCAACTTCAACAACAATGCTGATGCTCGTCCTCAGCCTCTTCCACGCAACTCGCACGCAACAATGCCGCCGCTTGCACCATATGCTCTAAGGCCGCAATCGTTTCTGGCCAGTTGCGCGTTTTCAAACCACAATCAGGGTTCACCCAAATACTTTGATCTGGCAATAATTGCCGTGCTTTTTGCAAGAGCTTTTGCATCTCGCTGACTTTCGCGACACGCGGTGAGTGAATATCATAGACACCCGGACCGATCTGATTCGGATAAGCAAAGTCGCTAAAACCTTCTAATAATTCCATCGCCGAACGTGAAGTTTCTATACTAATGACATCGGCATCCATCGCTGCAATCCACGGCAAAATATCATTGAATTCGGCATAGCACATGTGGGTATGAATTTGCGTTTCATCCTGAACGACCGCCGAACATAATTTGAACGCGTGCACCGCATTTTCCAGATACGCGGTCCAATCTTTTTGCTTCAAAGGCAAACCCTCGCGAAAAGCTGGTTCGTCAATTTGTATCATGCCGATTCCTGCCTTTTGCAAATCGGCTACTTCATCACGCAATGCCAAAGCAATTTGCAAAGCGGTGGTCGCACGCGGCTGGTCATCACGCACAAACGACCATTGCAACATCGTGATCGGCCCTGTCAACATACCCTTCATCGGTTTCTGCGTGAGACTTTGCGCATACGCACTCCATGCCACCGTCATTGCTTCTGGACGACAGACATCGCCATAAATGAACGGTGGCTTCACGCAACGTGAACCGTAGCTCTGCACCCAACCAAATTGGGTAAAGCCATAACCCCATAATTGCTCACCAAAATATTCCACCATATCGTTGCGCTCAGCTTCACCATGGACCAGCACATCGAGTCCGATTTTTTCTTGTTCAGCGACGACGTAAGTGATTTCTGCACGCATCACTTCCAAATATTCTAGATGTTTTAACTCACCCCGTTTATACGCAGCACGCGCCTGACGTATCGTTTTAGTTTGCGGAAAGGAACCGATAGTCGTGGTCGGAAATAGCGGCAGATCAAATCGCTGTTGTTGCGCGATGATACGTTCTGCGAATGGGGAATTTCTCTCTGCATCGCTAGCCTGTGTTTGCGCCATTCGTTTCTGTACCGATTCGATATGGATGCGCTTAGAAGTGCGGCGACTTTGTTGCGCGGCATCGGCTGTCGCAAATGCGTTTCTCACTAGCTCTTTGTTGCCATCGAAAGCCTGTTTTAAGCTGACAATTTCCGCGAGCTTTTGTACCGCGAATGCTAGCCATGAACGCAATTCTGGATCGAGCTTGTTCTCTACATCCAAATCAACGGGCACATGCAATAGGGAACAACTGGCCGCTAACCACAAAGGCGCTTGTAGGGTTTTCAAATGACTTTGCACGGGTTGATATAGTTCGAGAATACTCGACAAATCAGCGCGCCAGATATTGCGTCCGTCAATCACGCCTAAAGATAAAACGCGTCCTTGTGGCCAGTTTTTTAACAGAACCTCCAACTGTTGCGGTGCGCGTACCAAGTCAATATGCACGCCATCAACCGGTAAGCGATGCAACAAATCAGCATGTTCGGCGATTGAGTCGAAATAAGTGGTCAGTAATAATTTCGGTGTATTGGCGCTCAGCAATTGGTAAGCAGGCTCAAACGCACGTAGCCACTCTGCACTGAGATCCAAAACCAAAATTGGTTCATCTATTTGCACCCATTCCACACCCGCTTCTTGTAAAGAGATCAGCAAGTTTTTATACGTAGGCAGCAGTTTATGCAATAGCTCTAAGGGGCTACTCAGACCTGATTTAACCTTACCCAAATACAGCAAGCTCAATGGACCAAGCAGACTGACTTTCACTTGATGACCAAGTTGCTGTGCTTGTTGTACTTCTTCTAGTAACGCACTGTTTGCTTGTAAATCGAACTGAGTATCGGCAGTCCACTCCGGGACTAAATAATGGTAATTGGTGTCAAACCATTTAGTCATTTCCATCGCGACGTGCTGAGCATTGCCACGGGCGGCCGTGAAGTAATTTTCCAAACTGGTGTGCTGGCGATCAAAGCCAAAACGGCTAGGCAAAGCGCCGAATAAGTTCAGTGTGCTAAGCACCTGGTCATACCAAGCGAAATCGCCAACCGTCACAAAATCTAAGCTAGCTTGCTGTTGCAATGCCCAATGTTGGGCGCGTAAATCACTACCGATATCACGCAGAGCAACTTCGCTAATTTCACCACGCCAAAAGGCTTCTTGGGCAAATTTCAATTCACGTTGTGCGCCTATGCGCGGGAATCCTAAAATGTGGGCAATCGTCATCATGTGCTCCTGAGTGTTAGGTTTAAGTATTTCTGCATGATGAGAGAAAATCCATTATTATTCAAACGATGAATTTTTATATTTAACTTGAAAAATTTTCATAATCACTCAATAGATATAAAGTGCCGCGTTTGCCATTAGCATATTCCCTCTCCCGCGTGCGGGAGAGGGTTAGGGTGAGGGTAGTTCAGCGACTGCAATTTCATCTGGAGCAAAGGTCAATAAAGGAATTGCAGTTCTTTTGACTTTATCCGAACCTGAGCGCCCCTCATCCCTAACCCTTCTCCCGCTTGCGGGAGAAGGGAATTAGTAGCCCAGCTTGTTTTAAACCCTACCCACAGCCATGATCTCCATCCTTGAAATCCGCTATTTAAAAACTTTGCAAGCGCTACATGAAGCCGGTAATTTGCTGCGTGCCGCAAGTTTATTAAATCTGACGCAATCCGCTTTATCGCATCAAATCAAACTTTTAGAAGAACATTACGGTAGCGCGCTGTTTGAGCGTAAGACCACACCGATACGCTTCACGGGGGCAGGCGAGCGTTTGCTGCAATTAGCGAATAGTGTCTTGCCGCAGGTAGCAGCGGCTGAGCGTGATTTGGCGCGTCTAGCGCAAGGTGTGGCCGGACAATTACGCATCGCGGTCGAATGCCATACCTGCTTCGATTGGTTGATGCCAGCGATGGATGTGTTTCGCACGCGCTGGCCAGAAGTCGAACTGGATATTGTGTCGGGCTTTCAGGCTGATCCGGTTGGATTGTTATATGAGCGACGCGCAGATATTGCAATCGTATCGGAAACCGACATCAGCGAAAAAGTACATTACCAACCGCTATTCCGTTTTGAAATCATCGCCCTGATTGCAAAAGATCACGCATTAGCGGAACGTGATTATTTGGTCGCACAAGACTTCGCCAACGACACCTTAATTACCTACCCAGTACCCGATGAGATGTTAGACGTGGTCAGGCAAGTGCTAGCCCCTGCTGGCGTCGTCACTGCTGGTCGTCGCACGACAGAATTAACCGTCGCCATGATGCAATTGGTTGCTAGCAAACGTGGTATCGCAACGCTGCCAGTGTGGGCTGCGCAGAATTATGTCAATCGTGATTATGTGCTGGCGAAACGTGTCACGGCATCAGGTTTAATTGGTAGCTTGTACGCAGCATCTTTGCCAGAAACTAGCGACAAAAGCTATTTGAAAGATTTCGTCGCGACCATCCGAGAAACCAGTTTTTTGAAATTGCCAAGTATAGATTTACTCTAGATTGGCTATAGATTTATTTTAGATTTGCGAAAGACCTGTGTTAAACTTTTCTTCAACAGGTGCGCGCTTCATTATCTTGAATCGTGTTAAACGGGAAAGTGGTCACGATAGCAAACTATCACCAAGCCCCTGCTGCCTCCGCAACGGTAAGTAAGTGCGGTTACATCATCTACGCCACTGGTTTTTTAAGACTGGGAAGGCGATGTAACAAGACTTACAAGCCCGGATACCGGCCTGTCGATCTCAATAGGAACACTGCGGAAGGCCGTGTTTGAAAGTGTTCAACATTCAATACCGCTTTCTGTTGAGTTTCTCTTAGATCTGATCACGTACGGATGGTGCGTGACGGATGATTTTTCACGTCGATCGATACGCTTTTTCCAACTGATTATTTGGCTTGTTGTTTGCTTGTTGTTTGCCTCTTATTTGCTTATGGCTAGTTTATTTTCAACTTATTCATGTACAGAATAATTGAGAAGATCAGAAGAAATTTCTTAAAAATGCTTTTTGCATTGATCGACATTATCAAAATTCATTCCGGCAGTTTAATCACTTTTTGACATCATGTTTTATGCGCATATTGCATCAGATTCTGCAAACGCCTCTTGAACGATGTCATTCGTAAAACTGCATCAGGAGTTTCACAGTTTTCTTCGCCGCACCCTATCTGTCAATCGTCATCTATGGACTGTTCGAGCATGTCCAGCCTTGAGGCACTTAGATGAAGAAATAGATAGGGTGCCTTTTTATTTGGATTTACACAAAATAGCGGCTGGCGTTGTGGTGTCCGCCTAGTCGTGCAACGCTACCTTCGGTTCCACGCACCCGACTCAAGCATTCAAGGGCAGGCTCTACCCTGCGCCATTTTAAGTATTCCTATTGAGGATTTCCATCACGCTGCATCATTCTCAACCGCGCGTAAAGTCCAAAAATCTCTCGCCATTTTTTCTTGCATCACATAATCGTAAGGGACGCTGAAATAACCTCCTTGTCCCCAGCTCTCGCCCCACGAATTCATGATGAGAAACCTTTGGGTCGCATCGTTGTATCCAACCGCTAGCACGGCATGACCACCAATTTTTTCTTCCTCTTTTTTGGGCAGTGCTAAAACACCACGTGCTTGCATAGACGCGCTGGTAAAAGCGCTAAATACAGTCAAGCCAAAGACAAAGGGAAATCCTTCTGCCAAGCATTCTTTCAGTTCAATTAAATCGTGTTGCACACGTTGATAAGCAATGCTTTGAAAGCGCAAAGCTTGCTGATAAGCGGTATCCGTTGGCAACTCTGCATATCGGTGCGCACGATAGGGCCAACTTCGCTCACGACAAATACCATGCTTGGCCACACTCTTCATCGCATCGCGAATTTGTGCACCTTTATTTTCCAGATGCATGCCGGCCAAGGCCCGTGCGTTGTAATGCAAAAACAAGCGCGAAGGAAGATATTTTGGCGCGGCTCGTTCCGACAATCTGGCTTCACGTAATAAATTAAACCGAAAGGCATGACAGACCGCATTCGCCGTGCAGCTACCAATGCGCTCACCTTGATCGAATACCGGCGGGCAATCGCGCCGCAAGTCGATCCGTGATGGCAAATCGACTACTGAAGCCCGAAACAAATGATCTCGCGCATCGGGAACATCTGCCTGCCATAAGAGTAACTTGTTGCGCATCATCTTAGTCTCTTACCTGTGTTTGAGAAAGCGAGTCTAAGCGAAGTAGCGAATCAAATCTATCGATCTCGATTCAATAACAAAAATTAACCGTTCAACCCTTTTGCACGGTTCAAACAAAGCTGCGTCATAGACAAAGTAGAAAGCATAAAATTTCACTTGTAAATGAGAATGATTCGCATTTATAATGGATTCATTGATTAACTTAAACGATCCGCTTTGTATGAACCTCACAGAATCTAGCCAAACCAGTCCCGCTCTACTGAAACCAGCAACAGCGGTCGCCGCGCCATTGCGCTTGCATAGTCGAGATATTTTACAAGGGCATCAAGAAATCGAAATTGAACACCAAGGCATGGTGTATCGATTGCGTTGTACGTCAATGGGAAAACTGATTCTGACTAAATAACTACGGAATTTTCTCTCAAAAATTCCAGATGCAGATTGCATTATTGTTTTTTTGTTGTTGCACTTATTGTTGTTGCACCTAATTACTTCGCTTTCCCTCATCCGTTTTATATTTTTAAAGCACCAGCCAGTCATCGCCAGCCAGTGCCACTTATGTGGAGACACTATGCATTGCAAAGCAAGCATTGTTCGCGCGCTGTTCGATGAGCAATCGCGCACCATCACGACCAACTCAAGCCAAGGAAGATTTGAGCAACGCAGGCAAATGCCAGAACGCAGCGCAATAAAGATCACCCTGCACACGCATGATGTTCGCTCGCCGATTGGAGCAAATCATCCATCAGCAATTTCACACTTTCAACACCCTGCCTTGCGCATTGATCGGTATGAGGATCAAGACAGTGCGAGAGCTTTATCTTGGCACGCCATCGCGCCATCACAAACCATCCAAGCGCTTTCTATCAGCCTAAGCGAGTGACATCAAATATGAAAAATAATGCCTGCCAACATTTAAGTATTGCCAATAGCAAAATTGGCGAAATCATGATTTGCCCGGAATGTGGTGTTGTGCACCTGAGCCTACAGTCAATTTCTCTGCGACTAGATCTGACGGCTTTTGCAGAGTTATCCAAGATGGTCGCACAAGCGCAGACCACGATAGAACATGCACAAAACTTTACGCCTGAGCAAAAGAGTCACGATTCACCACATACTTTCCACTAAATGTCATCAACATCAGGAGTTTCATCATGTGCGAAAAACACAGCTCTTCTGCCAAGAACGAATCTGCCACCAAGTCGTCTTCAGCCGGATCGCGCCGTCGTCGCTTATGGGATTTATCGCGCGATACGCATTGTCCTATCATCGGCGTTTGCATTCCGCTGGCGGTATTACGTCGCCTGATTAGCAAAGCTTTGGGCGGCAATATGCAGGCAGACGACTATGAAATTCATGTTGGCGCAATCGCTGAATGCAGTCAACGCAACCGAGTTTCCGAGATCTTGCAAGAAGATTTGGATCAACGCTATGCGCTAACCATCAAACGCTTCCGCATCGCGAAGACACGCGAAGCACTGGTGCAACTCTGGGTTGATGCGATTTATCAGGGTGACGTGGCTGGCGCATTCTGGGCTGGCTTAACCCATCCTTTGTGTGACTACAGCATACAAGAAGGCATGTGCCGCGATATGCACATGCTGCAACACCAAGCAGGTGCAACGGTGCGTGCTGACATCGTCAGATTTAATGCCTTATTGGAAGAGAACGCAATACTTGGTCGTGAGATGGCGCGGCAACAAGAACGGCAAACACGTCATATCCAAGAGAAGGCACATGAGATTGAACAATTACAGCAAACCATCGTGCAACTGCGGGCTGAAAATATTGGCAAAGAAAGCGTCATCGCTTATCTCAATACAGATTTACAAGCGCTCAAAAATACAGTTCCAGAATTAGCTAGCCGCCAACGCTTGCAACAAAAAATCGAACAAATGATATCGCGTCAACATGAGTTAGAACAATTGGTGCGCGAACTCAAGCATCAACTACTGTCCGCAACTCGGCGAACCGCTCAACATACTGAGCAAACTGAACAGCACCAAGTGCAAGAGGTGAAATCCGTCGAGATTAAACATCATCGAACGATTCCGATTGCGATTCAACTACAACAAAAAAATGTTTTATGTGTTGGCGGTCGTAGCGGCAATGTTGCTAGTTACCGCGATTTAATTGAGCGCGTAGGTGGCCGCTTTGCACATCACGATGGTGGCATGGAAGATAGTCAAAGTCTGTTAGATAGCAGCCTCGCTGCTGCTGATTTGGTGATCTGCCAAACTGGCTGCATTAGCCACAATGCGTATTGGCGTGTCAAAGAATTTTGTAAACGTACCGGCAAACGCTGTGTGTTCGTTGAGAATCCTAGCGTCTCATCACTGGCACGCGGTCTGGAACAAGCGTCTGAAGAATTAGAATCTGGGCAAAACGAAGAACATAGTAGCCCCACATCTTAAGGCCTCGCTTACTGCTCAATTTTATAGCCGCTGGTAGCTCCCACCCTACCAGCAAAAACGAATGAATTGCACGGGAAAGAGACACATGAGCCAACTCGCAACAACGATATTTCTACTTAGTGTAGTCATTGCCAATGGACTGATTTATCTATGCCATCAGCGTCAATCATGGCTCAATAAACCACTCCCCGCCATACCTTGGATGATCTGCGGATTCTTTATTCATATCAACGCATTCTTTACGGCACATACCTATCTAGGTCTGCTGAATGCAAGTCTGATTTATCTGCTGGTAAGCGCACTGAGCTTGGGTCTCACTTTTCTCATCGGGTCCTTGCTAAGAAAACGCCTACTTTCGTCAAAACTCAGTTGAAATAGGCAAACCCAAAATGACACGTGCCCCGAGTCCTAGGTCAATCAGTCAACTGCGCAATTGGTCGGTTGTGCGCAATACTCCACCCAGAAGTGAAATTACCAGGGTTCGCTTTGTCAGCGCCTTGTACGGAATAAGTACATAAGATTTCGGTGAAGCTTAGTTTAAATTGTTCAGTCGGCATATCGTTGGGGTGTGATTGAAACTGAATCTCGCTGATGATGGCGTCACGTAACTCAATCGTCATGAAGACAGCGAACTTCTCATTCGTTTTGCGTAAGATAAAAATCTTGGTTGGACTTTTTTGATCCGTGCTAAGCACTTGTGCACGCAGACAATATTCATATAACTTCACCGAAGTTTTATCGACATATTTCACGCAAGTAAATTCGGTAATAACCGGGCGATCTGAATTACGTGCCAAGTTACTTGGGTCTGTCGTGATCTGTTGTTTCATTCCTTGACGCAGCGATACCAATTCAATGCATTGAGCAAACTTGATATCGCCACTTTCTCTGCCATCTTCCGTCAACACAGGATTATCATCAGCGCCATCCATCAAGCCGCCGAACATTTCTGCATTACCGGGCTGCAACAAAATTAAATCCATTGAAGACTCCTCATATTAAGATTGTATGCGCTCACCGTTCATGTCAATTAATCTGTCAGGCAGCTATCAAGAAAATCGATGGGCGGGCTTAATTTCCTAGCTCCCGCGGCTTGCCGCCTAAGCACATTCTTAGACAGCATTCGATGATGTTCTGGCGACATGGAATAGCGGTTTAAGCTCAATGATGGAGGAGAAGGAAACAAGAGTCGGGCTAAGCAGCCCGACTTAGCGAGACACGATTAGGATGCAGCAAACACTTCAATAGCGCCAGGGCGACGCAACATTTTGTTGACTTCATCTAAATGCAACTCTTCGGCGACGATCATTTCGCGCGCATATTCTTCGAGTAGAACTGAATTGCCTTCGACAATTTTCAGCAATGCATAATAGGCAGACAAAGCGGTGGTTTCTAAATCCAAACTTTCACGCAAAATATCACCGATATCATGCTGCTCCGTTTCTAGTAGTGCACCAATTTTTAGCGAAGGATGACCACCTAGCAGCGTCACCAATTCACCAGCTTTGTGTGCATGCGCCAAACTCTCATCCGCATTTCCTTTCAACCACGAAACGATAGGAATACGGTTATAGCCATACACCATCAAAGAATAATGGGTGTAACGCACGACACCGGCAAGTTCCAATTCCATGATGTGATTCAGCGCATCAATTGCAGCTTGTTTTTTCATAGCATCCATTTTGTTTCTCCTTATTCAAACCTAAAAACCTAATAAGCCATCACGATATCTGCGGATTCACCGCGACTCGACAACTATACACAAAAATGACGATTTTGAATGCCATCCGCAATACTTCCGGCAAATAAAAAGCGCACCACCAGAATGATGATGCGCTTTAAGATCAATGCACTAATGACT
Organism: Affinundibacterium amnicola; assembly: GCF_014284275.1. Lineage (GTDB taxonomy): Bacteria > Pseudomonadota > Gammaproteobacteria > Burkholderiales > Burkholderiaceae_D > Undibacterium > Undibacterium amnicola. The sequence continues at coordinate 37,794 of NZ_JACOFU010000009.1, read as the reverse complement.
AATCAGACTGACTAGTCATCGTTTCCATCATGCGATGCTTAGAACAAGACATTGGCACTTAATGAGAAGGTACGAGGTGTACCAACAGTGTATCGTGCGCCACTGTTATTCAAGGTATTGACATAAGCTTTGTCCGTCAAGTTCGCCACATTGAACTGCAAAGAAAGATTGCGATTCACCTGATAAGACGCGACGGCATCCGCCACCCAATTCGATGCGATATTTGGCATATTTTGCACCGCCAGATTCGCAGCCGGATCAATCACACGCTTTTGCTCCGAGGTATAACGTAATCCACCACCAATGGTGAACGCAGGCGTGATTTTGTAACTACTCCACAAAGTCGCTGTCAGATCTGGTGACCAACGTGTTGCAGCGCCAGCCGCATTGTTGCCAGTGGAACCTTGTAAGACTTTTGTCTTCATGGTTGCTGCACCGGCGGTCACTTGCCAATCTGGATTGATTTGTCCAACGATACCAATTTCAACACCTTCAACACGGCGCTTACCAAATTGGGCAAAGGCATTTGTAACGCTATCGACTTGGACGATTTCATTAGTACTATCGGTGCGATAAAAAGCCGCCGTCAATGACAAGGATTTGTCTAACAAATCCCACTTGGTACCTAATTCCAAATTGGTGGTTTTTTGTGCATCCGCTAAAGGACCATTGATATTATTTGCCGCACTGCTCAGCGAAAAATTCGCACTACCTGGCGGCGTTAATGAGGTTGCATACACACCGTACAAACGACCATTTTTAGCAACTTTGTAAACAGTACCTAATTTCCAACTTAAGAGGTCATCACTCTTCGTTACTTTCGCAGGAATCAAAGTGCCAACTGGCAGTGTTGGATTCGCCGCTGCAGTGGATAAACTGACCGTGCGTGATTCTGTGTTGTAGCGCTCGTAGCGCAAGCCTGTGTTCAACTGCCATGCGTCATTCAAATCGATCGCATCAAAGACATAGAGGGCGACAGTTTTGGTTTGACCTTCTGCCGTTGCACCATTTTTCACAGGAATAGGCAAACTCACATTGGCATTCGGGTTGTACAGATTGGCTGCTGGCACAACGACACCTGTTGGCACCGCTAGAGTATTGGTGTTTTGTTTTTCCATCAAGAGCTCAACACCCGCAGACAAACTATGTTTCAAACCTGCGGTATCGAAGCTGCTGTTAACACTGGTTTGGTTCGCGATAATTTCATTGCTTTGATCCAAACCTTGACGTGAGCGAGCCACCGTCCAAGTGTCTTGCGCGCCAGCGGCGGTAACACCGTTGATACCTGTCACCACACGTTTCATGGAGGATTGCCCGTAACGCGTAATATTGCGTAAGACTGTCGTGTCGCTCAAATCGAATTCAAACTTGGCAGTAGCCATATCCGCTTCTACTTTTTCGAAGTCGTTGACGCTACCGTAAAAGTTTTCGCTATCGACTTTAGGCGCATTCAACAATAAGGCATTCGCGTTATAGAAGCCTTTTAGGCCAACGGTAGGAATACCACCGTCTGGTACATTGTTTTGACGAATGTGTTGTGAGTAAAAATAGGCACGTGATTTTTGCCCCAAGCCCACGGCGATAGACGGCGCGATACCGTAGCCATTACTCTCGACCTGATCACGACCTGCAACACCACCATCTTGCTTGAACACGTTCAAGCGCAAGGCTGTCGTATCACCGATTTTGCGATTGATGTCGGCAGTGACGCGTTTGTTATTGCCATTATTGATGCTGGCAGTACCACTCGTCACATCGTCCAACATCGCCGCTTTAGACGCCAAATTAATATAGCCAGAAGCTGCACCACGACCAACGTCTGCGCCTGCCGGACCTTTGACGACTTCAACTTGTTCTACATTAAATGTGTCGCGTGTAATCGCTCCTAAATCACGAACGCCATCGACAAAAACGGAAGACTGACTGGCGAAACCACGCATCTGGAATGTATCACCCGCGGCAGTATTACCATTTTCACCCAATTGCATTGTGATACCTGGCGTATTGCGCAAAGCGTCCATCAAGTTGTATGCGCCTTGTTCTTGCAAGAGTTCTTTTTTGATGACCGATACCATCTGCGGCGTTTCCAACAAGGGTTTCACCAGTTTACTGGAGCTAGATACTTCTGCCTTGTAAGGGATATCTTGCGTGCTTTGCACTTTAATTTCAGGCAAAGCATTTTCTTTTTTACTTTGCTCTTGCGTACTCTTTTGCGCTTCGGTTTGTGCTTGCACCGACAGCGGTGCTGCCAAAACAGCAATAGCGATCAAAGTATGTTTGAACTGGACCGCGTTTTTTTGATGTTGACGACTACGAATATATGCCACAAAAATTCTCCGGTTAGGAATGTTAAAAATATGAAAATAAAATGAATCAGAAACAGAGGCGCAGCATTCAACACAAGTTCAGTGTGGTTGAAAGTAGTTAGCTTAAGTTTCAATCAAAATAAAGGGAGAAGGCTGGCTAGTGACAACCGCTTGGAGTGGACGGCTTCGATGGCTGGCGAAAAACATTAAGACGAATGATAATCGTTCTCATTTTGATTTGCAACAAGTAAATGAGAATGATTCCCATTTACTTTGCATTAAAGATTGTTTAGAATGCCTGTCAACGCCAAGCATCAGACGCTCGAAACATAGAGAAGCACGGAATTATTCAAATAACTGAAACCATCCGCGCCTCCCTAGACAAAAACAAAGTGGGTAGCAATGTTGATGACGGCCAATCACTTATTTACTACGGATGAATCATCATGATGTTGCATATCCCCGGCGTTCTCACTTTGGATGAAGTGAATTATTTACGTCAACGCCTGCAAGAAACGAATTGGGTAGACGGCAAACAAACCGTTGGTGCGCAAGGTGCGCTGGTAAAACAAAATCGCCAATTACCAGAACATGCTGAGGTTTCATTAGAACTGGGACAAATGGTACTGGCGGCGCTAAAGAAGAATCCTACGTTCTATTCAGCCGCCCTTCCTTTACGCATCGTGCCACCTTTATTTAATGCCTATGCCGGCGGCGAGCATTATGGTTTACATGTCGATGGTTCTATTCGTCAGGTACCGAATGCTGACTTCAGCTTACGCACAGATGTGTCTTCGACTTTATTTTTATGCGACCCTGACGAATATGAGGGTGGCGAGCTAGAAGTGATCGATACCTATGGTGCACATGAAGTCAAGTTGCCGGCTGGTGATCTGATTTTGTATCCATCCACCAGCTTGCATCAAGTGAAGCCAGTAACGCGCGGAGTTCGCGTTTGCTCGTTCTTTTGGACGCAAAGCATGATCCGTGACGATGCACGTCGCAACATGTTATTTGAGATGGATCAATACATACAAAGCTTACGCGGGCAAATTGGTGACAGTGCAGAGGTCTTAGGGCTGACTGCGCAGTATCATAATCTGATCCGCATGTGGGCAGAGACTTGATCGAGTTTGCTGGAGTTTGATCTGATTTGAATTTGTCTGTTGTTACGAGTTTTCCAACCAGCTTTCCGACGAACGTCAGACTATCGGTAACAATGCGATACAAATCAATTGTTCAAATAATTCCAATTGAGAATGATTCTCAATTAAAATAGCATGTCTTGTCAGTAAGCTTTTGCTGACATCACCACCTTGACGAATTTATTAAGTATTTACAACGTGTCTACTCCTCAACAACAACGCGCTTTTTGGCTGCGTCATTTACACAACTGGCATTGGATCAGTTCCGCGATTTGTTTAATCGCGATGATGTTATTTGCTGTGACAGGCTTCACTTTAAATCATGCTGCCGATATCGAAGCTAGCCCAAAAACCAGCCAAAAGACCGGGCAAGTTCCCGCCAGTCTTTTGCAACAATTAAATGCCGAAGTAAAGCAGCGTAGCCAGAAAAATGCAGATACCAGTTTGCCCGCTAGCATGTTGCAATGGCTGGAAACACAACATCGTATTGATGCCGCCAACAAAGCAGCGGAATGGTCGCCAGAAGAAATTTATGTCGCCTTACCGCGCCCAGGTGGCGATGCTTGGTTGCGAGTCAATTTAGAAGACGGCGCACTGGAATATGAAAAAACGGAACGTGGTGTGATCGCTTATTTAAACGATCTGCACAAAGGCCGCAACACTGGTACCGCATGGTCATGGTTCATTGATATTTTTGCCTTGGCTTGTCTGATCTTTTGTATTACAGGATTATTTTTACTCAAAATGCATGCGAGCAACCGTCGCTTAACCTGGCCTTTGGTGGTCGCAGGTTTAGTGATACCGATGCTACTGAGTATTATGTTTATTCACTAAGTTTGACCGTTTTTGTTGGTATTTGCCAGCCGATGAGTCTTCGTCATGCCAGCCGTTCGTTTCCTTTGTTTTACTGTTTTTCTATCTGCGATTAGTGTCGCACTATAAAAAAACGCATGACAGAACACCGTCAGAAACGCCCTAAAAAAATCATCATCGGGCGCTTCAGCTATGCACAAAAAAAGAGAATTTCTATTTAATCTGACTCATATTTATCGAGGTAAATTTATGCAAAAAATACTTCCCTTCGCTATCAGCACTTTACTAGGCACGTCTGCGATGGCAGCGGAATTAGTGGTAAAAGTTGAAGTTCCAAAACTCAATGTCGCTGAATATCATCGTCCTTATGTGGCGATTTGGGTTGAACGTCCTGATCAAAGTTTTGCGGCCAATTTATCGGTTTGGTATGACCTCAAAAAGCGCGATAACGAAGGCGCGAAATGGTTGAAAGATATGCGTCAATGGTGGCGTCGTAGTGGTCGCGATGTGTCCATGCCTATGGACGGTGTGAGTAGCGCGACAAGAATTGTTGGCGAACATACACTCAGCTTTGCCAGTGATAAAACCGCGCTGGCGAAATTGCCTGCAGGTGATTACAACTTATTAGTCGAGGCATCACGTGAAGGCGGTGGTCGTGAAGTGGTCAAGGTTCCATTTACTTGGGGCGGCAAAGACGGCAAACTCGCGTCCGCACAAGGCGGCCACGAGTTAGGCAAAATCTCGGTACAAGTTAAACCATAATCAAATTCACCTCAGATAAAACTTTATTCAAGGATCCTTCCATGAAACTCTTTTCCAATAAAACTCGCCAAAGTTTGTGTGTCGCATTAGCCGCTTGCATGCCTTTATTGGCGCCGCTAGATGCGCTGGCGCATCGTCAATTTATCGTTCCGACCTCAACTGTGGTGAACGGCAAAGCACCGTGGGTCAGTTTTGACGCGGCGGCGGCAACGGATGTATTTTTCTTCGATCACGTTGCGATGAATCTAAATAATTTAGTCATCACCGCAGCAGATGGTTCCAACATCAAAGCAGAAAATCAAAGCAGCGGTAAATTACGAAGTAACTTCGATATTCGTGCTGAATTACCAGGCACCTACAAAATCAGCGTAGTCAACGATGGTATCAATGCTAGCTACAAAGAAAATGGTGCGCCAAAACGTTGGCGCGGTACGGCAGAAGCCTTTGCCAAAGAAGTTCCTGCGAACGCACAAGATTTGCAAGTGAGTCATAACCAAGGACGCGTCGAAACTTTTGTTACTAATGGCAAGCCAAACAATACGGCATTGAAACCAACTGGCAAGGGATTGGAATTAAATCCAATCACACATCCAAATGATTTGATGAATGGCGACCAAGCCCAGTTCCAATTCTTAATCGATGGCAAACCTGCTGCTGGCGTTAAAGTTACCGTGATTGCCGGTGGTATTCGCTATCGTCAAAAACTCGATGAGCAATTATTAACCGCCGACAGCGAAGGTAAAGTGAGCATTAAATGGCAAGGTGCTGGTTTGTATTGGATGCAAGCGAGTTTTAGCGACAACAAATCCAGTATTCCTGGTGTCAAAGAACGTCGTGCCAGCTACGTTGCCACTTTAGAAGTGATGCCTGACTAATTTCATACTCTCCCAAGAGTCGCGTGTCGGTATTCCCCCAAGATACTGACACGCAAACCCCTTCTTTTGCTATCTTGTCTCCGACTTCCCACGTGCCGATTCTCACCCATATGCCGCCATCGAGTTCATCTCAAACTAGACAACGTCAGGTGTTAATTCCGCTCACGATGCAACGACCAAGTCAGCCAGATCACCATGCGCAATTGCATGATCTGCGCGGATTCACCATGGGTACGACTTGGCAGGTACAGTGTTATGCCAACTCGTCAATCGAAGCGGATAAGTTACAAGCGGGCATTCAAGCAGAACTCGATCAAGTCGTAGCACAAATGAGCCCTTGGGAAGCCGATTCCGATATCAGTCGCTTTAATCGCGCAGCGGCAAATAGCTGGCATGTTTTGCCTGCGGACTTTTTTAAGGTCTTGCAACACAGCTTATTTGTTGCGGAACAAACCCAAGGCGCCTATGACCCATGCATAGGCCATCTAGCGAATCTTTGGGGATTCGGACCCAAAGGAAAAATCACGGTAGCGCCTGATTCAACCCACATTCAACAAGCATTACAAGCATCGAATTGGCGTCAACTCAAACTAAATACGACAGACCAAAGTGTCTTGCAAACGGGCGATCTTGAAATCGATTTGTGTTCAACCGCAAAGGGTTTCGGTGTGGACCAACTTGCGCGCTATTTGCAGCAAATCGGCATCCATAGTTATTTGGTTGAAATCGGCGGTGAATTACGAGGCTTAGGGTGTAAACCTGATGGTCAACCGTGGTGGGCGAATTTAGAACAACTTGAAGGACAAACTGAACAAGTGGAATATGTGGCAGCGCTACACGGTCTTGCAATTGCTACTTCGGGTGATTATCAACGTTACTTTATACACGACGCTAAACGCTATTCCCATACGATAGATCCACGCAATGGCTATCCGGTACAACATGGCGTCGCATCTGTCACCGTCTTGCACCCAGAATGCATGATCGCTGATGCCTTGGCAACCGCGATGACCGTATTAGACCCAGAAGCAGGCATGGACTACGCAACCCGCCTGCATGTCGCAGCACGAATAGTGGTGCGTGAGAACGATGCCTTTCACGAACATCTGAGCCCCACATTTGTAGCCATGATGAATGATGACTAAGGCAATCCCGAAAAGTCGCCATCAAAAATTGATTTGAACTTCACACTATGTCGTCAACAAAGAAATTAAATCTCAGCAAAACTCGCTTGCTCAATCTAGGTCTGATCGTGACACTAGTTCTCAGCGCGATTTGCTTATTCGCATCCTTAGAACAGTACCTGAGCATCCAACAAGTGCGGGTAGTTACTACAGTCATTTTACTGCTCTGCTACACCTTATTTTATTATTGGATACAAGATCGGCATGCGCAAGCACATCGGGCACATCAGGCGCATCGTGCAAATCATCAAGTTCCATCAGCATCGCTCAGTGCAGAATCGCTGAATCAAAACGAGATATTGATTGTCTATGCTAGCCAAACTGGTTACGCAGAACAGCTCGCGCTTCAAACCCAAACCAGTTTGCAGCAAGGCGGCATGCAAACCCATTTGCTCGACATCAGTCAGTTAGATTCCGCGCTCCTACAAAAAGCGCAGCAAATACTCTTCATCGCCAGTACTACCGGCGAAGGTGATGCACCAGATAGTGCGGCCAAATTTACTCGCGACATCATGACGCAATCGCTGTCACTCACGCATTGCCGTTATGCGTTGCTCGCCTTGGGCGATCGTCACTATCAAGCCTTCTGCGCTTTTGGTCACCAACTTGATCACTGGCTACATCAGCAAGGCGCAAAAACTTTGTTCGATTTAGTCGAAGTCGATAACGGCGACGATGGCGCGCTACGTCATTGGCAACATCATCTAGGGGTGCTGAGTGGTCATACAGATCTCGCCGATTGGCACCCTGCCGAGTATGAAACATGGACACTGACAGAACGCCGATTACTCAATGCAGGTAGCCAAGGAAATGCGGTCTACCAGTTACGTCTAACACCACCAACAAAGCGTGATTGGCAAGCTGGCGACATCGCAGAAATATTACCGCGTCGCCCAGGTCTAGAAATAGTTTTGCCACACCGCGAATATTCGATTGCGTCTATCCCGCAAGATGGCGCGGTGGAACTTATTGTCAGGCAAATGCAGCAAGCCGATGGTAGTTTAGGGTGGGGCTCTGGATGGCTGACGCACTTCGCAGAATTGGGAACCGCCATACAACTACGCTTGCGTAACAATCGTAGCTTTCATCCACCGGATAGCGATTGCCCACTGATCTTGATCGGGAACGGTACCGGCATCGCAGGCTTACGCGCCCATCTCAAACATCGTGCACAGCAAGGACAACGGCAAAATTGGCTATTCTTCGGCGAGCGCAATCGCGAACACGATTTTTTCTGCCAAACAGAAATCGAACAATGGCAAACCAGCGGTGTTCTAAGCAAACTGGATCTGGCCTTTTCCCGCGATCAATCTCAGCGTATATACGTGCAAGACAAATTACGCGAACAAGCTGCGACACTAAGCGAATGGATCAGCAATGGCGCCGCAATCTATGTCTGTGGAAGTCTAGAAGGCATGGCAGGCGGAGTCGATGCCGCATTGCGCGAGATGTTAGGTGATGAAGTATTAGAAACAATGCGCGAGAATGGCTTGTATCGACGCGATGTTTATTAAGGTTTGATTTTAGCTTCTTGTTAATGACTTTAAACCATGGTAAGTTGCAATCGACATTGCATTCTTACCTCCACAACATGAAGAAAAAATACCTTACTATTTATTTTCTTTCGACCTTGAGCGCGCTTATCTGGGGCTACTTTTCAGATTTACGGCATGGAGAAATCGCTTGGTTTGTTGGTCGACTTATTTTCGTTCCTTTATTTACTCTACTTACCTACTCCCTATTTTCCAGCCTAAAGAAAAATATGGCGCCGGATTCAAAATAAAAACAAAGAGGCTAATTTGATGAAATTGAACTTACTCAAACGTCTTGCCGCATTATGTTTGTTCATCTCATTCTTCCTGCCTTTATCTCAATGCAGTGTACAAAAAGATCCAACACAGACACCATCCACTCAAGAAATCCTTACGGCTTCGCCATCTGTTGATGTGAGATATGCCTACAACGCAGATCACGATACGATGATGTTCCGTGCGGTCAACGTATTTGCCTTTACTTGGCCTTTAATGTTAACACTTGTTTTATTGGTGTACGCTAAGTTTGAACACATTTTATCTGTCCAAATTACCGCAATCGCCTTGTGTTTGGCTTCGGCTTTTTGCTTACTAAGGCTGACTAGTTTTGGCGAATTATTAATCGGTGGCTATTTAGCTTGGGGTTCGCTCATCACTTATTTCCTTGTTAGCCTAACGCAGTTTTTGCAGCGAGTAAGACAAGTTTGGTCACTCGCTGAAAACTAAATTATTCTCACAATTAATAGGTCTACTCATTCCCTAGGTTGATTCTCTTCACAATTGAAAAGCGTAGGGCATGCATTTTTTTTACAGCATCGACATGAACAAACAACGCTCAACTTACGGTGTTCTATTTGGATTATCACTGCTTTTAGTGACCCTATCAAATTCTGCAAAGGCAGAACAAACTCATCTGAATCGCAGCACCGATACTCTTGCGCCGATTCTCACCTGTATAGCACAAGGCAATTTACAACTAGCCAAGACCAACAGACTACCAGCCCACATACAGTTTCGTCAGGTCATGACCACGGAAGGCAATCGCAAGGTAAGTACGCTAGATGGCTATAAACTAATTTTGGAAACCGCACCAAATGTCATGTTTGTCGATTTGAAGCTTGAACAATCTGACGCAAAACTGTTTTCAGAAGATCGTGTCGCGATCATCGCGCAAATGCAGAAAGTTTATCAATCAAAAATGACTCCGGCGAAGCCCATACCTATCAGAAAACACCACGATATTGAGATCATTGCGCTTGATCAATCTTCACTCGAAGTTAATGGACCACTTAGTATATATACCTTATTGTCAGAATCAAGAGCGGTCATCGCTACCGCGTATATGATGAATCAGCCAGCCGAGCTAGGCGCATTCAAGACCATGCGTGAATATGAAGTGCTGCGTGACCAATTTATCGATGACTTAGTCGGCTGTTTGAAAGCAGATCAAACAGTCACCGCTACCACGCAGGAATAATGTCGCCCAAATTCATCAGCTTTCTGAGTAGCCAATTCCACCAGCGTTGCTGATTTCCAATCGCTCTTCCAGCAGTTTTCTGTCACCTTGACGAAATTCGACAAACTCTAGCCCGATGCGAAATAATTTCTGCGATAGGATGGTGTAATTCATACGACAGGTGATTTCCAAGATTTTCTCTCGTGCACCTGCATTCAATGGTGGTAATGCTAGCAATAGGATGACTTTTCCATCATGAAAAACATTGTAATCACAATGTATGCTCAAGCCGCCCAAGGAGATTTCATTGACGCGACCGTGGAAGGTTTTTTTACCTTTACCACCTTCGTACACAATCGCAATCCGCCATTTCACCAGATAGCGTTTATGTATGCGGCTTTCGATGCGGGATAATTTAGTTGGAATGCTTGGGGGATTAAACTGCGCTGATGCGTTCTCTTTAGGCATCACAGCTTCCTGCCGGATTTGTGCTACCAGCGGGTGCTCACTCTTGGCTTGATCGCTAATAATTTTTGTCATAACGCTGTTTGCTTGCTCGCCAAATGTTCATCTGTGTTTAGTCTAATGTTAGACGAATTCAATGCAAGTTTATCACGCACTCACTTTACTGCCTGTAAATAATCAGGGGAATTAGCAAGCAAGTATGAATTCATCGAAATTACGTTCTTGCATGCAAATATAGACTTACTTACTGCATCAACGCAAGCCTTGATCCATCACATGGGTGCAAGAAATCTACTATCAAGCGCGGTTTTTTGCTACGATGCTGCGCTTGCCCTCTTTCTGGGTTCATCTCAATATTGATACAACATGCTGCGCGAAAAATTGTTTTTAAGTACCGTCTTTCTAGTTCTGTCTTTGATGGCAGGTTTGGCTTGCCTGCCCTTGTTTGGCGCATTGTTTGTCGATCAAAAAATGGCTAGCACATTAGGTAGTGCGGTGATTTTATTGCTGCCTTTGCTCAGTCTCGGCATGCTATGGCGCATCCAATCGCTATCAATTTATGATCTGCGCCGCCTCAGTTTTTTATGTTGGGGGACATTGATCACGTTCATTGGGATCATGAATTTTATCTTGATTAAAGAACATACTAATTCACACAGCACGATCATTATGTTAGGTCTGGTCTGCATCGCAATTAGCTTTCATGCACGATACAAAGCGAACAAACAGAAAGCAGCATCAGCGGTATAAGCACCTTCTGCTCTTTACACAGACATCACTTAATCAAAAGGCAAATTTTTGTCTATCCGCCTTGAAGTGTCTTTTCTACTGTCAGTCAGAAAAGACACAATTTGATAAACATTCTTAATTTCCCAACTTCTTACTCTCAGTAAAGATTTATTTAGGCTATCATTTTCATTCGCATTAACGACTTCCCCTTTGTCGTAAATGCATTACTTCCGCCAAACTCATGTGTTGTCACCGGAGTAGTTGAATGGAAATGCAAGTGTTAGTCATCGATGATGCACAGATTAATGTGACCTTACTTTGTCGTTTGCTAGAAAAAATTGAACAATGTTCCTCGATCAGCTTTCTAGTACCCGAATCTGCGCTCGCTTGGTGTCAAGACCATGTCCCTGATGTCGTCTTAGTCGATTACATGATGCCTGCAATGAATGGCATAGAATTCATTCGGCGCTTTCGCACACTAAAGCACTGCGCTGACATTCCCGTCTTAATGATCACCGCGAACGACGAAGTCGCACTACGTTATGAAGCGCTCGAAGTTGGTGCCAATGATTTCTTGATTAAACCCGTCGATAAAATCGAATTTTTGGCACGCACAAAAAATATGCTGGCACTGCGGCGCAATCAGCGATATCTGGAAAACCGCGCTTCTTGGCTTGATGCTGAAGTACAAAAAGCGATTTTAGAGATTCGAGCGCGCGAACAAGAAACCATATTGCGGCTGTGTAAAGCGGCCGATTCACGTGATCCAGAAACTGGCGCGCATATTGTGCGCATGGCGAATTACTCCTGTCTAATTGCAAAAAACCTGCGATTGCCAGAATCTGTACAAGCGATGATTTTAGAAGCCGCACCCATGCACGACATCGGCAAAGTTGGCATTCCTGATCATATTTTGCTCAAACCAGGCAAACTAAGCGCAGATGAATTTTCCATCATGAAAACGCACGCGAGCTTAGGTCACCAAATTTTGGCTGGCAGCGCATCAGAAACTTTGCAAATGGGTGCCGAGATTGCACTTTCCCATCATGAAAAATTCGACGGCAGTGGCTATCCAAACGGTCTAAGCGGCACAAATATTCCTTTGTCGGCACGCATTGTTGCGGTTGCTGATGTGTTTGACGCATTAACTTCCGAGCGCCCCTATAAACGCGCTTGGGAAGTTGATCGCGCTATCGAATTTTTGAAAGATGGTAGTGGCCAGCATTTTGATCCACTATGTGTGGATGCATTTCTGGCTGATTTCTCACAAGTGTTGGCCATCAAAGAACGCTATCGCGAAGATAGTGATGATCTTAAAGTATTTGGTTCCTATTAAATTGAAACGCAATCCCACGCGTGTAATATCCACTGTTTCTTACAACATCTCAAGAAGCACTCAGTCAGGATTGCTACGCACACATTGAGCTGGAGATAAAAGATGGAAATCAAGCAGCTGATATTGAGAGATCTCTCTACAGATTTGGATCAGCTAGCAGATTTAGCCAGCATAGACCCGCAACTAGTTTTGGTGTTTGGGTACACCGAACATTTCGCCGCCCCTGAACTGCATATGGCACTCGCAAGCTACTTTCCCAACGCGCAGCGAGCTGGTTGCAGCACAGCCGGCGAAATCACCTCGGCCGGCGTTTCAACGCAAACCACCGTCATCACGGCAATACGATTTGCTTCAACCCAGTTCAAAATCGCCACTGCTGAAATCACAGCGATGGAACATTCATTCGATGCTGGCAAAGCATTAGCAACACAATTGCACAGCACTGAATTGCGTGCTTTGCTGGTACTCGGCCAAGGTGTCAATATTAATGGAAGTGCCATGATTGAAGGCATCGTCAGTGAACTTGGCGATTCATTGCCGATCACTGGCGGCCTTGCTGCAGACGATGGTGCTTTCGTCAAAACATATACGCTATCGAATGCCGGTGTTTCAACATCAGCCATCGTCGGAATCGGTTTTTCTGGAGACAAACTTGTGTTCTCTCATGGCAGCTTTGGTGGCTGGAAACCCTTTGGTCCGACCCGCAAAGTAACACGTAGCGCGGGGAATATTTTGTATGAACTTGATGGCGAACCTGCACTAGAAGTGTATCAACGTTACTTGGGCGAGTATGCGAAAGATTTACCTGGATCTGGGCTGTTATTTCCATTTGAAATGCTCAGTGATGCACGCGAATCGCTAGGGCAAATTCGCACCATATTAGGAATCGACGCAACGGCTAGAAGCTTGGTATTAGCCGGAGAAATTAATCCCAATGGCTATTTAAGACTGATGCATGCGCATACTAATGACTTAGTCGATGGCGCAGAAACAGCGGCGCAGGCTAGCATCGCAAATAGAGAACCGGCATATGGGCAGACCTTAGGTCTACTGGTCAGTTGTGTCGGCAGAAAATTAGTGATGGGTGGTCGAGTGGATGAAGAGATTGAAGCAGTGCAGGATATTCTCGGCACTAATGCCACGCTGTGCGGTTTTTATTCCAACGGTGAAATCTGTCCTGGCTATCGACTAGAAAGCTGTAGCTTGCATAACCAAACCATGACGATCACGTATTTAGCGGAGAGTCTGTAATGCGACACAAGCTGTCCCAACGACAACAAAAGCGCTTACTGGGTATTCACGATGAGACACAGTTGAACCGTATTCTCAGCGAATTCGACAATCTATCCGACGACAGCAACTTGAGTGCCGAGGCGATAAAAGCATTAAAGGGAATGCGTCAATTTATGACGCAAGTTGACGAAGCTTACGAACAAGCAGATCGCGATCTGGCGCTCGGCAAACGGAGTCTTGAACTCAGTTCTGACGAATTGATGGCAGCCAATCAAAATTTACGCCATGAATCGGAGCTACGCCAACAGGTCATGCAAACCTTACGTCATACGACTAATGAAGTATTGGCACAGTTAGGCAAGCATTTGGCCGACGACGATAGTCTGGAAAATCTAAGCACACTCTTAGCCGGATTAGTCAGCGAAATCTTGCATACACGCGATGAATTACAAGCGGCTTTAGTGGCGATTGAAAACCAGCAATTTGCGCTCGATCAACATGCGATTGTCAGCATCACCGATGCACAAGGAAACCTGATTTATGCCAATGATAAGTTCTGCCAAATCAGTCAATACACGCGCGAAGAACTATTAGGTCAAAATCACCGTATCGTTAACTCGCGCTTGCATAGTCAAGATTTTTTTGCTGACATGTGGCAAACAATCAGTCAGGGAAAAGTTTGGCATGGCGATATCCGCAATCGTGCCAAAGATGGCAGTATGTATTGGACAAATGCCAGTATCGTGCCATTTTTAGACCTTGAAAAAAAGCCATATCAGTATATTTCTATCCGCACAGACATCACACAAGAGCGCGCGTTAACCGACGAGATCAACACGAGTAAACAGCTTTTGCAAAATGTGATGAACACTTTAGGTGAAGGTGTTTATACCTTAGATGCAGCAGGCAACTGTAATTTTCTTAATTTAGAAGCGGAAAAAATCTTAGGTTGGTCTCTGACAGAACTGCGCGGGAAAAGTCTGCACGACTTGATTCATGCGCGGCATCACAATGGCGACCCCGTGGCGCAAGCTGATTGTCCGATTAACCGTGCGGTTACGCAAGGTCAGGTTTATCGTTCGGATCAAGAATATTTTCAACATCGTTCTGGCAGACTTTTTCCAATTTCAATCGTTGCTTCCCCGATTATAGAGAACGATGAAATTGTCGGATCGGTCGCCGCTTTTCAAGACATTACGGAGCGCTTAGCCGCACAATTTGCATTACGTGAAAGTGAAAACAAGCAGCGCATGATTTTAGATTATGCCGCGGATGCCGTTTTTGTTGCCGACAAAGACGAACGCTGGATTTACGTCAATGATCTGGCACTCAATATGCTCAACTTTAGTCGGGAAGAATTACTAGGAACAAGGATTTATTCGCTGCTGCCCGAACAACATCGTGCATCCGCGAAACAGGTCTTTACCAGCCGCTTAAAAAATGAAAAATTGATTCGTCAAGAAATCCAATTGCTCAAGAAAAATGGTGGCAGCGTTCCCGTCGAAATGAATGCTGCATTATTACCAGATGGCAGCATCTATGGTTCATGTCGCGACATCACCAGCCGCAAGGAAGTAGAAGCTGCATTAATCAAAGCGAAGGTAGGAGCGGAAGACGCTAGCAAAGCAAAGAGTGAATTCTTGGCGACCATGAGCCACGAGATCCGTACGCCCATGAACGGTATTATCGGCATGACGGAACTGGCCTTGGACACACACTTAAATTCACAACAGCGGGAATATCTCGAACTAGTCAAAGTGTCGTCCCATTCTCTGCTAGAAATCATTAATGATATTTTAGATTTTTCAAAAATTGAATCTGGAAAAATTGTTCTAGAAAAAATCGAATTCCCGATTCGAGAATTGATTGCAACCATGCTCAAAGCATCGGCGCTCAGAGCAGATCAAAAGAACATTGAATTGGTATATCAAATCGATCCAGAGCTACCCGAAATTCTGATTGGCGATCCGGGCAAGCTCAGGCAAGTTCTCAGCAACTTGTTAGTCAATGCGATTAAGTTCAGCCACCATGGCACAATCACGATTGATATCAATCTGGTTGAATTACAAGATGAAGTAGCGCGTTTACATTTCAGCGTGACCGATCAGGGTATTGGGATAGAAGCTGACAAGCAGGAGCACATCTTCCAGGCATTTAGTCAGGCGGACGCTTCCACCACGCGCAAATATGGTGGCACTGGATTAGGTCTATCGATTTCATCGCGCTTGGTACAAGCAATGAATGGACAATTGCAAGTGCAAAGCGATATCGGGCGCGGAAGTTGTTTTTATTTTTCTGCCGATTTTGGCTTCAGTCTGGCCAATAGCGCGCCCTTGCAACAGATGCATCTGCAAGGATTAAGTGCATTAATTGTCGATGATAATCTCATCAATCAAAAGTATATTGGCGATACTTTACGCCATTGGCAAATGGATGTGACGGTCGCTAGCAGTGCAGGCGAAGCACTCGACATTTTAGGTCAGCAAGCTCAAACTCAGCGCCAGTTCAGTTTGATTTTACTCGATGCCTGCATGCCAGAAATGGATGGCTTTCGTTTGGCGGAGCAAATACACAAACGACATCTGCTCGGCAACGGAAAAATGTTAATGCTGTCCTCTGCCGCTTTGCACGATGATGCACAACGATGCGAAGCCATCGGCATTGCCGGCTATGTACGCAAACCAATTAGTCAAAGTGAATTGCAAATCGCAATTGATGCGATATTTCAAGGCGTGGCTACTGGCGCGATCCATTACATTAATCTGGTCGCGGAAGATAGCTACCCCGAGCAAACCCAATTACAAGTATTAGTGGCAGAAGATAATCCTATCAATCAGAAACTTGCGATCAGTTTGCTAGAAAAATGGGGGCATATTGCGGACGTTGCCGAGAATGGCAGCATGGCGGTTGAAAAATTTAAATCTCATGCATACGATGTGATTTTGATGGATATGCAAATGCCGGAAATGGGTGGCATTGAGGCAACGCAAATTATCCGCCAGTTGGAAACCGAAGACCAGCATATCCCGATTATTGCAATGACAGCCAACGCGATGCCTGGCGATAAAGAGCGCTGCATTGAAGCTGGAATGGATGATTATTTATCCAAACCGATTAAGTCAGACAATCTGCGAGAACTACTCGAACTACTCGCTGCACATCGTGATATCAATAGCGCGAAAGCACACCCCGATCAGATGCAAAATGAGGACGTACTCGATCATTGGTCGACTTCCGCGCAATCTGAATTTGATTTTAGTGCCGCGCTTTTACAGGGTGATGCGGAAGTCATACAAATTATCACACCACTATTTTTAGCTGGCTGTGACAAACAAATCGATGAAATTCGTCTGGCGATTCAAGATGCAGATGCGGAATTACTCTATCGAAGTGCGCATACATTCAAAGGTTTAGTCGGAAATTTTCGTGCGCAGCCAATCGAAGTTTTGGCGAAGTCCATAGAACAAAAAGGCAAGCAACATGAGTTCTCAGAAGTCGACGCCTTATTTGCTCAGATCATCGTATTGATCGAGCCGCTCAAAGTAGCATTGCGCGACTATCTCACCAAGCATCCGCAATAAGCGACGAACGCAATCGATGATATTGATGGCACCAAGCTTAATCAAAACTCTGTTCTGATGTTCGAAAAAATTTGGAAGGAGTTTGTCCAAACGTCTTTTTGAACATCGCAGAAAAAGCTGATTGGCTCGCATAACCCAGTTCGGCGGCCACCACAGACAGAGGTTTGCCGCTGGCGATCAAAGGCGCCGCGCGTGCCAGTCGCATCTGTTGTCGCCACAAACCAAAACTCATTTGCATTTCTGCTTGAAATAAACGCGCTAAAGTGCGCTCAGAGGCGCCAACTTGTTTCGATAAATCAGACAGGCTCGCATTCAAAGCAGGATCAACAATTAGCAGTTCGCATAGATGACGCAGACGTGTATCACGCGGCATTGGCACATTCAAAGGTAGTGGTGCTGCGTGTGCAAGTTCATCTAATAAACATGCAGCAAGATGCGATTCGCGCTGCGTTCTTCCCGCTCTGATCAACGAAGGATGATCCTGATGATACGATTCACCGGAACCCCATTGATTCAATTCGATTGCGGTCAATGAACGCACTAATTCACGCATTAAGGCGGAAACTTCCAACACCACGCAATCATCGCCAGTTATCGGCGCGACCGATGAATCGACATAAATCGCGCGTAACTGAGCGCGCTCCAGTGTGCGCACCTCATGCTCAATCCTTGGTGGAATCCAAATCGCTCTCAGTGGCGGAACAAACCAGGTTTGTTGATTCGCGTTCACTTGCACTGCGCCATCCAGAGCATAGGTCACTTGTCCCCATGCATGTTGATGCGCCCGCAGTAATTCATCGGCTTCCAAATTACGCGCAACAACCCGCACAGGTCGTGCGATTGTGGGCGACAGACTCGCGGGTGGTGAATCAGTATGGGTAAACGGAACTTGTGACATCGTTAACTTTGGGTTTAGGCTGACTTCGCTTTGAATTCAATTGACAAAGAATTGCTACTCATTTGGCACTCATCTGCTACTCATTTGGCACTCACTTGTCACATAATCGACAAATTATGACTGTTTATCTTAAAACAGACGAGCATTATTTGCTTACACTTTGACCTTACTAAGGATTATTCAACAGGACGTTTCGCTATGAGCAGTATCACCGCAAGCCACAACACCGTACCGGCGCCAAATAGTTTCAAACAAGATGCGCTGGTGATCAGCCTGGTCGGCCTGGCACATGGAATTTCGCACTTTTTTCACATGATTTTGGCACCCTTGTTTCCCTGGTTAAAGGAGGCATTTGGATTATCTTATGCAGAACTAGGCTTATTAATGAGTGCTTTCTTTGTGATCTCTGGCATCGGACAAGCCCTAGCTGGGTTTGTGGTCGATAAAGTTGGCGCACGAGCGGTGCTATTTTTTGGTATTAGTTGTCTTGCACTATCTGCATTCGTGTTAGCGCTCGCCCCCAATTATCTGGTCTTGATGTTGGGCTCGATGCTGGCAGGTTTAGGAAATAGTGTATTTCATCCAGCGGACTACACCATCCTCAACAAATGTGTCACGACCCAAAGACTAAGCCATGCCTTCTCTGTGCATGGCATTAGCGGTAATCTTGGCTGGGCTGCAGCTCCGGTATTTTTAGTCACGCTAGCGAATTTATATAATTGGCGCGTTGCCTTAATGTCTGCGACTATCCTCCCCATCATCGTGTTAGTCATTTTATTTGTGTACCGTGAACTGCTACACACAGATACAAAGCCACAAACAAGCAATACAAATATCGCAGCTGCACATCAGGAAAATGGTTTATTTCATTTCATGCGCTTGCCTGCGGTATGGATGTGCTTCCTGTTTTTCTTCATGATTTCTATGGGCATTGGTGGCATCCAAAGCTTTTCACCGACCGCATTACGCGAAGTGTATGGCATGTCCTTAAGCTGGGCGACGGCTGCGTACACTGCTTATATGTTGACTTCGGCGCTGGGCATGATCTGGGGCGGCTTTATCGCCGCCAAAACCAGCAATCACGACAAAACCATTAGCGTGGCATTCTCCTTTTCTGCGCTGATCGCGATGATACTGGCCACTGGATGGATCTCTGCTGGCATGGCGGTGGTGCTTATGGGTGCGGTTGGGCTCGGTGCCGGCATTGCTGGTCCATCACGCGATCTGTTGATCCGTGCAGCCTCGCCTAAAAACGCAACTGGACGCGTGTATGGGGTTGTATATTCTGGTCTGGATATTGGATTGGCATTTTCACCCGTCTTGTTTGGCGCGATTATGGATGCACACCATCCAAACTGGGTCTTTGCTTGTATCGGCCTATTTCAGCTATGCGCGATTTTTACTGCTGTCGGGGTTGGCACAAATACTCGTAAAAAGATCTAACAAGCGCGACGAATGAGAGTTGTGGAATGCACAAATAACATAAATAGCATGAGTGATTATTAAGATAAATCAAGACAAAAAATTGCTCTCCTAGCGCAATCCAAAACACGAAAGATTTGTTGCTGGTTCGCAATAGTTAAGCGCGATTAGCCCTGCTTAGACTAGAAATGTTTTCTACAAAGCACGGTGCGCATGGTAGGATTTTGCCAGCAGGATCTGAACCCAAGCAATGGAACATTTTTCACTATCGCCAGCGCAGATCCAATAAGACCGCTATTTGCCGTCACATGCCTTGCTTCACGCCAGACCAAAATTTTCTTGGTCAGCGCTAGCCGGGCTTTTTATTTTAGTGGTCAACACCAAAGAACATCAGGAGAACAGTATGTCAGGCTTTTTCAGCCAAATTCACCAAATCGGTGTGAGCAAACGATTAGGCGCATTGGTGTTAAGTGCAATTCTAGGGATCGTCGTTTTCAGTCTTATCGTCTTAAATCATGAAAAGCAAACCCTACTTTCCATGCATCAAGCGAATGTCAAAAATGCGGTGGAGTTAGCCAACACCTTAGTCGAACATTATCAAAAGCAAATGAGCGAAGGCAAAATGAATGAAGCCGACGCGAAACAAGCGGCATTGAATGCAGTAAAAAATTTGCGTTTCGGCGATAGTGGTTATTTGTGGATTAATGATACCCAGCCGCGCATGATCATGCATCCGATTTTGCCGAATATGATAGGACAAGATTTGTCCGACAAAAAAGATAGCAAAGGTAAATTGCTTTATGTCGAAATGCGTGACATCGCCAAAAGCAAAGGCGATGGCTTCTTGAGTTTTATGTGGCCGAAACCAAACAGCACAACGCCAATCGAAAAACTCGCCTATTTCAAACTCAATGCACAATGGTCTTGGATCATCAGCACTGGTGTCTATTTGGATGACGTCGATGCTGCCATTTATCAAAGTGCGATACAGATGCTGATCACTGTCGGCATTTTATCGTTCTTGCTTTTTGCGTTCGGCTTTTTCATTTCGCGCGGCTTAGTAAAACAACTTGGTTGCGAACCGCAATATGCGGTTGACATCACCAGCGCAATTGCAGCTGGCGATTTAACCGTACATATTGCACTCGACACAGAAAACCAATCTAGCCTGCTGTATTCGATATTCACGATGCGTAATAGTTTGCGCGACATTATTCGCGAAGTACGAAAAGGTACAGATGCAATTGCGACTTCATCGACCGAGATCGCTACAGGTAATATGGATTTATCTGCGCGTACAGAAAGTCAATCAAGTTCACTGGAAGAAACTACTGCATCGATGATGACTTTAACGGAAGCGGTGAAATTGAATTCTTCGCATGCACGCAATGCCAATCAAATGGCGGCAGCAGCTTCTAGTGTGGCGG
The DNA here is from genome assembly GCF_014284275.1 of Affinundibacterium amnicola. Taxonomy (GTDB): domain Bacteria; phylum Pseudomonadota; class Gammaproteobacteria; order Burkholderiales; family Burkholderiaceae_D; genus Undibacterium; species Undibacterium amnicola. The sequence continues at coordinate 16,630 of NZ_JACOFU010000009.1, read as the reverse complement.
TGAAAGGTGGTAGCGTAGTCAACGAAGTAATTAGCACCATGGGCGTGATCAATACCTCGTCACAAAAAATTGTCGATATCATTTCGGTGATTGATGGCATCGCTTTCCAGACCAATATTCTGGCCTTAAATGCAGCGGTTGAAGCCGCTCGTGCTGGTGAACAAGGACGTGGATTTGCAGTCGTTGCATCTGAAGTGCGTAGCCTTGCGCAACGTTCTGCCAGTGCGGCGAAAGAAATCAAAACCCTGATTGGCGATTCTGTTGACAGCGTAAAACTTGGCACACAATTAGTGGACCAAGCTGGTGAAACGATGAAAGAAATTGTTGAAAGTGTCGATCACGTGACGCAGATAATGGAAGAAATCACCAAAGCTTCCGACGAACAAGCCAGTGGTATTGAGCAAGTCAATGCAGCGATCCGTGAAATGGATGATGCAACTCAACAGAACGCCGCTCTGGTTGAGGAAGCTGCTGCAGCGGCTGCTGCAATGCAAGAGCAAGCTGCGGCTTTGACGCAAGTTGTACACATGTTCAAAATGCGCGGCGACCCCGTGGTCAGCACACATGGAGCGACGATTAAACGCGCACCGCAGCTACATTAGCAAACACAATGACGCAACACTCATGGCTTGAATCGACACCGATTCAAGCCATTTTTTTTGACTCGGCTAAATTTCACTAGCTCTGCGATCATGCCTTGCCTACAATAGCTTTTCCAATAGTAAGTCTGTCGACAATTGAAAGAAAGAACTCGCATGAAAAATTCGCTGCGCTTGATACCATCCTTATCCATTCTGTTAAGTTCATGCATGATTTTGGGTGCGGCAAACAGCCAGACAAATGACGACTGGCGCACACTTGATCCAGCCAATACCTTGATCATTGAATCAAGCAAAGGTCGTATCATTATCGAGATGCGACCAGAAATGGCCGCTAAGGCCGTTGAACGAATCAAGTTACTAACGCGTGAAAAGATTTACGATGGCTTGCAGTTTCATCGTGTGATTCCTAAATTTGTGGCGCAAACAGGCAACCCCAACAACAAAGACGGCGGCGGAACTTCTTACCCTAACTTGCCGCCAGAAATGATATTTCGGCTGAACACTAGCTTGATCGCTACCTTCGCCAGCAAAAGTAGCGATGCTGCTTCGGGATTTTTAGGTAGCGTGCCGTTTCAATCACTGCCCATCAACGAAGCCAATAAAAATAGCCAAACACCCCTGCGTTCTTGGGGTGCTCACTGTTTGGGGAGCGCGGGTATGGGGCGCAATGAAGCACGCGATTCTGCCAATAGTGAACTCTATTTTATGCTCGATGCAACCCGTCGTTTAGATCGTGATTACACAGTATTTGGACGTGTTGTCATTGGTACCGATGTGTTACTCAAGTTGGCACATGGCGAACCTCCTGCACAGCCTGACATCATGAAGTCGGTACGTGTACTTGCAGATCTGCCGGTGGCAGAACGTCCCAAAGTGCGTATTGCGAGCGTACAAGTAATCAATCGCATCATCGAAAAAACACGCCAAGAACGTGGTGCTGATTTTAGTATTTGCGACATCACCATCCCTGCCAAAGTTGAATAGGATCATTGATGAAATTCGCCCTGCAAGCTAAGGACATACTGCGCAACTATGCCAATATTCTTTACCTGTTAATAGGCATCACGACAGGTTGCGTGATTGGTTTTCTGTTTGGGAATCAAGTCGAAAGCATCAAATTTATCGGCGATATTTTTCTCAATCTCTTATTCACCGCGATCATTCCTTTGGTATTTTTTACCATCGCCTCGTCGATTGCGAATCTGCAAAGCAGCGAACGTCTAGGGAAATTATTTGCGATTGTGGCAGCGGTCTTTTTAACTACCGTCATTATTTCGGCGGCAGTGATGATGCTGGTGATGCTGGCGTTTCCTATCGCGCAGGACGATACACTGCGCAACATGGCGGCTCAGGCTGCGCTTGATAATCCAGTTTCCAGTAATTCGAACACTTCCGCAACTGGCCTAGCGCAAGTGCTTACCGTCAACGATTTTTCTGAATTGATGGCACGTAAAAACATGTTGGCATTAATTCTGTTTTCTTTGCTAGTTGGCTTCGCCACTTTACGCGCAGGTGAGAAAGGGAAAGCATTTGCCACGTTTCTCAATTCAGCCAATGAAGTGATGAAGCAATTATTAGCGATCATCATGAAAATCGCTCCACTAGGATTAGGTGCCTATTTCGCGTATCAGGTCGGTGTTTTTGGGCCACAACTTATTGGCGTTTATGCACACCCTTTGGCCTTGTACTACATCACCTGCGCGGCATATTTTTTCATTTTCTTTAGCCTATACGCTTATTTTTCGGCGGGCAAACAAGGTGTCACTGTCTTCTGGAAAAATAATTTAACGCCATCGATGACCGCGATTGGTACTTGCAGCAGTATTGCCACGATCCCAGCAAATTTGCTTGGTGCAGAAAAGATGATGGTGCCCGCGTATATACGCAATATCGTTATTCCACTTGGCGCACCGATTCATAAAGATGGCTCTAGCATGTCATCGATTATCAAGCTAGCAGTGTTGTTTGCAATGTTTGGTAAAGATTTTTCGGCACCAGAAATGCTGTTCGCTATTTTTGGCATTACGGTACTGGTTTCTATCGTTGCGGGAGGTATTCCCAACGGTGGCTATATTGGTGAAGTGTTTGCGATCACCGCATTTGGATTTCCTATGGAACAGGCATTACCCGTCGCGATGGTGATAGGCACGCTGGTTGATCCCATTGCGACTTTGCTCAACGCCAATGGCGACCTGATTGCTTCCATGATGGTGACACGGATTGCCGAAGGTAAGCACTGGTTAAATTCTCGTTTACCATCATGAGAAATCATAAAAAAGCTGTAGTGTCTAAAGCAGAATTAAGCTTAGACGACTACAGCTTTTCGAATTTAAGACAAAATCTGCTACAAACACCTACTCGTAACGCAAGGCATCAATAGGATCGAGCTTCGCTGCTTTACTCGCCGGCATCACACCGAAGACGATCCCCACACCCGCTGAAAACACAAACGATAACAGAACCGCCCACCAGGGCACGACGGCATCAGGAAAATCCGGAATGAGATTCGAAATGCCAAAGCCTAGCGCATAGCCAAGCGCCAAACCAATCAAGCCTCCGAGTACCGACAGGGTGACCGCTTCAATCAAGAATTGCATCATGATGTCACGACTACGCGCGCCGATTGCCTTACAGATACCAATTTCGCGAGTACGTTCGGTCACTGAAACCAGCATGATATTCATAATGCCGATACCACCAACCAACAGCGCAATACCAACGATACCCCCCATGACCAAAGTCACAGTAGCGGTGATGTTATCCAAGCTCTTCGACAATTGATCCGACGATGCAATCTCAAAATCGTCAGGTGCATCTGGATCTAAACGATGCGCTTTACGCATCACGGTTTTAATCCGCGGTTTGACTTCTTCCAGCTTCGAAATATCTTTTAGCGACACCGTCAGCTGCATGTTACGCATGTTTTGATTATTACCAATCAAGCTGCGCCCAGTACGAAATGGGATGATCACATAATCATCTTGCGACATGCCAAACAACTCGCCGCGCTTTTCCATCACGCCAATAATTTTGAACCATTCGTTATTGAACCCAATGTACTGACCAATCGGATTTTCTGGCAGATGCAGAGATTCAATCAGCTTAGGGCCAATCACGGCAACTCGACGCGCACCCGACTCATCCGAAGCGCTCAGGAAGCGCCCCATACTAGCAAAACGTTGTTGTACATCTTGGTAAGTCGGGGTAGTTGCAAACACACGAGCGGAAGTATCGGTGCTACCAAAACGAACCGTCGGTACAGACAACACAAACAAGGGACTGACATCAGCAATTTCATCAATATGCGTGCGAAGATGCTCAATGTCTTCGAAACGCAATGAATTAAACTTGCCCTGCATTGCTTCCTTCATCGTGTTATGCGCAGTGATCGTCAATGAATTGCCACCCAAACCTTCAAACTGTTTGGTCACGCTTTTGGACAAACCCTGAATCAAAGAGATTACGGTGATGACGGATGCAACACCAATAATAATCCCCAACGAAGTGAGGAAACTGCGCATCCGATGTGCACGAATGGAATTGAGCGCTGAACGCACACTCTCAAGTAATAAAAACATCGCTATTCTCCTGACACATTGTGTACATGGTGCACTTGATGGTCGTTACGCACATCACTTAGTACCCGACCATCATGCAATCGAACCACGCGATGACATTGCTCGGCAATTTCAGGCTCATGCGTAACCATCACCACAGTTTGACCTGCACGATGAACTTCTTTGATCAATGCAAGAATTTCCAAGCTGGTGCTTGAATCAAGATTCCCAGTTGGTTCATCAGCTAATAATATCGATGGCTTACCGACTAAGGCACGTGCAATCGCGACGCGTTGCCGCTGTCCGCCAGAAAGCTCATTCGGTCGATGATGCATACGTGAACTCAAACCCACATGATCTAATGCCTCCATCGCCAGTCGATTACGCTCTTTATAACCGATGCCGCGGTAAATCAAAGGCTGAGCCACATTATCCAGCGCAGTGGCACGCGGTAAGAGATGGAAACTTTGGAAAATAAAGCCAATTTCAGCATTACGAACCAAGGCTAATTCATCGCTATCCATCGTCGCCACATCACGCCCATTAAGTTGATACTTACCTGCACTTGGACGATCCAAACAACCAACAATATTCATCATGGTCGATTTGCCGGAACCCGAGGCGCCGATAAACGCGACGAACTCATTGCGATCGATATGGAGATCCACGCCGCGCAAAGCTTGCACAGTCTGATCCCCCATCTGGTAGTTTTTTTCTATACCTGACAAAGTAATCACGGCTTGGTCCCACTTCCATTTGCTGACGCTGATGTTGCAGATGCCGATGCAGATGCGGCATTCACCTTCTGTTCAGCAGGTTTAAGTTCTTGCACCTGATCGCCATCACGCAAAGCGCGCAATACTCTGGCAGGGCCAGTAACAACAACGTCACCCTCGGCTAAACCAGAAATGATTTCCTGATTATTGTCGTCAGCAATACCGACTTTCACTTCTTTCTTACGCGCTATGCCATCTTTGACTGTGAACACCACGCCCAGACTTTTACTCGTTTCTTTGCTGTCCTTGCCTTCTTTATTTTCCAGCTTCATGCTGTCGCCAGTGAGTATCGCCTGGATCGGCAACACTGGTCGCAAGCTGCCACCACCGGTAACAATTTCAACGCGACATGTCATCCCAGTACGAATACCCATTTTCGTTTCTGACAAACGCAATTTCACCACATACGTTTTACCTTGCGATGCGCCAGCCAAATTTGCGCGTGGCGCCATGGATACTTCTTCTACCGTACCAATGACGGGTTGATCATCAAATGCAGCTGGATACACTTTTGATTTCTGGCCAACTTGCACCTTGGCGACGTCGGCCTCATCTACATTCACCTCTGCCATGATGCTAGCAATATCGGCAATCGTCATCAAAGAGGAACCAGCCATCCCAGTTGCACTGGCAACTGCGGTTTCACCAATTTTGATTTGTACCGCCGTCACCGTACCACTGATCGGTGCTTTCACTTCCGTTTTATCCAAACGCTTTAAAGCCTGATCTAAAGATGCGCTGGCTTGCTGCATGCTTTCCCGTGCTGCATGTAAATCAACCTTCGCCACATTCAATTGATGTACTGCGTCTTCATACTTACTGGTATCAATAAATTTTGCTTCTGCCAAGCGACGGCTGCGTTCAACATTCACTTGCTGACGATCGACATTCAATTGCGCTCGCTCAATATTGACTTGCGCACTACGAACAATGGCGCGTTGTTGTGTAACTTCGGCGCGAATCAAGGTAGGATCAAGCCGCAACAAAACTTGTCCCTGCTCGATCTTGTCGCCTTCTTTCACCAACACTTCAGAAACTTTACCAATCACCTCACTCGACAATTGCACCTGCTGACGAAATACAAAATTGCCGGATGCGAGTATTGATGGCTGAATTTCTTTCTTACTGACCTTGGTCATTTCCACTTCTAACTTCGGTTTACCACCAGAAAACTTCATGACTACCGGAACAATGATGATCGCCGCGACAACAGCGATTCCTAGAATTTTACTTTTTTTCATTTCACGACCGATCATTTAAAAAACATCAATTTAGCAATCCAAATTCCGTAAATCACCACGTAAGGCAAAGCCGTCGCGATCGCACAACTGGCAACGCTACGACCAGTCCAGACACGAAGACCAACATAGCTCAAAAATGCAGTCCAGAACGTTGTTAAGCTCAGATTATTCATCAAGCCTGCCCATGCATGATCACTTGGTAAGTTCGTCAACAAGAAATTCAACGACAACATATTTAAGCTTTCCATCGCCACTTGACCTTTGCCTGTCACAATCTGCAATGCCATCAAAGGCACGCCAATTAAGGTCGGCACACTTGCCCAGATAGAAAATCCAAACCATTTACCATAGGTGATTGCGCTACCCATTATTTTTGAAGCAATCAAGTAATACAAGGCGTACAGCGCAAATACAATTGGTGTCCCAATCAAAACACCACCCAAGGTGGTCCACATCATACTGTCTTTGGTCATCATCTTTGCCATCGCCTGTTTTTGCTCGGCATTTAAATCCTGATTCGCGCTCATGGTGTGTTCAAGCAACCAAGAGAAATCGACCGTCGCAAAATACCAGTAAAACAAAGCCAAAGTCGATCCCAACATCAAGGCCAAAGGTAACCATGGCTTGGAATTGTCTTTCAGCGATTCAAAAGCTGACTTGGGTTCAAAGAAGATTTTTACCAACACAGACATTGCGTTTAAAGACATACGATTTCCTTTTCTTTTTTTGGTTAAGATCAAGCTCAGGAATCCATCTGAAATACTGAGCAATTCACATTTGAATCATTTGGGAAATAGACAATCAGAATCAACATCATATTCCCTACTTATCTAAATTACATAATTTTTCTTTTTGCTGACACAAGCTTGTGACGACTTGCAACCGCGAAGCAATCGACAAAGACAGTGTAATAAGCATTAAGCAACGATGGTCAGCCATGCGATAAACGACGACTTATTGATGATGAATGCCCATCATTCGTGATGGAATTTTGAGTTTTACTGGCAGGCAGAACTTTGCTCTGTATGAACAATCACTTTGGACAAAAAAAATGCGCCCAAAGGCGCATTTCTTATCTTCACTCAAAATCCATCAGATGTCAGACTTTTTCCGATACTACTCTTGATCCAGATTCAGCTTAATTACGGCATTAGTAGGCGTAGCACAAGGTTCTTCGTCAAATGCAATATCGCCATTTGGCATCGCCTCACCGGTCAAAGCCAAATCGCGGAAATTAAACAAATCTTTATCCATTAGATGGGAGGGAACCACTGTCGACAGTGCGGAGAAAATATTATCCACACGGCCAGGATGTTGTTTATCCCAATCACGCATCAATTGCTTGACATGCTTGCGTTGCAGATTTTCCTGCGAGCCACACAGATTGCACGGGATGATAGGAAACTGCTTTACCGCAGCATAGCGTTCGGTATCACTTTCTTTAACGTAAGCAAGTGGACGGATCACAATATGTTTGCCGTCATCCGACTGCAATTTGGCTGGCATACCTTTTAGCTTACCGCCAAAAAACATATTCAGGAAAAACGTCTCCATGATGTCATCGCGATGATGACCTAGAGCGATCTTGGTTGCGCCAAGCTCGTCCGCAACCCTATATAAGATTCCGCGACGCAGGCGTGAGCACAGAGAACAAGTGGTTTTTCCTTCTGGTACCAGACGCTTAACGATGCTGTACGTATCCTGATTCTCGATATGATACGGAATACCCAACTTGTCCAAATAAGCAGGCAGCACCTCTTCAGGAAAGCCTGGCTGTTTTTGATCTAGGTTCACCGCCACGATATCGAAATGAATCGGCGCGCGTTCACGCAAGGTCATCAAAATATCGAGTAAAGCATAACTGTCTTTGCCGCCAGACAGGCACACCATCACTTTGTCACCATCTTCGATCATATTAAAATCGCCAATCGCTTGGCCGACTAAACGACATAAGCGTTTGTGTAATTTATTATTCTCGTAAGCGATTTTTTCTGGTGACCTAGTCGCTGCCGTTTGCGATGGATTGACTGGGTTTGGCATAGAGATGACTTGCATATTTCGACTCACACTTCCGATTTAATTTGAAACACTTCCACACCGACGCCTTCGCAATCAGGATACACGTCTGGCTTCATGGTTGACACGCGCACCGCGCGTACTCGAGGATGCGCCAACATGATTTTTGCGACATCGTCGCATAAAGTTTCTTGCAAATGCACATGGCCTTGCGCCACACGCGCAGCAATCGTGCCACGCATAAAGTCATAATCAACCACTTCATCGAGCTGATCATCTTTTGGCGTTGATAATGCCAAAGGAATATACAGATCAACATTGATCATGACTCTTTGTTCACCCTTCTTTTCAAATTCATGTACACCGATATTGATAGACACTTCGTAGTTACGCAAAAACAGGCGACGACAATCGGCAAGTTGTGGATGATGGAGTATGGATAACATAAAGAGTCACTTATAAAACTGGTAAATTAAAATAATAAAAAATCGCGATTAGAGACCTGAATTAAGGATCCGAATTAACGATCTGGATTAACTATCTGAATTAGCCTTCGCTAAAAACATCACATCGCGCTGTGTAGGAATCAAATGCTGACCACCATCAACCAAAATTGTGGTGCCAGTGATTGCCCGTGCTGCTGCCACATAACACACCGCTTCAGCGATATCCTCTGGCGTACTGGAGCGCCCAAGCGGCGTCACTTTGTGCGCGGCGAGGAAATCCGTTTCGCTTTGATCGCCTGACACCATCGACAATCCAGGTGCAATGCCAACCACTCTGAGCTTAGGCGCTAAGGCCTGAGCCAAGGTCGTGGTCGCAGTCTGTAATGCTGCTTTTGACAAAGTATAAGATAAATAATCTGGATTCAAATTAAACAATTTCTGATCAAGAATATTAATCACCGAAGCAATCCCCGCTGGAGCATCATCCGGCAGCGATGCGTGCATTGCTTGCGCCAACATAATGGGTGCCATTAAATTCGCATGCATATGTTTATCCAAACAAACTTGCGAGAAATCATTCACGCTATCGGCCTCAAATAGCGATGCATTATTCACGACACAATCGAGACGTCCCAACTGGTTTAACACTTGCGGTACGATTTTCTTGACTTGATCAACACTCCTTAAATCTGCCTGCACCGCGATTGCACGGCGCCCCAACTGAGCAATCTCTGCTACCACTTGCGCTGCATCTTCAGCAGATTGGTGATAATGCACCACGATATCCCAACCGCGCTGTGCCAACTTCAATGCGATGTGGCGACCAATGCGCTTAGCCGCCCCGGTGATTAGCACGACTGGCACTGATGAAACCTGCTGCGAATTCATAGTCTTCAATCTTCCCTGAGCTACACTCAGATTCTTTCAGATACGCTGATCTGTAAGGACAAATACATGGCGCACTGGCACCATATCAGCTTTTCTTAAATTGTTTGATATAGCAATAAGCGAAAATGTTTTCACTTATTGACCGGAACTGTCCCGCTTTTTAATACAATGCTGGTATGCAGAAACTAAATCCCACCCCTAATCATCAACTGAGCCTACCTATTCCGTCTGACGATGCACAACTGGTATCGCGACAACTTGAAACGCTGATACATGCAGAAATCGCCGCTTGCCATGGCGTCATTCCGTTTTCACGTTACATGGAAATGGCACTTTACACACCACGCTTAGGTTACTACAGCGGTGGTTCGGTCAAACTCGGTGCTGATGGTGATTTCACTACCGCACCAGAAATGAGTTCTCTGTTTGGTGCGACCTTAGCACAAGTCGCACAGCAGTTATTCACACAAAGCGCTCCTGAAATCATGGAGTTTGGAGCAGGGTCTGGCAAGCTAGCATTCGATATTTTGTCGGAATGCCAGCAATCTCAAATTCCGCTAAGACGCTATTTTATCGTGGAATTGTCCGGCGAACTCAGAGCCAGACAGGAAGAACGTCTAAAAGATTTTCCTCAGGTCGTTTGGCTATCGAAAATGCCCACCGCTTTTTCCGGAATCGTTATAGGAAACGAAGTACTTGATGCGATGCCAGTTGAGCTGGTCTGTAAGTCAGAACAGGGCTGGACACGCTTGGGAGTCAGTAGTGAAATGTCATCGACAGCGTCAATTTCTGGCTTTAAATTAGTCAGCATGGACGAAGCGACTGATCAACACGTCGCATTGCTTACGCAGATTCCAGACGCCGCAGCATTACCAAATGGATACCTTACCGAAGTACATCCAATTGAAATTGGCTTTATGCGAAGTATCGCCACGATGTTGATGGCAGGACATGCAGAATCGGGGCAAGGTGGTGTCGCTATTTGGCTGGACTATGGATTTCCGGCACACGAATACTACTTGCCACAACGTGATCAAGGTACCTTGATGTGCCACTATCGGCATCACGCCCATCCTGATCCTTTTTATTTACCAGGGCTGCAAGATATCACCGCCCACGTCGATTTCACCGCCGTCGCAATCGCTGGGGTGGAAGCGGGTCTTGATTTATTAAGCTACACCAGCCAAGCGGGATTTTTACTCGGAGGGGGCATCACGGAAGTTTTGGCCCGGATTCCTGCGGAAGACAGTCGTCGTTATTTACCAGCCAGTAATGCAGTACAAAAATTATTGTCTCCTGCTGAAATGGGAGAATTATTCAAAGTATTAATTCTGGGCACTGGAGTCGCGCTACCCGAAGCTTTACTGCAGCATGATCGCAGCCATCGCCTTTAAACTAAGCATTAACATCACTACGACCGTGCGCATGCAGAACGAAACACAGCATCCGCTATAACAGGTAAAGTGATTGAGTTATTTACATCAAAGGACAACACATGATTCGCTGGGTATTGGTGATATTTATTGGATTGGTGTTATTTGCCAATTTGCTGCCCTGGTTGCAGAAATTAGGCATAGGCAAACTCCCTGGCGACCTGCGTTTAAAACTATTTGGTAAGATTTTTACTATTCCTTTTGCCTCGACGATTTTGCTCTCGCTAGTCATTTTGCTGGTTGCAAAATTTCTCAAATGAAATATAGCGTCGCATTCCAGCGACGTTGTATGAAATGTCTTGAAAAAAATTGCTATACAGCTACATTATAAAGACCTAATCGGTTAAAGTTTTAGCACACGCTGGTCGTCATCTAAACAGTACAGATTTAATGTGTCGTTTTATATGATGTTTTGCCAAAACAATTAAAACAGGCAAACTCCTTCATCATCAAAGGTTTTCATGAGCAATCTAGGGGAAATTCGCGCACTGCTAGTTGAACCACATTCTGGTATGCGTGTCAGCTTGCACAATATGCTGAACTTATGCGGCATCACCAAGATCGATCACGGCATTTCTGCGGGTACCGCAATCCGTGCAATTCAATCAAAAGTATTTGATCTTATCTTGTGCGAATACGATTTAGGTGTCGGACAAGATGGACAACAGTTGTTAGAAGACGTTCGTCATCATAAGCTGACCCCACTATCAACGATCTTCATCATGGTGACAGCAGAACGTGCTTACGCCAAAGTGGTGAGCGCTGCCGAACTCGCACCTTCCGATTATTTGCTCAAACCTTTCACGGCAGATGCTTTACTAGAAAGAGTGCTTAAGGCGATTGAAAAGCGCAAAGCTTTCATGGAAGTCTTCAATTTAATGGATCAGGGTTTTGTTCGAGAAGCGCTTGAAGCTTGCGTTGAGGGTGAACAAGCTTATCCCAGATACCTCGTTGATTTTATGCGCCTGCGTGCAGAACTGCACGTCATCTTAGGTGAGGCGAATGAAGCCGAAGAACTGTATGTCAAGCTATACGAAATGAAGACAGTTGCTTGGGCAAAATTAGGTCTGGCCAAAACTTTATACATGCAAGGACGTTACCAAGAAGCAGAGGAAATTCTCACAAGTCTGGTAGCGGAAAATAATAAGTATATGGATGCTTATGACTGGCTTTCCAAAACACACGAGGCAATTGGCGCGCTACCAGAAGCAAAATCGGTACTCGATACTGCTGTCGTGGTGTCACCGCATGCAGTGCGCCGTTTGCGTAAATTGGGTTCGCTGGCACTTGAAACTGGCGATATAGAAACCGCAGAAAACGTTCTCAAAAAAGTCGTCAGCAAAGCGAAATATTCCGAATTTCGCGATCCCGAAGATCATGTCAAACTAGTCAATGCACTGGTAAAAAAAGGCGATCACAATCAGGCAAAATCTGTTATCCGCGACTTAGAAAAAAGCATGTCTGGAATCAAGAAGACCGAGGCTTGTCGTGCGATATCAGCAGCGATGTTACATGCCTCAACGGGGGATTCTGCTAAATTAACAGAAGAACTTGATGCCGCCGTGTTAGCTAACCGTGACGAAATTGGATTATCCAATGATTTGAAGCTGGGATTAGCTAAGAGCTGTCTCGAAAACAATAACGAAGAGGCAGCTTCTGAAGTCATCATGGAAGTCATGCGTAACGCGCCAAATCAACAGATGGTCACGCGCGCTCTGGGTGTATTTGAAAGTGCGGGCAAAGGTCATATTGGACAAGAACTCGTTCAAAGAAGTCAGAAGGAAGTAAAAGATCTAGTCGCGCTCGGTGTTCAAAAAGCAAAAGAGGGCGACTTCCGAGGTTCAGTTGAACTCATGTCCAGTGCCGCTAAGAAATCACCAGACAACCCACAAGTGGTTCTCAATGCTGCACTTGCTGCACTCAAGTGTATTGAAAATTTAGGTTGGGATCCTGCGACTGGTGGCTTGGCAAAACAACTGATTGAATCAGCCGCGCGTTTAGATCCTATGAACAGCCGGTTAAAAGCCATCCGATCGTTATATGGGGAACTACAAAAGCGATATGGAATTGATGCGGTTCGTACAAAAATAACATAAAGTTTCTGTGACTATTTCATCCAACACCAACAGCAGTGTTCGCGAGCGTTTACTCGACAAAATTCGTAGTGACAAAAACTTGCCTACACTGGGCGTCACAATCAGCAAAGTCATTCAGATTACTTCGTCGGGAGAAGACTCTGTTTCTGAATTAGCTCACTTCATTCTGTCAGACGTCGCCCTCACACAAAAAATATTACACTTATCGAATACGATTGCTTACCGAACACCCGGAGGCGTGTCAGTAACCACTATTTCGCGTGCCATTTTTTTACTCGGCTTCGATACCATTAAAGCCAGCGCGATGGCGACTTTACTGGTGGATGGATTCAAAGATCACAAACAAGCGCAATCTGTCCGAAAGGAGCTAGTGCAAGCTTTGTGTGCCAGTGTGGCGGCGCGTGAAATTGCAAGGCGAAATCGCCATCCCAAAAGTGAGGAAGCCGCCGTTGCAGCATTGTTTAAAAATATTGGACGGATCTTAGTGGCGGCTTTTGACCATCCGCTATATGACAAAATTCTCAACTTAAGCTCATCTGATCCCGTACAAACAAATGAAATTTGCAATCAATTATTAGGGTGCAGTTTTGAACGCTTCGGTCAGAGCGTTTTATACGATTGGAAAATTCCAGACAGTATCATCTTCGCATTACAGCCAATTTACGGCCACGCTAAAAAGACCCTACAAGATTCTGAATGGATTAAGCAAGTCGCCACTTTTAGTGAAGAGCTGGCAATAGTGATGGTACAAAGTACGCCTGGTGAAATATCGATAGAACAAGGTTGTGAACAACTGGTAAAACGCTTTGGTAGTGCATTAGATTTTAATGCAACTCAGCTCGAAGAAGTTTTCAAAAATGTCGATAAGGAAGCACGTCAACTAGCGATTACTTTAGAGGTTCCACTGGCAACATTGAATCATGTCGCAAACGCTCCGGTAGTGCGTGACAGCGATTTTTGTAATGAATTTATGCTGCCTGCATTTGATGCGCAACAATTACAATCGGTTACCCGACATCCAAGTGGAAAACCAAGTAATGCACGCGATCTTTTGCTCGCTGGTGTCCAAGATGCCACGCAAATGTTGGCATCAAAACAGCTGAAATTGAATGATCTGGTGCTGCTTGTGCTGGAAACTTTATATGGCGCGATGGGATTCCGTTTTGCGACCGCCTGCTTACGGGACTTACAACAGGGAAAATACACTGCTCGCATTTCTGTTGGTGAAAAGTATATTGAGCGACAGAAGGAGTTTCAATTTCCCGTGGAAACTGAAAACTCCATCTTTCATGTAGCAATGAACAATAATGTAGACTTGATGATTGAAGATGCTTTGAATCCAAAAATTCAAGCTATCTTGCCTGGCTGGCATAAACGTTTGTTGCCCGATGCTCGCAGCTTTATTATTTTGCCTCTAGTCATAGAAAATAAACCGCTAGGCTTATTTTATGCGGATCGCTGCTTACCAGCAAATGAAGGAGTTCCACCAGATGAAACCGCACTCATCAAAACCTTAAAAGGCCAGTTAATGAGTGCGATGATGAAGCGTTAGGATAATCACTGCAAGGGAATTCCCTGCTTCTTCGCCAAGGCATCAATGTCCTGCCAAATTGTTAGCTGGTTTAACAATCTGCTTGCGGGATCTATCATGCTATTAAAATTGAAAAATCGTTCAAGTGAATTCGCATCAAAAGGCAAGTTTTGCGAAAAATTGATTGTTCCATATTGCTTCTTAAACGCCATTAGCAAGTCGGCTGGTGCATCTTTGTGCCAAACCTGCATCATGCCACCGACCATCAAGGAACTATCAATCGTTTGCTCTAATACGCGTGGACTTTTACTACTCTCGACATCGCGATAATCAAGTAATCGGGGGAAGTAAAATTTTTTAATCCAGTGCGCCGGAATGCCACCTTTACGCATCAGCACAACACTGCGCCAATGCTTCCAACATTTTTCACCTTTATCTGTTGATTCAAAATGTGTATCTGCAAATACTTCACAATCTTCATCTAGCGTAATTTCCAAGACCACAGGTAAACCGATCTGAATGGAGATAGTTTCCAAACCTTCCATAACCGGTTTTTGCCCTCGCATGTCTTGCAGCTGCTGTACGAAGTTCTCCATCACATTACTATGCTCTGCGTAAATCACAGCGGTCGCCTGGCAGAATTGCGCAGCTGCTGAGAAATATGCCATCAGCTCGCCAATGTAAATCCCCTCTTGACTTTCAAATGTCGATGAAGACTCTTGGCTTTGCAAGCCAACACGTGGCATGTTCTTGGGTATTCCTTGATTAAAAAAAGAATACAGATCTCGCGACAGAGATCCAACTTTGACAACGGTTCCTTTTGGCAAAACATATGCGCTCATAAGTACTTTCTATCCTGAAATACAGGCCTAAAACAATTAGGCAAAAAATTATACGAACTTCTCGATAAACCATAGCAGCAATTGCTCACATGCCACTTAAATTCAGCAAAACCAAAACACCCAAAATTGCAAACACTGCTGAAGCTAGCCATCTGACATAGTGAAATGGGAAATTGGGTGAAGCCACTTTACCTAAAAATACCGCAGGAACATCCGCTATCAGCATGCCTAAAGTGGTTCCTGCAATAACCATGCTTAACTCACTATATTTTGCGGCTAAAGCCACTGTGGCTAGTTGCGTTTTATCACCAATTTCAGCAAAGAAAAAGCTGATGAAAGTCAGCATAAATACCCCAAACCGACCTTCATTCAACGTACCATCATCGATCTCATCCGGCTTTAAGGTCCATATCGCAATAGCAAGAAATGAAAGACCTAGTGCCCAGCGCAAAATATCTGCAGAGATATGGCTAACGACCCACTGACCAATTAGCCCAGCAAGGGTGTGATTTGCTAGAGTGGCGAGCAAAATGCCTAAAATGATCGGCACTGGTTTACGGTATCGCGCGGCGAGTAACAGCGCCAACAATTGCGTCTTATCACCAATTTCACCGATACTGACTGCAAATGTGGATACGAAAAATGCTTCCATGATACCAAGAGAGATAAATGAGAGTGAAAGAGATCCCGACTATTTTTAGTTTTCAACTTAACTATTATTGAAAAACAAAATTTACGAAAAATCTGTTAGGTGGAGACAGAAATCAAGTTTCTTTAAATCAACGCGTCACAAGTAAATCGGTGCAACATTTAATGCTTTGTGTTCGTTCAGTTTGAAGTGAATAATCAATGCTAAGGGGTGCATTATACCGTAGCGAATAGCTTCTCTTTGTCAGCTTACTGATACTGAATTATCCAATCGCTGAATGATGAACATATTCGCTAGATGTCAGTAGAAAAATAGCAGGATAAGTGATTTAAGCGTGATTCTCTCTTGTCTTGCTTGAGGATTGACAAGCAAATCTAAACAGATCTGGCTGAGGTGCACAGTGGGGAATGAAGTGTAGAAGGAGTAAAAAAAGCAAAAGCCCCTGATTCGATTTGAATCAGGGGCGATGCGGAATAAGAGCCTGACGATGACCTACTTTCACACTGGTTGCAGCACTATCATCGGCGCAAAGTCGTTTCACGGTCCTGTTCGG
>NZ_JACOFU010000008.1 GCF_014284275.1 Affinundibacterium amnicola | reverse complement strand
CTATTGTTCGAATGTAGGTCTATGCCGCAAAATAACATACCGTCCTCCCCGTTAAAGTTTCGTTTCGCAACTCAACTTTACTCCAACGACATACGCTATTGGAGGGAGGCGGCTAGATGATTATCAGGCTTTACATTTGAATTCATCCACTAGTACCTTACATTTATCTGTCAATAAATTAGAGGAAGGCTGTGATGGCGAGACCCTTACCTACTGAGTTTGCTGGTGCCTTGTACCATGTCACTGCTCGCGGTAATGGGTGAGCGAATATTCGCGCAGGTCAAGTCTTGACCTCAGACGTGAATGACCTGATCACAGTGCTTGAATTTGGGGTAAGGTGAATCGTAAAAAAAGTACGGCCTTTGAACCTGCGCCCCCCATTTTGTTTGATTCTGCCGTGACTCAACTTGTCTCCATCATGGTCGAGCAGGCGGTTCGATAGCTTGACTATCGTAGTGTATAGGCGAATGGCTACTCCCAGTTTTTGCGTTGTGGACGATTACTCTCTTTCGTAATGGATTAAGGCATCATCGATGATGCTGCTATCCCAAATGGGGAGGTTGTATTGTCCGTTGCTGTTTACTTTCTTTTCTAGCTTAGATTTGGGTGTATTCAGAACGACTGTTTTAACATCCAAGGGCGCAAAGTACATGACGTTGACTGCGCGGGAAGTGCATGGATTACCGGACGCAAACAAATTGACATGCGTAAGAAAGACAATCGATACGTCTTGTTTTTCAACCGCCCATCGCACCTGACATTCGAGCCTGATATCACCCAGGCGTTTGGCATCGTCGGGTAAATTCGCACTTTTAACGTAAGGCTTAAAGTAAAACTGGCCTTTAGGTTTATTCAAGATCAGATCGTATTCGTCCTCATGTTGGAGTGCGATGTCTGGTAATTGAAACTTACCGTTGGCATCAATCGGAATATTGATCGACCTCTCATCGCTTGCTAGGCGCATGGTGACGCCTTCTAATCCCATGTTTTTTGATTTGGGAATAAGAATAAAAAACAGTTCTGAGTTGGGGGCGAGGGTATTGTATTCGGCATAGGCTTTTAAGCCTTTTTGCATTTGTGCATAGGACTTGAGCTCTAGACCTCTTTGTGAAGATACTTCGACCCGACTGGTGCTGTTATCTTTGTTGTCGTCTTGGGCACTCGCTGTCAGGATGGGAAGGGTTAAGCATAGACAGGCCGCGAAGTTTGCAAATGTCATGAGTATGGATTCGTTAAATTGGCGTGGATCGCATGTTTAAGGTGAGCGAAGTGATGAGCACGGGTGATCGTGTGCCCGCATGCATGATAAATCTCTAGGCTTATTTAATCTAGCCATTTTTGCATTTTATTTAAAAAATAAAACCGCGATCTTATGTGCGCTGAAGTGGTGATATTTGCTATGACATTTGTCGAACAGAGCGAAGCCAGTGGTTGCTCTCTACTCTATCCCTGCTGTTGCCCCACCCATCTCGATGCTGCCCTTATTAATTATCGGACGTCGCTACATAAACTTTTTGAATCGCCTTGTTGATGCGTTGCATCTGGGCAGCTGTTATATCTTTACTGCATAAAATGTAGCGGTTTTGGCTAGGTGGTAAATCGGGCAAGTCGATTTGCGAAGCTCCGCGCACATGCTCATCATTTTTTTTCAAATATTCCCAGTCCTTCCTGTCCACAAACATGAATGAGGCGCGATTTGCCGCGATCATGCGTGCCATATTCGCTTGCAGGGTAGTGCTGCGCAGGATCTTGTTCTTGCTAGCCTTGATCATGGCATCTAGTTCAGGGCCGTAAGAAGATGTATCGACAACACCTAAGGTCAGGTTCGCATCGGCTAACAGGGATGTCAGCGTTAAATGCGCAGAGACCAACTTGAACGCCGCCGGGCTGACTAAGATGGTTTGCGGTGGGTCTCTGTGAAAAACTTTGCTGTATTGGGCGAAGGATTCACGTTCGGCCACATAATACAAACCAAATGCGCAATAATTTTTTCTTCCATTCTTGAAATTATAGAAAATTCTATTCGTAGGCTCTTCGACAAATTGCGTCTTGATTTTTGCCAATGAAAAAACTTTTTTAACCCGATCCACTAAGATGCCTTGCGGCTGCTCATTAACCGTATATTGATGCGGTGGCTTAATCCGCCAAGCGACAGTGACAACATCCTCAGCGTACACGGTCGAACTCAAGGGAATACACAGACAGGCGACAATGAATCGGCGAATTTGCATCTTTTTCATGAGTAATTCCAGATACTGCCAACAAGACGAGGTTCGGGTTTAATTTCATCTGTATTGTATCCGAAGAAAGAGATCATTTCCTTGGCTAAAAGTCTCAAACAAAAAAGGATAAAGGGCTCAGGTCGGCGATTATTCCTTCCTGATCGGTGACGCCATGGTTGCACGAGCGACGTACGGAAGCCGAGGAAAATAAGTTCAGCGAACACGACACGCTAGGCGAATGGCTTGGTGAAATCGCTGAGAAAGGCACGATCTCACTGCATCGCGACATCTGAGGTCTAGTTGCCATTGCGCCAGCTTAGCATCGCCACTGATCACTACCACATTCGCAAGCTAGACGTTAAATTGCAACGCTGTACCGTAGCTGAGTGTCCAATTCTTTATTACTGCGCCAATTTCCAGCGTAGTATTCCGCAGTTGCTTAATCTGCTCGTGTTGCAGATTCGCCCAAATCATTAGCGTCGATACTCAATATCGCTACCGCCAATAACCGGAGACAGAATGAAACAAGAGAATGCGAGCTTTGCTGAGATTACGACCCGAGAAGCTGGTTTGCAGCGGCATTTGAGTCGTCGTCAGATGACCATGATTGCCTTGGGTGGAGCGATTGGTACGGGATTGTTTTTGGGTAGCGGCTTTGCGATTAGTTTTGCTGGACCCAGTGTATTGATTAGTTATGCAATTGGTGCAGTGATTGCTTTGTTGTTGATCGCTAGTTTGGCTGAAATGACGGTAGCGCATCCAGGTGGCGGTTCGTTTGGTGCTTTGGCTGAACACTATGTGCATCCGCTGGCGGGTTTTTTGGTTCGCTATGCTTATTGGGCGGCGAATGTATTGGTGATCGGTACGGAAGTGACGGCGATCGCTTTGTATATGCAGTTTTGGTTTCCCGATTCACCAGGGTGGTTGTGGATAAGCGGTTTCTCGGCATGCTTAGTGATTGCCAATGCGATGAGTGTGAAAGTGTTTGGCACCATTGAATACTGGTTTTCGAGTATCAAAGTGATTGCGATTATGGTCTTCATTTTACTTGGCTCGTATCTCTTGATTAGCGCACCAGCGACTCGCGACATTGGCTTTCATCATTATGTTAGTCATGGTGGTTTCTTTCCGAAGGGCGGATGGGGAATGTGGCTGGCAGTGGTGGTGGCTTTGTTCAGTTATTTGAGTATAGAAATGATCGCGGTGGCGGCGGGCGAAGCAGAAAATCCAGAGCAGGCAATTACGGGGGCGTTTAGATCTGCCCTGCTGCGTTTAGTGATTTTCTATATGCTGACTTTGGCTTTGGTATTAGCGATTGTGCCGTGGACGCGGGCGGGTCAAGATAAGAGTCCTTTCGTCACAACGATGGAAGCCTTGCAGATACCGGGTGCGGCTGGCGTGATTAATTTTGTGATTTTGATTGCTGCTTTGTCGGCCATGAATAGCCAGCTCTACGCGGCGACTCGCATGATGTTTGGTTTAGCGCGAGGTGGCTTTGCGCCAGCTGGATTGGGGCAGTTAAATCGTCAAGGCTCACCCATGCGTGCTCTTATCTTGTCTTGCGTGGGGATCGCTATCGCTACCCTACTGAGTGTGATTTATCCGAGCAATGCCTTTATGCTGATGATGGCGATCTCAATGTTTGGTGCGATGTTTACTTGGTTGATGATCTTCGTCACGCATTATTTCTTTCGCCGTTCTCGGAATCGTGCGGGTAAGGAACGATTGGCGTTTCAGATGTGGGGATTTCCTTGGTTCACTTTGTTGGGCGCGGGTTTGATGTTGGCTTTGATGATCACCACCGCATTCACCCAAGAATTCGCGATGACCTTGGCAACCGGTATTCCATTTCTGATCGTCTTATGTATCTTCTATTTTGTTCGGTATCGAAAATAAATTTGGTACCAGATCTGAATGCAACACATCCAAGGACTTAACGTTGATCAATAGCTAATCTGAGCGGGAAAAAATTCGTTTCAAAGGCTAGCCCTAAAATGATGGCTAGCCTTTTTATCTGTCGGATGGGCTACCGATTTTTCTTCACAATTTTTCTTGAGCCAAATTCCAAATGCGTAACGCGACCATCCTTATCTCTGGCGAGTTTTAACTGAAATCCGTTGTCAGGTACGATCAGTTCATCATTAGCGAGCAGCACGATTTCATCCTTTGCTAAAAACTGCGCTGCCTCGATCATGAGTTTCCCATTTTCTTGGGTGATGAACGCAGATCGAGGCGTGTCGTTCGGTGACATTGCTGGTAATGGGTATTCGCCAACTAATTGCGCCAAGGTGCTTGCGTCTGGCGCGACTGTTTCAATCTCGCGCGCTTTGTAGCCGGGCCATTGATATTCTTTGGCAAGCGCATTGAGTATTTGGCGATAAACGACAGAGCCAGCGTCGCCATTCGTCATGATCGCCGCGCCACGACCAAGGGCGGGAAAATAAGCGACAAAACAACTGTATCCTTCGTTGCTGCCACCATGTTGAAAATACAGTGCATCGCCGGCGTTTCCTAGAGCAGGGCCTAAGCCAGAAGGCGCTTTTTGTACCGTGAGCATCTCGGTCGCCATTTTTTGCGACAGGGTCTTTGTCGATTTACCAGCGCGTGCCTCGGCGATTTCGATGGCCCACTTGGTCAAATCAGTTGGCGTCGTCCATAAGCCTGCTGCGGCTAATTCAGGATAGGTGTGCCAGCGTCCGCCAACCATTTTTCCTTGATCGTCGTGTCCGGCAGCAGCGAGGTCTTGTTTGGCTTTGGATAGCGGCTGCTCAAAGGCGCTGTTCTGCATGCCGATAGGATCAAGTACGAGTCTTTGCATTAGTGCGGGAAAGGCCTCACCGGTAGTCTCTACCATCGCTAGTTGCATGATAGTCGTGCCACCACCGGAGTATCTCCAGGTTGATCCAGGTGTCATGACAACCTGTAATGCTTTGGTGTTAGCAGGCGCTTTGCCGTCGAGTATCTGTTGGACAGTGGGCACTTTTGCGTCACTTGCATAACCAGGAAAACCATGGACATTCAAGCCAGCCGAGTGCGACACTAAACGACGTAAAGTCACTGGTTCGGTTTTGGTAAATTCGTTGTCTGGTAATTGCCAAGTCTTGAGATAAGTATTGATAGGCGTATCGAGCGAGAGCTTTCCTTGCTCTACTAATTTGAGCATTGCGGTCGCAGAGACGGGCTTGCTGATCGACGCGGCTTGAAACAGGGTGTTGCTTGTGACGGCATCTTTGCTGCCAGCAGTCTTTACGCCGAAACCTTGTGCCCAAGCGAGTTTGCCGTCATGGATAAGCGCAATTGATACGCCAGGCACATTATATTTGGCCATCGTGTCGGCCAGCGTGTGATATTTTTCCGGCGCGCCCTTGACCACGATGCTGGGCGTCATTGTGCTCGTGATGCGGCTTATTTGTTCATCGACCGATTGGGCGCTAGCGCTTGCACCTGCGATCGGCAAGAGCATGAGTGTCGCCAATCTTAAAAGTCGTGATGCTTGCATAGTTTTGTTCTCCCAGTTATTGGAAGTGATGAGAATATCATATTAATTTTCATTAAAAATTAGATATTTACTTTGCGTACATGGCACCCCGCCATCGCATTCTTGATGCAACAACGAAAGAGTTAGCTTCAATCTGGAGATTAGCCGAAGCTAATACGGGAAGTTTGTCTTCAAATATGGATAGTCGAATTGTGGCGACTATAAAAGCGACAAGGGCTGTCACTTAAGAAAAACAATCGATGTCGCTCCCTGAAGCTTGATCAAGAGTCGCTAAATCAACACCCTCGTTTCGATAACGACAAATAGTGATCACACCGCTTCAAAAACATCACATGTCGTAACTGGGTCAAATCATGATTCAACAATATTTTTTTCAAACATGAATCCAAATTTTCTCGTTACCGTATCTAAGCAGGTGATTGTTCACTTTTGAGAGAGAAAAACATGAAATTATTAAAAATATGGCAGCGCCCAGTATTCGCTTTGGCATTAGCAGGTGTTTGTTGTGCCTCATCTGCGTTGGCCGCTGTTATTCCATTTCCTAAAACGCCAGCGGGGCGTTTGGCTGAGTTGCGTTTGCAGGCATTCAATTCAGGCCGCGCTGATTTGCTTGAGGCATTTAAGAGCGCGCATGATCCTAATTTGTCGGTGGAAAATGAATTGGGCTTAAGGAATATGACAGGGGGCTTGGATTTGGTGCGCATCTCGCAGACAGGTCCTTATCGTGTGTCGCTGGTGTTACGTGAGAAAGATGGTGATCGCGTTGGCACTATGGAGTTGGAAGTGGATGATCAGAAGCCCGAGCAGGTGAAGAGCTTTCGCCTAGCCCCTATGCCGGTTGTTCCTGATGATCTTATGCCACAGCGTCTTTCATCGCAGCAAGCCTGGCAGCAGCTAACACGGAAAGCCGATAACTTGGTCAAAGCGGGACGTTTTTCTGGTGTGTTTGCGGTGGCACGCAATGGCGTTTTGCTTCACTCGCAAAGTTGGGGTGAGGCAGATCGTGAACGCAAACTGAATAACACGATGCAGACGCGTTTTCGTTTGGCTTCGATGTACAAGATGTTGACAGCGGTGGCGATCTTGCAATTGGCGGAACAACAGCGTCTTGCCTTAGATGTGCCTATCGCACGTTATCTGCCTAGTTATCCCAATCAATCCTTAGCGAATCAAGTGACGATCCATCAGTTACTAACCCACACTGCCGGGACTGGCGATATTTTTACGGAAGAATACGAAAAGCAACGTGACAGCATTCGTGAACATCAGGATTATATTGCCTTGTTTGGTGCGCGTGCACCGGCGTTTGTACCAGGCAGCAAAGAAGCTTATTCCAATTATGGTTACGTGCTGCTGGGCGCCATTATTGAAGCAGTCACGGGCAAGTCTTACCATAGTGCGATTCAAGACGCGATCTTAACGCCAGCCGGTATGCGTGATACTGGATCTGAGCCTGAGTCGCAGGTGGCACGACAGATTTCGGTAGGTTACACACATGCGGAGTCTGGCTTGGTCGATAATCGGAAAAGCTTGCCATGGAGAGGTACGGCCGCTGGCGGTGGTTACTCAACCGCTGGTGATCTGATTCGCTTTAGTCACGCCTTGTTACAAGGTCGTTTGCTTTCTGCGTCTTGGCTTGCTAAAGCGACGCAAGCGCAAACTACGAGCCAGCTCTATGCATATGGATTCCAATTAGGTGGCTCCGCAAATACACGTCACTACGGACATGAGGGTGGTGCCGATGGAATGAATGGCGCACTGAGAGTTTATCCGGCAACTGGTGATGTAGTCATTGCCTTGTCTAATTTTGATCCACCAGCCGCCGGCGAATTAGTGCAATATTACGGCAATCGTATGCCATTGCGTGTTCCAGTAAAAATGAGCACGACACAGAAAGGAAAAACAAAATGAGAATCGAATTTGTAATCCCCCTGATTTTGTGTTTTGCGCCAGTGCTGGCGGTGTTGGTGGTGTTTTTCTTTCGCCATCAACAAACCAAAGCGCGCTATCAGACCTTGATGTACTTGGCCGATAAAGGCGTGGATTTGCCTGTTCCTTTGCTAACTGAACCACGCCTTGCGTTTTGTGAACGTCGCCGCGGCATTACCTTGGTTAGTATCGGCCTTGGTGTCATGATGATGTTCGCCGTATTACCGCTGGAGTTTAACGATGGACATCGGTTAGCGGAGCTATGGGGCTTGGGACTCTTACCTTTGATTACGGGCTTGGGTTACTTATTGAGCTGGTGGTTGAATCGTCGCGATGCAGAGCATGCATGACAAACACAACGAGCAACGCATCGATCAAGCGCTCGTTGTTAGGGCTAGCCTTAATCAAGATAGCCAAGCTTTTGAACAGCTAGTGCGGCGCCATCAGGGCGTGGTGCGTGCGCTATTGCGACGCTTGACCAAAGGCGACCATGGTTTGGCGGATGATTTGGCACAAGAGACGTTTTTGCTTGCTTGGCGCAAACTCGACCAGTATCGCGGCGAGGCACGATTCGCAACCTGGCTTTATCGTATCGCTTACACGAATTTTTTGAGGCAAGCCGAAAAAGTAAAAAACACCGCAAGCTTCACTGACGGCACGGAAGTCGATGAAGTGTTGGCCTGGTGTGCCGCTGGTGAGATTGATTTGCGTTTAGATTTTGAACGTGCGATGCAACGCTTGAATCCTACAGAACAGTTGGTGTTACTGCATTGTGTACAACTAGATCTAAGTCATGAAGAAGCTTCGCAAATTTTGGGTTTGCCACTAGGAACAGTGAAAACCAATGCGACACGTGCTAAATCCAAATTACAAACTTGGCTTGGTGCATGGAAAAATGACTGGAAGATGCGTGAAAAAGAAGTGAAAGATAATAGAACGAAGGGAAGCGCGTGATGAACCATGAAGTTAATTCGAATCGTGATGCAAATGACGAATCAGATTTTGATCCGAATTTTGATTCGACCAGTGATCAAAATTTCGTCCCGAACCTTGATACCTTGTTGCGTGACTATTACGAAGCGCCCGTTGCAGACGACGGTTTCTCAGGCCGTCTGATGCAAACTATTCCGTCGAAAAGACCGCGTTATTCCCCGCATTTTTTGATCGCGTTACTGTTAGGCTTGGCAGCATTACTATGGCAGACTTCATCAAGCCAGTTGTTTCACCATGCTTGGCAGGATTTAGCCCAAGGTCATTTGTCGGCCAGTGTATGGTTGCTCTGCGGCGTGTTTACTAGCGTATCGCTATTTATATCGTGTTGGCTCATGACGGAGCGGGAATGAAATTGCCTAGCGCTGTGCTTTTCTAGCCAGACTTCGACCAGTTTTTCTCAGGTTTTGAACGCTTATTCAGTGATATTTTTGAATGCTAAGAAGCACGGAAAACGGGTTTCGCTAGGATTTAAGATTGCGGTTTTTTGATTTTCTCGAAATAAGTTCGGCACGACAATTCGTTTTTTCGTCGCCATTTTTTGTCGTTTCGTCGCATATTCCAAATCACACAAAGAAAAGTTCGATACAGTGCGAGCCGTCAACAGCTAGCACTGTTTTTCTTTTCTTTCGAGGCGATCATGCACACACCAAAAAGCTCAGTCATCACTTTAATTCTCTGCAATGTTATTGCTGTTTCTGCGCATGCGCAGCAGGCTAGCGATGCGAAAACACAAGCCCAAACACAAACACAAGCACAAACACAGCGCGTTGAAGTACAAGGCAAATCACAAGAGCAATTTGCTCGTACAGAAACGGCTTCGCGATCGATTGTGAGCAATGCTGAACTTACGCGTTTTGGTGACAACAACATCGTCGAAGCGATGAAGCGTGTTCCAGGTGTGCAAGTTACTAATAATAAACTTCATCTCTTAGGGATGGCGGCTGGTTACACGCAAATTCTGATTGACGGTGAGGCGCCGCGCGGCATTACGGTGGAAGATATTCCACTGAACATGATTGAGCGCGTTGAAATTTATCGTGGTGCGAATGCGCAATTTAGTACGCAAGCGATGGCAGGTACGATTAATATCATCCTCAAAAAATCGGCATCAAACAAGCAACATAGTATCAAGGCCAGCATCGGTCACATGTTCAAAAATAATGGCAGCGTAGATTGGTTTCACTCCGATAAAAACGGCAATCTCTCACATACCGTGAGCGTTAGCTTGTCTAAAGATCGTATGAGTGCTGGACAGTCAGAAGACTCGACTACGAATTACGTGAATGAAAATATCTTATTAGGAAGCAAGAGCCAATTCCAGAATACCTCGAACAGCAAGCGTAGCGATGAATCACTCCGTATTTCGCCAAGAATCCAATACAAAACGGATTCCAACATCAACCTGACATCAACGTCTATTGTTGCGCATAACCGTTTCGACTCTGAAAGTACAAGCCAGTTCAACAACCTGTCAGGACGGGTGTTTGAAATCGGCAAAACGACTTCACAAGATACGAATCGCGGCACCAATTTTGGTAGCACACTTAAGGCTGTCACTACTTTGGATAATCAAATAGGTGTTGATGTCACCGCAGGTTTCCAAGCGCAAAATTTCATTGCACGTTCCCGCTCACAAAATTATTTACCTGATGGAACACTTAAATTTAATCGTGACCTCAACACCGATGTGCATGTCACGGTAGGCATCACCAACGGTAAATTCAATATTCCAACCAATGCGGAACATGACCTCATTGTTGGCTGGTCTGGATGGCGTGCTGATGTGGATGTCGATAACAATCAGACGGATAAATTTGCGACCAATCAAGGCGCGATCTATCGTCCGCACAGCGCAAACTCCGTCATGGATAATGCCGCGTTCTTTGTCCAAGATGATTGGAAATTCAAGAAAAATTCTTCTGTTTCTTTGGGTTTGCGTTGGGAATCACAAGGCATTCGTACCGAGAATAATGATGGTGAAAAAGTCACCAATCGCGCTAGTGTCTTGAGCCCAGTGATCCAAACCATGTGGCAGCTCGATCCACAAAACACCGAGCGAATTCGTCTTGGTGTGTCCCGTACATTTAAAGCGCCAGAGGGAACACAACTCTTGATGCCGAAAATTTATGTCATCAATAATTCCATCGAAAGCCCGAACATTGTGGGTAATCCGAACTTGCGTCCAGAGCTGTCTTGGAGCTTAGACGCGGCATTTGAACACAATGGCAAAGATGGTCTGAATTACGCAATTCGTGCAAAAGCTCAAGCGATCAAGGATATTCATCGCGAAGTCGTATATGAAGCTGATAAGGCCTACTGGAAAAAATTTGTGAACGCTGGTACTGCACAAAGTCAAAGCATAGAGTTATCTACACAATTCCCATTGAAGCGTTGGATGGATAAGGCGCCGGACATGGATTTTTCTGCCAGTTATTCGCATTTCTGGTCGAATGTCAAAGATTTAGCGACACCGTATAACTCGCTGACGCCATATGAATACGTCGTTACTTTAGGTGCAAATTATCGTGCGAAAGATATCCCACTCACTGCGGGTGTTAGTGCGAAGATTCAAGATTCACATTGGCAGCAAATTAGCCTGACAGAGCGCCAATACTTAAAGACACCTAAGAATGTCGATGTGTATGCACTGTGGAAATTCGACAAACAAAGTCAATTACGCTTTGCGGTGAATAATCTGCTTGGTGGTAAAGCCTATGATTCACTTACTTACGCCAGCGTCGGCAACACCAGAAGCCAATCTGCACGAGCTGTACCAACAGCGCGTAACTTCAGTATGACTTACGAATATAAGTTTTAAGCTTTAAGCTAGCATCCCTATCCCCGACCCAGTGTCGGGGATAGGATTGTTAGGTGTAATCGCATTCTAAAATTCTTCAAATCGCTACACTTCACTCTTCGGTATGTGCAGAACACGGCCACTATTTTGCACTCTATCGCTCTCCTATCTCCGCGAACTTTTACCTTTGATAAGCTCGTCTTTTTTCACACATGAAAGAGACTGCATATGAAAAAATCGTTGTTAGCGTTGGCCTGCTTCGCTAGTTTTTGCCACCCCGTCGTACAAGCACAAACTGCCGACTTTGATCCGCGTACCTGGAAAAAAGATGTGCATGGAAAAGCAACGCAAGTGTTGGTATTGGGATCGCCGCATTTGAGTGCGTATGGCGATAAATTAAATCGGGCGCATCTGTCTGGCTTGCTGGATCGTTTGGCGCAATACAAACCCGATATCATTACGATTGAAGCTTTGTCTGGCGAACAGTGCGAGTTTGTCCGTGTCAATGCGGTGACACATCCTGATGTCTTTAAAGATTATTGCTGGGATCCTGCACCAGCACAGAAAGCCATTGGCCTCGGCTTGCAAGAGGCATTAGTGGAAATTCAAGCGACTTTAAAAGCGTGGGCGCAGCAAACTAAAACGACACCGAGTCCAACCGAACGTCGTCGCTTGGTCGCCGTGTTTTTGGCGGCGAATGATCGTGCTTCGGCTTTGGTGCAATGGTTGCGACTCGATGTGAATGAACGCAAGGCGACAGATGGCATTGCGGAGAATATGTTGAAATTCCTCAATCGCGAAACGCCAAAATACAATGAAAATTATGAGGTCGCTGCAGTATTGGCAGCAAGGCTTGGGCTAGAACGTGTGTATGCAACCGATGATCATACTGCCGACGATATTACGGACAAAGCAGGACATAAGTTTGGCGAGGCTTTGCAGGATATGTGGAGTAAGATCGATATCCCTGAGAAAAAGGAGTCTCAAGCCTTGGAAGCGAAGTTAGATTCACCGCATGATATCTTGAATCTGTATCGCTACTTCAATAATCCAGCGAAGTTGCGCGCATTTATTGCCGCAGACTTTGGTGGCGGTATTAAGCACGCCACGCCTGAGCTGTACGGACGTCAATATGTTGCTTGGTGGGAGACGCGCAATTTGCGCATGGTCGCCAACATCCGCAGTGCCTTTGCTAATCAACCCGGTGCGAAAGTCTTATCGGTGGTAGGCTCTTCACATAAACCTTACTTCGATGCCTATCTAAATTTGATGCATGAAGTGCAGTTGGTTGATGCAGCTAAGTTGCTCAAATAGCTAATTTCGGTACAAGATACTTTTATGATCTAGAAGCTTGGGTCAGTTCCAACATGAATACATTTTTGCAGGATGTGGCAGTGTTAGAATTGGCTCGAATTTCCGAAAAAGCCGATTGAATTAGAATCCCAATGACATTCCATCAGTTTTTTGCATGCCCACTCGCCTAGCTAAGGCAATCAAGGCGTCGGCAGTCTTTAGGAAATAGATGGAAGAAATGCAGTGTACTTTGATTGAAATGAGGAGAGCAATTTGCGTACGACATTCAGCTTAAATGCCGATTACAGTTTGAATGAACCTGTCAGCCCATTTCGTTTGGTGCGTCTTGTGCTCGTACTATTGTTTTTAAGTTGTCTAGGTAGCTGCAGCACGGCGCGGCTTGGTTATTCCAATGCGGATACCTTGGCGTATTGGTGGTTAGATGGCTATGTGGATTTCAGTTCTGCACAAAAGGCCAAAGTAAAGCAAGATATCGTGCAATTATTGAGCTGGCACCGCACGACGCAGTTGCCTCTGTATGTGCAAGCTTTAACGCAAATGCAATCGAAGCTTGCAGCTAATCCGAGTCCTATCGAACTTGAAGCGAGTTTCCAGCAAGTTGAACAATTCTCACAAAGCGTTTTGCTGAAGGCATTGCCAGAGTTGACTGATTTCGCGCTCGCGATGGATACATCGCAAAAGGCGCATTTGGCGCGTAAGTTTGAGAAGAACAACGAAGATTTTCGTGACAAATACTTAGATCTCACGCCAGAAAAACAGGCCAAAGCGCGTTTCAAAAAAGTGGTAAAGCAAGCGGATGACTGGCTTGGCAGCGTCAGTCGCACACAGGAAGCGATCATCGCCAATTATCTTGACAAGCATCCACCAAATTATACGCAGTGGCTTGACGATAGCATGGCACGTCAACGTGCTGTTTTGCAGTTGTTGACGCAAATTCAAAATGAAAAGCCCAGCCGAGAGGTGGCACAAGCAATGATACAGCGAGCGATCTTGGCTAATTTTGAACCCGCAGAGCAGACAGCGCAGCGCACACAAGCCGAAGCTTCACGCGTATCTATACAACAGTTGATGGCTGATATTATCCGCACATCTTCACAGGAACAGAAAGTCCATGCACACAAGAAATTGCAAGGATGGATTGACGATTGCAAATATTTGATCGCGCGCAAATAGGAAGCTTGCGGCTATTTTTTGATCACGTTACAAACAAATAAATGACGCGACGATTGAACGCCAATCTGGCGGATGGCGTAATACGTCTTCGACTATTACACCCCACTTACTTATTGACTTCCATTTCTGCAAGCGAAGAATCATCAAACCGAGAACTGCGAAACCGACCAAAAAAGTTGACCAAAAAAAGCGAAACAAAATGACCGAAGACCTATCCATCTTAAGCCGCACGGCTAATCCCCCCGATTTAACGCTTACTTACGGAAATCACGTAGATCAAGTCGCCGATATTCGTTACGGCACGCGCGGTAATGCACTCCCTTTGCTGATCTTAATTCACGGCGGTTTTTGGAAACCAGAATATGATCGCGCCCACGCCGAAGCAATGGCTAGCGCTTTGGCGGAGGCTGGCTGGACGACTGTAACTTTGGAATATCGCCGTGTATCGGGCGAGCCCGATGTGACTTTGGACGATGTGATGACTGCCTTAACTAGCCTGCCCGCGCAGGTCGCGCAGCATAACGGGAAGTTGCTCCTAATCGGCCATTCTGCAGGCGGGCATTTGGTATTGTGGGCAGCAGCGCGATGTGCTCAGCTTGCATCCTCTATTGCGATACAAGGAGTAGTGGCATTGGCACCAGCGGCCGACTTGCAGATGGCACATGCGATGAACTTAGGCGATGGTGCGGTGCTGCGCTTCTTGGGGCAAGACCCTGTACAACGTGCAGACATCAATCCCATGTACTTGCCTGCACCCGCCGTGGCAGTGAGCATCATTCAGGGCGATGATGATGCAATCGTACCGCCTGTGTTAGCCGCTACATACCGCGATGCATTTCCAGCGACGCGATTAGTGTCATTGCCAGCATGCGGCCACTTTGCTTTGATTGATCCGGCAACGGCTGCGTGGGAAACGGTCTTGCGTGAGCTGCGGGCTTTGGGATGATGCGTTGTCGGGTGGGCAGGATCTCTGTGCCCACGCTTTAAGTTTCTGCGCGATTTAAGCCTGCCGATTTGAGTGGTCAGCCGAGCTTAAATTTAATCTGGCTGGCCACCACCTTGATACCCAGCACGCGGCTCAACCCGTATTTTGTCATTCGTTTTGAGTCGTTCACGGAAAGCTGTAAGTTCAGTTTGCAATGCCGGAATCAATTGATCTGCGGCTTTGTTATAGCCTTCTGTACGCGCTGCGCGAGAACGTTCGCTGAAGTTGGATAAATTGGCGCTACCTTTTACTTGACTTGTACCTGGTGCGCGCATCAGTAACTTGCGACTTGCTACGTCAAACACAGAAATATCGAGCATGGTTTGGGTATCGTGCTCATTGCCATGTACAACGTAGGCACCGATCACCGTCCAATATAAGAACGACAGCGAATTGCCATCGGTGAATTGAACCTGATCGTAGGAAACCATCGCCATCACATCGACATTAAACATACGGGCGGCTTGCTCCATATTGTCGAAACCTCCGCTTGGTTTTAAGTAGTGTGAGGGAATGATGTCGATAGTGCCGATGAAAGCTTGCCCAGTGAACGCTGCTTTGACACGTTCCAATAATTTGATTTTTTCTGTTTCAGGTAAAGTGCGCGCGCCGGGGGCGTTGGGTACGAACGCGATACCAACTCTTACAGGTGGTCTGAGATAGGTGATCCCGGGCGTAAGTTGTGGTGCTTGGGTGGCTTTGGGATAGAGATAATCGACGATGCTGGCAGATTGTTTCGCTTCGCGTGGCCCAGCCATGCTTGCGCATCCGCTGAAGGAAAATAGGGTGACTAGTACGATAGTCAATCCGCTGAGAAACTTGATGGCTTTCATATTGTCCTTGGTGTGGTGAGAAAGAGTGCGCAGCCTATCTTGATCCCAAGTTTGTCGCCCTTTCTTTATCAAAAGTCTCACATCTTGATGCTTCGCGTCGCATGTCATGTGCTTTACCTTGGTGAGCATGGCAGAGCGCGCAGATAGTCAATGAGGAAAACGGATGACA
Organism: Affinundibacterium amnicola; assembly: GCF_014284275.1. Lineage (GTDB taxonomy): Bacteria > Pseudomonadota > Gammaproteobacteria > Burkholderiales > Burkholderiaceae_D > Undibacterium > Undibacterium amnicola. The sequence goes on along the minus strand of NZ_JACOFU010000008.1, from coordinate 185,733 downwards.
AATGTCATGTGAAGTCATGACAAACGCTACTATGCGGCGCCCGCCCTTTGCTTCAACATAGCTCCATCGCTGCACGAATCACGTTGCAGAATTTTTGAGAGGGAGTTCATCATGTCTTCATCAGTTTCATCAAACGTGTCGATTTCATTAGATCAACAACTAGCCGAATTTCGTCAACGTCGTTTTTTGGCGATGCCATTAGCTGGCATTTTGGTGTGGTCCGCGTTGATCTTGACTGGCGCTTTACTTAGCCCGAAAGCGCAAGTGTTAGCGGTGTTTATCGGCACAGGCAGTATCGTTTATCTGGCGATGTTCTTGGCAAAATTGACGGGCGAACAATTGAAGTTTAAGTCGAACAAGAAGCGCAACTTTTTCGATACGCTATTTCTGTCCGCAGTCGCAATGAGTTTCTTATGCTATGCCTTAGCCATCCCTTTTTTCTTGGAAAACTATCGTAGCTTGCCGTTCGCGGTAGCAATCTTGACGGGCTTGATGTGGTTGCCGCTGAGCGTGTTGATACAGCATTGGATTGGTGTGTTTCACGCGGTGGTTCGTACGATCTTATGTACTTTGGCTTGGATCATGTATCCCGAACACAGCTTTGTATTGCAGCCGCTGATTGTGGTGGCGATGTATGTTGTCAGTATCGCGGCTTTGGAATTGCGTTGGAAACGTATGCAATCGGCAAAGCAGTTGCCAGTGTCGTCTTCAGAGCAGATGGCTTATGCATAACGAGCGGTGCTAGGAGCGTGGCTGTATTTACGCTACCAGCATTGCAGCCCGTCTCGCGCTTGCGGAGACGGGCGCCTGATCATCATCCTTTGAGGATTTTAGACATCGTTTCTTAGTCTGCCTTTTTACGCAAGGTATTAATCTGAATATGCGGCCAGCGTGTGGTCTGCCCGTTAGATCCCACCATAAATTCAAAGAAGATGATCTGTTCGTATTGCAGTTGCAAGACCTCAGTACCATCCGCTTCGATGACGGTTTCTAGCCACATGTTTAAACTCATCTCCGTCACATCAGCAAATTTTTTGACGAAGGGAATATTCAGAATCCCGCCTTGCGGGCCACCATCGTGTTTGCTAGTTAATTGGATCAAGGTGTACTTGCTGATATTTTGATCCTTGATCGCATCACGCAAACGCAAATCCGGGCGCACTGAATACGGATAATGCGGATCAGCGACAATGCGTTGGAAATAGGTCAGATTGCTATCTGGTTGCGTGACGGGTAGTGATTTGTCAAATGCCCACGCGGGTGCTGGCTCGTCGAGATTGAGTGGTACTGCCGTCGAACCATCGGGTGGCGTCAGCAAGGCAGAGGCGCCCATGCTCGGTGAGATCGCCAGTGGTGATGAGGCGAGGTTGGGGGCGTTGGCAACTTGTAATGCAGGCCAAGAGGTGACGAAGGGCTGACTCCAGCTATCTGTGCCGGTCGGAAATGGTGGTTTGCCCGCCACATCTTGTGCAAAGCTGCCCGTTAATAGAATGGAGCTACCGTGTGGAATAGTGCCGCTGCGAGCAATTGCATAGGGGGGCACATCGTTCGGTCCGTTCGCTCCAGCGCCAATCGAAATCAATGGATAGCCATTATCTTCAATCACGGATTCTTCGGTCGCCGCATGGTTATACATTTGGTCTACCCACAAGTACATTCCCACTTCTTCGTGAATACCTACACCATCGCTGACGCGCTGCACGCTTTGTTTGTATTCAATTGCGCCGGTGAATTGTTCATTCGTACCGCCACGATTGCGTACACCACCCTCGACTGGAGCGAAAGTCAGTTCTTCGGTGTAGTCTTCACACAGAAAGTGGAAGATGCCGAAAATGGTTTCGGTATTGGTGCCTGGTGAAGGCATACAAGTGGTGTGCAAGCCCCAGCCAGTCTTATTGTTATTGGGGTTCACGTTGACCCAAGTGCCTATCAATTGTTCCAAGATGCCGTAGTTTGCAGGCTCGTTTAATACCGCGTCGGAATATTCTGGATACGGTGGGGTGGGGTTTTGCGGAATCGCCATGATTAAGTTCTCCATTAAAAAGCATCACATTTGAATTCGTTGAACATACTGATCAAGCTTGTTATTTCTGAGCGGATAAAAAAGCCTTGCCCAATCTCATCAATACCAATCCGACGCCGTGTTATCTGATTGAGAAAGCGTCAGGATTTATTTCGTGATGAAACTGAAATTAATTTTTAGCAAGCATCGTGCCAAGAGACGCGATCAGGGGCTTATGCGGGGTGATGAGCGCAATGTGATCTGCCTTGGGAAACAGCCGGAGATGAAATTGCTGAAGATGTCATGGCTAGTCTTGATGAAGAAAGCCGCTATTTGTGTGGCTTTACATGTCAAACGATATTCTGCTCGACATGTAAAATACCAATGGATTGTTCGTGAAGTGGCTTAAAACAAGTAACTGAGTTTGACGAAGACTCGTTTACCCGTATGCACATCCAGATGTTGTGAGCTTGCTGATTGCAGCAGACCATTTTCATCATGAAATAAACTGAGATTTTCTTGTCGATCAACATAGCCGACATAGACGCTTGACCCCGGGCTAAGAACATAACGTAGTTGCAGATTGGTATTGAGACTTTGTTCGTTTTTCAATCTACTCCAAGCTTGATTTGCAGACAGCTTGTGATAATCCATGATGAGGCTAGCACCCCAGTAATTGTCGAACTGATAGGATACATTGAAGCGCGCCAGGCGATCGCGATAGATTGTCCCTTGTGCATGGCGTAAATCATTCCAGAAATAACTGCTATCGAGACTCCAATGACGTCCGATCAACCATTTCAGTTTGATTTGCGCGTTTCGAGCATCGCCGCTCAGCACATCACGATCAACGAATTGATAATTCAGCGCTTGTCTCTGTCCAAATTTAATCGTGCTATTGAGTTCTGGTAGCGTACGAGAATTCCATCCCGCCAACCATCCGCTTGTATGAATTTTTTTGTCAGCTAAATTTTCAGATTGCTGCGTTCCTTCTAAAGTAAAAGTATTGGCCTGCTTGGCTTTGATGGTATAGAGAAGATTGATTTTCTTGTCTTGAAATTCATCGCGTTGATTGTCGGTGTGTATCAAGGTCGCTTTTAATTCTTGTGTCAGAAACCAATCAGTTGGTGCGGCGAACCAAGTGTAGTTGGCTTGCTGTTCGTTTTGTTTGATGTTGATACGAGGAATAAAACCCAAGCTGACGTCGAAATGTTGACCTATGTTGGTGTATTTTCCGGTGTAGGTGAATGCACGTGATCCGTAGATTGCTTCGAGATAGGCAAGATGATCGTTGTTGACGGTCTTGTTGTCCGCTTGGCTTCTTGCGAATTGTCCGGTAACAATCCAGTTCGGCAGAGGTGTGATTCTTGCATCCATACCGGCGACAGAATTTGTTTGACCACCTTGTTGCCGATTGCTCAGCAAAACTCCAAGATTGCCTGAATTTCCCAAATCGACTTGTCCGCGGAATAAGCTGATATGCGCTTTTCCGGCCTTGAGGTCGGATGCATCATTCATGACCAGACCGCCAACTGCAAACTGCTCTTGGCGCCCAGTTAATCGCACGCCCGCATCGGGTTCAACGATACGACGCGAAAAGAATAAGGGCAAGGGGGTTTTGAAAAAGCCCGCATTTTCTAAAAAGAATGGTCGCTTCTCTGGGAACAGCGTTTCGAAACGCTTATCGACTAACACTTGCGGTTCGTCGCTCTCGACCTCAGAGAAATCGGGGTTTAAAGTGAGATCGATAGTAACGGCGTTATTCCATACGTATTTCGCGTCTAAACCAACTTGGGTTTTTTGTTGCTCGACAAAGGATGCGTAGTGCTTTCCTTGCTTTCTGGCCGTTGTCAGAAATTTGTCTTTGCCACTAAACAGATAAGGGTTGAATTGCAAGTTACGCTGCGAAGGAATGCGGTCATTCATCAGCACGGTGCCAAATTGGTCGACCACGCTAGGCTTTTGTTTAGAGATATGTGGCCAAGTGACGAATTCAGTAAATTCAGGAATATAGCGTGCAACCGACAGTCCCCATTCTTGCTTGTCGCCGTTGGCAAATCGTAAGCTTTTGAACGGAATCGCCATTTTTACAATGTAACCAAAATCGGTCAGCTCTCCCTCGCTGCGCCATTGTGTGTCGAAATCAAAGTCTTCTTCTTTGCCCTCGATAAAACTGGAATCTGCCTGAACTCCTAGTGGATTTGCATAGAACACAAATGCGCGTTGCGCATCTTTGAAAGTGTCGATTTGTAGCATAACGAAATCTTCACCACCATTATTTTCACGCCGCGAGTGTCGTGCAATTAAATGCTGATGATTTGCGTGGGCGACGAAGACCGCATATAAATTTTCATGGTCGTAAGAAAGATAGGTGTTGGTCGTATAGCTTGGTGCACTGCCATCGCCAGGAGTGCGTTGTACAAAATCCTTGATGGCAAGACCTGCTCCCACCGGCGGATTGCCTGGTTTGTCGTAGTCCTTTAGAGTTGGAGGACTTTCGACTTTTGGGATGTTCAATTGCGCTTCAGCGTGCATGCTGAGCAATGCAAGCATCAAAGTGAAGAAAGATTTACCTGCAACATCTCTGCATAATTGCCTTACTCGTCTTACTGTTATTTTCGTCAATGCGTTCGACATATTTTGTCCAATGTAGATCAAATCGAAGCGCAATTATGTTGGGCGCCTCACGTAGTTTCATTGAAAAAGTGACGGATACCTAATCTGGCGTGATGGGCTGTACGCTTGCTTTTTAGAGGGGTATAAAACGGTGCGGCGAGGGATTATTTATATCGCAGGTAATTTGTGATGAGCTCACATCATGGTGTGATGGAATGCAATCGAATCTAATTCGCTAGGAATTTATCGCGTTATACTAGTGCACATGACTAGCATGACACATTCTTCCTCGCACTTCCCTACCAAGTTCCCAGATTGGAAGCGCCCGTTTTTTTTCTTACTCTATAATTTTTTAGGGTGGGGATTTTTGTGTGCTTTGATTGCCTTGGCAATTTACAGCGAAGACTTGCGCAATGGAGAGCGTGCGCAATTCGGTACGATATTTGTGAATTGGGTAGCGGCGGCCTTGGTGTTAGCGCCCTTGTCTTGGATCTTATATTTCTTATCGTGTCGATGGGAAGAGTATCTCAATCACGCCCGTGTCGTTTTTTTGACCTACTTACTTTCTTTTCTATTCATCATTCCCTGGCATGTTTTTAACGCAGCATTTGCATTGATATGGGCGCGTAAGGATATTCCATTTTGGGATCGCGTCATCGCGTATGAAAATGCCGTTTGCTTGTTTCGGATTTGCGCGATTACCGCGATTTTTGCTGCTGTTTTGGGTTTGCGCTTGTGGCAGCAAAATCAAAAAAGATTAGCAGCATTGCGCGATCAACGTGAGCATGCCCTACGTTTGAGTCTGGCCTTGGAACAACAGAATCTGGCGGTATTAAAGGCGCAGTTAGAACCGCATTTCATGTTTAATTCTTTGAATGCGCTGTCTGGCTTAGTTCGCTCTGCTAATAGTGACAGTGCCCTGATCGCGATTGAAAAATTGAGCGAATTATTACGTTATTCCTTGGCGTCAAGTGAGACAACTTGGGTGAGTATTGCAGACGAAGTGCAATGCTTGGATGATTATTTATGCTTGCAAAAGTTACGTTACGGCGAGCGATTAAACGTGCAGATTAATGGAATAAATCCGGCCATCCTTGAATATGATTGCCCACCATTCTTGTTACAACCCTTGTTAGAAAATGCCTTGCGTCATGATTTGGAATGTCATAAAGGTGCAGGTGATATCCTCGTGAATTTCAGCTTATCTAGTCGAGGTCTGCTGTGCAGCGTGAGTAATCCTGTGCATGCTGGAATCGCCAGCTCTCCCGGTTTTGGCCTGGGTCTAAAGACCCTCAAGGCGCGCCTTCATTCTTTGTACAACGGTGCCGCAAGGCTCAGTGCCGCTAAAGTTGATCGGCGCTTTCAAGTTGAAATATTTTTGCCCAATGAGTATTAATGCGATTATTGTTGACGACGAAGAATTGGGTCGCGTCAATCTTCAATGTGCGCTCCGCAATCATCCTGATTGGCAAGTCATGGCATTGTGTGAGAGCGCTAGTGAGGCTGAGGAAGCGCTCGCTAAGCATCAAGTCGATGTGATTTTTCTCGATATCCACATGCCAGAAACATCGGGCATCGATCTTGCCAAACGTCTTTGCAAAACCAGCGCACCACCGGTGATTATTTTCGTGACCGCACACAGCTGTTATGCCTTGCACGCGTTTGAATGTTTTGCGATGGATTATTTGTTAAAACCTTTTTCGAATGCGCGACTCTCCGAGGCACTGGTGCGTGCAGCGGAGACAGTCCAGATGCGCGAAAAAAGTGCCTATGGTAAATCCTTGCATGCCTATCTTGAAGCCGGCTCGAAACCACAGCAAAGTTATCTTCAACAAGTAGCAATACGCAGCTTGGGTGAAATTGAGATGCTCTCGCTAAATCAAGTCCGTTACATTTCAAGCGCGGGTAATTACGTGGAATTACATGCTAAGCAGGGATGTAAATTGTTACGTGTGACCATGAATACCTTGGAAAAAAAGCTCGACCCAAAAATTTTTGTACGGATACATCGCGCCTATTTAGTGCGCACCACACATATCGTCAAATTGAGTCATTTTACCAACGGAGCGGCGAAATTGATCCTCAGTTGCGGTACCACGTTGGCAGTGAGTCGTGCATACTTACAGACGGTAAAGGAGATCATGGTTGACTCTTTATGAGTGAGCCGTGTGACGAAGCCGAAGGTCTGAGTTTATCTTTGATAAACGGGTGAAGTGATGAAACTGGGTTTGCTGTCTATCGTGCTGTCATGACCTTGGCAGGCGGAGGTCGCCGCACCGCTTATAGTCTAAGATTGCGTCCTGCTATCACTTCAATAAATTAGACGATGTTTAACAATCACTTATTGTTCTTTTTCGCGGCACTCGGTTCTTTTAATGGCCTTGCGCTGTCGTTGTATTTATTGATCACAGGTTCTGCGTCTGTCGCTCAGCGTTGGTTGGCGATCTTGATTTTGATGGTCAGCATTCGTACTGGTAAATCGGTCGCGCTTTTTTTCTTATCGGATACACCATCCATCGTGATACAAGTGGGATTGACAGCCTGCTTTTTCATCGGTCCCTGTTTGTATTTTTTTGTGCGTAGTAGTTTAAGCAGCGCGACTAGTTTGGGATCTTGGGAACGCACTCATTTGTTGTTAATCGGTGTTGTGGCGATGTTCGTCAATCTGATGTGGCCTTATGCCCATCATGCATCCTTATGGCATGGCGCCATTGTTCAAACAATTTCTTGGCTGTGGTTTGCCTATCTGCTCATTAGCGGTGCTTTGTTAATACAGCAAAGACATCGTTTGCCCACCGCTAATGCACGGCGTTTGTTACTGACGCTAGTCGCGGGGCTTTGGATCATCTGGTTCGCTTATTTTTTGTCTGGCTACACTTCTTACATTGTTGGCGCTTTGTCGTTTTCATTTGTCTTGTATTTGTGTTTGATTGTGGCTTGGGGATGGCGACATGGAGAGGCGCCGGTAGAGCCTTATCAAAACAGAAGAATTGACACACCAGAGGCAGTCAACGAACTGCAAGCCTTAGCCAATTTAATGTCAACCGAACGATTGTTTTTGGACCCGTCGCTCAGTTTGCCGCGTTTGTCGCGACGATTGGGTGTGCCTCAGGCGAGATTGTCGCAATTACTGAACGATAATAATGGCACCTCATTCAAACAATATCTGACTGGCTTACGCGTGGCGGAAGCACAGCACTTGCTTGTGCAAACGCCGCAACTCCCATTAGAGAGCATCGCCGAGGCTGCGGGTTTCCAGTCGATGTCCACCTTCTATGCCGCCTTCAAAAAAGCCAATGGATGTACGCCTTCAGTCTATCGAGAGCAAAATCAAACTCCGGAAACAGGTTTCAGGACTCCTGAAACACCTGCTAAGACATTGATTTAAAAGATTTTGTTTAGTATGAAAGCTCCTTCAACTTTCAATGGAGCTTTCAACGATGCTTTGTAATCGAAACAATTCTATGCGGCCGATGTTGCTGATGCTGATGCTGATGCTGGTGATGGCGCTGTGCCTGTGGTGCGCCGGAACCATGCAAGCGCGAGCACATGTTCAGCTAAGTAATACCTCATTAGCAGAAGCGACACCCCAGTCCGCGCATCTGCTTGCAGCAACAATTTCACCAGAAGCAGAAAAAACATCCCAGACCAAATCATCCGGTCGTGTCTTATTTATTTTATCGAGCAGTCGATTTCACGGTAACTCTAGTTTGCCCGCGAGTGTGAGTTTTGGTGAAGTGGTCAATGCCTGGGATATCTTCGTCACGGCTGGTTATACGGTTGATTTTGTCTCCCCTGCCGGCGGCGCTGTGCCAATTGATCCCACGGTGCTGGGGTCACGCTTAACGGCTCGTTTACAAGACAGACGCATCATGGATGGGCTGGAGCGCACTGCAAAGCCAGAACAGATTGATGCCAATTTATATCAAGCCGTGTATTACGTCGGCGGTAGCAATGCGATTTATCAAGTCGTTGATGACCAAAACTTGCAGCACATTTCACGCAAGGTGTATGAACGTGGCGGTGTGGTTTCTGCGGTTTGTCATGGTACGGCAGGGATCGCGCGTTTAAAACTCAGCGATGGCAAGTATTTGGTCAGTGGTAAGCGGGTTACCGGCTATCCCGAAGAATACGAAGATCGCACCGCTGGTTACTTTCAACATTTTCCGTTTCTGATTCGTCAAACCATAGAACAGCATGGCGGCCTATTCAAAGCACCAGATCCTGAAAAACCGCATGTGGAAATCGATGGCCGCTTGGTGACGGGGCAAAATTATCCATCTGCGCCCTTGGTTGCCAATGCGGTCGTGCAATTGCTGCAGCAAAAAATCTCTCAATAAACTTTTGTTTTCTTTTCTCTTTCAAGGAATTAAATGATGAAAAAATTTCTAACATTAATCGTCTTAGTCTGTGCCATGACTGGCGTATCCCTGCCAGTTCTCGCGCAAGTCCAGCAGCACAAGGAGTTTGCAGCAGTTGATCAAACAATGAAAACGATGATGCAGGCGTTTAAAGCTGGTCGTGCAGATATTGCTTTTCAAGTGTTCAGAAAAGATGCCGTGGTCTTGGGATATTCCAGCAAGCAGCAAAAAACGGTTACTCAAACTGGGGAAGAATGGGCACAAGGTTTTCCCGGCAAACCAGCCGACGACGAAGCTCAGCGTCATCGCCAATATACGATTTTGGATATCAGTGATACTGGTGCGGTGGTCAAAGTCACATTAGATTATCCACAGTGGTTAGGTGTTGATTACCTTGCACTGAATAAGATTGATGGACAGTGGAAAATCGTGAGCAAGTCTTGGAGTGGTACTCGCAAATAGTTTTTGCAAATGAGCAGATGATCGCTGGTTTAACTATGCAGTTTGGGTAGTTGAACCAGTTTTCTATCTTTTAATTTTATTGCTTTAGCTGGATGTGTTTAAGAATTTTCTGCGCACCAATTGCAATTTCTTATAACTATCTAAAACAATTTCAAAAACCATGGTCTGTCACTTGTTTTGCTCAAGTCTTACGGTAGGGATTTGTTGTCAGAAAAGCTTTTTAAACGTAACAGATCTCTTTGAAGCGAAAGGCAATTTGTCCAATAAATACTTTTGTCCATCATTATTGGACTAGTGAAATTAATGGACATATCTTGACATCGACTATCTCACCGACGACCCGAAACATCGCAACATGGTTCCGCCATTGCTGGTCTACGCCGACCTCATGGCAACGGGTGACGCACGCTGTATTGAAACCGCAAAGATGATTTATGACGAACATGTCGCTCGACTTCTCGCAGAAGCCTGATCTTATCCCACTCGCTATCGTTGTGCAGGCTTTGCAGGGCGTCGCACTAGCTGATTCAATCTCGATCATAAAAATCTTTCGAAGCTTCTAAATCTAGCTTGCATACAAAGTAGTCTATAAACTACAATGAATCATGATGATTCTTCAGCAAACCGCAACGTTCAAGAAATGGCGCTCGCAAGTGAAAGATGCGCGCGCTCTCGGTTTGATTGCATCACGACTTGATCGATTGAGTTTTGGACATATGGGTGACGTCAAACCAATTGGCGAAGGAATCAGCGAGCTTAGAATTCATTATGGATCGGGCTATCGTATTTATTTTAAACGCCGGGGTAACGCCATTATCATCCTTTTATGTGGCGGCGATAAGAGCACGCAGACGAAAGACATACGTGCGGCCAAACGATTAGCTAGAGAGTTGGATGAGTAGCACCGAATACACAGTGACGTAGTGAACAGGAGTAAGAAAATGACATACTCGACCAAAGATGGCAGCAAGAACGTAGCGGGCCACAAGGTTTCGGAAAAGTTGAGTAATTATGATCCTGCCGAGGATTTAAACTCAGACGAAGCAATCGCGAGCTTTATGGCGCAAGCCTTTGAAACCAACGACGCAGCCTACATTGCGCACGCACTTGGTGTCGTCGCGCGAGCCAAAGGTATGGCGCAGATTGCTGGTGAAACCGGACTATCACGTGAACAACTATATCGCTCATTCAGCGACACTGGCAATCCAACACTGAGAACGACCTTAGCGGTGATGAACGCTTTGGGTTTGGAGTTGACTGCTAAGATTCATTCTTCTTGAATTCTCATGAAGCTAAAAGATCGGCGTCGAATATTTTTTAATCGTTGCTGATCCTTTTGGTTTGCGTGTCGTAGATTCAAAACTAATATTAGAACGAAATTCTATGTTAGGCCTGCGGTTTGGATGCAGCCTGATTTTCCTTCGCTAAATACGTCAGTCGTTCATCAATTGCCAGTTCCAAATCCAACTTAAACGAGGCAATAAAGTCATCAAAGCCTAATACATATTCTTTATTTCTAAAATCTGATATTGAATATACTTTGTGCAAAACTTTTTGAAGTTTAATGTCAGGCTCTGATGCGTTAAATGATTTGTCAAAAAAATACCCCATTAGCACGGCGATTGTCGTTTGAAGTGGACAAACATAAAAAAATATAGATGATGAGGGAATATAACCATCTGTAGTGCTTTCAAATGTTTGAAAACATTTTGGCATTTCAAATTTCTGATTAATATAATAATTTGTATCGTAGATCGGTCTATGTTCCAAAAAAGAAGAAAGAATAGAATTTTTTATCTGTGGACGCTCCACACGCACTACATTCATAGCGTGCATGGTTCTATAGGTTTTCATCCGATCAATTATTTTTTGTTTCAGAAATTCAGGAATATCTTCTGCAATCTTTGGCTCGATTCTATTTATATTGATTCCGTATACATCGGTCTCCTGAATACGCTTTTCAAATTCAGTTGCGATGATATTTAGTGCCGCTGTCAGTTCGGGATAAAGTTTGTTATCAACCACTACAGATTGACGTGCATTATTGAGCTGCTCAGATCTGGATAACACTGGTGAGGTAGATAAAGTAGCTTCAGGCTCTGGCGGATTTTTTCTACGAGCAAATGGCATATTACCCGTCACTTGAACACGTAAGGTTGGTGTTTGAGTTTTACCGCGCTTTGCGCACCATGCTTGTACCGAATTGCAAACTTCAATTTTCAGGGATTCTAAATAGATATCAGAATCTGCCTTTTGCGCATTTATTGCATTTACGAGTGATGCAGTAAATACACCCTGACATTCTGCGTCATCGGGATATGATTTTTCGTGAACGGCACAGCTAGCAAACGTCAAGCTGCAATCGTTCCCTTCATTAAGAATGGCTTGCATAAATTCTGCTGCTTGATTCTCTGAGACCGCATTTCGGCTGCCTTCACCAGAGTGGCAACAATCGAAGATTCTAATGTTAAGTCTCTTATTTTGACTTAAGTAATAATTAACTTCCGACAGCTTTAAAGATGTAGCAGCTGCATTGAGTGGTGAAGTTTCGGGTAAGACAAGGTAAGTATTTGAATCGATTGCTATACCGTGTCCTGCATAGAAAAAAAGAATTGAGTCACCATCTTTTGTTTGCGTTACTAAATCAGCGACTTGTTTTAGTATCTGTTCATTAGTGTTCCCGTCATCTTTTTCGAGCTTTAAGATTATCGAATTTTCTGGTAGATAATCGCAGCTTTCTATCAATGTCTTTCGGAGAAGTTCTGCATCTGCGTGGCAGTATGGAGTGTCAGAATAATGTTTGTAATTTTCACTGCTGAGAAAAAATGCAAAGCGATGCATGAAGAACTCCTAATTCTTTTTGCAGGACTAAAATTTGTAATCCCGAAATTCTATTCAATTCCATCTAAAATGAAGGCTGGAGAGGAAAACTGCTGCTAGCGGACATACTGATGAGTGGATAGGTGATTTGATTAACTCCATTCATTCCGATTAGTTACCAACTAACTTCCCCCGCACCACATGCAACTTCTTATAACTATCAATCAACCTCTGATGCCTATCCAGTCCTTCCAGTTTCATACTGGTAGGCGTTAAACCATAAAAGCGCACGCTGCCTTCTAGTGAGCCATAGACCGCATCCATACGTTCCTTACCAAACATTCGGCGGAAGTTGGTTTCGTAATCGTCGTGATCGAGTTCGTCGTCTAACTCGACTTCTAACACTACATTCAAAGCTTGATAAAACAAACCGCGTTCGACGGTGTTGTCGTTGTACTGCAAGAAGGCTTGTACTTGGTCGTGGGCTTCTTCAAATTCTTGTAGGGCGAGATTGATTAACAACTTTAATTCGAGCACCGTGAGTTGTCCCCACACGGTGTTTTCGTCAAATTCTATGCCGATCAGTGTTGCGATATCGCTGTAATCGTCTAGTTCATTATTTTCTAAACGCTCGAGCAGAGCTACTAATGCGTCGTCGTCAAGTGTGTGCAAATTCAAAATGTCTTGGCGGAACAAGAGCGATTTGTTGGTGTTATCCCAGATCAGATCTTCGACCGGATACACTTCGGAATAGCCTGGCACCAAGATGCGGCAAGCGGTTGCGCCGAGTTGGTCGTAGACCGCTTGATACACTTCTTTGCCCATCTCGGCGAGGATGCCGAATAGGGTAGCGGCTTCGTCGGCGTTGGAGTTTTCGCCATGACCTGAAAAATCCCATTCTACAAATTCGTGGTCAGACTTGGAGCTGAAAAAACGCCACGACACCACACCGCTAGAATCGATAAAGTGTTCGACAAAATTATTCGGTTCGGTGACGGCGTTGCTGACGAAGGTTGGTGGCGGCAAGTCATTCAGACCTTCAAAACTGCGACCTTGCAATAGCTCAGTCAAGCTACGTTCTAGTGCCACTTCAAAACTAGGATGCGCGCCGAAAGAAGCAAACACGCCACCTGTGCGTGGGTTCATCAAGGTCACGCACATTACAGGATATTGCCCGCCTAGCGAAGCATCTTTTACTAAAACGGGAAAACCTTGTTCTTCCAAGCCTTGTATGCCAGCGAGGATGCTAGGATATTTCGCCAACACCTCTTGTGGTACATCGGGTAGAGCGATTTCGCCTTCGAGAATTTCGCGTTTAACAGCACGTTCAAAAATCTCAGACAAACATTGCACCTGTGCTTCGACCAGTGTATTGCCAGCACTCATACCATTACTGGCGTACAGGTTTTCAACTAAGTTGGATGGAAAGTAAACCGTTTCGCCATCAGATTGACGCACGAAAGGTAAGGAGCAAATACCGCGCTCGCTATTGCCAGAATTAGTGTCGATCAGATGCGAGCCACGCAGTTCTTTCTCGGGGTTGTAAATCGCGAGACTGTAAGCATCCAAAATTTCTTTCGGCAGCGCATTTTTCTTACCGGGCTTGAACCATTTCTCATTGGGGTAATGCACGAACTCGGCATTGGCAATATCTTCGCCCCAAAACGAGCCAGCATAAAAGTGATTATTGCTGAGGCGTTCTATATATTCACCCAAAGCCGAGGCTAAAGCACTTTCTTTAGTCGCGCCTTTACCATTGGTAAAGCACATCGGTGAATGCGCATCGCGAATATGCAGTGACCACACATTCGGAATGATATTGCGCCATGAGGCGATTTCGATTTTGATGCCAAGTCCGGCTAACAAACTCGACATATTCGCAATCGTTTTTTCTAGCGGCAGATCTTTACCGAGAATGTAGGTCGCTGCATCAGTATTCGGATTTAAAGTTAGCAAAGCCTGTGCATCAGCGTCGAGATTGTCGACTTCCTCGATCACAAATTGCGGCCCTTCTTGTACTACCTTCTTGACGGTGCAGCGCTCGATAGAACGCAAAATGCCTTCGCGATCTTTAGCAGAAATATCGGCGGGTAATTCCACCTGAATCTTAAAAATCTGCGCGTAGCGATTCTCTGGATCAACGATATTGTTTTGTGACAGACGAATATTTTCGGTTGGAATATCGCGTGTATTGCAGTACAACTTCACAAAGTAAGCTGCGCATAGAGCGGAGGAAGCGAGGAAATAGTCAAACGGCCCCGGTGCCGAGCCATCACCTTTGTAACGGATAGGCTGATCAGCGATCACCGTAAAATCATCGAACTTGGCTTCAAGGCGAAGCTTATCGAGAAAGTTGACTTTAATTTCCATGAGAGTGTTCCAAGTGAATAGGTAAATATGATGCGTTTCTGATGCGTATTGAAATTCTCTCGTTATTGGCAAGGTTCAGAGACTTTTGGAAAGCGGTGAGGTGCGCCAGAGATTGAGATCGAATCAGGAATGAGATCCGTCCGCATTATCCTTGATTCTATGATTGAGTGCTCGTTTTAGTCATTGACTAAGACTAAATGGTGGCTTTCATTTTAAGCATAACGAAGCTCTTTGTTGTGAGCGTGAATCAAAGCAAAATAGATCGGTTATTGAAATGGCGTCGTCAATCATGGCGTACAGGTAATTTATTGTGGATGTTATAAATATAAATGGGGGTTTAGTTGGCAAATTACACCACAAGTGTTGATTGATGCTATGGCATATGGGGACACGTGGCACAACGTGCATTCCAAGCCTGACACCTATGTGCAGAATTGATGTACTGCGCGCGGTTAATTATTGACTTTCAATTTGGATTTCTAACAGCGGTAGTAGATTGATTGCGGAACGGCAATTTAGTCCATAAAAATTCCTAAGCAAATTGGTTGTGCTGTCTCAAGTGGCACAAAAGATGAATTGATAAAGAAAAAAGTCAAAAAATAAAAAAGTCAATCAAAGTATTCACTTAATGTGGCGTGTAATTTACTTAGTTTAAAATTTAATCAACTTCTATGTGATTGATTAGAAATTTAATATAATAGTAAATTGTACTTAACGCTAATTTTACCTTCGGAATTTCTCATGAATAGAAAAGTAAGCATCATTTGTTTGTCGTCTAGCGCCGCGTTTTTAGTCGCTTGCGGAGGGGGAAATTATGAAGGTGAAACTAGGGCTCAATTGATGTCTGGACCACCAGAGTTGCCAATTGAAATATTAGATGAGGATCGGTTGTCTGGTACGAACTTGCATACTTTGGCTTTAGCAACTAATGGCAGCGTATTTGCATGGGGTGCAAACAATGTTGGTCAGTTAGGAAATAACAGTGCGCTGAACTTTTCAGCGATACCTGTACGAGTTATTGGCTTGAGTGCTGTCACACAAGTGCAAACTGGTGAGGGTCACTCTGTTGCGCTTCATAATGACGGTCATCTTTGGGCTTGGGGTAGCAATGCTCAAGGTCAATTAGGTATGTCCCAAGTAATGGCTACTTCTGTGCCAATGAAATTAACTGCAATTGATTCTGTGAAAGCCGTTGCTGCTGGACAAAATCATACCGTCGCATTGAAATCTAACGGTTCTTTATGGGGGTGGGGGAAAACCGCTACTTCTTATGCAAATCTCCCACAATCAATCAACATTACTGACGTAAAGTCCTTGGCTGCGGGGACTGATTTTACTTTGGCTTTGAAGCACGATGGAACTGTTTGGGCTTGGGGAGTGAATGAGTCGGGACAACTGGGCAATCAGAGTTTTGAGAATTCGAGTTCTCCGGTGCAGGTAGTTGGCTTGGCACAAGTAAAAGCCATCTCTGCAGGATTTTCACATGCGCTCGCCTTGTTGAATGACGGTACAGTAAAGTCGTGGGGCAAGAATGGTAACGGGCAGCTTGGGAACGGAAATCGCAACAATAGTAATACCCCAACCTCTGTCTTTGGGTTGACCCAGATAAAGGCGGTTTCTGCTGGTGCAAAAAATGGAATGGCATTAAAGGCGGATGGTTCAGTATATACGTGGGGTTCAACTTTGAACGGGCAAATTGGATCTGGCCCCTCTACTGCGCCGTTCCAATTAAAACCACTGAAAGTTGGCGGAATTGTAAATGCTGTGTCGATATCATCGGGGAATGGATTTAGTTCAGTTATTTTGAAAAACGGCCAAGTAATGACTTTCGGTTTTAATGGAAGTGGACAACTTGGAAATAAGACTAAAGTTAGTTCAGACAAACCAGTTCGAGTAATTGGACTCAGCGGAACTCAGACTTTGGATGTTGGTAGCCGTACAACAGGCCTTAGTGGCATCCAGACAGTGAATGGCGGTAACTAATCAAAATTAGTTTTAGTTGAAATATTTTAATGTATAGGTAAGACCAAAGAATGCGCGAAACTGCGCATTCTTTGGTTCGCAAGTTAAGTATCGTGAAGTGCAAATGGCGCCAATAAAAGCGACTATTGATTTCTTTACGAGTCAGATATTTTCTTCATTTAGGCTTGTGAAGCTACAGGTTCTAATCCTTGTTTCTAATTTGTGGTTTAAAGAAACTTCCAACTTTCCATGTCTTATATCGTTCCGCTAAATTTCTTGTTAGTGACTGTGCTATTTCAGTATGCAATTTAAGCTTGGCAATACCTCGCTAAAAGTCGCTTATGCTTTCTTAGCACTTATGCTGAGCCTACCTTTTTTGTTGCCCTGGCATCGTCTCCCGATACCGTCGTTTTACTCTGAGAGCTTGGCAATTGTTTTGGGATTGTGTGTTGGCTTTGCGATCTCAATCTGGACAATTCGACAGGAAAGAACGTGGAATTTTCCACGAGTCATTGTTCTACCACTCACATTCTTAGTCATCGTTTCTGCTCAATGGGTGGCAGGATACTTTGCATATACGACACAGGCCGTCATTATTTTTGGCTACTTTCTTTGGCTGGCACTCTTGATGTGTGTTGGTCATACGCTTGCAAAATATGACAGAGAAATTCATTTGCCATTTAGAAGCTTACAACTTATTTCTTTGTCGTTGTTATTGGGTGGCGTGCTGAGTGGGCTGATTGGGTTTATGCAATATTTTGGTGTACCAAAGATACTGCAACCAATTGTAAATTCGCCTGTTCGAATAGATGTTGGTGTATTTGGGAATATTGCACAGCAAAACCATTTTGCTAGCTATCTGGCGCTGGCATTATGCTCGGTTTTTTATTTACACAGTCAAAAGACGCTAACAAAAATTCAGGGAATCGTTGTTGGCCTGATTCTTATATTCGCAATGTTTCTTTCTGCATCGCGTAGTGTGTATTTGCACTGCTTATGGATATTAGTGGTATTTTTTTTCAAAGGGAAATTGCGTTGGCGTTGGATAATTATTCTGTTATGTAGTGTAGTTGTTTTCGGATGTTTTCTGAGTTGGTTAGAGTTACCTCAACTGCGACGCGATTTACAGCTCTCCGAAACCATAGGAGTACGTTTTTATCTATGGGAACATGCATGGGAAATGTTTAAAAGTCAGCCAATTTTTGGAGTTGGATTTAATAATTTTGCATTTCAACTTGTTCAGCAATTAGCAATAACCGACATTGCTACTTTGTGGGGTATAGATCAGTACGCACATAATTTATTTTTACAAATTCTGGCTGTAAGCGGATTGCTTGGTTTTCTTGGCTTGACTATTCCATTGGTAAGAGTCATACGTTCTCAAGTTAGGGAGCCACTTACTTCCGGACGAAGATACATGATCGCTTGCCTTGGCGTGCTATGTATTCATAGTATGCTGGAACAACCTTTGTACTATAGCTACTTTCTGGGAATCGCCGCGTTATTTCTTGGATACATTGATGTTTCTACTTGTGCTTTGCCTCGCTTAAGAATGTTCAATGTTTGCATCGCCGCTGTACTTCCCCTAATGTTGATCTTGGTTATGAAAACAAGCTGGGATTTTTATCTTATTGAAAGCACCTTCTTTAGCGGAGAAAAGAATGTTCAGTCTTCAGATGAAATTGATCATAAAGTGATCATTAGTTCTTTAAATCATCGAACATTGTTGCAGGCTGACTTAGAAGCAATCATGCCATCGGAATTCGTTTCACCAAATGCACCTACGCTAGAAAAATTGGTTTTAAATAAACGTTTAATGCATAGTGCTCCGGTTGACGAAGTGATGTTTCGGCACGCTGCATTGTTAGCAGAAAATGGTGATACAGAACAAGCAAAACGGCAGTTTCAAATGGCTGCCTTGGCTTATCCAGATAAGATGCATATCTTCTTGCCACGCTTTATTTGGATGGCAGAAGACGAACCACAAACTTACGCTGAGTTAGCCCAATTTGCTCAGTTGGAAGTACAGCGAATTCAGTTCAAGTTGCAGGCGAGCCGATAGAATAGTAAGTATAAGATTCGTATCCACGACAGTATGGGGGCGACGCCATTTCCATTTTGTTTTGCCTCGTCAGTATAGTGATTACTGAATTACGAACTGTGTTGCATCAACAATGCTGCACGCATTTCAAAATGATCCGCTCGGCGAGCTCGTGTTTAACCAGGAGCGCTCTTACGCATTTCGATACTGCTTTAGTCTTGTCGGCTACTCACATCACAACGCAATTTATGATTTTGGAACTCAGTATCAAAATCAAATATTCTTCGTACATTGCAATCAGAACGAGGCACACAACGTGTATCTGATTGAATCTGTGCATCTCTGACGCCCAGTCGAGGGGAAAATGTTTACACAATCTTTGGCAAAAAATATTGATAAGCAATTCAATTTGGATCCTAGAAAGCAGTATGTGTAATTCGTGTGGCGATAAGTTGATCTCATCGAAATTATTGAAATCACATGAATTTATTGCACTGCCAATCTAAGCTCAGTATACTCGGGCGATGAATTGCTAGGTTCATTGGATTTTTCGAGATTTATCTGTGTTGTTTAACCATGCGGAGTTGAGTTAATTCGCATCATTTTTTCACATTAGGAATGCATCAATGCTGACTTTGTATAAATACGGCCCAGCCTGGGACGTACTCGATATAAGCCCTTTTTGTTCTAAGGTTGAAGTGTATTTTCGCTTGAGAAAAATCGATTACACCCCGCATATCGCTAATTCGCGAAAATCGCCAAAACAAAAATTGCCGACAGTGAAAGTTGATGATCGGGTGATATGCGATTCATCAGCAATCGTCGCTCACTTTGAGTCGCTTTCTGCAAAGCCATTGGATGCAGGAATGACGCCTTTAGAAGTCTCTGTAGCGCACGCTTATCGTGGATTAATTGAAGAAAAATTGTATTTTGTGGCGGCCTGGGCGCGTTGGGGCGATGATTCTGCGTGGCTCAATTACCGCCCTGCAATCATGGGATATTTTGGCAAAATTGGATTGCCAAGTTTTTTGCATTCTATTTTTGCGACGATGGCACGTAAGCAGGTGCTCAATGCAATTCGGGAGCAAGGAATTGGTCGTCACAGCCGCGAGGATATCTATGCGATGGGCACGGAGATATTGAAATCAATATCGGTATTTTTGGCTGACAAAACTTACTTCATGGGCGAGCAGGTGCGAACGATTGATGTGACTGTGTATGCGTTTTTGTCAGCGATTATGGATGTAGCAATGGATACGCCGTTAAAACAAGCGGCCTTAAGTTTGCCAAATTTGAGCGCCTATTGCGCGCGTATGAAGCGCACAATCAACGAAGACGTTTAATTAAATTTAATTCCAAATTTAATTCTTACACCTAGTAGCTTTGCAGCAGATTTTGAGTGTTTGTTTAGTTACCGTGCGGGTACATATTTGTACCCGTATAGGTCAACTGAGATTTTAGCCAGCTTACTGATAAAAGCACCGTCCACATACGTGCTGGTAACGCTCATTACCACCGATATCAATTTGTTCACCGGCAGTCATGCGTTTGCCTTGTGCATCAACACGAATATTCATGGTCGCTTTTTTTCCGCAAGTGCAGATGTTTTTTAATTCCTCTATGGTATCGGCGAGTGTCATCAGATAGCCAGAACCACGGAAAGGTTCACCAAGAAAATCACTGCGCAAGCCATAACAAATCACCGGTATGCCCCTGACATGAGCAAGTTTATGTAACTGCTTTACTTGCTCTGGCGATAGAAATTGCGCTTCATCGACTAAGATGCAATTGACTGTTGGTGCTTCGGAAAAGAAATCAAAATCAGCATCAAAGGTCGCTGCATCGCGTTGCGGGCCCAGACGTGATGTGATTTTTCCTGCACCATAACGATTATCGATGGCGGCAGTGTATAGGCAAACTTGTTGCCCTTGTTCTTCATAGTTGTGCGCGACTTGTAACAGTGCGGTGGATTTACCAGCATTCATTGCCGAGTATCGAAAATATAACTTTGCCAATTCTGTTTTCCTGTCAATAAGGTACGAGCTGTGTGTGTCCAAGCTCTTTTGGTAATGACTGCTTATGTTGGGTGGGCGTTATACCATTGCTTGACGGATTGCGGCAAGCTGGCTTTGCGATGATGTCGCTCAAGATTGTGCGCGCGGATCGTTTGCCGGGGCGCGAAACCAACCATCTTTGGGTACCAGCTTTTCCTTCTCTGGATCTGCCAAATAATGCGGTGACATAATCTGTACATTGTATTCATTGAAAACGTCTTGAATATTCGCATGCAGCAAGCTCATCACTTCAGCGCGTGGTACCGGATCTGCTGGAACCGCTTGGCAGATCAATAAATACTCTGGATAAAAATCAGAGAGTGCGGTTTGAAATACCTTAGGCATCGGTTCCGCTAAGATACTTGGCGTACGACGTGCGGCTTCGATCAACATCGCCTCGACCTGGCGCCATGGGGTGTCGTAGCCTATCGTCACCTTGGTGTCGATCACAAAACCGGGGCCTTCGACCGCGCGCGAATAATTTTTGGTGACGTTGCCTAGCACTAAAGCATTTGGCAGTGTGATTTCTAAGCCCATGCCATTGCGGATTCTGGTGGTGAACATACCCAGATCTGTGATGGTACCTTCATGCCCATTAACATGAATAAACTCACCCTGACGATAAATACGTGAGTAGGTCAAAATTAAGCCGCTTGCTGCTTGCGCGATCAAGCTAGAAGCACCTAGCGAAATCATCAAACCAACTAAGACAGAAATTCCTTTAAATGCTTCGGTACCCGACCCTGGCAAATAGGGATATGCCATGGTTAATGCAAACAGCCATACCGCAACTTTGACGATGCGTCGTGTTGGTGTGACGACATCGGTATCTAACCAAGTCACTTCTAAGCTGCCTTTCTCTATCCGATCAAAGAATGCGTTAAATGCCTGCATCACCATCTTTGCCAAAAAGAAAATGACACAGGCAGTGAATAGATCAGGAATCGCTTTGACGGTAGCGCTGCCTATGTTAGTCACTAATCCGAGTAGATAATTATTGAGCTGCTCACCTAAGGGTCTGGTGAATGGAAATTGCGACAAGCTAAAACTAAGCCATTCATAAGTGAGCAGAAAGATGACCAGCCACGAGAACCATTGCAATACGCGACGTAAACCACTTTGGACGTGATCACGATTGATTAGTTTTGCCTGAATTAATTCATGGCCATCGAGCTTGTCACGGGCAAACGACAAGGTTTTTACGACAACTGCACGGCGCACCCGAAAGGTCAGCCAAAGCAAGAAGATAAATACCAGAAACGCGGTGATGACATAGGCACCAGCGCGTAACATGCCTTCCAGACTGCGACTTTCGCGTGATTCTTTTATCACCAGATTGATGCGTGTGAGCGTTTGTTGGGCGACGCTGGCTATGGTTTCTTGTTGAAATGGATCAATATCTTCAGGGGCAATATAGAAGCTTCCAGCTCCATCAATCTGTATGAGTTTTCCCGGTGGCATATCCGCGATGCTGACTTTGTGTTCGCCGGAGTTTGCTAATTGTTGCAAGATACGTCGTTGAGCTCGCAGCGCGCGTTCGCTGGGTTCAATTCCCAAAACCGAAGTTCGGAAATTGATAATGTCACGATTCAGCACTGACAGCGTGGCTTCTTTCGTTGCCGAGTGAACGGCGCCCGTTGTCGATATGTTGGTTTGGGTAAGCGCGCTCACTGGCTCGTTTGCGGCCAAGCTGTGTGCCGACGACAGCATCAACATGCATCCTATCAAGATGATGTTCAAGCAAATGATTTTTGTAGGAATGCTTTGCTTCATGATGAAGAGTCCTTGTGCGGAGAACCCCTGCGGCCTGCAGGAATTCAGCCATCTTATTAAGCCGCTGTATTAAGCGATTTTATTAAGCGTTTTAGAATGGGTTCAATTCTAATTGCTTGTTATTGTATTTGCTTGAGTTTGGCTGCGCTTTCGCATTCCGAATAGCAGGCGACCTGATTTCGCCCCCTATTTTTTGCACGATACAAAGCCAAGTCGGCTGCGGCGATCAGAGAGTCTAGATTGTGCGCATGATTGTCGTTGCTGGCGATACCGATGCTAATGGTGCCAGTGAGTGTATGGTGCTGCCACGGAATCATTAATTCCGCATACAGACGACGCAGACGCTCACCTAAAACATAGGCTTGTGCCTCGTTCGTGGCAGGTAACAACACACAAAATTCTTCTCCGCCATAACGTGCCAGATAATCATTACCGCGCACGATGGATTGCATGAGCGCAGCGATTTTGCGCAAGACTTCATCGCCTGCCTGATGTCCAAATTGATCGTTGATGTGCTTAAAGTGATCCACGTCTATCATCATCACAGCCAGACTCTCGCCAGTGCGTTTGCTATGACTTAGTTGACGGTTCGCGTGTGTCTCTAGACTGCGGCGGTTAAATAAGCCAGTTAAAGCATCGGTCGTTGCCAGTGTATTGAGTTGATGTGCCAAGGTGTAATTGATCATCAGCATGAATGCGAATGACATCGACATTTGTGCCAGGCTACCAAATAAAAATACCAGTGGATTGACGCCAGTAGCTGTGAACATGCCGGTTTCGCTAGCAGGTGTCAGCGCCACGCTGATTATGCGGGCGACCGCTAGCAAAAAAATGATGCCCGTTGATGCCGCCGCCAGCCAATACGCAGTTCGCAGCGGTTGTTCAATACGAATAAATAGCGCTCGCACGCACATGCCGTGGATAATCGCGAACAACAAAAAATTGACTAAGATACGTATTTTGGATTCGAAAAACAATATGCCAAAAATATAGTTGTTCGCAATAATAGTCACCGCAAGCAGCAACGGAATCCAATAGCGACAACGTCGCCCTTCAAATGCTTCAATTCCGTTATAAATTAAGCCTAAGCCTAGGCCTAAAAAAATTGCGGCACTGCCTGCCATCAATGTTGTGGATGGATAAGTAATTTGACTGGCGATGGCTAGCGCAATACCAATCAATAAATCAGCGATCGCCCATTGCCTGACACCTTTGACATTGCGTGCCTGCATACCGACCAATGCCAGCATGCCCGCAAACAATATGTTGAGTGCTGCCCAAACGACTAAAACTGAGCGTGGATCAATGGTGATCATCGTGAGGACTTAAGTTGGTAATGGATTAGATGCATGCTTGCGAGTTGTTCTGGATTGGTTAAATACATGGAATTAATTCGAACTGACTTTCACAATTGCCGCGTTTAACTTTGTCATGATGGAGGTAGATACATCTTTACTACAAACGATAAAGCTATCGAGACCTTCTGGGACGCCTTCGAGATCTAAAATACGCGTATTGCTGATGTAACTATCACCGATCTTCATAAATTCCCACTCACGCTTGTCGATGAGCATATATGAAGCACGGTTCGCGCCTATCATCCGTGCCATGATTCTAGGCAGTACATTCATGCGAAGTTGCTTATTCCTGCTATAGAAAATCATGGATTCTAATTCTCTGCCATAGCTGACCGAATCAAGTGAGCCCAAAGTGAGTTCGGGATCGGCCATTAAAGAACGAAGATTTTTGTGGGTAGTGACGCGCGCTTCGGCAATTTGATTTGTCAGTACGGAATAAGGCGGGGTTTTTTCAAAAGCGACAGAGAACTGCACAATCTGTTCGCGTTCTGGCAATTTATACCAGTCAAATGAGCAGTAGTTCTTTTTACCTGCGGCAAAATTAGCCCAAATTCTTTTCGCCGGCTCTTCGATTAATTCAACTGGTAAGCGAGCCAGTGAAAAAACTTGTTTCGCACGTTCTAGTCTTACACCTTTAGCGACACCATTTTCTACATATTGAAATGGTGGCCGAGCAGGCCAGACTACCGTGATTGTCGATTCTGCCAGCACCTTACTTGAGCATCCGCATAATATCGCCAGGATAAAAAGTTGCATTATGCTTTTTATGCTTACCATTTCTATACTTTTATTTTCTGCGGCGCGTCATGCTATGTTTGTGAAAAGACCAAAATTCATTATGCCTTTCTGAATTGCTGCATTGCAAGCCTTATTTGCGACTAAGCAAGCACTTTAAATTCGATTTGCAACACTAGACCAGAACTGTCCGTGGTCGTCCGCAATTGACTGTCCGTAATGCTAGATAAATCCATAGTTCGAATATGAAATTCAATAAAATCAAATACTTAGAATAATTACGAATCTGGCACAAATTCTGCATTACTTGATGCATCAGGGCTTTTAGAGAGAGATGCAAAATGAAAAAGATATCGCAATTACGTGGATTACTACGCCAAATCATCGAAAGGTTTGCGACACTAATACTGGGTATTATGTGTTTGGTATTGGTTTTTCACTATTGGTCAGGCACTGGGAACCAACAAGCAAAAAGTACCGCGCCAGTAAAAATGTTGATTGTGATGGAAGGCGAAAAGCTCATTATCATCAAGAAAGCGCCGCTCATTCGATCCAGTATGATGCAAAAGCTCGGTTTGGCATAAACCCAGATTTTCCATTAGGCGCGTCTTCGACGCTATTTGAACGCTGGCGGCGCATTTTCGGCCATTTTTTTCGTTCTTCGTTGCAAATAGCTAGCTATTTGCGCCTCATTCACGTAAAAACTGCCTCGAAAAGTGCATCCACCATCGTCTCAAATCCTGATGGAAATTCTGGCTTAAACTCGAGATGTGTACGGCGTGCTCAAATACCACAGACTGGATTTTGAGTTTTGCTAATGGTAGCAAGCTTCGAAAGTATCCGTTAATGTAGAGAAACGCGGTATTCCTCACCGGTTTCATCTTTTATTTCGACGGATTGCATCTTATGTCTCTTCAGCGTCATTCCTCTTCTCTGCTTTTCATTAGTCTCGCCGTGAGCTTGAGTTTTTCTGCCACGCCTGTTTTCGCAACAAATAAAACCCCGATTGCCACCGGAACTGGCGGCGCGGTGGCAAGTATCAACGAAACCGCATCGCAATCCGCACTGAAAATTTTGAATCAAGGTGGTAATGCAATTGATGCAGCTGTCGCCGCAGCAGCAACACTCGGCGTGACTGATCCGTTTAGTTGCGGCATTGGCGGTGGTGGTTTTATGCTGATCTATTTGGCGAAGGAAAAACGTTTCGTGGTCTTAGATCATCGTGAAACTGCCCCTGCTAGTGTACGTTCCGATATTTTTACAGAAAATGGTAAAGCGATCGCATGGGAAGACGCAGTTAGTAGCGGCAGATCCGTTGGTGTGCCGGGCACAGTGCGGGCTTGGGATGAAGCCTTGAAACGCTATGGCAGTATGCAGTTCAAACAGGTCTTGGCACCCGCGATTCAAACTGCCGAGCAAGGATTTAAGATCTCCCCAATTTTTCACCACCTAAATAGCGGTGCGGCGAAAAAATTTGCCTTGTATAGCTCCAGCAGTGCTTTGTATCTGCACGAAGGCAAGCCTTTGCCCATCGGTTATGCCTTCAAAAATCCCGACTTAGCGAAGACTTACAAAATCTTAGCCCAAGCTGGCGCGAACGCTTTCTATCGCGGCAAAATCGCTGATGCGCTATTGAATACCGTGAATAATCCACCCGTGCATGGCAATGCCAAAGTCCGCCCCGGCAATATGACGCAAGCTGATTTACTCAATTACGAAGTCCGAACACGCTTGCCCCTCCACAGCACTTATCGCGGCTATGACTTATATGCGCTCGGTGCACCTAGTAGTGGCGGTTTGACGGTGGCATTGGCTTTGAACATTTTGGAAAACTTTGACACCAAAAAAATGTCACGCCAGCAGGTTGAGCATTTGTATCTGGAGGCTTCACGTTTAGCCTTTGCTGATCGCAATGCTTATATCGGTGATCCTGAATTTGTCGATGTGCCGGTCGCGGGTTTGCTGAACAAAGATTACAGCAAACAAAGAGCGCAACAAATTCGTCTCGATCAAGCGGCGAGCCGCACACTTGCAGCCTTGCCGGGTGACCCTTATCAATTCCAACAAGACCCCAGTGTTCCCTTGCGCCCGCGTGTGTTCGCTGGCTCAGCGCCAGCAGTGGTGAAAGAAGAAAGCAATCACACCACGCATCTGACGGTGAGCGATAAAGAAGGGAATATTGTTGCTTACACTTATACGATAGAAGACTGGGGTGGCAATGGCATGGTGGTGCCCGGCTATGGCTTCTTGTTGAATAATGAATTGAGCGATTTTGATTTCACTGCGCCGCATCCGAATATCCCTGAAGCGGGCAAACGTCCGCGTAGCAGCATTGCGCCCGTGATTGCGTTTAAAGATGGTAAGCCTGCATTCACGGTCGGCAGTCCTGGTGGTTCGACCATCATCACGACGGTGTTACAAACCATCGTCAATCATATTGATTTAAATATGGACATGCTGCGCGCCATGGCTGCGCCGCGTATGTCCGAACGTAATGCCGAGCAGACTCAGGTAGAACCCAATTTTATTGGAGGCGCACAAGCGACGGGTTTGGCGCGTTTTGGTCATCAATGGAATCTGGATAAAAGCGATGCCGAGATTGGCGCAGCAAGTGCGATTCGTTTTAATCCCGATGGCACCGTCACCGCGATTAGTGAGCCAGCGCGACATGGTGTTGGTAGTGCCTTAGTACAAAAGAAAGCGCATTAAGCTTGCGCTAATCAGGGTTCTCTGGAGGTTCTAGGGTGTAGTATCAAAGATCGTTTTGTTGCACACCTTAGGAACGCTATGACAAAAAACTCGCGCCGGTATCCGCATGCGATTGCGCATCACAAGCGCGGCATCGCGGCACAATTTGCGCAATATCGGGCGACTGGTTTGGGTTGGCTGGTCGCGTTTATGGCGGTACTCGGACCGGGTTTGCTGGCTGGTTTATCGGATGATGATCCGGCTGGTATTACCACCTATTCGATTTTAGGCACCGAGTACGGTTATCGTTTTTTGTGGATCATCCCCCTCTCGACTTTGCTACTGGTGCAGTTTCACATGCTGGCAGTACGCATCGGCGCAGCTACTGGTTTGGGCTTTGTCGGTGTGATTCGCCAGTATTGGGGGCGGCATTGGGCATACGCTGCCGTCATCGGTTTACTGTTCGCCAATTTTGGCACCATCTGTGCTGAATACGCAGGCATCGCCGCGGCGCTTGGCATGATAGGCGTTCCTTCTTGGATCAGTGCGCCGATTGCTGCGTTCTTGATTTGTCTGGTCGTGGTGCTCGGTTCTTTTCATCGCATAGAAAAAATCCTGTTATTCATTTCTGCAACGCTGGCTTTGTACATTGTCGATGGCATATTGGCGAAACCCGATTGGTCAGCCGTGGTGCATGGTGCTTTGATTCCCAATCTTCCCGATAATCAATTGGGTTGGATTGCGATTGCTGCTACCTTAGGAACAACCTTGGCACCATGGGGCTTGGCTTTTATTCAATCCTATGCGGTGGATAAAAAAATCTCGGTGAAGAATTTGCGTTGGGAACAAGTTGATGTGGTGATTGGTTCTGTGTTGACGGGCGTGATCGGCATCGCCATTGCAATCGCTTGCGCTGCAACTTTGCATCAATCAGCTATACACATTAAAGATGCCAGTGATGTGGCGTTGGCATTGCAACCTTTGGCGGGATCATTTGCCACGATTTTATTCGGTGTTGGTTTACTAGGTGCCTCTTTGTTGGCTGCTGCCATCGTACCGATTGCGACCGCGTATTCAATCGCAGAAGGCATAGGCGCACCCGCTTCACTGGACTTAGATTCCAAGCATTTTCAATACTTTTATGCCGCGTTTATCGTGTTGACTGTGGCAGCCGCGAGTGTGGTTTCGATACCGGGTTTGCCCTTAATTCCCTTGATTTATTCTAGCCAAGTCGTCAATGCGGTTTTACTGCCATTGCATGTGGTGGCCTTGCTCTTGATCGCACAAAATACCGAGATCATGGGCGGCAACGTGGTTGGAATTAAAACCCGCGTATTGGGTTTGCTAAGTTTGTTGTTGATTTTGGCGTGTTTACTGGCTTTGGGCTTAGCCTGAAGATGGTTCAGGAGCCGAATGTAGGCTTTCTACAACAGGACTAGTTTTTGTTTAATAGGCCGCGATTTTGTCACAAATTTGTCATCTTTCAAGCTTAAAATCAAAGCGCAAACAGAGCACATATAAAAAACTAAAAACAATAATAAAGGAGATCAAATGGTATTCCAAAAAATCTATACGCGGATTGATGCGGTATTACAGCAACATCGATTTCAACATCTTATTCGTCAATCCAAGTATCGACACCAGCTCAGTGAGCTACCTTCGGGTTTGCTCCCACATTGGCAACGCAGTGCAAAGAATGAATTTACCGGCATCCCTAGTGATGCCGTTTTTTTTATCCAAGCAGCAGAAGGCTTGATGATGTTTTTTGATTGCGTGCGACGTAGTGAACATGCCTGCGGATTGCCATCGAAAGCTGCCGATTCGATTTGGCATGCTTGGCTTAGCTTGCCGCAGTCGGATTTTAAAGCGCAAACGGTGGAGCGTTTCTGTCGCCAACATTTTGGTCGAGAGATCCCGCATGTTGAAGCCACGCAGATGGAATCGGACATGAGTGCAGCCTTAGCGGCGACGCTGCTACAACTACGACGGATTGCTGGCAAAGATCCGCTAAGTCACTTTGCTCCAGACCTATTCACCTTAGACCAACGCCTGAAAATGCCACGCGGTTACAGCTATCAAATGCAGGGAGGCCGGATTGGCTGGCAAAACATGAGTTTGTTGGGTAAGGGTACTGGCACCACATTTTATCCAAGTAGTTTTGAACCAGCGCAGCTGATGGCTTTAGGATTGATCACTGCGCCTATGCTAGAGCTCCATCAACGTAAGCAAGCAGAACAAGCCGCGCAACAAGGCGGCTCATGTGGAAGTTCATGCGGCATGCAGACCTCAAGTTGTGATTCGGGTAGTGATGGCGGCGGTGATGGCGGTAGTTGCGGATCGGGTTGTGGTGGCGGTTGTAGCTAGTTGGGACTGATTGCGTTTATCATTAAGGCTGTCTCCAACTCGTCGTGCAATCCTCATGTTAGCTGATCAATTTGTCCAAGAAATCCGGAGCAGTTTGCAACTGAACGCTAACCCTGAGCATGCGTCTGCGATGCGCGCCTATATGCGCGATCAGTTTGATTTTCTGGGTATCAAAACGCCTTTGCGACGACAGCTGTTAGCACAAATCTTACAAGCCACCGGTAAATCCAAGTTCAGCGCGCCCGAAGTTTTACAATTCGCAGATTTATTGTGGGAATTGCCGCAACGTGAGTATCAATACATTGCGATTGATTTATTGGCGCAACACAAAAAGATATTGCGTCTGCAAGACGTCTCTACATTGATTCAACTGGCGCAGAAAAAATCTTGGTGGGATAGCGTCGATGGCTTGGCTGCGGTGATTGGCGATATCGTCTTCTTGACACGGGCACGCTCGCCTGATGCTCAAGATACGATGGATCAGGCATTGCTCCATTCGTCGATGTGGGTTCGACGGATTGCCATGACGCATCAATTGGGCTGGCGTTTGCAAACCGATACCGCGCGTTTATTCTCATATGCCTTACAACTCGCCGCTGAAGAAGATTTCTTCATTCGTAAAGCGATTGGTTGGGCATTGCGGGATTACGCAAGATGGCAACCAGATCAAGTTCGCGATTTTGTGAAAGCGCATCAAACTCACTTTTCTGCGCTTAGTGTACGTGAAGCGCTAAAGCATTTATGAGGCTGTGGTGATACTCGCTTTGTAAAGACGACAGCCGAACACCGGACCCGCAGTACGGCCATTTTTAGGATTAAAGCGAATGCGAATTTTCTCTTTGCCCTGCGTGAGTGCTTCAGGAATTGGGTATTCTTGCTCGATAAATTCTCCAGCCCGATTTCCATTGAGAACAACATGCGCGATTTCTACCTCATCTACCGTAATACTGAAATCGCGGTTTTTCTCTTCGCCAGAATAGGTGGCTTGTAATACCAAAGGACCGGGCTGGACTTTCATAGAGAAGCTGAAAAAACCACCCGTTCTGGCATCTCGACCATTCTTGCCACGATACACAACCGGATAAGAAATATCGGCCTCCAATCGGTGATCGCGCTCGGCTTGCATTTCACCTAAATGCATCACATCAACTGCGCGTAGACTGAGTGCGTGTAAGCGGGCTTGTTCGAGTTTTACTTGTGCTTCTGCTTGCTGCCAAGCGGCATCGTCATAGATGGAAAAATAGACCGCAGAGCGGCGTGTATATTGAGCGTAGAAGGGCTTGAATTGCAGATCATGTGGGCGCCCTATGCCCTTGCTTTGGTAATGTGCGGCGCTCGATTGTATGCTGGAAAAGGCTGACAAAATATTTTGTCCTACCAAGGCTGGCGCGATGCCATTAAAAGCTTGATCGCTTCCACCAAGATCGGCAGCAAGCACCATGGGGCCGCGTAGTATTGCAGCGACATCCTGGCTTCCTTGCGCCTTTTCCATACGCAAAGCCATTGGTAAAGTCAGCCGTATCACATCGCCTTTGCGCCATTCTCTTTGCACGACGAGGTAATTTTTTTCAAGCTGCGTTGTGAGCGGCTTGTCATTGACATGGATTTGATATTCTTTTGCCCAACTCGGAATACGAAACGCTAGATTCAATTTTTTACGGCGACTGGCTTGTTGTACCCTGAATATAATTTCTTCTTGATAGGGATATGCCGTCTGCATTTCTAGCTGTAAGCCTTGCTGCTTCCAATCGAGCGTGGATGGAATATACAGATTGATTAACAAACTATCTTTGTCGTGCCAATAAATCGAATCGCCATGCTTGGCGTGGCTTTCCATCCCCGATAGAACACAACACCAGAAATCATTTTCCTCACTTGAATAGGCACGCGCGACGCCTGACATTAACGGTGTCATATAGGTGAACATACCGGTCGTTGGATCTTGATGCGCCAGAATATGATTGAGATGGGTGCGTTCGTAATAGTCAAAGTAGGCCGCATCGGGTTGCCAGCTATACAGATGACGCGTCAGTTTGAGCATGTTATAGCTGCAGCATGCTTCGCAGGTTTGTTCGGTCAAATGCTTGGCTATCGTATCCGCTTCGAAAAAATATTCACGATCACCATGTCCACCAATCACATAGCTATGATGCTGCGTTACGCGCTTCCAGAAATACGTGGCTGCTTTGGCGTGTGCTTGCTGTCCATGCACTTCATACAGGCGCGCTAAGCCGATTAATTTGGGTATCTGGGTGTTGGCGTGGATGTTCGCTAATTCATCACGTTCTTGTTCTAAAGGTTTCAGTACCTTGTGATGATACAGACGGAGTGCCAACGCTAGCCAACGTCGGTCGCCAGTGCGTGCATAGAGTTCAGCAAAACTTTCGTTGATGCCACCGTGTTCACAGTTAAGAATCAACTGCAATTGTTCTTCATTGATACCTGCAAAAAAGCGGTCGATATAATCAGCGAGTCCTATCAGTACAGCTAATGCTTGTGCGTTGTCCGTTAATTGATGCGCATCGAGCAGACCTGCCATTAGCTTGTGCCAATTGTAAAAAGGAACCCAACAACCATTCAGGTCAAAGCCAGCGGAGCGAATTTCACCTTGCAGCATTTCTGCGAAAATTTCTTTGCCATCGACGATGCTACCATCACGGCGCTTGCGCATGAAGCCACCAAGATAGCCATCACCTTGTGCCTTTTGTACACGCGTTAATTCCATGACGATGTATTGGATTCGGCTTTGAAATTCTGCCTCGCCTGTTTGCGCGAACATCAATGCTAAAGCAGACAAGTAATGCCCAAGTCCTTCGCCAGCGATGGTGTCGGATTCCCAGCCACCATAGATCTTGCCTTTGACTGCGAGCCCAGCGAAGCGATGGTAATTATGGAGAAAGCGATCTGCATCTAATCGCAATAAATACGCTTGATTAGCCTGCAGCGCTTTTAAATAGGGTGACGGCAACAGCCGCACTTGTTTGAGCGGTATTGCTTGCGCCCGGGTCGGGATTTGCTTGTTAGTTTTGGTGTTTTGTCCATGCGATAAAGGACTTAAGCTTAGCGCACCAAGCGTGAGTGAACTTTGTAAGAAGTGACGACGATCCTTACTTGCATTAGTGTTAGTCACGCTGCGTCTCCCTTAATCATCAGATGTACCGAGCTATTCAATATAAGGGAAGCCAGCCTGCAGGTCTTGACCTTGCAAGGCTGATGATATGACGAAACCCGCATAATAAAATTCACTATTCTTTCTACTACAACTGATTGAATATAGGACTTACGCAAAATTGCGTTGGCTAGAGCCTGCCCTCGAATGCTTGAATCGGGGGCGGGAAGCCGAAGACAGCACGGTTGCTTGGCCTACCCCTGCGAAGGCAGGGGGCGAGGCGAACCAACAACGCCAGCGTCTGTTTTGCGTAAGTCCTAGAATAGTGAATTTTCAATGCGCTGATAAAGTCTAGGATTCAGATCTCGTCAGTTGGTATCCCTGATCTACCCAACCTGTGATACCACCGAGCATAATTTTGACCGGACGTTCCAACTTGGTGAGTACGATCGCCGCTTTAGTGGCACCGTTACAATGCGGACCTGCGCAGTAAGTAACAAACAAAGTTTCTGGTGGGTATTTGTTAAGTTTTGAGGCAATCATTTTGCCACGCATCATGTGGATCGCGCCGGGAATATGCCCGCTTTGATACTCCTCAGGAGTACGAACATCGAATAAAACAAATCCCAGATCGCCTTGCGCAAATGCTTCATGCACATCCCAGCAATCGGTTTCATATTGCAAACTAGATGCAAAGCGATGCAAGGCATCAGCGCTATTTGCGGCAGTAACTTCGAGTACGGCATTGGTCGACATATTTTCTCCTAGCGTGGTTAAAGTGCGTTTCCAAACAAGGTGATTGTGCTTGACGGTGAGATCGCAGTATAGTGTCGTAAATGACAGTATTCAGTCAAAATACGTCAACCCTATAAAATCTCATTTTGTGAAGTTTTAAGCCTAAA
Source organism: Affinundibacterium amnicola (assembly GCF_014284275.1). Classification (GTDB taxonomy): domain Bacteria; phylum Pseudomonadota; class Gammaproteobacteria; order Burkholderiales; family Burkholderiaceae_D; genus Undibacterium; species Undibacterium amnicola. The sequence continues at coordinate 152,116 of NZ_JACOFU010000008.1, read as the reverse complement.
GTCTATGCCTGCACCACTTGTGATTGCGCTTGCCTACGATCGATTATGCACGTTTGAATTTGCTTGTGCGGTCGAACTATTTTCGCTGCATCGCCCTGAACTCAATGTTGATTGGTATCGGTTTCAAGTCTGTGCAATTGAACCGGGCAAGCTGCGTGCGGCTGGTGGTATTTTAGTTGAGGCACGCTATTCTTTGCGTCGCTTAGATCAGTTGAAACAAGGAGATATCATCGTTGTGCCGGGTTGGCGTGATACCGATGAGACTCCACCGGAAGAATTGCTCAAGAAGATACGCGCGGCCTATGCACGTGGGGTGCGCTTTTGCACGATTTGTTCAGGAATCTTCGTGCTCGCAGCAGCCGGTATTTTGCATGACAGAAAAGTCACGACGCATTGGTGTTATGCTGAAAAGCTGAGACTGACGTATCCAAGCTTACAAGTTGAGTCGGATGATCTTTATGTCGACGATGGCCAGATTATCAGTTCCGCTGGATCAGCGGCTGGGCTGGATATGTTGTTATATTTGGTCAGAAAAGATTATGGTGTGAAAGTCGCGAATAAAGTGGCGCAACGTTTGGTGATTCCACCGCATCGTGAAGGTGGGCAAGCGCAATTTATTCCGCGCCCAATTGCACAAGATGAGCGCGGACGTATATCGCAATTACTTGATTGGATACGCGCACATCCCACGCGTGATCTTAGCTTATCCGCATTGGCAAAACGCGCAGCGATGAGTGAACGAACCTTGCAAAGACAATTCTTGCAATTGACAAACACTACGCCAAAAGAATGGATCGCACGTGAGCGAGTTGCGCTAGCCAAAGAATTACTCGAATCTTCATCAACCAGTTTGGTGCGCATTGTTGCATTGACAGGTTTTGGCTCGGAAGAAACTTTTCGACGACAATTTAAGCGGATCACGGCAACCAGTCCGCTCGCTTACAGAAAACAGTTTTTTGGGAACTAAGCTTACGCAAACTCAGTCATAATAGATCGAAATTATTTGAATTCATTACCGTTTTATCGCACACGAGAGGCCTTGCATGTACACCCTTTATATTGCTAACAAAGTTTATTCATCCTGGTCTTTGCGTCCGTGGATTATGATGCGCGAATTGGAATTATTGTTTGAAGAAAAACTCGTTACTTTTGGCACCGGCAACAACTGGGAAAACTTCAGAAAATTTTCTCCGGCTGGCAAGGTGCCTTGCTTGCATGACGGTGCCTCGGTAGTGTGGGATTCATTAGCGATTATTGAATATTTAGCAGATCGTCATCGTGGTGTTTGGCCTGAAGATGCGCAAGCAAAGATTTGGGCGCGTTGCGCTGCCGCTGAAATGCATTCTGGTTTTAGCCATTTACGTACAACTTGCACGATGCACGTCGGTTTGCGTATACGTTTAAAAGAAATTAAAGCGGAATTACAAGCTGAAATTGACCGCCTAAATGAGCTGTGGTGCGAGGGACTGAATCGTTTTGGCGGGCCATTTTTGGCAGGTGAAAAATTTACCGCCGTCGATGCTTTTTTTGCGCCTGTGATTTTCCGTATTCAAACTTATGGCATCGCGATGAATCCGCAAGCGAGTGCCTATGTTAAACGGATGTTAGCGCTGCCAACGATGCAGCAATGGCAGACTGAGGCTTTAAGGGAAAAATGGCGTGAGCCAGGTCATGAGAAAACCGCTTTGGCTGCTGGTGATGTTTTAGAAGATAAGCGTATGCAGCCGTAAATTACTGAAAATTCTATTGGATCATTGAACATGGTGTGCGACTGTAAAGTGGCACACCATTTTTTTTATATTGCAGGTCTTAGGAACTTCCTTCTGCAGGTTTAGCGGCGACAGATTTTTGGTGTATGACTTTCATCGTCCCTTTTTCACAGCTACCCAATACGCGCCCTTTGATTTGCGTGTCCTTGCTAACCACGATCATGGGGTAGTCTTTCACCCCTTTGCCCGCAACTTTTTTCTCTATCTTGGCTTTTAGATCGTCACAAGATAGAACGCCAGCGGAGGCTGAGAATCCCATGAATAATAGGCTGAAAGTTAAGATGACTCGTTTCATAGCACACACTCCCGTGTAGATATTCTAAGTTTTTAGCACTGACATTGACTCATGGCGAGCGCGATGAATAAAACCTTATCACTCGGAAACAATTCCGAGTAGAAATATTCGATGTGTGACGTGAATACTGTTGTAATTGCCACTCAAATGCCGAGAATGGCGGTGATCTGAGCTGATATGACTAAGCTTCAAAAGCCACTACTCAAGCTCACAAAAATCTGGCGTGGTGGAATTGGGAATGTGTTGTAAGTGTTGTTCGCAGCACCGACTAAAAGCGTTGAGGTACCGCGACGGTTAGCTAAATTGGTGAGATGCAGGCTAAGACGGTTTTGCTCATGGCGCCATTTCCAAGGCAACGGATATTGCACGCCCAGATGCATCAGAAAATGTGCCGGGACACTTAAATCATTGGTGTAAGTGGCATAACGCTTGCCGACAAAATCGGCGATCAATTGCCATTCAAGGCTATTCCACTTGAATTTCAACATGGATTTATTGAGCCAGCTCGGGCTAGCGGGTACTTGTTTGCCTTTGGTATTGACCCGATTCGCTCCATTGAAATAGTCATCTTGATAGCTGGAATGGTTATAAGACAAGGCATTAAACAGAGAGAGGTTTGAACCAAATTGCAGCGTGCTGGCGATATCGATGCCATAGGTTTTGACGCTGCCCACATTGGCTAAAATCGGATTGCCGTTGACGATAGAAGAAATCACCGGTGTCGGGCTGATTTGCAGCAAACGATCACGGAAATTCACATGATAAATTGTGAGCTGATTTTCTATCGAGCGCAGTCCGATTGTTTGTCTGAAATTGTCTGAAAAATGACGACGCGTGCGTATGCCAGTCTCAAAACTGATGGCGGTTTCTGGTTCTGCTGTTCGCTTGAATAGTTCAAAGGCACTTTGGCTATTTAAGCTCCACGGCGAAGCGCCGACCGCGCCATAGGTAATAAATTGACGCAAATTTTTTTGCAAATTGACATAGACCTGATCTTGATTTTGCAAACGCCACACCGCGCCAAGTTGTGGCAGAAACCAAGCTTTTGTCGTGATTTTTCCTTCTGGCAGCGCGCTTGATCCGCCATTAATCGCACCCAGTTTGGGTTGTACAGGAAAATAGCCTTCCGCAAATTGCAAACTAGATTTAAATCCTGCTTGCAAAGTGATTGCCGCTTGTACTTGCCATGCATCTTGCCAATGCAATTGAACGACCTGATTATTGATTGCACTACCATATTGTGTGATGAGCGGATCACGCGGACGTTGATACGGACTTAGTGGTTGCTGGCGATCTAGTTGATACCAACGCCGATAAGCATCAGAACGATTATGTTCTATCCATATTCCAGTTTGCCATTGATGCGCACCAGATCGGCCTTGCCAGTTCGAAATTAAGCCAGCGCGATTGATCGTATATTCTGTCGTTCTCACCGCATAGCCAGAACCACCAAAGGTTTGCTTTAAATCTTGTGTTGGGAAATAGACCTTAAAGAGCGCGGGCAAACCAGCAACTTCAATTGGTCCAGCTACCGCACCTAAGCCATCGTGTTGATGCCAGTACACTTGATTGTTCCAACTATTCCTAGGATTGATCTCCGTTTCTAATTTGAGATACGCTAAATGATCGCGACGTTGCGCGACACCGAAGTAATTTCTATAGTTAGGACCATCAGCACGCGGCGGCTCGCCCTTGGGCGTTAAATAGTTTTGCGCAAAAGCGAAATCGGGGTAGGTCGTTGGGCGCGTGTAGGGCACAAATCCTTCTTGAGCATTGCGTACGATACTATCTTCATTCGGTTCGGTCTTATCAGAGAAATTATAGTATGCAGTGAGCTTGGAATCCGCGAAATGCTTGATCCACTTTGCATTCAATTGTTCACCACTTTGTATGCCTTCAAAATCCCAGGCACGCGCGCGTTGACGTAGGATAGAAAGATAAAAAGCTTGCGATGCGGATGGATCAAATTCACCACTGTCGAAGCGCAGATAACTGCGACTGGCGCCGTAGCTGCCAAAGCTTTGCGCTAGTGTCCAATGCTGTGTGTCACTTGGGTTGCTGGAAAAACTTTCTATGGTGCCACCCAAGTTACTGGTGGAGGCGGTCGCCAAGTCGCCAGCGCCAGAACTCAGCATGACATTACGCAAGTTTTCGCTACTAATCGCACGTTGTGGCGATAGACCGTTGTAATTGCCATATTGTTGATCGCCCAAGGGCACACCATCTAAGGTGTAGCCCAATTGTTGCGCGCTGAAACCGTGAATAAATAAGGAAAAATTTTGTTCGTTATTTCCCCAAGGATCAGCCGATTGAAAGTTAACTCCGGCTAACTGCTGTATTCCTTTAAGCGGATTCATCCCCGGTAACAGGCTTTGCAAAGTTGTGCCGGGCAGACTGAGGCTGGAGCGACTTTTTTGCGTTTGTATGACGACGACAGGCACTTCTTTGTTCGCTACTTCGGGTTCCGGCAAATGACTATTTTGTTCGCTGCTAGTCGCTTTGCCTGCATCTGTTTGTGCGGTAGCCTTGTCCGAACACAGTAGCGCTAAGCTCCATAGTACTGGCAGCGCGATAGTGCATTTTTTGAACGTCGATAAGGCCGCTAACTTTACCATTGCATTCTCATTTCATTTTGGGACGGAACCACAGCGATGAATGATGAAGTGGTGTTGCTTTCGGTAGTAAATAATTTTGTATTTCAATGATGCGGCGATTCTTAAAATTCACAGCCTCAATTGCCTTGCCGTTGTATTTCCAAAAAATCGCATCAAATGAACCGTCTTTCAGCATCTTTTTTAACCCTGATTCAAGACGCTTGTGCAAAGCCTGATTGTTCTTGGAGACAAAAAAGTAATACGGCCACGGGTAGTGAATCAGGATGTTTTCATCAATCACCATGTCGGGATTCTGTGCCGATTCTTTCTCAAATTCAGTGAATATTTCGTTGATACCGCGGGGGAATAAATCGAAGCGTTGATAATGGAGCATACGGAATAGATTGCTATACTTTGCTTCCACCACTGAAATCCCATTCGCTTCGTATAATTTCACGTCGTCCCAACCGACTCCTTGTCCTACCGAGAACTTTTTCAAATCAGCTAATGTGCGTACATTTTTGAGCAAGGCTTGCTTCTCTTTGTGGACCAATAAGATGCGATAACCCAGAAGCCCTTTACGTAGAGGAATACGAATCGCTAAATAATTCTGTTCTTTTTCTTCGGTAGTCGAACTCCAGACGACGTTTAAGTCATGGTCATTTGCCAGATTATTTAAATAGCGCAAGCCATTGGTGTGCTGCTTAGACGCGCGTAATTCGTAGGGGCCAAATTCGGCGACGGTCTTTTCTAAAGCCATACGCAAAATTTCTTTGACATCGTTAAAACGTGGATCCCCTTTTTCTTCATCGGCTGGATGAATGACCAGCGTTACTTCTTTCGCTTGACTGTGTGGTGACCAGTAGCACGCGAATAGACATAGCATCAATACAGCGACTAGCTGTTTGGTTAAAGTTTGAGGGAAATGAATCGTCTGCATTGAACTAGTCGAAGAACTTCAATTGTGTTGTGCCCGTCAATCAATAGCGTGAACATCCGGCACATTGCTCGTCGCTCATTGCTGCGCTATTGAAAGTCTGTTCCTGTCTGTTCCTTTAAGGCAAGACCCAATGTAGCACATCTCACCAGAAGATTTGATGACATCAATACCAGATGATGGAAAACAACGACCACTCATCAATCTGAAAACGATACTTTATTGATATAAGTGTCAATAATTGCTTTAAAAATCCCATCTATTTCTCTTAAAGTAAGTAGATTGTGATTCTGTTTTAAGACTTGCTTGTCACGCTTTTTACCGCAAAATTTGCACAACTCTGGTGCACATCTAAAAGTGTTTTAAAAAAGAAAATAATAAATAGTATAGGACGTATGCAAAATTGTTCCAGCGAGGCGGCAACATAGGTGCTGGGACGGTTTTGCGTCAGTTCATCGTATGCCAGATTGATGATCTTAGATATGAAGCAAATCAAATCATGTGCAGTTGGTTTGGTCTGATCTTTGAACAGCGATATACTCGCGCACTTAGCTTAATGAAGGAGATCAAATTGTTCAAAAGACTCGTGATACCAGCGGCGATACTCGCCATCAGCCAATATGCGCTTGCCGACGAAGGTCAGTGGCAACCCTATCAATTGACGCAGCTAAAAGCGGAGCTCAAAAAAGTTGGCATTACTATTCCTGCCGAAAAGTTGGCAGATCTGTCTAAACATCCGATGAGTGCGATTGTTTCCACTGGCGGTTGCTCAGCCTCTTTTGTTTCGCCAGAAGGCCTGATCGTCACCAATCATCACTGTGCCTATGATGCGATTCAACGTAACTCTAGTGCTAAGAAAAACTATATTGCGGATGGCTTCTTAGCCAAGACGCGCGCTGAGGAATTAGCTGCAGGCCCAAGCGCACGTGTGTACATCACAGATAAAGTAGAAAATGTCACGAAAGAAGTGACCGCAGGTTTGAGCGATAAAATGTCAGGCCGTGAGCGTCGCGAAATGATCCAAAGCAAAATTAAAAAGATCGTCGCCGATTGTGAACAAGACAAAGCCTACCGTTGTTCGGTACCGAGTTTTCATCGCGGCTTAGAATACTATCGCATTCGCCAAATGATGATACGCGACGTACGTTTGGTGTACGCGCCAGCAGATATGATTGGTAATTATGGCGGTGATATCGATAACTTCGAATGGCCGCGTCACACCGGTGACTTTGCATTCCTGCGTGCTTATGTCGGTAAAGATGGTCGCCCGGCAGATCCTTCGCCAGAGAATGTACCGTATAAATCAAAAGACTTCTTGGTAGTGTCAGCCGAAGGTTTGAAAAATGGTGATCCGATTTTGTTGGCTGGCTATCCAGGCCGCACAAGTCGTTACAAATTACCGTCTGAAATCCGCTTCGCACGCGATACCGATTACCCATTACGCGCCGCTGAAATGTTGGCAGATATCGCTACCATCGAAGCGGCGACCAAAGGCAATGCCGATGATGAAGTACGTTACGCCAGTGTGGTGAAAGGCATCAATAATCGCCTGAAAAAAACACAAGGCTTGATTGATGGCTTTGCACGTAAAGACATCGCCGCGATTAAAGATAGTCAGGATGCACAATTCCGTCATTGGTTAATTAGTGCAAGCAAAAATCCAGCAGAGGCGAAAGCCTTATTGGCAAAACTCGATGCAGTGATTGCCGAAGACATGGCTTTGTCGCAAGAAGAGTTGGCTTATTCAGTTGCGACCAATAGTGATTTGTTGTCTAGCGCGCGTGCCCTGTATCGTTTAGCGATTGAAAAAGAAAAGCCAAACGCGCAACGCGAAGGTGGCTATCAAGAACGTGATTTGGCTTTTATCAAAGGCCGCCTCACACGTTTGGAGCAGTCTTTCGTCGCCAGGGTGGATCGCGCACGTTTGACGGCGGGATTGGCGCGCTATTCGAAGTTGGCGGCACATCCAGCAGGTTTGAATGCCTTATTACCATCGGTCGAAACAGCAGCAAATTTGTACGACAAAACGCAATTGACAGAAACTGCGAAGCGATTGGCGTGGATGGATAAAGATCGCGCTTCGTTTGCGCAATCCGATGACGCCTTCGTGCAGCTTGCAGTGAAGTTGCATGATGTCGGTATGTCTTTAGAAAATCGCCGCAAAGAAGTCGATGGCAATCTCGATTTCATCATTCCACAATACATGCAGGCAGTGATTGACTGGAAAAAGTCACAAGGCAAACCAGTTTACCCAGATGCCAATTCCACCTTGCGTGTGACTTTTGGTAATGTTGGTTCTTATTCGCCACGTGATGGTTTGACCAAAGGGCCTTTTACTACGGTTGAAGGTATCGTCGAGAAACACACTGGTAAAGACCCTTTCATCGCTCCAGCGCCATTGCTGCAAGCGATCAAAGAGAAACGTTATGGTGTTTTCAAAGATAAAATCCTCGGCACCGTACCGGTCGATTTCTTATCCAGCGCAGACACCACAGGCGGCAATTCTGGTTCCGCTGTGATGAATAAGCGCGGTGAATTAATTGGTTTAAATTTTGATTCGACCTATGAATCGATCACCAAAGATTGGTACTTCGATCCAGCGATCACCAAAGCGATTCACGTTGATATTCGTTACATGCTGTGGGTGATGAAAGAAGTTGATCGTGCGGATAATGTCTTGAAGGAGATGACGATTAAGTATCCGAAGTAATCAAATTTCTATTGCAGAAGAAATAGCGGTCAGTGGCAAACTGATTGCTATTTTTTTATACTTTTTTTGACGCGTGACTTTTTTTCCGCTGTTGGTGTTGGTGGTGAAGCTGAGAGATCTTGTTCAAACGAAGTCAGCGGTTTTGCTTGACTAATCGCCAAGACAGCGGGGTGAGTAATCTTGCGTTGTACTGAAATAGCGTAGAACTGTTCGGTAATATCGTTGGTGGCACCCACTAATTCCAAATCGTATTGGCGCATGACCATATCAGCGATGGCACTCGGTTTTGCAAAGAAGCCGACACCCGCTTCGCCGAATGCACTCATCAATGCGCTGTCATCAAATTCGCCAGCAATCCGTGGGCGTACCCCTTGTGTCTCGAACCAATGCATCAGGCGGGAACGTAATGCGGAATCTTCACCTGGTAATAAAATAGGCGCGCCGTCCAAACATGCCGGAAATGGCTGTGGGTATTGTTCGCGCAAGCCGCGCGTGGCAAAAAAACTCAGACCGCATTCACCGAGCGGATGATTAAAACCACGTACATTTGCACTCGGTGGCATCGGTGTGTCTGTGATCACAATATCGAGTTTATGTCTTGCCAGTTCGGCTAATAAATCGTCAAGCTTGCCTTCGCGACAATTGATCCTTAATGTCTGTGGCAAACTGAGTGCTGGCTCCAACAATTTATAGGCAACCGCCTTCGCGACCGCATCAGAAACACCTACACGCAACTGTACCGTGCGTTCTGTCGGATGATGTCTGAGTACCTGCTCCAACTCTTGCCCTAATAAGAATATTTCTTCGGCATAGGCTAAGACGAGTCGTCCCGCCTCGGTGAGTTCTAAATTGCGCCCGGCTTTCTCAAAGAGCGCCTCACCTTGCAGATCTTCAAACAGGCTTAGCTGTCCGCTGATGGTTTGCGGTGTGATATGTAATTGTTCGCTGGCACGTGCGATGCTGCCCGTTTTGGCTACCATCCAAAAATAGTATAAATGCTTGTAATTTAATTGCGCCATTTTCAAGCTCCTGGGAATGGATTTGGAAAGCATCGATTTTTTCGATTTATATTGCAATTATATTCGACTTTTCTTTATGAATGCGTTGACCTACACTTGCGTCACCCAAATTGGGAGAAGAGTTAAAACAGATTTTAGGAGAGAACCATGAGTATCTTAGACCGTAGCACCTTGCGCGATGCGCAAACAGTCGATTATGTAGATAGCAGCGCGATCAGCGGACATAAAGTACTGCGCAACACTTATATGTTGCTGTCTATGACTTTATTGTTTTCCGCCATTACTGCTGGCCTTAGCATCGCTTTCGCATTGCCAAGCATGGGCATTATCGTTACCTTAATTGGTTATTTTGGTTTATTGTTTTTGACCGCGAAATTACGTAACAGTGCATGGGGTATTGCGTCTGTCTTTGCCTTAACTGGTTTCATGGGGTTGACTTTAGGCCCTATCATTAGCCGTTACTTAGGCATGCCAGGTGGTAGTGGCATCGTGATGAGTGCGATGGGTTTGACAGCCGTAATTTTTATGGGCTTGTCGGCTTATGTGTTGATCAGTAAGCGTGATTTCAGCTTTATGGGTGGCTTCTTAGCGGTTGGTGTTTTGGTCGCATTTGTTGCAGGTTTGGGCGCGATGTTCTTTGAAGTGCCAGCTTTGTCAATTGCAGTGTCTGCGGCATTTGTGTTGTTAATGTCCGGGATGATTTTGTTTGAAACCAGCAACATCATTCGCGGTGGCGAAACCAACTACATCATGGCAACGGTCAGTTTGTACATCACGATTTTCAACTTGTTCACTAGCTTGTTGCAAATCTTAGGATTTATGGAAAAAGAATAAGTCATCGCTTTCTGATTGACCTCTGCTGAAATAGCTTTATCGGTGGGATGCGATTTATCCCACCACCTTCCCTTGATTGAAAGAATTTTATGTTAGAAACAGTTGCTCAGCCCTGGATGTGGGCGGCATTTATTGCCTTCGTTCTTAGTATGTTGGCTTTGGATATTTTTGCGCTTGGTGGTTCTAAGTCGCATAAAGTCAGCGTGAAAGAAGCAGCGATTTGGTCGTTGGTATGGGTATCCTTGGCCTTACTGTTTAACTTGGGGATGTATGTTTATCTCAAGGATATCGTTGGCGAGACAATCGCGATGGCGAAGTCCATGGAATTTTTGACTGGTTATGTGATTGAGAAATCTTTGTCGGTCGATAACGTGTTCGTGTTCTTAATGATTTTCGGACATTTCGCTGTACCTGAGCAATATCAACGCAAAGTCTTGTTATACGGCGTGCTGGGCGCGATTGTGATGCGCGTGATTATGATTTTGGCTGGTAGCTGGGTGGTTTCGCAATTCGCTTGGGTCTTGTACATCTTCGGTATTTTCTTGGTAATCACAGGTTTGCGCATGATGGTCGCAGCTGAAAAAGAGCCGGATATGGAAGCCAATCCAGTATTGAAATTTGCTAAAAAGATGCTGCCGTTTACCAAGGATTATCACGGCGAAAAATTCAGCATTATTCAAAATGGCAAGCGTGTTTTCACACCATTATTGTTAGTACTGATTTTGATTGAAATTTCTGACGTGGTGTTTGCGGTTGATTCTATCCCAGCGATTTTTGCGGTAACGACTGATCCATTCATTGTGTTCACATCGAATATCTTCGCGATCATGGGTTTGCGTGCTTTGTACTTCTTGCTGGCTGATATGGCTGATCGTTTCCACTTATTGAAATTCGGCCTTGCATTGGTGCTGATGTTCGTTGGCGTGAAGATGTTGATCGTTAAGTGGGTGCATGTACCGACTGCGATTTCTTTAACGGTCATCGGTACTATCTTGGCTAGCTCTATCATAGCGAGCCTGATTGCGACACGTAAAAAGGCGAGCTAAGTCGCTGAGTTGATCAGTAATTAGTAAGTTATTAGTAAGCATTTTTTAGAACTAGTCAGCTTGAAAAACAGATCCGATATAGGCTAGTTCAAACCAGTTCCCTCCTTAAGGCGTATGGCTATTTCAGCATACGCCTATTTTTTTTGGGTATATTTCGACATCATTCTTATATCTTTTTTCTATTTACTAATAAGGGCCGCCATGCTGTTGGCAAAAAATAATGCTGGGAATAGTGTTTTTCCATAGTAAAAGCGCGTTAACACAGCCGCGTCATAGCATTTATGTAAGCAGAGTCAGTTTAGGAAGTTCATTCGAAATAAAGTATAATTTCAGCTTGTTTTCCTGCGCCGATTTGAGACTCAGATTGCGGGCGCGTAATAAGTGCAGCTAAAGGTAGTAATTTCTTACCAAATCGCACACTCATTACCCGATCCGCTTTTGTCAGCCTGATCGGGTTTTTGTTTTTAGCGATACGTCAATCTACATACTATGTCCACCGTTCTGAAATCTTCCGCCACCGAAGCCCGTCTGCGCGAGCTACTCCAACAACGCATCTTGATTCTGGATGGCGCGATGGGAACGATGATACAACGCTATAAATTGAACGAAGCTGATTATCGCGGCGAGCGCTTTAAGGATTTCACCGGCCCGGCTGGTGTGCGCGAACTCTTCGTCAAAGGCAATAACGAATTGCTGTCACTGACGCAGCCGCATGTGATTCAAGAAATCCACGAGCAATACTTGGCGGCAGGCGCAGATCTGATCGAGACTAATACCTTCGGCGCAACCACGGTCGCGCAAGACGATTACCACATGGCGCATCTGGCGTACGAGATGAACGTCGCTTCTGCAAAAATTGCGCGCGCAGCTTGTGATAAATATTCCACACCCGACAAACCACGTTTTGTCGCTGGCGCACTTGGACCTACGCCTAAAACCGCTTCGATTTCACCTGATGTGAATGATCCAGCGGCACGTAACGTCACCTTCGATCAATTAGTCGCCGCGTATTTGGAACAAACTCGAGGCCTGGTCGAAGGCGGCGCTGATGTTTTACTAGTCGAAACCATTTTCGATACGCTCAATTGCAAGGCCGCTTTGTTCGCGATTGATCAATATTTTGAAGAAACTGGCAGCACTTTACCGATTATGATTTCCGGTACAGTGACCGATGCCTCTGGCCGTATTTTGTCTGGTCAAACCGTACCTGCATTTTGGAATTCCGTACGCCACGCTAAGCCACTCACCGTTGGTTTGAATTGCGCACTTGGTGCTGCTTTGATGCGCCCGTATGCGGAAGAACTTTCCAAGATTGCTGATACTTTTGTCTGTATTTATCCAAACGCAGGTTTGCCTAATCCTATGAGCGACACTGGCTTTGATGAATTGCCAGCTGATACGTCCGCATTGCTAAAAGAATTCGCCGAAGCGGGTTTTATCAATATCGCCGGCGGTTGTTGCGGCACTACGCCCGCACATATCAAAGCAATTGCCGACATTCTCACAACCCAAACACCACGCGCTGTTCCGACGATAGAACCGGCGATGCGCTTGTCGGGTTTAGAACCATTTACGATTGATGCGCAGTCGCTCTTCGTGAATGTCGGCGAACGTACCAACGTCACAGGCTCCAAAGCGTTTGCCCGTTTGATTTTGAATGAGCAATACGACGAAGCTTTGGCCGTCGCGCGTCAACAGGTAGAAAACGGCGCGCAAGTCATCGACATCAATATGGATGAAGCGATGCTCGATTCGCAAGCTGCGATGACGCGCTTCTTAAATCTGATCGCCTCAGAACCAGATATCGCCCGCGTGCCTATCATGATCGATTCTTCCAAATGGGATGTGATCGAAGCTGGCTTGAAATGCGTACAGGGCAAAGCCATTGTCAATTCGATTTCGATGAAAGAAGGCGAAGAACAATTTCTGCATCACGCCAAACTCTGTAAGCGTTATGGTGCTGCGGTGATCGTCATGGCGTTTGATGAAAAAGGTCAGGCTGATACTTACGAACGCAAAATAGAAATCTGCAAACGCGCTTACGATTTATTGATCAGCGCTTGTGATTTTGACCCTTACGATATTATTTTTGATCCGAATATTTTCGCGGTCGCAACAGGTATCGAAGAACACAATAACTACGCAGTCGATTTCATAGAAGCGACGCGCTGGATACATCAAAATCTGCCAGGTGCCAAAATCAGCGGTGGCGTCTCTAATGTGAGCTTCTCTTTCCGTGGCAATGATCCGGCACGTGAAGCGATCCACACGGTGTTTTTGTATCACGCGATTCAAGCGGGCATGACCATGGGTATCGTTAATGCCGGTATGGTTGGCGTGTACAGCGAATTGGATGCTGAATTACGCGAACGCGTCGAAGACGTTGTTCTCAACCGCAGAGAAGACGCCACCGAGCGCATGATTGAATTCGCGGCGACTTTAAAAGCTGGTGGCAAAAAAGAAGAAGCAACGCTGGAATGGCGTAATGAACCGGTAGAAAAACGTCTGGCACATGCAATGGTGCATGGCATTACTAACTGGATCGTTGAAGATACCGAAGAAGCGCGCGTGAATGTGTTGAACGCAGGCGGTCGTCCTATACAAGTGATCGAAGGTCCATTGATGGCGGGCATGAATATCGTCGGTGATTTGTTTGGTCAAGGCAAAATGTTCTTGCCGCAAGTAGTGAAATCCGCTCGCGTGATGAAACAAGCGGTCGCGCATTTAGTACCCTTCATTGAAGAAGAAAAGAAACGCAGCGGCGACAATAAACCGAAAGGCAAAATTGTCATCGCCACTGTCAAAGGCGACGTGCATGACATTGGCAAAAACATCGTCACGGTCGTTTTGCAATGTAATAATTTTGAAGTCGTCAACATGGGCGTGATGGTGCCATGTTCAGAAATTTTAGCCAAAGCCAAGGCAGAAAATGCCGACATTATCGGTTTGTCCGGTCTGATCACACCTTCATTAGAAGAGATGGCCTACGTCGCTAAAGAAATGCAACGTGATCCGCATTTCCGTATGTTGAAGATTCCACTTTTGATCGGTGGTGCGACCACGAGCCGTGCACATACCGCGGTTAAAATTGCGCCGAATTACGAAGGCCCAGTGGTCTACGTCGCGGATGCTTCACGTTCAGTCTCCGTCGCACAATCTCTGCTGACACCAGAAAGTCGCGATCAATACATCGCCGAACTCTGTAGTGACTACGAACGTGTACGCACCCAACACGCGAACAAAAAAGCCTTGCCTATGGTGACGCTGGCCCAAGCACGCGCGAACAAAATGAAGGTCGACTTCACTGGCGACAAAGCGCCAGTGCGTCCGAAATTCATAGGTCGCCGCGTATTCAAAAACGTCGATTTAGCAACGATTGCTAATTACATCGATTGGGGACCGTTCTTCCAAACCTGGGATTTGGCCGGTCCATTTCCAGCAATTTTAAAAGACGAAGTAGTCGGTGAAGCAGCAAGTAAAGTGTTTGCTGAGGGCCAGGCGATGTTGAAGAAAATCATAGAAGGTCGCTGGCTCACAGCCAACGGCGTGATCTCTTTATTGCCCGCCAATACGGTGAATGACGATGACATAGAAATCTACACCGACGAATCGCGTAGCGAAGTCGCGTTCACCTATTACGGCACGCGCCAGCAACTTGAGAAAGCCATCATCGACGGTGTCCAGCGTCCGAATCAATGCCTAAGTGATTTCATCGCCCCGAAAGACAGCGGCATACAAGATTACATAGGCATGTTCGCCGTCACCGCAGGCCTAGGCATAGAGAAGCACGAAAAACGCTTCGAAGAGGCGCATGATGATTACAGCAGCATTATGTTGAAATCGCTGGCTGATCGTTTGGCGGAAGCCTTCGCAGAATATCTGCATGAACGCGTGCGTAAAGATTTATGGGGCTATGCAGCGGATGAAGCATTGAGCAATGCAGATCTGATTCAAGAGAGTTATTCAGGTATTCGTCCTGCGCCTGGTTATCCTGCTTGTCCTGAGCATACGGTAAAGACCGCGATGTTTAAGCAGATGCAGTGTGAAGAGATTGAGATGTTCATTACGGAATCATGGGCAATGATCCCGGGTGCTGCGGTGTCGGGTTTCTATTTTGCGCATCCTGAGTCTAAATATTTTAGTGTTGGGAAGATTGCTGGGGATCAGGTTGAGGATATGGCGGTTCGGCGTGGGGTTGATAAGAATGAAGTTGAGCGGTGGTTGGCGCCGAATTTGTGATTTTCACTTAGATAATTCTGACTTACTCCGATATATGAAAACCGTAAATTCAATTACTTGGTCCGACGAAAAACTGAGATCCAATGTTGAAAGACTTCGGGGATCACAAATTGCCGCGGAAATTGGCGAAAGTATTCGATCGATTAATCAACGGAACCTCTTTTTGCATTACCATTTTAGTCAAATTAGTGACTTATTAATGAGTAAGGATGAGATTCATCAGACAATTCAAATGAATCGACAAATACGTCTCGTAGCCAGAAAGCCAGAGGAGGTTATAGATTTTTATAGTCATCGAAATATTTGTAGTGATATTGGCGCGAATATTTACGGATTTATTCAAAGTAAGCATGCGGTGGTTGATATGCTTTGCTATGTAATTTGTTTGGCGTTAGATTACAAACCAGGCAAGAGTGAATTTCGAAATTTCGACTTTACTAAGAAGATGCTGAAAGGCACCGATAGCACCAAGCTCTTGAAAAATGAATTGGATAAGATTTGTGGAGATCATAATTTCGATTATTTAAAGGAATTAACTAATACAGCAAAACATCAACGGCTCGTTAAAATTACATTTGATGACGCATCTAATAGTCCTCAATTTGAAGCCTTTAATGATTTTCCCAAAAGAGATGTTTTAAAATTCTTAGATCAAATTCATGACTCGAATGGGAAAAAAGTAATAAACGTCCTAAAAGAATTGGATCACTTGATTCCAAATATTTCATAAAATTGGCTAAAAGCCTGTAAGTCGTAATATTTTCGTAGGGTGGGTTAGCGTCAGCGTAACCCACCGCTCACCGTATAAATCACGTATATCGCTTGTTCGACCTCTCGCGAACGAGTCGCTGAATTTTTGCTTTTGGCATTGGCTTTCACATAAACTTTACGTTCACAGGTCGGGTGTGGCCCGACAGCCACTCACTTTTCTTGCTTCGCCAAGAAAAGTAAGCAAAAGAAGGCGACCACGTTGCCACTGCCCTTCGGGTACCCAATTGTGCAAGACAAAAATGGGGAGAGTCAGAAACTCGCTACGCTCAAACATCTGACTCTCTTTTTCCCATTTCTGCCTCGCACAATTGGCAGTGTCAAAAGTGGATGAACGTCAAAAACAAAGTCAAAAGCAACGTCAAAACATCCATTACCGAAGGTCGGTCTTTTCTCTGGCAGCAGTTGTAGGGCGTTGTTTTTGACGTTGCTTTTGACCTACCACCGTTTGAGACGATGTAATTTGTGCTTGGCAGAAAATGGGATCAGGGTTGCGAATGTTTGAGCGAAGCGAGTTTTCGCAACACCCCATTTTTTGACATGCAAAAATTATGCTGAAGCGTAGCGTAAGCACCCGAAGGGCGAGTCTACGGTCGCCTTCTTTTGCTTACTTTTCTTGGCGAAGCAAGAAAAGTGAGTGGCTGTCGGGCCACACCCGACCTGTGAACGTGAAGACGGCGTGAAAGTAATTTTTCGAATAAATGGAAATCAATTTGAAACTAAAGCAAATCTTCAAACTTCACCATCTTACAAACACCCTCATCCCCAACTCTTCTCCCGCTCGCGGGAGAAGGGAGTATTGATACTTTGTCGTTGAATTAGCTTTTTCGGGCAAGAGTTAGACTTGTTCTTTATATGATAGGTGACCAAAAACCAATTAAGCATACTCATCCAACTGCGTCCCCAAAACCGCACTCATCAAACCCCAAGCCCGTTCTAATTCTCTTTGTTGTTGAATTTGCTCTTCACTCGTCAGCTTACTCACTGCTTGATTTGTACTGACACGTTCACCACTTGTCGACAAAGCTTGTTCCGCATCGAGTTTGGCTTGTAGCTCTGTTCTGCTGGGCGTGGGTTCGCCGTGTTGTTTGACTTGTTGGTACACCCGCAGCGCGGCTATGCCTGTGGGTGTTGAACCGATGGGGATGAACATCTGTGCTCCGGGTACTCATAAAGTCTTAGCTTAAATGAGCACCTCAGCAGATGATGCAGGGAATAAAGGGGCAAACTGGCTTGAGTTCGGTGCTTCTGTAGATGTCGACCAATTTTGAATAAAAGTCGCAACGCGTTTGCTGTTGAAACTTATAGTGGTTTTTCTAATTCTTCCATCATGATGTCTTTTACCAAGCGGCACTCGTCTGGTACTTCGGCCGGAAATGCTACTAAGCGTCCGGTTCTTTGATAGCCACGTCTTTCGTAATAGGCAATCAATTCGTGTCTGGTGGTTATAACGGTCATCCACATGGCAGTTGCTTGCCATTCGCTTTTGACGAGAGCTTCTGCCGCCTGCATAAATTGTTTTCCTATGCCTGCGCCTTGTAAGAGCGGATTAACGGCGAACATGCCTAAGTAAGCTTTGTCTTCGGTTTTTAATAAGTTGACCGAGCCGACGATTTCATTTTGCTGCAAGCACAGCAAAATCATCGAACCTTCGATTTCGATGATTTCTCTGACGTCTTCCGCTTGCACTCTAACGCCAGTCAATAAATCGGCTTCGGTAGTCCAACCTGCCCGGCTACTGTCGCCTCGGTAGGCACTATTGACCAGAGCGGTGATGGCTTCAGCGTCGTTTTTTTGGGCTAAGCGAAATTGTAGTGGCATGTTCGATGTTGAAGTGGCGGTAGTCATGTGCAAGTCAGCGGCAAAAATAGTAGGCTGGTTTTTTTTAAGAATAATAGCATGGGCGTAGTTTGCTTTGACGCTCGAGCAAGCCGACAGTATTCGCTGAAGAGAACATTGCGTACGCAAGTAATCGACAATTGACAATTGATAAT
Organism: Affinundibacterium amnicola; assembly: GCF_014284275.1. Taxonomy (GTDB): domain Bacteria; phylum Pseudomonadota; class Gammaproteobacteria; order Burkholderiales; family Burkholderiaceae_D; genus Undibacterium; species Undibacterium amnicola. The sequence continues at coordinate 133,911 of NZ_JACOFU010000008.1, read as the reverse complement.
TGAATATGAAATTCGTCTGCATCAGTAAATGCTAGCCGTTTAAGCAATTTCATTTCAGTCCGACTTTTTTGCGTTTCATCCCCACTTTTTCGCAACTCACAACCTTGCCACTTGAAACTCAGGGGGTGCTCGGGAATACTCACCATCGCAAATCCTCCAATTACATAAGCAGGTACTCATCATGTTACGTCAAACCATACTCGTTGTTGCGATCACCTCTGCAATTAGCGTCCTGACCGCCTGCAGCAATGCGGCATCCGATACCAAGAATGCCAGCGCCAGTGCATCCGCTAGCGCCTCTGCCAGCGCGACTGCAAAGAGCGACAACAAAGATGCACCGGTTAAGTTAATTATTGCGAATGAAGATATTTTGAATGTCCAAAGCAATGCCTTGGCATCGGGTCCGGTGGTGACAGGCTCGATTCAGCCAGAGCGTAAGGCAGATCTGCGTGCTGAGGTCTCGACCGTGGTTTTACAAGTCTTAAAAGAAAACGGTGAAGCAGTCAAACGTGGTGACGTGATTGTGCGTTTAGATGAAACATCGATTCGCGATAATCTCAATTCAGCCAATGATGCGGCGCGTAATGCGACTTTGGCATTAGATCAGGCAGACCGTAATTTACAGCGTTTGAAAACCTTGCGTGCATCTGGCATGACGTCGATGCAAGCATTGGATGACGCTGAAGTACGTCGTAACGCAGCGCAAAGTGAAGTATCCGCTGCCAAAGCTCGTGCCGCACAAGCGCAGCAACAATTACAACGCACCGTTGTGCGCGCGCCATTTGATGGTGTGGTGAGTGAACGTAAAGTTTCCCCTGGCGATACTGCTTTAGCAGGTAAAGAATTGGTCAAAGTGATTGATCCGAATAGCATGCGTTTTGTTGGTCGCGTATCTGCCGACAAAATTGGTATGGTGAAGACTGGTCAGAATGTGAGTTTCCGTATCAATGGTTATGCTGGTCAAGAATTCCGTGGCAAGGTAACTCGTTTAGATCCCGCGGCAAATGATGTGACGCGTCAGGTTGAAGTGTTGGTAGCTTTTTCTGATAGCAAACAACCGCGTGTCTCTGGTTTGTATGCAGAAGGAAATATCGAAGCAGAAAGCGTTGCAGCTTTAATGTTGCCAGAAGCAGCGATTGTGAAATCTGGCGATAAATCATTTGCCTGGAAAGTTCAGGGTAAAACCTTGAATAAAGTTGAGCTGGCTTTAGGCAGTCGTGATGTCCGCACAGGTAACTATGAAGTGCGTCGCGGTGTAAGTGCTGGTGATGTGATTATGCGTAATCCAAGTTCCAATTTTAAAGAAGGACAAATAGTCGAAATGGCGGCAGCTCCTGTGACTAAAACAGCGTTGGCAGCGACTACCGTAGCGATGGGGAACTGATCATGTTTTTATCTGATTTCAGTATTAAACGACCAGTTGCGACGATCGTCTTGATCATCGCGATGATGGCGATGGGTTTGTTGGCGATGAGTAAATTGCGCGTCAATCAAAATCCCGATGTCGAAATTCCTGGCCTATTTGTTAGCATTCCTTATCCTGGTGCTTCGCCTGATACGGTCGAGCGTGAGATTGTTAATCGCTTAGAAAAGTCTTTGCAAAGCGTGTCGGGTGTGGATGAAGTGTATTCATACGCGAACGAAGGCAGTGCTGGATTTGAAATGCGTTTTTCATTCAAGAAAAACATGATTGAGGCCGCTGAAGAAGTCCGTAACGTGATTTCTACTGTGCGCTATAAGTTGCCGACGGAGATGCGCGAGCCCATCGTGCAGCGTTTTGATCCATCCACGCAACCGATTGTGAATTTGGCTTTGTCATCGAGCAGCCAAACGCATGCTGAAATTTCTCGTATGGCAGAAGATACGCTGGCAACTCGCTTACGGGCGATCCCGGGTGTAGCGACGGTGAACGTGAGTGGTGCATTGCGTCGTGAATTATCGGTCTTATTACGTGCAGAACGTCTGCGTGAATTTAATGTGTCTGCTGGTGAAGTTGTTGCAGCATTGCGCAGCCAGAATACCAACGCCCCGGTCGGTAAAGTGCGCGGTAGTTTGGAGGAAGAAAGTATCCGTTTGGTTGGTCGGATCGAGAGTCCGGCAGAATTTCAAAATATCGTGGTAAAGCGTCGTGGTGATCAGGTTGTTCGACTTGGTCAGGTTGCCACGATTGAAGATGGTTTTGCTGATATTAACAGCTTGAGCATTCGTAGCGGTAAGCCTAACGTGGGTATCTTGGTGACGCGTTCACGCGAAGCAAGTACGGTGAGTGTTGCCAAGAGCGTCGTGAAAGCGGTTGAAGAAATTAATAAGGATTTGGCGAAAGATAATCCAGGAACCAAATTAGAAGTAACGCGCGATGGCGGTAAGGATGCGCAAAGTAGTTTGAATAACGTGATTGAGTCACTGGTGTTTGGTGCCGTGTTGACGATTTTCGTGGTCTACGCTTTCTTGAATTCTTGGCGTTCAACCTTGATTACCGCTTTAAGCTTGCCAACTTCGGTGATTGCGGCATTTATTGCGGTGTGGTTATGTGGCTTCACGCTCAATTTCATGACTTTGCTTGGTCTGTCACTGGCGATCGGTGTCTTGATTGATGATGCGATTGTGGTGCGAGAAAACATTGTGCGCCATATGCAAAATGGTTCAGATCGTCGCACTGCGGCTTTAGAAGGTACTGCTGAAATTGGTCTGGCGGTTGCGGCAACGACCTTCTCGATTATCGCGGTATTTATTCCGGTTGCGTTCATGCCAGGTATTTCAGGTGAATGGTTCCGTCCATTTGCTCTGACTGTGACCTGTTCCGTATTGGTGAGTTTGGGGATTTCATTTACGCTCGATCCTATGTTGTCAGCGTATTGGGGCGATCCTGCAGATCATCATACGGCGCCTAAGAAAGGTCTAAGCAAGAAATTGGCACAGTTTAATGATTGGTTTGATAGCCAAGCGGATCGTTATGGCAATGTGATTGCATGGGCTTTACATCATCGTCGTTGGATGGGGGCGATTGCTTTGGCTAGTTTTGTTGGTGCCTTGGTATTGCAGGCGAATTTTGGTGGCACCAGTTTTTTACCAACCGCAGATTCTGGTAATTTGATGATAGAAGTACGGACACCAGCATCGTCTTCGATTGAATATTCACGCTTGAAAATGGAAAGAGCTGCCGCAATCGCGCGCACTATTCCAGAAGTGAAAGATACCAATAGCAATATCAATGCTGCTGGTGGTCGGATTTATGTCGACATCGGTAAAAAGAATACGCGTAAGCGCAGTGCCAAAGAAGTTGCGGTGGAGTTGCGTGAAAAAGTCAAACAATTGGTCGGTGCCGAGTATGTGGTGTTAGACGATTTGAATAATGGTGCACGTAAGCCGATTCAGATTGAATTTACTGGGCCGGACTCACGTAAGTTATTAGAAATCACCAGTGCGTATATGGATGAGTTACGTAAGATCCCTGGTGCTGTGGATGTTGGTTTGTCACAGCAAGATCCAAAGAAAGAGTTAAAGATCGAAATGAATCGTGGTCTTGCTAATTCGATGGGTATTTCTATCAACGATGCAGCACAGGCATTACGTGTGGCATTCGCGGGTATCGAAGTGGGTGATTGGGTTGATCCAACTGGTGAAACACGTGATGTAGCGGTGCGTTTGCATCCAGCGGATCGTGTTAGCAAAGAAAATATTGAACGTTTGCCGATTGCCGTAGCTGGCACTAATGAAATGGTACCGCTCGATCAAATTGCGACGGTCAGTATGGGTAAAGGTCCTTCAGCGATTGAACATAGCAATGGCAAACGTACCATTACCGTCTCTGCGAATGCGCAAGGTCGTGCAAGTGGCGAAGTGACGAAAGACGCGATGGCCTTAGCGAAATCCTTTAACTATCCACCGGGTTATGGTTTGTCATTGGCTGGCGCAGGTCAGGATCAAGATGAATTGTTCACCGAAATGCTGATTGCTTTGGTCTCCGGTATCGGTTTGATGTACTTGATTTTGGTGATGCAGTTTGGTTCTTTCACTGCACCATTGGCTGTGATGCTGTCGTTGCCACTGTCATTGATTGGTGTGGTCATTGCGCTGATGCTGACCGGCAGTACGATTAATCTGATGAGTTTTATCGGTATCATTATGTTGATGGGGCTAGTCGCCAAAAATGCGATTCTCTTACTCGATGCAGCACGTAAGCAAGAAAAAGATGGCATGAACCGCGAAGATGCGCTGATGCATGCGGGACGGGTTCGTTTGCGTCCGATCTTGATGACGACATTTGCTTTGATCGCCGGCATGATTCCCGTTGCGCTTGGTTTGGGTGAGGGCGGCGAATTCTATCGTCCATTAGCGATTGCAATTATTGGTGGCACGATTACTTCGACTATTTTGACTTTGTTGGTGGTACCAAGTTTTTACGACAGTATTGAGATTGCACGTGATCGTATGATGGCAAAAATGCGCCGTCGTTCTGATCGCTATCATCAGGCGTTGGCGGTCAGCATGACTTTGTTTGAAGCATTGTTGACACTGACATTCGTCCGCCTGATCTACCGTTTAGTGATGAAAGCCTTTTATGCCATCAGTGGCAAGAAAGCGAAGGTGGCGGCACTGTAGATACCCTTGTGGTTGGTAAGACTGATTCAAGTTAGCACCACTATCTTGCTTCAGTCAATGTGAGTAGTACCGGTTTGAGCCTGTTTGGTTTTCCAAGCAGGCTCTTTTTTTGTTGGATAACTGGGATGTCATCGGATTGTCACGAACTCGTCATGCAGCAGTCATACATGCTCACTATGATTGCCCGCTTCTGTACCACTTTTTTTTACATCCTCATACCCACAGGAAGAAGCCATGAGCAAGACGAATGAAAAACTGAATGCGATTGATCCAGATGATATCGGATACAACGACACCCCAAATCAACACTTCAGTGCCGTATTAGATGCACGTTTGAGCCGTCGTAGTTTGTTGCGTGGCGGTGCTGCTTCTATCGCCAGCGCATTTATTGGCTCTAGCGCTTTGAGTGCATGTGGTGGTTCTAACGACACAGTGACACCAACGACACCGACTACGCCAACCACACCAACTGAAAAATTACTCGGTTTTGCGCCAGTGGCTAAGAGTTTGTTAGACAGCGTGATCGTGCCTGTTGGTTATACAGCGACAGCAATTTATGCTTTGGGTGATCCATTAACAGCAGCAACACCAGCCTATAAAAATGATGGCACTGATACCGATTTCGAAAACCGTGCGGGTGATCATCACGATGGTATGGAATGGTTCGGTTTATCTGCTGATGGTAAAGCTTCATTGACTTCGGTTGAACGTGGTTTGCTCGGCGTGAATCATGAAGCAACCACAGATGAGAAATATGCATCTTTCTTCTTGCACGCAAACGGTGGCACTTCTACTTTGCCACGTCCAGCGGCTGAAGTGGATAAAGAAACAGCAATTCACGGTGTCTCATTTGTTGAAGTACGTAAAGCGAATGGCAAATGGGAATATGTGAAAGATTCTGCATTTAACCGTCGCTTCACTTGCTTAACTGAGATGGAGTTGTCTGGTCCAGTACGCGGTAATGCCTTGGCAATCACGAAGTATTCGCCAACTGGTTTGAAAACACGCGGGACTTTGAATAACTGCGGTACTGGTAAAACGCCATGGAATAGTTTTGTGACTGGCGAAGAAAACTGGGCTGGCTATTTCACGCGTAGCGCTACCGATGATACTGCACGTGGCAACGATAAGAGCGTTGCTTCATTGAAGCGCTATGGCCGTGCTCAAGGTGGCGGTTCACGTCATGGTTGGGAAACTGGTGGTACCGATGATAAGTATGCACGCTGGAATCTCAGTCAAACTGGCACCTCTAATAATGGTAGCGATGACTATCGCAATGAATTAAACGGTATGGGTTACATCGTTGAGATGGACGCTTACGATAAAACCAAATTGGCGAAGAAGCGTACAGCCTTGGGTCGTTTTGCCCACGAAAGCGCAGCCTTCGGCAAACCAGTCGCTGGCAAACCATTGGCTGTGTACATGGGTGATGATTCTCGTAACGAATACATCTATAAATTTGTCTCAACAGCGAACTGGGAAGCGGCAGATGCTAATTCCAGTAATGCTTTAGCGATGGGTGACAAATACCTCGATAGCGGTAAATTGTATGTGGCGCAGTTTAATGCGGATGGTGGTGGTAAGTGGGTAGAACTGGCGATGAGTAATCCATTGATCGCCGCTTACGCAGCTTATAAATTTGCGGATCAGGCAGATATTTGCGTGAACTCTCGTTTAGCCGGCGATGCAGTGGGCGCGACTAAGATGGACCGTCCAGAATGGTGTTCCGTCAATCCAGCGAACGGTGAAATTTACTACGCACTGACGAATAACAGCAATCGTAATATCAATGCGACCGGCTCTTCACAGTTGGTACCAGACGCTGCAAATCCACGTGCTTACACAGATATGAAAGGCACGACTGCGCAGACCGGTAATCCAAATGGTCATATCTTGCGTATGAAAGAAGGCGCGGAAGGTTCTGCTGCTTTGACTTTCACTTGGGACGTGTACCTATTCGCAGCGGAAGCGAGTGCAGATGCAGGTAAGATCAATTTATCTAGTCTGACGAATGATCAAGATATGTCTAGCCCAGATGGCTTGGCGTTTAGCCCAGCAACGGGTATCTGCTGGATACAAACCGATGATGGCGCGTTCACTGATGTGTCTAACTGTATGATGCTAGCTGGTTTGCCAGGTCAAGTTGGTGATGGTGAAAAAGTCACTTTGAATTACACTAAAGCAGACGGTTCGAATCTCGCAGTAACAACTTACGTCGGTAAGAAGCCAACCGCTGATACATTGAAGCGTTTCTTAGTTGGCCCAGCGGCTTGTGAAATCACGGGCATCGCCGAAACACCAGATGGTAAAGCTTTGTTCGTGAACATCCAGCATCCGGGTGAAAGCACTTCTGCTGCAAATATCGCAGACCCAACTAAATACACTAGCCAGTGGCCAAGCAACGCAGGTTACGGCGCGGGCAAGCGTCCACGTTCTGCGACTATCGTGATCACTAAGAATGATGGTGGTCGTGTTGGTAGCTAAGTAGTTTGGTCGATTTGTAGTGGCCGTAAATTAGCTGTAAAGATAGGTTAAAAATCTCACCAGATTTCTCTGGTGAGATTTTTTCTATTTCAACATGAGCTGTATCATCAATCCCGCCAATGCTGCCAAAGCGATCACCCACATCACATTCCATTTCAAGCGGATCAAAGCAAGCGCGGCCAAAGTTGCGATACATGCTGACCAAAGATCGATACCATGAACAATGCCACCAGCAAAACCTTGCGGCCACAGCACATGGTAGGCAAAGAATAACGTGAGATTGACAATCACACCGACTACTGCAGCGGTGATTGCAGTTAAGGGAGCGGTAAAATTCAATTGATGATGGGTGCTTTCAATTAAAGGCCCTCCAGCCAGAATAAAAATAAACGAAGGTAAAAATGTGAACCAAGTCACCAAAACAGCCGCGATACACCCAGCAAGAAAAAGCTGATCTGCGCCAAATAGTGCTTGCATATACGCAGTCACAAAACCGACAAAGGCCAACACCATAATTAAAGGTCCCGGTGTGGTTTCACCCAAGGCCAAACCATCGATCATCTGCCCTGCACTCAGCCAGCCATAGTGATGTACCGCGGCTTGCATCACATAAGGCAACACCGCATAAGCGCCACCAAAAGTCATGAATGCTGCTTTGGTAAAAAACCACGCCATTTGCGTCAAGGTATGCTGCCAACCAAAGAGCCATAATAAGCTCAACATAGGCAAGCTCCACAACACCATGCCGACTAGTAAAACCCGACTCAAACCAGCCCAATGAAAGCGCGCATGTGCAGGTGTTGGCGTATGATCGTCAATCACCGCAGCGCCATAATTTAGTTGATTCGCCTTGCTAGCATGTCCGCCTGCGCAAAAGTCTTGTGGCAAAAATCGACCACCCAAATAGCCTAGTGCCGCAGCGCAAAAGACAATCAAAGGAAATGGCAAGTTCAAGGCGAAGATCGCAACAAAAGCCGCCACGGCGATTGTCCATAAACTGGCATTCTTTAAAGTACGTCCACCGATTCTATGCGCGGCCTGTAAAACGATAGCGGTCACTGCTGGTTTAATTCCATAAAATAAGCCTGCTACCAAACTAGTTTGACCGTAAGCGATATACAACCACGACAAGGCAATCAACATAAACAAAGAAGGCAGCACAAATAACAGGCCTGCTACCACGCCACCGCGCACCCCATGTAAGAGCCAGCCAATATAAGTCGCTAATTGTTGTGCTTCGGGCCCTGGTAAAAGCATGCAGTAATTGAGCGCATGTAAAAAACGTTGTTCTGAAATCCAACGACGTTTTTCCACAAGTTCTTGATGCATAATCGCAATTTGTCCGGCAGGGCCACCAAAACTGATGAAGCCTAGTTTCAGCCAAAAACTTAGGGCTAAACCGAAACTTGGAGGTGACGGAGCGATTTGTTTGGGAAATTCACTAGTAGTCTGCGTCATGGCCTTAAATCGTCAATGGGCGTACATCAAAAAAACAAATCGGGTCGAACATTGTAATCACAAAAATGACACGGCAAAGATCAAATCATCATAAGCATATTAAGAAAAGAAAGGGAAAGCATATGGGAAAAGGACGTTTCGAAGCATTCAGCGATGGTGTGATCGCGATCATTATTACGATCATGGTACTGGAACTCAAAGTGCCACACGGTGCGAGCGTCGATGCTTTGCTTCCTTTGTTGCCAGTGTTTTTGAGCTATATCCTGAGCTTTGTTTACATTGGTATTTACTGGAATAATCACCATCACATGTTGCATGCGACACATAAAATCAGTGCGGGAAATTTGTGGGCGAATCTACACCTATTATTTTGGTTATCGCTGATTCCATTTGCAACCGGCTGGATGGGCGAAAACCATTTCGCGGCTGGTCCTACCGCTTTGTACGGCGTCATTTTGTTTATGGCATCACTAGCCTATTGGTTCTTGCAATATAGTTTGATTTGTTCTGCTGGCGATAGCTCCTTATTGAGAAAAGCGATAGGCAAAGATGTGAAAGGAAAACTATCTTTAGTGTTGTATGCAGCGGCGATCGTGGTGGCATTTCAATTACCCTTGCTGTCGCAAGCAATTTATGTCGCGGTGGCGTTCATGTGGCTGGTGCCAGATCGCCGGATTGAAACTGTACTTGAGGAAGGAAAGTAAGATGGTTGATAGTTCGTTTAAAAATCAGATCAAACAATTTGGCACGCATTTATGCGCCGGACTCTTGATTTTGGTCGCTACCGCATGTCAAAAAAACGAGGCGCCACAGCAAGTAGCGGCGACTGCTGAATCAGGCAAGAAATCCAGCTATCTTGATTACAGCCAGCGCGATGATCGCCTATCTGGTGGTGTAAAACTCATTAATGTCACGACACCGAAAGGGGATTTTAAAGTCTGGACGAAACGCGTCGGCAATCATCCGACCATGAAGGTTTTACTATTGCACGGTGGTCCGGGCATGACGCATGAATACTTTGAAGTGTTCGACAGTTATTTTCCGAATGCGAATATTGAGTATTACTACTACGATCAATTAGGTTCACATTTCAGCGATCAGCCAACAGATCAAAGCTTGATCGACTTGCCGCGTTATGTGGAAGAAGTCGAACAAGTGCGACAAGCATTGAAGTTAGATCAATCGAATTTTTACCTGCTCGGCCATTCGTGGGGTGGCATTTTGGCGATGGAATATGCACTCAAATATCAGCAACATTTGAAAGGCTTGATCGTATCGAACATGGTCGATAGTATTCCCGCCTATAACGAGTATGCGAAAAAAGTATTGATGCCAGCCATGGATCAAGCGGTGTTAAAAGAGACGCAGGCTTTGGAAGCGGCAGGCAAGTATGAAGATCCACGTTATATGGAATTACTGATTCCGCATCATTACGAAAAACATGTTTTGCGCATGCCGCAAGCGCAATGGCCAGATCCAGTCAATCGCTCATTCAAGCATGTGAACGCAAAGATTTATGTATCGATGCAAGGACCAAGCGAACTTGGCGCAAGTGGGAAATTGTTAAACTGGGATCGTAGCTCGGACTTATCCAAAATTCACGTACCCACCTTAATGATAGGCGCGCAGTACGACACGATGGACCCGCAGTACATGGCAGCGATGGCAAGCAAGGTCAAACGCGGGCGTTCATTAACCTGTCCAAAAGGTAGTCATATGGCGATGTATGATGACAGCGAAGCCTATTTTGCAGGATTGATCCGCTTTATTCAGGATGTAGATCAGGCGAAGTTTTAATTTCTTTGTTTGAATTGATTTGATTTAATTCAATGGAAGCAGTCACATTAATCGGTGTGACTGCTTTTTTGTTATATCAAAATCAGCGACAAGATTATGCGGGGAAGCTCCGACGCAAATTACAATCCCCCTTCACAGATTCATGGCTTGACCTGTCAAATGATTAAGCGGTAAAGAAATGTTTCAATAAGCATTCAGACGCAATTGCTTATATTGAAAAGGCAGTGATTGATTCTTTAGTGGCAGTCTTGTTTGCGGTTGAATAACCTAATTTAGGCTAGATAGAAACAGGAAGAGTGGTTGCAGAATCACTATTCCTGTTCCATCTGGCTACCAATATTTATTGTCCTTGTATTGATAATTTCGTTGCTACCGTAACGACATCTTTTGCTTCGATTTTTGCCGTTAAGCCGCGATAAGCAGCGTCTGAAATTTGCCAAGTATAGCTAACACTGGTGACACTATCTACAGTTGAATCGTGTTTGAACTTGCAAGCTTTGAATGAACCTGCTGGCACCGTAACACTTTCTATGCCTAAGAAAGTTAGCTTCTCAGTCATGCTTTGCTCTGGGTAGCTGATCGGAAATAAGCTGCCAACCGCCTCTTGCTTATATTTATAGGTTTGCTCAAAACTCTCATTCGCCGCCATCGAGAATGGTGTGCGTTTTGGTGGGGTCATGGTTCCCACAACATTGTAGTCGCCAAAACCTGGTAGGGTCAGTGTGACTGAATTGCCATACGCCAGTGATTCATTGTCATATACATTGAGATACGATTTGATTTTGCTGACGGTACCTGTTCCAACGCCACTGAGAATGATGGTATCGGTTAATAATTCTTGTGCACTGATCCCGTTAAAACTTGCCGTCCCATTTGGTTTGTAATTGACGACATATACTGTGGTTGTGCCCAAGCTTGCGACGGTTGACGACATTTCGGTACTGTAAGTAACGCCTTGCTTAATCAAATTCTGGTTGTAGCATTCTTTGGATGCCCCAGTACCGCTGCCAGAATTATTCCCGTTGTTACCATTATTATTTCCTGATCCATTGGGATTATAGGCAGCACTTGCATTGAAGTTGATGTCAAGAATATTGATCGTACTCTTTGCTAAAGCGATACTTGCAGAGGTGATCTTCGCTACAATTGCCATCGTTTTTTCAATTGACTCACTCGGTGTGTTGTAGTTGAGCCCTTGTTCAACAGCGAAAAATAAACCAACATTGACTTTGTTATCGAGTAATTGAGTGACCCATCCCCACGTCGGATCTCCCGCATAAGTATGTGCTGCAGTTAGCATGGTTGCGATCAAACTGCCTTTGCTCGACTGACCAGTAGCGAGCTGATTCGCCCAGTAATTCACATCGACCTCTGGCGGCGCATTGCTGCCAGATCTGCCGAGTACATTTTTATAGATAATTTTGACAAACTCTTCGTTTGACATACTGGCTGAGTAACCTGTCAAACTTGAATACTCTAAGGCGGCGTTATAGAAATTGCTGGCCAAGATATCGATCGTCATGCCTTCTTTGATTCTATCAATCCAGTACGATAAGCCATCGGCATCTGGAACACGATTAAAGAATGCAATGTACAGCTCAATCAATCTCTTTAGGCTGGCTTCAGAAATGGTTTTGGATTTGTCGCCTAAGCCAAGATTAATGGTGACGTCGGCAAATTTCAAATTGGCTTGGTTTGATACATTAACGGTTCCTCCTGATCCAATATTGTCTTTGACCGCAAAGCCCGTCATGGTCCGTGTAATCGTGTAATTATTTCGAATGCCAGTGAAGCTAACGATGTCAGCAGGTGCTGCAGGTGGTGCACTAAAGATGCCAAGGCCAACCTGTTTTGGAGGTGGAGTTTCGTGTGCAGCTTCGCCGCCGCACGCAGCCAAAGATGCGGCAATAATGCTGCATAGTAATGCGCTTTGACGTAATTTGAATACTTTGCTCATATCAAACCTTTCTCAAAATTGAATAAACCTGAAGAACTCATCGTCTGTTCCCACCGAATTTCAGTAGAAATGCTGACTTTCGGCGGTTCCGTGAATGTTCGCCTGTAGGTTTACGCGGGATCTAGAAGAAAAACAGCTCAAGAAATCAAAAAATAATCAAAAAATATTCAAATTGAGTGGCAGGTCAGTTGGCCTTCGGTTGCACGTATCTGATCAACGCTACGCACTTAACGCGTCCAAACATCCTAATAAGATAGACGAACTATGTAGACAAATCCAAAGCATGGCGAATTCGTACACATAATTCCTGGGGCGTTCGAGAGATGACTTCCTCGGGAACTTCAAACTTCTTGGTTAGTCGTTTGAAGTCTTCAAAGCCGTAAGAAACGACAAAGGGATAAATTCCGGCAGTAAGTGCAGCGTGGTAATCTTTGTGCTCATCGCCACAGGCATAGGCGCGTGCCGGATTGATGTCAAATTGTTTGCGTGCTGCTTTGAAAAAATCCGCTTTGCTGGCGCGAATAGGAACATGCGCGAAATAGTCGAGTTCGCTGATATCAATGTCATGCCGCGCGAATAATTTTTCCATGGTGATTTGCGGCTCATGACTGACGTTGCGTGTGACCAGACCAACTCGAATATCTTTTTGTACAATTAATTGCTTGATCAGCTCAGCAACTCCCTCATAGAGTTGCGCCTCTTCCCGATACACGTCGGTTAAGGTTCCCAATACTTGTTGTCTGCTCTTTCGACCTAATTGTTTTTTGATATTTGCCGGAAATTCTTTTATTCCGCCTAGGTACTTGAAGAACTTGTGCCGTTTTTGAAAACTTTCGAGATCGCCGATGGCCATTTCATGTCGGGCAAAGGTACTTTCAATGGCACTGAATGCGTCGATGATGGTGCCATCGGCATCGAAAATGATGAGTTTTTGTTTGTTTGGATACATCTGAATTCCCCCGAGGTTGAGTTTATATCTTCATATTTTTGTTTGGCGTAAATCTTAAACCGATAAATTGACAACTTGATGACGTCAATATTGTGTAATCCGTTACACTGCAAGTTCTGGATATTTCACTTATCTTCCTGCGCCTATCATGTTGACTCGCCCATCTGGTAATGCTTTCCCAATCCGACATAGCGCGCGATTTTTATTGCGTCAAATTCAGGCGTCTGATCGGTCGCAGATCTTTTCAGGTTTGTCGAATCCACGTGTGATTGCGCACTATGGAATTTCTTATCAAACCGAAGCCGCGACCCAAGAGCAAATGGATTGGTATGACTATCTAGAAAAATCACAAACTGGATATTGGTGGGCAATCTGTGAAGCACGCGCGCCAGATCGTCTACTCGGCACTTGTGGCATTTATGAAATCGACAGCTTTAATAATAATGCGGAAATTGGATACTGGTTGTTGCCAGAATATTGGGGCTTAGGGGTGATGCATGAATGCTTGTTGAGCATTCTACATTTTGCCTTTGATGAATTGGGTTTGCATCGACTGCATGCTGAAGTTGAACCGGCAAATATCGCCAGTGCGAAACTATTACAGAAATTGAATTTTATGCATGAAGGCCGACGACGCCAAGCTGCGCGCAGGGATGAAAGTTATCTCGATTTAGATTTATATGCTCGTCTTGCTGCGCACTAAAACTATGCGGTGGCTTCAGGCTGGATCAGTTCATTTTATCTGCTTCGGATTACTTCCTTAAGAGTCATTTTTTAAGACGGTAGGATATGTGGTGTCATCGACTCGTAACTATCGATTTGTATTTACCCGTCTCCCCTCTGTGTTAACGCAAGTAAATAAAACATGCAACGACGGTGTTTTATTATGCAATAGTTTGTCTTTCTGTTGAGTGAGGGCTCAAGTTCTCTGTAGGAGATTAACGCATTAAGTTGCTATTTTTTTACATGGATGTTCGAAAGAGTTAGAATGTATGTTAACTCTTTTGAATAACTCTATTTCTCTGCAGATGACTACTTTAAGCACTTCTCAAAGCACTACAACTACCTTATATATTAAGTCTATTTCTCCTGGATATTATCAAGGTCGAGCTGCAGTCAATTCGAATATCGTTATTACGTTTAGTGAGGCGATTATTGCTGGTACTGGATTTATCACAATCAAGAATAGTAAGGGAGAGATTGTGCTTCAAGAGAGTGTCACTAGCTCAAACATCACTATTTCTGGCGCTGTTTTGACGTTGAATCCAGCGCTCGATTTTGATTTCGCGTCTGAGTATCGCATAGAATTATCTACAGGATTAGTCAAAACTGCGAATGGTGTTAGTTACCAGAATAACGGGTATTCAGTGGCAAATTTCAGCACGGAATTTAGTAATGTCGCGATGGATGTTACTGGCACTTCAGGTGACGATACCATTTACGGTAGTACAAAGAACGATGTGATCAACGGTGGTGCCGGTCGAGATCAGATCGAAGCCAATGAGGGAAATGACGTTGTTAATGGCGGTGACGAAGTTGGTGGCTACTATGGTGGTGACACCATATATGGCGGAAGCGGAAATGACACTGTGCACGGCAATTCTGGCGCGGATTCACTTTATGGTGATGCTGGCGACGATAAATTATATGGAGATTCTGATAATGATCGCTTAGTTGGTGGCGAAGGTAATGATGAGTTGGATGGTGGTGCCGGCGACGATTATATTGAAGATAGCTCTGGAAATAATATGTTGCGAGGCGGTGATGGTAACGATACTTTAAATTCTAACTACAACTATATTGCAAGTGCGTTCAGTCAACTTGATGGAGGCGCTGGAAATGACAAAATTTCTGCAAACGGCTCAGACGATGTGCTTGGTGGCGAAGGTGATGACTATATTTCTTACTCAACCAAATTGGGAGCGAGTCGTGAAGGAACTGTGAATGGTGGTAACGGCGACGATCGTTTCAATTTATATTTCGATAGTGGTGACAACGTCATCAATGTACTTGGTGGAAATGGAAGTGATACGTTTTTAATCGGAAATTATGCTTTTTATCGTAACAGTCCGTACGTTGTAAGTGATTTTAGTACAGGAAAAAATGGCGATAAGATTGACTTTGCAAATCTTATTTCGTCCTTCTCGCAATTCAATAAAAATCCGTTCGCTGAAGGTGGCTTTGTACGTTTGAAACAAGATGGTCAAAATACCTTGTTGCAAGCTAAATCCCTAAATCAATCGGATACCAATTTTTACACGATTCTTACGCTGAAAAACATCACAGTCACGCAATTAAGTGCGGACAATTTTTCGGGTGGGCTGAATCCTGACGGAAGCTCCATCGGCATGACCTTAGTTGGCACCGATAATGCGGAAGAACTGAGAGGAAATATTCTAGACGATCATATCTCTGGGCGATCTGGTGCCGATACGATTTACGGCGGAAAAGGAAATGATACCTTAATCGGTGGTGATGAAAACTCAATCAATGATGCCGATACTATTTACGGAGATATTGGTGATGATCTTTTGAAAGGCGGATCTGGCAATGATTCACTGCACGGTGGTGATGGCGACGATACCCTAGAAGGTGGTAGTGGTGATGATTACCTTAGTGATTCTAGCGGTAAGAATTTGATTCGGGGTCAAGACGGCAACGACTTGATTTTTATTAATTCAGTTGACGGCGGTACTTTTGACGGCGGTAATGGAAACGACCAGTTTGAGATAAATGCTTACGGCAAAATCAACAATGTCAGCATTGTCGGTGGTGCGGGTAAGGACATTTTTGCACTGCGTATCTCCAATGTTGGCGATATCAAAATTAAAGACTTCTCTAACAGTGATGCCGATTTAATTGATCTCACAGCACTACTTCCTAACGTAAAAGACAATCCATTTGGTAGTACTGCGTTTTTGAAAGCCACGCAAGATGGCACGAATGTCGTTATTTTTATCGATGACGATGGCGCTGCTGGTAACGCTTATGCAATGCATCCTATTTTGACTCTTGAAAATCTCGATCTTAAACAATTAAATGGGACCAGTTTTGCGAATGGCTGGAACCCTAGTGGCAGTAACGAGGGACAAATCATACGAGGCAGTTTGAACGATGATAATCTCGAAGGGAAGGATCTTAACGATACGATTTACGGTGATGCTGGCGCTGACAATATTCGAGCAGGTAAGGGGAGCGACCAATTATTTGGTGACACTGGTGAGGATAATTTATATGGCGAAAGCGGAGACGATAGCATCAACGGTGGTGCGGGTAATGACCGTCTAGATGGAGGTGATGGAAATGATTTGTTAGATGGTGGTGACGGGAACGATACGTTGATGGATAGCACCGGCAAAAATATCTTGCGAGGTGGAGCAGGTAAAGACACTTTGTATTCGAACGGTGCTGGTAGTACAGCCGATGGCGGTGACGGCGATGATCAATTTTATTCTGCAGGTGGCGCCGATACGATTATCGCTGGTTCAGGTAATGACGTAGTTGATTATGGTAGTTGGGGTACAGCTTACACTCCTGGTACTACATTGATTGCACTTGGTGATGGAAACGACATCTTCAATTTTTCACCATATATAGCAGAGTCTAAGGCTACTGTGAGTGGTGGAAGTGGCATTGATACTTATAACATACGCTCTTCTTCAATTAATGGTCTGTTGACAATCACGGATTTTCAGACAGGACTTCAAGCAGATGTCATCGATTTGTTCGGCTTATTGAACAGCAACTATCAAGGTGGCAATCCTTTTGGACCTTCTGGCATGCTCAGGTTGATTCAAAAGGACAACGATACTGTGATCGAATATGATTATGACGGTCCTAACTTCAGCACATACGGCTTCCGACCACTCGTTATTTTGAGTAACACCCAATTAAGTGCGCTAAGTACATTGAATTTTGGTCAAGGCTTGAATCCGAACGGCTCAGACGACGGCATGACAATTCGCGGTGGAATGGTCAGTGACAATTTGGTCGGCGGTTTACTCAACGATCATTTATTTGGTGGTGCTGGCAATGACAGATTAGACGGTGGTCGTGGTAATGACCAGCTTTTCGGTGGTGACGGCATTGATCAGCTCAGTGGCGGTGAAGGAAACGACATTTTAAATGGAGAGAATGATAACGATACTCTTTCTGACGATGGATCAATTGGTGACAATCAGCTGAATGGCGGGAACGGCAACGACTATTTAAGAACCAGTGGCATTGGTAAAAACCAGCTCAACGGTGGAAATGGGAACGATACTCTTAGCGGTGGAAGTGGAAGTGATGAACTAAATGGCGGCGATGGCAATGATCTAATTGAGGTCTATTTGGGTTATGCTAATTTGCAAAGTAATAGTCGTCAAATTAGCGTCAATGGTGGAAATGGGCACGATAAAATAATTGTTCAAGGTGGGAATGGCACATTCAGTGGCAGTTTACTCGTTTCCGGTGGCAATGGTATTGATACCTTTTACGCACCGAATGTAACACGTAACACCCCGTATATCGTAACTGATTTCATAAGTGGTGCTAAGGGAGACTACATTGATCTCAATTCAGAATATTTTTATTACTTCGATGGCAAAAACCCGTTTGGAGAGATTAGTTTTGCACGTTTGCTACAACGTGGTCAAGATACGGTTGTACAAATTGATACCGATGGGCCAACAGGATTAAGACAGTTTCAGGATGTTCTTGTTCTCCAGGGAGTGCAATCAAGTAGCTTAACTGCTGCCAATTTTATTGGCGCTTATTCGCCGACTGGTGTCGATCTCGGCATGGTTAGAGACGGTGATGATCAAAACGATAAACTGACCGGCAGCAAGCAAAACGACACGCTCAATGGCGCTGCTGGAAACGACGAGATTGAGGGGGGCTTAGGTAATGACGAACTATTTGGCGGGACTGGTGATGATGTATTAGTCGACAGCGATGGGGATAATATTTTTGTTGGCGGCAGTGGCAATGATGAGATTTATTCTAACGGAATTGGCACGAACAACGCGGATGGCGGCTCTGGTAATGACGCCTTTTTTATTTCCGCCTGCAATGGTACGTTTGGCGGCGCGGAAGGCGACGATAGCTTTACAATTTCATCGAACTATTCTTCGTTCGCAGGTATGCGTTACCTCTCACTTAACGGTGGTTCCGGGATGGATCAATTTACCATTAGCGGTTACTTTGATAATAATCTCAGGCTCAACGTTACCGGAGGCCCTGAGGCTGATCTATTCACGCCAAGATACGGCTACAGTTCAAATACGTTTAATGTCTTTGATTTCGAACTAGTAGCCGGAGGTGACAGGATTTCATTAAATGCCGTTTTAGCGGAGATGAATTATTCCACGTCGATTAAAGGCAATCCTTTTGCGAATGGCTATCTAAGCCTGCAACAAAGTGAAAAAGATACTTTACTGATCGCAGATTTGGATGGTACAGGGCCGAGTATAGGGAAAGCTATATTGAATCTCAAAAACGTCGATGCTAGTCAATTTAGTCAAAATCATTTTGTGGAACTGTTCGATCCAAAAGGTGGTGTCGCGGGAATCGAAAAGACAGGCGATTTTACTAATGACCATCTCATTGGCGGCTGGACGAAAGATAATTTATTCGGTATGGCTGGCAGTGATTATTTATCCGGCAATGGCGGTAATGATGTGCTTGATGGCGGAGCGGGTAATGATACGCTGGTCGGTGGTGCCGGAGACGATCATATTATAGGAGGATCAGGCTTTGATACCGTTCCTTATTCACGCTATTTATCTGACTATAAATTCACCAAGACAGATACAGGTTTTAAAGTGGAAGATAAATATTATGGAAATAAGGAGGTCGACACTTTGATTGGTGTTGAATATTTAAAATTTTCCAATATAAATCTTAATTTAACGGTCAAAGAAAAAGCCGCGTCTATTGCTGAGGCGGATGTCAAAATGCTGATTGAGCTTTACGTCGCATTTTTCAATCGCACACCAGATGCAGATGGAGTTGCTTATTGGATCGATGAGTTCAAAAACGGTCAATCGATTGCGCAAATTTCAGAGTCGTTTTATAACATTGGTGCTTCTGACCAATTTGCTGCATTAACAGGCTTTACAACATCGATGACGAATGAAGATTTCATTCACACCTTTTACCGAAATGTCCTTGGTAGAAACAATGGAGCTGATGAGGGTGGTCTCAATTATTGGAATAACAAGCTGACGACGGGAGCCGCTAGTCGCAGTTCCCTAGCACAAGATATTCTGAACTCAGCACACACCTTTAAAGGAGATGCTGAGTTTGGTTATGTTGCGGATCTGCTGGACAATAAGTACTTGGTTGGAAGAACGGTAGCGATTGATTGGGGTATTAACTATGTGGAAAACGGTTACGAACAGGGGGTTCGAATTGCTGCCGCAGTTACGCCTAGCAACACAGCATACGCCTTGGGTTTAGTTGGCGTAACCTCAAGCGACATGAATTTCTTCTAAATTCGTTTTTGTCTAAAAAGGCTTCTTAGTTAAGAAACTAGAAGCCTTATTTTTATGAGAAATTTATTTAAATTTATAAATATTAACCCACCATATCGCGTTGCAAACGACGCGGTACTTCCCAGTCTAATTCCCAATCACGCTTCTTTTCTAAAGCATCGATATGCTTGAGTTTTTTGTCTTCGACAAATTTACCCGACAAAACTAACTTTGGCTTGGTCGGTGCAGAAACAAAACCGCGTGTTTCCCATAAAGAGCGTTTGACAGTGGTTGCTGCCAGAATGCCGTAATCAGCACCACAAGTGATGCCTTTTTCAGCGACCAACGCTTCGCCCGCTTTGATGTACTTTGCGGCGTACACGGTGCCCTTGGTGGCGATCCAGCGACCGCTATGGATTTCACCATTAAGGCTAGTGATTTGTCCGACCGCGCGTATTGTGCCCCAAGCACTGATGTCGCCATGGCTGTGCACCGAGCCCACATTCAAATTGCCTTGGCAGATCACTTCACCAGCGAACAAACCGCCGTTGACGGCGATATCGGTTTCACTAAACACTTCACCTTTGACATTGACGTCGCCATCTACTGCAATCGCAATGGCGCTCAAATGGCCGCCGACGTATTGCACTTCGGCGACATCCAATACATCATCCAATTGCAAATTACCGTGGCAATCAAGGACATCGCAAGACAAATAGCCAAGCACTTGGATATCGCCATAACCACCAAAAGTCTCGTGGTGTGCATCACGTTTTAGAATCGCTGGATGTACTAGTTTATCCATGTACGCGCTACCATCTTTGGCTGGCTTAGCTTGGTCAAGTTCTAACAGACGTGCCATCCACTCTGCATTGCAGCCTGTTTTTAATAAGAATTCGACTTCAATATCACCAGCGCAATCAAGCGCTTGGCCGACATACAAAGACTGTACTTTGATGTCGCCTGTCACAGTTAATTTGCCGAGGCAGAAGACTTCTTCTGCTTCGAGATTGCCGTCAACTAAGAGGTCGCCACCGATGATGACTTGATTGGTGATCTGTAAGTCACCTTGGATATGTGCATCGCCAGTGCTGGCAAATTGTTTGCGTTTAAGTTTTTTTGCCAGGAAAGGTACTGGTGCAGTTGTGGTCATCGTCATATTGGGCTCGTAGTCTTGGTGGGAAATCAGGAAAGTAGTGAATCTAAACGACCGCTTTCTACCAGATCGCGGATCACTCGTACTGTATCGACATCTGCCTCTTCGTAGGCAGAACGACGGTAGGCGTCATACATTTCGTTCTCTTTATCTTGTTGCTCGGTTTGACCATTGTCGTACTCAAAGCGTACAAACAGCGCATTTGGCGATGGTTCTTCTATGCTCATACGTAATGAAGATTGCGGAATATCTTTTTGCGATGGTACATCGTAATGTACATGTGTGTGATGAACGAAGTTCACCTGATCACGAATGACTAGCTCGCCATAGCGCAGTACGCGCGTCATCGCGACTTCACTACGCTCTGTGATACTGCACTCATCAATGTAATCGACAAATAGCTGCGGCGATTCAGCGCGCATGATCAAGCCACGCCATAACTGATCACGCGTGATGACGGGGATCGCGGGATTGGTTAAATCATTGATTTCAACCAGATGTTCAAATTTCATAGCAAGTCCTTTTGATATCAAGACAGTTTACACCGCTTACAGCGCGCGCACCACAGGTGCAGAGCGATGCTTAGAGCGATTTGTCAGTGAGTGCTGCCCATAACAAAATTGCCCAGGCCATTAAGAAAGCCACGCCACCGATTGGTGTAATCGCCCCGAGTACGCGCACCCCAGTCCAAGCTAACAAATATAAGCTGCCGCTAAATAAAACGATACCGATTAACATGCAGATGGCGCTGAGACGAATCGGCTTGGTTTGCCATCGCGGATAAAAATTTGCTAATGCTAATAAAGCTAAACCATGCAGCATTTGATATTGCACAGCAGTTTGCCAAATGCTGAGCATCTCGGCGCTCAGTATCGCTTTTAAACCATGTGCACCGAAGGCACCAGCAGCGATTGCAATGAATAAATTGATTGCCGCATAAGCGATTAGATGACGTTCTTGCATGGGAAATGCTTTCTTAAATTACAGTAAACAGGATAAAAAATGACCGGACTAGCCGATCATTTTTCTTGTGCACTTTGAATTAAACCAAGCTGCTATCAGGTGTGAATTCTAGCATGTGATGCTTGATCAAGCCTGTTGTGCTTATGCTGCTGACTGTACTTGGGTTTCTGGCGTAGTAGGACGGCCAAATTCCGCTAACAGTTTTGCTTCTTTTTCTTTCGCCAATTTGAAATGACGTTCTTTCACATGACCATAGCCGCGAATGTCTTCTGGAATACTCGCAATCGCGACTGCCTTCGATAAGTTGTCTGCATTCAGCTGCGGTAGTAGCTTGCTGATCAATTGCTTGTATTCGACAGGCAAAGCACGTTCCATGCGACGTTCTTCGGTATAGCCAAATACGTCTAATGCCGTGCCGCGCAGAGATTTGAAGCTAGCTAACACACCAAAAGCCTTCATCATCCATGGTCCAAACTGCTGCTTGATCAACTCGCCTTTGTCATTACGCTTCGCCAATAATGGTGGTGCAAGATGGAAGTTAATCGCGTAATCCCCTTCAAACATATCGGCAATTTTTTGCTTGAATTTGCCATCGGTGTACAGACGCGCAACTTCATATTCGTCTTTGTACGCCATCAATTTAAACAAATACTTCGCCACCGCTTCAGTCAAGCGCAAGCCTTTACCATCCACCAATTTGCTTTCCGCTGCTTTGACTTGATTCACAAAATCGCTATAGATTTGTGCGTAAGCTGTGTTTTGATAGTCGGTCAAGAAAGCCACGCGTTTCGCAATCGTATCGTCCAGCGTTGGTGCACGCTTGAGTTCGATGACTTGCGCTGGCGTGGTTAAACGCTGTACCGCTGCCAGATCATTCGCAGCAATCCGACCCCAATTAAAAGCTTGCTTATTGAAGTCGATTTGTACGCCGTTTAATTCAATCGCGCGCATCAAAGCTGCTTCAGTCAAGGGCACCCAAGCTTTTTGCCATGAGTAACCGAGCATGAACATATTTGCCGCGATACTATCGCCCATCAAAGCGGTGGCGATCGTGGTCGCATCGACCATATCGACACGATCCTGACCGCAAGCTTTGCGAATTTCCGCTTCGGCAGAACCGGCTGGGAATTGCCAGTTAGGATTCTTAATAAAGGTCGCAGTCGGGCTACTGCTCGCGTTGATAGCGCCTTGGGTACGACCTTCGCCCATACGAGAAACTGCATCTTTGCCTGCTGTGACGATCAAATCGCAACCAATCACAAGATCCGCCATGCCAGTACCAACACGCGTTGATTGAATATCTTCAGCTTTGTCCGCTAAACGTACATGCGACATCACCGCGCCGCCTTTTTGCGCCAAGCCTGTCATGTCCAGCACGGAGCAAGATTTACCTTGCAAATGCGCCGCCATCGCCATGATTTGACCAATCGTGATGACGCCTGTACCACCAACACCAGTCACGATCACGCCATACGGCGTTGTGGTGCTTGGCAATACTGGTGCTGGCAAACTGCTGACATCAAATGCGCCGCCCGCTTCGACCTTGGTCTTGGCTGGCTTTTTCAACTTGCCGCCTTCGACCGTCACAAAACTTGGGCAGAAACCATTCACGCAGGAGTAATCCTTATTGCATGAAGATTGATTGATCTGACGCTTGCGTCCGAACTCGGTTTCCAAAGGTTCAACGGATAAGCAATTCGATTGCACGCCACAATCACCACAACCTTCACAGACGGCTTCATTAATCACTGCACGTTTGGCTGGGTCAGGGAAACCTGGCTTGCCGTCTTTACCAATTTTTTTCCGGCGGCGACGTTTTTCTGACGCACAGGTTTGGTCGTAAATCATCGCGGAAACGCCTTTGCATTCACGCAATTCACGTTGTACGGCGTCGAGTTCACTACGATGGCGAATCGTCACGCCAGCTGCCCATGGATAATTCGCTGGATATTTTTCTGGCTCGTCGGTCACCACAATGATAGGTGATACGCCTTCGGCTGCGATTTGGCGTGAGATCATACCCGGATCGAGTGGACCGTCAAATTCCTGACC
Source organism: Affinundibacterium amnicola (assembly GCF_014284275.1). Lineage (GTDB taxonomy): Bacteria > Pseudomonadota > Gammaproteobacteria > Burkholderiales > Burkholderiaceae_D > Undibacterium > Undibacterium amnicola. Next base: position 110,038 of record NZ_JACOFU010000008.1, on the reverse strand, counting down.
GCCAGTCATCGCCACCGCATCGTTAAACAAAATCTTGTAAGTGATATTCACATTGCCGGATACCGCAGCGCGAATTGCCAATAAACCAGAGTGGTAATAAGTGCCGTCACCCAGGTTCGAGAACACATGCTTCTCGGTGGTGAATGGCGCAGCACCAACCCAAGTCACGCCTTCACCGCCCATGTGGGTGAATGTTGTGGATTCACGGTCCATCCAAGTCACCATGTAGTGACAGCCAATACCGGCTAAAGCACGGCTACCTTCTGGTACTTTAGTGGACGTATTGTGTGGACAACCTGAGCAGAAATGCGGAATACGATCTTTGTTCGCATCAGGCTTAGACACAGAATTCAAAGCCGCTTCTTTCGCCTCTAAATAAGCGACGCGCTCTTTGACTTGTTGTTCAACTGGATGACCAGCGAAGTAGCGGCTGATACGTGAAGCAATCGCATGCGCGATTTGCGCTGGACTCAGTTCATACGTTGCTGGCAATAACCATTCGCCGTGACCGCTGCCCTGAATATTGGTCCACTCACCCGTGTCATCAAACTTACCAACCACGCGTGGACGTGCTGCTTCTTCCCAGTGATAAAGCTCTTCTTTCAACGCGTATTCAAGAATTTGACGCTTCTCTTCCACCACCAAAATCTCTTCCAAGCCAGTCGCAAATTCGCGCACACCGTCAGATTCTAATGGCCAAGTCAAACCAATCTTGTAGAGGCGAATACCGATATCTTTCGCGACTTGTTCATCAATCCCCAAATCTGCCAAAGCCTGACGTGTATCGAGGTAAGATTTACCGGCAGTGATAATACCGATCTTCGCGTTCGGGCTATCCCAAATAATTTGATTAAGTTTATTCGCACGGGCATACGCTAAAGCCGCATACCATTTGTAATTATTCATGCGCGTTTCTTGCGCCAGAATTGGGTCTGGTGTACGGATGTGTACGCCATCTGCTGGCATCACGAAATCGGTAGGAATCACTGGTTTGACGCGATCAGGATCAATATCGACCACGCAGCCAGATTCGACGATATCGGTTACGCATTTCATCGCTACCCACAAACCGGTGTAACGCGACATCGCGATACCGTGCAGGCCGTAGTCCAGATATTCTTGTACCGACGATGGATACAAAACGGGAATACCGCAAGCTTTCAGAATATGTTCACTTTGATGCGCAGCCGTAGAAGATTTCGCGGCATGATCATCACCAGCAATCACCAATACACCACCGTGTGGTGAAGTACCGGCTAAGTTCGCGTGCTTAAATACGTCGCCGCAACGATCCACGCCCGGGCCTTTGCCATACCATACGCCGAACACGCCATCGTATTTTGCGCCGGGGAATAAATTGACTTGTTGCGTACCCCATACCGAAGTCGCCGCTAAATCTTCATTCACGCCTGGGTGAAATTTAACGTGGTACTTGTCCAGATGTTTTTTTGCTTTGGCAGCCGTCATATCGACCGCACCGAGTGGCGAACCGCGATAACCAGTCAAAAAGCCAGCAGTATTCAAACCAGCCTTTTCATCGGCTTGGCGTTGCAACATCGTTAGGCGAATCAAGGCTTGGGTGCCTGTCATAAAAGCGCGACCGCGCTCTAAGGTGTACTTATCGTCTAGGGTAACTTTGGTATTGATCGATGCATCTGCATAGGTGTCTGCGACTGCGGATTGCTCGGTCTTATTGGGTGAATTCATGCTGCCTCCGGAATTATTCTAATGTGGCTTGAATGTGCCTATGCCCTGAAACGGAAAATGCTAGCTTGTGGCTGCATCATACGCTCAAAGCCTAAAAGTGAACCAAAATGGGTCTAAATTACGAGGCTCGCACAGTAACATGTGACTCTTTGCCTCCCCATGCACAGTCACTACCAAAAAGACCAGTACAGTATGACTGACAATTTGCATAAGTGTACTGGTCTATTCGCTCATGTAAGTGTTATTCCTAGCTCACCTAACGTTAAATTAACTAGAAAATAGATAAAAATCTGCCAGAATGCATAAAGCCGTCTTACTTCTTCGCCCTAGAAAGAAATCACGATGAAATCTGTCAATAGATCATTGCTGTCGACGCTCATGCGCCCATGCCTTTTTGTTATGAGCAAGTTAGGCTTACGTACTAAGTTGTTGGGAATGCTGGGAAGTGTTTTGCTGATCGCTGTATTGTTTGGTTTCGCTGTATTGATGCAGCAAATCAAGCGCTTCGACGCAGTTCAAAATAAGCTGTATGGGCTTGAACTGGTGCAGCAAGGTAATGAACTGTTGCGATTGACACAGCAGATGCGTAGCACCGATACGCAGAAAAATCTGCTTGAACATCAACGAAGTCTGAAAGCCGCAATCGCTGCGACCGATGCCCGATTAGCGCAACATGATCAACTAACTGTGCGCTCAGGTTGGCAAGAGCTATCCACTCAGTTACTAGCATTTTCTGATAAAAATGCCTCTCTTGAACAGATGGCATTGAGCGACCTAAATCAGATAGAGACTGGTTTTGCAGAATTTTCCGATACTGTCATTGAAAAAAGTGGCTTGTTCTTCAATGCCGAGGCGAACATCGTCTTGTTGGCAAAGCTAGGTGCGCAGAATCTCACACAATCACTTAGCTACTTTGCCAAACACCTCGCCCTTCATCAGGCACTACTAAAGTCCGAGAATCAAACGCCACTCACTGCGATGCAGTTGAACTTGTTGCGAGATCAATTGCAAACGGCTAAGCGCGCTGGCGATCATCTGTATGCAGCTATGCTGCGTACAGGAGAGCCTATTTTGCCAGCCCAAGTTTCTGCGCAACAGGCGAGCCAGCAACTTCTAGAACATTTGCAGATCGACGCTAATCCGAAAATCGTGCTGGAAAAAGCGCAGCAGGCATGGGTGTCGACGGCGCAATTACAAACAGAAACGCAAGTTCGTTTGAGTCAATTACTACAGCAAGATAAGCAAGCATTGCATCGGACAATTTATGCGCTCGTCGCGCTGTTGGTGCTGATGATTCTTGTGAGCCTGTATATGTCTTTTGGCTTTTATGTGAATTTGATTCGTGCGGTACAAAATCTGGAACACGCTGCCGAAGTGGTTGCTTCCGGTGATTTGACCACCACCACACATGCGGAAGGCAGCGATGAAATAGCGAAAACTGCGATGGCGATTGATAAAGCTAACTTCAATCTATCGGCCTTGGTCGCGAATGTCAGAACCAATGCGAGTATGGTACTTGAACTGGGTAAAGAGTTATCCGAGGACATTCATAATATGGCGATTCGGACCGAGCAACAAGCTCATAGCTTGGTCGATACTGCAAGTAATATGGGCACCTTGAGCGAGACGGTGAAGAACAATGCCGCGAACGCGAAGTCAGTCGATAATTTGGCATCCAATGTACGAATGATTGCGGAGTCTAGCAATGAAACCATGCGTGCCGCGGTCAATACCATGCAGGAAATTCATACCAGCTCAATCAAGGTGCATGAAATTGTGAGCATGATCGACAAAATTGCGTTTCAAACCGATATTCTTGCTTTGAACGCAGCAGTCGAGGCCGCACACGCGGGTGAACAAGGCCGTGGTTTTGCTGTGGTGGCGAATGAAGTCCGTGGCCTTGCCCAGCGCACCGCCGATTCTGCGCGACAGATCCGGCATTTGATTGACGATTCGGTGAATCGGGTAGAGGTTGGTGTCAAACAAATTCATGAGGTGAACACAACTTTATCGGAAATCGTTTCTGGTATTCGTAGTTTGGCAACGGACATTAATGCGATTTCCACCGCATCAACTGAGCAAAGTCATAGTTTGATTCAAATCTCACAAGCGATTCATGAGCTCGATGAAATTACGAAAAGCAATAGTGCAATGGTTGATAATGCAAAATCTGCATCATCTGAATTGGGCGTGCGCGCTGAAAAATTAACGGCGGTCGTTGCCGCGTTCAAATTGCGTCAGGGTACTGCTGATGAAGCGCATGCACTGGTCAGAAAAGCCATGAGTTTGTATAAAAACCAGGGCATGAATTTATTAGATTACATCACCAAAGATACACAGAAGATGTTTGCCGATCGCGATATGTATGTGTTCGCATTTGATCGTCGTGGTCAATACCGTGCTTTTGCTGGTAATGCGGCAAAATTAGAGGTGAATCTTTTTAATGTGCCGGGTTTAGATGGACGTAAACTGGTCGCCGATGCTTTTGCTTTACCAGAAAAAGGTGGTTGGGTCGATTATGCAATTGAAAACCCAGTATTGAATCGAGTCGAGGTGAAAACCTCTTATATTGAAAGAATTAGTGAGGATATCGTGATCGGATGTGGCGTGTATAAGTCAGTCTGAACACCAACACAAGCTATAATCTCAGGATGAAACTTAAATTCACCAAAATGCATGGTGCCGGCAATGACTTTATTGTGATTGACGCCATCAATCAACAAATTAATTTCTCTACCGAGCAGTGGCGTGCGCTCGCCGATCGCCGTTTCGGTATCGGTGCTGATCAAATTCTCGTAGTTGAAGTGGCGCCTAGTGCTGATCTGGATTTCCGTTATCGTATTTTTAATGCGGACGGTGGCGAAGTTGAACAGTGCGGAAATGGCTCGCGCGCCTTTGTGCGTTTTGTGCTGGATAAAGGCTTGACGAATAAATCGAAAATTCGTGTGTTGACGATGTCGGGCGTGATCGAACCAGAAATTGCTGTTGACGGCAGAATTACTGTCAATATGGGCGTTCCAAGTTTCGTTCCGGCTGATGCTAGTTTTGATGCCGATGGTTTGGCAACACAACATCAGGCCGCCGACACCCTGTATTTATTGCCGTTGACAGATCATGTCGTTGAGATTTCCTGTGTTTCTATGGGAAATCCGCACGCGGTACAGATTGTCCGTGATACAGCCTTGCATCCAGTGGCGAGTGAAGGCCCTGCCATTGAGAGGCATCCTCTTTTCACAAAACGTGTGAACGCCGGATTTATGCAAGTACACGATATGCATCACGTGAATTTGCGCGTGTATGAACGTGGTGCGGGTGAAACCTTAGCTTGTGGTACGGGCGCTTGTGCTGCCGCAGTTGCTGGCATACGTCGGGGGCTATTACAAAGCCCGGTGGAAGTAGCGATGCGTGGCGGTGATTTACAAATTGCCTGGGCTGGAGAAGGTCAACCTGTATTTTTGAGTGGACCTGCTGTTGCGGTCTTTGAAGGCGAGATTGACGTCGCTGGATGAATATGTTGACCTTGGTTTGAATAAACCAGTTGCGAGATACGTCACAAAATACGCCACGAGACAAGTGAAGAAACAAGTAAAAAACAAGTTAAAAAATTGAATTAAGAATTGAGTTGACGAATAATGAATAGCAACGACATCGCTGAATATCTGAGCCAACATCCGCACTTTTTTGAAGAGCATGCTGAACTTTTGGCGCAGATTAAACTGACTAGTCCGGTTATGGGGCGCAGTATTTCTTTGCAAGAGCGGCAAATGGAAATCGTGCGTGAAAAATTGAAGGTGATGGAATTACGCCTGTCAGATTTAATGCGCGTGGCACAAGACAACGACGTCATTACTGATCGTTTTCAACAATGGACACGCGAACTGTTATTGGCACGCAATGATGTCGATTTGCCGTATATTTTGACGCGCAGCTTACAAGAAATTTTTGCTTTGCCACACGCTACTTTACGTTTATGGAATGTCGCGCCGGATTTCACCCATACCTGGTTTGCTGCACCAACCACCGAAGATGTGCAACTCTTCGCGAAAGGTCTGAGAACACCATTTTGTGGTGCCAATAATGATTTTGAAGCGGCTGCGTGGATAGAATCAGATCAACCAGTTGCATCGATAGCCATGCTGCCTTTGCGCTTGAGTTTGGATGAACCATGTTTTGGTTTATTGGTTTTGGGTTCGCCTGATTCCACACGCTTCACCAAAGACATGGCAACCGATTTCTTATCGAAAATTGCAGACACCTCGAGCGCCGCTTTGCTGTGCATGATTGATGCCTAACACACCGATTTGTTGGCAAACATGACAGACGAAACGCAGAATGGCTGGATACAAACCTATCTAGGCGTTCTGCGTCATCAACGTCAATTATCCGAACATTCGATTAGTGCCTACAGCTTAGATTTAATCGAATTGCAGCAATTTGCCGGAGAACGAAGCTTAGAAAGCTTGAGCTATTTTGATCTCCGTAGGCTAACCTCACAACTGCACTCGCAGCAACTGAACCCGCGCAGTATTGCCCGCAAATTATCGAGTTGGCGCGGCTTTTATCGTTGGTTGGCTGAGCAGACAGCGATGCCAGCGAATCCGGTTGAAGGCATTAAAGCACCAAAGAAATCCAAGTCCTTACCAAAAGCTTTGGGCGCAGATGACGCTGTGCATTTGGTCGCCCATCATGGCAGCGATGAGGCTACGCCTTTAGCGAATCGTGCGATGTTCGAATTGCTTTACTCCAGTGGCTTGCGGGTATCTGAATTAGTTAGTCTGGATGTGCGTGACTTCAGCGATGCCAGTTATACCAGCTTGGGTTGGGTAGATGTCGCGCAGGCAGAAGTCCATGTGACCGGAAAAGGCAATAAGCAACGTATCGTACCAGTTGGTAAGCCAGCTTTAGTGGCATTGCAAGATTGGTTGGCGATACGCCCCACCTTACTCAAGCTAGAAAGTCAGGCGCTATTTTTGAATGAACGTGGCAATCGGATGTCGGTTCGCTCAGTACAATTACGATTGAAGGCACATGCACGGGCGATTGGTATTCCGGCCGATGTGCATCCGCATGTTTTGCGTCATTCATTTGCGTCACATGTTTTACAATCATCTGGAGATTTGCGTGCGGTGCAAGAGATGCTCGGCCATAGTTCCATCGCAGCGACGCAAGTTTATACCGCCTTAGATTTCCAACATCTGGCGCAAGTTTATGATGCGACCCATCCGCGCGCAAAGAAATAATACGCATCGATAATTCATCAATCGGGACAGGTGACAATTGTCAGGTAAATTGTGTGTCAATTGACTCTACAAATCATGTCGATAGTCGGGCAACATTACATTACTGTTTGACCGAATTGTATCGCTGATCGAAAAGTAAACATCAGGTGTTCATGACAAGCTTGTGAAGATACTGGTTTGTTCAAGATATTAGCTCAACACGCCCTAGTTCGGCATATACTTTCGCTCACATTGAGAAGCCAGATTAGCGCTGGTTAGAACGCAGGAACAAGCGCAATCACAATAACAAAAAGGAGAGACATGTCGGTTTTTACACAGTTAACGCCTATCTGGAGTCGCGATTGGATACCGCCTCGTTATGGCAAAGCGCCGTATTTCTGGTTACTGTCCTTTGTGTTTTTTGGTTGGAAGTATTTTTATGTGTTCCCAAGTGCGCTGGAATTATGTTTAGTGGCGCTGAGTATTTTGGTTTTTTTGCCGATTTATTTATATAGTTTTTGGGTCTACGACTGGCGTGTTGGTGTGTGTATTGCGATTACCTGCGGCTTTGGAATCGCCTGGGCAGGATTCAATCCTGGCGGCTCTACTTTCGTCATTTTCGCCGCCGCCATGAGTTCACGCTTTCAACATAATCCACGCTATGCATATATTGCTTTGGGATCGGTGTGGCTTATCGTTGCGGTATGTAGCTACGTGATGAAATTGGCACCGACGTTTTGGGTTCCCGCTCTGATTTTTAGTATCCCTAGTGCGGTTGGCGCAATTATTGGCGAGAGACTTGAACGCGCCAATGAGAAGTTATTCCGTAAGCAGGAAGAAATCGAACATCTCGCAACGTTGGCCGAGCGTGAACGTATTGCTCGTGACTTGCACGATTTACTTGGACACACTTTGTCCGTGATTACCTTAAAAGCCGAGTTGGCGCGTAAGCTATTTGATCGTGATCAGCGTGCATGTCAAAAAGAGATCGCCGATATTGAACAAACCGCACGTCAGGCATTAGCAGAAGTGCGCTCTGCGGTGCTTGGTTATCGTGATACCGGGTTAGCGCATGAATTGCGCGGCGCAAGAAATACGCTGGACTCCGCAAATGTGAAATTTGTCAGTGAGCTTGAAGGCAAATTTGATGCAGATTCAAAAATAAAACCCCTGCCCGCAGCGATAGAAAATGTGATCGCCTTAGCACTGCGTGAAGCGATTACGAATATCATTCGGCATTCGCAAGCGACCGTGTGTCATTGCAAGCTCAATAGTGATGACGACTATGTTTATTTCCATCTTTCTGATAACGGTTTTGAGGGCATGACACAGGTTCCTAAATTAGAAAAAGGAAATGGATTAACTGGCATGAGCGAACGTGTCAGAGCACTCGGCGGACAATTGCAAACAAGCTGCAAGCAGGGTGTTGCCATTGATATTGTCTTACCTCTTAAATCAGCACAATCTTAAAATCATGATAAAAATTATTCTCGCAGAAGATCAGGCTTTAGTCTCTGGGGCTTTAGCCGCCTTATTGAGGCTTGAAGGCGATATCGATGTGTTAGCACAGGCTAAAAACGGCAAAGAAGCCTTGGATTTGTGTCAAACGATGCGGCCTGACGTGTTGATTACCGATATAGAAATGCCGATCATGACCGGGCTTGAATTAGCTGCCGAGGTCACAGAATTAAAATTACCTTGCAAAATGATTGTGCTGACGACTTTCGCCCGCTCCGGTTATTTACGCCGCGCTATGGCCAGCGGCGTGCGCGGTTATATGTTGAAAGACGCCCCGGCAGAAGATTTAGCGAAAGCGATACGCACGGTACATGGCGGAGGGAGAGCGATTGCACCGGAATTGGCTTTGGAAAGTTGGAGTGGACAACAAGATCCATTAAGTGAGCGAGAGCGCCAAGTTTTGCGCTTGGCGGGAACGGGTTCAAGTAGTTCTGAGATCGCCAAGATCATGCATTTATCTGAAGGCACGGTGCGCAACTATTTATCAGAAGCGATCAGTAAATTGAACGCAAAGAATCGTGTTGAAGCATTTCGATTAGCGCGCGATGAAGGGTGGTTATAGACGAGGCTTAATTCTTGAGGCCGGTGCTTCTAAGCTAAAATGAACAGGCAAAAAAAAGCGACGCAATAGCGTCGCTTTTTTCATTCCTAGTACAGAATTACTTCTGCTCTAACTTACCCATCACACTATTCTTACGTGCAAATGCGAAGTAGACCACCAGACCAATCACAGCCCAGATGGTGAAGTACTTGATGGTTGGATTCCAACCCAAGCTTACGAACAACAATGCACAGCCACCAACAGCCAATGGACCAACAACCCAGATCAATGGTGTTCTGAATGAACGTGGGCGATTTGGTTGCGTTACGCGCAATACCATTACACCGATAGCAACGATGAAGAACGCAAACAAAGTACCTGAGTTAGAAATATCCGCCAACATACTGACTGGGAACATCGCCGCGAACAAAGATACAAACACACCAGTCACGATCGTGACGATGTGCGGTGTATGGAAACGCTCATGCACTGCCGTGAACGCTTTTGGCATCAAACCATCGCGTGCCATCGTGAACAAAATACGTGTTTGACCGTAAATCATCATTAAGATAACGGATGGCAAAGCGACGATCGCAGCAATACCAACCAAATCACCAATACGTGGATAACCTAATTCACGCAAGATAAATGCTAATGGTTCTTTAGACTGAGACAATGCGCCATTTGGTTGCGCGCCAACTGCACCAACTGCTGCGTAAGCTACCAATAAATAGAACACAGTACAGATAAACAGAGAGCCAATCAAACCGATAGGCAAATTAACATTGGGATTTTTGGTTTCTTCAGCAGCGGTTGATACAGCATCAAAACCAACATAGGCAAAGAAAATTGAAGCAGCAGCACCCAACACACCGACACCAGATAATGGTGTACCCCAGCCATTTGGTAACATTGGTTCGAAGTTAGCAGACTGTACTGCTGGCAATGCCAACACGACGAAAGTTGCTAATGCGACGATTTTAACGATCACCAAAATCGAAGTGACTTTTGCACTCTTAGAAGTACCGATTACCAGTAACCAAGTAACTAATAAAGAAATCGCAAAAGCGATTAAGTTAAACGCGCCATGGCTAGTTGTGCCATCAGCCAAAGTGATTGTGTCACCTGGACCAGCAGTTAACGCTAAAGGCAAACCAGCACCGATGGAGTGTAAGAAACCATTCGCATAACCTGCCCAACCGACCGCTACTGCACCAGCAGCAATTGCGTATTCGAGGATCAGGGACCAGCCTACAATCCAAGCGATTAACTCGCCGAAGACCGCGTAAGAGTAAGTATAGGCAGAACCAGCAACCGGTACCATCGACGCAATTTCAGCATAGATCAAGGCCGTCAGTGCACATACAAAACCAGCGATGATAAAACTGTAAATCATGCCTGGACCTGCTTTATTCGCTGCAACCGAAGTCAAAACGAAAATACCAGTACCGATGATGGCGCCAACGCCAAGCATCATCAGGTCAAACCAGCCTAATTGGCGTTTGAGACCTTTCTTTTCCGCGGATTCCAGAATCTGGTCCAGCGATTTTACACGATCAAAAAACATAGTGTTTCCTTAAGGCAAATACGATAATTGAATTTCTTATTCCCTCGCGCCAGTTCTTGATTTTTCTCAAAAAAAACGGCGAAAAGGATCTGTTTTGTCAAACCTGCGTAACATAAGCGATTTATAGCTAAACAGTAAAGAGCAAATACGTGAAAAAACACGTTATGAGCATGTTTCAGACAAAATTTCTTCACTGCATAGCAACAATGTTGTGAATTGTGGTAGACCAGCCAGGAACACAGCCATCGCTTGATTTTGCGCGCGTCTTCGATTGATCAAGTCAATTTAAGTTCCCTAAAAAGATGGAATTTTCCGTGTGGAAATAACATGTAAAAATAATTATTCCTTCATTCAAAGTAATTCAAAGCGCTAAGAATCTCGCTTGTATATAAAAATGGGACGTCTTAGAAGCATCCGTAGGCGAGCTAAAATCTGCCGTTAGTCTGAAGTCATGTGATTCCTAGTAAGTTACTTGCTTGATTGAAAGATGAATTGGTGTATATTCGCCGGCACGTGCAGCTTCCTTTGCCGCCATATTTATTGATCAATTTTGGGATGCATCATGTCACATCAAATTTTCCGTTTTGTTCCTAGTAAGCTAGTGCTTAGCTTACTTGCTGTTTGCTCTCTTGGCATCAGCCAGTTAGCGAATGCCGATCCACTACAAAATAAAGATATAGCTAAACAAGGAAAGCCAGTGTCTGGCAAGGCGCAAAAAGTGACGGGTTTGCTGTATGAAATCCGTTTACCGCAAGATCCACAGAAAAGTAGCAAGACGACAAGTAAACCAGTTGTTGCCTATTTATATGGCACGATCCATATAGCAAAGGCAAATTTCTATCCTCTTTCAACAGTCGTTCGTAAGGCTTATGCACAAGCAGATACCGTTGTGATTGAGGCGGATACTTCGGATGAGGCGTCTAATCGTTCTGTGATTAGCAAATTGAGTTATGCCGCTGGCGACAAGCTACAAAATCATCTGACACCCGCCACTTGGAGCACACTCACCAGCATGACGGCGGAGTCGATTGAACAATTCCAATTCTATAAGCCGGTCTTAGTTGCCATGGGATTAACCGTCAGCGCTGGTATGCAACTTGGCTACGATCCAGCGCATGTGCTAGACCGTCACTTTATTTTGGCAGCAAAAAAAGATAAGAAGAATTTGGTTGAACTGGAAAGTGTTCAATATCAGGCCGATGTTTTAGCCAATTTAAGCGATGAAGAGGGTGACGCGGTGTTAGCGAATACCTTGAACTCATTTAAAAATGGTGAAATTAGTAAAGAGTTCAATCGCATGAGTGATGCTTGGCGAACTGGCGATGCCGAGCGTTTGGCGCAAATTTTTGTGGATGCGAGCAATCGAGATATCGGTTCCAAGAAAATGACGCAAAAATTGATGGATGAGAGAAATCCCGGTATGGCAACTAAAATCCAAGATTTGATGTTGACTGGCAAGAAGCTATTTATTGTGATGGGCTCTGGTCATTTAGCGGGCGAAAACAACTTGATTGCGCTTTTGAAGCAGCAAGGTTTACAGATTCAACAGATACGCTAATCAATGATGACGGAAGAAACGCAAGGACAGGTCGAGCACCCGTGGGTGATGTTGGAATCTCCTGTTGAATTAGAAGGATGGATGGAGCTGAATAACCAAGAATTGCAGAAACTCTTGGTATCACAGCCCTCTTTTAGTAATCAAGGACAGGGTATTTGCCTGAGTTTGTTACATGGCGGTGAAATTTATTTTCATACCAACGCGGCTGGTGATGTTCTACTCGACGTCACGGCGGATGCTGAATGGGTGATCCCGGTTATTACGGCAACGACGAAGGTTCAAGCACCGAAAGGTCAAATCTGGTTATTGCCGCAGCATGTCTTGATGCCACTGTTAATGGGACTAAATACCTTGATCGCGACTAGTCGTTTGGTTCTCAAACATGCATATCGGATTCAGAAGTTTTAACCCAGATTTTCCATTAGGCGCGTCTTCGACGCTATTTGAGCGCTGGCGGCGCATTTTCGGTCATTTTTTGCGCTCTTGGTTGCTAATAGCTAGCTATTAACGCCTCATTCACGTAAAAACTACCTCGAAAAGTGCATCCACCATCGTCTCAAATCCTAATGGAAATTCTGGGTTTAATGAAACCAGCTTAGACCGTTTCAGTTTTGTCGTGTTGAGCGAAAAAAAAGCCATGCGCTTCAAAACGCATGGCTTTTTCATGTCACATGGGTGACAAAGATGATACCGATCTATTGTTGAACGACACCGTTTCTATCAATCGTGACGACACGCGAGCCGTTTTTGATGGTGCTTTCCTGTGAAGTGACCGAGCCAGCTGCTTTCACGTTGACCGCGGCTTCGCCAGGGCCATTCACTTTAACAGATGCATGTTCAAGCAATAATTCACTTGCATGTAAGTCCCCTGAACCATTCAAGTTCGCATTTAATTTCTTCGCGGTGCCATGCAAAGTAATATTGCCTGGACCATCAGAACTGATTTCGACTTCATTCGCGGAAGACAAATCAGCTTCGATATTGCCTGAACCAGAGGCATCGATTAATACGTTGCCGCTCATACTTTTAAACTGTAAATCGGCTGGGCCTGAGTTACGAATATCGGCATCACCAATTTTTAAGCGCGAAGCATCGACATTGCCAGAGCCGCTAGCTCTGAGTTTTAAGGATTTTGTTTCGCCAGACAAGCTCAATTCGCCAGGACCAGACATTTCAATCGTCGCTTTTTCTGCCTGAATCTCATCAATGGATAAATCCCCCGAACCAGACATATCAACGTCTAGATTCTTGCTCACACCGCGCAAATTCACATTGCTAGGGCCAGAAATCGAAATGCTAGTTTGTTCGCTTTGTAATTTAGCGACATTTAAATCGCCGCTGCCGCTTAACTTGGCATTTAGGCTTTGTGTGACTTCACCAAACTCGGTGTCGCCGGGACCTTGCATTTCCAAGGTCACTTTTTTGGTACTGAGCTGACGTAAGCTCACATCGCCACTACCGCTCGCGTGGAAATTCAATTCATTGCTATAGCCCGATGCCTGAATATCACCAGGTCCTTCGCTAATAATTTCGAGTTTTTCATTTTTAATTTGACTCAGGCGCATGTCGCCACTGCCAGAATTTAGCACTTTGACGAGTGCTGCCGTGCTGATTTTGACTGTCGTTGGAGAATTTTTCCAGGCAAAATGGAAGCGTCCTTTTTTCTTATTACGAATGACCAAGGTATTACCTTCAACGATGGTTTCGACTTCTTTGACAAAGTTGTCGTCGCCTTCTACTGCTACGCTGGTTTTACCGTCAACTACCAGTTCAATATCGAATGGCGAATGGTTACTAATACTATCAAAGCTAGCTGCTTCGCGTTTTTCGGTAATGATATTGCCGCTGCCTTTGATACTGTCATCGTTAATGCTGATTTCGCAAGCACTTAAACTGAGTAACATGGTTGATGCGACTGCTGCCGCGATACTTAACTTTTTAAACATATCCGCCTCCGATTTATGTAGAAACTATGTTGAAGATTCATGGGAATTTCGATGTTTGAAGTTTACTGGAAGCGCCAAGGCGATGCTTGCGGTTAACGACAGAATGCAAAATTCATGGCTTCAATGGTGTAATAAGGGTGAAATAAGGGCAAATTTGACGGAGAGAAACGCTAAAATATACATCCGCTTTGATAACACCGCTGTTTTAGCAGAAAGTTTGTACTTCATGGAAAAGATCCGACTTCAAGCCAGAGATGGTGCCAGTGCAGAAATATTGACACATGGCGCGCACGTTTGTTCGTGGATACCCGCCAATGGTGAGGAACAATTATTTTTGAGTAAGAAGTCAGAGTTTTGTGAGGGTGTCGCAATCCGCGGTGGTGTCCCGATTGTTTTTCCACAATTTTCAAATTTAGGTCCTCTACCAAAACACGGCTTTGCCCGAACCGCCAATTGGCATCTAGTACGTAGCGGACAAATTGAGCAAGGTGCGGCACAGGCTGTTTTTGAGTTAAAACAAACAGCCGCGAGCTTAGCGATCTGGCCACATGCGTTTCGCGCAGAACTGGTTGTGACGATTGCAGAGCAAAGTTTGCAACTGGATTTCTCGGTCGAGAATCATGGCGATGCCGAACTAAGTTTTCAGAGTGCCCTACACACCTACTTTCAAGTGAATGATATCCACACTACCCGATTGCATGGTTTGCAAGGATTGCGTTATCGCGACACGGTCACTAATGTGGACGATTGTGTGCAAGCTGACGAAGTGCTTACTATTACGGCCGAAACAGACAGAATTTATGCTGATCTGATTGCCGATGTTCATATTGAACAAGCACATCAGGTATTACAGATACGCCAAGCTGGCTTCTCTGATGCCGTGGTGTGGAACCCATGGTTAGAAAAAGCAGCCCAGATCAGTGACTTGGAATCGCATGCTTACCAGCACATGATTTGTGTCGAGGCCGCATCGATTATGCAGCCGGTAGTTTTGGCTCCAGGTCAGGTCTGGGCAGGCATGCAGTTGATGAGCGTGGATACTAAGTAGCTTTGCACTTATTCATTGCGCAAAACTGTTACGGACATCGACAATACAGTAGGGTGCGTCATGCGCACCGAAGTTAATGTGTTTAGCACACACGACGCACCCTCTGCAATTCCAATCTTGCCTAGTTACCAATCATTATGTAACTGTGTTGTCGTACATCCATTACTCTTGTTAAATAAGATTTTCATATAGAGAAGTTTTGAGCTTTGCGGGCGATTTTCTTGATTTTCAGCAAGCGCTGTCCCGGTTTTGATTGGTAATGATAATAATTCGCATTTATAATGTCGACTCATTGAAAGCCAAGTGATGGCTTGGCGCTTTCAGAAAATGACTCTGAGAGCAGCGTCAAATCGATTTCATTATTTTGTGAGAATGTTATGCAACGTACTACCCCTCGTTTCGCTTTAGCGACTTTGCCAGCTTTATTAGCTTTGATTAGTTTCCCTGTTTTAGCGCAAAACTCCACCACAGCACCGCAAGAAACCAAGTTGCCAGAAGTGCAGATTGTTGGCGCGGCAGAACAAAAATATGTGACAAAAATCAGCAGCACCGCGACCAAGACAGACACTTTGTTGCGCGATACGCCACAAGCGATCACTGTCATTACCAAAGAATTGATGAAAGATCAGGCAATGCAAAGCATGGCGGATGCGATTCGTTATGTTCCGGGTGTAGTCACCGCACAAGGTGAAGGCAATCGTGATACGGCGGTGTTTCGTGGTAATGCATCAACCAGTGATTTCTTTGTCGATGGAATCCGTGATGACGTTCAATACTATCGTGACTTTTACAACATCGAAAGTGTCGAAGCCCTGAAAGGTTCTAACGCGATGATCTTTGGCCGTGGCGGTTCAGGCGGGATTATCAATCGCGTTACTAAACAAGCACAGTGGTCGCCAGTGCGTGAAGCGTCGATCACTTTGGGTTCTTGGAACAACCGTCGTGCTACCGCCGATGTTGGTCAAGCGATTAACCAAGATCTCGCTTTCCGTGTGACTGGTATGGTAGAAAATTCCGATAGCTTCCGCGATGGCGTGAACATTAAACGCGCTGGTATCAATCCCACTTTTGCGATTCGTGCCGGACAAAATACTAGCGTGGTAGTTGGCTACGAACATTTTAATGATGAACGTGTCGCTGATCGTGGCATTCCTTCTTTTCAAGGTGAACCGCTGGTAGTTGGCAATAGTGTGTTTTTTGGTAACGCAGCTTTAAGTCCGACGACGTCGAAAGTCGATGCCTTGAGCGCAAGCATTGATCATGATTTTGGCAATGGCGTCACTTTGCGTAATCGCACACGTTATGCAGACTATGACAAGTTCTATCAAAACGTTTTTCCAGGCGCGGTAAATAGCACAGCAAGCAGTATTGCGATCAGTGCGTATAACCAAGATACACAGCGTAAGAATTTCTTTAATCAAACCGATCTGACCTTTGAAGTTTTGGCAGCAGGCGTGAAGCATAAAATTTTGACAGGTTTGGAAATTGGTCAGCAGACGACCGATAACTTACGCCAAACTGGTTACTTCCCAAGCGTTGGTCCCAATGCCACCAGCATAAACGTGGCGATTACAAAACCTTATGCTGATGGTGTGACTTTCCGTCAATCCGCCACTGATGCAAACAATCATAGTGTCGCAAAAAATGTCGCGATCTATGCGCAGGATCAAATTGAATTCTCACCACAATGGCAGGCTATTCTGGGTTTGCGCTACGATAATTTCGGCATCGATTTCACCAATAATCGCAATGCGCAAAAGTTAGAAAATACCGATACCCCGATTTCTCCTCGTGCTGGTTTAATTTATAAACCATTTACGGAGATATCTTTGTATGCGAGTTATAGCTTAGCGTTTGCGCCACGCGCGGGTGAACAATTGTCTTCGTTGACCGTGACGAATCAGGCATTTGATCCAGAAAAATTCAAGAACATCGAAGTCGGTGCGAAATGGGATGTCTCTAAAGACTTAACTTTGAGCGCGGCGGTGTATCAATTAGATCGCAGCAATGTCGCTATTACTGATCCTAGTGATTCCACGAAAACCATTTTGGTTGATGGCCAGCGTAGCCAAGGTGTTGAGTTGGCCGTTAGCGGCAAACTGAGTTCAGCTTGGAGCATCATGGGCGGGTACGCATATCAAGATGCGACTATTACCCGCACGCAGTCAGCTACTGCAAAAGCCGGTGCGAAATTGGCACAAGTACCGACCCACAGCGCATCGATTTGGAATCGTTACGATCTGAATAGCCAATGGGGCCTTGCTGCAGGTGTGGTTTATCGTGGTGCGATTTATCCATCCACTGACAATCTCGTCAGCTTGCCGGGCTTTACGCGCGTTGATGCCGCTTTGTATTACACTTGGGACAAACATGTGCAGTTGCAGTTGAATGTAGAAAATCTCGCCGATAAAACCTATTACGCTGCGGCGCATAGCAATAACAACATCACACCAGGATCACCACGTGCGGTGCGTTTGGGCTTGCATTTCAAATATTAAGCACACAACTTTCTCTTAGTAATTCCAAAGCGAGTTTCGACTTCTCTTCAGCCTCAAGCTTCTTAGCAAGAAGCCTGAGGCTTTTTTTATGGAATTCAATTTTTATCGGGAACCATTTTTGCCGTTTACTTATCGAACGCTGCTGGATGAGGGAACTTGGTGTTTCATCCTAATCAACGATACTAACCACGATAAGGAATAATAAGATGCGTTTAATCAGTCTATTGGTGTGCTCGCTATTGGTGAGCAGTACCTTGCCGGCTTTGGCAGCCGATGAGAAAGTCGATCTGGCTTTAGTGAATAAAATCCGTGACGAAGGAACGAACCGTTCCAAAATTATGGAAACTTTGAGCGTCTTGACCGATGAAATTGGTCCGCGTTTAACAGGTTCTCCAAGTTTGAAAAAAGCCGGTGATTGGTCAAAGGCACAATTAAGTGAGTGGGGTTTACAAAACGCGCAAGTGGTTAGCATTGCCCCTTTTGGTCGTAGCTGGGTGTTAGAAAAAGCAGCGATGCGCATGGTTGCACCATCCAATTTAGAATTGGTCGCGATTCCAAAAGCGTGGACACCAGGCACTGACGGTGTGAAGCGCGGTAAAGTGGTTTATGTCAAATTAGAAAACGATGAAGATTTGGCGAAATGGAAAGGCAAGCTGAAAGGCACGATCATATTGCGCGATGCCATGACACCAACCAAATTGCACACGACAGCTGATGCTAAGCGTTACACCGATCAAGAATTGCATGACTTAGAACATATGGAATTAGGCGGCGCACCAGCTCGCCCACCGACAGATATGGCGGAGCTTGCAAAGCGTATGGCATTTGCCAAAAAAATTAATCCTTACCTGACGGAAGAAGGCGTGATCGCGACCGTGAATGTGTCGCGCGGTGATGACGGTACGATTTTCGTTGCAGGTGGCGGATCTTACAAACAAGGTGAGCCAATAGGCCCATCCGCTTTGGTAATGTCGACCGAACAATACAACCGCGTATTCCGTTTGATCGAAAAGAAAAAAGATGTGGAAGTGGAAGTCGAAGTTGCCGTCAATTTTGGTGACGAAGATCCAGCGAACTCCATCAATGTGTTTGCAGAGATTCCAGGTAGCGATAAAAAAGATGAAATCGTCATGCTCGGTGGTCACTTAGATTCATGGCATGCAGGTACTGGCGCAACAGACAACGCCGCTGGTGTTGCGGTTGCGATGGAAGCTGTGCGTTTGTTAAAAGCGATCAACTTCAAACCACGTCGCACGATTCGTATCGCCTTGTGGGGCGGTGAAGAGCAAGGTTTATTAGGCTCACGTGATTTCATCAACAAAAATGTCGCTGCGCGTCCTGAATCGACAGATCCAAAAGAAAAGGATCTGCCTAGCTTTATGCGTCGTCCAACTGGTCCATTAATGTTGAAACCATTACATGGCAAGATTTCTGCTTACTACAATCTCGATAACGGTGGCGGTAAAATCCGCGGTATTTATGCAGAAAACAATGCCGCAGCAAAAGCCATTTTTGATACATGGTTGGCACCATTCCACGATCTTGGCGCGAAGACCGCAACTTTGCGTAAAACTGGTAGCACGGACCACGTGAGTTTTGACGCAGTCGGCGTACCTGGCTTCCAATTTATCCAAGAACCGATGGATTACTTCACACGCACGCATCACAGCAATATGGATTTGTTTGACAAGATCCAAAAAGGCGACATGATGCAAGCAGCGATGGTGATGGCGAACTTTGTTGCGCACACAGCAAATCGTGATGAATTAATTCCACGTAAGCCTATGCCACCAGAACCAGCAAGACCAGCGGCACGTTAATTCAAAACGGATCGTTAATTTTAAAAAAGCCAGTATGACAATAAGCCATACTGGCTTCTCTGTATTGGTTGCATAGACTTATTTCCGCGTGTGAAAAAATTGTAGAGAGCTCCACATAATCTACTGAATAACTGATTTTAAACCTCCAATATTCATTGTTCTATTGAACAAGTACGCTTCTCGACGTCAAATTTCGGATGTTCTCGAAGATTGTGCAGAGCTTTCTTGTAGAGACGGAGAAAATCAGTTGTTCACTACTTAACGTGGCTCTTTCTGTACAAATTTCTCCCAGACATCCTGCTTAAACCCAATGAAAATTTGACTTCTAGAAATTAACACAGGAACGCCCTCTGCATTAAGTGTTTTGAAAATCCTTTTTGCTTCTGCATCTTGGTCGATGTAGTAAATTTTGTAATTTATACCTAAATTATCAAGTACAGACAGACCTTTTTTGCAGAACTCACACGTGGTATCGCCAAATACGATCACATCTTGTGCAACATTTTGAAAGAGGCGATTTGCCACGTCAGGCGAAATAGGTGTTGGGATTGGAGGAGATGTGCTTGTTGTTAATTCGAATTGTTTCAATAGGCTACCGCCAAGTGGAATACCGATGGCTATTGCAAGTGCCACTGCAGCGATGTTGATACCTATTGATTTTATATTTTGCTTGATGCTTTGATTCTGGTTCAAAATTACCTCGCTTCGAAAATAATGGATAAACACGGCGCTATTCAAATTGCGTTTCAAAACGCAAAGACAAATAAGTTCGAGCACGTTGCGTTGCAAGCTTTTGCATTACGCGATCTGCTGTATATAGTGTCAGAGTTTTACTCTGCGCTGACAGCATATTTTGCAATGACAAAATGAGCTTTTGTTGTGGAGAAAAAGTCCAAATTGCTTTTGCTGACATTTCCTTATGCGTTGCTGTGTAGATTCGGGTATCCCGAGATGCCTGCCACCATTGCGCGGGGTTAAGTAATAAATCAACTTGGATCTCTAAAGGTTTTCCTTCTGGTTTGTAGCTCAAGCCTAAGCGACCAGACCATGGTTGTTGTCCTTCTATGCGGTTGTCAGGGCCGGGTATCGTACTCAAGTTAGAGTGGTTCCATTGCAAGCTAGAATTGATATTTACTTCTGGCGCATTGTCCATCCAGTCACTCAGCTCAGTATCTACACCTAGCGTGATTCCAAATGCATTTGCCGAACCGACATTCATCGGACGAGTCACCCAACGCGGTGAGTGCGCCCAAGCGACATTTTCACGTTGCGTAATCCAGGCAAATCCATCCTTGATCCAGCGATAGTAGCCGCGTAAATTCCATTGACTTGCCTCGCCGAATTGTCTTTCTAGTGAGCCATCAAGTCCCCATCCACTTTCATATTTCAGTGCTGGATTACCTGCACGATCAGCTTGATTTGGGTCATTCGTTCCACACTTTTCATTGCTGGTGCACAGGCTGGTTCCAGCGATGCTCGGTCTGGGGTTGAGCATCGCTGGACCTATATTCGAGAAGCTGCGTGCTAATCCAAGTGTGATTGTGCGTTCGCCTTCTGGATCTAGTTTCCATGCCAGATTTAAAGAAGGTGCTGATAAATTAGCGCCAACTTTAGATTGGATTTCTGCCGACTTCCAGCGGTTCGTGCGGTGTTCTTGTCGCCAGCCCAATTTCAGATCTAGCGTCTCTGATACCTTCCAATTATCTTGTACCCATGCCGCGCTATTCCAAGACCATAAGTCCGCGCGGTAACTACCTAACCAATCACCATCTGCAAGCACACGGTTAATCATCGTGCTTTGATTTTGTTTTTGTAAAAAAATATCTGACGAAAGTGCAAATTGCAGCCTGTGTCCCTCGCGATTTGGCATGGCAACCAGCCATCGTCCTTTCAAGTAGTTTTTAACCGAGGTTTCAGCAACACCCAGTTGATTGAATAAATTCGATGTCCATGTCGTGTTGGCGTCTCTGTTCTGCTCAATACGTTCCTGCGTAAAGTCGATACGGATGGTCGATGTTCCTTCGTTGACTAATTTATGACGCCATTGTGTGTCTAGTGACACATAGTTTGTTTTGTTTTCATCGACAAGTTGTGTAGCTTGGGGGCGAGAGCCACCGTTATCCAATGTTGGACCTTTGATTAAGTGACTTTGGTTGTGGTATTTGTCTACCACGGCAGACACAGATGCATTTAGTTGTAATTCATCGTTCGGCGTTAGCTTCCACGTCATTGAGGGACTGAGCGAGAATTGTTGACTTGCAGCTTTGTTTACTGTGGATTCCACACTGCCCACATTCGTATCAATGGCATCAAGCCAATTCCATATCGCGTCGCCAGCCAGTTCCGATTGAGAACTAGTAGCACTGCCAGTGATATTGAAGATGGTGCCAGTGTCTTCTCGCCATCCGCCTTGCAAATTGACTCCTGCGCGATTTCCGTGACCATCTGAACCACCGTTCAAGTTCAACTGCTTCGGTAAGGCCTTCCGTCGATTGCGGGTCACAACATTGATGGTGCCAGCCAAACCAAATGCACCAGAATCTGCACTGGCACTGTGGATAATTTCGACGCGCTCAATTAAAGCAGGGTCCATTTGTAGAGGGTTGATACTTCCCGATGCTACTTGGCCATCCAACAGGATTTGTGTGTAGCCCGCCAATCCTTTGAGACTAATCTTCCCGCCTGCATTCACACTCACCGAAGATTCACGTCGCAAGGCTTCAGCAACCGTACTAGCCGCACTACGATCTAACCATGCTCGCCCTAGAACGATCTTGCCTGCCAACACCTCACGTGAGCCAGAATACTCATTGCGTTCGCCCAACACGACAACTTTTTCTACGGCTTGATTAGCTTCCGTTGGCTGGGTTTGTGCTGAGACTTCAAAATCGCTAAAAAACAAAAAGCTCACCAATGTGAGTGCTGATGTATTGCAACCTGCCTTCAAGATCATCGAGATTTCTTTCTATTGTTTTTCTTTACTTGCTTGTGCACTCGATGCGGTAGCTGCTTGGGCGGGCTTTTTTTCGGCGACGGGCGCTTGTTGTGCTTGAGGTTGCGGAACTGTTTGTTGAGCTTGTGATACTGAGCTTGATGAATCAATTGCTTTCGACGCGGAAGTTGCATCGACCTCAGTCTTCTTTCGTTTGGGTTTTTTCAGCCCATCGGGATGATGCTGGCAAATATCTGGACAGCGACTGTCGTTAACCCCAAATACGACTTCGCAGCGTGACATGCAGGTTGACTGCCCATAAGCAAAGCAGCTTGAAAATATGATTACAGTTGCTAGAAGTGTATGTTTCAAGGCGTGGCTCCTATAATGTAAGGAATAATCGTGATAAATGTGCTGGTACTTTGGCGAAACAATAAATTAATTGTAGCCTCAGGATTGTGTGAATTAAATTTCAGTATCCTGAGGCTTTAGTAGCTTATGACGTTTTCTTTCATGCTAATAAAGCAATTGTCTATGCTTTATTATAAGTCATGTAAAGAATTAGGGAACACCACAAATATCCTTACAGGCTGCCAATGTTCCACCATGCCATCCACAGCGATACATACATTGGGCTTGGTTGATAGGTGCAGCAAACGCCATAATGGAAACCGAAGAAATCAGCGCAACAAGAAACAAGCTTACGGTCTTTTTCATAATAAAAACTTTCAATTGAGTTAAATAAAAATACTGCTATTTTTCATTAGCAGCTGCCAAAATACCTACATACCGGAGAATGGTCCGCAGGTCTAAGTTTGCTCAGGAATTTCCTGAGCAAACACTAGGAAAATGAAGTCACGGCGAAAGAAAGCAACATAGACTTCCGATTTTGTAATCTGAAGATTTACTGATACTAAATTTTGTCTAGTGTGGGTGAAAATATTGAAATGACGTTAAGTTGGTGAATTGTTGAAACAATAATGTATTTTTAAAAAAATATTAATCCTTAGTAGAATTTATTGTAATTAATGTATTTATTTAGCAACATCTTGGTCGTTTTTTGTTTGTTAATTAATTTAGCAGCTATTGATTTTATAAATTTTTTGTTTTTAGTAAGTTACTTTAACGAAGTACGCAAGTGATCAACTTAAGTTTGAAAAGACAATGAATAATACACACTCAATTTTTTGATCTGCGAACGTAAAACGCATAAGCAAATCGCAACTTAATCTTTTAGGTCGTCGAGTTCGGTGTTAAGGTAGTCGCTCTTTTGAACTCAGGTGGTTCCGCTAGCCATGTGCCAATTATTAGGAATGAATTGCAATACCCCGACGGATATCGTGTTTAGTTTCACGGGCTTTGCTACGCGCGGTGGGCGCACCGACGAGCATAAAGACGGCTGGGGTATCGCTTTTTTTGAAGGCAAAGGCGTACGTCATTTTGTCGATCATCAAGCTGCGATTGATTCACCGATTGCTGAATTGATCAAACGCTATCCGATCAAATCCACTAATGTTATTGCCCACATTCGCAAAGCGACGCAAGGGGTGATCGCGCTAGAGAATTGTCATCCGTTTGTGCGCGAAGCTTGGGGCTATCAATGGGTATTTGCGCACAATGGGGACTTGAAAAATTTTGATCCGCGACTTGATGGCAGTTATTTGCCAATAGGCACAACGGATAGCGAACGCGCATTTTGTTATCTGATGCAAAGCATGCGTGTGCGTTTTGGTACTCAGTTACCAGAGCTAAACGATTTACGCGCATTCCTCAATGAAATCTGTCAAGAAATCGCCAGTCACGGCACTTTCAATATGATGCTTTCCAACGGCAGCGCCCTGTTCGCGCATTGCTCGACCAAATTACATTACATCGAACGTCAACATCCATTCAATACCGCGGCCTTATCGGATGAAGATGTTTCCGTCGATTTCGCTCAAGTCACCACTCCACAAGACCGCGTCGCAGTGATCGTCACCGAGCCTTTGACCACCAATGAGCAATGGACAGCTTTGCGTGCGGGGGAGCTGAAATTGTTTGTGGATGGTCGGGCGCTGGCTTGATCAGTATTGAATCAAGAGGCAAAAATAGCGTGCAATAAATCGCACTGTCTGAACTTTATGCGACAGCAATCGACTGCTGGCTAGGGTTGTAACTATTTCACAATGATTTCATCGACTATAAAGTCCTCTCGAAAATATATATTTTCATACTTATTTCTTTGTCGTTGCAACTTACTTTGACGAGAAGTATCCAAGTACGCGGAAATCAGCAAAATAGTCGCATGCATTTTTGAGCGTGATAAGCTGATTCACCTTTCACTTGTTTTAATTCTCTAAACGCTGATAAGACAATGAACGCACACCAACAATCGCAAATCTCAAAGTCCTCCGAAGCAGTCGTTCAAGCGCAACTTGATGCTTACAACGCGCGTGATCTCGATGCTTGGTTGAATACCTATAGCGAAAATGCAGAACAGTTTCTGCTGCATACCGGAGAACTCGCAAAGGGACACGAGGCAATTCGAAAACGCATGGAAGAGCGGTTTAAGGACGCGAAACTGCACGCGCATTTGAATCATCGAATCGCAATGGACAATATCGTCGTCGATCATGAGTTCGTTACTCGTTCATCTGCTGATGGTTTGGAAACCGTGGAAATGATTTGTGTCTACGAAGTGCATGCTGGGAAGATTATGAAGGCGACGTTTGCATTTGGGCAGACGCGTCCTGCTTAGTATTAGATGAAGTACAAACTTTAGAGTCAACCGTCAACAATGACCAAGATGAAGCTCCCACATACCGGAGTGAACTTTCGATCACCACAAGCTTGGTCAGTATTCTGTAAAGAGGGAAGAAATGGAACAAGTAATTTCGGCACCTGATGATGAATGGATTGATTACATCGCCAGAATGTGGCTATTGGGTAGCCAGATTTCCGAGCAAATTACTGGACATAAAATGGATGCGTCGATGAGCGATCTTGGTCGCCTGCAAACCATAGTCGATTCCGCGCAGATACCGATCGACAGCACTCAGGAATTAGAGTCGCTAGGAATTGTATTTGGTAAGGTCTTTGTTAATGCGACAGCGAACTATGATTGGTGGATAATGGAAGACGAATACGGTAAAGATGTATGCATTCGATACAAGGAAACAAGTTTGCTGATATTCCCTCAAACAATGCTGTCCAAGCGAATTGAAGATGGCGCGGTCTTGAATGTGATTGATCTGTTTCATAGTATCCGACAAGAGCTCGATCGCATAAAGAACGAGAACTTCGCCAATGCCTAACACCTTCCCACCGATAAAAATATTGTAGATCGACACACGCATGAAAAACCTGTTTGCACCGCGCTATACCTTAGCAGTCAAGAACCTTGAAGTCTCAAAGACTTTTTACATGGATGTATTGGGTTTTGATTTGTTAAACGAATTTCCGGGCTGGTCATTTCTTGGTCGAGATAATGTGATTGTCATGCTAGGCGAATGTGCAGATGAGCGACCAGCGAGTGAGATTGGCGACCATTCCTACTTCGCGTATATCGAAGTGCGTGATGCGAGCATGTTGTTTCAAGAGTTCGAAACTAAGGGTGTTCATTTCATTAAGCGGATACAAGATGAAATCTGGGGTATGCGTGAATTTGGTATTCAAACAGTGGATGGACATCGCATCATGTTTGGGCAAGCGCTTGATTGATATCCACGAGTCTAAGAGTCATACAAATTATGCGTAATGCTCTTGTTGTTGGTTGAATCAGATCGACGTAGTGTAATATGCTTTTCTCTATTGCAATCCACTTTCCTTTCGTAATGAGAACAAGCATGCACTTTATTAAATATCTTCTAGTTTTCAGTACCATCATTTTTTCATCACCAGCGAGCGCTGAAGATCTCACCAATGAGGCGATGTTCTCACGTTTGTCAGCATTAGCGTCTGGTGGTAACGCAGAGATTAAATACAATCTTGGAATGTTTCTTAATAACGGGATTGGTACAGCGCGAGATAATAAAGCTGCATTTCAATATTTTTCTGAGGCCGCAGAGTCAGGACACGAACTTGCTTCTTATAAAGTGGGTTGTTATTTAGCGGGTCAATTTCCAGGCACTGTTCCTGTCAATGAAGCCGACGCACATAAATTCAAATTGCGTGCTGCCGAAGCTGGCTACGACCTAGCACAATTCGATGTCGGCCTGCACTTTGCAAAAAAGCGAGATTTTCAAAATGCTCTGATTTGGTGGGAACGCGCCTCACGACAAGGTAATTTGGCGGCAACAGCGTATCTGTCAAACTACTTCTCACATCCATCTTCGCCCGCACCGAATCTTGTGAAGAGTCATGCCTTGGCTTTGTTACTCAAAGCGATGATGCCGGAGCCGACCAAAGAATTACTCGCGCATATAGTGCAGCTGGAAACAAAATTCAACGTAGAGGAAAAATCGGAATCTGAAGCAATTCGTGCTTCGTGGTTGACCGGTAAAACGGCGCTAAGCTTAAAAGCACAATTCGGCATTAGCTCCATACCCGCCTTGCTTAAGACACTTGAGCAATAAATAGCGAAGGCTTATATCTTCCGCGTGATCACAAAATCAAAATCGCCCGAAAGTCATTCACATTATTGTAAGTCGGTCCCGTCACTAACAAGGCATCTAGCGCAGCGAAGAAGGTATATGCATCGTTGTTCGCTAAGCAAGTGCTGGCTGATACCGACAGGGCTGCCGCTTGTTGCAAGCTATCGGGTGTACACCAAGCTCCAGCGTTTTGTTCGCTGCCATCACGGCCATCGGTATCGACCGCAAGTGCATAAATTCCGGCGTAAGCTTGAAGATTTTGGCAGAGGCTCAACAGATATTCGGTATTGCGACCACCGCGACCATCGCCTTTGACGGTGACAGTGGTTTCGCCGCCTGATAGCAATAGATACGGTCCTTGTTGATTTTGATCTGCGAACTTAGTTGTGGATTTAGTTGCGAACTTAGTCGCAAACCGAATTGCCAATTGCGCATGAGCGCGTCCCAATTCTCGTGCTTCGCCTTCTAAGCGATCCGATAAAATCTCCACCTTTACACCTTTTGACTGCGCATAATCGGCAGCAGCTTGCAGTGCTGTTTGCGCGTTCGCGATGATCTGCACATGTGCTTGGATGAATGCCGCTTCATCGGACTTTGGTGTTTCTGAGGTGGTTCGCTGTAGATGCGTAAGCACAGCAGGTGAAGTTGGAATTGCATAACGCTGCAAGATGGCTAAAGCGTCCGCGCAGGTGCTCGTATCCGCCAATGTAGGTCCGCTGGCGATAATGCTAGCATCGTCGCCAGCGACATCAGAGATGATATAGGTCAGCACCTTGGCAGGAGCGCATGCTAATGCCAAGCGCCCACCTTTGATTGCGGACAAATGTTTGCGCACACAATTGATTTCATGAATTCTGGCACCGCTGCGCAGTAAGGCGCGATTGATTTCTTGTTTTTCCGCCAGACTGATTCCAGGTGCAGGCAAACTCATTAGCGAAGAACCACCGCCAGATAAAAGGCAAATCACGGTATCGTCAGCACTTAAATTTTTTACTGAATCGAGTAAGTCACACGCGGCTTGATAGCCAGCGTGATCGGGCACGGGGTGCGCGGCCTCGCGAACTTGGATGTATTCGCAGGGGAATTGATAGCCATACGGTACAATCACCATGCCACTAAAACGTGCACGATTGCTGGCGGATGTATTCAGGTCTGAAGCGAACCAATGCTGTTCCAAAGCTTGCGCCATTGAGGCCGCTGCCTTACCTGCACCGACCACAATACAGCGCCCTTTAGTGGGGAAAGGCGGCAAATGTGGTGGTAAGCAAAGACGTGGATCCACTGCCGCAAGTGCCGCGGCAAATAATTCGCGTAAAAACCTAGTTGCTTGCGTATTGGTCTGTGCTTGATTCCAGTTTGTCATCTTGCTTTGGCGCTGAGTAGCTAAGCAGCTAAAATACCAGCTTTCCGCGCTCGCTGCGAAACTTTTCACCGAATTTACCCATGATTTGCCTATGAATTTTCCTATCAAAGTCACACCCAATCATTATGATTTCAGCGCCATTGCGCCCGCGATGCAAAGCTATGTCGATAGAAAAATTCTGTCCGGCGTGTCGTCCGCGATTTTGTCTGGGCAAGATTTAGTGCATTTCCATGCTGCAGGTTGGGCGGATATCGAAAACCAAATTCCTTTACGCCACGATCATTTGTTTCGCGTCTTTTCGAATACTAAATTGCTGACCTCGATGGCGATTATGCAGTTAATCGAACAAGGTAAATTAGGTTTGGATGATGCGGTAGAAATCTATTTGCCACAACTCGGCAAGCGTCAGGTGTTGATCCCCGGCGCGACAGATATCAGTCAAACTGAAGCCGCTCGCTCTGCTATCACAGTCCATCAATTATTGACACACACTTCGGGCCTAAGTTATGGCTTACTCGATCACGGCAGTACGATCTATAAAGCCTATGTCGAACGTAAAGTTCTCAATGCGTTTGCGCCTTTGTCTGAATTAATGGATGTCTTGGAAGAGCTCCCGCTCAGCTTTCATCCGGGTGAGCGTTGGGAATATTCGATTGCGACCGATGTCTTATCGCGTTTGGTGGAAGTAGTGAGTGGCGATAATTTTGATGTGTATCTGCACGCACATATTTTGTCGCCTTTAGGGATGAACGACACCAGTTTTTGGGTGCCGCCGCATAAGCATGAACGCCTGACTGCTTACTACGCTGGTACTGATCCTATGAATGTATTAAATCGTGATTTGAAACGCTTAGAAAAGTCGCCGTATCCCGAAGCCTTTCTAAAACCAATTCCACGTTTCTCCGGTGGCGGTGGTTTAGTCTCTAGCATGCACGATATGCTTGCTTTGATGCGTAGCTTCTTGCCGGGTGGTCATGCAGTATTGAAACCAGAATCGATACAAATGATGATGCGAAACCATTTGCCAGCGGGTTGGGGTATTGCTTTCCCCGGTGTGGGCGATGTGCCGGGCAAAGGTTTTGGCTTGGGTGGCGCAGTCACTTTGCGCCCAAGTGAAAATGATCCGGCGGATGCTGAAGGGGAATTTGAATGGGGTGGCATCGCGGGCACCCATTGGTGGATTTCGCCACGCCACAATATCGCTGGCTTATTGATGACGCAGCGCCAAATGGCGTTTTGGCATCCTTACTCGTTTGAGTTCAAAAAACTCGCGTATGCGGCGATGCTGAAATAACTATTTCATCAAGCGTGCCATGAACATCAAGAACAACACAATCACAATCACTTTCCACAACAGCGCACGTTTGTACCACGGCGTTTCTTCCGTATTCTGTGCGCTGGTTGCTTCGCGGTTCATCACGCGAAAACGGGTTGCGTAAGGCGCTTGTCGAAATTGGATTTCGATTACATCCTGATCAGGATCGAACCGTATCGGCCACAAGCTAGTCGCGATTCTTGCCCAGATCAAACTGGCAACACCAAGTATGCCAATCAGTGGCAGCACTAACAGTGGTCCTAAATCGGGGAAAGTTTCGAGTCGACGCGGCCCGAGTAACAGCCCGACAGCGAAAATCACACCGATATAAAAAATAAAACGGATCAAATGCATGACTGGACTTTTTTCTAGTAAGCGATTTGCCCAGCGCGTCTCGGCTGCATGCTGCGGACAAATCCAGTAATTCAGATACATGATTTCGCTTTTCATCGTGAGCCCGCCTTGCAAGTTCGGACGTATCGATTTCACTTTACCTAATCGACTCGTGTTACGAATAAGCGACTTGGTGGTACCACATTCTGGGCAACAAGCCGGCCATTGAATTTCAGGAAAATTTTCACCGATGGCAACACGAACGAGTTGTGACATACTTGGCCTTTGTGAACAGCGTTGATCGGAAATCATCAAAGAGTTAAATTTGGCGAAGACTTGCGTGCATCCATTGCTTGCGCATCTGCTACCATTCCTATCTTAAATCTCTATTGAATAAAGTCTACCTCGAATTATGTCGCAAACTATTTTGATTGTCGAAGATGAAGTCGCGATTGCGCAAAATTTGTGTTACGCGCTAGCGACAGATGGTTTCACTCCTGTTCACGTGAACTTGGGACAAGCCGCGCTGGATATGCTGCAAAGCGATCAGAGCAAGATTGCTTTGATCGTCTTGGATGTGGGTTTGCCTGATCTGAATGGTTTTGAAGTCTGCCGACGCTTACGCCAGTTTTGTCAGACACCGGTGATTTTTTTGACCGCCCGTGGTGATGAAATTGATCGCATCGTCGGCTTGGAGATTGGCGCGGATGATTACGTCACCAAGCCATTTTCACCGCGCGAATTAGTCGCGCGCGTGCGTGCAATTTTGCGTCGTCAGTTATTGCCGGTTGCGGCAGAAACGCCGCTTGATCAGGTGCCCGAGCGTTTTGAACTACGCGCTGATGAAGCACGGATTTTCTATTTTGGCGAATGCTTAACCTTAACGCGTTACGAATATCTCTTGCTCAAGACTTTAATAGAGCGACCGAACTTTTTATTCTCGCGTGCGCAATTAATGGATTTGGTGTGGACCCATGCCGCGAACACCATGGATAGAACTGTCGACACCCACATTAAATCCATACGTGCCAAACTCAAATTGATTAACGATCAAGACGATCCTATCCAAACCCATCGCGGTATGGGATACAGCATCGCATTAGCCTAGATTATGAAAATCGGCCTACGAATTTTACTCAGTTACTTTCTGATTCTGGGCTTGGCCGCCTGGTTTGTGTTGAATGTCTTTGTTGCCGAAGTTCGTCCTGGCGTGCGCGCCACTTTAGAAGACACTCTGGTCGATACTGCGCAATTACTCGCGCAGCTGGTAGCAGAAGACGTGAAGAATGGTGACATTCAACATCTGGCATTGCTACAGCGTATGCAAAATTATGCAGACCGTAGTGTCGATGTCGAAATCAGCGGCGTGCGCAAAGCGACTCTCGATTACCGCATCTATATCACCGATGCAAAAGGGATCGTGATTTTTGATACCGAACAAAAAGATGTCGGTAAAAGTTATGCGCGTTGGAACGATGTATATCTCACCTTACGCGGCCAATACGGCGCACGTAGCACGCGCACCGATCCGAATGATGAAAACAGTTCCGTCATGCATGTCGCGGCACCAATTTTAGACAATAATCAAACAGGGCAAGCTAGAAAAATCATCGGCGTTTTAACTGTCGCCAAAGCGACTTCCACTATCGGTCCGTTCATCGAACGCAGTCAGCAAAAAATCTTACAACGCAGCTTTTGGATCTTGCTCGCTTCTTTGATTATCGGCATAGGATTTTCATGGTGGCTCAATCGCTCGCTACAGCAACTGCGCAATTATGCGCAAGCCGTAGAACGCGACGACAAAGTCAGTCTGCCGAAATTAGGCAATAACGAAATCGGCGAACTAGGTCGCGCACTAGAAAGCATGCGACACAAATTAGAAGGCAAGCAGTATGTAGAAACCTTAATGCATACTTTAGCGCACGAACTTAAAAGCCCAATCGCCGCCATTCAAGGCTCGGCAGAATTACTCAGCGAAGATCCACCAGCAGCCGAACGCAGCAAGTTTCTCAACAATATCATTGAGCAAAACCAGCGCCAAAAACAATTGATCGACAAACTTTTAGAATTGATTAAAGTCGAAAAGCAACAGCGGCTAAGCCAAGTTAGCAGCATCAACATTGTCGATTTGCTCGACCAAGTGCTAATCGATTTCAGCGATGCTATCGCCCGAAAAAATCTACGCATCCAATTTGACGTACAAGCGCAAACCATACAAGGCGACCCACTCTTATTACGCCAAGCAATCGGTAATCTCATCGACAACGCGATCGCCTTTAGCCCACATGGCGCTGAAATCCGTCTACATCAACAAATTGAAAACGAGCAGCTAATATTATTGATAGACAATCAAGGCAGTGGCATTCCCGACTATGCCATTGATAAAATCTTTGAACGCTTTTATTCACTACCTAGAGCTGATGCAGCGAAGAGCACCGGGCTGGGATTGCCGTTTGTGCGTGAGGTGATTAGCTTGCATGGTGGTGAGGTGAACTTAGAGAATTTGCTTGAGGGTGGGGTGCGGGTTAGGTTGCGGTTGAGTTTGGGATGAATGGGTTTGTTTGCCTAGTTTTGTATCTCGGATTTATTGGGTTAATTGATGAATTGTTGGCGAAGAATATCTTTTTGATCGGTTTGATAAAGTTTAATTTACGTTTGAAATAGTTAGATGCTATGTAAATTGCCACGGGGATGATACAAATTGTCATCTTCTTTGCGGTCGGTTATCTTTGCATTTTTTAGATTATATCTTGAGACATCTTTATAGAAATCGGTGAATATATATGTCATACGCTTTAATTGATAATGCATCACTTACTGCTGTTGAACGGGCGCTAGGTGATATTGTCGTTAAGAACCCCGACACTATTAATGGGGATTTGGTTGCCTTTGAAAATCTTGTTCAAGCCATCCTGTTCTATGATGAATTAATTTGTGTTGATAACTATAAGCCTCAATTTAAACAATCGCGTGCTTCAAAATTCGATTTCATTCGATTCTTATCCGAAGATGACTTTGATTTGAATGAGCTAGATGCTCTGGCGAGAAATCAGGCTCGATCGCTCCAACCTGAGATACGGGGTGGAGCGTTTGTTGATGAGGACTTCAAAAGTCTAATAGAACTTCTTAAGTTAAATATGATATGTACCTGGGATAACAGATCCAGTGTTTACTATCTAACAATGAAAATGTTAGGTGAACCTAATACACCCGAATATGAAAAATACAGTGAGCTAAGTGCATCAATATTCAACGAGCTTTCAGATATTAGTGCTACTCGAGGTTTTTGGTCCACAGATGTTAAGCTTGTAAGCTCTTCTGGATATGAATTTACTGAAGAAGAATTTCTTGACGATAGACAAAGCAAGTCTGGGGGCATGGGCGGAATGACTAAAGCCTTAGAAATGTTTATTGCCTCCTTAAATTGGCTAGCTTATAAGTCAATCTACTACAGCATCGTTGCAAAACATTTTAAAGCTGATTCCTTTATCCATCCTATAAGGCACGCATATCAACTTCATTGGATGAGAAAGACAGGATCTTTTGGGCATGACTACACAGCCAAAATTATACAAAACCTATCTCGAAAGCTAGGTAGTACTACTTCTGAAATAATTGATCACGGTAGATGCTCAACGCTCTCAATAGATTTGCCTATTATTTCAGCCTGGTTAGCTTCTGAATCAGGGAGTCCAAAGAATATTATACGTTCCGCATTGGAAGTAAAAAGTGAAGCTCCCTTCGTTGTCGCAAGAGAGGTAATTCGAGAAATTCATATCGCATATGACGAGTGTGGCATAGCGTCGGGGAACAGAAGGGTTACAAAGTTACTCAGTGACTTAGATAAAATCTCGGGAGATATCAAACGCCAGTATGGCGTGCGGTCAGCGCAAGGTATTCAAGGTAGCTTTCTAATAAAGTCGATAAATTCGGTAACCGCATTGGCTGGGATACCGGCACTGCCTGACAAAGATTTTGCGTTGAGTACACCAGAGTTTATGAAGTCTAAACAACATAAAGCTTTTTCCACCATCTTTAAAGACGTAACGAACGAACTCACTTGTATTGAGCGTTTGGGGGGATTCAGGGATATGCTGGTAGCTGATTTCAAGATTGATGATTCGTATTATGTAGCTCCAAAAACAGAAGATTCTCGTTATCGTTATGTAACCTCACATTGGAAACAGCCAATGTAAGAGTAGTAGTTGTGATGAGTGGGAAAATGAGGTTGGGTTGTGACGTGAACATTTTGAAATTCACAAATCTCAAAAATATTTTTTCTCTTAAATTGTAGCCGAAGCATGCGGACGCAGCGGATCTCATGTCGCACTTAACGACCAGCCTTAGCAAACGGATTAAAAACCTCAACACCAAGCGATTTAAAATCTGCCACATTTCTCGTTACCACAATCAAATTATTCACGCGTGCAGTCGCTGCAATCATGGCGTCTTCGTATAGGGTGTCAGACTTTCTGTGCATGAGTTGCGCCCAGTCTCGAAATGCAAAGCCATCCATCGGTAAGACGTTATAAGCAGCGGCCAAGAGCTCTAACCATGTTTGTATTTCTGCGGCTTTGTCGGGATCTTGTTCTCGGGTTAATTCGATGCCAGCTTGAATTTCGCCTATCGTTACCGCAGATAAAAAAAGTTTCGCTTCATCTACCGACTCTAGCCAAGCGACAACGGCACCGTGCGGTCGCGGTTTGCGTAATTCGGAAACGACATTGGTATCCAATAAGTACATGATCGTTAGCGCATCAAGTCAAGGGTACGCCGTTTGGCTTTTCCACGAACTGGAACATTGAGTTCGCCACGTGCGGAATCTGATAGCAAAAGCTGTTTCAGCGATGGTCGGGCTGCGGATTGTAAGCGACGCCATTCTTGCACCGGCACCAAGACCGCAGCTTCCGCCCCACGCTTGGTTACCATTTGCGGCCCTTCCGTGAGACAGGCATCTAAAAATTCGCTAAATTTGGCTTTAGCATCTTGTACGGCCCATGTGTGCATGATTTTCACCATTTATTTAACTAGTCAGGTAACTAGTCTGTCAAAGATTTTGGTGCTTGTCAAATTATGCTTGGAGGAGATGAAGTTGGGTCTTGATAGACTTCAATTTGAAAATCATAAAACCCCAGAGAATTTTCGATTTGAACCGCGTTGGGCTTCGCAAGCTCAGCGTCAACCTACCCGATAACTTCCTCAACATCCGACAACTTCCCACGCAACATAAACACGCGCAAACAATCTTCTGCAGCCGCGCGTAATTGCTGCCAAGCTGGTGCTAGTTGTATGTAGTCTAGTGCCGGTAGTGGCCGCACCAGTGTGTTGTGGGTGTTTTCCCAAATGCTTTGAAACTGTGTAATCGCGTTTCTTTCTTGTTCTGAAAACGTGGGCGTTTTCAATTCTTCTTGCCAATTCGGGCTGACCCAGTCTGCCCATTGTTCTAGTACCTCGGTGGCGACGTGAGTTTCTGGTGCTTGGGTTTGAAAATCGCGCTGCGCTTCGAAGGAGGCCGCGATTTCAAGGTAGTCGATTAATTGGTTTCTGACGCGTTGTAAAAGTACACGTTCGCTAGGACGAGGGCTGCTTGTTGACATGATACTTTCTGCTTTTTTTGCAGATGTTGATGATGGTTGATGGATAAAAATAGAGCACGAGACCGCGAAGTCTCATGCTCTATCGTTCACGCCTTGAATTATTTCGCGCGTACTTTACCTAGAGGATCGCCGGCTTTCCATGCTGGCATTTTGGCGGCATCTCCAACCGCACGACCTAAGTTCAAGGTGAATTGTGCTTGCTGTACCATGCCTGACAAATCCCAGCTTGGATCGTATTCATCGGCAGCTTGATGGTAGCGTTTGCTATAGGCTTTGGCTTTTTCTTTCGCGCCTTCAGGATCTTTGATGTAGTCCTTGCCGCCACCGATAGAAAACGCTGGTACGCCCGCTTTAGCGAAACTGAAATGGTCGCTGCGGAAATAGCCGCCAGCTAAATCTGGCTCGCTCGGTGTGATGCTTAATTGCATGGACTTGGCGACTTTTTCTGCGATGGCTCCGAGTTCAGTGCGTTCGCTACCACGTGTGCTGATGTCGCGCGTAATGCCAATAAAGTTCAAGCTGTCTAAGTTGAGGTTAGCGGCGGTTTTATCCAAAGGCCACAGCGGCTGTGCTGCATACAATGCACTGCCCAATAAACCTTGTTCTTCTGCTGCGACCCATAAGAACATTTGGCTACGTTTAGCAGGCGATTGCATTGCGGCTTTCGCCATGGCTAATAAACCAGCAGTGCCCGATGCATTGTCGACTGCACCGTTGTAGATAGTGTCACCGCTGTTGCCTTGTTTGCCTAAGTGATCCCAGTGCGCGCTGTAAATAATCACTTCGTCTTTTAATTTAGGATCGGTACCTGGAACCACTGCGGCAACATTGTATTGATCCACCGTACGAATATCGGCTTTTGCGGTGCCTGTTAATTTGGCGGCTAAAGTCACTGGTTTGAAATCGCTACGTTCTGCGGCTGCGCGCATTTTTTCTAAATCTTGACCAGCACCAGCGAATAATTGTTGCGCCGTTTCATTGCTGATCCAACCTTGAATGCTGGTGCCTAAGGCTGCGCCTTGTAACTGGAATTTTTCTGCGGTTCCGCCATTTTGGACGACGGACCAGCCGTAACTTGCAGATGCGTCAGTGTGAATCAGTAAAACACCGGCAGCACCGCGACGCATGGCTTCTTCGTATTTATACGTCCAGCGACCATAGTAAGTCAGTGCTTTGCCGCCGAAACGTTTGCTGTCTTCTGCTGTTGGTTGTGGATCGTTGACCATCATGATCAAAATTTTGCCTTTGACGTCTTGGCCTTTGTAGTCATCCCATTTTTCTTCTGGCGCAGAAATACCATAGCCGACGAACACAAGTTCGGTATCAAACTGATGTTCTGGCTTGGCATCACCTGGTGCCCATACCCAATCTTTACCAAATTCAATCGCTAATGCTTTGCCGCCAGCGAGTAGTTGAACAGAGCTTTGTTGTGGCTGCGCTTTGACGCCAGCGATTTTAACTAATTGGCGATAGCTGTTGCCATTGCCAGGCTTTAAACCCAAAGCCATTGATTGGCTTTCTAAGTATTGCACGGTCAAATCACCACCGCGCTGGCCGGTGCCACGTCCTTCAAAACTATCGGATGACAACAGCGCCAAGTGTGCGCGCAATGGTGCTTCTTCTACTTTTGCGTTGTGGGCTTTTGCCGCGCTGGTTTTATTGGTCGTCGCTGCAGCATTGGCAGTCTGTACGGGAAAGGCCATTGCAAAACTTAGTGCGATTGCGCTTGGTAACAA
This sequence comes from Affinundibacterium amnicola, assembly GCF_014284275.1. GTDB lineage: Bacteria > Pseudomonadota > Gammaproteobacteria > Burkholderiales > Burkholderiaceae_D > Undibacterium > Undibacterium amnicola. The sequence continues at coordinate 72,769 of NZ_JACOFU010000008.1, read as the reverse complement.
AATGTTTTTCATGATTCTCCTAATGGTTTTTCTACAAATCGGATGTTCATTGATCAGACGTCGATTTAAACGCTGATAAGTGCTCAAAAGTGCTAATAAGTTCCAACAAGTGTTTGGTTTTCTTGTCTGTATTTTCTTTTTTGTATGCCAAGTTGTGCCCACGTTAAAGGCAATAAAAACCTACCATATGCGCGGCACCCATCAGCAAGCGGCTTATTTTACCTGCTTACAGCGCAATTGGTGCGCAGAAGTTCCCAGGGCGTTTGACACGTGAATTATTTTCCGCGTCCGTGTGACCAATCTAATTTGGTGTCTGCGGGGAGTGAAGTTTTGACGACAATTTGCCCTTGGGCGATTTGCTGTTCGACATTCAAGCCTGAGTGTTGTTCGGATGTGATGGTTTTGTTATCTCCTAACAAGAACAATCCTATCCAGGCGTTTCTGCCACCATGTTTGGCAGCGTATAAGCATTGGTCGGCAATGTCGACGACTTGTTCCCAAGTGAACAGATCAACTGCGCTTGGAATAAATGGGTAGGTAGTGAGGCCGATTGAGCAAGTGCGATGCAGAGTTTTTCCATCCGCCAAGGTGAAGCTGTGTTCAGCAATACGTGTACGAATCCGCTCTGCTAGTACCTCTGCTTCGAGATAATTTGCGTGTCTTACCACGATCAAAAATTCTTCACCACCCCAACGAATAATGGTATCTGCCTCACGCACTGCTTCACGTAAAATTTCTGTGGTTTGGATCAAAACATGATCACCTGCGGCATGACCGAATTCATCATTGACCGATTTGAAATGATCAATATCGACCATCATAAAAATGATATCGATATTTAAGGCGGCGCGATGAATTTCGTTATGCGGTAATGCTTGATAGCTACGATTCACGCGCGCGATGTCTTCGCCTATGTACAAATTTAAATAGCGTCGGTTACGCAAGCCTGTCAGATGATCGGTCAGGCTTTGTTCCTCTAACATTTTGCGCGATTGTTCGAGTTCACGGGTGCGCTCTTGCACCAGTTGCTCTAATGTTTTGTTGGCTTTGTTTAAACGCCATAAACGCCAACGCACCACCCCGAAAATAAGACAGGCAAGCAAGAGTAAATACATGCTATACGCCCACCATGTTTGAAACCACGCAGGTAAGACCTTGATCGACAGCGTTAATTGTCCTTCGCTCCATTCACCGTTGCGATTTGAGCCGCGTAACATTAAGCGATAGTTGCCTGGTGGCAGATTGGTATAGGCAGCGAGGCGACGCGTGTAATCAGTTTCTACCCAGTTTCTGTCGTAACCTTCTAAGCGATAGGCATAACGATTGCGTTCAGGTGCGGAGAAGTCGAGCGAAGCGAATTCTACGACGATGCTGTTGGCGTCAGCTTGTACCAATAATTTCTTTCCTTTATTGCCGCTAAATCCCGCATGGTTCGCCGCGATTGTCTTGCCGCCAAGTTGGATATTGGTGACCACGACGGGCGGGTGATAGGCATATTTTTTGACCAGTTCTGGACGAATGACGGTGAGTCCGCCAACTCCACCAAAGATCAGTTCACCATCTTTAGTGCGCCCGCCAGAATTACTCCAATAGCCAGTAATCGCAACACCATCCGATTCTACGAAGGGATCAATGTGCATGGTCTTGGGATTTATTCTGGCGAAGCCTTCATCTGTACTGGCCCAGATGTTGCCTTGATTATCCTCCAGCACTTTATTGACTAATTCATTCGGGAGTTTTTGTTGTTTGCCAAAATGTTCAAATGCAAACGGTGGTTTCGCATTCGGTGTGCGTAAAAGATCGAGTCCACCACCTTGCATCGCCACCCACAACCAACCGCGGGAATCAAATAAGATGCTAGAGACATTTCTGTGCGCGAGATTGTTTTTCTTATTCGGATTGGGTGCGAGGTTCAGTAGCTCATTATTTTTTGGATCGTAACGATAGAGTCCATCTTGTAACGTACAAATCCATATTCTGCCGTCTGGCGCTTGCTGAATATCGGTCACAAACTTGCTGGCGATGGGCGTTGCCCAAGCTGGTTGCGTAGCTTGATCGAGATTGCTCTGTTTTAAATCTTTTTGCCATAAACCTTCCGGGCCACCAATTAATAATTGGTCGCCAAGCTGTAACATGGTTGCGACCCGCATCACAGGGTTTCGTGGGCTTAGTTTTAAATGTTTGACCGCACGCGTGTTGCCGATGGTTTGATATAAGCCTTTATCTGTACCGATAAAAATTTGACCATCGCTTGTTGGATAAGTGATAAAAATGGCACTTTGCGGTAAGGCCGTTTGTAGTTTTGTATCGTCCGCATGAATCGAACTGAATTGATTACTACCAGCTTCGAGGATGCCGATGCCATTGTTCTGTGAGCCAACCCAAACATCACCATTACTCATGCCAGCCACAGAAAAGAAATCGAGGCCAAGTAAACCGTGGTGACGATTTTCACCGCCATAAATACTCACGAAGGCATGGGACGATGGGTCATGTAAGCTCATGCCGCGTTGGCTACCGATCCAAATCAGACCGGATTGGTCTTGGATAATCGACCAGACTGCGTTGTCCGCCAAACTACTCTGCCGTGTAGGCTCGTGCTTAATCCATCTTGATTCTAGCGTTTGTATATTGACACTTAAAATACCTTTACCATAGGTTCCTATCCAAACTTCATGGTCGGCAACTTGGCGGATCGCGTGGACGTTTTCTGATCCACCAACTAAGTCTCGCGTACCGGGCTTTTTTACCATGACACGATTGATCAGCGGAGCGATCGCGGGGTCTTTGGTATCTAAGTAAAACGCACCGGAATCAAATGAGCCTATCCAAAGTTTGCCGTCTTTACTCGACCCCAGGCTAATAATTCTTTGTACTTTGTTGTCGTCTATCGGCAAACTTATTCGCGTGAAGCGCTGATTGACGACATCAAATTTGACTAAGCCTTTACTCGTTCCAACCCAAATGATTCCTTGTTGATCCACTAAAACAGCGCGGGTGAAGTCGCTAGGCAGGCTGTTTGGATTATTCGGCTCGTGGCGATAATGTTGAATCGCGCCGGTGTCTGGATGAAAGTAATCTAAGCCACCGCGTGTGGCGAACCATAAGCCGCCTTCGCTATCGCCAGCAATCGAGTTGACCGTGACGTGGCTACTGCCATTGGCACCAATGGGAATTCTAACGAAGCTATCGGTTTGCGCATCGTAGCGCGCGACACCGCCACCATTTGTGCCTATCCACAGACGGTTCTGCTTGTCTTTAAAAAGTGATAGTACATAGTTGTCGGGCAGGCTGGTTGGATCATTGGGAGCCGGCAGGTAACTGCGAAAGCGATATCCATCCCATCGTGCTAAACCACCTTGAGTACCAACCCAGATGAATCCTTCGCCATCTTGTGCCAATACTGTGGCACTTGATTGTGGTAATCCTTGTTGCATCGTGAAATGGCGGAACACCATGTCGGCCAGGTTGTTCCAGTTGTGCGCAGGTGCGGGTGCTGCGGTTTTTGTTTGGGCGTTGGTTGGTGCATCAGTTGGAGCATTAATTGGAGCATTAATTGGGCCATCAATGAACGCAAACGCGTTCATTGAAAGTAGTACACACATCAAAAAACTATACAGAAGACGAGGAAGAGGACGCACCAAAAACGGAGAGTTTGATTGTGTAACGTGTGCGAGACCAAACATGTGTTGTCTTCCAAAAGGAGGAAAGGAGAATTTATTCTCGCCTTTGTTTTACTACAGTTACCGTACATTCCGCTTCAGCGACAACCTGCGCGGAAACACTGCCTAAATAACGACGGATGGTCGAACTACCACGTGAACCAATGATAATTTGGTCGACATTATTATTATGCGCGTAGTCAATAATTGCAGCAGCAGGATCGTGCGCTTCCAATACATGAAAGGTAATTTTATCGTTGCGCACCTGCAACGGACGCGCCCAATGTTTAAGTTCTACCAATTGTTTGACGTGTACATTTTGTCCATCTTGCACCATGCCATCGTCAAGGCCGATGCGACTGGTTTTGCGTATCGTGACGCACGCGAGTCTGGCACCGGGTTCGGTTTGTAATAAGCGCCGGGTAATCATGCGAATATCATCTGCTAACTCGGTATTGCTTTCACTTAAATGGAGCGCCACCATAATAATCGGTGCTTGTGATAAGTGATCTGAGACGCTGTATTGCGCAAATGGTTCCGCGCCAGCCGCTTGAAAGCGTCGTTTCAGAACCGACATAAAACCATCTTGACCGTGTTTTTCGGCGCGTGCGGTCAGGCGTAATTGTTCAGGATTTTGTAGCATCAACGCGAGCTGCGCCGCCGTGTCGAAGCGTGCTTTAGGATCAACCTCAAGACAACGCAAAATGATTTCTTGTAACCAATCAGGAATTGCCGGGTTATGACTACGCGGTGGAATTGGATCGCGGTATAAGCGCTTTTTCAAACCAGAGACTGAAGTTGGATGTCCATACGGACGCTCACCCGTCGCTAAATGATAAAGCAAGACGCCCAACGAAAATTGATCACTGCGCGGTTCGTTGCGTATGCCTAATACTTGTTCTGGTGCGATGTAGGGACCGGTTCCCATCGGCAGGTGGAATTCTTCGCCAAGTAAATCGGGCAACTTATCATGGCGTGACAAACCGTAATCAATTAAAACAGCTTCACCATCTGCACGAAACATGATATTCGATGGTTTTAAATCCAGATGAATGACATGTTGGCGATGCAGATCTTGTAGTGCGGTTGCGACTTTAATTCCAACTGTGACGACTTCATCAATCGGCAATGGTGATGCGTCGAAACGCGCGCGAAGCGACACCCCGCCGATTTGTTCCATCACGATAAACGGTTGTGTATCAAAGTCTCCAGCTGCGTAGTATTTGGGGACATGCCGGCCTTTTAATTTCGGCATAATCATCTGTTCAACTTCAAACGCGACAATCGCCGTTGGATCATCGATGCTAAACATCAAAGGCACCTTCATGATCAGCGCAGGGAAACTGCCATCTGCATTGCCGTGACGTTGCCGTAAATCGGTGATACGCCACAATGCCGCCATGCCCCCGGTATGCAGTTTTTCTTCCAGCTGATAATCGTCAACGATCATGCCAGCTTGTAAGCGGCTGAGTTTTTTTGCGGTGGGTGCAGGTGTTGCTGTCGTTGCTGCCGCCACATGATCTGGTGCGGTGATTGGCGTTTTTGGAGAGATATCAGCAGACATGAATTCAAGCTCCGTGTATTAAACGATGGGCTAAGCTAGCTGGCAAGCCGGCCGCCAATACTTTTTGCGATGCGGTCTCTGTATCGTAAGGTACGCGAAAAAAAGTCAGCTCTAATTGTTGTGTATCAAACAGTGCGTAACATGCTGCTGGATTGCCATCGCGTGGCTGGCCGACCGAGCCAGGTTGTGCCAACCAGCGACGCAGTTTGCTTAAGGGTACACTTACTTCTGTGTTAGGTGTGAAGCTGCCGACTTTCCCTGCTTGATTCATATGATACAAACTTGGCGTATGCACATGGCCGCAAAAAGTAATCTGCGCGTTGGTGGCACGCATACTGCGCGCTGCTTCCATCGTACCATCGACATATTCCCAACGTTCAGGTGCCCAAGCATTTGCATGTACGAATAAGCATTGATCAAGCATGAATTGCATCGGCAGTTCGCGAATGAAATTGGTTTGCACTTCGTTTAAATTTTGACGGGTCCACTCAACCACAAAGCGCGCGGTAGGGTTCATGTCTTTGCGATCGTCTTGCAGTACGCCTATGTCGTGGTTACCCATGAGCACGTAAGCACCCTGATTGACATACGCCATCACTGTGTCAATCACCCAGCCAGGGTCAGCGCCGTAGCCAACCAAATCACCTAAAAATGCGTATTGATCCGCTGAGCGTTCTTTCGCATGGGCGAGACAGGCTTCGACCGCCTCTCGATTCGCGTGCAAGTCCGTAAATACGGCAAGTAACATGACAATTAACCTTCATTCTGAGCTTTTATTAATAGCCCTCATTTTAGGACGAGTTGGAAGATGATTTTGTGTCTATGTGAGCTGTCTTAGAAAAAGACACAATTGCACGATGCGAATACAACGTTAGTCAATAAAATTGAAAAATAATTACAGCGTATCTGTTTGCGATGGAGTATTTTTATTACTTTAGGCTTATACTGAAAAGATTGATTTAAAGAAACTTTTCTTTCATCATAACCCACTTCCCCAGTGTGCGCTCAATGACAGAATCACATCCTCAATTTATTAGTCCGGCCGAACTACAGATAGGTATGTATATTTATCTGGATATAGGGTGGATGGAGCATCCCTTTCCTGTCAATAGCTTTGAGCTGCGTACCCAGGAGCAAATTCAGAAATTGCGTGAATTAGGATTGCAGAAAATTCGCTACGCACCAGAAAAGAGTCATATCACTGTAGGGGCGGGCGAAGCTAGTCAGGCAAAAAACGCGCATCTAGAGAAGCCGACAACTTCAGAGAGCCCTGAAGAACTAGCGATCAAACAACGCCGTGCGCTACTGCACCAGCAACAAGCGAGTTTGATGCAGTCAGAACGCCAATTTGGTCAAGCCACGCAAGAATTCAAACATTTGACCGACATCGTTCATGCACAACCACTGCTGGCGAGAGAATCTGCGACGAAGTTGGTGCAGGGTATGCTTGAAGGAATTTTGAATGAAGAAGAATCTGCCATTCGTTTGTTATCGGAAAAGGCTGGCGAGAAAACCGCGCTGCATAGCGTGAATGTGACTTTGATTTCTCTGTTGCTAGGAAAAGTTTTAGAGTTACCCAAAGAAGACATGTTGGAATTGGGTATTGGTGCCTTGTTACATGACGTCGGCAAAATGGAATTGCCGGATCGTTTGCGTTGGTTAGATGAACAAAGTAGTCCCGCCGAACGTCAGTTATATCAAAGCCATGTTGCACATGGCGTGAATATTGCGCGCAAATTACAGTTGTCTCCAAATGCATTGCTCTTAATCGCACAACATCATGAGTACGCTGATGGCAGTGGATATCCCGGGCATATTTCGGGCGAGAAAATGACGGTATTGAGCCGTATTATTTCTTTAGTCAATCGCTTCGATAATTTATGCAATCCAAGTAATGTTGCGCATGCTATTACACCACACGAAGCATTATCGCAATTGTTCACTAAGAGTAAAACGCAGTCGGATACCCAAACCCTGACGGCCTTCATTAAGATGATGGGGATTTATCCGCCGGGCTCCGTTGTGCAGTTAAGTGATGAGCGATACGCCTTGGTTGTATCGGTGAATTCCATACGTCCAATTAAGCCGAAAGTGATTATTCACGACCCGGCAATTCCGCGCGAAGAAGCATTGGTCATTAATTTGGAGCACGAAACGCAGATTGGTATTCGTCGTAGTTTAAAACCAATACAACTGCCGAAAGCGGCTTACGATTATTTGTCACCTCGAAAACGCTTGTGTTATTTTTTCGAACGCGCCACTGATCCGCTATCGCTTGCAAGTCACATGAAAGGACCATTGCCATGATACAGCGCCAATGGGAAGCCTTGATCGAGGGGATGATAGAAGGTGTGCTGCTGGTCGATCCTTTGCAGTTGCATATTATTGCGGCGAATCGTTCAGCGCATAAGTTATTGGGCGCGCCGGCAGCTAGCCTGATTGGTGCACCAGTAGTGGATCTGGCATCTTCTCCTGAAGATATGTTTTTTTGGGAAGACGTGGCTGCTGGTTTGTCGAATAATATTTACTCTGAGACTTTGCTAAAGCGTTCTGATGACAGCATCGTGCATGTCGTCAGACGTGTGAGTTTGGTGCATCTCGATATGGAAACGGCGCTCTATGTGGTGGCCATTCGCGATCATACCGATCAACGTCATGTCGAGACTGAACTTGAAAAATTGATCGCTGAACTACGTGCGACACTGGAATCAACTGCCGATGGAATCTTGGTGACCGACTTAGATGGAAGTATCCGCAGCTATAACCATTTGTTCGCGAAGTTGTGGAATTTACCCGAAGAGTTATTGACGCAAAGAGAAGATTCGGCAATTTATTCGTGGATGGATCAATGCATTGTTGATGCCAGTCATTACAATGAACGTTTAGCGATTATCCGTCGTTCGCCCTTATTAGAGTCCAACGACATTTTGGTACTGCATTCTGGCAAAGTGCTTGAACGCGTGACGCTGCCACAATATGCGCGCGGCCGGCCGATAGGGCGTGTTTACTCATTCCGCGATATTTCGCAAAGATTGGCAGATCATGCACGTATACAACTGGCGTCAAAAGTTTTTGAGGCCAGCACCGATGCCATCTTCATCACCGATCACGAACAAAAAATCATTACAACGAATCCAGGATTCGAACGCTTAACCCAATTTACTGAATGCGACATGAAGGGCTTGAGCATAGAACAGTTTTTGCTCAATCAAGGAAATGCGGAGTTAATTAAAACTTTACAACGTGAACTTGACCTACAGGGTTTTTGGGAAGGAGAGATCTGGAATCGACGTAAAGATGGCCATGCTTATTTATGTATGATTTCGCTGGTGCGGGTGCAAGATGACGACGGAAAAATCTTACATACCATCGGTTTCTTTAAAGATAGAACCGAGAGCTATAACGCCAAACAAAAGATAGAAGAGCTGGCATTTTCTGATGCCTTGACGGGTTTGCCTAACCGACTGTTATTGGAAGAGCGGATCAACCAATCGATTACCCATGCCAGCCGTTCTAATGGTGAATTCGCTTTACTGTTTTTAGATCTCGATAACTTTAAGCAAATCAATGATTCCTTAGGACATCCATTCGGTGATCGTGTCCTGATCGAAGTGACTGAACGTCTAAAGAATTGTTTGCGTCAAGTTGATACGGCTGCCCGACTTGGTGGTGATGAATTTGTTCTTTTGCTACATCAAGCAAATGCCAGCGGCGCCGAAATTTGCGCGCGTAGAGTGCTCGCTGATTTAGCTGCGCCATTTAGTTTGGATGGAATTCAATTTAGCGTGACTTGTAGTATTGGGATTGCGCTGTATCCCGCGGATGGTAGCAAAATTGAAGATTTGATTAAGAACGCCGATAGCGCGATGTATCACGTGAAAGAGCGCGGACGTTCTGATTTTCGTTTTTATCAGCGCCAAATGAACATTGGCTTGTTGTCGCGTATGAAGATTGATCACGCGATGCGACAAGCTTTGGAACATCAAGAGTTTCGTTTGCATTACCAACCTTTACTTTGTTTGGAAACGAATCAAGTATTTGGTGCGGAAGCTTTGATCCGGTGGTATGACAAAGATATGGGAGAAGTCAGCCCGGCAAAATTTATTCCGATAGCGGAAGAAAGTGGCTTGATTGTCGCGATTGGAAACTGGGTTATTCATACCGCAATCGCGCAAGCCGCTGCATGGAATAAAGATGGGCGGCATCTGAGTATTTCTGTGAATGTCTCTGCGCTACAGTTTCAACAGGCAAATTTTGTTGATAACCTTGCCAATGCACTGGACGATGCACATCTTGATCCTAGTTGTATCGCTTTGGAACTGACTGAATCGATTTTGATTCGCGATGTGGAAGAAACCTTGAAGAAGCTTAACGCCATCGCCAAACTAGGCGTCAAGATGTCGATTGATGACTTTGGTACTGGCTATTCTAGTCTGAGCTATTTAAAGCGTTTCCCCATCAATAAATTGAAGATTGATCGTTCGTTCGTCATGAACCTAACAAAAGACGAAAGCGATATTGCCATAGTGACGGCAATTATCAGTTTGGCGCATGCCCTAAAACTGAAAGTGATTGCGGAAGGGGTAGAGACGCAAGAACAGAAAGATTTGTTATGCGCACTCAATTGCAATGAGATTCAGGGATTCCTGATTGCCAAAGCGCTCAACCCGCATGATTTTGAGGCTAGATTTTTGCAACGGGATACTGCATTAGAGCAGTTAGAGCAATCGGCTTCTAGCAAACAATAAGTGACTAAATAAGTGACTAAATAAGTGACCATCTAAGTAACTGCAATAGATCACCACTGCGAGTTCATATGGCGTTGTTTTGTCAGACAGAATTTGTGATGTGATCTGGTGAAAAGATATTTTTTATTGCCTATAACATCATAGTGTAGCTATTTGTCGTTACACTATCGCCTTTCTATTTCATCTTTTATCGGATTGTTTATTTTAATTAAGGATTACTTCGCATGAAAAAAAGTTCAATTGCGCTTGCGGTCGTTGCTGCTTTAGCGGTTGCTTACCCTGCTGCCTCATGGATGTCGGGCAAACGTTTGGAAACCAAACTGTCACAGACAGATAAAAAAGATGTGTTGTTTGCCAATTTTAAGATTGTGAAGCAAACCTATACCCGCGGGATTTTTTCATCGAAACAAGAAAGTACGATTGAGTTTGATATCGCTGGCATGTCACCTGCCGCAAGCCCTATGAGCTTGCAAGATCAGGCCGGACAAGATCCACAAAACCCGCAAGATGCAACGGATGCGGCGGATGCCGATCCTCATCAGCCTGAGATGCCAAAGATACTTAAGCCAGTGCAGTTTCAAGTTGTAAACACTATCCAGCATGGTCCTGTTCCTGGTATTTTGGGTATTGCTGCCGGCAAGATAGAAACAGAATTTGTACTCGATGCGACAACCAAAGAAGAAATTAAACGGGTTTTTGGCGATAAGAAATTTATCGAGATTCGCACCGTTTTAAATTATGGTGGTGGCGGTAAATTAACGATTAGCAGTCCAGCGGTCAACACGACAGTCGGCATGAATCAAGACAAGTTGGATTGGAAGGGCGCAAAGTTGGAGATTGATTTTGATGCAGCTTATAAAAAATTGAAGTTTGATTTGCATTCGCCAGGCTTAGATGTGCTTGCAGCAAAAGGTGCGACTTCAGTGAAAGTTGGCGAGATCAAAATGCAAGGTGATGCAGAGCGTGCCTACCCAGACGGTTTCTTGTATCTCGGAGCGTCTAAGGCTAGCATTGCTTCTATGAGTTTTTCCAATGCACAAGCAGCGAATAAAGGTTTCAGTGTTAAAGAAATTAGCTTGGAAAGTACAACGACTTCCAAGAACGATTTGATTGATTCTGCTTTGAAATTCGGTATGGCGAATATCACGATGAATGACACGCCAATCGGCAATTTCCATTACGACTATTCATTGAAGCGTTTGCATGGACCAAGTGCTAATCAGCTCTTCGTTGAATTGTCGACGATTGATCAATACAAAAATAATCCTGAGAAAATGCTGGAAATGCAGCAGAAGTGGAAGCAATACGGTATTGAAATTTTAAAACACAATCCAGAAATCTCACTCGACCGTTTAAGTTTGACAGGTAAGAGTGGCGAATTTAAAGCGTCTGGAAAATTCCAGTTCAAGGATGTTGCTGCGGTAGACTTTGAAACGCCGATATTGCTGTTATCTAAAATTGAAAGCGTGGGTGAAGTGAGTTTGGCCGATGCGATGATTGATGAATTAATTGATGGCACACAAACCGATCCAGACGCACGTGGCATGATGCGTAGTCAATTTTACGCGCAGATTGAAGGCTTTGAAAAGCAAGGCTATGTCAAGCGCGATGGTAAAGTGTTGAGCTCTAAAGTAAGTTGGAAGAATGGTCAATTGCTGGTGAATGGCAAAGCATTTCCACCTAAACCAGAGATCGATCCGGCTGCTGCAGAAGCTGCGGCGATGGAAATGAAATAGACAGCAACAGAAATCTTGCTGTTGAAGTAAAAAAGAGCTGGGGTCACATAAATGACCCCAGCTCTTTTTTTTGTATCCCGCAATTGCCAAAGAACGATAGCTATTTGCGGGATTTGATTGCTTAATTAATGTCTGATATCAGATGCAGATTACTTCACGCCGTGCATTAATTTCTGCATTAACGGTGCGATCAGGAACAACACAACGCCTGCGCCTAACAGCGAGTAGAAGCCGAAGGTATAGCCGCTTAATGCAGATGCCACAGACATTCCGCTATCACCACTGACGTGGCTGGCAAAAATTCCCGATAAGTTGTTGCCGATACCCGTTGATAAGAACCAGCCACCCATACCTAAACCTACTAAGCGTACTGGCGCCAATTTTGTCACCATCGATAAACCGATTGGTGATAAGCACAATTCGCCGATGGATTGGATGACATACACCATAAACAAAGTCCAGAATGGGATTTTGCTATTGTCGTCGACCAAGAATGTCAACGCATACATTAACAAACCAAATGCCAAGGCATTACCGATCAAACCAAGGCCGAATTTACGTGGAATCGATGGATTCAAATTACGACGTCCCAACATCACCCAGATTGCAGCAACGATAGGGGCGAAACCGATAATCGCTAAGGAGTTCACACTTTGGAACCATGCTGTTGGAAACACGAAGCCACCTAAATCGCGATCAACGATGCTTTCCGCAAGGAAGGTAAAGGAGCTACCGGCTTGCTCAAAGAACATCCAGAACAAGATATTGAAAGTAAAGATCAATAACATCGCGATCACTTTGTCGCGAGCTACATTACCGTTGCGAATGCCTTCTACCATCAACATCACTGCCAGGCCGATGAACAACACTGTCAAAATACCTTGCAATTTCGCTGCGCCCATTGATAGCAAGAAGTAAGCGACTGGGATGACACACAAGCCACCAATCGCGACATAAATCACGCGGGACATGCTTTCTGTACCTTCAGCGGGTGCGCCTATGCCTTTTAAAGTGCGGCGACCAATGGCGAACCAGACCAAACTCAATAACATACCGATACCAGCGGCGATGAAGACAATCTTGTACGCAGGTGTGTCGCCAGTACTGAATACTTTTTGCGCCAGGAACTGGGTAAAGATTGGTGCTAAGAAGCCACCAACGTTAATACCCATGTAGAAAATAGTGAAACCAGAATCGCGACGCGTATCAGCGATGCTGTACAACTTACCAACCATCGTGGAGATATTTGGTTTGAATAAGCCGTTACCAATAATGATCGTTGCCAAGCCTAGTTTGAAGATCTCTTCATTTGGAATGGAGATCATAAACAGACCAGCAGCCATGAATACCGCACCGATCAGGATCGATCGTTGATAACCAATGACGCGATCCGCAACATAGCCACCAAACAAAGCAGCAGCGTACACCAGTGCCAGATAAGAGCCATAAGTCAGATTTGCCGCTGCCTGACCGGAACCATCACCTTTATAAAATTGTTCGACAATATAGAGCACCAAAGCCCAGCGAATACCGTAGAACGCAAAACGCTCCCAGAACTCAGACATGAATAACATCCAAAGTGGAGCCGGATGCCCCATGATTTGCTTAAACTCTGGAATTGGGGTCTCTTGACCCGGTGTGATTGCAGCACCGCTCATGCAATTTTCTCCTGTTTATATTTTGTGAAACGTTTGTTGAAATTATAAAAAGCTCAGATTTCCGTTGTTTTGTCCGGATTTTCCCCATTGGCGGACAAGATCAGCTGTATTGGTGGTTTGCAAAAAATACAGAGATTTTCAACGACGGTGCATTCTAAACTAGAAATGCTGGCTGTGAGATCAATTTGTCGCATGATGAAGTGGAAGATTTGTTGCGCATTGCCGCAATTAATTTGCAGCAATAAGGCGATCAACAAGGCCGAACTTCCTTGCCTGACGAGAGGTAAATGGCGTTGATGATGGATTGAGATTTTGAAAGCCAGCGTGTATCCATTCATATAGACAGGCTTAAAGCATGGCTATGGTGGCTAATGTCGCGATGATCGCCATTTAGGGACTGCCATTAAAATGTATCGGTGAAAATCGTTCGGTCACGGGATCAAACTCAGTACCCCAGAACACCTCCCCGCCATCGCAGATCACCAAAGCATTCTTACGCCAATCGGGATTGTTTTGTGCGTGTTGGTCAATCGCGTTGATATAGATTATTTTTCGTTTGTTCCCTTTGAGTCCCGCGTATTGAAAATAAACCTGTTGAATTTGCTGACGTATTTTGGGGTAATGTTTGCTGAGATATTCGTTGAGTTTGAGTTCAAGCCTCAGAATGATTTGGGGGGATGGTGTCCAGCTGCTATCGACACCTTGAACCGAGGGACGCGAGCACTGCCTGCCCAAAGTTAGTGCTTGCTCGCCTTTGAGTACACTACTGTGGCCACTAGGCCATGCTGGAAAATTGTTGGTGACAGTTTGCGCGTATCCCGTGCTTGTGATAAATGCGCTACTCAGTAGCGTAAGAGTAAAGAAGAGGGCGCGCATAATGTCCTTGGTCGATTATTCGTGTTGATTTGTTTGCTCTAATTTTGCTAACACCCGGAAACACAAAACCACACCAGCAATTCCGAACAAGACCACGCCCAGCCCATATCCCGCAATCACACCGCGCGCGCCAAACCACATTCCGCCAAACCAAACAAAGGGAATCACACCGATTGTGGATCGTCCCCAATTTAACATGGTTGAATAGAGTGGGTAGCCAAGATTATTGAATGCCGCATTGGCGACAAACAGGCTGCCGTTGAATAAGAAACTGCCAGCAACGAAAATGCAAAAAAACACGATGACATCGGCTGCTGCACCTTGAGCATCAAAGGCGCGAGCGATCATATGACTAAACACGGCCAGTAAGAACCAAACAACTAATACATAGATTAAGGTCAATTTCAGGCTATCCAGCATGGTGGATCGTAAGCGATCAAAGCGTTTCGCGCCCAGATTTTGACCAAGAATTGGACCGACCGCGCCCGATAAAGCAAACAAACCTGCAAATGCCATGGGAATCAAACGAGACACGACCGCCCAACCGGCAACTGCCTGATCGCCATATTTTGCAAGAACTGAAGTGACAGCGGCGTTACCAACGGGGGTCGCCACATTGGTGAGTATCGCTGGAATGCCGATGGTAGCGAAGGCTTTTGCACCGCGGCGAAAAACTTCAGGCTCCGGCTTGCTATAAAAGCGATGGCTTGCAAAGATACTGTAGGCGCCGATGCTCACTAACACGACACGCGCCAGAACGTTTGCGTAAGCCGCACCATCCAAACCTAAGTTCAGACTAAAAATAAAGAGCGGGTCGAGGATGGCGGTGGCAATTGCCGCACCCAAAGTCACATACATCGCACCTTTGCCATCACCTAAAGCACGCAATAAAGCACTGAGTCCCATACCAATACTAATTAATGGAATGGAAGGCAATACCAATTGACAGAAACGTTTGGCAAGCCGTGCTGTTTCTGCTTGTGCGCCTAGAATGCTTAGTAAGCTATCTAGTAGCGGATAAGTAATGATGGTTAGTAGAATCGAAATTCCTGCGATCAAAATCAGTGAAGTCGCGGCAAATTGTCGGGCTAGTTGACTATCACCACTCCCGATGGCTCGTGATACCGTTGCAGCAGTTGCAATCGATAGGCCAATCGCGATCGAGGTATGAAAGAACAAAAGCGTACTAGCGTAGCCAATTGCCGCAGCCAGCTCAGGTTTGCCTAATTGGGAGATATAGAGAAGATTTAAAACATCCACCAAAAAGACCGCAATCAGGCCAATTGAGCCAGTTGCGGTCATATTGATGACGTGACGCATGGTCGAGCCATGCACAAATTTTCCGTGTATCGTGGGGGTACTGGTCATGAATTGATCTACCTAAGCCAACATAAACAACATAAAGTTGCCATAGTGTAGCGGATTAATCCAAATTCGTTGCTTGCATGGGCGGAATGGCGCCTTCTTTGCGTCCTTTTGCGATTGCCTGGTTGATGCGATTTAACAGATTTTGATTGCGTGGACTGATGCGCATAGCAAAATGGTTATTGACGATCGCAATTGGCTTGGGCAATACACAAAAGGCAGGTCGTTCAACATAGCCAAATGATTCGCTCAGCGCGGCGTAATTCTTGTTTAGGGTTTCTTGCATTTCGCGATGATTGCCAGTGACGCCATACCAGACAATCGCATCCATGCGTTTCGCCATCAATTTTTTGAGGCGAGAAATGCCAGCACCAATATCATTTTCGACTTTGAACAACACATGCATTTGTTGATCGAACTCTTCTCCTGCGCTCGTACCTAACACAACACCTATGAGTTTTCCTCGTAGATCGTTGATGCCATTAAATTTGAAAGTAGCATCACATCGCGTAATTAACCAGTTGCCGTTGGCATTGATAGGCTCAGAAAACGCATAACGTTTTGCGCGTTCTGAGGTGTGCGACATCCCCATCAGCACAATATCATTATGTAATGCATTATCCAGGGCGCGTTTCCACGGCACACGCTTGACTTCGAAGCGAAGATTTAAGGATTTTTCAATGTAATTCAGTAAGTCGCGGCTCACTTTATTGAGCGGGACTGGTTTGCCATGTTTATCGAATTCTTCTATGGTTTGCAATTGCACTACTTCATGTGCATAGGCAAAGCTACTAAGATATAAACTTAGTATGATGATGCCGCAACGAAGAATGCCGTGAAGATTCATGATGATTGAGTTAGATGGCTTGTGAATGATTGTAGCAAAGCTGCGAATGCTTCAAAGGATTTGTTGCTACTGAAATTGTATAAATTATTTCACTGTTGCTTAAATGCGGCTTCGTCTTTATCTCGTGCTAACTCAGTAGGTCGAGTCCATTTATTGAGCACGGGATGGGTGGAGGGAAAGGTCTATTTCTTATATCTAGTGTTTTTTATTAAATGCAAAAGACTGAGGCAACTAAATGCGAAGATTGCTTGTCCAAGCTCACGCTGTTAATTTCCTAAGTATTCCATCCGCTACACGATGCTTTGTTTTGCTTTGTTCTAAAGGACCCGCCATGTCAGCCCCATTACCATCAAAATTTGTCTTGAACATCATTTCCGCAGCAGTTGTAGTATTCAGTGCGATGCCTGCCAGCTATTCAGCGGCGCAGACAGCACAAGGGGTTGGCGTCTCAGGAAGCACTTCTGTCGCATCCGCTGGTTTCGCTCAACATACGGCAGGGATGAAGAAACAGGGTGGTTTGTTTGATATTTGGACTAGCCAGGAGCAAGCAAAGATTTTGATGGCGGTGCCGCAATTAGATCGTCCCTTTTTGCTGGTCACCTCGCTGCCATTTGGACTGGGATCGAATGATGTCGGGCTAGATCGCGGGCAAGCAGGAAGAAGTAAATTAGTCAGATTCGAACGTCATGGAAAACGCCTGTTCTTAGTACAAGAGAACACCCGCTTTATCGCTGATTCACAAAATCCAGATGAACGCGCTTCTGTGCGTGAAGCTTTTGCTGGCGCGGTGTTGTGGGCTGGAGATATCTTGGCAACGGAGGGCAATACCTACTTGGTGGATTTCTCGTCTTTCTTATCGACCGACAGGCATGGTGTGGCCGATACTTTGATAAGAACTCGCCAAGGGAATTACGTGGTCGATGAAAAACGCAGTGCTGTATTGAGTCAGCAAGCGAAGAATTTTCCTGATAACACTGAGCTAGAAGCTTTACTGACTTTCGCGGGTGCTGGCGATGGCCCGTTTGTACGTCAAGTGGCAGCGGATCCGAAGAGCTTGCGTGTACATCAACATGTGAGTTTGATTCGCTTGCCTGATGGGTATAAGCCGCGGTCGTATCATCCAGGATCGGGAGGCTTAGATAGCGAGCAGATGGATTTTGCGACACCGTTAGCAGACAGTATTCACGTGCAGTGGCAGGTTAGACATCGCTTAGAAAAGACCGATCCAAACGCAGCGGTCAGCACCGTGAAAAAGCCGATTATTTATTATTTGGATCGTGGTGCGCCAGAGCCAGTGCGGACGGCCTTGTTGGAAGGTGCGCGTTGGTGGACGAGTGCGTTTGAGAAGGCGGGTTTTAAAGACGCCTATCGCGTCGAATTACTGCCGGAAGGCGTTGATCCTATGGACATCCGCTACAACACCATCATGTGGGTACATCGCGCAACACGCGGTTGGTCTTACGGTAATGCCGTGACTGATCCACGTACTGGTGAAATCATTAAAGGTGCGGTGACCTTGGGTTCGCAACGCGTGCGACAAGATATTTTGATCGCTGAAAGTTTGTTAGCGCCTTACGGTAAATCAAGCAGTGCAGAGAAGAAAAATGCGGCGGAACAAATGGCCTTGGCGCGATTACGTCAGCTGTCTGCGCATGAAGTTGGACATACCTTGGGAATCGCCCATAACTTTGCGCCTAGTCGTCATGGCAATGGTTCTGTGATGGATTATCCGCACCCGATTTTAGGCCTGAATAGTAAGGGTGAAGTGGAATTAAAAGATGCCTATGGAGTAGGCGTAGGACCTTGGGATGACTTTGTGGTTCAACATTTGTATGCAACTTTCCCTGGGCAAGATGAAGAAACTGCGCTGGCAAATTTGCGCGAAAAAGCCAAAGCGCGTGGCTTGCAATATGTGTCTGATACCGATTCACGCGCAGCAGGTGCAGCACATCCAAATGGTCTGCTATGGGATTTCGGCGCTGATTCCATGAAAACTTATGATCAATTGATGCAGGTGCGTCAGCATGCTTTGAATAATTTTTCAATGGCGGTCTTGCCACCACAACGTCAGGTTGGTGAGTTGGAAGCCCGATTAGTCCCAGTCTATTTATTGCATCGCTATCAAACCGAAGCGGTGGCGCGCTTGATTGGTGGTGCCGAATATGAATATGGTTTGGCAAAGGATGCGAACGCCGGACGGATACAGCCCGGAGCCAAGCCAGTTTCTGCTGCATTACAACGGCAAGCTTTGCAAAAAATAATTGCGAGTTTGCGTGCGGAAAATTTAGCTTTGCCAAAAAATGTATTGGCGATTTTGACGCCGCCATCAGAAGGTTATAACCGCACACCGGAATATTTTTCAGGTCGCATGAATGTTGTGTTTGATGCGCTTTCGGCGGTTGAGGCGGGCGCAGCGCAAAGTAGCCAGTTTTTGTTTGACGCCACCCGCATAAATCGTTTGGCTTGGCAGCATGCAATCGATGAACAGCAACTGGGCGTAAATGAATTGTTCAAACAAGTATTTGAGCAAACCTGGCAGCGTGCAGAGCCAGGATCTACTGTGCTTGCCGGCAATACGGTACAGCTAGCAGCAAACTGGGTCGTACTCGACGCGGTATTAGGTTTGATTGATAACGGACGTTTGCATCCACAAGTGCAAGCAGATGTGCGTCAAAGCGTGACCGAGCTGGCACGATGGTTACAGAAAAATCCGGGCAAAGGCAGTATCGCGAGTAGCCGTCAACAGGCGGCTGAACTGATATTGTCGTATTTACGCGACCCCGCCAGCGTCAAGTTGCGTCCACTTCCACCAATTCCTCCAGGCGCACCTATTTAGACCTTAATCACTGACGTGATCACTGGTGATCGCTCTGTTTCGGGCGTAGAATGAATTCATCGTTCTACGCAGGAGTTGCATGATGAATTTGATCCAATTGGTGTACGTCAGTCGTTTAGCTGGTGATGAATCCGTGCTGCAGTCGATTCATAGCCACGCAGTCAGAAACAACACCGCACATATAATTACCGGCAAGCTCTTGTATTGCAGCGGCCGGTTCTTACAAGTGCTCGAAGGCGAGCCTGCACAAGTTCACCGCACTTTTGATCTTATCAAGGCAGACCCACGTCATCGCGACGTGACGCTGTTAATGGAGCAAACTATTTCTGAGCGTGCATACCCACATTGGAATATGGGATTTCGGCATGTACAGCAGGATGATCTCGATCAGTATCCTGCGTACAAAGCTTACTTTCAAGACGACTTTGCCGCCTTAAAAATACAGCCTTTGATCGCTTTGGAAATTATTAATAATTTTGTTTAAGCTGATAGTTAGGTCAACACGCCCTAGAAATAAGTCTCATCAAAATTGGTACGAGGTACCAACTTTGGTGTCGTTGATTTCTTGCGCTTTTTGAATAAGGCACGGTGAATTGCAAACTTGAGACGATTTTTCTGAAATGCATGTAGTTGTTGAAAAACCGCGTCAAGCTTTGGCTGTTGTCGCGCAGTTTCAAACGCTAAGTTTGGAATGTCATGAATTGGATGCCAAGCGATTTTTGCTAAATTGCTTAAGTAAAGCTCTCCGAACAAATGGTCACTTGCTCGTGCCTGAAACGCAATCGCTTGTGGTGCTGTAGCTAGACATTTGTGCAAATTGCCTAATCCGAAATCAACCAGAAATTCTTGATTGACTAAGCAGGTGACATGCCCAGCGAGTTGACCGGGCTTAATATAATCTTTGTGACCAAGAAAGAAACGCTGATTTTGTTCTTCCATTAAGGCATAGCAACTGATCAACTGGACTGGGTAGTTTTTCTGCCGCAAACTTTGTAGTAACAGCTGATTGATGAAAAGACAGCAAGAACCATATTCGTCAAATAGTCCCAAATACTCGAAATCAGCGAAGAGCTGGCTGGTGTCTTTGGACAATTGGGTTGGTGGCAGCTTATTAAAGAAAGTGTTCGTCATAGCAGCCTTTGAGAACGAATGAAACATTGAGGAGCAGCTTAATCTCTGCGACCCAGCAGTTCAAAAACTATTACATCTTTTTACAGTTCCTATTGGGCTTGTACTTTGATGCTGAGTTTGCATGTAGTCATTAGGCCAATACGCCCTAGTCATATTGAGATTTTGTAGGGAAAATTGTCATGCCTATTTAGTTTTTCTGACGCTCTTCATGTGCAATTTAGAGAATCTCACCTAGCTAAATCGTCGCCAATTAGGCTTAGCTTGTGTATTCTTGTCCGATCTTGTTTTTTACATAGGCTTTGGTATGGCTAACGCACATTTCCCTCATTTGCTCGAACCCTTGGATCTAGGATTCACTCAATTACGCAATCGCGTCATGATGGGATCTATGCACACGGGTTTAGAAGATCGCTTTTATCATTACGGGAAGTTAGCGGCTTATTTTAGAGAGCGTGCACGTGGTGGTGTAGGGCTGATTGTGACTGGGGGAATTTCACCAAATCGTCGTGGTTGGCTATTGCCGTTTGGTGGCACCATGAACAGTTTGGGGGATATTTTTAATCATCGTAAAGTGACTCGTGCCGTGCATGAAGAAGGTGGCAAGATCGTGATGCAGATTTTGCATTCTGGTCGTTATGGTTATCAACCGTTTATCGTTTCTGCCTCCGATAAAAAAGCGCCGATCTCGAAATTCAAACCAAAAGCCTTAACTGAAGCGGGTATAGAAAGCACGATTCGTGACTATGTGCGATGTGCAAAATTGGCACAGAAATCTGGCTATGATGGCGTTGAAATCATGGGCAGTGAAGGTTATTTATTGAATCAGTTTTTGTGTGTGCGTACCAATCATCGCACTGATCGTTGGGGCGGCTCCATCGAGAACCGCATGCGTTTGCCAGTTGAAATTGTTCGTCGCGTACGTGCTGCGGTTGGTCCGAATTTTATTATCATGTATCGCCATTCGATTCTGGACTTGGTAGAGGGTGGTAACAGCTGGGATGAAGTAGTCGCCGTAGCGCAAGCTTTAGAAAAAGTGGGCGTCACTTTATTCAATACTGGCATTGGCTGGCATGAAGCCCGCGTTCCAACCATTGTGACTTCAGTTCCGCGAGCGGCTTTCGCTGCGGTGTCGGGGCGTTTGAAACAAGCGGTGTCGATTCCGGTAATTGCTTCCAATCGCATCAATAT
Source organism: Affinundibacterium amnicola (assembly GCF_014284275.1). GTDB lineage: Bacteria > Pseudomonadota > Gammaproteobacteria > Burkholderiales > Burkholderiaceae_D > Undibacterium > Undibacterium amnicola. The sequence goes on along the minus strand of NZ_JACOFU010000008.1, from coordinate 51,158 downwards.
GCCAGCGCAGGCAGAAGACATTATCGCCAGCGGTATCGCCGATATGGTGTCTATGGCACGTCCATTTTTAGCAGATCCTGAATTTGTGAATAAGGCCGCGGAAGGGCGGGTTGATGAAATCAATACCTGTATTGCGTGTAACCAAGCTTGCCTCGATCATACTTTTTCAAATCAACGCGCTAGTTGCCTTGTGAACCCGCGTGCAGCGCATGAAACCGAATTACAGTATCTGAAAAAGGCTGTGGTCAAACGTGTTGCGGTGGTTGGTGCAGGTCCAGCAGGGCTTTCTGCTGCGACAGTTGCGGCATCTTGCGGACACGATGTGAGTTTGTTTGATAGTTCGGATAGCGTTGGTGGGCAGTTCAAGATTGCGATGCAAATTCCGGGCAAAGAAGAATTCAAAGAAACTCTGCGCTATTTTACGAAGCGCTTAGAAGTGACTGGCGTGAAAGTGCATCTGGGTAAGCGCGTGACGCGTGAAGAATTGCTGGCACAAGGTTTTGACCATATTATCGTTGCGACTGGTATTTCTCCACGCACGCCGCGTATAGATGGGATTGATCATCCAAAAGTGATGTCGTATCTGGATGTGTTATTGCACAAAAAACCGGTTGGGAAAAAAGTGGCCATCATCGGTGCTGGCGGTATTGGATTCGATGTTGCCGAGTATTTGTTACATGATCCAGCGACGGCATTGCCAATTCCTTTGTCTACTTGGCTAGGTGAGTGGGGTATCGATTTGCAGGCGAAACAGAATGGTGGTTTGATCAAGCCAGAAGAGGCACATCCAATTCGTGATATCTATTTACTGCAGCGTAAAGCAAGCAAAGTGGGTGCTGGTTTGGGTAAGACTTCTGGCTGGGTACACCGTGCTACTTTGCAGCGGAATAAAGTTCATATGTTGGCGGGAGTTGATTATCAAAAAATTGATGATCAGGGTTTGCATATTAGTGTTGGTGGAAAAACTCAGGTTTTAGATGTTGATCACGTTATTTTGTGTGCTGGTCAAGAATCATTAACAGAGTTAATGCCGACACAAGTAAACGAAACTGGACCACGGTTCCACAAAATTGGTGGCGCGGCATTAGCCTCGGAATTGGATGCTAAGCGTGCTATAAAAGAAGGTGCTGAACTAGCAGCTTCTCTGTAAGCACGAGATGATTCGAATTCATTGAAATAAAAAAAGCCAGTCAATGACTGGCTTTTTTATATTCGAAACTCGGCGAATTATTTTGCAGAAGCTTCAGTAGCTGCAGCAGCTTTGACTTCAGGTTCTTTAAATTTGCCACCACTGCCATTCACCATATGTACAACTGCGCGAGCAACTTCTACATCGTCAAGGTCTGCGTTACCGCCTTTTGCAGGCATACCACGGATACCTTCGATCGCATGTTTCAATACGGTGTCATAACCTTGTGCAATGCGTGGACCCCATCCAGCAGCATCACCTAACTTAGGTGCGCCAGCCGCGCCAGTGCCATGACATGCAGCACATGCAGCTTTGTATACTGCCTCACCAGTTTGCAGCACTTTTGGTGCGTTTGCATCTAATAAAGTGAATCCAGCATTTGCAACCGGGCTAATGCGTGCAGCGATTGCCTCTGGTGTCTGCGCATTGGAACCAGCGCCTACGGTGTTGTCACTGGAAACATATTTCACCAGCAAAACAATAATCAAAATAGGAACTATAAATCCAGCAAGAACGGCAACGATCAGTTGCTTAGGCGTCTTAATCGCTGATTCGTGTTCGTCGTGGGCGTCGCTCATGGTTTCCTCGATACAAAAATGATGTGAAGTTTGCTCGCAGCACATTCAATCGTGCTAAGCGTAAAACATCAGATTATAGAGCTAAAGCCTGTATTTTGGAATGAAAAATCGGCTTTTGCAGCATCAGAGTCGGTTCAATTAAAGAATAATTCCACAAAATAGCCAAGAATTGCTAAAGAGCTTCTGAGTAAATTGCGGTAGAATACGCGCCTCTTTTTGTATTTCTCATAGCGCCAGTAGCTCAGATGGATAGAGTACAGCCCTCCGAAGGCTGGGGTCGCACGTTCGAATCGTGTCTGGCGCACCAATCATCGTTTTCTCCTTCCTAATACAGCGTTTCTTACAGCCTCACAAATTGCTGATGCATAGGCTGACTTTTGCTGCCTTCAATTATTCATTATGCAATTGGCGACGATAGACGTGATTTTTTGCGCTGTTTAGTATGTCTAATTGCGTCCTTGTAATAGCGCAATGCCAATTTGAAATGCGTGAATTGGGCATTTCGCAAATCATGAATTTTCTATGATTCAATTAAACTTTTCGTGAATCGATCCGATAATCACTATATCTGGTAATCCGTAAAAAAATCTAATTGGTTTTGAATAAGTATTGGGGAAGAGAATGAGCATCAATCAAATTACCGCTGCAGTAGCGCGCGTGCCCGGTGTTGTCGGTTCTTCTGCTTCGTCCGAAACGCGGGTTGCGACAAGAGAAGTAAGCAAATCTCCTGCTGTGAAGTTGGAATCTACAGAGGAAGTCGCCGATACGGTCAGTGATGCTGAGTTAAAAAAATCAGTCGAAGTGATTAATCAATTCTTAAATGCTAACAACAGTATTAATCTCAATTTAGATCAGGAATCTGGTAAGGTTTTAGTGCAGATTGTGGACAAAGAAACCAATACAGTGATCCGTCAAATCCCGTCGAAAGAAGTGTTGGAGATGGCGAAAGATTTGGATAAGAAAAATGGGATGTTGTTACGGGATCAAGCTTGAATATTAAACTTGTCATTATTTGTGATTGCTTGTGATTAGCAGTTCCAACCCGCAATTTTGGCGCAAGCAAGCACAGCTTCCATTCTTGCAAAGAATCGCCGCTGCCCCAGCGGAAGTTATTGATTATGTCAAACAAGTGAATGCCCGCGAGAGTGGTTCTGCAATCGAACCCGCACTCAATCCCGCACTCACTCCCAGCATCAATCAGACAGATCATGTGTCTTCATTAAACTCCGCTTTGTTGACTGACATTCGATCCGCAATCGCCGAGCTTCCCGAGCAAGTTAAAGCTAAGCTTGAGCCTAAGTTATTAGGTGTTTTTTTAGCTACTGGAGTTGGTTCATCTGCTATTACCGATGTAATTTCCGATACCGATGGCAATATGCTTGGTGCCATAGTCTTGCTAGACTCAGACGCTTTCTTATCGCGAACTGCAAATAGTTGGATGGCATGGAAAGAATCAAGCCCATTCAACACCAGTGCAGAATACACTTTACTGGCAAACATAGCAGAACCCGAGCAAGATCAACGTAAGCAAGCTTTGCAATATCTGCTATTGCATGAATTTGGTCATGTACTCAGCATGAATACAACTTATCTACCAAATTGGTGGATAGGTTCACAGAAATTTAAGGATACGGAAGAGTACAGTTTCTTGTCGATTTGTTGGCAAATTGCGATGAGTGGTGAAATCATCCCTTTAATCCGGCATAATTTTGAACACCGTTCTGGTATCACTTATTACGGTCAAGCACAATTGAACGCATCGCAGATGTTAGCGATCTATCAGGCCTTGAGTGGTACTGGCTTTTCTACTCTTTATGCTGCAACGACGGTGTATGAGGATTTCGCCGAGAGTTTCGCCACGTATGTACATGTTGTGTTGATGGGCAAACCTTGGTGTATCCAGATTTGCTATCGTGAGCAGACGATTTTTAGCTTTTCAGATTATTGGGCAAGTCCACGATCACAACAAAAAGCAAAGATCTTTGAGCAATTGTTTTGTTCCTAAACAGTGTCTGCTGTGATGTTTGCGGCAGAAACACAAAATAGTTGCTATCCTTCGGCTTCATTCGATTTTGCCCATTTGCTTGGGCAAATTTTCATAGCGATAACAGAGTCATGACCGAAAATTCTCATAGCCTAGACCCACAAGACTGGACCAGCCTGCGTGCTGAAGGTCATCGTATGCTCGATGATATGCTTGACTATATTGAAGGTATTCGCGAGCGTCCCGTCTGGCAGAATATTCCTGATCAAGTCAGAGGACAATTTCAACAGAGCTTACCCTCACAAGCTAGTGATTTGGCGCAGGTACATCAACGCTTTATGCAAGAAGTCTTGCCTTACGCAGTGGGCAATTCACATCCAGGATTTATGGGCTGGGTACAAGGCGGCGGCACGCCAGTTGGCATGTTGGCGGAAATGTTAGCCGCTGGTTTGAATGCGAATTTGGGTGGACGCGATCAAATGCCTATCGAAGTCGAAAAGCAAGTGACACAGTGGATGCGTGAATTGTTCCAGTTTCCATCCAGCGCGAGTGGTCTATTTGTCACTGGGACATCGATTGCCAATTTTATCGCCGTCTTGGTTGCTCGGACCAAAGTCTTGGGTCTTGCGAGTCGTCGTGTCGGCATCACTAACAGCGGGAAAAATCTGATTGCCTATGCGTCCGTTGGCGCCCATGCCTGTGTATCACAAGCAATTGATATGGCAGGTATCGGTATAGATGCCTTACGTTTGATCCCGGTCAAGGCTGATTTTTCCATGGATATGCAAGAATTGGAAAAACAAATTGAGGCCGATCGTGCTGCGGGCTTTACTCCGTTCTTGATTGCAGGTACGGCGGGCACGGTCGATGTTGGCGCGATTGATGATTTAAATACGATTGCGGATATCGCGCAACGGCATGCATTGTGGTTTCACATTGATGGGGCCTATGGCGCTTTAGCGATGTTGTCTGATGAAATTGCACCACGCTTAAAAGGCATTGAACGCGCAGATTCTATCGCTTTCGATTTTCATAAATGGGCACAAGTTCAATATGATGCTGGTTACATTTTGGTGCGCGATGGACAGGCGCATTTTGATACCTTTGCTACGCCGACCAGTTACCTAAAGCGTGAGAGTCGTGGTATCGCTGCTGGTGAGCGTTGGCCCTGTGATTTTGGTCCCGATTTATCGCGAGGTTTTCGCGCACTAAAGGCATGGTTCACCATCCAAGTGTATGGTGTTGAACAATTAGGACGAATGATTGCGCATACTTGCGAACTCGCGCAACATCTTCAACAGCGCATAGTGAATGAGCCAAAACTAGAATTACTGGCACCGGTGAATTTAAATATCGTTTGTTTCCGTTATCGCGCCGCAGATCAGGATCTTGATGTCTTGAATCGCGATATTGTATTTGAGTTGCATGAGTCAGGTATCGCTGCGCCGTCAACGACCAAGGTGCACGGTCAATTAGCGATACGTGCGGCAATTGTGAATCACCGCACTGGCAAGCAAGATATCGATCAAATGCTAGATGCCGCTTTACGTTTTGGCGATCAACTGAGTAGTTCCAATGACAGCTTAAATTAAAGATATTTCCATGACGATTTCAGATCAGGCAGCAAATTCCGCTCCTACGATGCCAGCCTTAATTGGATTAGCTCCGCTAATGCGCAAGGCGTTTGCCGAGGAAGATATGAAGCCAATTGCCGCCGGATTATTGGAGCGTGCGAAGAATAATCCAGATGACGCGCATGCGTATATGGATTTGGCGACGGTCTTGTTGCTGTTGGGGCATCGTGATACTGCATTGTCGACGCAAATGCTGGCTTTGCAGACCCAAGCTTTGTACCAAATTCCATCCAACACAACTGCAAAATTGAAGCTATTGGTATTGATGACGAATGGCGATTTAATGGCTAATACGCCAGTTGAGTTTTTGGTAGAAAATTCTGATATCGATCTTGAGCTTTGGTACGTCGGTGCGGGAATTCCGGCAATTCACGAACTTCCTGAGCACGATGTATTGCTGGTCGCGATCGGTGAAGCTGATGACAAGCGCGATTTGCTGATTGATTTGCAGGAGATACTAAAGAACTGGCATCGTCCGGTTTTAAATTTGCCAATCCGAATCGCTGAATTAGGTAGAGATCGTGCCTGCCATCTATTACAGCCAGCCGCCCAGTTGGAAATGCCGACAGCGGCGCGAGTTAGTCGTCAACAGATGCAAGCACTGGCTGATGGACATATTGTGCTCAGTGATTTGATTACTGATACCGATTTTCCTATCATCGCGCGTCCACTTGGCTCACATGCCGGGCAAGGTTTGCGTAAAGTGATGTCGGTAGATGCGGTTGCAGATTATTTGCAAGCTGTACCGGTGGAAGAATTTTATATTGCGCGGTTTGTCGACTATCGTAGTGCCGATGGATTATTTCGTAAGTATCGAATTATGTTGATTGATGGCCAGCCCTTCATCTCGCACATGGGTATTTCGACGCATTGGATGATTCATTACTTGAACGCAGGAATGACAGAGAGTGCAGAGAAACGCGTGGAAGAAGCGCACTTCATGCAAAATTTTGAGACTGGTTTTGCGCAAAGACATGCGCAAGCTTTTGCTGAAATACACCAACGAACGGGATTAGATTATGTTGGTATCGATTGTGGTGAAACGAGCGATGGTAAGTTGCTGATTTTCGAAGTTGATAGCGATATGATCGTGCACGCGATGGACCCAATTGAGATGTTCCCATATAAGCAAGAACCAATGCAAAAATTGTTTGCGGCATTTCGTCAATTGTTGATTGCGACGGCAGCGACGAATGGATCTGCGTCAACACCATCTGCCTAAGTAAAAAGTATTAGTATCAGAATCAGGGCGAAGGATTAAACCCAGATTTTCCATTAGGCGCGTCTTCGATGCTATTTGAGCGCTGGCGGCGCATTTTCGGTCATTTTTTTCGCTCTTCGTTGCTAATAGCTAGCTATTAGCTCCTCATTCACGTAAAAACTGCCTCGAAAAGTGCATCCACCATCGTCTCAAATCCTAATGGAAATTTTGGGTTAAAACAGCGCTAATTGTTCGTCAGTTTTTTTCTCGCTTAAACCTATTCCTAAGCCAATTAAGCGTACTGGTAGTTGTCGTCGCTGATAGCCGATTTGTAGTAAGTCGGCAAACACTTGTTGATCAAGCTGATTGGCACGACATTCAACTGTCGTTTGTTTGAAATCATTGAAGCGAATTTTGATATTCAACTTGTGTATCAGATTCGCAGTACCAGTTCGTTCAACTTGTTTTTCTAGTGATGCGTACAGCACAGGCAATTCAGCAATGCAGTGTTGAAAGTCGATCAGGTCATGGGTATAAGTCTCTTCGATACTGACTGATTTTCGATCATGGCTAGGAACTACCGCACGTTCATCGATGCCGCGGCAAAGCGAAAATAAACTGCCACCGAGTTTGCCAAATTGTTGCAATAAATCTGGTAATGACCACGTCAATAAGTCTTCGCAGGTACGAATACCTAGCTGGTGTAATTTGTTTGCCGTCACCTTGCCGACCCCAAATAAACGCGCGACTTCTAATTTGATGACAAATTGTTCGACTTGCTCTGGCAAGATCACATATAGGCCATCTGGCTTATTCCAGTCACTGGCAATTTTGGCGAGGAATTTATTTGGCGCGACACCAGCAGACACGGTGATACCAACGTCTGCAGCAATGCGTTGGCGTATTTCTTGTGCGATGCGCGTTGCGCTTCCTTGTAATCGATCTGTATTGCTGACATCAAGATACGCTTCATCTAATGAAAGTGGCTCGACTAAGTCGGTGTAATCGCGATAGATCGCCAGAATCTGGCGCGAGGCAGCGCGATACTTTTCCATATTCGGCCGCATGATCACTAAGTCAGGACAGCGTTTTAATGCTTGAGAAGTTGGCATGGCAGAACGCACGCCAAATTTGCGGGCAGCGTAGTTGCAGGTTGCAACTACGCCACGTTGATCGGCTTGACCCCCAATCGCTAACGGCAATTCACGCAAACGCGGATCATCACGCATCTCGACAGAGGCGTAAAAACAATCACAATCGCAATGAATAATTTTGCGCTGAACCTGCTTCATTTCATCGGTTAAAACACTGTTTATTTATTCAGTATTTTAACCGATCTGTTCTGCTTTTAGTACTTATAGCCGAAGCCAAAAGTCACCAAGCTATTGGTGCGTTTGAAGTTGTTACTGGGCTTGCTGGTGTAACTAACTGCGGCGCTGGCATTTAATGTCCAACCATTCGCGACCACCGTTGCTAAACTGATGTCGAAAGTGCTGCGAGTGCCGATATCCGAGCTGCCGGGATAAATTGCCCATCTTTGCTTCACACTGGAAGTGCTGCTGAGTTTGTGTGTTGACTCTTCACCGAACAGAAATTCCACACCTTTTTTGCTATCGGGTGATGGTGGAATGGTGGTGCCAAATCGTGTATTGGAATAACCAAGACCTGTGAATACATCGAATGAAGTGTCTTCAGTTTTGATCAACTTAAAACCCGCACCTGTGTTGAATGAGTAACGTGAGTCGATATTCTGGATTTTATTGGTCTCTAATTCGCTACCACCAAAGAAGAAGCTATTTGCCGACATATTGTAATCATAGCGACCACCAATACGCAGCAACTGCGCCGTGTTGGTTTTGACTTTGTTGACGGTATTACTGCCGTAGTTGACGACAGAATACAGACCTAATTTATCTTCTTGAGTCGCCTTTGTACCGTTGGCACTTAGATTGAAAGTTTGTGCGACATTGTTACTCGAGGCGTAACTGCCACCGATAGCAATACCGCCGTGCCATTGATTGTCTTGTAGCGTTTGTGCGCCAGCGAAGTGACTCAATGTGCTACATAAAAATATTGTCGTAAGATGGAGGGAGCGTTGACGAAGCTTGATTTGAAACATGAAGTGAGTCCTAAAATAAAACCATTACCGCAGATTATATCGCTGATCGAGATCAGGATTTTTGAGCGCATGAGTGCGCTTTCCGTAACGCTTGCTGTTCTGCTCAAGTTGACATCTGCTTGAATGTAAGTTGACAGGTTCAAATGACGAAAGTTCAGGGACGAATTGTTAGATGCTTACTAAGTGCGTTTTGCTGCGCACTTGTCTTGAAAAAAGAAAGGAGAAAATACTTGTCGATGATTGGCGTTCAAGCCACGGAAGAATATTTTTTAAGCAATATCGCCAGGAGTTTTGTGATAGCATCAATTCTCCTATGTCAAATTGATATAAAGAATCGGTGATGCTATGCCTACCTATTTAAAAGTTTTGCTGAGCCTGAGTCTCTTGAACTTAACCGCATGCGAACGTTTGGGAATTCCCGATCCGGCAAAAGAAGCGGCGATATTAGAAGCAGATGCACGTGCAACCGGCAGTGCCTGTCGTCATGCAGGGCGGGGAATCGAAGATTGTTATGCACTTAATCCGCAGGCTGCACGCGCTGCCGTGTATGCGGGCTGGAAAGAGATGAACGATTACATGCGCGAAAACAATATCGCAGAAATTAAGCCAACTGGTGATGCTGCTGCCAGCGCTGCGTCTGAAGGAGAGGCTTCTGCCTCTGCATCCGCCAGTGCTAGTGCCAGCGCACATTAGAAAACTGAACTCAGGAAGGACATCCTATGCATCCAAATGCACAACTCATAGAACAATTCTATCAAGCCTTCCAACGCTTGGATGCAGAAGCAATGTGCGCATGCTATACCGACGACATTCAATTTTCTGATCCCGTGTTCACGGATTTGCGCGGTGTACAAGCTGGCAATATGTGGCGCATGTTAACCGCGCGCGCACAAGATTTTTCTCTTGTGTTTGATTCGGTACAAGCGAACGATACAGAAGGAAGCGCGCATTGGGTTGCAAGCTACAATTTCAGCCAGACTGGACGTTTTATTGTGAATGACATTCAGGCGAAGTTTGAATTCCGTGATGGAAAAATTTGTCGTCATCGCGATCATTTCGATTTGTGGAAATGGAGCCAACAAGCGATGGGCATTAAAGGGCTGCTATTAGGCGGATTGCCATTGGTACAGAACAAAATTCGCGCGCAAGCGGCGAAGAATTTGCATAAATTCTCTTCTAAGTAAGCGTAAGACTTTGAACGTATTGATGTGGATTCCTGATCGAATTAGGCATCGATTGGCATTGATAAGTTACGCTGGATTCTTGATGCTACCGATGACCGCATGCGTACACCAAGCTACGCCTGCGATATCACCACAACAAGCGGCGCCTGTCGCGATACCATTATCGTCGGTAATGGTAAGCTTTTCCGAAGACGCGGCACTATCTTCTTATAGTCAGCCAGATTTAAGTAATGCCCGCTGTGACCTGCAAAATGCTCAGGAATTTCAAGAGCAAGCTATTCGCATGCTCAATGCCTTACGTGAAAAAGAACAAGTTTGCGGCACTGACGTAATGCCCGTTACACAAGCAATGAAGTGGAATGTCAGACTGCAAACGGCTGCGTTTGAACATTCAGCACAGATGGCGACAACTAACATCGTGTCTCACACCAGCGTAGATGCCCGTCAATTACGTGATCGTGTGAATGCTGTTGGATACAGATATGCAGTGCTTGGCGAGAACATTACTGCTGGGCCTGCAAATTTGACGGCGGCAATACATGCTTGGTTGAGTAGCCCACGGCATTGCAAGCAAATGCTGTCTGCAGAATTCACCGAGTTCGCGGTGGCTTGTGCGGCAAAGAAAAATTCATTTTATCAAAAGTATTGGACGATGAATTTGGGCCGCCCTAGACCAGAATCTACAATCGTCTCATCGCCTGAAGTGAAAAAATAGTCCTAGTTCGATGGCAGCGTGAACCAAAACAAACTACCTTTACCTACTTCGCTATCGAAACCGATTTCGCCACCCATTTTCTCAACAAACGATTTCGCAATATTTAAACCCAATCCAGTACCGCCTTGTTGACGGGTGTTAGAGCCATCGGCCTGTGCAAATTTAGAAAATATTTGATCGCGGAACTCAAGCGGGATGCCAGCACCTTTGTCTTCAACCTCGACGCGCCAGTGATTTTGTTGGCACAGCAGACGCACTTCAACCGCTGCTGATTTTGGTGAAAACTTCGCTGCATTGGATAAGAGATTCGCAAATACTTGCATGACTCTTTGTGGATCGCCTTTGACATTTGCCGTCGTTTCAGGTTCTTGAAAATGATAATGTACTCCAAGTGCTGCTGCGTAATTACTCGTAGCTTCAATGGCTTGTTGTGTGAGTAAACATAAATCGATTCCTTCTGATTTGAATTCCATTTTCCCTGAAACGAGTTTTTCCATATCAAGTAAATCGTTGACCAGGTTACCTAAGCGTTGACTATTTCTGTGCGCTATTTGAATTAAATGTTGAATCTTGGGAGATAGATTTCCAGCTGCACCGTGTTCAAGCAGACCCAGTGCGCCTCGTATCGAAGTTAGTGGTGTACGTAGTTCGTGGCTGACCACCGAGATAAATTCTGCTTTTACTCTATCGGCATTTTTTTGTGCTGTTAGATCCAACACAAAACCAACCCATTCGAAGCGTGAACCTTCGAGTTGTGCAAGCCCAACCATCACGGGGATTTTGCTGCCATCTGAGCGGCTCAGTTCTGCTTCGAAAGGAACGGTGTGCCCATATTCTTGCAACTCTTTTAGCGCAGCTTGGTGTGCTTGGTGATAGGCTGGTGAGGTTAGTTGAAGCCATTGAACCTGATTGTTGACTAACTCGTGACGTTCTACACCAAGTAACTCTAAGAGCACGTCATTGGCTAAAGTTAGATGGCCACGCATATCGCCTTGGAAGATGCCGATCATGCTTGAGTTAATCAGGCGACGCAGGCGTGATTCGCTTAATTTGAGCGCATCTAACATCTGTGATTTTTCTTGCACTGCTTGTTCTGCCAGTGCCAGAGCATCCACTAATTCGTGCTCAACTTTTTTCATCGCGCTAATATCGCGCACGCTAAATACCCGTCCGACCAATCTGTCACGCAGATATTCAGGTTTGGATACCGAAATAAAATGACGGCCGTCCAGTAAGCTCAGATTGTCTTCGCTTTCAGATTCCGGATGGGCTTTTAAGTAAGCTAATTGGGCAGTAAACGCCTCAGCATCGTGTAAGCAAGAGTGAACGTGACCCATCATCGCGACACCATCCCGCGTCACAATGAGCTCATCACTGAGCCCCCACATGGCGGCAAAACGACGATTCAAATTGACGACTTTGCCTTGCAGGTCAACGGACAAAATACCTTCCGCGGTTGCTTCTAAGGAGCTTTGCAATTGCGATGCAAGTTGAATTTGCTCTTGTATGATGTGACGACGCGCTGTCAAATCTTCTACCTGAATGAGCCAATAATTTGTGTTTGTATCTTGGAATCCAGACACGCGTTTTTCTATCGGCAGTGCTAAACCATCAGCGGTTAGCCATTCACTCTCAGCAATTCGTTGACCGCTCAGTGGTGGATTGGCGTTAATGTCGTCCCAAAAAAACAGATCTTGTAAGGCACATTCAATACTGGACAGCGCTTGCCCAATCAGCTCTTGACGTGTGCGCCCTAGCATCTCGCAACTGCGTTGATTGACTTCTAAAATCACCAGTTCATTAGCAGAGACAACGATCAATGCTTGATCGATGTGTTGCAAAATATGCTGTAACACTTGGTTGTTTAGTGAAGACAGGCTCGTTGTCATCATGATTCCTCAAGCGCCGCCATTTTGAGGATGATTCCCGGATTTTTTAGAAGTTGAATCGAAGTAGTAATTAACGCGTTTGCGTGGGTTCAGATAGTCAAAGATCGCTTTTGGTAATACACCGGGGCGGATACTGGCACTAATCGATAAGTCACTACCTTCTTCCGCCAGATCCAGAATGATCGCATCTTCCTTAGGAATGTCGGCGTCGTACACTAGTACTCGTGGACGCAGAGGTTTGCCAACATTCACATTCATCACCAAACCTATCGCTTCATTCGATAGGCGAACAATGGTGCCTGGCGGGTAGACGCCCAAACTTTTAATCATGGTCGCCATGACTGAAGGATCGAATTGCGCCCGTTTATGCGCATACATTAATGATAGCGCTTCGTGTGGTGTTAGCGATTGACTGGGATCAATGTGGTTGCAGAGATTGTCATACACATTGGCGATGGTCACGATGCGAGTCGGCATGCGGATTGCATCGCCTTTGATCTTTTTAGGGTAACCACTTCCATCCATGTGCTCGTGATGATTTTCTATCACCTCTAAGACGATGCTGGGAAGCCCGGCTTTTTGTCCGACATCAACGCCATATTGCGTATGTAATTCGAAGAAATTTTGTTCTGGCTTGGTGAGCGGTTCTGTTTTATTCAGAATCTTTTCTGGCACATTCACTTTGCCAAGATCATGAAACAAGGCCGCCAAGCCAACAGACTTAATTTGTGCTTCTGTACATTTCATCTCACTTGCCAGCATCATCGCTAATACGGAAACATTCAAGGTGTGAAAATAAAGCTCTTCATTGGCACCGGTCTGTTGAATTAAGTGCATCACGGTGTCGTTGGAATTGAGAAAAACTTCGGCCACGCTATCGACCAATTTATTGGCTTCTTTGATTGTTTGTTCAGGTTGAGAAAAAATCGTTTTGTTAATGCTTCGAACAACGTTTGCCGCTTGTACGAATTTCTCTTCACAACGTGCCAGTTCTTCACGTTGTTTGCTTAACTTTTCAAAGCGTGCTCGCTTCGCTTCGATGATGTTATCGAAAATCTGTGCCGATACGGGAATATTCTCTGTTAGTGTTTGTTTGTTGACTTTGTTAGGTGCACTTGTCGACAGCAGGTCTGATTTGGACGGAATATAGCGTACGTGCTTGAGATTTAAGGCGTGTAATTCATTCAACTGACTTTGATTTGTGATCTTAAACGAACTCATCGGAAAGGAATGTTCAAACCAACTCAAATCGAGCTTGATGAACATACCAATTTTGAGTTGATCAATCGCGATCAGTTGTGAATCATCAGACATTGTGCATTTTTTTGATGAACTTATAAATTTAAATAGCGCAAATTTTTCTTCGAACTGGCTGGCCTACGATTTGCATCTTGAACATCGTGATGTACCGGGATTCGAAGCGGATTATGTCAGGCTAGCGTGGTCTTTGATTATCTTACTGAACTAGCTTTCTGTCACTCTCTTGTTTCGCTTTGTTGACGATTTTTCTGACATCACTCAAGAGCTGCTTGGCATCGTAAATGATACCGTCCTTGACTGTGTATTTAACGCCGCCGACTTGATTCACTTTACCCGTTTTATCAAGGCGCATATGGCCTGTGCCATATAGCACTTTAAAGTTGGCTAAAGGATTTTCATCCAAAATGGCGAGGTCTGCTAACTTACCAGGTTCGATGCTGCCTATGCTTTGTTGCATGCCCAAAGCTTCTGCTCCTGAGAGTGTTGCTGCCTTCATGACTTCTAAAGGATGAAAGCCAGCTTCACGTAATAGTTCTAATTCTTCTATGGTTCCAAAGCCATATACTTTGTAAATGTAACCAGAGTCAGAGCCCACTGTGACGCGCCCACCACGGTTTTTATATTCGTTGACGAAGCGCATCCATAAGCGATAATTTTCTTTCCACGCGACTTCTTCTTCGGTTCCCCAATCAAAGAAAAATGAGCCATGTGAATCGGGATTGGCAGTAAAGAATTTGCTTAAACTCGGTAGCGTGTACTCATCGTGCCAGTCAGCACGGCGTGCGCGCATGACATCGCGGGTTGCCTGATAAATGGTAAAGGTTGGATCAATCGTAAAATCGAGTTTAAGCAACTCATCCATCACGGCATTCCATTTTGCACTGCCAGGCTTCGCTGCTTGCGACCACAAGCGTCCTGCTTGGCCGAAGCGTTGTTGTTCGTTTTGATAATTATAATCAGCAGGATAATCTTGCACCGTTTGCCCATCAAACAAGGCTTCAGGTAGCCCATACCAATGTTCCATGGTAGTTAAACCCCAACGCGCGGTATTTAAAACATTCACGCGCGCCACATCGATTTGTGCATGATGGCAAGCGGAACGCATCCCTTGTTTTTTGATTTCGTCCAACGCGGCTTGCAAGATATCTGGGCGATAGCCAAAACATTTCAAACCATCAGCTCCCTGTTTTTTCATTTCACGAACCCAAGCTCGCGCTTGTTCAGGCTCTGTAAATGCGGTTTTTTGTCCTTGTCCAAAATAGGGGTAAGCAAGAATCCGTGGCGCGGTAATTTGATTGGCGGCACTGCGTTTTTTTTCATCCAGACAGAACGCTAAGCCATTACCACAGGACGGATCTCTGATCGTCGTAATGCCGTGCCCTAGCCATAGTTTGTAAACATATTCTGCAGGCGTACCTTGTTCACTACCGCCGATGTGTCCATGCATATCGACGATGCCAGGCATGACGTAATGCCCAGCCAGATTTAATTCTTTACCACCATCTTTCAACTTAGGTCGCCCGCTACGGACGTTGGAAGTCGGCGTACCAACAATCGCGACTTGGGTAATTTTATTGCCTTCAATGACAATGTCTGCCGGACCAAATGCAGGAGCGCCTGTGCCGTTGATGACAGTGACTTCTCTTAAAATTAACTGCGTGTATGGACCTTGCCCTTCTTGGCGAGCGGGTGCGGGAGTTACGCGGAAATGATTTTCAGCAGCAATACTGAAGCTACTTATCGTAGAGAGCAGGGCAACAATGATTTTGATTTTTTGCATAATAGTTCCATGAATGATTTTTTACCTTACAGCTACTTCATATCATCAGCATATTGAGTATCGAACTGATCCTTAGTTCAATTAAGATGTATTCTAAGTTTTGGCGAATTTACATCAATGTGACACAAAATTTGACAAATTAAATGCTTTCGAACAGGTTACTCGAAAATTCACGAATGAATGAATTTAGCGTAATATTAAACAATGACTTTTCATTGTGAGAATTGAACGCATCATGGCAGATATTATTCCTATTTTAAAAACGGGAGACAGTGCAAAGCGTGTTGACATTGTGATCGTTGCCGAAGGGTATACTTTGGCAGAGCGTGATAAGTTTATTGATGATGCCAATACGTTTATCACGAGTTTTTTGAGTAAAGATAATGCGCGCCTGAACGCGCCGTTTTCAGATTATCAAGGATTCTTTAATGCGACAGCGCTCTTTTTTGCGTCTGAACAATCGGGTACCGATCAACCGAATAATAATATTCAGGTAAAAACATATTTTGAAGCAACGCAACATGGTAGTGATGGACGCTTACTTTATGGTGATGGTGCTAAAGTTGAACGCGAAGTTGCTGGAGCACTGACGCCAGATGCACACGAATTAATTATCGTATTAGTGAATACGCCTTTATATGGTGGTGCTGGCGGTTCCATTGCGTGGGCGTCGGCGGGTAATCGATTGGCGTCAGAGTTGGCATTGCATGAGATTGGTCATAGCTTTGCTAATTTGCAGGACGAATACGTGGACTCGGTAGTGGCCAAAGATTTTCCAACGACTAATTCGGAGTTTCGGAATAGTGCACACGTAACAGATTCTTTAAGTCGTATTCCCTGGCAAGACTGGATGGGGTACGCTGATGGTGAGTTGGGTGTGATTGGCACATATGAAGGTGGTTATTACCGTTCAAATGGAATTTGGCGTGCTACACAGAATTCAAAAATGCTGTATCTGGATGTGCCATTTAGCGCTCCACAAAAAGAAGCCTTCGCGTTGAAATACTATCAATCCATTGGTGATTATCTGTCGGTAGGCTCGGTTTTTCCAGGTATGTACAGTGCCGCTACTCCGAATAATGGTTTGTTGTCTTATACGTGGAAATCTGGCGCGATGGTGTTGGCCAATGGCTCGCAAAAGACTGTATTGGACGGTTATGGCCATGGTGTGTACAACAGTGGAAACTCATTTAGCCTGACTACCATCGATAATAGCGGCATCATACGGAAAAATTTAAGCTCAACGCAACAAGTCGAAATCATTAGCGAACGCGTCGCAGTCAAAGATATCAGCGCTGTAAATTATGTTTCCAATGTGATGGATGCGAATCAAATTTTGCGTTTCACGGATGCCAAAAATTTGATTGAAATTCCTGATGTCCAAACAATTAAAAAGATCTATTTTGATGGCGGAGCGGGCAACGATGTCATGAAGTTTGGATTGACCTTGTCGAATTTGCCTCAGTTGCAGTTACATCGCTTAGAGACGGGCACCATGATGCTTGGCATGCAAGAATCAGACATGTGGGCTTTGAGAAATATTGAAAATATTCAGTTTCAAGATTTCTCGCTGAATTTGTCTATTCGTCATAACGCATCTAGCCTGCCGGCGACAGTATTGAAATCGCTGCAGGAATTGTACGTCGCCTTCTTCAATCGTGTTCCAGATGCGAATGGATTAAATTATTGGATAGATGAATTTAAATCGGGTAGATCCTTAACTGATATTGCCAATTCATTCTATGGTGCCGCGCTTGAGTATGGTGATTTGACCGAATACACCGCAAATATGTCAAATCAAAATTTTATCAATGTGATTTACAAAAATGTACTGGGACGAACAGATGGCGCAGATGCTGGTGGCTTAGCATATTGGACTGGTTTGTTAAGTGCAGGTCAGACTCGTGGTAGTGTGGTGCATGGAATTTTGGACAGTGCGCATAGTTATAAGGGCGATGTCACTTGGGGTTGGGTTGCAGATTTGCTTGATAATAAGGCCTTGGTCGCGAATAAATTTGCAGTCGATTGGGGTCTGAATTATCTTGATGATATAACTTCGATTAAGCAAGGTATTGAGATCGCCAAGTCGGTCACGCCAACTGATACGCAAGCAGCGTTGGCACTAATTGGTATTGCTGAAGGGCAGATTTTGTTTACTTGATGACCGAATATCGTCGTCTTCTTTAATCTGAAGGAAATAAGGGTGAATCGATAGATCTATTCACCCTTACTGTTGATTTACTTATTTCTTTTGTAGATGCTTTTCTAGGAACTTCTCGACACGGCTCCAGAAATCTAAATTGTTATCTAAGCGACGCCACCCATGACCTTCGTCTTTATAGACGATCCATTCAACGTCTTTATTATGATCTTTGATTGCATCGTAGAACTTAGTTCCGTGTACAAGTGGAACACGATAATCAGCAGCACCGTAAGCTAAGATTAAAGGATTTTTTAGGCGGGCGGCTTGTTCTAATGGTGAAGTTGCTTTAAGTTGCGCCGCGTCTTTTTCTTGGTCACCGATCAGGAATGGCATGCCGTATTTTTGCCATTGTTCAGAATTGTCGCTCCAAGAAACGTCATATAAAAGATTGATATCTGATACGCCAACCCAACTAATGCCACAACGATATAAATCTGGATTACGAATCAAACCCATTAAAGTGGCGTAACCGCCATAGCTTGCGCCTGCCATACAAACACGATTGGGATCAGCGTAGCCTTGATCGATTGCCCACTGACGAGCATCGTCAAGGTCGTCTTGCATCTTCAATCCCCATTGTTTCCAGCCAGATTGAAATAGTTTCTTACCATAGCCCTCACTGCCACGGAAATCTGGCTCAATAACAGCATAACCGCGTGATGCTAATAACTGAACTTGTGGGTCCCAACCCCAAGATCCACCACGTACATACGGGCCTCCGTGAACCATCACGATCAAAGGCAAATTTTTGCCATTAGAATTTCTTGGTAATGTGATGTAAGTTGGAATTTCTAAGCCATCACGTGCTTTAATTCTTACAAAATTTTTGTAAGACATTTGACGTTCATCGATCTCTGGGCGGCTGATTCCTAGCGGGGATAATTTTCCGCTGACGGTATTGTAGATAAACGATAAACCTGGAATCGTGTCTGAGAAAGAACTAACTTGAACAACCTCACCACCATCGCGAGGAGGGGTAATTCGATTGATGGTATTCGGTAACAGGGCGTCAACCTTTTCCTGAATTTTCTTAAAGCTTTCATCCAGCCAAGCAGTTCCTTGAGCATCAGTTTCATAGCGTACACCAATGAGCTTATTGAGTGATCTACTGAATATTAGACCGCCATTAAAGTCAAATCCTGTTAGTTCCACTAATGGCGTCGGAATAATGCGATTGTTTTCCAAATCGTATTTGTACACAGATTTCGTATCGCTGCCATTGTGCGAGGTGACATATAAAGTTCCATCTGGCGCAATCGCAGTTGGGCTGAATCCGTCCTCATTGACATTATCAAACTCGATTAGGGTACGCCAAGTTTCATTTTTAGGGTCTTTGTAGAGAATCGCAGTTTGTTTCTCAATGCGTCGAACAGCAAGGCGTAATTCACCTTTGCCGTCTACCATGAAACCGCTGGTGTTAAGCGGACTATTAATACCTGTCATTACGCCATCTGTGGTGTTGACACGCATTAAGGTCGCAGATGGGTTTTTGCGCGTTCCACTACCTTGAATGACAAAGATATCGTTCGAATCAGGCGTTCCAACCGCTCCATAGAATTGATAACGCGGACCTAGAACCCTGAATTTTGCACTACCAGTATTATTGCGTTCAATAATTTCACGTTCATTTTTACCGTCTTTATCGATAGCGATAAGACCAGGTCCCATTCTCTGTTGGCCAGCCGCCAATTGACGGTCACCCATGGTGTAAGCCAGTCTATGGTTATTGATCCACGTGACGCTCACAATATCCAGATTGGAGTACTTTGCGATCACCTGTAGTTTATTGGTGGCCGTGTCCATAACTGCCAATGCTAAACGCTGATCGGGGCCTGCCATAAGTAGCGCTACATGTTTGCCGTCGGGAGCAAGATTTGCTCCGCCAAAATTATTTAATTTAAAGAAGCTTTCAATTGGTGGAAGTGCTTTGGTTTCTGCCTGCACAATTGAACTACAGCAGATAAAGGCTGCAATCAACAGACTTTTCCATTTAGATATTTTCATATGAAGTTCCCAGGTAATAATTAAAACGATGCTTAACGAATTTCCTTTTGAGAAAAATAAGCATTTATATTCATGCTGTGTAAACACAAACGCCCCGTTGCCGGGGCGTTTGATGTGGTCAGTTAAGTCAGTTCAGACCTTAACTTTCATTGTGCACAAACTTAGTTAAACTTGTAGTTCGCACTGAGAGTGAAATAACGACCGCGGTTGTTATGCAAACCAGTGTTGTAACCAGAGGTTGCGTAAGCTGGGTCATATGGTGCTTTGGAATCGAAAATATTGGCGATGTTGATAGACAAGCCTAAATTCTTGAAACCAGTGTAGGTGTAACCCAAACCAACTGTCGTCCAATCTGGCACTTTGCAGCTTTCTTCGAATTCTTCAAAACGTGGGTTAGAAGTATTACGATTTGGCACTGCATCGGTCGCCTTTCTTGTACCGTAATGGCAGAACTCAGCTGGATAAATTGTTCCAGCATCGCGATTACGCATTAATGAAACGCTGCCAACATAGGCAATTGATCCAGAAACACTGTGCGGACCTTGTGACCAGTTCGTTGATAAACCACCTTTGAAGCGTGGTGTATCAGGACCACTGCTCAAGTTCCAGTCATACAAACCAGGACGCTTACCAGCTACGTTGTTTTCAACATCGCCAAGAACTTGGGCGATTTTGTATGAAATTTGGTAAGAGCCACGGAACGTGGAGGACAAGTTACCCCAAGTACCTAAGTTATTACGCATACGCATTTCAACATCAAGACCAGTAACTTCAGTTGCACCTTGGTTAATCCAAGGTAACTTAACGGATAACAATGGACCTGTACCTGGCACTGGAACGCCATCTTTTGTTACCCAGTTAACTGGGTTAGGATCACGAATAATGTTTTGCGGGAAGCGGTCTTCATCCTTCAAAGCTTGGAATTCGCTGCCCAACATGACTTCGCCTTCTTTACGAATCTTGTACCAGTCTACTAACACGTCGAAATTACGTGTTGGAGAAAAGATCAGACCAAAAGAATAGCTCTTCGCGGTCTCTGGCTTCAGATCCGGATTCGCACCACCTGTACCAGAAGCTGATTTTGAACAGTCGGCCGCAGTTGCATTTGGCTTCGGTGTTTGTTCGTCATCTTCGCAACGCTTCGGATCCCACAAGCCACTCAAGAAGAATTGTGAGCCACCCGGTAAAACTTGAACCAGCGCTGGAGCACGGAATCCTTCGGCGTAAGTGCTACGGAAAGACAAGCTATCGTTAACATTCCATTTTGCACCGACTTTAGGTACGAAATTGGCTTTGATGCCTGGGTATTTATCGAAACGACCTGCGAAGTCCATTTCAAAGTTTTTCAAGAATGGTGTACGCAATTCGATAAACGCTGATGAAACTTTGCGGCTACCATCGATGACTGAATTTGCTAAGCCCAAGATATTCCCTGCTGCTAAGTCAGCATCAGGCGCTAAAACAATGCGTTCTTCGCGGAACTCAACACCAGTTGCCAAGCCAATTGCACCGCCACCCAATTTACCAAATTCAGTTGTCGCTTTTGCATCCCACTGCATAATTTCAGCACTACCTTTGTTCTTAACATCTTTGGTCAACGTTGGATCTTTGAACAAGGTTGCCATGGAAGTGCCGGTATTGATTTTCTTCAGAGTTGGAATGTAGAAGAAATTGTCATATTCTTGCAAACGTTCTGAACGATTCCACAACACTGCAGTTTCCCAATCGAAACCATAGTTAGACCCCTTCAAACCTGCCATTGCACGAGCATTTTCATTGGTCGTAGTTTGTGTACGCAATTTGTCTTCCAAGCGAACAGAAACAGATGCGCGTGCAGTTGGGAATGGATTGTCTGGATGACCGATCGGTAAAATAATCTGGAATGGGTCAGCGATACCTGAGGAATTAAAATTCGTGGTTTGGCCAGTTCCTAGAGTTGCACCAGCGCCAGTGTATGGACGCTCAGATTTTGTGTACGCTACTTCAGCAAAAGCACTGACGTTTTCAGTAATTTTCAAGCTACCTACGCCCATCACGCTCAAGTCTGTTGCTTCACCTTGCGCTTCGCTATACAAATCTGCATTGTAGTTACAGATTGTACGGCCAAACAAAATACTTGTTGGCAAGATGGCTTCGCGTGCGCCAAGGGTTAATTTTTGAGAGTCGGGGCAGCTCATATCTGTAATCAGGTTGGTGCCCATTGTTGCACGGGTTACGCCAAAGTTACGGCTGCCTGGTGCTGTTTCTTTTTGAAACCATGCATACTTAGAACTGAACTAGAGTACGGAGAAGCATAGCGACCATTCATGATCAAATATTTATCGTATTCGATATCCGTTACATCCGCACGTGCAACGCGGTCACGCTTTGAGTAGTCAACGGCGAAGAATGCATTGTAGCCATTGCTTTCGAAGTCACCCATGCCGAAAGTTGCATTCGCACGCTTACGACCGAATTTTCCATCATCATTTGCAGCGATATTAACGCCACCTTCCGCACCACGGAAATTACGTTTTGTGATGAAGTTAATAACACCACCGATAGCATCGGAACCATACACCGCAGATGCACCGTCTTTGAAAATCTCAACGCGTTCAATGGCACTTAAAGGAATACTGTTCAAGTCATATAACGTGGAGTTACCGTTGTTTGGATCTGCATAAGCAGATGGTGTCATACGACGACCATTTAACAAGATCAAGGTTGAAGTGGAGCCCAAGCCACGTAAAGATGCAGTGGATACACCGGCTGCAAAAGTGCCACCCGTTAAATCTTGGTTGATGTCGGAGCCCATAGATGGAACCTGTTTCATCAATTCCGCAATATTACCAGCACCGCTTTCGGCGATTTCTTTTGCTGTAATGGTTTGAATTGGAGATGTGCCTTCTTTATCAACACGTTTGATGTTGGAACCTGTCACAGTAATTTTGAGCTATATATAACGAAATAAAGCTAAATATCATTTATATAAATTCATAATCTGGCGAAGATTATCCCAATGTTCGTAAATTGAAAGTACATTTTGTGGTCGTAAGACGACATCGCAGCGAAGTTTTTTTACATATTGCTACAGCGAAATGAAAAAAATCAAACAAAAAAAGAACGTAATTAATTATTTAATACTTGTTCGTCGAGGTGATTCTTGGGGGGGGCTAATCCTCTTTTTTCATGAAATAAATTGATTGAAGAATTAGCTATGTTGTTACTCTGTTGTTTTATCGCACATTTTGACAAAAAAATAGAGTATCGAAATCGTGGTTTTTTGTTATTTCAAAGAAATTTTTCACTTTAAAAAACCGAATAAAATTGGAGAAATGATAGTGATACCAAGTTATTGAATGGTGTTTCTCCGGTAATTATCTGAATTTTAATTAGATTAACTAAATTGTCATGTAAATGTAAATATGTATTTTAAGTATGTGAAAGTGTCTTTTTTTGGTTTAAGAAAATTGACATTCAAAGATAAAAAATGGTCTCATACGAGAGGTTTTTTGTTACTTGTAGCGATGTTTAAAAAAGCAAATTCGATTTGATCAGTGGCTTGCTGTATTAATTACTGAGTAAAGCGTGTTTTTATTAATATTGGTTTGAGGCAATGCAAAAGACATAAATTGAGCGGGTCGATTAGGACGCACAAAATTTGGTATAGCTGAACTCAGGTGACGTGTTCCAATTGAGTAGAAAACATCTACATAATGATTAATAAATGGTTTTTCAGGAGAAATAATGAAATTTAAAGCTTCCAGTATTCGCCTCAGTGCGATTGCAATTGCTGTCGGTATGCTTGCCACAGGCACAGCGTACGGTCAAAGCGCCGAGGGTTCAATTAATGGTAAAGGCAAGGCGGGTGAAAAAGTTACTATCGTGAGTCCTGAAAATGGATCGAGCCGTGTGGTAACCGTCGATAGTAATGGTAGTTTCAGCGTTTCCAAGATGCCTCCTGGTGTTTATAAAATCACATCTGCTGGTATCACAAAAGAAATCACTGTAGCAATTGGTTCAGGCACAAGCGTCGTTATGACGACCAATGATGCGCCGCAAACAGTGGTTGTTTCTGGTCGTCGCGTAATGATCGACTTGAATAGTACCGAAACTAGTACGGTATTTACTGCAGAACAAATGTCTGCTTTGCCGGTTGCTAAAGATCCTAACGCTGTTGCGATGTTGGCTCCAGGCGTTTCTAAGGGCGATCCTAACTTAGGCGCAGGTAATTTGCCTTCCTTTGGTGGTGCATCGGTAGCGGAAAATGGTTATTACATCAATGGCTTTGACGTAACAAATATTCGTAATTTCCTTTCTTACGCAAACTTGCCGTTTGATGCAATCGGCTCTCAGCAAATTAAATCCGGTGGCTATGGCGCGGAATATGGTCGCTCACTCGGTGGTATTGTGTCTTTGTCCACTAAGCGTGGTACAAATCAATGGAAGGGCGGTGCCTCAGTCTATTGGAATCCAAATGCATTCGTAAGTGACCGTAAAAATGTTAGAAACCTTGATCCAGAGTTTCCGGACAGTAAATGGTCGATTTACAACGATGGCAGAACTTCCGACTCCGTTACAGCAAATGCTTATATCGGTGGACCGATCATTAAAGATACCTTGTTTGTTTACGGTTTAGTGACTGCAGATCGCTTTAGTGCAAATAGCTTCGGTAAAGACAGTAGTAGTAATTCAAAAGGCGGTAAGCCAAATGGCATGATCAAGTTGGATTTCACGCCATCTGATATGCATCGTTTAGAATTGACAGCGATCTCCAATAAGGACGAGTCTGATATTTATTCATATACTCATCCAAAAATTAAAAATGCTGAAGGTGTACTCGTTTCAGATCCACAATATTTTTATACAACACGTCACGTTGGTGAAAAAGTTACTCGGAATGTTGAGTCCGGCGGTAGTGTGTTGATTGGTAAATACACGGCCTACGTGACAGATAATCTGACAGTATCTGGATTGGTCGGTAAAGTTGATCATCTTTTGGGTCGAGTGACTGATTCACGCAAATCCTTAAGCTGCCCCGTTGTTCTTGATGAAGCGTTAAATGAAGTTGGCTGCTGGTCTGGCCCATTCCCAGGTCCTACTGTTCGTGACACAAATGCACCGGATGATAAAGATGAGCGCCGTGCATATCGTTTTGATATTGATTACAACATTGGCAATCACAACATTCGAGCAGGTGTAGATAACCAACGATTCACATCAACACAAGCGGGTTCAACACCATACACAGGTGGCGTTTACTGGCGTTATTACAATGGTAATCCAACTGGCACTGTGAATGGTGTAGCTGGTGCTGTTGCTCCAGGTAAAGGGTATGTACGTGGTCGTACAAGCGCTTCGACTTCAGGTGCATTTGAAGTGAATAACTCCGCTTTCTATGTTGAAGATAACTGGAAAGTCAGTAAGGCTTTATTCGTTTCAGGTGGATTGCGCGCTGAAACTTTTGATAATAAAAATGCTGATGGTATTAGCTTTATCAAAAAAGATCGTATGCTTGCGCCTCGTTTAGGCTTTGCTTATGATTTAACTGGCGCGGGTGATACCAAAGTATTCGGTAATTTGGGACGCTACTTTATCCCAGTGGCATCAAATACAAATATTCGTGCCACACGTGGCGAATCTTTCGTACAGCAATTTTATGGTTACACTTCGAAAGATCCAGTCACTCAAGCGCCAGTGGGACTCACTGCGTCTATAGGTACGCCGCAAATTACAAGTGATGGCTCTTTGCCAAATCCAGCAACGATTGCTGACATTAATTTGAAGCCTATGAACCAAGACGAAGTGATGCTTGGTTTCCAACGTGCGATCACTAAAGAATGGGTTGTTGGCGTAAAAGGCATACACCGTCGTATCAATGATGGTATGGATGACTACTGCTCGCATATTGGTTTTGAAAATTGGGCAAAAGACAAGGGTTATACAAAGTTTGACTCAAGCACGATGGCTACTTGCATGATGGTCAATCCTGGTAATGACGTTACTTTGATGATTGACGTGAATAATGATGGAAAATTGGTTCAATCGACTGTACCAGCAAAGTACTTAGGCTTGGCGAAGTACACACGTCTGCACAATTCATTGGAATTCACATTAGATCGTCCATATGATGGCAAGTGGGGTATGAGTGCGTCTTATGTATTATCGAAAACCACAGGTACTGCCGAAGGTTATGTGAACTCTGTTATTAACCAAGAAGATGCTGGTATTACACAAGATTTCGACTTTGGTTCGTTAACAGATGGTTCTGATGGTCGTTTGTCGAATGATCGCCGTCATACCTTCAAAGTATTTGGTAATTATGCGATTACCGATACCTTACGTGCAGGTTTCAATGCGATGGTGACTTCTGGTCGTCCAACTAGTTGTATCGGTTACGTACCTTCATATCGCCCTGACTACAGTGATGCCCAAAACTACACAACAGCTTCGTCTTACTATTGTTTGAATAAAGAAGGCAAATCTGTTCTGGTACCTCGCGGAACTGCCGGCGAAACGCCATGGATTGGAACAGTTGACTTCCAATTGGCCTACATGCCAAAAATTGCTCATGGTAAGTTGACTTTGGCAATGGATATTTTCAATCTATTCAATAGCCAACGTCCGGTAGAAGTCGTTGAACAGAACGACTACAGTCGGGATACGGTTGCGATCGGCAAACGTAATCCTAACTATGGACAACCAACTTCTTTCCAAGCACCACGTTCAATTCGCTTCACAGGCCGTTACGAGTTCTAAGAGCTTAGATTCTCATCCTGTATGGATGGGAATTGGTTGTTGTAATGAGTGAAAAAGCCCGATGAGTTTCTCATCGGGCTTTTTTTTTGTGCCGTTGAACTGATGCCTAGGTTAGATGGTGAACCTCTTTTTCTGTAGGTTTTTAGAGTTCGCCAAGTGTGGTGAGCGACCGATATACGGATATATAAGTGTGGCGTTGCTTTAAATAGAGTTTGACTAAGGTCACTTAGAGTAGCTACCCAAATGACTCTCTCACTACCCGCAAGATATTAATACTGATCATTGACAAAAAACACTCGATATTGGTGATTGATAGCAGCATTCTTGATTTTGTTGACGTGCATACTAACGATTAAAGTGTTGTATTTTTGTTCGATTCAAGTTGCAGAAAAAGTCATATCTGAAATGCCTGATTAATATGTGTCGGCGAAAGATGTAGCTAAATAAAAATCTGCTTAAAGCCATATTTGTCGAATTTATTGTGATTTTTCATTGGGAAATATAAATAAAGTACAATTTTACATAGGAATATTTCTTAAAATAGATAAATCAGATTTCATTTAAATGATGATTTTCAGTAATTTCATTGGTAATCATTTTTGAATCAAATTGACAGTTAGAGTCAAAAAATGTTTTCATCTTAGAGCGACTTTTCCTGCAATTTCATAGTTTGTTATCTCTGCAATTGAAATGTAATTTTCGCAATGAAATCTTGTTACATGTCCACATTCTTCTGTTAATTTCAATAAAGTTGGGTGTGCGTTTAAGGCTGTGTCGACCAACAAATCGAAGTTGCTATGGCTTTATCCAAACACGGAATTTGGTTAATAAATTTAAAAGGTAATTACATGTCTAAAAGAAATATTATTTTCAAGAAAAGCTTAGTTGCACATGCCTTGGTTTTGGCATTTGGTGCAAGCGTTTTGACTATTGGCGTAATGCCTGAGGCGATGGCTCAGTCAAACGCCGCGGGTACTTTGCACGGAAGTGTGGTTCCTGGCTCAGCGAATAACGTTATCATTAAGAACACAGCGACAAATTCAATACGTACGGCCACAATTGGAGCTGACGGTAGATTTCAAGCTACTGCTTTGCAGCCTGGCCCATACGAAGTCACTGCTTTGAAAGACAAGTCCATCGTTAGCTCAGGCACTGTTGAAGTATTAGCTGGCCAAGGTTCAGAAGCAATTTTGAGTACAGCTGGTGTGCAAACGGTACAAGTTTCCGCAAAACGTACTCGCATAGATGTGACCAACGCGAGTAACGGCGCGACCTTTACTGCAAAAGAACTTGATAAGTTGCCAATCGGTCGTAATATTCAAGCAGTTGTTCAGTTAGCACCAAATACCACGAAATCAGATCCTGGTTATCCTGCGGCTAGTTTCGCCGGTGGTGGCGCGTCTGAGAACTCCTACTACATCAATGGTTACGCAGTCACCAACTCATTTAATCAACTTGGTTCTTCCGAATTACCTTTTGGTGCAATTTCACAGGCGCAAGTTTTAGTCGGTGGATTTGGCGCAGAATTCGGCCGTTCGGTTGGTGGTGTTGTAAACGTTACTACCAAGAGTGGTACAAATAAGTGGGAGACAGGTGCAATGGCATCTTGGTCACCTAACGCTTTCCGCTCAAAGCCGAAGGATTTGTACTATCCAGTGATTGGCGCAACTAACACAAAGGCGACCGACGGTACTTTAAACGTGCGCCGTGAAGACAACAAGGCTGATGTAATGCTGTTGGGTGCTTATGTTGGTGGTCCGATTATCGAAGATAAATTGTTTATGTTTGTGTCAGCGGAAGCGACGCGCACTGAAACTTCCGGTGTAAATCAAGCCAGAACTTCTACTAGCTTAGCGGGCAATGGATGGTTTGAAAGAGAAAACAAGCTGCATCGCTACATGGCTAAACTGGATTGGAATATTTCAGACGATCATCGCATCGAATTCACAGCACTAGGTGATTTGCCAAAAACTGATGAAAGATATAAATCGTACAATTACGACACTAGAGTTGTTGGAACAAAGGTAAATTCCTCCAATTACAGAGAATTGACCGAAGGTTCAAACGGCGGTTCTTCCAAGATTCTGCGTTACATCGGTAATTTCACGGACAACTTAACATTGACAGCTTTGGCTGGACAAACGAAGCAATCCTTAAAGCAAGTACCTGCAGGATACAACCCAAATCTGTTTCAAGTCTTTGCTGAACCAGATAATCGTGTAAAAGGCTTAAACTATAATTCAGGTCAAACCATTACTGCTGCCCAAATTAGCCCTGATGCAAAGTCAGATGTGAAGTCCTATCGTTTGGATTTGGAATACCGTATTGGTCAGCACACTATCCGTGGTGGTATTGATAAAGTAGAAATGAGCTCATTAAATCATGGCTCACAGACAGCTGGTGGCGGGTCTTGGGTTTACGCACGTTCATTAACACCATCTGGCAATACACCTGTTGCTGGTGGCGTGTTACCACCTTTGACTCCATATGGTGGTTTTGCGGCTGAAGGTTATTATGTAGGTAAAAATCTTAATAAAACAATTTCGAACGCCTACGCTGGACAGAATGCTCAGTACATCGAAGATAGATATCAAGCAACCAAAAATATTTTGTTGACGTTTGGTTTGCGTGCAGAATCTTATTTTAATGCCAATAGTAGTAAAGAGAAGTATATTGAAATGAAGAATCAGATTGCCCCTCGTTTCCAAGCGGTATGGGATGTTAATAATGATGCTTCTTTGAAAGTATTTGGAAGTGCAGGTCGATATAATGTGCCATTGCCAGCAATGATGGCATTGCGTGGAGCGAATGGTCCATTAAATACTTCTCAATACTATGTATATACAGGTACAGATTCGAATGGTTTACCTACAGGTCTTACGGAGATAAGTAAGCCAATTTCGCAAAATGGTGAGTATGGTCAACCATATGATGGTAAGACGCTTGCAGCCAAAGGTTTGAAATCGAACTATCAAGATGAAATTAGCCTTGGCTTCGAAAAAGCACACTCTACAAGCTTGAATTTCGGTGTTAAAGGTACTTACCGTTTGCTCAAGTCCTCAATCGATGATCTTTGCGACAATCGCCCATTTGTGGCTTGGGCGAAGAAAAACAATGTTGACTATAGTAATTACTCAGGTGCTGAAGAGCCACATGGTTGCCAATTATTCAATCCAGGACTGAATAATACCTTTATTGTCGATTTCGCTGATGCCGATCCTGCACAAGCGCGTAAAAAGTATCACACGGTAGCGTTAACAGCAGCAGACTTAGGTTTCCCTAAGGCGACTCGTTCATATGCAGCTCTTGATTTCTTTGTTGAACATCCGTATGTCAATGGCTGGTATGGTCGTGTCAACTACACCTTGTCACGTAATAAAGGTAATACAGAAGGTCAAACCCGATCCGATGGTAATGGTGCACAAGGTGATATCGCTATGACTGCTACTTGGGATTACAAAGAGCAGGCAATTGGTGGTGATGGTTTATTGCCAAACGATAGAACACATCAAATAAAAGCCTTCGGTTTTTATGACATCTCTAGCCAGCTCACTATCGGTGCAAATTTGATATTGGCTTCTGGTCGTCCAATTTCTTGCCAAGGTTCGCATTCTATCCCGCCAAATCCGGCTGATCCGTACAACCCAAATTACTCTAATGCGAATTTCTTCTGTGGTGGTGGTGCTGACTACACGAAGAACGTTGTAACACCGCGTGGTAGCTTGGGACGGACTGCATGGGAAAATCAGATCGATGTCAATTTAGCTTACAAGCCTGATTTCTTGAAAGGTATGTCTGTCAAAATGGATATTTTTAACTTATTCGATAATCAATACGTAACCAAAGTGAATGAAGTGTATAACACAGGTGCTAAGATTCAATCAGCATTGTATGGCGGTGTTAATGCTTATAACGCAGGACGTTCTGGTCGTATTACCGTGCAGTATGACCATAAATTCTAATTCTTAGAAATTTTAAGATAGAAAAAAACGAGAAATCGGAAATGCCGTTCAGATAAGTATTTTGTAGGATATTGAACGGCGCATGTTTAAAATTAACAGCCCTGTCGCACGTGCGATAGGGCTGTTTCTTTTTCGATTGCTTACTTCGTCATTTGATAAAGATATTTAAACTATTGCAAACTACTTGATGGCTTTTGATGACGGTAGTTAAGCACAGTCAAGAATGAATCTATGCTTATAGAGCTGAAAATGATGATTTTCAGATATTTTGATTGAATTTTGGTGAATGAGTTTTTGTTGTAGTGATATGTCTATTTTCTTTGTTTATTCAGATATATGCATGAAATCAGATTCAGTAGCTCGCCAAAAAAACATACGCACTTACATCTCGTCTGACAACTCAAAATGTTAGAAGACGTAATATCCTGCATATTGTTCAATAATGAAAAGAAAATCTAAATTCATGTAACGATGTTAGTTGTTCTGGTTCTTGTCGAAATTTAAAATCAATGCTGATGAGACGTGAGTATAGATTCAATGTCTCATCGCAAATTAAGCTGCGTTGTGCGAATCTCAAGTTTGGTTTACATCTAAAGTCATTTGATCATCATTAAATTTGGACATATCCGTTTCTCCTAGCACCCGGCTAGTCACAGTTCCAGCTGTAATTGATCCACTCACATTCAATGCAGTTCTACCCATATCAATCAGTGGCTCAATAGAAATCAATAAGCCAGCTAAAGCAACGGGTAAGTCTAGCGATGACAAAACAATTAGGGCCGCAAACGTCGCACCACCACCAACTCCTGCGATCCCAATTGAACTGATTGCGATAATTCCCACTAGGGATGCAATGAAGGACATTGACATAGGATCGATTCCTACTGAAGGTGCAATCATAAATGCCAGCATTGCTGGATAAATGCCGGCGCAACCATTTTGACCCATGGTGGAGCCGAAAGAGGCGGCAAAGTTGGCGATGCCTTCTGGTGTACCTAAGCGTTGATGTTGAATTTGTACGCTCATTGGAATTGCGCCAGCGCTAGTGCGTGAGGTGAATGCAAAAACCAGAACTGGGAAGATCTTTTGTAAATAGCGTTTAGGATTCAAACCACATGCAGCGACAATTGCCAGATGAATGCCGAACATAATAAATATGGCGCTGTATGAGGCTAAGACAAAATTGATCAAGTTTAAGATGTCGTTTTTGTTGGACTTCGCGACGACTTGCGTTATCAAGGCAAACACGCCATACGGCGTTAAGCGCAAAATAATCGTCACTAAACGCATCACAATTGTTTGTGCCACTTCGATGAAGTGGCTAAATGATTTAAATGCTTCTGCTTTCTTTTCTGCGATACCGGTGGCGGCGATCCCAATGAGAATTGCAAAAATCACGACTGCGATCGTCGATGTCTTACGAGCACCTGTCATATCCAAAAAAGGATTTTCAGGAATAAAGCTCAACAACATGCTTGGAAGGGTGATCGCTTTGGCACTCGCCAATGTGCCTTCAAGGTATTGTCCGCGTGCAAACTCAGCGGAGCTGTAATTTAGTCCTAAAGTCGTTAATCCATATGCTTTTGCCATTAAAAGGCCAATCAGCGCCGCGATGATCGTTGTGCCAATGAGTGTCCCTATCGTTAGGGTACTGATTTTTCCTAGTGCGCTGACATCTTTCAATTTTAAGATGGCACTGATAATTGATACCAAAATTAGGGGGATAACTACCATCTGCAGCAGTTTCACGTAGCCGCTACCAATAATGTCCAGATAGGCATTTGTGCTTTGAATGCTTGCAGAGCCAGCACCATAAATCAATTGGAATGAGGCCCCAAGTAAGCTGCCAATGATTAAGCCAACAAACACTCTTTTGGTAAAAGAGATGTGCTTGGTTTGCATCCAATATAGAAGGCCGCAGGCAGCCGCAGCAAGACCGATATTCAGAAACAGATGGAGAGTTTGGAGATTCATTGCTTTGCTTTTTTAGGTATAGGGAAAAGGGCATTCTAGCCGATATTTTTGTTGAAACGATATGTAGATTTTTTTCTTTGCTTATGGCTTTTTTTGCTAAGCAAGCTTAAATACGATGGTCAGTTGAACGAGTTGCATTCTGATAGAAATTCACAATACTGTTGAAGGCAGAGAAAAAATCTTGTTCATAGCTATCTAGTTCAACGTGACCGATATGTGGTGTGAGCAAGACATTTTCCTTGTGTCTTAAGCTATATTCCTGTGACAAGGGTTCTTGCTCGAAGACGTCAAGCGCCGCAAATCCTGGTCGCCCTTGCGCCAGTGCTGTTGTCAGCGCATCTGTTTCGATTAACTCAGCATGACTGGTATTGACCAGCAAAGCATCTGTTTTCATGTGAAGCAGATCTTCTAGTTGAACGATGTGGCGTGTGATTGAATCTAAACGCAGATGCAAGGAAATAATATCGGATGTCGCAAAAAAGTCTTGTTTGGATAAGCAGGTATGAAATCCATCAGCCTTTGCTTTGGCTCTGCTTTGCTCACTTCCCCAGATAACGACTTTCATGTTAAATGCCCGCGCATAGTTGGCGACGAGTTGGCCGATTCTGCCATAGCCCCAGATGCCCAGTTGTCGGTTTTTTAGGTTTCGGCCAAGTTGATTAAATCTCGGTGAAAGGGAAGCCGTTTGCCATACGCAATCTTGTAGTAAGTTGGTGTATTGGGGAATTTTTCTGGAAGATGTCATGATTAGAGCCCATGTCAACTCTGCTACAGCATGTGGATCACCTTCACCGCTTATGACCTTCACGCCAAATTCTTCAGCTGCTTCAAGGTCGATGTTGTCTGTTAAGTCACCTGTTTGATAGATGAGGCGCAGTTTCGGAAGCTTACTTAATAATGCACGGTTTATATTTGTTCTTTGTCTGATTAATACCAGTACCTCAAATTGGCTAAGCCGTATGCATAGCTGGCCGACACCAATGGCGCGGTTATTAAAGACTTTAACGTCATGTTCATTTAGCATGGAAAAGCACTGCAGGCCGCGAACGACATCTTGATAATCATCTAAGATTGCGATTTTCATTGTTGATATTTTGCCGATTAGGTAAGTATATTTTCAAAAATGATTGTATTTTGACATTGTTTGTGACGCAAAATCCAGCAGACCGTCGCAGGTCGGTGTAGAATACGCTGCACGTAGCTTTTTGAATCTTCCGTACCGTGCAATCTACCGGGCGAAAGCTTGGATCTCAGACCCTCACCTTTTATCTTGTCTGTCTTCCTGATTCCGACAAAAAATGCCGCTATCGTGCCAGTCGATTGAGAACTGAAGTATAACCAGAATAATACCAGTTACTTATTTTACTTGCCTCAATAGCCGTTCTTGCCGTGCCGCTACACCGATTTTTTTATTGAAATGGCATTGGAGTATTTATTATGAATCAACCTAGCATGCAAGGTGTCACGGCAATCAATGTGCCTGCACACGTCAAGCACCAAAAACTCATCAATTGGGTTACTGAAATGGTCGCTTTGACCAAGCCAGCAAACGTTTATTGGTGCGATGGTACGCAGGAAGAGTATGACCGTCTGTGCGGCCAAATGGTGGTGGCTGGCACCATGAAGAAATTGAATGAGGCGAAACGCCCAAATAGTTATCTTGCTTGTTCTGATCCGTCTGATGTGGCGCGGGTCGAAGACCGTACTTATATCTGCTCTGAAAAACAAGAAGATGCAGGTCCAACCAATAACTGGATGGCACCAGCAGAAATGCGTGCGACTTTAAATCCTTTGTTCGATGGATGCATGCAAGGTCGCACGATGTATGTAGTGCCGTTCTCGATGGGCCCACTGGGTTCGCCAATCGCCCACATCGGCGTGGAATTGTCTGATTCTCCTTATGTTGCTGTGAACATGCGTATCATGACGCGCATGGGTAAGGCGGTATTTGATGTGTTGGGTACGGATGGTGATTTCGTTCCTTGCGTACACACCGTTGGTGCACCGTTAGCAGCTGGTCAGCAAGACGTTGCTTGGCCATGCAATAGCACGAAATACATCGTGCATTATCCAGAAACGCGCGAGATTTGGTCGTTTGGTTCAGGCTACGGCGGCAATGCTTTGCTCGGTAAGAAATGTTTTGCTCTGCGCATCGCATCGACCATGGGACGTGATCAAGGTTGGTTAGCAGAACACATGTTGATTCTGGGTGTGGAATCGCCAGAAGGTAAGAAACATTATGTCGCTGCAGCTTTCCCATCGGCTTGCGGTAAAACCAATTTTGCGATGTTAATTCCAGCAATTAAAGGTTGGAAAGTCACCACGATTGGCGATGATATCGCTTGGATTAAACCAGGTGCAGATGGTCGTTTGTATGCGATCAATCCAGAAGCGGGTTATTTCGGCGTTGCTCCAGGCACCAATACCGCGACTAATTCTAACTGCATGTCCTCGTTGACTGCGAATACAATTTTCACCAACGTTGCATTGACCGATGATGGCGATGTTTGGTGGGAAGGCATGACCAAAGAAGCGCCAGCGCATGTTATTGATTGGCAAGGTAAAGATTGGTCGCCAGAAATCGCCAAAGAAACTGGTCGTAAAGCAGCGCATCCAAACGCACGCTTCACCGTTGCAGCTACGCAAAATCCGGTGCTTGATTCAGCTTGGGATGATCCAGCTGGCGTGCCAATTTCTGCTTTCATTTTCGGTGGTCGTCGCTCCACCACGGTGCCATTGGTAACAGAAGCGCGCAATTGGGTAGAAGGCGTTTACATGGCAGCGACTATGGGCTCTGAAACTACGGCAGCGGCAGTTGGTCAACAAGGTGTGGTGCGCCGCGATCCATTCGCGATGTTGCCGTTCATGGGTTACAACATGAGCGACTATTTCCAACATTGGTTGAATATGGGCGAGAAGATCGCTGCACTCGGTGCAAAGCAACCGAATATTTATTGCGTCAATTGGTTTCGTACCGATGCCAACGGCAAATTCGTGTGGCCGGGTTTTGGTGACAATATGCGTGTCTTAAAATGGATGTTGGAGCGCATTGACGGCGCTACAACTGGCACAGAAAACATCTTCGGTATTAGCCCGAAATATGAAGATTTGACTTGGGATGGTTTGAGCTTCACTTCTGAACAATTTGATTTGATCACGTCGATTGATAAAGATGCGTGGAAAGCGGAATTGGAATTGCATACAGAATTGTTCGATAAACTGAAGTACCGTTTGCCAGCTGCTTTGGAAGCGACTAAAGCGACATTGGCGAGTCGTTTAGCGTAATCGTTTTTCGTTTTAAGAAAAAGCGTGATTTGGTTTCGACTGAATCACGCTTTTTTTGTGCATTGCAAAATTTTGCCTAAATCTGGGATAATCTTTATCTCCATTGCATAAGCGGAAAGGCTGCTGATGAATTTTCTGACCTTAGATCTCAATCTATTGCGCGTATTTGATACCGTCATGGTCGAGCAAAATTTGACCCGCGCCGCTGACAAATTGGCGATGACCCAACCCGCAGTGTCAAATGCGATTAAGCGCTTACGTTACTCTTTAAACGACGAACTTCTGATTCGTACGGCTTATGGCGTAAAGCCAACACCGCGTGCCGAGATTTTGTGGCCTTCAATCCGCGAGGCTTTATCGACTTTAGAGGCGGCAATTGCTCCTAGTAGTTTTGATCCATCCAAAGCAGTCGCGACTTTCAGAATGGCGATGGCTGATTCTACTGCTGCCTTGTGGATGCCAACGTTGATCACAGCCTTTGAGCGCGAAGCACCGCATATGAATGCCCGTATGGTGCCACTCACCACGCGCGAACCGCGACCTTTGCTCACGCAAGGCGACATCGATATCGCAGTAGGATTTTTCCCCGGCGTGGTAGCGCAATTATCCGGTGGACAGGGCGCAGCACGTAGCCCGATCCGGCACGAGCGTTTGTATTCTGGTCATTATGTGTGTGTGATGAGTAAAAGCCATCCGCTTGCCGATCAAGAATTAACACTGGACGCATATTGCGCAGCAAATCATTGTCTCGTGAGTTTTTCTGGCCGTGCGCATGGCTTGATCGACGATGAGTTGCTGAAAATGGGGCGTGAGCGACGCATTTTATTGACAGTGAATCAGTTCTTTACTGGTGGTAAAGTCGTGGCGAATTCAGATTTGTTAACTGTCTTACCCTTCCACTTCATTGCGTCCACAGGGATGAGTGATGCTTTGGTATGGAAAGAATTACCGTTTGAAACACCTGATGTCCACGTTGATATGTTGTGGCATGAGCGCGATGCCCGTAATCCTGCACATAAATGGCTGCGCGATCATTTCGTGAACATGACGCACGAAATGTTTGCGCCACTTGCCGAGATGAAGAAATCTGGCAATCCCAATTTGAATTAATCAAGCGAATAACACACTATGTTTACAGGAATTGTACAAGGCGTTGCCACGATCAAAAAAATCCAAGATCAAACTGGATTGCGGACGATACAGCTTGCATTCCCTCCCGGCTTTGATCATCAATTGGAGATCGGTGCTAGCGTAGCGACCGATGGAGTGTGCTTGACTGTCACCAAACTCTTTGAGAATGCTGCTGAATTCGACATCATGCAGCAAACTTTGGCGATTACCACGCTCGGTGCTTATGCGGAAAATGCGGCCGTGAATGTGGAGCGTGCGGCCAAAGATGGTGCGGAAATTGGTGGGCATCCTTTATCGGGACATGTTGATTTTGTCGCCAAGCTCGCGCAAATTCGTCAGTTGGAAAATAACTATGTACTGCGCATCGCTGTACCTGAAGAATGGATGCGCTATATTTTTGCGAAGGGTTATATCGCCATCAATGGCGCTAGCTTGACGATTGCCGAAGTCAATCGCACAGAACATTGGTTTGAGGTCTGGTTAATTCCAGAAACCTTGCGCATGACGGTATTCGGGCAGAAAAAAGTCGGTGACGCATTGAATATTGAGATTGAAAGACAAACGCAAGTGGTGGTCGATACGGTACGCAGTATGTTGCAAGAAACTCTGGGGCCGCTGATGCCTGCCTTGGATGCCTTATTGGCGCAGCAAGGAAAATCAACGCAAGATTTGCTATCGAAATAAGTGTTTTGCCTGAAGTGCGTCTCTAAACCGACTTGACCCAATACGCACAACGGCGGGCGCCACTTTGTAGATGTTCTGTGCGTTCAACTACACAGGATTCGCCCAAACTTTTTTGGAAGATAGCGAGTTCTGATTTGCAAAATTGTTGACATTCTTTAGCCGCGGCGCAGATGGGACAGTGATTTTCTATGAGTAAGAATCCACCTTCTTCGTGTGGCAATAACTCTGCCATATAGCCTTCTTGGGTGCGAATTTCTGTTAAGACTTTGAGTTTGGCTTTCAGGGTTTTGAGTTTACTCGTCGCTTGTGTATAGCAATGTAATGTTTCTGATTCGCGGGCGCTGATGATTTGATGGATGCCTTGGTCCCCGAAAAGCTGACGTACTTGCTGCAACACTTGCACAGTCAATTCACCATGTCGATCAGGGAAGCGCGCATGCCCAGCCTCATTTAAGTGCCAACGTCTGCATGGACGCCCTTGTTTTTCCGCGCTATCTTCGAATGTCACCAAGCCTTTTTCTAACCAGCTTTCCAGATGTTTGCGCGCCCCCATAGAGCTGAGCTCTAACTGATCGGCAAGTTCCTGCGCAGTTTGTGGACCACGTGTTTTGAGTAAAAATAAAATACGTTCTGCGGTATTCATACAGCTTCCATTTTTCTGCTATCAAGTTCAGCTAATTCTCGTTGCCAATGTCCTATGCGCCATGCTGCCCAAGTACTCATCACTGCCCCTAACAAAAGGATTAAGCGCGTATCAATCAAAGTTAACACGGAGCCGATGATCGCCATGATGATGTTTGCCAAACAAAAAGTGGTCGAGATTAAACCCATAACGGCGCCTTGCCCATGATGTCCAAAACGCTCGGCACACCAGCTCGGTAAAAGCGCATTATAAAAAGCATTGGGAAAGCCAAACAGGATAATCGCTGCCAATCCTAGCCATGCGTTACCGAGTCCTACAATTGCGATCGCCGCTGCGGCGAAGTAAGCGTGAAAACGAACTCGCTCCAATGGCATTAATTGACTAGGACGACCTGCAACTAAAGACGACAAGGTCATCACGCCGCATAAAGCGGCCGTCATCCAAGCGATTCCTTTTGAGTGATAGCCTGCAAATTCCACCAACCATAATGGATAGAACTCATAAAATGCTGTGACGCCACAGGTGTAGGCCAACTGAATGATGAATAGTTGCCGCAAGCTTGGTGTGCGCAGTAAATGAAAGGCGTGTTTCTTGCGTGCGACTTGTAGCCAAGATGTGGTGAGGGTGGATGGTGTTTCGCGTGGCAAAGCGATGGCAATCAAGGTCGCCGCCAATAGTAAGGCAATCACGGCGATCCAAAATGGCACGGTGATCCCCCAGCCTAAAGTGAGCCCCGCCAATAATGGACCTGCTAGCCAGCCAGTGTAAATTGCGCCATTGAGCCAAGATAGGGCTTGCACACGTAGATCACCCTCAAGTCGGTCAGCCAACATAGCTCGCGCTACTGGCGCATTCCCTTCCAGCAGACCTGTAATAAAGCGCGCAACGATAAATAAAGGGTAGGACTGCTGTACCAAAGCCCAAGCGGTGATCGCATGACCAACCGCAGCGCCGACAGCACTTGCTAGCAAAATTGGGCGACGGCCAAAACGATCGGACAAGGGCCCTAGCAAAGTTGAACCTATCAGCAACCCGAGTGGGTTAATGCTGAGCGCAATACCGAACAATAATTTTGGTGGTAATCCTAAAAAATGATTTAAATCATTTGCGGCATCGGCGGCAAATAGCGGTGGCAAAATAGGATACGGTAGCGCTGCACCTACGGTAGAAAGGAGGGCGAGCAGGCAAGCAGCAGCGATTAATAATGGAGTTTTCATGCATAACATCAATCAAAATGAATAGCAGGAGAATAGTTGAATTTTCTTATTAAGTAAACTAAAAAGTTTATTTAATAAATTGATTTGGTATGTTTGATATGAACACTAATCTTTATTCTTAAAGTGCCGCGCTATCCAAGCGCCAACCACAGTGATCAGGCTGACCAAGGCGACGACAATCCAAAATCCGCTGTCATTTTGCGCCCACGGAATGCCGCCAACATTCATGCCCATTAAGCCAGCAGTGATATTGATCGGTAGTGCGAGCACGGTCACGATGGTTAAGACAAATAAAGAGCGATTATTTTGCTCGCCGACATGCGCGGCAATTTCTTCCTGCAGTAATTTAATGCGCTCTTGCAGTGATGCCATATCACTTAAAACGACAGAAAATTCCTCGGTCGATTGTCGCAATTCATGTACATCATTGTCAGCCATCCACGCTGGTGGTTTTTGCAGCAGACGAAACAGTGCCGCTGGCTCTGGCGCTAATAGGCGCTGCAGGCGCACCAGTAAGCGACGAAGTTCGCCAAGGTTCGCGCGTTTCCGGCTTAATCGTTCAGCCAACAGGTGGTCTTCGACTTCGTCAATTTTTGTAGTCGCATCCCTGACGATGCCTGTCAATACATCGGCTTGA
Organism: Affinundibacterium amnicola; assembly: GCF_014284275.1. Taxonomy (GTDB): domain Bacteria; phylum Pseudomonadota; class Gammaproteobacteria; order Burkholderiales; family Burkholderiaceae_D; genus Undibacterium; species Undibacterium amnicola. Next base: position 11,147 of record NZ_JACOFU010000008.1, on the reverse strand, counting down.
TCGCGCAGTAAGTGCGTGAGTAATTCCATCGGTGAATGGAAAATCTCTCCCGCGTTTACCGCATTACGTAAATGATCAACCGACTTGAGTGGCTTACGACGAGCGCTGATCATGACGTCGCGACTGACATTGAGCCACAATGTAGCAATTTCTGAAGGATCGAAGCTGAAGTCATGCAGCACATCATTGACGACGGCAATTAGGTGCTGATCGGCGTGTTCAATCCGAGTTGAGCGTGAACCCTGATGTAAGGTTTCATAGAACTCTTCGGGCGAATGACTGTGTTCGCGTAACCATTTTTCGGTAGAGGCATTTGCTAGATTGAAATGCAGCCAAAGAAAATGTGATGGCTCCAGTGCCCGCACCTGACTAAGAAAATCTAATACCTCTGTCGAATGCAAAGCCTTACCTGCATCCTGACCGGTAAATAGATATCCACAAATCAGTCCCGATTGATCGGAACCATACTGTAAGCGTTCTTTGTTCATAGCCTTGCCTGTACTCTGGTATTGGTGGCTATTGTAAGTGTTTTACATGATGTAAATGTGACAGTTCTTGCTCAGATCTGCGATCTGTCTTTGCAAGAGCTGTGAAGTTAACGCTTATGAATGAAATACTTGCCCAGCTTTCAGTGGAAAGCCTTGTAAGAAATCTTGTGCAGGTAGACGCTTACCACCGGGTTTTTGCAGTTCAAGTACCCGCAAGACTGATTTGCCATTGTCACAGGAAATCAAAATCCCTTGCTGACCAGAGGCTTCGATGATGCTGCCACTTGATAACTTACTGTCGCCATTGGCAACTTCAGCACGCCAGAATTTGATGGTCGTGCCATCGATGTTGGCATGTGCGGCCGGAAAGGGATTGAATGCGCGGATTTTTCTATCAATTACCTGCGCACTAATACTGAAGTCAATTGCGGCTTCTTCCTTGCTAATTTTGGCGGCATAACAGACTCCCTCGCCTGGCTGCGTTGTCGCTGTCAATGGCGCGATTGCTAATTGCTGCAAGGTTTCTACTACCATTTCACCGCCCAATGTGGCTAGCTGGTCATGTAAGGCGGCGGTCGTGTCATGTGCACCGATGCTGATTGCACGGCGCATCAACATTGGCCCGGTATCCAATCCTTCTTCCATTTGCATGATCGTGATACCTGTTTCTGTATCGCCAGCTTCAATCGCGCGATGGATAGGCGCAGCACCACGCCAACGTGGTAGCAAGGAACCATGAATATTGATACAGCCCAAGCGTGGAATGCTCAGACAAGATAACGGCAAAATCAGACCATAAGCGGCTACAACCATGATGTCATGCGGCGTATTGCGTAGCAGTTCATGTGCCTCTTGCGCGACTTCTGGATATTTGCCATCTAAGCGCAGAGAGACAGGCTGCGCTACTGGGATTTGATGTGTCAGAGCCAATTGTTTGACCGCTGACGCCTGCAATTGCATGCCGCGTCCTGCTGGTCGATCTGGTTGTGTCAACACCAAGGGCACTTCAAAGCCAGCATCAATGATGGCTTTGAGCGCGGTTGCGGCAAATTCAGGTGTGCCGGCAAAAATCACTTTCATCGACGACCAGCCTTTTTGTTCATATCACGTTCTTCTTTAAGCATCTTGGTCTTGATGCGGTTGCGCTTGAGTGGCGATAGATATTCAACGAAGACCTTGCCTTTTAAATGATCCATTTCATGTTGAATGCAAACGGCTAGCAAGCCGTCCGCGTGTAATTCAAAAGAATTGCCTTCAAGATCAAGCGCGCGTACTTTAACCTCAGCAGGGCGCTCAACGCCATCGTAGATGCCGGGCACTGACAAGCAACCTTCGTCATACACTTTGCGTTCTTCACTCTCCCAAATAATTTCAGGATTGATGAAAACCTGCAGTTGGGAGCTATCTTCCGAGGTGTCAATGACGACGAGTTGTTCATGTACATCAACTTGCGAAGCAGCCAAACCAACGCCGGGAGCGTCGTACATGGTTTCCGCCATATCGGCAGCGAGTTGCTTCAAGCGTGCATCAAAAACTGTGACAGGCTTAGCAATTTTGTGTAAGCGGGGATCAGGATAACGGAGAATATTTAGTATCGACATAAGACAATTCACAACAAGCCAGAGACGCTAGAATGCGGTTTCTCTTGCTAGTTCAAGGATTTATGGGCAGAATTTGATTCAATTTGGTAAGTTTGGCAAGAGCTGATCTGTCGTTGAAATGAAATCAGTTCTATCTCAGCGATCGTTTGTGAGCCGCCATTCCCTAGAATCAGTTATCTGCATCGGAAAATTTCATGAAAAAGTTTAGCACAATCGCCCTCGCTTTTGCCTTTCCTGTCGCGGTTTGTCTACCTGTATTTGCGCAAGAGACAGGAAGTACTCAGCCACCAGCATTGAGTAGTAAATGTACATTTTTGCCAGATGCACCTGACAAGCATGTCGTCGTTAAAGGTGACACCCTATGGGGAATCTCTGGCCGATTCTTGCGCAATCCATGGTGCTGGCCTGAAGTTTGGGGTATGAACAAAGATGAAATTCGCAATCCACATTGGATTTATCCTAAGCAGATTGTTTATTTCGATCGAGTCAATGGACGTTTGCGCTTAGCTAATCCTTTGGGCGACGGTGCGACTGGAGTTACCAAGTTAAGCCCACAGATTCGGAATGTCTCGAGTAGCGGTATGGACGCGATCTCAGCAATTCCGAATAATTTGATTGAACCTTATTTATCCCAACCTTTAATCATCGAGAAAGATGAATTCGCCAATGCTCCGCGAATTGTTGCTGCGCCAGAAGGGCGTGTCTACATGGGCAAAGGCGACAAAATTTATGTCAAGGGTGATCTTAAAAGCGGCACATCATTTCAAGTATTCCGACCCGGGATTGCGCTGAAAGACCCGGATACTAAGGCGATTATTGGTTATGAAGCCGTTTATATTGGCGCTGTAAAATTAGAGCGTACGGCAAAAACCGCAGATGGTGTTGATTCGTTTTCTGTTGTCAGTTCTAAAGAAGAAATGGGTATTGGTGACCGTTTAGTGCCAATTCCACCGACACCGATTATTAATTATGTGCCGCATGCCCCTGAAAAAGACATTACTGCACGCGTTGTTGCTGTCTACGGTGGTGTGAGTTTTGCAGGACAGAACAATATTATTAGTATTAATCGTGGTTCCAGTTCAGGTATAGATATTGGTACGGTGCTAGAGCTGGGTCGCTACGGCAAGATTATCCCTGATCGTACTAATGATAAAAAACCAATTCGCTTGCCAGATGAAATCTACGGACAGCTTTTTATTTTCCGCGTGTTTAACAATATCTCTTATGGCTTGGTGATGCAGGTAACGGATGTGGTCAGTGTTGGCGACGTCGTTCGGACACCTGCAAAATAAGAAATTTTTCTAGCGTGGATTGAGATTGAATTTAAACAAACACGAGCAGGAACAAGATTTGTATGATTGGCTGCGCTTGTCTCTTACCAAGGGCATTGGGAACGAGACGGCGCGCAAATTATTGAGCGTGTTTGGATTGCCATCGCAAATTTTCTCGACCGAATTCGAACTTTTGACCGAGTATATTTCTGCGAAATCAGCACGTGCTTTGCTGCAGGACCCTGATGATGCCATGCGTTCTCAGATCAATCTGACCCAAGATTGGCTGGAACTGCCCGGAAATTTTCTGCTGAGTTTGGCAGATGCGCGTTTTCCCCCTAGTTTATTAAGCATTCCTGATCCACCTTTGTTACTGTACGTAAAAGGGCGCTTGGATCTGCTTGATGCCCCAACAATTGCTGTCGTTGGAAGTCGTAATGCAACCGCGCAAGGGGTCTTAAACGCCGAAAAATTCTCTGAGAATTTAAGTCATGCCGGACTATGTATTAGTTCTGGACTGGCAGCGGGGATTGATGCAGCTGCGCATGCTGGCGCATTGCGTGGCAAGGGATCGACTATCGCGGTGATTGGTACTGGCGCGGATATTGTTTATCCTGCACGCAATCGACAGTTGGCGCATCAGATCGTTGAAAATGGGTGTTTGTTGAGTGAGTATCCGTTGGGAATGCCTGCTATTGCGGGGAATTTCCCAAGGCGAAATCGTATTATTTCAGGTTTGGCGCAGGGCGTTCTGGTGATTGAAGCCGCTGCACAATCAGGTTCGCTAATTACCGCGAGAATGGCAGCTGAGCAAGGGCGCGATGTGTTTGCAATACCTGGATCAATTCACTCACCCTTAGCGAAAGGATGTCATCAGTTAATTAAGCAAGGCGCAAAGCTGGTTGAATCTGCCCAGGATATTTTAGATGAAGTTCGTTTCGCGGCTTCGGCCTGTCAATCGACATTCTTGGTTGAAACCCCAAGCTTGAAAGAGCCAGCGAACAAGCTGCTTTCGATTATCGGGTATGATCCGGTGCATATTGATGCACTGCTATCGCGGTGCGGAGAGAATGTGACGGATTTGTCCGCACAATTATTAGAGCTTGAATTGCAGGGATATATAGAAACCTTACCAAGCGGCTTGATTCAGCGCTTAAGTGCGACCTAAAGTCGACGTTAGCGATGAACTCATCTCATCGCTAAGGGTTTATTGGTATTTGTTTATGAGTATTCCTTGATTATTATTATGATTGACGTGTATGTTTGATATTTTAGTTTATCTTTACGAAACTTATTACAGGCCGGATACCTGTCCCGATTCGATTGCTTTAGCGAAAAAATTGTCTTCGGTTGGATTCGATGATGAAGAAATTATCGCTGCCCTTGATTGGTTAAGAGGTCTGGCTGATACCACGAACCATTTGGCAGAGATCGAAATTGGCGAGCAATTAAGTTCCTCGGATTTATCCGATAGCGCGGGCTTTAGAGTTTTCACTGAAGAAGAAAATGCCATGCTGGGTAGTGAGGCTCTTGGTTACTTATATTATTTGCAAAACACTAAAATGTTAGATGCGCAGCAACGTGAGATTGTTATTGAGCGTGCAATGGCAGTTCATGACCAAAGCTTGTCTTTGTCAAAGTTTAAAATAATTGTTTTAATGATACTTTGGAGCCAAGGGCGTGAGTCGGAAATGCTCATGTTTGATGAGTTCTTATTAAGTGATGATGAGCAGAGACACCCGCTTTTGCATTGATTTTTAACATAATTTATTCTTTATTTGTGGCAAATATAGTGTCTCTATTGCCGTAGCTGATTCATTCCGTTTATTATTCCCCGCTGATATATAGCATTTCCCTTGTTTTATATGGCAAGGATGGCGCCAGTATCGTTTCTAAGTTGCAATCAACCGCACAAATTATAAAAAATTAAACCCACTATGACTAAAACCCTCATCATCGCCGAGAAGCCCTCGGTTGCGAATGACATCGCAAAGACCTTGGGTGGGTTCACCAAACACGACGATTATTTTGAATCTGATGACTATGTCTTGTCCTCGGCGGTCGGTCATTTATTGGAAATCGCAGTTCCCGAAGAATACGATGTAAAACGTGGTAAATGGACATTTGCACATTTGCCGATGATCCCACCGCATTTCGCCTTGAATCCTATTGCCAAGACTGAGTCGCGTCTTAAAGTGTTGAATAAACTCATTAAGCGTAAAGATGTTTCTGCTCTGATTAACGCATGTGACGCGGGCCGCGAAGGTGAGTTGATTTTTCGTCTAATTGCCCAGCATGCGAAAGCAAAGCAACCAGTTAAACGCTTATGGCTGCAATCGATGACTGCGGATGCGATTCGTAGTGGGTTTAAAAAATTACGTAGCGATGAAGAAATGTTGCCGCTTGCCGATGCCGCGCGTTGCCGTTCCGAGGCTGATTGGCTGATCGGTATCAATGGCACACGCGCTATGACCGCGTTTAACTCGAAAGAAGGAGGCTTTTATTTGACCACGGTCGGTCGGGTGCAAACGCCTACATTGTCGATTGTTGTTGAGCGCGAAGAGAAAATTAAGAACTTCATTTCTCGTGATTTTTGGGAAGTGCGCGCCGAATTTGTGTGTGCCGCTGGAATTTATGAGGGACGTTGGTTAGATCATCAGTTTAAGAAAGATGAGACCGACCCCGAGCGAAAAGCCGAAAGATTGTGGAGTAAAGCAGCAGCGGAATCTATCGTAGCAGCTTGCCGCAACAAGCAAGGCAATGTAACCGAAGAGTCCAAACCAGCAACGCAAATTGCGCCTGCATTGTTCGACTTAACTAGTTTGCAGAGGGAAGCCAACTCTAAGTTTGGTTTTTCAGCCAAAAATACCCTAGGTCTGGCGCAAGCATTATATGAAAAGCATAAGGTATTAACTTATCCTCGTACTGATTCACGTCATTTACCTGAGGATTATTTGCCTACGGTGAAAGAAACTGTTAGCAAGATTAGTGAGATCAATAACTTCCAGCAATTTGCTGCGAAGATTTTGAATAACAACTGGATTAAGCCAAATAAGCGCATCTTCGATAACACTAAAATTAGTGATCACTTTGCGATTATCCCAACAGGGCACTTACCAAAAAACTTGTCAGAGCCTGAACAAAAGCTTTATGACTTGGTGACGCGTCGTTTCATGGCGGTGTTTTTCCCTGCTGCTGAATATCAGGTAACAACCCGCATGACCGAAGTTTCAGGACATCAGTTTAAGACCGAAGGTAAGGTCATGACTAATCCTGGCTGGTTGGCAATTTATGGAAAAGAAGCCCAGGACGAAACCGATCCAGAAAATAAAGGGAATCTGGTAGCAGTTGCCAAAGGCGAAAAAGTCAAAACCGAAAAAGTCTTCTCTAATGGGCTGGTGACGAAACCACCTGCTCGTTATTCAGAAGCGACCTTGTTATCAGCGATGGAAGGTGCAGGAAAACTCATTGATGATGAGGAATTGCGTGAAGCGATGTCTGGCAAAGGTTTGGGCACTCCAGCAACGCGCGCGGCCATTATTGAAGGTCTTCTCTATGAGAAATATTTACTGCGCGAAGGTCGTGAGCTAATTCCAACCGCCAAAGCGTTTCAATTGATGACCTTGTTACGCGGTTTAGGTGTCGATGAATTGACATCACCAGAGTTAACCGGAGAGTGGGAAAATAAATTAGCGCAGATGGAGCGTGGCAAAATTACGCGTGAAGAGTTTATGCGTGAAATTGCACAAATGACTCAGATCATCGTCAAGCGTGCAAAAGAATTTAATAACGACACGATTCCGGGCGACTACGCGACATTGCACACACCTTGTCCGAATTGTGGCGGTGTTGTGAAAGAAAACTATCGTCGTTTCGCTTGTACAAAATGTGAATTCTCCATGAGTAAAACGCCGGGTAGTCGGCAGTTTGAAATCGCAGAAGTTGAAGAGCTGTTGCAGAAGCGTGAGATCGGACCTCTACAGGGCTTCCGGTCCAAAATGGGACGCCCGTTTGCTGCGATTCTGAAAATTGTACGTGATGAAGAGATCAAGAATTTGAAGTTGGAGTTTGATTTCGGACAGAATCAAGACGAAGGTGATGAAGGGGAAGATCATGATTTTTCTCAGGCTGAGGTGCTCGGAGCATGTCCAAAATGTGGCAGCAATGTGTACGAATTAGGCCTCGCCTATGTGTGTGAAAAAACGGTAGCGAAACCAAAAGCCTGTGATTTTAGAAGTGGACGCATCATTTTGCAGCAAGAAATTGTGCCAGAACAAATGCGTAAACTACTGGTCGAAGGTAAAACTGACTTGTTGCCAGGATTTGTTTCTCAACGGACTCGTCGCCCGTTCAAAGCATTCTTGGTTCGCGGCAAAGATGGTAAAACCAGCTTTGAGTTTGAAGAGCGTAAAGCAAAAGCGCCAGCCAAATCTGCAGCAAAAGCAAAGGTTGCCAGTGCTGATACTGAGGCACCAGTCAAAAAAGCAGTTGTCAGGAAGAAGAAGGCGGTTTAGTTTTGCGCCAGAAAATTTCTCATGTTGGGAGGCTGCGTGATTAAGGGAAGTATGGATCCGAATGTGCTATTGACGAATGCTCGCGCTGAATTTATGCGCAGCTTCACCGAGGCAATGCAACGCACCTTGCCTCGGTGCATTGAAGACTGCTTCGTTAAAGCAGATGACACTTATTCCTCTTTGGAACAGGGGCGACTGCTGGACGCGCGCACTGTTTTGGTTGAGCAAGGTTCGCATGTTATTGAGCAGCTTACAAATGGGATGGAGCATTTGTTGGCGCGTAGTTTCCAAACTACCTATAGCACTTATCGCCCAAGTGCTAATTTCAATACTGATAATCTGACGTTGATTGATCCAACCGCTTTTGAAGGCGGTTTGCGCATGGAAGAAATCACTAGTCGATTTCGCAGTGAGGCCGCCGATCAGCTCCGTGATCTGAATATTCGGATTGCACTGATTTTCGAGCAAGAAATTACAAATGAACGGGAAAATCCGTTCCGTCCTTATTTATTCTCACGGTGCATTTCCAACACAATCGAACGACTCGATATTAATCCAGCTTTGTTCGATATTTTGATCGACCGTATCTCAGAAAATTTTTTGGGATTCGTGCCAACTATTTATGCCTCGGTGAATAATTATCTGGCGCAGAACGGTATTGCCGCCCAGCTACAGCTAAAAATTCGTAAATCTCCCGTCATGCAAAATAGTGCAAGTGCGACAGACCATGACGATGAGGAGACAATTAACCCGGCTGATGAATTGTCTAGTACAAATCCAGTAACAAATGCGATGGATGGTGGCGGGGTCGCCAGACCCAAGCCTCGGCGTGGTTCGCAAATTGAACAGTTTTTTAGTTCAGCGATGCATCGTGCGAGCAATTTAATGACGAGTACGAGAAACACATCATCGTCAATGGCGGATAGCAATGCTGAGCCAAGTTCGACGCAGCAATGGCAAACTGATGATAGTCAAGAACCAGCTTCAAACGGTCCATTTTCTTGGTTAAAAAGTGGAGAGGCAGTTAGTGATGCAATTCGTGGCTTTTTTGGTGGGGGACAAACTTCTGGAAATCAGGAGAATACCTTTCAAGCCAGTGATGCAAACAGCGTAGCGGGACAATCACAAGCGCAATCAGGTATTAGTGGAGATACTGATCATTTTTCCTCGTCGATTGGCGCATCCCCTTCAGTTGGCAATGCGGCCAATATTTCTCCAGGACGTGGGCATTTATCAAACTCAATCCCGAGCTTTCAGAAAACATACACACCATCTGGTGAGCAAATGTTCGATGGACGGGGTGGCTTGCGCAATCTGATTCTGGAGCAGAGAAGTGCATTAAATCAGTTGGCCTCAAATATCGACGAGAAGATGACGATCGATATTGTTGCAATGTTGTTCGAATTCATCTTGCGCGATACTCAAGTCCCTGCTGAAATTCGTGCGCAACTGGGGCGTTTGCAGTTTTTAGTTCTCAAGCTAGCGCTGAAAGACAATACGCTGTTAACTCAGAAGGGACATCCTGCACGATTATTGGTTAATCGTATTGGATCTATTTCTCTGGGATTAAAACAACTTGATCCTAGCGGTGTTGAGATCACCAAAGAGATTTGTCGTATCGTTGAAATTATTTTGCAAGACGAGAGCGAAAATCCAGATATTTTCTCGCAGATGCTCGACGAGTTCGATGCATTTATTGCGCAAGAGCTACGTGCAAGTGATGCAAAAACCGAAAGCGCGATCGAAGGCGCTGAGCAAATTCGCAACCGTACTTTGCGTTTCGCACATACTTCAGCCCAATTGCATGAAGCTTTGTTGGGATTGACGATCGATCCTTACTTGCAAAATTTCTTTGAAACTGTATGGGTCTACGCACTTGAATTGGCCGATAGAGAAGATCCTAAGCTTGCGCATCGACTGCGACTACTTGTGCCAGATCTGCTATGGAGTATTATTCCTAAGTCGAATGAAGAGGAGCGTACTCAATTATTGGCATTGTTGCCAATTATCCTTAGAACGCTCAAAGAAGGCATGACGAGTATTCAGTGCAATCCAACATTGCAAGAAGGATTGATGAATTGGCTGGTGGATGCGCATACCAAATCGATGCGCTTGAATCATTCTGGCACGATACAAAAGCAGCCATCTTTGTCGGCTATACATCAACACTTTAATAGTTTCTTTGCTGATCCAGACCTGCAGAATTTTGCTGTCCTTGAAAAGCCTGATAGGTCGGATGTCAATCAATTCCTTGATAAAGCGATTAAAGAATTGGATCAGAAAGTCCAGTTATTGGATCAAGTGTATGTACAAGAGTTGCCGAAAGAAAGTACTGAAGACATTTCGCCTGTGAAGGACGGCGGAGTTGATCTCGTAATGGAACAATTAAAAACCGGTGTCTCAGTAGAAATTAATTTGGGTGGTGAACCTAGTCAAGGCAAGCTCAATTGGATCGATCCGGCTCTAACGAATGTCATTTTGACTTTGGACGGACAAGAGCAGCCATCTATGTTGAGTGTGCGGATGTTCCGCCGAATGATCGCTCATGGTCGAGTAAAATTTTTAGAGACTGAACCTTTGTTTGAAAGAGCAGTTCAATCTTTATTAAAATCTGCTGACGTCGTGGACGCACCTAAATCAGCCTAGAAGTGACTCTGTTCCCGTTATGAAATTTTAGACAGCTAGTTATTAAGCTTAACTTGGCTGAACTAAGGATGATGCAAATAAGAAAGGCATCTGGCAAATAGACTTGCTAGATGCCTTTTGCTTTGCTATAGTTCGCCTCCCGCAGAAATGCGGTGCTGAAACAAAGAGAAGTGCAAGCGGTAATGCGTTGATTTTCCTGGTGTTTAAATCGAGAGAGTAAGAAGCGATTTAAATGAAATATAAAACAGGGGGTTGACGGAAATAAAGAAGTGCTGCATAATCTCATTTCTCTGCTGCTGACGAACACAACGCTTCGTAGCAAAAACAAAATCCTCTGGGTGAGTTTGAGTAGAAAAGAATAAGATCTTTAACAATTAACAGTCAATAAATGTGGGCACTTGATAATGAAGCGACTAGCTACTTCGGTAGTTAGGAAGCTTAAAAAATATCAAATGTTCACAAGAAGTAAAGATAAGACGCGATAGTGAGTAATCATTATTGCAACTGTCAGTATTTTGAGTGAGCGACTCGTTCGAAAGAACGAATTCCAGAAATGGAAACAAGTAACAGAGATTAAACTGAAGAGTTTGATCCTGGCTCAGATTGAACGCTGGCGGCATGCCTTAC
>NZ_JACOFU010000007.1 GCF_014284275.1 Affinundibacterium amnicola | reverse complement strand
GCCGAAATGGACACATGGCGTTGTTGCAAGTCGCTTACAGTGCTCGCACTGCGGCGCGCCTTGACGCCTAGCCCTGTGTCCATTTCGACTCATTCGCATGCACAAATATTAGGTCAACACGCCCTAGTTAGTGCATGCGCTCATTCTCGCATAAGAAAAATTCTTGCATTAATCCCCAATGTCCAATTAGATAGAACGCACAAAATAGTCATTGAACTCGTCTTTCTGTGGTGATGAAATCGACTCTTACGGGTGATTTTTCATCGAATTTTCATTACCGTTTTGTACAATCGAAATACTTTAAATCTAAGGATTTTTCAGTGCATTTGAGTATAGATCGAACTTCTTCTGGTCAGAAATCAAAAAGCCAATATGAATTAACTCTTAAGAAGATGTTTTAGATGATTTTGCTCGTGATCGACAAAATCGAAGATAATGGGCGAGATACTGACCAATCTGATTAAAAGAAAAGCTTAGCCCTATGTCGCCAATATCCACACGATTGCAAATTGCTCCAAAGGGGCCAGAATTTTCTCGCATTGTTTTGGGACTGTGGCGTTTGTCTGCCTGGCAAATGTCGCCCGCTGAACGTGTGCAATTTTTGCACGCAGCTTTAGATCTTGGGATTACGACGATAGACCAAGCCGATATTTATGGTGATTACACTAGTGAACTTTTGCTCGGTGAAACATTTGCTTTGGCGCCTGAATTGCGAAGCCGATTTCAGATCGTGACGAAGTGTGGAATACAATTTCCATCGACGCAAAGGCCTCATCAGCAAGCGCATATTTATAATACAAGCGCTGCGCATATTATTGCTTCGGCAGAGAATTCTTTGCGTAGTATGCGGATCGAAAAAATTGATTTGTTGTTGATTCATCGGCCAGATCCTTTAATGAATGCCGATGAAATTGCTGAGGCATTTTCGCAATTGCAACGAGCTGGCAAAGTCAGTTACTTCGGCGTTTCGAACTTTTCTCCGGCGCAGTTTGAAATGCTCGCGTCGCGTTTTCCTCTGGTGACGAATCAAGTTGAGTGTTCTTTATTGCATCAGGTACCTATCTACGATGGCAGTTTTGATCTTTGTCAGCGCCTTCGTGTTGTTCCAATGGTATGGTCTGCGCTAGCAGGTGGACGTTTGTTTAGTGATCAAACACCGCAGTCGCAACGACTGCAGACCTGCTTATCTGGCATAGCCGAGGAACTTGGTGTGAGTGTTTCTTGCGTTGCAATCGCTTGGATTTTGCATTTACCCTCGCAGCCTATGGTATTAACTGGCTCGAGTCGGGTCAAAGTGCTGGTTGAGACAGTGCAAGCACTCGATTGTCAATTGTCCCGCGACCAGTGGTTTGATTTGTGGCGTGCAGCAACAGGTGCAGAGCTACCATAAAGATTCCTGTCTGCTTTCGATCTGAATTATAAAAAAATACTTTTCAGCAAGAAAGAAACAGCGTATAAAAGAACACTTACTAGCCTAAAGTTTTGCAATCCTGATTATTCAATGTTGACGCGAATAGCATCGAATTACCATAAAACGATGACAATTGTTCGATGCAACTGGTATGACTTTTGGTCTGAATCTATGGGGCAATAATTGAAGATTGTTCATCCATTTCTCCGCCGCTTTTTGCGCGCCCAACGTCTGCCCGCCAAGGATTTGCAATTCTGGCGCGATCAGATGCTCAATGCTATTTTGTCTGTTGCACTGGTATTAGGAACATTGACTGCAATCCCTAGTGTGTTAATGGCGATTCGTGACCGCCTTTATTCTATCGTTGTTATTGATGTGCTGGCGATTACTTGGCTGCTAATTTTGTGGCGTTGGCGGGCATTGAGTTTTACCGCGAAAAGTTGGAATTTTTTGCTCATTGTGTATGGCGTTGGGGTTTTCTTTTTATTCAAAGTCGGCCCAGTCAGTCAGATTTATTTGATGGCGGTTCCAGTGTTAGCCGCGCTATTATTGGGTTTGCGGTCAGCTGTTTTTGTGTTGGTGTTAAATGCAGTGACCCTGATTTCGGTAGGCTATGCATTTGATATTGATTTGCAATTTGATCGTTATCATGATCAACCGTTTTTACGGTGGATTATTATTACCCTCAATTTCACCTTTATTAGCTCCGTCATTACTGTTTCGTGTGCGGTTTTGTTACGCCGTCTTGAAGAATCGTTGCGCAAGCAAATGCAGATTAGTGTGTCCCTACAAGAAGAGCAGAGCTCTTTGCGCATTGCCAACGAAGAGCTTCGTTTAATTTCAGCTGCGGTTGAAAATCTGAACGATATGGTGATGATCACGGACAATAATTTGCAAGACAATGGTCCACATCTGGTGTTTGTGAACAAGGCTTTTGAGCGAAGTACCGGATATAGTCGTGCCGAAGCGATCGGCAATAATTTAGAAATGTTGTACGGACCTAGTTCGGATATTCACGAAATTCATCGTATCCGATCTGCGATGAGTACGCGCCATGCGATCCGATCAGAAATCATTAGCTACACAAAATCCAAAGAAGAATTTTGGTTGGAAATTGACATACGTCCTATCAATAATCAGCAAGGTCAATGTACACATTACGTCGCAATTGAGCGCGACATTACCGATAGAAAAAAAGCAGAATTAGATATTTATCGACTGGCATTCTTTGATGTGTTGACGGGTCTGCCAAATCGTCGTCTCTTACGAGATCGCATGAGCGTACAGCTCGCCAATGCACAGCGTACGGGCAATTTTAGCGCTGTTTTGTTTATTGATTTAGATCATTTTAAAACCATTAATGACGCACGTGGTCATGCGACTGGCGATATGCTCTTGGTAGAAGTTGCTAATCGTTTGAGTCAGCTGCTGCGTGAAGTCGATACTGTCGCGCGCATTGGTGGCGATGAATTTGTGGTGTTGGTGGATAGTCTTGATCAGCACATGGAAATTGCTGGCAAGCTTGCATTGACTGTCGCTGAAAAAATTCGCCATGCATTGTCGCAAGATTTTGTGATTAATGGACAGATCTACAATTCAAGTTGTAGCATCGGTGTAAGCCTGATGCCCAAATTAGGACAAAAAGCAGATGATCTCATGCGTGAGTCGGATACCGCTATGTATCGGGCTAAATCTGCGGGACGTAATCAGATTGCGTTCTTTGAAGGAGATATGCAAATCGAAGTTGAGCAACGTCTCACTTTAGAGCGTGACTTGGCGAAGGCTTTAGAGCAACACGAATTGCAAATGGTAATGCAAGCGCAAGTTAACAATCTTGGAGAGGCTGTTGGCGCTGAATTGTTGATGCGATGGCATAGTAAAGAGCGAGGTATGGTTTCGCCAGCATTGTTTATTCCACTAGCTGAAGAGTCTGGATTAATTGTCAAAATGGGTGACTGGGTTCTGTTGGAAGCGTGCGCAATCTTGAAACGTTTGCGTCGTGAGGGGCATCAGTTTCCACTATCAATCAATGTCAGTCCCAAACAGTTCAGGCAGAAAGACTTTGTCGATAAAGTCATCGCGGCACTGGAAACGCAAGGTGTGGGCGGTGAAAACTTAATTTTTGAAGTGACAGAGGGTTTGTTTATCGATAATTTACAGGAAACCATTTCTCGCATGAGTAAGTTGGCGGGTTTAGGAATTCGTTTTTCAATTGACGATTTTGGAACAGGTTATTCTAGTTTGAATTATTTGAAACGCTTGCCGCTTTATGAATTAAAGATCGACAAGAGTTTTGTGCAGGATGTTCCTGGCGACGCAAATGGTACGGCGATTGTTGGTTCTATTTTATCGATGGCGAAGCAGTTCGGACTAAAGGTAGTGGCAGAGGGAGTTGAAACCGAAGAGCAAGCAAGTTATCTGATCACGAACAACTGTGACTCTATGCAGGGATTTTTATATTCCCGTCCAACGGCTCCGGATATTTGGATGGCAAACCATGCACAAGAAAAGAAGCAGCTGCAAGCATAATTCGCTCAGTGCTGTTTAGCTTGTTGCCTGCAGCGAGTTTGCATGAAGCAAAGTATAATTTCGCCTTATTCGATTGACGTACTTCAATTACTGGTAAATCATGAACGCAACGCAAGTCACGCAACAAGAACAAACAGGCACATTTAAAATGGGCATAGTCCTTGCTGTGTTGTTATTGGTGATTTCACTATTTGCGTATCAATCATTTAGCAACAAGCAAGCAGCACCCAAGCTCGACTTTACGAATATCCAAGGCACTAAAATTAGCCAGCAAGCTTTGCAAGGCAAGGTGTATATGGTGAATTTCTGGGCGACCTCTTGTGCCACCTGCATAAAAGAGATGCCACAAATGATTGCTAGCTATGAAAAATTTCGAGCACAAGGTCTGGAATTTTTTGCGGTGGCGATGAGTTATGATCCGCCTAATTATGTTTTAAATTTTGCTGAAACCAGACAATTGCCATTTCATGTCGTTCTCGATCATCAAGACAAGATTGCGAAGGCTTATGGTGATGTGAAATTAACGCCAACGACTTTCGTGATTGATAAACAAGGGAATATTATCAAACGTTATGTTGGCGAACCTTCGTTTGATGAATTAAATCAATTACTTGCCAAAGAATTGGCGAAATCTTAAATTGTATTCACTGTTGATGTTCCAGTTCGCCACACGCAATGTGTGACGGCAATTGAGCAACAAAACACAAAAAAGTCTATTGAAAATCTGCTCTAAATTAAAAAATATTGTTCGTGAAAGCGAAGGGTTTTGCTAATTATTTAGGCAGTTTTTCAGGTAGAATAGCGCTTCCTCGAAATTCCTCCCACACTCCCAAGGTTTTAACATCGTGCGAATTGGCTCCTATCAGCTGAAGAATAATATTTTTGTCGCGCCCATGGCTGGTGTGACGGATAGACCATTTCGTCAATTGTGCAAAGACTTGGGTGCGGGTTATGCGGTGTCAGAGATGGCCGCATCGAATCCTAAACTATGGGAAACCGAAAAGTCCACGCGTCGCACCAATCACGAAGGTGAAATGGAACCGAAAGCGGTGCAGATCGCTGGAGCTGATCCTAAGATGTTGGCTGAATGTGCTAAATACAATGTCGATAAAGGTGCACAAATTATCGACATTAATATGGGTTGCCCGGTAAAAAAAGTCTGTAATGCTTGGTGCGGTTCAGCTTTGCTGCAAGATGAAAAATTGGTTGGCGAGATTCTGGATGCAGTGGTGTCTGCCGTCGATGTGCCTGTCACTTTGAAATTCCGCACGGGCTGGGATAGAGCGAATAAGAATGCATTACAGATAGCGCGTATTGCGGAGTCCGCTGGCATCGCGATGTTAACCTTGCATGGACGCACGCGTGCTGATGGCTACAAAGGCGCAGCTGAATACGACACGATTGCAGCCGTCAAAGCCTTGGTCAAAATTCCTGTGGTTGCCAACGGTGACATTACAACGCCAGAGAAAGCTAAGTACGTGTTGGAAGTGACGGGTGCCGATGCAATTATGGTTGGACGTGCTGCACAAGGCAGACCGTGGATATTTCGTGAAATCGAGCATTATTTGAAAACAGGTACTTACTTGCCAGCGCCTTTGGTGTCGGAAGTTAGTGCGCTACTCGATCGTCATTTGCGCGAACATTATGCATTTTATGGCGAGTTCATGGGCGTGCGTACTGCGCGCAAACACATAGGTTGGTATGTGGAAGATTTAATTGATGGCGAAGCCTTTCGTCAACAAATGAATAAGTTGGAAACTTGTGAGGAGCAATTGGCGGCGGTCAAAATGTTTTTTGATAGTCGACCGACAGAACGGTTACAATACCGCCCCTCCGAGATAGATACGAGTGCTGAATTAACTCCGGAATTATCCCAAGCCTTAGCTGCTTGAGTCATTTTCCTAATGGTATTTAGTGTGATTTGTCCGCACTATTTTGGTGGAAGTTTTATTTAGTTTAACCCTTGAATTCCCTTTGGTTTTTAAAAGAGGAATTCATTAATAAGAAGAAAATTCAGTATGAGCAAAGAAAGCATTCAAGAAGCCGTCCATAAAAATCTGGAAAAATATTTCCGCGATTTAGGTGAACAACCCGCTTCAAATATTTACGATATGGTGGTGTTAGCGGTTGAAAAACCGATGTTAGAAATGGTCATGACACGCACCGATAGCAATCAATCTCAGGCTGCAGACATGCTCGGTATTAATCGCAATACCTTGCGCAAAAAACTGCAGCAACACGGTCTTCTTTAATTTTATTTACCTATCTCTATCATGATCAAACAAGCTCTCCTGTCCGTCTCGGACAAAACTGGTGTTCTCGAATTTGCACGCGAACTCAATGCTATGGGCGTCAAACTTTTGTCCACGGGCGGTACTGCCAAACTCTTAGCTGACAATGGATTGCCAGTCACCGAAGTCGCTGATTACACAGGTTTCCCAGAGATGCTAGATGGTCGTGTGAAGACTTTGCATCCTAAAGTACACGGTGGGATTTTGGCGCGCCGCGATTTTCCTGAACATCAGGCTGCTTTAGAAAAACATGGTATCCCAACCATTGATATGGTGGTCGTTAATCTCTATCCATTCCAAGCAACAGTCGCTAAAGCGGAATGTTCATTGGAAGATGCGATTGAAAATATTGATATCGGCGGTCCAACTATGTTGCGCTCATCAGCTAAAAATCATAAAGACGTGGTGGTGATTTGCGATCCTGTTGATTACGCAACGGTCTTGGCGGAAATGAAAACGGGCAATAACGTCGTATCGTATGACACAAAATTCATGCTGGCGAAAAAAGTGTTTGCGCACACTGCACAATACGATGGCGCAATCACCAATTATTTGACGAGTTTGGGCGAAGACAAAGCACACACAACACGTAGTGCCTATCCACAAACTTTGAATATGCATTTCGAAAAAGTTCAAGAGATGCGTTACGGTGAAAATCCACATCAATCTGCTTCTTTCTACCGTGATCTGGCACCAGTCGCGGGTGCATTGGCGAACTACACGCAATTGCAAGGTAAAGAGCTGTCTTACAACAATATCGCGGATGCTGATGCAGCTTGGGAATGCGTAAAATCTTTCGACACTGGCGCATGCGTGATCGTTAAACATGCAAATCCATGCGGCGTAGCAATTGGCGCGACAGCATTGGAAGCCTATAGCAAAGCATTGCAAACAGATCCAACTTCAGCCTTCGGCGGCATTATCGCTTTCAACACCGTATGTGATGGCGCAGCAGCAGAAGCGGTCGCAAAACAATTCGTTGAAGTCTTGATCGCACCGTCGTTCACAGCAGAAGCCAAGCAAATTTTCGCTGCAAAACAAAACGTGCGTTTGTTAGAAATTCCTTTGGGTTCTGGTGTTAATCAATACGATGTAAAACGTGTCGGTGGGGGCTTGTTAGTTCAGGCACCAGACGCGAAAAACGTCTTGCCAGCCGATGTACGCGTCGTCAGTAAATTGCAACCGACACCGCAACAAATGGCCGACATGATGTTCGCATGGCGCGTCGCTAAATATGTGAAATCGAATGCGATTGTGTTCTGTGGCAATGGTATGACTTTAGGTGTAGGCGCAGGTCAAATGAGCCGTATCGATTCTGCACGTATCGCTTCAATCAAAGCACAAAACGCGGGTTTGACTTTGCAAGGTTCCGCAGTCGCGTCTGACGCATTCTTCCCATTCCGCGATGGTCTCGATGTTGTGGTCGATGCTGGCGCAACTTGCGTGATTCATCCGGGTGGTTCTATGCGCGATCAAGAAGTGATTGATGCTGCGGATGAACGTGGTGTGGTGATGTTGTACACAGGTGTGCGTCACTTCCGTCATTAAATAATACGCCTTGAATCCAATTATCGAGCGCATTTCAGCGTTGCAAATGCTCGCAATACCGACGTATTGCTCCGCTTTGCGCCTTGAACTGCATCTCGATACTTGAATTCCAGGCGCATTATTTTCCTCTATCGCGTTCGTCTATATTCTCGCGAGTGATCGTAATGGCACCTTGTATTGCGGTGTAACAAGTGATCTGATTCAGCGAGTCTTTCAGCATAAAAACAAGTTTGTACCAAGCTTTACTGAAAAGTATGGCGTGGACAAACTTGTTTCGTTTGAGGCCTGCGATTCTATCGAAGGCGCGATTGTGCGTGAAAAGCAAATTAAGAAATGGAAACGAGAGTAGAAGATTAATCTGATAGAGGCGACGAATCCTTATTGGAATGATTTGTATGATTCGATTTTCTAGTGACTGTTTTGCCCCAGCTTTTATCAGCGTTGAACCGCCGACACTGGGCTCCTGCCTTCGCAGGAGCGACGGTAAATAGTTTATTGTTTGCAGTTTTGTGTTGGGAAGCGAAGCTGAAAAATTTAAAGCCATGCCCTGCATTTGTTAACCGTCATTCCTGCGAAGGCAGGAATCCAGTGGCGTTCGTTGAGCGACAACAAAAGTAATTAGGGATCAGAAGTACAACACGCGAACGCACAAGACCTGCGTATAATTTAGCAACAAATTCATACACAGAAAACAAACACCAATGAAAATCCTAGGCATCGATCCCGGCTTGCGCACCACAGGTTTCGGTGTTATCCATAAGCAGGGCAGTAAGCTCACTTACATCGCTTCAGGTACCATCAAAACGGTCGAGGGCACTTTGCCTGAACGCCTTAAAACAATCCTCTCCGGCGTTACGGAAATCATCCAAACCTATCAACCTGATTGCGCTGCAATTGAGAAGGTATTCGTCAACGTCAATCCTCAATCCACACTATTACTTGGTCAGGCGCGCGGGGCGGCGATTTGCGCATTGGTGCAAGCTGAGTTAAACGTTGCTGAATACACTGCGCTGCAAGTTAAGCAAGGTGTTGTTGGTCACGGTAAAGCGAAGAAAGAACAAGTGCAGGATATGGTGCAACGTTTGTTGTGTTTATCTGGTACGCCTAGCTCTGACGCCGCCGATGCATTGGGTGTTGCTATTTGTCATGCGCATAGTGGTGATACTTTGAAGACTTTAGGTGCGATTGCGCCCGAGTTGGCTAAGAAGGGATTGCGGGTTAAGGCGGGTAGGTTGATTGGGTAGCGGTTTTTTAATTGGTTTCTAATGGGAGATTAGATGACGAGAATCTTTTTTATATTCGTTCTGTTTTTTTTCATTCAAAAAACTGTTGGTGCTGCCGATTGGATGGTCGGAAAGTATGAAATCAAAATCGATACAGAAAGTTCACGGACTTTTGTGGTGGAGAGAAATAGAGGGAAATTAATTGCTATTGTTCGAGATGATAAATCTGAAGATGCAGTGGAAAAGTCAGTTATTGAGATGTCTTCCAAGGATGTAAATGAGTTTTTTGAGTCTACAATTGGTGATACGTCAGGTGTTGAATGCTTTGCAATATCTCAATTGTTAGTTTGTCACTCACCGCGTGATTTGAAAATTAAGCAATCTATCCTAGCTATAGATAAGGGTTTCTTTGGAGCAGTTCCTGATATCGGAATAGTTGTGGTGAAAAAGAAAAATTGAACGCCCTTGTCCACATAAAAGAGGGTATTTTTCTTTTGTGTTCTCTTCAGTTTTATATGCGATTTTGAGTTAGCAGGTCGGGTGTGGCCCGACAGCCACTCACTTTTCTTGCTTCGCCAAGAAAAGTAAGCAAAAGAAGGCGACCACGCTGCCACTGGCCTTCGGCTTCCCAATTGCGCGAGGCAAAAATGGGGAGAGTCAGAAACTCGCTGCGCTCAAACATCTGACTCTCTTTTTCCCATTTCTGCCTCGCACAATTGGCAGTGTCAGAAGTGGAACGGCGTCAAAAACAAAAACAAAGTCAAAAACAAGGTCAAAAACAAAGTCAACACCAAAACAATCAGTACCGACGGACGTTCATGTCTCGAATAGCAGTTGTAGGTCGTTGTTTTTGACTTTGCTTTTGACCTACGCCCGTTTGAGACGATGTAATTTGTGCGTGGCAGAAAATGGGATCAGGGTTGCGAATGTCTGAGCGAAGCGAGTTTTCGCAACGCCCCATTTTTTGACATGCACAAATTATGCTGAAGCGAAGCGTAAGCACCCCGAAGGGGCGAGTCTACGGTCGCCTTTTTTGGATTACCTTTTTTGGAGAAGCAAAAAAGGTAATTGGCTGTCGGGCCACACCCGACCAGTGAACGTTCAGTTAAGCTAATCAGTGGAAGGATTTGAAACCAACAATTCAACAATTCAACAAAAACATCGCCACCACAAGACTTCAAGAATAGTTTACTATCACTGCTTATTTATACAGTACGAAAGCACAGCATGATAGGTCGTATCGCCGGAACCCTGATCGAAAAGAACCCGCCGCAAATCATGGTCGATTGCCAAGGCGTCGGTTACGAAATCGATGTCCCTATGAGTACATTTTATAATTTGCCTGCACTAGGTGAAAAAGTGGCTTTGCTGACACATTTGGCGATCCGTGAAGATGCGCATGTCTTGTTTGGTTTTGGTTCTGCTGAAGAGCGTACGACATTCAAGCAGTTAATCAAAATTAGCGGCGTCGGTGCACGTACGGCTTTGTCTATCTTATCTGGTATGTCGGTTGCTGATTTGTCGCAGGCGATTACCTTGCAAGAAGCCGGGCGCTTAACGCGCGTTCCCGGTATCGGTAAAAAAACCGCAGAGCGTTTGTTATTGGAACTCAAAGGTAAGCTGGGCGCAGACCTAGGATCTGCTGGTGTTGCGGCTGCTGCGGGAGATCATAGTTCTGATATTTTGAACGCCTTATTGGCGCTTGGTTATTCTGATAAAGAAGCATTGGCAGCGTTGAAACTAGTGCCGGCAGGATCAGGTGTTTCGGATGGCATCAAGGCCGCTTTGAAAGCCTTGTCGAAGAGCTAAACACGAATAGAAAAACATGAGCATACAAACCGACAATCTCACCTCGCAACTCGTTGATACGCGCATTATCGCGACGACGCCCAGTTCTCCGAACGAAGAGGCGATAGAGCGTGCCTTGCGCCCTAAGCAGCTTGATGAATATGTGGGGCAAGAAAAAATCCGCGATCAGCTTGAGATCTTTATCGGTGCGGCGCGCCAGCGCAAGGAAGCGCTCGATCACACATTGTTATTTGGTCCACCGGGCTTGGGTAAGACAACCTTGGCGCATATCATTGCACGCGAAATGGGTGTGAATTTGCGCCAAACTTCGGGGCCAGTTTTAGAACGTGCGGGTGACTTGGCCGCTTTGTTGACCAATCTCGAAGCCAACGATGTTTTGTTCATCGATGAAATTCATCGCCTCTCGCCTGTGGTCGAAGAGATTTTGTATCCTGCTTTAGAAGACTACCAAATCGACATCATGATCGGTGAAGGACCTGCCGCACGTTCAGTTAAACTGGATTTGCAGCCATTCACTTTGGTTGGCGCGACTACGCGTGCAGGCATGTTGACCAATCCTTTGCGTGATCGTTTTGGTATTGTGGCGCGGCTGGAGTTTTACACCGCAGAAGAATTAAGTCGTATCGTGACCCGTTCGGCGTCATTGTTGGAAGTTCCAATCAAAGAAGATGGTGCATTTGAAATCGCCAAACGTGCACGAGGCACGCCACGGATTGCTAATCGTTTGTTGCGCCGTGTGCGTGATTATGTACAAGTGAAAGGCAATGGAGAAATCACCAAACCCATGGCAGATGCAGCATTGAAGATGCTAGATGTGGATGGCGTTGGTTTTGATTTGATGGACAGAAAATTACTTGAAGCGATTTTGTTCAAGTTTGGCGGTGGCCCCGTCGGTTTGGATAATGTCGCCGCAGCCATCGGCGAAGAGCGCGATACCATTGAAGACGTGTTGGAACCATATCTGATTCAACAAGGCTATCTACAACGTACACCACGTGGGCGTATTGCGACGGCTAGTGCTTATGAGCATTTTGGTTTGACCGCACCACGCACGAATCCGAACGGGGATTTGTGGGGTGCTTAGGAGGGAGCAGCTTTCCTCTAAAAAGTTGCAAGTCATTTTTCCGGTGGTCGTTAGTTTTCGCTATTAAATTTTATTGTTGATAGGGAAAGTGTGCTGATCGAGTTCGCATTAAAAGCAATAAGCAAGCCGTTGTGCTTGTTGTGAATTTGTGGAATGAAATCGGCTAATTGACACACTTGTTGTTCGGAATTGATGTCCCATATAGTCGTTCCCGCATCCGTCACTGCATAGAGTTGTCTGCCATTTGAAAATAGGTAAATGCATTTATTTTTGTTTGGTATGGGGATACTTTTTTTGATTGTTGCCTGCGAATTACTAAGGCTATAAATCGCTATTCCCGAACCTGCTCTCATTTCCATTTCCTCGTCTTTATCCCAAATGGGGATTCCCCACATTGCGATGTGGTGATCATCGATCCAACATGCTGGAATACTCCAATCGTCGCCTAGCGGAAAATCGATTATTGAGTCGCCATCTTCGCTTTCCCAAGGATAGGTAGTCAGCCACTGCTTGATTGACCAAGTTCGTGGAACTGACAATGGATGCCAGACCCAACCATCGTCGAATAGTTGATTGTTGTTAGGACTAGGGATTAGTTTTCCATGAAAGTAGTCGAGATAGTGTTCAGGTCTTTTTTCTGGAGAATCATAAGGCGCTATCAATCGATTTGTAATGATTTGTCCACTGACTGGATCGGTCACATCGAGCCGATTCCAATCAGTTCGATGGATTAGTAAATCTTGCCCTTCGATATGAATAAAGCATGCACTGAATGGCACAGTCTCTTCGCAGTAGTTGCCACCATTGAGATGCGTGATTATCCTCCCGCAACTTGTTTCTATGAGCATCCCAATCTGACCGTGGTCAATAACAACTGCGGAGTATTTGCCGTCAAAGGATGAGTGCAGTCGAAATTTTGAAATACCAAAATGTTCATGGTCATTTGAATGATCTATCTTTGGTAAGGCGACTTCGCACAATTTTATTTGAACACCGGTATCCAAATTTAGTCCGTATAACTCCCCCAGTGTTGTTAAGACAAGCAAATCGCCATAGTCAGCTTGAACAGCATTCGCATCCGCGATGGGGGCGAAAGGCCATTTGATATTTTGGGGAGCATCAATTTTTTGCTCATTGTTGGCGTTCATCATTTTTGTTAATTAATTGTTCTTTAGTTTATGTATATTTAGGATTGTAAATCGAGCTATAACGTTAATGCTAGCGCGAAGAGATTCAATTTGTTAGCGGTGAAAATCCGTCTCCCGGATCTTGATGTTTGTATTAAAAGTGATACATCGTATTAAATTTAATACATTCTATGCACTGAGAAATATTCTTATATAAAACAAGGATTTCTGGATATAATTCTTTTTTCTTGTATTTATTTCGATACAGTCTATTCTGTTAAAATTATCATGTGTTTTGCTAAGTCCTTGATTTCGTAGCTTGTGCTGCGTATGAAAAAACTTGGCATGGCAATTGCTAATTCACAGCAATTGATGATTTTTCGAGGTGACTATGTTGCAAAGTCCGCTGCAAGAGGCAGGGCGCGCTGGGGCGCTACTTACGATCGATTTACGCGCACTGCGTGCGAATTATCGGTATCTACAAGGGCGCTTGGGCAAAGCGGCATGTGGTGCGGCGGTGAAAGCCGATGCTTATGGCTTGGGCGCGATTCCCGTTTCTAAGGCTTTGGTGGATGAAGGTTGTCGTCACTTGTTTGTGGCGCAATTGGAAGAAGCAATTAGCTTGCGCGCCCACATTCCGCACGAGGTCGCCATCTATGTCATGCATGGTTCGCCAGTTGGCTATGAAGCGGAGTTCATTGACTATGCTTGTACACCTATTCTGAACAGTCTCGATCAAATCACCGCTTGGCGTAAGTTAGCCCATGCACGTCAAGAAAATCTGCCCGCTGTGATCCAGATCGATACTGGGATGGCACGCATGGGCTTGTCGCATGCGGAGTTAGTCACTTGGTTGAGCGATTTCAGTATCACAGAAGGCATTGAGGTCCGTTACGCCATGAGTCATTTGGCCTGTGCAGAGGATCAACTTGATCCCATGAATCAAATGCAGCTAAAAGGCTTTCAAGATTTATTGAAACAGTTGCGGCAACAGTATCCGGGCTTAAAAGCCAGCTTTTCGAATTCCTCAGGTATTTTTTTGGGCACTGATTTTCATTTTGATTTGGCACGCCCGGGTGCTGCCTTATACGGTGTCGCACCAGTAGCTGGTCAGGCGAGCCCTATGCATTCTGTGGTGCAGTTGCAAGGACGGATTATTCAAACACGCGAAATTCCTATGGGCGCGAGTGTCGGTTATAGCAAAACTTGGCGCGCTACCCAACCGTCAAAGATCGCAACGGTTTCGGTCGGCTACGCTGATGGTTGGTTGCGCAGTTTGAGTAATTGTGGGGTGGCGCACATCGCTGGCATTGAAGTGCCCATGGTCGGTAATGTGTCTATGGATACGATTACCTTGAATGTTAGCCACGTTGATCCACAACTTTTATATCCCGGTGCCTTGGTGGATTTGATCTGCCCGAACAACACCGTTGATCAAGTCGCAAAACGCGCTGGCACTATAGGTTATGAAATTTTGACCAGCTTGGGGCCACGCTACCAACGTCACTACATCGACGCTTGATCCCCTTACCGAATTCACGCAATTAATTGATACAGGAATATATACATGAAAATAGTCATTTTGGGAGCAGGTGTGATCGGAACCTCCACCGCCTATTACCTTGCTAAGGCCGGACATGAAGTGACCGTGATTGAACGTCAAAGCGGCGCGGCATTGGAAACGAGTTTTGCGAATGCGGGCGAAGTCTCTCCTGGTTATTCCGCACCGTGGGCTGGCCCTGGCGTGCCGATGAAAGCGATTAAATGGCTGATGATGGAACACAGTCCTTTGGCAATTCGCCCAAGCACCGATCCAGCGATGTGGCGCTGGGTGTTTCAGATGTTGATGAACTGTACAACGAAGCGTTACGAAATCAATAAAGGTCGTATGTTGCGTATGGCGCAGTACAGTCGCGATGTGTTGCAGCAATTACGTGAAGATACTGGCATTTCTTACGATGAGCGTACTCAGGGAACCTTGCAACTGTTCCGTAATCAGCAGCAACTCGATGGCTCACAAGCCGATATCGACATTCTTAAACGTTATGGCGTGCCATATGAATCGCTGAGCGGTGAAGAATGCTTGCGGGTTGAACCAGCGTTAAAAAATGTGCGTGAAAAATTCGTTGGAGCCTTGCGCTTGCCTGGCGATGAAACCGGTGACTGCTTCAAATTCACGCAGAATCTGGCGAAGTTGGCAGAAGGCTTGGGCGTGAAATTTGAATATGGTGTCAGCATAGAACGCATCATTGCCGAAGGCGATCAAGTCAAGAGTGTACAAACTTCCAAAGGCCAATTCACTGCGGATAAATTTGTGTTGGCATTGGGTAGCTATTCGCCAATTTTGTTGCGTGAACTAGGCATCAAGATTCCTGTGTATCCTATTAAAGGTTATTCGATCACAGTACCGATTACGGATGCGACAGGCGCACCAGAATCGACGGTGATGGACGAAACTTACAAAGTTGCGATCACGCGTTTGGGCGATCGTATCCGCGTTGGTGGTACTGCTGAGATTACCGGTTACGACTTACGCTTGCGTGAATCACGTCGTAAGACTTTGGTGCATTCGGTGACAGATTTATTTCCGCAGGGCGGCGATGTCAGCAAAGCTGAGTTCTGGACTGGTTTGCGTCCTATGACCCCGGACGGTACACCGATTGTTGGTCCAACGCCTTATCGTAATTTATTCTTAAATACTGGTCATGGAACTTTGGGGTGGACGATGTCTTGCGGTTCTGGTCAATTCCTCGCCGATTTAATTTCGGGTAAGAAGCCAGCGATTTCGACTGAGGGTTTGTACATGGATCGCTATGGCAGCATGAATCGCCCGATTGCGATTTAATACAAAATCAAAACCCTTCAGCGCCTCGGCGTTGAGGGGTTTGAAATGAGATGATTTTTTAGACTTGAGAGACCAGTAATGCGTGTCAATATTCCCTTTGAAGATCGAGTCGGTATCGCTCACGAGATTCTCGCGGTATTGGCACGTCAGGGTTTGAACGTGCAGGCGGTCGAAGTCGATCCGCCCAACATCTACATCGATATCCCCGAATTAAAACAAAGCATGCTGGCTAGTCTGCAAGCCGATTGCGATCAGGTCGCTGGAGTTGGGACGATTGAAGTCGTCGATATTTTGCCGGGCATGCGTCGTAGCCTCAATCTCGACACCATCATGGCGGTGATGGAAGATCCGGTGCTGGCGATTGATGCGCTTGGGCGTATCGTGATCGCGAATGCCGCTGCGGCCGAGGTGGCGCGCTGTAGTGAAAAAGAACTTTGTCAAAAATCTCTCTATCAAGTGCTGCAAGATAGCACGATCCAACACGAATTAATTGCTAATGAATTCTGCGCGCCGACCCGTGAAGTGCTGTTGAATGGCGAGCCTTTTATGATGGACGTGACGCCTGTGTTTGAGCCACTATCAGCAGGCACAGCGAGCGATGGTAAAGCCGTTGGAGCGCTGCTGACATTGACAGCACCGAAACGGATAGGTGAGCGCTTGCATGCGATTTCACGCGCTGAGATCGGCGGCTTTGAAGCCATCATCGGTGATTCTGAACAAATTCGGGTATTAAAGAAACGTGCTGCGCGAGTGGCCGTGGTGGATGCTCCCTTGTTGATTACTGGCGAAACAGGAACGGGTAAAGAATTATTAGCACAAGCTTGCCACGGTGTTAGTGCGCGTAGTAACGCACCATTTCTTGAATTGAATTGCGCTGCCTTGCCTGAGAGCCTGGCTGAGAGTGAATTATTCGGCTATATGGCGGGCGCGTTTACGGGCGCAAATCGTGGTGGTAAGCCTGGTTTATTTGAAATGGCCGATGGCGGCACGGTATTCTTGGATGAAGTCGGCGAGATGTCGCTGTATTTGCAAGCGAAGTTGCTACGATTTTTAAACGATGGAAGATTCCGCCGTATCGGCGGCGACAAAGAAATTCAAGTCGATGTGCGCATCATTAGCGCGACCCACAGGAATCTACGCAAGATGGTGCAAGAGGGAAGTTTTCGTGAAGATTTGTTTTATCGTTTGAATGTCTTGCATTTGGAAATGCCACCATTGCGCGAACGTTCCGATGATATTTTGCTGCTAGCGCGTCATTTCATTGAGCGTGCATGCACCCAAGCGCAAAAGCCCGTTTCACGCCTCAATCAGGCGGCAACGACGGCGATGCTCAATAATCGTTGGCCGGGCAATGTACGGCAGTTACAGAATGTGGTGTTCCGTGCGATTACGATGGCTGATCAACGGGTACTAGATGCTGCCGATTTGGATTGGGCGGAAGATTCTATGCAGGCGGAAGCGGTGGTCTTCGAAGAAGCCGAGACTTGGGAAGCTTCAGTCAATCAATTTGAATCGGCTTTGCTCAATAAGTTATATCAGGAATATCCATCGAGCAGAAAATTGGCTGCGCGGCTAGACACATCGCATTCCATGATTGCTGCAAAGTTGCGCAAGCATGGGATTCCTAAAAAATAGATGCGATGAAACTTAGTTCAGATTGCCCAAATCTGGATTCTCAGGATCTTCTGGTAGGTTGACTGCCGGAATCGTATATTTCTCTTCGGCCCAAGCGCCCAGATCAATTTGCTTGCAACGTTCAGAGCAAAATGGGCGAAACGCGTTTTCAGGAGACCAAACGACTTTCGCCGCGCAGGTGGGGCAGGATACGACAGTTGCCATAATTGAGTAAATTAAAAGTTACGTAGTTCAGAAGTTGCAGAGAGTCAGATCGAAAGGTACATCACCTTCGTAAGGTTTGGGTTTCATATCGCCATCTTGCGACATGATGCGTATCCACAGCATGTATTTGTTTGCTGAAATTTCAGGAATGGCACCCATGCCTTGGGCAATCGAGACCCGCAAGAGTTGATACACTTTGCCTTGTAGCATTTGCTGATAGCTACCTGCTTGCGCAATCACCTTGGTGGTGCCACCAGATTCACGTAGCAGTCGCAAAACGACATTAATCGCATCGAACAAGGGTGCAATTGGTGCAAACCAAGCGGAAATATCAGCGAAGCGTTTTTCCGCAGGCAGTTTTTTCCAAGCGTGATAACTCGGCAAATCAAATTCGCAGGCACCGCCTGGAATAATGGTGCGACCACGGATGCTCATCAACCATTCATTGTCTCGAATATGCTGCCCAGTTTTACCCGTGGATCCCATCAAATTACTACTGGCACGTTCGACGTCATTGATGACTTGATCGAGCATATCGGCTTGCACGTTCGGATTCGATTTAAAGCCGATTAAGGTATTTTTCTGTCTATCCAATTCTTGTAATAAATCGGATTTTAAGTCAGCGCGGCCTGCCACTTCGAGCATCTCAAATATGGTGGCAATCGCGACGTGATGTTGCAGCGGATCGGACTGGTGCAAGAAAAACGAAAACTTTTCGTACAGGTCTTCTAACCGCAATAACGTGCGAATACGCTCGTTGAAAGGGTATTCGTAAACAATCAAAATAAATTCCCTGTAAATATGGTGCTTATGTGGTGCGCAATTAGTTTCACGTGATTCTGAACCAAGCTGAAGAAAATTACAAACATTGCGTGCGTTTGTTTAACTTAGTTCGCATAATTTTAGGTATTTTTGATGCAGAACTTCAACTTGCTGTTTGACCTGCATTAAATCTTGTTCTGAATTGACGACATCATCCGCATGTTGTAAGCGTTCTGCGCGCGAGATTTGGGCGTGCATGATATCTAAAACCTGTTGGCGATTGAAGTGATTACGTTGCATAACGCGGGTAATTTGCGTTTCTTCTTCACAGTCGATTACCAAAATTTTTTGTACCCGTTGCGACCAATTGCCGGATTCAATTAACAAAGGAACGACAAAGATTACGTAGCTTCCTTGTGCTACTTGAGCCGCGGCTTCACACGCCAAACGAATCTTTGGGTGAAGGATTTTTTCTAAACGCTGCTTGGCATCAGGATTTTTAAATACTAAGTCGCGCATTTTTTGCCTGTCCATTGCGCCATCATGCGTAATGAATTCAACACCAAATTCTTCTTGTATTCTCGTGATTGCCGCACCGCCCGGTGTAGTCAAGCTATGCGCAATGACATCCGTATCAATGATGCTGACACCTAGTTCGGCAAAAAAATTGGCGACCGTGGTTTTGCCGCAGCCTATTCCCCCAGTGAGTCCAACTCTGAATTTGCTTGAGGTAAGCTGCATTGCTTTAGAAGCGGCTGACATTTCAGGAAAGCAGGCCTAAATATTGGCTATTAATACTGTGACCCCACAATAAAGCAATCAGGCCAGCGATGGCCAGATAAGGGCCGAAAGGAATTGGTTTGCCTTTCCCTAGTTTTCCCAGCACCATCATAGAAATGCCGATGACTGCACCAACCGCCGAAGACAATAAAATAATCAGCGGTAGCATTGCCCAACCCATCCAAGCACCGAGAGCCGCTAGTAACTTAAAATCACCGTAGCCCATGCCTTCTTTGCCAGTCACGAGTTTGAAGATCCAATACACTGACCATAAAGATAGATAACCAGCAATTGCACCGATAACTGCGTTATCGAGTGAGACAAAAGTGCCATAAAGGTTAATCAATAGACCACCCCACATTAGTGGAAGTGTTAAATCGTCTGGCAAGAGTTGTGTATCGGCATCAATAAAAGTCATTGCGATCAAGAACCAGACAAATGCTACGGCTCCCATGCCAGCAATTCCGCTGCCGAAATGCCAGACCATGTAGCCACTGAGTAAGCCTGTAATTGCTTCTATGATGGGATAGCGCTTTGAAATAGGCGCTTTGCATCCGCGACATTTGCCACCTATCATCAGGTAGCTGATAACAGGGATATTTTCCAGCGCACTAATCTTATGCTGACAATGCGGGCAAGCGGAGCGTGGAACGATCAGGTTATAAGCTGCAGTATGCACAGGCTCTTTACCTGATTCAATAGCGACGTAATTTTCCGATTCTCTTTGCATCATGATCGGTAGTCGATGAATCACGACATTGAGAAAACTACCAATTAATAAACCCAGTACCGCAAAACCGACAGTGCTAACTAGATTTCCTGGCGCAGCAAAAAAAAATAACTCGACCATTAAACCACCGAACCTAACTTGAAAATTGGTAAATACATTGCAACCACCAAGCCGCCAATGATAACACCTAAGATTGCCATGATTAATGGTTCCATCAATGAGGAAAGGTTAGCGACAGCTTCATCGACCTCCTCCTCATAAAAGTCGGCAACTTTGCCTAACATACCATCTAATGCTCCTGACTCTTCACCGATTGCAACCATCTGCGTTACCATGGTAGGAAACACACCAGCATTTTGCATGGCGACTGTCAGACTGGTACCAGTCGTTACTTCGGTCTGAATTTTAATTGTGGCGTCAAGGTACACGGCATTTCCAGATGCGCCACCGACTGAATCGAGAGCTTCAACTAATGGAACACCCGCTGCGAACATAGTCGCCAGAGTACGAGTCCAGCGTGCAATTGTCGCTTTACGGATGACCGCACCAAAAATGGGGGCTTGTAACAAAATTCTATCCATGAAACGTTGCATTTCAAGCGAGCGTTGCCATGACTGAAAGAAGAAATAGAGTGCACCAAAAATGCCACCAAAAATCAGATACCAGTTTGCAACGACAAAATCTGACATTCCCATAACAATCAGTGTAGGTGCCGGTAAATCAGCACCGAAGCTTTTAAATACATCTTTAAAAGCAGGTACAACCCAAATCATAATCACAGCAGTGACGATGAATGCAATTGAGAGAATGGCAATTGGATAAGTTAGAGCAGATTTAATTTTTGCCTTAATTGCTAAAGTTTTTTCTTTGTAAATTGCCAAGCGTGTTAGTAAGTCTTCTAAAATACCGGCTTGTTCACCAGCACCCACCAAGTTACAAAATAAAGGGTCAAAATATAAGGGATACTTACGGAATGCCTGATTTAAGCTAGTTCCGGTTTCAATATCTGCTCGAATATCCATTAATAACTTAGAGACGGAAGGGTTTGAATGACCTTTACCAACAATATCAAACGATTGCAGCAGTGGTACGCCCGCTTTCATCATGGTGGCGAGTTGTCTCGTGAATAAAGTAATGTCTTTGTCGGTAATTTTCTTGCCTGAGCTATAACTTTTTTTCTTGACTTTGGTTACTAATATGCCTTGTCGGCGTAATGTTGCGCTAACAATGGCTTCCCCGCCAGCACGCAGTTCGCCCTTGACATTTTTGCCCTGCCTGTCTTTACCCTCCCAAGAATACAAGTTTTCTTTGATTTGTGAAGGTTTCGCACTTTTGGTTGCTGGTGTAGCCATCTTGGATCCCTAGTATTTTTATTCGTTAGTACAGCCAAGAACTTCTTCTAAGCTCGTTAGACCTTGGCGTACTTTTTGTAGCCCAGAGCGACGTAGTCCTTTGACTCCTTCCGCTTCCGATTGCTTGCGAATCTCAAGTCCGGTACCGTTAGCCAGAATAATTTTCTCAATAGCCTCGGTGATTGGCATAATTTGATAAATGCCGACTCGCCCTTTGTAGCCTGCACCATTACATCGTTCACATCCGACTGGTCCATAGGGCTTCCAAGTACCATCAAGTTCTTCCTCTAGAAAACCAGCCGCCAATAAAACTTCATCGAGAATTTCAACTGGTTTTTTACAGGTGCAAAGACGGCGCGTTAAGCGTTGTGCGGTAATCAGAATTACAGAGGAAGCAATGTTAAAAGGTGCCACTCCCATGTTCATTAAACGTGTCAATGTGGAAGGTGCATCATTGGTATGTAAAGTGGAAAATACCATGTGACCTGTTTGTGCTGCCTTAATGGCAATGTCTGCCGTTTCTAGATCACGAATCTCACCGACCATGATGATGTCAGGATCTTGACGCAAGAAAGATTTCAGTGCCACAGGGAAGGTTAATCCCGCTTTGTCATTGATGTTGACTTGATTAACGCCTGGTAAGTTAATTTCAGCTGGATCTTCAGCAGTTGAAATATTAATACCAGGCTTATTGATGACGTTTAGGCAGGTGTACAACGACACCGTTTTTCCTGAACCAGTTGGCCCTGTTACAAGTACCATGCCATAGGGGCGCTGGATTGCATCCATCAATATTTCTTTTTGATCTGGATCGTAGCCAAGCGCATCAATACCCATTTGCGCCTGTGAGCCGTCCAAAATACGCATAACAATTTTTTCGCCAAATAAAGTTGGCAATGTGCTTACGCGAAAGTCAATTGCTTTGCTTGCGGAAAGCACCAGCTTCATACGGCCATCTTGCGGTACGCGTTTTTCAGAGATATCTAATTTGGAGATGACTTTAATACGGGATACTAGCTTGTCTTTGATTGCCAGTGGCGGTTGTGCAATTTCACGCAACTCACCATCGACACGGAAACGAATTCTGTAGAATTTTTCAAATGGCTCAAAGTGAAGATCTGATGCGCCCATATTAATCGCATCGATGAGCATTTTTTGTAGAAATTTGACGACCGGAGCATCGTCAATCTCAGCTGCTTGGGCATCGGCAACGCCAGAATTAAGATCTTCTTCTTTAAACTCAATATCGTACTCATCACCAGACAAATCTGTAATGGATTGCTCAGAAGTTTTGCTGATCTTTTCGATGAGTTTTTGTAATAAATCGTGTTGAACAATCACGATATCAACGCTTAAACCTGTTTGAAACTTGATCTGATCAATGGCGATCGTATTGGTTGGATCGGAAATGCCGATTGAGACCTTATTTCCTTTCTTTGCCAAAGGAATCACTCTTTGAGCTTGCATCATTTTTGCATCGATGACTTTTTCAGGCAGCATCGATTCATCAATCACACTTAAATCTAATTGAGGATAGCCAAAAGTTTCCGAACAGAAGGTTGCCAGATCGCGAGCGTTCACTGCGCCGTTTTGTAGCAGGCCATCAAGAAAGTTACCTTTTTCTATCTGGACTTTTTTTTGTATCGCATCAAGTTGCGCTGACGTTAGTAAATTAGCCTGAGCCAACGCACGGGCTAGCCCTGATGCAGGTGGAGGTGATGCTGAATTCGGCGGGACAGCTGACATAGTTTTTATAGGGAAAGAAGAGGTATCAATACATGCTTTGTGATAATGCAACTAAGTAAGACATTTGTAAACAAGGATATTACTTCGGATGCATGAGTCTAGCGTCAGTTTATGTCGCCTTTTTTTTTGTAATTGATAGGCTTTTGCGCAGAAAAGCGACTAACTCTCAACTTTTCCGTTAAAAAATACTCGGAAGTCTCGGGCATTAGGCGACATGCACTTGCGTGTCGCCTGTCGTATAAACCCGATAGTTTGGGCGTAAGATGACATGCACATTTTCAGTCGCTAATACGGATAAATATATATCTTAACGATATTGAATAGTGATTGAATGATGAATTAGTGATTGCGATTAACTGCAAGAAACGCTAAGTCTAATAGGGCTTGTTTGAAGGCAGAATCGGGTAAGTCTTGAATAGCCAGAGTTGCCCGTGCGGCTGCCTTGTCGGCTTCTGTCTTGGTGTAGTCAAGCGCACCAGAATGGGTAATCGCGCTTAAGATCGCGCCGAATTTGGATTCATCACCTTGCTCAATACAAGCTTTAACTAATGCTTGTTCTTCAGCGTTACCATGCTTCATTAAATAAATTAAGGGTAAAGTTGGTTTGCCTTCTCGCAAATCATCTCCGACATTTTTGCCGATTTCTTCTGCTTTGCCTGAATAATCCAGTACATCATCAATCAGTTGAAATGCCGTACCTAAAGAGCGACCATATTCTCCTGCTGCAGCGATTTGTGCGGGATTTGCGCCACTAATTAAGGCGCCAATTTCGGCAGCGGCTTCAAATAGTTTTGCTGTTTTGCAACGTATCACCTCCAGATAACGTTCTTCCGTTACATCGGGATCATGCATATTCAATAGCTGCAAGACTTCACCCTCGGCAATCACATTGGTGGCATCGGCTAAGATTTGCATAATTTGCATGCTATTGATCGAAACCATCATCTGGAATGCGCGGGAGTACAAAAAGTCACCGACTAACACCGACGCTGCATTGCCAAATAAGGCATTCGCTGTCTGACGACCGCGGCGCATCGACGATTCATCCACCACGTCGTCATGTAACAAGGTTGCGGTGTGAATAAATTCGACAATTGCAGCTAAATCGTAGTGATGCTGCCCTTGATAGCCATATGCATTTGCCATCAGCAAAACCAGCACAGGGCGAATGCGTTTGCCGCCAGCATTGATAATGTATTCAGAAATCTGACTGACCAGCGCGACGTCGGAATGTAATTGTTGGCG
Organism: Affinundibacterium amnicola; assembly: GCF_014284275.1. Taxonomy (GTDB): domain Bacteria; phylum Pseudomonadota; class Gammaproteobacteria; order Burkholderiales; family Burkholderiaceae_D; genus Undibacterium; species Undibacterium amnicola. Next base: position 224,653 of record NZ_JACOFU010000007.1, on the reverse strand, counting down.
GATGACCAAATTAACAGCATCCATTTCTGGTGCGATTAATTGATTAATAGTGTTTTGGTTAGGCGTGGCAGACAAGGGCGTATCCTGCAAAAGCAAAGTTGAAATGTGGCGTGATTATACGATGCCAACAGAATGCTGCACAAAAAGCGCAGGATTCATGATTGTTTTTATCAAATTTTTTCATGATTTTCTTTAAATTTGCGTGCGCTCAAGGAAGTTGCCATTGCATGTCGCCTTAAAAGTGAGGATGCGCTTAGTTTTTGAATTGACTAAGTGCTTGGTTTTTGCATTAGGTATGAAAGATGATTTCTAAGGCAAATCCCCAATTGTTTCGTTAAGGAATTAGCTGGCAATATGCGCTGTGTTTATTGATTGTTTGTCGCTTATTGGTTTTTAGTGTTAATTGAAAGAACGGTGAAAAGTATGCATTTGCATCAAATTGGCGTGTATTTGCTGGGAGTTTCTTTGGCGCTTGTATCTAACTCTGTGCTAGCTCAAAAACCTCAGGTGATAGGCTGGATTCCGGCCTATGGGGTCGATAAGTCTATGCAGGTATTACAATCCAACCCACATATTCCAGCAGGATTGACGCGAATAGGCTTGCAATTTTGGAACCCTTCTGTTGATGGTAAAAGTGTAGTGCTGGCACCCACTACAAAAAATGGTCATCCCTTATCGCCTGAAGAAGTGCGGCGGGTGGTGGCTTGGGCTAAACAGAATCATCTTCAAGTTTTACTGACGGTTTATAACAATTCGCAAACGACAAACAAATGGAATTGGGAGTTGGCAAAGCGCGCGTTTAAAGATAATCCTAAAGCATTCGGTGCGTCTCTAATCGCAACCATGCAGCGATTTGAATTGGATGGAATTGATCTGGATTTAGAGGGGGAAGGAAATTTCGAGGAAGATCGTGCTGCTTATGCAAAATTTGTCAAAGATTTAAGTATTAATTTGAGGAAATATAAAAAGTTATTGACTATAGATAGTTTTCACAGTCCCTGTGCCAATGCGCCTAATATGAGCTGGTGGAGAGATTGGCAAGGACAAGTTGATGCGATTCATAGCATGGGTTATCAAGACCTGTATGAGGGCAGTACCGCCAGTTTTACACCAGAAAATAAGCCAGTTTGCGAGGGTGGTGCAGCTATTTTTAAATACAGTTGGCAATTAGCTTACGGCAAAAATGCAGGCTATCGCGCCGATCAAATCCTGATGGGTATGCCGACTTGGCTGGCGAATTGGGGAGAAGGTGGACTTGGTTCTAGCATATCCGCACACCTACAAGAAGCTAAAACCTTGGGTGTAGGAATTGCTTTATGGGATTTACAACTGGGCGCATCACCATGGCGTAGTGCTGAAACCTGGGCTGAAATCCAGCAGTTACGTGACAATAAGGACGAAAAGGTGAAGGTTAAAACGAAAATTGCAGCTAAGCCTTAAGTCAAGAGTAAATTAAAAACAGCTTCAACTTAATATCTTGATTTTTAAGTATGAATTCGAGTTTAGTGGATTGTAACTGCTGAAAAATTACGCAAAAGTCTTTGACCGCCATCAGTAAGCTATGTATAATCCGCAGTTCCCTTGATTTTTTGTTGGCAATGTCAGTAAAGACGCTCGGGAATCCCTATTATTTATTTGATGAGGTTTCACATGTACGCGGTCATAAAAACCGGTGGCAAACAATATAAAGTTGTCGCTGGTGAAAAACTTAAAGTAGAACAGATACCTGCAGACATTGGCTCCGAATTCACTATCGATCAAGTACTCGCTATGGGTGCTGGAGAAACCATTAAATTTGGTACTCCATTGGTCGCAGGTGCAACGGTGCTGGTTAAGGTAATCGACCAAGGTCGTCACGACAAAGTTCGTATTTTCAAAATGCGTCGTCGTAAGCATTACCAAAAGCGCCAAGGTCATCGCCAAAACTACACTGAACTGCAAATCGTTTCTATCAACGGTTAATCCCGTTAAGAACGACGTAGAGCATATTCACTAGAATTCAAGGAGCTATTAAATGGCACATAAAAAAGGCGGCGGCACCACGCGCAACGGCCGTGACTCAGAGTCAAAACGCTTAGGCGTTAAAGTTTACGGCGGCCAAGCTATCAATGCTGGCGGTATCATCGTACGTCAACGCGGTACTAAAGTACACGCAGGCGAAGGCGTTGGTATGGGTAAAGATCACACTTTGTACGCTCTGGTAACAGGCAAAGTACAATTTGCAATCAAAGGCGCGTTGAAGCGTCAAACAGTGATGGTTGTTGCTTAATTCATTAAGCGTACAATTTGCTGAACAAAAAGGCTCTGCCATAGGTAGAGCCTTTTTGGTTTTCAGAGGATTTATAAGCAAGTGTCATAACTAAGTGTTGGAAATAAGTGCTGGAAATAAAATCTCATTGTCTTAGTTAATTCCTTGTGAAAAACGATGATCGTAGCGATCATCAAAGCTAATTGCCTTAGCCAATTAGACTACTTTGTCTTAGAACATTGTCTATTGCTGCTAGTGAAATAAAACAGCACAATAGCCCGTTCAGACTCTCAATTCGTAATCGCCCAGTGTTCAGTTTTTAAGCGCGTCTAAATCAAACCAGATGCCACCAAAAAGAAAGACTGGGAATCAAGGCTGAAAAGCCCTTTCGTTTAGGCGGCAAACATGAAATTTATTGACGAAGCAAGAATCGAAGTCATTGCAGGTGACGGCGGCAATGGTGTCGCGTCCTTCTGTCGTGAGAAATTCCGTCCGTTCGGTGGTCCTGATGGTGGAGATGGCGGTAAAGGCGGCAGTATCTACGCCGTCGGTGACCGTAACATTAACACATTGGTCGATTTCCGTTATTCCAAATTACACAAAGCCAAAGACGGTGAAAACGGTCGTGGCGCTGATTGCTATGGCAAAGGCGCGGACGATATCCGTTTGCGTATGCCAGTCGGTACTTTGATTATGGATAGAGATACCGATGAAGTTATCGCCGATATCACTGAGCATGGTCAAGAAGTTTTATTGGCGCGTGGCGGTGAAGGTGGTTGGGGTAATATTCATTTCAAATCGTCGACCAATCGCGCACCGCGCCAACGCAGTGACGGTAAAGACGGCGAGCGTCGCGAACTGAAACTTGAATTAAAAGTGTTGGCCGACGTCGGCCTCTTGGGTTTGCCAAATGCGGGTAAATCGACTTTCATCACGGCTGTTTCTAACGCACGTCCAAAGATCGCTGATTATCCTTTCACGACTTTGCATCCAAACTTAGGCATGGTTCGCGTCAGCCACGAAAAGAGTTTCGTGATCGCTGATATTCCTGGTTTGATCGAAGGCGCAGCCGATGGTATCGGTCTCGGCGTACAATTTCTCAAGCATTTACAGCGCACGGGTTTGCTCTTGCATATCGTTGACTTAGCACCGTTTGACGATGACGTTGATCCAGTCAAAGATGCGAAAGCATTGATTAAAGAATTAGCCAAATACGACGAATCTCTCGCAGAGAAACCACGCTGGTTAGTCTTGAATAAGCTCGACGTGTTAAGCGAAGAAGACCGCAAAAAACGCGTCAAAGATTTCGTCAAACGCTTCGGCTGGAAAGGTCCTGTATTTGAGATCTCTGCATTGAACCACGAAGGTTGCCAAGCTTTAGTTAACGATATCTATGCGCATTTAGCAGAGAAACGTCAAGCAGAACAACGTTCACAAGAGACCCAGATGAAAGAAGAAGCGCAGGGAATTTTGTCGATTGATCCTGATGATCCGCGTTTTAAAGTGATTGATTAATTCATATCGATCGAATTAATTTTGGATGCAAAAAGAGCCGACTTAGTTCGGCTCTTTTGCTTTTTTATCGTGAGTATTCTCGACTCAAATTGACTGGCCAGCCTTGCTTATGTGTTTATCGACTGGCGTGTCTAATTGTGGCCACATTTTGGTGAGAAGTAGGGCAAAAATAAGCTTAAAAGTGGATATAAAACCCATGATAGAGGCTAACAACAAAAGGGCAAATGCACATTGAGCCAATGTGTCCGTTTTTGGGATATAGGAGCGCACAATTAACCAGCAAAGAGTTGAGAGGCATGTACTGAAAGTGAGCACAGCGATTTGAAATGATTTGCGTTGTTCGATGAGCATGTTTTTCTAACTTTTAACTGTTTAAATATAGGCTTAATGGTAACTGAATGGTGGCTTTAATCCAATCAACTTTCTTGAGAAGTTGGTGTGGCTGTGTTCGAAATAAAATTTTAAAAATAGAATAAATTCAGAATAATGTATAATTTTATCGGAAAATATCCAAATTAATGTTCTATAAATGATGAATTATGCAATCCTTGATCCAAAACGCTAAACGCCTGATTATTAAAGTCGGTTCCTCCCTCGTCACCAATGAAGGTCGTGGTCTCGACCGTGTAGCTATCGCTAATTGGGCGCAACAAATCGCTTCGTTAAGAGCGATGGGCAAAGAAGTCGTGTTAGTTAGTTCGGGAGCTATTGCCGAAGGGCGACAGCGCTTGGGCTTTGACACGCGACCGACTGGCGTGCACGAATTGCAGGCCTGTGCGGCGGTTGGGCAGATGGGCTTGGCGCAGATTTATGAGACGAGTTTTCGGTCGCATGATTTGGGAACGGCGCAGATTTTATTGACGCATGCGGATCTGGCGGATCGTGAGCGTTATCTGAACGCACGTTCGACTTTGTTGACCTTGCTGGGTTTTGGCATCGTGCCAGTGATTAATGAGAACGATACCGTGGTGACCGACGAAATCAAGTTTGGTGACAATGACACACTCGGAGCTTTGGTCGCGAATCTCGTGGAGGCTGATGCCTTAATTATTTTGACCGACCAGCAAGGCTTGTACACTGCAGATCCTCGTAAGAATCCCGATGCGCAATTTGTACATGCGGCGCGGGCAGGTGATGTTGCATTAGAAGCGATGGCGGGTGGTGCCGGCTCTAGTCTTGGTAGCGGTGGCATGTTGACCAAAATTCTCGCCGCAAAACGTGCTGCCCGATCTGGTGCGCATACTGTGATTGCCTGGGGACGCGAAGAAAATGTGCTGGTGCGCTTAGCGAACGGTGCGGCGCTTGGCACGCAACTGCGTTCTGATATGGCACCGCTGGCAGCACGTAAGCAATGGATGATGGATCATTTGCAGACGTCGGGACAAGTGATGCTAGATGCCGGGGCAGTCATTAAGTTGCGTGAAGAAGGTAAATCTTTGCTGGCAATTGGTGTGTACGATGTCAAAGGTGAGTTTGGTCGGGGTGCGGTGGTGACGTGTATTGATGAAACTGGGCATTTGATAGCGAAAGGTTTAATTAATTACAGCAGCGGTGATACTCGCCGGATTATGCGTAGAGCATCTTCAGAAATCGAGAGTGTTTTAGGATTTGTGGAAGAACCTGAATTAATACATCGCGATAATTTGGTATTGATGTGATTTAAGTGATGCCTGTGAAGCGTCGTCAAGGGGTTCTACATGAATAGAAAAATATGTAGAACCCCTTGACTAAAATGCTAAAAAAACTTGGCGTGAATAGCTAAGTGTTAGTAATTTCAAGTAGCTAATAAATTCAATATTGGGATTATTTCTTTAAGCAATCCGACATGAATTTTTTGCGCTCGTCGCCTTTCATTCCCTTTGCATCGGCATTGCAAGTCTTCATTTTGTCTTGCTGTGTTGTGAGTTTCTTTTCTTCGACAACGGGTTTGGCAGACAAACATTCCTTCATGAAGGCTTTACGCTCATCGCCTTTTTTTCCGGTCGCATCTTTATTGCAGGTCACCATTTTTGACTGTTGCGCGGTTACGGTTTGCGCCATCGTCGGTGCCGCTATCATTGAACCCAAGATCGTGATTGCGAGAAGACATTTTTTCATGCGAAGCTCCAGGTAAAAAAAGAAGTGATGGTGAAGGAAAGCTGGGGATTGTCAGAATCGACTAAAAAAATCTGCGCTTGAGCACGAGAGCATGAGCAAGCGCTATTGACTATAAATGAGTGCAAGGCTGAACGCAATTGTACGTGATCGAATGTGCGATATTTGACGATTCCGATCGACAAAGACGTAGGTCATCGCAGGTTCTCAGCTTCTAATTGTTGTTGATAGCCAGCTGAATTACGCGTGCTTTTAATCGTAGTCCAAATCCTCTGAAAGCGTTGTGGATCGCGTTGATAACTATGTCGGCTAATCGCCAAATGTAAGGGCAATGAAACGAATGCTAAGGGATGGATGTGAATAACGGTATTTAGTTGCACATCTTGCTTCGCTAGATGTAGCGCTTCTATTCCTTGCAGAATCGCGACTTCTGCGTCGTTGTTGGCAAGCAGGCGCAGGCCTTCATTGAGCGTGCGTACTTCACGTATTTTAAATCCTTGTTTAACTAACATATTGCCGATCAGATAACCGCGTTGGACAACAATCGGTTTTTTTACCTGAAGCAGATTTTTGCCATCCCAAGTAACCGCGCTGTCGTTACGAAGAAATACACGGGTTCTATCAATATGTAAGGCGCTGCTTACGTCGACCTGACCATCCGGCAAACTTGGGTACACGCTAAATCGTTGACGTTCTTCTGATAATCCGGCACCAAAATAGCCATCGAGCACACCAGTGCGTACTTCTTCCTGACAGCGCTTCCATGGTTTGGCGATGAACTCGAAACGCTCGTTTAGTTTCTCTTCAACGCGTTTTAGTAGTTCGATGGTTAAGCCACTGCCATCCGGCCGCGTCCAGGGAATTTGTGCCTCGTCTTCATAGCAAAATTTGAGTGTGGTTTGTGATAAGGCTGGCGGACTGCACAGTAGAAATACGAGGGCAAAAAACAGAGATGTCCGTGGAGCGAACATCGCGACTGATGCGGAAAACAAATCAAGTTTGATCTTCATTGTTATACGCTGATTTTTTGAATAAGGAATGAAATATCTGTTAGCCAGCTTCTAGTTCATCTTCGCATAAGCGGTGAAACTGTGCAATTGGAAGATCTTACTTTGTGACCTTAGTTTTCAAAACTGTAAAAATAGTATGTTTGCATTGCCTTACTTCTTTACAACAGTTATCGAAGGCTTTGCAATTCGAAACAATGTGGTTTGCGGAAAATCAGCTAAGATTAAGGTGTGGGTTTGGTCAGCATTTCGGGCAATATGATGTTTCATCTAAGTTAAGTGGCATTTATGAAGAGTGCTATCACATTATTATTTACACTCAGTTTTCGCCAGTTGAGTTGCTGGTGCGGCTATCTATGTTTAACTTTTTGCATGCTTTTGTCCGAAGTGTGGGCAGTACAGTCTATGCAGCAGAAAAACACAGTTACCTATGCCTGGGCCGCTTCGATGGCTGCTGATGAACGTGGTCATTATCCGATTTCATTACTTAAACTTGCGTTATCAAAATCCGGTGCTGCTTATCAAGCACAAGCTAGTAAACATGATATGCCGCAATGGCGCACCTTGCGGCATGTTCAAATGGGAAAAGAATTAGACGTGGTGTGGACCTTCACGACACCTGAGCGAGAAAAAGATCTATTACCCATTCGAATCCCAATCGACCGTGGTTTGCTTGGGTGGCGGCTGTTATTGATTAAGGCGACGGATACGGATCAATTTGCACAATTCGACAATGTGGAACAACTTCGGGCCCTGCGTTCTGGACAAGGACATGATTGGCCAGATTTTCCGATTTTGCGTGCAAACGGATTTAATGTCAGCCCCAGTTCAAGTTATCAAGGGCTGTTTGCGATGTTAGCGCGTGGGCGAATAAGTTACTTCCCGCGTTCTTTAACGGAAATTGAATCCGAAGTTCAGTCACATCAACAACAAGGTTTAGTCATCGCGCCACGTTGGGTGTTGAATTATCCCGCACCCTTATATTTCTTTGTGCAGAAAGAGAAAACTAGCTTGGCCGCGGCGATAGAGCGTGGATTGTTGATGGCGATGAAAGACGGCAGCATGCGGCAATTATTTCTGCAGCACTTTGGTGCCGCGATTAAGCAGGCAAAGTTAGATCAACGTTCAGTGGTTCAACTAAATAATCCCTACTTGTCTGCGGAAACGCCATTGCAAAGAAGTGAGTTTTGGTTCTCTCCCGCTTTAGGATATTAAATGATGAATGCAGAGACGTTTCATCCAGCGCCAGACCGTCAACGTAAATACCTTGGACACAAGATCGTATTAGCAGTCTTGGTTTATACATTATTGGTGGCTAGCCTAGTAACTGGTGTGCAGATCTATCGTGCTTATCAAACCGCGCTCAGCAATTTAGAGCAGCGCTTTACTGAAATTGAAAATAGCTATCTGCCCAGCCTCGCTGCGGGTATGTGGTCAGTCGATGTGCCGAGAATTGAGGCCTTGCTAGATGGTATCGCAAAAATTCCGGATGTCGGCCGCTTGCATTTGCGAGGTGAGTTAAACGATGACTGGCAACGCAAGCATCCTGCACATCGTCAGGTTTTATTGGCGCGAGAATTTAAGATCATTTATCGTGAAGGTAGCGATACTTTTGACATGGGAAGCTTGCACGTCGAATTGATGGCGCAAGACATACAAGCACGCATGTGGGACACCGCGAAAAGTATCGCAATCACAACGACAGTCAGTCTGTTGATGTCAGCACTGTTTGTTTTATTCATCTTTCGTCGTTGGATAGAACGTCATTTGGTGAAAACCGCAAAATATGTACAACAACTTGATTTGACGAATTTGGATCAGTCATTGCAGTTGGATAGGCCAAACAGTGAGGCGCAAGATGAATTGGATTTGGTTGTGTATGCAATCAATTCGATGCGATCAAGTATTCAAAGTGATATGAAAAAGCGCGATATTCTAGACCAAGAGCTGGCACTTTATCGTGAACAATTAGAACAATTAGTTGCGGAGCGCACAGCTGACTTACAAAGCAAAACGATGCTGTTGGAAAGTAAATCAGAAGAACTAATTTTACAGAATCGCGAGCTTGATGCTTACGCCCATACAGTGGCGCACGATTTAAAACAACCAGTCAGTAATCTAATGGGCGCGTCCAATTTGCTCAACGCTGAAAATCTTGAGCTATCTGCAGAAAAAAATCGTATGCTGTTAATCAGTATTCAGCAGTCGTCCAAAAAGATGCATGCGATTATTGATTCGCTATTGTTATTAGCAAGAGTGCGAAAAGACGACAATCTGCCCTTAGAAAAAATTAGTTTGGAACATGCGGCACATGAGGCCTATCATCGTTTATCTGCTCTTGCCGCAGAACGTTACGCGCAAATTCATTTCTCTGGACATTGGCCAGCAGTGCAAGGAAATGAGCAATGGGTTGAAGAGGTTTGGGCGAATTATTTATCGAATGCGATTAAATACGGTGGTGATTCGCCACAAGTTGAAATCGGCGCAACCGATCTGGCAAATGGCTATGTGAAGTGTTGGGTGAAAGATTCTGGCGGCGGCTTGAGTAGTGAGCAACAGGATCAGTTATTTGAACAGTTTGTTCGATTCCATCCTGCAGCTGCAGAAGGACATGGATTAGGCTTATCGATCGTACAGCGCATAGTCTATAAGTTGGGTGGCGAAGTTGGATATGATAAAGGTATGCACGGTGGCAGTGTGTTCTGGTTTACTTTGCGTTCTGCTTGAAATATTCCTATATTGTTTATTACTAGGGGGACATATCGATTGCATTATTGTGTGTTGATTTACCACGACACTTTTCACTTCAGTTGTACTTAAAAAATAAAATATAGGCGCAAATTAGACCTATTTCACCAAGATCATACTCATCAATCATGCTTGTCTAACGAGGAGAATCTTATGCTGCAAAATTTAACTATTCGCGCGAAGTTGATTGCGAGTCTGGTGATACTGAGTCTGGTCGCTTTTTTGATTGGTGTTGGCGGGTTCCTGGCGCTTAGCAGCAGCAATAGCTCAATTAAAACGATCTACGATGATCGCTTGATTGCCTTAAGCCAGCTTGATGAAGTGATTCGATTAATTCAGCGCAATCAAATTGCGATTTCCCGTGCAGTGGTCGAATCGCCTGATCAAATTGCTAAATCTTTGTTGGAAATTGAAGAGAATCGAGGTCGGGCAAATAAAGTATGGTCGGAATACATGGCGACCTTTCTCACGCCTGAAGAAAAAACATTGGCGCAAGATTTTGAGCAAAAACGTAAAGTGTTTTTGACGCAAGCCTTAGATCCAGCCATCCTTGCTTTGAAAAGTGATGATATGGACGCCGCCAAGCAATTTGTTACCGATAAAATTGGTAGCTTTTTTTTGCCAGTGCGCGACGTAATGAATAATTTGATTCAATTGCAATCGCGTGTTGCAAAAGCAGAGTACGACAACTCTCAAAAAGCATTTGCGAATTTTAAAATAGTGACTGCAATTTGCCTTGCGGTGTCAGTGCTTATCGCTATAGGCATGGGTGTTTGGTTGATGAATAGTATCGTACGACCGATTCGTGAAGCGGTTTTGGTGGCTGAAACGGTGGCGGCCGGCGATCTCACCAGAAATATCGATGATAGTTCCAATGATGAGCTTGGCAGTTTATTGCAGGCTTTGAAAAAGATGAGTGAAAGCTTAAGTGTGATCGTCAGTCAGGTGCGCTCAGGAACCGATACCATCGCTACCGCATCAAGTGAAATCGCGGCTGGTAATCTTGAGTTATCGGCGCGCACCGAACAGCAAGCTAGCTCATTAGAAGAGACCGCTGCATCCATGGAAGAGATCACGTCAACCGTAAAACAAAATGCGGATAACTCTAAGCAAGCAAATGTCTTGACAGGATCGGCATCCGAAGTTGCCGCACGTGGTGGTAGAGTTGTCTCACAAGTCGTCTCAACGATGAGTTCGATTAATGATTCTTCGAAAAAAATTGTCGATATTATTAGCGTGATTGATGGAATTGCTTTTCAAACCAATATCTTGGCCTTGAACGCCGCGGTCGAAGCAGCGCGTGCAGGTGAGCAAGGTCGGGGTTTTGCGGTTGTGGCGTCAGAGGTCAGAAGTTTGGCACAGCGCAGCGCTGCGGCAGCGAAAGAAATTAAAGAGTTAATCAATAATTCGGTTGAAAAAGTCGAAGCAGGATCGGCTCTAGTACATCAAGCTGGCGATACGATGGGAGAAGTTGTCGATAGCGTCAAACGTGTGAGTGATATTGTGGCTGAAATTACCGCAGCAAGTTCGGAGCAATCAACTGGCATCGATCAAGTGAACCAGGCTGTGATGCAAATGGATACTGTCACTCAGCAAAATGCCTCTTTGGTAGAAGAAGCGGCGGCAGCTGCGGAATCCTTGCAGAACCAAGCGAGAAAATTGGCGGATCTGGTGAGTATTTTCAAAGTCTCTTCGATACATTCGTATGAAGAACATGATGCTGGTGGACGCCTGCGTTTGCGAGCCTAATTTAAATTAAATTTAGTTGAGTCGAGTCGATTCAAATTGATGTACTTTATTTGAATCCGATATTGGATAGCAGCGACTGCTGCTCAAGTTTTAATTCGTTTAAAAATTAAGAGGCGGTTGTGTGCAGGCATGGCCAAATCTTCTAACAGCATCAAGCCATTTTCCGCCGCAAGCTGCCGCATATCGCCGATATCTCGAATAGCGCGATGCGCGGCTTGCGCTTGCAATGCGGCGTTGAATTCTTGGTTGCTAAGGCTGGTAAATTGACCATCATAATTGAAGGGGCCATAAACAATAAAAACCCCTTCAGCTGACAGAATCTGGCGAAGGTTCGCAAACATCTGCCGAACCTCTTCCCAATGCATGATGTGGCAAGTATTCGCAGTGAATACACCATCAAAGATCTGAGCCGGCCAATGTTGACTTCCTACATCAAGCACTAATGGTGCGAGAACTCTCGGATTACCATCTTCCTCTATCCAAGCGTGAATGCTAGCGTGATTTTCTGCTCTATCACTGGTTTGCCATTGCAGATGAGGTAAGTGGCGGCTGAAGTACACGGCATGTTGACCAGTTCCACTACCGATTTCTAAAACATTCGTCGCCTTACTTAAATAGGTTTTTAAATGCGTAAGAATCGGATCTTGATTGCGTTCGCAAGCTGGAGAGAATTGTTTGAATTTTTGCATGAGCTGATATTGAATCAATACTAAAGTGAATTTTTACCTAGGATAAAACCAATCTTAATTTGCCCAGATACAGTGCATCGTTGCTGTGCACGGCGACAATTTCGCACTGATCTTGCGCGGTTTTCCTACTGTAGCAGAATCGGCCTGGTTTATTGTTGTATCCAGGTGGACTTAAATTGACTTCGGTTTTTCTTGATGTCATGATGAATTCACGTTGTTTGGTCTGCACCCCCCATTTCTCTATTTGCACTTCGTGTCATTTTTCCGTTTGGAGGTTTTCAATGCAGCACTTTATTCCCAAAAAGCAGGTACTCGCGCTCGCCATCACTTCTTTGTTTGGGTGCGGTTTTGGTGTCATGCAATCAGCGCACGCACAAGTAACAGCGGCACAAGCGGCACAAGCGCAAGACGAAAAGCCGACTTCGGTAATCGTGACCGGTACTCGTATGCAGAATCGTTCAGCGACTAACACGTCAGCCCCTGTCGATGTGATTTCCTCTGAAACTTTACAGAATCTAGGTGTCAGTGAAATCAATCAGGCGCTTTCCGTTGCCTTACCTTCTTTGAACTTTCCCCGCCCTGGTCTGACTGATGGCACAGATACCATACGTCCCGCAACCTTGCGAGGCTTGGGCCCAGATCAAACCTTAGTTCTCGTCAATTCGAAACGTCGGCATGCCTCCGCGTTGGTGAATGTGAATGGAACGGTGGGTCGTGGCGCTGCAGCGGTTGATTTAAATACCATCCCTAGCGCTATCGTCAAAAATATTGAAGTGTTGCGCGACGGCGCATCGGCGCAATACGGTTCAGATGCGCTGTCAGGCGTCATCAATTTACGTTTGCGTGAAAATCGCGATGGCGGTGAAGTAACCGCTAGCTATGGTCAACGCATCACAGAATATGATTTTATTCCTGGTGCCACACCCACTGGCGCGACGTGGACTGCGCCAGGAACCTCGCGTAGCCGTAACGATGGCAATACCGCGACTGTGAGTATCTGGAAAGGCTTATCATTCGGCGAAACAGGCTACGTTACAGTTGCTGCTGAATTGAAAGATCAAAAACATACCGAGCGTGGTGGCTGGGATTTTCGTCAACAATATCCACTTGTGAATGGCAGTTTTGATCCGCGTGAAAAAGATGTCAATCGCTTTAATGCATGGTATGGCGAACCAGATGTCAAGCAATCTACGGTGTTTGTGAATGCAGGGCAGATGTTAGAAGGTGGTGCGAAGTTATACGCATGGTCTAGCTATCAAAAGCGCGACGCACTATCGGCTGGTTTCTTCCGTCGTGCCTTGCAGGATCAAAATATTATTTCTGTTTACCCCAATGGTTTTTTGCCTAAGATTGCACCACAGGTAGATGATTACAGCGCGACGGCTGGTATTAGCTGGACAGCGGGTTTGTGGGATATGGACGCATCGCTTGGTTACGGCAAGAATAAGATGCAGTTCACGATCAAAGATACTTTGAATCGTTCAATTGGGCCGACTAGTAAAAAGCAATTTGAGGCCGGTGGATTTTCTTATGATCAGTTAGTCTTCAATTTGTCTGCAGTCAGAAGCTTTAGCTTGCCAGAATTTTCCTCACCGATTAGTTTTGCGACGGGTTTCGAAGCACGTAGAGAGGGCTACAACTTGTTCGCAGGGGAACCTGATTCCTATCGTTTCGGTGGCGAGAAATTAGCCAATGGCAGTCCAACAGCGCCGGGTGCGCAAGTCTTCCCGGGCTTTACACCGGCGAATGCCTCAGATAATAGTCGCAGTGCGATTGGTGCGTATGTCGATGTCGAAGCTAATTTGACTAAAGCTTGGCAAGCTTCCGCTGCGATTCGTGCTGAGCACTATTCTGATTTTGGAAATAATGTAACGGGCAAAATTTCGACTCGCTATGATTTCAATAAAGAATTTGGACTACGCGGTTCTGTGCAGAATGGTTTCCGAGCGCCATCGCCGCAACAACAGTTTTTTACCTCGACAGCAACCAACTTCATCAATGGTGTGCCATTTGAAATCACCACATTTAAACCCAGCGATCCGGCTGCGATTGCTTTGGGTGCTAAGCCACTCGATGCGGAAAAATCGTTCAATCAATCTTTAGGTGTGGTATTTAGCCTTGGTAAATTAGGCATCACAGTTGATGCCTACAGGATTGAGCTTAGTAATCGTATTGTGTTGTCCGAAAATTTGACTGCAGCCAATGTGCGTAATTATTTGACCGCTCAAGGCTTCGTTGGTATCGGTGGTGGGCGCTTCTTTATTAATGGTGTCGATACCACGACACAAGGTTTAGATATTGTTTCTAACTGGCCTATGCTGACGGAATCATCAGGACGATTTGATTTCACCTTGGCAGGTAATTTCACGAAAACTGAAGTAAGCAAAGTGCCACAGACTGCGCAGTTATCTGCACTGACGCCGTCACCAGTGTTGTTTGATCGCGTGAATGTCTTGATTTTTGAACGTGGTCAGCCGCGCAATAAGATTAATGCCAGCGTTGATTGGAAATTAGCAGACTATGCGGCCACTTTCCGCGCAACCCGTTATGGTGAAGTGCTCGATCCTGGAACAACAGCGGCCTTAGATCAAGTTTTATCACCTAAAACATTGGTTGATATTGAGTTGCGTTACAACTTCACAAAACGTTTGAAAATGGCAGTCGGCGCAGACAATGTATTTGACGCTTACAGTGATCCGCGCATGCCTGCATTGAATACAGCTGGCGCAACTTCCTTCTCCAACTTTTCACCGTTTGGACGTTCGGGACGTTTTGTTTATGCACGTCTGAGTTATAGTTTGTAGTTGCAGTTTGTAGCCGTAACTTGTATTCCTGCATGCAGTTGGTGTGAATAAAAAGACGCTTACCTGAATAAGGTCGGCGTTTTTTTATGTGCAATTTTTAGCGTTGAAATTGATAAGTCTCTGACCATACTAATTTACCCTCGCGCACTTTACGAATCTCTGCTCGCATGCTGTGTGCCGACAGTTTGGTGTAAGTCAGTGTCGTACCAGTTTCACTGCCTATGCCTTCGCAGCGTAATTGTTCAGCGTCTGCTTGCATCACTTTCAGACGTAAAGGCTCGTCCTTGCCGCGGGTAGCACGATCAATAGCCGGACCGAAAAAACGTAGACGCAGTATCCAGTCTTCGTCTTGTTTTTCGATGAAGAGCAACTCGACTGCTTTGCTCTTTTCGGCTTCCGTGGTACGGGAAATTCCCATCAAAGATTGTTTTTGTAATGCCCAGTGCTCATCGATGATTTGCTTCCCGGTGTTGGCGGTCCAGCTGCCTAGTAGCCAAGTCAAGTCTTGGATTTGTATTGATGCTTTACTTTCGCTCGCGTTGATTGTACTTGTCGTGTCTGTTGACGATGAGCTCTGTTGCGCAAAACTCAGTGTGGGGAGTAACACTAAATTGCATACGAAGATGCTAGTGCGCCAGTATTTTTTGAGATGATTTTTCATACGCATCCTTGATCGGTGTGAAATTTACTGACGCACGTTTTTCTATCAACTACGCAAAATTTGCATCGGCGCAGACAAAATCTGATCGCCACTCTTCGCGAAATACCACATGATCGCGACCAGCGCGCCGACTGTGATGAAATACCAAATCGTTGAAAAAATTTGCCCATAACGGTCTAAAGGCAAGAGATGGCTTTGATGGCGCAACTTCCACTCCATCGCGATTTCAACTGTGCCGATTAACATGAAGAAAGCTAGAAAGCTTAAACCTAATGTGTAGCTACCAAAAATACCAATTGCTGAGCCCAACACCAACGCAAGCAATCCAAACTTGCCATTGACGGAGAAGCCTATGCTTTTGAGAATATGTCCACCATCCAGAGGTAAGATAGGCAGCAGGTTGATCAGATTAATCAGTGCGTTAAAATTGGCGAGTCCTGCAAAGAAAATATTCCCAGTGATCCAATACACGACCATCAGTAAGAGCGACAGCAGCAGACCAAATACCGGGCCCATAATCGAAATGGTGACATCTTGCCAGCGCGTATTGATTTTATCGTCTGACAGCGCTAGCCCACCTAGAAATGGAATGATGTAAATACCCTTGGTTTTCATACCAAAGTATTTCATGGCACGGATGTGGCCATATTCATGCACCATTAGACAGGCAATTAATGCCACCGCAAATTGAAATGAAAACAGCCAAGAATAGGCGGCCAAACTGGCACCGGCTAACAAGACCTTAATGATCTTCGCACTTTTGAGTAATTTGAATCCAAGCGACGCGATTCCCAGCAAGCTCATTTTTTGTGGTGTGCTAACTTGTACCACTGGAACCTGACGTTCAATATCCTTGCTTGTTCTCTTACCTTCGTTGACCAATTCGTTGTTGACTAACAGGCGATAGTCGATAGAAAAAGGTTGCCAGAGAAGATCGCTCTCTAGCCGAACAATGAATGTTTGTTGAAGCGTTTGATCGGCTTGCGTGGCCTCGATGGCGCTTGAATCTGGTGTCGCTGAAGTTGGCGTCACGCGAATTTCAAATTCATGTGCTGATGGCCCTTCATTATCTGCACTTGCGTTTTTTTGGGAGACCAAATTATTATCCCAAAATAATTGCTGCCAACCAGCTAATGATCCTTCTAGTCTGAGTGACTTGCCCAGACAATCAATATTGAGTAGTTCCAATTTATTTCCATCTTAAGTTCAATCAATAAACGCGAATTCTATTAGAAAACGTCGATATTTTCTGAATTATCTTGGCTATTGAAGAGAAGAGATTGATAAGCGTCGTGAATGGTCTGTTTGCTGCGTTGAATGCGGTAAAGAGCACTTTCATCTCTACCGCATTATTTAAACAGTAAACTTTAAGATTGATGAGCACTCATCGCTGCCATAATTTCCTGATGCCCTTGCGCCATACCGTTTTCCGGTACGCTTTGCGCCGTCATGTTTTTTACTTCCTGTAAGCGAGCCAATAATTGCTCATCGACGTTTTCACCGCGGCCTAAAAAAATACCTTTGGTCAGGCTAATATGAGCTGCTTCGAAATGACCAGCGCCAGCGCATAGGATGGTGCGATTGGGCGCATCTTGTGCTGCCAGTACCAACATGGCGGGTACTACATCGCTTGCTTGTATGGCATTGAGCATCGCTTCTGGGTACAGGCTGTCAGTCATACGCGTTGCGGCAGTCGGCGCTAATGCATTGACACGAATATCGTGTTTTGCACCTTCAATTGACAGGGTTTGCATTAACCCGACTAAGCCTAATTTGGCTGCACTGTAGTTTGATTGCCCGAAGTTACCATAGAGGCCGGAAGAGGATGTGGTCATCATGATGCGACCATAGTTTTGCGCGCTCATGACAGGCCACACCGCTTTACAGCAATTCACGCTACCCATCAAATGCACTTCGATCACCAAGCGAAAATCATCAAGTTCCATTTTGCCAAAAGATTTGTCGCGCAAGATGCCAGCATTATTGATCAGTATGTCGACGCGCCCCCATTTAGCCATGGTTTCTTGCACCATAGCTTGAACCGCCGCAAAGTCGGTCACCGAAGCACTATTTGCCATCGCTTCGCCACCAGCAGCGATGATTTCATCCGCCACGGCTTGCGCAGCGCTTGCTGAACCGCCAGAACCATCGCGCGCACCACCGAGGTCATTCACCACCACTTTTGCACCACGTTTGGCCAATGCCAAAGCGTGTTCACGACCAAGACCACCACCAGCACCTGTGACGATAGCAACGCGACCTGAAAAATCTAAACTCATGACTTCCCCTTGATTAATAAATGTCTACTTGAAAATATGATGATGAGGCTAGGTTAACACGCTTAAGCTTATGTTTGACGTGCTTGGCACGTTTCTTTCTTCATTTAGATTATTTTATAGGACTTGTGCTTGAATGCTGCAGTCTTGTTTTAGTTTGCTGCCTCTATCGTAAAAAAATACGTGTAAGCAGCAGGTATATTCGTGTGCGCTTACATGTAAAAGGCTGGAGTTTGGGTTGATACATGATGGTGATGTTGTATTTATTAAATAGAATGCACCTGATGCTAACTTTATCGGCTATGGTCATGAACAGACTACAAACTTACATCAAGAATCTATCGCGATTGCATTAGCTTTGATAGGACATCTCATGTTTTTCAGTTCGAAATCTAAGTACACGATTCGTCCAGAAGGTAGTAGGCAAAAGGGGGCGTTGAATCTTCCTTGGGATGATTTGCATGCGCTTGCCGCAGCGGTTTCTATTTTGGTTGCCTGCATCGCACTTATTGGCTGGATTTTTTCTATTCATTGGTTAAAGAGTTTGCTGCCTGGTGCCATTGAGATGAAAGCCAATACAGCGTTAGGCTTAATTGCCGCAGCCAGTTCTTTATTTGTACTGCATAGACTAGTTCAATCGCAGCCCACACAGCTTCCTCTTTTAGTCACTGTAATCAAGTCACGGCGTCTGGCACAGCTACTCGCTGCCTTTACTTTGTTGCTCGGTGCCGCCACGCTTTCACAGTATTTATTTGGCTGGCAATTAGGAATTGATGAACTCTTGTTCCGAGATACTGTAGAGACCTTGTCAGGAACGCCTGGACGTATGGCGCCTCTAACTGCGCTCGGTTTTGTGTGCTTGGGAGTGTCCTTATTATTGATGTCCGTACACATTGGGCGATTGCTAACGATATTGCTCTCTCTTTTGTTGGTGTTCATTGGTGCGATTTCCCTATTAGGATATTTGTGGAATGCCAATGAATTGGTGAGCGACCAGATTTTGCCACCTTTGGCACTGAATACGGCATTGGCTTTTGTGATGTTGGGTGCCAGTATTTTGTACAGCGGCTTGCGTATAGAGCAGGGTGCTCAACAGAATCGTTTTGTCGAGAAAAAAATATTGTTTGCCTTTATCAGTGCCTTTGTTTTGTTGGTATTGGTAGGTGGTTTCGCTTACCGTACTTCAGTGAAATTAGCGGACTCCATTCAGCAATTAAATCACATACAACGTATGCGTATAGAGCTGGGACAATTATATGGAACGATGGCGGATATTGAATCCTTGCAGCGACATTATTTAATTACCGGTAATACCCATTACAAAAACGAATTCAATCATTTGTACGCGGCCTTTTCTGCCCAATTGCAATTGAAGTCCTTGAGTACAAACAAAGATCCAGAATACCATCAATCATTTATTGCGCTGAAAGGCTTAATTTTTCAGCGCATGGCAATTTTGCAGGCGCAATTAGAAAAAAAGGCAGCGCGACGAGCAGATGGTGTGCCGACCGAGATGGTTGATGATGGTATGCAAGCGATGTCACGCATACGCAGTACTATAGATAGTGTGTCAGAGCTGGCAACAAAACGTTTATCACAAGGTGAAGTCGCTTTATCGGAAAATCGTTTATTGACACTGATTTTATTGTTAGCGACTTTAGTGCTATTGACGTTTATTTTTGCGATTTTATTTTTCGGAATAAGGCGCGAAATTCGAGGCCGCACTGAAGTAGAGGCGCAATTGCGCGACAGTTCTGTACGCATGCAAACCTTGTTGAATTCAGTCGTAGACGGTGTTATTACCATGGATCAAGCTGGCGTCGTGCTCAGCTTTAATCCTGCTGCAGAACGGCTGTTTGCTTATGCTGCGACAGAGGTGATAGGACGCAATCTTAGTATGCTGATGCCCGAACCTCACCACAGTCAACATGACGATTACCTATTGCGCTATCGAACCACCGGTGAAGCACATATTGTGGGAAAACATCTTGAGGTGGTGGGGCTACGTAAAGATGGACGTGAGATTGCCCTTGATTTGGGTGTCAGTGAAATGATCGTCAATGGCCAGCGTCAATTTACCGGCATCGTACGTGATATCAGCGAGAGCAAAAAAGCAGAGCTTGAACTGCGCGCCAGCGAGGAGCGGTATCGAATGTTGTTTGATACGATGGATGAAGGTTTTTGTGTGCTTGAAATGATTTACGATGAACAGCAAAAAGTTGTTGATTATCGCTTTATCGAAATTAATAAGGAATTCGAAAAACAAACTGGTTTACAAAAGGCGCTGGGTAAAACGATATTGGAACTGGTACCGGATCACGATGTGATTTGGTTCGGTATTTTTGAAAAAGTCGTTAAGACAGGGGAGTCGGTTAGACTGCAAAATCCGGTGAATGCAATTCAACGTCATTTTGATATTTTCGCTTCACGTATCGATGGAGAAGGCAGTCATCGAGTGGGAGTGCTCTTCAAAGATATTACTGAAAGGCGCCGACATGAAGATGATTTACTGACAGCCAAAGAGCAGGCCGAACTGGCAAGTCGTACTAAAGATTCCTTCCTTGCTACGATGAGTCATGAAATTCGCACA
This sequence comes from Affinundibacterium amnicola, assembly GCF_014284275.1. Classification (GTDB taxonomy): domain Bacteria; phylum Pseudomonadota; class Gammaproteobacteria; order Burkholderiales; family Burkholderiaceae_D; genus Undibacterium; species Undibacterium amnicola. The sequence continues at coordinate 204,272 of NZ_JACOFU010000007.1, read as the reverse complement.
CCTCTGACAGGCATGTTGGGGATGTTGGAATTATTGTCAATGACACAGTTGGAAGCTGAACAGGTCACCACACTCAATTCTGCTTGGAGTTCCGCCCGTGCCTTATTGCGCATCGTTAATGACATTTTGGATTGGTCAAAAATTCAAGAAGGTAAATTGCAATTGACCGCGCATGCCAGTTCGATTCCACAATTACTGCAAGATGTCGTCAATACTTATTCACGGGTTGCTAGCCTGAAAACGCTCGTGTTGCGACAGCATACCGATGCCCAGATAGCCGTCGCACATTTGGTGGATCCATTACGTTTATCGCAAATTCTCAATAACTTCGTAAGTAATGCAATTAAATTTACGCCGCGCGGTGAGGTGGTCGTGCGCGCTGAATTGCTTGCACAATCACCACAGAAACAGCGAATTCGTTTTTCGGTTAGTGATACAGGGATTGGTATTCCCAAAGACGTTCAGGAGCAATTATTTCAGCGTTATCAGCAAGGCGGCTCTGGCACCGCGCGGCTGTATGGTGGTACGGGTCTTGGCCTGGCTATTTGCCGCACCCTGGCCAATCTGATGGAGGGTGAAATTACATTGGAAAGTGAGCCGGGAAAAGGCGCGACTTTTAGTTTAATTTTAGATTTAGCGATGGCAGAAATGCCTGAAGTTGCGCTGCAGAGTATGCATCATGAATTGGAACAAAGAATCGTGACGCCCTTGTATAAAAATAGTATGCAAGCGCCGGCGGTTTTGGCGGTTGATGATCATCCAGTCAATCGTAATTTGTTAGCCCGCCAATTGGGCTTGTTGGGGATGCAGGTGGTGACAGCAGAAGATGGACGCAAGGCGCTGTCTTTGTGGCAAAGTGGGCGCTTCGCTTTTGTGATTACCGATTGTCACATGCCAGAATTGGATGGCTATGGCCTAAGCAAAGTAATACGCGACACAGAAAGAGCAGAAGGGCGACCACACACAACCATTATCGCCTGGACAGCAAATGCGCTCGGCGATGAATACAAGATTTGTATGGATGCTGGTATGGATGAATTATTGGTGAAGCCGAATAATTTGATACAGTTAAAAAATGTCTTAGCGAAATATGCGTATCCTGAGGCATCGGGCCAGCCCTCAAAGAGTCAACCCTCAATCAGTCGGCCTCAAGATACGCTTATTGATACGGCAGATGCAGATGTAGGTGCTGCGCATATTATTAATTTTGCGAAATTTAGTCAGGTTGTTCCAGATCCAGCAGAACATCTTCAGGTCTTGCAAGATTTTCGTGAATATATGGATTTAGATTGTGCAGAATTATGTCGGTTACAAGAACAATCAGATTTTGACGCGATTCAGGCTGGTGCTCATAGAATGAAAGGCTCGTGTCGTATGGTTGGCGCAGAGCCGTTAGCAAGCGCTTGTCTGGCCTTGGAGCTAGCCGCAAAGAATGCTAATTCGGATGGCGTACAGAGTGCATATCAGCATTTGGCGCAGACGTACGCGCAATTTGTACTTTATCTCGACATCTTGAATAATCGCGCATTGAATGAAAGTAAGGTGTGAGAGATGGATATCCGTGATTTGCATATCTTAGTAGTCGAGGACGACAATTTTCAACGTCGGACTTTGCTAAGTATGTTGCGTTCCTTGGGCGCAAATACCATTTCTGAAGCTGCCAATGGCAGAGCTGCGCTAGATATTATTCGACACTCTGGCGAGAAGCCCGTCAATGTCACTATCTGTGATTTACAAATGCCAGAGATGGATGGCATGGAATTTTTACGTCATCTTGGACAAGAAGCTTACGATGTGGCGATCATTATCGTCAGCGCCCTGGATAGTAAATTACTGACCTCCGTGGGCAGAATGACCAGAATGCACGGAATTAAATTGCTGGGCACCATAGAAAAACCAATTAGCTTAGAACGCCTAAAAGAACTTTTAAATCGTCATGATTTGTTAGTGAGTAAATGGCAGCAGCCGCATGATGCAAAAACGTTTTCTATCGCTGAAATTCGGCAAGGTATTCAAGCGGCGCAATTCGAGCCATTTTTTCAACCAAAAATAGATATGCGGACTGGTCGCTTAGTGGGGGCGGAAGCATTGGCGCGTTGGATACATCCTGATTTTGGTGTTATTAGCCCCTATGCCTTCATCCCCTTGCTAGAGCAAAGTGGTGACATCGATGCATTAACTTTTTTGATGTTAGAAAAATCGGCCTTGGCCTGTAAATCTTTGATAGAGCATGGCTATCCCTTAAAGATCGCGGTCAATCTTTCTTTAAGTTCATTGGACAAAGCAGGGCTTGCAGAAAGAATCGTTGAGATTGTCAGTGGCGCAGGCTTAGATACAGATTGCATCGTATTAGAAATTACCGAATCTGCAGTCATGACCGAGGTCGCAATTGCATTAGAAAATCTCGCACGATTATCGATGAATGGATTTTCTTTATCGATTGATGACTACGGAACGGGTTATTCCAGTTTGCAGCAACTCACCAGAATTCCTTTTAGTGAACTCAAGATTGATCAATGTTTTGTGAAGGACTGTACCGATAATCCGGAGATGAGTATTGTCGTCAAATCTAGCATTGATTTGGCACGTAAATTAGGCATCAAAAGTGTGGCAGAAGGTGCGGAAACTCAGCAAGATTGGGATACTTTAAAAATGATGGGAGCCGATACGGTGCAAGGCTATTTCATTGCGAAACCTATGGCGCAAGAAATTTTTCTGGAATTTATTAAAAACTTTGACTGTCAGCCAGAAAGCACCCATCACAGTGAGCATGAAGAAGGTCAAAATCGTATTCTGGTGGTGGATGACGACGCCTATATGCGAGAACTGATCGTGTCAGTGCTGCAAGATCTCGGCTTTAGCGATATTGTTGAAGCAGATAGTGCGATGAAAGCCTTGCAATTGTTTGAATTGCATAGCTTTGATTTGATTATTACTGATGTGAATATGCCAGAGATGAATGGCTTAAGATTCATTAAGATGTTAAGAGCCGGACGCACACTCGCTAAACGTGAATCGCGTGTGATAGTGATCACCGCTTTTTCACAAACAGAAATTTTAGGTGCAGCACTCGCCTTAGATATCAATGGTTTCTTGACTAAGCCTTTTACTTCTGGGCAGGTTCAGAAGAAAATTGAAAAAGCGTTGTCAGAGAAACTGCACTTGCATCATCCATTCGCCTATGAAGCTGTAGGAACAGAATTTAAAGTTTTATCCGGTCAGACGAATGCTGTTTTGAGTCTGGCTGAAGATGTGAGTCCAAATCCTGTTTCAAATCTCACAGCCAATATTGCAAGCAATGCAGTATTGAATTTGGCAGCACATCAATACGACGCTAGAAATTTAGATCGAAATTCAAGTGCCTATGACATTCCTTTACTGGAGCTGCGGCCAGGGATGATTTTGCAAGATGATATTTTCTTGATGGATGGCACTCAGCTGTTATTGGCGGGACATGCGCTTACCGAGTTATCGATCAATCGTCTGCAGGATTTACAAGATTTTTTGACGGGTGCAAGTGTGATGATCCAAGGTGCACCAAGAATCAATGTGAAAGAGCGCTAATCCGATTTTCAGCGCTTGATTAGACTCGCAGAAACTCTTCTCTATGCCCCATCCAACGCTGCAAATGGGCTTCCACTGTAGACAAATCATGGGCTAGTAATTGCACTGCCAGATTACGCGCCTTGTCCACCAGATATTGATCTTTCTCCAGATTCGCAAAACGTAACAAAGCTTCGCCCGATTGTCTCGCGCCTAAAAATTCACCGGGTCCGCGTAATTCCAAATCTTTACGGGCAATTTCGAATCCATCGGTGCTTTCTCGCATGGTGAGTAATCTTTGTTTTGCGGTGTGACCAAGCGGCCCTTGATACAACAACAGACAAACACTAGCGGCGGCACCGCGACCTACGCGTCCGCGTAATTGGTGTAACTGTGATAGACCAAAACGTTCTGCATGTTCGATCACCATCAAACTCGCATTCGGCACATCGACCCCGACTTCAATCACGGTCGTCGCTACTAAGACTTGCACTTCATTGCGGGTGAATGCATCCATCACAATTTGCTTTTCCGCAGGTTTGAGTTTGCCGTGGACTAAGCCGATGCGGCAGTCGGGTAAGGCTGCGCTCAACATCGCATGGGTGTCTGTTGCGGTTTGCAGTTGTAGTGCTTCTGATTCTTCGATTAGCGGGCAGACCCAATACACTTGCTTGCCTTCTTGCGCTGCGGCGTGTACGCGTTCTATCACTTCGTCGCGGCGATTTTGATCCACCACGCGGGTGACAATAGGCGTGCGTCCCGGCGGCAATTCATCAATCACTGAAACTTCGAGATCGGCATAGTAGGTCATCGCTAACGTGCGTGGTATCGGCGTGGCGGACATCATCAGTTGATGCGGAATTTTGCCAGCTTCGGCTTTGTTGCGGAGGGTGAGTCGTTGCGCGACACCGAAACGATGTTGTTCATCGACAATGACTAAACCCAGTTTGGCAAATTGCACGGTGTCTTGAATTAGCGCATGCGTGCCGATCACCAGTTGTGCCTCACCGGAAGCGATGAGAGCGTTTGCTTGCTCTTTTTCTTTCTTCTTCAGACTACCAGTTAACCACGCGGTTTTCACACCTAAAGGTTCTAGCCAGCCAGCGACTTTACGAAAATGCTGTTCCGCCAAAATCTCAGTTGGTGCCATTAAAGCGGCCTGATAACCGCTATCAATCGCTTGCGTCGCGGCGAGGGCTGCGACGATGGTTTTGCCACTGCCGACGTCGCCTTGCAATAATCGTTGCATGGGAAAAGCTTGTTTGAGATCGGCGCGGATTTCTTCCAACACGCGCTCTTGCGCACCTGTTAGTTTGAAAGGCAAAGTCGCTAAGAAGGCTTGGGTCAAAGCGCCTACCACTGGTAGCGCTGTTGCGCCCTGAGAGCGACGCGAAGCCTGCGCCCGTTTCAGTGAGAGTTGTTGCGCCAACAGCTCATCGAACTTCATACGTTCCCATGCTGGATGCTCGTGTTCCAGTAAGGCATATTGATCAACATCCGGTGGCGGATTGTGTAGTAGCTTTACTGCGGATTCAAAATCTTGTAAGCCAAGTTCTTGCAGCAGAGTAGGGGAGAGAGTGTCATACCATTGCACTTTATTGAGCGCGTTAGTAATTGCTTTGCGCAGCATGGTTTGCGAGACACCATCGCCAGCATGATAAACCGGTGTTAGTGCAGTAGGCAAAGCAGCGCCTTCGTTGACCATTTTATACGTTGGATGCACCATTTCAGCGCCGAAGAAACCGTGGCGTAATTCTCCACGCGCTCTGACCCGCATGCCAACCGCCATTTGTTTGATCTGGCTACCGTAAAAGTTCAAAAAGCGTAAAACCACTTGTCCGGTGTCGTCACTAATCGTGACGACTAACTGGCGACGGGGACGATATTGAATATCGCATTCAGTCACTTCGCCTTCAACTTGTACCGAACTGCCACCGCGAAACCCTGCATCACGCATGGAGACTATTTCTGTCTCATCTTCGTAACGCATCGGTAAATGCAAGACAAAATCCATGTCAGAGCGCAGACCTAGCTTTGCAAACTTCTCCTCTAAGCGCACAGGTTTGGCAGAGGGAGTTTTTTTCTTGCTGGCAGGCTGAGTAGGTGCGCTTGCTGACATAGGGTAAAATGGCGGGTTAGTCTTAAAGGTAATTCGCAAGATTCTACTGGTTTTTTATACAGTGATGTTAATTTTAATTGTGAGGCGAGTTCTTCGTGACTTGACTCTTTTCCTTCAAGGTACAGTCATCTACATAAGGTGGCACGCGATGAATACTCCTTCCCCCGAAGTTTTACGAAATGGGGAAGGTTGGGATGGGGATGGGTTTTGGTCTTGTGATAGAAACTGCTGGTTGCGTCACCATAACCCATCCCCACCCTAGCCCTCCCCTTGAAAGGGAGGGGACTTTTCGTGGTGTTCCGATTTGTATGACATTGTCTGCATGTTTTCTGTGGCAAAGAAGTTTTATTTTTGGTGTAAATATGTACTCACTCAGTGATTTTGATTTTGAACTCCCCCCCGAGCTGATCGCGCAAACTGCTTTGCCTGATCGTACCGCGTCGCGTCTCTTGCACGTGAGCGATACTGGCATCGTTGACCGTCAATTTTCTGACATTGTGGAGCAACTGAATGCAGGTGATTTGTTGGTGTTCAACGATACTCGGGTCTTGAAGGCACGCTTTTTTGGTGCCAAAGAAACTGGTGGTAAAGTTGAAATGCTAGTTGAACGTGTGATCAAAAACACCGCAGACGAACATATCGTGCATGTACAGTTACGAGCTTCCAAATCACCTTTGGCTGGCAGCAAAATCCGTTTAGCTGACGCCTTTGATGTGATGGTTGGCGAACGTGCTGGTGAATTTTTTACCCTGCATTTTCCGGGCGATGTGTTTGAACTGATTGAGAAGTATGGTCGCCTGCCGTTGCCACCTTATATTAATCATGAAGCCGATGATTTCGATGAACACCGCTATCAAACTGTGTATTCGCGTGTGCCGGGGGCGGTTGCCGCACCCACTGCAGGTCTGCATTTTGATGAAGCACTTTTAGAAAAATGCAAAGCCAAAGACATACAACTGGCTTTCGTGACCTTGCACGTTGGTGCGGGTACGTTTCAACCAGTGCGTACCGAAGATTTAAGCAAGCACGACATGCACAGTGAGTGGTATACGGTGTCAGAAGAAACCGTCGCGGCAGTGCGTGCGACTAAAGCTGCAGGCAAGAATGTGATCTGCGTCGGCACGACCAGTATGCGCGCCATAGAATCTGCCTCGCAAACTGGCGAACTATTGGCAGGCAGCGACGACACCCGTTTATTCATCACGCCTGGCTATCGTTTTAAAACCGTAGATCGCTTAGTAACGAATTTTCATTTGCCAAAATCCACATTAATGATGCTGGTATCAGCGTTTGCAGGTTACGATGCGATACGTGAAGCGTATGCACACGCGATTGCGCAAAAGTATCGTTTCTTTAGTTATGGGGATGCGATGTTGCTCACCAACCGTTCATAGAAAAGCTTTGAACCGCAGATGCGCAGAGTACGCAGAGAAGTTCAAATCAAAAAAATCCGCGATCTCTACAGCACAGTTTGGTTAAGTTCTTGGCTTATGATTCGTCATTCCCGCGAAGGCGGGAATCCAGTAGCGTAACTGCTGAAAGACACTGGATCCCTGCCTGCGCAGGGATGGCAACATGGAGTCTTGAGCTTAAAGAATGATGGTTGTCAATTTCGCGGCTGTATAGTTAAGCTTTTAATTTTCTTAGTTCTCATTTTTATTTAGGTCGGTAAATCCTATGCTGCAATTTCAATTACTTAAAAAAGACAAAACTACAGCCGCGCGTCGTGGTCGTATCACGGTGGATCATGGCGTGATCGAAACGCCGATTTTTATGCCAGTCGGTACTTACGGTTCGGTGAAGGCGATGTCGCCACTCGAACTGAAAGAAATCGACGCCCACATTATTTTGGGCAATACATTTCACCTGTGGCTGCGTCCGGGTTTGGATGTCATTAATAAATTTGGTGGCCTGCATGATTTTATGGGATGGGATAAACCTATCTTGACTGATTCTGGCGGTTTCCAAGTATTTTCTCTCGGCGCGATGCGCAAGATTACCGAGGAAGGCGTGAAATTTGCGTCACCGATTAGTGGCGAGCGCTTGTTCTTGTCCCCTGAAATTTCTATGCAAATTCAACGTGCCTTGAATTCTGACATCGTCATGCAATTCGACGAATGTACACCCTACGAAATCGATGGACGTCCAGCCACTAGCGAAGAAGCAGGTAAATCCATGCGCATGTCTTTACGCTGGGCACAACGCTCGATGAACGAATTCAAAGGCGGCGAAAATCCCAATGCCTTGTTCGGCATCGTCCAAGGCGGCATGTTCGAAAACCTGCGTGATGAATCCTTGGCAGCTTTGAATGAAATGGGATTTGATGGTATCGCTATCGGTGGCCTGTCAGTTGGCGAACCAAAAGAAGACATGCTACGCATCCTATCGCACGTCGGTCCTAAACTGCCGGAAAACAAACCGCACTACCTCATGGGTGTCGGTACACCAGAAGACTTAGTTGCTGGCGTCGCCAACGGCATTGATATGTTCGACTGCGTGATGCCAACTCGCAATGCGCGTAACGGCTGGATTTTCACCCGCTTTGGCGATGTCAAAATCAAGAACGCACGTTACAAAGAAGATAAAGCGCCGTTGGATGAAACCTGCAGCTGCTACGCCTGCAAAAATTTCTCCCGCGCTTACTTGCATCATTTACACCGCACCGGCGAAATTCTTGGCGCGCGTTTGAATACTATCCACAATTTACATTATTACCTCGACCTGTTCCGCCAGATTCGTTTGTCTTTGGATGAAGATCGTTTCCCTGAATTCGTCGCGCAATTTAAAGCGGATCGGGCACGTGGGGTGTAATTTGAACCAAGAGGTTTTTCAGACGTCATTCTGAGGAAGAGCAATTTGCCTCCAAGAATCGTTTGCACAACAAGTTTTTTATCTGCTCAATAGATTTGACAGAAACTTGAGATCCAAGTGCTAGAATGTTGCGCTTTGTTGTTAGGCTTGAAATGCTGGTTTTTTTGTTAAGTGTGCTATCGGCCTTTTTATGGGGCTTTAAATTCTTAACTTCATCCCAAAATGCGTCCAAGTCGCTGATTTGATTTAAAAAACTATTAAATGGAGTTTTATCGTGTTTATTTCTTCTGCTTATGCTCAAGCTGCTGGTGCAGCGAGTCCTGAATCTTCTTTGATGAGCTTTTTGCCCATCATTTTGATGTTTGTGGTTTTGTATTTCGTCATGATTCGCCCACAAATGAAGCGTCAAAAAGAACAAAAATCCATGCTCGACGCCTTGGCTAAGGGCGATGAAGTGATCACTGCTGGCGGTATCGCAGGCAAAGTCACTAAGGTAACTGATTCCTTTGTTTCATTAGAAGTTAGCAATGGCGTTGATATTCAGATTCAAAAAAGCGCTGTGACAACCTTGTTACCAAAAGGCACACTGAAATAATCCAGCGATCTTCGCAACAGGGGCAAAACGAACCGCTTTGCCCCTGAATTATTTTGGTTTCTTAGTTTTATGTCGTTCGTGTAGTACTTTTTTCTGAATCCGCTATGAATCGTTATCCCCTCTGGAAGTACATCATCATCTTGATATCGCTGGTCTTTGGCGCTTTGTATGCTGCGCCGAATTTCTTCGGTGATTCAGCCGCTGTGCAAATTAATAGTACCAAGGCCACTATCAAAGTGGATGAAAGCATGATCGCGCGGGTTGAGCAGGTGTTGAAAGACGCAGGCATCAATTCAACTGGTTTTTCTTATGATTACAATGGCATCCAAGGTTCGATTCGTGCGCGGTTTGCGACGACAGACGCTCAGTTCAAAGCGAAAGCTGCATTAGAAAAAGGCTTAAATGTTGATCCAAATGATCCGATTTACACAGTCGCCTTAAATCTTTTGCCAAATACCCCAGCATGGATGCAAAAGCTGCATGCTTTTCCGATGTACTTGGGTTTGGATTTGCGTGGTGGTGTGCATTTCTTGATGAAGGTCGACACTTCTGCAGTGTTAAATAATCGCTTGAACGCATTGCAGTCTAGTTTGCGTAGCACATTAAAAGAAAAAGAAATACGTCACGCAGGCATTTCGCGTGATGCCTCTTCCGTGACAGTTAAGTTCCGTGATGCAGAAACGCGCGCCAAAGCACGTGAAATCGTCAATCGTCAAATGAATGATGTGGATTTGCTCGATAGCGTTGCAACTGCAGACAATAGCGACATTGCCTTTAAAGTGACTATTAAGCCGCAAGCATTAACCACTTTGATGAATGAAGGTGTGAAGCAAAATATCTCTGCCTTGTCGAAACGCGTGAATGAAATTGGTGTAGCAGAACCGATTATTCAGCAGCAAGGTGCAGATCGTATTGTGGTGCAATTGCCAGGTGTGCAAGATGTGGCACGTGCGAAATCGATTATTGGTCGTACCGCGACTTTGGAAGTGCGTTTGGTAGACGAAAGCGTAATTGGCTTGGTTGATGAAAACACCGCCGTACCGTTTGGCTCCGAGATGTTTAAAGTTGGCCGTGGTGGTCCTGCTATTTTGTATAAAGAACCGATAGTCACAGGTGATGCCATTACTGGCGCACAAGCGAGTTTTGATGAAAATCAGAATCCAGCAGTGAGTATTGATTTGAATAGTGAAGGTGGTCGCCGAATGACAGAGGCGACTCGTCCAAATGTTGGTAAGCGTATGGCTTTCGTCTTGTTTGAAAAAGGCAAAGGCGAATTGTTGCAAGTGGCGACGATACAGGATGTGTTAGGTAAGTCTTTCCGAACCACGGGAATGCGCTCGACCAATGACGCCAACGAGTTGGCATTGCTGTTGCGCGCAGGTTCTTTAGCTGCACCAATGGAAGTGATCGAAGAGCGTACGATTGGTGCGCAATTGGGTGCGGAAAATATTACTAAAGGTATTCATTCCACCATGTACGGTTTTGCCGCAATTGCTGTTTTCATGATTGCTTATTACATGATGTTTGGTTTCTTTAGCGTGTTTGCCTTGGCGGTGAATTTGTTATTACTGGTTGGTATTTTGTCCGTGATGCAGGCGACTTTGACCCTGCCTGGTATGGCAGCGATTGCTTTAGCATTAGGTATGGCGATTGATGCTAACGTCTTGATTAATGAACGTATCCGAGAAGAGCTTCGTGCAGGTAACTCGCCGCAACATGCGATCTTGCAAGGCTTCGATCGTGCTTGGGCGACGATTCTCGATTCCAACGTGACGACATTTATCGTTGGTCTGGCCTTGTTAGTATTTGGCTCTGGTCCAATTAAGGCGTTCGCGATTGTTCACTGCCTAGGTATTTTGACGTCGATTTTCTCTGCTGTATTTGTGATGCGTGGCGTGGTTAATCTTTGGTATGGCCGTAAGAAGAAGTTGACTTCGATTTCAATTGGTCAAATTTGGAAACCTACTGAGTAATAAGCCCTTTAATAAAATTTTTTGAAGAGAAAATTTTAAAGAAGTGTTAATGCAAAGTACTTAGTCAATTAAGAAAAAGATTTAGGAATTCATCATGGAATTATTCCGTATTAAACGCGACATACCTTTCATGCGCAATGCGCTGATTTTTAATGTCATCTCGGCTGTTACCTTTGTTGCTGCTGTTTTCTTCTTATTTACAAGAGGACTGCACTTATCGGTTGAGTTCACTGGCGGTACGTCGATGGAGGTTAGCTACAGTCAAGCTGCTGATACCACCAAGATTAGTGAAAAAATCAAAGCAATCGGTATTAGTGAAGTTGTCGTTCAAGCTTTTGGTAAGGCGCAAGATGTGGTGATTCGTATGCCTTTGCCGAAAGTGGCAGAAGGTGCAGCGAAACCTAGTGAAAAAGAACTCAACGCCATGATTACCGCGCAAAATGAGCGTGTCATGACGGCGTTGAAAGCTGATCATCCTGACGTGAAATTACAAAGAACAGCTTTGGTCGGTGCACAAGTTGGTGACGAATTGATGCACGATGGTGTGATGGCATTGATATTCGTGATTGTCGGTGTGATGGCGTATTTGGCAATTCGTTTTGAATGGAAATATTCTGTTTCTGCGATTATTGCGAACTTGCATGACGTGGTAATTATTCTTGGCTTCTTTGCTTTCTTTCAGTGGGAAGTCGATCTTGCGGTGCTGGCTGCGGTATTGGCGGTATTAGGTTACTCAGTCAATGAATCTGTGGTTATTTTTGATCGTATCCGCGAAAACTTCTTGAAGATGCGTAAAGCAACTGTGACAGAGGTGATTGATAACGCGATCACCAGCACGATTTCTCGTACCATTATTACGCACGGTTCGACGCAAATGATGGTCTTGTCGATGCTCTTGTTCGGTGGTCCGACTTTAGCGGGTTTTGCAAAGGCCCTGACGATTGGTATTTGTTTCGGTATTTATTCTTCTGTTTTCGTCGCTGCGGCGATCGCGATGTGGTTGGGTGTGAGACGTGAAGATTTGATTAAACCAGTTGCAGAAAAAGATGAAACAGATGGTGCAGTTGTTTAAATGAACATTTAAATGTCTGAAGCCCGAATGAATGTCGTCGCTTTCGTAACAAAACGTATAAAAGAACAAAGCCAGCCTGAGTGCTGGCTTTTTCTTTGTTAAGATTCAATCCATCAATAAAATCTGCGTATTGCGTTCTTATGGCAAGTTGTTGTGGCTCACTACACTGTTTGAACCGGAATAATTCGCATGCTATTTACAATGCGTTACAGAACTTTCTCTGTACCAATTGTCTAAGCTGCTTCGATCTGAAAAACAAATCAAAATGAAAAATGCAAAAATCTCGGTAATCGCATTATCCCTTGCTGTCGCTGCTGGCGGCTATTGGATGTGGAATAAAGCTGGTTCTGAAAGTACAGAGCTGGTTGCTGGCCAGACCATAGGCGGCAAAGGCGATAAAAATCGTCCCGTAATTGTGAACACCGTGTTGGCGCAAAAGCGTGACTATGAGGTGAAGCTCAAAGCCAACGGGGTGGTTTCTTCTTTGAATATTGTCGATGTGCGACCGCAAGTTTCTAGCGTGATCGAAAGAGTCCATATCAAAGAAGGGCAGTTCGTTCGTGCTGGTGACATTTTGTTCACTTTGGATAATCGTACTGATACGGTGAATTTGACACGAGCACAGGCACAACTAGATAAAGAAATTGCGAGTTTGTCTGAGAATCAACGGCAGCTGGCTCGCAGCAAAGAATTGTTCGCGCAAAAATTCCAATCACAAAGTGTCGTTGATGCAGCACAAACGACCGTCAATGCACAACAAGCAGTGGTCGATGCAGCAAAAGCTGCGGTCGCAGCCGCTAAAGTTAGTTTAGGCTATAGCCGCATCCTTGCACCTGTGAGTGGACGTACTGGCTTGATCAATGTATTCCCGGGTTCCTTAGTTCAACCAAGTACTTCCGGTGCAGCTTTGGTGACGATCACGCAAATGGATCCGGTAGCGATTACCTTCCCACTGCCGCAACGCAATTTGTCGGATGCCTTGGATAGTTTAAAACGTGGTGACAGCGTGGCGATGGCGAGTCTGCCAGATAGCACTTTGAGCTTTAAAGGCAAGTTGCAATTTATTGATAATGTGGTTGATCCAATTTCTGGTACGGTCAAAGTCAAAGCCGTGTTCGACAACAAAGAAATGAAACTGTGGCCGGGCGCTTATGCGAATATCGATTTAAGCGTGTTAACCTTGAAAGATGTCGTGGTTGTGCCGCGTGACGCTTTAGTGATAGGTGTGAATGCTGTGACAGTCTTTATCGCAGATAAAGAGGGTAAGGCCGCGCAGAAACCAGTGAAAGTGCAGTATAGCTACGGTAATGACGCGATCGTGACAGGTTTAGAGCCAGGCATGAAGGTCGTGTTGGAAGGTAAGCAAAATTTACGTCCTGGCGTACCGATTAAAGATCGAGCAGATGCTGTCGGTAGCGATTCTGATAAATCAGACGCGAAAAAGTCTTCTTCTGCACCAGCCGCTTCAGCAGCCTCAAGTTCTGCCTCTTCTGTGCCAACAACGACTGCAGCTTCTGCAGCGAGTGCATCATGAACTTATCGGAGTTATTTATTCGTCGTCCAGTGATGACGATTTTGCTGAATATTTCGGTCGTCGTTGCAGGTATATTGGCTTATCGCATGATCCCGATTGCCGCGCTGCCTAGTTACAACACACCAGTCATTAGTGTTGGCGCAGGTTTGCCAGGTGCTAGTCCTGAGACCATGGCAACCTCGGTTGCGCTACCATTGGAAAAACAATTCTCGACGATTCCTGGTTTGGCCACGATCAGTTCCAGTAGCACGCTTGGTTCAACTTCATTAACCTTGGAATTTGATCCTAGTCGCAATGTCGATGACGCAGCGGTTGATGTGCAGGCAGCTTTGTTGCGTGCGCAGCGTTCTTTGCCTATCGAGATGACTTCTTTGCCATCGTATCGCAAAGTTAATCCAGCCGATTCAGCGGTTTTGGTATTGGCGTTGACCTCACCTTCATTGAGCTTGTCGGAATTAACTAATTACGCTGAGCACTTAATTTCGCCCAACTTGTCGACCTTGGCAGGGGTGGCGCAAGTGAATATTTTTGGTATTCGTCGTTATGCCGTACGTATCAGGGTTGATCCGGGTGCATTGGCAACACGTAATATCGGCTTTGACGAAATTACGACCAGCATACGTGCCGCTAATTCGATTGCACCAGTTGGTACACTCGATGGTGATAAGCAAACATTGACTATCGTCGCGAATAAGCAATTACAAAACGCTGCCGAGTTTGCCAGCATCATCGTGAGTAACAAGGGTGGACAGGTGGTGCGTCTGCGTGATGTTGCCACGGTTGAAGATAGTTATGAAACTGTGAAATCAGTTGGTAATTTCAATGGTGAGCCAGCGATTATGTTGGCGATTCAACGTCAGACAGATGCGAATACGGTGAAAGTGGTTGATGCCATCAAAGCCGCAATTCCCGGCTTTAAAGCGCAGTTGCCAGCATCCGTGAATATCACCTTGGCGAATGACCGCTCGGTATCGGTGCGCGACGCTTTACACGATGTGAATTTAACTTTGCTGCTGACGATTTTCCTCGTGATCGCAGTGATCTTTCTATTTTTGCGCCACATGGTGGCGACCATTATTCCTGCGCTATCATTGCCTGTGTCCTTGATCGGTGCGGTGTTTTTATTATGGGCATTTGATTACACGCTAGATAATATTTCGCTGCTGGGAATTACCCTGGCCGTGGGTTTGGTGGTCGATGATGCGATTGTGATGTTGGAAAATATTATCCGGCATGTAGAAATGGGCGAATCACCATTCGAAGCCGCGTTAAAAGGTTCGCGCGAAGTTGGTTTTACGATTATTTCGATCTCCACTTCCTTGATTGCGGTATTTATCCCTATCTTCTTTATGCCGGGCGTGATTGGTCAGCTCTTCCATGAATTTGCCGTGGTAGTTAGCTTGGCGATTATCGTGTCAGCATTTGTATCATTGACCTTGGTTCCTATGCTCGCAAGCCGCTTCTTGAAAGCAGAACGTGATCATGCAGCGCCGTCAAAATGGATGGGCTCAATCACACATAGCTTTGAACGTGGCTTTACTTCTTCTTTACGCGCTTACACACGTGGCTTGGATATGGCACTTGCCCATCGCAAGTTTGTATTGTTCGTCGCCTTGCTCACGTTTATCGCGACAGCATATTTATTTCATACGATCCCAAAAGGCTTCTTCCCTGAGGAAGATATCGGCCAAATTAACGTCTCAACCGAAGCAGCAGAAGATACTTCTTTCCCAGCAATGGTGATCTTGCAAGAGAAAGTCGCGAAAATCTTGCGCGAAGATCCGAACGTACTCACGGTGTCTTCATTTCACGGTGGTGGTGGCTCACAAAATACCGGACGTGGATTTATCAATCTAAAGCCACGTGGTGAACGTAAGCCGATGAAAGAAGTGGTCGAAGGTTTGCGCAATAAATTGAAAGCGGTGCCAGGGATCACGGTCTTCTTGCGACCAACGCAAAACTTGCAACTGGGTGGTCGCCCAAGTAAGAGCCAATACCAATTCATTATGCAAAGTGTCGATGCGAGCGAATTGAGTAGTTGGGCCTTCAAAATGCAAGACAAGATGCGTGCTGATCCCGGTTTTAAAGACGTAACGACAGATTCGCAACTGAAGGGTTTGCAAGCATCAATCTCGATTGATCGAGATCGTGCGAATTCTTTAGGCGTGGGGATCGATGCGATTCGCGCTGCTTTGTACAGTGCGTTTGGCGAACGACAAATTGCGACTTTGTTCACCAGTGTGGATAGTTACGCGGTGGTGTTAGAAGTAGCACCAGAAAATCGTAAAGACGAATCGGCAATCGGCAGCATCTATGTGCGTAGTAATACCGGTAATTTGGTGCCGATGTCGAGCTTTGCGACGGTAACGCGTACAGTTGGTCCTACAGCGATTAATCACGTTGGTCAATTGCAAGCGGTGACAGTGTCTTTCAATCTTGCGCCTGACATGCCTCTAGGTGATGCGACCAATAAGATTGATAAATTCAAAGACGAAATCAAGTTACCTTCTTCTATGATCACGTCTTATGGTGGTGATGCTGCGGTGTTCAAAGATTCTCAAGCCGGACAATTAATCTTGATCATTTCAGCGCTGTTGGTGATTTATGTCTTACTCGGTGTTTTGTACGAGAGCTTCATCCATCCAATCACAATTTTGGCAGGCTTGCCATCAGCTGCAGTTGGCGCTTTATTGATGTTAGAAATGTTTGGTAAAGATCTGACCTTGATTGCGACAATTGGTATTTTGCTGTTGATCGGTATCGTGAAGAAAAACGCGATTATGATGATTGATTTTGCGCTCGATGCCCAACGTAACCGCGGTATGAATCCTACCGATGCCATCCGCGAAGCATGTATTGAACGTTTCCGTCCCATCATGATGACCACATTGGCAGCACTGGTCGGTGCCTTGCCTATCGCTTTGGGTTTAGGTGCTGGCGCTGAGTTGCGTCAACCACTTGGTTTGGCTGTTGTCGGTGGTTTGATTTTCTCACAAGCGATCACGTTATTCATCACACCTGTACTCTATCTTGCCTTAGATAAGTACAGCGGCAAAGGACCGATCGTTGGGAATGCAATTTAGCATGTAGCTTGGACTGTAAAGCCCAACTTCGAATTTTTCTGAACGATGTTGGGCTTCCCAGCCGCAGCGCCAACCTACGGTCAAATGATGAATCCATCAAGGATTTTTTATGATAACGGTGCGTAGCTTGGGCTGCAAAGCCCAAATTTCACTCCTGTATTGAGTCAATGTTGGGCTTCGCATGTTCAGCATCAGCCTAAGAATTCTCTGTCGCGGTCTGCTAGCGATTGTCTTGAAAGATGTTTCATATTTGAACGCACTGAAGTGTTCTTCAATCGATCAGTGCGTCTTCACGGTCTGCGTCACATCCGCTGAAAAGCGTGCCAATACATGACTCGTCATCCCTTTTGCTAACTCTTCTTCACCCAAGAACACCAAATCTGAGGATTCCGGTGTTTCTTGTATTTCTCGTTTAAGCAACTGCATTTCATCCTCGGTGTCAGCACGCATGATGATCTCGATCTTGGGATTGAGCGTGCGAGCGGTGTGGATCATTTGCCGTGCATGCAAAGTGTCGGGGATGGCAATAACTAGCATTGCCGCATCATGGATGTGGGCTTGCACTAGCACGACAGCCTCTGCAGCATTGCCGGATACCGCGACGATGCCTTCGCCACGAATTTTTTCCACCAATTCGCGATTTTGTTCAGCGACGACAAAGGGGATCTGTTGAGCACTTAATGCTGCACCGATTCTGCTACCGATACGGCCATAGCCGACCAAGACGATTTGACCTTGCAGATACTTGTTGTCAGTTGTTTGTGGCAATTCTGCGTAAGGATCTTGTCTTTGTTCCAGATTGCGCGCTACCTGCGAATTCGCCAAAGCCCAGCGACGGATGGGCTCAACTGCTGCAAATAAAACGGGATTCAGTGCGATGGAGATCAATGCACTTGCCAGAATTAAACTCATCCCTTCGGCAGGCATTAAGCCAAGGCTGACACCAAGACCTGCGAGAATGAAGGAGAATTCACCAATTTGCGCCAGACTCGCTGCGACCGTGAGTGCAGTGTTTAATGGATAGCGAAATGCGATCACCAAGGCTACTGCCGCCAGCGATTTACCCAAAATAATAATCGCCACCACACCTAATACACGTAAAGGTTGCTCGACTACGATCACAGGATCAAATAGCATGCCGACCGAGACGAAAAACAATACTGAAAACGCATCACGTAAGGGCAGTGATTCCTCAGCCGCACGATGACTAAATTCCGATTCGCGCATTACTGTGCCTGCGAAAAAAGCACCAAGTGCAAATGACACGCTGAACAGTGCGGAAGCACCATATGCAATGCCGATCGCACAAGCGATGACGGCCAAAGTGAATAATTCACGTGAACCAGTGCGTGACACCTGCCACAATAACCAAGGCAAAGCACGACGACCCACCACTAGCATCAAGACGATGAAAGCAGCAACTTGGAGCAAAGTTTTTCCAAGTGCCATCCACAGCGGTGTTTCTGGCGTGGACGTGGTGACGGTGCCACCTAAGACGCCGGCTAGTGCGGGTAATAAAACCAAGAACAGCACTGTTGCCAGATCTTCTACGACTAACCAACCGACCGCAATGCGCCCATTCATCGAATCTAAAATGCCACGTGCTTCTAATGCTTTTAATAACACCACTGTGCTGGCACAAGACAAAGATAAACCAAAGACTAAGCCGCTTCCTAAGCTCCAACCCAGCCACCATGCCATGAACATGCCTAAGCCAGTCGCTAAACCCATTTGCAAAACCGCCCCGGGTAATGCGATGCGTTTGACTGCTAATAAATCTTTTAAGGAGAAATGCAGGCCGACACCAAACATCAATAACATCACCCCGATCTCAGATAACTGTGATGCGATATTGGCATCAGCGACAAAGCCAGGTGTGGCCGGGCCGATCAAGATGCCAGCGCAGAGATAGCCGACTAAAGCGGGTAGCTTGATCTTTTCTGCGATAAACCCAAAGATCAACGCGAAGCCAAAGCCTGCAGCTAAGGTGGTAATTAAGGAAATATTGTGGGTCAAAATGAACTCTCCTGAAATTGATGCTTAGCATTGAGAATGCATTTTAACATCATGATTTATATTGACTTCGTTCATGCAGAATTCTTGCCTAGCATTTTTTTCTGACTCTAAGGAAACATCGCCACTAAAACATCCTGCAAATAACTTAAAATAACGACTTCATTTTCATCATCACCATCATCACTTTAGGACTGACAACATGGCCGTTAATTCTCCGATTCCACTCGCCGCCGATTTAAAACCAGTGAAAGGTATTGAACTGGGTTTTGCTCAAGCGGGTATTCGCAAGGCAAATCGTAAAGATTTGTTGGTGATGAAGTTGGCACCGAGCGCGACAGTGGCAGGTGTGTTTACGACCAATCGTTTTTGTGCAGCGCCTGTGCAAGTGTGTAAAGCGCATTTGGAAAGCCCACACATGGCAGTTGGGCCAATTCGTGCGTTGGTCGTGAATACAGGTAATGCGAATGCTGGAACAGGTGACGCTGGCTTGGCTGCCGCGAATGCGACTTGCAATGCATTGGCGGAATACTTGGGTTGCGAGCCGTCTCAGATCTTACCATTCTCAACAGGCGTTATTTTGGAGCAGTTGCCGGTAGATCGCTTGATCGCGGGAATGCCAGCGGCAATCGCCAGTTTGAATGAAAATAATTGGTTCGCTGCAGCAGAAGCCATCATGACGACAGACACTCAACCAAAGGCGGCGTCGAGCACGGTAGTGATTAATGGTATTCCCGTGACGATGACTGGCATTAGTAAAGGTGCTGGCATGATCAAGCCCAATATGGCAACCATGTTGGGTTATCTGGCATTAGACGCGAAGGTGTCGCAAGCGGTGTTGGATCATCTCGTGAAGCGAGCTGCGGATCATTCGTTTAATTGCATCACGATTGATGGCGACACCTCGACTAATGATTCCTTTATGTTGATCGCAACCGGGACATCCGCATTAGAAATCAATGAGCTTGATACACCAGAATACAATGCGCTGGCAGATGCAGTGATCGCCTTGTCGCAAAAATTGGCGCATATGATTATTCGTGACGGTGAAGGTGCGACGAAATTTATCAGCATCGTGGTGGAAGAGGGATTAGACGTGGACGAGTGTCGTAAGATCGCCTATTCAATTGCCCATTCCCCATTGGTGAAGACCGCATTCTTTGCATCTGATCCAAACCTGGGTCGCATTCTGGCTGCCATCGGTTATGCAGGCGTGAACGATTTAGATGTCAGCAAAATTAATCTGTATTTAGATGATGTGTGGGTCGCAAAAAATGGTGGTCGTAATCCAGAGTATCGCGAAGAAGATGGTCAACGTGTGATGAAGCAAAGTGAGATCACGATCCGCGTTAAATTAGCGCGCGGTACAGCAAAAACCAAGGTCTGGACTTGCGACTTGTCGCATGAATATGTGTCTATCAACGCTGATTACCGTTCTTGATTTAGCTTGCCTTCCTCGCTCGATATTTGAGCGAGGAAGCTTAGTCTCACTTATTGCATTAACCAAGCATAAATTCCTTCCTTAATGACCTCATCCATCCTTCCGCTATGTCTCAACTTGATCAGTTTTTGAATCGTGCAGAGCAGCTATTAAATCGCATCGAAGCGTATTTGCCGCCAACTGTGCCAGCACCAGATTGGCATGCAGCGACAGCGTTTCGCTGGCGTAAACGTGCAGGGCAGGGGTATTTGCAAGCAGTCAAGCACATTAGTCAATTGACATTTGAGGATTTGCAGCACATCCATCAACAAAAAGAATTAATCGTACAAAACACACGCCAGTTCGTGCAGGGAAAACCTGCCAACAATGTTTTGTTAACTGGTGCACGCGGCACTGGAAAATCTTCTTTGATTAAAGCTTGTTTGCAAGAGTTTGCCGCACAAGGTTTGCGTTTGATTGAAGTAGACAAAGCAGATATGGGCGATTTGCCAGACATTATCGACATCGTTGCAGAGCGTTCTGAAAAGTTTATTCTGTTTTGCGATGATCTGTCATTTGAAGATGGCGAGCCTGGCTACAAAGCCTTGAAAGTCGCTTTAGATGGAAGTATTTCTGCGCAAACAGATAATGTCTTGATCTACGCGACATCCAATCGACGTCATTTGATGCCGGAAAGAATGTCGGATAACGCCAGTTACACACATGATGACGATGGTGATTTACATCCGGGCGAAACCGTCGAAGAAAAAATCTCTTTGTCTGAACGATTTGGTTTATGGGTATCGTTTTATCCATTTAAACAAGATGACTATCTGGACATCGTCGCCCATTGGCTAAGCAGTTTCTCTTGCACACCAGCGCAAATCGAAGCGGCGCGCGCAGATGCTTTGCGATGGGCATTGCAACGTGGTTCTCGATCAGGTCGCGTGGCATTGCAATTTGCCCGCGATTTCGCAGGTCGCCAAAACTGATTTTTCTTTACATCTTTCTCTGAAATAGAATCTATGAGCGCAAGCCCGGTGAATGTCGCGGTCGGCATTTTGATGAAGTCGAATGGCGATGTCTTGTTAGGACAACGACCCGAAGGAAAACCTTATGCTGGTTACTGGGAATTCCCTGGCGGTAAAGTTGAACAAGACGAGTCGATATTGGATGCGCTCAAGCGCGAATTCATGGAAGAGCTTGGCGTACAAATCATCAGCGCAGAACCGTGGTGCGGTGTCGAATACATTTATCCGCATGCCCATGTGCGCTTGCATTTTTACATCTCGCGTGAGTGGAAAGGTGAGCCACAAAGTCTGGAAGGGCAAGCGTTTGCCTGGCAGGGTACAGTTGCGGTCGAACCTTTATTGCCAGCGACGATCCCTTTGATTGAGTTCATTGATCAATTACGTTAATCAGTTGCGTCAATTAATTACTTCAGTTAATTACTTCAATCAATTACGTTAAAGCTCCACTAAGCAGATTTCTTCTGAGTTTTTTACCATCCGAGCAAGTTTGGCTGGTACACAGTCATGACTTTTTGCAACGTGATCTGCCAAACTTCGATCCTATGCAGGATTTTTGTTTTCCTTTTTGCATTATTTGTTGCAAGGAATAACGACAATAAAATGTCAGAAAAGTTTCATTTAAATCGTACAAAAAAGCCTTCATTAAAAATAATTCAATGTCGTTCAAATTTACTTGTTGTATTAAAGCGATACATCCTGTTTTATCTTTAAAAATAGCCTATAGGTAAAGACTTTTACTTGTTCATCCTTTTCTAGCTGTTTAATATATTCCTTCCCTACGTGTAAATATTTTTTCATATAGGGAATTTATAAAAACACAAGAAAGGATAATAATGACAAACAACAACAAACAAGCAGCCTTCGCCAGACGGTCTGCAATTGCCTTGGCTATTAGTATGTGTTTTGCGACAGCAGCAATGGCGCAAAGCTCGGAAGGTTCGATTTTTGGTCGTGCCTCTGCACCTAAAGCAAAGGTCACTTTGGAGAATGTGGAAAATGGCAGCGTTCGCCATATTGATGCACATGCAGATGGTAGTTTTTCCATTAGTAAAGTAGCGCCAGGACGTTACAAAATCACTTCGGGTGGTGTAACTCGCGAAATTGAAGTAGCGATAGGTACGGGTACTGAAGTGAAGTTAGATGGCACTTCAGTCGTTGTTACTGGCTCACGTACACGTAACCCAATTGATGTATCAAGTTCAGAATCGAATACGGTATTCACACAGGCAGAAATTCAATCGATGCCTATCGCTCGTAGTGCGACAGCGGTAGCGATGTTAGCACCGGGAACTGTTCAAGGTGATGCTGGCTTGGCTAACTTGCCATCCGTGGCGGGTGCATCCATTGCGGAAAATGGCTACTACATCAATGGTATGGATGTGACGAATATCCGTAACTTATTAACCTTTGCAAGCTTGCCTTTTGACGCGATTGAACAGCAACAAGTCAAAACTGGTGGCTATAGCGCTGAATATGGGCGTTCCCTCGGTGGTGTTATTAGTTTGACGACTAAGCGCGGTACAAATAAGTGGAAAGGTGGCGCTTCCATGATCTATTCGCCTGCGAATTTTCGAGCAAAAGGCAAAAACGTAGTGGATAAAGAGGTGCTTGATAATCCAAATGGCTATTTTGTTTTTGGGCGTGATAACACTAGTCACTCAACTGAGATCAATGCCAACTTGGGTGGCCCTATCATTAAAGACAAATTATTCGTTTGGGGTATGGTGACGCAACAACGCAGTAGCACTGATAGCTATGGTAAAACATCGAGTCGATTAGATGAATCAGGTCGTCCAAATGGTATGTTGAAATTGGATTATGTAATTAGTGGTGATCATCGTTTGGAAGGGACAGCGATTTCAAATCACGGTACTTTACGTCGAACAGATTGGCTGCATCCAACAGGACAAAACTATGTGATTGATCATTTGGGTGCACCTCGCATTAGTAGCCAAGACGACCTATCGACGGTTTTCATTGGTAAATACACCGGCTCAATTACGGATGATTTGGCAGTTTCTCTGTTGACAGGCGGCACAAATGCTTATTACGGATTATGGAAAGGTGTCAACGCCTCTCGTCCATTTGATCCAACATGTCCTGCAGTTACGGGTCCATCAACTGGACAGCGCCAAGGTTGCTATGCTTTCCCAGCTGTTAGCACACGTGATCCAAACTTTGGTGAGAACTTTGATAAACGCAGAAATACGCGTCTCGATCTTGAATATAACTGGGGTTCGCATACTTTCCGTGCTGGTATAGATAACCAGAAGTTTACATCTGCGCAATCTGGATCGGTGAACAGTTCTGGTGGTAAGAGCTATGCGTATGCTTATTCATCAAATGGTGCAGTTAACGGCGTGCCAAATGTTGTGGCAAGAGGTGCAGAGTATGCCATCGTCTCGTATGGTTATAGTTCTTCAGGTATTTACGAGGTACTCAACGACGCAAAATATTTGGAAGATACTTGGCAAGTTACGCCAAATATTCGTATGACGGGCGGTTTGCGCTGGGAGTCGTTTGTAAATAAGAACGCAGCTGGCGTTGCATTCGCAGAGAAGAAAAATCTATTCGCACCACGCTTAGGCGCATCATGGAATGTTAAGGGTGATTCGACATTGAAAATTTATGGTAATGCTGGTCGGTATTACATTCCTGTCGCATCAAATACAAACATCCGTGGAACGCAAATCTCTTACAGCGAGCAAAAATTCTATACCTTTACAGGTAAAGATCCTAAGAGTGCAGTGCCAACAGGTCTGACCGAAATTGGGCAAGCAATTATTAATGGTTCTGAGCGCTTGCCTCATCCAGCAACTGTCGCAGATCCTAACCTTAAACCAATGAATAAGGATGAAATTATTGTTGGCTTCCAGCAATCGGTTAGTAAATCGCTCGCCTACGGTGTTAAGTATACGAAGAATCGTATCAATGCAGGTATGGATGATTATTGTGGTACCGCTCAAATCGCCAAATGGGCAAAGGATCAGGGCTATACTAAGTTCAATCACAAATCTCTGGCAGGTTGTGTTCTGATGAATCCAGGTGAAGATTTGACTTTGTTAATGGATTTGAACGGTGATGGCAAATTGGTGAGCGGTACGATACCAGCTAAGTATTTGGGTCTGGCGAAGTACGAGCGTGATTATGATGCGTTAGAGTTCACTTTAGAGCGTCCATTTGACGGTACTTGGGGTGGAGGAGCTTCTTATGTGTGGTCCAAAAATCGTGGTACAGCTGAAGGTTATGTACAGTCAAACTTAAACCAAACTGATGCTGGGATTACGCAAGATTTTGACTTTGGCTCATTCACCGATGGTGCGTATGGATACCTGCCAAATGATCGTCGTCATCAGTTTAAATTATATGGTTCGTATAAGTTCAACGAGACTTGGACCGGCGGTATAAATTCACGAATTACTTCAGGCCGTGCAACAAGTTGTTTGGGTTTTGTCCCAACAACTGTTCCTGATTACTTGGGGGCAGATGGCACAACTAATGGTGGTTCTGGCGCTTATACTAGCGCGTCAAGCTACTACTGCATGAATAAAGATGGCATCAGTGAATTACATCCGCGCGGTTCTGGTCCACGTACACCTTGGACTGCTCAGTTAGATTTATCTGTGAACTATAACAAGAAGTTTGGCGATCATTTGTTGACATTGCAATTTTCTCTAGTCAATGTATTTGATACACGTACAGTGCAAGAATGGGCTGAGCGTAGTGACTATAGTCGTAGTACAAGTAAAACGCCGCCAGGTCGTTTTAATCAAAACTATCAATCACCAACAGGGTTCCAAACTCCACGTAATCTGCGCGTGACCGCACGATATAGCTTCTGATCTTAATGAATATCAACGTGACTCATTACGTTGATATTGATAAAGTAGTTGTTAAAAAAGGAGTATCCGCTTTGGCAGATACTCCTTTTCTTTTTTGATGTTTATATCTCTAGCACATAAAAACTTTACTGCCCAAACAAACCCTTCAACTTTCCTTTCAACTGCTCATTCACTTTCTCTTTCAATTCCTTTTTCTTCTCTTCAATGACCGGTGCTGTCTTTGCCTTAAAGGCATTTTTCAAGGCTTCACTACCAATTTGTGCGAATTGTAATTGATAGCCCAGCTTGTCGAATGGTCCGCTGATGCGCACTGGGATTGTCAGGTCTTTTAGTTGCGATAAATCTGTGCCGTCTTGCCCGGTTGATGTATTGACGATGGTGGCGCGCGCTGTGTAATCTAGGTTGCTAGTGCGCAAATTGACTTGACCTTTGCCACCAACGCGCAAGAATGGGGATTTCATTTCCAGATCATCACTGTTGCCAATGCCATCAACAAAATTAATGGAAGCTGACAGTGCGGAGAAATCGGTCTTCTCATTTTTATTGGCAGCTTGTTGTTGGTCTGTTTTGTTGAGAATCTTTGCCTTAAAATCGCGCAGGGATTTTGCTAAGTTAATTCCTTTCACTGCACCATCCGACAGTTGTGTACGTAGTGTACCGTTCAAATTGTCTTTGAACTGCGACACGCGTTTGCCGTGTGTGTGGATGTTTAAGTTGAGATTGCCGCGACCCTCAACGATGTCTTTCTGCATGAAGTCAACTAAGATGGGATTGATCTGCACGTTGCTTAAATTCTGTTGCATTTGAAATTGATTACCATCAACGTCAAATCCAATATTGCCCGCGAGACTGCCTTGATATAACTGCGCCGCGATCCCATTCATCGTGATCTTTCCCTGATCCGCTTTCAGTGGTAATTGCACCTGATTGATCTTTAGATTCTTGACCTGCAAAGCACCGATGCGGATTAGGCCATCGAGCTTTAGTGATTTAAGTGCGGCCAGATTGAGATCTTCTTCTTTGCTGTTATCTGCTTTTGCTGGCACAGACGAATTTTTGATGTAGCGATCGAGATTGAGTTTGTCGATATCGACTTTAAAACTAATTGCCGGGTTAGAGAAATCTTGAACTTGCACTGTCGTATGCAGTTTGGTTTCGTCAAATTTTGCATCGAGTGTGCTGTTGAGCGATTTGTCTTTGAGATTAGCACTGAGCTGGCCATGGATAGGTAGCACAATCTCGGCTTGTGCTAGTTTTGGATCATTCAATTTAATGTGGATTGCTAACTGCGGCAGTTGCACGATTTGCGTGTCGAGTGCCATCTTCACATTGGATTTCAATTCCAATTGTTTGGATGCGCCAGCCTGTTTGCTGTGCGCCTGTAAGTTCAGTTCTGCAATGCTGAGATTCTTATCTTGTATCAGGAATTTATTCAGCACGACCTGTGCATTCAATTCTTGGGCTCCACCAAGTTTTGCAGAGAGTTTAATTTGCTCGCTCTTACTTTCTACTGCGCTTAGAAACAATGCCGCGGTATCAATTTGTAGATCGAAAGGATCTGTGGCGAGTTTTCCGGCGATCTGTGTTTTCAGGTCTTGTAAGTCCAGACTTTTTTGTTCGATATCAAAGCGTAACTGAGTATTGATTTCAATTTTGGCTTCGGCTTTGGGCTTATCGAATTGAAACTGCGCGCTAAATTTGACTGGCGTTTTATTTTTATCACCGATCTTTCCCGTGTTCAGGTTCAGATTTTGAATGCGGCCTTTTAGTGCGCTTTTTTGATCATCAATTTCGAAACTCGATTGTGCAATATCGATACCTTCGATATCAAACCGCATTTGTTTATCCGAGGTATTGCTAGCCTCTGCTTCTTTGGTAGCGGAATCTTGTTTGATCAAATCGTCGATATTCGATTTGCCGTCGGCATCACGTTGATAACGTAGTTGCATTCCATGTAGCGATACTTTGTCGATGACGATTTGCTTTTGCAATAGTGGCAGTAAGGCGAGCGAAACTTGGGCTCGATCAAGCGCTGCGAATTGTGCAGTCGATTCAAATTCAGAGAGCTTAATTTTTTCTAGGCTAACACCGAGTTTAGGGAAGAAGTTGAGTTGAATATTGCCATCGATGCTGAGATCACGATGCTTCTTGTTTTTTACGAACTCTATGAGTTGCGATTTGAATTGATTGGGATCGAATACAAAACTCAAATAGGCGATACCAAGACCAATGATGAGTGCGATCGTCGCAATAAAGATGGCTAGTATCTTGAAGGGCTTATTCATAGCAATTTCCTGATGAAGGTTATGATCACAGCTTTGTGATCATAACATTTTCAGAAAAGCGAATTTGTTAAATGTTTTTACTTGCAGAATTTGAAACGCTTGCGTGGTAAGTCAGAGACTAGCGAACCGATAAAAAGATTGAAGCTGGTGTTCATTTTTTAGCGGCTCGCTCTTTGTCGTAAGAATCTACTATGTGGAATTATTTGTTGACATTCACCAATGGTGTCGCATTACCCAGTAATACGGTGTTGCCAGCTTTCGATGCGATTGCAATTGCAGCGTCACGTTGAATTTCCGCCAGACGTAACTCTTTCAACGCTGGTGTTAATGATTCGCTGATGATCTTGTTCGCTTTCGCTTCGCCTTCTGCTTGCACAATTAAGCGTTCTGCTTCAGCCCGTGCCAGATCAACTTCTTTCAGCTTTTTCTGAATCGCCTGATCGGTTTCTGCGCGTTGGCGGATTGCTGCTTCTATGGCAGGGTCGGTCAATAAGTTACGTACATTCACGGCCGTGATTAAGAACGCGCCTTTGTCATTGTTATCTAATTCGGCCTGCAAACTTGCTCTGACCATTTCCGCTAATTCAGTGCGCTTGGTATGCATCGTCGTTGCATCCAATTGTGCGATAGATTTGTAAACTGACTCACGCGCTTCACGAGAAACCCGGCTATACGCCATCACCAAATCACTGGTACCGTCTTTGACCACTTGTTTGTGCTGCACCACATCGCCTTGATACTTGGTGTACAAAGCAGGAATCGCAGCGGGCATGGTTTTGAAATAGATGTCGATGTCGACATCTTTCATCGTTAAGTTATCACGACTTTTTGGTGTCATATCTTGTAACTGAAAATTGACTTCTTTCGCTGTGAACTCATCGACGGTTTTGAACACGGTGAAGTAGACGCCAGGTGGCAAAGCATCTTTGCCAACTTTACCTAAAGTGCGTTCGACACCAACATTGCCAGTGTCAATCTGAGTACAGCCAGTGAGAACTGCGGCGATGGAGATCAAGCCAAGTGGCGCAAATTTGGAGAGGATTTTTTTCATTTTTTATTCCTTATTAAAGTAAGTGTAGTGCGGGTGTGTAATACGCGACAATCAACAAAGTTAGCAGCAACATGCCAAAAGCTATCAGTCGCAGTGCATGACGTGCGAATGTCTTGCTGGCATTTTTTCTGACGAGCGGTGACGTCAATTGCCATCCACCATAAAGTACCAGCGCTCCGATGAGTATCATTACAAAATGTTTCATCACCACTCCTTTCTCATTTTTTGAATTCAGTCAGATGCGATTTCTTGAATTTCAATCGCAGAAACCAGAGTGTAGTTTTTTTATGGCGACCGTACTAGAAAAAAAGTGAGGTAATCGTTACACAAAAAAACCGGATTTCTAGCAATGAAGGCTAGTTGTGGGTTTAAGAGATGTATAAAACCATCCTTATATATGCTCTAAAATATGCCCTAAAACAAAACATAGTATGCGTCGATCATATGCTTGATTTGTTACACTGTGCTTACTTGCAAATGCTTGTACTACATGGTGCTTAGGCATTGATCATTCATTTTCCTTTAGGCTTTTTGTGTCTCATACCGCTTTTCTCTTAGTCATTCTCGCCGGTCTTATTCATGCCCTTTGGAATATCGCAGCCAAAAAAGCGGGAGGCGACGTACGATTTGCTGGCTTCACTGCGCTCATCATGGCTGTTGTTTGGGCGCCAGTCGGGCTGTACTTTGGCTGGGATGTGGTGCCGACTTGGGGTTGGGTCGAATGGGGATTTATTAGTGCCAGCGGCGTATTGCATGTGTTGTATTTTGTGACCTTGTTGCGTGGATATCGCAAGGCAGATTTGACGGTAGTTTATCCGCTGGCACGTGGCTCAGGTCCACTTATTTCTTCTGCGGTTGCGATACTTTTTTTGGGAGAGCACCTGAGTTTGGCTGGTGGCTTTGGGATTGTGGCTGTGGTCGGTGGTGTGTTTCTCATTGCTGGCGGCCCAGCGCTGTGGCGTTCTTTACGTCAAGAACAAGAAGCCAGCATGCAGCAAGTGCGCGTGCGCAAAGGAATCTTTTACGGCTTGTGTACGGGTCTGTTCATCGCGGCATACACTGTGCTAGATGGTTATGCCGTCAAGATATTGTTGCTGTCGCCTCTGTTGGTGGATTATTTCGGCAACTTCATTCGTATCGCACTTTTATTGCCTGTTCTTTTGCGCGACCGTTCTGCAACGCGCGCTTCTTGGCATAAAGAATGGAAATATGCAGTAATCGTCGCCGTGATTAGTCCAATCTCCTATGTGCTCGTTCTCTATGCAATGCAAGATGCGCCACTGAGCCATGTTGCACCCGCGCGCGAAGTTTCTATGCTGTTCGCCGCACTCATCGGCGGACATTTATTGGATGAAGGTGATCGCGTACAACGTGTGTTTGGCGCCTTGTGTATCGCAGCCGGTGTGATCGCCTTGGGTAATTTCTAATGCAGGCAATTTGATTCGACTCGTTGTTTTTCATCAATGATTTTTTCTCGCCGCACTAATTTCGCTATTCACTCAAACTCGCAATATCCAGTTCGTGTTGTATCGATTGATGGCAGCATGCAATTTTCTATGCCTGTGCAGCTCGCGCCAGGTGAGCGTGAGCTCGTACTTGAGGCGATGTTATCGCGATCCGCTTTTGGCACCAAACAGAAAAATGTACGTTTAAAGATAGCGCCATGCACCCGGTATTTTTTACTGGCACAACGTGATTCACCGATGCAGGCTGACTGGCAATTGACCGTCGCTTCGACCGAAGTCGTATCAGCTTGCGATCCCGCCGAGGAATTGCAGAAGGCGGGAGCGAGTGAGCGTAGTGCAGAGACTGCGCGGCTGTTTTAGATATCGTGCGCTAAGGCCATAGATTCCTGCCTACGCTGGAACACAGTTCATCTTGTAGAACTTAAAGCGAACCATAACTTACCGTCTACGGTTTTAATTCTCGTACTTTTAATTGTTCGTAAGTCTTGTCTAATTTGGGTTGGAAAAGATTTTCCGAGTTGTTGTTGATGGTGCTCGCTGGAGTTGCGGGCGTAGTTATGGCGGTTTTTTTGCTGACAGGTGTCGTTGCAGATTGTTGCGGCTTCGTTGCTTTTTGCTTGCTCTCCAACTGCGCTTGTTGATGCCACCACCAGTACATTGCTATTGCAATTATCGCTGTTAAAATTAAAGCAATGGTGCTGGTGCTAAAGCGTGATTTTGAGCGATTAACCGTTTCCAAATACATCTCGAAATCATCTTTGTTATCGACGCAAACTAATGCTGTTTCTTTGGATGCCAGCTGTTGATCATACATTTGCGCAGATTCAGATTCTGCGTTTACACGATCTTGAACCACACCATCCTGTTGAGCAATTGCTTCAATCGGCAATTGCATTTGTGGATCTTCCAAGTCTTGCAACTGTTTTGTTTGTTGTGCAGATGTCTGTTCAAGTTGTTGACGCTGTGCGAGTAATTCTTGCACTGAACGCTCTGCATCATGTCGTCGCTGTTCTGCGGCAATCATCTGTTCTTGTTGCGCTAACTTTTCTTGTTCAGCAGCGATGACCTGTGCCTCTATCGCTGCGCTCTCTTGGGCTAAGGTGGTCACTTCTTGTTCGCGTAATTGCCTTTGCTGAGCGATAACGATTGCCGCTTTTTCTGCTTGTAGCTTATGCTTCGCTCTGGCAATACGCTCTTTCTCCAGCGCGATTTTCTGATGTGCTTGTGTCAGTAAAAGACGCTCTTGTTCGACGCTTTTTTCAATGTCAGATAACTGTGTTTCTGATGCGGCGATTTGTGCTTCGAGTTGTTGGCGTTGTTCGCTTGTGGCATTGAGCAATTGACTTTGTTGTTGAGCTTGTGCGCTTAATTCTGCCAAGGTCTGTTCTGCTTCAGCAATGCGGTTTTGTAAGTTTGCTTGTAGCTCTGCGAGGTGGTGTATTTCTTGTGTGTGCGCATGCAGTTTTTGCTCAGTCGCCAATCTATTCTGTGCTAGTTGCTCGGTCTCAGTCTCTAAAGCGACTTGTGATTTTTGCGCGCTTAGCAGCTCAGCCTCACTTAATATTCTTTGCTCTAGTAGACGGGTAGCATTGAGTTCGGCTTGCTGGCGTTCTAGAGCTTGTTGCTGTGTCCGAATCGAGGCAGCTACGCGTTCGCGCGCCACCGTTTCTGCTTCTAATTCCGCAGCCGCTAAGCGATGCGCCGCTTCGATTAAAGCAGTTTCATGGGCGAGTCTCTGTTGCTCTGCCTGAATCGCTAAATGGTCATTGTCTTGACGTTGTTTGACTGTCGCCGTCGCATCCAACTCTGCTTGCAGACGCCTTTGCAAGGTTTGCTCTGCTTCTTGTGCAGCAGCTAGCTGCGCAGCTGAAATTTGTTCAGCGTTTTGTTCCGCACGCATTCTGGCTTCGACTTGTGCCAGTAAATTCGCCTCAGCATTTTGACGACGTTGACTATGCGCCAAAGCATCTTTTTCGGCGATGATTTTTTCTTCGGCTTTCTGCGTAGCCAGTATTTCTAATGCGAGTTTTTCTTTAGCAACTTGTTCAGCGTTGTCTTCAGCTATCGATAGGGCGACTGCTGATTCCATCAATGCCGTTTCCGCCGCGATCTTCTCTTGAATTAATGCATTTAATTCGACTTCACTGGCAATCCGTTCTTGTAATTTTTGTTCTGCCAGTCGGTTGACAAAAAGACGTTCTGTGGTTTTTAGTTTTGCTTCGCGTTCTAGTGCGATTTTCAGTTTGTTCAATCGTGTAAGTTCATTTTCAGCCTCAATTTTTGTATTGTCGGCTTGAATTTTCTCATTTGCAGACGCCTCGTTTTGATGCAGGACGTTGATTGCGGTTTGTTCTTCAGTGATACGTTCGCGCGCCAATTTTTCGGCCGCAAGATTGGCTTCAATTCCCTGTTGAATTTTTTCCTGCCGTTCTTGCTCTGCTGTTTGTTTTTGCTCGGTGATTCGCTGTAATTCTTGTTCGGTCTTAAGTCGTTGTTGTGATTGCTCTAGTGCAGCTTGTTCCGTCTGGGCATTTGCTTCCAGCGCTTGCAATAAGGCGGCTTCGGCTTGCAATCGCTCTTGTGCAAGTTCTTGCGCTTGTTGCTCTGCAATCAGGCGTTCGGCGTTGATTTTATTAACATGCAGAGTTTCGTCTAGTTGGGTTTCTGCCGCTATTTTTGCGGCATTCTCTACTTCAATCCGTTTCTGTGCGGCTTGAAGCAATTCTTTCTCTATCGCCAGGCTAGATTGCGCGACTTTGTCGATGTTTTGTTCTGCGTTGATTCTTTGGTGATGAAGATCTAATGCTTGTTGTTCGCCCTCTAATCTTTGTTGGGCTAATTTTTCTGCCTGCTTTTCTGCCATCAGGCGCGTTCTGACTTTGACCAGTAATTCTTGTTCGAAATCGATGCGGCTATTCGCATCAATCAGCAAGTCACGTTCTACTTTGGCTCTGGCGTAGGCTGCTTGTTGCAAATTCCATTCTTTATCAATCTGATCGAGAATGCTTTGATCGGGTTTTTCCGCACCAGTATTTGCTCGCAATGCCAGATCGTCGTGTTGATCCTGCTCTACCCTTGGTAAATATCCTGTAGTCGTATTTTCAGTTGCGGCAGCGGCATCACTCGTGTCTTCACTGCTAAGGCTAAAAGAACGTTGGATGAGTGATTGCTTCAGTTGTTTAAACATGGAAAAGCCTAGTGATCAGGGATAGTCAGCGGAGAGCCGATGTAGAGGATAAAAACGCCTCATTTTACCGAACTTCACTGAGGCTTTATTGATCAAATCGCAATCTTGATTTGGTTTTTATACCTAGTAAGCGGATAAAACCACATATTCTCATTGAGAAAGGCGCCTTGACGGCGATCAATGCGTTTTTATCTGATTTTTTGCCTGATTGCTTTAAATTATTCATGTGTTTCTGGAACTTTTCTTTCATCGTACGCTCAAAAGCGTGGGGAATTTTATAAAATAATTCATACTTCCCACTTCCTTCCACATTTTGGAGTAAACATAATGCGTTTGCCAGTGTCATTAGGACTCTTATGTCTGAGCATGTCTGCCTTTGCTGGCGGTCAATCTGACGATAAGTTTCGTCAAATAGAAAATCTATTGCCAACCCCAACTTCGGTGCGTGCAGCTTCTGGTGCCCCTGGTCATGCGTATTGGCAGCAACGTGCCGATTATGTGATTCGCGCTACTTTGGATGAATCCAAACGCGCCATCACAGGTGCGGAAACCATCACTTATCACAATAATTCACCGGATACTTTGAATTATCTGTGGGTGCAATTGGATCAAAATATCTTCCGCGCAGATTCTGACGCGAATAAAACCCGTACTTTGCCATCACGCGATGCTTGGAAAAACCCGAATGCGGTGAGCTTCCAAGCAATGAGTGTGATGAATGAGCGCGACAATTTTGACGGCGGTTTCAAAATCACTTCCGTTAAGACTGGCGAAGGTCAGGCTTTAAAACACGTGATTAATCGCACGATGATGCGCATCGATTTGCCGCAGCCTTTAAAACCAGGTGCGAAGTATGTGTTCAGCATCGATTGGAATTACAACATCGGTAATGGCAAGTTGCTTGGTGGTCGCGATGGTTACGAGCACTTCAAAGAAGATAAGAACGATATCTTTGAAATTGCGCAATGGTTTCCACGTATGGCAGCGTATTACGATGTATATGGCTGGCAGCACAAACAGTTCTTAGGCTCGGGCGAATTTACGCTGGAGTTCGGTGATTACGACGTGCAATTGACTGTGCCTAGTGATCACGTGGTTGCTGCAACAGGTGAGTTGAGCAATGGCGACAAAATTTTGACTGCAACACAACGTGATCGCTTGAAGCAAGCGCGCACGGCAAAAACGCCAGTGGCGATTGTGACGCAGAAAGAAGCCGAAGAAGCAGAAAAGACACGTGCGACTTCAAGCAAAACTTGGCATTTCAAAGCCAAGAATGTGCGTGACTTTGCTTGGGCAACTTCACGTAAATACATCTGGGATGCACAGGGCTACAAGACTGGTTCCAGCACTGGTTTAGCGATGTCTTTCTATCCAAAAGAAGGTAATCCTTTGTGGGGACAATACTCCACGCAGGCGATTATTCACACGATAGAACAATATAATAAATTCTCTCTCGACTATCCATATCCGACTGCGCAATCAGTCAATGGCCCACAAGGCGGTATGGAATATCCTATGTTGTCCTTTAACGGCGGTCGCCCGACTAAGGATAAGAAAACTGGTGAGTTGACGTATTCCAAGCGTACTAAATATGGTTTGATCAGCGTGATCATTCATGAAGTTGGCCATAACTATTTCCCGATGATTGTTAATTCTGATGAGCGTCAATGGACATGGATGGACGAAGGCTTGAATTCCTTTGTACAAAGTTTGGCAGAGCAAGCTTGGGAAGAAAATTATCCAGGCACACGCGGTGAACCACGTGGCATCGTTGATTACATGAAGAGCCAAAACCAAGTGCCTATCATGACGAATTCAGAATCCATTCTGCAATTTGGTCCAAATGCGTATGCGAAACCAGCGGCTGGCTTGCACATCTTGCGTGAAACGATCTTGGGTCGTGAATTGTTTGATTTTGCATTCAAAGAGTATTCACAACGTTGGAAATTTAAACGCCCAACGCCAGCAGATTTCTTCCGCACGATGGAAGATGCTTCTGGTACTGACTTAGATTGGTTCTGGCATGGCTGGTTCTACACAACGGATCCAGTCGATATTAGTATTGACGGTATCGTTGAATACACGATGTCAACTAAAGATCCAGAAGTAGA
Organism: Affinundibacterium amnicola; assembly: GCF_014284275.1. Taxonomy (GTDB): domain Bacteria; phylum Pseudomonadota; class Gammaproteobacteria; order Burkholderiales; family Burkholderiaceae_D; genus Undibacterium; species Undibacterium amnicola. The sequence goes on along the minus strand of NZ_JACOFU010000007.1, from coordinate 169,136 downwards.
AAAAGCATGGCGTCGTGCGCAGTTTGCGTCGCAACCAACTTCGACTGCAAATCAGGCCGATAAAGGAAAATTGGAACGCCGTTTAGATTCACATCCAGAACTGAAAGATTTCTACAATCAATATGATGACTTCACTGTCACCAACAAAGATCGTAATAACTACAGCGATTTGATGAAGAGCTTAGAAGACGATGAAAAAGCGATGCTGAAATCTGGCAAGTATTTTTATCTGGTCGACTTCTCCAATGTCGGTGGTTTAGTTATGCCTTTGATTTTAGAAGTCGAAATGAAGAGTGGTAAGAAATTGATTCAACGTATCCCAGCAGAAATCTGGCGTTATAACTCCAAAAAGTTCACTAAGTTGATCGTTACTGATGAACCGATGGTAGGTTTGACACAAGATCCTTATTTGGAAACTGCTGATATCGATACAAATAACAATTCTTGGCCACGTAAGATTACACAATCACGTTTGGAATTATTCAAAATGAATATGCCACCAAGCGACATGATGATGGATTTCAAAACACCTTTGAAGACAGATAAGCCTGAATCCAAAGATGCAGCGAAACCAGCTGAGAAAAAGTAAATTGATTGATCTGAGGCATGAATCTTATGCCTCAGTTCAATGGGTAACATAGATGAATTGAGATGAGCATGTTGCGTAGTTTTCAGGTTTTAAAATTGGCGTTGGTCACCTTACTGACTGGAATAATAGTCAGCACATCTTTAGGCTTGAGCCCACTCGCACATGCACATCGTTTTCATGCTGGTATCACAGATATCAGCATGAACCCCAACACAGGTAGTACCGAGATCGTACACACTTTCATGGCGCACGATGTTGAGGCTTTGCTAGAGAATCTATATCAGCGTCAGTTTGATTTGAGTGACCCCGAGGATATTTTGGTGTTCAGAAAATACTTCGAGAAGCAATTTTCCATGAATGATGCTGCCGGTGTTTTGCCTTTGAAATGGGTGGGTTTAAAAGTTGATCCCAATAGTGTGATTGTTTTTCAGGAATTAGAACAACGCGCTTTGCCTGAACAAGTCAGTATTCGTCAGGCGGTCTTGACTGATTTTTTGCTTGACCAAGTAAATACCTTAAACATCACCAAGAACGGAACAACGCAGACGCATACTTTTACCCGCAGCAAACGCGAGCAGCAATTGCCATAAGATCAGTTGCTGTCGCAGAGTAAGAAGTACTAGCGCCAGTCGGCGCTTTTTTTTCAGTTAGTGACTTAATTTTTAGAATTTTATTTTATATATGAAGCAAAGATTACTTGTGGGCTTGATCGCCACGATATTTCACCAAAGCGTGTTAGCCGATGATTCGGTTTTGCACCGTGTCGCCATTGATGGTTCTAAGATGAGTCAATTGGGCTTACTCGATGCAGCCAATGCGGGCGTGATTGGGAAAAAAGAGTTAGCGTCGATGACGACTTACCGTCCGGGTGAATTGCTTGAATCCATTCCTGGTTTAATCGTTAGTCAACACAGCGGTGAAGGCAAAGCGAATCAATTTTATTTGCGTGGCTTTAATCTTGATCACGGAACGGATCTGCGCACCACGCTCGATGAAATGCCGGTCAATCAACGCAGCCACGCTCATGGACAAGGTTGGACAGATTTGAACTTTTTGATTCCGGAATTAACTGCACGTATGGAATTTAAAAAAGGGCCTTATTCATCGACCACGGGTGACTTCTCGGCGGCTGGCAGTGCTGCGATGCTCTATGCCAATCGTTTAAGCCAAAGTATTGCGAGCGTCACGCTTGGACAAAATGCTTATCGTCGTGCATTACTCGCAGCCTCACCAGATTTTGCTGACGGTAGTTTGTTATACGCGCTTGAATTTACTGGTAATGATGGTCCGTTTGTGAATCCAGATAAATTTAAGAAAGTGAATGCGGTATTGCGTTATAGCGAAGGTTTTGCAAACAATGGTTTTAGCCTGAGCGCGATGCTGTATCGCGGCAAATGGAATGCGACCGATCAGATTCCTTTACGTGCAGTGGAGCAGGGTGATATTAGCCGTTTCGATACGATTGATAAGACTGATGGCGGTGAGGCGCACCGCTATAGTTTGTCTGGTAGTTGGCGCCGTACCGCGACTGATGACGCTTCAAAGATTAGTGCATATGTGATTAATACAGGTTTGGATTTGTATTCGAACTTTACTTACTTTATGGACGATCCAATTAATGGTGATCAGTTCAGTCAGCCAGATCGTCGGGTGACCAGTGGAATCAATGCAAGTCATACTTGGCATTCACATTTGAATGGAAAGAACACTGACTTCACGATTGGCACACAGCTACAAAACGATAATATTTTTAACGGTTTGCATAAGACTAAGGCACGTCAGCAATTATCCACTGTGCGTCAAGATCACATCGTCGAAAGCAGTTTGGGTTTGTATGTGGATGTGAGCACACGCTGGACGGAAAGCTTCCGCACAAACTTTGGTGTGCGCCATGACCAATATCGTTTTCAAGTGGATGGTGACCGACGTGAAAATTCTGGTAAAGCGAATGACCATATTACTAGCCCGAGCGCGAGTTTGATTTTTGGTCCATGGAGTAAGACGGAATTGTATGTGAATCTGGGCACAGGCTTTCATAGCAATGATGCGCGGGCGACTTTAACGACCATTGATCCACAAAGCTTAGAAGCCACTGGTAAATCACCAGGTCTGGTAAGGGCACGTGGTAGTGAACTAGGCATGCGTACCGAAATTTTGCCTGGCTTGCATAGCTCGGTATCTTTGTATCGTCTCGATTTCGACTCTGAATTAAGTTTCGTCGGCGATGCAGGTACGACCGAAGCAGGGCGTCCAAGCCGTCGTCATGGCATCGAAATTTCGAATTCTTATCAAGCTAATGATTGGTTGTCGATTGACTTTGACGCAGCGTACGCGAAGGCACGTTCTCGCGATTTTGATCCTGTTGGTAATCGTATCGTTGGTGCAGTTGAAGGTGTCGCACAGCTGTCAGCAACAGTTGATAAATTGGGCGCTTGGTCGGGGGCATTACGTTTGCGTTATTTCGGTCCACGTGCATTGCTTGAAGATAATTCTGTGCGCTCAAAAGCAAGTAGTACAGTGAATGGTCGCATAGGATATAAGTTTAGCCCTACGCTAAAGTTGGAATTGGAAGGATTTAATTTGACCAATCGCCGTGCGTCTGCAATTGACTATTACTATGAGTCGCAGCTTAAAGGTGAAGCAAGTCCGAAAGAAGATATTCATTTCCATCCACTGGAATCACGTTCGTTCCGTTTGATGTTGGTGAAGACTTTCTAAATCGACGATCCTATTCTTCTAAGAAAAAAGCCAGTGAGAATTGTAGTCTCACTGGCTTTTTTTATCACGACTGACGTGAATTATTGAACCGTCGCTAACACACTAGCACCGCTCATCGCCGCGTAGGCTTTGATGAGTAAATAGTAAGTTCCTGCTTGCGGTGCAGAGATCGTGATGGTTTCTGCGTTAGTCGAGCCGTCTGACTTTTTGTCGTACACCGTGGTGGTCGGTGCTGCGCCAAATTTGGCATAAATATCCCCATCACCCGTGCCGCCCGACAATTTGAATGTCAGTGAAGTTTTACCAGCGGGCACCGAGATCGTATAAGTCTTAGTGGCGTTCTTCGCCAGACTACCGACACTGACGCTTACGCCACTATTCAAAACGTTTCCTGGTGGTGTACTTGTTTGATAGCTGGCAACTAAAGACGCACCGCTGACTGCTGAGGCAGCATTCGTCAGTAAATAATAAGTGCCAGCAGTTGGTGCTGCGATCGTGATAGTTTCTGCGTTAGTGGCGCCATCTGATTTTTGCAGGTAAGAAGTTGTCGTCGGAGCGCTGCCAAGTTTGGTGTAAATATCTAAATCACCAGTGCCGCCAGTGGTTTTAAATGTCAAATTGCTGGCACCAGTTGGCACTACAAAAGTATAAGTGCCTTGTGCATTTGCCGCACCATTGACGGCGACTGTCACATCTTTCGTTAACACCGTGGTGGCTGGTGGCAAACCTGGACCATCGCTGCCAAGTTCTACCGCAAATGACGCCGCCAAACGGCCAAATTTCAAGGCATGATTGGCTTGACTACCCATGTTCGCGTAAGTATCACCCGTGCCGTGGATGCGTGGATTACTTTCACTCATTGCCGTTTCAAATGGCATCGAAGTCGCATAGCCTTGTGCATGCCAAGATGCATGATCCGAGCAGCCATAGCCACAGCTGTCGTAGCCTATCGTCAGACTAGGTTGATAAGTGGTAATCAGGTTGGCGACGAAAGTATTTTGTCCAGCATTGGTGTAATCGGTGTAAAGATAAATATCTTTTGCCGAACCTTTATAGTTGGTCATGTCAAGCTGCATGACACCCACCACATTGACACCATCTGTCTTGAATTTTCTGGCGATTTCACCTGAACCTTTTAAACCGACTTCTTCGGCGGCATAGGCCATGAATTTGATGGTACGACGTGGCTGGTAATTACTAGCCATCATCACGCGTATTGCCTCTGTCAAACTGGCGATGCCCGATGCATCGTCATCTGCTCCCGGTGCTTTGGTTGTTTCTGTCGTGCCAGCTGTGTTGATGGAATCTTGATGTCCACCGAGCACCACAACTTCAGATGCGTTATCAGAACCTTGTATCGTCAAGATGACAGATTTTTGTGGAAAACCAGCGTGCGTGAATTGTTCAACGGTGACATTGCTACGACCATTGGCGAGTTGTGTCCATTTATTCTTAATCCAGTTTGAACCACTAACACCGCCCGCTGTCGTGTAGTAGCGGTTCACAAATGCAGAGAGATCGACAATCGTCTGACCAATATTGGTCGCCTGCATTTGTGTCAATAAGGGATTCACGGTGGTTTGATTATCGATACTGTATGACGGTGCAATTGCCGCAATCGCTGGAGCAAAACCGTTTGCCGTGCTGCTGAGCGAATGAAGGCCAGTGGTTTCACTATCGTGGGCGATAAAGCCACCGCAGCGTTTGAGTTTGTTGTGGATCGCACCGGACAAAGCATGCATCATTGATTCATTAATTTGCACCAGATGCACACCTTCACTTTTTGCAAAGCCTGCACTACCGGCACTCACCATGCGGCTCTCTTTAACGACGAGTTTTGGTGAAATTTGTTTGAGTTCATTAAAAGCAGCATCACCAATGGTGATCCATACTTTCTTTTCTGCGACAGCGTTGTTGACGCTACCGGTAACACTGCCTGAAGCACTTAAGATCAAGCCGAGCATGAGGCTCGATAAAATTTTCTTTTGCATCTGTCTCTCCCAGACTATCTATATAGATTGTGTATTTGGATTATTGTGATTGTGACGACATGATTGTTTCGACTTGGATGATTATTACTTCGATCGTTCGAAACGGATTTGTGAGCGATGAAGTGGTAATGCTGTATCGATTTATTGACAATCGACGCTGAGTAGAACAGAGAAAGAGGTTGACGGAAAGTTATCAGTTGTTTTTTAAGATAGCTAAAATTGCCGACTTGAGGCTTGAAACCAAAGAAAATTTTGTGAGCTGGGGTTCTGCCTATCAATTCAACACACATTATCGAAAAACCTCGATAAATACGAAATTAAGCTATTAAAAGTAAATGGTGTTGATATTTTTTATGATTTAATTCGTATGCCTCTGATGAATCTGGTATTCAACACTAAGTAGTCGTTCATTGCTCTAATGGTTTGTTTCATCGAGGTTTTAGCCAAGATTTTAAGAAAGTGGTATCTGATACGCCGACTAAGTTGCGTATAGAATCTCAAAGATTTTTCATGCGTGTCATTAAGCCGCTTTCGGTATGATGTCTGTGACATCGATAACAGGAAACTTTCATGCATCCTCATTTAACACCGCAAAGTCAGCCAGAAGATTTGCGAGCGCAAGCGCCAATTCGTTTGGCATTAGTCACCAGTGCCGAGCTACCCAACTTATTTGGTGGCGAACAATTATTGCCACCTGCTTTATCTGCTTTGGGAGCACAGGTATCGATTTGTATTTGGACTGATGTTACGGTGCAGTGGCAATCGTTTGATGCCGTGATTATTCGTTGTCCTTGGGATTACCATGAAAAATTATCCGATTTTTTGAACTGGTTAAATCGTTTGCGAGAACTTCAAGTCAAGGTGGTTAATGATTTGGATACATTGATGTGGAATTTGAATAAGAAATACCTATTCGAGCTCAGCCAAAAGCACCTGCCAGTCATTCCTAGCCTTTGTGTCACGCCAGATAACCAAAGAAGCCTAGCAGAACTGATGAAGCAACTCGATAGTAAGCAGATTGTGATCAAGCCAGTGCAATCTGCTGGGGCGTGGCGTACTTTGCGCGTGAATTTGGACAACATGCTGGAAGCTGATCGTGATTTTTCGGCGTGGCGGCGAGAGCAAGATTTTCTGGTGCAGCCCTTTATGCCGGAGATTATGTCGGAAGGCGAATGGTCTCTGATCTTCTTTGACGGCAAATTCAGTCATGCACTAATCAAGCGTGCAAAGGCAGGCGACTTCCGTGTGCAATCAGATCATGGTGGAACGGTGCATTCGGTCGAAGTCTCTGCAGACATGCAGACCCAAGCGCAAACTATTTTGAATGCTTTAGAACGTATGCCATGTTATGCACGCGTTGACGGGGTGCTGCGTGATGGGCAATTTATGTTGATGGAATTGGAATTGCTAGAACCAGAATTATTCTTGGAGCTTAATCCAGAAGCACCACAGCGATTTGCACAAGCGATTATGCACGCGCTGTCGGCAAGCTAAGTCACAGCTTAGCTATATGGCTGATGCCAACTGATGTAACTTCGTCACAGTGTTGATATTGCGCGCCGTGCCATTCTTTGCGGCTGGAATGACGAGTTTAGAATCCGCCATTCCTGCGCCGTAATAAACGTACAAAGCGCGTTCACCGCAGACAAGTTCTTCTTCATGGCGATTTTTTACGGCACTGATCATAGCGGGTGTTACTGGTTCGTCAAGGAATAGACAAACGCTACGATTGCCTTCTTTGTCGGCGAACGGGTTCTTCTCCAACAAAGCTTGTAATTCATCTGGGGTGCGTATGAATACCCCGACAGATTTTCCGGCATAATCGGCCAAGGATTTTTCCAGCAAATATTGACATTCTGTTGCACCAAGCTTGCTGCTGAAAACCACATTACCACTCGCAATATAGGTTTTCACTTGTTGGAATCCAATTGCTTCACACATCGTCACCAAATCTTTCATTGGTAGCTTGCCGGTGCCGCCGACATTCACGGCACGTAAAAGCGCGATATAGGCTGGCATGTTGGCAAGCTCCGTCGTAATTGATCAGGTACTTAAGACAGTAACGACAGCAGCGTAAATCGTTAAAGCGATTAAGGCGATGAAGAGTAGGGCAATGGTACGCCATAAGCTCGCCAGAACACCTAGGCTGTAGGCATGGCGTAACTGTGAAAACATATGTATCGGTGGAACGAATACGAATAGCATGCTAGCCGTTCCAGTAAACTCAAACTTCGATAGCGTTGCCACGGCGATCATCAGCAAACTCATAAATGACAGTGAGTAAAGTGCAAAGACCGTATGATCAAACATCACATACTTGCGCTTAAAAGCAAACAGCAGCCATAAGAACGGTAAGGAAATCGGGATCAATAAAAATGCAGCGCTTGACGCATTCTTCTTCATTTTGTAGAGCGTCAGTTCACGATTGCTATCGATGTGTGCCAGAGTTTTTCCGATATAAGGAATTTTGGACAAATCACTAAAATCCGATGCGGCGTCATCAGTGGATTCTTCAGTTTCATCTGTGGCAGACGATGCAGTTTTTTCGGCTGAGGCAAGCACTGCGCTCGCTGAGGTAGTGGAGGCAGCTTTCGTGGCCGAAGCGGCAGTGGTTTTAGATGTTTGATCCTTTTCCAACCGCTTATGCTGCTCGATCACACTTGCCACGCGTTTTTTATGGTACTTCACTTGTCTTTCCATAAAACGAATTTCTTGTGCGATTTCCCAAGGTTTAGTCTGCGCTACATCTGGATCAGCAACATGGCTTTTATCTTTGGCGCTAGCACTAGCATCGCTAGTCGCAGTCGTACTTGCCGGATCAGGCGTTTCTGCAGATTTTGCCGACTTTATCTCTGCTTGGCGGGTTCTCAACGCAGCCAGCGATTGTTCAGCATTCGCCAATTCCTGTTCGGCTTCTGCGACTGTAGGTATTTTTCCGTCGAGTTTGCCCAAGGTATCTTGTAACTTGCTAATGACTGCTTCGGCTTCACGAATCTCAATTTGCAAATCGAATTGATCTGCACTATGTTCTGCAAGCTGGCTTTTTTCTAGCCGCTTTTGTTGAAGCGTTTCTTTTGCTTTTGCTAGTTCTTCCGTAATGCTTTCTCGTGAATTGCTAGTTTTGAGAAGATCGTCACCCTTCCAAGAGGTTGTGTACGAGAATACAAAGAACATCAAAAAGATCAGGAATAGAAATAGCGCCAACGGTGAGACATAGGAAGTGCGTTTTCCTTCAATGTAGTCTTTGGTCAAATGACCTGGACGTAAAATCAAGGCCGGAATGGTGCGCCAGGCTTTGGTATCGAAGTGGAAAATGCCGTGCAAGACTTCTTCTAACATGTGCAGCAGCGAGCGATGAATATGCGATGATTGACCGCAAGCATGACAATACGCGCCACTTAAAGCTGTCCCGCAATTTGCGCAACTTGGACTTGTACTGCCATCTGGTGCAGACTTTGGTGATGGTGTTGAACCCAGCTCATTACTGATCACTACAGCGGCCAAAGTTTCGCCAGCGCTTCCAATCTCAATTCCCATTCGCCACCTCATTATTTTGAGCCTACGATTGTGCCTTAGTCAGGCGAGTCGCTCAAGTAAAAATGCACGCAAACCTTAATTTGCGTGCATTTGTGTAAGTTGTATTCAATTCAAATTCAACTTAGCGAGTTAATTTACTTCCGGGCTAAGCTTATTTCCAGCGCTAGCTCAAGTTCTCTTCAGCTAGTTTAGGCTCTCGCATCCTTAACTTTTTCCACCCGGCGTTGCAATACAAAAATCGGTTGTGCCCATTCCGTATCTTTTTTCTTCTTGCTGGTAATCAGCGTCAATTCTGAAGGATCGTAGACGTCAGTGTTATGTGTCAATGGGGTGGTCATCAGATATTGTGCATCGGTGTTTTTCAAGAACTCACCGACCAATTGAATATTCCGGATATCCAAATGCGCGAAGGGTTCATCGATAAACACAAAGCCGCCGGAGCCGTCTTCAGATTTCAATAAGCCGATTAACAGAATCAAAGATTTCATCACCTGCTGACCACCGGAAGCTTCACCGTCGTTCATGCCGATAGGGCCTTTGCCGTCGAATTTAAAGCGTACGTGCAAACCAGCTTGTGACAACATCACATCATCGTTTTCTAACTTTACCGGATCAGTGTGAACTTCAATGCCTGCGAGCTCACCCAGTTGTTTGATGTTCTTGCTATAGGTTTTGATGGTGTAGCGCAATCTATCCATGTAAGCGGCACGTGCATTCACGGTTGCTTCCATCGCACGATTATTTTGATAACGACGTTCGTCAGTTTCCGCCTGACGGTTTTGCAGCAAATTATTTAAACGCGTGTATTGATCTACGACCGTGGAATCAGTTTCCCAATCATCGCGCGCTAAGTTGTTGCCGAGGCTGCGCAATCGTAATTCGATTTGATGGACGTTCTCGTGTTCTGCCACCAGTTCTTTGCGATGTGAACTGCGTTTCCAATTGAGTGGAAGTGTGTGCCACGTTTCACGCATCGTCCGTAAAGTTTCGAATTGTGCTTTACGTTCTTCGGCGTGACGTTTTTCTGAAACACGTTGTTGGGATTCAGCATCGGCAATCGCGGCCTTGGCTTGTTCCCATTTCAGATGCGCGACCGTACGTTGTTCAGTCGCTGCTTTGAGTAAAGGTGCGATCTCGCCAAGGCGGGTACCGACCTCGATACGTTGTTGCTTTAATGGCTGCGTATTGCGCGATGCTTCTTCAAACTCTGCATGACGGGCACTTAATTCTTTGGCCGCATCAACACCGGCTAAACGCGCTTTGTAAGAAGAAATTTCGCCAGCTAGTTTGCTGATCTTGATCGTGAGCTGATCTTCTTGTGATTGCAAACGTGGCAGTGCTTTTTGTAACGCTTCTAAACGTTGGGTACGACCAGCATTACCAAAACGGTAGCGCGATACTTCAACAAATAAAGAACGACCACCGCGACGTTCGAAGTGATACGCGTCGGGCGTAATCCATTCTTGCGACTTGTGCAGCTTCATGCCGATATCAATGCTATCGACGGTTTCTATGCGTTCTAATTGTTCGATCAGCCAGGCCGGTGCTTTGGCATTAAAACTAACGACCGACAATAAACTATCGTCTTTCACCACGGGCGCATTGATACGATCTGGCACGATAAAATGACTGTAGCGTTGCTTTTCACCGATGCGATAGGCGGCACTCGCGTCGCTCGCATTATCAAGCAAGATAACTGATGTGTAGCCGCGCAACACACCTTCGACCGCACCTTGCCATTTAGCGTCGGTGACTTCGACGATCTCAGGCAGCATGCTGTGCGGAATATTTGCTTCATTCAAAGCGCGGCGCATTTGGCGCACGTTTTCTGGATCGGGCAAACTGGCTTTGCCTTGCAGCGCCGAGATGGTTTCCATGTCGGCGGCGATGCGCTGGTTCAAAGCATCGCGCTCTTGTTTTTGCTGCGCGAGTTCTTCTTCTTTTTTCTCTAATTCATCGGCGATATTTGCGATGTCGGCATCGGCTTCTGCAGCCAGTTTTTGCAAACGCGCTTTTTGTTCAAGCAAGCTTTCTTGCGGTTTGAGCTTGGCATTGACTTGCGCTAGTTTTTCACGCAAGTTGGATTCTTCGGCTTCCAATGCTGCCTCGGATTGCTGTGCTTCGCTGTGATTTTGTGCTTGCTGTGCGAGTGCTTGACGACGTTCGGATAGCGCTTCGTCCTGCGCTTTTAAATGGCGTTTGCTGGCGCGTAATGCCTGGCTGGTTGCCGATGCACGTTCTAGATCTTCGTGATATTGCAGAGTCGGTAAAATCTCTTCCTGCAAATCACGCTTTTCTTTATTCAGACTTTCCCACTGATGGAAATTGGCGACTTTTAAACGAAGGCCTTCCAGATTGGTCTTGGCACCTTCGAGTTCCGTTTCAAAGCGCTGCAATTCAGATTCTGTATCGCGTTGATGACGTTTGGCATCGTCGTAGGCATCCAGAACTTCTTTATCGCCGAATACTTGAAACACCAAATCCAGTAATTGGCGCGGCGCATATTCACACAGCTTATCGGTTTCACCTTGTTCCAGTGCCAGCACTTTGCCCATCGCTGACGACAAGCCCGCATGCGATAAACGTTTGCGATAAGTTTCTACGCCTAACCAATCGTTGGCTTCCTGGATTTCTTCAATCTCGATTTTGCCACTGCGCATCAAGTATTGACGTTTCCAGTCACCACCGTTTTTCTCGATTTTACAGAAAAGCGTGACTTCATCTTCGTACAAGCCCGACATGCGGAAAGGGCGATTTGAAATCTGCGGCCCGACTGCGCTGTTATCGACGACTGCACGTATCCACGCCGTCTGTTGACCGGAGTGGCGTGCATAGTGTTTGTAGGAACGTCCCATAGAACATTCCAGACCAAACAGAGTGCGCAAAGCATCGAGTAGTGTCGTCTTGCCAGAGCCATTTTGCCCGGCAATCGTAATAATCTTGGCATCCAGCGGGATGTTCTTAATGCGCTGCCAGTAATCCCAGTGAACCAGTTCTAGTGATTTGATGTGAAACATGATGGCTTATTCTTTTTCTGTGATGTTGTCAGCGATATTGGCATCGCTGGAATCGAATTCTGGTGTGACAACTTGATCACTCTCGTTGTCAGATGCGGCTTGTTTGTTTGCTGCGATTTCTTCAGCCGCAATCCGTTCCGCTTCTATCACCGCTGGTGTTCGTGGCATAGGAATATGGAAAATGTCAGACAGTGCGCCGTTGATGATGCGGTCTTTCAATGCATCGGTATCCATCAGCAAATCCAACAACGGGCCTTCCATGATCAAATCCATTTTGCGTTCGATAAAACCTAAACGCGAGAGTTGTCCGAGATTCATATCCATACGGGTTTTCTTACCCAGCTTTTCGCCGAAATCAGCGAGCAGAGTGCGATAGGAAATGCCGATTGACGTGTCTTCAGCGCGTGGTAAAGGTTTTTCTTTACCGAACATATCGTTCTGGTCTTCTTGCGCCATTTGATGTGCTTCTTGGCGTTCGCGTTTTGGCAGAATAATGAGCGACCACAACACGACTAACAAGGCGACGCCATCGCGTGCCAGACCAAAATTATTGTTCTGCCAGGTGTCTTTGGTGCCGAATACTTTGGATTCGCTATCGCGAGTTAAAGCCAGCGTCACGTGATCGGCATACACGTTATCAACAAATTTCATGCCGCAAGCTTTCAGGCGCGCGTCGACATCGCTACGGAAATTTTCATCCGATAACGCGCGTTTTACTAATTTGTCTTCACGACGTAAGGTCTGATGCGCCAACAAACGGGCGATAAGGATTTGTGCGTCTTCAGTCATATCACATTCCTGGTATTCGTAGGGTGCGCCATGCGCACCAGTTTTCTTATAGTGGTGAAAGTGTCGGTGCGCACGGCGCACCCTACGCTTGTTTTATTCATGTTTAGCTTCGTGCTGTGTTTCTCGCAGCGTTTCTTGCGGCGCTTCTTGGTGTGACTTCTGCTGCGACTCTAAAGGTATGAGGCTAGCCACAGAAATCGCTGCCACATGCGGATCAGAGACTTTTTGCATTTTGTCTTTGGAGCTGAATGTCAAAGGCAAGCGTGCCAGAATAGCGGTCGCACCTTGCAATGAGGCTTCATTCGCGTCACCGATCAAAGGCAAGAGCGAAGCGCGGTAAGAAGCAATCGCGAAGCTGGCGGGTAATAAATAATCTTGTAACGGTTTATGTTTTTTGGTTTCTGGATCGTAAGAGTTGCCGTCAATGTTGCCGAGCAAATCCAACCAATGATCGAGTTCTAACAAAGCTTCGCTATTATCATTCGCAATCGACGGTGCATTTTCACCCGTTGGTAAAATACCCAAAACCGCGGAGTTACGATGGCTGAGCAATTCGCTTTCGGCCACATCAATCATTTCGGACGGCGTAATGAAATGCGGCGTCACCGGATGCGATAAAGCGCCATCGGCGAGCGAAGCTAAATCGTCACGTTGCAGCAACCACATCTTAATATCGGTGGTGGATAAACCAGATTGCCCCAGATGGACGCGTTGACGTTCAATTTGATTCAAAGCGCGTGAAAACATGCCTTGCATATTCAAGAGCGCACTCTGAGCGCGGCCAATCGCCTGTGCTGCGCGGTGCGTCGCCGAATCGGCGCGGCTATCATTCGTGATCGCATGAATAATCTGCGAACCTTTTTCTACCCAATCGCAAGCCGTGTGCCATTTTTGTTGTGCTGTGCGGAGTTGAAATTCTGAGCCAGAGGCAATCGCATCGGAAAATTCTTCAGTCAGTTCGATCAAGCGACCAAGCAAATGATGGAGCTGTTCAACCGAGACACCACCAACAGCCTGTGCGCCGGCAACTTGCGTCAGCATGTAACTGACTTCAGAAGGATCGTCTTGCTGCTCAACTTGAATCAGGGATTCAATCGCAGCTAAGACATTACGCGCCATCGGTGCTATGCGATAGACGGATTGGCTTGGATCCCATACTAAAAGCCCAGTACTGCGCAAACGTGTAAGTACTGTTTCTAGCGCTTCGGGCTCCAGATAACCGAGTTTGGCATTAATATCGGCCCGACTCAGCGATGGGGAATCAACATCCGCAGTCAATTCGCGCAAGACAAGCAGGCGCATCAATACGCTGTTGATGCCGCCATGGAATAATGCGGTAAACGCTTGCAGCATAGGCTGCGCGCGCCGCAAAGGGGCGAGGGCAACAACATCATCGGGAGTTAAACTGGATTTGAAGTAAGACTTGAGACTTAAATCGTTCTGATCGGATAAATCGTCTTCTATTCTTACTATGGATTCGTCGTCAAAATTTTGCATGACGCATTTTACCCGCTTGGAGGCGGCTTGAGTATTGGCAGAAAAGTACTAAAAAGTATTTGTTGTTTTGCGACTACTTGAGAAATTAGTGCTAATTTCGTGATTGTTTGAAAACTTCGGCAACAATTGCTTTGTTTTCCAGATCCTTAGGATCGGCTTGCTTCGCTTGCAATGGTGCAATTATGTTGAAAATGGCTGTGATAAATCTATGCATACCAAGTCCAACGAAAAAGAAGACTAGGAAATAAGTCCAATTTAATGAATTTTGGAAGAATCCAGCCAAGCCCAACAAGAAAGCGGATAAGAGGCCGGTTAATATGGATATGCTTGCTTGTCGAAAATCGAGTTGAGATTTCATAGAGAATGCTCGCAGTATGGTTAACAATAATTTATGTAATTTGCATGAATTTATCAGATTTTGCATAAAAGTAAAAATAAAAAAGACAATGTAGATGAATCAAAAAAGCTTTTCATTGCTTCATTGCCCAATCGATGCAATGAGTCGAACAGAAGTTAAATGTTACTAATAAAGGAATCGCCATGAACGAACAAACACAACAAACTGCGACTATCGGAGGCGGCTGCTTTTGGTGTACCGAAGCGGTGTTCCAACAGATTCGCGGCATTAGTACTGTCGAATCAGGCTATAGCGGTGGCCAAGTTCATAATCCGACCTATGAGCAAATTTGCACAGGCACGACTGGGCATGCCGAAGTCGTGCGTTTGCGTTTTGATCCTGAATTGATTACGTATGCAGAAATTCTCGAAATTTTCTTCACGATTCATGATCCGACCACGCTCAATCGTCAAGGTGCAGATCAAGGTACGCAATATCGCTCAGTGATCTACTATCATGATGAAAATCAACTGCACATCGCACAAGAAGTCATACAAAAAATGGCGACTATTTGGGATGATCCCATCGTCACAGAGTTAAGCATGGCACCGCAGTTTTATTTGGCTGAGGCTTATCATCAAAATTATTTCCGTCAACATCCTCAGCAAGGCTATTGCTCATTTGTGGTCGCACCTAAAGTGGCGAAAGCACGCAAGCTGTTTGCTGATAAATTAGTTTAGGTAATCAGTTATCTTTCAAGCAGCAAGGCAATTCACTTAATCACCCCGATAGGCTACCTTAGGTTAAGATACTGCCTTTTCCCATTATTAAACTGAGTCCAGCATCATGATCATAGAAAAAGACAGCGCAGTCACCATTCGCCTTTCCGTCGTTGACGGTAAAGGTAAAGTATTAGAAAGTGGCAAAACGCCAGTTGCTTACTTGCACGGTTACGACAATCTCTTACCGAAAATTGAAGAAGCTCTGCAAGGTCAGGAAATTGGTTTTAAATTGGCGATGAATTTGTCGCCTGAAGATGCTTTTGGTGTGCGCGATGAAAGCTTGCTCAGAACGATTTCTAAAAAAGATTTTCCGGCTGGTATCAAAGTTGGCGGCATGATGGAAGGTTACAGTGAGACAGGTGAGCAAATGGTGTACACCGTGCTCAAGATCAAAGGTGATCAAGTCATGTTAGATGGCAATCATCCATTGGCTGGCAGCTCTTTAAAAGTGAATGTGCAAGTCTTAGATATTCGTGCTGCAACGGCAGAAGAAGTCGCACATGGTCACGTGCATGGTGAGCACGGCCATCACCATTAATTTTGACTAAGCTGCCAAAAAATTGGCAGCATCGTTGTCATATGAAAACACCATGCGCTTATCGCATGGTGTTTTTTTTTCGCCAATTTACTCCAGCACGCATGAGATTGTTTGCACATGAATTCTGCAGTGAATTTTGTGCTGCAGATGACAACTGGTGCGCGACTACAATCAAACAATTGATCTGATCAAGAATCGCATGTCGCAGATACAACGCATGCATTTATTTTTTTGATCTAACGCAATCTTTACAGATGAAAACCGCTAAACCTCACATTTTTTAACAATTCAAACTAGCGATCTCAATATACTTCGCAACCAAGAAAACTAGTATTCCAGAAAAGCTTTTTAAGAAGAAAATCTTAATTTATGCGCGTTTTTCCGAAGCTAGTGATCTGTCAATTCCACAAGAATGATTACGAAGTAGAGAGCTTTGCATGCGTCAAAATTTACCGGTCACGCAAGTTGAGTACGTCTTGCACGACTCTGAAACCATCGTCTCAAAAACTGATTTACAAGGCAATATCACTTACGCGAATGACGCCTTTATTCGTATCAGCGGATATACCGAAACCGAATTAATCGGTGCGCCACAAAATATCCTGCGCCACCCAGATATGCCTGCTGAAGCCTTTGCTGATTTATGGCACACGATTAAAGCTGGAAAATCGTGGACAGGCTTAGTCAAAAATCGCTGTAAGAATGGCGATTTTTATTGGGTAGAAGCGATCGCCGCGCCACTGATCAAAGATGCGCAAGTGATCGGTTATACCTCGATCCGCGTCAAGCCATCACGACAGCAAATCAATGCAGCAGAAGCTGCCTATTGCGCTATCAATAATGGCGATCATCGCTTGCAAGTGCATGAAGGTGCAGCGATCCCGCGCCGTCGTTGGAATCCTTTACAGTGGCATGCCCGCTTATCGATATCCACGCGTCTGATGAGCTTTATCGTTGTGATGGCATTGCTCAACGCGGCGATTGCCTGGTCTAGTTATGAAGGCAAAGTGGGCGGTGGCAGTGATTTTTTCAACATGGGTTTGGCGCTGTGCGGCCTAGTCATGGCGATGAGTTTTGGACGCAATTGCTATCAATCGATTATCCCGCCATTACAACAAGCAGCGCGCGATATGGCGGTCATGAGCGCAGGTGATTTGTCGGGAAATATTGAATCACATGGCGACAATGAAATTGGCAAAATGACGCAATCTTTGCGCGTGTTACAAACCAATGTCAAATTATTGGTGGGTCAAATTAAGCAATCGACCGAGCATGTGCGTCAAGGGGCGAATGAAATTGCCATCGGCAATCATGATTTGTCATCGCGTACCGAAACCCAAGCCAGTTCGCTGGAGGAAACTGCTTCTTCTATTGAAGAACTCACCTCAACTGTTAAACAAAATGCCGATAATGCACACAAGGCAACCGACATCGTCATAGAAACGGCGGCCTTTGCTGATAAAGGTGGGCAGGTGGTTGCCAATGTGGTTAACACCATGGGATCGATCAAAGAGAGTTCAGCAAAAATCGCAGACATCATTGGGGTGATTGACGGTATCGCTTTTCAAACCAATATCCTCGCGCTGAATGCTGCCGTCGAAGCCGCCAGAGCAGGTGAGCAAGGCCGCGGCTTTGCGGTCGTTGCATCTGAAGTCCGTGCGCTCGCACAGCGAAGTGCTAATGCGGCTAAAGAAATCAAAATACTAATCAACGATTCGGTAGAAAAAGTGAGCATAGGCAGCCAGCAAGTTGATGAGGCAGGCAAGAACATGACCGAGATCGTCAATGATGTAAAACGCGCAGCCGAGGTCATGCGCGATATCACCATCGCTAGCCACGAACAAAGCGCAGGAATTGACCTGATCAATCAAGCGATGACGCAGATGGATGACATGACCCAACAAAATGCGGCATTGGTAGAACAAGCAGCCGCGGCGGCAGATAGTATGAAAACGCAGGCAATTGAATTGAGCGAATTGGTAAACACTTTTCAATTGGTGAAAGTAAATCATGACAAATCAGAGCGAAGAGTGAATGTGCAATTGCATAGCGTGCGCGCTGAAAAATCTCTGTCAGTCATGAGAGAAAATATCAGACGAATTGCTTAATGCTTGATTCTGTACTTATTGATCGTTTCTCCGCGATGCCCGCTGTGGTCAGAGTTCAAGCATCGCCAAAGAAATCGAATTAGCAATTGAGCTAAAAATAGGATCTACTGAAAACTCATCACAGGATCTTCTTTGCGCCCGGCAATTGAATCAGTAAAGCCGCTACACCAAAACTCATGATTAAACTGGCGCAACCAACTAGGATAAACATGGCGATTGAATAATCCTTCCACGCCTGCGACAGCACGCCTAATCCAACCACCACCGGCGCATGTACGATAAACGCGGCGTAACACAGTGGTGCCAGTTTTTTCCAAAATGCCCACGGCTGTGTTGATACACGAAAGCGCCACAACAACATCAACATAATCCCGCACGCCACAAACGGTTCCCACATCGCATAAGCAAACGCAGGCAGTGTCCAACCGCCATTGACATGAAACGGTACCCCCTTTAATGCTCCACTCAAAATGGCATACGCAAACAAACTAGGAATCGTCAATAAACTAATCCAGCCCCAAGGCAAGGCCAGTTTTTTATCAATGTTTTCCAGCAAACGTGCTTGTGCCGCCGCACATCCGAAAAAGAATAACAAGATGTAAGAAGCAAAAAAACCGATTTGCAATAAGCCGCGCTCTTGTCCGGTTGGCACCCACAAACGCAAAGCAAATGCAGCAATGCCCCACGTCACCAAAAAGAACACGACCCAAGCATGATTGAGCACCGCAGGCGATAAATTCCAAGACAATCTAGGCAAGAGCAAACGCAAAGCCATATACGCGACGGAAAAAATCAACAAGGCATAAGCAAACCACAAAGGGCCAATATTGAAATCAACGCGCGACATCAGATGCCACCAAAACGACCACACGGTTTCACCAGCGGGCGTCTCTGCTAGCGCATTCGTCAAAGGCCCAAGCACAAATCCAAACACAAGCACAGGCACACCCAAACGCAACAAGCGATCAGTCAAAAACTGCCGCGCACCCTTACTCTCAAAAGAGCGCGTACTGAAATAGCCTGCCAACAGAAAAAACATCCCCATAAAGAAGGCCTGATTGACCGAACAAAACAAAGTCAGCAACAAACTCGAAGCTATGCCGTCAGCTTTATACCGCAAATACCATCCACCATCCGCACCATACATAATCGCGGTATGGTGAAGAATCACCAAAGCAGTCAACAACACACGAATGCGATCCAAAAAATCTGTTCGTGAGGTTTGCATAATATTGCTCATCATTGTCCTTTGTTAGCACCGAAGCGAAGGTTGACAGGGAAAATCAAGTGAATGATTAATGCTGTGATGCTAAAGAGAATGCTGGAGTACAGACATCAAAATGTGGCGAAATGGGTGGATTTGGGGTGAAGTGGACGAGTGCCATCGCCTTTGGTGCAACGCTCTTAGCTCCTTCCCCTTCAAGGGGAAGGCAGGGATGGGGATGGGTTTTGCAGTGTGACAAAGCCACACAAACAACGAGCAAAAAAGTAGGGCGGGTAGAACCCGCGCCGCCAACACGTCGAGCAACCCAGCTCAAGCTAAGAACAGTGTTTAACTCCTTCCCCTTCAAGGGGAAGGCGGGGATGGGGATGGGTTTTGTAGTGTGACAAAGCCACACAAACAACGAGCAAAAAAGTAGGGCGGGTACAACCCGCGCCGCCAGTACGTCGAGCAATCCAGCTCAAGTTAAGAACAGTGTTTAACTCCTACCCCTTCAAGGGGAAGGCAGGGATGGGGATGGGTTTTGTAGTGTGATAAAGCCACACAAACAACGAGCAAAAAAGTAGGGCGGGTGCGACCCGCGCCGCCAACACGTCGAGCAACCCAGCTCAAGCTATGAACAGCGCGGCTTGCACCCGCCCTACAAATTGAGATACCTACACAATCAAGTATCGCCAGTAATCATTACTTCTCAGCGATCCCTTACAACACCCCAATAATCACATTTTGAAACTTCTCAGCCTCATCCTGATGAATCTGATGCCCAGAGTTTTCAAACATAAACAAGGCCTTCTTCGGTGCTTTCAATGCCTTGAAATAATCCACCGTAATCGCTGTCGAAGTTTGAATATCGTTCTTACCTACGAAAAAATAAATCGGGCAATCAACTGACTTCAAAGTTTTAGGCAAATCGATACGCGTTACTTCGTTCCAAACCGGCGACCAAGTTTTTGACCATTGCAGAAAACCCGTCTTAAAACCCTCACTAGTCGCAAACGCTTTACCCTCTTTAAAAAACAGCCACTTTCTCAAGTAAAACATATCCTCATCCACCTTAGAGGGCATACTCACCGTCGCCAATTCCTTAGTCGCGACCTCATTGCCTTTGAAGTGATTTTTCAAAATCACCAGCAATTCTTGTTCACTAGCGAGCTGACTCACCACCGGATTAGAAGCAAAGTAACCATGCAATAACTCAGGATGATTCTTTACAATATAAAAGCCTAAAACATTACCCCAAGAGCTACCCAACAAATAGATCTTTTCTTGCTTCAATTCTTTTCGAATAAATTGGATGACCTCCAACGTGTCCTTCTCCATCAACGCAACGGAAGGCTGAACAGGCGAAGGATTCAATTTCAAAGTCTTACCAGCATCACGCTGATCCCACTGCACGATGGTGAATCTGCTTTTCAAAAGAGAGGTAAAAGCAGGCGCACCATTGATCATAGAACTACCAGGTCCGCCAGACAGAAACAGCAAAACAGGCTTACTCGCATCATCCGTTTTGATCTCCACAACCTGCTTGATACCACCGATTTCTGGTGTCAGGGTTTTGTCGATTTTTACTGGAGTGTTTTGGGATGATTGAGCGTTTGAATCTTGGGCTTTGGATTCGCTGAATGGGATGGCGATCGTGAATAGAACGGCTAGAAGGATTTTATTGATCATGGGAGTGGAGTTTGGTTGATTACAAGGTTAGCCTGCCTTGGTGAGAGTTGGTATTTTTGTTTTAGTTCCTTTGGGTCGTTGGTTTTATTGTAGGTCTTCGCGGCCAATTTTAGGTTCTCATCATTTATCAAATATTTTTTTGTTGAACTCGGTGCTATGGAATTTCAGCTAATGTAATAATGTGGGGTAACGAGGTATCTTTTCAATAAATTGGGACAAACTCTGTTATTTCATTAAAGGGTTGCAAGAGTGGCTAAGATTTGATTCTTTTCATTGGTTAATGCTTGATTTGTTATATCAATGGCGGGTTGGAATATATTCATATCCATTTCGAAGTGATTAAACTCATTTAGTAATGTTTTCCTCGATAAAAAGAAAACTCGATTCTTTACCGAAGCCTCATCGCTACCAGGAAACGCCGCCGTAATTATGTTAGAAAGCATATCGAAATTTTTGGTATTCACATCAAATTTCGAGACCAAATTCTTTTCAGTATTTAGTCGTAAGAATAAATACGTAAAAGTGTGAATAAGTGTTTTGTGAAGTAACGGATAGTTTTCTTTCTTAATTGCGATTGGATTGTCGCAATTGAGTTTTGTAATATCATCCGCAGATACTTCATAACTACCTTCAATTACACCATCACCAATAATTTTTCTATAAATATCACTTAAATTTACTTTTTCAGTTTGGTAACCATGCATGACTTTTGTGAGACTGTTTTTTTCCTCAGGCATGTTGAAAACTTGTGCACATCCTCGAAGAAACGGAGTAATCGAAACTAAGAAAGCGAGTTCATCAACAATTTCTGCTTTTATCGGCCCACGTAACAGATCGAGAAACTTGGGTATATACAAAAGGATTTCTGTTTCTTTTTCGTTGACGAAAATAAAGCCATTTTCCTCACTTTGCGTATTGTTCAGATAATAAAGCTTGAAACATTTTTGCATCTGATGTTCTAGTAACTTTATTAGATCTGTATTGTGAGTCAAAATTATCGTTTTTTTTGCATTGAGAAGTTTTAAAATTGCATATGCGATTTTGTTTTTATATATCGAGTCAAAGCTAGAGATCGGGTCATCAAGTACGATAATTTCTTGCGGTACTTTTTGGGCTTTTAAGAGTTCGAATGCAAGAGATAGAAAATTCTGCTCTCCATTGCTTAGAGATAGGTTCTTTCTGTCGGCATTTAGAAATTCGTCAGTTCCAAGAAGTAATCGGAGGTTGTTATCTTGATCACGGATTAAGGTGATTTTTTTATCTAAACAATCATTAAGGAATTGTTCTATAAAAATAACGTCTTCGTTTTCAAATTTCGGTTTTTCTTTTGTCAAAGTCTGGTATTCGTCCCATAAAGCAATGACCCCTGATTCCAATACTGTTTCAATAAATCTATTTAGTATTAAAACTGGATACGCTTCAATACATTTTTCTATATTTTTTTTTGTTTCCGCAATTGGACCAGAATCACCGGAAAGAAGTGCGGATCGCAAGGTTGCTGTGATACCGAAAGGATCTGTTTGAGGTAACTTAGCGATGATGCCATTAATAACTTTGTTGGTTTTTTCACTCAATGAAGTAGCCAACATTTCTTGTTGACCCTTCTTTTTTTTCAATGTTGCATTAGAGTCAATTTCATGATCGCACACTACACATTCTTGAAGATAATGAAATTTATTGAGAATCTTGATGGCGTCTTCATTTTGTTCGATTTTTAGAATAGCTTTTTCATCGTCATCCAGGTTAAATATTTGGTCTAAAAAAACTCTGATAGCAGATTCTCTAAGTTTGTAATCCTCGATAAAGAATTTGAGTTTCTCAGTTTCGGGTGAAGTAATCTCCTCCAGAATCCTTCCTCTATAGAATTCTATGAATTTCTTGCGATCTATAGTTTTCCCTTTTGATTTGTTATTTGCGATATCTGAGATCTGTTGAAAAAAATCACTGTTTGTAAATAGTGAATCGAATAGAGAATTCTTAGTCGATATTCCAAATTCAGTTTTCAGCAATGTCGATAACTTTGAATCGAAAAGTAGTTGAAACGTTTGATTAATATTATTTTTTAATTCGTATTCACGACGTATATTGTCACCGAGTATAAAATCTTCGGTGCTGCCTTGAATTATGTTCCTATCGTTTTGATCTGAAATTACATGTGCAAAGGGTGCCTCACTTTGATCAATGGTATTAGCATCTATTTTTACGCTGTACTCTGTATCTGAGTCCCTTGCCAGTACTTTTGCTAAGCTGGTTTTCCCAGTTCCATTTGGACCGTAAATTACTACTACTTTATTTTTGTTAAATTCGATTTCATTATTTTGGGTTAAATTTTTGAACTCATCACAAAAAATGTTTTTCTTCATAAGCTTGTTGAATGTAATTTTCATTCGAGTCCTTTTGTATTTAAATCTTAGATTTAATTTCTTATTGGAAGTAAATTGGAAATCTTTTTCGATTTACTTTTCATTTCAGCTGTGAAATTTTAAGTCATGAAATACAAAGCAATTTGAGTGCCATATGGAAATTGTATGTGAGTCTACCAAATTCATCGTATCGTTACGAAATAAGTATGGTTTGGCATGTAAAGTTACACGTAAAATTTCGTCGCAATTTAATCCAAAGAAACAAAATGCCCCAAACCCGCCCAGCCAAACCAACAGACATCCCCGGCATCCTTGCTCTGCAAAACCGCAATCTATTAAGCAACCTAAGCGAAGCAGAACAAAAGAACGGCTTCGTCACCACCGCATTTACTGTCGCGCAGATTGAAGTATTAATGGCGGATGGCGGTGTGTTCGTCGCGGTTGAAGCTTCCGCAAATGATCAATCAGAAACTGTGATCGGCTATGCTTTGGCGGGGACTTGGGCTTTCTTTGCGCAGTGGCCGATTTTTCCGTTCATGTTGGCGCGTTTGCCTGCTTTACATTTTGAGGGGCAGGCGATTACGGAGGCGAATTCTTTTCAGTATGGCCCTGTGTGTATCGATGCGGCGTATCGCGGGCAGGGGGTGTTCCCGCGTTTGTTTGAGACTATGCGTTTGGGGATGTGTGAGCGTTATCCGATTGGCGTGACCTTCATTAATCGTCTCAATCCGCATTCCTATCACGCGCATACGAAGAAGCTGGGGATGACGGTGATTGATGAGTTTGAATTTAACGGGCGGCCTTATTATGGTTTGGCGTTTGATATGGCGCGCTCTGTGTTGGGTGGTGCGGTGCTTTAAGGATTTTGTCTGTGACATCTATCCTTCGCACCTGTCTGATATTTTATAGGCTTGTTGCTGCGATAGCGATTAGATTTCTGTTCATAGTAGATCACCATCGCAGCGTTAGCTGGCATTTAATCAGAAGTCTTTTGTCTGCTTGCTCGCCATGAAATAAGCCCCAGAATAAATAACGCGGAGCTAAACAGCATCACAATTGAGATGTAAAAAAATTGCAGTTCTTGTGCTACTGCTTTTTCAGATTCAACAGTCCAAAGTACTTCCTTTTTTTTGACTATTTCAATATTCGGCCATCCGTCTAAGAAATCTTCTAGCGTTCGCCGCGGGCACGCATCAAGCGGTTTAGCTTTTTCTAAAAGATCTTCGGCGCACGACTCAATTGATAAACGTTTGATACCTTCTTCATGGAAGCGACCACGAATTTGCCGTACGTCGTTAAACTCAAATTGGTAAGTATTAAGATGCGATTGATAGAATAAAAAATTTACCAACGCACTTATGGTTAGCAATAGCGCTAATACTGCGAGCTTTTTTTGCGTGGTAACGCGTAAATTTTTTCGGATAAAGACAGTTAAAAATAGAAACAAACAGATCATGACGAAAAACACGATCTTGACGGTGTGTACCGCGCTTTCAATCGGCGGCAAAATACTGAGCAAAAAATTGTCGGCCAATCCAAATGCCGTGCTAACAACGGCTGCAGCACCTACAAGAATGGCCGTTAAGCCTGCGAAGTGCGCGCTCTTACTCATGTTGAGTCACCACATTTACATCATCTGGCCAAATTAAATCTAATGCGGCAGAAGTGGAACTCATCGTGATTCTATTTGATGTGTAAGACTTGGCAATTTTCCGTTTCTGCACCAAATTGGCCATTTCTTCGTAGGCGTGTATTGGCCCTAACCATAAAGTCACTCCTTTTCTAGCGATTTCTCCAATCGCTGGCGAGGTTGCCTTTGAAAATGTAAAAGTGCGCAAGTAACTCTTAATTTCATCTAGCGTGTAAAAGGTCGGACTATCAAAAACTGCTGTAGGTAAAACATATACCCACATGGGTTCTGGAATCGCAGCAGCAGTTGATGCTCTAAGATTGACGGTTAGTGTGCGTATATCATGCGGCGATCTTCGTGCACGTATATTGGCATTTATTTCGTTTAAATTTTGAGCCGTTTCGTTGGCTCGCATGAATGCAGTTGGATCAGGATGTGAAGAATTGCTGATATTTTGGGTTTCTCGTAAAGCATCGTCTATATAGAATTTTGACAGCGCTATTTCAATACCGGAGAGGTTTGAATCGTTGTCTCTTAATAGTTCAGCTGCTTCTACTATTGTTTGGGTTTGCTTTAGTTGCGTTTGCAAATTTGATTGATTGGGCAGGTTCAATTTCAGATTTTTTTGTATATTGTCTACCTCGGTTTTCGCACGTATCACATCATTTTCAAAAATTGCACCAGGCTTGATTTCCCCTAGGTTGGTCTTGTTTGCCAGATTGTTCGTGCTTTGATTTTGCAGCAGTAAGTGAACGCGCTCATCGACTTTTAAGGTTTTTGATGCAGTTAATTCAGGGTTTAGCTTGTAAAAGGCGTCAAGACTATCTTGATCGTCTTTGTAGCCTTGCGTTTTCAAAAATTCATTCGTTGATTGAGACTTATTTATTCGAAAGGATTTTAACGCCAAATTTTTTTCATTTTTAGTTAGAGCAGAAACTTGGTCATCTGTCATTTGAATCTTTGATTTTGATGTAGGCATAGATTGCCCGTGCGTTAATCCGCATAAGAAAAACATCCCGATAAAAATTGAAATCTGTAACATATATTCCTCACTAAATTCGTTGGAATTCCAATGTGAAAAAAATGAACTCTTGTAACACTGAGAGATATGCTTACCTTACTCGATTAGAAAGCTAGTCTCACCGCTCTACCTAATTTTTCGCCTTTTCGCTCAAAGTAAGTCACGGTAATGCCATCTTTATCAATATCTAATCTTGCAAAGTTGTCGTCCGAATAGAGTTTCGACGCACTGCCGACGACATAATTGCGGTTTTCGTTACTGGCTAGCTTACCTTTTAAAACAAAGTCGCCTTCTTCCATGTGTGGATATGGCCAAAAGAACGATGAGGAAATGATCGTAAACACTTTAAACTCTGGGTCATCAGGGCAAGTTAGTTGCGCTGTGAATGAGCAATGTACGTCGCCTGAAACGAAACTGACTTTGCGGATTTTTTGTTCAAAAATGTAATTCAGTATTTTTGTACGTTCAGGTAAGAAAGCGCCCCATTTGTCATCAGAGTCACTTTCTAAGTCGGGAATAAAAGGTACGGAAGTGACGATCATTTTTGCGCGGCCAGAACCATCAGATAGCCATTTCAAGAGGGCGTCCATTTGATGTTTTTTGATCATTTGGCGTTTGCTGGCATCCTCGCTCCATATGCGTTCGGTACGAACATCCATCACAAACCAATCAGCACATCCATCAGAGAAGTTATACCAAAGGTGTTTCGGTGTACCTGAAATCCAACCATCACTGTCGAGTGAAAATACGGGGCTATGGCTGCATTGATACACTTGATACGCATGAATCGCACTTGGGTAGAGTGTGGTCATGTCTTTGGAGTCTGCCTTTGCTGGCCAATTGTCTTCGATTTCATGATCGTCCAAAATCATGTAGGTCGGAATTTGCGCCATCAATTTTTGTATGTGTTCTTGTGTAAAGGCAACACGATAGCGCTTGAAAAAATTCTCTAAGGATTTGTCTGGCGCTAGGAAATTCAAATCATCCGCATAAATTTGATCACCGACCATTAATATTCCGTGAACAGGGTTTGTTTGATGCTGTGCCAAAATAGATCGAAATGCTTTGTCACCGCGATCATCAAAGATGGAAAGTCCAAAGACTCTTAGTAAATATCGACACGAGCCGACGATGTATGAACGTGCCGAGGTTTTTTGCGCAGTGGAGGTCTTTAAAGTCCAAGTATCAACTTTATCCCAGTCAAATTGAGAAATCGATTCAGCGGCTTCTAATTCCATATCGCCAGAGAACCAAGCAGCTTTGTATTCATACTCGGTGTTTGCTTTTAGTTCTGTCAGGGGGAAAACACCAGTCATGTCAAAGTTTGGCGAAAGCTTGGTGAGCTTTATTTTCTTTTCAGAACCAGGTTTACCTTTTTGGTTCCATTGCACGACACCAAAGCAACGTCGATAAGTGTCACCATCTGATTCGAGATCGCCGCGAAACCAGATTCTTGCTTCGTTCTCGGTGGTATAGCCAACGATGGGGCCAACTGTTGGTTTGAATAATTTCATTTCTTCTCCTTAGCTAGGATACTTATTTTGAAATAGTGGACGAGGAAAATTTTGTTACGGACGTGACAGGTGTTGCTGGTTACCCCAAGAGAAAAGCATGGGCGTAGTGCGATCCATGCAATTCGATTTGGATAGTCAATCTATGCATAATTCATGCCACGCGAGAACATGGAATTTGGGGTTAAATCGCTACGTTTCTTTGCGTGTTTGCACCGCCCTTGCGTGTTTTTTCATGTAAATTTACACGGCAAGCTGAGAAGGGGGACTTTGAGTACATGCAATGTGGCAATATTTTTCACGTGAAGTGATGCATAAATTTTGATCTTACTTAGATAATTTGAAATGCAAAAAAGCCGTACAGCCAAATCCTCTGACGTTACCGGCATCCTTGCTCTGCAAAGCCGCAATCTATTAATCAACCTCAGCGAAGCAGAACAAAAGAAAGGATTTGTCACCACTGCATTTACTGTCGCGCAGATTGAAGAGTTATTGCTCTTTGGCGAGGTGTTTGTTGCGGTTGAAACTTCCGCAGTTGATCAATTAGAAACCGTGATCGGCTATGCCTTGGCGGGGAGTTGGGCTTACTTTTCGCAGCGGCCGATTTTTCTGTTTATGTTGGCGCGTTTGCCTGCTTTATATTTTGAAGGGCAGGTGATTACGGAAGCGAATTCTTTTCAGTACGGTGCTGTGTGTGTGTCGATGCGGCGTATCGCGGGCTGGGGGTGTTTCCGCCTTTGTTTGAGACTATGCGTTTGGGAATGTGTTAGCGCTATCCGATTGGCGTGATTTTTATTAATCGTCTCAATCCGCATTCCGCATTGTCGTCACTTCGATGCGCATACAAAGAAGCTGGGGATGACGGTGATTGGTGAGTTTGAATTTAATGGGCGGCCTTATTATGGTTTAGCGTTTGATATGACGCGGTCTGTGTTGGGTGGTGCGGTGGGGTGTTAGTTCCCTCTCCCGCAAGCGGGAGAGGGCTAGGGTGAGGGTGGTTCAGTATGTACAAAGTATTTGAAAGGCATAAATCTATAATCAATTAGGTTTCAATGACTTTATTTAAATCTGAGCCTCCCTCATCCCCGACCCTTCTCCCGCTTGCGGGAGAAGGGAGTTAAGAAATTTACTCCTTACAGCAGTGTGCTATTCGCGTCAACTAATGACGCTGAAAGGGTTTGCTTGCATTTGATCTAAACTCTGATTTCTCAAGCATCTGCTAATTCAGGATGTAATTTGTAGCCGAGTGCGTGCATAACTTTGAGCACAGTTGCGAAGCTGGGGTTGCCTTCTCCTGATAGGGCTTTGTAGAGGCTTTCTCTTCCTAGTCCTGTGTCGCGCGCTAGGTCTGTCATGCCGCGTGCCTTTGCGATGTTGCCTAAGGCTTTGGCGATGAAGGCTGCGTCGTCACCTGCTTCATCGAAGCATGCATCCAGATACAGCAACATATCTTCTTCAGTTTTGAGATGTTCAGCGGAATCCCAATTGCGTAGTGCGGACGTGCTCATTTTAGATCCTTAGTTCTTGCGCTAGATTCAACGCAGTTTTGATATCGTTTGCTTGTGTACTCTTATCGCCACCGACTAATAAAATAATAATCTCCGCACCAGATCGTTTGAAATAAACACGATAGCCAGCGCCCGTGTGAATACGCATTTCTGAGATACCATTGCCGACTGGCTCGCAATCGCCAAAGTGACCTGACTCGGCGCGGTCAATTCGCATTTGTATACGTGCTTTGGCACTGCGATCTTTTAATGCCTCAAACCATAAATCAAAGCGATGCGTTGTTTTGATCTGATACATTTTAAGTGTATCCCATTTTATACACAATAAACATTCGTAGTTTTCCTTTATCTTGCAAGGGATGAACCATCATTTTAAATTATTTAAGTATATAAAAAGACACTTTTATTTGAAATTTAAATCACCTTACCAGCATCACGCATCTGTCGTATCGGCGACATCAGCAACGCGATAACCACAATCACGATCAGCAATGCGCCGCTACCTGCGAATAATTGGGTGAGGCTGATGCTGTGCATTAGCCAGCCTGTCAGTGCCGCCGAGACGGGGCTGATGCCCATAAAAATGAACATGAAAATACTCATCGCACGTCCCAGCATGGCGGGTGGTACTTGGCGTTGTATCCAGGTGAAGACTGCCACGTGTAGGTAGCCGCCGAGTGCGCCTATGGCTAATAAAATTGCAGCGCCTTGCCATGGGACGTGGATCAATCCCATAGGCATAAATAGCAGCGCGACTAAAGTATCTATGAGTAAGATCGTGCTGCCCAAACTGCCTAGTCTTAGCTTGGGAAAGACAGACGACATCGCCATACCTAGCAGCGTTCCTGCTCCATGTGCCCCGGCTAATAGGCCCAGTACACCAGCGTTATTCCCTAGTTGTTGTGCCAATAAAGGCATGGCGATTTGCATAGGCCCCATGATGAGAAATGCGATGGCGGACCAATACAAAAAGCAGGTGCGCATCATGGTGTCGTTCCAGCAATGACGCAGTCCGCTCATGGTCGCGCTGATTAAGGATTGCTTGGATGCTTGTTGATCGGTCTTGATGGCGAGCATGTTCACATGCGATAAAGTCCATGCAGAAAATCCATAGCTAAAACAATCGACAAAAAATGCCATCGCCAAACCTTTTTTGTCGGCGATATCCATCATGTTCGCAGCATTTAAATTCGTCGCTAACCCAGCCTGACCTGCTTGAGATGCCGTCGCATGATCGCCTAATAGCGCGATTAAACCACCTGCCATCAAAGGTCCTAAAAAGAAAGTGATCTGGCGTAAGCCCAGCATCATGCCATTGGCCGCCTGCAAGTGTTCCGCGGTGACTACGCGCGGTAACATCGAGGTTCCCGCAGGAATACTAAACGCGGTTGATAATCCCAAGAGCAAGGCGATTAGGTAGATCATCCACAAGCTCAGGCTGGAAGTCATTAATAGCACAACCAGAATCGCCAGTAACGCGGTATTGATGTACTTGGTCACCATCATCACCGATTTGGGATCGTAGCGATCCACGACCGCACCACCAATCAACATAAAGAGTGCGCGCGGGATGCCGAGTAATGCCAGTACGATGCCCAAGGTGAATGTATCTTGACTCATTTGCAGCACCAGCCAGGGCAGGGCAATCAGCGTGAATTGATCGCCTAGCATAGAGGTGATACCGCCCGTCAGCATCCATAGAAAATTGCGGTCACGCATAAAGCCGCGTGCTGGCTTTGAGTTGTTGTTCATAAAAACTCCAGATAAAGGAATAGCCTTGTCCGCCGGACTTGGCTGGAAAATGTGTTGTGGTATTTGCTTAGATGCTTATTGCGGTAGTGTTTTTTTCTTCAGCGATTTTTTTGGAATCGTTTCAGCCGTTTTGGGTGAAGTTGATGCTGTCGAACTCTGCGATTCGATATAACGTATGCCTTTGCCTGCGTAGTCGAGCACTTCTTGCGATAAGCCACCGCCTATAGTTAATCGCGGTTCTTTTTCATGGATTTGCCGGATCTTTTGTACCGTTTCAACACGGTTACCCCATGCATCTAGAAACATAGCGCGCCAATCTTGAATGCGCTTTAAGGCAATTGGATCGGTGACTTCAACTCCGGCATCAATGAATTTTTTGAGGTCGATAAATAGCTCCGTCCAGTTGTCCATATTGCGCATAAATGAGGGACGAAAATATTGGCATTCCTCTTCACTCAAATAGCGTCGATAGATTTGGTAACGGATCTCTATCGCTGCCACATTGATGTAATCCATCATGGCGTTATCGACGCCGCTCATCGCCTGTATGGACGGCTCGTCTCTATGCATGTCTGCGAATTTTTTTAAGAGGCGCGGATTGGGCACCGATTGATGCACGGTCTCTAACCATTTTTGTACTTGCACTAAAACTTGCGGTGCGCTTGGCGGGATTTTTGCGTCCATGAATTCGCGGATTTGCGCCACGATGGGTTGCATTGCCATGTCCATTTTTCCGCTACTGACATCCTTATGCTGACGCCACAGGGCGATGTCTTCGGGGCTGAAATATTTAGACCGCAGGCTCATCATTTCTAAGGTGGATAACCAGTAATCCATATTCGGCTGGTCATGTTGTTGTAGTTGCTCGTCTAATTCCAGCAAGCGTTCGCGCAGCTCTTGGCTTTGTTTGATCTGCTCTTCCAGACTAAGAATTTGTTGGCTAATAACACCACGCAGATCCGCAGTATCACCTTGGATTAATTCAGCAATTTCTTGCAAGGATAAATCCAAACGGCGCAGCGCTTGAACCCTATGTAAGCGGGCGATGTCATGGCGGTTGTATAAGCGATAACCGGCCTCAGATCGCACCGAGGGAGTAAGCAATCCCAGCTTGTCATAGTGATGCAAGGTGCGTACGGTAATGCCAGTGCGTTGGGCTAATTCGCCAATTTTTAACAACATAGGGCGCCTCTTTGACTGCTTCAGGTCGAACATGAATAGGATATGCAGCACACTATAAAGCCTGACGTAGTGTCAGGGTCAAGGGGGAGTTGAAGTTTTTATTGTTTTTTCGATTGAGGATGAATTTGCCGTTTCGCATGACTAACGGCGCTAACTTAAAATGAAAATTGTGCAAGCATTAAATTCCCTCCCCCTTCAAGGGGAGGGCTAGGGTGGGAATGAGTCTCATTTTTTACGTCGAAATTTCTAAGGTTTCGACCATAATCCATCCTTGTCCACATCCCAATCTTCCCCTTGAAGAGAAAGGAGCTAAAAGTACAAATTCCAAGCAATAAAAATTGAGTTAATGCTTAATCCGGTATAACGATTAACGTGGTCTTGATGACTCAATATCTCTATTTGTTTTCTCTTTATTTTTATTATGAATAATATTCGCCAATAGATTCGACTACGATTTTGTAAGTCATTGGTTTTAAAAGAATTTCATTAATTTTCAATTTGTATTAATATTCGCCAACGTAGTCGCCAAATTAGTCGTCAAATTAGTCGTCAATGTATTCACCATTTGCATGGGAAGTATATGTCTAAATATCACTATCACAGTCCGCATCAAATGCATCCTTTGTTGCCCAGTGGCGCGAAGGTAGATGCCTTGCGTCCATTAGCGGCACAATTAATTAGCCGTGCTAAAGATTTGCCAGCGCAAGGGCTGCCGCAGTTGCGCAGCTTATTGCGAGAGACTTTGCGACCGATGAATTCGTTTTATACGAATAAGATAGAAAGTCAGCATACGACGCCCTTATTGATTGCGCAGGCGATGAACCGGGATTTTTCTATGCAGCCAGATGAGGCGCGTAAGCAGCGGGTGGCGATTGCCCATATTGAGACTGAGCGCTCAGGTGAATTGCATTATCCTATTTTTGATGCAGCTACTTTTTTTAAGCCTGAGATCGTGCAAGCGATTCATGCACATTTGCATGCGCAATTGACATTGGATGATTTGACGCAAATAAGCGATGAGGGTATCCAACAGATAGTTCATCCTGGCGAATGGCGTGAGGCGGGTGTCAAAGTTGGGCAGCATATCCCGCCAGATCCCGCGACTGTTCCATTGTTTATGGAGGCGTGGTGTCAGGCGTATGAGCGATCTGCCGCGGGAGAAAATGCTTTGATTGCGCTGATAGCGGCACATCATCGCTTGACCTGGATACATCCATTTTTAGACGGCAACGGGCGCACAGCGCGTTTGCATACACATATGGGCTTGCATGCTTTGGGATTGACGCAAGGCTTGTGGTCGCCTATGCGCGGATTGGCGCGGGCACAAGATAAATATTATGAGCACTTGATTAAGGCAGATCGTGATCGGCAAGGGGATTATGACGGTCGTGGGGTGTTGACTGAAAAAGGTTTGATCGCGTTTATCGAATTTTTTATGACGGTGTGTCTTGATCAGATTGCGTTTATGAGTGACATGCTTGAAATCGGCAATTTTGAAGCCCGATTAGCGCAGATGTTGGCGGCGGAATCAACCAGAGACGCAACCAAAGCTTTGAAGGTAGAAGCTGCTGCACCATTGGCTTACTTAGCTATGATCCCATCATTGGAGCGCACCAAATTTAAGGGCATGATGGGTTTATCTAGTCGCACAGCGGATCGTGTTTTGGTCGACCTGTTTAAATTGGGAATTGTGATGTCAAAGTCACCTAAAGGGCCAGTTGAGCTTGCTCTGCCGATGGCGCAATTTAAGTACTTGTTTCCTCGTTTGTGGCCAGAGGCAGAGGTGAGCCTTGATTAGACGCAAACCGTACCGTCAAAACGCACTGTATTTATGACCGCTAGGTGTGCGGCGCGGGTTGCACTCGCCCTACAAATGCTACATATTCTCCAAACTCTGTTTCACTCCCCCAATTACGCAACCTAAGCTTCTGATTTGCCGTTTGATCTGATGCCGATGGAAAGCGTACTCGCTTGTCTTTACTATCGTGTTTTGGAATGGATGTATTTCCAAGATCATTGAGGCATTGCGCATGAAAGATAAAGTAGAGAAATTCCCTTCTGGGCAGTATTACGGCACGAATGCATTTGACCGACGTTTTCCGCGTATCGGTTTGAGTCATTTGCGTGCCACGGTGCCTGAGCATGAGGTGAAAGAGCACAGCCATGCTGGCGCGCATATGGTGTTGGCGACGCGTGGTCGTTATGTGACTTCGGCGGCGGGAGCGCAGCGTGAAGGACCTGTGCTGGTGTATAACCCGCCGGATGTGGTGCATCGCGATCGTTTCGCGGGCGAGGGTGGTTGGTTCTTTGCGATTAGTTTTGATGCAGAAGATTCGCGTGATCTGTACGAGCAAATCAAGCTGCCTGATTTTGCCCTCCGCAATCACGATCCGTTGGTGATTCAACAGGCGTTTGGATTGCTAAAAGCGGCAGCTACGCGTGATGCAGTTAAGCTCGATTTGGAGGTGTTAACGTTGAACATCTTAAGCAGTTTGAATCTGCAAGTTCCTTTGTCACCAAATCCTCCGCCATGGTTGCAACGCGCGCAGGAAATGATTGCGGATTTGTCGGATGAAGATTTGGGTATTGCCGATATCGCGGATGCGATCGGCGTACACCGCGTTTATCTGGCACGCCAATATCTTCGTCATTTGGGTTGCACTCCTGGTGATGATTTGCGGCGGCGTCGTGTTGAGCGTGCCACGCAATTGATGATGACGAGTGATCAAACATTGACGGACATCGCGCTGAGTTGTGGGTTCTGTGATCAAAGTCATTTGAATCGGGCGTTCTTACAGCAGTGGGGTTTAACGCCGACTGGTTTTACGAAACTGAGTGGTTTGAAAGCAGGTTTCAAATATCCAAGACTCAATTGAAATCATCGTTCAAGATTTGGCTCACGTAATTGAACGACTGAATGACTTAATGTTTGACTTAATGATTTAATGACTTAGCGAATGGAGTTTTGATATGAATCGTAAATATGCCCTAGGATTTCTTTTAAGTGCAGCCCTGCTTGAAAACCATGCAATCGCCCATCCCCAAAATGATAAAAACGATTGGGTAAAAGAATCACCCGCTTCGCAAAAATTAGATGCGGCAAAATTGGCTGCGATGGATGAAGCGATCAAAAAGGGAACGTTCCAGCAGGTCACCAGCGTATTGATCGCCCGACGTGGCCAGCTTGTTTTTGAATCTTATTATGATGCTGATGGGGTAGAGGGATTGCGTAATACCCGATCTGCGACGAAGACGGTCACCGGCATGTTAGCGGGCGCGGCGATTGATCGTGGTCATATGGCACTCACGACGCCTATCTTGAGTCATGTTAAACGGAAGACTGCAATAGAAAATCCTGATCCACGCAAGGCCAAAATCACCGTTGAAGATTTATTGACGATGAGCTCGATGCTGGAGTGCGATGATCAAAACCAGTTCTCTCGCGGCAATGAAGAGCGCATGTATCTGATTGAAGATTGGGTGAAGTTTTATCTTGATCTGCCGATTAAAGGTTTTCCAGCATGGATTCCCAAACCATCTGCATCGCCTTATGGACGCTCGTTTAGTTATTGCACGGCTGGCTCCACGACTTTAGGTGCTGTGGTGCAAAGTGCGAGCAAAATGCCGTTGCAGGATTTTGCACAAAAAGCTCTGTTTGCGCCTTTGGGTATCACCAAGACGGAATGGCAATTTTCCCCTTTGGGTTTGGCGCAAGGTGGTGGCGGTTTAGGCTTGCGTAGTCGTGATCTTTTGAAACTTGGACAGCTACTTGCCAATGGTGGCACATGGCATGGAAAGCAGATATTGCCAGCCGCATGGGTAAAGGCATCCGTCTCTCCACAGGCGGAGGTTGATGAACAACGCAAGTATGGCTATCTGCTGTGGTTGTATCCATATAGTGCAAAAGGTGTGACACATCAATCCTATCAAATGGCGGGAACGGGTGGTAACAAGGTGGTGGTTTTTCCTGGTCTAGATATCGTGGCGTTGGTGACGACGACCAATTATGGCGTGCGTAGTCCGCATCAGATTACGGATAAGTTAATTGCTGAGCATATTCTTGGTGCGCTTGAATAATGTGCTAATTTCTTTTGATGATGTTAAATCTAGCAAAGGATGCTTGAATATCTGATTGAAATCTATCCCAGCCTTCCCCTTTGTAGGCATTGACGTCTACACAAGTTGAGATAGGGATAAAACTCCCTCTCCCGCAAGCGGGAGAGGGCTGGGGTTAGGGTGGTTCAGGACAGTGAAATATCCACGCTCTTCAAACGCATCTGCAAAAATCCACGCGCTGCCTGATCTGTACATAAGCCGATGGCTAGTTGGTAAGCATGTTTTGCCGCATCACTATTGCCACATCGTTGATGCAAATGCGCGCTGGCTGCCCAATAGGGTTGGTAGTTTTGGAGACGCTCTTTTAAATCCATGTTGTCGCATAGCTGCGCTAGTTGGGCTAGGGCGATTTGCGGTTCTATGATTTCTGCCAGTGCCACGGCATGATTGATCGCCACTACCGGTGAGTCGGTCAGTTGATAGAGCTGCATGTAAAGTTTGTTGATGGCGTGCCAGTCGGCTTTGCCTTGGTGTCGTCGTACAGTGTGCGCTGATTGGATCGCCGCTTCAATTTGAAAACGTCCGCGCCTTTGCATGCTGCTGGCATGGCGTAAGTATTGTTCTGCTTGATCGATTTTGTCGTGATCCCAGTGTTGGCAATCTTGTTCTTGCAGCGGCACGTAATTGCCTTGCGCATCATGGCGTGCGGCGCGGCGTGATTCGGCATACAGCATTAATGCGAGCAAGCCAAACACTTCGGGTTCTTGCGGTGCTAGTTCACTTAAGAGTTGCACTAGCCACAGTGCTTCTTCGGCCAGATTGCCTTGCTGAATGTCGCCATCGCTGGTCTGTGACCAGGCGGCGGTGTAGACGCTGTAGATCGCATCGAGCACAGAATCTAAACCATCGGCGATTGCGCTTTGATCGGGGATGATTAAACGTATACCTGCGACGCGAATTTTGTGCTTGGCTCGGACCAAGCGTTGCGCCATATTGCTAGGTGCAACTAAAAATGCCGAGGCAATGCTGGCGGCATCAAATCCCAACAAGGTTTGTAGCATGAGTGGTGCGCGTATGCTGCTATCAATCGCGGGATGCGTGCAAGCAAACATCAGTGCTAGCCTTTGATCAGGTATTGCTAGCGGATCACATTCGGCGGCAGCTTCATCGAGCAGATAACTGAACTCTTCTTGATGACGTTGTTGCGTTTGTGCGCTGCGTGCCTGATCGATCAATTGGCGACGTGCGACGGTGAATAGCCAACCTTCTGGATTGTTCGGTACGCCTTGCGCTGGCCAGTTGTTTAAGGCAATTTCAAACGCATTGGCAAGCGCGTCTTCTGCACTTGCCAGATCGCCAGAGCGTACTGATAACATCGCTAACAAACGACCATAGCTGCGCCGCACCAGTGCAGCTATCAGCTGCGGGTTGCTGTGATCGACTTTCGTTAGCATTTATTCTGTTTTACATTTTTTCTTACATCGGCCAAATCGGGCGTACTTCTATCGAACCGATATGCGCACTAGGGCAACGTGCCGCCCAACTAATTGCCGTATCGAGATCGGGAACTTCAATAATATAAAAGCCACCCAGTTGCTCCTTGGTGTCGGCGTACGGACCATCGAGTAAGTGGGTTTTGCCATCGCGGATACTGACGGTGGTGGCGGTAGTCGATTCACGCAGACGTTCTCCCGACACTAAAATACCAGCCTCCATCATGGCATCGGTATAAGAACCATAAGCGGCAATAATTTCGCCTAATGCGTTTTGATCCATTGCCGCTTCAACGGCTTCGCTGGTGGCGATGAGTAATATGTATTGCATGGTGTTCTCCTGGAAATAATAAAAAGCTCATACTAAGTAAGAAGCTGGCTCGCGCTGGGATAGCGTTCAGGATGGGAATGAAGCACCCTTCAGTACCCTCAAGAGCCCTTAAGTGCTATGAAGGCGCCATCACATTCCATCCATCTTTGCCAGTTTCAAGACAATGACGTTTGAACTCTGTGTAAATCGACATGCGTTTGCATTTTATGTCGAAAATGCTTGCGAAAATCGATAGTTTCTTGGTTTGAAAGATCTTTTGTCGCTGATTTTGTCACGAAAATAGGCTTGTATCTGCGCGGTATGCGTGCTCATAAATCTCTATAATCTGCAACGCTGCGTAGTGTCTCAGCGCCTTTTTGATTTCTTACCTTGATCTTTGAAAGTATTGAACAATTATGATGATCCGTTTAATTTATGCCAGCCGTGCGGTGAATTTGGGGCCAGCTGACGTCAAAGATATTTTGGCGAGTTCGCGAAAAAATAATCAACAACTAGCCGTCACTGGCGCGCTTAGTTTGTCGAACGGCATTTTTCTGCAATGTTTAGAGGGCGAACGTTCCGCTGTGAATGCGCTTTATCATCACATTTTGAAGGATAAGCGACATAACAAACCTGAGGTGCTGGTATTGGAAGAAATCACCCAGCGCCAATTCACTGGTTGGAACATGGGCTTGATCGCCGCGACGAATGAAAACACAGCACTGTTTCTCAAATATTCTTCAACAGCCGAATTTGACCCGTTTCGCATGTCAGCCCCCGCATTGAAGGAATTTTTTGCAGAGGTGATGAGCAGTGCGCGTTGGTTGAGTTAAGTTTGCCGATAGTACTAACCTGAAA
Source organism: Affinundibacterium amnicola (assembly GCF_014284275.1). Classification (GTDB taxonomy): domain Bacteria; phylum Pseudomonadota; class Gammaproteobacteria; order Burkholderiales; family Burkholderiaceae_D; genus Undibacterium; species Undibacterium amnicola. The sequence continues at coordinate 130,656 of NZ_JACOFU010000007.1, read as the reverse complement.
AACTAGCGCGTGTCGCTAGTTTTTTGACTTTTGGCGGTTTTATTCAAGACAGTTATCGCAATCGATCTTATGATGAAGGTAATAGCAACCTAAGCTAGCTTTTAACTTGTGAACGGAGCCACCATGCAATTTGCCTACACGATTCTTTATGTGAATGATGTCAAACAAAGTTTGGCGTTTTATGAAAAAGCCTTTGGTATGCAAACCAGGTTTTTGCATGAGAGTGGTGATTATGGTGAATTGGAAACGGGCACCACTGCACTCGCATTTTCTTCACGCGCTTTGATGCGGCAATTAGGAAAAGAAGTCCGTGCATCGGATCCGCATCACCCGTGTTTTGAAATTGCGCTGGTTAGTAATGATGTACCAGCAGCCGTAAACAAAGCCCTTGCTGCTGGCGCAAAGCTAATGCAAGAGCCTCAAGAGATGCCTTGGGGACAAACGATTGCGTATGTCGCCGATCTTGATGGTGTCTTGGTTGAGATTTGCACGTCGATGCAAGCTTAGGCATACCCATCCGCCAAGATTAATTCTTGGTAAGTCGCTGAGCGCAGCATTGCGCTTGGACTACAGCCAAACCAGCGTTGGAACTCGCGACATAAATGCGCTTGATCTGCATAAGAGAAATCCGCAGCGAGTTCCGCAAAGCTAATTCGATTATCTGTATTTTTGCGAGCCAGTAAGGCTTGTGCTGATTGCCTTGCTCGTGCCAGGCTGCGCCAATAGATGGGTGAGCGTCCGGTTTTTTCTGTCAGCCATCTTTGTAGACTGCGCTCGGATACCCCCAAATCGCGCGCTGCGTGAAGTACGCTTTGCTGGTTTTTTAAACTGTTCAAGGCATCGACGATCTCGGTATCAATACAGAATAGTTCATCCAACACATTCAATACTTGAGTTGTGCCGTGCACTGGATCTGCTTGAAATCGTGTCACCAGATCTTTTAAAAAATCCTCCGCTACTGGCGATTTTCCTTGAGCTGTTTTGAAGCATGTTCCGGGATGTAAGCGCCAACCATAGTAGGTATTACCGCCATCACTTTCAACATAACGCGCGGTGTCATCCAACGGACTCACCATGTGCAGTGACTTTCCACTAGGATTTGATCGAATAATGAAATCCCGACAGCCATCCGGCAATACCAGCATACGTGTTGGGGCATCGGTGCTGTGACGCCACGCACTTAAGACGGAGGAGGGAAGTTGAGACTTCACATCAGGATGGAGCATGGTTTCGGATCACTAAGAACATCTTACAAATGTCTCAATTGTATCGGTCTGGGTTGTGTAATGCGAGCACTTACGATATTGTCTTGCAACATAGATTAATTTACATTTTTATCAGAACTACTTTGAGAATACCATGCTAAAAAAAATCCTATTACGAAGTTTGTTGGGCATCGTGTTGATCGTATTGAGTATCGTACTTTTGTTTGTTGTCGCGAATTGGCAGGATCAATCTCTGCGACCAGAAGTGCAAGCGAGCCTGAACTGGCAGCCGCCTAAAAACATCGACGATGATAATGGCTATTTGATTTTGCTTGGCATGAATGCGAGGGATGGCGTTGATCCCTTGGATTTGGGCAAGCGTAAATTAGAACTGGAATTGCGGCGTTATGAAAATCAACCTAATTCGACCGATTACGATTCTGACAGTACTGCAAAACATCCAGACGAACAGTCATTTAAGAAGCAAGAGGATGAAGTATGTGCATATGCGACTACGATAAACTGTGTTGAGTTTTATGTCTCGCGAACGCTGAAACACGAGCAGGAAATCATTCAAGCCCGCCGAGTATTGAGCCAGCATTTGAACGCGATCTTGGAAAGCAAAGATTTCATTGAAATAGCACCACCATTTATTGCTGCAAGTATTCCACCGTATTCATCGTTGGTTCACGCAATGGAGATTGAACGCATGCGCGCGATACGTTTCATTTCAGATGGTCAGGTCGAGCAAGGCTTTGCTGTGTTGATGAAGGTCGCTAAATTTTCCCAGAGATGGTTAGAAAATTCAACGTTTTTGATCTCACACATGCTCGCTACCGCAATGGTACAGCGTGATCTCCGTATCGCTGACGAGTTGTTACAGCGTTTTCCTGAATTTGCTAGCCATCGTGGGCAAATTCAAGCTTGGTTAGGAGGGTTTTCTGAAAAGAAAATGAATATGAGTCGCGCCTTAAATTTTGAAGGCAGAATTAGTCTTCGAATTATGCATGACTTGCGTCTCGAATCAGCGGGTGAAAATAAATCTTGGTGGGAAGGTTTCTTATTCAATCTGTTTAATAGGCCAAATGCGAGTTCAAATTTGGCTTACGATTGGCAGCAAATCTGGAGCACTTTGGCGGATCAAACTGGTCGAGATTACCTCGCACAGAAGCAAGAAATTCAGAAGAAGCAAGACGCCTTGTTGGGTGTAGGAATAGCGAACTTGTATCTGCACGATCCGATCACCAAAATTTTGCTCAGCGTTAGTACGCCTGGGTATGATAATTACATAGAAAGGCACTTCGACACCTTCGCACAGATCAATTTGTTAGCGATGAAAATGGCATTAATTGAGAAGAAAGTTGCGTCTTCAGCGATCCCTCAATTTGTACAGGATCATACCAAGCAGTATGCGAATCCGTATGATGGTAAGGCGATTGGTTGGGATGCAGAAAAGCATCAACTGTTTATTGAGATACGTCAGGAATCGAATCAGCTTTACCAAAAGGCGAAAATTCTGCGGCTTGATGTGCCACGTTTTGCGCTTGCTGTGGAGACTTAGCTAGGTATCATCACAAGATCAATTGGAGCGATAGACTGATGAATGGATGGTGGTAGTACGAATTTGTCGACAAATTAAAAAAGCGAGCTAGGGATAAATTCCTAGCTCGCTTTTTATTTTCTATTTTTGAAGCAGTTTTTACTTACCTACTTATTTCTCGACTGACTTTTCTTTCTTTTCATCTTTCGTATCCTTCTCATCTTTTTTCAAAGGTGTATTAAAGTCGATCATCATATTGCCAGTGGGTTGATTCATCTTGAATAATTCTAAACGAGATTTGGTCATCTTACGTGGCCAAGAATTATTGTTCAGATCGATATCTGCGGTTTCTAAATATGGATCTTGTGTTAGACCAACCATCGGTTCATCAGTCACAACCAGCTTAGTCAACTTTTTAGAATTGTAGCGCCACACCTCAGCAGGAATGCGCTCGATCACTTTCTTGCCGCTCTTTAATTCGATTTCCAAAATCAAGGGCATGACCAAACCACCGACGTTAGAAAAATCAACTAAGTAGAAATATTTGCCGGATTTGAGCATGGCCTTTTCTTCTTCATCCAAGCTCTTCATCAAATCGTTATAGCTATTACGATCTTTATTCGTGACAGTGAAATCATCATATTCGTTATAAAAATCTTTTAAACCGGGTTGCGTATCAATACGACGCGCTGGTAGAGATTTATTTCTTTGTGCTGCTAAAGAAACTGGTTCTTCATTCTTTTGCGCGCGACGCCACGCCTTTTCAATTTCAGGATCTTTGCTGGATACTTGATATTGAACGATGCCATCGACGCTAATATCGACTGGATCGGTGGTGTAGAACCAGCCGCGCCAGAACCAATCTAAATCAGTACCAGAAGCATCTTCCATGGTACGGAAAAAATCTGCTGGGGTTGGACGTTTAAATTTCCAACGTCGCGCATATTCTTTGAAGGCAAAATCAAATAATTCACGACCCAAAATGGTCTCGCGCAAGATGTGTAAACCGGCAGTTGGTTTGGCATAAGCATTATTACCAAACTGCAGAACGGATTCAGAATTCGTCATGATCGGCGTTTGATTTTTACTGCGCATGTAATCAACAATGCCGCGCGGTTCGCTAGGAAACAGATCTTGATAATTTTCTTCCCAAGCGCGTTCTGCCAGCGTTTGTAAGAAAGAATTCAAACCTTCATCCATCCATGTCCATTGACGTTCGTCTGAGTTGACGATCATTGGAAAATAGTTGTGACCAACTTCGTGAATGATCACGCTGATCATCGAATATTTAGTTTGCTTGGAATAGGTCAGTTCACCGGTTTTCTTATCTTTGGTAGGACGGCCGCCGTTAAAGGCTATCATCGGATATTCCATGCCGCCTTGTGGACCATTGACCGATTGTGCCACTGGGTAAGGATATTCGAGGCTGTATTTATTGTATTGCTCTATCGTGTGGACTACGGCTTGGGTAGAATATTGACCCCATAAAGGATTCGCTTCTTTCGGGTAGAAGGACATCGCTAAACCATTGCTGTTGCCGGTTTTGTAGCCTTGTGCATCCCAGATAAATTTGCGAGATGATGCCCATGCAAAATCACGTACATTTTTCGCTTTGAAATGCCAAGTCTTTTGGCTAGTTGCACGTGATTTTTCCGCTTTCTCGGCTTCTGCTTGTGTCACGATGAGCACAGGTTTAGAAGCATTACGTGCTTGCGCTAAACGTTCGCGCTGAATTGCGCTTAATACGGCATCAGGATTATTTAATTCTCCCGTAGCGGAAACCACGTGATCACCAGGTAAAGTGATTTGTACATCAAAGTCACCGAACTCTAAGGTGAATTCGCCAGAGCCTAAAAATTGTTTGTGCTGCCAACCGTAGACATCATAATAAGCCGCCATGCGTGGATACCAGTGAGCAATTTCAAAGATGTCGTTTTTATCTTCTTTGAAATGTTCGTAGCCTGTGCGCGCCCACAACACCATGCCATCATTGATATTGTGTTTCCAATCCAAACTAAAGCTAAATTTCTCGCCTGGTTTTAAGCTCTGCGGTAAATCGATACGCATCATGGTTCGATTGATGACGTATTTTAATGCTTGGCCGTTCGCCGCCTTCACCGTGCCGATCTTAAAGCCACCGTCAAACTTTTCTTTCTCGTTTAAGGTGTGCATCGCGGTAAAGCTCATTGCATTTGGATTTTTCCAAGCGTCGCGTGATGGATAGGTCACCGTTGTATTGGCATCGGAATCTGGTTTGAAGATATTTTGATCTAGCTGCAACCACAAATAATTCAAGGTGTCTGGTGAATTATTGTGATAAGTGATGGTTTCGGAACCGGTGATGCTGCGTTTGTCTTCATCCAAGCTAGCGCGGATCACGTAATCAGCACGTTGCTGCCAATACGCATGACCGGGTGCACCGGAAGCCGCACGGATCGAGGTCGGAGTTGGTAACAGATCTTCTAACTGTTTGAATTTATCTTCAGACTGCGCAATTGCAAATGTCGGAAGTACGACAAATGCTAACGTGAACAAAGTGGAGAGACGCATTTTTGTTGATTCCTTGAGTTAATTAAACATGGAAAAGTAATTTTGTTTGTACCCCTTGAGATTCTTGTTCTTTAGAGGTGGTTTCGATTGTTTAGTTCTCGGTTTCCTAAATATGATTCGGTTTTAACTTACTTTTTGCAAAATAGTGTTCGTAAATTTGATATTTCTATTACGTCGTTTGATGCTCAGAATTTAATGAAATGCCAAATGGAAGAATTAACGCAGATGAGTTATTTGGACCTCGGTATACTAGAGCCCTTTTTGTTTCTTAGCTATTTATGAAAAATGCCGAAGTGAAACCCCTATTGCCTAATGAACCGCGTCAACTTGATTGGGAAAAGCAGAGTCATCTTACGAGTCAGTTCTTGCGTCCGGTGCTGGGAGAGTTGGAGAGATTTTTGCTAGCTTTGCGTGCTACATTAGATCCGCAATTATCTGCCGAATTTCCGACTAAAGCTAGCAAGCCATATCCTTTAGGCCAGTGCTTAGAAATTAGTTTGGCAGTTAAGAAGCGCCTTGAGGAAATATCTCCTGGTGAGTTGCAAGGAGATGGCGCAGTCGCTTTTAATGCCATTCAACAGTTTTCTTTGAATGGCGGGGTAATTCGACAGATTTGGGGAGACTTAAGAGGACAGTACTTTCAAAATGCTTTTTTGTTCGGCGATTTGTACGTCGATGTTTCAAATGATACTGTCGTTGCTACTAAGCCTAAGGTTGAAATTTTGCCTTTCGCGCAATCTAATTTATCTGCAATTAAAGATTTTTATCATTTTGCGCAGTTAGCCCAACTTTATTGGAAAGCTGAGGTATTCCCGAACCATCTAATGCCAGAACTGGCTCCTTACGTGCCGCTCTTGGTTCGATATGCAGATGGTGAAATCCAAATGCTTGATTTGTCGAAATACATGATCATGTTGACCACTTCTGCGGAGTTTCAACCAAGTTATGATTTTTTATCGCAAGCGGCTATGCCTAAAGATGTTTTTGATAGAGTTAGAAACAGTTTGCTTGATTCTGGTTTGCTTCTTCCCAAATGTCCTGAAGATGGGCGAAAGATAGCGCTAACAAACTGCCAGCGTTGTTCAGAAGATGATACTTATGGATCTTATGATCAAATCGCTTTAGTGATAGAACGCGTTCTTCAAGTGAATGCTTATTTGAGACTGATAGATAGGGCTCCATCAATTTCTCATCAAGAGACAGCAGAAATGCATTGATTGCATATGCTCAATCAACGATTGAACGCCAAGCTCGCAGTTTTACCTCGTACTTTAAAGTATAGGCGGGACTGCTCGATGGCAAATGCAGAATACGGTATCGCGTGTGCTTGTCCTGCAATATTTTCAAGCCTATCTTAGCAGCAGTAGTACCGTTGAATGCGATGGTGTGTAATTGTGGAAGTGTGCTGACTAAGGCAAGCAAATCATTATCATTACGCTCTTTAATCTGGCTGTCGAGACTGCCACGGCGCTGTGCTTGAGCGATGACATCCCACAGCCCAATATGATTTTGCAAAAGAGTTTGTAGGCGTGATGGATAATCTTGAACGATTAAGTTAACTGTGACCAGTTCAGATAACAGATGCCAGAAACGATTTTGCGGATGCGCATAGTATTGTTGTTGTGCTAGTGAAGCATCACCCGGTAAGCTACCTAGAATTAAGATGCGCGTATTTTGATCCACCACGGGAGCGAAACTACTTTTTATCGTTGCCGATTTAGGTGTGGCTAAATTAGGTGCTGCCAAATTGGATTTCGCTGACATAAGAGGCAATAAAAATGCGCGTCGATGAGGAATAGTTTGATCAATTCTTTACGCGCATTTTAACTGGCTTTGTGGTGAGGAAGTTTAGTGCGTTGATGATGCCTTTTTATCCAAACTGATTCCTTGTTTTGCCAAGATGCCTGGAACCATCAAGGCATAAATCGCCATGTAAGCGAAACAGGCCACGCCAACAAGATAGCTCATTTGTATGCCAATTTTTTCCGAGACCATCCCCTGTATCCAACTCACGATACCACCACCCATAATCATCATGATCAGGTAATTACTACCTTGCCCTGTGTGTTTGCCAAGTCCGCTGATGGCCAAAGTGAATATGCATGGCCACAAAGTACTACAGAATAATCCTATGCTGGTAAACGCGTAAATGCTCAGCATGCCGCTGGTACTCATGCCTAAAATTAAGCCGCCGATTCCCAGCAGAGAAAAAATCAATAGCATTCTGGCTGGATTGCCTTTGCTGGCGATATCTGCAGCAATCAAAACCAGCACCACGGCACCATATACATAGAAGTGACTCAGATCATGTTGCGCAATGGCGTTGACTAACAAAAACACGCTGAAGGCGGCATAGGGCACTAAGAATTTAGCGATCTTTGCTGCACCGGCTTGCAAATTAAATGCTTCGACGCCGCCAGTCCAGCGTCCTATCATCAAGCTCGCCCAGTACAAAGAGATGAAGGGCGCAATGTCTTTGGTTTGGTAGCCTTGCGTGGTTTCCATGTATCCGGGCAAGTTGCTTGCGGTAGAAACTTCGACACCAACATAGACAAAAATCGCTGCCATACCCATCAGCAATTGTGGAAACTGTAGCGCCGAAGTTTGTGTGCTTTCTTGTTCCAGATTGATGACGGTGGGATTCGGATGATTGGGTATTGAAGAAAACTTGAGGAAAACAGCAACAATTAAAAATGCCGCACCCAGTACCAGATAAGGAATTTTGACGCTTTCTATACTCATCTCATTGTTGCCAGAAGGCGTGCCGAAAATCGCGAATGCAACGATCAAGGGACCGATCGTTGTACCAAAATTATTCACCCCGCCCGCCAAGGTTAAACGTTGTGATGCCGTATTGGCGGTACCGAGCGAAATCGCCAAAGGATTCGCAGTCGTTTGTAGCAGGGAAAATCCCAAACCCACAATAAATAATCCGGACAACATTAAATTAAATGACGCCATGTTTGCGGCGGGATAAAACAGCAAGGTGCCGAATGCAGAAATACATAAGCCAGTGACCAAACTATTTTTATAACCGATGCGTTTGGTCACATCTTCTTTAATCAGTTTTGAAATCAGCAAATAGAGCACGGATCCAACTGTGTATGCCACATAAAACGATAGCGAGACAAATTGACTTTGGGTTTGCGTCAACTGAAAGGCGTGTTTAAAAACCGGGATCAAAATGTCATTGCCTGCGGCGACAAAGCCCCAGAAAAAGAATACTGATACCAAAGGAATAAATTGTCCCCAGTGGGTGTGCGCTTGTTGATTGTTCATTTGTTTCATTCTTATCTTTGTGAATGGCTGTCTCATTTATCGAACTGTGTTCTTTTCATCCAATTCGTTGCAATCAATCGCAATCGATTGCATTCGTTTGATGAATAGAGTCGTGATGGTAGCGCTTTGTGCTTAGATATGCATCTGCAATTCATTGATTTTTATAGATATTTTTCATTTTTAATTGCTTTTATTGCGATGGTTTTAGTGTGTTTTTCGTCAAATTCAATGTCAAAAATAGTATGGATTTGTTGGTGTAATTGTGGTCGACAATTGTGAAACATCGTTAAACCGGATGAGATGACGTGCGGCAACATTTTTCCCTGTTAGCATGATCGCTAATCTCAAAAATCAATGAAATCAATACAGGATGAGAGATTTGCGCGAGCGTTGCTCAGTCAATGTAATCGCGTAAGAGAAATGGGCACCTATATGGCTACTTATTGGATTTGCTTGACCTAAGATCAAGGAAACGTTGTAAAAAATTGCCAAGATAGTTTTTATCTGGAAATAACTTTGACGAATTTCTGAATGTTGCTAGTATGAATTGAACACCGTTGCAAAGATGTGATTTTGGTGTGCGAATCTGCTGATGCTTCTGATTTTCTGCTGTTTATTTCTGCGCTGTTTTTGTCTCTGTCCCAACTAAGTACGATCCAAGACTTATTCCATTTGGTTACAAAAATAAAGGAAAGCAATATGAAATCGCAATACATCTATCCTCTGGTTTTAGCAAGTATCGCCAGTTTTGCTGCTGTGCCTGTGGCACAGGCTGATGAATTCAGTGATTGGTTAAAAATTGATGGCTTCGGTACGATAGGCGCTTATCGTGGAACTAGTAATGTTGCTGGTGTCCGCACAGAGCAACGTCAACGCGTGTTGTCGTACAAAGACTGGCGCTTCGATGGCGATAGTCAGGCATCAATTCAAGCCACTTTGAATCCACATGGAAAACTCAAAGCAGTTGTTCAACTAATTTCGAAAAAAGATGTCGATGGTAGTAATAAGCCGACCGTTGAATGGGCTTATGTTGCCTATCCTTTGACTTCTGAAATTGATTTCAAAGTGGGACGTACGGTTGCGCCTATTTTCGTACTGTCGGACTATCGTAATTTAAATTACGCGCAAACAACAGCGCGTCCACAATCTGAAATGTATCAAGTTAATCCAATCACTTTCCAAGATGGCGTAACCGCACGTTGGGATAAAAAAATTGGTTCTGGCAATTTACAACTCGAAGGCTTCTTCGGTAAGACCAAGGTTAGTGTCGCCGGTGGTGATGTTGATCTGAATCGGGTGAAAGGCCTCTCTTTAAAATGGGGACAAGACTCTTGGAGCGTACGAGGCGGATACTCTTGGTATAACGCTTCGATTCAGGCGCCTACTGTTGAAGCAAATTTAAAGTCACTGATGTCTTTGCCTGCAGTTGTTTGTTCTAACTGTAGTTCGGTGATTGCCGCAGTTGCACCGACCACAGGGATCACTGCAACCATCGGTACCTTGGGTGCAACTTATGATGATGGGGAATGGATCGCGCAAGCTGAATGGGCGAAACGTGACACCAACTCCGTTGTGATTGCGAGTGTCTCCGGATGGAATGCATTGTTAGCAAAACGTATCGGTGATTTCACACCATTTGCGGGTATTGGCAGTTTCTCCACTGATGCGGCCAAGCCAAGCTTAGCAGCCGGCCCATTTGCACCTGCATCGGTTAAGGCGCAATTGAATTATTTGAATGCTTCCTATGTTGGTACTGGCGATTCTTCACGGGATGTGATGTCAGTTGGTGTGCGTTGGGATTTCGCGAAAAATCTTGCTTTGAAGGCGCAATTAGAACGCGCGAAAATGAAGTACCCAGCGGTGGGTGCATCAAACGGCTTCTATAGCTATGAAACATCGATGCTCGGCAAACCAAGTGGTTTTGACGGCAAAGTATCGATGTTTACCGTTAATCTTGATTTCGTATTTTAAGCGAGGCCCAACATGAAACTACTCTCCAAGACATTAGTTGGTCTGGCGATTTTAGCCGGTACACAGATAGCCTACGCTGAACACGTCATCGTTGTCTCTTCGAAAAGTGCTGTCGCAAGTTTAAGTAAAGATCAAATCGCCGATCTTTATTTAGGCAACAGCAAAGAATTTCCAGGCGGCGGACAAGCATTGCCTTTGTTGATCTCCTCCGGTGCAGTGCGTACCGAATTCTTTGAAAAAGTATTAGGGAAAAACGAAGCCCAGGCGAAAGCAATTTGGTCGCGCTTGGTCTTTAGCGGTAAGGGAAGTGCACCACGAGAAGTCGGTGATTCTGCTGAAATATTAAAACTGATCGCTGCAAATCCTAATTGCATCGGCATTATGGAAAAGAGTGCTGTGAATGCTAGTGTGAAAGTGGTGTACACCGCGCATTAAGTTGCTCTCATGTGTTAAGAATTTGGTTGCACATAAAAAAATCCCGCAAAATTTTTGCGGGATTTTTTGTTGATGTTGGTTCAGATGCGTTTATACGGAGTATCTGATTGGCCAACAATAAACTGAGCGCTGCGAATTATTTTTTGAAACGTTCTTCCGCCAAACGATCAGCAATCACACTAGTCGGTACGCCTTCTGCATCAGCACGCGCAAACACTTCAGATAAAGTCTCACCGATGCGACGTACGTGCGCATCCATGCCATCTTCTGGTGTGTTCATGTATTCGTAGCAAACCTTGATGATGCCGCCAGCATTGATGACGAAATCTGGTGCGTACAAGATACCTTTTTGGCGGCAAACTTCACCGATTTCTGGTGTGGCTAATTGGTTGTTGGCACCACCAGCAACGATTTTTACTTTTAAACGACTCATCGTGTCTGGGTTCAAAGTTGCGCCGAGAGCGCATGGTGCATAGATGTCGGCTTCAACATCGTAGATCGCATTGACATCAACTACGGTTGCGCCGAATTCCTCTTGCGCACGCTTTAAGGAATTTTGATCGATATCAGCAACGACTAATTTCGCGCCAGCTTCGTGCAGGCGGCGAGCGTAGTCATAACCAACGTGACCTAAACCTTGCAATGCTACTGTTAAACCATCAAAGCTATCGCGTTTGAAATGATGTTTTACCGCAGCTTGTGCACCAACGAAGCAGCCTAATGCGGTAAATGGAGATGGATCACCACGATCACCTAAGCCTGCAACATATTTAGTTTTGCTGGCGACATTCGCCATATCTGCAGGGCTAGTGCCAACGTCTTCTGCGGTGACATAACGGCCACCGAGGCGCTCTAAAGCTTCACCTAGGGCTTCGAACAATGCGGGTGTTTTGTCTGTTTTTGGATTGCCAATGATCACGCTTTTACCGCCGCCGATAGGCAGGCCAGCAACTGCGTTTTTGTAGGTCATGCCGCGTGACAGGCGCAATACGTCGCGCACTGCTTCTGCTTCTGTGGCGTAATTCCACATACGGCAACCGCCCATGGCAGGGCCTAAATTAGTGTTGTGAACCGCGATGATGGCGCGCAAGCCAGATTTAGGTTCAGAGGCGAAAACTACTTGTTCGTGATTGTCGAAATTGACTTCGTTGAATACAAAGGCGGTCATGCTTATGGCTCCGCGCGGATATGGTGCAGTCTGGCAGATGCGCCAGCTTGATCCAGTACCGCAAAAAAAATTGGTGGATGAAAAAGGACTATGAGTTGGTAAATCAGGTTTTTACCAAGCGGGTAGCAGGTAAAAAATCGGTGATTGTGTCACGCGCGCAGAAGTATACGGCTAAGCCCCTATAAACTCAAGGTGGAATAACGCCTAGATCAACTCTTGAATCAACCGTCGAATGAACACTTGATTTAGCACTTAGCTCAGCACTTAGTTCAGCACATAAGCAGATCCGTCGGCAGCGATCTATGTGTCAAATTGAGGATGTGGAAACCGGGACAAAATGAATCGATACCAATTGGTATTAAATGATACTGATCAGTATATATTTATACTGATTGGTATATCATTCGCCTGCGTCTTCAATTAAGTAACGCAATTAGCGGTGAAATAGTGCAGATTCACATATCGTCCGCTAATGAGATTCAGCTTGATGATCAACTTTTATTTTGTAAATTTAAATTCTATTCATCTACTAAGGAGTATTTCATGAAACGTATTATTCTTGCTTCCATTTTAAGTATTGCAGCAACTTTCTCGGCTCAGGCAAAAGACATCGTTGACACCGCAGTTGGTGCAGGTAACTTCACTACGCTGGCAACTGCTTTGAAAGCAGCAGGTTTGGTGGATACTTTAAAGGGTAAAGGCCCATTTACTGTGTTTGCACCGACCGATGCAGCATTCGCAAAAATTCCAAAAGCAGACCTGGAGGCTTTGTTAAAAGATAAGGCAAAACTGACTGCTGTATTAACGTATCACGTGGTATCAGGGAAGGTGATGGCAGCTGATGTCAAAGCTGGCAAAGTAAAAACAGTACAAGGTGCATCCTTAACGGTGTCCACTGCTGGTGGTGTCAAGGTAGATAATGCGAATGTTACGGCGACAGATATTGTTGCTGATAACGGCGTTATTCATGTAATCGATACAGTCATTATTCCAAAATAATGCCTTCTATCGAAGGTGATTTCTTCTGTTCTATGCAGATGAAAAGATAAGTCAGTAAAAAACGACCATGAAAAATCCATGGTCGTTTTTTTTATTGTATTCAGTATCAATGAAACATGTTTTCTACAGAATATTCTGTAGCATTTTGTTTTTATTCTTGTTTTGTCTCACTTGTGGCAATACAAAGTAAGGTTCTAGTGACAAAGTATTGAACTTTACGTATGGTAGCGGGTTCAAAGATTGATTCTATTTTCGGAGGTTTTTATATGTCGCGACCAAGTTTACTTATCCTTACTTTATGCCTTGTTTTAGCGGCATGTGGACAAGGAGGGAAGGATAGTAAAGTATCCGATAAGAATGCCAGTGCTAGTGCTGAAAGACCACTACAAGTGACTGCAGAAGATTATGTCACGATTCAAAATAATTCCTTGGCTTCTGGGCCGGTTATTACCGGGTCAATTCAGCCTGAACGGAAAGCGGATTTGCGCGCCGAAGTATCCGCTATCGTGCTGCAAGTGTTTAAAGAAAACGGCGAAGTAGTGCGTCGTGGCGATTTGTTGGTACGCTTGGATGACACGGCTTTTCGTGATCAGTTAGCTTCAGCAGAACAAGGCGCACGTGCCGCTCAGCAAACATTGGATCAGGCCGAGCGTCAGTTAGAACGTTTGAAAACTTTGCGCGCATCGGGCATGACTTCTATGCAAGCGCTGGAAGACGCCGAAATCCGTCGTAACAATGCGCAGAGCGAGTTGGTCGCGGCGAAAGCACGTAGCGTCGCGGCGCGTCAGCAAATGCAACGTACCGAAATTCGCGCGCCGTTTGATGGCATTGTGAGCGAGCGTAAAGTGTCGAATGGTGATACGGCGCAAATCGGCAAAGAAATCATGAAGGTGATTGATCCGAATAGTTTGCGTTTTCAAGGCTTGATTTCAGCCGAATCTGTGAATGTCGTCAAAGCGGGGCAATCAGTGAGTTTCCGCATCAATGGCTATGATCAGCAGTTCATCGGTAAAGTACGTCGAGTTGATCCTGCTGCAAACGCGACGACGCGTCAGGTTGAGGTACTAGTTGATTTCGTTGGTAAAGATCAGCCCCATGTTTCTGGTCTATATGCGGAAGGCCGAGTCGAGGCGGGAAGTACCGAGGCGCTGATGATTATCGGTTCTGCGCTGATCCGTGATGGCGACAAAACTTATGTGTGGGCAGTTCAGGATGGTTTGCTAAAACGACTTGCGGTGGTGCTTGGTGAGCGTGACGTACGTCGCGGTGATTATTCCATTACCTCAGGTTTAAAGAGTGGCGATAAGGTTTTACGCCAGCCTTTGTCGACGTTTAAAGATGGCACTAAAGTGAATTTGGTGGCGTCAGCTGGTTCAGCTCCTGCGAATGCTTCTGCCAGCGCAAGTGCAAGCCAAGCTGCTTCTGCCGCTTCCGTGACAGGAAAATAATATGTTTTTATCCGATTTTAGTATTAAGCGACCTGTCGCAACCATCGTCATCATTATTGCATTGATGTGCGTGGGCTTGCTGGCACTGTCGAAATTACGTGTGAACGAAATTCCCAATGTACAAGAGCCTGTGCTTGGGGTTTCTGTTCCTTATCCGGGCGCTTCGCCCGAAACGGTTGAGCGCGAGATTGTCAATCGTATTGAGAAATCCTTACAAAGCATTTCAGGTGTTCGTCAATTGAATGCATCTGCAAATGAAGGTAGCGCGTATTTCACGTTAATCTTTAACTTTGATCGCAATATGATCGAAGCATCAGACGACGTCAGAAATGCGATAGCTTCGGTACGTTACAAGCTACCAACGGAAATGCGTGAGCCGATTATCGAGCGACGTGATCCGAACGATCAGCCAATTATGCAATTGGCCTTGTCGTCCAAAACCAAATCGCATGCAGAGATTTCGCGTTTTGCGGAAGATGATTTATCAGATCGTTTCCGTGCCGTTGATGGCGTTGCCGTGGTGACTGTTAATGGTGCATTGAAACGGGAATTGAGTGTTTTATTGCGTGCACAAAAACTGCGTGAATTTAATGTCTCTGTATCCGAAGTCGTCAACGCATTGCGTACACAAAATTCTACTGCGCCAGTTGGTAAAGTGCGCGGTACCATGGATGAGAAAAGCATACGTCTGGTCGGTCGTTTAGAGTCTCCAGCCGAGTTTGAACAAATTGTCGTCAAGCGCCGTGGTAACGAAGTGATCCGTTTGGCGCAGGTGGCGACGATCCAAGATGGCTTTGCAGAAATCAATGGTTTTAGCGTGCGTAACGGCAATCCGAACGTCGGCATTATGGTGATGAAATCTCGTGATGCAAGTACCGTGTCTGTGGCGAACAAAATCCGTTCGCAAGTTGATGAAATCAATAAAACGCTGCCAGAAGGAACCAAACTTGAAATCACCCAAGACGGCGGTAAAAACGCACAGAAGAATTTAAATAACGTGATCGAATCCTTGATTTTCGGTGCGGTATTAACGATTTTTGTGGTGTATGTGTTCTTGAATTCATGGCGCTCCACTTTGATCACAGCATTAAGTTTACCAACCTCGGTAATTGCGGCGTTTATCGCGGTGTGGTTGTGCGGCTTTACCTTGAACTTCATGACTTTACTTGGCTTATCGCTCGCGATTGGTGTGCTGATTGATGATGCGATTGTGGTGCGTGAAAACATAGTACGGCATATGGAGAACGGTTCTGATCGTCGCACCGCCGCTTTGAACGGTACGGCTGAAATTGGTTTAGCGGTTGCCGCGACCACATTCTCAATTATGGCTGTGTTTATTCCAGTCGCCTTTATGCCCGGTGTTTCTGGTGAATGGTTCCGTCCGTTTGCCTTAACGGTGACGTCGTCGGTGATGGTGAGCTTGTTTATTTCATTCACGCTCGATCCTATGCTATCTGCCTATTGGGGAGATCCAGTCGGACATCATTTGCAACCGAAGACTGGTCTCAGCGCCAAGTTGGAAAAATTTAATCTGTGGTTTGATAGTAAGGCGGAAGCGTATGGCAGCGTGATTGCCTGGGCCTTACATCATCGCCGTTGGATGGCAGTGATCGCGATGGCGAGTTTTGTCTTGGCGTTGGTTTTGCACGGTATGTTTGGCGGCACGAGTTTCTTGCCCGCTTCTGATAGTGGAACCGTGATGATTAGTGTACGTACGCCATCGAGCTCTAGTCTTGAGTACTCACGTTTGAAGGTTGAAAAGGCCGCCGAATTAGCGCGAACCTTGCCGGAGACGGTCGCCACTAATAGTAGCGTGAATATTACAGGCGGCAGGGTATATGTCGATATTGGTAAGAGCACCGAACGCAAGCGATCAGCAGCTGAAGTTGCTGTGAGTTTGCGAGCCGCTGTCAGTACCTTAGTTGGTGCTGAGTACGTGGTGCAAGACGATTTGAATAATGGCGGTGGTAAGCCAGTTCAAATACGTTTTTCAGGTGACGATTCTCGGAAGTTGATGGAGATCACCAGCGATTTTATGGATAAATTGCGTCAGGTTCCGGGTGCAGTCGATGTTGGCTTGTCTCAGCAAGATCCGAAAGATGAATTACAGATCGAATTGAATCGTGGTCTGGCAAATTCCTTAGGCATTTCAGCAAATGATGCGGCGCAGGCGTTGCGTGTATCGTTTGCTGGCGTCGAAGTTGGCGATTGGGTTGATCCGACTGGTGAGACACGTGATGTATCGGTGCGTTTGCATCCTGAAGATCGTGTGAGTGCTGACAATATCGAGACGTTGCCAATCGCTGTTGCTGGCACAGACAAAATGGTACCGTTGGAGCAAATTGCGACGATCACCATGGGCAAAGGGCCAGCGAGAATTGAGCATGCAGATGGAAAGCGCATGATTGCCGTATCAGCTAACGTGCAAGGTCGTTCGCCAGGTGAAGTGACTTCTGATGCTTTAAAAATCGCCAAAGCGATTAATTTCCCGGCTGGTTATGGGATTGAACTGGCTGGCTCAGCAAAGAATCAAAATGAATTATTTACTGAGATGACGATTGCCTTGGTGATGGGGATCGGTTTGATGTACTTAATCTTGGTGATGCAGTTTGGTTCTTTCACCGCACCGGGCGCGGTCATGCTGTCTTTGCCTTTAAGTTTGATCGGCGTGGTGTTAGCTTTATTGCTGACCAAAGGTACGCTCAATTTGATGAGCTTTATCGGTATCATCATGTTGATGGGCTTGGTCGCGAAGAATGCGATTCTGTTGCTCGATTGCGCACGTAAGCGCGAGGCGGAAGGCTTTGATCGTGAAGAGGCTTTGATTTACGCGGGTCGTATGCGTTTGCGTCCGATTTTGATGACGACCTTTGCTTTGATCGCGGGTATGCTCCCAGTTGCTATTGGCGTTGGCGAGGGTGGGGAATTTTATCGTCCTCTAGCAATTGCGATTATTGGCGGTACCATCACTTCGACTTTGCTAACCTTGTTAGTAGTGCCAACGTTCTACGATAGTATAGAAATTGCACGAGATCGAATGATTGCAAAATATGGTCGTCGTGCAGAACGTTGGAATGCTTTCTTTGCATTTACTGTGACCTTGATTGAAGCGATTTTGACTTTGATCTTTGTGCGCTTGATCTTCCGTTTGTTCATGAAGCTGGTCTATGTGGTCATGGGGAAAAAAGCGTAAATTAAATTCCGTGGTGTTAGGATGTGATCTCGCTTTCTTCGACTTAGTTTCGACTTAGTAGATCGCATCTAAAGTAATGTGATACAAACCACGGCCTCGTCAGAGGTCGTGGTTTTATGTTTTTCGATATGTGTAATCCGTCTTTTTGAGTAAATATTTATGAGTCAATCTTCCGTATTACCCGCGGCTGGCAACGATGCTGTCCAACCAAAAATGCCTAGACAAATCCCCTTCATTATTGCGAATGAAGGTTGTGAGCGTTTTAGTTTTTACGGCATGCGTAATATTCTGACAATGTTTTTGATGACCAGTTTATTGCTGTCGATTCCTGAAGAATTGCGCAAAGGTGAGGCCAAAGATATTTTCCACACCTTTGTGATTGGTGTGTATTTCTTTCCATTATTAGGTGGCTGGTTAGCCGATCGTGTCTTTGGTAAGTACAACACGATTCTTTGGTTAAGTCTGGTGTATTGCGCGGGTCATGCCTGTCTGGCGATATTCGAACACAATAAAAATGGCTTCTACACAGGACTGTTTTTAATCGCGCTAGGTTCTGGTGGTATCAAGCCTTTGGTCGCCTCGTTCATCGGTGATCAGTTTGATCAAACCAATCGTTCGTTGGCGCAAAAAGTGTTTGATGGTTTTTATTGGATCATTAACTTTGGTTCGTTTTTTGCGTCTTTGTTGATGCCAATCTTCTTAAAGCAATTTGGCGCCAGCGTCGCGTTTGGTATCCCAGGTATCTTGATGTTTATTGCGACCTTTGTGTTTTGGCTAGGAAGAAAACAATACGTGCGTGTGGAGCCAGTCAGCAATGATCCGCATGCCTTCTTAGTGGTGATTCGCCATGCGATTTTATCGCAAGGACCGAGTGGTACGCAAAGCCGTCCTGGGCTGTGGTTAAGCTTGATTGGCTTTATTTTGGCAATCCTTGGCTTCTTTTTTATTCCACAAATCGGCATCGTTTCAGCCATGTGTTCTGCATTGGTTTTGGTGATGGGTTTTGGCGGCGTCGGCGCATGGATACAATTAGATCGTGTACGCGGTCAACATCCTGATGAGGCCATTGATGGGGTACGCAATGTCTTGCGTTTATTAGTACTGTTCGCTTTGATTACGCCATTCTGGTCTTTGTTTGATCAAAAGGCTTCGACATGGGTACTGCAAGGAGAACAAATGACTAAGCCAGAATGGTTTCAGTCGTCCATGATGCAAGCCTTAAATCCTTTGCTTGTGATGATCTTGATTCCGTTTAATAACTTTGTTCTATATCCCTTGCTTAGTAGGGCTGGTATAAAAGTCACTGCTTTGCGCCGCATGGGGGCTGGCATTGCATTTACGGGTCTCGCATGGATTGTTGTGGGCGGCCTGCAATTAGCGATTGATGGCGGTGATCCAGTGACCATCGTATGGCAAATTATTCCCTATGCTTTAATGACATTCGGCGAGGTTCTTGTGTCTGCAACCGGATTAGAATTTGCTTATAGTCAAGCGCCATTATCGATGAAAGGCGTGATTACCAGTTTCTGGTATCTGTCTGTGACGGTGGGTAACCTGTGGGTTTTGCTGGCGAACTCAAGTGTGAAGGGGGCTGCAGTGACGACTTATATTGAATCGTTGGGGCTGAGTGTGACGGCTTTCCAAATGTTCTTCTTCGCCGGTTTCTGTCTGTTTGCTGCGTTCTTATTTGCGATGTATGCACGTAATTATCGTATGTTAGATAACTATCGCAAGGCATAAAGATTGACTCAAAAAAAACCGCAAGCTCCGCGTTTTGATGCTAAGAGTTTGCGGTTTTTTTACGTCTGATGATCTATTTTAAAGTTTCAGTCAAGACGCGCCCTTCAGATCCCGACGGCAATCGAATGCGTAGCAAATGCGATAAAGTGGGTGCAATGTCCATGACTTCTGCATATTGGCTATACGCGCCTGCTTTGATCCACGGTTTGCCCATGATCATTAAAGGCACATTGGTGTCATAGGTATATGGCGTACCGTGCGAAGTGCCTGAATTTGTAGAGCCAAAATACCAGTAAGGTTTTACCACCACCATCACATCACCAGACAATTGCTTATGCCACGCTCTTTGCATCAGGCGGCTGATACGGTCATTCGGCACTTGGCCATTTTCAAACTGGGTACGGGTATAGGTTGATGCTACGCCGTTGTAGTTCAGCATAAAGCGGGCGGCTGCGTTTTCTAATTCGCTACGTGTAATGCCTTTCACTTCTGCTTTACTGTAATCAAAGAAGAAGTAGGGAGCCGACCATTTACGAACCAGTTTTTCAACGCCGAATTGCTCCACTAAATGCTGATTTAATGCGGTCAACATTTTGCTACCGTCAAGTCGATTCGCATCACGTTTCATGCTCTGTGAAAATTCGGGTACGTTGGCGAAACCATGATCAGCGGTCAAGACCACCAGCGTATTGTCTAGCCCAATTTTTTTATCAACATCACTCAAGAATTTCGCCAATAAACGATCAAGGCGTTGCAAGTGATCGTGCGACATTTTGCTCTCGGGACCCCAAGTGTGATTGACATAATCATGACTCGATAAACTCACTCCCAATACATCGGTCGCGCCTGTTGGATTACTTCCTAACTTTTCACCTTCGATTGCAGCACGGGCGAAATCTAAAGTCAGTTCATCCACGTAAGGACCGGTG
The DNA here is from genome assembly GCF_014284275.1 of Affinundibacterium amnicola. Classification (GTDB taxonomy): domain Bacteria; phylum Pseudomonadota; class Gammaproteobacteria; order Burkholderiales; family Burkholderiaceae_D; genus Undibacterium; species Undibacterium amnicola. Next base: position 110,199 of record NZ_JACOFU010000007.1, on the reverse strand, counting down.
AATAATTTTTCATAATATTCAGCATCGGGCTTTCCCGATGCGCTGTCGTAGGTGTAAGGAAAGCGTTTGCTACTGCTGGAATTCGCAGGTGCGACGATATCATCGTGTGCATCATCATGATAAGCATGGTCTGCTAATGATGTGGTCCATTGTTTGCCATAAAAACGATCTTGCGGCTTATTCGCATGGAAGTCGGCATGCCAAGCCGGATGTTGATTCATGTAGTAGGTGCTGCTGGCAAAGGCCCCGGTTTTTTTCATCAACATATAGGCCGTACCAGTTTTACCGGCTAATAAAATCGCGCCGCGATCTTTACCAGATACGGTCACTACCTTGGAACGATTGCCCGTAGCGTAACGCAATTCATCACCGACAGTGCTGACTTTGAGATTGGCTGGCGAGGTTCCATCGCTGGCTTTGGTGTCGGTGCCAATATACGTGTGTTGCGTATCTTCGGTACAGTAAACCGAAGCAGATGTTTTAGGATCGAACCAGCTATTACCAATAATTCCATGCTGATACGGATACGCGCCTGTCAACACTGCGCTATGACCGACGGCAGTAACCGTAATGCCATGTGCCTGATGCGCATTGCCAAACCATGCACCCTGTTCCATTAAACGCTTAAAACCACCTTCGCCAAATTGGTGGCGATAGCGTTGTACCTGTTCGTTTGGCAGACCGTCAATCACTAGTACCAAAACTAACTTAGGTGCTTTCGCGATTTGTGGTGCTTGGCTCGGTGAAGCCGCCAGCGCATAGTGGCAACTGCCAGTCAGTGCGAATACCGTTAATCCAGTTAATAGCGTACGACGTAATTGGGAAGAGGGGGCTTGGTGTTTTAAATTCAGCATAGTGAAAAAGAATGTCGAAGGAAACAAAAGAGCGTTAAGGATAACGCATGTTGTTGATTCCTTCGAGTAACTTTGCTTGAATTTGTGTGGATTTTATATTGTGCGTATAAGTCGCTGTCTCCACATCGGTGGCTTTATGGCGATTTATACACCTTGTGTTTTTAGTCGGTAGATTTCTCTACTTACCATTTCATCTCGCCGGTATTTACCTTGGCGCCTATGTCTAGTGACATGCCACCATCAGTCAATTGTGGATAAGACTGCTTCATTGCTTTGATCAGTGCAGCGCTGTCTTTGCTAGTGGCGAGATTTTTCTCAAAAGTTTGCAAGTAATTTTTCGTAAAACTGATCGCACTGACATCGACGGACGTGCCTGTACTCATGTGACCTGGAACAACTAGCTCTGGTTTTAAGGCTACCATTTCCTCTAATTGGGCTATCCACGCTGCACGTTCGGCACTGCTTTGTGTATCGGCTGTCCACACGTGCATATTGCCAAATACAGCGATATTGCCGACGATGGCTTTAATCGATGGAATCCATGCGTAAGGGCGGTGTGCTAATAAACCTGTAGTGCCGCGAATTTCTATAGATTGACCTTCGAAGCTGATGGTATTGCCACTTAATACCTGTGGTGTGACAGGTGTACGTGGTGCATTCAAGCCCATTTTAGGACCCCAAAATGCCACTTTGCCAGCCATCTTCGCGCTCAGCTTTTCAAGTACCGCAGGTGTACTCACGACTTTGGCTTGCGGGAAGAATTCTTTCAAAGTCTCTACACCAAAGTAGTAATCAGGATCAGCCTGGCTGACATAGATGATACTCAGTTGTTTGCCGCTATCGAGTACATTGGCGGCAATGCGCAAGGCATCTGCGCGGGTGAAGCTTGCATCAATCACCATCGCTTCTTTTTCGCCATAGATGAGGGTGGAGTTGACATTGAAGCTGCCACTTCCCGCGTTATAAATTTTCACGGTCAGTGGGGCAGGTTGAGCGGCTTGTGCTGTGCCAAGAGTGACGGCAAGTGTGGCGGCGATTGTGCTGCTAATTAAGCTAGTGCGAATCATGATGAGCTCCTTTGGTCTGATAAAAAGTACGCAAAATTGCGTTGGATTGAACTATAGTTGCTAATATCGCGCAGATAAACCGCATAATCTGTGCATTACTATTTCTTGAATCGAGCAAATTATGGATAGATTAACTGCGATGCAAGTCTTTGTTGAAGTCGCCACCAGCGGTAGCTTTAGTGCAACTGCCGATAAATTAGACATGTCACGCGCCATGGTGACGCGTTATGTGGGCGAGATGGAGCGTTGGCTGGCGGCACGGCTACTACAGCGCACCACGCGTAGTGTGACCCTGACCGATGCCGGTGAAAATTGCTTGCGCCGTTGTCAGCAAATGCTAGCGTTGATGGAAAACGTAGAGGAAGAAACTAGTGATCACGAAGGTGAATTGCGCGGTCAAGTTCGTATCACCTGTAGCGTGTCACTTTGCTATGCACAACTGGCGGCGGCGATCGTAGATTTTTTGCGCTTGCATCCACAACTGAAGATCGATTTGAACGCCAGTGAAGGTGCTCTGAATCTGGTCGAAGCACGAATCGATCTGGCGATACGGATTAGCGCCGCGCCCGATCCGACTTTGATCGGCCGTATTCTGGCACCGTGTAGTTCAGTCTTAGTGGCATCTCCCGCTTATTTGGCAAGTCATGGAATTCCGCAAATGCCCGCTGATTTAACGACGCACCGTTGCGTTAGCTATGCGAATTTCGGTAAAAGCATTTGGAAGCTGAGTCGCGGTGAAGAGGGCGCACAAGTCAGCATAGGCGGCTACTTCAGTGCAAATGAAGCGACCACCTTATTACAAGGCTGTCTGGCAGGTGGCGGTATCGCTTTGCAACCGACTTTCTTGGCCAACCCGTATTTACGCGATGGTCGTTTGCAACAAGTCTTGCCCGAATGGCGCCTGCCAGAAATGTCGATTTACGCGCTATATCCTTCGCGCAAACATTTATCGCCTGCGGTCAGGGCATTACTTGATTTTTTGGTGGAGTGGTTTGCGGTGGTACCTTGGCAGGATGCAGAGGCAAAAACTTAGTATATAAAAAAAGAGAAGTCCAAAAACAGACTTCTCTTTTTCATCTTACGGATGTCCTTAGCGACGAAAATCTACTCTTAGCAAATTAATTGAATTGCTTAAAATCTGGCTTACGCTTTTGGAAGAATGCCATCATCGCTTCACGTGCTTCTGGTTGCGATAACATCGCGCCGAAGTGGGCGTTTTCTTCGTTCATTTTTTCGCGTATCGCTTGTGGCTGATTGGCCTTCATCAAGCTCTTAGTTAGACGTATAGATTTCGCTGGCAAAGCGGCGATCTTCGCTGCTTGTTTTTCTGCATACGGTAATAGTTCTTCAAGTGGCAATACTTTGTTTACTAAGCCCATTTCATGCGCTTGGTGGGCGCTGAAAGCTTCGCCTAATAAAAGCATTTCTGCCGCGCGTTGATAGCCAGCGATTTGGGGCAGTACCATGCTGGAGGCGAATTCTGGACACAAGCCTAATTGTGTGAACGGCATAGAGAACTTGGCGTTGTCCGCTGCATATACTAGTTCACAATGCATCAACAAGGTCGTTCCAATTCCCACAGCACCACCAGAGACGGCAGCGATCACAGGCTTTTGTGCATCGTTTAAAGCATGCATGAATTGATAGACCGGAGGCATTTCAGCAGACGCCAAGCTGCCAGCGTGTTTCATAAAATCTTCGAGATCATTACCAGCTGTGAAAATTTCTGGTTTTCCCGTAATCAAAATCACGCTGACGTTCTTGTCGTCGTTCGATGCATTGATTGCATTCGCCATCGCTTCATACATGCCAAAAGTGATTGCGTTCTTTTTCTCTGGACGGTTGAAGTTGATGGTCAAAATGCCGTCGTTGATCTGGGTCAGAATTTCCATGATGTCTCTTGAATTAGTTAGTTTGTGCGGATGGATGATGTTTGTTTTGTTGGATCAGCCATTGTAAAGCTTGTTGCCACAAGCTGTGTCGAAACTCCGCTCTAAAAAAGCCGAAATGGCCGACCCGTTTTGCTTGTATATCTTGCGGCTGTATGTAGCGGCGCTCCACGGGCGCATGGCTGAAATAATCATGTAGAGCATCGATATTCCTCCGCCCCATCATTTCATCGTCGGTAAAGCTCAAGCTGAGAATAGGCGCTTTAAATTGACGATGATAAGTGTTCATCGCATTGCCGCGTTCATCAACGAAGTAACGTTTGTCTTTGCACCAGCGCGACCATTGATAAATGACACCTTTAGGAAGATTGCCAACTTTACGTAGTTTCTTGCCAGGGAAATAACCACAAACCCCGGTGTACAGAGGTACCAAAAAGTACCACAACAGCCACACCATGCGCTTCGTTGGCGGCGCATTGTAACGCCAGTAACCAGTGCCAGAACCAACGGTGAGCATACCATCGATCAAATGATTATCCGGTAGTAAGCCTGCAAGTTGCCCGCCGAGTGAATGTCCGATTACTAACAGTGGAACATCGGCATGCCAGGCGCGGGCAGCTAAGAGTGCAGAGTTGTAATCAAGCTCGGCCCAATCACTGATATCGGCATCAAAGCCACGCAATGAGTCCACAAATTGAGATGGCAATGATTCGCCCATGCCGCGATAGTCGAAGCTCAATACCGCAAAACCATGCTCACATAAAAACTCAGCAAACGGCGCATAAAACTGCTGCTTTACACCCATCGCTGCAGGCATCAATACAACTGCACGTACTGCGCCAACTGGCGAATACTTGCGCCCCACAAGGCAAGTACCATCTTTCGCAATGACTTCAGTTGTCTCAATCAAACTCATGGCAACTCCGTAAAAAAACCGCACTTAAGTTTAAGTGCGGTTTAGTTTTTATAGTTTTTTTTAGAACGAAAAATTGCCCTCAGAAATTCAATTATAGGGATGCTGCGCTAGGCGCAAGACGCAGCAATATGTCGATATTGCGAGTACTTGCAACAACGCGTAGCGCCCTAGAATTGGATTTATGCGGGCAATGATTACATGCGTTCAAAAATACCTGCTGCCCCCATACCCGTTCCTACGCACATCGTCACCATACCGTACTTCAACTTATTCCGTTGCAAAGCATGAATCGTCGTCGCAGAACGAATCGCACCAGTCGCGCCCAATGGATGACCCAAAGCAATCGCACCACCCATAGGATTGACTTTCGCTGGATCGAGACCGAGGTCCTGAACCACCGCCAAAGACTGCGCAGCAAACGCTTCGTTTAATTCAAACCAATCGATTTGATCTTGTGTAATGCCAGCTGCTTTACATGCCGCTGGAATCGCTTCTTTAGGACCAATACCCATGATTTCTGGTGGAACGCCGCGCACTGCGAAAGAGGCGAAACGTGCCAATGGCGTCAGGTTGAATTGCTTCAAGATTTTTTCGCTAACCAAGATCAAAGCACCAGCACCGTCCGAAGTTTGTGAGCTGTTACCAGCGGTCACAGAACCTTTAGCAGCAAAAACTGCTTTCAGCTTCGCTAAACCTTCGAGTGACGTATCTGGACGCGCACCTTCATCACGATTCACTGTGCGTGTTTTGAGTTCGATTTCGCCTGTGACCAAATTCGGTACGCGGTCGATGATTTCGAATGGTGTGGTTTCTGCGTCGAAGTAACCAGCCGCTTGCGCAGCCAATGCACGTTGGTGCGATTGCAGTGCAAATGCATCTTGCGCTTCACGGCTAACTTTCCATTGTGCGGCCACTTTTTCTGCGGTCAAACCCATGCCGTAAGCGATGCCGGCGTTTTCATCTTTCAGGATCGCCATGTTCATGGATGGATTGCTACCCATCATCGGCACCATGGACATAGATTCCACACCAGCGGCGATCATCACATCAGCCTGACCAACGCGGATACGATCTGCTGCCATGGCGACTGCCGTGATACCAGAGGCGCAATAGCGATTGATCGTCACGCCACCTATGGTGTTTGGCAGACCTGCCAGCAGGATGCTCATACGCGCCAGATTCAAGCCTTGTGCGCCTTCTGGGAAAGAGCAACCAACGATAGCGTCTTCGATCAGTTTAGGGTCAAGATTCGGCACCTGTGCCAAAGCGGATTTCAATACACCGACCAGCAAGTCATCTGGGCGTGTGTTGCGGAACATGCCGCGACCCGATTTACCGATAGGGGAACGAGTTGCCGCGACGATGTAAGCGTCTTGTAATTGAGTAGTCATTTGTAATTCCTCATTAAGTGTAGCTGCACATGAATTTAAAAACTTTCGCCGCAGAGGCGCAGAGTTCGCAGAGAGATATTTTTGAATTTCTCCGCGTTCTCTGCGCCTCTGCGGTTAGCTTTTGCTTTTCATGTCGTGCGGTTCTTAGTTACGTACTGGTTTGCCGGTTTGCATCATGCCCATGATGCGCTCTTGGGTTTTTGGATGATTCAACAATTCCATAAACGCCTTGCGCTCCATGTCGAGCAACCATTGTTCGCTGACCATGCTGCCATTGTCGATGTCGCCACCGCAAACCACTTCAGCAATCATCTTGCCGAGTTTGAAATCATGTGCAGAGATGAACCCACCATCCCGCATATTGATTAATTGCGCACCGATAGTCGCAATGCCGTGACGGCCTGTGACTGGCACCAGTTTACGCATCGCTGGACGATAGCCAGCATCAAACATCGCACGCGCTTCAACTTTAGCGACATGCAATAATTCATAGGCATTGAAAACGATCACGTCGTTTTGATCGAGGTAACCCATTTTCTGTGCTTCTAAGGCTGACTTAGACACATTCGCTGTCGCTGCATTGGTGAAGTAGTTCTTCAAGAATTGCAGCAAGTCAGTACCTTTCGCATCTTTCGCAGCGCGTACTGCGGCTTCTTTCAAACCGCCGCCACCTGGTACTAAACCGACACCGACTTCGACCAGACCAATATACGATTCCAATGCCGCCACGCGTTTTGCTGCGTGCATCATCAGTTCGCAACCACCGCCGAGCGCCAGACCTGCGACTGCGGCTACGACTGGAACATTCGCGTATTTCAAAGCCTGATGCGCGTTTTGTAATTGTGAAATTGCAGGTTCGATCGCTTTCACACCACCGGACATAAACAATGGCAACATCGCTTGCAAATCAGCGCCAGCAGAGAAGGCGCCGCCTTCGGCTGCATCGGCATGCCAGATCACCAAACCTTTGAAATTTTTCTCAGCTTCGGCAATCGCTTTTTCCATACCTGCAACCACGCCTGGGCCAATCACGTGCATCTTGGTTTTGAAGGACAGGATCAAGACATCATCATTCTGATGCCAAATACGGACGGAATCATCTTCGAAGAAAGTCACACCAGCCGTTGCGCCAGTTTCTGCGCCTGCGCCCATCACAGGTGCGCGGAATGCTTGACGCTCGTACACTGCCAAACTGGAGCGTGGGGCGAATGTATTGCGGCTGATAGACCAAGAACCTTCTGGTGTATGTACACCTGCTTTGTCAGCGACTGGGCCTTCAAATACCCAAGCTGGCAACGGTGTTGCGCACAAAGCTTTACCTGCATCGATATCTTCTTTGACCCAAGTGGCGACTTGTTGCCAACCTGACGCTTGCCATGTTTCGAACGGGCCAACATTCCAGCCGAAGCCCCAACGCATCGCGAAGTCGATATCGCGTGCATTGTCAGCGATCGTCGCGCCATGAATCGCGATGTAGTGGAAAGCATCACGGAAAATAGACCACAAGAATTGCGCTTGTTTGTTAGTTGACTCGCGCAAAGATTTCATTTTCTTGACAGGATCTTTTTCCTTCAAGATGCGGCCAACCAAATCGTCTGCCTTAGCGCCACCAGCAACATAAGTGCCGCTAGCGAAATCTAAACGTTGAATATCTTTACCGACTTTTTTGTAGAAACCTGCGCCAGATTTTGAACCGAGCGTGCCAGCTGCTACCAGTTTCGCCAATACGTCTGGCGTTTTATAGACAGCAAAGAAAGGATCATCTTGCAAATTGTCCTGCATGGTTTTGATCACGTGCGCCATGGTGTCGAGACCAACCACGTCAGCAGTACGGAAAGTTCCAGAAGAGGCACGACCCAATTTCTTACCAGTCAAATCATCAACGACGTCGACACTCAAGCCGAATTGTTCAGCTTGATAGATGGTTGCCAACATACCGAAGATACCAACGCGATTCGCGATGAAGTTTGGTGTATCTTTCGCGTGGACTACGCCTTTACCCAAAGTCGTCGTCAAGAAACCTTCGAGTTGATCGAGGATGTCAGAACGTGTCGCTGCAGTTGGGATCAGTTCTACCAAGTGCATGTAACGCGGTGGGTTGAAGAAGTGGACGCCGCAGAAGCGTGCTTTCAATTCAGCGTCGAAACCTTCAGACAAAGCGGTGATCGACAGACCAGAAGTGTTAGAAGCGAAGATCGCATTTGGCGCGATATGTGGTGCAACTTTTTTGTACAGATCATGTTTCCAATCCATACGTTCTGCAATCGCTTCGATGATCAAATCGCAGCCAGCCAAAACGTCGAGATTGTCTTCGTAGTTAGCGACTTCGATCAATGCCGCATCGTCTTTATCACCGAGTGGTGCTGGGTTGAGTTTTTTCAGATTCTCAATCGCTTTGAGAACGATGCCGTTTTTCGGGCCTTCTTTGGCTGGCAAGTCGAATAAAACGACAGGAACTTTGGCATTGACACAGTGCGCAGCAATTTGCGCTCCCATCACACCAGCGCCGAGCACGGCGACTTTTTTGACGATGAAATTAGGCATTGGATAACCTTTACATGAAATTCAAACTTGGTTGGGGGTAGTTCAAAACAATTGACCTACATTTTTATTTTCCCCTCTCCCGCAAGCGGGAGAGGGGTTAGGGGTGAGGGAAGTTCCGCAATTCAAATGCTTCTTGAGCTTTGCTGTGCGTCTTGCAGTTTGAGTTGGAATAAGAAACTTCCGTCTATCTCAACCACCCTCACCCCAACCCTCTCCCGCTTGCGGGAGAGGGGGCTTAAAAACAATTAAAACAAATCAGCTTCTAACGACAACAAATTCGCAGAACCAGAACGTGCCTGACGGATGCACATGGCTGTTTCTGGATACAAGCGCGCAAAGTAGAAACGGATAGTCGCTAATTTCGCTTTGTAGAAGGTGTCGCCAGAATCTTGTTTTGCCAAGGCGATCTTCGCCATTTGTGCGAAGAAGTAGCTGTACACCAAATGACCCGCAACGCGCAGATAAGGAACCGCTGCCGCGCCAACTTCATCCGGATTTTGGAAAGCCTTCATACCAATTTCCATCGTCAGTTTAGTGACTTTGTCGCCGAGTTCTGCCAGTGGGGTGATGAATTCTGACATCGCTTCATCGGTACCGTTTTCTTCCACGAAGGCTTGTACTTTCGCGCCGAACTTACGGAGTTTTGCGCCGTTGTCTTGCAAAATTTTTCGACCTAACAAATCCAAGGATTGGACTGTATTCGTACCTTCATAGATCATGTTGATACGGGCATCGCGTACATATTGTTCCATGCCCCATTCCGCGATATAACCGTGGCCGCCGAATACTTGTAAGCATTCAGAAGTAGCTGTCCATGCGTTGTCTGTGATGAAGGCTTTGATGATAGGTGTCAGCAAAGCGACTTCGTCTGCGCATTCTTTACGTACTTCTTCATCTGGATGATTCAGTTCTTTGTCGAGTTGCAAAGCGACATAAGAACAGAAAGCACGACCACCTTCGGCCCAGGCTTTTGCGGTCAACAACATACGACGTACGTCAGCATGCACGATGATAGGGTCGGCTGGTTTGTCTGGTGCTTTTGGGCCGGACAAGCTACGCATCTGGATACGGTCTTTCGCGTAGATCAATGCATTTTGGTAAGCGACTTCAGTCAAGCCCAAACCTTGCATACCCACGCCTAAACGAGCAGCGTTCATGAACACGAACATCGCGTTCAAGCCTTTGTGTGGTTGACCAATTAAAGTACCGATTGCACCATCCAAGTTCATCTGGCAAGTGGAGTTGCCGTGGATACCCATTTTTTCTTCGATCGCGCCGCAGAAAATAGGATTGCGTGCACCGAGGCTGCCATCTGCATTCGGCATGAATTTCGGTACCAAGAACAGAGAAATACCTTTAGAACCTTCAGGTGCATCTGGCAAGCGGGCTAATACTAGGTGAATGATATTTTCTGCACAGTCATGTTCACCGGCAGAGATAAAGATTTTTGCGCCAGTGATTTTGTAAGTGCCATCGCCTTGTGGTTCTGCTTTAGAACGCAACATGCCGAGATCCGTACCGCAATGTGGCTCGGTTAAGCACATCGTGCCTGTCCATTCGCCAGAAGTCAGCTTCGGTAAGTACAATGCTTTTTGTTCTGGCGTGCCATGTTCATGCAAACATTCGTAGGCGCCGTGTGACAAGCCTGGGTACATCGTCCACGCCTGATTACCGGAGTTCATCATTTCGTACATGGAATTGTTCATCACCAGTGGCAAGCCTTGGCCGCCGTATTCCGGATCGCAAGAGAGTGCAGGCCAGCCTGCTTCTACGTATTGTTGGTAGGCTTCTTTAAAGCCTTTTGGCGTGGTTACGGAGTGCGTGGTTTTGTCATGATGGCAGCCTTCGCGATCACCGGAGTGATTGATAGGGAAAATCACTTCTGAGCAAAACTTGCCGCCTTCTTCCATCACTTGATTGATGATATCGGCATCAATTTCAGCGTACTTAGGCAATTCTTTGAGTGCCGCTTCTACTCCCAACAATTCATGTAAAACGAATTGCATATCGCGTAACGGAGCGATGTATTGACCCATGATTTTCTCCTCTGGACAAATTAAATTCTAAAAATTAAAAATCTCAAACTTGCATTTAAATCGCTATGATTCTTGGGCGATTCAGACTTACTTCAATTCACCGATTTAGTCGGCGCATAAGATTGAATCATTCTTTCAAAACCTGTTTCGGCGCGATTGACGCTGCCAGATTTCTTTAAAAAACGTGCATCGTGATGTAAGGCGAGTATCAAGCCATACATTTCATAAACTATCTGTTCTGGATCTATATCGGCTTGCAAATGTTTAAACTCTTGCGCTTGCATGGTGGCTCGTAGTAATGCACCTTGCCATGCGTTGACCATTCCTACTAATTCATCACGGATGGAACCTTGACGATCATCGTATTCGGTAGCGCCGCTGATATAAATGCAGCCAGAAGCAATTTCTCGTGTCACTCGTTTGACCCATAATGAAAACATGGAGCGCAATCGTGGTAATCCACGCGATTCTTTCATACTAGGATAAAAAACTTCTTGTTCAAACAGATGGTGATACAACTGCAGTACGGCGATCTGTAAGTCTTCTCGTGAGCCAAAATGCGCGAAGACACCGGATTTACTCATATTCATTTGCTCTGCAAGCAAACCTATGGTCAGGCCTTCTAAACCATGACGGCTGGCAGACTCTAATGCAGTCTCTAATATCGCAGCGCGGGTGAGTTCTCCCTTACGCATAAACTTCGAAGTGATATTCATGAATGCAAATGTTTTTCCGGTTGATACGTTTAAAGTAAGCCTTCAGATACTGAACTTAATCGCTATAGAAACAGCCGTTAAGAAAATAATCGAACGACCGTACTATTCAACATGCGACTTTAAAAGTCAATCAGAAAAAAGTCATTAGAATGGAATACCTACAACAGTGTGCGAGATCGCAACGCTCCTTATTTTTATTGTCAATATGAGAACGCCATCATTTCACAAAGGTGACAATGATGGCGTCTGCATGCTGCTATTGCTATCGATTTTTAGTCTCGCGACTGATTAGAATTCTTCCCAAGAATCAGCATTCGCTGTTGCACTCGATTTCGCTGGCGCTGATTTTATTCGTGCCACTGCGGGGGCGGCTTTTTTCACTGTAGCAGAGGCTTTTCTCGCCGTGGTTGTTTTGGGACTTTGATAAGTCGTTTGATGGTCTAGTTTGAACACGCTCACCACTTGTACTAAGTTGGCGGCTTGTTCCTGTAGTGTTGCCGCCGCTGCCGCAGCTTCTTCCACTAACGCAGAATTTTGTTGGGTCACGCTGTCCATTTGTATAATGGCTTGATTGATTTGTTCAATACCACTGGTTTGCTCTTGCCCGGCAGCGGTGATTTCGCTGATGATATCGCTAACACGCTTTACGCTTGCTACCACCTCTTGCATAGTGCTACCTGCACTATCAACCAGACGCGTCCCTTGGCTAACTTTTTCTACCGAGTCGTTAATCAATTCCTTAATTTCTTTCGCCGCGCTAGCAGAGCGTTGTGCCAGACTGCGCACCTCGGATGCAACCACCGCGAAACCGCGACCTTGTTCTCCTGCGCGAGCTGCTTCTACCGCAGCATTCAATGCCAAAATATTGGTTTGGAAGGCAATACCATCAATCACACTGATAATGTCGACAATTTTCTTCGAGGATTCATTGATCGAAGTCATGGTCGACACGACTTCCGATACAACATTGCCGCCTTTTTCTGCAATTGAAGTGGCGGTCTGCGATAGCACATTGGCTTGCCTTGCGTTTTCGCTATTGTGTTTGACCGTGGCGGTGATCTCTTCCATTGATGACGCGGTTTCTTCTAATGAACTTGCTTGTTCCTCAGTGCGACTAGATAAGTCTAAATTACCACTGGCGATCTCTGTCGCTGCATCGTTGATTTGATCAGTGCCAGCACGCACTTCAGAGACGACGTTGAGTAAGCTGGTATTCATATCAGACAGCGCACGGATCAGTTGACCAGTTTCGCAAGTACTTTCAGCTTCGATTTTATTGGTTAAATCTCCTGATGCAATCGATTGTGCAAGACCGACTGCATTTTGTAATGGTTTGGAGACGATTCTAGCTAGCCAAATTGCCATCGAAAATCCAATTGCGATACTGATCGCAATCGCAATAATGATCATCATTCGTGCTTTGATAAACAATGCATGACTATTTTCCGCGGCTTTTTGTCCAGCGACCAATTGTGCATCGACAATTTTGTCCAACATGCCACGCATTTTGCGATTGCTAACAGATGAATCTGTGCGTAGCAGCGCTACCGCTTCCGGTGTCTTTCCCTCGCGGGCAAAATTGCCAATCCGATCAGAAATTTGTGCATAAGCATTGAACGCAATCAGTAACTCATCTAAGGCTTTTTTGTCTTCAGCAGAATCGGCTTTTTTCAAGAAATCACTGTGATTTTTGCGAAACGCTTCGACCGCTTCGTTTGTTCTGTCTTGGTAAGTTTTGGCAAGTTCAGGTGTTTCAGCTGTCGCTAGCTGAGCCTCTTGAGCACGCATGCGAGAAACACTTTCCTTCATACCCATTCCGCTGATCGAACTAGGCATTAAATCATTGCCCATTTCATCCGCAGCATTATTGAAACTTGTTAACTGAATAATCGAAAAAATTCCTAATACACAAGTCAGTAACAAGACAGCGATGAATCCAAGAATTAACTTGGTGGCAATTTTGAGGTCGTAAAACGCTTGCATTTGAATCTCCTTCGAGGATCACTACAATGTTTCAGAGAGACGGATGTTTGGTGAGGATGATTCTTGATAAATAGAAACCATAGAACGATGTTGCATAAGGCAAATATACGCTGAAATCAGACCAAGCTTTCAAATAAAACTTGAAAAATGAATTCAGAGTTGTTTATCTGCCACCGTGGATTTTCTGTACTGGTGATTTTGAATGTACTGAATACTATTTAATTTTTACGACTAGAAATTCAGTCAATTTGTAGATTGTTTAGCTGTCTTCTCTGCCGCTTGGTAGGTCGTTGCTGCAGCTGTGCTGCAGGTTCGGTATGCAGGCGTCGGTGTTCGGCGCGTTGTTGACGTTTGGTGATGCTTTCTGTGGTTTCTGCATACATGGTTTGTGCAATGCTGGCCGCGCCGCGTACTTCTAGAATTTTGATTACCTCCACTTGCCATATTTGATCTGCGTGATGGATTTCTAACAGATCGCCGACTTTTACGGCGTGTGCAGGTTTGACTCTTTGCTCATTTTGTAGGACGCGTCCAAGTTCAACCGCATTCGTTGCTAAACTTCTGGTTTTGAAAAATCGTGCTGCCCACAGCCATTTATCGATTCGTGTTGTGCTTAACATAGACGCTTGCATAAAAATGTTGAAAATTAACGGTATTGACCCAAGGTGGCGATACGCATCACTGTGCGATAAAACCAATATGCTAGCCTATGTTTTAAACGTTTCGGCCAAGATAAGCGCACCACGCAATGTGGATCAACTTGTACAGCGTCTTGCAGTCCTTGCAGTAGGTGAAGTTTCAAGTCGTCCGCAAAAACGGGATCGAGTACAACGATATTCGCCTCATGATTCACAAATAAACTTAAACCATCAAAATTACTCGAGCCGACTGTCGCCCAGTCATGATCAATGACCGCGACTTTAGCGTGTAATTTCGTTTTACGATATTCAAAAATCTTCACGCCACTGGCTAATAATTGGGGGTAGTAAGACTGTGCGACGGCATCTTGCAATTCAAAATCGCCGACGCCTAGCAATAAACTAACTTCGACACCTCGCTCAGCAGCTTTGATTAAAGCATTCCGGATTTTTCGCCCTGGCGCGAAATAGGGGTTGGCCAAAATCGCGGTTTCTCTGGCTGAACCGAGCGCCTTTAAATACGCCTTTTGTATCGTACTTCGGTTGCGTAAATTGTCGCGAATTACCAGCGCAGCTTGGCTTAAGTGATCGGTCGAACTCACTGGTGGCATACGCAAATTGACCGCGAGTTTCAGCCTCTGCATGAGCTGAAGTTTTCCCATTTTTAACCACTGCGCACTAATTTCCTTGTGTAGCGCGGAAACCAGATTTCCTCGTACTTGTACGGCAAAATCCCAGCGAGGAAACGCCAAGGGCGTGTTCCTGCCATCATCGCTCACGCAGTCATCAATGATATTGATACCGCCGATAAATCCGACTGATTGATCAATCACCGCTATTTTTCTGTGCGTGCGTGCGAGCCCACGTTTGAACCAAGGGTTGAATAAGCGACATTGCACACCAGCATCTGAAAAATCGGTTTGTAGTTGCGCTGTTTGATTCCCGCCACCTATCCAATCGATAATCACCTGCACACAAACGCCTCGACGCGCAGCATCGCAGAGTGCTTGCGTGACTAGTTTCGCAGTTTGATCGTTGGCATAGATATAGGTTTCTAACAAGACTTCATGTTGCGCCTGTTGTACTGATTGGATTAAGGCCGCAAAAAATTGTTCTCCGGTATGCAGCAACTGAATCTGATTGCCATCATAAAAAACCAGCTTAGACATGATGTAAATGGAGGTGTTTGAGTTTGATGTCGACGCAAATCGGAACATGGTCTGATAATCGCGACCAAGGTTTGCCACTTAATACATTCGCTTGTTCAACATGAAATCCCCGCAAATACACGCGATCTAAACTAAGCCATGGTAGGCCAGCAGGGAAGGTGCGCGCGTGACTTGCATTGGATTTGAAAAAAGATTTAACCGAAGTTAAAGCGTTGCGTTTGATCGGTAATTCGGTGTGACTATGGTTAGCGATATCAAAAGCTTCAATCACCCCTAAGTCTTTATATAAAGTTTGGCTGAGGCCTTGGCTCCAATCATTGAAGTCGCCAGCAATAATTAACGGTTGGTCTGGTTCAACCTGTTGTTGAATTTGCGAGATTAATGCTTGTACCTGACGACGACGGCTGGCAGCAAATAAGCCAAGATGGACAACGAAGCAGTGCGCCTGAATTTCCCCTACCTGGATGCGCACATGCAAAATACCACGTTGTTCATAGGCGTGATCGGAAACATCATGGTTGCTGGAATGTAGGATGGGCAGACGACTTAATAGTGCGTTGCCATGATGTCCGTGTTGATAGACAGCGTTCATACCGTACACGCCGGTGTGCGTTTCGCCAGCCAAGAAATCGTGTTGACCCTGCTCTGGCCAGTTGCTGTGTTTTTTTGCGTGGTGGTCGTGTTGACCTTGCACTTCTTGCAGAAAGACTAGATCTGCATCGAGTAGTTTGATGGCTTCTTTAAGATCATGAATACGTGTTTTACGACCAAATGCACTGACACCTTTATGGATATTGTAGGTGGCAATACGTAGTTTCATGTGCTCGCCTTTGGTCGTGTGAGTGATTGTCAATGTAGGTCGATGGTCAGCGTAAGGAATGATTATTTGTGACGTTGCTGCAATTGCAAAATAGCTTCCGCATTTGAAGCAGAAAAACACATATCAGCCGCTTCCTTTAACGCCAACCATTGGTAGCGCAAATGTTCCCTCGGAGCTAGTGTAACCGAAGTCGAGCGAGGGACACAAAGTCCAAACACGTATTCTTTGTTCTGCGTCACACCGGGTGCATAACGATGCCGCCAAGTAGGGTAAATTTCATAAATATTTGAAAGATGCCAATCTGTTAGTGTATGCACTTGTGTATCGATACCCGTTTCCTCCATCACCTCACGTTGCGCGGTCAGCTCTAGTGCTTCATCTAAGCTGTCTTTAGAGCCAGTGACTGATTGCCAGAAACCAGGTTTGTCAGCGCGTTCTAATAGTAAAACTTCGAGCTCAGGGGTGTAGATGACGACCAAAACAGATTCGGGAATTTTGTATGTACTACGCATGTTTTTGTATGGGCACGAATCTCTGTGCGTTGATTTAAACTGGTTCTCAGTATGCCATAGATCTATTTTACATTTGAAGCATGTCACCCTGTATGTTTATGCAAAACGTGACAGAGCAATAAAAAACGGCAGAACTGAGTCTGCCGTTTTCATTTTGTCGCGATAAATGCCGCGCGACGTTTGTACTTGCTTGTCTTAAACGACTTTAGGTTCCGCTGCACGCAGACGAATATGCAATTCTTTCAATTGCTTTTCATCGACTTCAGACGGTGCTTGCGTCAATAAACATTGTGCACGTTGGGTTTTCGGGAAAGCGATGACGTCACGGATGGATTCTGCACCTGTCATCATCGTCACGATACGATCCAAACCGAATGCCAAGCCACCATGTGGAGGCGCGCCGTATTGTAAGGCGTCGAGTAAGAAGCCGAATTTTAACTGTGCTTCGTCGTCGTTGATCTTCAATGCGCGGAATACTTTACTTTGAACATCAGCACGGTGAATACGTACAGAACCACCACCAAGTTCCCAACCGTTCAGGACCATGTCGTAGGCTTTCGCAATACACTTGCCCGGATCAGTTTCCATCAAATCTTCATGACCATCTTTTGGTGCAGTGAATGGATGGTGGGTTGCGGTCCAACGATCGTTTTCTTCATCGTGTTCAAACATCGGGAAGTCAATCACCCACAATGGCTTCCATGCATCTTCGAACAGGCCATTGTTTTTACCGAATTCGCTATGACCGATTTTCACACGCAATGCGCCGATCGCATCGTTGACAACCTTCGCTTTATCCGCGCCGAAGAAAATCAAATCGCCATCATTTGCACCAGTCAATTCTATAATTTTAGCCAAGGCTGCATCGTGCAAGTTTTTCACGATAGGCGCTTGCAGACCATCACGGCCAGCCGCTTTGTCATTGACTTTGATGTAAGCCAAACCTTTAGCGCCGTAGATGCGGACGAATTGATCGTAGGCGTCGATTTCAGAACGAGGCATGCTGCCACCGCCTGGAACTAACATACCGACTACGCGACCATTGTGCATGTTGGCTGCGTTAGAGAAGACTTTGAATTCCACGTCTTTCATGACCTCGGTCAAATCCGTAAATTGCAATTTAACCCGCATATCTGGTTTGTCGGAACCATACAGGCCCATCGCGTCTGCGAAATCCATCACTGGGAATGGATTTGGCAAATCGATATCCAAGGTTTTCTTGAATACTCCACGGATCATGCCTTCAAACATATCGCGAATTTCTTGCTCGTTCATGAACGAAGTTTCGCAATCGATCTGGGTGAATTCTGGCTGACGATCGGCACGCAAATCTTCATCGCGGAAGCATTTAGTGATTTGGTAGTAGCGGTCAAAGTTCGCGACCATCAATAATTGTTTGAACAATTGTGGTGATTGCGGCAAGGCGAAGAAGTTGCCGGCATTCACACGGGACGGTACCAGATAATCACGCGCGCCTTCTGGCGTGGATTTGGTCAACATCGGTGTTTCGATATCGATAAAGCCGTTTTCATCGAGGAATTTACGCACTTCCATCGCGACTTTGTAACGCAAGCGCAAATTGTTTTGCATTTGTGGGCGACGCAAATCTAATACGCGATGTGTCAAACGCGTTGTCTCAGACAGATTGTCATCATCGAGTTGGAACGGTGGCGTGACGGACGCGTTCAAGATTTCTAATTCATGGCATAAGACTTCGATTTTGCCTGACTTTAAATTCGTGTTGACTGTGCCGTCTGGACGATTGCGAACGATACCGGTGATGCGCAAGCAGAATTCATTACGCACTGTTTCTGCATTCTTAAAGACTTCAGCGCGATCAGGATCGCACACCACTTGCACCAGACCTTCACGGTCGCGCAAATCGATAAAAATAACCCCACCGTGATCACGACGGCGATGCACCCAGCCGCACAGGCTGACGGTTTGGCCGAGTAAAGCTTCAGTAGTAAGGCCGCAGTAGTTGGTACGCATGGACATAATTTCTTACCTGTCTTTTTAAAAGTTAATAGCTTTGATATAAATTTCTTGTCTGATCACGCCTGATCAAAACTGAGCGCGAATCATTTGATGCATTGGTGAAGCAAGGATCAATTTGCTTTCACCTGATTAGTCTGTACTGCAATTTTTTCAGCCACTTCAGGCGCCACAACTCCCATAGAAACTACGTATTTGAGCGCCGTATCGACACTCATATCGAGTTCAATTGCATCCTTTTTGGGGATCATTAAAAAATACCCGGAGGTCGGGTTAGGAGTAGTTGGTACATACACGCTGATGAAGTCATCACCTAAATGTTGGCTGACATCACCGCTGGGTTTGCCAGTTAAGAATGCAATTGTCCATGAACCCTCTCTAGGGTACTGAATCAATAATGCTTTACTAAAAGCATTGCCGGATGATGAGAACAAGGTGTCTGAAACTTGTTTAACGCTGGAATAAATTGAGTTGACGATAGGAATCCGGTTCAACAAGGCTTCCCAAGCGGCAACCACATAGTTGCCAATGAAATTTTTGGTCAATAAACCAGTGACGAAAATAATCAACACGGTCAGTACGGCGCCTAGCCCTGGAATTTTGAAGCCTATTAAAGCTTCCGGGCGCCATTGTTCTGGTAATAGCAGTAGTGATTGATCCATGGTACTGATCACCGCATGCAATACCCAAGCCGTGATGGCGATCGGTACCAAAATCAATAAACCAGTTATAAAATATTTACGCATCGATCTGAGATCTTTTCGGGTGATTAAGTTGTGCCACTTATGCTGCTTTGTCGCTACTGCTTACAGTGCCAGCAGTGTTTGATGTAGTTGTTGCACTGCTATTGCTGTCGGATGCCGCTATAGCTGAGGTGGCGACATCACTACTTTTTTCTTCAGTTTTGGCACTGGCACCAGTTGCTGCACCTGTGCTCGCTTTTTCTGTATTCCCACCGCGAAAGTCTGTCACATACCAGCCCGATCCCTTTAATTGAAAGCCCGCCGCAGTGACTTGTTTCTTAAAGCTCGCTTGCTTGCATTCAGGACAAACCGTCAGCGGGTCTTCTGACATTTTCTGCAGCACATCTTTGGCAAAGCCACAGGCATCGCAGCGATAAGCATAGATAGGCATTTTTATCCTCAGGAAAACTTGTAAAACCCTGAATTATAACGGTTTACCTCGCGATTTCTACAAAAAACGCAGATACGCTAGTGAGTGGCCGCGCTATAACCGTGTCAGAACTGGTATAGCGCGGGCTTATTTCAAGCGTGTGACAAACTAAATTGCCGGGGCTTGGGGGCTGTGAGGCCTAAGTTGAGGCAATAGGGAACCGAGCAACATGCCCGCCAAACTCATTAATACGCCCACTAATTGCGGCGGCCAAAAATCTTCTGGCGCATTAATTTCTAACAAGATCCAAGAACTCAAGCCGAGAATGATAGACAACAAAGCACCTTGTTGCGTTGCGCGTTTCCAATACAAGCCGAAAGCCAAAGGAATAAACGCTGCCACCAGAGTCACCTTATAAGCGTTTTCTACCATTTTATAGATGCTCGCTTCCGTATTCATCGCAAATAAGGTCACGATGACGGTAAATATCAACACGACAATACGCATCATGAGCAGGAATTGTTTGTCCGTTTGATTCGGGAAGAAAGGTTTCAAAATGTTTTCTGAAAATGTGACGGATGGTGCAAGTAAGGTTGCGCTGGCACAGCTCTTGATCGCTGACAATAAAGCACCAAAGAACATGACTTGCGCAAACAAAGGCATGTGGGTCATGATCAGCGTTGGCAAGATCATCTGGGAATCGGTGTCGATAAGTTTGGCGACCATGGATGGATCAATCAGCGTCGCTGAGTAAGCCAGAAACATAGGAATAAAGGCAAACAAGAAGTACAAACTTCCACCTAATACGGCGGAATTCGCGGCCGCATTTTCAGATTTGGCGGAAGCAACGCGTTGAAAAACGTCTTGTTGCGGGATGGAGCCTAGCATCATGGTGATCCAGGCCGCGAAGAACCATAAAACTTCACGCGTGGTTGGCGCAGGCCAAAATTCCATCTTTCCTGCATTGACGGCGTGAGTAACGACGGCGCCAGCACCGCCAACCATATTCGAAACTTCCCAGCCCATATACAGCATACCGATCATGATGATGATCATCTGTAGGAAGTCAGTGATAGCAACGGACCACATCCCACCCATGAGCGTGTAAATTAAGACGCTACCCGCACCGATTACCATACCGGTGTTCATATCGATGGCACCACCAGAGACGACACTAAACACCAAACCAAGCGCTTTAATTTGCGCTGCGACCCAACCCAAATAGGACACCACAATGCAAAGTGACACTAAGATTTCAACAGTTCGACCATATTTGGCTTTGTAGTAATCACCGATGGTTAACAAATTCATTCGGTAAAGACGGCGGGCGAAAAATAAGCCAACGAAGATCAAACAGAGGGAAGAACCAAACGGATCTGCGACGACGCCTTTTAAGCCTTCTTTAACGAAGGTAGAAGAAATACCCAGAACTGTCTCTGACCCAAACCAAGTTGCAAATACCGTTGCCGTAACGATATACATAGGCAAAGAACGCCCGGCGACCGCAAAATCTTTCGAATTGTTGACATAACGAGCAGCGTAAAGTCCAAGGCCAACAGAAAGAACCCAATAAATGACGACCAGCCAAAATAGAGTATTCATGGAATAGATAACGATAGATAACAAAAAAGGGAAAATGACAGGATCGACGCAATATCACACAGGCGAGTCAAACATCACAAGGCCAGCGTCGGTTTTGCGTAAGTCCAAAGTTAAATAAATAATGCCCGCAAATAGTTCGCGGGCATTATAAGGCAATGCGTAAGGATAGCGACATTTCTGTACTAAAGCATGCTTATACTGTTTGCAATGCAACAAAAAATATCGTTATCTGAAAAATAGTTCTAGCGGTCTAACTAACTAACTAAGTATGTTCTGTATCTTTTCTTCAAGTGCCGCTTTACTGACGGGTTTCTCGATATTTCCTAGAAAATTCTGTCTGGATAGTTGGGCAACCAGTGAAGCAGAGTGGAGTACACGAGAACCTTGGCCTGACATCAGAACCACACCGCCTTTAAATTGCCGTTCCCCCATCGCACTCATGAACTCAAAACCATCAATGTCAGGCATTTGGATATCGCACAATAATAAATCCGGTTTAACAGATGCAGCGTCGAACGCGGTCAAGCCTTGCTTTCCACCAGTCGCGGTCGTAATTTTTTTGACACCCAATTCTGTTAGTAAATCTGATACAAAATCGACTTGAAATTCATCATCATCAACGATTAATACGCTCAGGTTTTCGTAACTTTTTGCCATATTTTTATCTTTCTCGGTCGTTTGCATTAAGAATTAGTTTTAAGATGATACATCTTAGAGCTAGTGTAAATTATTTTTCTTAAATTACTAGTCGCTAATAAGCACGGATCTCCAAAAAAGCTATGCTGGGTGTTGATCCTAACTGAGCTAGTTTCTTGAAACCGTCAGTAAGTTTGACTCAGTTTGACTCAGTTTGACTTACTGACGGCCTAATATAAAAATTCTTTTTTAGCTTGTTTCTCCCACTTAGTTTTCCAATCGATGAATTGTTCTGCTGGCATAGGCTGCGCAATAAAGTAACCTTGTACCTCGTCGCATCCAGATTCAGCGATTACATCCCAATCCTGTTGAGTCTCAACGCCTTCCGCCACCAGATTTAGATGAAAGATTTTTCCTAGCTGAATACTTGAATTGAGAATCGCTTTCGATGCTTCATCTTGGCTAGTGCCATGGACAAAAGCACGATCTATTTTTAATTCAGTAAACGGCAATTGTTTTAAGTTCTCCATTGCGGAGAACCCAGTTCCAAAGTCATCGATGGACAGGCCAAATCCCTTTAATCTTAAGCGCGTTAAAATTTCTAGACTAACAGTCAAGTTAGCCATCAATCGTGTTTCTGTCAGTTCCAAAATAAACTGAGAAGGGCGAATGCCAACCTTTTTCAGAATGGCTTCAAATTGCTCAGGTAAATCGAGTTGATTCAGATTGTCCATAGAGACATTGACAGCCAGTTTTAATTGATGGCCCTGGTTATACCACTTACGTAAATAGACGGCACTTTTTTCCAGAATGAGTTTACTCAGTTCGTCAATCATGCCATTTGCTTCCATTACAGAAATAAAAGCATTGGGCCCTAATAGACCTCGTTTGGGATGTCGCCAGCGTGCCAGGCATTCGGCACCGACCACGCGCCCAGTTTTGATTGACACTTTGGGCTGGAAAAAAACTTCAAGGCAGTCGTCTGAAAAACCCGCTTGTAATTCCGCCAGATTGAGTACAGTGATTTTGGATCTTTTAGTTCGTTCAGTTGGATTGGGTGATTGTTTGGCTAAGGAATCTAATAATTCGTTTTCAATTAAAGGTTTGCGCAGGGCACCAATTAGATTTAAGCCATAAGCTTTTACCAGATTTTCCGCCGCCTTCATGACGCTTTTATCGACGGCGCTTAAAATGATCACACTTCCTTTAAATGAATTTTCAGCCGCGATTCTCAAAAAGCTGATGCCATCCATGCCGGGCAGTGTTAAATCGCAGATCAGAATATCTGGCTCATAGGTACGTAACACCGCTAATGCCTGATTACCTTCGGTGCAATTCGATACTCGCGAAACGCCCAGTTTACGCAATACAGAACAAGTTGCCTCCATATCACCGATTTCATTTTCAAGTACCAGTACATGCAAATTTTCTTTGAGTTGACTTGAGAGACTGTGCTTCTGAACCGATGGCGTCGAAGCTGTCGCAATCGATGTGCTTACGAATTCTTTCGTTAATGGGACCGTGTTGACTTTATTGATCGCGTCGCCTGTTTTGTTCATGTTTGAAGCTTGAGTACTTGTATTGGATACTAAATACGCCTCAACTTCGCTTTTTATTTGATCAAATAATTGATGTAGTTGCGCAATGATTGGTGTGGCATCGTCGATTTTTCCTTGTGTTTTCAACTCTTCCAATTGATGACAAAGCGCGCCGAATTGCATCGCTCCCACTGTTCTGGCACTCGATTTCAATTTGTGGCCTAAGGCGCTTAAGCTGCTTAAATCATTTGCTTGTTTCGAATGCGCTATGTCAACCAAGCCAGCGTGCGCAGAATCAACAAATTTTTGCGCAAATTTGCCAATTTTTTCTGGAGAGTTGCCAACTAAACTTGCTAGCACCGTTAGGTCAATCGCCACATTTTTGGGTGGCGCTAACTTCACTACGCTACTTTCTATCGGCGCTGATGGAATTGGCGGCACAGGAGTTGTTTCGATGGCTAAAATCTTGTTTGATAAGTCGCCTAGCCAGCGGATCACAGTCGCATAAAGCAAATCTGGTGCAAATGGTTTTGCGATGAAGTCATTCATGCCCGCAGCCAGACAGTGCATACGATCCTGATTCATCGCATTGGCGGTAATTGCAATAATTGGCAGCTGCGCAAACTGCGGCATTTTTCTAATATGACGACTCGCTTCCAAGCCATCCATCACCGGCATTTGTATATCCATCAGGACACAATCGATGTGCTGATTTTCACTTGTTAATTGATTCAGTGCCAGTTGACCATCTTCAGCCAAAATGACTTGGCAGCCGGCTGCTTTTAATAACTCGCTGCCGACTTGCTGATTAAAGTCATTGTCATCCACCAGTAAAATCCGGATAGGCATTTGTCCGGTGATTTTTCTTAAGCGTTGTAGCGCGTCTTTATTCGGATTCGCTTGCTTGATCTGAATTGGTGGTCCTTTTATCTGTTCCAACATTGCTGTGAACCAGAATGTACTACCGTCGCCCAAGCGGCTATCCACGCCAACCTCTCCCCCCATCAGTAAGGCAAGTTGTTTACTAATCGCTAGACCTAATCCGGTGCCACCATATTTTCTGGTGGTCGAGCTATCCGCTTGTTCAAATGAGCGAAAGAGCTTGCTTTGCTGTTCTTCACTCATCCCGATGCCAGTATCGCTCACTTCAAACCGTACTAACCAGCCACTTGGGGTATCGTCGATTTTTCTGACATTAATCCTGATCTCACCTTGTTCCGTAAATTTGATCGCGTTATTCGTATAGTTAATTAAAATTTGGTTTAAACGATGAGGGTCGCCATGCATTTGGCGCGGTACGTCTTGATCAATGCTGGTGCGTAAACTGAGTTGCCTTCCAGCGACTTTGGTATTCATCATGGCAGAGAGTTTCGCCATCAAATCATCGAGGCTAAAGTCAATACCTTCTATCCGCATTTTGCCAGCTTCAATTTTTGAAAAGTCTAAGATATCGTCGACGATATGTAGCAGATGTTGGCCGGATAAATGGATTTTCTGCAGATAATCTAATTGCTTAGGATCTGTCGCACTGTTTAACGCGAGGTAGGTCATGCCCAATAATCCATTCATGGGAGTACGGATTTCATGACTCATATTGGCAATGAAGTTACTTTTCGCCCGATTGGCTTCCTCTGCCAACTCACGTGCGACTGCCAGTTCTTTCGTTCTGCTATCAACTAATTCTTCTAAGTGATGACGATGTTTTTCTAACTCTTCGCCGAGTTTCTTTTTCTCATTAATATCTTCTTGTGTCGAGACAAAATGTGAAATGCTGCCATCGGCCTGACGCAAAGGCGAGATGGTTGCATACTCGATCGAAATGGAGCCATCTTTGCGTCGATTAGTGAGCTCACCTTTCCACGTTTTTCCGGCGCGTATTGTGCTCCATAATGCAGAAAAAACTTCTTTCGGTGTTAAGCCAGAATTGAGAATGTTGGGATAGCGTCCTATTGCTTCTTGACGGCTGTATCCGGATTTACTCACAAAGGTGTCGTTGACGTATTCAATTTTCCCGATTACGTCAGTGATGATAATCGCTTCGGTACTTTGTTCAACTGCTTGTGAAAGTTGATTGAGCTGTGCTTCTGCCAGCAGTCGTTGCGTAATATCCTGAATTTGCGTCACGAAATTGACGGGTGTGCCATTCACGTCTCTGACGAGAGATACATTGACTTGCAACCAAACTAAGGTGCCATCTTTATGGTAGTAGCGTTTGTGTACTTCGTAGCGTTCAATCTCGCCTTGAATTAATTGTTGAACTTGCTGCTTATCGAGATATTCATCATCGGGATGGGTGAATTTTCTGGTGTACTGATGTAGCAACTCTGCATCGCTATAGCCAAACATATCGCAAAGCACACGATTGACTCTTAAGAACTTACCTTCAATATCAATTAAGGCCATACCAATCGGCGAACTGCCAAAGGCTTGTTCCATCAACGCATGGTTTAAACGGCGTTCTTCTTCCGCTTGCCGGCGTTCTGTGATGTCTTGTACCGTGCCTGTCAGGCGAATGATCTTGCCTCGCGTGTTTTTTTGCTTGCGGCCAGTTTTTGCCCAGATGGTGCGTAGACTGCCGTCGGGTAGAAATATCCTGTATTCAAAAGGCTGGTATTCATCACGCTCTTCAAACGCTTCCTTACAGGTGGCAATGACGATTGATTGGTCGCTGGGGTAGACCGTTTTTTTGATCATTTCAAACAAGTTGCCGTTGAATTCAGCAGGATCACGCTGCCAAATCCGTTTCATTTCATCTGACCAAGTAATTTTATCGGTACTTGCTTCCCATACCCAATGTCCGACATGTGTCGAACGCTCCGCTTCTAATAAATCATGCTCACTTTGCAGTAATGCTTCTAAGGTTTTTTTTCTTTCGGTGATGTCTCTTGTAATGCCGATATAGTGCGTGATTTGCCCAAGTTCATCGACCGCTGGTGTAATCGTGAGTTCGTTCCAAAAAATGCTTTGGTCTTTACGGTAATTTAGGATTTCGCCGAAGAATGGCGTATTCGCATTTAATGCTTGCGCAATTGCGGTGATCGTTGCGGGGTCAGTTAATGGACCTTGTAAAATGCCGCACGTCTTGCCGAAGATATCCTGTATGCCGTATCCAGTTTGCTGAGTGAATGCATCGTTAACTGACACAATTTTTCTATCGGGTGTCGATACAATCACACCTTGCGAAATGGCTTTTAATGCGAGATCGTTGATCTGTAACTTGGTTTCTGCTTGATGCTTGTACAGCGCCATTTGAATTACGGCACGTAATTCCTGATCCGAAAATGGTTTGGTGATGTAAGTGAATGCCTTATAACGATTACCACTCGTCATTGTTTCGTCATTACTTTTTCCCGTTAAAAAAACCACGGGTAACGCGTGTTGCGCGCGGATGTTTTCAGCTGCTGTAATGCCATCGATTTCACCCGTGAGTTCCGTGTCCATCAAAATGAGGTCTGGACGAAGTTCTCCTGCTAAACGAACTGCATTGGCGCCTGAGTTAGTTTGCCCAATCGTTTGATAACCAAATAATTCAAGTTTTAACTGTACGAATATCGCTACCAGTTCGTCACTTTCTACGATCAGAATTCTAGGTTTATTCAACGAAGACCACATTCAAAACTCCGTAGTAGCGGGTATAGAAAAAACCAAGTAGCGCAGATTGGTGGTGGTTGTAAGCTTAACGCCGCTACTGCGATAAACCAGAATGACAACTGTGCAGCATAAGCACGTGACGGTAGATTTAGAAGAAAGTAATTTCTGATTCTGTCGCATTCGTAGTGGCAGAAGCAGTCGATTTAGATTTGTCATGCCGACGTAATTCTTCCTCCATGGTATAGGTATCTTTCAAGCCCTCTACCCAGTCGTCTGTACTTGGAATAGTCGTTTGATGCAGATCTTGCGCCAGTTGTTCTAATTTGCTCATATCGTCTCGTACTACTTGTAATATCTGACTGATGCGATCTTGAAATTGCAAGGCAACCAATAAATTTTCAACATCGGTGCGAATGATATTGCCGTGATGCCGCATTTGTTCTGCGGTGTCACCCAAGGTTTGTACGTGCGATAAAACATCTCGCACCACATCGCCTGAAATCTCTAAGATTTTTTTATCTTGAACCGCGGAACGATCTGCGGTGGTGAGCGCCACTTTGGTCACATTGGAAATGTGATTGACTCTTTCCGCCATATGTTTGCCAGTCTCTGCTGAACGCTGTGAAAGCTTCCTGACTTCATCTGCAACCACCGCAAAACCGCGTCCTTGAGCGCCGACACGGGCCGCTTCGATCGCTGCATTGATCGCCAGCAAATTTGTTTGTGCGGCGATTTGTCCGACATCTTGCGCCATGCTCGACATGTCGCTAGTTGCTTTGGCTAAATCGCGAATACAGGTGAGCAACTCGTCTTTACTCTCTATCATTTGGGACAATGAATTAATCAGCGGCGCTAATTCTTTTTTGCATAGCTGGAGTAGTGTGATCGTCACGTCGGACTTTTGTATATTGTGGCGGTCAATATTGCTAACGCCTTCGAAGCCAGCTTTGTCGAGTTCGTTGACCATGGAAGCAAAGCTATTGATCAGATCATTGACGGAGTTTTCTGATTGTGTTCTGACTGATTCAACATGGGCTTCCCAAATTGGCAAGACATTCGTTAACAAATCACGTAATTCATTGACGGTATTGGCGCTGCTGCCTAGTTGTGCATTTTCGAAATCATCTGCATTTAACATCGCAAAACTGCGTAGCAGGCTGAGGACCAATAAACCAATCGCGATGGCAGATAAGGCAAATAAAGAAAAGCTCAGCAAGCTAGCTTGTCGCCACGCTAGTGTGAAGCTAGTGGCAATGCCGATGAACCCAGCCAGATAAGCAAAAGCTGGTTGACGAAAAAAATCTTTTTGCATAATGACTTATCCCAGGTAATGCTTGCATTAATTCACTTGTCGGTCGATAACTGAATATCGAAAACGGATTCTGTATGAAGCTCGATATCTGTGTGCGTCGTTTATTACTGTCAAAAATTTGAAGCGTCTAAAAATGGCTGGTGATTTGTGATACGAAGTCTTAATTCCTCTACAAATGATTTTAAACAATATTTTGCGCTTCTTGCATGAAAAAAACTGCGTCGTGGAAATTTTTTCTTGGCTAAGTTTTAGGAAGTTAAGTAATTAACAAATAGTTCCAGCGCTCAGTTTTATCGGTAAATCAGATGACGGATTTACCTTTACAGTAGTTTCTACTAGGAGACTCAGCGCTTTTTCCAAGGTTTCCATAGACATACTTGCTGCGCCAGGGTGATGACAAGCTTGTGAGGGCAAGTACGGAATGTGCACAAAGCCAGCACGTTTTAAATTTGGATGGGTGTTGGCATAATGCATCAAACCGTAAAAAACGTGGTTACAGACATAGGTTCCTGCGGTTTGCGAAATATTGGCTGGAATACTGTTATCTCGTAAATTCTTAAGCAATGCCTTGAGCGGCAGACTACTAAAATAGGCTGCAGGGCCGCCTACCACTATGGTTTCATCGATGGGTTGTGCACCGGCATTATCGGGAATGCGCGCATCATCAATATTAATCGCGATTCGTTCGATGCTGATATCCGCTCTGCCACCAGCCTGACCGATACAAATGGCGATCTCTGGTTGATGCAGGTCTAATAAAGCATGCAATTGTTTAATGGCATGACCAAACTCACAAGCTAATTGCGCAATCTGAATTTGATGCGTATTGCCGAATTGCCGCCCTTCGAATTGTTTGACAACTTCCCAAGAAGGGTTGATTGCTTCTTGATTAAAGGGGGCAAATCCTGTGATTAAAATGGTAGGCATAGGTGACATAGTCGACATAATTGGCAGAATTAGAAATTTACACAAGCAAGTACATCAAAATAATATTGCAAATTAAAACCGCAATCGCCGTGGGAATTTGATATTTGATGACCTGATATTTGTCTTTTAATTCTAACAGTGCGGCAGGGATGATATTGAAATTGGCTGCCATCGGCGTCATTAAAGTGCCGCAATAACCAGACAACATACCAATCGCCACTAGCGGTGCTGGACTAGCGTGATGTTGTTGTATTAAGAAGGGCAAGGCGATACCAGCAGCCATCACAGGGAATGCTGCAAATGCGTTTCCCATCACCATGGTGAACAGCGCCATACCAACACAATAAATCACGATCAGTGCGAGGCGGCTACTTGGATCTATCAGCATCGTGACTAAACTTTGAATCGATTGCCCGGTTTTAGCGGCGACAAACACGCCACCTAACATGGCCAGCATCAAAGGCAAGATCAATGCCCATCCCATCGCATCGACTAGGCGTCTTGATTCTTGTACCGCGACGACTGGCGTCCCTCCTGTAATTTGGTAAGCATAAATCAGGCTGACAAGACAAGCGATAGTCAAGCAAGCCAGCGTCAGGTTTTTTTGATCCAGTAAGAAATAATCCCCAATTCGCAGGTCTTTACCTATGCTACTTAATATAACGGTGATAATAGGTATCGCAATCGCTGGTAAAAAAAGCTTGTTTTTAAACTTGCGTGCGAATGCTGCTTTATCCCATTCAGCGTGAGTTTGGTATTGTCCGCTTCCAAGTAAATTGCTACCTGCGATTAGCGCCAAGAGCATAACGATGATGCCGAGAATTTTATAACTTAGTGGCTTGCCCAATGTCGCCACCATCGCATCGCCAAACAAAAATCCTATTCCGAATAAGAACCAAAACAAGCCAGTGGTATAGCGTTTAGGATTGCTACGATCGCACACACTCATCCACGCGATTGCCATGACGATGATGCCGATTAAATAAAAAACCACTTGTATGCTTAGTAGGCTTGACGCGGTTTGATTTAAGGCATTCATGCTTGTGCTCCTGCTTGCTCATCTGCTTGTGCTTTTGCTTGTGCCTGCTGCCAGACTTGAACGTCTCGCGCTATTTGTGCATCTAGCCACGAGAGACGAATTAAATGAATAATCAAAGCGCAGATTGCGGTCGGAATCGCCCATAAACCGATCATTAAGGGTTCAACATCGGTGATGCCATTTTCTTTTAGAAATCCGGTCATCAATAAAACTGCACCGAATGCGATAAAAATGTCTTCGCCAAAGAACAGCGCAACATTGTCACAAGCGGCAGCATGGGCAGCGATTTTCTGGCGCAAGCTATCTGGCAAATTGCCGTATTTGGATAAGGCAGCACCTTCTGCCATCGGAAACAATAAAGGGCGGACTGTTTGCGCTTGGCCGCCTAGGCTAATCAAACCAAGTGAGCAGGTGAACTGACGCAACACAAAATACAGCATTAAGATTCTGCCCGTTGTCGCGCTTCGTATACTCGCCACCCAAGTTTGTGCCCGTTCTTTCAAGCCATATTTTTCTAACAAAGCGATCACCGGCAAAATTAACATAATGCTGGCAAGCTGACGGCTATTCATAAATTTCTCGCCGAAAGTTTCTAATAGCAGACCGATATCCATACCAACCGCTAAGCCCGTCGCCAAACCAGCTGCAATGACCACCATTAAAGGATTAAAGCGCAGCGCAAATCCTGCAACGATGATAGGGATGCCGATGAGCGGTAGCCATAAATTACTATCCATAAGTTGTGTCTCCGGTTAGGTGTCTTTGATATTGATGGATGTCTTTGTGGGCGCAACAAATTTTGCTATCAATTTTCTGTCGATTTTCTGTAGATTATCCAGGCGCTAAGATTGACTACCAATTTGGTAGCCGCAAGCAATCAATTGTTGACGTATGCTGCTGAGTAGTTGCACTGCATGCGCGCCATCACCGTGTACACAAAACGTATCTGCTTTGATGTGAATGAGGTGCCCGTCAATACTGCACAATTCTTGATGGCGGATCAAACGCAGTACTTGTTGCACAGCTTCTTCGTCCTGGTCTATGCAGGCGTCGGCGAAGCGGCGTGCGCGTAAACTTCCATCGCTGTTATAGCGTCGATCAGCGAAGGCTTCTGCTTTGATTTTAATTCCAGACGCTTGCGCTAGTTGGAGTAAATTACTTCCTGCTAAACCAAACAAGCTTAGATTAGGGTCGCAATGCTGAATGACACGGATCAACACCTCCGCTAGCAAGGGATCGTCGGCCGCCTGATTATACAAAGCCCCATGTGGCTTGAGATGCGTCACACCATAGTTTTCTTGCTCAGCGATGTTGATTAAGTCATCGACTTGTTTGCATAATTGTGTGAATAGTAGCTCCGCTGGTGGATGTTGGGGGCTTCTGCCAAAATTATCACGATCTAAAAAACTGGGATGCGCACCAATTCTCACGCCATGGTCTTTGGCTAAGCGAATGGCAATACGCATGGTTTCTGCATCGCCTGTATGTCCGCCACAAGCGATATTGGCAGAACTGACGATGGCTAATATCGCGGCATCGTGTGCACCACCTTCCCCTAAGTCTGCGTTCAGATCGATCGTGCCGCGTGTTGTTTCTTTAGGTTTCAATATCGTTCGCTCCGTCGATTCTCGCTAATTCTCGATGCCACTTCTGCTGTGCGGCATGCGCAATCTCGGCATTGACTTCAATAAAACAGAAATGTTGTCCTATTGGTGTTTGCGCGATTTTCCATAAATCGGCTTCGATCACGCAGGCAATCCTAGGGTAACCGCCAGTTGTTTGACAATCGGCAAGTAAGACCATCGCTTGGCCATTGGCAGGCACCTGTACGACTCCTGGAAATACTGCATGCGATGCTAAGTCGCTTGAATCGTCGCGCAGGATGGGGTCACCAATCAGTCGATACGCCATACGATTACTTTGATTGCTGACTTTCCATGCTTGTTGCCAGAATTTCTTTTGTGAGCAAGCATTGAATTGTGCATATTCTGGACCGCGAATTGCACGTACTTCTGGTGTCCAGATTCTTTGTTGCACGCCGACTGAGCGATGAAAGAACTGAGCTTGGCCTAAGTCCAGCTGATCACCTTTCTGTAGTGCTCTTCCTTGATGTCCACCGATGTTTGCCTGTAAATTCGTGGCGCGCGAACCTATTACCGGTTCACTGATGATGCCGCCATCAATCGCCAGATATACACGAGATTCCTTGAAAGCACCTTGTAAGCGAAGGATTTGTCCTGCGCGGGCAAAATGTCGCCATGCCTTCGCCATGCTTTTGCCATCCAACACTGCACCGAAGTTAGCACCGCATAATGCAAACCAACTATCGCGGTGAAATTGTATTTCGAATGGACCGACCACAATTTCCAGTCCTGCGGCATGTTCCGGATTGCCGACTAATTTATTGGCTAGTTGTAGTGAGTAGCGATCTAAGGCACCAGATTGTGCGATGCCTAGGTGGCGATATCCGTGACGACCAAGATCTTGAACCGTGCTTTGAATGCCGGCTTTCAGCACACGGATGGAGGATGTCGGAAATTCGTCGGACATTACCAATGCTCCACAATGAAACGTACAACATCGCCTGGTTGAAGTAAGCTTGGTTGTGCGCGCTGTGCATCAAACAAAGTGACGCTGGTTTGACCAATAATTTGCCAGCCACCCGGGCTAGCTGCAGGATAGATACCAGTTTGATTGCCGCCGATACCGACCGCACCTGCCTCAATACGAATACGTGGCTCTGCTCTGCGAGGTGTCGTGAGCTGTGGCGCTAGTCCGCCTAAATAGGCAAAGCCAGGCTGAAATCCAAGAAAATACACCAGATAAGTGCCCGCGCTATGCAGTGCGATAATTTCATCTGGCTCGAGTTGGCAGTGTTCGGCGACAAACGCCAGATCAGGCCCATATGATCCGCCGTACTTCACCGGAATTTGAATTTCACGTGGTTCAAATTCTAGGGCTTTGGTGCTGTCAGCGAATGCGTGCAATTGCTTGAGAATGTGCTGTGCCTGAAATTTTTGTGGATCAAACAGAACAGTCAGATTGTTCATGCCTGGTACGATGTCGACATAACACAGCTGTTCACGTAGTTGTTGCGCAATACGCCAAATAATGCGTTGGCATTCCTCACTGATTTGTGGATCAAGGGACTGTAAAACAACAGCCCGTTCACCCAGCGAATAGCTCGTAAATAGCGCACTCACACTGGCGCTCAGTAGAGAAAATTATTTAGCATGCGGAATGTACCTACTCATGTGCATATTCATCTACTACCTATGTATTTACGTCGTGTCTAATGATCAGCTCGCTTGGCTTACCAACGGAAGCCCAGTTTCACACTAACCGTGTCACTGTCGCCGGTACGATCCACTTCCGCCGCTAAATTCATCAAGCCAAAATTCGCATTTAAACCAGCAAATAATTTATTGGCAGTCGTTGATTCCTTTTGTAGACCACCGACATTAGGTGTCAATTTCCCCCAAACGCGGCCAGCACCGACATAGGGTGTGAACATGACAAATCCTTTGGAGACGAGTAGCTCAACACTCGTGCTATTAAAGCCGAGTTGGCTAGCACCGGATATTGCCGAGTAGGCACCGCGCACGGCTACCGCTGGCAAGGCGACATTCCCCTCTAATAATGCATAGCGTGCTTCCAAGCCGATTAATTTGATATTCGAATCTGGAACCACACCTAAAGAAGCGCCAACATCAAGATTGAAAGGCAAACCTTTGTGAATATGGAATTTTGGAACAATCAAGGTAGATACGTCGGATCCGGCTTTTTTCCAGACACTTTTGTTTGCTAGCTGAGTGAAAGACACTTCAGTGCCGACGTCAAACCCAGTGATGCCTGAAGCCGCGGCAGGTGTCACGCCTTTATAACTAGCGGCGGAAGTGAAATCCGCGGCGAGTCGTTTGAATTCCGACTGACTTAAAGTTTTGAGTTGTGTAAAGTCGTTGTTTGCCGACACCAAACCTGAACAAGTAAGAAATAAACCAGCGCAGGCGACTTGCAGAACTTTTTTTGAAAACATAGAAACTCCAATCAGTTAATCATACGATCAGGACAGAACCGTAATGCATTCAAGCCTGAAAAACGCAAATTTTACCTTGCTGGCATGATTGGTAGTGGATATTTAATCATCTGACTTAATGCATAGTGAATTGTCGAAGAGCATAAACGACGTGCTTATGCATGTAATGTAAAGTCAGGCAATGTAAAGCACTGATTCTTGTCAGGAATGACGACCTGGGTATTTTTGAGCTGCGAGGCAAAGCGATGCATGACCTCTTCTTCACCATGCACTAACACTGTATGCTTAGCTTGAATTTTCGATTGCCAAGACAGTAATTCTGCACGATCTGCATGCGCGGAGAATCCATTGATGGTGTAAATATTGGCGTTGACGTCAATCTCTTCGCCGAATAAACGAACGCTTCTGGCACCATCGATGATTTGTCTGGCGAGAGTTCCTTTTGCCGCAAAACCGACAAAGATCACGCTGGCATTTTTACGCCACAAATGATGTTTTAAGTGATGCCTGACCCGACCGCCAGTACACATGCCAGAACCAGCCAAAATGACTGCACCGCTCGTGATGCGATTGATCGCCATGCTATCAGCAGCGTCACGGGTAATGTGCAAGTTGTTGAGATGAAATGGATCACGTTTTTGCTTGAGTAATTTAGCCGCCTCTTCATCGTAGCATTCGGGATGGTCGCGGAAAATTTCAGTAGCAGAAATCGCCATCGGAGAATCAAGAAACACATGCATCGATGCAGGCAGTTTTCCTTTTTCTACTCCTTCGCGCAGATACCACAAAATTTCTTGTGCACGTTCTAATGCAAACGTCGGAATAATGACGTTACCGCCATGCTGAAACGTATCACTGATTGCTTGATAAAATTCTTTGACGGAGGCATCCAGAGAGCGGTGCAGACGATCACCGTAGGTGGTTTCCATCACCACAACATCGGCTGGTGGCGGTACAACAGCATCGCGTAAAATTTTGCGGCCATTGCTGCCGATGTCGCCAGAAAAAACGACCCAGCAAGTTTTGCGCGCTTCTTTTAGTTCAAGATGAATACTGGCCGACCCTAAGATATGTCCGGCATCGTAAAAAGTAGCAGTGATGCCAGCAGCCACTTTGATTGCTTTGTTGTAATGCGCAATTCTGCCAAAATAGTCAAAACTGCGGGTGGCATCGTAAAGTGTGTAAAGCGGTTCTTCAGACAGCACTTTTTTTTGTGAGTGCCTTTGCTGTTTGCGTGCTTGCGATCTGGCATCAGCTTCTTGCAAATGTGCGGAGTCTAAGAGCACGAGTCTAGCTAGATCCTTACTTGCCGAGCTTGTGATGATTTCCCCTTTAAAGCCGCGTTTCACAAGCAAGGGAATTCGTCCACAATGGTCCAAATGTGCATGGGTTAGCAGCAAAAAATCTATGTCAGCTGGATTGAATCCAAAATCCTCAGCGTTTTCTTCAGACAGATCTCGTCCGCCTTGAAACAGTCCACAATCGATGAGAATTTTTTTTCCGGCGCACTCAATCAGGTGACATGAGCCGGTGACATCCTTGTTTGCGCCGTGAAATGAGATTTTCATGAGTTTTTCCTGATGAAAAATAGCGATAAGTTGCAATGAATAATGAGAAACAGCGATCAACCAACGAGCTAGTGTATGCCTGAATTGGCTAGACTGACATCATTCTTTATTTGATTCTGATCAAAGACACTTGCTACGGAATTGCATACGACTATTTCTTTCTTTGTTCGATGCGTCATTGTGCTTAATTTTTAAGCTAGGTTGAATACTAATTACATAGTCTTTCTTTAAGGTTTTTGGCGAAAGATTTCGAGGATGCATTCCAATCCTGACTTTTCCCGCTGCAATCGCTTGCGTGTGTTGGAGATTTTCACTATCTTCTAAGAGTAAAAAAACGATCATTCAGAAATATTTTTGAGTGACATTAAAAAACTTAGGAGACACCATGAAACTAGCACCATATCTTCAATCGAGGTTGGCATCATTTGCCTTGATTTGTTTGTCCACGCTGACACTCGCACTGACACCGGCTGCCCATGCCGATACGGTTACGGTATCGGGGGTTAAATTAGACGACACGGTACAAATTGGGTCGCAGACATTGAAATTGAATGGTGCTGGGGTACGCTACAAGGTCTTTTTCAAAGTGTACGTCGCCGCGCTGTATCTGCCTGAGGAAAAGAATACCACCCCTGAAGTACTGGCTTTGCCTGGTGCAAAGCGCGTTACCTTGGTGATGATGCGTGAATTGAGTAATGATGATTTAGGTCAGCGCTTTATGGATGGTTTGAGAAACAATCTGGATATGGATGAGCGCTCTAAGTTGATTAAACCAATGATTACGTTTGGCAAGATGTTCTCTTTGGTTCCTGTTTTGAAAAAGGGTGACATCCTCACGTTTGATTGGATACCTGGCACAGGTGTGGTTTGCCAGTTTAATGGTCAGAAAATTGGTGAAACGATCAATGATCCAGCCTTTTACAACGCGGTTCTGCGCATTTGGATAGGAAAAGATCCTGCCGATGACGCACTCAAATTGAAAATGTTGAACGCAAAAGCTGGTTAACATCTGCCCATCTGCCAATTTTGTGCCTAAAAAACACCAAGGCGCCTGATGGCAGCTTGGTGTTTTTTTCAAGATGACATTCTTCGCACGCAATTCGTCCTTAAGGATTTTAACGCTAGCTGTTACAATAGCGCCCGAAGCAGGCCAGACAATCGCTGGTTGCCGTGCTCACACGGTGACGGGAGGAAGGTCCGGACTCCATAGAGCAGGGTGACGGCTAACGGCCGTACGTTGAAATCCAAGGCGCAAGCTAAGGTATAAGGCGAGGAATAGGGCCACAGAGACGAGCGTATTTAGTTACGGTGAAACGCGGTAACCTCCACCCGGAGCAATTTCAAATAGGCACGCGTTGAGGTGGCTCGCTGAGCGTGCGGGTAGAAAGCTTGAGCGGCGGAGTAATCCGTCGCCTAGAGGAATGATTGTCATAGCGTGATGCAGCGATGCAAAGCGCCGTAACAGAATCCGGCCTACCGGCCTGCTTCATTTTTATATCCCACCGCTCACATCTTCTTGTGAATGCATTTCAAATTTGCGTTGTTGCAGCGACTTATTCATACGACTTTTTGCAAGTTTCTTGCACATTTCTTGGTATGTAGATATGCCAGTGTTACACTCTAATACACTAATTTAATACCTAGGACTTACGCAAAACAGACGCTAGCGTCGTTGGTTCGCCTCGCCCCCTGCCTTCGCAGGGGCAGGCCAAGCAACCGTACTGTCTTCGGCTTCACGCCTAGCCAGCGCAATTTTGCGAAAGTCCTAATACCAATTGTTGTAGTCTATAGAGACATTTTGGTATTTGAAATTGATCAGTAAATCAGGAGTGATGCATGGTGCGTAGTACAAAGAAGCACGAAACAAAAGAAGTGCCTGTTTGGCTCTTAGTCAGTTGTGTACTGCTCATTATTCTCGCGATCGTGGCGCAAACTTGGTGGTCGATCGTGCAAGACCGAACGATGGTCTTGGCTACCGCAAACAAGAATAATTTATTGAACTTGAGAATCTTGGAAGAACATGCGAATCGCGTTTTGCATGATGCTTCTCGTGCGCTTATTGTCGCTGCCGAAGAACTTCAATCAAAGAGCGATCAAGTGTTGCACGATGAAGCGAGTGTGCGTCAGATTCTCAGTAGCCAACGTCGTGATTCCGAATTTATTGCCGCATTATCGCTGATTGATCGCCATGGTTTGTTACGCGCATCTTCTTCCCGTTTTCCGGTCGAGCCAGTTGATTTATCAACGCAAGATCATATTGCTTACTTAAATAAGCCCGTCAATGCTTATCAAAAAGCAGCACAGCTTGGTTCACCATATACCCCTAAAAAATCGACGCAAGTAATTTTGCCGTTGGCGCGTAATATTTTTTCTGTCAGTGGCCAGGCAACTGGACAAGTGCAAGCTGAGATTAATCTCAGCTATTTTCAGGATTTCTACGAGCGGGTAGCCAAGGATTTGGGTGCAAAAATTTCTTTATATGATAAGGAAGGCGCTCTCATCGTCCAGGCAATGACATTGCAGAACACCTTTAAAACAGAGGCAGATGAGGCGGTTGTTGCGAGTGTAAAAGATAGTTTTGGCGAACAAGGACGATTTGAAAGTACCTTGATTGGCGCAGATAAAGCGACCAGTTATAGTTATCTGAAAATGAAAGATTTTCCCTTAGTGGTCGTGCTCGGGCGTGACCTCGATACCATCTTATTGGAGTGGCAAAAGCGGCTAGAGCAGCGATTATTGTTTGCGGCCTTATCGATTATTTTTACTTTGCTGCTTGCCGTTTTGCTGTACAAAAAGGTACATCATCTTAAACTCTCACGAGAAAAATTAACCGATAGTGAACGCCGTTATCGTTTGCTATTTCAAGATGCACAAGATGGCATTTTGCTGATTGATAAGAGCTATCATTTTGTCGATGGAAATCAAAATGCGCTAGAAATGTTGGCGGTTGATAGTAAGGCAGATCTGCTGAGTCTTGATATTGGCGAATTCTCTGCTGACCTGCGTTATACCCAACCAACCGTCGCTGCAAAAAAGGCCGAGTCGATCAAGAAATTTGTCGATCTTGCGTTTAAAGGCAAGGTGCAAAAGTTTGAATGGATCGCACACCGTCGCGGAAAAGATTGGTTTAGCGAAGTCACTTTAAGTCGCGTAAAAATTTCTACAGAGCCGATGGTTTTTTGTGTGATGCGTGACATTTCACAGCGCAAGCATGCGGAGCGTTTGTTGCAAGGTCAAAATCAGTTATTGCAGCTAATTGGTAGTAGTGAAAGTCTGGAATCAATTCTGATTGATACCTGCCACTTCGTGGAAAAAAACAATCCGCATTGGCATTGTGGCGTGCAATTGCTTTCCGTTGATCAACGGGTTTTTATGCAAACGGTCGGGCATCATTTTCCTGAAATTTTGCGCCGTCAATTGAATGAGGCACCAGTTTGTCATGGAAATGGCGTTTGGAGTGAGGCGGTGCTTGAGTTGATTCCAGTCTGGACTCAAGACATTCCCAAATCGCCAACAATGGAATTTATCGCGCAACGTAAATTACTGGCAAATTATGCAGCAGTAGGCTCTTGGCCGATTATGGGTAAGACAGGTTTAATCTTAGGAACCTTCACCCTGTTCACGGAATCCTCAGCCGCACTTAGCAATGAAGATTTGAGTTTGATCAGTATTGCGACCGATGTTTCCAGTATCGCGATTGAAGGCAAGCGTGCCGAAGAAAAAGCGATTCGACTAGCGCATTATGATGAAGTGACGAAGCTGCCAAATCGTTTTTTATTCAATCAATATTTATCTAAAGCCTTGGTGTATGCGGAAGCGACCAAGGGAAGCCTTGCAGTCTTGTTGTTAGATTTAGATCGGTTTAAAGCGATCAATGACAGCTTCGATCATGACGAAGGCGACAAGGTCTTGTGTACTATCGCGTCTCGCTTGAAGCAAACATTATCGGAATCCGACACTATTGCCCGTGTCGGTGGTGAT
Organism: Affinundibacterium amnicola; assembly: GCF_014284275.1. Lineage (GTDB taxonomy): Bacteria > Pseudomonadota > Gammaproteobacteria > Burkholderiales > Burkholderiaceae_D > Undibacterium > Undibacterium amnicola. Next base: position 70,326 of record NZ_JACOFU010000007.1, on the reverse strand, counting down.
GAATTCATGCTCTTGCTCGATCGTTATAAGACGCCGCGCGAGTTGACCGATATCGCCGACAAATTACTGCAGGTTGTGGCAGTCCCGTTTGATATTAACGGGCAAGAATTACAAATTAGCGCCAGTATCGGCATTGCTGTTTATCCCGAAGATGGCATCGATGCGCAGATTTTGATGAAAAATTCAGAGATCGCGATGTACCGCGCAAAGCATAACGGGAAAAACAATTACCAGTTTTACGATGCACACATGAATGTGCATACGATAGAACGTTTGTCGTTTGAAGCGCAGTTGCGGCGCGCATTGGAAAATCGTGAATTTTTGGTGTACTACCAACCGAAAGTCTGCGTTGCGAGCGGGAAAATTCTGGGTGCCGAAGCTTTGATACGATGGAATCATCCTGATAACGGCATCATTTTACCGACACAGTTCATTGGATTGGCGGAAGAGGCTGGATTGGTTGGCAAGATGGGACTGCAGGTATTGGATATCGTTTGCCGCGATATTGCGCAAATGAAGGCAGCTAAAGAGGAGTTTGGCCGAGTGGCAATTAATCTGTCGGGGGCGCAATTTAATGACCCATTTTTGTTGGAAGAACTGCAGAAAGTGACAGAATTCTGGAAGGTCATGCCTGAAAGTATTGAATTCGAAATTACCGAAAGCATGGTGATGAATAATCATGAGCAGGCAATCGATCATATGGATGGATTAAATGCGGCTGGTTACACCTTATCGATTGATGATTTTGGTACAGGCTATTCATCCTTGGCTTATTTGAAGCGTTTCCCTGTGAATAGTCTGAAAATTGATCGCTCTTTTATTCAAGACATGCCAATGGATGCCAATGATACGGCGATCGTTTTGGCGATTGTCGCGATGGCGAAAACCTTAGGACTGAAAGTAGTGGCTGAAGGCGTGGAAAATGTGACTCAGCTTGAGACCTTAAAGTCATGTCAGTGCGATGAATATCAAGGATTTTATTTTTCTCAAGCGCTTCCATTGGAAGAATTCGTGGCTTTGCTGGAAGGTGCGAATATGCCAGTCTGAGTTTGCTTCACTCTTTTTTATCTTTTATCGCTTCTCTTATTTAGGTCAACACGCCCTAATAGGAAACAAGTATTTTTTGTTTGTTTATTTGTTTTTGGCTGAGTTGTGGAATTTGCGTAAATAAGCGCAAGTTTCCCCACGTATTCGGATCTTGGGACTTCCCTAGTCGCAATAAATTACTCTCCCGCAATTACTTGCTGTGGCATTTAATTCGCCATTTTCGCGCCCTATTTTTATACCTAAACACATGGGTATATGTAATGTCCTACTTTCAGTATCTTTCGTAAGTATCTAATTTATTGAGATATTCCTTTGCGCGCTGTTTTAAGTGTGTGCGCTAAGTCATTGACTTTATTCATTAATTTCACATTTTCATGTGTGAATTCGCTTGACCATGCTCAAGTGATCCTCTAAAGTGGGGAAAAGTGTGAAAAAGTGTTTTTTTGTGGTGTAAATTCGCCATAAAGTTTTTCACCCAAGTTTCTTACGATCGATTTCAAATTTAGGGTTATCCAGTGTTCCAAGGCGCCTCTGCACTCAATCTCGATGCGAAAGGCAGGATGTCAATTCCTGCTAAGCACCGTGACGCCTTGAATGTGCAGTGCGAAGGTCGCGTCACCCTGACTCGCCATCCTGATGGCTGCCTCTTATTATTCCCCCGTCCAACTTGGGAGTCGCATCGCGAACAAATCGCTGCTTGGCCTATGGCTGCGCGTGCGTACCAACGTATTTTGTTGGGCAATGCTTGTGATGTGGAAATGGATGGCAATGGCCGCATCCTCGTCGCACCTGAGCTGCGCAATGCGGTTGGCATGCAGCGCGACGTCATGGTTTTGGGCATGGGTTCGCATTTTGAAATTTGGGATGCCAGCAAACTCGCTGAAAACGAAGCCAAGGCAATCGCTGATGGCATGCCCGATGCATTAAGCAATTTCTCCTTTTGATCGAACATCATGACTGTTACTACTCCGGGAGAGCTGATTCACCACACGGTGTTACTGGACGAGGCTATAGATGCACTCGATATTCAGGGCGCACGTGCCAATGGTATTTATGTTGACGGTACTTTTGGGCGTGGCGGTCACAGTCGCAAATTGCTCAGTCAATTGGGACCACAAGGCCGTTTGATTGCGTTTGATAAAGATCCATATGCGATCGCTAATGCCGAACAAATTCATGATCCACGTTTTTCTATCGTGCATGAGAGCTTTGCCGATATGCGTGCAGAGTTGACACATTTAGGTATCAATCAAGTCGATGGTGTGTTGATGGATCTTGGTATCTCATCGCCGCAAGTCGATGACGCTGAGCGTGGGTTTAGTTTTAGAAATGATGGTCCTTTGGATATGCGCATGGATACCACGCGTGGTATTTCAGCGGCAGAGTGGCTGGCGCATGAAGATGAACAAAAAATTAGAGAGGTTATAGAAAATTATGGGGAAGAACGGTTTGCTTTTCAGATTGCAAAGGCGATTGTTGCTCGCAGGGCGAGCGAGTCCATTTCAAGTACTCGGCAGCTTGCCGAACTCGTCGCACACGCCGTCAAAACTCGCGAGAAGGGCAAAGACCCGGCAACTCGCACCTTTCAAGCTATACGGATTTTCATCAATAAAGAGCTTGAAGACCTCGAGATCGGTTTAGTCGCGGCTTACGATAGCCTAGCGCCGGATGCAAGGATGGCGATCATTAGCTTCCATTCTTTGGAAGATCGCATCGTCAAGCAATTTTTTGCCTCGAAAGTCAAAGTGGCGCAGCCAGATCGGCGCTTGCCGATTCGCGATGTCGATTTGCCTAAACCGCAAATGCGTTTGATCTCACGCATGAAACCAACTGAACAAGAAGTTCTGCGTAATCCGCGTGCTCGTTCGGCGATTATGCGCGTTGCTCAACGCATAGGAGCAAGCTGATGAGTACGCGCCTGAACTTATTGCTGGGCTTACTATTGGTGGTTTCTGCCCTGTCTTTAATTAATTCGCAGTATCAGGCACGTCGCCTGTTTATTGAGATTGAACGCGCAAAAACCTTGAGCCAGCAATATGAAGTTGAGTGGACTCAACTGAAATTAGATCAGTCAACTTTTGGTAAACACGCACGTATCGAAGCGGTTGCTAGCGCAGAGTTGGGAATGGCGCATGTAACGCCTGCTCGTACGCAGTATTTGACTGCTGAGGTGGTCAAGTGAGTCGTCCATCTTCTTCACGTACTGCTGCTGGTAAAGGCGTGTCTTTTTCTTCCAGCCCTTTGCTGGCGGTTAAATTGCCGGTGTGGCGTTCGCGTTTAGTGTTGTTTTTCTTATTCGCTGCTTTTGTTGCGTTGATTGTGCGCGCACTTTGGTTGCAAGGTATGTCAACGGAATTCCTGCAAAAGCAAGGAGCAAGCCGTTATGCACGAACTCTGGAATTATCAGCCACACGCGGCAAAATCATCGATAGACATGGTCAAGTATTAGCATCGTCTGTACCAGTGAAAGCCATTTGGGCGAGCTCAGAAAGTGTACTCGAAGCACCGCAAGAAAAAATTGTGCAATTAGCTGCGCTATTAGATATGAGTGAGCAAGAGTTGCGTAAAAAATTGGTTTTGGATCGCCAGTTTGTTTATTTGAAACGTCAAGCTGAACAGCCTTTGGTGGATAAAGTTCTCGCGCTGAATATTCCGGGTGTGAAGACAGAAAAAGAATACAAACGCTTCTACCCTGAAGGCGAAGTCATGGCACATGTGGTGGGCTTCACCAATGTGGAAGACAAAGGACAAGAAGGTATTGAATTAGCTTCAGAAAAAAATCTTGCTGGTAAAACCGGCAGCCGTCGCGTGATCAAAGATCGCTTGGGACGTGTGGTTGAAGATATTGAATCGGTACGTCCACCGCATGATGGTAAAGATATGAAGCTGTCGATCGATAGCAAAATTCAATACATTGCCTACACGCATTTGAAAGATGCAGTGGAAAAATTCAAGGCAAAAGCAGGCGGTGCAGTTGTGCTAGACGTGCAGACAGGAGAAATCTTAGCACTGGTTAATTTGCCGACCTACAATCCAAATGACCGTTCAGTATTAACTGGTGCGCAATTACGCAATCGCGTGATCACGGATACCTTCGAGCCTGGTTCTACCATGAAGCCATTTCCTGTGGCCTTAGCCTTAGATACTGGCAGAGTCAAGCCCGATACCTTGATCGAAACCGCACCTGGTCATATGACGATCGGTTCCGCCACGATTCATGATGCACACAGACAAGGAACTCTGACGGTAGCGGGTGTGATTCAAAAATCCTCCAATATCGGCACGGCAAAAATGGCTTTGCAAATGCCACCACAAGAAATGTGGGAAATGTTTGCGACCTTGGGATTTGGACAGCAACCGAACATCGGTTTTCCCGGCGCGGTTGCAGGTCGCATGCGCAATTTCAAAACCTGGAAACCAATTGAGCAAGCGACCATGAGCTACGGCCATGGTCTTTCTGTTTCACTGTTACAAATCGCCCGTGCTTATATGATTTTTGCACGTAAAGGAGACATGATTCCTTTGACTTTTCAACAGTCAACAGCGATGCCAGTTGGGACCCGCGTGATTTCAGAAAAAACCGCAATGCAAATGCGTGAAATGTTAGAAAGCGTGACGCAACCAGGTGGTACGGCCACGCAAGCGCGCGTGCCCGGTTATCGCGTTGCGGGTAAAACTGGTACCGCGCACAAAATTGAACATGGCAAGTATGTGAATAAATACATCGGTGACTTTGTTGGATTTGCGCCGGTATCGAATCCACGGATTATCGTCGCTGTCATGATTGATGAGCCTAGTGGCGGTGTCTACTACGGTGGCTCAGTTGCCGGTCCTGTGTTCGCTGCAATTACAGCGAACGTTTTGCGTTCTATGAACGTGGTTCCCGATTCTTCGGTGATGAATATTATTCCTGAACCTAGCGTACAGGAGAGTTTGTGATGAGTGAATTAAATAGTAAAGATCAAGAGTCGTTAGCCACTTCTGTGGCAGCGATAGTGCAATGGCTCAAACACCATGCGCCTCAAGGGAAATTAACTTCCGATTCGCGTGAGATTTTGGCTGGTGATGTATTTTTCGCTTTCCCTATAGCCGGAAGCACAGGTGATGGTCGTGCCTTTATTCATAATGCGATTGAGCGTGGCGCAGGGGCGATTGTGTTTGAAAAGAATGGCGCGGACATTGCACAAGAAATTAGTGTTTCTCATCTGGCTGTGGATGGCTTGATTGACTTACTGGGTGCGATTGCAAATCTATGGTACGACAGGCCTGATCAAGATATGTTCAGCGTGGCAGTGACGGGCACGAACGGCAAAACCTCTTGTTCGCAATGGATAGCCAAAGCCTTATCGATGCAAGGCGCGCCTGCTGCTGTGATCGGCACTTTAGGCGTAGGCAATTATCGCGATGGTGTGATTAGTCAGTTGCAAGAGACTGGTTTTACTACGCCGGATGCCTTGCAACTACAAGCGCGTTTGGCTAATTTGAAAAAGAATGGTGCCAAGAGTTTAGCGATTGAAGCGTCTTCGATTGGCATTCATCAAGGTCGTTTAAATGCCTTGCATGTAGACGTGGCTTTGTTCACGAATTTAACCCGCGACCACCTTGATTATCACGGCACGATGGAAGCCTATGCAGCAGCAAAGGAAGCTTTGTTTCAATGGCAGGGCTTGCAAGCTGGTGTGATCAATGCGGATGATGCTTTTGGATTGGAATTATTGCAGCGATTAGCGAGCGATAAACCAGAACTCAAATTACTAGCTTACAGCATCGATGCTGTAAACGAATCTACGATACCAACGCTGCGAGCTTCGCAATTAAAGACCACACATATTGGAACACAGTTCTATCTAGATTCACCTTTTGGTAGCGGCGTGCTGAAGACGCAAATGATAGGGCGCTTTAATGTCAGCAATGTGCTGGGTGTTTTGGGTGTGCTTTTGATGAAAGGCATCGCCTTCGAACGGGCAATCTCTACCATAGAAAAATTGAGCTCAGTTCAAGGACGCATGCAGCAACTTGGTTCTAATGGACAAGCGATGGTCGTGGTGGATTATGCGCATACCCCAGATGCTTTAGAAAAAACTTTGCAAGCTTTGCAGCAAGTAGCGCAAGAGCGTCAAGGGAATTTATGGTGCGTATTTGGTTGCGGTGGTGATCGCGATCCTGGCAAGCGTCCACAGATGGGCAAGATCGCTCAGTTGGCGCAACACGTGGTGGTGACGAGCGATAATCCGCGCACCGAAGATCCTGAAAAAATTGTCCAAGATATTCTTGCTGGTATGAATGGTACACCCAATGCCATCGTTGATCGTGCGAGTGCAATTTTATATGCGGTCAAACATGCGCAATCAAATGATGTGATTTTGATCGCAGGAAAAGGTCATGAGAACTACCAAGATATCAATGGAAAAAAATGGCCATTTTCCGATGAAGAACATGCGCTGTTAGCCTTGGCGACTGTTGCTACGAATAGTGCAATGCGGAGGTCAACTTGATACGCTCATCCTTACATACATTGCAGAAAGTGGTGGCGAATTCCATCATCACAGCCGATGTGGCTTTCACTGGTTTAAGTACGGATAGCCGCAAGATAGAACAAGGCAATGTGTTTCTTGCTTTGCGCGGTGAAACTTTTGATGCGCATGATTTTCTGGAGATGGTTGCTGAGTCTGGTGCAGCGGCGGTGATCGTTGAACGTGTGCCTGAGAATTTTTCCGTTCCTGCGCTGATCGTACCAGATACCAAGCTGGCATTGGCTGCGATCGCAGCTCATTGGCGTCAGCAATTTACTTTGCCAGTCATTGCTGTTACCGGCAGCAATGGCAAGACCACCGTAAAAGAAATGATCGCCTCTATTCTGTTGGCGCAGTACGGCAGCGAGCACATGATTTCCACCAAAGGAAATCTGAATAATGAAATCGGTGTACCGCTCACCGTATTCCGTTTGCAAGCCCAACATCAAGCAGCGGTATTCGAATTAGGTATGAATCATCCTGGTGAGATCGCGATCTTGAGTGCGATAGCACAAGCGAATGTGGCCTTGGTCAATAACGCCCAGCGTGAACATCAAGAATTTATGCAAACGGTAGAAGCAGTTGCGATTGAAAATGGCGCGGTGATTCAAAGTTTGCCAGCCGATGGTGTTGCAGTGTTTCCCGCAGATGATACGTATACAGCGATCTGGAAAGAATTTGCAGGACAACGCAAAACGCTGACTTTTGGTTTGGTTTCAAATTCTGCACAAAAAGCAGATCAAAAGGCTGATGTGTCGGGCAGTTTTATTGCACAAGATTTTGGTAGTGATATTCAGATGTCGATTCAGGGCGAAGCGGTTACAGTGCAGCTGGCTGCGGCTGGTCAGCACAATGTTTTGAATGCCTTGGCGGCCGCCGCTTGCTGTTCGGCGATTGGTATTTCTGCTGCAAAAATCGTTGAGGGATTGCAAGCATTCGCGCCAGTGTCAGGTCGCTTGCAATTGAAAATGGCCGCAGCAGGTGCGCGCTTGATTGATGACACCTATAACGCGAATCCAGATTCTGTGAAGGCGGCGATTGATGTGTTAGCCAAAGTCACTGCAGAAACGACGTTGGTACTTGGCGACATGGGCGAGGTTGGCGCTGATGGCGCGGCCTTCCATCAAGAAATTGGGCAATACGCCAAAGCGCAAGGCATTCAACATTTATATACCTTAGGTTCATTGGCGAAATCGTCGACCATAGCCTTCGGTAGCGGTGCACAGCATTTTGATGAATTGAGCATGCTGTTGGCGAAGTTAGATCATCAAAACGGTAGCGGCAATACGATCTTGATTAAGGGATCACGTTTTATGAAGATGGAACGTGTCGTCGCACATTTGATGAATGTCATTGGAAATACCGCAGCATCAGGAACACATTAAAAACAATTAGAAAAAATTAAAAATAATTAGGGAAAAATATTATGTTGCTTTGGTTGGCAGAACTTTTTAAACAAGACATCGGTTTCTTCCGCGTGTTCGGATTTATTACTTTCCGTGCGGTGTTCGCGACCATGACGGCAATCTCTATAGGCCTGATCGCTGGTCCTGCGGTGATTCGTATGTTGACACGTTTAAAAGTTGGCCAGGCGGTACGTACGGATGGTCCACAAACGCACTTGATTAAGTCTGGTACGCCGACGATGGGCGGTGCTTTGGTGTTGATTTCTATCGGCATCTCCACTTTGTTGTGGTCGGATTTGAGTAATCGTTTTGTCTGGGTGGTGTTGATCGTGACCTTGGGATTTGGTGCGATTGGATGGGTTGATGATTATCGCAAAGTCGTGTATCGCGATCCAAATGGGATGGCGTCGCGCGAAAAGTTTTTCTGGCAATCCTTGATCGGTATCGTGGCGGCGATTTATTTGGCGTTCTCCGTATCTGCGCCGACCAATACCAAAGTGATGGAATTATTTTTTGCTTGGGTGCAGTCAGGTTTCAGTATGGATTTGCCACCAAAGGCCGATTTGATTATTCCATTCTTTAAAACCTTTAATTATCCGCTCGGTGTTTGGGGCTTTATCGCACTGACCTTTTGCGTGATTGTTGGTACGAGCAATGCGGTGAATCTCACCGACGGTTTAGATGGTTTGGCGATTATGCCGACGATTATGGTTGGATCGGCATTGGGGCTTTTTGCTTACCTCACGGGCCATGCTGGCTACTCGAAATATTTGTTGATTCCTTACATTCCTGGTGCAGGTGAGTTGCTCATTTTCTGTGGTGCGATGGCGGGTGCGGGTTTGGCATTTCTTTGGTTTAACGCGCATCCGGCACAGGTGTTTATGGGCGATGTAGGTGCTTTAGCTTTGGGTGGCGCACTCGGTACGGTCGCCGTGATTGTGCGTCAAGAAGTGGTGTTGTTCATTATGGGCGGGATTTTTGTCGTCGAAACTTTCTCGGTAATGTTGCAAGTGATGTACTTCAAATTCACCAAGAAAAAATATGGTGTCGGCAAGCGCTTGTTCTTGATGGCGCCTTTGCACCACCATTTTGAGCAAAAAGGTTGGAAAGAAACGCAAGTCGTAGTGCGTTTTTGGATCGTGACGATGCTGTTGGTGTTATTAGGTTTGTCGTCTTTGAAGCTGCGTTAAGCTGCGTTGATGGTTTTTATTAGGACTTACGCAAAATTGCGCTAGCTAGGCGGGAAGCCGAAGACAGTACGGTTGCTTGGCCTGCCCCTGCGAAGGCAGGGGGCGAGGCGAACCAACGACGCTAGCGTCTGTTTTGCGTAAGCCCTATTTATAAGTGGAATGGTTACTCTGGTATGAGCATGGTGTTTTCAGATAAACAGGTATTGATCGTCGGGCTAGGTGAATCTGGTCTGGCGATGGCACGTTGGTTGCAGCGTTGTGGTGCGCGCTTGCGCGTAATCGATACACGCAGTAATCCAGACCGTTTATCTGCCCTGAAAGAACTCGCGCCAGAAGCCGAATTTTTTGGTGGGGAATTACAGACCGCACATGTTGAGGGTGTCGATATTGTCGTTGTTAGTCCTGGCTTAGCACCGGATGGTGAGTTACAGATTATTCTTCAAGCTGCACAAGAAAATGCTATTCCTGTTTGGGGAGAGTTGGAATTGTTCGCGCAAGCCTTAGCCGACCTCAAAGAACAGAATAATTATACGCCAAAGGTGATCGCAATCACGGGCACCAACGGTAAAACGACAGTGACTAGTTTGACTGGTCAATTGTGCGCGCGAGCTGGATTGACAGTCAAAGTTGCCGGCAATATTAGTCCCGCGATGTTGGATGTGTTATGTGAATGTATTGACAGTGAGACGCTGCCGCAAGTCTGGGTATTGGAATTATCCAGCTTCCAATTGCATACCAATATCAGCTTGAATCCGGATGTTGCTACCGTCTTAAATGTGACACAAGATCATTTGGATTGGCACGGCGATATGAAAAATTATTGTGCTGATAAAGCCAAAATTTTCGGCACAAGCACGTTGCAAGTGTTAAATCGTGATGATGAACAAGTGATGGTAATGCAACGCCCAAATTCACATTTTCTGAGTTTTTCCTGCACTGCGCCGCAGCACGATGCGGAGTTTGGTTTACTGCATGATCAAGGTATGACCTGGTTGGCGGTAGCGAATGCCGATGAAGATGAACAAGCCTCATCGCGTAAACGCAAAAAAGAAGTGGTGGAAATGCCATTAACGATAACACGCTTAATGCCAGCCGACGCTTTAAAAATTCGTGGTCAACACAATGCCAGCAATGCGCTTGCCGCTTTGGCTTTATGTCGTGGCATTGGTTTGCCACTAGCCCCATTGTTGCATGCCTTGCGCGAATACAAAGGTGAACCGCATCGTGTTGAATTGGTGACGACTATCGCCGGTGTGGATTACTTCGATGACAGCAAAGGTACGAATGTTGGCGCAACGGTTGCGGCATTAAAAGGCTTGGGCGAAGAAGCGGGTGGTGCTAGTCAAAAGATCATTTTGATCGCGGGCGGAGATGGTAAAGGCCAGGATTTTAGCCCGCTAGCTTCGCCAGTGTCACGCTATGTCAAATCCGTTTTATTGATCGGTAAAGATGCTGCTGAAATTCAATCTGCTTTGAATGTGACTGCGGTTGATATGCAGCTTGTTGATAGCTTGGAAAACGCAGTGGCAAAGGCGGGTGAAATGGCGCAAGAAGGCGACATCGTTTTATTGTCACCAGCTTGCGCTAGTTTGGACATGTTTAAGAATTATGCGCATAGAGCACAAGTGTTTATCGATGCGGTACGTGACATTGCATTGAATCGTGGCGAGGTTTGCTGATGAAGCAGCTATTCCTCAATTTGAACCCGTGGCGTTGGTCTGATAATCAGCAGACATCGACCCATTTTGTACAGCGTTCAAAAATGATGGAGTATGACCAGGCCTTAGTTTGGGTGACTTTGATTTTGATGGTGTTTGGCATGGTGATGGTGTATTCCGCCTCGATTTCTTTGCCTGATTCGCCGAAGTATGCGAACTACAAAAACAATCATTTTTTGATTCGTCAAGCGATTTTTGTGACGGTGTCGATTTTGGCGAGTTTTATTATTTTTCGTTTGCGCATTGAAGATTGGCAAAAGTTGGCGCCGTATTTGTTTATCGCGACTTTAGTTTTGTTAGTGTTGGTGTTGATACCCGGTATAGGTAAAGGTGTGAATGGTGCAAAGCGCTGGATTTCATTCAAGGCTTTTAATGTACAGCCTTCCGAAATGATGAAGTTGTTTATGGTTTTATATGCAGCCGATTACACGGTGCGTAAGCAAGAGTTTATGCATAAGCTGACCAAAGGCTTTTTGCCGATGATGATTACGGTCGCGGTCTTGGGCTTGTTGTTATTGTTGGAGCCAGATCTTGGGGCATTTGGCGTGATTGTTTGTATCGCCATGGGTATTTTGTTTTTGGGTGGCATTAACGGTATTTGGTTTGGTGGCATCGCGGCGGCGCTGGTTGGAATTTTTACCTCGGTGATTTTGTTATCACCTTGGCGACGTGAACGGATTTTTGCGTATCTGAATCCATTCGAAGAAGACAATGCCCTAGGTAAAGCCTATCAATTAACGCACTCGCTGATTGCTTTTGGCCGTGGCGAATTATTTGGCGTGGGCTTGGGTGCGAGCGTCGAGAAACTGCATTATTTGCCAGAAGCGCATACAGATTTTTTGTTAGCGGTGATTGGTGAAGAACTAGGTTTTGTTGGCGTTGCTGTGGTGATCTATTTGTTTTATTGGATCGTCAAACGTGCCTTTGAAATTGGCCGTCAGGCGATTGTGTTAGATGCGACTTTTGCGGGCTTGACGGCAAAAGGCATCGGTATCTGGATAGGCATACAAACCTTCATCAACATGGGTGTGAATTTAGGTTTGTTGCCAACCAAAGGTTTGACTTTGCCATTGATGAGTTATGGCGGTAGTGGTGTGTTGATTAATTGTGTGGGTTTAACCCTCTTGCTCAGAATCGATTATGAAAATCGTTTGATGATGCGTGGGGGACGGATATGACGAGCAAAGATGTAATGTCGGCGAATAAGAAAAAACATTTATTGATTATGGCAGCCGGTACCGGCGGACATATTTTTCCTGGCTTGGCAATCGCCGCCGAAATGCAGCAACGCGGGTGGACAGTGTCGTGGCTCGGAACCAAGACTGGTATGGAAGGCGAGATCGTTGCCAAGCATGGAATCGCGATGGATCAATTAGATTTTACTGGTCTGCGCGGTAAAGGTTTGCGACATAGCATTACTGGCGCGTTCAAGTTGGTAGCGAGTTTTTTCTCATGCTTACGTATTGTGAGCAAACGTCAACCCGATGTGGTGTTGGGTATGGGCGGTTATGTCACGGTGCCGGGTGGTATTAGTAGCGCATTATTGGGTAAGCCTATGGCATTGATGAATGCCGATGCACCTTTGTTGTTGTCGAATAAAGCATTGAAGTCATTTGCGAAAAAACTGATGTTTGGTTTGCCTTCCAATGCGCCTATGCAAGAGCAGAAATTTGTTTTTACTGGTAATCCGATACGTCGTGAAATGACTGAGTTGGGAATGCCAGAAGAGCGTTACGCACAGCATCAAGGACCTTTGAAAATTTTAGTCGTCGGCGGAAGTCTCGGCGCGCGAGTACTCAATGAAGCGGTACCTGATGCACTTGCATTAATTCCAGAAGATCAGCGTCCACATGTCGCGCATCAATCTGGAAAACAACATGTAGAAGCTTTGTGCCAACGCTATGCCGCGCAAAAGGTGGAAGCAGAAGTTTTGGATTTTATTCACGACATGCCGCGTCGTTATGCCGATGCCGATTTGGTGATTTGTCGTGCTGGCGCGATCACGGTATCGGAATTGACCGCAGTTGGCGTTGCTAGTGTCTTGGTGCCATTGGTGGCATCTAGTACTTCGCATCAAAAAGCGAACGCGGAGTGGTTGAGTCAAGCGGGTGGCGCGATTCATTTGCCACAAACCGAATTGAGCGCGCAGCGATTAGCAGAGTTGATACAAAGTATGCAGCGTGAACGATGTTTGCAGTTGGCACAAGCGGCCTATCAAATGGGCAAGCGCGATGCGAATCAAACGATAGCGACGATATTAGAAAATTTGGCGCAATAAGTGTACAAAAAAACGTAAGAAATTATTAGGTTCAACGAGAGAATTATGAAACATAAAGTGAAGCACTTACATTTTGTCGGTATCGGTGGCTCAGGTATGAGTGGCATCGCCGAAGTGCTATTGAATCTGGGTTATGTGATTTCAGGATCTGACCTGAGTAGTAATGTCGCTTCACAGCGTTTAGCAAGCTTGGGTGCGAAAGTGACAGTCGGTCATGCCGCAGAAAATATCGAAGGCGCGGATGCTGTTGTTACCTCAACTGCTGTCAAAGCCGATAACCCAGAAGTAATCGCCGCACGTGAGAAACATATTCCTATCGTGCCACGCGCTTTGATGTTGACGGAATTAATGCGTTTGAAAAGCGGCATCGCGATTGCTGGCACCCATGGTAAGACGACGACCACGAGTTTGGTCGCGAGTATTTTGGCCGAGGGCGGTTTAGATCCTACCTTCGTCATCGGTGGATTACTTAATAGCGCGGGCGCCAACGCGAAACTTGGTAGTGGCCAGTACATTGTGGCAGAAGCAGATGAATCGGATGCTTCGTTTTTGAATTTATTACCAGTGATTGAAGTCATCACGAATATTGATGCGGATCATATGGAAACCTATGATCACGATTTCGCGAAATTGAAACAAGCGTTCGTCGATTTTACTTTGCGTTTGCCATTTTACGGCGTCGCCATGTTGTGTATGGATGATCCCAATATTCGCGAGATCATGCCAAAAATCACCAAGACAATTGTGACTTACGGTTTTCACGAAGAAGCGGAAGTGCGCGCGATTAACGCCAGTGCGGCGAATGGCAAGATGCATTTCACCGTAGTGCAAAAAGGCTATGCCGACATGCAAGTGAGTTTGAATCAACCCGGTATGCACAATGTGCAAAATGCTTGCGCGGCGATTGCGATTGCGCGTGAAGTGGGTGTTGAAGATAGCGCGACACAAAAAGCATTAAGTGAATTTAATGGTGTTGGTCGCCGCTTTACACGTTATGGCGAAATTGCTTTGGAAAACGGTGGACATTTCGCCTTAGTGGATGATTACGGTCATCATCCAGTCGAAATGGCGGCTACTTTGGCGGCAGCGCGCGGTGCTTATCCAGGTCGTCGTTTGGTGCTGGCATTTCAGCCGCACCGTTATACCCGTACGCGTGATTTGTTTGAAGATTTTGTGAAAGTGATGTCGACCGCAGATGCCGTTGTTTTAGCGGAAGTGTATGCGGCAGGCGAAGCACCTATCGTCGCTGCGGATGGCCGTGCGATGACCAGAGCTTTGCGTGTGCTGGGTAAAGTCGAACCAATTTTTGTAGAGAATATGCAAGACATGCCTGATGCATTGCGACAAATGCTAGGTGACGGCGATGTCTTGATCGTGATGGGTGCAGGATCGATTAGTACCGTACCAGGAAAACTCGCGGGCAAATAGAGCGGTGTAAAAAATCACTAAATAAATTATTGAATTGGATGAATACAAAATGAAAGAACTAGGCAAAGTTGGTGTGTTGTTCGGTGGTCGCTCAGCAGAGCGCGAAGTTTCCATCATGTCTGGCACAGGTGTCTTGAATGCGCTGAAAAGTCGTGGCGTCGATGCACATGGTTTTGATCCAGCTGAACGCAGTTTGGCAGATCTCGCCGCAGAAAAATTTGATCGCGTGTTTATCGCATTACATGGACGCTATGGTGAAGACGGTAGTTTGCAAGGGGCTTTGGAGCAGTTGGGTATTCCCTACACCGGTAGTGGTGTAATGGCATCATCGGTGGCAATGGACAAGATTTTCACTAAGAAGATCTGGTTGTATCACGCATTGACGACGCCTAAATATGCGGTACTGAATGCGTCTACAGATTTGAGCAAAGTTGCCGATCAATTAGGTTTGCCGCTGATCGTCAAACCACCGCATGAAGGTTCAACGATCGGCATCACGAAAGTCACTAGTGCAGATGTCTTGCCAGCGGCGTATCAATTGGCTGCCAAGTTTGATGAAGAAGTGTTGGCGGAAGAATTTATTCAAGGACGTGAGTTGACCGTCGCAGTATTAGGACGCGGTGCAGGTGCTTATGCATTGCCACTGATAGAAATTGTTGCACCTGATGGTAACTACGATTATCAAAATAAATATTTTACCGATGACACTAAATATTTATGTCCGGCACCTATCGATGAGGCATTGACACAAGAAATTAAGACCATGTGTGAAGAGGCTTATCGTGCAGTGAATTGTGAAGGCTGGGCACGCATCGATGTGTTACTACGTGCTAGCGATAACAAACCATTTCTGATTGAGATTAATACTTCTCCTGGTATGACTGGCCATTCCTTAGTACCGATGGCGGCGAAGGCGGCGGGTATGAGTTATGAAGATGTTTGTATAGAAATTTTGAAGACAGCGCGTTTGAAAACTGCGACTGACTCAGAATAATTGATTGCGTAGAAAGTAGATACTGATTTTATGTGGCAAGACGCAAAGCTGCTCAATGCAATCGCTAATGCCTTATTCGGTTTGGTGCTGCTAGTCTTGCTTGCGTCGGGTGTTTGGTGGGTGATTCAACGGCCTATATTTTCTTTGCATACAGTGCGAGTTGAAGGTGATCAAAAAAGAGAATTGCGGCATGTGAATGCATTGACGATACGTGATCAGGCGCTACCTAAAATCAAAGGAAACTTTTTTACGACAAATTTGGATCAAGTCAGATTGGCATTTGAATCCGTGCCATGGGTGCGAAGAGCAAGCGTACAAAGAGTGTGGCCAGATAAATTGTTGGTGTCGTTGGAAGAGCATGAAGTGCTGGGAACTTGGGGTGAAGATGGGCGATTAATCTCCACTGCAGGCGATGTGTTCACAGCGAATTTGGCCGAAGCAGAAGAAGACACAGAATTGGTTGGTTTTATCGGCCCTGAGGGTAGTGAGAAAGAGGTGATTGCGCAATATCGTCAATTCAAAGACTGGTTTGCCAGCATCAATCTGGAGCCTGAGGAAGTTGCTTACTCTAGTCGATATGCCTGGACGGTCGTGTTGAATAATGGATTGCGTGTGGAGTTGGGCAAGGTGCAGGATCAGGGTGGATTGAAACGACGTGTTGATCAATTAATTAAAGTCTATCCTCAGTTAGTTACGCGCTTGCAGGATAGGATTATCAGTGTCGATATGCGTTATCCAAACGGCTTAGCATTGCAATCTGGTAGTGGTGGATTTGGTTTAGGAAATAAGCCTGTTGCCAAATGAGCGACGGGTCAACAAGTAAGTGAGCTAGTAGCTGAGCTAGTAGCCGAGCTAGCAGTTGAGTGAGTAGTTGAGTTGGGACGTGAGTCACTAAATATGGTGGTAAGTAGTTGTTGAATAATTGAATCAATACTACCTACGAGAACGAGTACCTTAAATACGTAAGTGGAAGACTATGACAAAAGACGCAAAGAACCTGATCGTTGGCCTCGATATCGGCACATCGAAAATTGTGGCGGTTGTTGCTGAAGTGATGCCCGATGGGCGCCATGAGGTGATTGGCTTGGGTCAGCATGAGTCGAAAGGGTTAAAGAAGGGCGTAGTCGTCAATATTGAAGCGACTGTCGAATCAATTCAGCGCGCATTGGAAGAAGCTGAACTGATGGCTGACTGCAAAATTCGCACTGTGTACACAGGTATTGCAGGTAGTCATATTCGTAGTTTTAATTCCAGTGGCATGGTGGCGATCAAAGATAAAGAAGTGACCGCAGCGGATGTGTCGCGCGTGATTGAAACCGCGAAGGCCGTGAATATTCCTACCGATCAGCAATTACTGCATACCTTGCCACAAGAATTTATCGTTGATAGTCAAGATGATGTGCGTGAACCAATCGGCATGAGCGGCATTCGATTGGAAGTGAAAGTGCATATTGTGACGGGCGCAGTGTCGGCTGTTCAGAACATTGTGAAGTGCGTGCGTCGTTGCGGCTTGGAAGTATCTGATTTGATTTTGCAACCGATGGCTTCTGCGGATGCGGTGTTGACCAACGACGAAAAAGAATTAGGTGTGGTGTTGATCGACATCGGTGGTGGAACAACAGACGTTGCAGTGTTCAGTGAAGGTTCGATTCGCCACACTGCTGTGATTCCAATTGCTGGCGATCAAATCACCAATGACATCGCGATGGCATTGCGCACGCCAACTTCAGAAGCAGAAGAAATCAAAATTCGTTTTGGCGTCGCCAAGCAAGTGTTGGCTGATCCAGCAGATACTTTGGAAGTGCCGGGCTTAGGTGATCGTGGTCCAAGATCTCTGTCGCGGCAGGCGCTCGCTGCAGTAATAGAGCCGCGTGTGGAAGAGCTATTTGCATTGGTACACCAAGTGGTGCGTGAATCTGGTTATGAAGATGTCCTCTCATCGGGCATTGTGTTAACCGGTGGTTCTTCAACCATGCAAGGCATGGTTGAAATGGCCGAAGACATTTTCTTAAAGCCTGCGCGTTTAGGGATGCCGGCGTATTCAGGTCAATTGGCGGATGTCGTTCGTAGTCCGCGTTATGCAACGGTCTTAGGTTTGTTGTTGGAAGCGAAGAAGCAGTACTTACGAGGTCATATTGTGACGCGTCAGGCGGGTTCGGCGAGTGCAGTTTGGCAGCGTATGAAGGAATGGTTTCAAGGGAATTTCTAATTCCATTTTTTGTTTTGAAAAATAGTGTTTCTTTATAGATGAAATGAGGCGATTTGTAGCAGATTTTTTACGACAATTTGCTGCAATCATTTTATAATGTTGCGAAATACAGTTTTCATTCGCTAGGCATCACATAGTGTGAGGATTAGCGACTGAAAACTGCCTACTTGGGGGATTCATGATGGAGTTCGATATGGTCGATAACGCTACGCAGGGCACAGTGATCAAAGTCGTTGGTGTCGGTGGCGCAGGTGGTAATGCCGTACAGCATATGATTAACAAAGGTGTTTCTGGCGTTGAGTTCATCGCTGCAAATACAGATGCGCAGGCATTGACACAATCTGGTGCACACAATGTGATCCAGATTGGTGAAACAGGTCTTGGTGCAGGGATGAAGCCTGAGGTGGGTCGTCAGTTGGCTGAAGAGTCCCGTACGCGTATTGAAGATGCTTTGCGTGGCGCACACATGGTATTTATCGCAGCGGGTATGGGCGGTGGTACAGGCACTGGTGCTGCACCAGTAGTTGCACAAATCGCGAAAGAACAAGGCGCATTAACAGTAGCGGTTGTGTCTAAACCATTCTCTTACGAAGGTAAGAAATGTATGGATATCGCTGACGAAGGTTTAGAAGCTTTGTCTAAGCATGTCGATTCTTTGATCATCATCTTGAATGAAAAACTCGAGGAGATTTACGAAGACGACAGCATGATCGAGTGGTTGGGTCACGCTGATAATGTTTTGAATAATGCGGTTGCAGGTATCGCAGAAATCATTAACGTACCAGGCCATATCAACGTCGATTTCAATGACGTGAAAACCATTATGGGTGAGCAAGGTAAAGCGATGATGGGAACGGCGACAGCATCAGGTGTTGATCGTGCACGTATCGCAGCGGAACAGGCGGTCGCCTCACCATTATTGGATGGTATTGATTTATCTGGCGCGCGCGGTGTTTTGGTGAACGTTACTGCGAGCCGTGGTTTGAAAGGTAAAGAAATTAAAGAAGTAATGGCGGCGGTGCGTGCGTTTGCTGCACCGGATGCTTCGATTGCGCAAGGTATTGCTTACGACGATACGATGGGTGATGAGATTCGCGTCACTGTTGTCGCAACTGGTTTGGGACGCGGCAAGAAAAATATCCAGTTGGTGCAAACGCCGATGTTACGTACCGGTACGAATGACGAGCCAGTGATGATGGCAAGTCCTGCGATGACTACGACGGCTAGCAAAACAACCAGTTCTGTGAGCGCTGGTTTTGATAGTTTGACCAAGCCAGCGGTTTGGCGTCATTCTGCAACTGAGCAAGTTCGTGCATTGGAAAAAAATGGTATGGAAACTTATGATATTCCAGCATTTTTGCGTAAGCAGGCTGATTGAGTAAGTCTACTAAGTTAGCTAGTTCAGAATCAAGCAAAACGCCAGTCAAGTGACTGGCGTTTTGCTTTCTGCAAATTTTTTTTCTTTAGGGCATACTTGCATACTTTCCTGCATCAGCAAATGATCGGGCGAAAATTCACATATTTTAATTTTTAGGGAGTTCATTATGAGCATCAAGATTGGTGACAAATTACCTGCGGGTAGTCTGGCTGAATTTATCGAAGTCGAATCAGAAGGCTGTTCATTAGGCCCGAATACCTTTGATGTAGCGGAACTTACTAAAGGTAAAACGATTGCGATTTTTGGATTGCCTGGTGCCTACACACCAACCTGCTCTGCGAAACATGTGCCTGGTTATGTAGAACATGCAGCCGCATTAAAAGCCAAGGGTGTTGATGAAATTTGGTGTATTTCCGTGAACGATGCCTTCGTTATGGGTGCTTGGGGTCGCGATCAAAAAGCAACTGGCGTGGTACGTATGATGGCTGATGGCAATGCAGCTTTCAGTAAAGCATTGGGTCTCGATGCTGACTTCAGCAAGTTTGGTATGGGTGTTCGTTCTCAGCGTTATTCTATGGTGGTCGTTGATGGCGTGGTTAAGCATTTGAACATCGAAGAAGGCGGCAATTTTGCGGTTTCGAATGCAGAAACGATGTTGGCACAACTAGCTTAATTTGCCAAAAATTACTGTCGTTTGATACAGAAAATGCGCGTCAGCCTGATGCGCATTTTTTTTGATCAAACCCAATCTTGTACGTCCGTAATGAATTCTCTGCGTGAATTTGTTTTGCGATTTATAATCTCAGCATGTTAAAGCAAAGAACAATACAAAAAGAAGTTAAAACTATTGGTGTCGGTGTGCATTCCGGAACCAAGGTTACGCTGACTCTTCGCCCCGCTCCAGTCGATGCAGGGATTATATTTACGCGCGTTGATTTGTTGCCGCCTGTGGTGTTTCCTGCTACCGCATTAAATATTGGCGATACGAAAATGGCATCCACTTTAACGAAGGATGGCGCTAAGGTTTCCACTGTTGAGCATCTACTTTCTGCTTGCGCTGGTCTGGGTATTGATAATATTTATATTGATGTGAGTGCAGAAGAAATTCCAATTATGGATGGCTCGGCCTCGTCATTTGTGTACTTGTTGCAGCAGGCTGGAATGCAAGAGCAAGAAGCTGCGAAAAAATTTATTCGTGTGTTAAAGCCAGTGGAAATTCGTGAGGGAAGTGGCAAATCAGAAAAGTGGGCACGCTTAGAACCATATGACGGTTTTAAGTTACATTTTTTTATAGAATTTAATCATCCAGCTGTTGATGGAACGAATCAAACTGCTGAAGTTGATTTTGAGCAGGTCTCGTATGTAAAAGACGTAGCGCGCGCGCGGACATTCGGCTTTATGCAAGATGTCGAGATGTTGCGTGGAATTGGATTAGCGCGTGGTGGTTCGCTGGAAAATGCCATCGTCATGGACGAATATCGGATACTTAACGCGGACGGTTTACGTTTTGACGATGAATTTGTTCGACACAAAATTCTTGATGCGATCGGTGATTTGTATCTGATCGGACACCCATTTTTGGCAAGTTATACCGCGCATAAATCGGGGCATGGATTAAATAATCAGTTACTACGTGTGTTGTTAGCACAACCTGATGCTTATGAAATCGTGACCTTTGATGACATTAAATCTGCCCCAAAAACCTACGCTTTTCAAGAAGAGCGCGAGTGGGCTTTCAATTAAATTCCAGCTATTTGCAAGTAAATGGGCGGTGTTAGCGCTGATTTCGATTAAGTAATCGCGCAAGTGCTGCTTTCAATTCTGCGTTTTGCGGCGTTGTTTCTAAGTTATTTTTTAGTTCCTCAAATGCATTCAAGGCAGAGCCAGTGAGTACTGCCTGCTTTATCGGATCTGGCTTAACGATCGCGCGCTTGACTTGTACTTTGATCTTGATTGCGTTAATCTGCCAGCCTGTTTGCTGCAAATGTGCCTGCAATTTTGGCAATTGTTGCTTTAATTTCGCGGCAATCGAGGCGTTTGGCGTCGACATCACCAGTTGGTCCTCATTGAGGTTCAAAACCTCGCAGCCATCGAAGATTGCAGGCAAGGCTTTCTTGCACTCTTTTTGTAGCGAAATATTTCGCTTAACTGTCGGTAAAAGTGGAGATAGCTTGTCGTTATGTCTTAAAAATGACGCTATCTCATTGGTCTGAGCCATCTTTTTGCCACGTTTGACATTTAATCGGTAAGTTGGATGAGGTGATTGCATATTGCGCACATTACCATAATTTAAACTTGTTGATCACGGAGGTAACGGTTAATGCAAGTCATCATTATGCATTCACGATTGACCCAGGCAAAGTCAGTGACTTTGTCATCGACACATCTGATCATTTTTCTGTCGGTTTTTACATTGCTAGCATTGCTAGCTTCATTTTCACTTATGAATCTGTTCGCCAGGTTTGCAGATAGCGAATCTGGTTGGATTAAAAATATTTTACCGCAGACGATGCTAGTCTCAAGCGCGGGCTCTTTGAGCAGCAATGATAAGTATTTAAAAGAAAATTTGGCAGCAATGGCGGTCAAAATTGGTGAAATGCAAGCACAGTTAATTCGCTTAGATGCACTCGGAGAGCGAGTTCAGGGATTGGCTGGCGTGAAGCCAGAGGAGTTTAATTTCAAAGAGCTGCCTGGCCGAGGCGGCGCAGAGGTGTTGAATGATGTGCCGAAATCAGATTTAAATTTACAAGATTTCCAAGCTTCCTTAGATGCGTTATCCAAAGATCTTAGTTATCGCTCTGATTATTTGAATGTGGTTGAGTCGAAGTTAATGAGCTTTAAGCTGCAAGCAAAATTATTGCCGACAATTGTTCCGGTCAATGTTGGTTATAACGCCTCCACTTTTGGTCGCCGGCTGGATCCATTTTCCGGTCGTACTGCTTTTCATGAAGGATTGGATTTCTCTGCGCCTAACGGAACGCCAATTGTTGCTGCCGCTGGTGGCGTGGTGGTTTCTGCAGAATACCATCCTGAGTTTGGCAATATGCTGGAAATTGATCATGGCGGCGATATGATGACGCGTTACGCACATGCGTCGAAGTTGTTAGCAAAAGTGGGTGATATTGTGAAACGTGGTCAGCATATTGCCAACATTGGTTCAACTGGACGTTCAACGGGTGCGCACTTACATTTCGAAGTGAGGATTAAAGGTGTGCCACAAAATCCGCACAAATTCTTGAATGCTGGTGGTGACGGCAGCGATGTGTCGAAATTGGCAAGTTTGGTTCGCTGAATCTTCGCAAGTCGGTCAAGCCGCTCAAGCCGCATAATCAATGTCAAACTGTTATCCACAATTCCCTCCACTCGTAGGGTGAACATTGTTGATTTAGGAGCTCAGATGTCTGTTGTAGCGGCTACTTAAGTTTGCGGTAAATTGGCTTTTGGTATCTAAAATGTTGATTTTCTCGCACAAAAAAATTGATCTAGCCTTGAATTTGTCCGATTTAACACCACCTCTCCCTCATTCTCCCCGTTCTTATCCTTAGAAATTCTGGAAAGGGAGGTGAGCCATGTTAAAATTAAAAGTTAATCATATCTGCTGCACTTTTGTTCCGTTGCAGTGTTTTAGAACCTATACCCTTCATACTCACTACTAGCATGTCATTCCTGACCAAAATATTCGGTAGCCGTAATCAAAGGCTCTTGAAACAATATCAAAAAATTGTGCGTGAAATCAACGCATTAGAGCCAAAGTATGAAACTTTGTCGGATGATCAACTTAAGGCTAAAACGCCAGAATTTAAAGAGCGCCTTGCCAAGGGTGAGACTTTAGATAGTTTGTTGCCGGAAGCCTTTGCGGTTTGCCGTGAGGCGAGTAAGCGGGTCTTAAAAATGCGCCATTTTGATGTGCAATTAATCGGCGGCATGGCTTTGCATTTCGGTAAGATCGCGGAAATGGGTACCGGTGAAGGTAAAACTTTAATGGCAACCTTGCCTATTTATCTGAACGCTTTATCAGGTAAGGGTGTGCATGTTGTTACTGTTAATGATTATTTGGCACAACGTGACGCTGATCAAATGGGACAGTTGTACGGTTGGTTAGGTTTGACGACCGGGGTAAATTTATCGCAGTTAGAGCACGATGCGAAACAAGTCGCCTATGGTTCCGACGTAACTTACGGAACGAATAATGAATTCGGCTTCGATTATCTCCGCGATAATATGGTGTACGAAGCGAAAGATCGTGTTCAGCGCGCCTTGAATTTTGCGGTGGTCGATGAAGTCGATTCGATTTTGATCGATGAAGCACGAACGCCTTTGATCATTTCTGGACAGGCTGAAAATCACACCGAGTTGTATTACAAAATCAACGAAGTTCCTAAGTTGTTGACTCTGCAAATCGGTGAAGAAACGCCCGATGGTAAAGGTGTGGTCGAAGTGCCGGGTGACTACACGAAAGATGAAAAATCACATCAAGTTTTGCTGACTGAAGCAGGCCACGATAAATCTGAGCAAATATTGACGCAAATGGGTCTATTGCCAGAAGGTGCGTCTTTGTATGATGCAGCGAATATCTCCTTAGTACATCATTTGTATGCAGCCTTGCGTGCACATGCTTTGTACTTTAAAGACCAGCACTACGTTGTGTTGAACGATGAAATCGTGATTGTTGATGAATTCACTGGTCGCATGATGACTGGTCGTCGTTGGTCTGATGGTTTGCATCAGGCCGTCGAAGCTAAAGAAGGCGTTCGTATTCAAAACGAAAATCAAACTTTGGCATCAATCACTTTCCAAAACTACTTCCGTATGTACGCACGTTTATCGGGTATGACGGGTACTGCGGATACGGAAGCCTACGAATTCCAAGAAATTTACAGCCTTGAAACGGTGGTGATTCCTCCGAATCGCCCTTCAGCGCGTAAAGACCGACAAGACCAGGTATACAAATCCGCCGAAGAAAAATACGGCGCGATGCTCAAAGATATTCAAGATTGTTACGAGCGCGGACAGCCTGTTTTGGTCGGTACAACTTCGATTGAAAATTCTGAATTATTGTCCGGTATCTTGGATAAAGCGAAGTTGCCACACAATGTTTTGAACGCGAAGCAGCATGCGCGTGAAGCTGAAATCATTGCACAGGCAGGCCGTCCAAAAGCGATTACGATCGCCACCAACATGGCTGGTCGCGGTACCGATATCGTTCTGGGTGGGAATGTCGCAAAACAAGTGCAACTGATTGAAGCGTCTGATACTTTGTCCGACGCTGAAAAGCAAAAGCAATCAGAAAAATTACGCAATGAATGGCAGTCATTGCATGATCAAGTGGTGGCAGCTGGCGGCTTACATATCGTCGGTACTGAGCGTCATGAATCACGGCGTGTAGATAATCAATTGCGTGGTCGTTCTGGTCGTCAGGGTGATCCTGGATCTTCTCGTTTCTATTTATCTTTAGATGATGCTTTGCTGCGCATCTTCGCTGGTGATCGCGTGCGCGCAATCATGGATAGATTGAAAATGCCAGAAGGCGAACCAATTGAAGCTGGTATTGTCAGCCGTTCGATTGAGTCCGCTCAGCGTAAAGTTGAAGCACGTAACTTTGATATTCGTAAGCAATTGCTGGAGTACGATGACGTTGCGAATGATCAGCGTAAAGTAATTTACCAGCAACGTAATGAATTGCTGGAAGCGCACGATATGTCAGAAATGATTGCCTCGTTGCGTGATGGCATGTTCCATGATTTAGTACGTCAGTACGTTCCTGCTGAGACCGTGGAAGAACAGTGGGACTTACCAGGTTTGCAGGCTGTATTGGCCGCTGAATGGTCTTTGAATTTGGATCTCGTCAGTTTATTGGAAACAGAAAAGAACTTAACCGATGAAGATATTCTGGAACGTGTAGTCGCTGCTGCAAAAGCAGAATACGATGCTAAACTAGATGTCGTTGGTAAAGATGCCTTTGCAGGATTTGAACGAAGTGTCATGTTGCAGAGTATCGATAATCACTGGCGCGAACATTTGGCGGCACTCGATCATTTGCGACAAGGTATTCATTTGCGTGGCTATGCGCAAAAAAATCCTAAACAAGAATACAAACGCGAAGCGTTTGAATTATTCTCGCAGATGTTGGATTTGATCAAAAATGAAGTGGTGCGCATCGTTGTGACGGTTCGTATCCAATCTCGTGAAGAAATCGAAGCAGCTGAGCAGCAAATGGCGCAATCTCAGATTGAAAATGTTCATTATCAACATGCGGAATTTGATGCAAATGCTTCGCCAGAAGAAATGTTAGCACCGACTCCAGTCATCGCAGACGACAATACGCCTATGGTTGATCATGGCTTTAAAATTGGACGTAATGATCCTTGTCCATGCGGTAGCGGTAAGAAATACAAGCAATGCCATGGCAAACTAGCATAAGCTTGATAATAACTTGATCGTCCTTGTGTTTTGGGACGAGTAAAAAAGACGGGAAATCCCGTCTTTTTTGTTTTCTGTGCCGGCACTTTTTTCTGACCGAGCTCCGCACAACAGTCGTGATCGCTTGAGCTTTGAATCGAAAAGTGTATCTGCGCCAGAGCGTAACTTGCGTCACAGATTCAAAATTCGGGCATGCAGTATGTGTGGGTCTCTCTCTGTAATCGGATAAATTGCCGCTTGCTAGCACAGGCAATTGTAGGTAGATATTGATGAGGCAAGCGACACTTTGATGCGCATCTACCTGTATTCAAAAAATGCTGTTTGATACTGAATGCATCATCACCGAGCAAGTGCGTTTTTTAATTTTAGTAACTGAGTTTCCAAAGCTTCGAAATCATCTTGATGATAGTCGCTGAACATAGCGCGCCCTTGATTAACGATTTCTGGGAAAGACTGCGCAAATTGCAATTCGCCTTCTGGGGTTAGTTTGATAAATAGTTGGCGCCGATCTTCACCGCGTTCGCGTTGAATTAAACCTTTGCTTTCTAAACGATCTAGTACGCCAGTAAGCGTTCCTTTGGTGATTAAGGTTTTCTCACCAAGTTCTTTGCAGGTCATTCCGGAAGTATTGCCAAGGGTGGCGATGATATCAAACTGGGACTCAGTAAAACCTAGCGCTTTGACGCGTTTGGCTGAGGATTTTTCAAACAATTGCATGCATTCCGACAATAAGCGAATGCTGCGTAAATACCGTTTATCCATTATTTTAGAATTTGATACGAAAGGCCAAAGCGTGCGTCGCACCACTTCAGCCTTTGATTGAGAGGAGAATTAGTTAGAATTCACTGCCTCGACTTGAATCGCTAATTTAACGTCTGGAGAGAAACCCCAGTTGATCGCATAATTCATGCCGAAATCACTGCGTTTGAATTCCGCGCTAGCATCAGCACCGCAGATTTCTTTCTTCGTCATTGCATCTTGAATACATTTGAATTTATTGATCGTGAGGTTCACTGGTTTAGTGACACCCAATAAGGTCAATTCACCTTCAACAGAAACCAAGGTGTCGCCATTGAACTTCATTGATTTTCCAACATAGGTAACAGTTGGGAATTGTGAGACGTTAAACATGTCTTTATTTTTCGCATGTTCGTTCATTTTTGCATGGCCGAAATCGACAGAACTTGCATCGATAGTGATATTCATCGTGCCAGTTTTAGCAGCGCGATCTAGCGTGATTGTGCCCTCTGTTTTTGTGAATTTTCCACGCCAAAATGAGATGCCTTTATGATCGGCTTCGAAGCTAGGGTAGGTATGCGAAGAATCTACTTTATAAGTTTGTGCAAAACTTGGTGCAGCAACTGCAAACAAAGCGATAGCAAAGAATTGGTTTAATTTCATGGTGGTGCTCCTGTATAAAAGTTAAGGGCTGGTGGTGACTACTTTAAATTTGATCATGACTTCATCGGCAACCATACTGGTGTCTTTCCATTCGCCTTCGCCGATGTTAAATTGCAGGCGTTTGATAGGTAAATTTCCTTCGAAGCTGAAGCCTTTCGCTTCTGTTTTGACTTGAAGTGGAAAACGCACTGCAAGTGTTTTGCCTTTGATCGTTAAATTGCCGCTGACTTCAAGTTTGCCAGCACCAAGATTCTTCATTGATGTGGAAATGAAGCTTGCTTTGGCAAATTGGGCTGCGTTAAACCATTCTTTCTTTAATACTTCTTGGTTGTATTCAGGTGCTGGTAAATCGATGCTATTCACATCGATTTCTACTTTTGCTGTGGACAATTCAGGCTTGCTCGCATTGTAGTCAATTTGTGCTTGAAATTTTTTAAAGCGCGCCTGAACCGGCACTTCCATTTGCTTGAAGACGACATGAACTGTGCTTTTACTATTGTCTAGATTCAGGTTGGCGGCAAATAGCAGAGCTGAACTGCTCAAAGCCGCCGCCATAAGTATGTATTTCCCTGATTTAACGAGTGCGTTTGAGATCATCTTGATTCCTTATTTGAATTGGTCGGCAACATACGTTGCAGGATGCCGTCTTTATTGATGAATTGGTGCTTTAATGCTGCTGCAAAATGTAAGAAAACTAAGGCTAACATACACTTAGTTAGTATTTCATGCGCACTCTTAAGTTGATCTTTCCAATCTGGATTTGGATCGATCAAGGCTGGCAATTCAAATAATCCCAAATAGACAACCGGAAATCCTGCGGCATAAGAATACAGATAACCAGACAGCGGAACCGCAAACATCAGAATGTAGAGACCAATATGGGTGCCATTTGCGGCTTGTTTTTCCCACTGTTGCATGCTGTCAGGATAATTTGGCGCTCCTTTAAACAGTCGCACCAATAGGCGAATCGCAACAAAGCCTAAGATGGTCACGCCCAGCCACTTATGCCACGAATAGAGTTTGAGTTTGGTCGGGCTGATTCTCAAATCAGTCATGTACGAACCGAGGATAAAGGCAGCAATGATCAGTATCGCAATGAACCAATGCAAAATAATACTGGCGGTTGGATAACGTTGCATAAGCGTTCCTAAAATGGAAAGTAGTTCGAAGTAGGACTAATATAGCAAAGAAAAAGAAAGTTTGCTTGATTTGATCAAAAAAAAGAAGTCGATGCTCAGAGAGCCGATGTCATAACTTTAACTTGGCTTGAAATCTAGCCTGATGAAATGCAAAAAAGCCTGGAAGATTGCTCTTCCAGGCTTTTTTGCGAGCTTGATGCTGATGTGATCGCAGACTGCTTAAATAGCTTTAGCTAACTTTGCAGCGATACCAGTGTAGTTTGCCGGGGTCATCGACAATAACTGGTCTTTTGCTTCTTGTGGAATACTTAAACCCAAGATAAATTCGCGTAATGCGTCTTTAGAGATGCCTTTGCCGCGTGTCAGTTCCTTTAACTGCTCGTACGGATTTTCGATGCCAAATCGGCGCATCACAGTTTGTACGGGTTCCGCCAAAACTTCCCAAGTATTGTCGAGATCTTCTGCTAAACGCGCTTCGTTAGTCTCTAACTTATTTAAACCGCGAACACAGCTGTCGTAAGCTAATAAAGTGTAGCCGAAGGCAACACCAATATTGCGCAGCACGGTGGAATCCGTCAAGTCACGTTGCCAGCGTGAGACAGGCAATTTTTCAGATAAATGTTTGAGTAAGGCATTCGCAAGTCCAAGATTACCTTCTGAATTTTCAAAATCAATTGGATTCACTTTGTGCGGCATGGTTGATGAACCAATTTCGCCTGCTTTTGTTTTTTGCTTGAAATAGCCAACGGAAATATAGCCCCAAATATCGCGGTTTAAGTCCAGCAAGATTGTATTTGCACGCGCGAAGGCATCAAACATTTCTGCCATGTAGTCATGCGGTTCAATTTGAATCGTATATGGGTTATAAGTTAAACCTAGACGTTGTTCGATCACATTTTTTGAGAAAGTTTCCCAATCGTGATTTGGGTACGCAGATAGATGGGCGTTGTAGTTACCAACCGCGCCATTCATTTTACCTAGAATCTCTACTTGAGCAATACGTTGTGCGGCGCGTTGCAAACGTGCGACCACATTGGCCATTTCTTTACCCAAAGTTGTTGGACTAGCAGTCTGTCCATGTGTACGCGACAGCATCGGCACACTGGCATTGTCGTGCGCGATTTCTTTCAGGCGCAAGATTAGTTTATTCAACGCTGGCAGCATCACTTGATCGCGCGCGGTATTTAACATCATGCCATGTGAAGTGTTGTTGATGTCTTCTGAGGTGCAGGCAAAGTGAATAAATTCTGCAGCAGCTTTTAATTCTTCGGTCACTTCAGCAGCAATATTCAATGTTCTTTTTGGCAGATGCTGATAACTGTCTGGTAGTGCCAGACCAACTGACTCTTTCAACCAATATTCGACCGCTTTGACATCATGGTTGGTGACCGCTTCGATCGCTTTAATACGGGCAGCATCTTCTTCTGAAAATTCGTTGGCAATGCGGTTTAGTAAGGCATTGGCTGCATCAGAGAATGGTTTGATTTCGCTAAAGCCAGCCAGTGACAGAGCTTGTAGCCAGGAAATCTCTACTTTTACACGGTGATGCATAAAACCAGCTTCTGACAAAGTCGCGCGAAGTGCATCGACTTTTGATGCGTAGCGTCCATCCAATGGGGATAAAGCGGAGAGAGTAGAGAGTGACATAGAATGCTCAGAAAAGTGGAGGAATGGCGGAAAGGTTTTGGTTCGTTGAAAACAACAATGATGTGAGTGAAAAATCTAGATGTTGCAGAAAGAAGCAGGCTGATCAACTTCTTAACAAGATTTAAATGCGCTTAAAGCAGCCTTAAATTGTTTTAATCACTATCAAATAGCCAGAAACCGAAAGCGTATATTTTAACATGGCTCGGATCTGTTTTTGCATTTCACAATGATTGACGAAGTGTTGGCAACAGCGATCACCTCAGTAAGGCTGGACCCAATGTTATAATCCGACCTAACAAACACTTAAACACTTGCTATGTAATTGCTATTCAGATGTAGTGAAGACATTTTCTTAATAATTTATTTAACATTTTCTTTGCAATATCTATGAAATTAATTGGCTCCCTTGCAAGTCCTTACGTGAGAAAAGTTCGCGTTGTTATGGCGGAGAAAAAGCTTGATTACGCATTAATACTTGAAAACGTATGGGCTTCTGACACGACCATTCAGCAATCCAATCCGCTTGGTAAAGTACCCTGTCTATTGATGGAAGATGGTGGTGCGATGTTCGACTCGCGTGTGATTGTTGAATATCTTGATACCTTAACGCCAGTCGGTAAGTTAATCCCACCGCATGGACGTGAGCGCGCTGAAGTTAAGAATTGGGAAGCCTTGGCCGATGGAATTTTAGATGCTGCAGTTTTGGTGCGCGCGGAACGCACGATGCGCGCGCCGGAGATTCAAAGCGAAGCTTGGGTCAATCGACAGTTAGATAAAGTTAATGCTGGTTTAAAGTCCATGGCGCAAGGTTTGGGAGAATCTCCATTTTGCGTCGGCAATCATTTAACGCTCGCAGATATCAGTGTTGCATGTTGTTTGGGATGGCTGACATTTCGATTTCCAGGAATAGCTTGGCGAGATGAATATCCGAATTTAGCGAAATTGTTTGATAAGCTTTCAGAGCGGCCATCTTTTAAAGATACCATCCCAGAGTAATTTGAAGTCTAGATGTCAGGATCATTTGGCGTGATCTTAAACTCATAGCGTAAAAAAAAGCATGTTCACGAACATGCTTTTTTTACGTCGTAAGATTTGCTGAAACTCTCTAGATTAACCACGCAAAGAGAAGTTGATACTTGCAGTCGCCAGTACCATCGTTGCTTTACCATCTTCAAGATAAGGTTTGAACAGGGCGCGTAACAAAGCGATTTTGGCAGATTCATCTAAGCGTGCAAATCCTGAGGATTTAACGATTTCAACTTTTTCTGCGCGGCCTTTGTCATTGACCAAAACTTGCATCACTACACGACCTTCTTCTCCCATGCGGCGAGCCATCGGTGGATAATCTGCTTGCGGTGCATGAATATATTCAACCGCACTGACAACTTTCGGACCTGCTGGCTCTGATTTGGCAATCACAGTAGATTGTGGCGCAGGTGCGGGAGCGGTTGGCGCACTGATTTCAGTGGCTGTTGGCGTTGCTGTGATTGCTTCGTCTGTGAGGTGTTGAACTGCGACTTGGTTTATCACGGGGACTATAGTATTCGCAGGCGGGACGATTTTTTCTATCTTTTTGATCGGTGTAGCTGGCGCCGGTAATGCACTAGGTAACATCATCACCACGGTTTCTTTTGGCGTGGCTTGAAAGTGTTTTACAGGATTCAATATGATTAAACCGAACACCACCACATGGGAAAGCGCGATGAAGCTACCCGTGAAAAATCGACGTGGAAGTTGAGGGGATTGCAGCGTATTCATATAATCTGCCTTGGCAAAATTGAGTTTAATCTAAATAAGAATAATTCGTATTTAGATTATGTATCAAATTGTAGGCGTATGCAAGAAATTTGTGCAGTGCATGATCAGAATGTTTGCGGCAGCTCAATTATTTTTCAGATCGTGAAAAGAATGCGCCAGAATTTATTTTGATTGTGTTTTCGCATCAAAACCTAGCGTGCTGGTTATTGGTAGATTCCGAACACGCTTGCGCCTTGAAATATTGTGAGAAGAGTTGTTCAAGACTCGAGATCATTCATGCAACTGACGATCCCATTTCCTCGCCTAAACGCACAGCTCCGGTTGGCTTCCAATCAATGTTAAATCGCATACTGTCTTTGCGGAATAACATCACGACGGTAGAACCTAGTAAGAAGCGTCCCATCTCTTCTCCTTTTTTCAAGCTGATTATTTGATCGTCATAGTGCCATTCACGCACTTCTTTGGTTCGCGGTGGATTAACGATACCGTGCCAAGCGATCTGCATGCTGCCGACTATTGTGGCACCAACTAAGACAAGTACAAACTCGCCATGTGGTGAATCAAATACACAGACCACGCGTTCATTGCGCGCGAATAAGCCAGGTACACCGCGGGCGGTAGTTGGATTGACCGAGAACAACTCGCCTGGCACATAGATCATGCGCTTCAGTTGGCCGTCGCAAGGCATATGAATACGGTGATAGTCGCGTGGACTGAGGTAAATATTCGCAAATTGTCCGTCTTGATATTTTTCGGCAAGCTTGGCGTCGCCACCGACCAAAGCGGTTGTAGAAAAATAGTGACCCTTCGCCTGAAAGATCTGTCCTTGCTCGATAGCGCCAAATTCGCTAATCGCACCATCTACCGGACAAGCATACTTTTCAGAGGTGAGCGGGCGCGCATCGGCACGTAGTGGACGAGTGAAAAACTCATTAAAGCTGGCGTAGCTGGCAGTGTCAGGATTGGCAGCTTCTTGCATGTTCACTTGATATTTTTTGACGAACCAATTGATCAGGCGGGTCGTGCGTTTGCCACCTCGATCATTGGCAACCAGACCTGCAAATGCAGTCAATAGATATTTAGGTAAAAAATATTGGGGAAGAACGGCTAAACGATCAGACACGGCAAACTCGTCAAGTAAATAAAGATCCGCGATTATAGCGGCTTCGTGCTGTAAAACTGTGGTTTGAGTCGTGATATGTCAACGAAATGCCTACGCTTGTTACTGTAACTGTGGCGTGTGATCAAGTGAAGGAGCTGATTTGTATCTAGCTATGTCATACTCCTTTCATTAAATCGAAGCATGATGCTCAGGGCTAGACTGTCTTAGTGCTAAACTAAGAGGTGTTTAGTAATAATCTATTGGATCTGATAGATTCATAGTGATAAGCTTCGTTCTAGTTCTGAAGTCAAATCAAATTCGTTGATGAGTGAAATGTGTAGCACTTGAAAATTCACTCATCGGTAATAAATGAAACACCCATGTTAATTTTTCTGGAGAAATCAATGAAAACAGTTGGACAAAAACTCGACGCATTTAGCGTACCAGCAGCTAAGCCAGGTTTTAATCATCACGAAGAGAATGGCGTATCCGCCTTCGAAACAATTACTGAAGCGTCTTTTCCAGGCAAATGGAAAATCATTTATTTTTATCCAAAAGATTTCACATTTGTATGCCCAACGGAAATCGTTGAATTTGCTAAATTAGCGAATGACTTCTCTGATCGCGATGCCGTGCTGATGGGTGGTTCTACGGATAATGAGTTTTGTAAATTGGCATGGCGCCGTGAACACAAAGATCTGGACAAGTTGAATCACTATGCATTCGGCGACGCAACAGGCTCTTTGGTTGATATGCTGGGCGTACGTGACGTCAACGCTGGTGTAGCTTTGCGTGCGACTTTCATCGTGGATCCAGACAATGTCATCCAACACGTTTCTGTGAACAACTTGAACGTAGGCCGTAACCCAACTGAAATCTTGCGTATTTTGGACGGTTTGCAAACGGATGAGCTCTGCCCATGTAATCGTACAGTAGGCGGTTCCACATTGTAATCGCGTTATAAATTCAATTTTCGGGCGCATTGCGGCGTAGGTATTGATGTATGGCGATCCTCGCAATATTGACATATTGCTCCGGTGTGCGCCTTGCACTGCATCCCGAGAATGTGAATTTCTAATCACGATTACGTCTAACCAGTCATTGGTTAATAGTGGTGCTCGCAGTACAATCAACCCGCTCCGGCGGGTTTTAAAAACGCTTTTTGATAGGTGAAAACTATGGAATTTCTTACTTCGATTAAAAATAGCATTCCTGATTATGCTAAAGATATTCGTTTGAATGTGGATAGTACGATTGCGCGTTCTAGTCTGGAAGGTAACGATGCTGTAGCGGTTGCATTGGCTGCGGCGTTTGCCACGAAAAGTAAAACGCTGATTGACTTGATTAAAAATTCTGGTCACATCGCGCCAGAAGAAGTACAAGCTGCTTTAACTGCAGCATCTTTGATGGGTATGAATAATGTTTGGTATCCGTTTGTTGAAATGGCCGATGATGAAGACCTGAAAACACAAGGCGCACAACTGCGTATGAACGCGTATGCAACCAATGGTGGTGTCGATAAACGTCGTTTTGAAATGTATGCGCTGGCAGCATCCATCGTTGGCAAATGTCATTTCTGTGTGAAGTCACATTTCGATTTATTGCGCAAAGAAGGCATGTCAACTACGCAGTTACGTGATGTTGGCCGGATTGCTGCGGTGATCAACGCAGCCTCGCAAGTGATTGCAGCTGAAGGTCTCTAAATCTAATTACTTCCTTCTTCAGGAGCTACTCCTATGAAATCAGATTTCGTTCGTGTCGTGCTGCAAATCTTGGTTGAGATGGGTAGTGCGAAGTAAGTGCTGATGAAAAGCCACATTGTGTAGTAATGCCGTTCAGTTAAGCGCAAAACTTCGTGGCGTCATCCCTGCGAAGGCAGGGATCCAGCGTCTTTAGGCTTTTACGGCACTGGGTTCCCGCCTTCGCGGGAATGACGAGACATCAGGTACGAGCTTAGCTGAACAGTAATAGCTATGTGCGGTTTTTTTTGATTTTGTAGTTCATTCAAATTGACAGCATCTTTCGCCGAGATTGTTTTACACTCTCAGTTTTCGACTGATCCTGTATGTCCAACAGCGAATTCAATGCACAAGGTTTTTTTGTCACGCAGCCATTATTGAGCGAGTCTGCGTTAGTGCAGTTATCGCAAAATCTTGACACGCTCACTTCTGGCTCGGCTACGCCAAGAGCAGGCGATCGTCATTTACTCAATCACGCTTGGTGCTCGCAACTTGTGCAAGTGATCGGCCAACATACATTGTTGCGCGATGTATTACCTGACTCTTACTGCGGGGTGCAATGCAGTTTGTTTGAAAAATCTGCAGCCAACAACTGGCTAGTCGCTTTGCATCAAGACTTAAGTATTCCCGTTGCGGACAAAGTGGAACATCCCGCATTGACCGCTTGGTCAAATAAAGATGGATGTTGGTTTGTACAAGCGCCAGTTGAGGTCTTAGAGCAACTCGTTGCAGTGCGTCTGCATGTCGATGTTTGTACTGAGATTGACGGCGCTCTGAAATTGATTGCCGGGTCACATCAATACGGTAAAGTTGACCCCACGCAGGCCAACGCCCTGCGCACATCAAGTGGTGAACGTCTATGCGCGGTCGAGCGCAGTGCCGCCTTGGTGATGCGACCTCTGGTTCTACATGCCTCATCAAAGGCGAGTGGGAACAGCCGACGTCGCGTATTGCATTTTGTTTTTGGTCCACAAGATTTGCCTTATGGTCTCCAATGGCATTATGCTGTTTGACTTGCGCGGAGAATATTTCTTCATCGCGATGTGTATTACCAATGGGTATTGCATTAGATCGAACACTTCACACCAATCCAATCTCACTTGTAAAGTTCCTATATAGATGCCAGATAGAGATACCTTGCTTCAGCTTGTCGATACTATCCTTAGCCCAGACCGACACGCATCGAGTTTGTTTAAGGAGGTGAATGCATTGGCGGATGCATTAACGAATTTAGGTCAATATGTTCGCCATCCGGACGACGACATTGCAAAAGGAGAGACGCGAACAGAACAGGGCTTAGCACTGTCGCCCCATGCTGCGGCCTTGTGTGCGAGGGATTTTGTTAGAACTGTGCAATTCATGCGTGGGGTGTATCAAGCAGTTTGTACGCAAAATTTGAGGGAGTCTGCTCGACCAGTGAATTTACTTTACGTCGGTTGTGGCCCTTATGCATTATTGGCACTGCCATTGATGCTGCGCCTTACACCGCAGCAGGTACAGATCAGTTTAATTGATATCCATGCCGATTCTATCGATTCTGTGTTGCGAATTGTTGGATACTTGGGGCTGCAAGAATTTGTCGCAGAAACTGCGGTTGCTGATGCATTCATGTATCGCATAGAGCGCAAATGGAGCCCTGATATCATCTTGTTAGAAGTAATGCAGTCGAGCTTAGAGAAAGAGCCTCAAATTGCTTTGTCGCGTTCTTTGATGAAGCAGGCACCTGATGCTTTGCTGATTCCCGAAGAAGTTGAAGTATCGCTTTGTCTGTTAAATCCCGCTAGGGAGTTTTCCGTGCAAGAGGTTGACAGAAATGATCAGCAAACATTGCGAGACCGAATTTCTTTGGGAACACTAATACGTGTCAATCGGCAGTCAATTCGCTCTTGGGAAAACATCTCGGGCATGAATTTACCCGCCGCATGTGTGCAAATACCTGAGAAAATTCCGCAAGGATATAGCCCGATGTTAATGACGACAATTCAGGTTTATCAAGAAAATGTTTTAAATACGTATGATTCTGGGCTGACGTATCCGCGTCGCTTGAATGCTGATTTTAGCGCAGGAGATACACTATGTTTTAGTTATGTATTAGGCGAGCATCCGAAACTTGTGGTTGATGTTCGGCATGTCGTAGATATCGAGCCTGTTAACAGGCCCCAGTGAATATTTGATTTTTTATTGATTATTGTTGACGCACTTTTCTATGCTACTAAGAATTCATCATGCCGCAATTATTTGTTCCGATTATGAACGTTCTAAACGATTCTATGTAGAGACTTTGGGTTTGCGTGTGATCGCCGAACACTATCGTGCTGAACGCAATTCTTATAAATTAGATTTAGGCTTGCCTGATGGCGGACAAATTGAATTATTCTCGTTCGAAAATGCGCCAGTGCGGCCGTCTTATCCCGAGGCGCAGGGATTGCGTCATCTCGCATTTGTGGTGAGCGATATTGAAAAAAGCTGGCGCGAATTGCTTGCAAAAGGACTGCAGCCAGAACAAATTAGATTAGATGAATACACTGGGAAGCGCTTTGTGTTCTTCGCAGATCCCGATGGCTTGCCATTGGAGCTGTATGAACAATAGCTATCTGAGCAATAGACGTAAACTAGCGATTTGAAACGACTACAACATGTAGATAATCATTGATAGAAGCGGCAATTAATTAAGAATAAATAATAGGGACAAAAATAATGCAACACCCAGATTTTGATGAATTTAAGAAGTGTTTCCGAGCAGCACAGTATTCGCAAGCATTGACTCTCGTTGATCGCTTAATTGCGAGCTTTCCTCAATCAGCAGCACTGCAATGGCATCGGCTCAATTGCTTAGAGAAATTGGAGCGTTACGCTGAAGTGCCTTCGAATTTAGATCTGGTTTTGCAGCGCTTGCCAGATTATGCAGCCGCATTGATAAAACGTGTCGAGTATGCAGATTGGTATTTGGATCAACAGGCACCATTGCATGCCGATGATGATCATGAAGATAAGCGTGTTTCTGTTGCCGTGGCGAATGCGAGAGCAAATCGCGTTGCCGTTCAACGCACATTGGAGCTGCGCAATATCGCGGATCTGCGTCGGATATTAAATCGTGGCGACACTTCTGCGGAGTCGGTGACATTAAACGCAAAAGAGCAAGGTCAAGCATGTTTTTTATTGGCAAACGCCTTGCGTTATCGTGAAACTGAAGAGGGCGGCGACGGTATAAGTGATGATGATTTAGCGGAAGCACGATCTCTTTTGGATCAAGCGATTCTGCTTTGCCCGCAACAAGTGGATTATCGCTTAGCACGTGCTGACGACGCTCGCAGTCGCGCTTGGGTCGATGCGACAGATCAAATCGAACCAGCGGATACGAGTGCAGATATCGTCCGTACTTTTTCTGGCATGTGTTTTAAGCGTTCAGCGTTAGAAGCTGCCGTGGTGGATTATCGCTATTGTTGGGAACAGGAAAAAGTGCCTGGTCACGCGATGAAGTTGGCGAACATTCTTCATGATCTAGGACGTTACGATGAAGCCTTACGAATTTATGATGAGGCTTTGGCGCAAATGCCTGAGGATGCTCCTCACCGAGAGTACTTCATTGAAAAGCGCAAGCTTTCCGAAAACAATGGTGCGGGTGAGCGTGAACATATGGCACAGCTAATACTTGGTAGTTTGGATGATGCTGGCAAAGATCGAAATCTTCAAGACAGTATGGCGGCACAGGCAATGATCGCTGCAGCCGAGGCAATTCGTCATGGTGCTTCTGTGTCGGACGCATTGGCAACGCATATCAGCGATGATCCCGATACGATGCAAGCGATGAATATTGCGCGCCAAATTTTGAGCATCGCTAATGAACCCAAGCCAGAGTTAGTCGAGGTTGATGTGAGTGATTATCCGAAGTATCAGCAAAAACACTGTCAACGCGCGGAGAAAGCGGCAAGTCAAGTGGGTTTGATTAAGATCGCAGATGCAGAGGCGATGGGCTTATTTAATATGCTGGGGCAGCATGTGATGTTGCGCCTTTTTAGAGATGAAAGCGGAGAAATTGGTTTGGCTTCATTTACGATGAAACCAAAATGGCCAGGATTGTTAGGGTTTTTATTGATGTTCTTTAGCGGTAAATGGAAGCAGCATCAAATGATAGAGTGTGTGACGATGTTTGACGATGGCGCGATGATTACCACGCAACCGCATAGTATTTCTCCATTTGAATATGGTGGAAAAATTATTCAAAATAAATTAGCTGCGAATGTGAAATTGGCCGATTTATTTATTGCACATCAAGCCAGCGTCGCGACTTATCTTCAGCAAAACCCCCAAGTGCAAAGTAAGTGCGTATTAGATTTAGCTGGTGTCGAGGCACGTTGGATTGCCGGTCAAGAAGCTAAATCAGCCTATCGAAAATCGATTAACTATGTCAGTGATGCAGAGTTGAAAACAATGTTGGGAGTGCACTATGATCGCTTTGCCGAGAAAATTCGAGAGCAACTGCGTTTGATGACGGCGTATTCTTGAACGATGGTATTGATGATAGAACGCACCACTAATTCAACATAGTGGTGCCTGCGTCTAGATCATGGCGTTTGCAGTGATCAGCTTACTTCGATGCTTGAATTGCTGGCGGCGGCGCATTAAAAGTGACGACCAAATCAAGCATCTCAATTATTTTTTCACGCGTAATGGGTTTTTCAAAACTTGCATGCACTTTTAAGCCTTGAATGCGGGCGATTTTTTCTGCCAAATTTAAAATCGGGCCATTGTAGTTGGCTAATGCCCAATGATTATCAACGGGTGGTACCAGGTTGTGGCCTGAGATAATCAAAATGTCAGCTTTGCACCCATCTAATGCTAAATGACTGAGTAATTCCATTCCGCCCAACTGCGGCATGCATAGATCACAAATGATCAAGTTAGGGCGGATTGTGGCTTGCCGAAATGTGTTTAATCCTTCAAAACCATTTTTCGCCAACAAAATGGACGAGACACCGAGGTCACGTAAAGTGACTTTCATGATCTCTAATAAAAACTCGTCATCATCAACGAGAAGGACATGCAATTTTGCATAGGCTGCGTTCGCGTCAGGGTTCGGGGTCATCATGATGAAAGATTTTTTTAGAAAAGATGCAAACAAGTATAGCGAAAGTTAATCAGAAGCGATATTGATTTCAGTAGAGCGCTTTGTTTCTACCTGCTATGTCGTTACATCGACACAGGTCAATTCTGCTTGATTGTAGTAAGTGCAAAAAATCTGGTGTTATCGAACGCTGAGAATGAACTGACCCGTTTGATATGATTACCCGACTCGGTGTAAGCTTTGCCTATGAAAAATACACAGAATAAATTAAGTTCGCAAGCCTTCGTTGCTGCAGCATATATTAAAGAGATCGGTCGAGGCAAAGAAGGTGCTCGCGATCTTTCCAGAGATGATGCTTATCAGCTTTACTTGGCAATGCTAGAAAATCGGGTCTCTGATTTGGAGATGGGCGCCATATTAATTGCCATGCGAATTAAAGGAGAATCCATCGAAGAAATTGCGGGATTTCTCGATGCCGCTGAAGCGCATATGCAACGTCTACAGGTCGGATCTGACTCAACGTATGCGCCAATCGTTATTCCTAGTTACAACGGCGCTCGTAAGCGTGCGAATTTAACGCCGTTGCTGGCGATATTGTTAGCAAGAGAAGGCGTGCCTGTGCTGGTGCATGGTGTATGCCAAGATCCTGGACGTGTCACCAGTGCAGAGATTTTTTCGGTGCTGCAAATTAAGGCACTGCAATCTATTGAGCAGGCGCAGCAACAGTTGATGGCGACAAATTTAGCATTCGTTCCGATTCAAGTGCTGGCACCCGCAATGTATAGAATTTTAATGATGCGTCAGATTCTGGGTTTGCGTAATTCAACGCACACATTGGTGAAAATCTTGCAGCCGTTCGAGCAGCCAGCTTTGCGCCTCACTTCGTATACCCACCCAGAGTATCAGGTAATGCTTGATCGCTATTTCCGGGAGTTGGCTCCGCAGGTTCGTGGCGCAGCTTTGTTGATGCGAGGGACGGAAGGGGAGGCAGTCGCAAGTACTGGGCGAGCGCAGCGAATTGATTGCTATTGGCAAGGGGAGTGTGAGACCTTGCAAGAGACAACTACGCAGTTGATTGCTGAACCTGAGTATTTACCAGCAGATACCGATGCAGTGAATACCGCCCATTGGATTGTGAATGTGCTCGATGGAAAAGTGCCGATCCCTGCAAATATTGAGCGTCAAGTTGAGCATTGTCTACGATGGTCTAAGAAGCTCAAAGCCGAGAATTAACAATTGCCTTAGCGCTTTTGAATTAAAATGCGCGCCTTATTGAATTGAGCGCCAGAAAGATGAGTATGACTATTGAAGAGACACCAAGCTACGACTTGCTGGTGATTGGCGCTGGTGCAGCGGGGATGATGTGCGCGTCGGTTGTCGGGCAGGCTGGGAAGAAAGTATTGGTGATTGATCACGCCAGTAAGTTGGCGGAGAAAATTCGTATATCTGGAGGCGGGCGTTGCAATTTTACGAACTTACACGCAGCACCTAATCATTTTCTGTCAGAAAATCCACATTTTTGCAAAAGCGCGCTATCACGTTACACCTCACAAGATTTCCTTCATTTGGTGAAGCGTTATCGGATTGCATTTCACGAAAAACACAAAGGGCAATTGTTTTGCGATGAGTCTGCCGAGGACATCATTCGTATGTTGAAGTCTGAATGCGAGCTTGGCAAGGTGCAGTGGCGCATGCCTTGCAGTATTAATACGCTACAAAAAGACGAAAATGGGTTCATCGTTGATACGCAGCAGGGTGTTGTGAGTGCAGCGAATGTGGTGATCGCCACAGGTGGTTTATCGATCCCCAAGATCGGTGCGACAGATTTCTCTTATCGGATCGCTAAACAATTCGGGATAAAGATAGTTGAACCACGACCTGCTTTAGTTCCTCTAACTTTTGATGCGCAAAGTTGGGCGCCATTTGTGCCCATGGCGGGAATTTCTTTAGAAGTGGATATTGAAACGGGTGATAAGAAAAACAAAATTGTGTTTCGTGAAGATTTGTTATTTACACATCGCGGCTTGTCTGGCCCAGCTATATTGCAAATATCGAGTTACTGGCAGCCTGGACAAAACATTCGAATCAATTTATTGCCAGAATTAGATGTCGCAAATGCGTTAATTGCTGCAAAAACCACGACCAAAAAGAATCTGGCGAATTTTCTTGCTGCTTATTTGCCGGCACGATTGGTTGATGGCTTGCTTTCTGCACAAGGCTTTGATGGCGAGCAAAAAATTGCTGATATGCAGGATAAACGTTTGCGTTTGCTTGGTGAAAAAATGAATCGATGGGAGTTATTACCTAGCGGTTCAGAAGGATATCGTAAAGCAGAAGTAACGCGTGGCGGTGTTGATACCCGTGAATTGTCTCAGCAATCAATGATGGTAAAAGCAGTTCCCGGCTTGTACTTCATCGGCGAAGCGGTCGATGTAACAGGCTGGTTGGGGGGCTTTAATTTTCAATGGGCTTGGGCTTCAGGTGTTGCTGCAGGTAAAGCGATTGCTGGACTTGAATGAATATTGAGGCGCCTTTGTTCAGTGCATCTGTTAAGGCGTAATTGCAATTTAACCTGAGAAGAAGTGAGGGATTTAGTTGATTTCGAGATAAGCTGGTGATGATTCGCCACACTTTTTTGCATAAGTTTTCATCAGTTGGCTTCCCTATTTAAAAAAATCCTGTTATGATTTCGGTCTTCCTATAATTTTTAACTGGTTCCGAACTTACATGACCACAATTCGCCTTAAAGAAAACGAGCCGTTCGAAGTCGCCATGCGTCGCTTCAAGCGCACCATCGAAAAGACCGGTCTGTTGACCGAATTGCGCGCTCGCGAGTTTTATGAAAAACCAACTGCAGAACGTAAGCGTCGCTTAGCAGCAGCTGTTAAACGTCACTACAAACGTATTCGTAGTCAGCAATTGCCTAAAAAGATGTATTAATTCTGTTTGGCATTGAGTGTTTTTATAATAGCTTAATGTCGCACAATTTATATCTGCTTTAGGTTTGCATGCCCGCTCCGGTGTACCGCAGCGGGCTTTGTTATTTTCATTGTTTATTTTTGCACGGCAGGTTTGGCTGTGTGAAAGCATTATTCAGAGGATGTCATGAGCTTAAAAGATCAAATCACCGAAGACATGAAGGCAGCAATGCGTGCCAAAGACGCTGCCAAATTGGGCGCGATTCGTTTAATCACTGCTGCAATGAAACAAAAAGAAGTCGATGAGCGTGTTGAATTAAATGACACCATGGTGTTGGCGATTATCGAGAAAATGATCAAGCAGCGTAAAGACTCTATTAGCCAATTTGAGGCTGGTGGT
This sequence comes from Affinundibacterium amnicola, assembly GCF_014284275.1. Taxonomy (GTDB): domain Bacteria; phylum Pseudomonadota; class Gammaproteobacteria; order Burkholderiales; family Burkholderiaceae_D; genus Undibacterium; species Undibacterium amnicola. Next base: position 27,576 of record NZ_JACOFU010000007.1, on the reverse strand, counting down.
CGTCAAGATTTGGCGGATATTGAAAAAGCCGAAATGGCGATTTTGTCTGCTTATATGCCGGCTGGTTTGACGGAAGCTGAAATGCAAGCTGCCGTCAATGAAGCTGTTGTTGAAGTGGGCGCGACTGGCCCGCAAGATATGGGTAAGTTAATGGCTGTATTGAAGCCAAAGTTGGCAGGGCGAGCTGATATGACTGTCGTATCAGCGATGGTAAAAGCTGCTTTAGCTAAGTAATATTGCTTGATGTTGTGTGATCGCGGCTTCGGGGTGAAATCTTTCCGAGGCCGTATTTGTTTCTATTTCATGAGATTGTTTGCGTGATTCCACAAAGTTTTATTCAAGATCTGCTTGCCCGCGTTGATATTGTTGACGTGGTTGGTAAGTATGTGCAATTGAAAAAAGGTGGCGCAAACTATATGGGTTTGTGCCCGTTTCATAACGAAAAATCTCCTAGTTTTACAGTTAGCCCTACAAAGCAGTTTTATCATTGTTTTGGCTGTGGTGCACACGGCACTTCCATTGGCTTTTTGATGGAGTATTCAGGCTTGAGTTTTGTTGATGCGGTCAAAGACTTGGCGCTCAATAACGGGATGATTGTTCCTGACGATGATCGTATGCTGCCTGCGCAGCGAGCAGAGGTAACGGCAAAGAGCTTGGCTTTAAGTGAGGTTATGACGAAGGCTTGCGATTTTTATCGTCAACAATTACGCGGCGCAGATAAAGCGATTCAATATTTGAAGAAGCGCGGAGTGACAGGTGAAATCGCAGCGCGTTTTGGCCTTGGATATTCGCCAGATGCTTGGGATAGTTTGCGCGCAGTATTTCCTGATTATGGCGTCCATGCTTTAGCTGAGTCGGGGATGGTGATTGATAAAAGTGATGATGAGGGCGCGCATCGGAAACGTTATGATCGTTTTCGAGATCGAATTATGTTCCCTATCAGGAATACGAAAGGGCAAGTGATTGGCTTTGGTGGGCGTATTCTCGATCAAGGCGAACCGAAATATTTGAATTCGCCAGAAACGCCTTTGTACCAAAAGGGTTTGGAATTATATGGACTGTTTGAAGCGCGTCAGGCAATTCGTGAAGCTGGTTATGTGTTGGTAACCGAAGGTTATATGGATGTCGTTGCTCTGGCGCAGCTGGGGTTTCCGCAAGCTGTTGCGACTTTGGGGACTGCTTGTACACCAACGCACGTGCAAAAGCTTCTGCGTCAAACGGACCATGTGATTTTTAGTTTTGATGGTGATAGCGCAGGGCGACGTGCTGCCCGACGAGCATTGGATGCTTGCTTGGCGCATGTCAATGACAATAAAGTTATTAAGTTCCTGTTCTTGCCAACTGAGCATGATCCTGACAGTTTTGTACGAGAGTTTGGTGCGGAAGCATTTGCAAGTGAAGTGCAAAGTGCGATGCCCTTGTCGCAATTTCTCATAAAAGAAGTCAGTGCTGAAAATGATTTGAGTACGGCTGAAGGGCGTGCGAAAACACAGTTTGAGGCAAAACCTTTGCTACAACAAATGGCGCCTTCCGCTTTGCGCTTGCAACTAGTTAGAAATTTGGCGCAGATTACCCAATCTACAGCGTCTGAAATTGAAGCCTTATTTGAATTAAGTCAGCCAGTTGCTCGCGTAAAAATCGCGCCTCCTAAAAGTCGTCGCAGTGCACCTGTTGGTTTGGAGCGACAAGTCATGCGGATTTTAGTCGCACATCCATCCTTAGCTGTCATGATGACTCCGGCAATGATGGCGTGTGCAGCAAGGATAGCGCCTGATGGTGCAGAAATGTTAAAGCAACTCGTATTAATTGCACAACCTATGGGTGAGCAGGCGAATTTCGCAGCCTTAGCTGAAACTTTGCGCGCTACTAGTGCTGATTTTGATCCTTTGATTGCAGAGATTGCTGAGCAAACTGAGTCGGAAATCGAGGTTGTTGGTTTAGAGTTGGCTGGCGCATTGCGGCAAATGCGAGCCCAAGTATTAAAGATGGAAATGGAACAGCTCGCGCAACGAGGCTTGCGAGATCCTATTGATGTTGCGCGCTATCGTGAAATTATGCAGTTGCAAGACGCAATTCGTCGAGAAGCAGAGGCTGAGGCTTCGGGCAGTGTCCCGTGAAGATCGTCTGGGGTTTGTATTGGTGAGCTTGGTAGGCGAATTTTTGCATGGAAAGAATGCCAGTCAATTGGGAAAAATATATTGCAATTGTTTATTTCGATGTGTCGATTCTGATTGATTGGATTGATTAAAAGAGTGGCAAGTGGTATAATTAAAGGCTTTCGATTCAAGGTCTTAGGTTGTTTTCATTCTTTATCACGGCCAATTTATTTTTGGTTAAAGGTGATAGGAATGTGTTGTTTAGGTGAGCATATGCTCCTCCGAGTAACCCAAAACGCCGATGCTAAGAAATGTTGAATTTGATTTTTGCATTAATGTCCTGTTTTGCGGCAATGGCTGATGACAGTGCTTTCTTTTTATAAATTTCAAATAGCTTTTCAGCTTCGGTTGGTTTGATTCAATGGCTAGTGCAATGAAGAAACCCGCGAAAAAACTGACATCCGTAGTTACGAAGAGTTCAACCAAAACTGCTGCCACTAAAAAAATGGCAAGCTCCCCTGCCAAGGCGATAAGTAAGCCTGTGGTCAAGCCAGCAACTAAGATAGCGACTAAGCCAGCAGTCAAGACGGCAACTAAAACAGCAACAAAGACAACGTCAAAAGCACCAGCTAAACCAGCTCCTAAGCTAGTGAAGGTGGCCGCAAAATCGGCGAAAGTCGCGGTGCCGACGAAAGCTGTAAAAGCAGTGCCAACAAAAACGACTAAGTCATCAAAGAGCACAGTAATAAGCCCCAAAGTTGCGCCCAAGAGTGGTGCGCGCCAGCCAGTCACTTCGGTAGTTAAAGCAAAAGTAGTTGCCACAGTTCAGACTAAAGTAAACAAGACAAGTTCTGTTAAAACAAAAGAGCCTGTTTCGGTAAGTAAAGCGACTAAAGTCGCGGATAAAAAAGTCCTTGCGAAAGGCGTTAAAGCGCCTAAAGTAGAACAGAAGCCAGTAAAATTGGTTGAGAGCAAGATTTCAAGTAAAGATGTAAAATCGGCGGTCAGTAAAAAGGAAGTTGAAGTGTCAAAAACACGTGCTACAAAAAATGAACCTAAAGCGGAACCGAAGTTGAGCAAAGATGTCGAAAAAGCTGCAACAAAGCAAGTGAAGCAAACTGAAACACCGTCAGCCGTAACAAAGAAAGCCTCTGTGATTACTAAAGCATCGAACGCCAGTAGCAAAGCCGAAACGACCGACAAAGCTGAAAAAGAAGATGTTAAATCTGTCAAAAAATCAGCAAAAACGGCAAAGCCTGAGAAAGCACCAGAAGTGCAAGAGATTAAATCAGGATCTGCACCGACTGTCAGTCAAACTACTGATGCAGCCTTGTTAGCAAGTATTGATACATCTGGGTATGTTTTACCAGGTGTGAAGGTGCCTGGACGTCGCGGTCGTAAACCGAAAGAATATCAGCCAGAAAACGAAGAGATGGCGGCACTCAACGCGGTAGAGCGCGCTGAGATGAAAGCGCTAGATAAAGCGAAGGCAAAAGATCGCAAAGCAAAAGAAAAAGCCTTATTGAAAGATGCATTTTCGGCAGATCCTGAAGCGACAGCGGAAGAGTTGGAGCGTCGTCGTCAGCGCCTGAAAACCCTGATTAAGATGGGTAAAGATCGTGGCTATCTGACTTTTGCTGAAATCAATGATCATTTACCTGAAAATGTTGTTGATCCTGAAGCGATCGAAGGCATTATCAGCACATTTAATGACATGGGCGTTGCCGTCTATGAGCAAGCGCCTGATGCGGAAGCCTTGTTGTTGTCTGACAATGTCGTTACCGTTGCAAGTGATGATGATGAAGTCGAAGCCGCGGCAGAAGCGGCTTTGTCTACAGTCGATTCTGATTTTGGCCGCACGACCGACCCTGTTCGCATGTATATGCGTGAAATGGGTACGGTTGAATTATTGACTCGCGAAGGCGAAATCGTCATTGCGAAGAAGATTGAAGAAGGCCTGAAAGATATGATTCAGGCGATCTCTGCATGTCCAACGACCATTGCAGAAATTTTGGCGCAGGCTGAGCGTATCGCTAGCGACGAAATTAAAGTCGATGATATGGTAGACGGATTGGTTGATCCAAATGCCGAAACCGAAGAAGAAAAAGCGCCTGTCGTCGTTGCAGAAAGTGACGAAGACGAAGAGGACGAAGAAGACGAAGACGAAGAAGATGAAGAGGAAGAAGATAGCGCGGCAGTCGCTGCTGGCATCTCTGCAGAACAGTTAGAGCAATTAAAACGTGATTCGCTCGCAAAGTTTGCAACGATTTCTGAAAACTTCGACAAAATGCGTAAGGCCTTTGAAAAAGAAGGTTACAACTCTAAGAATTACATCAAAGCACAAGAAGCGATTTCGAACGAATTATTGGGCATCCGCTTCACCGCAAAAGTAGTTGAAAAATTGTGTGACACTCTGCGCGGTCAGGTCGATGAAGTGCGTCATGTCGAGAAGCAAATTCTGGATGTCGTCGTCAATCGTTGTGGTATGCCGCGTTCACATTTCATCAAAGTTTTCCCAGGTAATGAAACGAATCTTGCTTGGGTTGATGGTGAAGTGAATGCAGGTCATTCTTACAGCGCAATTCTTGGTCGTAACGTACCAACGGTGCAGCAGCTGCAACAAAAATTGATTGATCTGCAGGCACGCGTAGTACTGCCTTTGCCAGATTTGCGTGGCATTAACAAAAAGATGTCGGCCGGTGAGATGAAGGCGCGCAAAGCGAAACGTGAAATGACAGAAGCGAACTTGCGTCTGGTGATTTCCATCGCGAAAAAATACACCAATCGTGGTTTGCAGTTCTTGGATCTGATTCAGGAAGGCAACATCGGTTTGATGAAAGCGGTCGACAAGTTTGAATACCGTCGCGGTTATAAATTCTCGACCTATGCAACTTGGTGGATTCGTCAGGCGATCACACGTTCAATCGCTGATCAGGCGCGCACAATTCGTATTCCTGTGCATATGATAGAAACGATCAATAAAATGAATCGTATCTCTCGTCAAATTTTGCAAGAGACGGGTGCAGAACCAGACCCAGCAACTCTGGCGATTAAGATGGAAATGCCAGAAGATAAAATTCGCAAAATCATGAAAATTGCGAAAGAACCGATCTCTATGGAGACGCCGATCGGTGATGACGATGATTCGCATTTGGGCGATTTCATTGAAGATAATCACACCTTGGCTCCAGCAGATGCAGCATTGCATGCATCGATGCGTAATGTCGTGAAGGACGTTTTAGATTCATTAACGCCACGTGAAGCGAAAGTTCTGCGCATGCGTTTTGGCGTAGAAATGTCAACTGATCACACCTTAGAAGAAGTCGGCAAGCAATTCGATGTTACCCGTGAGCGAATTCGCCAGATAGAGGCAAAAGCTTTGCGTAAATTACGTCATCCATCGCGTTCAGATAAGTTGAAGAGCTTTTTAGAAGGTAATTAAATTAGCTTTTGTCTGAACAAGATGAAGTAAAAAAAGAACCGTATGCTCGAAAGAGCTTACGGTTTTTTTATTTGCGTTGATGCACACGATTTTTATCGCAAAAAGCATAGGATTACTGCGCTTAAACATGCATTTATCCTCGCTAAGCCTTGTGCCAATTGTGTCTGATGTAATACAATAAGCCCTCATTTTGTGAAGCATATGATTGCTTCTGCAAATAGGGCCTCTAGCTCATGTTGGTTAGAGCAGCGGACTCATAATCCGTTGGTACCGTGTTCGACTCACGGGAGGCCCACCAAAAATAATCAATATTATTAGTGGGTTACGTTTAATTTTAACGTAGCCCATTTTTTATTTCACCTTCAAATTTTTTCTGTGTAGGCGTGATGTAGGTTTTAGCGCAGATCTTCTACGTGCAAGAAATTAAATACCCATGATTCGACATACCAGTGAGATAGGTTAGCACGATCCTAATCAGCGAGATCGTGAATTATTGTCCTAGTTGATCCTTAAGGGATATTTATTAGGGAGACCTACTCGGAGAATGTCATGATTGAAGCAAAACGACATAATAACCTTACAATTATTGGTGAGCAAAAAATCATGTTTTGCGATTTCGCATGAATTGTTCGTTGGACAAATCCTCTGCCGTTTTCGATTTATTTGATCAGAGTGAAATTAAGATAACAACAGGAAAGACTGATAAATATATGTTAAAAATTGCCTTTGTTTTAATGGAAAAATAAAAATTTCTGTTATTATTTCAACTAAATAAAAGTTGCATAAATAAAAATTCTTCATCTTCCATACTTTTTCTTCGGTAATTGCATCTCCTTGTTCTATGCTTTCAGTGATTACCTCATCGATACGTTTTCATAGCTTGCGCTGCTATCGAACACGACCAATATTGTCTTTATTGACAGCCGGCTTATTGATGCTCTGTGTTTGCCTCGCAGGGATCTACTCTAAATTATGGATGGATCGAGATTTACCCAAGCAACAACTTCGTGAAGCGATTGCAAAATTTGAGCAAGTTAAATCAGACAGAAAACAAGCGGAAGCCCTTGCTCGGCCCCTGATACAGCTTCCTGCATTCGATAGTGCCAGGTTGGTGCAAACACTAAATGCGGTCGCGTCAGATATGCAGGTGGGCTTGGAAGAAGTGTCCTATGTATTGGACGATAACGCCAATCAAGCTTATCTACGTTATCGCATCAGCTTTGGTGTGTTGTCCCGTTATCCCGTGCTGAAAAAAATGATTGGCCACTTGCAAGAGCAATCTCCACATATTTTGTTAGACGGGATATCTTGCTCTCGCGAAGACATCATTTCTGTCGATCTCCATTGCGAACTTGTGTTGTCAGCCTATTTTAGTAAGGCTTAGTTGGTCATGCTTGCGAGATATCGTTGGTTTTTTTTATTGAGTTCTCTTGCGGCCACCATCACCGCGATCATTTACCCAATCGCCCCAGAAGTCGATACTTTTCAGCCGCTTACAGTGCCACAAGCGACGAGCGTATCGCAAAATATGATGCGAAGGAATTCCGTCGATGTTGAAAACGAGTTTGATGATAAAAACGATGATCCATTCTCTCCAAGAGGATGGGGCGCTCAACCGGTCGCAGTTGTTGATAACCAGGTCGTAAAGACGGTCGTCGCTGAACCCGCATATGCTCCGCAAGCGCCAGTTGGCCCGCCACCATTGCCGTATCGCTTTTTAGGTAAATTGACAGATGAAGGCGACATCATTGTGTACCTAGGGCGTGGCGAACAAACCTATGTAGCAAAGGTGGGTGAGATTATTGAAAGTACCTACAAAGTCGTCAAGATTACCGAGCAAAGTTTGGAGTTGGAACATTTGCCCACTGGTGAAAAACAATCTTTATCCATTGAGTAATGGATACCAATTCAATGAAGTTATCCATGAAATTATTGCCGTTCGCGACTTTCTCAAGTCGTCTCATTTGCGTTCTTACTGCGTTTGTTCTCGCCGGATGTGCTGCAGGGTTTCATCATCGTGATGGAATGAATGCCCTAGCACGTCAGGATTTTGCTACAGCGGTGAAAGAGCTTGAATTAGCGACCAAACTGAAGCCGAACGATATTGAATACCGTCGTGATTGGTTAAAAGTTCGTGAGAGCGCAACCAATAAGTTACTCATGACCGGTGGCACGGCTTTGGCATTAGGACAGATCAAAGAGGCGGTGCAAGCTTATCAAGCGATCCTTCAATATGATCCAGAAAATGCACGTGCATTGGCAGGTAAGGAAGACGTATTAAGGTTTTCGAATGCAAAGGAAGAGACATTAGCAGCACGCGATGCGTTGCAACGTGGTGAAGTGGCGATTGCGCAGGAGTGGATATCTCGTGCACTTCGCAATGCACCTGAAATGCCTGCTGCACGTGTACTTAAGCGCGAACTTGATACGCTACAGGCAAAAGAAGTCATTTCCACACCAAGCTTGGGTGCTAACTACAAGAAACCCATTAATCTGGAGTTTCGAGATAACAGCATTAAAATGATTTTTGATGCACTCTCTCGGACGACTGGGATCAATTTTATTTTTGACCGCGATGTTCGTAATGATCAACGTACCTCAGTGTTTTTGAAAGGGACTAGTTTAGATGACGCGATTGATGTGATTTTGTCGACCAATCAGTTAGACAAAAAGGTACTGAATGCGACTAGCGTATTGATTTATCCGAACACGAGCCAAAAGCAAAAAGAGTATCAAGACTTAATCGTCAAAGCCTTTTACATGGCGAATGTTGAGGCGAAAAATGCAGCCAATATGTTAAAGACCGTGTTGAAGGTAAAAGACATTTTTGTCGATGATAAATACAATATGTTGATTCTGCGAGAGAACTCAGAGACGATCGCGCTGGCAGAAAAACTTCTGAATTTGCATGATCTAGAAGAACCCGAAGTCATGCTTGATGTCGAAGTTCTTGAAATTAATCGGTCAAGTTTGTTTAATCTTGGCTTACAAGTGAATAGCCAATTGACGGTAGCACCACTCAACGACTTAATCATTAATTCAAATGGAAACGGTGGTGTCGGCAATGGAACTGGCACAGGTACTCAAACCTTACGTCTCAATGACATGAAGCGTCTCAATTCTGATTTGCTCGGAATTACGTTGCCTAGTGCTACTTTGAATTTAAAGAAAACCGATGGAGATGCTAATTTATTGGCCAACCCCAGCATTCGTGTACGTGATCGGGAAAAAGCAAAAATCATGATTGGCGATAAGGTGCCAGTGGTGACAACCACCAGTACCGGTAACTTTGTTTCCGAAAATATTAATTACTTAGATGTTGGCCTGAAATTAGAGGTCGAACCTGATATTCATTTGCGAGATGAAATCGGATTGAAAATTTCAATGGAAGTGAGTTCCTTAGTCTCATCAGTTAAAACCAATAACGGATCACAGGCATATCAAATTGGAACCCGTAACTTTAGCAGTGCATTGCGTTTGCGTGATGGAGAAACACAAATCCTAGCGGGCTTGATTAGCGATGAAGATCGTTCTTCTGCGAATCGTATTCCTCTGTTGGGAGACCTCCCAATTCTAGGGCGATTATTTTCCAATCAGAGTGATAATCGTCAGAAGACAGAAATTGTTTTATCAATTACGCCACGTCTGATTCGCAACATTCAAAGAGCGAGCCCATCGGCGGAGAGTTTTTGGTCTGGCACGGAAACGACATTGAGAAATAAACCTCTGACATTAAAACAAATTGAGAGCAGTGACGTAGCGAATAAGGCAAGTGGTACCAAATCAGGAACAACCAATAATCCCGCGATAACAACTTCAGTTGCGGGTCCGAACTCTCCAAAGATTAACTGGCAAGGCCCGTCGAAAGCAAAGAAAGATGACGTACAAACAATTGATCTGGAAATTGAAAGTGGACAAATACTTCGAGCAGCATCAATGCAATTGGCATTTAATGCGGCGGATATAGAGATTATTGCTGTCAAAGATGGTGACTATTTCAGTAAGAATGGCAAAGGAAATTTTGGACATGCTGTTGATGTGCCTAGTGGACGAATTTCAATTGGATTAGGCAATAGTGAAGGTATACAGGTGAAAGAAAAGACGAAACTCTTGTCGGTGACTTACAAAGTGCTGCGCAATGCAGGTGAAACTGAAATTAGTGTATTGGGTATGACACCGATAGGTGTGAATCAAGCGGTAGATCGCCCAGCTTTGCCGAATATTCACAAGATACAAATTGAACCTTGATGGCACTGTGATGAAAAAACAATCGGGTTTTAGTTTTATTGAATTGATTGTTTCGGTCGTCATTATTGGCACCTTGGCGACGGTTGCGGTTCCATTTGTGGAAACCACTGTCCGACGCGAAAAAGAGCGTGAATTACGGATCGCTTTACGAGATATTCGTCAGGCGATTGATGCCTATAAGTTTGCAGCGAATAGCGGGAAAATCGCTGTGAGAGAAGATCAAAGTGGCTATCCACCGAGTTTGATTGAGTTGGTTTCTGGTGTCGATGATATTAGCCGGCCTAATGCAGCGAAACTATATTTTATCCGAAAAATTCCTCGTGATCCGTTTTACGCTGATGCAAACCAGCCTGCGATCAAAACTTGGGGTCTAAGAAGCTTTCAATCATCACCGGAGCAACCAAGAGAAGGCGACGATGTTTTTGATGTGTATTCGTTGTCAAATAAGACTGGATTAAATGGCATTCCCTATGCTGAGTGGTGAGAGATCAAAAATGTGTAAGCGTGGATTTACTTTAATTGAATTAATTGTTGCGCTGGCGATCGTCGCTATTATTTTGACGATCGCTGCACCCAAATATTTTGGCAATATTGATAAAACTAAAGAGGCGGTGTTGCGCGAAGACTTATATGTATTGCGTGACGCGATCGATAAGTACTATGGTGACAAGAATAAATACCCTGACGCATTAGAAGATTTGGTTACGGAAAAATATTTAAGAAGTATTCCCATTGATCCTTTCACGTTGAGTGCGCGTAGTTGGGTGTTGGTGCCGCCGGAAGATACTAGTTTAGGCGTTGTTTCAGATGTGCGATCCAGTGCGCCAAACAAGGCGCGAGATGGTACGTGGTTCAAAGATTGGTAAGCATGCGGAAGCAACAAGGATTTAGCTATTTGATTGCCCTATTTTTGGTCTCGATGGTAGCCGTTGTCTCTGTTCGAGCGATGGAAAATTTGGCGAGCTCTGAAAGACACGATAAGGAAACAGAGTTGTTATGGGTAGGGCAGGCGTATAAAAAAGCGATACGGCAATATTATGAAAATTCACCGGGTACCGTTAAAAAATTTCCAAAAGAATTAGCGCAATTATTGATGGATGATCGTGCGACAAAAATCGCACGTCCTCTACGACGACTTTATCGGGATCCAATAACCGCGAGCGATGAATGGGGCATTATTCGCGATCAGGAAGGGGGCATCATGGGCGTTTATTCTTTGTCGACAGTAAAGCCGTTCAAGACGGCGGGTTTTCCAGCAGATTTAGTGAGTTTTACCGGCGCGACGAGGTATAGCGACTGGCATTTTATTTATCAACCTTAATTGGAATTTACTATGAATTTTTTATGTAAGACATCGGGAAAAATGAGGCAAGGAAAGGGATTCACTTTACTTGAACTTCTGGTTGTTATCGTGATCATCGGTTTGTTAGCGGCATTTGTTGCCCCCAAATATTTTGGGCAAATCGGTAAGTCAAAAACGCAAGTCGCTAAGGCTCAAATGGAAGCATTTGATCGTGCGATTGATCAATTCCGTGTTGATACCGAACACTTCCCAACAACCGAACAAGGCCTTGGCAGCTTGTTTGCGCAACCGGCCAATGAACCCTTATGGCGTGGTCCGTACATCAAGAAAGGTATCCCGCTGGATCCATGGAGTAAGGCATATATTTATAAATCACCAGGTACTGATGGTCGCGATTATGAAATCGTTTCCTACGGTAATGATGGTAAGAGTGGTGGCAGTGGTGAGGATGCTGATATCTTGAGTTGGCAATAATTCGTACAGCAAGGCGATTTTGTGTGCGATGAACGTTCTTCATGAATAAGCAATTTAAAGCCAAGGTGTTAGATGCGTCGATGAACATTCGTTTTGTCGATGTCGAGGCAGTGGACGACAGTGAAGCTCGCCGATTTATTGCGGCTGCTGGTCATCGCTTAATGCATCTTCGACAGATTCGAGGCCCACGTTTTACCAGTACGCGTCAAAAACCATTTAATTTGATGGTGTTTAATCAGCAGCTCTATTCATTATTGGAAGCGGGTCAAACCATTGTTGATGCGATCGAAGTCTTAGGCAGAAATGATAAGCGTGGGCATCATCGTTCTATTTTCGATACCCTACTTAAAGCCTTGCATGAAGGATGTCAGCTTTCAGAGGCAATGCAAAAATTGCCCTCTGCTTTCCCAACGTTATACATTGCGATGGTGAAAGCGAGTGAAACTACAGGCACTGTTAAAAATTCGATTCAGCGCTTTACCCAGTATCAAACGCAAGTGAACGAAATACGCGGCAAATTGGTTGCAGCTGCCACCTATCCTGCCATATTGCTGAGCGTCGGATTTTTGGTAATTTCTTTTTTGCTGCTGTACGTCTTACCACGATTTAGCGCGATTTATGATGACACGAATACCGCTAACGCAACCGTTGGATTTGTACAAGCTTGGGGCACATTTGTGCGAAATAATACAGCGTTAGCATGGCTTTCGTTACTAGGAGTGTTGATACTGATCGTGACATTGTTTGTGCATCCTGGTGTACGAGTATTTCTCTCGAAAAAAATACTCAGCGCACCTTGGATTGGTGAAAAAATATGGATTTTGCAGATGGCGCGCATGTATCGTACTTTAGGGATGTTGCTTAAAAGCGGTGTGAGTGTCTTGACCGCGATGCGTATGACGCAGGCGTCTTTGCCATCGAATATGAAAGAGCAGTTAGAAAAATCGATACAAGAGATTAGCGAAGGTCACACCATATCGGATGTTCTTATGCAGCATGGATTGAGTACAGAAATCGCACAACGATTATTAGTTGCGGGGGAGTCGTCTGGTAATTTGGATGACATGATGGAGCGGATCGCCGACTTTTATGATCAAGAAACATCAACTTGGATCGATGCGGCAGGACGATTGATTGAGCCTTTATTAATGGTTGGTATAGGACTGATTGTTGGTGTGGTTGTGTTGATGTTGTACAGCCCAATTTTTGATCTGGCGAATATTGTTTAATAATCGCCGTAAAAAAGAAAAAATAGAATCTAGAATGATCACTTTCCCTTTACTGCTACAAGCGAAACAGGAATCTCCAGATGCACGGCAATGGCTATCATGGCTTGCTTTCAGTATCAATTTGCCTCGTGAAGAAATTGTGCAGCAAACCGCACAGCTATTGGACTATCCATTGCTTAATTTGGCAGGGGGGCACCAGATACATCCTGCATTTGATTACGTTCCCTATTCAGAAATGTTAGAGCGCCTGGTCATTATTGGGTCGGTGCCTAGTACTAATGTGAACAATGATTTATGTGCGGTGATTGGAATTCCATTCGATACGCAAATTGGCGCATGGCTTGCCAATTTAGCGATCAAGCGTATTTATTTTGCTGACCCCAAAGATATTCAATCGACATTGGAATTTCATGAAGGTGCATTTAGTGCGGTAGCCGATGCGGTTGGTTTGGAAGAAGTCGGTGAATTAACGCGCGATGCCAGTGCAGACATGACACTGACCTCCATTCAAGGTGAGTCGAGTCCCGCAGTCAAGCTCATTAATTCCACGTTATTTGATGCTTTACGTTTAGAAGCAAGTGATATTCATATTGAGTCTTTACCGCAAGGGCTGGTGATAAAATTTCGTATTGATGGCGTGCTAAATCAAATTGCATCAGTCAATAATCTCTCTCTCGCTGAACAAGCGATTGCGCGCATTAAAGTTTTAGCAGAACTAGATATCGCGGAAAAACGTATTCCGCAAGATGGCCGGTTTCGGGTAGCAGTAAAGGGCAGAGACATTGATATTCGGGTGTCCATTATGCCAAGCATCCATGGTGAAGATGCGGTGCTACGTGTTTTGGATAAGAAAGCACTGATCGATAGTGTACAAAAACTGTCGCTCGACTCTCTAGGTTTTGATGCCGAGACTAAAAAATTACTTCGTCGATTAGCTTCAGAACCTTACGGCATGATGTTGGTAACTGGACCGACCGGTAGCGGTAAAACGACGACATTGTATGCAGCGTTAACCGAAATCAATCACGGGCACGACAAGTTCATTACGATTGAAGATCCAGTTGAGTACCAATTGCCAGGTGTTCTGCAAATTCCCGTGAATGAAAAAAAAGGATTGACCTTCGCAGTTGGCTTGCGATCTATTTTGCGTCATGATCCTGACAAAATTTTAGTCGGAGAAATACGCGACCCAGAAACAGCGCAAATTGCGGTGCAGTCCGCATTAACCGGTCATATGGTGTTCACGTCAGTGCATGCCAATAACACGTTTGATGTTATTGGACGCTTTATGCACATGGGGGTCGATCCTTATAACTTTGTGTCGTCTTTAACGGGCGTTGTCGCACAGCGTTTGTTGCGACAGAACTGCCCACATTGTAATGCGCCAGTTGAAATTGATCCAAGACTATTAGTGGAGTCTGGAATACATGACCCACAAGCCTACCGATTTCATGCAGGGCGCGGTTGTACTCAGTGTCGTCATACTGGTTATAAAGGACGTCGAGCGGTTGCGGAGGTCTTACGGTTAACGGATGAAATTCGTGAAATGATTATTGCACGTGCATCAATTCGTGCGCTCAAAGAACAAGCTCGATTGGAAGGTACACGCTTCCTTCGTGATGTAGCACTTGAGTTAGTCAAAGAAGGGCATACCACTTTACAGGAGGTGAATCGTGTCACTTTTGTGGCCTAAATCTCTGCATATTGGTTTGTTTCCTGGTCACATCTGGCTACACAACAAACGTCTACGCATCGAGCATCCATTTACGATTGATCCGTTATTGATCGAACAGCAAATCCTCACGGTGCTTGCTGAGTTATTGCATGCGCATAAGGAACAGATTGATCAACAAAGCCATGTGACGTTTTTTGTATCGGATCGATTCGCTGCCACCACACAACTCCCATGGCGTAAAGAATTGTTTCGTGCCGAAGAAGTGAATAACTTCGCACAAATTTGTTTTGAGAAGCAATTTCAAACGATTGATGAGCAATGGTTGATGCACGCAGAATATGCGCACTATGGGGCTGATGGTATCGCTTACGCTTTAAGAAAAGAATGGCTACATCAATTGGATGCACTCTGTGGTCAACACCATGTGATAGTGCGTCGAATATTGCCGATGACGGCTGTCGTATACTTTGCGAAAACGCCGAAATTCAAGCAAAGCAAACAACTCATTCTCGTGTCGGAAAGTACCCGCATTACCGCTATTTTATTCGAGAATCAAAAGTTGATTGGCTTAGATGTCGAGCCAGTCGTTCACTTAGCAGAACATGCGCAACTGAGATTGGTACGGCGCGTAGGTGCAATGCATGAGGGAATTCAACAAATAGTGGATTGGTCTGTTGATCCCGATTCCGAAAAAACTGCGTTGATCGTCTTGGGCGAGCATTTCCCAGAGCTCCAGGTGAAACGTGTGAACCGCCAGTTTAAAACGGTCCTTAATTGATGAATCCAAAAATATTACAGCCCGCATCACGACATTTCTTAGCATGGCTCGTTCTTTCCATCATTTTTTTCTGTTTAGCCGTGGTGATCGCTGCGCAGACTTATGTGTTGCATGAGTCGAGAGAGCGTATTCAAGCGCAAATTGCTGAGGTTGAAAACCGTCTAGCCAAAAGACCAGTGATCAAAGTCAGTAAGACGCAGTTAGATGAAAAAAAACAGTGGCAGCAGCTGGAAAAGGAATTTCAGTATCCATGGAAACATTTATTTGCCGCCATTGAAAAGGCAACTGACAAACAAATCGAACTGTTAGAACTCATGCCAGATAAGGCAAGCCGACTGGTGATTTTACGTGGCGAGGCCACCAATATCGCATCGCTCGTCGCATTCGTAGAGCGATTGGAAGATAACCCCAATTTAGCAACGGTCTACCTGAGTCATCAAGAAAAAGTGACTCGGGAACGGCTGGAAACTTTGGGATTTGAAGTCAAGGTTACGCTGCGATAGTGCGATTAAGCATACTTGAGCCAAGGCATTTAGAAGTTCGTTTTAAGCTGCTGATTTTTTAGCTATCTATTTATAGTTGATCTTCAGCAATAGTTAAGACTAGAAATTGAAATTATTTTAAATAAATGGCAAAGTGACATTGACGAATAGTTGTTGTATAAATTACTCTCCCTTCCCATATTGTGATTTGTGCAAATGGCGTTTAGTCCGTTCGTATTCTCTGCACGCAATTCTCTAAGTTTTGCACGGCAACTCAAAGCATATTAGTCGCCGTGTCATTTCCTGTTGTATCTCACTTTTTCTTGACGGTCTCGATGATGATCTATCGTATTTTCTCCTTTTTGTGCTTGTTTATTTGCATACTGAATCTGAATGCTGCGCAAGCACAGGTATCTGAAACCATCTCGTTGACTAATTGCGTATCAAATAATGTGAGTAGCCCAACAGCATCATCAATGTCTTGTACTTTAACGAACAATGGGGTGGGTGATATTTCCAGCCTCAGTTATTCGACGCTATCTGGAATGACGGTATCAGGTCCTAGTAGTTGCAGTGCTAGTGCTAACTGTGGAACGGTGCGAATCAATACGGCAACGGCGGTAGGACAATATAGCGGCACACTGACAATTACCCCCAGTGTTGGAGTCGCCATTAGCACTTCAGTTGATTTGGTGGTTTATAACAGTGATGCACAATTTAATTTGATGATGTGTAGGCATGTGAGTCCAACAAAAGTACCTACCGCCGCAACAACGACCTGTAATATCCGCAAACTGACGAGTGCTCCTATCGATGGATTTACTTATACTAGTCCATCAGGCACAACCGTGACAGGACCTTCGAGCTGTACTGGTACATTCATGGCTTGTGGTGCGGTCACTGTGACCACTGCAACTGTACAAGGTAACTATAATGGTGCGCTAACAATTACACCGACTACAGGTACGGCTTTCAGTCTGCCGATCAATTTAGCAGTCGTCGATTCTCCTTCGGTATTGAGTTTTAAGTCCTGTAATGATGTAACACCTACAGTCGAGCCGCAAAGGGCAAGCACCACTTGTACGCTCACCAACAGTGGCGGTGCCGCCAGCAGTATTGTTTATAGTAGTGGACTTCCAATAGGCACAAATGTCACAGGACCAAGTAGCTGTGCCGCAAATAGCGATTGTGGTACGGTAAAGGTGTTGACCAAGATAGCCGCTGGTAATTACATCGGCAATTTAACGGCCACACCCAATTTGGGCGTGGCAGCTACCCGTGCAATTAATTTAAGGGTGGTGACCGCACTAACGGGGTTAAATTTAAAATCCTGTGTTGATGTGACCCCAACTTTTGCACCGAATCAAGCTACAACGAGCTGTACGTTAAATAATGCTAGTGCAACAGTGCTTACAAGTATTAGTTATGCAGGCTTGCCATCGACCATGGCCGTCACTGGGCCGACAAGTTGTGGTGCAAGTACAGATTGTGGAACGGTGACGGTAACGAGTTCAACGACACCAGCAAGTTATTCTGGCACTTTAACGATTACACCTAACACTGGGGCCGTAGTTAGTAAAACAATTAATCTACAAGTTAATCAACCACCTGTCGTGTTGAGTCTCAAAAGCTGTAACTCAAATACCTCAACTACCATAGTACCGACGGCAGCTACGAAAAGCTGCGTCTTAACAAACAGTGGAAGTTCTGCGGTGAGTACGATTAGTTACACATCACCAGCAGGCCAAACAGTTATCGGACCAACAAGCTGTGGTGCGAATGCCGATTGCGGAGTTGTAACAAGTACATCCGGTACAGCAGCACAAACTTATAGCGGCAATGTGACGATTACGCCAAATATTGGCAATGGCATCGTGATGTCTTCCACGCTTCGTGTTAATGCGGACACGATTCTAAATTTGACTAGCTGTACAGACGTCAATAATACGAATTCTCCTGCGCCAGCGAAGACAACGTGTACGCTGACCAATACAGGGGGAACCAATGCTAGTGCTATAACCTACAGTGGTTTAACGGGAACGGGTTTAACGGCAAGTGGTCCTGCGACTTGTGCTGCAAATACCACCTGCGGAGAAGTGACGATTACATCAGATATAACTGCCCGTACCTATAACGGCACGCTCACCGTTTCGGCGGCGACGGGTGCGGCTGCGACGAAGGTAGTGCAGCTGGTGGTTAATCCGGCGTTAATGGCATTAAATTTGGAATCATGTGTGAGCGTGAGTCCAACGACTTCACCAACTCGAGCGACTAGAACCTGTCAATTAAGAAATACCGGCGAATTTGCTGGCGCAGTGACGTACTCGCAGCCCACGAATCCAACATTTCAATTAGAAGGTCCATCGAGTTGTCCAGCTAAAGGACTATGCGGTGATGTCATTCTTCGCTCGGGAACTGAGCCGGGAAGTTATCCGATTATCGGTCAAATTCAAATTGTCCCTAGCCAAGGCGCTCCCATCGCATTTGGTGGAATATTACAAGTCGATCCAAGGGAGGTAGAGCTAGTTTTAAGTAATTGCGTTAGTGTGTCACCAGCGACGAGTCCGGCAGTAGCGAGTACTAGTTGCGATATGCGCAATAACGGACAGATGTATCCCGATAGCATTATCTATTCTAGTCTGGCGGGCGTGACAGTAACAGGGCCAAAAGGTTGTCTGCCTGGTGCCGATTGCGGCAAAGTTGAAGTCAAAACTAGCAATATGACACCTGGAAGCGTTACAGGCCAAATCACTATTACGCCGATTAGGATGCAGTTGCCAGGTAAGGTGACTGTATTACCTATCAATTTGGAGCAACTGGGTTCTGCGCCATCTCTCGATTTTAAAGCGTGGTGCACGGAAGTTTCACCAACGGTGACACCAAATCGAGCTTCAAGTCGTTGCGAACTCAAGAATTATGGACAAGTAGCAGTTAGTTCAATCACGTATGAGTGGCCATCGTGGGCACAAGTTGTGTCTGCACCAAGTTCTTGTCCAGGTAACTACGCTAGCTGCGGTTGGGTTGAGGTAAAAACGGGAACCGCACCTGGCATATATGAAGGTAATATTCGTGCCATTCCTAATATCGGAACTGCTGCAAACATAGGCATTAGGCTTAATGTCCTCGCCGAAGGCTTAACGCCACCGACGATTCAAATTACACGTAATCCCAATCCCCTGGTTGCAGGTCAAAGTTTTGTTACAACGTGGGCCACAACTAATGCAACGAGTTTGAGTTATGCCTGTACTGCTAACGGAGCGGGGTACCAGGGATCTGGTACCGTACCAACTTTAAACGGCAGTGCTGCCCCGATGATGGCATCGGCAGATTGGGTCGCCAATCCATCTCAGTGTGTCTGGACAGCGACCGGAGAAGGTGGAGTTACCACTTTTTCTGAAACGCTAACGACGACCACGCCACCGTTGCCAACACTGAGCATCACTCGCAACCCAACTCCCTTAATTGCAGGGCAAGCCTACACCACCACGATTGCTAGCTCGAATGCGACGACAGTCAATTACAGTTGTACTGCTACTGGTACTGGGTACACCAGTTATAACGACACGGTTCTTAATGGCACAATGAGTGGTACGACTGCTAGTGCATCATGGATTAACTACCCATCAACCTGTACTTGGACTGCGACTGGTCCCGGCGGTAGTAAAGTTGTTGTTGAAAACCTGATTACCGTATCTCCGCCAGCTGCTCCTCCAAGTGTCGTAAGTCTCAACGCTAGTAATACCAATATCCGTGTTGCCTCAGGCCAAAGCGGCAATGTCAACTTTACCGGAGAAGCAAGTCAAAGCAGTGGACAAGTCACTAAATTGGAATTGCTGAGCAATAACGGCAGCGGCTATGGTGCTACGCCAGTGAGGACAATTACGGGCAATGCTGCCAGTTTGAGTATCAATACGGTTGTTAGTGTCAATGCTGGAAGTTATCGTTTTAAACTGCGCGCTACCAATCATGAGGGTAAAACAAGCGAATCTGCCGAAACGATTATCAACGTCACCGACAGCAGCTTGCTCGGTGAAATCAGTGGCATTCGTACCAATAAAACGGATAGCAATAAACTAGAATTGTTTGGTTGGACCTGTCAGTTCGGCAATGCGCAGGCTCTTAATTACACGATATATGCTGATGCCCCCGCTAATTTAGGCGGCACGGTGGTCACTACGGGTAGTGCCAACATCGCCACCGAAATCAACAATGACGCGATTAAAGCGCAATGCGGAACACAAAATGCGCCAACAGCAGGCCACCACTTTGTTCTCAATCTCGACACTTATGCACAGACGTTTCAAGGAAGGCGTCTGTTTGTTGAAGCGGCTCTACCTTCCAACACGCTCAAAACGACCTTGCCATGTGCTGACTACAGCTGCACCATGCCAGGTGCCTTGCGCATAGGTTTGACGACGCCAAAGAACAATGATCGATACACAGGGCCCGCAACGGTATTTATGCGTGCAAAAGTCGATAATCCACCAAACTTAGCGATAGAGCCAGACGAAATTGCCCTTAATATTAATGACGAATGGTTAGAAGCCAGTCCAGATAAAGAGCCGGGTACTTACAGCGTGATGAAATCTGGTATTCCTTCTCGTGTGGAAGGCTATCCGATTAAAGCTAAAGTGAGGTATGGAAATACTACGCTCTACTCAGGAGAGAATATAGTCTACGTTGACTCAGCTCCGCCGATACCACCTTTACCTGTCACCTTGGCAATTACCTCGCCCATAAACAGGAGTAATGTCATTATTGGTGCTGCGCTCACAATGACCGCAGAAGTCACAGTTGTGCCTGGTGGTACAAATATCATTAAGTCCGTCAAGTTTTATGCCAATGAAATTGAGGTCGCTACTGCTAGTAGTAGTGGAAATACTTGGAGTGCCCAATGGACACCAACACAAGTAAGCGACATTCAATTGTTGGCGAAATCTTTTGATGTCAATGGCATGTTGGTTGTTGTGTCGCAAGCCATACACATTAGAGTGTCATCAGGATCAGTGTTAGTCCCGGCTTCAGCAGACTTAGTCGCAGTACCGATTACGCCGCTACACCTTCAAAATGCAGATGCTGGAAGCTTGCCTGGTAGTTTGCAAGTAGGTCAAGATGGTACAGCGAGTTATAGTATTTCGATTGATGTTCCGCCAGGAACAGCTGGAATGCAACCAAAATTGAGCCTCAATTACAATAGTAACGGAAGCAATGGGCATTTAGGCTACGGGTGGTCTTTAGGGGGCTTGTCTTCAATTCATCGTTGTCCAAAAACAATTGCTCAAGATGGGATCGCTGGGCGTATTAGTTTTGATAACGAAGACAGGTTATGTTTAGACGGAAAGCGTTTAATTCGTGCAAGCGCAGCTAAATCGGGCATCGATGTTAATGATGTCGACGCGCAATATTGGGCAAGTGATGTGCAGTACCGCACGGAACTTGAAAGTTTTAGCCAAATTACGCGTCAAAGCAATGGTGGCTTTAAAGTTGAGAGTAAAGACAGTCATATTCATTATTATGGGATAAAACCAAACAGCACGATTGCAGCACAAGGACGCATCGATGGTCAACCATTATTGTGGGCGATAGAGCGTACCGAGGATCGAGTAGGTAATTTCATTGAATTTGATTACAGTCAAAAGACTAGCGAATTAAATGGAAGTGAAGATGTTGATACTGGGGAATATCTGCCAAAACAAATTCGTTATGGTGCAGCTAACGCTGCAACAGACTTAGTTGTGAGGTTCAAGTACGAACAACGCAGTGATGCGCAAATTCAATATATGGGTGGTTCACGTAATGATTTACGTAGTCGTTTAACACATGTCCAAACCTATATTGGTACGGCGGGGGATGGTAGCGGCGGTAATTTAGTTCGGGATTATGAGTTGCATTACCGTCTTGGAGATGTGAGTGGACGTAGCTTGATAGACTGGGTTAGAGCTTGTTCATTAGATCCGACCGATTCGCAATTTAGCGAAGCAAAATGTTTGCCAAAGACCAGTTTTGAGTGGGGGTCTAGCGGTCAGCCAACAATGAAAGAGTTACCGATTCCTCAGATAGTACGACCTAAGACACAACCGCAGGTTATGCCACAGACTGTTCCCGGCATTATCTATGGTGAGGGTATGGCATCTGACTACTTTGCCGATCTTGATGGCAGTGGAAAGACTAGTTGGATAAGAAACAGAAAACTGGATTGCGAACTGTACAAACCATGGCATATTTGTGGAGATACTAGCGTTGGAAACAATCTTCCATATCCAACGATTCCAAATAAATTAAAGATTAGATTGCCAGACGGCAATGAAATAGAGCGTCTGGTAGATTTGGCATCCGCTGGTTTGCCAGCAGATGCTGTACTAAAGATATTGTTTGGTGATCTTGATGGTGACGGGCGTGATGATTTGGTTCTCGAAGATCAAACGATCGGAAGGCAATCCTGGGGCTATTGTTTAACAAAACCCAATGCAGAAAATACGATAGATTTTGAATGTCATGCTAAACCTGTAGGCTCACCGCAGATTGTTCCAAAACAGTCACCTATCTTGATTGACATGAATCAAGATAGGCGTATGCACGTTCTTTTACCATTTGATGCATCTGGTAAGGGATCGGACTGCTCTCTCGTCAATGGAGCTATGCAGTGTCAAGAGATTCAGATAGTGCATTTAACTCCATTGCCCGAGAATGCTCTGGCATGGGGATCCTTCCGTTCAGCTTCGGTGGCGATTAATTTGAGCAAACAGGGTAAATCAGATTTAATTTTGAATTGGCAATATTTTGTTCCTGCCGCAAGTCCATATTCTAACCTCTCAGCATGTAGTCCAACAGGAGTGTGCGTGAAAGTCGACGTAAAGCTGCGAGTGGCAGTATGTGCAAATAAAGGTAATAGATTTGAATGTTTAGCGTTGAAAGAAGATGTTGATGCGTATACCTTAAGCGACATAAATATGACCTTAGGTGATCTCAATGGTGATGGATTAACTGATGTTGGTGTTATAGAAAATCATTCGCTTGGAGGTATAGCAACCTCGAATCAATATTTTTGCCTTAGTAAAGAACAAGGAATTAATTGCCTTCCACGATCCGTTAGCGACCACCTCCGTGCATATGAGGGAAATAGGGGGGAGATTGCAGATTTCTTAGGTGAAGGTTTAAATCGAATTCTAATGAATTTATCTATTAATTTGTATAATGGAATTACCTATGAACTTGCGAGGAATCAATTGGTTAGTTATCGATCGAGTGGCTTTGCTAATCGGCAATTCAGTGTTGCGCAGGGTCTAACTGTTGAAAAATCACCTTTAGTATTTGACGATAGCGGCATACCAGCTTTTTGGGGCCCGTATTTCAGTGGCGGAGCATCACTTGGATTCCCATATGTCGAAAAACTGACGGCATACACACTAGCTGAACCTGCAAATATAGACAAAATCGTGACGATTACCAACGGTGTTGGCCACCAAGAAGAGCTAGACTATGCGCGTGGCGATGACGCTACCGTATATCGTCGTCACGCTGTGATAGATGGAATAGAAGTGCGCCCAACCTACCCACAATTAGCAGTGCGACCTTCGATCATGGTGAAAGAACTTCGCCGTAGTAATGGCAAAGGTGGTTGGATTACTACTAACTATTCTTATGAAGGGGCGAGAACTGATGCTTACGGTCGCGGCTCCTTAGGTTTTGCAAAATTCACAGTAAAAGATAACGCAAACAATATCACCACAACATCAATTTTGTCGCAGGATTATCCATATGTTGGCATGGTCAAGCGCAGTACGAGTGAGTACAAAGGTGCAAGCATAAAAGACAGTACTAATGTCTTGGAAAAGCAGGATGTCGTACTATCAAGTGGTAATAAAAGTACCTTCACGTACATCGCCAAAACAGATGTACACACACATGATTTGGATGGCAGTGGTTTAGGCACGCAGATCATTGTTAATAAGTATGAAGATGGCTACGGCAACCTTACCAGCCAAGAGCTTAGTAGTGCGATTCAATCTGGCTTAAGTTTCAGTAGTGTGAAAGTGACTAAGTACAAAAATGATAGCAGCGCATGGCTCCTTGGCTTGCCCGAATCAGAACAAGAAACCAAAGTTGCGCCGACCTATGGAACAATCAAAAGGAAACTGGACAGAACCTACGATCCAATAACAGGATTGTTGCTTACGGAAACGCAAGAAAAGGGGGATGTGCTCTTAGAAGTGAAGACCATCTATGAACGACCCAGTAATTTCTTTGGATTAGTTCATAAAAAAACCCAATATTGGCAAGATCCATTGACTAAGCTCAATTTGAAACGAGATACTGCGACAATAGAGTACGACAGTAAAGGACGTTTTATTGAATCAATTACGAATGCACTTAATCATAAAGAGAAGCGTAGTTATGATCCCGCGACAGGGATTATGTTAAGCCAAACTGGTCCGAATGAGCTCACTAAATCATGGAAAATTGATGGATTTGGCAGAGTGACTAAGGAGATCCGAGCTGACACGAGTTATACCCTTTTTTACCAGAAGCAGTGTGATCGTGCATGTCCGCCATTAGCTACCGTGGCAACCATATCGGATCATTTTTTTGATGATGTGCGCATGGCAGTGCCGAGCATCAGCTATCGAGACAGTGCTGGGCATGTCATACAAGAAAAAAGCTATAGTTTTGACGGTGCAAAGATTCTGACTGATCAGCGTTTCGATGATCAAGGACGTTTATGGGAAGTAGCTCAGCCGCGCTATGAGTGCAATATGACATGTTTGCGGGTTAATGAGGATGTTATCTATTTAGCCCGTCGTCAAACTTATGATGCTCTTGGCCGCCTAATACAATTGGAAACATTAGATGAAGGTAATAATCTAGCCATCAGTAAAACCCAGTACAAAGGCCTGACACAAATTCATACAAATGCAAAAAACAAAACGCGTACAGAGACACGTGATGTTTTAGGCCAGCTGCGTAATGTACTGGATGCAAATGGTGGCAATACGAGTTTTGAATATGATGCATTTGGTAGTCTGAAACAAGTCAAAGATCCCAACGGAAATCTCACTGATATGAGTTACGACGGACTTGGACGAAAAATCGCACTGAATGATCCAAATCTTGGAATAATAAAGTATGTAGTCGATCCAGTTGGAAGAGTATTGCAACAAACTAGTCCAAAGCAAAGCAAAGCAGAGCAGAGCGTATCGATGCACTATGATTCTTTGGATCGGATGACTAGTCGTATTGAACCCGATCTCATGAGTTATTGGGAGTACGATACCGCCAGTCACGGCAAAGGACTAATTGCGATAGCGACCACAAAAAATGCAAATAACGAAGAAACATATCGTCGTGTTCATGCTTACGATACCTTAAGTCGCCCAACAAGCATTACGCAAACCTTGAGTGATGGTCAATACGTGAGTATGACATCTTATGATGGATGGGGGCGTTTGGCGTCTCAACAACATCAGCGTAAAGTGGGAACTGCCGCGACAATTTTTAGTCAACGGTATAACAAGTACGGTTATTTACTGCAAGTTCTTCGTCGCGGTAAAGAGATTGGCGCCAAAGAACAAGTGTTGTGGCAGGCTAATACACAAGATGCGGCACATCGAGTACGACACAGTTCTTTAGGTAATGGCTTAGAGCAGACTCGTGGCTACAATATCTATAGTGCACGCATGGACGATGCCAGACTTTACGTACCTGATATTAGTACAAGTAGTACACCAAAACATCTGCCGCGCCTGACAGAAGCGTATAACTTCGATAGCTTGGGCAATGTAAAGCAGCGAACGCAATTCTGGGATAAAGATGGATTCATTGAAGACTTTGATTATGATGACCTCAATCGAATCAAAACGTCAAAAATTGGGCAAACAACCCAAAGTTTTACCTACGACATGGTCGGAAATATCCTCACCAAGGGCAATGTATCAAATGGTGCTACTTACCAATATCCAAATCAAGGTGTAGTTAATGGGGTGCAGGTAGTTTGACCACATGCCGTCACTAATATTTCCGGTATAGGTAGTTTTGAATATGACGAAAACGGCAATTTGAAATCAGGTGCTGGTCGAAACCTTACTTGGACAAGTTTTGACATGCCTGAAAGCATAAGCAAGGGCACGCAAAAGAGTAGCTTCGTCTACGGTCCAGAACATCAGCGTACTCGCCAAGATAAAAATGATGGTATCAGCATTATTTACGCAGGTAGTATGGAGGTTGAAGGACCTCTCAATGCACCTACCAGTATTAAGACATATTGGCCCAATGGGCTGGGACTTGAGATTGAAAAGGGATTAAATACAGAGTTTTTGTGGCGTCACCATGACCGACTTGGTAGCCCTATTGCTATTTCCGATGCCAACGGGAATTTGGTAGAAAAGATGGCCTATGACACTTGGGGAAAACGTCGCAATCTAAATGATAATTTTACACCCGATGGATTGGATGGTCGGATTGACAATAAAGGGTTCACTGGTCATGAGATGTTAGATCAGTTGGATCTTGTGCATATGAACGGTCGAGTTTATGATCCTTTCATTGCTAAATTTGTGAGTGCCGATCCGCATGTAACTGATCCCCTGAATGGACAGAACTACAATCGTTATAGTTATGTGTTGAATAATCCGACGAATTTGACTGATCCGACAGGGTTTGATGTATTTGGTACTGTGAAGAACTGGTGGTCTAGTTCTTGGTTTGGTAGTAGTAGCAAAACTACTAAGGTTGATCAGAATGCCAATGTTCAGCAGACGGCTGCTTCTCGGAGTGAGAGTGAGACTAAAGCGACAAACAGAGTAACTGGCACATACTTCTTTGGTGGCGCCGGTATGGACGGTGACTATATACCTGATATGGTTAAGGCAATGAAGGGGGCAGGAATCTCGGAACCGTTTGCAGTTGATCCAAGTAAATATTCAAGAGGAACTTTATTTGATGCTGGCCTCGGAGTTACTTTACTGCGGGATGATATGGATGAATCTCTGAAGCAGAATTTCGAGAAGACAGGCAGTTATACCAGTCATTTGAAGAGTCAAGGTAGTGGTCAAGGTCAGTTCAATCTTGTCGGCTATTCATACGGTTCGCAGGTGGCCGCGCAAGAGGCATCCGTTTTAACCAGAAATGGCCAAAAAATCGATAATTTGGTATTAATTGGATCGCCTATCAGTAAGGAATTCTTGAGTAGTCTTCGAAACAATCCACTTATCAGTAAAGTGATTGTGGTAAATCTCACGAAACAAGGCGACCCACTTTATGCAGGTATGCCACATTGGCAGATAGTGACCAATGCACCAACACTAGCTAAGCAAATGATACAAGGTGGCGGGCACTTTTACTATGCTCCAGCGAATGCCCAAGGTGCCGCTAATCGTCGTGAGCTTGCAAAAGAGTTGTATAAGGAGGGATTAAGATAATGGCAACATCTCGACATAAATGGGCAATGATTTGTTATTTGCTAGCTTTGTTGGTTAGCGTTGGTAATATGCTCGCAATTTTCTACATACACAGAGTACCCTTGTTTACTGGACGCGGTCTTGGTAGCTTCGTGGTTCTTTGGTTCGTACTTTATGCTGTTCCTTCAACTGGAATATGGTTTGTCGGCAGTTTGTTTGAAAAACAGCGTAAATGGACGATGGCTTATTGGACATCAATAGGTTTGATGATGTTGATAATGCTGATCGTGCCAATGAAGTTTTATATTGACTAAGGCCGTAACAAAGCTGGGGTCACCCATTAGCCCCCAGTAGTCAAGTAGTCGAACCAAATACTCGCAAATTACCGCGATAATTTTTAATACACCACCACACGTCTGTTTCAAAATGCCATCGTGCCTTTTGCTTCAATGTGTG
>NZ_JACOFU010000006.1 GCF_014284275.1 Affinundibacterium amnicola | reverse complement strand
AAGGCATGCCGCCAGCGTTCAATCTGAGCCAGGATCAAACTCTTCAGTTTAATCTCTGTTACTTGTTTCCATTTCTGGAATTCGTTCTTTCGAACGAGTCGCTCACTCAAAATACTGACAGTTGCGATCATGATTGCTCACTATCGCGTCTTATCTTTACTTCTTGTGAACATTTGATATTTTTTAAGTTTCCTAACTACCGAAGTAGCTAGTCGCCTCTTTATCAAGTGCCCACATTTATTGACTGTTAATTGTTAAAGATCTTATTTTTTTCTACTCAAACTCACCCAGAGGATTTTGTTTTTGCTACGAAGCGTTGTGTTCGTCAGCAGCAGAGAAACGAGATTATGCAGCACTTCTTTATTTCCGTCAACCCCCTGTTTTTACTACCGTTTAAATTTGAGTTTCTTCAACCTTAATTCAAACATCAGGAACTTAACGACCAGCCACTCGCATTTCTCTTATTTCACACCCGCATTTCTGCGGGAGCCGAACTATAGCAAAGAATCTCCCATTTGTGCAAGCCTAGATTATTTGGGGCATTTATTCAGTAGCAGTTAAAATACACCTTTGATTTATTGAGCTCTTTTATTATGTTACGCCTTACCGACATACAACTCCCACTTGACCATACTGAAGCCGATTTAAAGAACGCTATATTAAAGCGATTAAAAATCGACTCCGATGATCTACTCAACTTCGACATATTTAAGCGTAGTTATGATGCTCGCAAAAAAACCGCCATCGTCTTGATATATACGGTTGATGTCACCGTACAAGATGACGATGCGCTACTACATAGAATTAAAGATATACAGGGTCAAGCAAAAGTCAGCAAAACGCCAGATACCAGTTATAAATTTGTCGCCCACGCGAATAAGCATGATTTTCCACGACCAGTGGTGATTGGATTTGGGCCTTGTGGCCTATTTGCGGCACTGATTCTGGCACAAATGGGATACCGCCCTATTGTCTTAGAACGCGGCAAAGCGGTACGCGAACGCACCAAAGATACTTGGGGTCTGTGGCGTAAGCGTGAGTTACAACCAGAATCTAATGTGCAATTCGGTGAAGGTGGTGCTGGCACGTTCTCAGACGGCAAGCTCTATAGTCAAATTAAAGATCCAAAACACTATGGCCGCAAAGTATTAACCGAATTCGTTAAATCTGGCGCCCCCGAAGAGATTATGTACGTCAGCAAGCCACACATTGGCACCTTCCGTCTGGTGAAAATGATTGAGGAGATGCGCGGCAACATCATAGAATTAGGCGGCGAAATTCGCTTTCAACAGAAAGTTACTGACTTTGATATCAAAGATGGGCAAATTTGCGGACTTACTATCAATGATCACGAGAAGCTAGTAACTGATCACGTCGTCTTGGCTGTCGGACATAGTGCACGCGACACTTTTCAGTTGATTTATGACAAAGGCATCTATGTCGAGGCTAAACCATTTTCTGTAGGCTTTAGAATCGAACATCCACAATCGATTATCGACAAGGCGCGCTTTGGGCCAAACGCAGGAAACAAAATTTTAGGTGCAGCAGACTATAAGTTAGTACATCACGCGAAAAATGATCGATCAGTGTACAGTTTTTGTATGTGTCCGGGCGGCACAGTGGTCGCAGCGACCTCTGAGCCGGGACGCGTGGTAACAAATGGCATGAGCCAATATTCGCGCAATGAACGCAATGCCAATAGCGCAATCGTCGTGGGCATATCACCTGAAATTGATTACCCCGGTCATCCTCTCGCCGGTATCGATTTTCAACGAAAACTGGAAAGCAAAGCATTCGAAGTGGGTGGTGGAACTTACAATGCGCCAGGCCAACTAATCGGTGACTTTTTAGCTAATCGAGCATCCACTGAACTCGGCGAGGTTGTGCCATCCTACAAACCTGGAATCACTTTATGCAATCTGGCGGACGTATTGCCCGCATTTGCAATCGATGCAATTCGTGAAGCGATTCCCGAATTCGATAAACAAATCAAAGGATTTTCATTAAAAGATGCCATCTTAACGGGTGTTGAGACTCGCACCTCGTCACCAATCCGCATTAAACGCAAGGATGACGATTTACAGAGTATTAATACACAAGGGATTTACCCAGCAGGCGAAGGCGCTGGATATGCTGGCGGAATTTTATCCGCAGCAATCGATGGAATCAAAGTTGCCGAGGCAGTAGCATTAAGCATCAACAAAAAATATGCGTAAAAAAGCCGGGTTGAATAACCCGGCTTCACAACGCAAATCCACATTCAAACTCAGCTTCACATTTAGCTTACCAAGTCTTCCAAGCCGGCCGCCAATTCCGAAATTGGTGGCATTTCGTTGAGCATATAATCGACAGAAATTCCCGCTTTTGCCAACACTTCAGTGGGTATAGTTGCTTCCATTTCTTCTTTCGAGTATTTATTTTCTTCTGCTCGAGCGCGCCATACCGCTAGATGAATAACACCAGCCATTGGTTCAAATGTCGCGGATGCTAAAGGCTGAGGAAATCCTTTGATTACCGATGCAAAATTATCTGGGAAGCGCCAACGCCGCGCCAATTCGGCACCAACATCAGAAAAATCATATCCAAACGAGGTACGTTCAACATCAAGTCGACGCGCATCCAAAAGGCCTGCTATTTTGTCAATTTGCAGTGTTTGCTCTGGCATCGCGGCATGCATCACTAGTTGACCAATCGCATGCATCAATCCCACCGTGAAAGCAAAATCTGAATTGCCACCAATTTTCTTTGCAAGGCACTTTGATATCACTGCAGTATGCATACTGTAACGCCAGAATTGTTTCAAATCGACGCCAGGCATCGCCTTAAAACCCCCAGTTAAACCACTGCTGATTACCAAAGTTCGCACTGTCATAAAGCCCAACATTAACACTGCATCATCCACAGTTCCAATACTTCTGGATGAATGATAGTAAGACGAATTAGCCAGACGCAAAATCTTTGCACTCAATACCTGATCTGCGGCTAACTTGCGTGCGATATCATCAATTGACACATTATCGTCGTTAAAACTATCAATCACTTCTTGTACAACTTTTGGAATAGTGGGTAGTGCAGTTTGTTGCTGAAATAGTGCGTCGAAATTCATAAATATCTCCCAAGTATTACAGCATCCAAGACTATTTGAATCATTCACCAAAAAACTAGAAGTGATTTGGTGAATTTTCATTCTGAACGCAAATTTCATTTATCTGCAACTGCAACTTTGCATCAAATTCAATATCAATTTACGTAAAGAAATAATACTCCGATAAGTGTACTAAGAAAATATTTTAATGCGCTGGCATAGAAAAAACGACACCTTACTCGTCCTTCACCCCATCAATACTCAATTCCTGAATTTTCCGACTAATCGTGTTTCGCCCAATTCCCAATCGTATTGCCGCTTCATTCTTACGACCATGCGTGTGCCGTAACGCCGCTTTAATCACGACACTTTCAAAATCACGACTGAGCTTAGACATAATTTCCTGCACCCCTTGCTGTAATAATCGATCAGCCTCACGCTCTAACGACGCGAACCAAAGCAGCTCGAGCTGCGAAGCCATCAGCAGTCGATCAAGCGCAGGAATACTTCCATCGGACACCAAAGTAGCGGCAGCCAAAGGCAACAACTCAGTTGGCAAATCGGCGACTTCAACGACCTGTCCTGGCGCCATCACGGTAATCCAATTACACAGATTTTCCAATTGACGCACGTTTCCTGGAAAATCCAACCCGGAGATATACATTAATGCAGCTTCTGATAATCGCTTTGCATCCACACCTAATTGCTTCGCACTTTGGATTAAAAAATGCTTCGCGAGAAGAGGAATGTCTTCACGCCTTTCGCGCAAACTCGGAACTCGCAGGCGAATTACATTTAATCGATGAAATAAATCTTCACGAAACACACCTTCCTTGACGCGCTCTTCAAGATGTTGATGTGTAGCCGCGATCAAGCGCACATTTGCTTTTAAGGGTTGATGTCCACCGACCCGATAAAAATGTCCGTCCGAAAGCACTCGCAGTAAACGCGTTTGCAGATCAAACGGCATATCGCCGATTTCATCCAAAAACAAAGTACCGCCTTCAGCCTGCTCAAACCGACCACGTCTTGCGGTTTGCGCACCAGTGAACGCACCACGCTCGTGGCCAAATAACTCCGACTCCAACAGATCTTTAGGAATGGCTGCGGTATTTAAGGCAATGAAAGGTTGATTAACACGCGGACTATGTTTGTGCAAAGCCCGCGCCACCAGTTCTTTACCGCTACCAGATTCACCTGTAATCAAGACCGTCACACTAGATTGCGACAAACGACCGATGGCACGAAAAACTTCCTGCATTGCTGCAGCATGCCCGAGAATTTCCGTCTCGACGTCAGTCACCAATTCAACGGTCGCTTCACGCGCACTTTCTTCGAGCGCGCGACGAATTAATTCAACCGCTTTTGACAAATCAAATGGCTTTGCCAAATATTCAAACGCGCCGCCCTTAAATGCAGCAACCGCTGAATCAAGATCGGAAAATGCGGTCATGATGATCACTGGCAAACTTGGCAAACGCTGCTTAATTGTTTGCAGTAAATCCAAACCAGAAGCGCCATTCATGCGTATGTCTGACACCAATACTTGTGGCGATTCTTCATCTAGCGCCGACAACACATCGTCTGGATTCATAAAACTACGTGTGACAAATCCTTCACGCGCCAGTGCTTTTTCTAACACCCAGCGTATCGAATCATCATCATCTACAATCCAAATATTCTTCTTCATTGATCAGCATCTCATAAATTAAGGTTTTCTCGTCATACGCACCGTTTGAGCGCATACAACCAGGCAATTCATGCGCGATTATGGTTCACGGCAGTGGGATCAAGATTCGGAAATCCGTACAACCAGGTCGACTTTCACAATCAATGACACCCGCATGTTGGGTAATAAATGCCTGTGCCAATGTCAATCCCAATCCACTACCACCATCACGCCCTGAAACCAGCGGATAGAAAATCCGGTCACGAATATTCGGTGGAATGCCCGGACCGTTATCAATGATATGCAAGTCTAATGCCAGTCTGTAGCGAATTTTCGCTAATGTAATTTGGCGCACGACACGTGTCTTAAAAATGATCTCAGCATCACCTTCGGCCATACGCATTCGTAGCGCTTGGGCAGCATTATGTGCAATATTTAACACCACTTGAATCAGTTGCTGCTGATCACCTCGAAATTCTGGAATCGATAAATCATAATCACGCTTAATCGTTAAGCCCTTCGGAAACTCAGCCATGATCAAACTACGCACACGCTCACATACTTCGTGAATATTCACATCGGCAATCACTTGTGGCAAACGATTTGGTGCCAATAAGCGATCAACCAATACCTGCAAACGATCCGCCTCTTTGATAATGACTTGGGTATATTCACGCAATTCTTTTGCATCTCGCTCAGGCAGCTCTAACTCTAACAACTGCGCAGCACCGCGAATTCCGCCCAGCGGATTCTTAATTTCATGCGCCAAATTACGGATTAATTCTTTGTTCTCTTTGTTTTGATCTTGCATGCGCTCTTCACGATCAAGCTTGAGCTGCTGTACGTTTTCACGTAGCTCAATCAGAACCGGGGTCTCAGGATGATCAAGCGCAGTCACAATGCTGTGTACATGCAATGGTTCATGTCCACTTCTCTGCAAAATCATGTCTTGACGTCGATCCGCAAATTGCTGTGCAACTGCTTGCTCAAAACCACTTAAGAGTTCATCACCATTCAAAAATAAATCTTTAAGCTGTAACTTGTAGAGTAATTTAAACGGTCGTTCCAACAAATTTTCAGCAGCCGGATTGGCATAAACAATGCATCCCTCTGGATCCATCACCAATACCGCTGAGGCTAATAACTCTAATCCTGCGAATTTATTCATTGATATTGAACAGATTTGAAATTGGATTAAAAAAAGGCCGCAATAGCGACCTTTTCTGATGTACCCGTATGTCAGGCCTTATTTCAGGTTGCTAATTTCACGCTTCAACGCTTCGATATTTTTTTCCGTACGCGCCAAATCATTTTTTAAATTATTCACCCGCTCTACATATTTTGATGGCTGACGCTCATCAGCACGGCGCTCAACTTCACCACCGTTATATTCTTTCTTAATCGCTACTAACTTTTGCTCTTCAACCTTTAACTCATCCGTCAAAATCTGCTTACGATCTGAATCGCGTGCTTTTTGTGTACTATCATCCACTTTGGGAAAATTACTTGGGGTTGCCACAGGTTTAGAGGCTGAATTTGAAGTGGCTTTTTTTGTTGACGCTGGGGTTGATATCGTATTTACGTGCGGCAAATCTACCAACTTACAACCTTTTGTAATACCTGTATTTTTGTATTCTTTCTTGCCATTCGCATCAACACACAAATACACATCGGACTGCGCCAGCACCGGAGCGCAGCACGTAAAAATCAAACCAAGACCGATCAGATATTGCTTCATAGTGGGTAAAGTAAAGTAGTCAAGAAGAGCTTAGTGTATGCCAAGCCTTGATTTTGCACAATTACCCATCTTACTTTGAATAAAAAAGCGGGGCTAGCCCCGCTTTTTTTAGCAAAATTACAGAGAGTAATACATATCAAACTCAACAGGATGTGTCGTCATACGCATACGCTGAACTTCTTGCATCTTCAATTCAATGTAAGCGTCGATCATGCTGTCACTGAACACGCCACCGCGCGTCAAGAATTCACGATCTTTGTTCAATGCATCCAAGGCTTCTTCCAAAGAAGCGCAAACTGTTGGGATCAATGCATCTTCTTCTGGTGGCAAATGGTACAAATCTTTCGATGCAGCCTCACCTGGGTGAATCTTGTTTTGTACGCCATCCAAGCCAGCCATCATCAATGCAGAGAAACACAAATATGGATTCGCCAATGGATCTGGGAAACGTGCTTCAACACGGCGGCCTTTTGGATTAGCCACATAAGGAATACGAATAGAAGCAGAACGATTCTTCGCAGAATATGCCAATTTCACAGGAGCTTCATAGCCTGGTACCAAACGCTTGTAAGAGTTCGTACCTGGATTAGTGATCGCGTTCAATGCTTTCGCATGTTTGATGATACCGCCGATGTAGAACAAGGCAAATTCAGACAAACCTGCATAGCCGTCACCTGCAAACAGGTTCTTACCATCTTTCCAAATAGATTGATGCACGTGCATACCAGAACCGTTATCGCCAACGATAGGTTTAGGCATAAAAGTCGCTGTCTTACCGTAAGTGTGTGCTACGTTCCATACGACATATTTCAAGTTTTGCGTCCAGTCAGCACGCTCGACCAAAGTGGAGAACTTCGTACCGATTTCATTTTGGCCTGCACCAGCAACTTCATGATGATGCACTTCGACTGGAATGCCTAAGGATTCCAAGATTAAGCACATTTCAGAACGCATGTCCTGGAAGCTGTCGACTGGTGGCACTGGGAAATAACCACCCTTTACTGTAGGACGATGACCTGTGTTGCCGCCTTCGAGTTTCTCACCTGTAGTCCATGAAGCTTCATCAGAATCGATCTTCACGAAACAGCCAGACATATCGATTTTCCAGCGTACGCTATCGAAAATGAAGAATTCTGGCTCTGGGCCGAAGTAAGCGGTGTCACCGATACCAGAAGATTTCAAATATGCTTCAGCGCGCTTAGCGATGGAACGTGGATCACGGTCATAACCTTTACCATCTGCTGGTTCGATCACATCACATTGCATAAACAATGTTGTTTCTTCCATAAATGGATCGATATTCGCTGTATTTGGATCTGGTATTAACAACATATCAGATGCTTCAATACCTTTCCAACCAGCGATAGAAGAACCGTCAAATGCATGACCAGATTCGAATTTATCGATATCGAAGTGAGAAATAGGCACAGTGACGTGCTGTTCTTTACCGCGTGTGTCAGCAAAACGGAAATCAACGAACTTCACTTCGTTGTCTTTCGCCATCTTCAACACTTCTGCTGGGGTCATTGCCATTTGAAACTCCTTCAATCGTTCAAAAATAAGTTTAGGAACTACTACATCAAACCAAAAATGCGCAAAAAATATGCAAAATTACTGCAATCTATTTCCATTCTCACTTCGCTTTATGACGCAGCGATGTCGAAATGCACCATCACAATGCAAAAGAGAATACAGAACACGACGAGGATATTAGCAGAAAGCGTGCCATGTACAAGGCAAACTAAGCAAGTAAAACGACTTAATTAAGTCTTTGTTTTATATGGAAAAATCAAGTTCGCAATACTTCATTAACAATTCCATAAAACACCTTACGCACCAAAACTGGGCTTATTTTTTCAAAAGCACCATTTTAGTGCAAAAGTAGTGCGATAAATTGGTGCATGTGCTTCACTGACATTTCTTAAGCATGAAATCTAACTGTGCGATAGAAAACATCGATATTGAGAGCTAGGGCGTGTCGACCAAATCAAAACACCAAAACGAATTGATCGCTCAAATGAACAACGCAGCACGCTATCCTTTTGGTAAGATCTTGCGCTTACCCAATGTGCATCCAAACCGAACAGCTCGCTACTCAGCATCACAAACATCCAATTGAAAACTTACGATCACACAAAGGAATACTATGAATGAGATCATCAGCAAGGCAAAACAACGCGGGCAAGAGCAAAACTTGCCATATGCGGGTGCCGTGACTCCAGAAGAGGCGCATCTTTTGCTACAAACAGACAGTCAAATTGTACTGGTAGATGTCCGTACTAATGCTGAGCGCGATTGGGTTGGTCGCGTCAATATCAACGAAGAACAACACAAAGCTGTCCAGTGGAGCCTATACCCTGGTGGCACCCCTAACCCTGATTTTATGACGCAATTGCAAAGTGTGATTGCCGATCGAAACACGACGATCTTGTTCTTGTGTCGCTCTGGCGTGCGCTCGCGTCATGGCGCAAAGCTAGCAACTGACAACGGCTACACGGCTTGCTTCGATATCTTGCAAGGTTTTGAGGGAGATAAAGATGCACACGGTCATCGTAAAACTGTCGGCGGCTGGTGCTCGGCAGACTTACCTTGGCTTGGTGCTTGAGAATTGATGGCTTGTTGAATTAGTTGTTAAATTAGTTGTTAAATTAGTTGTTGAGTTTCGCCTAAATCAGTCTCAACCTACACAGACTGAAGATCGAGACTGAGTGAAACGAAACCCAACAGGAATCAACACGAGGATTACATGAACTTATAACTCGCCGACACGCTAATTACACGACCAAATAAGTTCAAACTATGGTTGTAACCTTCCCAGCCATAGGGATCGAAGAATGGTTTGGTATTTAAAACATTTTTAATGTTCATCCCCAAACGCAAGTCTTTGATTGGCGTCCAAGCCAAACTCAAATTGACCGTTTTAAACGCAGGTGCTCCGCCACAATGATTCGGTGCGACTGCCACTCCTGTCGCCGTACAAGTTTGCGGATTATTGCTCAGTGCATCGTTCTTGTCGTAAGCCCATTTTGTACCACCCGTGTAATTCACGAACAAGTTGCTACTGAAGTCACCATACTGCCAACCGACATTCAAATTCGCCCGCAATTTTGGATTCCCATAATAACCGACATAATTTTGTGAGAATCCGTACCCATCATCACCATTGTAAGCATTGCGGTTCATGATGGTTGCAGACGATCCTAAATTGAGTTTGCCATATCCACCAAGATCAAAACGTGCATGTGCATCAATGTCAAAACCATCTATCATGGTGCGGCCACGATTCATGTATTTGTTCGTTAAGCCAGCCAAAATACCGACAGAATACTTTGGTACACCGCCAGCACATGCTGTCGCGTTCGCTGGATTTGCACACATGCCAGCCACAGCAGCCATATTTGCTTTATCGAAATCAGTGATCGGTGCACGTACAGCGTTCGGTGCACCTATCAATGCAGGACCATATTTTTCAACAGCTTGATCATAAACTTCGGTGAAATCTTGACGCACAATTTCGTTGCGACGATAAACGAACCAATAGTCTAAGGAAACGTCAAATTGCTTGCTGGCTTGGTAGACCAAACCGAGCGTACTAATCTTGGCTTTTTCTGGTTGCAAATTCGGATTTGGCGGCGTCAATCCGCCGATATTGATGCTGCAGTTTGAATTTAACAAAGATTTTCCAAGATCTTGATCGGTAGTCGTCACTGACTTGATCAATAAATTGGCGATTGCATTGGTCTCATCACAGCGCACTTTGTCACGCATCCCACCACGTTGCGCATACACACCACCCACACCAGATTCAGCCAAATTAGGCGCGCGGAAACCTTGTGAATAGGTGCTACGAACTAACAAATCACTGACAGGACGATAGGTGACGCCGACTTTAGGCGCAATGTTCGCAGAAAAATTCGGATACTTATCAATACGCGCTGCGGTATTCACTTCAAGATTTTTAGCGAATGGAAAAATTCCTTCAGCAAAGACCGCTGAAATCGTACGCGATCCATCAAACCAAGAGCCACCTTGTTGGGTGATTTTTCCGTTAGCAGCGTCTTGATTTCCGGGGGTCTCAAATTCTTCGCGCATCAAATTAACACCAAAGGCCGCACGTGCATCGCCACCGGACATTTTGAATAAGCTGCCCTCTAACTTCGCATCCCAAGTAATCAATTTAGTCCACGATTGAATATCAAAAGTGGGATAGGCTTGTCGCAACAACTCAGCATTTTTCTCGCTGATGACACCGAACTGATAAGCTGGATTGTCCGCAATATAAGTGCGTTTTGTGATTGGATCGACGGTGAAGGGACCGAAAGCTTTTTCAAAGCCATCTTTATTGACATTGATGGTTTGGAACAAAGTTGAATGACTACCTGCCACCGCAAGCGCGGATTCGACATCCCACTGTCCTAAAGTACCACGAACCCCAGCCATTGCACGATAAGTTTTGTCAGTATTTTGTTGTCCAAAATGGCCTTGCGCATCTTGCATCAAATAGGTCAGACCAGCAGCCCCGCCCATCTTATCTTTTAAATCTTGGCTCATATTTTTCAAGTACACATTATTCGGGCCCAAATAAGGATACGTGAAAGTGTTCAGTGTCGTACCTGTGTTACGCGAATACCAGTTTGCCGTCCCGCCACCACTGCTAAAAGAACGTGGTCCATTTTCGCCACGCATGTCGATATCGGTATAAGCGACTTCAGCGAATCCTTCCCAATCTTGCGATAAATTCATACGGCCACTAACAAAAATAGTCGCGCGATCTGAAGTCGGACCGGTATCTAAAGAATAGGGCAAAGTATTCCAAATACAGCGCGTACCAGCACCCTCAGTAATAAATGTCGAACAACCAGAAGCCGCTTGTTGATAGCGTTTATTATTTGCGTTTTTGTCGAATACAAAAAGTGTTCCGGTATTTAACACACCTGGCTGACTACCTTCGGCGATCCGGAAATTGCTAATGTAAGATGGATTGTTTTTATAAAACTGTGCAGGCCGTTTGAGATAGGTATCTTCCAATGCGATGCGATCACGTTTATACAAATTGACGGAACCATACACGTTGTAATTATCTTTCGCCAAATCACCGAAACCAAATAAAGCACTGGCCTGACGTTCGCCGTAGGACTTAACATCTCGCGAACTATCAATCGCGGCGCTCGCTTGCAAGCCGTTGTAAGATTTTTTTGTAATGATATTGATGACACCGGCAACAGCATCTGAACCATAGACTGCCGATGCACCATCGGTTAACACTTCCATGCGCTCAATTGCTGCAGCAGGAATCGCATCGATATTCACAAATTGCGTTTGAAATCCTTCTGGTGCACCATAAAAAGACAAACGACGACCATTCAATAAAATCAAAGTTCCTTGCGCACCCAAGCCTCGTAAATTCGCTTGCGAAGCACCATCAGAGCCAGTAAACATCGAACGAAAATCTTGCTGTGCCGGGCGCGCTGCTGGTAAGTTATCCAACACTTGCATCAGCGTTCGTGCCCCCATACTTTCAATTTGCTTAGCATCGATGATCTGAATCGGCGATGCCGTTTCTGCATTCACACGTTTAATGCTAGAGCCTGTTACTTCAACCTTCTGTACTTTTTCCTGCTTCTTGTCATCATCCTCGGCCGCAACACTACTCGATGCAAATCCGACTGCGAACAAGGCAGCCGCAAGCTTAGTTAATCTCATTGGTATCTCCTATTTTTTAGTTACTTCATCTCATCATCAATTATTGAAATGCATTGTTCGGTTACACATAGCAAACCGGTGCACATAAGGCGGCAAGCATGGATAAAGTGCCGACAAGTCAAAGAATAAATGGGAATAGAAAAAGCCAACAGCGACAAATAATTAAGCGCACATCAAGTAAAATTTTATGAAGATAGTGTCGATAATATGGACGTAAGTATCCGACGATTTGACCACGCAAATCATGGAGAAATACAGGGTGATGAAAAAATAAAAGTAGTGGCTCGCAGACAAAAAAATTTGATGTAGAAAAAATTACGCAGTCATTTTTCTCATCAAAAATTTCGTATATTTATCACGTCACACACAGCATCATGAGGACATTAATTTCCAAGCATTCACATAGGCATCTGCACGATTTTTGACCTGTGCCACAGTGTCGCCAGCTTGGTATAAATTCGAGCCCAGTCCAAAACCATTCGCGCCGACATTGAGATAAGCTGACATACCGTCAGGACGCACGCCACCAACAGGCAAACATAAAGTAGATGCGGGCAACACTGTACGCCATGCTTTCAAAACTGAGGGAGGAACACTTTCAGCCGGAAATAACTTTAGTGCGTCGGCTCCATGCGCTAAGGCAGCGAATGCTTCCGTCAGCGTAGCAACACCGGGCGTACAAATCATGCCACGTTGCTTTGCTGCGTGAATCAACTTTACATCAGCGTGTGGCATCACGATTAAACGCCCACCAAGCTGATGTATCTGATCAAGCTGCTGCTCATTCATCACGGTACCAGCGCCAATTAAGCAATTTTTCGGCAAGTGTTGAACCAATAGAGAAATACTTTCAAGCGCATTCGGCGAATTCATTGGCACTTCAATGCAACGAAATCCTGCATGCACTAACACCTGTCCAATTTCTACACATTCATGATTTTGAATTCCGCGCAGGATCGCAATCAATGGGAGTTCATTAAAGTAGTCGGATAAGCGCATAAGAAAATAAACTCAGAGTGGATAAATACTAGGACGTGTTGATATTAGCTGCTAGCAGTGTACCGAATTCTTAGATCCGAGAACAACGAGATAAATTATCGATCTCATTTAGTTTTCTTTAAGCACGTACAAACTTATTCACTCAATAGTTCGGCTGCGAGTTCTGTGCTTTCTTTTAAAGTTTGCAAAACGATGTTCGAACGTATATCAAGTACGCCAGTAGTTTTATACAAACGCTCAAGGACAAATGCAGAATAATGTTTTAAATTGCGCGCGCGTACGCGCAACAAATAATTGGCGTCACCTGTGATGATGTAAGAACCAACAACTTCCGGCCAACTTTGTAGAGCCTTAGAAAAATTTTCATGCCACTGTTCAACATCGCGCCGCATAGTGACCTGCACGAAAGCATCAACTTCTAAACCTAAAACGTTCGTATCGAGAACCGCACGATAATGGCTGATGACACCGCTCTCCTCCAAGGCACGAACCCGACGCAAGCATGAGGAAGGCGAAAGAAATACTTTCTCTGCCAAGTCTTGATTACTTATACGTCCGTCAGCTTGCAAGAGTTGCAAAATTTTTAAATCTACGGCATCGAGTTGCATATGGATTTTTCCGTCACTTTTTATCTATGAATCGCCATAATATTCTAATATTCACAAGAATATCGAAGATATTTGCAATAAATTATCAGGATTTTCAACATAAAATATCGACTTAATCGACTCTGCATGCTTAACTAACAAAACATGCGCTAGTGCACATGAAGCAAACTATCAAATACAGTCGACATCCGCCAATTCATTATTTTGCCATTTCAATGATCTAGCCAAGTAGCCAAACCACTTTGCGCAATTTTGCGCGCAGATTAACCTCTAAGAAAAAATACTATGACGACAATTGACCGACAATATTGCTTAACGCTGGATAAAACCGATGCACTTGCAGACCTACGTTCTGAATTCAAACTCCCTGCGGGTATGATTTATTTGGATGGCAATTCACTTGGAGCGCAGCCTAAAGTCGCATTTCAACGAGCTCAGCAAGTGATTGAAGAGGAATGGGGCATGGATCTCATCAAAAGCTGGAATAAAGCTGGCTGGTTCGATCTGCCGTCGCGTTTAGGTAATTTACTTGCGCCACTCATTGGTGCTGATCAAGAAGAAGTCGTGATCACCGATTCAACGTCGATCAACTTATTTAAAGCCATCGCTGCAGCACTACAAATTCAATCACAGAAAGCAGATGCCAGCACACGCAAAGTCATCATCACAGAGCGCAGCAACTTCCCGACGGATATTTATATGGCAGAAGGTCTGACCAAATGGCTAGACCGTGGCTACCGCTTACATTTGGTAGATAGTCCAGAGGAATTAAGCAGTGCCATCAACCAAGACACTGCCTTAGTGATGCTGACCCATGTCAATTATCGCAGCGGGTATCTGCACGATATGACAAAAGTTACTGCAATCGCGCACGCACAAGGCGCTTTATGCTTATGGGATTTGGCGCACTCAGCAGGCGCGGTTGAAGTCAATTTGCATCAAGCGAATGCCGATTTCGCTGTTGGCTGCTGCTATAAATATTTAAATGGTGGTCCAGGGGCACCGGCATTCATCTGGGTACCAAAACGTCATCAAGCAGATTTTCATCACCCGCTGACTGGTTGGTGGGGTCACGCTGCACCATTCGCAATGCAAGCTTCGTTCAACGTTACGCCAGACATACGCCGGGCACTCTGCGGTACACAGCCGATCGTATCCTTAGCAATGATTGAATCTGGACTACAAATTTTCGCACAAACATCGATGTCTGCAGTTCGCCAAAAATCTTTAGGCTTAACTGATTTATTTATTCAATTAGTAGAAACCCGCTGCGCGCAACACCAACTAGCATTAGTCACACCTCGTGGCCACGCACAACGCGGCAGCCATGTGAGCTTCACACATGCACATGCCTACGCGGTCATTCAAGCCTTGATCGAACGTGGTGTCGTCGGCGATTATCGCGAACCAGGCATTATGCGCTTTGGCTTCACGCCGCTATACACCAGCTACACTGAAGTTTGGGATGCGGTAGAAATTCTGCGCGACACTCTCGATACACAAAGTTATGACGCCAACATACAACGCAATGCCGTAACCTGAGCCACAGGGCAAAGAAACAATAAGAAACGACAACAAGTACATTAAATTGCAGTTCAGAACAAACACCTAAAGACGAGATATTTATGACCACAGATCATCCACAAAACGATGGAAAATGCCCGATGTCTTGGCATGGCGCCAAACTCGATTTCAGCAAAGACATGAGCTATGGAGACTACCTTGGTCTCAATCAAATTCTCTCAGCGCAGCATCCGCTCTCGCCAAATCATAACGAAATGCTGTTTATTATTCAGCATCAAACCAGTGAACTCTGGATTAAGCTGATGCTGCACGAGTTACACGCAGTTCGCCAACAAATTCGCCTAGGCGATCTTCCACCTGCGTTCAAAATGTTATCGCGAGTAGCGCGCATCATGGATCAGTTAGTTCATGCATGGGATGTATTGGCCACCATGACGCCTAGTGAATACACAGCAATTCGCCCGTATCTGGGCAACTCCTCAGGGTTTCAATCACATCAGTACCGTGAGCTTGAATATTTATTAGGTAATAAGAACGCCAGCTTATTGCAAGTGCACGAAAAAACGCCAGAAGCACACGCGAGTTTGGAAGCCGCACTAAACTCGCCATCGATCTACGATGAAGCCATTATGTACATGGCGCGCAATGGCTTCAAGATTGACGCAGAACGTCTGCAGCTAGATTGGACCATATCAGTGGTCGCAAATGATTCGGTCAAAATGGCGTGGCAGCAAGTCTATCAAGCACCTGAACAGCATTGGGCGTTTTACGAATTAGCTGAAAAGTTGGTCGATATGGAAACAGCTTTCCGTATTTGGCGCTTCCGCCATGTGACAACGGTGGAAAGAATTATCGGTTTTAAGACGGGAACTGGTGGAACTGCGGGTGTCAGTTATTTGCGCAAGATGCTGGATGTCGTGCTATTTCCTGAACTCTTTTCGATTCGTACTGAACTGTAACGTTCACAAATCAACAATTTCACTTTTTAGGCATGAATTTAGGAAAACTAAATTCATGCCTTTGTCGTTTACTAAGATTTATCTTAAATCGATGTACAAGAAACAACTATCAATTGAGCACCCTACTTTAGCAGCCACATTGTTGAAACTGACTAAAATATAGATTTCAATTCTGCCAAAACATACCATTTATACATCGCCAAGATCCCTTCTAAATGTCCTACAACATCATTAAATATATCTAGATACAGACTGGATGTTGTAAAAATGCCGCACTGCACACTATTAAAAGCGACATTTTAGGCACTTAAATATATTAATTAAAGTTATTAATTAATTATTCCAATATATTATTTCAACCTTCTTCAATCATGCTAAGAACAAGCAAAGAAAAGCCCGCTCTGAACAAAACTCAACGCGGCTATTAGCTTCGAGTACCGTATGAAATATCGGTAATTAGAGAGGAAATCAATGATAAGACTAGCACTTTATTTAATTTCATTATTGAAAATATAAAATAGAACGCAATGCCAGATTGGTATTATTCTGGACTTATTCAACTTGCTTCACATTTTCAATTTTACAAGACTTTACCAGCTTGACACTGGAGCATGGCGAATGGTCTTATCGCAAATGAGTGTTTTTCTGTAGTTGATTAAATAGCACTTTTGTCGTCGTTATAAAGCCTGTTTGGTAAGAGAAAAAAATAATGGGGTTT
Source organism: Affinundibacterium amnicola (assembly GCF_014284275.1). Taxonomy (GTDB): domain Bacteria; phylum Pseudomonadota; class Gammaproteobacteria; order Burkholderiales; family Burkholderiaceae_D; genus Undibacterium; species Undibacterium amnicola. Next base: position 260,858 of record NZ_JACOFU010000006.1, on the reverse strand, counting down.
TATCAAACATATAACGCAAGCAAAGACTTATTTAATTTGTTGTCACTATCGAGTTGCATCTCAACCTAGTCCCAAATTAGTCCCAAAACCAAGAAAAGTTTTAAAAACTCATTTTGTTGTTCATTAACTGGAGGAAGTTAACATGGTAGAAAAAATCTTATCCCGTTCAGTACGCCTGATGTTTGTCGGCGGCGTCGTAATGGGAGCAGGCATGCTCGCACAACCAGCATTCGCACAAGATACTGCACCACAACGTATTGAAATTACAGGCTCATCGATTAAGCGTATCGCCAAAGAAGGTGCATTGCCAGTACAAACTTTAAGTCGTAAGGATATCGAACAAAGTGGTGTTACTAATGTAGCCGATTTGGTCGCGGCATTACCAGCTATGCAGGGCTTCATTACTTCGTCCGCGTCAGTGAATGGTGGCGGCAGTGGCGTACAAACAGCATCTATCCACGCAATTGGAACAGCATACACATTGGTATTATTGAATGGTCGTCGCATGGCGCCATACGGAACTGGTAGTGCGGTCAACTTAGCAAGTATTCCACTTTCTGCTGTCGAACGTGTTGAAATATTGACTGATGGAGCGTCAACTTTATATGGGTCTGATGCAATTGCAGGCGTAATCAATTTTATTCTGAAAAAAAATCAACAAGATTTCGTCGTAGAAGCTACTCTAAATGCGCCGCAAGAAGCCGGTGGTCGTAGCTCTAACTTCTCTATTTCCAAAGGATTTGGCGACTTAGCAACAGACGGGTACAACTTACAGGTCTCATATGCCCATGATCAGCAAGACGCTTTAAAAGCGACTCAACGTGACTTCGCGAAATCGGGTGTAAGACGCTTCAATGAAGGCGGAAAGAAATACGCAATTTTCCAAACAAGTATTAATTCGATCCCTGCTGTTGTTGATATTTATAACAATAACCTGCCACCTGACGACGCAAATATCGATGCATTTTCACCAGATTTCATTAAAACTGGCAAATGTAATGGACCAAATACCTTTCAGCGCGGTGAATTCTGTCGCTATGACTATGCTGCCACTGTTGACTTAATTCCAAAATTAACACGCGATAGCATATTTGCAAATGGTAGTTTGAAGTTAAGTAATGAAACAACATTGTTCGGCGAAGCAGTGATGTCACGATTCACAAATCGAGCACAGTATGCAGCGCCAGCTCAACCGCTGACGATATTCAGCATGGATCCTATTACAAAGGCAAAAACTGTAAACCAGAACTATATTGGTGCTTACAATACAACCGTCGTTCCTTTGTTAGCAGCACGTGGCATTAAAGCGTCCGATGTCACTGATGCGTTCTTCTATTTCCGTGCATATGATGCGGGTGGTCGCGCAGATGAATACAAAACAGATGCCAATCATTTGGTCTTAGGTGTTGACAGTAATTTGATGGGCTGGGATTACAAAGCGTCTTATACGCACTCAGAAAATACTCAAACAGATCAAGCTGTTTCTGGCTACATGAGCTCGAACAAGTTTAACGCCCTAGTCAAATCTGGTGCATTTAACCCATTCATCATGAACCCTAATGCATCTTCGATTTTAGCGCCTGCGGTGTTGAATCAAAATTTGCTAACCACCAAATCGAAAATAGACGTCTTAAGTGCAAATACCTCTAAGGAAATGTTCGCGATGCCTGGAGGCCAAGCATCCCTAGGTATGGGAATGGACTTCACTAAGCAGTCATATCAAGATCAATACAGTTCCATTTCCAAAGGTCCAGGACCACAAAATCCAGACACATCTTGGACCGATACCCAGATTGGTGGCGGCACAGGAGCGCAAGACTTAGATGCAAGCCGTCAAAGCTGGGGGGCGTTTGGTGAAATGTTAATGCCTGTCATCAAAAATTTAGATATCACAGCAGCGGTTCGTTATGATAGCTATGATGCAGTGAAGAAAAACAATACTACTTACAACACGGATGGTAGCGCTGCTGCACCTGGCGAAGTAGGAAATGCTGTTTCAAAAGCAACTTATAAGCTGTCCGCTCGTTTCCAACCAACAGAATCAGTGTTGTTGCGTGCATCGTATGGTACAGGCTTCAAAGCACCAACTATGAACAATATTGCTGATCCAGTTAAAAATGCTGGCTCTTCAAGCTTCTTCCCATGCCCGATTACAAATCCAACAGATTATCGTTTCCCTTACTGCCGCGGTGCTCAGGAATATGGCTTATTAACTAAAGGTAATGCGAACAAGGGTGCGACTGGTTTGAAGGCTGAAGAGTCTGATCAAATGGCATTTGGTGTTCGCTTCGAACCAATGAAGAGCTTAACCATCGGTTTAGACTGGTGGGATGTGAAGTTGAAGAATCAGATTCAATCACTATCGCAAGATCAAATCTACACGACACCTGCACTGGCGGACAAGTACATTCAATTATATTTTGATCCGATTCAAGGTTCAAAAGTGATCGTTGCCCAGCTTTCTCCAGTGAATTTAGCGACATCTCATTATCAAGGTATCGATTGGGATAGTACTTACAGAACTGCCACACCAATCGGTGCTTTATCAGTTAACTGGTCTGGTACATATATGCTCAAAGCTGAGCAAGATGTGCCAGGCGTTGGTTTAGAGAAGAGTGTTGGACGCTTTGATTCATCAGATAATGTCGTTTTCAAGATAATTTCGAGAATGGTTTTCTCATTGAAATCCAGCGATATGATTTCTAACTCTCTGACGATGAACTATCGTTCAGGCTATCGTGACAAAGTTATTAATGCTTCCGATGCGCAGTTACGTTTTGTAAATGACGATGGTTCAATTGGTGGTTTAGCTGGCCTAGAACGAAGTGTAAAAAAATACATCACACTGGACTGGCAAATCAAAGCAAACGCGTCTAAGAACTTGACTTTAACTGCTGGGGTTCGCAATTTATTGAACCAAGATCCTCCACTATCAATCCGCAATACTGGGGGTGGTAATCAAGTTGGATATGATGGCCGCTATACAGATCCTTTGGGACGCACGGTCTACATGACTGGCAACTTGAAGTTCTAATTTGTAAAAATAGAGACTACAAGTAGCAAGATCAAAAAGCCCCGGATTTTTCCGGGGCTTTTTCTATTTGGGCTTCCCCAATTTAGCAACGATGAACCTCGCCATTTCAAGCACTAATCCAGCGACCAATTACCAAGTTAAATAAGAAACGAAACAGCCAATGATGCTCATTGAATTTGGAACTATGGATGAACTCAATGGTCTGAAATAAGTCACAAATCATCACACTAATTCCTAGAACGTGTTGAACTAGTGCGTATTAACATAATAATCACGCGACAAATTAAACAATAAATTAAAGAGGAACACTATGCGTCAACGAATCTTATTTTCTGTTATTTCTGGACTGTTTGCGTCATCAATCAGTGCACAAGTCATTGCGCAATCAGTAGCACCTGATAGTAAACAAACGAGCAAACAAGCAACTAAAACGAAAGCCGCCGCCAAGAAATTACAATCGGGTATCGACTTGCAGTGGATAGATAAAAGCGTACGGCCGCAAGATGATTTTTTCCGTTTCATGTCTGGAAAATGGTTAGACACCGTCGAGATTCCAGCAGATCGCGGACGTTATGGTGCCTTCGATCAATTGGCTGAAATGTCGGCAAAACAATCTGCGGCGATCATACAAAGCCTGGCAACACAAACAGAATTAAAACCGGGTACCAATCAGCAAAAAATTGCGGATCTCTATAATAGTTTTATGGATGAAGCTCGCTTAGAAGAACTTGATATCAAACCACTACAAGCTGACTTTGCGCGGATTCAACAATTCAAAGATAAAGCAGAATTACCAGCCATGCTTGCTTACCTGTCACGCATCAGCATTGGTACTCCTATCGGTTCTGGCGTCACACAAGATGCAAAAGACTCATCGAAATATACAATCACTGTCGGTCAAGGTGGCCTGAGTTTGCCAGATCGCGACTACTATCTGAAACTCGATGATGCCAAATTTAAAGCGGTACGCGATGCCTATCTAATACACGTAGAGAAGATGTTGACCATGGCTGGCAATAGCAATGCGCAACAAGCGGCTAGCGCGATTATGGCTTTGGAAACAGAAATCGCGAAAATCCAATGGAGTAATGTTGAAAATCGCAATCCAGTAAAAACCTACAATAAAGTAGAAATCGCTAAACTCGGCGACTTACTGCCAGGATTTGACTGGAACAAATACTTTATTGAAATGGGAACTGGCGGCAAAACCGATTCTGTCATCGTCCGTCAACCTAGCTATTTAACGGGCCTCAATAAAGTCATCCAAGATACGCCGGTCGAAACATGGCAAGCCTATTTCAATTGGCGCGTTTTAAATGCCTATGCTCCCTATCTGAGCAAACGCTTCGTTGATCAGGATTTCTCATTTTCTAATGCAACCCTGCGTGGCATCCCAGAAAATCAACCGCGCTGGAAACGTGGTGTCAGTCGCGTTGAAGAAAGTCTGTCCGAAGCCTTGGGACAATTGTATGTAGCAAAACACTTCCCAGCTGAAAACAAAGCACGCATGCAAGTATTGGTGAATAACCTGATGTTAGCGTACAAACAAAGCATAGAAACTCTGCCTTGGATGGGTGAAGCAACCAAAAAAGAAGCGCTAGTTAAATTGTCGAAGTTCACACCGAAAATTGGTTACCCCGATAAATGGCGCGATTACAGTCAATTGTCCATCGTTAAGGGTGATTTGATTGGCAATATCAAAGCAGGCCGCGCATTCGCTTATCAACGTCAAGTTGATAAACTGGGCAAACCAGTTGATCGCAGCGAATGGGGCATGAGCCCGCAAACGGTCAATGCGTATTACAATTCACGTCAAAATGAAATCGTCTTCCCTGCTGCGATTTTGATGCCACCATTCTTTAATCCTGAAGCAGATGATGCGGTCAACTACGGCGGTATTGGTGCCGTCATAGGACATGAAATTGGCCATGGTTTTGATGACTCTGGTAGTCAATCTGACGGCGATGGTAACCTACGTGATTGGTGGACCGCCGAAGACAAAGCAAACTTTGGAAAAGTAACCGATGCGCTGGTCGCACAATATGCCAACTATAGTCCGCTCGAAGGTTATAAAGTCAATGGCAAACTAACCTTGGGTGAAAATATTGGTGACAACGCTGGACTGTCGATTGCCTACAAAGCCTATCAATTGTCACTCAATGGCAAGAAACCACCTGTGATTGATGGTTATACTGGTAATCAACGCGTCTTCATGGGTTGGGCACAGGTTTGGCGTGGCAAGGCACGTGACAAGGAAACCGTGCGATTGCTCTCAACCGATTCACACGCACCGGGAATGTTCCGAGCCAATGGTCCGCTCACCAACATGCCAGAGTTCTATCAGGCATTTGATGTAAAGGCCGGGGACAAGATGTACGTAGAGCCAGCGAAGCGCATTCGCGTTTGGTAATGATTGCGTAAGCTCGGCGCTTACCCGAAAGAAAAAAGCGGATAATTTATCCGCTTTTTTTACGTCGTCGATGCAAATCCTAAATGCGCTGCCAAACCTGCCAACGCTCCTTGCCCTCAAATACCGCAAGTGAATCACTTACATCGGCATCTTCTAAGCAAACAAAATAAGGGCGCATCAATGCAGAAAATTCCTGAACATGGGTATGAAAAGGTGGCCCCTTTTTGCTAAGGTCGTCGGTATCATTTAACAAGAAATACCCAATCAGTTGCGCACCAGAAGGCAAAAGCTTCGCCCACCGCTCAACCACAGCTTCACGCATAGCTGGCGGTAACGCACAGAAAAAAGCGCGCTCATAAATCAAACTTAACGGGGCATTTGGTGTAAATTGAAAGAAATCTGCGTGTTGCACACGCTCTGACGACTGCCCCAACTGGGCTTTTGCTGTATTCACCGCAGCAAGCGAAAAATCGATCGCAGTCACTTGCCATCCTGCTTCTGATAGAAATCCCACTTCGTGTGCGTGACCACAACCAGGAATTAAACAGTTTGGAACGGCTTTCTGCGCTCTCTCAAGCTTATGGACAAAATCACGCAATCCAAGTGGCACAGCTCCGAGATTCCATGGCGTAAAACCTTGTTGAAAACGCTCGTCCCAAAACTCAGGATCATTTGGATCACGATGAGAAAATTGCGGTGTCATACCACTGGAAGCATGAAAAAATTCACATAGGAAAACGCTAAAATCACGCCTGCCAATACACCAACGCCGATATAGATAATCGCACGCAATAAAGAATTCGTTGCGCGCTGTTCCGCAATCAAACTCGCCAACAAAGCTTCATTATTTCCACCATCAGCTGCCCGACTCAGAGCTTGATGTGCGAGGCGTGGCAATTGCGGGAAGATATGGCTGTAACGCGGCGCTTCCGCTTTCAGCTTATCCATTAAACCGCGCCAACCAACTTGCTCACTCATCCAGCGCTCAAGGTAAGGTTTCGCGGTTTTCCACAGATCTAGATCAGGATCAAGCTGGCGTCCCAGTCCTTCGATATTGAGCAAAGTCTTTTGCAGCAACACCAGTTGCGGTTGCACTTCAACATTGAAGCGACGTGAAGTTTGGAACAAACGTAATAAGACCTGACCGAAAGAAATATCTTTCAATGGACGATCAAAGATAGGCTCACAACAAGCGCGCACGGCGGCTTCCAGCTCATCGACGCGAGTTTCTTTTGGTGCCCAGCCTGATTCTATATGCGCCTCTGCCACGCGCTTATAATCACGGCGGAAGAAGGCTAAGAAGTTCTGTGATAAATAATCTTTGTCGTAATCATTCAAAGTACCAACGATGCCAAAATCGAGCGCGATATAACGCCCTAAAGTAGCAGGTTCGGTCGATACCAAAATATTCCCCGGATGCATATCGGCGTGAAAAAAACCATCGCGGAAAATCTGGGTAAAGAAAATCGTCACACCATCACGCGACAACTTCGCCAGATCAACACCCGCTTCTTGTAGCTTATCGATTTGGGAAATCGGTATGCCCTTCATACGTTCCATGACGATCACGGAGGATGAACATAAATCCCAATACATTTCCGGTACGATCAGTAAATCGGAATCAGCAAAGTTGCGACGCAATTGACTACCATTCGCAGCTTCGCGCATCAGATCTAACTCATCGTGCAGATATTTATCAAATTCACCAACGACTTCTTTGGCTTTTAGACGCTTGCCGTCCGCCCACAAAAACTCTAACCAGCCAGCAGCGATTTTCATCAACGCAACATCACGGTCTATGGTTTCTTTCATACCAGGACGCAGCACCTTCACCGCGGCTTCACGACCATCTTTTAGGGTCGCAAAATGCACTTGCGCAATCGACGCCGAAGCGACTGGCACGCGTTCGAAGCTGGCAAATAATTGATCAGGATGGGCGCCGAGGGATTTAGTAATTTGTGCAACCGCCAAATCAGGATCAAACGAGGGCACGCGGTCTTGCAACAGCGCCAATTCATTTGCGATATCCGGCGGCATCAGGTCACGCCTTGTTGACAGTACCTGTCCAAACTTAACAAAAATTGGTCCCAAATCCTCTAAGGATTTGCGCAAACGCTCACCACGCGGTGCGGACAAGTCGCGCCAAAACAATAGTGCTTTGATGAGCTTTGCCGTGCGTGGAATACGCAAACCCGACATCGCAATTTCATCGATGCCGTACTTCAGAACGATGCGAACAATTTTAAACAAGCGTAGAGAATTTAAAATCATCCTAGATTCCTCAGTTGGACAGGTTCGAGTGTGCGTTTTTCCGCGTTGCTGGCGAGGCGTGACGACGAAGCAACCTTAATGTTGATAGGAGGAACAACGAAGTCCAGCGGCGCGGAAAAATGTGTAATCGAGCCTGTAGCGGTCTCACCCAAATGGTGATCTGTAAAAACAGGGTAAAAGTTAATATTCATGCGACTTTCAAGCCGACATTGAGCGGTCAACTGAGGAATCTAGGATCATTGCTTTGCTACCTTCATCTTTTCTAATCGTTCCAAGCGTTTCATCAAACGCTCTACATCATCACGAGTTTTGTTCACTTGTTCACCAAAGGCACGCACAGCTTGTGGGCGTACCAACATAGGGTTTTCTTCTAAAAAATATTCAGCTAGATTTTCTTGTAGGTTTTGGTGTGTGCGTTTTGCGTTTTCAAGCAAACTTTTACCCGTTGCGACCATGCGCACAGCGGCCACATCGCCAAACAATTTACTTAAATCTTCTTCTGCTTCCCACCGTAAATCCTGACTTAATTGCGATAAGGCATTCGCGAAATCAGCATCGCCCTCTATCTTGACATAGGACACCGCACGTTCGCGGTTTTGCGCAATCAAAGGCAAATCGGCTGCCTTGATCCTCAGCACGACCTGATCGGCATTTGCTTCTGTTTCATCGGCGGCTGCTTGCAACAAGCCATCAGCACCAATTTTCACACGCAACTGAAATAACTCAACATCAACACAGGCAGTCTTACCGGCATGTTTCTGTAAGCGTGCCGCAGCCCAAGGTTCTTGTGCTAACAAGTGATTCACAAACAGGATAAAGGGGGTGGCAATCATAGGTATAAAATAAAAAACCGCGCATGACATCATGCGCGGTTCTTAGTTTAACAGCAAACCCTTAAAAGACCTTCAATCTGGCCAATTTCAAGCGTTTTAATCAGATACAAGTTTGTCCGAAAACAAGGCTGTACCGACATTCAACCAATTAATTCAATTGCTGAATACCAGCCAACAACCAACCAGATTGACCATTCACTGGTTTCGCTAAGTTCCAAACTTCAGCAAATGCTTCTGGATTAGTCGCACCGGCTTCTTTGATCATGCCAGTGAATTTAACGCTAGCTACATAGTCGTACGCTTGTGTTTCGATGCCTAACAATTCTGCATCCAAAGTCACCACATCCGTTTCATTCTTCGCTGCACCACGATCTTGCAATTCCAACTTCATTTCTGCAAACATTTCTGGTGAAGTGAATTCACGGATATCGTTGATATCACCACGATCCCAAGCGGCCTGCAAACGAATGTAATTTGACTTAGCGTGACGCAGGAAACCTGTCACATCGAAATCCGCTGGAATTGTCCAGTTCCCCTGATTTGCCGCTGGAGCTGGAGCTGGAGCTGCATCACCACCGCCAAAGTTTGCTGTACTGACAGAAGCTGGCGTAAATGCTTTTGGTGCATTATCTGTATATGAGTCAACGCGTGAACCGATTTCAGGTAAGGCATTATTGTTTGGCACACCGGCATAAGCTGGCTGTTGATTAAACATCGATGGCGCATTCGCCGCTGCGTTGCCCGCTTTTCTACGCATAAAGAAACGATAGGCCATGAATGCAAGCAAACCGATCGCTGCAAAAGTTAACATTGAACCCAAGGCACTTGCCAAAGCACCGCCCATACCCAAGGAAGAAAACAAACCAGCTAACAGTGCACCACCGATCAAGCCGCCAACAATACCTTTCCAAGGCATAGCTGGTTTAGGAGGAACCGCAGGTGTCGCAGCGTTTGCAGCACCTGGCTTAGCGGCCTGCGCTGGCGTCGCAGCATTTGCTGCTGGTGCTTTTTGCGTGACGTTATTTGATTGACGGCCAAAAGAACCGCGCTTGCCCATACGTTGCGCTTCCGCATCGGCAACAATCATGGTTGTCGCACCGAACAACAAAGCGATACTTAATAAAATATGTTTCATGCAAATCTCCTTTTTATACTGCAAACTTTATACAAACCGTCTTTAAACTATTGAAAAATATCGAGCAATCAATTCGTTTCAATCAACTGCCCTACAATTTAATCCCTGTGTGCAAGGCCGCCACACCAGCCGTCAAATTAAAATATTCAACACGCTCCAAACCAGCCTCTTGCATCATGCTTTTTAGGGTTTCTTGATCAGGATGCATGCGTATCGATTCCGCTAAGTAGCGATAACTATCCGCGTCATTCGCGATTTTTTGGCCCAACCAAGGTAGTACCTTGAATGAATACACGTCATACGGTTTTTGCAAAACTTCTGGTACTTTAGAAAATTCCAATACCAACAATTTACCGCCCGGCTTCAAAACCCGGCGCATCTCTGCCAGTGCTTGATCCTTGTGCGTCATATTGCGCAATCCAAAGGCAACACTCACGCGATCAAAATAATTATCTGGAAACGGTAATTTCTCCGCATCACACAATAAGGTTGGGGTAATCAAACCTTTATTCAAGAGACGATCCCGACCCACGCGCAACATCGATTCATTGATATCGGTATGCCAAACTTCTCCCGTCTTGCCCGCTTGTTTGACAAATTCTTTTGCTAGGTCGCCAGTTCCCCCAGCGATATCCAGCACCTTAAATCCTGGACGTACGCCCGCTTGCGCAATTGTGAATATCTTCCACACACGGTGCAAACCAGCTGACATCAGATCGTTCATCACATCATATTTGGCTGCAACAGAGTGAAATACCTCGGCGACTTTATGGACTTTCTCTTCTTCGGCCACCGTGGTGTAACCGAAATGGGTAGTCGACCCATCTACTTTATTAGCTTGCTCGCTCATCTTGATACTCTGCAGAGAATGAAAGATTATGATTTCTACGCTTTGCTTCAGACTTGTCGACGAGACTGAAACCGCGTTGTGAGAAATCGACAGGCGCGATTATAGAGCTGAATCGGGAATCTGATCAGGACTTAGCGCAATATTTCTGCGGTAGAAATTTCTGAAAATTACCTATGAACCGCATTTTGATCCCGTTTTAGGTGCAGGAATTGCGTCACGCCCCTCTTCGTCAGCATAACCGGCGGCTTGCAGGCGTACTAAATAGTCTTGCCATAAAGTTGCTTGATGGGTGCCCAGCCAATACAAATATTCCCAAGTAAAAATGCCTGTGCTGTGATCATCGGTGAAAATCGGCTTAATCGCGTAATTACCGACGGGTTCTATGCCGGTAATGCTGACTAAGCGCTTACCGATTTGCAAAACTTCCTGACCTTCGCCATGACCGCGCACTTCAGCAGAAGGTGAGTACACGCGCATTAATTCAAACGGCAGCTCAAAACGTTTGCCGTCGTCGAACTCGACTTCTAACAAGCGCGATACTGTTCTGGCGTTGAGTGCTGTTGGGTGAACTTTGTGGGATATTGGGGGTGGTAGATGGTTCATGTTTTTCTTATTTGATAGGAAATTAAGTGAATCTCATGCAAGCGTCATTACCGTCATTCCTGCATGCTTTTAGCAGGAATCCAGTGTCTTGCGTTAATCAAGCGACGCCGCTGGGCTCCTGTCTTCGCAGGAGCGACACCTAATGTTTTCTGAATATAATTTAAGCCGAAAACTCACGTCGCAGAACTTCACGCAATGCGGGCAATAAGGCGCGTTTTGCATCAAGCTCAGCAGAAACCCTGTCCGCCGCTGCCCACACAGGGTTCGGGAAATGCGCATCATCTTGATAACGTGGAATCACATGCCAGTGCAGATGCGGCACCATATTGCCGAGACTTGCCAAATTAATTTTATGCGGCTGCATCACGTCGCGTATCGCTTGTTCGACTTTACAAACCGCTTGCATCATGGTCGAGCGATCAGCGATGACTAAATCCGTCATTTCTTTGACATGCGCATTCCAAATAACACGACAAAAACCCGGATAGTTTGCATCATCGATTAGTACCACGCGCAACTTGTCGGTTTTGAGGATCAGCTCGCCGCCGTCGACCGTACATAATTCACAGTTCATCGTCATCACTTTCTACCCTAATCTACCTCAAACTAGAACGCGTTCTATGCCGCCATTATTCGCTTTCGCCACATATTCTGGCATCCAGTTTTCACCGAGTATGTGACGCGCCATTTCGACCACGATGTAATCGGCTTGCGTACCACTATCATCGTTATAGCGTGACAAACCTTGCAAACAGGATGGGCAAGAAGTCAAAATCTTGACATCGCCAGTAAATCCGTCATTGCGCAATTTGTCCGCGCCTTTGGTCATCTCTTCTTCTTTGCGGAAACGCACTTGAGTAGAAATGTCAGGGCGACTCACTGCCAAAGTACCGGATTCACCGCAGCAACGTTCGTTCTTTTCTATCTTTACATTATCGACCGTCGTGATCAGGCTATTAATCGTTTTACCGGATTCCTGCAATTTCATAGGATTATGGCATGGCTCGTGATACATGTAACGCGTGCCTGTCACGCCTTCGAGCTTGACGTTCTTTTCCATCAAGAATTCATGGATATCAATAATGCGACAACCTGGGAATATCTTATCAAATTCGTAGGTAGCTAATTGATCGTAACAAGTACCACAGGATACGACCACCGTTTTAATATCGAGATAATTCAAAGTATTCGCCATACGATGAAACAGCACGCGATTATCCGTCATCATCTTTTCGGCTTTATCAAACTGCCCAGCACCGCGTTGCGGATAACCACAACACAAATAGCCCGGTGGCAAAACAGTTTGTACGCCCACATTCCACAACATCGCCTGCGTTGCCAAACCAACTTGCGAGAACAAACGCTCAGAACCGCAGCCAGGGAAATAAAACACGGCTTCGGTATCCGCCGTTGTGGTTTGCGGATTACGGATAATCGGTACGATTTTATCGTCTTCAATATCAAGCAAAGCACGTGCCGTTTTCTTAGGCAAATTGCCCGGCATTTTCTTATTGATAAAATGAATAACCTGCTCTTTAATAGGCGCTTTACCAACCGTCGCTGGAGGTGCTTTGGTCTGCGACTTGGCAAATTTCTTAAAAAAATCATGACCAAAACGCTGCGCTTTATAACCCCAGCCTATCATCACTTGGCGGGTCGCATTAATCGTCGCCGGGTCGGTCGCATTTAAGAAAAACATCGACGCAGCCGTGCCCGGATTAAATTTCTTCTGCCCCATTTTGCGCAAAAGATTGCGCATATTCATCGACACATCGCCAAAGTCAATATCGACGGGACAAGGGTTCGCACACTTATGACACACCGTGCAGTGATCAGCCACATCGGAAAATTCATCCCAATGTTTAATCGAAATACCGCGACGCGTTTGCTCTTCATACAAGAAGGCTTCGACCAACAAAGAAGTCGCCAGAATTTTATTCCGTGGTGAATACAAGAGATTTGCACGTGGCACATGCGTTGAGCAAACCGGTTTGCACTTACCGCAACGCAGGCAATCTTTGACGCTATTCGCAATCGCACCGATATCACTTTGTTGCATGATCAGAGACTCGTGTCCCATCAAACCAAACGAAGGCGTGTACGCGTTACGCAAATCGGCAGCAAACTCAGGCAGATTTAAGAGCTTACCTTTGTTGAAGCGCCCTTCTGGATCAATGCGCAATTTGTACGAACGGAAATCTTTGATCTCATCTTCAGTCAAAAATTCTAATTTGGTAATGCCGATACCATGTTCACCAGAAATCACACCGTTCAAAGAACGCGCCAACACCATGATGCGCGCGACCGCATGATGAGCAACTTGCAGCATGTCGTAATCATCTGAATTGACTGGCAAATTCGTATGCACATTGCCGTCGCCAGCATGCATATGCAAGGCAACGAAGACACGACTACGCAAAACTTTTTTATGAATCGCAGTGCATTCATCCAAGATTAATTTGAACGCCGCACCATTGAAAATCTGACGCAACAAGGCGCGTACTTCGGTTTTCCAAGAGACGCGGATAGTACGGTCTTGCACCACATCAAATAGAGTCGCATCAGGCTGCTTTTGCAAGCGTTGTTCAAACACAAAATCAAGCTTATCGAGACCAAGCTTGTTGAGTTCAACGCGCGCATCACGCAAAGGCTGGTCGAGTTGCGTCAACAAATAAGTCCAGCCTGCCTGTATTTCACTCAGCAATTGATCGGCTTGCGAGACGCGGTCTTCAAGTAATTCTGCCGCTGGAATATCATCGCCATCGGCGTCTTCGCTCTTACCCAAAGGTAGATTGCCACGCAAGACAAATTCTTTCAATGCGGCGATACAGGCCAGCTTATTTTGGATCGAGAGTTCAATATTGATGCGCTCAATACCATCCGTGTATTCGCCCATACGATCAAGCGGAATGACCACGTCTTCGTTGATCTTAAACGCATTGGTATGCTTAGAAATCGCGGCAGTTTTTGCGCGATCTAACCAGAATTTTTTACGTGCTTCCGGACTGACAGCAACGAAACCTTCACCGACCCGCGCATTCGCCATGCGTATCACTTCAGAAGCTGCTTGTGCCACTGCATTTTCGTCATCGCCAACGATGTCGCCAAACAAGGCCATTTTGGGAATCACACCACGTTTTGATTTGGTGGTGTAACCAACCGCTTTTAAATAACGTTCATCGAGATGTTCAAGACCTGCAAGAATAGCGCCGCCTTTTTTGGTTTCGCCATCAAGGTAATCTTTGATCTCAACGATGCTAGGAATGGCATCGCGTGCTTGTCCAAAAAATTCCAAACAAACCGTGCGCGCAAACTTCGGCATCTTATGCAAAATCCAGCGCGCTGACGTAATCAAACCATCGCAGCCTTCTTTTTGTACACCTGGCAAACCCGCAAGGAATTTGTCGGTCACGTCTTTACCCAAACCTTCTTTGCGGAAGGTGCGTCCGGGGATATTTAATAGCTCGGTTTTGAACGGCGTTTTCTCGCCGGGATGCGTCCATTCCAATTGGAATTTCGCCACTTCCACATCATGAATTTTGCTGAAATTATGTTCGAGGCGCGTGACTTCCAACCAATCACCATTCGGATCAACCATGCGCCAAGACGCTAAATTGTCGAGCGCGGTGCCCCACAACACAGCTTTCTTACCACCAGCATTCATGGCGACATTACCGCCTATGCAGGAGGCTTCGGCAGAAGTTGGATCAACCGCGAATACAAATCCCGCTTTATCCGCGGCATCGGAAACCCGTTTCGTCACCACACCGGCGCCGGAATAAATCACCGCGTAATCGCGATCAGCACCGGGCAAGCGCATCATTTCAACTGCGCCTAATTGCTCCAGTTTTTCGGTATTAATCACCGCCGACATCGGCGTCAATGGAATTGCACCACCGGTATAGCCAGTGCCGCCGCCGCGAGGAATGATCGTTAAACCCAGGGTGATACAGGATTTAACCAAGCCTGCCATTTCATCTTCGGTATCTGGCGTCAACACGACGAACGGATATTCCACCCGCCAATCGGTCGCATCAGTCACGTGAGAAACGCGGCTCAATCCATCAAATTTGATATTGTCTTTCGCCGTGTATTTGGCCAACAGCTTATTGGCTTTTTTGCGCAAGTCGTAGGTATCACGGAATTCTTTAGAAAAATCCGCCACCGCTTTACGCGCTGCATTCACCAGAATCTCAACTGAATTGCTACGGTCTGCATCTTCAGAATTAATCGAGTCAGTAGCGACCCGACGTTTCTCGACTTCATGCAAACGGTGATCCAATGCATCGATCAAAGCCTGGCGGCGCTTGGGGTTTTCCAGCATATCGTCTTGCAAGTACGGATTACGACGCACGACCCAGATATCGCCAAGCACTTCATACAACATACGTGCCGAACGCCCTGTTTGACGTTTACCGCGCAAACTATCAAGCAAAGCCCAAGCTTCTTCACCTAATAGACGAATGACAATTTCGCGGTCGGAAAACGAGGTGTAGTTGTACGGAATTTCACGTAAACGAGAAGGAGCAGCAGCTTGCGGTGCATGATCATCATTAAATGAAGGAGTGCCTGGTGGAAGACTGCCTAAATTGTGGGCTGGAGCGTTCATCTGCGATTGATTGGACGGTATTGGATGGATGGGCTTAGATTTTATTTAGATCCATTCTAGCGTATTGCGCTGCACCACGCAGAAACAGCCTTTACTTTTTTGCGGGTATCTTTTGATTTTTTGTGAAAAAGCCTGAGGAAATTCCGTATTTCCTCAAAACCATTGAATGTTTAGTATGAAATATGTTGTTATTGCCAGATATTGAACGCCAATTCCTTACAACAGCTCAAATTAAATCTATAACAAGAACTACGGGATTAATTTTAAAGAATCAGTTGAGGGCCACTCAGATCGAATGAACAAAGTTAAAAGAAGGTGGAAAGTTTTCTGATTCCTTTAACTTGTGATGATGCCGAGACGAGTTCCAAATTGACGATGTAAAGGCGAAGCCTTGGCAGTAAACAAAGCAATGAAGCTGAGACAACAGCCACAAAGCCAAGAAATTTCCTCCCGCGATATCATCGCTTTGAATCATTGCCGGACCTAATAGCCGCGGTTGGTCAAGCTATACCGTCGTTCGACGATCGACTAACGTCAACCATCTAGTAGAAATAGCCCTATCCAAACAAGGAGGGTAAACTCTGTCTATCTTAGTTCGCACTCAAGGCAACAAGGGCAGCTAATTTTCATCCTTCGTATAGGCTTACATCATGGATAGTAAAGAATTATCAAACGCTTTGTCGACACTACCTCCAATGTACGGTTGGCAGCGTATCAAAGTGGTTTTAGTGGCGACTCTCATTCTTAGTATGATGATGAAGTTCACTTGGACGGCTTGGTGGATTACGATTTTTGTTCGTTTAGCCTTGATTGGTATGATTCAGTTAACGGCGTTTGGAATTGTTGAACGTTGGCCGAAACGTTTACCCCGTTGGATAGCCCGTTGGGTTCTTCAATTAGCAGCGGTCGCGATCGTGGTTCCATTTGCGGCAGCGCTCGCCTATACATTGACGACCATAGGCGAGCCCATTCCTTGGTACAAAGTGCAGGCACAATTGGATGGTTGTGGTGAGATGATTGGTGCAGGTCTATTATTTTCACCATGGATCGCGATGTCAGCGCTATATCGTCATATCAACGGTCAGGCGCAGAGGCAAGCGTTATCATTTGAATTGGAACGAAGCGAGTTTGCCCGTGATGCACTCGATTCACGTTTGCGTTTATTGCAAGCGCAGGTGGAGCCACATTTTCTTTTTAATACCTTGGCGAATGTCCGAGAGTTGGTGGATTCTGGTTCATCTCAGGCATCGCGGGTGTTAGGTAGTTTAATTGCCTATTTGCGCGCAGCGGTTCCCAATTTAAATAGTGCAGTAAGCACTTTGGGACAAGAGTTGGAATTAGTGCGCGCTTATCTAGAATTAATGCACATGCGTATGCCGGACCGATTGCAGTTTTCATTTCATGTCGATGATGCTGCGCTAAAGATACCGTGCCCGCCGATGAGCTTGCTGACTTTAGTCGAAAATGCTGTGCGTCATGGGATTGATCCGAGTGAAGAAGGGGGTCGTATTGATGTCACGGTGCGATTACAAAATGATCGTTGTGTGGCGCAAGTGCGCGATACTGGCATCGGCTTAAGTGGCGGTCAAGGGAGTAAGGGCCTAGGCACAGGCTTGGCAAATCTGCGTGAACGATTACAATTAGTTTTCGCCGATCAGGCACAGCTCAGTTTGACGGCAATCAAACCGCATGGCTTTCATGCAGAGATCAATTTTCCAGCGCAACTGGACAATACAACGACCAATTTGTCATAGGGGATTCACATGACCGCAACTCACCCTACCGCACTGATCGCCGATGACGAACCTCTCTTACGTAACGCATTAACCCGTATGTTGGCGCAAACTTGGCCCGAATTAGAAATCGTCGCAGAAGCGCGCAATGGACGCGAAGCGGTCGAACAATACCAAGCGCTTAAACCAACCGTGTGTTTTCTCGACGTACATATGCCAGGCATGACGGGTATAGAAGCGGCACGTCAAATGGGGCGTGGTGTACATTTAGTTTTTGTCACGGCGTATAGTGAATATGCCGTGGAAGCCTTCACCCAAGGTGCCTTAGATTATCTGGTGAAACCTGTGGATCCAAGCCGCCTTGCTGACACAGTTGCCCGCGTACGAGAACGTCTTGGTACATCACAAGAAGCGCCAGACATCGAAATGTTGTTGGATAAGTTAGAAGCGCGAATGCAAAAGAAAGCGGCACCTGAACACTTGCGTTGGATTAAAGCCATGGTCGGTCAGTCTTTACGCATGATTCCCGTCGCTGATATCGATTTTTTACGTTCGAACGAAAAGTACACCTTAATTGCTTGGCGTGGCGAAGATGGCAAACCCGCTGAAGCTTTAATTCGGAGTTCTCTGAAAGAATTACTAGATCAACTCGACGGCACGCACTTCATTCAAGTGCATCGCTCGGTGGTCGTGAATATCAATATGGTGAGTCATGTGACGCGCGGAGAAAACGAAACTGCCAGCGTATTTATGAAAGGCCGTGCTGATAAATTACCGGTGAGCCGTAGTTATTTACATCATTTTAAACAGATGTAGTTTTCCAACCGGTATTTGTCAGCCTATTTAAGTACCTGCATCACAAGCCTCTAAGGGATGGTTATGCAATAAGTAGGCTGTAATAGCCACAGGCGTGCCACAGGCGTATTACACCGTCCGACGGTCATGTACTCAACAGCACAGCAATTTACGTCGTGATTAAACAAAGTAAAGAAAATCACTTTCCCCTTGATTAGGCGTCATACCGCGCAATACACCTTACGAAAAAAATTGCACCTTGTTGAACTCTCAAATCACTACCATGTAAAGTCATCCGGAATCTGAAAGGCAGCGTAAGGATCATCCTCATCAATTTCGTTCGATGTCTTCTTCACCCGCACCACCAAAGATTCATCACGCTCGGCGATTTTATCGGCGATCGCCCGAGGAATTAGTTCGGTCTTGCCATCCAAGCACACGATCACCAATCGGCCAGCAATTACGTGTTTCTGCACCTCTGCCGACACATAGATCTTATCGATCTTGGTGCCATGCGTATAGTAATAGGCGATGTCACCCACACCTTTGCTCTGACGATTCGTTTGCACCATCTGCACGATCTGTGCAAAAATTGCTTTTTGCGCGGCAGCAGCATCACGTTGCGCATTGAGTTCCCGCGCGCGCTCGGCATTTTTACGCTGCACCTCAAGCGCCGCCAAACGCGCCTCATCGACGCTCTCGCTGCCAGTCCGACGCTCGATTTTTTTCTGCTGGGTCTTGTCTTGATGAAGTTTCTTCGCTTTGTTTTTATCAACTAAGCCCGCTTTTAAAAATTGATCCTGCAATGACGCCATAATACGCTTTCATAAAATAAGTGCTGACTATCCAAGACAAGACTGCCGGATAATCGCGAGGCGCTAGCATAGCAAATTTTCTAATTCTGCATCTCCCATTGTTTAGAGTTGTAATTTGTATTTTTTAAGAATCACTCTTGGATTAAATGTTCAAAAATAGAAAAATTTTTCTTTACAAACGTGACAGTCACACTTATTATTTCGTGACTGTCACGTTTTCGGAGGTAATATGGCAATGACAGCAGCCGAAAGACAGAAAAAAAGGCGCGCAAAGCTCAGGCAGGAATCAATGACTCCCCTGTTAGTTAGAGGAGAAAGTGGCGAGTTTGATGAGCGCATAAGAATTGCTTTGGCGGTTCAGAGCTTAGCAAAAGGTGGTGAATTGTCTGCTGAAATCATAGAAAAAATTGCTTCTCGTTCGGAGCTAGTATTTTCCGACAATGATCTGGCAACAAGAAAATATATCAGAAAAATAGTTTCTGAATTTCTAACTTAAATAGCAATGATAAACATGAAAAATACATCTATTTTCGACAAAAATTTAAACCCCGTTCTAGAAGTAGCAGATAAGGACGATCTTGAGCCACTAGTAGATTATGTCAAAGATAAGATTTCAGAGAATTTAACTAGTAGTGATGCGTATAAGATGCGTTACCCTGATCATACTCAATACGCAGATCTAATTGCACGTGAAATAAGAGATATGGGCGGCAACTCATTTGTCAATGTATTACGTGGAGAAGGCCCTGCATATCATGAAATAGTCTGTGATGTTGCGAAAAAGCTGGAAGCACCATTTAATGAAAACCGTTCAATTGATGAGATTGAAGACGCCATTTTAGAGACAATTTTAAAAAAAGCTCTTGATCACATGAGTGATGGTGAAAAAAGAGAATTACTTAAAGAGATGGGAAGTAAAGGTGGGCTTGATAGCGGTGGAATTAGTACCGCAGCGTTTATTGCTATATTCAGAGCAGGTGGTTTTTATTCATATCAACTTACATTAATTATTGCGAATCAAATTGCGCGTATGATTTTAGGGCATGGTTTACGCATCGGAGCTAATGCTGCAATAGCAAGATGGGCATCAGTATTAACTGGGCCAATTGGTTGGGCTATCTCAGGTATTTGGACAGCAATTGATCTGGCGGGTCCAGCGTTCAAGGTTACCATCCCGTGTGTAATTCATGTCGCAATGTTGCGAAAAAAATTAAATGCATTGAGTTGCAAAGAATGTGGTGCGATATTGCCAGACACTACGGTTAAGTTTTGCCCCGAATGTGGTAATAAGATGTCGACATAAATGAGTTCAGTTATACGAAGAACTCGGAAGAGCGAGCATAGTTTGCCTGCGCTAAAACATTTTACGACCAACGTTGCGAAAATGATGGACTCGCTAATTTGAACTGGTACACAAAAAGTACGTACAAATTTAATTGTGTGCAGCATTACTTTTTTTATTAGAATACATCTCAATCGCCAAGTTGCCAATCGAGCGATTGTTTTGACAACGAGTTTTCAGCAACAAAATTAACTTACGTATTGCAATTAACAACTCACGACACAAAAGGAAATATATGGAAAACGAGACAAAAGTAGTTGGTGCCGGCGCGACAACTGGTGGAGTAGGGGCTGTTGGTGCTGTAGCCGCCTTAGGCGTACCGGGGTTGGGCGCGACAGGGATTACATCTGGTCTTGCCGCCGTCGGTTCGGTGGTTGGTGGAGGAATGGGAATGGGATTGATCATAACCGCTGCCGCCCCTGTAGCTGTCGGCGCAGCAGCCTACGGTTTGTATAAATGGCTGAAAAATTAGCGAGATAATCACAAGAAGAAAGAAGGGAGTCCACGCTATTTAGGATTGCGAGACTTCCCGTCGTCATGTTCCTATATATGCAACTTTGCGCACATTCGATTCGTTCTGTAGGATAAAAAGGCTACTAAGATTACGCAGACTAAGAGACGTGCAACGACCCCAATGGCTAGGCCAACACCACAACTAACAGCAGCATTAGACATACTCGATTGGCTGCACTTCAACCAAGCACTCGTATATTCGGTTTTCAGCGAAGAAGATGTTTTCTGGCTTCGCAAGATTTTTGAACGTGTCAAAGCTGCTGTCGCAGCAACGAGGCAGTCTGGCATCGATGCTGAAATTATGAAGCACTACGTTCTGTGCTATCTTGAAATTTTCTTAAGCGATGGGGACTCAATAGGTTTTTCCGAGGCAGAGACTTACGAAAAAGTTCTGAAATACAATAAGATCTTTTTTAGTGCGATGGTGAACGCGAAAGCTAAAAGCACAGGCAAACACGTTGCTGAGTCAGCACTTACCATAGCTACGGAATTATGTATTGAATTTCGAACTGCCCCTGCAACCGTGCGATTTCGTCTAACGGAACGCTGTATGGTTTACGAATTCCCGAACGCCGCAATGAGTGCTCTTAAATGGTTCGTTGAAGCAGAAGCGATCTCGTCTGCAAAATATAAAGTCGGCACCAGAGCACATGAAAAACATAGATTAGTCGTTGTCCGCATTGGGTTGCTCTGTGAACTCAAGTTGACACGAATAGAAACAAGGCGAGCAAAATCACCAGAAAGATGCAAACCACGTCGCGTAGTTGAGCAGCTGTTCGACAACGTTATTGATAAGTTACAGTCCCCCATCGAAAAAATACTCATTCAACAGGCTGGTAAGCTATGGATGGAAAAGCTCTACGACAAGGAGCCTCCAGACAATTCAATACATGCCTTTCTTATCAATCACGCTTTTGAAAGAGACTATGTGGCACAATTTCTAAATCAAATCAGCACAGTTTGGAAACACAGTCGTTTTTATGAAGCCACGGCGGCAGCTTGGCCTAGCATTATCGGTGCATTCGATTTGGTAATTGCAAAATTCAACAACGAAGCAAAAAAAATATACGAAAGTAGAAAAAATACTGCAACTTCTTCAGATGATGTGAGCAAAACACTCCTGCTTCATGGGTTCACCATTCAGGCGAGAACACTCTATTTACACCATCGAGAATTTAATCAGGTTATACAACCTCGCATAAAGAACTATTACGCAAGTCTACAATCAAGTAAAAGAGTAATCGCAGCTGAAGACGAAGATTTTTGGTACTTTATCTTATGTACAACTTCTTAAATAGTGTCCACAACATAGAACAAATATCCAAGTCGATATCCCTTGTGTTGTTGATATTTTGAATTTAGCAATTCACCTGTTTTTGTAGAATTGAAATTACTGACCAATTGTTTTATTACTCGTTCGGTGAGAAGCCTTAAGTTTAACTTGGAGAAGTGGAATGACGAATAACATTAATAAAGTTGATTTATGCTCAATTGACTCCCTTGAATTTGAAGACGCACCGAGAGAAAAGAAAGGTGCCTCAACGGAGGATTCAGGTTTAAAAATTTTGGGAGATTTAGCAAAAAAGCACAAATTCGGTATTCACATCGTAGAACGCGTCGCGCCAACTGGCGTAGGCGAATTTGACGCGATTTGCTGTACTGACAGTGTGCTGATTGTTGTAGAGCTAAAACGATATGGCGGCAATTTTGCATTCTTTAATTTGTTCGACGAAAAAATATGTATTCAGACTGGTCGGACAAATAAATGGATTCCAAATCCAGTAGTTAAGTTACAACAAAAAGCCGAGCGGATGAAAAAAGACTTGATAGATAATGATGCAGCGTGGGTACCAGTAAAACGACTTTATTCAGGCCATATTCCAATTTACAAAGTTATATGCTTTGGGCCATCTACTTCTTTTGACACATTACCAGAGTCGGACAGAAATACTTGCATTTGTACTACGAGAACGTTAGCGCGAACGATAGAAGACATATATGCGAGTCGTGTTGGTGTCGTCGGAGCAGGCCAACAAATGGCAACGCTTGTATCGATTTGGCCAAGGTGGGGAATTCTAACAACTCACAAAAAAGGATTTTTGCGATGTGCTTTGTCAAAAATATCAACTAGCAAATGGGATTTAAGTCCATACGGTATTGAGGCACTAAACTCAGATGGAAAACAATTGGAGTATCAATTTAACAATGGACGTAAGGGGAAGCTGCCATTTGATGAGAACGTCTTAATTAAGTCATATGTAAATGGCAAAGAAAAAACTGTCTCGATCACACCATTAATGCGATTTCGTTGGCGAATTAAAGGCAAGTAAATGGTATTTTTAATTTGAATTCGCCAATCTTATTGCGCAACAAAAATTATCCATTTCGAAAAAAAATGCTACGTTTCTTTCATTTGGTAATTAAACAAACAATGCTCGTTCGCAGCGCGCCTAACGTGTGATCCCGATTATCCTTCTACTGCAAGCCAGCACTCGAAATGAGACCATCGTCACGACCTATTTTGACCTGTATTACGCCCCTGTCAGTCGCGAGGTGCGTAAAGACCGGCACCAACGCACGCTAATAGTTTTATCGCATCCCACTAGTCTTGTGGGATGCTCATCTATTGAGAATCAATTACGTTTCATCAAAACCGCTTCCACATCTTTCACAGCGCGCGGCAATTTCTCACTCATGTTGCGATTACCTTCTGGCGTCACCAAAATCACGTCTTCAATACGCACGCCAATGCCGCGCCATTTGGCGTCTACATCGTTGGCATCTTTGGGGATGTAAATGCCGGGTTCTACGGTCAGTGCCATACCAGGTACCAAGACACGTCGCCCTCCGCGTTTGCCAGTTTCCATTTGATAATCGCCCGTGTCATGCACATCGAGACCTATCCAATGGCTAATGCCATGCATGGTGAAGCGGCTGTAAGCACCACTTTTGTAGACGGTGTCTTTATCACCTTGGAGTACGCCAAGATCGACTAAGCCATCACTCAAGATCCGCATCGCGGCATCAAAGCCTTCATGATGTACGCGACCAGGTTTAACTAAATCAATAGCGGCATTTTGCGCTTTTAAAACTAGCTCGTAGATCGCTTTTTGTTCCTTAGAAAATTGACCCGACACTGGCCAGGTACGCGTGACGTCGGCTGTGTAGTAGCCCACTTCCGCACCAGCATCAAGCAACATCAGTGAACCTGCTTCGATGTCGTGATCGTTGGTCAGATAATGTAAAACACAGCTATTGCGCCCCGCCCCTGCGATGGTGTCGTAGCCAGTAAATCTCGCACCCATGCTGCGGGCAGTGCCTTGAAAACTGCCAGCCACTTCGCCCTCGTTAGTCGCAGTGAGCGACGTTTTCATTGCGGCCAAATGCCCTGCAGTAGTGACGTCGACTGCGCGTTGCAACATGTCGATTTCTGCCGCTTGTTTGATGAGGCGCATTTCTGCCACGATGTGGCGACCATCGACCAAGATACGCTTGTGAGACGAGTGATTATTGTCGCTGCCGAAAGGGTAGACCCAATCCAACATCTTTTTACGGAAGTCCTCATCAAAATTGGACACCAGTACGACGCGCTGCGCTTTGTTGACAAGATTTTTTAGATTCGCTTCCGCTGCTGGGAATGATTCTGCTTTATTCGCGCCGAGTTTTAATGCGCCTTCAACGCCGAGCCGCGCGCCATCATAAGCTTCGCGACGCGGGTCGCGCTTGCGCACATACAAGGTGTAGGCTTGATTGCTATCAGCATCCAAAACTGCCACAGCTTCAGCTTCTTCGACACCAGTCAAATAGTAGAAATCAGAATCTTGCCGGTACATGTGTGTACTATCACCATTGCGATTTTGCTCTGGCATCGACTTAATCACCGCAATCGTGCCGGGTCCCATTTTCTTGAGTTCGTCTAATAAACGTGCACGATTTCCAGCGAAGAAACTAGCAGGTAAACGCGCAGCATGAAAACTTTGTTTGGCAGCGACTGCTGGCGCGGCAACACTATTAAGACAGAATGGCGCTGTCAGTACGCACAGCAATGCAGACAGAGAAAAAACACGGTGATACATCATGAGGACTCCAATTCTTAATTGGCTAGAAAACTCGTTAAATCTCATTTACTAGCATGTGAAAATAGACTCCCGTCATCCTACGTCAAAAGTCCATTCGCTAACAATGAATTTACTCAGATACTGGTGTGCTGAGGATTGAGATCTTTATTGAATTGCAAATTTTCATCTGCCAAACAACACTGAAAAGTTCAGGCACCAACAGTCTCTCATCCTCCCCCGCAATTCAATTTCCGTATGTAACTCACCGCACTTCTACCGCAAGTCATGGTGATCAGACCGTAATCCGTCCGATTTTGATAGAAAGCGTAGAGTGGTAGAGCCGATACTTCATCATCGATTGCGGCTTAAATCGTCTCGATCACTTGATACCGACCAATTAAATAAGGAAATGAAATGACTGTCCTTTCTCACCAAACATCCCGTATTCGCCGGGCCATCACGGCTTCAATCTTGATCGCTCCATTGTTCACGCCCTTGCTTGGCATGCAGTCAGCGCAAGCTCATGAATACAGCGCGCTGATCAAGGCAAGAAAATATGCTGAGGTAGAACGCGCAATCGGAGCAAAACTGGCGACGGATGCGAATTACGCCGATGCTTTAGTAGCCAAAGTCGATTTGATTCTAGTCGAGGGAAAAGTCGCTCGACTCGATGAAGGCGTCAAGCTTGCGGAACAGTGCATTGCAAGCCATCCTAAGAACTCAGAATGTCATGAAGCACTTGGTAATGTGCTCGGCATCAAAGCAGAAAAAGGCGGCATGATGGCGGGCATTAGTTCACTGGGGAAAATTCGTGATTCTTTCAAAAAAGCTCTCGAATTAGATCCAAGAAATTTTAATACAGCGAACTCTTTGATGACCTTTTATTTGGAAGTGCCTGGTTTAATGGGCGGGAGCAATTCAAAAGCCAAAGACGTGATTGCTGAAATGCATAAAGTTAGCCCAGCGGCGGCTAGTTTATTGCAAGCGAAGTTTGATCTCAAGGATGAGAATGTAGAAAAAGCCAAAAGCGGTGCTTTGGCAGTCAATAGCGGCGGCAATGCTGTCATCGCACAGTTACAAAACGAGATCGCTGTAGAAATTGCACAGTCGTTTATCAAAGAGAAAAAATTCGTTGATGCAGAAAAAATGTTTCGCGAAGTGATACAACGCTTTCCTGATTCTTCAGTCGCCTATCTGGGACTTGGCAGGTCATTGCAAGAGCAAGGAAAAGCGAAAGAGGCGCTGCCATATCTAGAAAAATCATTAAGTATGGAAGTAACTGGCGCTGCGTTTTATCGACTCGGTAAAACATGGCAAGCTTTAGGCGATAAAGCCAAAGCTATTTCATTCTTCGAAAAAGCACTGGCCTTCACACCAGCGTTGGGCACAAAAACCCGTGCTGACGCAGAGGATCAATTGAAGCTACTGAAGTAATTTCTATTCCACAGAATTTAATGAAAAAACACTTGGAGAACAATGATGAATGAAGTTTCACTCACCCGTCTTTATGTATTACGTGCGATGTACTTGTTGGTGGTAGTTGGGCTCGCACTCAGCTTATGGCCAGACGTAATCGCATCCAAAAAACCGTTCGCAGCCTGGGAATTTTTCCGTGGCGTTGAAACGGCTATGATGGCGGCGTTTTGGTTGCTGTGTGTCTTGGGTATTCGTTATCCCTTACAGTTATTACCTATACTGATGTGGGAATTAATATGGAAAACCGTTTGGCTCATTGCCGTACCTTTGCCACTCTGGTTAAACGGAACCTTCGATGATAAGTTATTGCCCAATGTATTTGCGATTGGTTTGGTGATTCTTGTGTATGCCGCCATACCTTGGCCTTATGTGTATCGTCACTACGTCAAAAAGCAGGGTGATCAGTGGCGCAAAGTGAAGTAAAAAATTTAAGCAATTTTTCCATAACTCATCCAATTTAAGACTTACGCAAAACAGACGCTGGCGTTGTTGTGTTCCTTTGTAGTGCTCGATAAAGGAGAGGCTCAAAAATAAGTGGAATAAGCTAGGGTGCGCCGCGCGCACCGAAGCAGCTAATGTGTGTGGTGCGCACGGCGCACCCTACGCAATGAAGCTTTAACCAGCGCAATTTTGCGTAAGTCCTGCAATTTAAAGAAATAGAATCATGAAAAAAATCCTACTCAGAAGTTTGTTTACTTTGCTTGGTTTGGTCGCGCTAGCGGCTGGCTTGTTCGCTTATTTCCTCTATACGCCAGATCCCGACATGCCACAACTGTCTGGCGTACTGACGAAAGCGACCATTGAGATCGATGGTAAAGAGCGTACTTACCGCACCTATCTGCCGAAAGACTTGACCAAAGGTGCACCCCTAATCATCGTCATGCATGGTTCAGGCCAAAATGGATCACAGATTCGCTTGGAGACTGGATATGGATTTGACCGCTTAGCGGATCAATATGGTTTTGGCGTGGTCTACCCCAGTGCAGGTTCATTTGATTGGAACGACTGTAGCAAAGTCGGGGATTTTAAAGTCGATGGGCACGAGCTTGATCATGTTAAATTTGTGACGCTGCTCACCGATAAACTGATTAAAGAAAATGGATTCGATCCGCAACGCGTTTTTGCAACGGGGGTGTCGTCCGGTGGTTTTATGTCCTTGCGCCTAGCCATAGAAGCACCTGCTCGCTTTCGCTCGGTGGCCGCGGTCTCGGCTAATTTACCAGTCGCTGATAATTTCAAATGCACCATTACCGGGCAGAGCACATCGGTCATGATTATGAATGGCACGGAAGATCCCATCGTTCATTATGAGGGTGGTGAAACCAGTCTATTGGGTCTGTTCTACAAGGGCGGCATTCTCAGATCATCGCAAGATACCGCAAAATTTTTTGCCGATCTGAATAAAATTGACGGCGATCCTGTGATCAATCCAGTGACAAGTTCGGACTTGCTGAATGGTGAAGATAAAACAAAATTTGAGCGCGCACTTTGGAAAAATGTGAGTAAAACGGAAGTGGAGCTTGTTACGATCTACGGCGGTGGACACGGCATGCCGCAACCCTACTGGAAACGTCCGCGACTAGTTGGTCCATCCCCTATGGCACCAAATGGTCCTGCAATAATTTGGGACTTTTTTGCGCGGCAGAACAACTAATGAGTTATTTTCAAAGCCGCTTTGTAACTAACAAACACAATCGACTCAGCCCAACCATGAAGAAATGCCATGCCAGAACCCCTCTGGAACACTTAGGAGCAAATAGGTCATCGTGACATAACGTAAAAATTTGCCGATTGCCATATACAACATACAAGGCAAAGCTGGCAACTTTAACCACCCGCCCAATGCGCAAATCGGATCGCCTATCACTGGCAACCAGGCTAGCAACATGGATTTGGCACCGTAGCGCTCTAACCAGCCAAACCAACGACTACTGCGTTCTTTCGCAAAGGTTTGTTTCGCCTCATAACCAATGAAGTAGTTCAGCATTCCACCTAAAGTGTTGCCGACCGTGGCTACAAGTATGGTTAACCAAAATAATTCTGGATTCGCCTTAATCATTGCAAATACGACTGGCTCCGAACCAAGCGGCAGCAGTGTGGCTGAGACAAAGCTAATCACAAAAACCGCCGTCAAGCCGATTTTGGAAATAGCGAAAACACTAAACAACCAGGCAATAGCCGCTTCTATCATGGCTTTTTCATTAAGGATGAAGAGGGATACATTATAATGGTTCGAACGGGACTTAAATAATTTGCACTTATTTCATCGCCATTGCCGTGCACTACCCTTGCCAGCAGGCCGAAATAGGTTGAAAGCCAGTGCCATCGCGCTGGCAACACGGTCGATTCTGTACTTATCAACGCAGAATCGCTACATCCGCTAAAAAAGCGCTGTTGCATGATGTCCGAATTTGACATTTGACTATAGTTTTAGGACTTACACAAAATTGCGCTGACTAGGCGGGGAGCCGAAGACAGTACGGTTGTACGGCGAGGCGAACCCAACGACGTCAGCGTCTGTTTTGCGTAAGTCCTATTTTAAAAAAGAATTCATCCATGGCTACCGATTACCTCAAAAAAATCCTCACCGCCCGCGTCTATGACGTGGCATTTGAAACTCCTTTGGAATTAGCACCTACGTTGTCCAAACGTATGGACAATCAAATTCACTTTAAACGTGAAGACATGCAAAGCGTGTTCAGCTTCAAGTTGCGCGGTGCGTATAACAAAATTGCACATCTGACTCCTGCGCAATTAAAACATGGCGTGATTTGCGCTTCTGCTGGTAATCATGCACAGGGTGTGGCGTTGAGTGCAAAACGCGTTGGCTGCAAAGCGGTGATTGTGATGCCGACCACCACGCCACCCGTCAAGATTGACGCAGTGCGTGCCCATGGTGGTGATGCAGTAGAAATCGTTTTGCATGGTGAATCGTATTCCGATGCCTACGACCACGCTCTAACTTTAGAAAAAAAACGCAAACTCACTTTCGTTCATCCGTTTGATGATCCAGATGTGATCGCTGGTCAAGGTACGGTCGGTATGGAAATTTTGCGTCAACACGCTGGTCCTATCCATGCGATTTTCGTAGCGATTGGTGGCGGTGGCTTGATTGCTGGTGTTTCTGCGTATGTCAAAGCCGTGCGTCCTGATATCAAAATCATCGGTGTACAAACTGTCGATTCGGACGGTATGTATCGCAGCTTGAAAGCTGGCAAACGCGTGACCTTGACGGATGTCGGTTTATTTTCAGATGGCACGGCAGTCAAACTGGTCGGCGAAGAAACTTTCCGTTTGGCGAAACAGTATGTTGACGAAGTAATCTTGGTCGATACCGATGAAGTCTGTGCTGCGATTAAAGATGTATTTCAAGATACGCGCTCTATCTTAGAGCCTGCGGGTGCGCTGGCTGTCGCGGGATGCAAAGCCTATATTGAACGTGCCAAGGCGAATAAGAAACCCTTGAAAAATGAAACGATGGTAACGATCGCCTGCGGCGCGAACATGAATTTTGATCGTCTGCGTTTTGTCGCGGAACGTGCGGAAGTCGGTGAAGCGCGTGAAGCCGTTTTTGCGGTGACGATTCCAGAAGTGCAAGGCAGTTTCAAACGCTTTTGCGAACTGGTTGGCGCACGCAATGTGACTGAATTTAATTACCGTATTAGCGACAAAAAAGAAGCCCATATCTTCGTCGGCGTGCAAGTCACGAACCGCGAGGAATCCAGCAAAATCGCCAAGAATTTTGTCAAGCACGGCTTCCCGACTTTAGATTTAACGGACGATGAATTAGCCAAACTACACATTCGTCACTTAGTTGGCGGCAAGAGTGAATTGGCCGAAAACGAATTACTGTATCGCTTTGAATTTCCAGAACGCCCTGGCGCATTAATGCGTTTCTTGAATAGCATGGCACCGAACTGGAATATCAGCCTATTCCACTATCGCAATCATGGTGCGGACTATGGACGTACTTTGGTGGGCCTACAAGTACCAAAGAAAGAAATGAAGGCGTTTAAAGAATTTCTGAATGGTCTCGGATATCGCTATTGGGATGAGAGCGATAATCCTGTTTATAAACTTTTCCTGGGATGAAAACTGGGACGCTGGGTATGACTTATTGAGTTAAGAAATGTAGGGCGGGTGCAACCCGCGCCGCCAAAACGTAGCGCAACGCTAACCGACCTATGTGCGGCGCGGGTTGCACCCGCCCTACATGAGTACCTAAACTTAAAATTCATTATCCAGCTTTATTTTTTGATTGAAACACACGCACTATGAGCACTTCCAATAATTCACCTGAACAATCACAACTAGGCAAGACTTCTGCGTATCAAACACAGTATGACCCTAGCCTAATTTTCCCAATTCCTCGTGCTGAAAAACGCGCCGAAATTGGTTTAAAAATTGTCGATGGTAAAGCGATCAATTTGCCATTTTTCGGCATGGATTTTTGGAATGCTTATGAAGTTTCGTGGCTGAATATGCGTGGCAAACCTCAGGTTGCGATTGTCAGCGTATTTGCGCCAGCGGATTCTCCCAATATCGTCGAATCAAAATCCTTTAAGCTCTATCTGAATTCATTTAATCAGACCAAGTTAGCGGGAGCTGATGCGCTACTAAGTTTATTGCAAACTGATTTATCAACTGGTTTCGGTGCGCCAGTACAGGTCACAATAACGCCGCAAGAACAATTCGGTAAAGCGGGATTTCAAGAGCTCGATGGCATGTTGCTAGATCGCTTGGATATAGAAGTTGACCAATACTCCCCTATTCCAGAAATTCTACGTGCTGATCACAGCCAGCCTGCAATCGAAGAAACCTTAGTATCGCACTTACTCAAATCCAATTGTCTGGTAACAGGTCAACCCGATTGGGCTAGCGTGCAAATTCGCTACGTCGGGGCGCCGATTGATCAGGAAGCTTTGTTACGTTATCTGATTGGTTTTAGAAATCACAATGAATTTCATGAACAATGTGTGGAAAGAATTTTTTGCGACATCATGCACTATTGCAAACCGCAAAAGCTTGCTGTGTATGCGCGGTATACCCGTCGAGGTGGGCTTGATATCAATCCTTGGCGGACTAATTTCTCGACGGGGAAAATGCCCAGTAATTTACGCAACGCCCGCCAATAAGCGAATAAAAGTTTACAGAAAAAGACTACTTATTCGATAAGGGACAACTACTGAGATAGAACAAAGTCCGATGTCTGCGATGTCCTAAACTAAAATAAGCCAATAGGTAATTATCCTAAGCTCAGCAAGCGAATACAAATTCAGACTTGCTCAGTCACTTAGCATAGAGTACATTTACTTTTTTTCAACCCAGAACTTCCACAAGGATTTGAGACGATGGTGGATGCAGTTTTTACGTAAATGAGGCGCAAATAGCGAGCTATTTGCAACGAAGAACGAAAAAAAATGACCGAAAATACGCCGCCAGCGCTCAAATAGTATCGAAGGCGCGCCTAATGGAAAATCTGGGATTAATTAGCTTATCTGTGATTTTTGCCGTTTAGCTGTTTTATTTGTCTATTAATTTTATTGGCCTTATGTATTCTGTAAATTGGCAAATGCTCATAGAGCAGCACACGCAAGATGCTGTCATCGTTCTGGTTGATGGAACAATTGTTCACGCAAATCAACTTGGTATCGGCTTATTGCAGGCAAAAAACCTCAATGAAATTACGGGATTACGTTGGAACGCGTTTCTTGAGTTTAGTCATCCTAATCAAATCAAAACCCATTTACAGGCGGGAAGTAGCTTATTACCCAACGCGATCGCCGAGTTCTGCCAACTAAGAACGCGTCAGGGCGAATTGACTGAAGTAGAACTCAGACTGCACAGCTTTCCAGTGCTGCGTAACACGGCGTACGTGCTGCGCTTACGTCATTTGCAAACTCAGCCCATTGCCAAGCCATTTCAAGGTCAACTCGCACATAGTAATATCCCCAAAAATAGCTTGAGCCATGAAGCCCTGCATCATGAAAAAGAAATTTTGGAAATGATTGCGCTAGACAATCCATTGACACAGATTTTGCAAGACGTTTGTGACCGCATGGAACGCTTGCTCGATAATGGTTCTATGTGCGCGATTATGTTGTTTGATCATGACACCCAAAAACTCCGAATGGCCGCTGCGCCCAGTATGGAGGCCGAATTTCTGAATGAAATGGATCATCTGGAAATTGGTTTAGGCAATTGGTCGTGCGGCGTAGCGATTAAAACAGAAAAAATCAAAATCGTAGATGACATTGCTAACAGCGATATCTGGCAACTGCATCGTCAAACTCCTTTGCGTTATGGCATGCATTCATGTTGGTCAGTGCCAATCAAAACTGCCTTTAATACCTTATTGGGCACTGTCGATTTGTACCATCGCGATCAACGCCAACCGAACGATGACGAACAAACCTTGATCATGGATGCAATGCATGTCATTGCATTGGCGATCGATAAAAAGAATATGGAGCACAGCCTGGCGACTAGTGAAGATCGCTATCGCTCCGTGGTCAACAATTTGACCGAAGGAATTATGGTGATTGCGCCAGGTGGCAAAATCTTAACCTGCAATCCAAGTGCTAAGCGTATTCTAAAAATTTACGATATCGAGGCGACAGGACGACGTCACCGTTATTTCAAACGTATTTTCCGTGAAGATAATAGTGAAATCCAAATTGGTGACGATCCTGCATCGATTGTTTTAAGAACTGGCGAAGCGATTTCTAACTTATCGATAGGCATGCAGTTACATGACAATTCAACCGTTTGGTTGTTAGTTAATGTTCAGCCGATTCAACATTCACGTCACAGTAAAACAGAGGCCGTACTCATTTCCTTTACCGACACCACAGAAGTCAGGGAAACCGAACGTCAATTGCAATACATCGCAACGCACGACGCTTTAACTGGGTTGGCGAATCGTCACCAGTTACAACATCGTCTAGCAAATGCCTTGGCACATGCCTATGATCAAAAAGTGGCGGTAATTTTTTTAGATCTGGATCACTTTAAGAACGTCAACGATACAGCTGGCCACGCTGCTGGTGATGGCTTGCTTTGCGATGTCGCGAAACGTCTCAGCTCTTGTATTCGCGCCACAGATATGCTGGCGCGTTTAGGTGGTGACGAATTTGTGATCGTGGTCGAAGAATTTGAAACAGCGCAGCATTTGAAAGAATTGGCTGACCGCATTTTGACGAAAATGCGTGAGCCGTTTGTCATTGATCAGCACCAGTATCATCTAGGTACATCGATTGGCATTAGCGTGTTTCCGCATGATGGTACAGATGGTCCGACCTTGTTACGATGTGCCGACTCGGCGATGTATCTGGCCAAGGAACTTGGACGTAATAATTATCAGTTTTTTACGTCCGATCTAATGATCCGAGCGCAACATCGTTATACCTTAGAAAGAAACCTACGTCGCGCCTTAGTCGATGATGAATTTCTGCTGTATTACCAGCCAAAATTAAGTTTAAGTGATGGAAGCATCGTCGGTGCAGAGGCTTTGATCCGTTGGCAAATGCCAGAGATGGGATTAATCGCACCAAATGAATTTATTCCATTTGCGGAAGAAATCGGCTTAATCGTACCAATGGGGCGTTGGGTATTGACGAAAGCCTGCGAACAAGCGCAGAAATGGCGCCAAGAATTTAATACCGACTTTAAAATCAGCGTCAATATTTCACCTAAACAATTTCAAGATCCCAAATTACCGCAATTCATTTTGGAAGTCTTATTGGCTTCTGGCTTACCAGCACATGCCCTGCAATTAGAGATTACTGAAGGTCTTTTGATGGTTGAAGCAGAACATCTAAGCTCTGTATTTGATGCGATTAAAACTTTGGGAATCAGTATTTCTCTCGATGATTTTGGCACTGGCTTTTCTTCACTGTCATATCTGCAACGATTCCCGATAGATAATTTGAAAATAGATCGTTCATTTATCCGTGAGATTCCAGAGAACCAAGATTCCGTGGTGCTCACCAAGGCAATTATTGCGATGTCGAGCGCGCTAGGCATGAGTGTGACCGCGGAAGGCGTTGAAAACCTTGAGCAAATGGATTTCTTAAAAGATGCTGGCTGCGACGAAATTCAAGGTTTTTATTTCAGCAAACCAATTTCAGTTGAGCAGTTTTCTCAGTTATTAAAGCAACATGCTTTAAGCCAAGCTTCTCACTAAGTCCTGAATCTGGCAGGAACCGCCACAAACCTGCACTGAAATTCGCTTCGTCTACAAAAGAAGCCTATAATCGCGCTCTGAGATCGACAGCGGCAGGGAAAACCGTCTACACAGACGCGTCAATACCACAGCTGGAAGAAATTTAAGTCAACGAGCACAGGCCTTTCCGCCATATGACAAATATTGCAAAAATTCTGCCCCAAGAAAATGTTTTATTAGATTTAGATGTATCGAGTAAAAAACGGGCATTTGAACAAGCTGGACTCTTATTTGAAAACAATTGCGGCATTGCCCGCTCTACTGTTTCTGAAAATCTTTTTGCCCGCGAGCGTTTAGGCTCAACTGGTCTCGGTCATGGTGTCGCCGTGCCGCATGGTCGCATCAAAGGCTTAAAAAATCCGATTGCCGCCTTCGTGCGCTTACAAGAAGCGATTCCTTTTGAATCGCCAGATGGTCAAGCGGTCAGCTTACTGATTTTCTTGTTGATGCCAGATAACGTCACGCAGCAGCACTTAGAGATTTTGTCTGAAATTGCAGAAATGTTGTCTGATGATGAATTTCGTAGCAACTTGCAAATCGAAGCAGACGCTAATCTGGTCTACCAACATATCACTAGTTGGGAACCGAAAATTATTTAGCGCTTATCCTGCTCATTCATTCGGTTCTCGTCAGGTATATGCTTAAATTCTGTACGGTAATGCGCTAAGATAGATCTTGCTGAATAAACTCAGATTGTTCATTAGACGCGTCTTCGACGCTATTTGAGTGCTGGCGGCGCATTTTCGGTCATTTTTTCGTTCTTCGTTGCAAATAGCTCGCTATTTTCGCCTCATTCACGTAAAAACTGCCTCGAAAAGTGTATCCGCCATCGTCTCAAATCTTCATGGAAATTCTGGGTTAAACTGATCGTAATCGATCTTTGATTCCTATCTTACCAACATCGGAACTACCTTCATGCCACTGACCACAGAATTAACCATACAAAAGATTTTTGATGATAATCGCGATACGCTGCAACTTGGCTGGTTCGCTGGATTCTCCGGTGGTGACAAACAAATTACTGATGATGCAACAGCATCTTCCGATCAGGTAGGTCACTTAAATCTGATTCATCCGGGGCGCATACAAGTTCTTGGGCATCAAGAGCTTGATTACTTTCACCGTTTATCTCCAGGTTCCCGCGCGAATTTAATTAAAGAACTGGTCGCAGGTAATCCACCAGCTTTAATCGTCGCACAAGGTCTGGAATCACCACAAAGTTTTTTAAGCATTTGTGATGACAATAATATTCCGCTGTTTTCAACACCACTACCAGCCGCGCAAGTAATTGACTATTTACGTGTCTATTTATCCAAAAAACTTGCACCACAAGTCACGATGCATGGCGTCTTTATGGATGTACTAGGCGTTGGTGTTCTCATCACTGGCGAATCTGGTTTGGGTAAAAGTGAACTTGGTTTGGAATTGATTTCACGTAGCCATGGTCTGGTTGCCGACGATGCTGTGGAGTTTTCTCGTATCGCACCCAACATGATTGAGGGCCGATGCCCGCCCATTTTACAAAATCTGCTAGAAGTGCGTGGTCTTGGTCTACTTGATATCAAAGCGATCTTTGGCGAAACTTCCGTGCGTCGTAAAATGCGCTTGAAATTAATTGTGCATTTAGTCCGTCGCAGCACTTTGGAAGAAAACTACGAACGTCTGCCTATCGATTCTCAATCCGAAGATGTGCTTGGTTTACAAATCAAAAAAGTCGTGATTCCTGTTGCTGCGGGTCGCAATATCGCGGTGCTATTGGAAGCTGCAGTACGCAATACTATCTTGCAATTGCGCGGCATCAATACTCTAGAAGAGTTCATGGACAGACAACGCCGTGCTATGGATGAAACGCTGGGATAAAGCATCATGCGGATTCTATTAATATCAGGCATCTCAGGCTCCGGCAAATCGGTGGCATTAAACGTGATTGAAGACGCGGGTTACTATTGCGTCGATAATTTACCACCGAGTTTATTGATTGACCTGGTAAAAACACTGGAACTAGAAGGCGTGAAAAACGCAGCAATGGCGATTGATTCACGTAGTGCACATCAGTTACAAAGTGTCGCCGCTACCATCGATAAATTACGCGCACTTGGTCATGAAGTGAAGGTGCTGTTTTTAACAGCGAGCTCAGAAACCTTAATCGCCCGCTTTTCCGAAACCCGACGTAGTCACCCACTGTCACATCATTTGCAAACAGAGCGCATATCCGATTGCACATTGAGCTTGACCGAATGCATACAAGCCGAACGCGAACTACTCTCGCCCTTGCAATTTCTCGGACACGTGCTAGACACGTCAAATTTAAGCGCAAACCATTTGCGTAATTGGATTAAAGATGAGATCGCGGTAGAACACGCTTCGCTGATTCTCATGTTCGAGTCCTTCGCCTTCAAAGTAGGTGTGCCGCTTGACGTTGACTTTGTCTTTGACGTCCGTATTTTACCCAACCCACATTATGATCACGCCTTGCGCCCCTTAACTGGCCGTGATCAGGCGGTCGTCGATTTCCTCGAAGCGCAAGCCATGGCCTTAGAGTTATTTGACGACATCAAAAACTTTATCGACAAATGGTTGCCATCATTCAAACGAGACAATCGCAGCTATCTGACGATAGGAATAGGCTGTACCGGCGGGCAACATCGTTCAGTTTACATGGTAGAAAAACTAGCCAAAAATTTTCAGCAACAAGAACGGGTTTTGATCCGTCACAGACAAAACCACTGATCCCTCAAAGATCAACAAACCAAGCTTGCTCTGCTAAAAATGAATGCATAAAAAAACCGTTGAACTTTCGATCAACGGTTTTTTTGTTCATCAATGATTGAAGTCTATTATTCCATCACAACTTCACGCATCTTGCGAGAGACAAACAACAAGCTGGCAGCAACGATGGCACAGCACACCAGTAAGGCAATACCGATTGCGTTCAAACTCACTAACTCACCTTTCAAAACCTGGTTCATCATCTGTGTTTGCGCCATGACGGGAACCCATCCCAACCAAGCTGGTTCTTTACCGGGATTGATCACAAAAAACATCGGCATAAATGATACAGCCAAGCTTAATAACTGATTACGCACATTAGCTTCTTTGAATGATTTACAAGTTAATGACAACGCCACTTGCAAAGAAGATAGCGCGGCAGCGAGTGGAATCAACACAATCATAAATGCAAGCGCATCTTTGATTCCAAACTGAAACTCAGCGCGTAAGGCTTCGTTTGCAATAATCGATTGCGCCGGAAAAAAACTACTGACGGTCAAAATCACAATTAACACGCTCACGGAAGCAACCGCAGCAGTTTTACCGATTGCCAATTGGAATCCTGACACTGGATTCATCATCAATGGTTCCAAAGAGCCACGCTCACGCTCACCAGCCGTGCTGTCAATTGCCGCAAACATACCGCCCATCACAATGGCCATGATCAAGACCAAAGGTAGCATCGCAGTAATCGTGACACGACGTTCATCGGGGCGACTAATATGACGTTCTTTTACAGAAATTGACTGCAACAGATCAGGCGAAATTCCGCGCATCATTAAATCTAAACCGGTACGCTCACGAACGTAACCATTCAACAATTGACGTAACGGACCAAGTCCCATTTCTGCCTGACGATTCGACGTGTCGTAAGCAATTTCCAATTCAACGCGTTTGGCTGATGACAAATCTTGTTCGAAATTTTCAGGAACCAATAAGACTGGCTTGATCAATTCTTTACTGCGTGATTTTTCTTCATAATCAACGGGTGCAGATTTGATTTCGTAACCTTGGCGCAAAATGTAATTTTCCAGACCTGGTGCATCTTTCATGTTCACAGCCATCACACTACGATCAACCGCTTGCGATTCGACCTGCGACATCACGGTGGAAAAAACAAATAACAGCACCGGAACTAACAATAGCGAGCTAGTTAAGACCATCAATAAAGTACGACGATCGCGCATCGCATCTGAAATTTCTTTCCAGTAAATTGCAAATACTTCTCTCATGCGACACTCCCTTGATTCAATGTTGAGTGATGACTCGTATTAGATGCAGCAGGCTTATCCAAAAATGCCAGCTTCACAAATGCATCTTCGAAATCGGCTTCTTGTGCCTGCGCCATTAATTCAGCGACCGT
Source organism: Affinundibacterium amnicola (assembly GCF_014284275.1). Taxonomy (GTDB): domain Bacteria; phylum Pseudomonadota; class Gammaproteobacteria; order Burkholderiales; family Burkholderiaceae_D; genus Undibacterium; species Undibacterium amnicola. The sequence continues at coordinate 222,025 of NZ_JACOFU010000006.1, read as the reverse complement.
ACCCGATGTCACTGTTCTGCCTTGCGCGACAATCACTACGGTATCGCACAAGCGCTCTACTTCTTGCATAATGTGCGTAGAAAAAACGATGCATTTACCACCGCCCTCGGGGCTTCGTAACCAACGCAAAAATTCTCTTAAGGCACGTGTGGCGACCACATCTAAACCATTGGTTGGTTCATCCAAAATAATATTCTTAGGATCGTGAATTAAGGCGCGTGCTAAGGCAATCTTCATACGTTCACCCTGACTAAAACCTTCAGTGCGGCGATCCAGCAAGTTTTTTATTTCTAGCCAGTGTGCTAATTGATCGATACGCTTTTCTATCGTGGTTTTATCCATGCCATGTAATTTGCCGTAGTACTGAATATTTTCGCGGGCAGTTAAACGTGGATACAAACCACGTGCATCGGACAAAATCCCCAGACGCGCTTGCGAAGCTGTTTGACCTTCTTTCACTTGCGCATCATCAATCTGAATCGAACCGCTATCCATCTTTAACATGGATGCCACCATACGCAAGCTAGTAGTTTTACCAGCGCCATTGGCACCTAACAAACCTAAAATTGCGCCGTCTTGAGCCGTAAAGCTAACGCCATTGACCGCCTTCACTTTTTCTGCGGTGCGCATACCAATACCAAACTTTGGCTTGCCGAGCTTTACGAATTCTTTGTGTAGATCTTCAACAATAATCATCTTATTCTCCTGCTTTCTTTACGTCGGCGCTTACCGCATTATCTGTTTTAGTCACAGGAGGCAACCATACCAAGGGACGAGGAATTTGACGCACACAACTCGCATCCACCGCTAGTGCTTCTTCATCGGTTTTTGCCGCCAAAAATTTGTTTGCGACTTCACGAACGCAGCCTTGTGTCAACACACCATGGCTAGCATTGTCGATACTAATGTGACGTGCTTTCGCTCCCAACGCCTTCGCAACTTGATCACCATTACGGGTTGGCGTCACTGGATCGATTCCACCACTCAGCAATAACACAGGTGATTTCGATGCTGGCACGGTATAGAATTCTTTCGGTATTTCTGCACGTGGCCAGCTTGCACAAATTTTGTCGTACATCTCCGCGGTTCTGGCAGTGAATTCATCGGTCGTTGCACTTGCCGGACGCGGTTTAGCATAGGCTTCACCACACCATACTGAATAATGCATACCCAAGGTCAAACCACCAGGACCTGGTTGATTAAAACTACCGCTCAAGCTGAGCAAAGGATCTAATTTTCCTTTCTCTGCTTGCGTAATCGCGTAAGGTAATACCGAAGTCATTGCGGGCGAATACAAAGCCTTGAACACCATACCAATCAAGTCTTCACGCATAATTTTTGTACTAATCGTCGTGAGCAAACGAGAATTGGTAAAAGTAAATTGGCGCGGTGTGTTATTTAACAAACGCTTCCAAGTACCCGCCAAATCTGGATACGCCGTGTTACAACGCGTATTTTTTGCACAATCATTGAACACGCCATCCAAGGCAACTTGCGCATCCGATGCAAGTAGGCTCAAGTCCGGCGGTACTACGCCATCAATCACCAAACGGCGTACCGATTGTGGATATTGACGCAAATACTCCAAGCCAACACGCGTACCATAAGAAACGCCGACCAAATTAATTGCACCGTAATTCTGCGCAACACGAATCGCTTCTAAATCCTGTACCGCGATGCTGGTGCTATAAAATTGCAAATCGCCATGCGGCAACTTTTGCAAACTCTGCATACAATCCAATGTCGCTTTAAAAGCACTTTCTTTATCGAGAATTTTGTCAGTTACTTCAAGTTCTGCACATTTCAATGAAGCGCTTTTTCCCGTTCCTCGTTGATCCACAAAAACCAAATCACGACGACGATTTAATTTACCTAATATCGAATCGCCAAAGGACGCAGCTTCCACTGCACTTTGGCCGGGACCGCCAGCTAATAAAAACACAGCATCAGGTAATTTATTTCTATCTTTCGATGGAAGCACAACATAGTGCACATCAATTTTCTTACCATCTGGTTTTGCAGGATCAAGTGCTCTTTGAACCTGCCCACACTTTACTTCCTGTGGAAAGCTAGGAATACGACAGGGTTTGGTATCGGCAAGTGCGATTGCAGGCATACTAAGCGCAGCAATTCCGAGTAAACGAGCGAGAATAGGACTAATCAAAATGAACTCCTTTCATTGGGTTCTTTTAAATTCCAGATTTTTTCTTAGGCACACTTGCGGTGCAATTTGTGTGACGACAGCGGCTGCTTGTCCATCATCACAAATCCTATTGAGAAATCTGGATTCAATCGAATTAAACCGAATTAAGCCGAATTAATTCGAAAACATAACAAAGCAAAACATCGGCAATTGAATAACATCAACAACATACGATGAAACAAGTGTGGCTTACGCATAAAACGATGTAAACCACGATGTGATGAAAAACCCGTCATCCGCGATGAAACACGAATCATCACGGATGAAATTTAATCTTCATCTGACGCCTTAAGTCAAACTAAGTCAAACTAAATCAAATTGGCGGTCAAGGTTTGTAAAAGTGTTTTCACTGGTGCGGGTAAAGCGAGTTGCTCCACTTGCTTGAGATCAGTCCAACGTAAATTGCTCTCACCAACGAACTCAAACCTGCGTGAAATTATGAAATGAATTACACGAATGTGCAATTTAAAATGCGTAAAAGTATGCATAAATGGTGATAGCGCGATGGCCGATTTAATTTCACCGAAATTATTTACCATACTCTGGGCACGCACCTGATCGTGCGACGATATGGTGGTCGACATGGTCATTGATTCAAGCGACTCCGTCGCGATCACACGCGCTTCTTGCATGCCATCTAATTCTGGCAAGGAAACTAAGCCGCCCCAGATTCCGGTCATCGGACGTTGCTCTAGTAAGACCTCTCCCTGATGTTCTAGCAAAAGCATAATGACATGTTTTTCCTTTTGCTTACTCTTTGGCTTACGCACTGGCAATTCAGCGGTACGCCCTTCAGCGAAAGCCACACATCGTTGCTGAAACGGACAACGCAAACAATCGGGTTTACTACGCGTGCAAAGGGTAGCGCCCAAGTCCATCAAACCTTGGGTGTAGGCAGCGATGCCAGCTTTAGGTAATAAGGCTTCGGCACGTAACCATAAATCGTCTTCGACTGGTTTTAGTCCGGGATAGGCATTAATACCAAAGACACGAGCGAATACACGTTTTACATTACCGTCCAAAATTGCTGCTACTGTTCCGTAAGAAAATGCAGCGACTGCCGCCGCGGTCGATCGACCAATTCCAGGCAAGGCTTGCAGCAATTGTGGGTCACTAGGAAAAATACCCTGATACTTTTCCACGACTTGCTTCGCACATTGATGCAAATTGCGCGCACGGGTGTAATAACCCAAACCGGCCCACAATGCCATTACTTCCTCAACGGGTGCAGCGGCTAAATCATGCACAGTTGGGAAGTTTTCAAGAAACCGTAAGTAGTAAGGAATAACTGCAGTTACCTGAGTTTGCTGCAACATGATTTCAGACAACCAGACACGATACGCATCACTGGTGTTTTGCCAAGGCAAGCTATGGCGACCATGCTGCTTTTGCCAGGTAATTAATGCGGCAGAAAATTCTGGATCAAAATAAATCGAGTCCTCGGGCGTTTTACGTGGACGAAGTTGCGAGTTTACCGCTATTTTTTTATTCATGAATATCGATTCAAAGCAAAATAAAAGGTGGTTCTGATTCTAGGTCGTTCTGATCCTAAATCGTTCGACTTCAGAAGCCACCTCCGAACTTGGTACGAGATCATTCACTGATCAAGCGCTTACCCGCATATTTCATGACTAAACCTTTTGGACCAACAGCCCAGCCATGTAAGGCATCAGCGAATCCCATCGCATTTAAAGGCGTTTCACTTAACACTTCCCAAGACTGACCGCCATTTCGGGTCACACCAGATCCGGCTAATCCACCCACCACAAAGGTCTTCGCCTGGCCTGGCACTGTCACGACTACAGATAAGAAGCCTAAAGGTAAGGCAGGTGCGGCTATCCAAGTTTTGCCTTTATCTCGACTAATCACCGCATTTAATCCATCACCCTTCGCTTTTTGATAATCACCACCGACCGCAAAACCCAATCCTTCATGGTTAAAGGCTACCGAGAACAAACCTTTTGGTGGTGCACCGGCGGCCACTGCTGTTTCTGAAAAAGTCCAGTTTTGACCACGATCTGCGGAATGAAACACGCGTGTCTTATCCGCACCGCCGGTCGCAAACCAAACATCATTTTTCCCAGTCACAGAAACGCAAGTACCACTCGCCGCAAATGCCCCCTCATTTGGTAATGCCGTTAACTGAGTTAAATCTGCTGCGGCATTTTTCCAAGTCTTGCCACCGTCATTGGTGATCAGCACTTGGAACTGTCCTGCAATCGGATCACCAAAAATCACACCATTTTTCGCATCCCAAAAATCAATTGCATCCCAAAAACCACTGGCTTCGCCATTGACTATCATCAGTTCCCAAGTGGCGCCGCCATCGATCGTTTTATAAATGGTCGAAGCTTTACCTGGTCCTGCACTCATGGCAATCGCAGTGAATTTATCAATCCCCTGAATATCACGAAAATCAAGTTGACTCGCTTCTGGCAATTTCAAACTAATCGACACGTTTTGCCAATTTTCTCCGTCGACGGTACGAATCACCGTACCTTTCGCGCCGCTCGCCCAAGCTACATGACGATTCACCACCGACAAGCCACGTAACTCAGCAGTTATTCCTGCATCGATTTTTTTCCAAGCATCTTGTGCAAATGCTGACATCGACACTGATGCTGACACTAAAAAACCACTCAGCGCCAAGCAAATGCCTTTGCTGAGAGTTACCGTACGAAGATAAACAGGGTGACGGTTTTTCATTTTTCTTCTCCTCAATAGAAAAACGCTGATAAAAACTTTATCAGCGTTTGAGATATCAATCGCGTACAAATCACTTCAGCGATCTTACTTTAACAAGTTAATATGCAGAGCAAATCTAATTACACCGCGCTTAATTCAGCAGACAAAGCTTTATGAATATTGTGACGCAATTCTTCTAAAGTTTTTTTCTGTGCATCCACTTCCGTCATCATCGCTTCAAAGCTAGAAATTTTTTCTTCCAAGCTGTCTGTTGCGACGTGAATTCTCTGTATCGATTGCATACGGTTCTTCAATTGATTTTTATGCTCACGAATCTGCGCTTCAATTGGTGCCATGACCACTTTTTGCCAAGCTTCCACATCACGATTTGCTTGCGAAAAACTTTGTTTGACGCGCGCAGAAATCGAATCAAAAAACTTTTGCATCAAGACTTTTTGCGAAGTCGTCATTAAAGTAATGGTGCTAAATTGCCTTTGAAACACAGACTCAATCGCCGTGATTTCTTGCATATACTTATCGAGAGAAAATGGCATCGGTGCAGTCAGCGCTAAGCCATGCTCTGTCGAAAATTTACGATACATAATCGCCATCATCTCCGAAATTTCATCGGTTTTACGATTCGACGCTTCCAAATTCAATTTAATCTGGGTGAAGAAATTTTTAATCGCTTCTTTCAAGCCTAATGAAAACCTGCTCGATTCCATATCTTCTCTGGCGGTCTTAATTTCTTCCTTCAGAATATCCATGCCTAAGCTGGTATAAACCTCTGTGGATAAACGCGTAAATACGGCACGCGTGCCCTGCATCTTCATCAGGCTGGCATCAAACTCTTGCTTCTCTAAAGTCACGCGTTTCATCATGTGTTCGATCACATTTTGATTTTTCCCGCGCAAACTTTTTAATTCATGTAGTTGTTCGTTAACGCCGCGGCCGCGCGCATTAATGACTGCATATTGGCCATCGGTAATCTCTTGGATATCACTTGCTAACTGAGCGCGAATAATATTTTTCTTAGACGGGATCAGTTCTTTAGAGAGCGCATATTCAAGCTTGGGCAAACGGCTCTTGGCGAGCAAAGGTGCATCCTTATTAATTTTTGCGACCAAACCTTTTTGCGCAGAGATAGGAAATATCTGTTTCTCTTCTAAACTCAAAGTGTGCGCAACGGAGGTAATCTGATGCTGAATTTGCGCTTCGATTTCTTCCGGTGTACGCAGCTCATCCCACATGCTGTCAATCTTATTCAAGACCACCATACGACCAGCACCACTGCCGATATGATCGCGCCACACTTCAATATCGCTCTTCGTTACACCGGTATCTGCCGCCAAAATAAACAACACAGCATGCGCATTCGGAATCAAATTCAACGTCAATTCTGGCTCGGTACCAATCGCGTTTAGGCCCGGCGTATCGACAATGATCAAGCCTTGCTTTAATAATGGATGTGGAAAATTCACAATTGCATGACGCCATTGAGAAATTTCAACCAAGCCGTCTTCATCCACTTCCAAAGCCGCATCAGGATCGCTTTCGTCATACAAGCCATATGACTTGGCAACTTCTTTACTCACCTTCTTAGTCAGGCTGACTTGCTTAAACGCTTCCAGCATACCGTCGCCAGATTTCGTATCAAGCGGCAGCACCGTCCACACATGCTGGTGACCTTTATATTCTGTAGTGCTTAAAGTCTCGCTACGCGTTTCAATTGGCAATAGGCGAATACAAGGTGGCATGCCCTCGTCATACAATAATTCAGTCGGGCACATGGTGGTACGACCAGCCGAAGATGGCAAGATACGTTGACCATACTCTGCAAAGAAAATCGCATTAATTAACTCTGATTTACCACGAGAGAACTCTGCCACAAACGCAATCGTCAATTTATCGTCAACCAGACGTTCTTTCAAACGCATAATGCGCTGGTCGAGAATGCCATCAGCAAAATCAGAACCAGCAATCCAGGCACGATATTGCTCAATCGCCTGTGCAACACCTGAGCGCCAACCACTGTATTCTTCAAAGTTCTGAACCAAATTACTCATAGCATCCTCAAAATTATTCTTCTAGCGCCGTCGAGTGGCAGATTGTTTTCTTCTAGAAACTCAACAATACGACATTCTGGCTCATTTTTGACAATTTACACAATAAAAGCTGCTACGTTGGCCTTGTACAATGTGTCTAATTGTCCCTTGACAAACACGGCAAGGCTCACCTGCGCGGTCATAAACAAAATAAGATTGCTGAAAATACCCGGTTTTACCATCGGCACCGACGAAATCCTTCAGGCTACTACCTCCGCGACTAATCGCTAATGCCAGCACCTCTCGAATCGCAATAGTCAGGGCCTGATAACGTTTTAGACTGATACGATTTGCTGCGGTTTTTGGGTTAATACCCGCTCTAAACAAGCTTTCTGATGCATAAATATTACCAACTCCGACCACAATATCGCCCGCTAATAGCACTTGCTTAATAGCCGCATTGCGCTGCCTTGCCTGCTGAAACAAGAATTCAGCGGTGAAATGATCGGTTAATGGTTCCACGCCTAAACGACGCAACAATAAATGCTCTTCCAACGAACCATCCGCATTATCATGCCAAAGCACGGCACCAAATCGACGCGGATCAGTTAGACGCAGCATTTGCTCACCCAGCAAAATATCGACATGATCATGCTTTTGCGGCGGCGTTTTGGAAGGCATAATCCGCAAGTTTCCAGACATCCCTAAATGGATTAATAAACTACCGTGTGCAAAATGCAGTAGTAAATATTTCCCACGGCGACCGGTTGCTAAGATCGTTTGATGCAGAATCAGTTCCCTTAAGTTAGCAGGGAATGGCCAACGCAGACCATCTCGCCTTAGCACCACCTCACTCACTTTTTTCCCATCAACATGGGGTTGCACTCCCAATCGTGTGACCTCAACCTCGGGCAATTCCGGCATAAAACTCTCTCATCGGCAAACTTAGCGTTACAGGGCATATACAAGTTGACACAAATCGCGTTACATTTCAGCGTAAAATCATTTGCATCAAGATCTTCTTAACGGACTATTGTACCTAGCTTCAGCAATTCTCTCATTTATCCCAGAATCGAATGAAAATAACCAATTACTACACAAGTCCACTGCTGGTAACACTTTGCCTGATCGGCATCTCTATTCACCCAGCGTTAGCACAATCATCGAATAAGACAGAAAAAATCCCTTACAGCAAGCCAGTCAAGACAAAGGCAACATCAGGCAGCCCTAAGCTGATTCTTACTGAAGAAAAATCAGCCGTAGCACAAGATCCGCAAAGTAAGGCAGGCGAGACGGGACTATCAAAAGAAATTCTATATAAACTAACAGCGTCTGACATCGCACTTCAACGTGGAGAATGGCAAGGGCCGTTTGTTACCATTATGGGACTGGCACAACAGACTCGTGATCCTCGATTAGCAAAACGCGCGGCTGAGATCGCGATGTCTGCGCAGCAAATTGATGAATCCATGTCCGCGGTACATTTGTGGCGGGAGTTAGCACCAAATTCACAAGAGGCAGATCAATACTATTTAAGCTTGGTGGTAGTTAAAAATGATTACCCTGCGATAGAAAAATTTTATTCTGAATGGCTGAAAAAGAGCACGCCTGAGGAAAAGCCCGGTGTCGTTCATCAAGCGCAACGAAGCTTAAATCGAACCAGTAATAAGCAAGCAGCTTTTCTTAGTTTAGAAAAAATTCTAAGGGACGAAAAAAATAGTATTGACGGTCATATTGCTTTGTCCCGAGCGGCTTACCGAGCCAATGACGTCGAACGTGCACAACAAGAAGCGAAAGCCGCTTTAGCGCTCGATCCGAACTCTGAACTTGGCATCCTGACGCTTGCCAACGCCTCTGAAAAATCAGCAGCGTTTGAGCTGGTTGCAGAATTTCTAAAAAACAATCCAAACGCGAAAGAAGTAAGACTAGCTTATGCGACCATGCTGATGGATAGTAAACAACTGCCATTAGCCAAAGCAACGTTTCTCAGCTTTCTGCAAGACCCCGATAAATCACCACTTTCAAAAGCGCAAACCTTACATACCCTAGGCAGTATCGAACTAGAAATGGGGCAACTTGATGTGGCGGAAAGCTACTTTAAACAAGTCTTGGGTGCTGTTGCCAAGGACGAAGACAATAGCACCGCGTATATCAGCCTGGCACAAATTGCCTTGCAAAGAAAAGATAAACAAACAGCAGATTTTTGGCTCAGTAAAATCGAATCAAATGAAGGTAAAAATCCCGCTTGGTTCACGATACAAATGCGGCGCGCCATGTTGCTAGCAAGTGATCGTAAATTTTTAGAGGCACGTCAGTTCTTACAAACGGTAAAGGCAAATGCTGACTCCGAACAAGTTCTGCTATTACAAACAGAAGCGCAAATCATGCGCGATGCAGGACAAAGTACAGAAGCCTTCGTCCTGCTACAAATGGCATTATCTGAGTTTCCGCGAAGTGCGGAGCTTTTATACGATTTCGCCATGTTGGCAGAATCATTGAAGCAGTATCCCGATATGGAAATGGCGCTGAAACAATTAATTCAAATTGCGCCTAACAATGCCTTGGCCTATAACGCACTCGGTTATTCATACGCAGATCGCAATGTGCAATTAGATGAGGCATTATCTTTAATCGAAGCAGCGAATCAATTAAATCCAAACGATCCTTATATTTTAGATAGCTTAGGTTGGGTAAAATATCGATTAAAACAGTTTGCCGATGCGGAACAGTATTTACGTCTATCATTAGGCATGCGACAAGATGCTGACGTCTCCGTACATCTGGCCGAGATCTTATGGGTACAAAGTAAAAAAGAAGAAGCGCTTCAATTATTTGCAGAAGCCCGCAAACGAGATCCCGACAACGCGCTATTAAAAAGCACGCTGCAAAGATTGGAACTCAATTTACCTTAGTCAAACTTGTGCTTACCCAAGCAACTTTTACCTTGTACTTTTGTTTCTAAACGACGATTATCTTCCATGCTAAAAAACGGGCAGCAATTACTCTCTTTCTTCAGGCAATCAACTTACCTTAAGTTATTTCTACTCGCTGCATTCAGCACACTACTGAATGCTTGTAGTACGACGCCAACCATCAGCAGTGCGCAAATTAGCAAACCACGTGTATGGCAAGAACAAGTGCAATTAACTGGACGCATTTCTATTCAATATCAACAGCGAGAACAAGCAGAAACAATCAGTGCTGGCTTTGAATGGCAACAGGCTGCTCATGACTTGCATATCAGTCTAAGCTCCCCATTGGGACAAACCATCGCCACAATTCAACAAACGCCGATGGGCGCCAAATTAGAACAAGCCAAGCAAGAACCACGTACCGCTGCGGATATTGAACAATTACTCGCAGACAGTTTGGGGTGGTCTATTCCTGTCATTGGACTAAAAAGATGGTTGCAAGGATTTGATGTGCAAGCGAACGGAAAAACAGTCGCAGTGCCAGTTCAAGACTATTTCCAATTGCAAGCACAAGGCTGGCAATTGCAGTTTGTAAGCTGGCAGGAAGACGCTGGTGTTGTTCATCCGAAGCGTATCGATTTACAGCGTTACACTGAAGAGTTAGGCGAAGTAAAAATTCGCATTGTGATTGACGAATGGAAGTGATCGAGAAATGCATCAACCTCAACTTCTAAACTGCCCAGCACCAGCCAAACTAAACCTTTTTCTACACATTACTGGTCGTCGTGCAGATGGTTATCATCTGCTACAAAGCGTATTTCAATTAATTGATCGCTGCGACAGCTTAGATTTTTATGTTCGCCAGGATGGTGAGATACATCGTTTAAACCAAGTTCATGGCGTACCGGAACAAGATGATTTGGTCATCAAAGCTGCGCGTTTATTGCAAAGCTATACAGGGACTCTTCAAGGTGCTGAAATCCATCTGCATAAAAATCTACCGATGGGTGGTGGCCTTGGTGGCGGTTCATCTGATGCGGCAACAACATTAATTGCACTTAATCATTTATGGAAGTGCAATTTGAATCGACAAACACTTATGCAATTAGGCTTACAGCTTGGTGCAGATGTTCCCTTCTTTATTTATGGTCAAAATGCCTTTGTCGAAGGAATAGGCGAACAGATGCAAGCTGTGTCGACATCAGATCAATGGTTTATCGTGATAGAGCCAGGTGTCCATGTACCGACACCAACAATTTTTTCCGCCAAAGAGTTGACAAGAAACACGAAGCCCGTCAGAATAACGGACTTTTCCAATGCAGCGAAAGTTGAGTGGAAAAATGATATGCAAGCTGTTGCTTGTGCTTTACACCCAGAAATTGCAGCGGTCATTCATTGGCTAAAACAATTTGAGCTTCATCAGGGTGATGCCAAGATGACGGGATCGGGCTCTTGTGTTTTTTGTGCTTTTCCAAACGAAGAAGCGGCAAAAAAAGTATTCAAACAAGTACCCAGCCAATGGACATCATGGATTGCTAAAGCATTGCAACAACATCCTATAAATTTGAAAGTTAATTTATAGTGCATCACAAAAAATTTGGTTGATTGCTGATTTCAAGATAAAATAGCGGCTTCGCTGATTATCAAACGAAAATGAAGTAAGCAATTGATAAACGGTTGTGTAGGGGAATCGCCAAGCTGGTTAAGGCACCGGATTTTGATTCCGGCATGCGAAGGTTCGAATCCTTCTTCCCCTGCCATAAGATACAAACCGATTACAAGCCGCCGCATACAAAATGATGCGGCGGCTTTTCGGTTTTTTACGGCAGTATTTTCAGTAATCATTACAACAAGAATTTGAACCGTGATGCTGAGTATTGTTCTCTTGAAGTGGCTTTTTTATTCCCTTAGGTGATCTCATGGCACACGCTCTCGACAACATGATGGTCTTTACTGGTAATGCCAATCCTGCTTTAGCGGCAGGCGTTGCAAAGCAACTCGGCATTCGTCTCGGTAAGGCTGACGTATCCAAGTTTTCTGACGGCGAGGTGATGGTTGAAATCAACGAAAACGTGCGTGGTAAAGACGTTTTTGTTTTGCAATCAACTTGTGCGCCAACCAATGACAACTTGATGGAAATCATGTTGATGGTTGATGCCTTAAAGCGCGCTTCAGCTGGACGTATCACCGCAGCTATTCCGTATTTTGGTTATGCACGTCAAGATCGCCGCCCGCGCTCTGCGCGTGTTGCGATTTCTGCCAAAGTGGTAGCGAATATGTTGGAAGAAGCTGGTGTTGGTCGTGTTTTGATTATGGATTTGCATGCAGATCAAATCCAAGGTTTCTTCGATATCCCAGTTGATAATATCTATGCATCGCCGATTTTGTTGGGTGATTTGGTAGCGAAAAATTACGAAGATTTATTAGTTGTTTCTCCTGACGTTGGTGGCGTAGTACGTGCCCGTGCTTTGGCAAAACGTTTAGGATGCGATTTGGCCATTATCGACAAGCGTCGTCCAAAAGCCAATGTATCTGAAGTGATGAATATTATTGGTGAAGTTGAAGGCCGTAACTGCGTGATCATGGATGACATGGTTGATACAGCAGGCACTTTGACCAAGGCGGCGGAAGTATTGAAAGAGCGCGGCGCGAAAAAAGTATTAGCGTATTGTACGCATGCTGTTTTGTCTGGCCCGGCGATTGATCGTATCAATAATTCTCCGCTCGATGAGTTGGTAGTGACAGATACGATTCCTTTGTCAGCCGCTGCGCAGGCGTGTTCCAAGATTCGTCAATTGTCTTGTGATAGTTTGCTGGCGGAGACCTTCCGTCGTATTACTAAAGGCGAATCGGTTATTTCTTTGTTTTCAGATTAATCAATCGCGAACAAAGAATCGGTATTGTTTTCGGCTGATGCGTACAAAGTACGTATCGGTCATTTTCACTTTCCTGGTCGCGGGAAAGTCAACGCAAGCTAGCTCGTGATGATCATGAATAGTTTGCTTATTTTGGAGTATTAAAATGAAAGTAGTCGCATTTGCACGTAAAGAACAGGGCACCGGAGCGAGCCGCCGCCTGCGTAATGCTGGTCAAACACCTGGCATCATCTACGGTGGTACAGAGCCAGCAGTGAACATCTCATTGGATCACAATGCATTGTTCCATGCATTGAAAAAAGAAGTATTCCACTCTTCCATTCTCGACATGGATGTTGATGGTAAAGTAGAAAAAGTATTGTTGCGTGATTTCCAGATGCACGCGTTTAAACAATTAGTTTTGCACGCTGATTTCCAACGCGTCGATGCAAACAAAAAGATCCACGTTAAAGTACCTTTGCACTTCATCAACGCTGAAGTTTCTCCAGCAGTGAAATTGTCTGCTGCAGTGATCAGCCATGTTGCTGTTGAATTGGACGTAGAATGCTTGCCAGCAGACTTGCCAGAATTCATCGAAGTTGATTTGTCTAAAGTTGAAGCTGGTCAATCCGTACACGTATCTGCATTGAAATTGCCAAAAGGCGTTTCTGCTGTAGTACACGGTGATGACGCAACTGTTGCTATCGCTGTTAAACCAGCTGGCGCAACTTCTGCAGAAGCTGACGCAAAATAATTTAAAAGAGCTTACTCTTTTAAATCGAAAGCCACCCTCGCAGGTGGCTTTTTTTATACCTTTTTCAGGGCTTGCCTTGATTTCATCGTGCTAAATAAAGCCCTCTGCGCAAGCAACTGCGCGACCGGTTTTTGAATTTCCGGTGCTCGCTGTACTCGAGCGCAGGTCCGTTCCTCAATGCAAACTTCGACCGCTCGCTACGATTATGCAGAAGTCTTAAATACAAACCATACGGATTTCCGCTAGATCTGTTGTTCCTTGTAATACTTTTTCAATCGCATCCTGACGCAAAGTTTTCATTCCCTCTTTTACCGCTAACTTGAAAATATCTGCACTACTGGCACCACAACTGATCAAGCGCCGCATTTCGGTGCTCATCACCAATAACTCATGTATTCCCATGCGACCGTTATAGCCAGTACCATGACAAACCGCGCATCCTAAGCCGCGTCGGCCATAAATACAGGAATTTTCACCGAATTCTGTCTGCCAGCGCGTTATCATCTTTTGCCGCTCTTGTTTGCTCAGAGACTTCTCCATCGTGTTCAACGTATATTCATTCACCAATTGCTCCAATTCTTCCGCGCTAAACTCAAAGCGCTCTGCGCATTCAGTACAGACACGTCGGGCTAAGCGTTGCGATAAGATCGCTTGAGTTGCGTCTGCCAGATTAAATGCTGGCACATCAAGATCCATCATACGCATCAATGTTTCTGCCGCAGAATTCGTATGTAAAGTCGAGAGCACCAAATGTCCGGTCATTGAAGCTTCAACTGCCACTTTCGCTGTCTCCGAGTCACGAATTTCTCCCACCATAATGACATCAGGATCCGCTCTAAGAAAAGAGCGCAAGGCCTTCGCGAAAGTCCAACCTATTTTAGGTAACACCTGCACTTGTGAAATATTTTTTTGTACGATTTCCACCGGATCTTCTGCAGTCCAGATCTTCTTGTCGCTACTATTTAACTCTCTCAAAACCGAATGCAAAGTCGTTGTTTTGCCACTACCGGTTGGCCCACATACCAAGATCAAGCCATGTGGCTTATTAATCTGCAGTTTGAATTTTTCTAGTAACTCTGGATGCATACTAATTTTTGACAAGGGAAGTGGTTTGCCAGCACCGAGTATCCTGACAGTGACGACTTCCAGCGCATTCGAGGTTGGAATGCTAGACACTCTGAGATCAAGTTTTTTATTCGCATAACCAAAAGTTATTTTCCCATCTTGGGCTTTTCTCTTTTCAGAAATATCCAAGGAAGCCATGATTTTGATGCGTGACACCACAGCGGGATGAAAGTTAATAGGATAAGTCGCACTGACTTCTAATTTGCCATCTTTACGAAAACGAATTTGCGAATTTCTGGTACGTGGGAATGCCTCGAAGTGAATGTCCGATGCACCTAAACGTATCGCATCATTAATTGTTTTATTAATCAAACCAATGACAGTTTCATCGTTCTCATCAATTTTTTTCAGTAAGGGACTCTCATTTATCGCAGTCGAAAAGTCATCTGTTTGTTCATCGGCATCGTCGTCTTCAGTTTGGTTGAGCGCTTGATCGTGACGATCTGATTTTTCGATACCATTTGATTCGTTGATTCTTTTTTTACTAGCGACAAGTTCGGTTGCTGAGGCGGCACCGTTACCAGCCAATCGATGATCTTTCTTCGTACCATTCAATTCAGTATGATTCACGACACCACGCTTCGATTCGGTGTAACGACTTAAAGCTGTCTCAATTTGTTCATAGCTGGAATACACCAGAATGGTGCGATATCCAGACAAGAATGAGAAATAACGCTGTACTTCCGAATCAAATGGATTGGCGACTGCCACCACGATACGATTATCAAAAATAGTGATCGGCATAGCATGTTTCGCATGAGCGATTTTCAGCGGAATAAGGCGCACTGCTTCAGCAGAAATCTCCAAATTTGAAACATCCACGATAGGAATTCCACGTTGTCTGCTTAGCGCCCAATTGAGCTGCATTTCGGTAATGCTGTGATCTGCAATAAGAATCTCACCTAACAAATGTCTGGTGCGTAATTTACTTTGCAAATTAAGTGCATCAGCCAAAGTAGAATCGCTCAACAAATTGCTTTCTAAAAAATACTGTCCCAATAATTCACGCTTGGCGCCTTTGGGATAAGCATTGTTTTCCATCATCGACACGTTATTGCGTAAAGTTTGATGCGAGTCGATTTCATGTTGAGGCTTCTTTTCATTCAACACGCGCCCTTTTAACTTAGCGTGCATATCAGAAAAGCTGGCAATTTCCGGCACACTTTCTACACCACTGACTATTTCTTGTATGTGCCCACGAATCTCTTCAATCTTGTTTTTACTAATAGGATCGTTCCGGCTAACAGCAAACTGCGGATGACTAAATTCAAAAATGTTTTTAATAAAAACAATTTCATCTAACACATCGGTAGGAAAACCTTGTCTGCCGGGACGTTCAGAAAATAAGAGACTATCTAAATAATGCAGGCAATCGACACTTCCCCAAGTACTATCAATGATAGTCACAATGCGTGGGTATTGAGCCGCCAATTGCTTTGCTTCGACACCATATAGCGCAAGTGCACGGCTAAGATTGGGATAACTGGCAGCAGGAGCCTGAGCCAAATTCTGAGATACGTTATTCATTGTATTTTCTTTCAAAAAGAAGGAAACAACGAGGCGATATGAAATGAATTGTAGTTTCTCGAAGGAAAAATACCAGTGCGAATAGACAAATAAATTGCGATAAAAATCAAAAACAAGGATAGGTAATGAACTTTCTTCTCTTTTACTTAAGACACTATTTCCAATCAAATCTCGACATATTCAGCATAGTTAGCGACAATCAAGTTTCTGCAAAGTAAAAATCTTACAAAGACTGGCATGCATTTGCATTTCCATTGTCTAGATGCAGACTTACCTCGTTCGTATAAGGAAACTAGTTGTGTCTTCATTCAAAAAAATTCGTCTCGCATTATTCGCAACCGTCTTCACTGCCGCACAAATTGGTGTTGTTCATCTCAGCCACGCACAAGGTACCGGTGCGCAGATTCAGTACGACACCAGCTACGATATTCTCAGCCCAGTCAGAGCAAAAAATGGCATCGTTTCAAGCGAGCAGGTGTTAGCTAGCCAAGTCGGCCTAGATGTTTTAAAACGTGGAGGAAATGCTGTCGATGCCGCGGTTGCTGTTGGTTTTGCACTTGCCGTGGTATTGCCTCACGCGGGCAATATCGGTGGTGGTGGTTTTATGCTGATTCACGACGCTAAAAGTGGTAAAAATATTGCCTTAGATTTTCGCGAGCTAGCGCCGGCTCTCGCTCATCGCGATATGTTTCTCGATACCAATGGGAAAATCATTCCTGGTAGTTCAACCTCTTCTCATCTTGCGGTTGGTGTTCCCGGCACTGTTGCTGGTCTTGATCTAGCCTTACGCCAATATGGCACGATGTCATTAAAAGAATTAATTACACCATCGATCAAACTGGCCGAACAAGGGTTTGAAGTGACACCCTATCTTGCGCAATTATTAGAAGCAAGTCGCAATCAATTAGGCAAATGGGAATCTAGCCGCGCCATTTTCTTTAACGGTGATCGTCCTTTGCGTGCAGGTGAGAAATTGGTGCAAAAAGATTTAGCGAATTCTTTGCGCTTGATCGCACAGCAAGGCCCAAAGGCATTTTATGAGGGTGCTATTGCACAAAAAATTGTCGCCGAAATGAAAAAGCATGGCGGCATGATTAGTGCCGACGACATGAAGAATTACAAAGCCATTGAACGCTTGCCTGTTAGCGGAAATTATCGTGGCTATCAAGTCGTTTCAATGCCACCACCGAGCTCTGGCGGTGTACATGTCATACAGATGCTGAATATGCTGGAACACTTTCCAATCGCCAAACAAGGTTTAAATAGCGCCCAAAACATCCATACATTAACCGAAGTAATGAAGCTAGCGTACGCTGATCGAGCTGAATATTTAGGCGATCCAGATTTTGTCAAAGTGCCGGTGACTGGTTTAACCTCAAAAAGATATGCGGATGAATTAGTTCGCAATATCAATCCCGATCGCGCAACACCCTCTGCACAAATCAAACCTGGCAAACCCTTGCCATATGAAAGTGATCAAACTACGCACTACTCAGTCGCAGACAAGTTTGGCAATGTGGTAGCGACAACCTATACACTCAATTTGCTATTTGGTAGCGGCATCGTCGCCACAGGAACTGGCATTACCTTGAACAATGAAATGGATGATTTCTCAGTGAAAGCAGGCGTTCCAAACGCATTTGGTTTGGTTGGCGGCGAGGCGAACTCAGTGGCCGCAAAGAAAAGACCACTTAGCTCGATGACACCAACCATGGTATTGAAAGACGGCAAACCATTCTTAGTCACTGGCAGTCCTGGTGGCAGCCGCATCATTACCACTACTTTGCAAATTATTCTGAATGTTATCGATCATCAATTAAATCCAGCAGAAGCGACTATCGCGCCGCGTTTACACCACCAATGGGAACCTGACGTGATTCGTATGGAACGCGGTTTTAACGCTGACACATTAGAAATCTTAAAACAGAAAGGCCATAAATTTTCAATTGGTCGCTCAATGGGCCGCACCCAGACTATCAAAATCACCGCCGAAGGTTTAGAAGCTTTTGCTGATCCACGCAATCCAGATGGACGCGCATTAGCTTACTAAGTTTTATGTCGCTAACGCAGATACAGTGCAAACACGCAGCTCGATACTTGCACTGTATCTTTGCCCACTACATACGATCGCAATAACTTTGTCATATCGTCACTAACTGTCTGTTTTTACAGACTATTTTTTGTGCAATCGCAGCGCAAACTTAATCCATATCAAATTTCCCTTTATTGCTTGATCTAAAATAAGTTTTTAGTGACCAATAACAGGAGTCTTCGTGGCAATTGAACTATTCAATAATGGCAAACATAGTTGCATCATGTTCAATGATCTGGTCACAGGCTCTGCCGAAGATGCGGTACAGGCTAACCAATTTCTGATCGTCTCGCATGGACAAGGCGCTTTGATCGACCCTTCGGGCAATATCACTTACAACGCACTAACCTTGGCGATGCAAAAATATCTGCCAAAAAAGAATCTGGAATTTTTGTTTGCGTCACATCAAGATCCAGACATTATCGGTGCTCTGGATAAGTGGCTGTACAGCACAGAATGTCATCTCTATGTATCGCAACTATGGGCACGCTTTGTTCCACATTTTTGCAATCTCAATCGTGCTGATGGTCGTATCATCGGGATTCCAGACGAGGGTATGCCTGTACCTATGCTAGGTTCAACTTTATATGCTGTTCCCGCGCACTTTCTGCACGCAGAAGGCAATTTTCAATTTTATGACAGCACTTCGAAAATTCTGTTTTCTGGTGATATGGGAGCATCTCTGGTTGAGGCGCAAAGCATCACAAAACCAATCACGACCAAAGCCGAATTCTATGAACAACTTCATACCATGAGCGGTTTTCATAAGCGCTATATGGTGTCAAATAAGGTTTGTCGTTTCTGGGTCAATATGGTGCGTCAAATGGATGTCGCCATGCTCGTTCCTCAGCATGGTCGTTATTTAACCGGCGAGGCCATTTCTGCATTTCTCGATTGGATAGAAAATCTGCAGTGTGGCATCGATTTATTTTCGCAAGAACATTATCGTTTTCGTCCATTGCCAGGCAAATAAATAATCACCTGGCAGTAGCTTTAAGAGAACTGCAATCCAACGGCCGACTTCAGCAAGCAAATGCGACAATAAATTCAACGTGCTGGACGCTGATTTGATACTCTAAGCTCTCGCTCCTGATCAAGAATATGATTGATTTCCCCTTCAGGAATCGAGAGCGCATTCAACGCAAAAAACGATAACTGCAATCCTGCTTCTAGAGTTTCGGGCACCACCGCTGTCGCTCCCGCAGTGCGTAATTCGAGAGCGTGAATTTCGTCACGGGAGCGCACATAAATCGGCAGTTTCGGATATTCACTACGTGCCGCTAACACAGCATGCATCGCCGCAGCCGGTTGATCCATGGTTATCAATAAAGCTGCAGCATCTTGCATATGCATCTTACGCAATAATTCGGGACGCGATGCATTGCCATAAAAGACTTTACGTCCCTGCTTCCGTAAATTAGCAACCACGTGAGCGTCATGTTCTACTGCGACATAAGTTACACCCTGCTTTTCTAAAATATCCGCGAGTAATTGTCCAACACGACCGAAGCCCGCGATCACCACATGCCCGCTCAAGGCATCAGGTAAATTTTCCTGCTCATGTACTTGCTGCGAACAGAATTTTTTCTCTACATATTGACCGAGGAAATGTCCGGCCTTGGCAAAAAATGGTGTGAGCAACAAACTGATACTAACGACCAACAACATAAACTGTGCAAGATCACGTGGAAAAATACTGGTAGTCGCTGCGACGCCAATAATCACAAATGCAAACTCACCACCCTGACTCAACAAAAAACCGCCCTCTATAGATTTACCCCAGCTCAAACTTCCCTTACGCATAATCAGGCAAATAACCGTCGTCTTAATTAATACCAAACCAAATACCGAGCTTAAAATCCAAATGTAGTTCTGCGCGAATGCACCGAGATTAATTCCCATTCCAACCGACATAAAAAACAATCCCATCAATAAGCCTTTGAAGGGTTCTATCGTGACTTCAACTTCATGCCGATATTCGGTTTCAGCGAGTAATAAACCGGCCAAAAAAGCACCTAAGGCCAAAGACAATCCTGCTGCTGCGGTCGCTCCGGCAATACCTAGCGTCACTAGCAAAGTCAGCGCCATGAACACTTCTGGTTGTCTTTGTTGGGCAAAATAGCGAAACACTGGAGCCACCACGCGGCGCCCAGCTAAAAAGATTAACAACACGGCACCCAAAGATTTTAGTAGTGTGATGCCAACCACAACGCTCAAATCATCCGTCGTTTTTTGCCCCAATAAATCAACAAGAATCAAGAGCGGCACAACAGCAAAATCCTGCAGCATCAACATTGAAAAGCTGGCCTGCCCCATCGGAGTCGCCATCGCTCTTTGCTGCGTTAATAGTTGCATCACAATCGCAGTTGATGACAATGAAAACACCAAGCCTAAAAGCAAAGCGATTTCTAAACGATTACCAAACCAGTAAGCGACACTACCTATGGTCAACGCGGTCAATATGACTTGCGCACTGCCACCCAAAAACACCCAACGCCGCAAACTCCACAATCGTTCTGCCGATAATTCAAGGCCAATCAAAAACATCAGAAACATCACCCCTAGTTCGGCAAGTGACTGCACTTCTGCATCACCAGAAAATGCGATGACTTTCAACCACGGCAATTGCTCAGAAAAATGTGCGAGCCCGAACGGCCCGAGGATCACGCCTATCGTTAAAAACCCAAGTACTTGATTGATTTTAAAGCGCTGCAACAAAGGGATCAAAATGCCAGCAAGGGTCAGAAAGAGTAAAGTCTCCCTGAGAAAAGGCAAGCCAGCTTGATGTTCCATGCAGGACTCCAGAATAGATAAGATTTTCAATCCTAAATTATAAGTGCAAGCAAGATTAAGGTATTGCCGCAACGCAATTACAATTGAGATTAACAACAAAAGTCTGCTGCACCTACTCACTTAATCATGGATAAATGATGGAGTCATATCATAAAATGAAATAAATCCCCGCGTTCACAACAAAAGCTGAAGGCCACAAAAAAAGCGCTTGGCGCAATGTATCCTTCGCTCTACACTGCCAGCTTTACCTCAACGACCTGCATCGTGAAACTCTCTATTGGCTGGCGCTTATTTTTCGCTGTTTTATTATCGCTCATCACCATCGTGATTGTGGCTTTACTGTTGATGCGCGAAAAAGTCAGTAGCAGCTTTGCCGACTATGCACTCAAGATTGAATTAGACAGGCTGCAAGAAATCAGCGAATCCATACAAGAGCAATACGAGCAGCATGGAGATTGGTCATTTCTGCCAACAGATCCAGCACAAAAAAAACTGTGGATTAATCAGGAGTTAATACGCCTGTATCAAATCAAGACTAACACCTCTGTAGCAACTGAAACCACAATATCAGCAAAAGCAACAGCGGCCACTCAGCACAGAACAGACCACAAAATCAGTCAGGCTAAGAATGCTGCGCCCGCCAACCCAGTTGCGCCAGCAAAACCCGTTGCAGCCAAACCACCACCACTGCCGCCTTTGCCACCCCCGCCACCTTTACCGCCACCACTGGGAGCCAAACCTGAGCAAGCACTTAATCCTAGTAATGCAGACACATCTGTCTCGCAAGATGACCAATTGCAGAGCTTACACAGCCGTATCAGCCTGATTAACGAAGGACAAGCTTATTTGGCGGGACGACCGCTACAACACCACCCCAGTGGATTACGTGCGCTTTATCATCAAGGTAAAATCGTCGGGTATCTATCGGTACAGAAGTCGCGCATACCAAGTGATGAGATGGCAAAAGATTTCTTACAAGAGCAAGCCGATATGATCGTGATAATTATCATGATTAGTATCAGCCTAAGTGGCTTAGCCGCGTTACTGCTTGCCTTGCACTTCCGACGACCAATCCATAAACTCGTTGACGGCGCACGCGCATTAGAGCAAGGTCACTTTGAAACGCGGTTGGCGGTGCAACGTAGCGATGAATTAGGCGAGCTAGCAACAAGTTTTAATCAACTGGCAGAGAAACTAGCACAAGCGGAACAAAGCCGACGTCAATGGGTGGCAGATACTTCGCACGAATTACGCACACCTATTGCGGTGTTACGAGCGCAGCTAGAAGCGCTACAAGACGGCGTGCGCCCGCTCAATTCTGACAGTTTGGCCTTGATGTTACGGCAGGTCTTATCCCTCAATAAATTGATTGACGAACTATATGTCTTAGCGAAGGCAGATATCGGCACTTTGCAATATCAGATGCAAGACATGGATATTTGGACTTTGCTCGTCGAAGAAAGTGCGCATTTTCAAGAAAGAATTCACAAAGCAGGCTTACATCTGACGGTAGCTGCGGCACCACAAGATAGGCGTATCGAGGGTGATATCGAACGCATGCGCCAAGTCATTCACAATTTACTAGAAAACGCTGTGCGCTACACGACGCAAGGTGGACATATTCGAATTCAGGCTCACAGCGATCAACAATTTCTCATTATGCACATTGAAGACAGCGCACCAGAGGTTCCTGCAGACGCTTTATCGAAATTAGGCCAGCGCTTCTATCGACTAGACAGTTCGCGCAGTCGTGAACATGGCGGTTCAGGCTTAGGTCTATCTTTATGCTGTCGAATTATGGAAGCACATCACGCCGACATTGAATTTTCAGCGTCGGAACTAGGTGGTTTGCACGTCAAACTCCGTTTTAAGTTAGCTTGATTTTTGTCGCAAAGACCTATGTCAATAGAATAGACCACAAACTATATGCAGAACTATAAGTCGAACTACAAGCCTACTCATATTCCTCAAATCTTGATTATTGAAGATGAACCCGATTTAGCGTCTTTGATCGCAGACTACGCACACGCCTCGGCTTATCAAAGCAGTATTATTGGCAATGGTCGATTAGCACTTGAGCAGATAAAGCAGCATGAACCGGATTTGATCGTGCTCGATCTAATGCTACCGGAATTAGATGGCATCAGTTTGTGCCGCGCAGTCAGAACTTTTTCGCAAGTGCCAATTATCATGGTCACGGCAAAAGTCGAAGAAATTGATCGCTTGCTAGGTTTAGAAATTGGTGCCGATGACTACATGTGCAAACCATTTAGTCCAAGAGAATTAATGGCTCGCATCAAAGTTATTTTACGCCGCGTATCTACTACAGCAGTGATGGCTACACACGATGAAAAGCCGACTGTCGTTCAAATCGATGCTGCGGCCTTTCAAATTTATTTGCATCAGCAATTATTGGAATTAACCCGTAGCGAATTTTTGCTGCTTCAGCATTTCATCGCGCACCCTGGCCAGGTCTTTTCACGCTCACAATTACTCGATTTCGTCACACAAGATAATCTAGAAGTAACAGATCGTGCGATTGACAGTCATGTTAAAAATATCCGCAAGAAGATTGCACAAATACGGCCGGACGACAATCCTATCCATGCGATCTATGGGCTAGGTTATCGTTTTGATGGTTTCAGCAATTAGGATACGATTCAATGATTTCACCTCCGCAGCAAACTTCATAAAGCTTTCCTACCCACCATCAATATTCGCCATTATTTCTCCACAATTGCACCTCAAGATGACATCGTTGGCTAACGGAACATCGCCAATTCATCCATACAACGCACTAGGAGAAATCATGAAACCTGTAGCTATCGTACTCTTACTCGCTACTGTCGGCGCGGCCGGGCTGAGTGTTGCACAATCCAAAATCAAATCGGCTGACAGCAGTAAGGACAGCACTGTCATCACCATTCAATGTGAAGAAAAATCGATAAGCAATCGATGCCTGAAAGTCCCTGCTCCACCGGCACCGCCAGCACCACCGGCACCGCCCCCACCACCTCCAGCTCCAGAATTGCCGTCACTGCCAGAAATCTATATTCCTGAAGCACTTCATGCCATTTGCGCAGATAAAGCCGCGGGTACAAGGATCAAAGCACAACAAAGTGATTCGACACAATTCAGTGGCACTTGCATCAAACGTGACGGGAAAATAATTCTCGACATTGATCATATTCGCCAGCGCAAACAATCCTAATCCTGGCCACCAAATCACAAAAAATGATCCCCTACTCAGATCAGGGTAGGAGATCCAACATCCAATTTAAGTAAGGAATCTTATGCACACGTTTAACACTTCGCCCCTGCACTTCCTCAAGCCTTTATCCGTCGCCATCAGCGGCCTCTTTTTCATTTCAGCTAATGCACTAGCGCAAATGCCCAATACAAAAAAAGACCTAAACATCAGCGCGAAAGATAAGCAGATTGTCATTCAAGAACTCCAGCAAAGCATGTCGAAAAAATACGTGTTCCCTGAAGTCGCTGATAAGGTCAATGTCATGCTCAATCAAAGGCAAAAAAATGGTGAATACGATCAAATCACCAGTGCTCGCGAATTCGCCAAAACTCTGACAGAACATTTACAACTGCAAACCAAAGACAAGCATTTGAATATTCATGTCGAGCTCAATGAAATTCCCGTTGGTAACGCGAATGGCGAACCTAGCCCCGAAGAGAAAATCCGTTTGGATGCAGAGGAACGTCAATTCATGCAAGCGGTGAATTACGGTGTTGAAAAAATTGAGCGTTTGGGTGGCAACGTCGGTTACTTCGAATTACGTGGCTTCGGCACGACTGAAATTGTAGGGCACGCGATCAGTGCAGCGATGACGCTGTTACATGCTAGCGATGCGCTGATTATTGATTTAAGAAAAAATGGTGGTGGTTCACCACAAACCGTAGCACTCATCGCGAGTTATTTCACCGATCCTGAAGTCCACCTCAACGATATTTATAACCGGGCAGAAAACAAAACAACGCAAATCTGGAGCACGCCATACACAGCAGGTCCGCGCTACGATAAGCACAAACAAGTCTATATCTTGACGAGTCAACGCACTTTTTCTGCTGCTGAAGATCTGACCTACACCTTACAGAGTTTAAAGCGTAGCATCACAGTCGGCGAAGTCACTGGCGGCGGTGCTCATCCGGTTGACGGGCAGCGATTGCATCCACACTTCATGGCGAGCATTCCTTTTGGACGTTCGATTAATCCCATCACCAAAACCAATTGGGAAGGCACGGGTGTAAAACCAGATATTCTGACGAATGCAAATGATGCCTTAGGCATCGCACATCGTAAAGCATTAGAAAATTTACTGACAAAAGAAAAACATCCAGGTAAAAAAGCGGATATCCAACGCTCTTTAGATAAACTCATGAACGAGAAGAGTGCCAGCGTGAAATAACTACATCTTCGTCATGCCTAAAATGGTGGCGCTCCTGCTTCGCTCACTTCACCATTCTCCAATCTTTTTTTTGATTAATCACATTTCCATTAAAAACCAAAAGGTATTGTATGCTGATACGACTATTCATCACCTTCACACTCAGTCTATGCATCTGCCATGCACACGCGCAAAAACCAGACCTCGGTGCCGAATACGAAGTCAATGACAAGGTACTCATCAAAACCAGTGATGGCGCTAACATTTCGGCAATCATGGTGCGCAAAAAAAATCTATCTCAAGCCTTGCCAACCATATTGCAGTTCACGATCTATGTGCGTGATCGCGATTTATTGAGTTTGAAAGAAGCCGCAGATCATGGCTATGTTGGCGTCATGGCCTACAGTCGAGGCAAGTATCTGAGCACAGACCCAATCACACCTTATGAATATGATGGCAAAGATGCGAATGCCGTCATCGACTGGATCAGCAAACAAAGCTGGAGTAATGGCGCAGTGGGGATGTACGGTGGAAGTTACAATGGATTCACTCAATGGGCCGCGACAAAGAATTTGCACCCAGCTTTAAAGACCATCGTGCCTTATGTTGCTGGCGGCCCTGGCATGGGGCTGCCGATGGAGAACAATATCTTCATCAATCCTAATTATCAGTGGACCTTCTATGTGAGCAATAATAAAACGCTTGATGATGCAGTCAATAATGATCGTCAACGCTTCCGTAAAATGCAATTTGACTGGTGGTACTCAGGTCGCGCCTATCGCGAAATTGATCAGATCGATGGCACACCCAATCCCTTATTACAGAAATGGTTGCAACATCCTGCCTATGATAGTTATTGGCAAAACATGGTGCCTTATCAAACAGATTTTGCGCAAATTAAAATCCCAGTTTTATCGATCGACGGCTACTACAATGACAGTCAAATTTCTGGCCTCTATTATCTGAGAGAGCATACAAAATATCTGCCCAACGCGGAGCATTATTTAATCATCGGCCCGTATGGACATTTCGGTGCGCAACGTGGTGGTGAGAAGATATTAAATGAGATGGAAGTTCCATCGAATGCGCTGATCGACACCAAAAAAATTACCTACGATTGGTTCGATTACGTCCTCAAAAATGCCAAGAAACCTGAAATACTCAAAGACAAAATCAATTACTTCGTCATGGGAGAAAATCAATGGCGGCACGCTGCTTCTTTAGCAGGCATGGCGAATGGGCAATTACAATTTTATCTGAGCACATCGAAGAAAAATAGCAAGTATCGCTTACAAGATAAACTTCCCTCAGCAGAGCAATACTTAACGCAGACGGTTGATTTCAAAGATCGACAAACCAGCAATAACGATTATTATCCATCGCCTATCATTCGCAAGAAAATCGACACAAGTAATGGTTTGATCTTTTTCAGCGAGCCGCTGAAAGAAGACATGATTATCAACGGTGCTTTTACTGGTGAAATTGTCGCCAGCATCAATCGACGCGATATGGATTTTGGCATTACCTTGTATGAGCTAAATTCCAAAGGCGAGTATTTTCATTTATCTTATGTGATTGATCGCGCTAGTTTTAGCAAGGATCGCAGTCAAAGACATTTACTCGAACCACATGAAATAACACGACTAACATTGCCGTCAACACGCATGGTCAGCAAACAACTCAAAAAAGGTAGCCGTATTGTGGCGTATCTGAATATCAATAAGAACGCGTTTGCGCAGCTCAATTATGGGAGCGGCAAAGATGTCAGTGATGAAACCCTACTCGACGCAAATGAAAAATTGATCGTCAAGTGGTATGCGCAGAGTGTGATCCGGATTCCGGTGCTGCGTTCGACACCCAAGTCCTGATCAAAGACCAAGCTACATAAAACTTAGTCGATCACATCAATTATCGAACGACAAGAGGCATTCAATTGATCGCTTTTGACACCCAAGAAAATGCCTTCTTGAAGATGCCATTCTGGACGACGGGTTCAGTTGGCTCGACTGATGCGTTTTGTGTTTGTTCTTTTTCCAAATATTCACGTAAGGCGGATTCCTGGCGATAGCGATTCTGAAATTTCAAATCGGCATCACGGACACATTGGGTGATAATGGCCTCCGCACGATGCAAATCAATTTCAAAAAAATCTTGTTCGCGACGACCGCAGCGCGCATTTTGCAATGCTTGCATAATCGCTTCAATTGCACCGCCACCGTCTTGCGCGCGTAGTTCAAAAACGCACTCAAAACTGCCTGGAATGATGTTGGCTTTATCACGATTCAATTCCAAAGCCTTAGCCCAACCAGATCGGCGACTTAAGCCAATTTGCACAAGGCCTTCTTTCAAGCCAGAATTGCGCAACACATACACATTGCCTGGCACGCCATGCAAGCGGTTCTGCTCACTGTATTTTCCGCGTTGCTGCGCAGTCGACGTTGACATCATAAAGCACCCCAAAAATTATCGAACAAAGTAGAAGTGCTTAGTGTAAGAAATATCACAGCATCACAATCCGCCGAATAAGTGCACGAAAACCGCCTATTTCCTCTCTATAGTGCAAATATCGTCAAATAGGTTCGTGCATTTTTGAAATGATGAACACAAGCAATCCGCATGAAGAATCATGACAGCAGGCGATTTCTGCATGGAAGCATGGGTTCTCGGCACAAACCAAAACCGACGACTGCCCTATAATAGACATCATCAAATAACGCCAGTCTTTTTACTCTTTACTCTTTATTTACTTTGCGATTGCCATTATGAACAGCCAAGATTTAGAAAACATTAACGTCAGCTCCTTTGCACCGATGCCGACACCAGAAGAATTGCATGCGAAATTACCTTTGTCCGAGCATGCAGCAGCGGTCGTCGATGCAGGCCGTGAGGCCTTAAAAAATATCTTAGATCGCAAAGATCCACGCTTTATCGTTGTCGTGGGACCGTGCTCAATGCATGATCCCATCGCCGGGCTTGACTATGCACACCGTTTAAAAAGCTTACAAGAAGAAGTCAAAGACAGCATGTTGTTGGTGATGCGTGTGTATTTTGAAAAACCAAGAACCACCACAGGCTGGAAGGGCTACATCAATGATCCTTTGATGGATGATTCATTCAAGGTCGATCTCGGCATGGAGAAAGCGCGTCAATTTTTATTAGATATTGGTGAACTTGGTTTACCGACAGCAACCGAAGCACTCGACCCAATTTCACCGCAATATTTAGGTGACTTGATTAGCTGGACTGCGATAGGCGCACGCACAACTGAATCACAAACCCATAGAGAAATGTCGTCTGGCCTTTCGACCCCGGTTGGTTTTAAAAATGGTACAGATGGCGATATTAGTATTGCCATCAATGCGATTCTTTCTGCCTCTCATCCGCATTCATTCTTAGGCTTAAATGGGCAAGGCAAAGTATCAGTGGTGCGCACGCGTGGCAATCAATATGGTCATGTTGTATTACGTGGTGGTGACGGTCGTCCTAACTACGATACGGTGTCTGTCGCGATGGCAGAACAAGCCTTAAAGAAAGCTAAGTTAGCGGCAAACATCATCGTCGATTGTTCACATGCCAATAGCTACAAAAAACCTGAGCTGCAACCCTTGGTGATGGCCGATGTGATTAATCAAGTTGTGAATGGCAATCAGGCCTTAGTTGGTGTCATGATAGAGTCGAATATCGTCGCTGGAAATCAGAAAATTCCTGAAGATTTGTCGCAATTAACTTATGGATGTTCTGTCACTGATGCCTGCGTTGATTGGCAGACCACCGAGACGATGATACGTGATGCCGCGGCGCGTCTGCGTCATCGTCCAACGCAATAAAAGTTACTGGTAAAATCAGACCTCAGATTGTGATAATCCACATACAAAATGAGGTCTGCAATGTTAAAATTTATACAGACAATCTGGCACTAAGACATTTACCCAAATACCAATTTGAATCTTCTATTCCATGCTTGATCAGAAAAATCGCATCATCCTCATCAGTTCTATGCTGTGCGTGTTTAGCTTGGCTGCTTGCACTACGCCCAAGAAAACAGTTTTGCACAAAGATGAATTTGGCACGGCAGAAATGTTCACCTACGCGGTGCCTGGTGCGGAAAAAGAAGCTTGCGAAGCATCAAGACGTGCTTTACTTAGCCAAGGCTATATTATTAGCGGTGCTAACGAGAACAATGTCAAAGCTCGTCGAAAATTTCAGTCTGATGACGAAACCCATGTGGAAATTGAATTCAATGTCGTTTGTGCACCGAATAGCAAAGGCAGCAATAGCACCACAATTTTTGCCAATGCCGTGCGTGATCGTTATTCTTTAAAGAAAAACACCAATAGCGCCAGTCTTGGTGTCGGTGGCATTGGATCAATCTCACTGCCATTTGGTGCCAGCAATGACTCTATGGTGAAGGTGGCGAGTGAAACGATTTCAGATGCCAAACTCTATGGTCGTTTCTTTGACTTGGTCGAACGTTATCTCGACGACGTGAAACCAGATGAGGAAGTATTAGAGAAACCAACGACAGCAGCACCAGTCTCGGCAACACAGCAAGAAGAAACCTAAGCGTCAAGCTTCATCAACGCCTATTCACTTCAATTAAAAAGAAAATCCACGTCATCACCTCGTCATAATATCTGACTATGATGAAGTCTCATCTGACTACTCCTCCAAGGGTGTGGATTTAGCCCGCAATGATTTGCGGGCTCTTTTTTTGCTCGGCATTATTCTTGGGTTATTGTTCTTGCTGTATCGTCCCTAGTGGTTCTTCAATGTCCAGAGTTTTGACACCTGCACCATTTTCATATTCGGCATACATCCATTTACCATTTGAAAAGATCAGATTTTCAGGTGTCTGACGAATAAATTCCGGTTTGCCTTTCAATGCATGTCGCATCGCATCAATCCAGATTGGTAACGCAACGGTAGAACCAAATTCCCTACCACCTAAAGATTTTGGATCATCAAATCCCATCCAAGAAACCGCAACAATATTGCCGGAATATCCAGCGAACCAGCCATCAATCGCATCATTTGTGGTTCCCGTCTTACCTGCCAAATCACGTCGCCCTAATTTTTGCATCGCCGCGGCACCGGTACCTGAACGCACCACTTCTCGCATCATACTATCGACAACGAAGGCATTCCGACTGTCCAAAACCCGCGCTTCTTCGTTAGGAAAATCATCGACTTTTGCTTCGAATAGAACCGCGCCTTTTGCATCGATGACTTTTTGAATTAACCATGGCTTCACTTGATAACCGCCATTTGCAAACACAGCATATGCACCTGCCAACTGCAATGGCGTCACACTGCCAGTCCCCAAGGCCATGGTTAAATTAAGTGGATGTTTATTGGCATCAAAACCAAATCGGCTGAGAAAATCTTTACCGTAGCTGGCACCAATTGCCTTCAAAATTCGAACGGATACTACGTTCTTTGATTGCGCCAAGGCTTGTTGCATTTCAATCGGTCCATCGTATTGACCGTCGTCATTACGAGGGTCCCAAGTCAACAACTCATCCGTGGTCTCAGACAGTGGCACATCGTTAATCAAAGTTTCTGGTGAAAAGCCTTTTTCTAAGGCAGCAGAATAAACGAAAGGCTTGATCGAGGAACCAGGTTGACGCCACCCACTGGTGACGTGATTAAATTTCTTGCGATTAAAATCAAAGCCACCGACCAAAGCGCGATAAGCACCATTATTCGCATTCAAAGAAACATAAGCCGCTTCGACTTCAGGCGTTTGTGTAACCGACCATTTTCCTTTGCGATCTTGCATCACACGAATCAAAGCACCAACGCGAATCTTCAAATCGCGATTTGCTTTCGCTTGCAATGCAGAGGCCGCCAAACGCAAGCCTTCGCCGCTGATTTCTACGGATTCGCCAGTAGCCAAATCTGCCTTAATCAGTTTCGGCGATACCGCAGTCACAACAGCAGAAATCAAACCTTCACTGGATGGAAATTTTTGTAGAAACTCATCAATCGCTTCATCTCGCAAATTTTCCTCGGTAGGCAATTCAATAAACGCCTCGGGGCCACGGTAGCCATGCCGCTGATCGTAAGTCAAGACATTGCGACGCAAAGATTCATAAGCAGCATCTTGTTCGTCACTATCGATAGTCGTAATCACCTTAATGCCAAGCGTATAGGTATCTTCTTTAAATTGCGCATAGATTTGTTGACGCACCATTTCTGCAACGTGCGCTGCATGTGATTCAAACTTAGCGACTTTGGTCACACGTAGTTGCTCTTTGCTGGCAACATCGAATTGCGTCTGTGTGATGGCGGCATGTTTCAACATGCTCTTTAAAACTAAGAGTTGACGCTTTTTTGCGCGTTCAAAATTCACTGCTGGATTATGTCGTGCCGGATTTTGTGGAATGCCCGCTAACATTGCGGTTTCCGCTATCGTCAATTCCGTTAAGGTTTTATTGAAGTAAGTACGCGCCGCGCTAGAAAAACCGTGGGTACGTTGACCGAGATAAATCTGATTCATATACAACTCTAAAATCTGATCTTTCGACAAGGCATCTTCAATTCGCTTTGCCAACATCATTTCACGCAATTTACGCGTCAAAGACTTTTCACGGGTTAAAAAGAAATTACGCGCTACTTGCATGGTAATCGTCGATGCGCCTTGTTGTACGCCACCAGTGGCGGTCGCCACCACCGCACGTGCCACACCAATGTAATCAACCCCGCTATGTTCATAAAAGCGTGCATCCTCAATCGACAGCACCGCTTTTTTCATCTTCTCCGGGATATCTTTGATTGGGACAAAATCCCTGTGCTCTTCGCCAAACTCACCGATCAAATTATTGTCGGCTGTGTAAATTCGTAAAGGAATCTTAGGCTTGTAATCGGTCACCGCCGTTAATTCGGGCAGACCAGGAGCCAAAATCAGAAATATGTACGCGAGCAGACCTAGAATAAACACCACGCTAGCGGCGGCTAAGGCGAGTAACCATTTCATAGAAGGCGGCCAAGAAGCTTGGCGTAGAATGAAAACGCACAGTGTAAACGGACTATCTCGTGCTGCAAGCGTTTTCTTTGTCTGGTACTACGATCCAGTACCATTTAGAGCATGTTCTGCGTCGCTCTAATCTGCCATCTTTGCTAGCAGCGGTTTCAACTACACTAGCCGATTGTTTTCCACAAATTGGCTGTCACCCTATGCGTTTACGCTCACAAACCAGTTCAAAATCACTGCGTCTCCTAATCGTATTGATTTTGCATCTGGCCATTTTGTACAGCCTCATGCTTAACTCATCAAACCGATCAAACCAATCAAACCAATCAAATCCAAGCCCAGTATCCAACAGATTGGATAAAT
The DNA here is from genome assembly GCF_014284275.1 of Affinundibacterium amnicola. Taxonomy (GTDB): domain Bacteria; phylum Pseudomonadota; class Gammaproteobacteria; order Burkholderiales; family Burkholderiaceae_D; genus Undibacterium; species Undibacterium amnicola. The sequence continues at coordinate 189,298 of NZ_JACOFU010000006.1, read as the reverse complement.
ACCAACCTATGTCTATGGTTTTTATCAAGCTTCCTGTGGTTAAGATTCAGCGACCAGAAAAAGACAACAGCACTAATAACAAACAAAAGAATAATTCCCAGCTGAGCAAGCAAAGTCAGCTTAAGAAAAATACTCCAGAAGCGATCTCAGCCCAATCGACCGATGCAAGCAATACTTTAGCCGATCCTGCTGTCGCCAATGCACCTGTTGAAAACAGTCCGAACGCTCCCGTAAACCGGGATCTCAATAGCATCACCAAATCCCTAGAGCGTGATCTCAGATTCGAGCAACAAAAAATCGAAGCAGCAAAACCGCCGAATCAAATTGCCAGAGAATATTGGCAGAAACAAAATTACCCGTATAAAGATAAGTGGGAAGAACTCGCCCACAAGATAGAGAAAGCTGGCAAACCACGTGGCTTGCAGATGGAAACTTTTAAGGCAGCAGATGGTACGCAAATCACTAAAATAGGCAATTCCTGCTTTAAGGCACCTGACCCAGGACGCACCTATCTGCATCAGGCAGAAGCACGGCCGGTCATTTGTCCGCGCTAATACCCGCAATCACAGTCAAAACTTACTCTTCCAAAGTCTGCAACAAATACAGCTTTTGATAGAGTCCGTTTTCCACTGCCATCAAGTCAGCATGTTGCCCTTGCTCGGCAATTCGGCCATGATTGAGGACAATAATGTTATCGGCATCACGAATGGTAGAAAGCCTGTGCGCAATTGCTACGATCGTTACTTGCCCTCTTAATTCGTTTAATGCCACCTGCACAATTTGTTCAGTTTCACTATCAATATGCGACGTCGCTTCATCTAAAAATAAAATTTTAGGTTGTCCTGCAAGTGCACGCGCAATCGCAATCAATTGCTTTTGACCAGTCGATAACTTGGCACCACCTTCACCCAAAGGCGTCAGATAACCGTGTTCTAGCTGCAAAATAAAATCATGGGCGCGCGCAGCCTTCGCCGCAGCAATAATATCGGCTTCACTGATATCACGCCCCATCGCAATATTCTCGCGTGCATTGGCGGCTAATAAAAACGGTTCTTGCGGAACCAAACCGACACTGGCACGGAAGCGTTCGTCGCTCAATTCTTGCAGGTCAAGATTGTCGATCAAAATCTTTCCACTCTGTGCCGTATAAAACCGCAATAACAAACTTAGCAGTGTCGATTTACCACTACCCGTATGCCCGACGATGCCATAAAAACTGCCTGCAGGAATATCCAAATCAATTTCATGCAAGATCACTTGTGCTGGATCGTAGCCAAAACGCACCTTGGACAAGTGCAAAGCGCCCTCACTGATTTCGGCATCGTTTTGTTTGCTTACGGCCGTCGATTCTTGTAACAAGGTATTCACCCGCGCTGCTGACACCACCGCTTGCTGAATTTGTCCGAACTGCAAAGTAATTTGTATCAAGGGATCAACCACGCGCGCGATATAACTGACAAATGCGTACAAGATACCGATCTCTAAGCCAGAAAAACTGCGTTGTCCAAAGACAAAAATCACGATCACCAGCAACAAGGAATTAAGTAAATCTAAGGCGGGTCGCAGTAACCAAGCATTTGCACGTAACTCATCAACACGCGCCACATAATGTTTTTGATTGGTCGCTTCAAAACGTTCACCAAAACCGCGTTCCGCATTGCAGGCCTGCAGCGCACTCATGCCGTTAATACTTTCAGCTACCTGGGCATTGATCTCGCTACGCATCTGCCGCGCACGAGTCACGGCTGGCGCACTCCAGCGTTGATAAAACCAAACGATCACCACGACTGCTGGCACCAACATCAAGACGATCAACATCAAACGCCAATCGAGCCACGCCATCGCAATCAAAGCACCAAGTACCACGATAGAACTATCCAACATCACGAACAAGACTTGCACGTACAGATTTTTCACCGCCTCGGTGTCGTTAGTCACACGACTAACTAATTGTCCAGTGATGGCTTTATCAAAGAAGGCCATCGGCAATCGCAACACATGTGCATACACCTGCTCACGCAAACGACGCACCGAGCGCATCGCCACACCAGCCAATCGCGTCAACTGCAAATAGCGCAGCCAAGTCGCCCACCAGCCAGTCAGAACGAAGGCGAGCAGCAAACCTGCCATCATCCAAATATCCTTATTCCGAGGAAGCAAATAATGGTCGATGAAAGCCTTGCCTAAGATCGGTCCCAAGGCTTCAAGCCCTGAAGCTAAAAATAGAAATACGATGCCCAAGATGACATGACGTTTTTCTGGTTTCGCTGCTTGCACCAAGAGTTGCACAGCCAATTTTTTTTCTGATACTTTCACAATTTCAGGCGGATTTTTAGGCTGCATTTAAATCTGCCTCCAACTGTTGATATTTCCACTGACTTGCATACCAGCCATCTAAGGCCAATAGCTGTTGATGTGTGCCTTGTTCTATCAGTGCGCCCTCGCGCAAAACCAAAATATGATCGGCTTCAGCCACTGCACTTAAGCGGTGACTAACAATAATCGCACTACGCTCGGGTCGTGCCAAACGTAACTCGGCGAGATGCCTGAGTATGCGAGTTTCCGTATCGGTATCGACTGCGGATAAAGCATCGTCTAATAACAATAAGGGGCTTTCTGTTAACAAAGCGCGCGCAATCGCAACGCGTTGCTTTTGTCCGCCCGATAAAGTCACACCACGCTCGCCAACTGGCGTGTCATAGCCCTCTGGAAAACGCAGGATATCTTCATGGATTGCCGCCAACTCAGCAGCATGCATAATTTGCCCACGACTAGCTTGTGGATTCGATAAAGCGATATTGCTGGCAATCGATGCAGAAAATAAAAATGGCTCTTGCGCCACCCAATTGATAGCATTGCGCAAGCGTTCTAAAGGATACGCAGCGATACGATGCTCACCCCACAACACCTGACCTTGCGTGGTCTCAAATTGACGCAATATCAATCTAAGTACACTCGATTTTCCAGCACCGGTCGCACCAACAATGCCTAGCGTTTGACCAGCAGCCAAGTTAAAACTCAAATGATTCAAAGCCAGATTCGCCTGTCCGGGATAAGAAAAACTCAGATTATCAAACCGTATCGCGCCTTCAGGTTGGGTCTGTAATTTCCCCAAATCTTGAATCACTAAATCCGCTTCCAGCACGGGCCGCAAACGTCCCCATGCCGCTTTACCCCGTTCCAACAAGGACAGCACCCAACCCGCCGCGAACATCGGCCAAATCAACTGCCCCAGATACATACTAAATGCGGTCAGATTACCGATGCTCATTTCATTCTGCCATACCAGATAGGCGCCAACACCCAGGGTTAACGCGCCTGCCGCTGTCAATGCAATACCGACCGCCGGCTCGTAAGCGGCTTCCCATTTTTGCGCACTTAAACTAGCAGCAGCAGCCTGTTCTGCCATCTCGGCGAATTGCTCGGCGTTACGTTGTTCTAATCCCAGCACACGTAAAGTGCGTACACCAGAAATGGTTTCCTGCACGTGATCATTCAGTTGACTAAAACGCTCTAAAGAATCTTTGGAAGCGTCATGCACATGATGGGTAATCCGTTTAAACGCCCACGCCATAAAAGGAAATGGCAACAAGGTCGCCAGTGCTAAACGCCAATCGACGCCCAAGGTCATCATGCCGATCACCAACACAAAAGTCATCGCGCCATCAAAGCCGGCCAACGCCGCTTCACCAGCCGCCAACTCGATCGCATCCGCATCATTGGTTCCCAGCGCCATCAAATCACCGGTACGCTGTTGCTGGAAAAATGCTGGTCCTTGCATACTCAAACGCTGATACAAACGCAGCCGCAACTGCGCACCTAAACGATACGACGCAGCAAACAACTGCAAGCGCCATCCAACTCGTAGAAAATAAATCGCGACGCCCATCAACAACACCGTCGCCAATTCCCAAATCAAAGCTTCGCCCGCCAAGTTGTGCTCCACCATCGCGTCAATGATTTGACCAATCTTACGAGGTATCAACACGGTCAGCGTAGCAACCATCAACAACATGACGGCAGCCGCAATGTAAGAGCGCCAATGTTGACGAATAAATTGGGCTAGGAGTTGGTACAGGGTCATGCTGGGGCTTTCAATTTAGGAACTCTTGCCGCAGGGGCACAGAGGAAATATCTAAAGACAATCTCTGCGTCCTCTGCGCCTCTGCGGCTCATACTTTTTTACTTCAACATATTCCACAAAAACGAATACGTAATCGCGCTCATATCCGCGCGTTGCGCATTATTCGCAGCGCCACCATGTCCACCTTCGATGTTCTCGTAATACCAGACATGTTGATGACCTTGGTCTAACATCTTCGCTGCCATCTTACGTGCATGACCTGGATGTACGCGATCATCGCGGGTCGAGGTAATGAACAAGACATTCGGATATTTCACTTCCGCTTTAACATTGTGATAGGGAGAATATTGCTTGATGTATTCCCATTCTGCTGGCACATCAGGATTGCCATATTCCCCCATCCAAGAAGCACCTGCTAATAACTTGTTATAGCGCTGCATGTCGAGCAAAGGAACTTGGCTTACCACGGCATTAAACAACTCAGAACGCTGGGTTAATGCGACGCCCGCTAACAAGCCACCATTACTGCCACCCATCGCTCCTAAATGTTTTGCGCTAGTGATTTTGCTAGCGATCAAATCCTCGGCGACTGCGGCGAAATCATCATAAGCACGTTGACGATTTTGTTTTAGTGCAGCTTGATGCCAACGTGGACCATACTCACCACCGCCACGAATATTCGCCACCACATACACACCGCCTTTTTCTAACCAAGCTTTACCGATGCCGCCAGAATACGACGGCGTTAAAGACACTTGGAAGCCACCATACGCGTATAACAAAGTCGGATTCGTGCCATCCAGTTTGATATCTTTTTTATGCACCATGAAGTAAGGTATTTTGCTGCCATCTTTCGATGTCGCGAATTTCTGCACGGCTTGATATGGGCCAGCATCAAAAAAACTAGGCGCTGATTTCAACAAAGCACGTTGATCTGTGCCTGCTTTGGCTAGTTGCAAAACACTAGGTGTCAAGTAATCAGAGTAACTGAGCAAATATTCGTCAGACTTCTCCGCATCTAAAGGGCTAACGCCGACCGCGCCCATCGTCGGCAAACTCACATTGCGCGCTATCCATTTACCTTGACTAAATTGCAGTTCAATCAAACTGCTTTTGACATCTTGCAGCAATTGCATCAAGAGATAATTCTTTGTCGCAGTGACACCAGTGAACGAGGCATTATCGGTTGGTTGAAACAACACAGTGAAATTTCTATCACCTTTCAAAAAGGCTTCAAAATCAATCGCCAACACACTACCTTGCGGATAAGTTTTGCCACCCGTTGTCCAACTTTCATTCGGGGTCACGATAAATTGTGTGCCGAAAAATTCATAACCAGTTTGCGCTGGGATATCGAGCTTCAACAATTTACTACCACGCATTAAAAAGACTTCGGAGGTGTAAAAAGTCACCGCGCGATTCACGATTTCGTGTGTGATGCCACGATGACTAGCACGACCAGCAGATACACTAATATCTTCTTTCTTCCCTTCGAAAATCGTTTTTGCTGTGCTGATCGGTGTACCACGCGTCCACTCTTTGACGATGCGTGGATAGCCAGAATCCGTCATCGAACCTGCGCCAAAGTCGGTGCCAACAAACAGCGTATTTTTATCACGCCAAGCCACATTCATTTTGGATTCTGGCAAGCTAAAACCGTCTTTCACAAACTGCTTCGTCTTCAAATCAAATTCACGTATCGTCACCGCATCAGCGCCACCGCGCGATAAATTAATAATGCAACGATCATAGGCGGGTTCGCGACATTGGCTGCCTTTAAAAACCCAGTTTTCATTTTCCGCTTTGGCAAGCGCATCCAAATCCATCACGACTTCCCATTTTGGTGATGGCTTACGATACTCCGCTAAACTGGTCTTGCGCCAAACTCCACGCGGATGCTCAGCATCCATCCAGAAATTATAAACAGCATTACCAATTTTTTGTATGCCAGGAATACGGTCTTTGGAATCAAGTATGACTTGCAGATCGCTACGCAGCTTGAGAAAACCCGCATCATTATCGAGTTTATTGCGCGTCTCTTGATTGCGCGCCTTCACCCAATCTAAGGCTTTTTCGCCACCCACATCTTCTAGCCATTGATGTTTATCTTCTGTTTGCGCCATGACACTATGCGCATTGAATAGCATCGCAGCTAGCACTAATAATTTGAATTTTGTTTTCATGATTTTTATCGATTAAATTTTTCTTAGTGAAATGATGAATTGATCATTTAATGAAACGCATTCTTTTTATTACAAAAAAGAATAGTGAAGTATAAACGCAATGTGCTTGGACAGCGAATAAGCAAAAAAGTGCAGCGAAATTAAATCAATTTTTGCGAGCTGAAATATGTTGACGTATCCATACCTGCATATCGTGCCAGATCCGTGAAATTTCACTTGGACTAGGCATGGTTAAGGCATGAGGTAATTCTATCGTGAGCACGGGAATATCTTGATGGATGCCGCTATAGTTTCCCAAAGAGCCGGGATACACCCCCACCCGATTATAGTGTAGGCGCCCGAAACGGGTGGGTGGCTGAGCCGGACCATCTAAATCAAGGACGCCAAATGGGGCATGCACAGAAATAATCACATCGGGCTGAAAGGATTTAATCGTATCGAAAATCCACTTACTTTCTGGCTCAGAAACTGGCTTTTTTCCAGGAAAACGACGAGGATCGCTCTTAGTTTTCTTTGCCCAGTATTGCAAGGCTTCTTTGTCCCAGTCAGGTGTTGGGAAATTACGGTTTAAATCAACGCCTCTGGCATTCACACGCGTCGATTTAGCAGCAAGCAAACCATCAGGATTGACTAGTGGCGCGACTTTCCATTGGAACTCTTGTGCACTGGATTTACTCATCGCCGCCAGCCATTTAAAAACCACCGCGGTCGCCGTTTTTTCATCGCCATGGATGCCGCCGATCAGCAATACGCGTTGCACTTTTTTTGCACGCAGATCGACCGCAAAATCACGTGTCATCAAAGGCAGGCCTTTGATCGAACGACCACCACCAGGTACTAATTTACTGTTCAAACATTCGTTCAAAGATACTTTAGGCAAGCGCGGTGTCACTTGCTTACACCACTGATGTAGCTTGCCTGTATTCGCAGCTACTTTAGCGGTAACCGCAGTGGTCGGAATAGCTGATGTTTCAGCACGAACAGATGCAAATGTCAGCGCGCCAAATAAAAAGAGCGATGCGCTCAATAGTCGCATCGCTCTTGCTTGAAGCTTCTTCATGTCCGACAAAACCAACGGCTGTTTCAACATGAAGAATGAACCCAACAAATTACAAACCAGCCGCAGCGCGCAGGGCTTGCGCCTTGTCTGTACGTTCCCAAGTGAACTCTGGCTCTTCACGTCCGAAGTGGCCATAAGCCGCTGTTTTTTGGTAGATAGGACGCAGCAAATCTAACATTTGGATGATGCCGCGTGGACGCAGATCAAACATCTCATTTACCAAAGCAGCGATTTGCTCATCAGGTATCACGCCTGTGCCTTCAGTGTAGACCGTGACATTCATAGGACGTGCAACACCAATCGCATACGCCACCTGAATCTGACATTGCTTCGCCAAACCAGCCGCCACAATATTCTTCGCCACATAACGTGCTGCATACGCTGCAGAACGATCGACTTTAGTAGGATCTTTACCAGAGAATGCGCCGCCACCATGTGGGCAAGCACCGCCATAAGTATCAACAATAATCTTACGACCAGTCAAACCGCAATCGCCTTGTGGACCACCGATGACAAAGCGACCTGTAGGATTGATCAAAAACTTCGTATCTTTCAACCATTCTGCAGGCAATACCGGACGGATGATTTCCTCAACCACCGCTTCGATGAAGGATGGCTTCATCTTATTGCCATCGCTTTGATCCGGGCTATGCTGCGTGGACAAAACGACCGTATCGATACTGTGCGGTTTGCCATCGACATAGCGCATCGTGACCTGGCCTTTAGCGTCTGGACGTAAGAATGGCAAACGACCATCCTTGCGCAGCTGTGCCTGACGTTCCACCAAGCGGTGTGCGTAGTAAATCGGCGCAGGCATGAGTTCCGGCGTTTCATCACAAGCGTAACCAAACATCAAACCCTGATCCCCAGCACCAGTATTTAAATGATCATCAGAGGCGTGATCGACACCTTGTGCGATATCGTTAGATTGCTTGTCGTAAGCGACTAAAACCGCGCAACCTTTGTAATCGATACCGTATTCGGTATTGTCGTAACCAATACGCTTGATCGTATCGCGCGCGACTTGAATATAGTCTACGTGAGCGTTAGTGGTGATTTCACCAGCGAGTACAACTAAGCCAGTATTGACTAAAGTTTCAGCAGCAACACGAGAACGTGGGTCTTGTTCAAAAATGGCATCCAAAATCGCATCAGAAATCTGATCCGCAACTTTGTCTGGGTGACCTTCAGAAACTGATTCTGAAGTGAAAAGAAAATCATTTGCCATCGCAGGCTCCTATAAGTGGCGTAAGTGACATTAAGCCGCAGTCAAAAAAGAGATCCTGCGACGCTTTAGCGAAATTTATTACCCGCTTCGCAAGTTGTCTGTTTAACTCGGCGGGGGCATATTCCGTAATCTGGCGTATTGCTTAGATTGTTTTCAGATTTGCTCACAGATAGCTCTGCGTCATTTCTTTCGGATGCCAATATGTGCTATTTTACGCCTCTTACAGGATTCATGTCGAATTGCCTTAGATTTTTGAGGTGTATCAATATGAAAGAATCCATCATTTTTAGTAATTCACCATCATTTTCAGACTCATGCTAATTCGTCTGTTCCGCTTTTTATCGGTCTTTCCGCTTCCTGTTTTACACTTTATCGGAGTCGTTCTCGGATACTTGGTGTATGCGCTGTCACCTACCTATCGCAAGCGTATGCGCAGCAATATGGCACTGGCATCGTATGAACCACAACTTGGGATTGCATTGCGCGAAGCAGGTAAAAACATTATGGAATTGCCGTTAATCTGGTTAGGCAAGCCTGAACGATTAGCAGCAAAAGTGCGTTTGGAAAACTGGGAAATCGCACAAGCGGCAATTGATGCAAAAAAAGGCGTCATCTTTTTAACACCCCACTTAGGTTGTTTTGAGTTGTCAGGAAAATCTATTGCCTTGCGCACCAAAATGACAGTGTTATATCGTCAACCGAAAAAAGATGCTTTGAAACCTCTGCTTGAAGACGCACGTGCATCCAGCGGTATGTTGTTGGCACCAGCCAATTTATCCGGCGTTCGAGCATTAGCAAAAGCCTTAAAAAAAGGCGAGGCAATTGGTCTTTTACCCGATCAAGTGCCGCAAGAAGGCGAAGGTGTGTGGGCTGATTTTTTTGGCAAGCCTGCATACACCATGACTTTATCGGCAAAGCTCGCGGCAATGACCGGAGCACCGATTATTTTGACTTATGCAGAGCGCTTAGCTTTTGGACGTGGCTTCGTACAACGCTTTGTGCCATTCACAGAGTCTTTGGATGGCGATGCCGCTCAGCAAGCTCTGGCAATTAACAGGGCAATGGAAAAACTCATCGCGAATGCACCAAGTCAGTATTTCTGGAGTTATCACCGCTACAAAAAGCCTGATGGCGTAAGTGGTCCAGACGAAATTAATTCACAGGAAAACGCATGAGATTTGCCGTACTGATAATGTGGTTGCTGCACTGGTTGCCGCTGCCGATCTTAGCGCGTATTGGTGAAGGCATAGGTAGCCTTTTGTATTTATTATTAAGTCGCCGGCGCCATATCTGCTTAACGAATCTGCGTTTATGTTTTCCACAAATGCCCGAATCAGAAAGAAAGAAGATCACGCGACGCCATTTCCAAGTGTATGTCCGCAGTGTGTTAGAGCGGGGCATTTTATGGTGGTCGTCAGAGCGCCGTCTGCGAAAATTAATTCATGTTGAGTACGCCGTGCCAATGGCAGAAATGACGAACTCACCCACCATCTTTATGTGCCCGCACTTTGTTAGTCTGGACGTGGCTGGTGTTGCTGTCATGCTGGAATCATCTCTGTGCTCAATTTATACAACCCAAAGAAATAAAAGCTTTGATAAAGCTTTACGCAAAGGACGTTCACGCTTTCGTCCTGTAAAGCTTTTTTCTCGTGCCGAAGGTGTCAAACCTATCATCCGCGCGATGAAAGAAAATCTGCCCTTCTTCATGTTACCCGACATGGACTTTGGCGCTAAAGATGCGGAATTTGTTTCTTTCTTCGGCGTACCGGCGGCAACACTGACCGCACTACCACGGATTGCTGCGGCAACCCACGCCAAAGTCATTCCTGTGATCGCCAGCATACGTCCGGGTTATGACGGCTGGGATGTGAAATTTGACCAAGCTTGGGAAGACTATCCGCATCAAGACATTGTTAGCTCCACCCGTTTTATGAACGCCTACATCGAGTCAGAAATTCTCAAGATGCCCGCAGAATATTTTTGGACACATCGCCGTTTCAAAACGCGTCCAGAAGGCGAACCTGGTGTCTATAAAAACACCAAACAATTTCAAGATACCCATCAATAAACATCCAAAAGTAAGACAGGCTAATTCTCTCAGACGTATTAAATGTAAGCAGTTAGCGTATTGAAGCAGTGAATTTTCTCCGTTCAAAAAACTTAGCTTAGCACCTGATATAAACCTGTCACGATATCCATCTGTTGCAAAATGCGTTCGCTGGTGGTCGCAACTGTGTTTGCGTATTGTTGACGGGTGCGCACGTCTGGCGACTGCTGTATCGCATGATCGAAATAAGCCCATTGTTGTCGTGCAAATTTAAGCTCTGTTTGAATCTGCTTGGTCGTATCTGCATGCGATTCCAATATGCGCATATTGCCATTAAATTCTTTACGCGCCAGTTCTAACGATCCAAGCATCGAAGCATCGGCAACTTCCCATTGAATTGCCTGATACATCTTTGCCATGCGTTGTGAAAGCATGCGTTGGCGCCCTGCCATATTGACCAATTTACCAGCAACAGAATTAGCATGTTTTTCCAATTGCTGCGTCACTTGATCTGCCATAGCCAGCAGGGAATCGCTCAACAACAAGACTTGTTTCGCATCGCCAGGATTTGCTGCTTTGCCCAACAGTAAATCTTTGTAGGTAAGCCAGGTCTTCTCTGTTCTCAATACGCCATCTTTTATTTCTGCCGTGGTTTTAAAGTTTTTTAGCTCAATCAATTGACGATCAAACAAAGAGGCAGAGGAATCCAAAATTTTTCGAGATTGATCAAGATCAACACCCATCCCAATTTGCAAATAAGCCTTGGCCAAACGCTGAGTCAGCATACGCTGCCGCCCGGACTTATTAATTGCGTCATTTAGATTTTGTACTTGTGCGATACAAACTGAATTCAAGCTCCAGCCCATACCTAGCATGCACCCAAGTTTCAAGATATCTCTGCGTTGCATATTTACACTCCCGGAAAATAATGGAAGATAGTAAAACCGAAGCGCAACGCAAACCATTCGCCAATCGAACTACGGATGGCAAACTTATGAACTAGCTTCCGAAGGAGTAAAAAGAAAATTCAAGAATAGCTGCGAAATGCAGAGCTGCAGATGCACCCAGAGCGCGACCGCATGCGCAGTCACGCACCACCATTACTCAAAGAGCTGGCAATAATTCAATTTCATCTGCCAGCAAAGTATTCGCTGTCAGGACATCCATTGATTTTAGTTTTTGATAGATAGGGGTAAAGTCAGGTGCGGTGCCATCAAATAATTGTTGATAGCTGTCGATGACAAAATAAGTCTCTTGATAAGAATCAATTTTATATAAAGTCCGCAAGCAACGTTCGATGTCTAAACGAATATGGCGCGACTTCGTACCACGCGTCAGACAATATTCCACTTCACCACCTGACGACAAAATGCCAGCACCGTAAATACGTACACCAGCAGGTGTGTTGATTAAACCAAATTCTACGGTGTACCAGTACAAACGCGCCAGCTCATCCAAACCACCAAGTCGCATCGCCTTTAAACCGCCCTGACCATAACGCTGCATATAATCAGCAAACACAGGGTTGAATAACAAAGGTACATGTCCAAAAAAATCATGGAATACATCTGGCTCCACAATGTAATTAAATTCTTCAGGCTTACGCAACCAGACTGTGACCGGGAATCGACGGTTCGCGAGATGATCAAAGAAGGTCAGCTCAGGAATCAAACCTGGTACAGCAACGATGGTCCAGCCAGTTGCCGCAAACAATTCCTTAGACGTCTTTTCAAACACTGGAATTCCTGCACTGATATCCATCTTCGCCAAGGCTTCGATAAATTCATCGCAAGCACGTCCTGGCAACAAGGCTGATTGACGCTGGTACAATTTGCGCCAGAGTTCATGCTCTTGCTCAGTATAGTTATCCCAATTCTGTTGCACAACGTAGTGCGCATCCATGTGTTCATAATCGCCGCGCAGTGCAGCACCGTTCGACTTCTCAGCAACCGTCGCCAAAAAGTCTTCGTTTGAAACGGATGTATCCATACTTGTCTCCAAAAAAAAGCTAACGTATGGTTAGCTTTTTTATTTTTATACGCTGTAATTTGCTGATGGCAAATTACGCTGTTGTCGTTGTATCGTCTTTCAACACACCACGACGGATTTGATCCAATTCAATCGATTCAAATAAGGCACGGAAGTTACCTTCACCAAAGCCTTGATCGCCTTTGCGCTGAATCACTTCAAAGAAAATTGGGCCGATTACGGTGGTTGTAAAGATTTGCAATAACAATTCACGTGTTGTTTCGGTGCTCTTACCGTCAACCAAAATGCGCAATTTGCGCAACTCATCCACATTCTCGCCATGACCTGGCAAACGACGATCGATCAAATCATAATAAGTATCAATCGTGTCTTGGAAACTGACGCCCGCCGCTTTCATATCGATAATGGTCTGATACACATTGTCAGTACCCATCGCAATATGCTGTACACCTTCGCCGTGATACAGATCGAGGTATTCAGAGATTTGAGATTTATCATCAGAAGATTCGTTAATAGGAATACGAATCTTGCCGCATGGCGAAGTCATCGCTTTTGATTTCAAGCCAGTTAATTTACCAGCGATATCGAAATAACGAATCTCACGGAAATTAAACAAAGACTCGTAGAAATCAGACCATTCCGCCATACGACCGCGGTGTACATTATGCGTTAAATGATCAATATAAGTTAAGCCGTGTCCTTTTGGATTTGGATCAACACCTGGAATCGCCACAAAGTCAGCATCATAAATACTGATGTTTCCGATCGCCCCTTTTTCGGCGCCATCTTTACCTTGCCAACGATCAACGAAGTAAATCAAGGAATCGCCAATGCCTTTGATCGCTGGAATATTCAATTCCATAGGACCAGTTTGATTATCAAAGCCCCATGCGCCTAATTCCAAAGCGCGTTTATAAGCAAAGTTTGCATCTTTCACACGAATCGCGAATGCGCAAACAGAAGGGCCGTGCTTACGTGCAAAGCGTTGAGCAAATGAATCTGGCTCGGCATTAATAATGAAATTCACATCGCCTTGGCGATACAAAGTGACGTTCTTGGTGCGATGCTTAGCAATCGCGGTAAAGCCCATTTCAATGAACAGCTTTTCAAGTTCTTTTGGCTCTGGTGCGGCGTACTCGATAAATTCGAAGCCATCTGTCCCCATCGGGTTTTCCCAAGTTTGGAATGTCATTATTATCTCCGGTTAACAATCAATTTTCATGATGCAAGTGCTGTCTGACAATCAATCCTTAGCTATCGCTGTCAGAGCAAACATTCTTTGCGCCAAATCAATCCGCAAGTATAAAGCCTCTAATACGCCATAAAATTCCAAAATACTGCACATAATCGACTATTTAAGCAATAATATTGCCATAAAAATTCAATAGAAAGCAGAATATGCCTCAAATCGAACTCGACAAAATTGATCGCAAAATTTTAGCTATTTTGCAAGCAGATGGCCGACTGACGAATCAGGAAGTTGCTGAACGAGTCAATCTATCACCGTCGCCATGCTTACGTCGTATCAAAAGACTAGAAGACGCGGGCGTAATACGCAAGTACGTTGCGCTAATAGAAGCAGAAAAAATCGGTCTAGGCTTACTCGCCTATATCAATGTTCGATTAGAAAAACATACTGACACGCCTGCGAAAGGCAATTCTCGCTCACCACGCATCGACTTCGCTGCCTCGGTTGAACAGTGGCCAGAAGTAGTTGCCTGCTATGCGATGACAGGAGAAATGGATTACTTGCTACGCGTGCGCGTCGAAGACATGAATCATTTTTCACGCTTTATGATGGAGACCTTACTAAAACATCCCGCTGTATTGGATGTGAAATCCAGTTTTGCTTTACAGCAGATTAAAGACACGACAGCCTTGCCGGTCGGAGCGAGTTAATACAAAGAAATTAGAAAAATTAACAAAAAAAGCCAACAAATCTGCTGGCTTTTTGGGGCGATAAATCTGAATTAGTTTTTAGGCTCGCGTTTTAATAGCTCTTCAATGGTGACGCCAACTTCAGCTTCACCGCCAAAAGCCGTTCCGGTCTTTTTCACTTTGTAGTTAACCATCGTGTGACGATAGTCTTTCATCGACAAAGGCACATACTTGACTTGCTTGGCAATCACATCTGCGTTGTTGAGGTAATAATCAACAAATGCGTTTACCTCTGGACGTTGATCCGCTTTTGCATTGACGTAAATAAATAGTGGGCGTGCCAATGGCTTGTAGCTCGCATCCATCACCGTTTTTACCGATGGCAAAACGGCAGATTTGACATCTTTAGCAACAATCGCCGCCGCTTTTAATTGCTTATTGTTTTCAGAGTAGTACGCGAAACCAAGATAACCCATCGCATTCACATCACGTGATACCGCTTGCACAATCACGTTATCATCTTCTGACGTTGTGAAGTCGGTGCGGCTTAATTTCGCCTTGCCATTGATCGCTTCTGTGAAGTAATCAAATGTGCCTGAATCCGCACCTGGACCATACAATTTAATCGGTGTCTTAGGCCATGCGGGATTGACCTGATTCCAAGTGGTAATCACGCCCTGCGCAGCTGGCTCCCAAATTTTTTTGAGTTCATCGACAGTAATCTTGCTGAGAAATTTATTCTTAGGATGGATCACAACTGTGACGGCATCAAACGCAACAGGCAACTCCATGTAGTACACGCCATTTTTACTACACTCCGCCATTTCTTTTTTAAGAATGGGGCGTGATGCGTTAGAAATATCGGTTTCACCTTTACAGAATTTTTTAAAACCACCGCCGGTGCCAGCAATGCCGATGGTGAATTTCACTGCACTATTTTTTTCGCGAAATTTTTCTGATACTGCTTCGGTAATCGGAAAAACGGTACTGGAACCGTCAATCTTAATCATCGCTTGTGCTTGTGCCTTTGTGGCCTGCATAGACAAAACCGCACCAACAATAAACAAGGCGATTGAGGCATGTAATTTTTTCTGTGGAGTAAATTTCATAAAATTTCCTAGAGAATCTTGTTTGATGAAAACGATCAATTGATGACGATTTTTGTCGATTACTGCTGTGCGATGATGCTAGGATCTGGCGGTAAGCCATAGCCAAGCCGCACAATTTCCACCATCATTTGTGCGATCCTGTCGCTAGTAGAAGAGATATTGCGCAAGTCTTCGGCTTTAAACTGCGGTGAACTTAAAGCCTTCTCATAAAAGATCCATTGTTGCTGTGCTAAATTCAAGCGATCTTTCAAAGCCTTGTCGGATTGCGCTTCTTCCGCCAATAAATTCATGCCATTGACAAACTCAATTCTTGATTGCGCAAGATCCACCTGCAAGCCCTGTTTGGCTTGCATGTTTTTATCCATGGAACGCAGTAAAACGATCTTAGCCATACGCTGCGCCAATGACGCCTGACGCAATGCGAGCCCTGTAACACGCGAACTTGCATCATTCGATTCCGCTTCAAGCGCAAACGATAAGAAGTTCATCTTAATCAGAATATCTTCGTTGACGTCATACATCGCTGCCGCGGTTTTAGCATTTAGGCGAGGCAGAGATTCAACTTGATCATTCAAAGCCAGATTGACACGATTAAAAGCTTTTCCAGTTTTTTCAGAACGCACTTGGCGTGACAAGTCTTTTCGGAAGCGGACGATATTTTCTAAGGAGCGAGAACGTTGTACCTCGGTATGGCCGCTCAAGATGCCCAGCGCCATTTGCAAGCTAAGTTTATAGCTGCGTTCAGATTCCAAGCGGAACATACCAGCAGTCAGCAATGGCGGTGGTGCCAAAGTTGTCGCAGGCACGGGGCGATAATCAGCGCTGGCAGCGGCACCACAAAAAAACATGGAAGCTACCGCAAATCGAAGGGACTTATGTAACATCATTCTCTCTATCATCTGGAATTAAACAACCAATACCCGGCGTCGCTAATGAAAAATAAACGGCGCTCTTATTTTGTGTTTAAATTTTAATGAAAGGATATGACGAGTTGATTACAAGCCCAAAGCTTTTGCGTCTAACTCAATTCCTGAATCACTGATCGAATCGCATCGATACGCGCGATGCGCACCGCTTCAGCAATTTTTTGTGCTTGTCCTAAGAATTTTTGCGCCACCTCACCGGCATTTACCGATAGAGCAGCATTTAAAACCGCACTTAAAAATGCGACTTGGGGAAATTGGATATCTTCTAAACCTGAACGACCAAAGCAATCACACTCAGCCGCCTTCAACATATCCAAAAAACGCTGCGGCTTACGGAAAGCATCATTACGTTCCAACATATCTTGTAAAGTTGCGGCACGCATTTCTTGACTGCGCCCCACATTGCCATGGTCGCGAGCGGTCATGATCGCCAGATCGCGGCAATCGGTGGGTACCTTCAAGCGTTCACAAACTTTTTTTACTAAGGCGATACCGCGTTCTTCGTGTCCATGATGGCGTGGCCAAATGGCAGGATCGGTTGTACCTTTACCAAGATCATGCAATAAAGCTGCAAATCGAATTGGCAAAGAGAGCCCCTGCTGTGCGGCGTAATCGACCACTAACATAATATGCACACCGGTATCAATTTCCGGATGAAACTTCGCTGGCTGTGGCACACCCCACAAGGCATCTAATTCAGGAATTAAGCGTGCCAAGGCACCACATTCACGCAAGACTTCAAACATACGTGAAGGTTTTTGCTCCATCAATCCACGTGATATTTCTTGCCATACGCGTTCAGGTACTAAGGCATCAACTTCACCAGCCGCAACCATGGCCTTCATCAGCGTCATGGTTTCGGTAGCAACCTCGAACGCGTGTGGTGCGACTGAGAATCGCGCAGCGAAGCGTGCCAACCGAAGTATCCGTACTGGATCTTCTTCAAACGCGGTTGAGACATGGCGAAACACGCCCTTCTGTAAATCGGCCTGCCCATTAAATGGATCGGTTAACACACCGTGTTCATCACGTGCAATGGCGTTAATGGTCAAATCACGACGAATTAAGTCTTGTTCTAAAGTGACGCTAGGGTCAGTATGAAACACAAAACCTTTGTAGCCAGCAGCAGTCTTGCGCTCGGTGCGTGCGAGCGCATATTCTTCATGGGTTTTTGGGTGTAAAAATACGGGAAAGTCTTTGCCGACAGGAACGAAGCCTTGCGCCAACATTTGCTCTGGTGTCGCGCCAATCACCACATGATCACGGTCTTGCACTGGCAAACCCAGCAATGCATCACGTACCGCGCCACCGACAACATAGGTTTTCATTTATCAACCAAATTCAAATCAAGGAAAATCATACTTAGGTAAATCATCACGTTCATCGAGCGCTCCAAGCACCCATTGCGTTACCGCTGGATGGGCTTCAATTCTCTCGCAATAAGCTTGCAAAGCTGGCGCCAAGGAAACACCATAAGTTTTAAAGCGCATCACAACAGGGGCGAAGAACGCATCAGCAATCGAGAAATCTCCAAACAAGAAACGATGTGCGCCATAAGTCGATAAACAATCTTCCCAGATCTCGCTGATACGACCAATATCGGCTTGCGAACCAGCAGTACGACCTTTACCTGGAAAAGTCGCACGAATATTCATAGGCATCGCGTTACGCAACTGACTAAATCCCGAATGCATCTCTGCGCAAACACTACGTGCTGTTGCGCGTGCAGCGACATTTTCTGGCCATAAATGATAAGTCGGAAAGCGCTCTGCCAAATATTCACAAATTGCCAGTGAATCCCAAATCACCAAATCATCGCCCAGTAAAACGGGCACTCGACCAGACAAAGAATACTCAGAGATTTTCTGTGTGGTATCTGGCCTGTCCAACAGCACCTTGATTTCTTCAAATGGAATACCAAAGGTTTTCATGACCAACCAAGGCCGCATCGACCATGAAGAATAATTTTTATTTCCGATGACCAAGCGATAATTACTTTTACGCATAGCATGCTGCAGCGGTGCTAAGGTCGTTTGCAGATCCAGACTTTGTTCATTCGTTTGCATAACAGACTCCTACTGATATTCGGGCTCATCAGCACTCATACCTTTTGGTATCACCGTGCCTAATCGTGCCTTCAGGGATTGTGGTTTTTTCTCAAAAATCGCTGCGTAATATGTCGCGTTCGACAAAACGTTTTTGACGTAATCACGGGTTTCCAAAAACGGAATGGTCTCTGCAAAAATCGCTCCTTCAACTGGTCGCGTCAGCGTTGATCGCCATGCGCGTGGTCGCCCCGGCCCTGCATTATATGCAGCAGACGCTAAAGCCTGAGAACCACCAAGATCCGTCAATACCATATTCAAATAATTAGTACCCAATGCCAAATTGGTTTCAACATCATTCACCTGATGCGGAACATAGTTAGCCATGCCAATTTTCTTGGCGACCCACTTCGCTGTTTTTGGCATCACCTGCATTAATCCAGAAGCGCCCACATGTGATTTTGCTGCCGTGGCAAAGCGTGATTCCTGACGAATCAAACCATAGACCCAAGCCATATCCACACCTACCGCCTGTGTCGCTTTATACATACTATCGTTAAACGGCGTCGGAAAGCGCTGATGAATATCAACGTCTGATTTGGTTTTATCCGAGGTGTTAACCATTCTGTCTAATAATTCGTTCTGACGTGCAAACTCGGCAGCGACAATAAGTTCACGCTCGTTCATACTGCGCAAGGCCCAGTTCCATTCACGCGTACCTTCAAAACGCAAATTCATCGCATAAAATTTCAACGCACGTTGTAAGTTTGGGTTTTGCGCAATCGGCGTCAATTCTTCTGGGCTGACTGCTTTTACCAAAGCAGGTACACCTATCTTTTGCCCACGTTCTTCTAAAGCAAGCTGTCCATAGAAATGCATCTGATCTGAAATACTAGCGAAAATTGCTTGCGCCTCTTCTTTCTTACCTTCACTCTGTATCGCACGTCCATGCCAGTACACCCAAGTCGGTTGATTTTTTAGACTAATTGGCATAGCTGCAATCGCACTCTTGACCATTTTCCAATCGCCCTCACGCAAGGCCATACGCACTCGCCACTGATAGGCTTCGATACTCAAATGTGCAGAGTCTGCACGCTTCCAATAGGTCGTTGCTTCTGCTTGTAGTTTTTGCGAGGAAGGTAAAGCGATATTGGCCCAGGCTTGTGCTTTGTCATTGGCACTCAGTTTGTCGCCAAATTTCTGCAAAGCGGTGACAGATTTTTCTGGGTCTTGTTTCGCGGCACGACCTAAAGCCATCAAAAATAGCTCACGACTAAGTCGGTCATTCGCCGGAGCCTTCTTGAGCAAATTATTTGGCTTCTCCATTGCCTCAATCAAACGCTTTTCTGGAATATCTAACATCTTTCCAAGACGTTTTGCCAAAGGCATCGCTGAAGACTCGGCGGCGATACGCATTTGCGCCCACAAGTCAGCATCGGTAAATTGCCCTTGCTCATACAGCGTATTAATCAGTTGATAGCAACCATCACCATATTGCTTAGGAGAGGTGATCAAACTACGCGCTTCGACCGCCACTCTTTGCTGCTTGAGCGCTTTAGATAACAAGGCATAGCACTTAACTTGATGATCATCATTCACGACATACAAAGGTAATTGCTGATCAAAATTGGTCCAATCACCACGATAACCGAGAACCAATAGCCAATCATTACGCAAACGATCGGCAATCGCACTTCCCTCGTATTTTTTGAAAAATGTTTGAATCTCTGCCGCAGATATGGAACGAATTCGCGTACGCAAAACGTAATAATCGACATACGAAGGAATCGCATATTGCGTCAGTTGTGAAGCATGCATTTGCGCGGCCTTGGCATCATCATGCATCGCTGCATCGCGCAAAGCCATAAACCGATCATCATCATTGATCACCCCATTCATTGGTGCGCTCATTGGAGCACTCATTGCTGTGCTCACTGATGCATTAGTGAAATTTTCAGCCACATTTGGGCTGAAGGAGTTCCCTGCAACAGCAGGCAAAGCTGCTAACATAGCAAAGCTGGTGCTAAAAACGCCACGTAATGCAAGACGAATGAAGCCACGATGTAATTGTTGTTCTGACATTTCAAGCATATCCTTCTAAAACCTGTTAACAGTATGACACAGCCACACCATAGCGTAAAAGAACAAATACCAAACCGCGCGCAATTGCGCCGTGATTTACTGGCTACGCGCAAAGAAACACCACTCGCTTTGCGCCAACAATGGGATCTTGAAATCGCTCAGCAAGTCATTGCCTATATCCGCCAAGCCGCACCACAGAGCCTAGCGGTCTATTGGCCGATTCAGGCTGAGCCTAATTTACTACCTTGTTACCAAGAACTACAACAACTCGGCGTAGCACTAGCGCTGCCCATCGTTATCGCCAAGGGACAAGCGCTCAAATTCATTCGTTGGGCACCCGGTGATGCGATGGATTTAGATCGCTTTGGCATACCAATTCCACGCCATCAGGAGCAAGTGCTTAGTCCCGATATGTTACTGATTCCTTGCGTTGGATTCACAGAACAAAATTTTCGACTTGGGTATGGTGGTGGCTTTTATGACCGCAGCTTAGCTGAACTCCCCCGAGCAAAAACCGTGGGCATCGCCTATCAGCAATCGCGCACCAGCTTCCCGCCAGAAAAGTATGATGTGCCACTTGATCGCATGATTACCGAATTCGATCACCCGGCATCCTAGTCAAACTTAAACGATCTTTTCATCATTCAAAGAACAACGAAACACCATCATGTGCGTCAATTACACTCCAACTCGCAGAGACCAACTGGCTCCAAAATTTGCGGCGATTGATCAAACCGGAGAAGACTGGCGGCCTGAAATCTGGCAAGACTACAATGCGCCTTTCATCACTCATGATCACTTGAAGCGCCGGCGCGCTCAATTGGGCAGCTACGGCATGGTGCCAAAAACCAAAATCCCTGCTGGCGTAAAACGCTTTAGCACCATGAATGCACGCGCGGAAACCATCAGCGAATTACGCAGTTTCGCGCAGGCCTGGCGTGATGGACAACGTTGCCTGATCCCATTACAAAATTTCTTCGAGCCAAATTACGAAACGGGTAAAGCCGAACGCTGGCAAATTGGCGTAAGGAACAACAGCGATTTTGCTGTCGCTGGCTTATACCAAGGCTGGCAAGACAATGATGGTCAGCAAAGTTTTTCGTTCACGCAAATCACCATCAATGCCGATCAGCACGCACTGATGCGTCGCTTTCAAAAACCTGAAGATGAAAAACGTTCGCTGGTGATTTTGCACGAACAAGACTATGACGCATGGTTAACTTGCACTACACCCGATCTTGCACGCAGTTTTCTAAAGCTGTTTCCTGCTGAAGATATGTGGGCGCAAGCCGCAGTGTTAAGCAAGCCGCAAACAAAATCTAACGCGGCACAACTTGTCGCACTGCCGATTCAAAAATCCTTATTTGACGAGTAATCATTTTCATCCTACTCATAACCTACTCACAACCTAATCAAAACGATCAAGAACAGATATTTAAAATAAACAAAACAATTTACTTTACATTACCACGCACAACTTTTTCGCAGCAAAACCAAGAAAAATTAGCATAATTACTTGTAGCTAATTGCAAATAATTAGCAAATCAACTATGTTGCTCGTCTCGTTGGTTTTTTTAAGGATTCTCTGTGAAATTAATTACTTTATTGATGCTAAGTGCTGGCATCTTGACACCTGGCTTAGCATTGTCAACTACGCCCATCGAACCTGCGGCAAGCGCCGTCAGCGCAGCAAAATCAAAACAACTCGCTGCACCAGTCAAGGTGACTTCGGTTGAAGGCATCACGGAGTACAAACTAGCAAACGGCATGCGTGTGGTGTTATTCCCCGATGCCAGCAAGCCTACCCTGACCACAAACTTAGTTTACATGGTGGGTTCACGCCACGAGAATTATGGCGAAACCGGTATGGCACATTTACTCGAACATTTGTTATTCAAACCTAGCGCCAACTTCGGTATCAAAAAAGGCACGAAATCACCAGTCGAAGTATTGAACGCCACTGGAGCGGAATTTAATGGCACGACTTGGTATGACCGTACCAACTACTACGCAACATTTCCAGCAAACGAAGATAATCTAAAGCAAATGCTGGCAATGGAAGCCGATCGCATGATCAATGCCGCTATTGATCAAAACGATTTGTGGAATCCGAAAACGCAAAAAGGTGAAATGACTGTCGTTCGCAATGAATTTGAAATTGGCGAAAGCGATCCTATCGGTGTCACCACGGAAAGAATTCAAGCTGTCGCCTACGACTGGCACAATTACGGCAAATCCACCATCGGCGCGCGTTCTGATATTGAACAAGTGAACATTCCTCGCTTGCGCGCATTCTATAAAAAATACTACCAACCAGATAATGCGATTTTGATGATCGCTGGTAAGTTTGATGATGCGAAAATTCTCAAACAAGTCAATGAATTATTTGGTCGCATTCCTAAACCAAGCCGCGTTATCGATCCAACTTACACAGCCGAACCAACACAAGATGGCGAACGCGCTGTGACCGTACGCCGCACTGGTGGTACGCAGTTTGTAGGCGCTGGTTATCATATGGCGCCATCAGCGCATATCGATTCGGCAGCACTAAGTTTGCTTGCCAATATTCTGACCAACGCGCCCAGTGGACGCTTACACAAAGCCTTGGTCGAAACTAAATTAGCCACGGCGATCAACTACAACACCGTCAGCAATTTAGAGCCAAGCTACGGTATCTTTGGTGCGATCGTTCCAAAAGAAAGTAATTTGGATGCGGCACAAGATGCACTGTTAAAAGTATTAGAGAACTTAAAAACCACGCCGATCACGCCAGAAGAATTAGAGCGCGCTAAGCAAGCAGCACGCAAGCAAATCCAATTGGCATTGAATGACACCGCGCAATTGACCATTGCATTAACCGAATCCATGGCAGCGGGTGATTGGCGTTTGTTCTTCATCGAACGTGACCAAATCGAAAAAATGACCGTCAAGGAAGTGCAAGCCGCAGCAGAAAAGTATTTGAAAGCGACTAACCGCACCTTGGGTCGTTTCATTCCAACTGAAACCGCGGATCGTACCGAAGTTCCGGGTACACCAGATGTATTGAACATCGTGAAAGATTACAAAGGCCAAGCTGTTGTAGCGCAAGGTGAGGCTTTTGATCCTAGTCCAGACAATATCGAAAAACGCACGCAACGTTCAAGCTTATCCAATGGCATGAAACTCGCCTTGTTACCAAAGAAAACCAAAGGTGCAACAGTCAGTGTCAGCTTGCGTTTGCGCATGGGAACTGAAGCTAGTTTGCAAGGCAAAGCTGAAATTGGTCAATTCACAGCAAGTTTATTGAACAAAGGAACAGAGCGCTTATCTCGTCAAGAAATCAAAGATAGTTTTGATAAATTGAACGCACAAGTCACCATCGGTGGCAGTGCAGAAGGCATTACTGCCAACGTCACAGCAACTCGCGACAAATTACCTGCGGCTCTTGAATTGCTGGCTGAAGTGTTGAAAAAACCTGCATTCCCAACGAATGAATTTGAAGAATTCAAGCTGGCAATCGTTGGCCGGATTGAGCAATCCATCCCAGAACCGCAAGCACAAGCAAGCAATGCCTTGGCGCGCCTAACTGATGCTACGCCAGCTGGGCATGTCTTGCATGCGAAGACTTTGCCTGAACAGGTGGTTGCAGCGAAAGCGGTCAAATTAGAAGACGTCAAAGCTTTCCATCAAAATTACTTTGGTGCGGACAACGCCAGCTTTGCAGCGGTTGGTGACTTCGATACTGCGGAATTGAAAACGCAATTAAACAATTTGTTTGGTAGCTGGAAAGCAAAGCAAAGTTATACGCGTATTGCACGTAATATGAAGGCCGTTGCTGGTGAAAAAATCATCTTGAATACACCTGACAAAGCCAGCAGCTTCTTGCTGGCTGTACATCCAGTGGCGATCAAAGATGATGCTGCAGTCTATCCCGCATTATTGATGGCGAATCACATGCTCGGTGGTGGCGCTTTACGCAGTCGTCTGGCTGATCGTATTCGTCAAAAAGAAGGTCTATCGTATGGCGTTGGTTCTTTCTTAAATGTGCCTAGTCAAGATCCAAGCGGATTCTGGGGTGCGTATGCTTTAAGTGCGCCACAAAATACGGCGAAAGTCGAAGCCGCATTACGTGAAGAAGTACAAAAAGCGTTAAGCGAAGGCTTCACCGAAGCGGAATTAGTTGAAGCGAAAAAAGGCTGGAAACAAGGTGAAGAAGTTAATCGCACACAAGATGCTGGTTTGGCTGGGCAATTGGCTACTTACTTAGCGATTAATCGCACCATGAAATTTGACCAAGACTTCGAAGCAAAAGTCGCAGCTTTGAGCCTGACACAAGTAAACGAAGCACTACGTCAAATCATCAAGCCGGAAGTGATTTCTATCATTAATGCAGGCGATCAAGCTAAGCTTGCAAAGTAAGACAGCAAAATCGTCTTAAGTGTAGTTAATGAGGGCAAAATTCCATTCGGAATTTTGCCCTTTCTTTTTTGGTGATCGATTTTGGATAACTGTTTATTGTTTGCGATCAAGAAATGTGCGAGCGCTGATCTAGAAACATACAGACTACCGCATCTTCCTACTACACTTTGCAGCACGTAAATTTTTCAGGAGAGTAGCGATGTGTACGCCAGTAAATACTGCAGCAGATTCGAATAACAATGCAACGATGAGTACTACAAAAAAATACGATGCCGCTGCAGCATCCGCGCACAATTTAAAACCAGCATCCATCAACCAGGCAACAGACATTGCTCAAACAATCATCAACACAGAAAAATCTGGCACAACATGCTGCGGATTTTGTGATACCAGTGCCGATCCATCCTGACACAGACCAAGATATCATTCAGAGAACGCCAACTCAGGATAAGCGAGTAAAATATCGTTTTATCTCACGTCATCAATGCCGATGCTCAAGCTTGCTCTCTCTGGATTATCTTTTCGTGCGACTAGTGTAAGCCTAAGTGCTGTATTCGCTTTGTCATCAATTTTTTTGAATCAAACAGTTGATGCGCAAACAAAGAAATCAACGAAAACAAAATCCATTGCTTTCACCTTGTACGCCGCTGGTGATATCGCTGACTGTCGAAAATTAAGCGCGGCAGATACAAAGGCGGCAAAAACGGCGGCGTTGATTGCTGCGAACTTGCAAAAAGACAGAAATGCTTATGCAGTTACTTTGGGCGATAACACCTATCCAATCGGAAAGCCTGAAGAATTTAATGACTGCTACGATAAAACCTGGGGACAATTTAAAGCCCGCACCCTACCCTCGCCCGGCAATCACGACTATGGCGTTCCATTGGCCGCCGGTTACTATAATTATTTTGACGAACTAGCCGGCGCCCAGCGACGAGGCTATTACAAGAAGCTACTCGGCAACTGGTTGATTTTATCGCTCAACAGCAATATCAAAGATCAAGCAATGCAGGCGCAATTAGACTGGCTCAAAACCACACTAAAAGAAAATCCAGCCACTTGCACACTCGCTTTTTGGCATCACCCTGTGTATTCCTCCGGTGGCCATGGCAACATCAAAACCATGCAAGAGGCCTGGAAGATTTTGGCGGATGCCAAAGCAGATATTATTTTAAGCAGCCACGATCATCACTACGAACGTTTTGCCACCATGGATAGAGATGGATTACCTCATCCTGAGAATGGCATGCGTAGCTTTGTAGTTGGCACGGGCGGCGCAAAGTTATCGCCGATCTTCTTGGTCAAAGATGGTAGCGAACTTCGTCAGAACGATCATCACGGCGCACTGAAATTAAATCTCGCCAACAATCGCTATACATGGGAATTTATCTCAGCAGAAAACAATCAAGTGCTGGATAAAGGGCAAGCGAACTGCCAATAAGACTTATTGGCTCGCGTTCTAGCACATGAAATCGCGCACATAGCACTTCGTAATAGCATACACAATGTTACCGAAACCTTGAGATCAATACACGCCAGCTGGCAAAGGCGCAGGGAAGAAGAAACGTCAATCTAGCTGGTTAGAAGAGCAAATGGAAGATTATCTGTCTAGCCACCCGATGACAGAAAAACGGATTCAGCGGTTTAGACAAGCAGCAGAATAAGGAAGTACAGGCAAGCTCGCGTAAAAAAAGTTACACTAGCGAGCTATGCCATCTTCTCTACTTTTCATTATTGCCTCATTAATTTGGGGCTCGACCTTTTGGGCCATCACACAACAACTCGGTGAAGTTGCGCCATCCGTCTCGGTTGCCTACCGCTTCGGGCTGGCTTCCATTTGCTTGTTCATTTGGTGTTTATGGCGCAAAGATTCTTTACGCTTACCTTGGAAACTGCACGGCTGGATGGCGTTACAAGGCTTTTTCACTTTTTCGCTCAGCTACTTATGTACCTATTCCTCAGAGCAATATCTGGTCTCTGCACTGGTTGCCGTGTTATTTGCACTGATGGTCATATGGTCGCCGATCACCGAGAGAATATTTTTCAAAAAACCGCTCAGCTGGCGTATCTGGAGTGCAGCACTTATTTCGATTACTGGGGTGATTTTATTATTTTTCCCTGCACTCAAAAGTAATTGGGAAGATACCCATTCTGGTCACGACACGCACTTCTTGCTGGGATTAGGATTGGCCTTAACCGCAACACTTGCCAGCACCTTCGGTAATGTGGTCGTTGTCAAAGTCAGACAATACAGTCAAAACGTTTTATTGACGATGGCATGGGCGATGGCTTGGGGGACGGTTTGGGTTAGTCTGTTTGCGATTGCCAATGGCGAGCAATGGACACTCCCTTCTGGTATCAACTATTGGCTATCCTTGATTTACTTATCGCTGTTTGGTTCAGTGATCGCATTTGCTTGTTACTTCACTTTGATCCACAGAATCGGGGCACAGAAGACGGTCTTCATCGGTGTGATCACGCCGATTATTTCTGTGCTGCTGTCGATACAGCTAGAAAATTATCATCCTGGATGGATAGAATGGTCGGGCATGGTTCTGTGCCTCGGCGGTGTAGTTTGGGCTTTACGTGGCGAACCCAAAAGGACTTAGAAAATTACCTTCATTGCAGGCAGATTTGCATGCTTGTTTGCATGCTTGTTTACATGCTTGATTACAAGCCCAGTCAAGCACCTGACAAAGTGTGAATTAAGCTAAATTAGTCCACATTTTTCTCGAACGCTAATTTACGCAACACATGTGCAGCAGCCGCTAAACCAAATGAAGCGGTAACCACGATCGAAGAACCAAAGCCCGCACAATTTAAGCCTGAGATACCGTTACTGCCGTCGACTGCACAGGCCTCTGCGGTTTCTGCAGTCTCTGGCATCGTCAATGCTTCCATCGAAAACACCGCATCAATCCCAAACTTACTTTTACTACCCCGCGGAAAACCAAAATTCTGGCGTAAGCGCTTGCGCACCAAGGCTAATAAAGGTTCTTGCTCAGTACGCGATAAATCGCGGATTTCGATTTTACAAGGATCAGTCTGACCACCAGCTGCACCTATCGTGATTAATGGGATTTTCTGTTCACGACAGTAGGCGATTAGAGCAGTTTTCGCTTTGACGCTATCAATCGCATCGATCACATAGTCAAAACCATGTTGCCCTATCATTTGCGATAAATTGTCTGGCTCAACAAACTCTTCTACTTCAAGCACTTTGCAGTACGGATTAATCGTTGCGATACGCTCTGCTAAAGCAGTCACTTTAGCTTTACCTAAAGTTAAGCTAGTCGCTTGAATTTGTCGATTCACATTCGACTCTGCGACATTATCCAGATCGATCATAGTAATACTGCCGATTGCACTGCGTGCCAAGGCTTCCACTACCCACGACCCGACGCCACCAACCCCAACAACACAAATATGCGCTTGCTGGAAGCGGGCTAGGCCTTGCGCACCATACAGGCGAGCAACACCAGCAAATCGGCGTTCATAATCAATATCATCAAATGGGGAAGTGGCTTGCTGCATGGGAAATGTATCTTTGTATCTTTAATGGGAGGTGTCAATTAGCCATCGAGGCTGGAGTTGGCGCTATTTTACAAGCTTCACGCCAATTAAGCATTTTTGACTTGATCTTACGCAAGTTTGGCTAGCGAGAATTGAGCGCGGTTCGCTAGAATGGTGGATAATTTTCCTTACTGTTTGTTCGTCTAATCTTTACTAAAATAAAAC
The DNA here is from genome assembly GCF_014284275.1 of Affinundibacterium amnicola. Classification (GTDB taxonomy): domain Bacteria; phylum Pseudomonadota; class Gammaproteobacteria; order Burkholderiales; family Burkholderiaceae_D; genus Undibacterium; species Undibacterium amnicola. The sequence continues at coordinate 160,531 of NZ_JACOFU010000006.1, read as the reverse complement.
TTATCATGGATATTCTATTTGCAAGCGCCCCTGGCTTCGATCAGCCCTTGGCAGTTCTCAAGCATTGCCATGATCGGATTCGTAAACAATTAGCCACTTTAGAAAAATTATTACCGCATTTAGAAAAAAATGGCGCAGATGCTGAAGCACAAAAAGCAGTTCTGGCGGTTTTAAAATATTTCCAGAATGCGGCTCCCCTGCATCACGATGATGAAGAAATCGATTTACTGCCTGAGCTGAAACAAACCGCACAAGGCGAAGATGCGGAATTACTCGCGAATACGCTGCCGAAAATCTTGCAGCAACACCAGCAAATGGCAGATCAATGGCGTCGCTTGGAAGGTCAATTAAGCGGCATCGCCAACGGAAGTTCGTCTGCATTGAATGCGAATGACGTGAGCGAATTTCAAGCAATCTATCAAGAACACATGCAAATAGAAGAAACGCAGATCGCACCGATGGCGATGCGTTTATTTAATCCTGGTCAAATGCATAAATTAGGTCAAGCGATGCAGGCACGACGCGGTATCAATGCCGTGTGATGGCCTAGAAGCGCTGACGAACAAGTCAATTTATTTTAGACTTTGCTCTGTTCAAGACGAAGTTTCAATTTCAAGGAAGAAGTATGTCAATTGCCAGCCTCAGAAAAGATTATCAACTCGCCAGCCTCGCTGAAAGCGATGTCGCTCACGATCCATTCACACAATTTGCCCATTGGTTTGAACAAGCTTTAAAAGCCGAAGTGGCAGAAGCCAATGCGATGAGTTTATCGACAGTCAATGCCGAAGGCAGACCGTCTTCACGCATTGTATTAATCAAAGAGTTTGATTCGCGCGGCTTTTCATGGTTTACCAATTACGATAGCCGCAAGGGACAAGAATTATCTCAAAACCGCCATGCAGCGCTATTATTCTTTTGGACGGCACTTGAGCGTCAGGTGCGCATAGAAGGCAAGATTCACAAGATCTCAGAAGAAGATAATGATGCGTATTTTCATAGCCGCCCGCTTGGTAGTCGACAAAGTGCATGCGCCTCAAGTCAAAGCCAGCCAGTTGCCAACCGTCAGCAGTTAGAAGATAAGCTCGCAGAAGTCGTTGCAAAGTTTGGCGATAACCCACCTCGTCCCGAGCATTGGGGTGGTTATCGTTTAGTTCCCGATTTTATCGAATTCTGGCAAGGTCGCAGTTCGCGCTTACATGACCGAATTGCCTACACACGTCAAGCCGACGATACTTGGGTAATTTCACGTTTGCAGCCCTAATTTGTAGCCTTATTTTGTAGCCCTAATACAAAAGGCTTGGATTACTCATGTAGTCCAAGCCTTTGTTTCAATCAGTCTGTACTTTTTTCTAAAGTACATCAGCGGTCAATCAAGCTGCCAGTTTCTTCTTAAAAATCTCACGAGAACGCATGATTTTTGGCAGAATAAATTCTGTGCAATAAGTGTCGTCTTTGTGATTGCGATAGAAATTCTGATGTTCTGGCTCGGCAGGAAAGAACTCTGGGCAGATGGCGATTTCTGTCATCACCATCGCGTGTGCAAAGCGTCCAAATCTTTTCACAGCCTCATGTGCAATTGTTCTTTGTTCGTACGTATGTACATAAATGACCGAGCGCAACGGCGAGGCTAACTGTCCGCCGACATTAGCGGGTGAGTAGGGATCATGTATCTTGAAAAACACTTCAAGGATTTCTTCAAATGACAGAATCTCATTATCAAATTGGACTCTGACAACTTCAGCATGTCCGGTGTCCCCGCCACAAACTGCTTCATAATTGGGGGATTCTGCATGTCCCCCTGCATAACCACATTGAACAGTTTTAACGCCCCTCAATTGTTGAAACACCGCTTCTAAATCCCAAAAACGACCACCGCCTAAAGTTGTAGTTTCCAAAGCCATGCCTGTCATCCTCGCGTTTGTTTGAATCTTGTCATTGATTTTATTATTGAGCTGCAGTGGGATCTTGCAAAAAGCTCGTATTTTGCTGTTACTGATTTTTTGCATCAGGCAAGAACGCATAAACCACGTAGCTTGAGCAATGGATGCGCGGCCTGACAGCGAAAAATCGCCACGCATTATCAATGTAAGTAGCGAATACCGACAACTGCTAATCAGAAAGTTGCAGAATTTGTAGCTTGCTGTATCATTTTTCGATACTTTTATGCAAGCGATTTAATATTATGACAAAAGCTTCCACCCTGATCGACGTTCTGAAACGTGAACTCAAGTCCCGTCGTATTACTTATTTAGAATTAGCCCAGAAAATTGGGGTATCAGAATCCAGTGTTAAACGCATGTTTGCATCCAAGAATTTGAGCTTGCATCGTCTTGATCAAATACTAGACGCGGCACAAATCAGTTTGCACGAACTAACTTCGCGCAGCTATGAGGAATCCTTAATTGATGAACTCAGTTACGAGCAGGAAGAAGAATTAATCAGCGATCCGAAAAAGTTTATCGTCGCGGTATCGGCGATGAATTATCTGACCTTGCAACAAATTGTCGACATCTATGCGATCAGTGAAACCGAGGTGATTGCTTATCTGCTGCGCCTTGATCATTTAGGCATTATCGAATTGATGCCAAATAATCGCATCAAGCTTTTATTGTCGCGTATCTTTCGTTGGATTCCAAATGGCCCAATTCAACAGCTGCACCGTCGAGAATCGTTCGCAGATTATCTTGACGCCAGCTTTGATGGAAAACATGACATGATGCAGTTCATTACCGTCATGTTATCCAAACAATCGAGCGCGATTTTGTTGACCCGCATGCGGCAATTGGCACGTGATATTTCAGATCAACACCATGCTGATGCCAATTTGCCGTTTGAAGAAAAACACAGGATGAGCTTTATGCTCTCTGCGCGCCCATGGATTCCAGCTTATTTTCAACAATTAATACGTCCTGAATACATTGCACAATACTATGCACAAAAACAGAAAAAGTAAGACGCTCAATAAGCCTTAGCGACTACAGCGCTTTGACGCATAAACGGAAATCAGGATCTTCTGGATAGGACTTCACGTCAAATTCCAAACTACGCATCAGCTTTAACATATTCGCATTATTCGTCAACACTAAACCTTCGATGTAGGCCAAGCCACGACTACGTGCAACTTCGATAATCGATTGCATCAGACGGGTTCCCAAGCCCTGCCCCGCAAAATCATCCGCGATGAGTAATGAAAACTCGCAAGTGCTTTTATCTGGATTCGTGACATAACGCGAAACACCAATAATTCTCTCGGTCTCAATAAAGCTCCCATCGGCTTGTGGTTGGCGTTGATTGTAAATGGCGACCAAGGCCATTTCTCTGTCGTAATCGATCAAAGTAAATTTTGCCAACATGCGATCAGAAAGTTCCCGCATCGACGAGACAAATCGGAAGTAACGACTTTCCGGCGACAATCGACGTACTAAGTCTTGCAGCATTTCGGCGTCATGTGGATGCAAGGGTCTGACTATGTACATACGTCCATCACGCAACGGCCATTCAGTTTCTTTATCCGATGGATAGGGAGAAATCGCCAGATGTTCATAGTTACCTGGCTCTGCGGGTGAATGATCGACCACAACCCGCGCATCGACAGCTAAAGCGCCATATTGGTCCACGATCAGGGGATTAATATCCATCTCACGTAGTTGTGGCAAAGCGCAGACCATTTCAGAAACGCGCAGCAAAATTTGCTCCAGTGCCTCACGATGCACTGGTGGTGTGCCTCGCCACGGCCCCAGCATTTCTACACAGCGGACACGATCAATCAGCCGATGTGCCAAGAATTGATTCAGCGGTGGTAATTCAATAGCGCGATCCGCAATTAACTCTATCATCACGCCACCTGCACCAAACGAAATAACCGGGCCAAATAATTCATCTGTCGAAACACCAATAAACAACTCACGGCCTTCTGGCTTACCTGACATATTTTGCACAGTCACGCCATTGATCTTTGCCTCTGGGCGTAACTGTCCAACGCGTTGCAACATGTTTTGCCAGCCGTCTCGTACACCTGTCGCATTACTGACGTTTAGCAACACACCTTGCACATCCGATTTATGGGAAATATCTGCAGAATCGATTTTCAAAGCAACAGGATAACCAAGTTGATTCGCCACCAACATTGCCTCGGTCGAACTACGGGCTAACATGGTTTTGGTCACTGGAATGTGGAAGGCAGAAAGCAGCGCTTTTGATTCCATCTCCGTCAATACTTTACGACGTTCAGCCAACACGCTTTCAATCAAAATACGTGCGCCTTCCAAATCGGGCTTGGCTAATTGAGAAAGCGGTGGTGGTACTTGACGTAATAATTGCTGATTGCGATGAAACAAGGATACATGATTGAACGCGTCCACCGCAGCTTCCGGTGTTCTGAAACTAGGAATGCCCGCCTTAAACAAAATCGTGCGCGCGGCCGTGACTTTTTCATCACCCATCCAGCAGCTGATCAAGGGCTTTCCAACTGTTGCCTGCAAGTCTGCCAAAACCTGGGCGATTGCGCCTGTATCAACACCAGCAATGGGTGACAAGATCACCAAAATGCCATCCACTTCGTTGCAGTGTGCACACGCAGTCACTGCCGCACGATAATGCTCCGCATTCGCATCCTGAGATAGATCGATCAACTCATCCAGCGCAGCATATGGCGAGATCTTTTTGTACAAATTTTTCACCACCTCAGCGGGCAATTTTGCCATCTCTAAACTGACTTCATTGACAAAATCTGCTGCCAGTACCGCTGGGCCACCGCCATTCGAAATAATCGCCAAACGCCGTCCAACGGGTAAATAGCGCGCCGATAAACACTTAGCCGCAGCAAACAACTGCACCATGGAATGCACGCGCACAGCACCAGCGCGTTGAAGTGCCGCATCGAAAATCGCATCACTACCGACGATGTTGCCAGAATGCGTTAGAGCCGCTTTTGAGCCATCGGGCTTACGTCCAGACTTTAAAACAATCACGGGCTTAGAATTCGCAGCAGCACGCAGTGAGCTCATGAAGCGTCGGGCATTTTTTATCCCTTCGATATACACCACAATGGTTTGCGTCGCTGCGTCGTCGGCTAAAAAATCCAGCACCTGTGCCAAATCCACTGCGGTATTTACGCCCAGTGAAACCACGGCGGAAAAACCGACGCCGTTCTTCGCAGCCCAATCCAAAATCGAACTAGTCAAGGCGCCAGACTGCGAAACGACTGCCAAGGAACCTGGCTGTGCCAATTTACCCAGCGCACTCGCGTTCAAATGGGCCTTGGGGCGTTGAAATCCTAAGCTATTTGGCCCCAGTAAAGAGATCCCGTGTTGCTTGGCGATTTTATGTAAATTCTTTGCCAAAGCAGCATCCACACCAATCGATAAAATCAAAGCAGCACGGCATTGAATTCGGCCAACCACCTCTAACGCAGCGCTCAGCTCTTGATTCGGCAAAGCCAAAATCGCCAAATCAGCACGTGAGGTTGCTAAGTCGCCTAAGGTGCCTTTTACCCGACTATCAAGATAAGTAACGCTTCCCTGAAAATCCTTGCTTTCTAAATGCTGCAAAAATACTCGCGTCACTGAGGTCTGTAATTCAGGCGCATGTAAATCACCCGCAAACACGACTACTGAGCGAGGGGAAAACAAGGATGTCAAATAATGCTTGTTCATAGTTTTCTCATTTTCAGGAAAATCATATTGATACCAAAATTCTCAATTCATCAGCGATATGGGCAGGCTCATTTAGCAACACGCAATTCACTCTATGCATCTAACTAAACAATCAGCATTCAAAATGAATACGCTAAATAATTTGCCCAAGAATCCGCAGATTAATCAGCGCCGATCAACACGCGCACATGTGCAGCAACACTTCGACCTAAGGACGATAAATCATAGCCACCTTCTAAACATGAAACGATGCGACCATGTGAATAACGTTGCGCGATCATGACGATTTGTTTTGTGACCCATTCATAATCGGCTTCGACCAGTGCCAGATTACCCATATCGTCTTCACGATGCGCGTCAAATCCAGCTGATATAAAAATCATTTCTGGCTGAAATTTTTCTAAAGCTGGCATCCACACCTCGCTCACGGCCTGACGAAATGCTTCGCTTCCAGAACGCGTCGGTAAACCTACGTTCACCATATTGGCGCCCATCGGAACATCACCGCAAAATGGGTAGAGATTTTTTTCGAAAATAGAACACATCAACACATGGGGATCATCAAACAAAATATCTTCACTGCCATTACCATGATGGACATCAAAATCAATTAAGGCGATCCGTTCTATTCCATGATGAGCGATAGCATGCCGAATACCAACCGCCACATTATTAAAAAAACAGAATCCACCGGCATTACTGCGCTCTGCATGGTGCCCTGGCGGGCGAATATTACAAAATGCGACGGGTGCCTGGCCTGATGCCACCAAGTTAGCCGCCAACACCGCAGCGCCAGCGGCACGTAAGGCCGCTTGATATGAGAATTCATTAATGCTGGTATCAGGATCAATCTGTACGTGCCGATTTTCAGGAACCTGTTGCGCTATTTCTGCAAATTCATTCAGATAACTAGGACTATGCGCTCTCGCTAACTGCTCTTGGGTTGCCAAAGGTGCGTCCAATTGCTCCATGTAATCGAGTAAACCTTTGATCAACAGTTGATCATTCACCGCTCCCAAACGTTCGGGGCATTCGGGATGATGATTCCCCATCTCGTGTTTTTGACAATCGATATGGGTAATATAGGCGGCTAACAAGTGTTTGCTCCAAATATGAGATATGAGATGAAGAAATAGACTAACTGATTCTAGACCGATGCATGCTGGCAGTAAAGCAATAGCCAGCATGGTTTGCGCTGTATCAAAGCCAAGCTAGGAAGTTCTGTTGCAAATCAGAAGGCATGCGCTGGTCGAGACGGTGGCAGGTGAATACGCGAATGAAAAAAACAACGGCTTTAACCTAATCTTTCTCTATGCGCTTCGCATGTAAACGGCGATGCATATGACGCAATCCTAACCAGACACTCGCCAGTACCAAGGGCACCGCAACGCCAACCGCACTTTCTGTGTGGGCGATCCAGCCAAATTCTTTGGCGGCTTTCGCCACATAACCAAATAAACCGATCACGTAATATGAAATCGCTGCAACAGACAAACCCTCCACTGCCTGCTGCAAATGCAATTGCTGAGCTGCGCGCGCGTTCAAAGATTGCAAGATTTTTCTATTTTGCATTTCCTGCACGATTCCAACCCGCGTACGTAATAAGTCATTCGAATTCGCAATTCTTCGCGCCAATGCCTCTTGTCGATTCGCGACTGCATCACAAGTATTCATCGCAGGTGTTAAGCGTCTATCCATAAACTCTGCCACCATGGGCAAGCCTTCAACGCGTTGTTCACGCAATTCTTCTATTCGTGCGTGTACCAATCCAAAATACGCCTTCGAAGCAGAAAAGCGATAATTATTTTCTAGCGATAATTTCTCAATCCGTGCGGCCAGGTGGGTAATTTTTTCTAATAAGTGCCGCTCAGAATCTGTATCTTTATCCAGATTCAATTCATTCAAGGCATGATCGGATGCCACCATCGCGGTCGCCAAATCAACCAACTCACTTTCAATCGCATTCAGTTGCGGTGTGGTCGCTTGGGCAATTGGCAAACCCAACAAGGCCATCATACGATAGGTTTCAATCTCAAAAATACGTTGCGCTAATCGCCCTGCTTGCTGTGCACGCATATCAACATCGCGAATGACAAAACGACTAAAGCCATCTGCATGCACCACAAAATCGGACCAGAATTCACCACCTTGCATGACCCTGCTGCCCGCCAGCGTATGGCCTTTAAACAGATGCTGAACCTCATGCACGAATTCATTCACTGGCAAACGCCGGTTATCCAACACCAAATGTGCTGCTACCAACAATTTACCTTGCAGGCGATGCAACCAAGCTTCAGGAATCCGCGCGATCGGCATCTGACTAAAAGCCTGTTCCAAACTCAAACCAGCGTCCGCGTGCTGCGCAAAGGTGTAGGTTGCAAATTCGGTGTGACATTCCCACTTCAAACGGAAAGGACCAAAATCAAAATAGAAATACTTCGCTTCCACGGCTGGTGGACTCACACCAAAATGGCGGCATAAGGCAAACAACAAATCATGCTGCTGGACTTGTATTGACAAGTCTTGGTTGGACTGAAAATCGGGATAAACCGCCAGATGCGTCAATAGCTCCGGCGCATTCAAATTTAAGAACGGACGCGAATGGATTTCTGCTGCTAAAGAAATCCGAGCATGATGATTTAATTCAAAAAAGTGCATAGCTAATATCGCAAGAAGTGATCAATAAGATTTTTAAAACGACTGCCGAAAATTACGGCATACGAACAAGTACTCAAATGAATGTACAAAGAATGTATCAATATGTGCATGCATGAGCTTGCGAATTCTGCGTACAAAATAAGCGGGAGTCTGCTTAGGAAAACAAAAGTCTAAGCCGTCTTTGTGGGAACCTTGAATCACCGTTTTGGCTTTGATAAGCCGGAGATAATAAGCCTGAGAAAGGCGGACACTTCTATACGGTAAATAGAAATGCGCAAATCTCTATGCATCGTTGATTGTAGCAAAGAAGCCGTCCACTAGCAGTATCACTATGAGTAGCTCCATGATTAATACCATCAATCTGCTTCACAAAACTTGTGGGCGTAGTAAACACGATGTACTGGTAAAATGCAGCCCTGTCTGGCTGACGATCATGCTCAGCCTTGTTTAATGTTCATCAACAAGAGGAAACTATGACTCAACTCAAAGCCATCATGCAAACCAATAAAGGTACGATTAACTTGAATCTGTTCGCAGATCAAACTCCAGTTACCTGTGCAAGCTTTGTCAATCTGGCACAACGTGGCTACTACGACGGATTGAATTTTCACCGCGTAATCAATGACTTCATGATCCAAGGTGGTTGCCCTGACGGTACCGGCATGGGCGGTCCTGGCTATCGTTTTAAAGATGAATGCAACAGCGAATTGCGTCATGACAAAGCAGGCATTTTGTCTATGGCTAATGCGGGTCCAGGTACCAACGGTAGCCAATTCTTCATCACCCACGGCGCAACGCCACATTTGAACGGCAAACATACTGTGTTTGGTGTTGTAGTGAGTGCGGACGATCAAAAAGTCGTCAATAGTATCGTGCGCGGTGATGTGATTGAGAAATTGACGATCGAAGGCGACGCAACTGAACTGCTGGCACAGCAAGCCGAATTGCTGGCGAAGTGGAATGAAGTTTTAGATTCTCGCGCTTAATTTATTGCATCCTTTCTGACGGCATTTCACTGAATGCATTTCACTGCATGTAATCAGTGAAATGTAGTCAGTAAAATCAGTGTGATCGTCTTCAAATGCGCACACTGATACCAACCTCCGCAGCTTGCCGCTGCACGTATCATTGAGCCTTTTCGCTATGATTCAAATACGTCCTGCCACACCCTCAGACTTCGAACAAATCTGGCCGATCTTTCATACCATTGTGGCCGCTGGTGAAACCTATACCTATCCACAAGACACTGATCAACAGCAAGCCTTTCAGCTGTGGATGGAGACCCCAAGACAAACTTTTGTTGCAGAAGACAATGGCGAGATTTTAGGCAGCTACTTTATCAAAACGAATCAAACTGGCGGTGGAAAACATGTATGTAATTGTGGCTACATGGTCAGTCCGAAAGCACGTGGTCTTGGCTTGGCGCGATTGATGTGTGAGCATTCGCAAGAAATCGCTAAACAGTACGGGTATCAAGCGATGCAATTTAACTTTGTCGTTGCCAGCAATCAAGTCGCTGTGCAACTCTGGACAAAATTAGGTTTCGCCACCGTTGGTCGTTTACCGCAAGCATTTCTCCACCCGCAACTAGGCTATGTGGATGCATTGGTGATGTATAAATGCTTGGCTGAATAAATAAAAAAAACCGCTAACCAAAACTGATTAGCGGTAGTATCGATCAATGCATTTTTACGCTACTCAATACTGATTTCCTTACGGTTGTCTTTAGAAACTCTATCGATCAATTTATTGTAAGGATCAACACCAATCTCAAATGGTTTGTCTTTCACCGTCATCGTGATGCTCGGTGTATTACCCTGCAATACGCGTTTTTCTATAAAGAGAACTTTTTCATCCTTTTCCTTAGCGCCTGCAGCACGAGAGAAAATCGCGATTTCCACTGGCTCATCATAAACTCGTGGCGTTTCTTTACCTTTGCCATCGACCTCAATTTTTGCCAGATGTAATTTCATCGTCACATCCCATTGACCATCGGCGCGCTTCACTGCTTTTGCTTCGGTCACGCGATTGTCGTAGAACACAATCTTTTCAAACATATCCGTGATCAAAGCATGTTTTTCTTGCGGCGCTTCTTCACGAATGTAAGTCAATAACTCCTTGGTCGTCGTGTACGGTGCTTGTTGATACGCCTTATCTTGCAAGAAGCGTTTCAAAGCACGGTTCAGAGCATCCTCGCCAATTTCATCACGCAAGCGATAGAAAATCAAACTGCCTTTTCGATAGTGAATGTATTGCTGTCCTTCCACGCGTGCTAATGGCAATTCTTCAATCAACTCACCACCACGACCGCGCAAATAGGCATCTAATTCATACTTCAAGAAACGACGCATTTTATCCTGTCCGTATTCCTTTTCCATCACCATCAGAGCGAAGTATTGCGATAAGGATTCCATCAATACAGTCGAACCTTGCATATTCGCACCGATCACCTGATGCCCCCACCATTGATGCGCCATTTCATGTGCAGTCACATAAAATACATAGTCAATATCATCCTTATCGCGCAAATCGGCAATGAAACCAATCGCTTCAGAATACGGTATCGTATTCGCAAACGATTGTGCAAAACTCGCATAGCTCGGGAACTCTAAAATTCGCACTTGTTGATGCTGATATGGGGTGAAATTAGCGGTAAAGTAATCCAAAGATTTCTTTGTACTTTCAATCATGCGGTCAATATTGTAGGTATGCTTCTTGTCATAATAAATCTCAATCGGAATACCTTTCCAATCACCCTTTTTCACTTCCCAGCGAGCAGATAAGAAGGCGAAGAATGGCATCATCGGTCTATCCATTTTATAGTGGAAGTAACGACGTCCATTATCATCCCAAGTTTTCTGCAAATAGCCTGGTGCTACCGCGATTTGATCCGAGCTAGTTGATATCGTGGTCTCAAAATTTATCCAATCCGCTTCACTACCTAAAGCATGGTAAGCACGCGCCGATTCATCTTCCAGTTTCGGCATACGTTCTGGCTCACCTAAGCCACGCTTTCTACGTTCATTACGGTCGCGTAATTCCAAATTGGAGGCATAACCGAACTGTGGAAAAAACGCACGATCATTAAAAAAAGTTCCGTTCAGATTGACCGTGTTTGCAGCTCCGCTATTGGTAAATCCTGGATTCTCAACAGTCGTAACAAAATCCAGCGCTATACTCTCACCAGCGGCGAGCGCTTGTTTGAGTTTGAGAACACTAAAGCCCAATTTTTTATCATCCAAGACAAGCTCATGTGCAGGTAAATTCTTCCATTCCGTTTTTACCGAGGTGTTTATCTGAACAAGCAAAGTATCTTGTGGCAATGCCGATTTATTCTGCAATACATAATGCCCATTGATAAGGACTTTGCGTTGCTCTGGATAGATGTCAACATTCGCTTTCACATCGGTCAAACGTGGATGTGGAAAGTGTTTGTATTGTTTGTAGTTTTTCTCGTACTCAGCAGTTTCATCCAAAGCCGCCGTCTTGGTCTGATACTGATTCAATACATTAGTGTTGTAGAAAATCCAGCCACCAGTGAGCGCAAAGGCCATCATACTCAGCGCCAAAGCAAGGCCAGCTTTGCTATTGAGTTTCGACATCGCCAGCCGTGCACGAATACGCCACTCTTGTGACAAACCGCGCACCCAGAATGCCTGTGCCAAAATCAGCAAAGCAACGGTGAATAAACTCCAATACAAGGTGAACCAAGACCAACCATTTAAAAAATGACCATAGCCATTCATATCCGAATACGGTGTCGCCGAACTGCCAGCAAAATTATATAAATTGTGATCAAGATCCAGAGTGCCGAAAACGATTTGGGAAATCAATACCAAGATCATCATCAAATAGCCAATAAACTTATTGTTCGTTAGTACTTGAAGGACTAAGGCGAGTAAACCCAATAAAATAAAGCCACTGGCACCGAGCAAAACGCCTTTCACATACAAGGACAATTCGATAGGAGCACCGCCCTTAATCATCTGCATGAGTATTCCAGCGATTGCTCCTGCACTCAAGAAGCTTAAAATCACAGCAATCAAAGCAGCAGATTTTGCCAGCAAAGGGACCCAATTCGGTACGGGCATGGCGTCAACCACATCAGCGATTTTGACTTGACGCTCTTTGAAAATCAGTTCACCTGCATAGAAGGTGACGATGATAATCAACATAAAATTGAAGCTGCCTGCCATAATCGACAGCATATTGGTAGTGACTGGATACACCGTGGTACCAAACATCGCACCCGATTGGCTAGCGCTACCGAAAAAATTCACCAAACCGAACAACAGCATGACCAGAAACGGCACACTCTTAAACACTGCATGCACGTCAAATTTCAAAACACTCCAGAACTGCTTCCAAGCTGTTGCAGTGCCACTGTCTTGTGAAACTTTTGGCAAACTCACTTTGGCCAATTGCGGTGTTGGCGCTTGGCTCGCAATCTCCATTTTTGCTTTACCAAACCAACGACGTCCGGTACCGGCGCGTTGTGGTTTAAATAGGACTAATGTCGACGCAAACATCGTTAGCCCAATGGTTGTCCACAACAGGCGATTCGCCAACAAATAGCCGTCAAGTGCTGGCAAAATAGAATTCGATTCAGCGGTCGAAAAATAACGAACCATACGGCCATACGCACGTAGACCAAATGGATCCAGCAAAACTGCGCTCCATTCATTACTAATGTCACGAGTAAAAGCGCCAGCAACAAGCCACAGCACAAAGAAGCCGATCACACCAACATACACCATCATCATAGAACGGGTTGTTGCTGCCAATAACATCAACAAAGCGCCGATAAATAAAAGATTAGGAATGACGAAAACCATCAATCCCCAAACAAAGGGCTTCAGCGTGAATGCACCGACTCGGGCGGTGTCCACCCAAGGCATATAGGGACCAACCAGAAGACCCAAAATCACAAACAGGAAAATCACCAAGCAAGCAACCAAGCCAGCGACGAATCGACCAATCAAATAATCATGTTTGCGCATCGGTGTCGCGAACAACATATCTGAGATACCAATTTCAGCATCGCGCAAGACGGCACCAGCGATAAAGATGGTAACGACGAACATCGATAGCACACTAAACACGCCGAGAAACTGTGCAATTACCGTTGGGGCATTACGATTTACATTGCCTACGGCACCACCGACGGTAATCGCATCACTGCTAGCCGCACCGAATGCGAGTGCGCCAAAGATTAAAGCAATCACCCACAGCAATGGCTGCTTAAGTTGAAAACGTAAGTCAAACTTAAAGAATTCTAACCACATAGCAGGCTCCTTAAACAGCAAGCGCAGGAGCGCTATTTTGTGATTTGCGTAATTGCAGGAAATACACGTCTTCTAAGTTCGCTTCCACTTGACGGAAGCCGTCGTCCGGCTGGGTTTCTGAATACACATTGATTTGCGGTTTGCCAGCAACCAGACGGGTCGTCAGTACTGTGAACTTTTCTTGATAAGTTGGCAGCGCTTCTTTACTGACACTGCAACGCCAAACTTTGTTTTGCAGTGAATCAATCGCTACCTGCGGCTCACCTTGTACCAAGACCTGGCCTTTCGCGATCATCGCCATACGTGGACATAGGTCAGTAACATCTTCAACGATGTGAGTAGACAAAATCACGACTACCTGTTCACCAATTTCCGACAACAAATTCAGAAAGCGATTACGCTCATCGGGATCAAGTCCTGCTGTTGGCTCGTCTACGATCACCAACTTTGGTGATCCCAACAGAGCTTGCGCAATGCCAAAACGTTGACGCATACCACCAGAGTAGGTTCCCAGAGCACGCTTGCGCGCATCCCACAAATTCGTTTGACGTAGTAAGCCTTCAACCGATTGTTTACGGTCAGCTTTATTGGTAATGCCTTTCAAGACAGCGAAATGATTCAATAAATCTTCTGCGGATACTTTTGGGTAAACACCAAAGTCTTGTGGAAGGTAGCCCAATTGACGTCGAAGTTCTTCTTTATTTTTTAAGACGTCCAAACCATTAAAGTGAATCGAGCCGCTATCAGGTTCTTGCAAAGTCGCTATAGTTCGCATCAAGGACGATTTACCCGCGCCATTAGGGCCTAATAAACCAAATAATCCATTCGGGATTTCCAAATTCACATTATTCGTTGCATGCACGCCATTGGCGTAAGTTTTATTTAAATTTTTAATCGACAGCATGAGGTAAGCTCCTTCGTGTAAGACTTCAATAATCAATAATGTAGCGAGGATAATTTTTCTATGACATACCGTACAAAATATACATGACATCGGCACAAATCATTTCAAATGCGATCAAGTAGGCAAATTTAGGCATCAAAGCCAGAAATCCGACATGAAGTAGGTTTACGTGCTTCTCATCCACTTGCATACAGGTTGCATTTACACCAAACTACTTTCGCTTTCATGACCGAAAACTGTAAACTGATGTCTCGTTTTATCCGCTCCATCGCAAATCCTCCGGCTACCTCTAAAAACTGGAATAGTGCAAGTTCTTCCTGCACATTGCATTATGTTGAACCAACCTGCACCTACTTCTATGTCAAGCTTAGAAAAAAAACCGGTCACATCTGACCAGCCCTTACCTGGAAAATTGATCGACAAGCTTGGTAGCTGGTCGGTGAAGGCGCAGCATTACCCAGTTTTTAGTCAAACTTGGTTCCGCTATCGTGCGCTGGGTTTTACTGCGCCCTTGGGCGTATTGGCATTGATCATGCTAGTCATTTCGGTCATCGTTGCGAACGAGAAAATACAGTCTCCCGAAGCGGAAAGACCTTTCCTGATGTTTCTTGTGCTCTATTTAGGAATCGCCTTGAATTTACTAGGAGGACGCTGGCTCGCAACACAAGTCAAAAAGAGGCAGTGGCAAAAGAAAAATGAAATGTTAGGTATTGCCACTGGCCTTATCTTAGGCATTGCCCTTTCACTCGTGATTGTCGAGTCAGCAGATCGATTAGTCGACAAAAAAATGAAAAAAACCAGTCCTGAAACCAAGGAAAAACTTCATGAGCTCAGCAAAAGCAATGAGGTAAAAATGGGAATAATTATCACAGATGAACAGGAGCACGATGTCAATATCGCCAATATCATGCTGTGGATTGTATTATTAAGTTGGTGGGGCGGCGTACTCGACTTTCGCACTTATCTTAAGCAAAGTCGAGAACTCGAAGAGGCCAGTACACAAGAAAAACTCGATCAATATAAAAACGAACGCAATCAAGCGCAGATGCGCTTATCGGTTCTCGCCAGCCAAGTCGAACCACACTTTTTATTCAATACATTGTCAGGCGTACGCGCGGCGATGCTCAGTGATCCGGCACGCGGCGTCGCTATCATTGACCATTTGGTCGATTATCTACGTTCGACCATCCCGCAAATGCGCAGCGATGGCAACTTAATGTTAACCAGTGTAGGCAATCAATTTGATTCTGTACGTGCCTATTTAGGCGTCATTCACATGCGAATTCCACGTTTAAGTTTTAACGTGGAATGTCCAACAGAATTATTGGATTGTGCGGTACCGCCATTAATGTTGATCAGCCTAGTCGAAAATGCGGTGAAACATGGCATAGAACCTAAAAAAGGGGCGGTGCAAATTACCGTCAGGGCGAGAAAAATCAATACGCCTGATCAAGCCAATACTGAGCAATTGTGTTTAAGTGTGGAAGACAATGGTGTCGGTTTTGGTCACAGCAATTCTGGCTCCGGCATAGGATTAAGTAATATCCGCGAGCGACTAAAACATTTATATGCTGGCGATGCTAGTCTTGAATTAAGCATGCGTGAAGAAGGTGGCATAGAAGCGCGCATATTATTACCAATCAGTCGCTACGACAAATATTCGTCTGAGCCAAACAATACAATTTGAGAGAACTCGCATGCCAACTGCCATTATTGCCGACGACGAAGACCTGCAACGCTTAGATCTGCAACGCATGTTACAACTGGTCTGGCCTGAGCTCGAAATAATCGCCACTTGCGAAGATGGCGGCGATGCCTTAGATGCGATTGCCAAGCTGCAAGCCGATATCGCCTTCTTAGATATCCGTATGCCAGAATTAAGTGGTCTTGATGTTGCCCGTGCCAGTGATGGCAAATGCCGGGTTGTGTTTACGACCGCATACGACAATCATGCGATTGAAGCGTTTAAACTCGGTGCAATTGATTACTTGCTCAAACCAATCACAGAGGAACGTTTGCAGCACACAGTTTTGCGCATCAAGGAACAACTCAGCGCTGGTACCACGCCAAAAGATTTAATCCAAGTGATGGCGGCATTAGATCAACGACTGCGGGCGCCACAAGAAACCGAAAAAATACGTTGGATTAGCGCCAGCTCTGGCAATACCATCAAGCTATTTCCGATTGAGGAAGTCTTATTCTTCGAATCCGATTTGCGCTACACCCGCGTGGTCAGCGCCGATGATGAAGGCCATATTCGCACCTCCATCAAAGAGTTACAAAAAGGTTTAGCACCAGATCAATTTTGGCAAATTCATCGCAGCACGATGGTGAATCCACATGCAATCGCCCGCGCGCGTCGCGATGAGATGGGAAATATTCTGGTCGAGTTAAAAAACCATGCAGAGCAACTGAAAGTTAGCCAAACTTATGCTTGGCGCTTCAAGGGTATGTGAGTAGGATTGAGAGGAAATGTGAACTAAAAAATAGACGAGTTAACTCAAGAACAATTGATTTTCAATACACTTCTCCATTGAAGAGACCGCTACACAACTGTCATGAGCGGTCAAAGATTCAATATTCGGCCGCGCAGTAGCTTGTACAGAGGCCACTTTAATGATGTATCAGCTACTATGCCGATGAGTTGCGAATCAAAAGCCTAAAAAACGCTTAGGCAATATTTTTAATTTTTTCTAAAAAAATGCAAAAGCACCTACTGACTAAAGCCTCAGTCTGTGCCACACTGATTACATGACACTCACCGAATTAAAATACATTGTTGCAGTTGCCCGCCAAAAGCATTTTGGACACGCGGCGGAGGCTTGTTTTGTCGCTCAGCCAACATTATCTGTAGCAATTAAAAAACTCGAAGATGAATTAGGCGTGACCATATTCGAACGTGGTGGTACAGAAGTTTCTACCACGCCTTTAGGTGCACAGATCGTCGCACAGGCAGAGCGCGTGTTAGAACAAACCGCAGTAATCAAGGAAATCGCGAAGCAAAACAAGGATCCCTTAAACGGCCCTTTCCGACTTGGTATTATTTACACGATCGGTCCTTATCTGTTACCTGGCTTAGTAAAAAGCATGATCGCTAAAGTGCCGCAAATGCCACTGATCTTGCAGGAAAATTTTACCGTCAAATTGATGGAATTATTACGTCAAGGTGAGCTTGATGCAGCGATTATGGCTCTGCCTTTGCCAGATCACGGGATGATGGTGCAGCCCTTATATGATGAGCCTTTTGTAGTTGCCATGCCAAAAGACCATCCGTGGGCAAATCGCTCATCTGTCTCTGCAGAAGAATTAAAATCCGAAACCATGTTATTACTTGGCAGTGGTCATTGCTTCCGAGACCAGGTTTTGGAGGTTTGCCCAGAGATGGCGCGTTTTTCCACTGCTAGCGATGGCATTGCCCGCACTTTTGAAGGATCGTCACTAGAAACTATACGCCACATGGTCGCGTCTGGAATCGGGATCACCGTCCTCCCCATGGCATCCGTCTCGGATTTGCACGCAAAAGACAGCATGTTGCGCTATGTTCCTTTCAGCAACCGCGCTCCAGATCGTCGCGTGGTCATTGCCTGGCGCAAGAGCTTTACGCGCCATGCAGCAATTGAAGCCATCCGGCAAGCAGTCTTAGACTGTAATTTAGCCGGGGTAACCATGCTAGATGTTGACGCGGTCGCGCAATAAAGCACCTACTCGCACGCACCGACTGTTCCAGAATAACTCTATAATGCGCATTCTTCATAAGTCTATGAACCTGCGCATCTCATGAATTTCTTCACCACTCGTTTAGCCCTCTATTTCAAACTGGTACGTTTGGATAAACCTATCGGCATTTTGCTATTGCTATGGCCAACACTAAGCGCATTATGGATCGCGTCTGACGGTCAGCCATCATGGCAGCATTTAGTGATTTTCTGTTTAGGTACCGCCTTGATGCGTTCGGCTGGTTGCGCAATCAATGATTACGCAGATCGCGATTTCGACAAGCATGTGCAGCGCACGGCAGAACGTCCACTCACCAGCGGCAAGATCAAATCATGGGAAGCAGTCATGCTAGCCGTAGTCTTGGCACTGCTATCTTTCGCACTGATTTTGCCACTCAATGCGCTGACCAAACAATTATCAGTAGTCGCAGTGATCGTGGCGGCTTCTTATCCCTATTTCAAACGTTTTTTTGCCATCCCGCAAGCTTACCTTGGAATCGCTTTCGGCTTCGGCATACCAATGGCCTTTGCTACCGTGAATGATGCGATTCCAACTCAGGCATGGTGGCTCTTAGTCGCCAATGTATTTTGGGCAATTGCCTATGACACTGAGTATGCAATGGTGGATAGGGAAGATGATTTAAAAATCGGCATTAAAACCTCGGCCATCACTTTCGGGAACTGGGATGTGCTGGCAATCATGCTCAGCTACCTCATTTCTTTATTGCTTATTCTCATCTGCGGTCTACAATTTGGATTAAGCTGGCCGTTTATCATTGGCGTTGTGCTTGCTGGATTAATCGCAATTTATCACTACAGCTTAATCAAAGAGCGTGACCGGGCAAAATGCTTTGCTGCCTTCCGTCATAATAATTGGTTGGGCGCGGCGGTTTTCTCTGGTATTGTCATTGACTACTTAATGCGCTAAGTGAAATCATCGCCTAGCTTGTTCCTATTCAATTTCACAATCAATGTCGCCATCAATATCAATATAAATGCCACTATTTTGCGCTAACGCAAAACAAAACCTGCTTTTAGTTCTAGACTGATTTTCGATGTACTTTGTTCTTGTTCTACTCTATGTTCTTTGTTAGCTCATTTTGAAAAAGGGAAATACCATGAATTCAGCCGATCAACACAAAGCCAACCTGATGCGCGAACTCACACAAGTTCTGAAAGACGCCGAAGAACTGATTAAGAATTCAGAACAACAAGCGGGTGATGGTTTTCAAAGTGCCAAAGATAAACTCGAAGCGACCTTGAAAAACGCCAAACAAGAAATCCACCGGATTGAAGAAGTCGTCGTACAAAAAACCAAAGACGCGGCGCACGCCACCGATGCCTATGTCCATGATAACCCTTGGAAAACGGCGGGGATCGCTGCTGGTGTCGGCTTATTGGTAGGCTTACTCATCGCCAGAAATAAATAAACCAGATGGCAATCACGGATTCCATCGTTCGACTGGGTACCAGTCTAATTGAGACGCTACACACGCGATTAGAATTGGCCTCGGTCGAAATCGAAGAAGAATTTGGCCGCTATGCTGGCTATCTTCTTCTATCTTTGCTTGTCCTGTTTTGCGGTATCGTGAGCATCTTACTCATCATTCTATTGGTGCTGATTCTGTTTTGGGATAGCCACCGTGAATTGGCTTTATGTGGTTTGATCGCGCTATTTGGAGTCGCCACTTTGTCTATCGTGCTTTATCTTAAATCAGCGATAAAAAACAAACCACGCTTATTCAGCGCAAGTTTGAACGAGCTACAAAACGATTTGCAAACGCTACGCCAAAGCTCAGCAAACCTAGCACAGGATTCTATTCAAGCTGCGTCCAAGAGAAACAAGTCTGCTGAAGATAACGAGGGCTTTTAAGCGATGCCAAAAATTGCTCTAGGCAACCGTCAGCAACAGTTACAAGCCAAACGCTTGGCATTAGTTGAGCGTTGTCATCAGCAAAGGCAAGAACTGATTTGGCAAAGCGCACAATTACAGCATGATTTGCGATTCATCGAACTTGGCCTGCGCACCGCAAAAGCACTTCGCGCATCACCGATCTTAATCGCAGCACTGGCTGCCGGGCTCACGATCATCAAACCCAAACGTATTTTGTGGTTATTGAAAACTGGCGTATCCAGTTGGCGTTTATGGCTCAGACTTGCACCAGTGCTGATGCCCTTAATTCCATTGCTGCGACGTTGGAAAACTGGCACTAATGAACCACAATAGTAGGATGCAATCGAATCTACTACAAAGTAGAATTCGCCAAACGTCGTTGCGCTTCTTCCTCTGCTTCCATGCGGGCCAATTCGATTTCTTCTATCACCGCGCCCACATCCACAGGACGTTTGTCTTCCGCCACGATGCCAGTCAACACGGTATCAGGTCGTAATAAACCTGCGACGTAAAGATTCCAGATTTCTTTACCATACTGCGTCTTAGCTAACTCTGGCGCGAACTGACTAAAGTAGTTTTTCAGATTATCCACATCACGGTACAACATGGCTGCCGCACCCATATTGCCAGCAGCATTAATTGCTTGTGGCAAGTCAATAATCACTGGGCCTTGTTCATTCAAAAGAATATTGAATTCAGATAAGTCACCATGAATAATGCCAGCACATAACATCAAAACCACTTGCTGAATCAACTCTTCGTGGTACACCAAAGCTTGCGCATAACTCAGACTAACATCATTCAAACGCGGTGCGACTTGACCATCAGCCGTACTGACCAGATCCATCAGCAAGACGCCTTCAAAACAGATGTACGGTGTTGGCACTCGCACCCCAGCATCGGCTAATTTATACAGCGCATCAACCTCGGCATTTTGCCAAACCTCTTCCTGCATCTTGCGACCATACTTAGAACCTTTTTGCATAGCACGCGCTTGTCGGCTGTTTTTCACCGTGCGCCCTTCTTGATAAGCAGCGGCCTGTTTGAAGCTACGCTGTCCAGCTTCTTTATACATTTTGGCGCAGCGTATCTGATCACCGCAACGCACTACAAAGACGGTCGCCTCTTTGCCACTCATCAATTGACGCAAGACTTCATCGATCATTCCTTCATCGACTAAGGGCTGTAAGCGCTTAGGTGTTTTCATAAGCTGCAAATCCTTGCTGTGGTAAGGTCGTTGATGCGGGTCATTCTAAGAGCACGGCATCGTCGCCAATTAATGTCGTCCAAACTCGTCACCCAATTCTTTACCGCGTAGCGCTGCAGCTTGTACTGCTTGATGAATCGCGGCTTTAACTGCGCTATCGTCCATACTACACAAGGCAGCATAAGTTGTTCCGCCTTTCGACGTGACGCGTTCACGTAAGCTTGACACTGGCTCTTCTGATTGTTTCGCTAGCTGCGCTGCACCGTTGAAGGTGGATAAGGCTAATTGGCGCGCCTGGCTTGCGTCAAAACCCAGTTGCATCGCAGCTTCTTGCATTGCTTCGATAAAATAAAATACATATGCCGGACCGCTACCAGATACCGCAGTCACGGCATCTATCATCGATTCATTATCAACCCACAAACTGTCGCCGACGGCTTGCATCATCGTCTCTGCCAATTTCCGTTCTTCGTCTATCACTGCATCCATGGCATACAGTCCTGTCATGCCAAGACCGATCATAGCGGGAGTATTAGGCATCGCCCTGACAATCTTGCTATGACCGCCTAACCAGCGTGACAAATCAGCGGCTCGAATGCCTGCTGCCACGGACAAAATCAACTGCGTTTTTACAAAAACACGCAAACTCGCAGCCACCGCATGCAATTGCTGTGGCTTCACTGCCAGCACAATGACATCCATCTCTAGCAATCGCGCATCCATTACACTGCTGGTACTGACCCGATAACGATCAGACAGATTTTGCAAATTTTCTGCATTGACATCAATCACATAAATCTGTGCAGGTGATGCGACTTGTTTGACCAAACCACTGATCATGGCACTGGCCATATTGCCGCCACCGATAAAAGCTATTCGCAAACTAGACTGCATAATCTCGCTTCCCAAAAATTGCACTGCCAATTCGAACTATGGTGC
The DNA here is from genome assembly GCF_014284275.1 of Affinundibacterium amnicola. GTDB lineage: Bacteria > Pseudomonadota > Gammaproteobacteria > Burkholderiales > Burkholderiaceae_D > Undibacterium > Undibacterium amnicola. Next base: position 138,274 of record NZ_JACOFU010000006.1, on the reverse strand, counting down.
TGCCTTCCGCGATTGCCGCCTGCATATCCGCGCTCATCCCCATCGACAAAGTATCCACCGCAATTCCTTGTGTCTGTAATTGTCGCTGCAACACCGCTAACTGACGAAATGCCTGTCTTTGCACAGCTTCGTCTTCGCTTGCCTCTGGCACGCACATCAGACCACGCAAACATAAATTCGGCAACTGAACGACATGTTTTGCCAATGAGTCCACTTGATCTGGCGTCACGCCACTCTTACTCGCTTCACCGCTGATATTCACTTGCAAACAGACTTGTAACTTTCCCGCGCTTGACGGACGTTGCTCAGATAAACGTGTTGCGATTTTTTCTCTGTCGATCGAATGCACCCATGAGAAATTTTCCGCAATCTGACGTGTTTTATTGCTTTGAATTGGTCCGATAAAATGCCAGACTAATTGTTCAGCGCCGCCATCATCTGCTAACAAGCGTCGAACTTCTGCAATTTTATCGACACCTTCTTGCACATAATTTTCACCAAATGCACGCTGTCCAGCCTGCCAGGCTTGTAGTACCTGTTCTGCACCAAAGGTTTTAGATACTGCCAATAAGGCAATTTCAGTTGGATTCCTGTCATAGCGAGCTGCACTTAGTGCAATTGCCTCATGCACGGCTTGCAAGTTTTGGGGGATTGAGGACATAATCAAGGACGTAAAACAGCATTAAAGAATATCAGGCAGCAGTCAAATGAATCACTCAGGTATGTGGATTGCATGATTCACACAACAACATCAACACACCTTCAATTATTTCGTATCGGATTATAAATGGATATCTCAGAACTTCTCGCATTCTCAGTTAAGAATAACGCATCCGATTTGCATCTATCTTCCGGCCTACCGCCAATGATCCGCGTACACGGCGATGTGCGCCGGATTAATTTACCGCCATTAGAACACAAAGATGTGCATGCGCTGATTTACGACATCATGAATGATGGTCAGCGCAAACATTTTGAAGAAAATCTGGAGTGTGACTTTTCTTTCGCGATTCCGGGTCTGGCGCGTTTCCGTGTTAACGCGTTTAATCAAGAACGTGGCGCCGCAGCGGTTATGCGTACCATTCCATCAAAGATTCTGACACTGGAACAACTCAATGCGCCGAAGTGCTTTGCTGAATTTGCACTAAAAGCACGTGGCTTAGTGCTGGTAACCGGACCGACTGGCTCCGGTAAATCAACTACATTGGCTGGCATGGTAAATCACGTCAATGAAAGTGAGTACGGACATATTCTAACCGTTGAGGATCCAATTGAATTTGTCCATGACTCTAAAAAATGTCTGATTAATCAACGTGAAGTTGGTCCACACACACATTCTTTTTCAAATGCTTTACGCTCTGCTTTGCGTGAAGATCCAGACGTGATTCTGGTTGGTGAATTACGTGATTTGGAAACTATTCGACTGGCATTAACTGCCGCAGAAACAGGTCACTTAGTATTTGGAACGCTCCATACCTCCTCTGCCGCAAAAACCATTGATCGTATTGTTGACGTTTTCCCGGCGGAAGAAAAAGAAATGGTGAGGTCTATGTTATCCGAATCCTTACAGGCTGTTATTTCGCAAACTTTATTAAAAACCAAAGACGGCTCTGGTCGCGTAGCTGCTCATGAAATTATGGTGGGTACTCCTGCGATTCGTAACTTAATTCGTGAAGCGAAAATCGCTCAAATGTATTCTGCGATTCAAACAGGTAGTAATGTTGGCATGCAAACATTGGATCAAAATTTATCGGATTTATTACGCCGTAACGTTATTTCAGCTGCGACGGCCCGAGCAGCTGCGAAAATCCCGGAAAACTTCCCTGGCTGATGCCGCCCCAAAAATCAATTCACAATAAATAAACATCGAAAAAGGAAGTTTCATGGAACGCGACCAGGCCACCAAGTTTATGAACGATTTGCTCAAACTGATGTTGAGCAAAAATGGTTCAGATCTTTTTATTACCGCTGAATTCCCACCAGCTTTCAAAATTGATGGCAAGGTAACACCCGTCTCAAATCAAGTGTTATCACCAGCGCATACCGTCGATTTAGCACGCGCTATCATGAACGATAGACAAGCATCTGAATTTGAATCGACGAAAGAATGTAACTTCGCAATCAACCCACCGGGGCTGGGACGTTTCCGTGTTTCCGCCTTTTTACAACAAGGTCGGGTTGGCATGGTGTTGCGGACGATTACCTCAGCGATTCCTACGTTTGAAGAGTTAGGTCTACCGAATCAACTCAAAGAAATCGGCATGACTAAACGCGGCTTGGTGATCATGGTCGGCGCAACTGGTTCTGGTAAATCGACCACTTTGGCGGCAATGGTCGGTCATCGTAACGCGAATAGTTACGGTCACATCATCACCATTGAAGACCCGATTGAGTATGTGCACCCACATGGCAATTGCATCATTACACAACGTGAAATTGGTATCGACACCGATGATTGGGAAGTCGCTTTAAAAAATACCCTACGTCAGGCACCTGATGTGATTCAGATTGGTGAAATCCGTTCACGCGAAACGATGGATCTGGCAATTGCCTTTGCTGAAACCGGTCACTTGTGCTTAGCCACACTGCATGCGAATAGTGCGAATCAAGCTTTGGATCGTATGATTAACTTCTTCCCCGAAGAACGTCGTCCGCAATTATTGATGGATCTATCTTTGAACTTAAAAGCCGTGATTTCACAGCGTTTGGTGCCCTTGCGCGGTAAAAAAGGCCGAATTGCGGCGATTGAAATTATGCTCAATACACCATTGATTTCGGATTTGATTTTTAAGGGAGATGTGCATGAAATCAAAGAGATCATGAAGAAATCTGAAGAACTCGGCATGATTACCTTTGATAAATCGCTGTTCGATTTGCACGAAGCTGATTTGATCACTTATGAAGATGCTTTACGCAATGCCGACTCAGTCAATGAGTTACGTTTAGCGATTAAACTGCGTGGCAAAGATGCCAGCAATCGAGATCTTTCAGCTGGCACACAACATCTGGGCATCGTATGAGCGCACTAGGATTTCATGCCAAACGTCTGAATGGCGACAATGCTGATCTAATGGAGTATGCAGGACAAGTCGTGCTAGTCGTCAATACCGCCAGTGATTGCGGCTATACGCCGCAATACAAGGGTTTGGAAGCGCTCTATAAAGAATTTCAGGCACAGGGTTTCAGCGTATTAGGATTTCCCTGCAATCAATTTGGTCAGCAAGAGCCCGGTGATGCCAATGACATCGGCGCTTTCTGTGAGAAAAACTATGGTGTGAGCTTTCCGATGTTTGAAAAAGTCGATGTGAATGGTGACAATGCGCATCCCTTATTTCAATATCTAAAAAGTCATGCGCCTGGCGTGATGGGCACCGAAATGATCAAGTGGAATTTCACAAAATTTCTGATTCAACGTGATGGAAGCGTCTTCAAACGCTATGCACCGCAAACCACGCCATTAGAAATCCGCGAAGATATTTTGCAGTTATTAAAACCTTAGATTATCAACGCTCACTAATCACGCAGCCATTTTTGCATCACCGGAAATGGCTGCGTTTGATGCAAGGCAGCGTTGCTTTCATCAAAACATAAACCCATCCACTGCAATAGAGGCAAGCCGACAAATTGACCTTGTCTAAAGCTATCAATAAGCCAATTCGCATCATTTTTATAGCCATTGGGGTGAAACACCACATCGAGCGGAACGCCTAGGTGACGGGCTGCCGCATACGACCATAAGACCGCAGCAATTTCTTCGCCATCTGTGGGCCAAGGCAGTTCTAGTGCATCACTGCCAACAGCTACTCGCTGCGCGGCTGTCGTTACCGCTAAATGCCCCGCTTCATGCAATAGATCGCCCGGATATAACAGCTTTTCGGGATCAAGATAAATGCAATTCGGCCCTAAATCTAAGCCGGGTAAAAAAGTCTCATGCGTCAGGCGCTTATGAATCACCGAGATTCCTAAATTCTCAATAAAATCACACATCACTTGTTGGTATTTCAGACTATCATTCATATTCAATTCCAAAAACAAGAAACGCTGGCTTTTCATCGCCTGCTAACATGGCAATTCATATCTGACGAGAGAATACCCTATGTACCTCAAATATAAAAAATATATGCTGGCGAGCATCGTATTGTGCGGACTAACACAGCTAGCACAAGCCCAGATTTATGAATGCAAAGATGCACAAGGTCGCAAGATTATGGCCAGTCGCTGTCCGATTGGCAGCACGATCGTAAAAGAAGTAGAAGTCACTCCGGTATCAAACGGCCTGGGTACTCAGCCCACGACGAAAAAACCGACCCAAAGTTTATGGGCAAAAGAAATCGAATTCAAAGAAAGACAAAAACAAAAAGAAGATCAGGCAGCTTTAGCACGCGACAAGCAAAGAGCCGATGGGGAAAAATGCTATCAAAATAGGAAGCGTTTGATCACCTTAGAAAATGGCTTGCCTTTGATCATTGGCGAAAATCAACAAGGCGAACCGATTTTCATGGAAGACGACAAGCGGCAAGAAGAGATAAAAAAAATCAATGAAAAACTCAAAGGCTGTCGAGAAGATTAACTTTCTTACTAGATTGTGATGGGCTTACAAGCTAGCCTGAAGGCATCACAAATTGCAGAATCTCTCGATTTGTGGTCTAATTGCAACTTAGTTGCACCCTTCCCGCTCTGAGGCTCAAAATTCACTCCACGCTTACCTCCATCATATTAACGACCGCAATTGCTGGCGTACTGAGTATCAGCTTTGCCGCAATCTTTTCGTTTTCCTTGCTGTCCAGATTAGTCGACCGCATGGTGAGCTTGTCGGTAGGGATTATGCTCTCGACTTCTTTATTGCATGCCTTACCTAGTGCGTTTGAGTCAGGCACCGATCCACGTTCGCTGTTTGCCTGCTTATTGGGCGGCTTGTTGGCTTTCTTCTTATTAGAAAAATTTGCGATCCTACGTCATTCACATCATCACGAAGGCGATGGTCATCATCATGAACATGGACATGATGCCCATGAAGCAGGCAAAGCTGGTTGGATGATTTTAATTGGCGATGGCATGCATAACTTCACCGATGGTATCTTAATCGCGGCTGCATTTTTAGCCGACCCTAGCTTGGGTGTGGTCACTGCATTAGCGATTATTGCGCATGAAATCCCGCAAGAAGTGGGCGACTTCATCGTTTTACTTAATGCAGGTTTTTCACGCAGACGTGCGTATATTTATAATCTGTTGTGTAGTTTGATGGCGGTACTCGGTGGCGTTGTTGGCTACTACACCTTAGAGAAAGCCAGCTCTTTAATCCCTTATGTATTAGTACTGGCGTCTTCTGGATTCATCTATATCGCGGTCAGCGATTTAATGCCGCAAATGCAGCGTCGCGCAAGCTTGAAAGAAACCATACCGCAAATCATCTTGGTCAGTTGCGGTGTGCTCTTGGTCTTATTCGTCACCCAGCATCAACATTAAAGTAGCACTTGCCGTCGTCAAGTTGAAGAAATAGTCAGGCAATTAAACTTATCATCAATTGCCATTGCCACCAACATCAAACACTGCCAGTCGCGACTGGACGGCTAGCATCAGAACACCACTCACTCCACGAGCCAGGATATAAAGCTGCACCACGCAATCCAGCCACTTCTAATGCGAGTAAATTGTGGCAGGCAGTCACGCCAGACCCACATTGCATGATCGCATTAGATGGCGCATCGATCAAAGCCAACCACTCTTCACGCAGTGCTTGTGCAGATTTGAATTGACCATCGGCTTGCAAATTGTCTTTAAAAAAACGATTCTTCGCACCAGGAATATGCCCACCGACAGGGTCGATCGTTTCATTTTCACCGCGGAAACGATCCGCGGCTCGCGCATCAATCACTTGTAATTGCGTACCAGCTTCAGCTTGCAGATTTTGCAGAACCGTTTGCACGTTGACCTGTTTCGTCAAACTGCTTTTCACCTCGATATTTCCTGAAATAGGACTAACAGCTTCGGTGTGCAAAGTCTGCCCACCTGCGGTCCAAGCAGCGATGCCGCCATCTAAAACTGCAACTTGCGCGTGGCCAATTGAACGCAACAACCACCATAGACGTGCAGCAAACATTCCGCCATGCGCATCGTAAGCGACCACTTGCGTATCATCGTTGATACCAAACCGACGCAAAGCAGCGAGTAAATCTTCTGTCTTGGGTAATGGATGCCGTCCTAAAAATATGCCATGCTCATCGAATTTAGAACCAGACAAATCAGTATCCAGATTAGCGAAGACAGCGCCCTCGAAATGGCCAGCATCGTAAGCTTTTTTGCCGGCAAGTGGATCCATCAAATCATGGCGACAATCGATGATCACAGTGTGATGCTTGGTGCGTTGTTCAACTAGCTGCTCTGCATTGATCAAAGTAGTAAACATCATTTTCCCTTAATTGTCTTTACTGGAATTATCAGTACCAGAATTACTATTGAACGAAGACGCTATCATACCGCTAGATAAAATAACTGCAATTCCTAACCAACTGATCCAGCTCAAACTCAGCTTCCAAATCATGACATCCAAAGCGCTGGTGAACACAATTCCTACGTATTGCAAATTCGCCGCCACCAAAGGATTTCCCAAGCGATAGGATCGTGTCATTGCTAACTGCGCAATCATGGCGAAGATACCTACTCCAAGCAGAAGCGCAATTCCTTTGGGGTTCAATAATTGATGATTCACATGCGCGGCTAACTGTGACTCGGAGAAAGTATTGAAATGCCAAAATTGCCCAATCAAACCCAGTGCGGTACAGACCAAGGAAAAATAAAACACCACGCGATATTCAGGTTCGCCCGCCACGCCCATTTGACGCACCTGAATATAAGCGAGTGCCGCAATAAAACCCGAACACAATGCGATTAAGCTATCGGGCAATTGATCGACACGAATAGTCGGCCGCAACAACATGACGACACCGACGAATCCCAACAAAATCGACCATACCAAATGCGGTGGCAAATGCACGACATCTTTGCCGCGATTTTTCCACCAAGAAGTCGCAAACAAAATCAACGCCACCCAAATCGATGACATATAACTGAGCGTCACAGACAAAGATAGTGGAAGCTTAGAAATCGAATAGAACCATAACCACAAAGAGGTCACGCCAAAAACTCCGCGCCAGATGTGGCCCTTGATCATGCTGCTACGCAAGCTGCCGTTTTGCCAGCGCATTAACAAGTAAATCCCAATCACACCAATAGCACCGCGATAAGTCACGATCTCGGCAGTGTTATAGGTTTCAGAAGCGAGCTTAACGCAGACACCCATCAGAGAAAATAAGAAGGTCGCGACCAACATCCAGAGAGCTTGCATAAATCTTCTTTAACTTAATTTGTTATTTGTTTTGACAAATGATCCACAGAAAAAAGTATGGGGAAGCATTGCTTCCCCATGTTTGCATTACTTAGAACGTCATCTTACGTCGATACCATTCATGGAAGTGCTGCATGCCGTCTTCCATCGGCGACTGGTAAGGGCCTACTTCATTCTCGCCGCGATCCAGTAAAATTTTACGTCCTGCATCCATGCGTGCACCGATCTCATCATCTTCGATACAGGTTTCCATATACGCGGCACGTTCCGCTTCGATGAATTCACGCTCAAACAAAACGATTTCTTCTGGATAGTAAAACTCCACCACATTCTTGGTTTTACCAGTTGCGGTTGGCCACAAAGTCGATACCACCAACACGTGCGGATACCATTCCACCATAATGTTCGGATACAAAGTCAGCCAAATTGCGCCATATTTTGGCGGCTCGCCACCACGGAATTTCAAGACTTGCTCTTGCCACGCCTGATATTTGGTCGAGCCAGACTTCAACAAGCCTTTATGCACACCGACGGTTTGCACGCTGTAGTCTTCGCCGAATTCCCATTTCAAATCATCGCAAGTGACGAAACTCCCGAGGCCAGGATGAAAAGGCTCAACGTGATAGTCTTCCAGATAAACTTCAATGAAAGTTTTCCAGTTGTAATCGCATTCATGCACTTCAACGTGATCAAGCATGTAACCAGTAAAATCCAAATCCTTAGTCACGGATAAGGTTCCCATTTTCTCCATCACGTTGTAGCCATTTTGTTCAAACAGCAAACCGTTCCAATTTTGAATGGGTGTACGTGACAGATTCAGGCAAGGCGTATCTTTGAAATGTGGCGCGCCTATCAGCTCGCCTTTCAAATCATAGGTCCAGCGATGTAAAGGACAGACGATGTGATTCGTATTACCGCGGCCGGTCGTGCCGGGACCGCCAAACATTAAAGCCTGACGATGACGACAAACATTCGAGAGTAATTCGATTCCATCTTTGCCACGCACCAGCATACGCCCTTCATTTTCAGAAGCGAGCGTCGCGTAATCGCCGACGTTAGGAACCATCAACTCGTGACCGACATAGCGTGGGCCAGATTGAAATAATTGTTTGATCTCGCGCGCTAACAAGGCTTGATCAAAATAAACATGCACCGGAAGTTGCGCGTCAGAACGCGCTAATGTAGACAAAGAAGCCAGATCGGACATCCCCACCCCCCAAATTAATTTGCACCAACCTAAGAGAGAAAGAATCCACAAATACCTTTTTTCGAGCGATCATGCAGCGTCGAAAATTCAAACAAGAGACAACAATAGGCACTTGATGAGGAAATTTTGGACAGAACGCGGGATTATACCCGAAAGCATTTCTAAGGTCTTGTTTTTACTTGAGAAATATTTTTCTGGGCGGGTCTTACCAGCGTAAATCTAAAATAAGCTGGCAGAGCAAGTTGGATGATTTAGAGAATTTTTCCATGACAAATTGCGAATAAGTCATGGAGTCCATTTTGGAAAATCGTCGGATTAAATTCAGCTTTCAGCTATAACTTAGCAGAATCACGTACGCTCGGTAAGAATTTAGCAATTGTCGCCAATAAATCATCTTCGGCCACGGGTTTACTCAAAAATGCATCACAACCCGACCAATTTGCACGCAGCTTATCAATGATGGAAGACTTACTCGTCAACATGACAACAGCGGAAGATTTAGTTTTGTTATTGGCTTTAATCCGCTTACATACTTCATAACCATCAATCCCGGGCATCATGATGTCGAGGAAAATACAGTTGTATGCTTTATCGTCGGCTTTGGCGCTCGCTTTTTCTATCGCTTGTTCACCGGTTTCAGCAAAATCGACATCAAACTGAAAGGGCGACAATTTGATCCGCATAAAAGCACGCACTGTCGCACTATCATCGACAACAAGCACCGTTTCACGCGCAGGCGTTTCAATGATCGCGTCGACCGCAATGCTCTTTTGATCGCTGGAACGGCGCATCGTCGCGCCATCCCATTGATCAGACAAAGCACCGCGTGCGCTACGGTGCAATAAAGCGCGCTGCATTTCACTATCCAGATTCTCAAACAAACGCATCCAATGGATAGGTTTGCTGACAAATGGCCATGGTGTTTCTATCGGTGTTCTGCCGATCACCACTGCTGGCGAATGGGCGTTAGGCACCCCAATGTCGCGGCTTAATAGTTCTTCTATCGCTTCTGGATTATCGGCATTAATCAAATAAATATCTGCACGTCCATCACTTTCACCAGCTTCAACGTAGCACATATCGCGACGACTAGTGAGGCGAAAAGTGGAAGTCAGCATGCTTTTCTCAGCATTCGAAAAACCACGCATTTCTAATATAAAACGACGACTAGCTTTCGAAGCTGCGACCATGGAAGAGGATTGAGTCATTACTTAATACCTGGTTTCGATTTTTGACTATCAGTGTTTCGATCATACAATAAAGCACACGAGCATAAGTGAAAAGCGTCATAAAACACCGTGTTTATCAGGAGAATTAATCACCTACTCTCTATTTGAGAAAATTACACAACACGCAATCGCTTTGGATATGAATGGATATATTTAATTATTGAAATAGGGCAATAAAATCTTTAACAACTTGCGCTGGTTTATTCGCGTTGTACACGCTACTGATCGCCGCCACCATATGTGCACCGCGAGCTACCAAAGGACGCGCCAGATCCACTGTCATGCCACCAATAACCACTTGTGGCAAAGTCAATTGCGCATTTGCTGCGTCAACAATACTAGGACAAGTTGTAACAGGATATTGCTTAACCGCAGATGGATAGAAGCCGCCGAATGCCATGTAGCTAGCGCCTTGCAATTGCGCCAGATGCGCTAATCCTAAGTCACCATAGCAAGATGCACCGACGATCTTATCCGCACCTAAAGACGCTCGCGCTTGCGCAACGGATACATCACTACCACCCACATGCACGCCATCTGCATTCAACTGCAAACTTAGGTTAACGAAATCATTGATGATGAACGGCACCGCATACTTCTTACACAAACTTTGTAAAGCACTCGCCTGCGCATAACGCAATTCAATATTCGCCGTCTTATGCCGGTACTGCAACAAACTAACACCAGCAGCCAACGCACTTTCGGTCACGTCTAATAAGCGTTGCGTATCATCCCAATTTGGTGTCACCAGATACAAACCTCGCAACACTCGCAACTCTTGCTTGCTTGCACTCATACGATTTCCTTGTTTAGTGTTTTACCAAAATACCTTGCCGGAATTAACTGTCCTGGAGCAACGACATAAGCTTGCTCTAAGCATCGTTGCACATAAGATTGCGCTACCGTCAAACTAGTTCCCACGCTTTCTCCCAACGCCAACCGTGCTGCAATTGCCGCCGCCAACGTACAACCAGTGCCATGAAACGCATCAGAGATCCGTGGCCAAATCCAAGATCTGGCAAGGCTAGCCACCTGCTGCTCCTGCTGCCATTCAAACCAGTGATTAATCACTTCAGACATAAACTCACGCGTCGCACCATGCCCACCTTTGAGTAGCACATCGCAAGCAAATTGCGCTGTGAGTTTTTTTGCTTTGACATCATCAGAATCAGTTCCACTCACCAAGCGTCCTAGCTCTGGAAGATTCGGCGTAATCAAGGTAGCACAATGCAAGACAGGTTGAACTGCTAGCAGCGCATCTTGAATCGATAGAGCGTCACCACCACCACTTCCCAAGACCGGATCAACAATGACAGGTATCGCTGGCTGGCGCGCTTGCAAACGATTCACGCATTGCGCAATCAACTGCGCGTTCTCGATTGAGCCAACGATACCAAGCTTAATCGCAGCAATCGGAATTCGGTCCAGCAACATCTCGAACTGTTCGCCCATCACACCCGCATCAACCGGATACACTGCCTGCACGCGATTATTATCTTGCACGGTCAGCGCCGTCACGATAGGCAAGGCGTGTGCGCCTTGGGCAGAAATTGCTTCGATATCTGCTTGTATGCCAGCACCACCGCTAGGATCGTGCCCGGCAAACACCAGCACACAAGGCCGTTGACGACGTTCGCGCATTAGATCACACGCCCCGCCATGGGCGAAGAGGGAGATGCTGCAAACTTTTTCGGAATCCGCCCAGCCAAAAAGGCTTCACGTCCAGCTTCAACGGCTAAGCCCATAGCACGTGCCATACGAATCGGATCACGCGCTCCGGCAATCGCGGTATTCATCAACACGCCATCACAACCAAGCTCCATCGCAATTGCAGCATCGGATGCTGTACCGACTCCTGCATCGACGATGATAGGTACATTCGCCTGTTCGATAATCAGTGAAAGATTCCATGGATTCAAAATACCCATACCGGAACCGATCAAGGATGCAAGTGGCATCACCGCGACACATCCTATATCTTCCAACATACGCGCTTGAATAGGATCATCGCTGCAATACACCATCACATCAAAACCATCTTTGACCAAGACTTTCGCAGCCTCCAAAGTCTCAGGCATATTCGGGAATAAAGTTTTTTCGTCACCCAAAACTTCGAGCTTGCACAGCTTATGACCACCGAGTAATTCGCGACCTAATTGTAAAGTGTAGATCGCATCTTTCGCGTTATAGCAACCTGCGGTGTTGGGCAGGATAGTGTATTTCGACATCGGTACGACATCAAGCAAACTTGGCGCGTTGGGGTCTTGTCCTATGTTCACGCGACGAATCGCGACCGTGATGATTTCTGCACCGCTCGCTTCGGTGGCGAGTTTGGTTTGGTCTAGGTCTTTGTATTTTCCGCTGCCTACTAAGAGGCGTGATTTGTAGGTTTTGCCTGCTATGGTCAGGCTGTCTATTTGTGTTGTCATGGTTTTCTATTCTGATTTATGTTCAATAATTCATCTGACTAAAACCCATCCCCATCCCAACCTTCCCCTTGAAGGGGAAGGAGTATTCCGGTTCTAAGAAAATTCAGCGCGACGGATATCCCCTCCCCTTCAAGGGGAGGGTTAGGGTGGGGATGGGTTTCTCTCAACTATTCAAATTCTCTCTTCCTCAACTGCACCTGTCGATAGATCTCTTCCAGCACATTCTCCAACTCCTCAATCACCTGATTATTCCAAAATCGTAAAACCACATAACCAGCATCGTGCAAACACTTCGTTCGGTAATCATCGTAACTTTGTGCATCAGCATGTTGAGAACCATCTAATTCAACAACTAACTTCAACTCAGGACAGACAAAATCCAAGACAAAATTCAACAATGGATGTTGTCGTCGAAACTTGACGCCTAATTGTTCACCACGCAATCGCGACCACAACAGACGTTCGATATCTGTCATACCTTTACGCAGCAAACGTGCATTTATCGTGATTTGTGAATTAGAGGAATTGCGCATGAAATTTACCCACCACCAATCGCCCTCACCACATCCACCTGATCGCCAGCTTGCAGCGTGTGTTGTTGCCACTCCGCGCGACGTATCACTTGACGATTGACGGCAACAGCAATCGCCTGATTACCTAATTGCAGTTCAGTAATCAGGCTATGTAAATCGATGGCTGAAGACAAAACACGTGGCTCGCCATTGAGCTGAATTTTCATCACAATTTCCATCGCAGCACCTAAGATTTTTTATAGATTTCTGCGCCGGATTTCACAAACTCAATTGCTTTGACTTCCATGCCTTTTTTCAAAGCGTCGATTTCGCTAATACCTTGCGTCGCTGCATAATCGCGTACTTCTTGCGTGATTTTCATAGAACAGAAATGCGGGCCGCACATGGAACAAAAATGCGCGACTTTAGCGGAATCTTTAGGCAAAGTTTCGTCATGGAATTCACGCGCTTTGTCTGGATCTAAGCCAATATTAAATTGATCTTCCCAACGGAATTCAAAGCGCGCTTTCGACAAGGCGTTATCGCGAATTTGTGCGCCCGGATGCCCCTTCGCCAGATCGGCGGCATGAGCTGCGATTTTGTACGTAATGATGCCGTCTTTCACGTCCACTTTATTCGGCAAACCCAGATGCTCTTTCGGCGTGACGTAACACAACATCGCCGTGCCATACCATCCGATTTGCGCAGCACCGATACCAGAAGTGATGTGGTCGTAACCCGGTGCGATGTCGGTCGTGAGTGGTCCCAGCGTATAGAACGGTGCTTCATGACATTGTTCTAATTGCAGATCCATATTCTCTTTAATCAGATGCATAGGAACATGGCCTGGACCTTCTATCATCACTTGTACATCGTGCTTCCAGGCAATCTGGGTGAGCTCACCCAAGGTTTTCAATTCACCCAACTGTGCTTCATCATTCGCATCGTAAATGGAACCCGGGCGCAAACCATCGCCTAAGGAGAAGGACACGTCGTAGGCCTTCATAATTTGACAGATATCTTCGAAATGCTCGTATAAGAAACTTTCTTTGTGATGCGCGAGACACCATTTCGCCATGATGGAACCACCGCGTGAAACGATACCGGTCATGCGTTTCGCCGTCATGGGTACGTACTGCAAACGCACGCCAGCATGAATCGTGAAGTAATCCACGCCTTGCTCCGCTTGTTCGATCAAAGTATCACGGAAAATTTCCCAAGTCAGATCTTCCGCCTTGCCATTTACTTTTTCCAATGCCTGATAAATCGGTACAGTACCGATAGGCACCGGTGAGTTACGGATGATCCATTCGCGGGTTTCGTGGATGTGTTTTCCGGTCGACAAATCCATCACATTATCGCCACCCCAACGTATCGCCCAAGTCATCTTTTCGACTTCTTCACCGATGGAGGAAGTCACGGCGGAGTTCCCAATATTCGCATTGATTTTGACTAAAAAATTGCGGCCGATAATCATCGGTTCGACTTCCGGATGATTGATATTCGCAGGAATAATGGCGCGGCCACGGGCAATTTCATCGCGTACAAATTCTGGCGTAATCGTTGCGGGAATCGAAGCCCCGAAAGATTGTCCCGGATGCTGACGCCCCATCATGGTTGCGAGTTTTTCGCCCATAGGACCGGAATTTTTCAGGTTTTCCAAATACTCTTGGCGGCGCATATTTTCACGGATCGCTACATATTCCATTTCTGGTGTGACGATGCCTTGTCTAGCGTAATGCATTTGCGTGACGTTTTTGCCTTGCAGTGCGCGACGTGGTTTGCGTTGCAGATTAAAGCGCAGCTCGTGCAGCTTAGGATCGTGCAAGCGTTCGATGCCATATTCTGAACTTGGTCCAGCTAATTCTTCAGTGTCATTGCGTTCTGCTATCCAAGCGCCACGCACAGACGCTAAACCTGAGCGGATATCAATTTTCACATCAGGGTCGGTGTAGGGACCTGAAGTATCGTAGACGTAAATCGGGGGATTTTTTTCTGCACCAAACATCGCAGGTGTATCGGCTTGCGAGATTTCACGCATAGGCACGCGAATGTCAGGACGACTGCCAGAAACGTAGATTTTGCGAGAATTTGGTAAGGCTTGAATGGCGGCTTCGTCGACCTTGGCGGTAGCGGACAAAAATTGTGGGTTGGCGTTCATTTGGCTCCTTTGCTTTATTGATGGCGCGGAGCCAGCAAAGGAGTTTCCAATTTGAGCGATGGCACACCTTACATTCAGATGGCATCACGGCTTTGGCTGCTTCCCTTCGCTGGCATTATCCAGATCAGGTTCAAGGGTATTTCTCACCCGACAAAAACAAACTTGTCAGGACCCCTAGCGTTTAAAAATCATTAGCAATAGTAATATTGCCGCCGCATTATATCTGCGATTGAATTAAATTACCAAATACTTCGTTTTTATTGCGTAGCAGCTTGATAGCCGCTCACAGTGATTGGTGCCAAATCTTGTAACGGCCCGAGAACCTCGATAATTTCCACCATATTATCTTTGATCGCGGCAGCCAAATCATGAGTTAAAGTTGGCAGGGCATCTTCATGCGACACCAATAATCGCGCCAAGCCGTAGGCGCGATTTCGACCATGTGTTTTGCCCAGATACAAAGCCATGTCGGCAATTTGCAATGCACGTTCCCAATCACAAAACTCCTCTGGCACATCTGAGAATGGCACAGAAATGAATCCAGCGGTAACGGTAACAGGAATGACCAAAGCCTCATGTGTAAATGGCTTTTCGCCTATGGTACGTAACACACGTTCTACCAAGCTCGTAATTTGTTCAGGATTAGATTTCGGTGAATAAATTAAGAATTCTTCCCCACCCCACCGCATCACCATATCTTCATCACGCACCACAGCTTTCAAGCGTGCAGCTACCTCTTTTAAAACGACGTCACCAACCGCGTGCCCCCAAGTATCATTGATATTTTTGAAGTGATCGATATCCATCAACACCATGCAATCAGGATTCCGATAAGAACCTTCTCGACGTTCATTCTCAACCCGTCCAGTGCGGTTCACCATCAAATTAATAAATGAACGACGATTATGTAAGCCAGTTAAAGCATCGCGTACGGCATGGAATTCCAACTGCGAATTCACTTCTTGCAATTGCTCATTCAACTTTTTGCTACGACGATACAGCATATAGATAAAACATCCTGCAAGTATGCCGACCAACGAAGCAAGCAAAGCGACCATATGTTGCAAGCGGTGGTTTTTAATATCCGCATCTTTTAAGGCATTGTCTTTCGCCAAAATCTCGATCTGCCGTTTTCTTTGTTCGCTATCAAATTCTTCCTGCAAAGCGGCAACTGCTTTGGCGCGATCGGATTGAAAAATCTCGTCACTGAGCTTTTGTTGCTGACGCACTTGTTCCAAAGCTTCTTTATATAAGCCAGCCGCTTCGTACATCTGCGAGAGCTCACCAATAATCATTTCCACGTCGGACTTCGCGTGATTCTTATCAAAAAAAGCGATACTTTCTTTGACCAAATCGCCACCTGGCTTGGTCTTGCCTTGATAGCCCAGCGCCAACCCAAGATTAACTTTAGCACCAGCAATCCCCCAATTGTCTTCCATGGCCTCTGACTTTGTCATCGCGTCACGGGCATACGATTCTGCGCGCTTGAAATCTTTTTTAATCAGGTATTGGTCTGCGATATTGAACAAAGCCAACGCGACAAAATATGGCAGCTTTTCTTCTTGCGCAACTCTCAAAGCATTTTCATATTCTTTCAATGCTTCGTCATTGCGTTTCAGACTGCTCAATGCAACCCCACGAGAAATCGAGATCTCAACAAAAGCTTTTGGAGCAAGGCTGGCCGAAGAAACCGAGAGCGCCTCGGTCGTGGCAGTTAAGGCCTTTTCAGGATCTTTCATTTGCAGATATAAACCTGAAATTAATCCCCAGGTCGCCATTTTGGCCTGCACTTGCCGACGCGGAAGCTGATCGCTCAATTTGAGCATATCCAAATACTGCTTGAGCGCCTGATCAAAGCGGAAGTTACTGCTATAAAAACCCGCTAAGGTGGCGCGATAACGAAACTGTGCATTGACGTTGTTACTATTGGCAACAACATCGGCCAACTTCTCTAAATGAGCAACAGCGGTTGCGAAACCTGATTTTTCAAAAATATCATAGGCTTCGTAAATCTCTAAAATTAATAAGGCATCTTTTAGCTTGACCTGTTTAGCAAGATCTTCCAACTCTTTGATAGTTTGCTTGCCCAGTTTCGTATTGCCCGCATCAAAATACAAATTACTCAACACGGATAAAATTTCGAGACGAATTGCAGGCGAAGTATCTGCTGGAAGTTTGTTCTTAAACGCTAATAATTGACGCAAACCCTCTTCATTATTTCGATCGGACAAAGTTTGTATCGTATCAAGCTCTTGCATGATCGCTTGATCGCCGGCTTGGTCAGCCTTCGCTGCGAAAGACAGACTCATCAATACGATAATCGCAAAAATTTGCCATAAAACGTAATGTTTTAAGCCACTAAAAACACTTAATTGTCTGTTGCTGAGTGCAGCAGATAGATGGAAAAAGTGTTTCATGCGTTTATCACCTCGATCACGTTACTTTTGTGCGCACGAAAAATGCATTCGCGGTCAAAGAACCTGGCGCAGTTTGCCTGTCTGTTTTTCTAATGTGCAGAGGCATCTATGCTAGCATTTTCCCAAAAGCATCATTGCTTTTTTTTGTTAGACACTCTCGAATATGCGACAGATTTAGAGGGATTACACGACTTCTGCTGCTTATTAAACTATTTTTAACAGTTTTTTCAGAGCCATTTTCAATATTGCTTTTTAAATTACTTACTCCCTATTTCAAACGCATATCAAACGCATATTCCAGCTCAAAACCATCTCCAACATCCTTCATCGCAAAATATCTTCTACTAGGGCGTGTTGACCTAAACAAAACACACAATTCAACACCACCAGCAAGAAATTGCCCCATCAGCAGTAGAAAATCAGCGCGATTATTTCTGGTAACACGACACACTCATTTATAATCAAGGGTTTCGCCATACCAATATCCGAACCTAGGCATCTTCTTCATGGCTTGCGTTCGTACTAACTGAGAGTTTGCACATATCATGGAATTAGCTAAGTCTTTTGAACCCGCCAACATCGAATCCTTTTGGCGCACCGAATGGGAAAAGCGCGGATACTTCGCCGCGTCTACCGATGAATCCAAACCTTCATTTAGTATCCAACTGCCACCACCCAACGTCACTGGCACTTTGCACATGGGCCATGCGTTTAACCAAACCATTATGGATGGCTTGACGCGTTACTACCGTATGCGCGGCCATAACACGGCATGGGTACCAGGCACCGATCACGCCGGTATCGCAACGCAAATCGTGGTGGAACGCCAACTCGATGCACAAAAAATTTCTCGCCACGATTTAGGTCGCGAAAAATTCTTAGAAAAAGTCTGGGAATGGAAAGAAAAATCTGGTTCCACGATTACGGGTCAAATGCGTCGTATGGGCGCATCTGCCGATTGGAATCGCGAATACTTCACGATGGATGCAGAACGCTCAAAAGTGGTCACAGAAGTGTTTGTACGTTTGGTAGAACAAGGTTTGATCTATCGCGGTAAACGTTTGGTGAACTGGGATCCAGTCTTGGGCACAGCGGTGTCCGATTTGGAAGTGGTGTCCGAAGAAGAAGATGGCTCCATGTGGCATATCCGTTATCCATTCGCGGATGGTAGCGGTCACCTAACAGTCGCGACGACACGTCCGGAAACCTTGCTCGGTGACGTCGCCGTTGCGGTTGATCCAACCGACGAGCGCTACACCGCTTTTGTTGGCAAGATGTTGAAATTGCCTTTGACGGATCGCGAGATTCCTGTGATCGCTGATAGCTATGTCGACAAAGAATTCGGCACTGGCTGTGTGAAGATCACACCAGCACATGACTTCAACGATTACGCCGTTGGCCAACGTCACAGTTTAGCATTGATCAGCATATTAACTTTAGATGCGAAGATTAATGAGAACGGACCAGCCGCTTACCAAGGTATGGACCGCTTCGTCGCACGTAAGCAAATGGTCGCCGATCTCGATGCGCAAGGTTTGCTCGAATCCGTTAAGCCACATAAACTCATGGTGCCACGTGGCGACCGTACGAACGTCGTGATCGAACCGATGTTGACGGATCAATGGTTTATGGCCATGAGCAAACCAGCACCTGAAGGCACCCACTTCCCAGGCAAATCGATTGCCGAAGTCGCGCTAGAAAAAGTGGCGAATGGTGAAGTGAAATTCGTACCAGAAAACTGGAGCACGACTTACAACCAATGGCTGAATAATATTCAAGATTGGTGTATCTCTCGCCAATTGTGGTGGGGTCATCAAATCCCAGCATGGTATGGCGATAACGGAGAAATCTTCGTCGCCCGCGATGAAGCTGAAGCGCAAGCCAAGGCAGCAGCCGCTGGCTACACTGGCGCCTTGAACCGTGACAACGACGTGCTCGACACTTGGTTCTCTTCTGCCCTTGTTCCATTCTCAACTATGGGCTGGCCAGAATTAACAGTCGATAGCAAACTGTTCCTGCCATCTTCTGTATTGGTCACAGGCTTTGACATCATCTTCTTCTGGGTAGCGCGTATGGTCATGATGACCGCGCACTTCACAGGCAAGGTGCCTTTCCACACCGTCTATGTACACGGCTTGGTGCGCGATTCTAGCGGCCAAAAAATGTCTAAGTCCAAAGGCAATACGCTCGACCCTATCGACTTGATCGACGGTATCAGCGTCGATGACTTGGCAGCGAAACGTACAGTTGGTTTGATGAACCCAAAACAAGCGACCAGCATCGACAAAGCAACGCGCAAAGAATTCGCTGATGGCATTCCAGCTTACGGCACAGATGCTTTGCGCTTCACGATGGCAAGCTACGCTTCCCTCGGTCGCAACATCAATTTCGATTTAGGTCGCTGCGATGGTTACCGTAATTTCTGCAATAAACTCTGGAACGCGACGCGCTTTGTACTAATGAATACCGAAGGTCAGGATTGCGGTTTCACAGGTACAGCAACAGACAATGATCTCGATTATTCACAAGCCGATAAATGGATCATCTCGACGCTGCAACGCACTGAAGCAGAGCTAGAAAAAGGTTTTGCCGACTACCGCTTCGACAACATCGCATCCGCCATCTACAAATTCGTGTGGGATGAATACTGCGATTGGTATTTGGAAGTGGCGAAAGTCCAAGTACAACAAGGCAACGAAGCGCAACAACGCGCCACTCGTCGCACCTTGTTACGCGTATTAGAAGTCACCTTACGCATGGCACACCCAGTGATCCCATTCGTCACCGAAGCCTTGTGGCAAACCGTCGCCCCATTGGCAGGCAAAACGCTGAATCCGGCGGGCGACTCCATCATGATGCAAGCTTACCCGTTGGTGAATGCAGAAGCGATCGACGAAGCCGCAGAACATTGGATGACAGGCCTCAAAGCCGCCATCGATGCATGCCGTAACTTGCGTGGTGAAATGCAATTATCGCCAGCAGTACGCGTGCCGTTGTTGCTACAACCAGCAAACGCAGAAGACAAAGCACGCATGGAAAGTTACGCACCTTACATGGCAGCCTTAGCGAAATTGTCTGAGGTGCAGATCGTCGATGTCTTACCAGACTCACCAGCACCTGTCTCCATCGTCGGTGAAACCAAGCTGATGTTGAAAGTAGAAATCGACGTCGCCGCAGAACGCGAACGCCTCTCGAAAGAAATGGCAAAACTCGAAGCCGAAATCAACAAAGCACAAGCCAAACTCAGCAACGAAAGTTTTGTGGCACGTGCTCCAGCTGCCGTTGTCGAGCAAGAGAAAGAACGCGTTGCTGGCTTCTCTGCGACTTTGAGTAAGATGCAGGAGTCGTTTGCGAAATTGGGGTGATTTGATTTTTTGGTTGAGTTGTAAATGCAAAAAGCGCTTCGATTTTTTCGAAGCGCTTTTTTTTTGGACCGAGAAAATTCCTAGGGTGTGCGCAGTTTCATCGTGCCCACACGTAATGGTCGATAAAGGTGAAAAGCATAAACCACAAGACAATCACTCTCTAGGTTTTCCAAATCTTCGTGGGCACAAAAAACGTGCCCACATGGTTGTTTTTAGAGTCCAATACCTCAGCTAGGTAGCTGCCGATATATCGCATAAATTTTTTATGACCTCAAAAAAAACAGCGAATGCTGTCAAATCGATGGCGTTAGTTTCATACGGAGTGTTCGTGATTACTTCAGTGAAGGCTGATTTAGACAGGCCAACAGTATTCCCATCACCATCAACTATTTGATCCGCTGGCTGATCAAATACTTTTTTCGCCAGCTCGTCATCTACATTGGGGAAATCTTGTGCTCGATAGATTCTTTGTCCTGTAGTCGGTCGTGTTATTATTTCTATTTCGTTCGAAAACCACAAGCGCTTCCCTGAGGCGGGGTCGACCGTACGCAGTGTGTCGTCGGTATAGTACAGCTCGATACTCAAATTCTTATATTCAGAGCGATGCTTAGGAATAGGCAAGCAAACCGAGTAGACATTATTACCCCAATCCTTGAAGGCGTTCGGCGCACCGGACATCGATTTTGTAATCGTCGGATTATCTCGATCGAATACAAATATCATTTTTCGTTTTTGGGGAAGTGTGGCCATGTGCTCGCACATTTGGCTGAGTCGTGTGTCTCCCATATTGACTTCATTTTCATACTCGAAGAAGTCAATATCAATCGATTCGAACTGCCCCCTCGACGCGAGCGTTTTAAGTGCGAACTTAAGATGCTTCCAATCAGTTTTCCCCTCCGTAATTATCAGAGGTTTGGTCTCAGACTGAGACATATTTTTAAGTTCTTCGTATCGTTTTCGAAACTGATCGTTTTCGCTAATAAATAGATCATAACTGGATTGAAATTCATCAAACTCGTGAGGCGCAATCTTACAACCTATCGGAAAATTGTATATATCTAATTCGCCGCTATCCGCCATCCCGAGAAGAAAAAATGGCGAGTGCGTTGAAAATATAAATTGTACGTTAGGAAATTTTCTAATTATTTTTGGAAGCACCTCTTTTTGAAAACTAACATGCAGATGTAGGTCAATTTCATCTACAAGAACAATTCCTGTGACGTCATTCAAGCTTTGCGGAGGTGCACCTTTAACGATCTCGTACGCTCGAATTATTTCTGTCGCCAATCCAAGTGTCATTAACTCTCCAGAAGACATTTGAGAAATATCAGGCGCTACTATTTCCTCTTGTTTGCCCTTCTTGGTCGCAAAAACTGTTATCTCTCGATTTCCTTTGGGGCCGATCCCGATTCTCGCGGAACTGATCTGGGAATTCTTTGCGATAAGCATAGTTGAAACAATCTCATTCACGAGGCTGAATAACTGAGTATTTGGACCAGCGTATCCTTGGAAGTATGGATACGAGCTAGTGCCGTAAATCGGCGTTTCTATTTTCTTTTCATACAATTCCCTATCTAGGAGGACGTTCAGAATCCACCGCTTCGTTTCTTCAATAATATTTGTGCGAATAGGGTTTAGCTTTGATTTTCCGTAATGATTTTGATCCTTCACGAAATTAACCTTCGCTGTTTCATTCATCCAGTAAGGGGACTCGTAACGAAAGTAAGGAAAGTACAAAAATTCCGAGCCTCTTATGTGAACCTTCTGATGTTCACCTACTGAAATATTTTTAAAGAACCCGGAATTTGCGAACTCACTACCTTGCAAGACAGTCAAGAGCGAGGGAATTAAATTTTTAGTCAAAAATTCACTAGGTGGAATTCTCGATACAACTTCGTTGAATACGATTTCGCCATCTCCTACTGAAATCGTTACACTTGTATGGCTATAGGCTGAGGCGTGTTGAACATAGTTCTGAGACGAATTTTTCAAAAACTGATTTGCTTCAATCTCTTGTATTTCCGAAAAAGAAGATCGCCTTGCTTCCGTCATTGCATCTAATATCACTGATAACGCCAATGATTTCCCAGCGCCATTTTGTCCAACTATCGCAATTGGAATCGGGTGACCATCATCCGAAAATCTTGGTTCAATAGTGACATTCGAGATAGGCCCGAAATTTCGTAAATACAACTTAGTTATTTTCATGAAAATTATTTCTCCTAGCGCGAACTGTTCGTTTTGTGGAGTTAAATTATTACAGAACAATAAGATCAGACTATTACCATCCAACATTTGTGATAACTATGCAAGACAGCATTGTAGGGCGGGTGCAACCCGCGCCGCCTATCCTATGTACATAGTTGATTGACCTCTCTACCGCGCGGGTTGCACCCGCCCTACACACTAAACAATCTCCACCAATTCCGAATACCCACTCAAGATCGCATCCGCCGTCAAAAATCGAAGTGGCTCACTCATCGCTTGCGCAATCAAAATGCGATCAAAGGGATCTTTATGAATGTCAGGCAAACCCGCGACCGTGGCGGCGTGCGCTGCTGTGATCGGCAATTCTTGAAAGCCGCTTCTGCTGATCTCTGCGACGAGCTGATCAACATCCACACTTAACTTACCAATCGATGCCTTAATCGTTGCTTCCCAAATGGATGCGCTACTGACATAAACCTCATTGGCATCTTGAATTTGTGTGCGGGCTTTTTCGGAAAGTTTGGGACTATCTTGTAGCCACCAAAGATAGACATGGGTATCAATGAGTAATTTCATTAATCACCTTCAAATGCCGATTGAATATCACTGGGCAACGGGGCATCGAAGTCGTCCGCAATCTGCAATTTCCCCTTCAAGGCGCCAGGCTGACGAACAGTTTTTTTAGCGTTAATTGGAACCAATCTCGCAGCAGGCTTACCCGCGCGCGCAATCACAATTTCATCACCTTGGGAAACTGCTTCGACTAGCTTGGAAAACTGTGTTTTTGCATCGTGAATATTGATGACTTGCATGGTGTACCTCTTTAGAACTTAAAGTTAGTCCAGTTTAGTCCATGCAAATTTGAAAAGCAAGTGATTGCCTTTATTGACGAGCGCAGTCAGGTAAGGCGTATACTTTTCGTTGGGCGCCAATAGCCGCAGGCGTATTGCGCTGCATGAACGTTGATCATGGCCATATATCATTTCTTTTGATATGTTAGACATGCAAATAAATTGTTTTGCCGTTTTTCAAAATACCATCGGACGGTGTAATACGGCTTCGCCTCACACCCTACGCAATAGCAACGTCGTTGTCACTATTCTACTTTCGACCCGACCAATAGCCCGGACGACGACTCGGATGCGCGACCGCCACGACCACAATCTGGTCACTAACTTCACGGTAGATGACAGAATAAGGAAAACGCTTTAGCACCAGCATACGTGTATCGTGGCGCCACGGCGTGCCAAGTTTGGGATGTTGGAGAAGCAGATTGATTGTATGCTCAAACTCTTCAATCAATGCACGCGATAAGCGACTGCCTGCGCGTTGCCTGTAGAATTCTGCAGCCTCACGAAGATCGTTCTCCGCTTCTGGGTGCAAAATAAAATTCATTGAAACTCGGCCTTTAATTTCGTCAGTGCTTCACTACCTGATACCAAGCTAACTTTTCCACTCTCAATTTCAATGAGGCGTCGTTCAACTTCTGCTGCCCACGCCTCTTCAACTGCTGGATCTGTATCCAAACTGGCGATCAGCCTTTCAACTAAATGCGCACGGTCGGCTGGCGGCAATTGCAGTACTTCTGCTTCCAAAATTTCAACAGGTAACGACATCATGATTTCCAATGCAAGTGCTAAGTTAGGATAGCTTGCCACAAGCCAATAAGGCCGTCAAACCTTCGCTCTGGAATGTTAAACCAACTCAATCAATTCCGAATACCCATTCAACATACCATCCGCCTTCAAAAATCGAAGCGGCTCACTCATCGCTTGAGCAATCAAGATACGATCAAAGCCAGTTTAAACTAGGCTCGAATCATATCCAACAGATGACGTTCAATCTCGGCGCGTCCTTCCGTGCTTGTCATCGCCACGATCACATCACCTGCACGCAGCAAATATTGATCATCGGGATTAAAGGTCCAATCACCGTCAGAGCGAACCGCAATCAAAATATAGTCTGGACTACGAAGCCGTAGATTGCCCATTGCTGTGATAGGAAAGTTATGCGGTGTCGCGACTTCCTCCACCCGCAGATTTTTTTCTGATTTCAACATTTCAGCTAAGAAACTCACCACATGAGGTCGCACCATCGCCGACGCCATACGCATGCCACCGGTAAAGTCTGGGCAAATCACCTCATCGGCACCGGCTTTACGCATCTTTTCGACATTACGCAGTTCATGTGAACGCGCCACAATGCGTAACTGTGGATTCAACTGTTTGGCGGTAATAATGATCATTAGGTTGCGTGAATCATCACCCGTCACAGCAAACAAGCCGTGCGCATCGGTAATGTCTGCGCCAAGCAAAAGATCGTCGTCAGAAGCATCGCCGTGCAGATAAAGCAGGTTGGGAAACTTGTCTAAATACTCGTCGAAGTTCGTTTGTTCAGGATCAATGGCAACGAACTGACGCCCTGTCTTTTGCAACTCATGTGTCACATTACGACCGACGCGCCCGAAGCCGCATACGATAAAATGTTGTCGCAATTTTTTGATACGTTTTTCCATTCGTCGTCTCCGCAGGGAATAATCCAGATCTTTCTCAAGAAAAAACACAGTCAAACTGGTGAATAAAAAGGTCAACACACCCAGACCAAAAATACTCAATAGTCCTGCAAAAACTTTGGCTCCAAACGATGTGAGCGGCACGCCTTCACCATACCCAACCGTAGAGATCGTGATCAGCGTCATATAGATCGCATTCTCCCAACTGGTTTGGTCGCTAATAAAGTAGAAGCTAACGATGCCGACGCCAATCAATGCCAGAAGAATCAAAGTAGCCCAACCGATACGCGCAAGAATGCGCACGAGCTGCGCATTTTCGCTCACCACGCTTGGCTGCATATTCGACATCGAAGCTGGATTAGTTTTTTCTGAAATCTGCATAAATTGAACTGATTTTTTCTTTAGACCTCATTGTAGCCTTGCCCGATTTTGCCTCGGCGACATTTGTACAAGTATGCGCAATCTGTCGTTTTTTCAGGAATCAGTTCTTGCGTTTTCTGCCCTAGGTTTGACTTTAATCAATGACAGTCTTTTAGAGCGTGTGTAACCCGCGCCGTCTAGGTTATGTGCATAGTTTGAGATCAGTCTACCGCACAGGTTACAGCCGCCCTGCATGATTTCTGGCCGTGCGTCATTTACGCATTTTTTCCATATTTTTTAAAATACGTATCGCAGACTTCGAGCAGCTCGTCGAAGTCGATTTCTAATGCGTTTGATGTGATAGCGATTGGGCTACCACACAGTTTGAAGTTCATCCTATTAAGCGCGCGCTTCACAGAACCACCTACCTCGATATACCGCTCGGGCTTGGTTACTTTGACGACCAGCGTTTTTTGCTTTTGCACTTCAAATATGTCAAACCCAAGGATCTCTGACCACGGAATAAGTCCCGCTGATACACCGCTTGAATTATCGAATATTCCAGTCGCACTCAATATAAGCCCCGGCCTCTTATCGACAATCTTTTTGACACCGAACACCGCACAAAGACCAAAGAACACAATCGATAACACACCAATTCCGTGAACAAGGATGGGACTATTGAAGCGACGTTGTACTGCAATTTCGGCAGAATCCAACAGAAGCATCCAAAAACCACCAACGACAAAACCGCACGCAACTGCGACCAAAAACAGTATTTTTGTCTTACTCAATTCTATTACTTTTTCATCGGTGGTATTCACGGGAATCCTAACCTAGTAAGGCGTAATTTTTTGATAGGGTGCCAATAGCCGCAAGCGTATTGCGCCGCATGAACGTTAATCATGGCCACACATTTTTTCTGTAATACCTTAGGCATGCAAATAAATTGTTTTGCCGTTTTTCATCATACTATCGAACGATGTAATACGGCTTCGCCTATGACACTCTATCCAAAAACCGCCGCCTCAATCTCTGCAATATCAATCTTCTTCTGCTTCATCATCGCCGCCATCGCTTTGCTAGATACCGATTTGTCGGCATTCATGGTCAATTCAAGCAAGCGCTTAGGATAGATTTGCCACGATACACCGAAGCGATCTTTCAGCCAGCCGCAGACGCTTTCTTCACCGCCATTACTGGTGAACGCAGCCCAAAGTCGGTCGGTCTCTGCTTGGTCGTCTGTTGCCACCGCAATCGACACTGCCTCGCTCAAAGTGAACATCGGCCCTGCATCGAGGATTTGGTAAGGCACGCCGCCTAGCGTGAAATCGATCACAGAAAACATACCATAACCGTTATCGCCCACATAGGCATTTTCGACTTTGCTGTTGGGAATCAAGGAGCAGTAATACTCCGCGGCTTCTTGGCCTCGGCCGTCACGGAACCAGAGGCAGGTGCGTATAGAATTGCTCATGGTGTTGCTCCTCGAAATAGTTAAGTGGATAAGTGTCGAGACTAGCTTTTGGTTAGAAGCAACTTTGAATTACGGGCATGATCTTATGGAATGACCTACAATGCTCATCGCAGTTTTTCTAGGCGACCTTTTCTTTTGACTATATTCTTATAGTCCCATTGAATTTCTCGCGCTTTGTTGAGCCATCTCTGCAAACTAGAAATGTTGATTTCTGAAGCATCCTGATAAAAAACCGACGCGTCTTTGAATTTTTTGCCTAGGACGTTTAACTCTAGCTCCTCAAAATCCATCCCGCTCCAGAACATCAGCCGTATGCCCGCCTTCTGCTTGCTATAACCAACCACGGGATTTCCGTCCAAAAACCAAACGGGGTGTGCGTGCCAAACTTTGCTTTCCGCACCAGGTAAATGTTGATCGATCTCTTGGGCAAGAAGCTGGCATATTTCTTTGAACCTAGGTTCTTGATTTTCGTTGTAGCTAACTATCTCTGGATGCATCACGATCCTCCTGCTGGCTTTCAATTGTCGTGAAGAAGGATCATAAAGGAAAGCCTCAATTAGTCAAATATCTCAAGTGCTTTTTCACGAGCTACGGTCCGCCATAATTTTCGTCCCTACGATACTCGCTGTTCTAGCACAGCTGCGCATCGCGTGACAAACGATGGCCGCTCGCCAGTTGGTGCAGAGGACGCTCCATCTCGATCATCATATTATCCTCAAGTCAAAGTACGTTTGCGGTACGCATTGGGTCTGGCACGTTCAAAAGCAAACCTGCTGAGACAGGCGCGAACAGAGCGAAAGCTGTAACAAAAATCGCCGACCACGCGGTAATTCTACTGCCAGCAAATATCTGCGATTCAAAAAATTACTTGACGCGTCTTCAAACCAAAACTATTATTAAACCATTCGGTTAATTAACCAATCGGTACATTATGCAAGATCAACTGAGTTTAACGTTTTCGGCATTAGCTGACCCTACCCGCCGCGCTATCTTGGCGCAGCTTTCACAGGGTGAGGCGAATGTGTCGGATTTGGCGCGGCCATTTTTGAATGATATGAGCCTGCCTGCTGTTACTAAACATCTCAAGGTGCTCGAGACAGCTGGTCTGATTACCAAAACACGCGATGCGCAATGCCGTCCTTGTAAGCTCAATGGTGAAAACCTCAAGTTGGCGGCGGACTGGGTGGATCAATATCGCGTGTTTTGGGAACAGAGTTTTGATCGCCTTGATCTATATCTACAAACCGTCACCGCTACAAAGAAAGGTAAAAAGAATGTCCGCAAATCAAAAGACACTGGCAAAAGCAAATGAAATCCACCTCGTGCGTTTGTATGACGCACCTGTCGAGATGGTATGGGATGCATGGACTGATCCCGCGCAAGCTGCGCAGTGGTGGGGACCGCGTGGCTTTACACTCACTACGCACAGCAAAGATTTGAGCGTCGGTGGTACTTGGCGTTACACCATGCATGGACCCGATGGTACTGACTATCCGAATATCGCGACCTATCATGAAATCGAGCGACACAAAAAACTGGTGTATGACCACGGCGCGACGGAAATCAGTCCTCCCTTGTTTCGCGTAACAGTTTTTTTCTCTACGGTTGGCAAGAAAACCCAGATGGAAATGACGATGGCTTTAGCGACAGCCGAAGCGGCTGCAGAAACACGTAAGTTCATCAAACAAGCGGGTGGCGAAGCGACTTGGGATCGCTTTGCTGAATACCTTGCAGAGCAAATCGAACACAAGGAACGTTTTGTCATCAATCGTAGTTTTGCAGCGCCAATTGAGGTGATGTACGACATGTGGACTAAGGCTGAGCATTTTTCTCAATGGCTACCACCAACGGGTTTTACGATGTCGTTTATTCGTGCCGACATTCGCGTTGGCGGTAGTTCGTTTTACAAAATGACGAACGGCAGCAGCGAGCATAATGTGACGATGTATGGGCGCGCTGCCTATCTGGAAATGAACAAGCCGCATCGCTTGGTGTACACCCAACAGTTTTGCGATGAACATGAAAACATTTCGCGTCATCCTATGGCACCAATTTGGCCAGAGACGATGATGTCGAAAGTTGAGTTCACCGCAGAAGACGACAATCGTACCCGCGTAACCGTGACATGGGAGCCATTTGGTGCAGTCACTGCGGAAGAGTTGCAAGCGTTTATGAAAGAGCGTGGTGGCATGACGATGGGATGGACGGGTTCCTTTGATAAGTTAGAAGCGCAATTGCAGACACTTCTAGAAAATAAATAAGGTATGCGCAACGCCTGTTAATCATTGCTCCATGGTCTAGCAACTAGAAGGCTTTTTTCTTTCTTGACTGCCCGCACCCCAAGCCTCTCCCACGTGTGGGAGAGGGCGTTTTATCCTGCTTGCATTCTGACTCTATCTTCCTCCCCCCTCACCTTACGACCACTCACTTAGCGACAACTTCACGATGCATAGAACCTGGGCTACATACTTGCCTAACTTGTTGTAATTAGGTCTTTTAAAGTTATCACTCTAGTAATTTCATGCACTGTCGCAAAAACTGCACGTACAATCCAAGAGCAGTTTTTTCCCTCTTTATAAAAATCGGAGACAACATGAAACAATCTAGCTTGATCAAATCGGGTATCGCTATACTGAGCCTGTTCGCAGCACAAATGGCAGTGGCGCAAAGCTCACCTGCTGGTCTTTGGAAAACCATCGACGATAAAACTGGAAAAGTAAAATCTTTAGTCCGCATCAGCGAATCTGGTGGTGAATTTCAAGGAAAAATCGAAAAATTATTCCGCGAAGCAGATCAGGATCAAAATCCTAAATGCGATAAGTGCGAAGGTAGTAACAAAGACCAGCCATTGATCGGCTTAACCATTTTATTTAATATCAAAAAAGAAGGTGACGAATTTGGCGGCGGGAAAATTCTTGATCCGGCCAATGGCAAACTCTATAGCAGCAAACTCAAACTAGTTGAAAGTAACAAGAAATTGGAAGTACGCGGCTATATTGGCATGCCCATGTTTGGTCGCACCCAAACCTGGGTTCGCGAAGAGTAAGCTTTACGCATCTCAGATCAATGCTGGCGCAATGCACAGCATTGATCTTAAAACGCTGCAATACCCATCCCCATCTCCTCTCCCCTCTATTTGCTCAAAACCACGAACATGAGGTTTTGGTTGAAAAGCCGCATTCATCAAAAAAGATCGAGGCAGATTGATCAAGATAAGCGAAGTTAGTCAAAGTTTTTTCGCGAACGATTGATAGCGCCAGCGACCTGTGGTATTTTCCAGATATTAAATAGTCAAATAAATAAGAACTATCAAAAATTTGGGGCCAGCTCAGCTCGAACAGGCTGGTAAAAATAAGCAATACCAAGAAAACGATAATGAGCCCAAAAAAGAGCAAGACCCAGGGAGGGTCAATTAACGAACGTATAGGCCAGATCTATAGTTCTTTATCCAAGTCACACAAAATCACAGCCGACTATGTCGTTGGTAACTCATTCAGAGCTGCCACCATGTCGATCGACGAACTAGCTGATGCCGTTGGTATTTCTAACGCAACCGCCAACCGCTTCGCCCGCGCACTGGGCTTTGATGGTTATCCACAATTTCGTGCTGAATTGGTTTCGGGGTTTGAGACCATGCTGGCACCGATTGAGGGATTGCGTTCAGAAATCAGTATGGCATCGAGCAGTTCTGAAGTAATCAACCGATCTTTGTCGGACGACATCAGTAACTTAGAAGCAACACGACGAGAGTTTCGATCTGATATCTACGACCGCGCTGTGAAAATGATTCTGGAAGCAGAAAACATTTACATTGTTGGTTACGGTGCCAGCGCCTATTTAGGTGGCATCATGTGCCATGCGCTAACGAATTACTGCAATAATGTGCAAGCGAATATCGGTACTGGCGGACCGGCACAAGTCGCTCGCACTTTGTATAAATTTAGCGAACGTGACTTGGTGATTGCGATTTCATTCCCACGCTATTCCAGCGACGTCGTGACCTTGGCAGGCCAAGCCAAACGACGCGGCGTACCAATTCTTGCATTGACAGATCGCCCAGGTTCACCGATCGCAACGATCGCCGACTTAACTCTGTACACACCGACCAAGCCACAATTTAATTCCGAAGGTATTGTGTTGTGCCTGATTGAAGCTATTTGCGCTGCAGTGGCACATCAATCAGAATCGCCAGTTGATATCGCGGCGGAAACGACGGAATTAATGCTGCCGTGGCTGCATCATGGTAAAAAGTAGGCGACACTTGATCTAGATCAGTTCTTGTTTTGGGATTAGCTCTATCATCACTTGGTAATCATTACCAAAGGAGCTTTTCCCATGCAAGTTGAACACCACCCACTGGCACTCGAATTTCCAGAATTCAAAGAAACAATTCACACGCTGAAGTTAGCGAACGCGCACTTTGCCAAGTTGTTCGACGAATATACTGACACAGATAAGGCCATTAATCGTGCAGAAAATGGCGTAGAACATTTGGGCGATGCAGCCTTAGAAACTTTGAAAAAAGTACGCATCCATTTGAAAGATCAATTATTCCAGTTATTGCAGGCACATCCTGCTTAATTTACAAAAATCATTCAAACGCAATGCACGTGGCAATCACATTGCACGCGGTATCGTTTGATTGAATTAAGTTGTTTGGTTTTAGTAAGGCAAGTTTAAAGCGAACTGCGAGCTCAACTCCGGTTCGCTTTTTTTTGTGATTTTTTTATGATTTTTTAGGTGCGTAATTCACTTTTTTCGCTTGAGCGCTTTGCACGAAAAACTTTCTCATCCGCATAAAAGGCAGGATCTTGTCCATCCCACCAACCTGGTACACCAAGTACCGGTAAAGGTGTGTAATCGGCAGTCGTCAAGGTATGTGATTGCAATTGCGCGCTCACTTGCGCATCGAGTTGTTGTGCTTGCTGACGACGATCTTGCACAAAAAAATCTGGCTCAACCCACACTACCCAAGCGTGCGCAGTGATGCCCTTATAAGGTTGCACCAGTTTTTCCATCAAGGCATGACCGAAACTCCACACCTGCACCACTTCACCAAAATCATGACGATGTTCGATAAAAGCTTGTTGCCATTGATGTTCACGCAAACAATTTAAAAGTCTGCGTCCGCGCTCAGAATTTTCCAACACTAAGAGCGCCGCGTTTTCATCAAAAATCGTCGCCGCATCACGCGCAGGGCCACGTGATTTTCCTATACCTAGGCTTTCAATCTGGGCTGCTTGCAAGGCGTTAAGCTGACGTTTGATGAGCGGAAAACTCAGCCATACCAAGGCATTAAAAAAGTCATGCAGATTTTCACGCGTTGGTACTTTACCTGCATGGCTGATGTGACTTTCGTAGGCAATACCTTCGGGTAATTCTTCTTGCGGAATAAATAACAGTGGCAAGTTACGATGATTGCGCAATTTGCGTTCATCCGCTGTGTGATTTAGAGCGACACGCCAATCTTCCTGCGCCAGAAGTTTTTCTGCTGCAGGAAGAATAGACACCAGCCAAGGACGTGACCAGTCAATAACCGAATAAAACTTCGTCATCGTGTAATTACACTGCGACTTTCCAGTTGATGGTTTCACCTGCATTCAAAGGTACTAAACTACCGTCGAGATAACTGAGTTCGTTTGGCAAAGTCCAGCTTTCGCGTTTTAAGCGCATGCTGCCAGCATTGCGTGGCAATTGATAAAAATCAGGACCAAAGAAACTGGCGAAACCTTCCAACTTGTCCAATGCACCCACTTGATCAAACGCTTGTGCATACAATTCCATCGCATGCAAAGCGGTGTAGCAACCGGCACAACCACAAGCATGTTCTTTCACGCCCTTAGCATGTGGCGCAGAATCGGTACCGAGGAAGAAACGTGGATTGCCCGAAGTCGCGGCTTTCACCAAGGCTTGACGATGTGTTTCGCGCTTTAACACTGGCAGGCAGTAGTAATGTGGGCGAATGCCGCCTTTGAAAATCTCGTTACGGTTATACAGCAAATGGTGGGCAGTAATCGTCGCTGCAATTGGGCCGCTCGCTTCCGCCACATACGCTGCTGCGTCGCTGGTGGTGATGTGTTCGAACACGACTTTCAGTTCCGGCATATCCGCACGTAGTGGCTTCATCACAGTGTCAATAAAAACGGCTTCGCGATCAAACAAATCAATTTCGGGACTAGTCACTTCGCCATGCACCAAGAACGGCATACCGACTTCTTGCATGACTTCTAGGGTTTTATAACACTTACGCAAATCCGTCACGCCCGCATCAGAATTCGTCGTCGCCCCCGCCGGATACAATTTCACTGCATGTACAAAGCCACTATCTTTGGCACGACGAATTTCATCTGGTGGCGTGTTATCGGTCAAATACAAAGTCATCAAAGGCTGAAACGACATACCTTCTGGCAGCGCCGCCAAAATACGCTGACGGTAAGCACCAGCCAACTCAGTCGTGGTCACAGGCGGCTTCAAATTCGGCATGACAATCGCACGCGCAAATTGCGCTGCAGTATGTGGCAATACGGTTTTTAAGGCATCGCCGTCGCGCAGATGAAGATGCCAATCGTCTGGGCGGGTGATTTTTAATTCTTGGATGGAAGTAGTGGTCATAAAAGCTCGCTAAAACGATAAAGTGGTAATGATTATTCTGTGAACATCAAAATAGCCTCTATTTTACCGTTTTGAATCCTGAATAAGCACTTTCCACGTATTGAAAGGTGTAGATGCTTATGCACAATCAAACAGCACGTATAAAATTCTTGCCAAATTTTGCCAAGACTTCTAAGATGTTCGCATGAGCACAATGAATATCTCACTTCCAGAGCCCCTCAAAAACTTTGTTGATACGCAAGTAGCACAGGGACATTACGGCACATCCAGCGAATATGTACGTGAACTCATTCGAAAAGATCAAGAACGACAACAATTACGCGCCTTACTCATTGAAGGAGCAGAATCGCAAGTGATTGGGCAATTTGATCAAAACTACTTTGATGGTTTACGCTCGATCATCAAGAATAGCAAATCTAAGTAGTTTTAGCCGTGAGCGAATCTATCAGCGGCAAGCCTGTGTTACGCCGAGTCCGCGCAGATGCCGACATACAAGAAATTCTTAGCTATTACCTAGAGCAAGAGGCGACCAAAGCAGCACTTGAATTCATAACCGAATTAGAAGCCGCAATTCAACATATTCAAACTTACCCTGAATCAGGTTCGCCACGATACGCTCATACACTGAGTCTACCTGGCTTGCGTTGCTGGCCTTGTAGGCATTTTCCTTATCTTATTTTTTATCTGGAAAAATCGAATTGCATCGACATCTGGCGCATCTTGCATCAACAACGTGACATTCCTACTTGGTTGTTGAGCGATGAGAACGCTTAGCACTCAAGCTAATTGAACACCTTATCCGACGGAAAACGCAAACTATCACGCAGTAAAAAACTCATAGGCGAAGCGTAATTCACACCTGTCGTTGGCAATGGCTGCATAAACCATTTTTCGTACACTTTGCTAAGTTCACCTTCATTGATCATTCGTGCAATTTCTTTATCGATCAGTGATTTCAAAGCAGGATCGTCTTTGGCTAACATGACAGTTTGGGCTTCTATGCCTATGCCGTCGCCGACAATTTTCCATTGTGATGGTGTTTCTGCGCTGGCGCGTAGTCCTGCCAAAACCACTTCTTCACCGACCAACACATCTCCTTGCCCACCTTGCAGTAATTCGAACGCTGTGCGTGAGGAGCTGACTTCTGTGATTTTTAATTCTGAAAATTTCAGTTGAATTTGCTGTCTCAACAAACTTGACGCAACGCTACCGCGAACGA
The DNA here is from genome assembly GCF_014284275.1 of Affinundibacterium amnicola. GTDB lineage: Bacteria > Pseudomonadota > Gammaproteobacteria > Burkholderiales > Burkholderiaceae_D > Undibacterium > Undibacterium amnicola. The sequence goes on along the minus strand of NZ_JACOFU010000006.1, from coordinate 103,221 downwards.
CGACCACACGCTTTTGCGGTAGGTCTGTCCAATTTTTCATGTTGACATTAGCATTTGCTAATAAACGTGTTGCCGAAAAAAAGTAAGGAATGGAAAACGCCATTTGTTTACGTCGCTCGGCAGTATTCGCCGTGATGCCGCATTCCATATCCGCCTTGCCCTCTTGTATCGCTAATAGTCGATTCGATGGGTTCACTAGTAAATAGCTGACGGCTAGTTGCGGGAGTTTTAATTCACGTTTAATGCGCTCTACTACTTTGCTACAAATATCCATCGCATAGCCTATGGGCTTGCTGTCTTCGGATAAATAAGAAATGGGAATACTGGCTTCGCGGTGCGCGATGACGATGGTTTTGCGTTCTTTGATACGCGCCAAGGTGTCGACGGCATGGACTTCTGTTGCGATAAACAAAATCAAAACATAACTTAACAACTTAAACACGGTGTTCCTTTTTGGGGGAATGTTTGCCGTGGTATTTTACACTTTGAGGGAATTGTGTGTTGTGGAGGGTGATGGTTTGGTTTCAACTTCTTGAGCTAAACTTTACTACCTCTGGCCGGGGGTGGCCCGTCGGCCACTCACTTTTCTTGCTTCGCTGTATAGACTATAGACATAGGTAACAGGTGTATCAGGACATAGGTAACACATTTAGGACATCATAAAAGGTGCCTAAAGGGAGTTATCAACATGACCTGGAATACAGCCGATACTATGGATCTACGTTTAGAATTTGTACTACTAGCCAACCAAGAAGGAGCCAATCGCAGAGAGCTTTGCCGTCGTTTTGGCATTAGCCCCAAAACGGCTTATAAGTGGCTCGAACGTTTTGCTCAATATGGCGAATCTGGGCTTCAAGATAGATCTCGAAGGCCTCTTCATTCACCGATGCGTACCAGTTCCGAACTTGAGAAGATCGTGGTCGATCTACGCATTCAACATCCTTGTTGGGGCGGACGTAAGATATTGCAGCGACTCGAAGATATTGGATATGCTCAATTGCCGCAGGCTGGCACGGTGACTCATATTTTGCGACGGCACGATTTAATCACGCCGAAATCGATTGAGCAGCATACGCCATGGCAGCGTTTTGAGCATGACGAACCCAATTCTCTCTGGCAAATCGATTTCAAAGGCTATTTTGAAACGCTCAAAGGAATCTGTTATCCGCTGACCTTACTCGATGATCATTCTCGTTTCAACTTATTATTACAGGCTTGCAGTCGGCCTAATCATGATGCAGTGCAATCAGCCTTAGTATCAACATTTGAGCGCTACGGCATGCCATTAAGAATTAACGCTGATAACGGTCCTCCGTGGGGTACACCAAAACAACCGAGTCAAGGCATAACGAAGCTCACTATGTGGCTGATTCGTTTAGGCATACAGGTAAGTCATAGTCGCCCGGCTCACCCTCAAACGAATGGAAAAATCGAGCGCTTCCATAGAACACTTAAAAGTGAGGTCATCGCTGGAAACAACTTCGCTGATCTACAAAAAGTGCAGATGGCATTTGATGAGTGGCGTCAAATTTATAATACAGAACGGCCTCATGAAGGCATTGAGATGCGAACGCCAGTTACTCGATATAGATCAAGTCCGTTTAGTTACCCAAGCCACCTGCCGTCAGTGGAATATTTATCGACTGATCTAGTGATCAAAGTCGGTTGGGAGGGATGGATAAAATTTAAGAAGCAATCTATCAAGGTCTCTGCAGCATTACATCGTGAAATTATCGCTGCTCGACCTGTGAATCAAACTGACGGTGTTTTTGATTTGTTTTACTGCCGGCAAAAGATACTGCAAATAGACTTGCGAAAACCCACAAACCCCGTTTAAATGTGTTACCCATGTCTCGATACAGGTGTTACCTATGTCTCCAGTCTATACACTTCGCCAAGAAAAGTAAGCAAAAGAAGGCGACCGCGCTGTCGCGTCCACTGCGCTGCTTGCGAGCAGCTTAGAGATTAATGGCGCAAAGCATACTTTGCGCAACCCCATCAATCTCCCTTCGGGTTCCCAATTATGCAGAGCAAAAAATGGGAAAGCGTTGAAACTCGCTTCGCTCCAACAACAACGCTTTCTTTATCCATTTTCTGCTCTGCACAATTGACATCGCCAGAAGCGGAGAAAGCGCCACCTGACAAGCCAAACGTGATTCCCCACAGAGTATCTTGAGTCAAGAGAAATTTGATTCTCGAGATGCAGAGCAAGGCTTCTGCCGCAGCAATATGTCAATATTGCGAGGACAGACAACGCTGCTATGCGCCCGAAAATCGAATTTATCGCTACGCTCAATTAAGGATAGAGGCCACGCACTTCACGCGCTTGTAGTACACGCGTACAACCGATAATAAACGCAGCAGTACGCAAAGATACTTTCTTATCTTCTGTCACTTGCCATACTGAATGGAAGGCTTCTTTCATGATGCGTGTTAGACGATTATTGATTTCATCTTCCGTCCAGAAATAGCTGGAGAAATCTTGTACCCATTCGAAGTAAGAAACCGTTACACCACCGGCGTTCGCAATCACGTCTGGTACAACTAAGACACCACGGTCGCGCAAGATATCGTCAGCTTCTGGTGTCGTCGGGCCGTTTGCGCCTTCGAGAATAATCTTTGCAGTGATGTGGTTCGCATTTGCTTCAGTGATTTGCTGTTCCAAAGCGGCTGGAATCAAGATGTCACATTGGACTTTCCAGAATTCCTCATTCGGCAATACCGCTTCTGCACCAGCGAAGCCAGCGACGCTACCATTTGCTGCGACGTGTTCCAATAACTTCGGTACATCAAAACCATTGGAGTGGAAAATCGTACCGCCGTGGTCTTGTACTGCAACAACTTTGGAGCCGGCTTCAGCAAACAAACGTGCCGCGATGCCACCAACATTACCAAAACCTTGTACGGCGATTTTTGCACCTGCAATCGTCACACCTTTTTTCGCTGCAGCTTCGCAACCGACGACGAATACACCACGGCCTGTCGCTTCACGACGACCTAAACTACCACCAAGCGAAATTGGTTTACCAGTGACCACGCCAGTCGCTGTACGACCTTCGTTCATGGAGTAAGTGTCCATCATCCACGCCATGGTCTGTTCATTGGTGTTGACGTCTGGTGCTGGGATATCTTTGTCTGGGCCAATGATAATACCGATTTCAGATGTATAACGACGCGTCATACGCATCAATTCGCCACGAGACAAAGTCTTAGGATCAACGCGGATACCACCTTTTGCACCACCGTAAGGAACGTTCACCGCAGAGTTTTTAATTGTCATCCAAGCAGACAGCGCCATCACTTCAGACAAAGTCACATCTTGGTGAAAACGCACGCCACCTTTGCCTGGGCCGCGTGAAGTATTGTGCTGTACGCGGTAACCTTCGAAATGGGCAATCGTGCCATCATCACGTTCGATAGGCACATCCACCACCAAAATACGCTTAGGACGTTTCAAGGTTTCGACCCAGCGTGACAAGTTACCGAGGTAAGGCGTAACGCGGTCGATTTGTTCCAGGTACACATTCCATGGGCCAGTCGCATGTGGGGTAAGGTAGGACGGGATTTGGTGATTACTAGACATGGTAAGTCTCGCTTTTTTGAGTAAATTGATTCTTGGAATATTGAATTGTCGTTTTGACCGAAAAGCACTCAGCAATAAAACTATTCCGATCAAAGGCAGCGCATCTTAAGGCAAGAGGCTTGATACTCTCCAATGCTTTGTTTGCATTTATCTATGCATATCACGCATAGTTATATTTTTAAACATAAATCACTCGAATAAGGTTTAGGCAAAATTGTTCGAGCTAGGTGAGGTGGCAACGACGATGCTGGGGTGATTTTACGTCAGTCCTACTTAAAAAATTAACTAGAAAATCACAGCAAATCCATTCTTCCAATAATGGATTAAATTCCCCCACAAGAGCGCTCTCGAGGCCGATTCGGCATCCGCCAATCATGAGACGAAAAAAAAGATCGCCTCTTTTGTAGGCGATCTTTTTTTTATCGTTGATGAATCTGCTGGGATTCAAATCTAAGCTGACATTTGATGATTTATTGCTGAATATTTTTTATAAAAACGCTGAACCTCATGAAATAAAAAATTGCAAAATCTAATCAAACAAGTCAAACAGTTACGGGCTCTGTTGGCACTTGCGAAGTCGATTTATTCAGCGCACTCAACAAAGCCTGATCAACCACGTGATCGACCGACACGACCTTGGCACGGCCCTCGCGGAAATTTTTCTCTAACTCATTCACCGCCACAGAAAACGATTTCTCTTTTTGACTCGACGTAAAAATAAACAAACTACGCATGGGACTAATCCACGCCAATCGCACTCTCTGTACACTTTCATCCATCATTCGGAACTGTACCCACACTCCGCGCTCCAAATTATCAACCGTACTAACCGCTTCTTCTATGGCTTGCTCAACCTTCGCGATTAAATCTTCTTCGCGAATGATCACGTCATTCAGTTCTGGTAGGTAGATATCAACTGGCTGAGCTTGCGCATCAGTGGCCTGTGCTTCTGCTGCCAATTGCTTGGCTTTTTGCTCAGCAGCGAGCTTCGCGTCTGCTTTCGCCTTTTCCACCGCCAGCGCTACTAAGCGTGCTTTTTCTGCTTCTTCCGCTTCTATTTTCGCTTTCGTTTCTGCTTCTGCCTTTGCTCTTTGCTCTAAACGACGCTCCGTTGCAATTTTGGCGGCTTCAACTGCAATTTCCATTTGTCGTTCTGGCGACAACTCCAAAGGAGCGCGTACGATAGACGCATGACACTCCGCCAGATCAGCAAAAAACTGCACGCGATCGGCATCTTCCCACTTAATCAAACTTAGCCACTTATTTAAACGCGCCAAAATCCCAGGCAAGCGATTGATCATATCTTGGCGTTGTGCCAAAGTGAACTTGGGTTTAATACTCCAAATCAAATCGTCCATCGTTTTAATGGCGTCTTCGACTGCGTGTGGTTTTTGATCTTGCACGCTGTACGCCAAAGTTAATACTTTGGTCCATCGGTTTTCTAAGAAGGTCTCAACGAAAGCCATCACTTCGCCGGTACCTATCCGCATCGAGATATCATTATTCGCAGAAATGCTTGCTTGAACAAACTTTTCTCTTTGCAAGGCTCGATTAATCGGCGCTTGCAGTGCATCAATAGTGGCGGCTTCCTCTTTTTGGATGAAAGATTCCAGATCAGTCACAACTTCATCAAACAAACTGAGTTGTTGATCAAACTCATTCTGAACCCGCGTGACATTGCGCTGCATTTCTTGAAAAAGCGGATCGGCCTGCCCTTTCGCAGGATCGAGGGCCGAACTGTATTTCGACAATAAATCAATCAAGCGACGTGCTGGATGCGCATCTTGAAAGAAGAAATCTTTATCGATCAAGGCTGCTTTCAGTACCGGCACTTGGAGTGCACTGATTAAGTCTTTGATCGGGTCAGCAATTTCTTGATTACTTAAAACACCATCAAATACATGCGACATCAAGTCAAAGGTATGTTTTTCAACACCACTATGAAACATCGCCGGCATTTCTTGTCTCAGATGCGACAAACGAACTGCTTGCTGCGCACCAGAAACCAGCTGGTGTATCGCCATATTTTTTTGTACACCTGCCAGATATTGGAACAGCTCTGAACTTGCTGGTTGAAAATTGCCACGGTCCATTGGGAAAGACATGCCGCCAGCGCCAGTGCCAGCAGCCGCGTTGGGATGTCCAACAGGTAGCTGTTCACTAGCTCCAGACAATCCTGATTGTGACGAAAAATATTGCTCTAATTTTTTCGTCACTTCATTCTTCACCACCTCGCCAACTCTGGCAGCTTCTGCGCTGGCTTGTTTACGTTTAAGGCGATAGGTTTCTTGCAGATCAGGTAGCACACCACGCACCACCAATAATTCATTTAAGCCGTGATACACAGGCGTTAAATCAAAGAGCAAATCACTGAGCAAAGGCAATACAAAATCGTGCGCCGATTTTTCTGGATTGAACTCACACCATGCGGTGTTAAATGCTTTCAAAAATATCTCAGGGCGGAATGGATTCTGACTCAAATTCAAGGTTTCCACGCCGAGCAAACTAGCCAGACGCATATTTAACGCAGCCAAACTTTCAGCGTGAGTTAATTCTAAAGTGCGACTGGCGCGGCTGATGCTCAACTTCAAGTCCATCTCTTCATAAGAGACCAGGGACATGCCTTCATCTGACAAACTAACCGGTGCTTTTTTCTCATTACTACGTAAAGCAGCAGATTCACTTTTAAGAATTTTTTCTAAAGTGCCGGAACAAAGATAGTAGTAAGTATAGGTACTGTTTTTCAGGAGTTGCGCGCCATGAAAATAGAGGTTGGCTTCTTTTGCATCGTTCGATTCTTCAGATTTAACGAACAGTGCATGCGACAGACGCGCAGCGAATGCATCGATGTGTGGCGTCACTAATTGATAGGCGTGTTGCACCAAAGCCTGCCAAGTGTCCAATTTTTCTAACGGAATTGGCGCCACCTCACGACGACTCTGATCTGCTTGCTTTTGATGTACTTGATTTATCGACATAAAAGATTTTTAACGACACGAACCTTAATAGCAACTACGCTAACAACATGATACTAAATGAATAATTACGGCAAGTTTTGCAGAAAACATGAAAAAGCGGGGGAAACAATGATTGACTTTGATTTCTTCATATTGAGGACTATATTCAATTAATTTCCACATGGAAATGTTCGAAACGCAATTTCGCTCATTTTTTAAGCATTTTTTGCTTTGAATTTGTCCTAAATCTCAACTAATGCTTGTTTCATTACTTATTTATTGTTTTTATACCTTGCTTTTTACTTGGCTTAATTATGAAGTCTTCTCTCAAATCCGCCTCAATCTACCTCAATTAGAAGAGACTCTACCAGACTAAATCAAGAATTAAGCTTCTGATAAGCTTGGATATCTCCACATATACAGCCCCTTTGCTCTAAAATACGAGGTTTTCGAGGGACGCCAGCCTTACCGTGCTTGCCACTCCTGCAATCTACCTTGCAAACTATTCTATGTCAAAGAAATTACCAACAAATGTCACACCAGCATCGTTCGAAAGTGCAATGACGGAACTGAGTGAATTGGTGTCGCAAATGGAGACTGGCCAACTACCATTAGAAGCATCAGTAACGGCATATCAACGCGGTTCTGAACTCATCAAATACTGCGCCTCGCAATTAGAGAAAGTAGAACAACAAGTCAAAATTCTCGACGCGGGCATGCTAAAACCTTTTCAATCCGATAGTAATCATGACGAGGATTTGACATGACTGAGCAATTCCAGACATGGATGAAATCCACCCAAGCCGCTGTCGAAATCGCCCTGACCCAATATTTGCCTGCGCCTTCACAGCTACCGCAGAAGCTGCATGAAGCAATGGCTTATGCCGTGCTCGATGGTGGCAAACGTGTACGTCCACTACTCGTCTTCGCTGCTGGTAATTTATTTGATGCGCCAAACGAACTTTTATCACGTGCTGCCTGCGCAGTCGAAATGATTCATGCATACTCATTGGTACATGATGACATGCCTTGCATGGATGATGATGCACTTCGTCGTGGCAAACCAACCGTTCATAAGAAATATGATGAAGCGACAGCATTATTGGTGGGTGACGCCTTACAAGCACAGGCTTTTTTAGTGTTAAGTGAAGCACAAGCAGAAGCCGATCGCAAACTCCCGATGTTGCAATTACTGGCACACGCGTCTGGCTCTTTGGGTATGTGCGGTGGTCAAGCAATTGATTTGGATAGCGTCGGTATTGCACTCAATATCACAGAACTAGAACAGATGCATAGACTCAAAACTGGCGCCTTGTTGCGTGCGTCCGTTTTACTAGGCGCGATCAGCGGCAAGCATTTAACAAGTGACGAAACCAAGGCCTTAGATCAATATGCCGCTGCAATCGGTTTAGCATTTCAAGTAGTAGATGATGTGCTGGACGCCACCGCAGATTCCGTCACACTAGGCAAAACGGCAGGCAAAGACGCGGCCGATAATAAGCCGACCTACGTATCTTTATTAGGCTTGGAAGCTTCGCGCCAATTAGCAGAAAAACTATGTAATGATGCGCATCAAGCGCTATCAATTTTCGGAGAGTCCGCCCAATATCTGCACGATTTAGCAGATCTCATCGTTCAGCGGAAAGCATAATAATGTCCTTACTTACTACGATTAATTCGCCAGCAGATTTACGCCAGCTTAACCGCAATCAATTAGCGTCATTGGCAGATGAATTGCGCCAATATGTGATTGATTCTGTGTCAAAAACTGGTGGCCATTTGTCCTCGAATCTTGGCACAGTGGAACTGACGATTGCCTTGCATTATGTATTCAACACACCTGAAGATCGCTTAGTGTGGGATGTCGGTCATCAAACCTATCCGCACAAAATTCTGACTGGACGTCGTGATCAAATGCATAGCCTGCGTCAGCTCGACGGCATCTCAGGTTTTCCGCGTCGCGTCGAAAGTGAATACGATACCTTTGGTACTGCCCATTCTTCTACGTCGATTTCCGCAGCGCTAGGTATGGCGTTGGCAGCACGCACCAAAAAAGAATCTCGTCATGCGGTGGCGATTATTGGCGATGGCTCAATGACGGCTGGCATGGCATTCGAAGCATTGAATAATGCGGGCGTGTACGACGATATCAATATGCTGGTCGTCTTGAACGACAACGATATGTCGATCTCGCCGCCGGTCGGCGCATTAAATCGCTATCTAGCACGTTTGATGTCAGGCAAATTTTACGCAGCAGCACGCAATGTCGGCAAATCCGTATTGCCGCCACCGATGCTGGAATTAGCTCGTCGTTTTGAAGAACATGCCAAAGGTATGATTGTTCCTGCGACGATGTTTGAAGAGTTTGGTTTTAACTATATCGGCCCGATTGATGGACATGATTTGGAATCCTTGATTCCGACTTTGCAAAATATCAAAAACCTCAAAGGACCACAATTTTTGCACGTGGTCACCAAAAAAGGGCAAGGCTATAAACTGGCTGAAGCCGATCCGATTTTGTATCACGGTCCTGGTAAATTTAATCCAGCAGAAGGTATCAAACCCGCCGCTGCTCCAGCGAAGAAAACCTACACACAGGTTTTCGGTGATTGGTTGTGCGATATGGCGGCGGTCGATGACAAGCTGATCGGTATTACACCAGCGATGCGCGAAGGCTCGGGCATGGTGGAATTTGAACAACGCTTCCCACAACGTTATTACGACGTTGGCATCGCAGAACAACATTCCGTGACCTTTGCGGGTGGCTTGGCGACCGAAGGATTAAAGCCAGTGGTCGCGATTTATTCGACCTTTTTGCAGCGCGCTTATGATCAATTAATTCATGATGTCGCTTTACAAAATTTGGATGTCACCTTTGCCTTAGATCGCGCTGGTTTAGTCGGTGCAGATGGTGCAACCCATGCAGGTAATTATGATCTAGCCTATTTGCGTTGTATTCCAAATATGGTGGTGATGGCAGCAAGTGATGAGAACGAATGTCGACAAATGCTGACGACGGGTTATCAATATCCAGGCCCAGCGGCGATACGCTACCCACGTGGTGCGGGTATAGGCGCTACTATCGCAAAAGAATTGACGGCGCTGCCTATCGGTAAAGCTGAATTGAAACGCCAAGGCAAGAAAGTCGCGATTCTCGCCTTCGGTTCTATGGTGCATCCATCCTTGTTGGCGGCAGAAGCGCTTGATGCAAGCTTGGTCAATATGCGTTTTATCAAACCAATGGATACAGACTTGATCAAAGAAATGGCTGCAAGCCACGATGCCTTTGTGACGGTTGAAGAAGGCTGTACGATGGGTGGTGCTGGTTCTGCCGTTGCCGAAGCATTGGCAGAAGCTGGACTTGCAAAGCCGGTACTGATCTTAGGCTTGCCAGACAAATTTGTCGATCATGGCGATCCGGCTCTGTTGTTAGCCCAATGTGGATTGAATGCAGAAGGAATCGAAGCGTCAATTCGCCATCGTTTCTATTGATTATTCCAAGCACATCACAGTTGTAATGGATCACATCGCACCGCTCAGCTTCATCGAAGTGAGCGGTGTTTTCTTATGTACAGAAATTCAAACTTCCTGCTCGACTAACGCCGCACGAATATCTTCACGACTTAAGCTAGGTGCAAACTTTTGAATAAAATCGTAAGTGTAGGTACGCAAATAAGCACCACGCCGAACTGCTAAACGCGTCACATTCGATTGAAATAAGTGCGAAGCCGAGATCGTCCGCAAACCTTGCGCACGTTGGTTTTCATTGCCGGATTCGATTGCCATAGACGCGACCAAACCCACGCCTAATCCTAGCGACACGTATTGCTGAATCACGTCAGAATCCATCGCAGTTAACACGATATCCGTGCGCAAACCAGCACGTTTAAAGGCGTCGTCAATATGTCCGCGACCAGTGAAACCGACATCGTAAGTAATCAAAGGATATTGCGCGAGATCTTCTAAACTTAACTCTGCATGCGCCAGTAATGGGTGTCCATCCGGCACCACCACCACGTGATTCCACTCATAGCATGGAAAGGAAACGAGGTCTTTAAATGCCGACAGGCCTTCGGTCGCAATGCCTATGTCGGCTTTACCTGACAACACCCATTCAGCGATATGTTCAGGTGCACTTTGTTGCAAGGCGATACGCACTTCGGGAAATGCGAGACGAAATTGTTGCACCACTTTCGGCAAGACATAACGTGCTTGTGTATGCGTCGTTGCAATCGCTAAAGTACCACGCGCTTGATCGGAGTAATCGTTACCCGCTTGACGTAAATTTTCAGCTTCTAGTAGCAATCTTTCGATGATGGGTAAGATACCTTTGCCCGGCTCGGTTAAACCCGTTAAGCGCTTACCATTGCGTTCAAAAATATCCACGCCCAGTTCTTCTTCAACTTCGCGAATCTGACGACTGACGCCCGGTTGCGAGGTATATAAAACATTCGCCACTTCGGTTAAGTTATAACCGCAACGGCAGGCTTCACGTATGGAGCGTAATTGTTGGAAATTCATAATCGTTCCTAAGCATTTACATTATCGACGAACACATGCAAGCGTTTTGGTTTCACTATTAAAGCTTCACCGACTTGCAGGTTCAAATGTACTGCGCGCTCGGTGCTAATCATGGCTTCCACAATTTGCCCATTATCTTCGCGCACCAATTCCAATTGCGCGAGTGGACCTATGCCATGCACGCGACGTAGTTTCACCACCAAGCCAGTCGCGCCCGCTGTGTAACGATCGATATCTAATTCATGTGGTCGCACATAACCAGTGCCAACTGCATCTTTGGTATCGGCATGACCAGGCGCATCAAAAGCGACACCATCGGCATCCAATACGCCTTCGTGCACGCGACCATGAAATAGATTCACATTGCCCAAGAATCCATAAACGAAGGGCGTTGCAGGATGTTGATACACCTCATTCGGCGCGCCGACTTGCTCGACTTTGCCATGATTCATCACCACGATTTTATCTGCAACTTCGAGTGCCTCTTCTTGATCATGGGTGACGAAAATACTGGTCACGTGTAATTCATCATGCAGGCGACGTAACCAACGACGTAATTCTTTACGGACTTTTGCATCGAGAGCGCCGAAGGGTTCGTCCAATAACAAGACACGTGGTTCAACCGCCAAAGCACGCGCTAAAGCGATCCGTTGACGTTGTCCACCTGAGAGCTGAGGTGGATAACGATCCGCCAACCAATCGAGCTGTACCAATTCCAATAGCTTAGTGACCTTCTCTTTAATTTGCGCTTCGCTTGGGCGTAAATGACGCGGTTTCACGCGCAAGCCAAACGCAATATTTTCAAAAATCGTCATGTGTTTAAACAAGGCGTAATGTTGAAACACAAAGCCGACTTGGCGTTCACGCACATGCTGATTTGAGGCGTCTTCGCCATCCAACAAAACCTGACCGCTATCGGCATATTCCAAACCGGCGATGATGCGCAGTAAAGTCGTTTTACCGCAGCCGGATGGTCCTAATAATGCCGTTAATTCGCCATTCGGAAAATCTAAAGACACATTATCTAAGGCGGTGAAATTACCGAAGCGTTTTTGTAATTGATTGACAGCGATGCTCATGTTTTTTCCGATCTTTCAAATATTTACAAACGTACTCCCTTCTCCCGCTAGCGGGAGAAGGGTTGGGGATGAGGGACGTCAAGTAGGCCAAATGATGTTTCAAAGCATATGCTCAATTTGGTCAAAGGCACTCATTAAGCATTTCGCAAATCTGAACCACCCTCACCCCAACCCTCTCCCGTCCACGGGAGAGGGGGTTTTATTCCTACTTCTATCGACCGCTCGTCGAAGAAGTACTAAGGACTATTCCTGCGGAATACGCTGACGAGACTCGTCAGTTTTCCATTCCACAATCGTCTTCAAGGCCAAGGTCACTAGCGCCAATAAAGTCAACAATGAAGCAACAGCAAATGCCGCCGTGAAGTTATATTCGTTGTACAAAATCTCGACTTGCAAAGGCATGGTATTGGTCTCGCCGCGTATATGCCCAGATACCACCGACACCGCGCCAAACTCACCCATGGCACGTGCATTACACAAGATGACGCCGTACAACAAACCCCATTTGATATTCGGTAAAGTCACATGCCAAAAAGTTTTCCAGCCTGATGCCCCCAATACCAAAGCCGCCTCTTCTTCTTCGCTACCTTGTGCCTGCATCAAAGGGATCAATTCACGTGCAACAAAGGGAAAGGTGACGAAGATCGTTGCTAAGACAATTCCCGGTACCGCAAACAGAATCTTGATATCGTGCTCGCGCAACCATTCGCCAAACCAGCCTTGTGCGCCGAATAGCAAAACATAAATCAAGCCCGAAATCACTGGTGATACCGAGAACGGCAAGTCGATCAAGGTCAGTAATACGTTCTTGCCACGGAATTCAAACTTGGCAATCGCCCACGCCGCAGCAACGCCAAATATCAAATTCAAAGGCACAGAAATACCGGCCGCAATCAACGTTAATTTAATTGCCGACCAAGCATCGGGTTCTTGTATCGACGTTACATAGACGTCCCACCCTTTACGTAATGCTTCAGAGAACACAGCGACCAAAGGAATAAACAAGAACAGCGTAACGAAAGCCAAGGCCAAAGTTAATAATAAAATTCTCACCCACACTGGCTCTAAAGTCGCCTGCAATTGCAAAGGTGGTTCTATACGTTTAGTGGTTAAAGATTGCGTAGACATTATTCTCTCCCGGCAGTTTGACGACGACGTGTCCAGGCTTGCAGCCCATTAATCGTCAACAATAAAATAAAGGAAATAATCAACATCACCACAGCAATCGCAGTCGCACCAGCGTAATCGTATTGTTCAAGTTTAGTGATCATGAACAGAGGTGTGATTTCAGAAATCATCGGCATATTGCCAGCAATAAAAATCACCGAACCATATTCACCAGTAGCGCGTGCAAAGGCCAAGGCGAAGCCAGTCAACACTGCTGGCAAAATGGTAGGAAAAATCACCCGCACGAAGGTTTGCCAGTGACTAGCACCCAAGCTAATTGCCGCTTCTTCTAATTCCTTTTCTGCTTCTTCCAAGACAGGCTGCACGGTGCGGACAACGAAGGGCAAACCGATAAAGATTAAAGCGACTAAAACACCTAAAGGCGTGTAGGCGACTTTGATACCCAGCGGTACAAGTAATTTACCCAACCAACCATTCGGCGCATACAAAGTCGCCAAAGTAATACCAGCGACGGCGGTGGGTAAGGCAAACGGCAGATCGACAAAAGCATCAATCAAACGCTTACCTGGGAATTTATAGCGCACCAAAACCCAGGCCAAAATGCCACCAAAAATCACATTGATAAAAGCCGCCAGCAGAGATGCGCCAAAGGTCAAACGATACGATGCCATCACGCGCTCAGAAGTCATGGTATGCCAAAAGGCATCCCAAGTCATGGTGAAGGTTTTAATGAAGACTGCGGACAAAGGGATCAGGACAATTAAGCCTAGATAAAACAAGGTAAATCCCACCGATAGGTGAAAGCCGGGAATCACCCGTCGCGCCTTCGCCCGATTTTTTGAAAGGAATGCCATGTGATGCCTTTATTACTGATATGACTAAGAGAGTCATATCATTACATAGGCCTGTTATATGGAAAACGATTTTTTCCAAATGTCCATATTCAGATTTCACATATAAGCGAGATAGCCAAGATCCCATCGTGCTTGGCTAGATTCTTTATTGATGAAGCTTGCTGAAGTATCAACAATATTAGTCTCAATTGAGCGCTTTTCTTCACTAAGCAACTGCGGCCTTGGCAGATCAAAATGAAAACCCTGCATCGCAAATGCAAGGCCAGTTTGCCGCGCTGCTGACAAAGCTTGCAAGGAACTCTCACGCTCAATCTTACGTACGATGATCTGGCAATGAATCTCAGCGGCCTTACTCAATAGAAAATCGAAACTCGCGGCATCTCTCACACTGTCGATATCCAATTTAATCGAGGCAGGACGAATCCGGCTCAGGTGATCTAAAGCCTCATCAACACTTCTCGCATTCGTCCCTAAGCGAAAGCCATTACGGCGATAGTTCTCGGCAACATGCGTTAGCACCCAACGCTGACTGGCAGTAATCATGGGAAGTTGCAGAATGATCTTATGCTGCGGTACTTCCAGACTCTCTAAGACGCGACGAAACGCGGCGCCATGATTACCAGCCACCGCGACTAACAGTCGATTATGCACGCTCAGATATAAATCCTTAGTAAAGGATTCCGCTTGGCGAAAATAATTAATGGTATGTAGTAATCGGCACAAACGATCTAGCTCTACCGACTCTTCGTCGCTAGCCACATGTTCAAGCAACTTCCAAATACTTAAGCCGCTATCGTCTGCAGAAAGACTGCGTGCATAGGCCTCGTAAGCAATCACCTGAGTTCCATCTGCACTTCGTATCGCTTGGAAAACACTACTCAGGCGTGCCTTAAAAAAACGTCCATGCGCACGCCCTTGCTGATCCAGACTTAAATGGCTAGAAGGAGAAAAGCCTGCTTGAAGCTGCTGTAAATAGTGTTTTAATACGGGAAAATTCATGGGGTATGCTCACAAGATAGTTATAGGTCGCAACCGAAAAGTCACTGTCAGATAACGTGACTATTCAGTCCCTATGATAAGCACAGTTAAAGTCAAACAAAATCGGTTGAGCCGTCATTCCGGACTTGATCCGGAATCCAGTTTCACAGGCTTGAAGGTGAACTCTGGATGCCGGATCAAGTCCGGCATGACGTCAATTGGCTTTGGTTTTACTCTAAATGTGGGTGTCTCATAGCGGCTGAACAGTTACCAGATAACAAGAATAGAAGCCATTGCCAGTTTTGATAAGGAATGATTTCGCGCATCTTTATCTGAAGTTTTTCTATCTCACTGACCGAAAGAAACAAGAAATAAATGAGAAATAAATGAGAAAAAATTCGGCATCAAATCATGTCAAGCAACTCAAACAGAAATCACGTCTTCCTCTGACGAGTTCAGACTTTCAAGTTCTTTCTGTTCCTGCCCAATCAAGCCATATCGCTTCAAGTAGGTACGTAGGATATTGCGGCTGATGCCCAAGACTTTGGCGGTTTGCACCTGATTTTCTTTGCACTTAGTGAACGCACTCAGAATCAATGATTGCTCGACAGTCTCTAACAAATCCACCTGCCCTTCCTCCATCAAACGTAGAAACAAATGCTCAATTTGCTGTAAGGAGTCAACTTGTCTTAATGCCGTTTCAGATTCGTTCACGACCGCATCCGCTAGCGAACAATCTGCATCTGGCTGACTGATGTCGTGAGCAATTTTACGATCAGGTGTATCTACAGTCGGTAGATTCATTGCAGAATTCCCCACCCCACTTGCACTTGCACGATTGCGATGCAGAGCACCAACCAGACGTAAATCATCGGCCTCAATTCGATTATTGCGACAAACAATCAGACTGTAATGCACCACGTTTTCTAGCTCACGAATATTGCCAGGCCATTCATAGTTAAGCAGCGCCAATTCAGAATCCGCGGACAAACTGACGCGATTTAACTGCAAGCGATCGCTGTAGATATCAATGAAATGCCGCGCCAATGGCAGTATGTCTCCAGGCCGATCACATAGTGGAGGTAAATCGATAGTGGCAACACTGAGGCGATAATACAGATCAGAACGAAAGCGATCAGCAGCAATCGCCTTTTGTAAATCGACGTTGGTGGCCGCGACTAATCTCACATCTAAAGCAATTGGTTTACGCGATCCCAAACGCACCACTTGGCGTTCTTGTAGAACACGTAGTAGTTTGACTTGCAGCGCCAGTGACAAATCACCCACCTCATCTAAAAACAAAGTGCCACCATTGGCTGCTTCAAACCAACCGGAACGTGATTGTGTCGCGCCAGTAAATGCGCCACTCTCATGTCCAAATAATTCTGCGTCGATGAGAGTCTCACTAAAGGCACCACAATTGACTGCAATAAACGGTCCTTTGCGGCCACTAGAAGTATGGATATGACGGGCGATCAATTCTTTGCCCGTACCAGTTTCACCAATAATCAATGCGGTCGCATCTGAACGTGCAATTCTCTCCACTTGATCTAGCAATGCCGATGAACGCTTATCATGGAATAACATTGCCTTCGCCCGTATCGATAAAGGGCTGCCGCTCGATTCAGGAAAAGTAAGAAGTTTGTTCACGGTCGTCATCTCTTTAAACGTGGATCTGCTGCCCGCTGCGCAAAAAAATTCAAGCGAACTAACAAGGGGTGGCGAATAGGCGTGTGCTGTATCGAACAAAGAGAAATTCTAAACATCCTCAGGTTCATATCGGTTTGCCTATATGAGGATTGATGTCACATCAAAAAGGATGTTTAGAGTTTCTACTGATTTTGCATGTGAAACACAGGAAACCGTGAGTGTACTGATATCAGTACCGTCGGCTTACTATGCTCCACATGCGATCAGAACATTCTCAGCTACTACAAATTTACAAAAAGAACCAATAAGCGGTAATGCCGTTCAGTGAAGCGGATAAGCTTAAGATTTGTCACTCCCGCGAAGGCGGGAATCCAGTGACGTAACGGCATTACCAATAAACGCGATGTCTTCTGACAGCGCTTTATTTTGGCTGATAGATTTGATCAAAGAAGCCGCCATCAGCGAAATGATCTTTTTGTGCCTTGGTCCAGCCGCCAAAGACATCATCGATCTTGAACAGATTAACTTTACCAAATTGCCCTGCATATTTTTTCGCTGCTTTATCTGAAATGGGACGATAAAAATTCTTGCCTATGATGTCTTGCGCTTCTTCTGTGTAGAGATAATTCAGATACGCTTCTGCGACTTTACGCGTACCGCGCTTATCTGCATTTTTATCCACCACCGTCACTGGTGGCTCTGCCAATATACTCAAAGGCGGCGTGACGATTTCTACCTTATCAGCACCAAATTCTTTAATCGCCAAATACGCTTCATTTTCCCAAGTGATCAAGACATCACCCAAACCACGCTCAGCAAAAGTCACTGTTGAGCCGCGCGCGCCAGAGTCCAGCACTGGAACATTTTTGAAGATTTTTTGTACAAAATCTTTCGCTGTCGCTGGTGTGCCGCCTTTTTGTTTCAAAGCATAGCCCCATGCGGCTAAATAATTCCAACGCGCACCACCAGAAGTCTTAGGATTTGGCGTGATGACGGAGACACCCGCTTTTGCCAAATCGTTCCAATCCTTAATCGCTTTTGGATTACCTTTACGTACCAAGAACACGATCGTCGATGTGTAAGGCGAGGAGTTATGCGTTAAACGTTTTTGCCAATCTTTGTTGAGCAAACCTTTTTCCGCCACTGCATCAATGTCATAAGCCAAGGCCAAGGTCAACACATCTGCATCCAAACCATCAATGACCGCACGCGCTTGTTTGCCGGAGCCACCGTGCGATTGTTTGATCGTGACGTTATCTCCCGATTTTGCCTTCCAATATTTAGCGAAAGCACCGTTCACTTCTTGATACAACTCACGGGTTGGATCGTAAGACACATTTAACAAACTCACGTCTCCAGCATAGGCGCTGACTGCAAACACGCTACTTACCGACAAAGATGCGGCTAACACTAATTTCTTAAAATTCATGATGTTCCTTTTTAGCTGATTTAATAAAATGACTTATTTCTTACCTAGATATCTTGCTTCATTTCCTACTTATACTATGTGCCTGCTCAGGTATTCATTGTGTTGAATTGTCTACAGGATCGAGAATACGTGGAAAGCTTTAAAACTAGAACTAATCATTTCTCAGTTCTTTATA
Source organism: Affinundibacterium amnicola (assembly GCF_014284275.1). GTDB lineage: Bacteria > Pseudomonadota > Gammaproteobacteria > Burkholderiales > Burkholderiaceae_D > Undibacterium > Undibacterium amnicola. Next base: position 84,867 of record NZ_JACOFU010000006.1, on the reverse strand, counting down.
TGATTTTCTTCTAGTCGGCTATTGGCTTACCACGCGGGCGGAGGCGCACTTTCTTTCGTTGCAGGAGTGCTGATATTCGCGCTCTCAGTATTAGGCAATGCCAAGCCTGTACCAATCCAGTAAGTCAGCACGACCGTGAAGACTAGCGACAATACCAATACCCAAGTTCGCACTGGCACTTCTTCAGGGATTTGCAGCGCCTGCTCCAACGGCAAATGCTCATGGCCACTAATCATGGCTTTTACAAGATTTTTTTTCTTAAAAAATCGATATACAAAAATCGCCGCAATATGTAGTAGTAGCAAAGCAATCACCACATTCGACAATTGATGATGCCAACCGGTGAGTTGCACCGCGGTCTCGCTCTCCAGAAAATGCGCTAGAGGTCCAGTAAAGCTAATTTCGTCATCCGTGAACAAGCCACCTATCGCTTGCAATAGCAACAGGCCGAGTAGAGAAAGAACCGCGAGCGCGCCCAATGGATTGTGTCCGCGTCCTTGCCACTGACCACGTAAGTAGGAGCGCACACTCGATACACTAGGAATAAAGTGAATAAAGCGCGCGGACTTGCTGCCAACCACGCCCCATATCAAACGGAAAATGAGCAAGCCCACAACCGCCACACCCGCCTGGCCATGTAAGCGCATCCATTCTCCACCCACTTTTGCACTGACGATCGCGACCAACACGGCAATCACCAAACTCCAATGAAAAAGTCGTATCGGCAAATCCCATAAGCGCACGGCAATTGTTCGTTGAACTGCACTCACTTCAGGAGCACCTCGCTCCAACGGCTCCGCATCTAGAACAGTCGCTGGTGATCTTGAAATGAATCGGTCGCGATTCAACACTTCATTACGATAAACAGTCATCTTGCCATCCTCAATAAACGCTGATCGATTTATTGATTCACTGCAGTAGCGACAGCCGAAGTTGTCGCCGAGTTTGCTGCTGATGTCGTCGTTGCACTACGCGGAGGCGGGGCGACGATACGCGCAATTTTTCCACCTTGATCTTCATAGTCAAGACTACCAGCAGCGCCTGCTACTTTATAACCTTTTGCAGTCAATAAATCGCCAGCGGCGCCCGCACGATGCGCGCGATTAGAAACTGTGATGATGGTGCGATCTTTGGGAATCAAATCCAAACTCTTCTCTAAATCGGCCAGTTGTATGCTCAAGAACACAGGAAAGCTACCATTCTTAATCAGCTCGTCAGGACGACGCACATCGATAACCACGACTTGCGCCGGATAGAACAATAAGGCGTCGATTTCATTTCTTTGTAATTGTCGGGTTTGGTACACCCAAGGTGGCGCCACATAGGTGCTCGCACTTGCAAGCTTAGGACTTGCCGGGGTCGTGCCAGATTGCTGTGCCAAACTGGACTGGCTCGCCAACAGAACAACGAATGGCGTCAATGTTAGGAAGCGTGTAAGCAAAGTTTTAGTCTTGTTCATACAATTTTCTTTCTCAAAATTAAAGCGTGAATGGATGTGATCATCAGTCCAGCTTTCAGCAACAAGTATGCCAAGGCCTAACTCGACATTTGAAATGACTAGCTCACTGCTCAAATCAGCGGGCGCGCAGCAAGCTTGCCGTCGCCAAAACGACAACACCAACTTCAAGATTCATGACGAAGAAAGTTGAATTCGAATCACAGTAAGTGCTGAGAATCCAACATTCATCACGCCCCTTCCAAAAAGAACATGAATGCAGTGCTGCAGATTCAACAGCTTCGACATCTCACAAAAATACTAGTAACTGTTGCAAGTCGCACAGCGAGGCTAAACAGCTGATTAATGCGCAACAGTGCGTCTCTATTTGAATGCATGAACAGCATGTTCTTAGCACTCACGATCAATTCGCAAAGCGTGGTTTTACCTCGTCAAATCAATAACTTACGACAGCAAAATTAAGTACCAACAGTTTCAACTGAAGAGTTGGCACGGGTCTTGCCATTACTGTCTACGGTTAGAAAAGTATTGTTCACTTTGCTGTCTTTTCAACAGTAATCAGAACAGCACCGCACGGTGCCAGAAAATATTTTTCGCATAAATGTTGTTTACGAAATCAAGGAATGGGAGTCCATCAATGAAAAAGAAAGTGATTTATCTCGCCGTACTGTTAAGCCTGTCGGCATTCGCAACAGGTCAAGAGAAGAAAGAGGCGACGCCGAAGGCAAATCCAAGCAGTAACAAAGCTTGGGCGTATACCGAAGTGAAAGCGCCAGAAATTCCAGCGGTAAAACAAAAGGCCTGGGTGCGTAATCCGATTGATGCCTTCGTCTTAGCTAAACTGGAAAATGCCAAACTCAAACCCTCACCAGAAACAGATCGTGGTACGTATATTCGTCGTGCGACTTTAGATGCTTGGGGGATTTTGCCTACAGTGGAAGAAGTACGCGCCTTTGAAAATGACAAATCACCAAACGCTTACGAAAAGTTAGTTGATCGCTTATTGGCATCGCCTCACTTCGGCGAACGTCAGGCACGTCGTTGGTTAGATCTGGCGCGCTATGCTGATAGCGCTGGCTTCCAGAACGATAATACACGTCCCAACAATTATCGCTATCGCGACTATGTGATCAATGCGTTTAATCAAGACAAACCGTTCAATCAATTTGTACTCGAACAAGTCGCAGGCGACGAACTCTATCCTGACAGCCAAGACGCCAAGATCGCTACAGGCTTCTTAGCGGGCTATCCAGATAACAGCAATTCACGCGATCTGGTACAACGCAAATACCAAATCGCCACCGACATGACCGATTTGGTGGGAGAAACTTTCCTCGCTTCGACTATCGGTTGCGCACGCTGCCACAATCACAAGGCTGATAAGGTCAGTCAAAAGGAATACTTCCAGTTGCAAGCCTTCTTCTCGAATACCCAATTCGACGAACGCGCACGTTTGGCCAAAGGCACGGAAACGGAAGACGATAAAGCTTATGTGAAAGCACAAGCAGCCTATAACGAGCTGACAAAAGAACTACGTGCGAAACAGAAAGCGATTTTGGATACTGTACGCGCAGAGGGTCGAAAATATTACAACGAACGCTATCTGACAGATAGTCGTGAATCCATTTTCAAACCAGAAAAAGAATGGACAGCACTAGATCGTTGGGTCAACTTCCGTAAAGATGCGGTCGCCTCCGAACAAGATATCGTCGCCTTCTTACGCTTATCCGCTGAAGACAAGGACACTGCTGAATACAAAGAAGAAAATGCGTCTAAATATAAAGAGTATCAAAAGCTCACTGCGGAACTACGCAAATTCGATAAGCAACGTCCAAGTAAAGGCGGGTCTAATTTCTACACGACTGCGGTAGAAATCGGTAAAGATCCTATCCCTACCCAATTACGTTTTGGAGGCATACATGAACGTCCATTGGAAGCAGTAGAGCCGGGTCTGCCAGCCTTATGGGCAGCAGATTACAAAACAGAAATCACCGCTAGCAAAACGGGCACAGGTCGCCGTGCTGCTTTGGCAAATTGGTTGGTCAGTGAAAAAAATCCTTTGACCGCTCGCGTCTATGTCAATCGCGTTTGGGCGCAGTTATTTGATAAAGGCATCGTCAGTACTGTACAAGATTTTGGACGTGCTGGTACCAAACCTACGCATCCAGAATTGATCGACTACCTGGCCAGCAATTTCGTCAAAAATGGCTGGAGCGTCAAAAAACTGCAACGTGATATTTTGCTCTCAAATGTCTATCGTCAAGCATCAGCAGAACGTCTCGATGTAGTAAAAGCCGATCCTGAAAACAAGTTGCTGGCAGTGTACCCACGCAAGCGTCTCGATGCTGAAGAAATCCGTGATTCTTTACTGTATGTCTCCGACAAATTGGAAAACAAAATTGGTGGTCCGGCAGTATTTCCACCAGTACCGTCCAGCTTAAATGCAGGCAATCAATGGGAAGTATCGAAGGACGAAGCCGATCACAATCGCCGCAGTATTTACGTGTTTGTACGTCGCAGTATTCCTTACCCATTAACGCAAGCGTTTGATCCAGCGAATCCATCCAATCCACATCACAAACGTGAAGTGACGACTACACCTTTGCAAGCTTTGGCGCTATTTAACAGTGACCTGGTCAGTAACTGGTCACAAGCCTTAGCAGGAAAAATTATCACTGCGGCTGGTAAAGATGAAAACGCACAACTCGATCAATTGTATGTGACCTTGTTCGCGCGCAAACCAAGCAAAGACGAACGCAATGTCTTGAAACAATTCTTAGATAACCAAGAAAAAGTCATTCAAGAACGTACCTGGACCGGCAAGTTTGAAGTTGCGGTACCAACCGGTTTAAAGCAAGGCATACAAATTAATCCTGTACGCGCTGCCGCCTTCGTTGATCTGGTGCATACCGTATCGAATTCGAATGATTTCGCTTATCGCTTTTAGTCGCTTTTAATCTATACAGCCCTATTCAATTTACATTATTTTCATCATCTGAAAGACAATTATGACTAACAATACACGTCGCGATTTTCTCTTGAAATCTGGTCTCGGGTTAAGTGGTGCTGCTCTCGCTGGCTTAACGCCAGGTTTGGGCTTGAATGTTGCCACTGCGGCAGAACTGGCCGACCCTCTAGCACCAAAAGCACCACATCATGCGGCAAAAATTAAATCCGTCATCTGGTTACATCAAAACGGTGCGCCAAGTACTTTAGATCTGTACGACTACAAACCAGAATTGATCCGCCTCGCGGGTCAAGATGTACCAGCGTCCTTTTTGAAAGGCATCAAAACCAGTACGCAAGGCGGTGTAGGCAAACTGTATGCATCAAATCGCACCTGGAAGCAGCACGGTGAGAGCGGTGCCTGGTTCTCTGATCTGGTACCCAATATCGCTAAACACGCGGACAAGATAACGTTCATCAAATCCAGTGTCACGGTGGGCGCGACGCATGACATCTCTATTTTGAAACTCAATACGGGTGATCTCAGTCCAGGTCGCCCCGCTTTAGGCTCATGGATTAGTTATGCATTGGGTTCTGCCAATCCAGATCTGCCACCTTACGTCGTTTTGTATAGTGGCGATCGTGAGCCTTCCGCTGGCGGCGTAAATTGGGCTTCTGGTTTCTTGCCAGCTGTGTATCAAGGTACGGCCTTCCGTCCTGGCAACTCACCCATTTTGTACTTAGATCGCCCTGATGTCCGCACGGCCAATCAACAACGTAGCTCACTCGATTTACTGAAAAAACTAAACGGTTTAGGTGCGGAGAAATTCCCTAACGACACCGAATTGAAAGCACGCCTACGTTCTTATGAACTCGCAGATCGTATGCAAGTCGCCGCACCAGAAGCGGTCGATCTGAGTAAAGAATCAGAAACCACGCGCGCCGCTTACGGTTTGAATGAAGAAATCACTTCCGGCTACGGAACCACCTTACTGCGTGCCCGTCGCTTAGTCGAACGTGGTGTGCGTTTTGTCCACGTGGTCACTGGTGTACCTTCAGGTCAATCCGAAGTCACGGGACAAAACGTTTGGGACGCGCATGACAATCTGGAAAAGAATCACGGCATCATGGCGAAAGCGGTCGACAAACCTATCGGTGCCTTGCTGGAAGATTTGAAACAACGCGGTTTACTTGACACGACTTTGGTCGTCTGGACCTCCGAATTTGCCCGCACTTCTTACGGTCAAAGTGGCAATGGTCGTGACCATAATCCTTGGGGCTATACACAGTGGATGGCAGGTGGCGGCTTGAAAGCAGGCTTCACCTATGGCGAAACCGATGCCATCGGTCTGCAAGTAGCGGATAAAGAAAAAGCTGTTGATACCTATGATCTCCACGCCACTATTTTGCAATTAATGGGGCTCGATCATTTGAAAACCACCTTCCTCAATAACGGGCGCTCTGAACGTCCAACGGTGGTCTACGGCAAAGTCATTACTGACATTCTTGCCTGACAAGTATAAAAAATCGGGCGAACCTGATTAGGAACGCCCGTTGTTATTTTGGTCTGTGACCATGATTCAAATTTGTGATTAATTTATGCGTAAAGTTTTAGTTTGCTTCGTTGTAGTGAGTAGTTTATTTGCTGGTGTCTGCTTTGCCGACGGTGATCTAGACATGGATTTGATGCAAAACATTGAAGACTTGAATAAAAGCTTGTCTTCCAATTTGTCCTTAAAAGATGCTAAAGCATCGACCGCCGATGCCAAGGAGCTCAATCGCCTTTTTATTACGGTTGAAGAACACTTTATCAAACGCGGTGATGCGCAGAATGCCGTGGATTTATCCAAGAAAAGTAAGGACTTAACCGTAGAAATTCTCACGGCGGTCAGCGCGAATAAGTTTGATGCTGCCACCGATTCAGCCACCAACTTGTCGCGAACTTGCCGCACCTGCCACACTTTTTACAAGAAAGAATAAACATGGGCTTGCGTATCGTCAGGCAATGGCAGGCCTTTTCTTTTATCGTCGGGATTCTTGTTCTACTTCCGCAAATCGTACTCGCACAAAAAAAATACGCAACGCCAAAAGCGAAAGCATCGGCTAGCACACCAAACTTACGTGTTGGCAATGCAGAGGCAGGTTTCGCAAAAGCTGACAATGAACGCTGCATGGAATGTCATGGTGTCGATGGACAAGGCCACGGTCATGTAGACGGTGCTGGCAAGATCGTTAAATTTGCCAAGCTAGCTGGGCAAGATGTCGCGTATATGTTTAAGCAGCTTCAAGACTTTCGCAGCGGTGCCAGAAAAGATGATTTTATGAAGATGATGGCCACTAGCATCAGCGACGACGATGCCATCGATATTCTTGCTTACTTCTCTGCACAAAAACCCATGCGAGGCGAGGCGAATCAAGAGTCGTCCCAGAACCTAGGTCAACAGCTATTTGAACAAGGTGACAGTCAGCGCAGCATCGTCGCCTGTATCAGTTGTCACAGCAAAGCAGCAGGACGCAGCGCGCCGCTTTTACACGGACAAGAATGGCGCTATCTGCAAAAACAGATGTTGGACTGGCGTAGTGGTCAACGTCGCAATGACCACAGCGGTGTCATGAATAAATCACTGCAAGCACTGAAAGACCATGAAATTGATAGTTTGGCGAGTTATTTAGCGAATGCCCGATAAATCGTTAAGCGAAAAAACAAGCGAAATTCTCACCACATTTTTAAAAAGAGCACATGATGAAATCCCTATTCTATAAAACCGCGACCAGCACTCTCGTCGGCTTAGCAATCGCTAGTTCAGCCATCGCCGCACTCAAAGAAGGCCAGACTGCACCCGACTTCACGACAAAGGCATCCTTCGCAGGTAAGGCATTTAGCTATTCCTTAAAAGAGCAATTAAAGAAAGGCACGGTCGTCGTTTACTTCTATCCATCGGCCTACACCAACGGTTGCAATATTCAGGCACATAGTTTCGCAGAGAGTGCCGAGAAATTTAAAGCAGCTGGTGCCAGCATCGTTGGCGTGTCCTTAGACAGCATAGAACGCTTAAATGATTTCTCGGCTGATCCAGATTTTTGCGCAGGAAAAATCTCCGTCGCTTCAGACGCTGATGGCAAGATCGCTAAATCCTATGAGCTGACCATTCGTGAAGCACAAGCGGGCCGCAAGGATAGTCGTGGTAAAGATTTAGACCATGGATTCGCCGAACGCACGACCTTCATCATCACACCCGATGGCAAGATTAATGCCACGGTCGGTGGTGTGTCGCCATTTGAAAACGTCGAAAAAAGCTTAGCCATTGTGCAAAAAATCGCTGCCAAAAAATCTTAAGGAAACCCGACATGCATACTCACAATTGGAAAAACCGCGCAGCACTCGCCTTCGTCATTTCTAGCATCGCCGCTGGTGCGCCTATCCATGCACAAGAAGTCACGCCAGCCATCACAGGCGTCGTCCATGCAGGTACCAAAATCGAATTGATCAAAGAAGGCTTCAAAGGTACCGAAGGCCCGGTGCGTCATCCCGATGGCAGTTTCTTATTCACTGAAACGCAGGACAATCGCATCACGCGCATTGCAGAAGACGGCAGCACCAGTAATTTTCTCAGCAATACGAATGGATCCAATGGTTTAGGATTCACCGCGAATGGCGATTTGTACGCAGTTCAAGTTCTGGAAACACGTGTTGGTATCGTTTATCCGCCAGAGCGTGCTCGCACCTTGGCCGACAACTACGAGGGTTTAAAATTTGGCCGCCCAAATGATCTGGTGGTCAGCAGTAAAGGCGTTGTCTATTTCACAGATTCTGGTGCCAATGGACCAGTCAAGCCAGACCCAACGATAACCGCGAAACCCGCGGTATATAAGATCGATGCGAAAGGACAATTGAGCCGCATCGCCAGCGACATTGAGCGTCCGAACGGCATACAACTGAGCCCAGATGAAAAAACACTCTACGTTGCCAATACGCTAGGTGAACATGTCTTGGCCTATACACTCAATAGCGATGGCAGCATAGGCGAACGCCGCCATTTTGCCAAACTCGCAGGCTGGCGTAGAACCGACAATGGCTTTAGCAGCGGTGCCGATGGTTTGGCTATCGATGGCGCAGGTCGCTTGTATGTCGCGACGAATGCTGGCATCGAAGTCTTCAGTCCACATGGTGAAGCGCAGGGTGTCATCGTGCTACCTAAGAGTCCACAAAACATCGCCTTCGCTGGTAAGAATAAAGATGCTCTGTACGCCGTTGGTCGCGGCTCTGCTTATCGGATTCAGACTTTGACGACAGGCTTTAGTGGTCGTGCAAAGTAATCGCTACTTCACTTACTCATTTTCACCATCACGTCGTGCTGTGGAGACGCGGCGTGTTTTTCAAGCTTCATCACTTTTTAATTTCAAATTAGGAGAACTTATGCCGCAACTAAAAAAAATCCTCGCACCTTTGCTGACGATCGCGATACTTTCAGGATCGGCTGTCGCGGTGGCACAAAACGCACCAAAACCAGAGCAATTAATTAAATGGCGGCAGTCAGCGTTTCAAGTTATTGCTTGGAATAATGGGCGCGTTAAGGCAAACGTCGAAGGTACTTATAACAAAGAGGAAGTGGTAAAAGCTGCTAACACGATTGCTGCGGTGGCGAATGCTGGTTTAGGTTCTTTATTTGCACCTGGCAGTGATAAGGGTAAGGGCTGGCATGATACATCGACCAAACCAGAAGCTTTTACGGATAAGCGTTTTGGTGAATTGGCGGGTAACTTTATTAAAGAAGCCAATGAATTGGCGAAGGTTGCAGCTAATAGTGATCAGGCTGCTGTGAAGGCGCAGTTTGGGGCTTTGGGCAAGACTTGTAAGGCTTGTCATGATGATTTTAAGACTAAGGATTAAGACACTTTTCTTCCTCTAAATTTTAGAGTTTGTTTTAACTTCTCCCGATCTCATCGTTCACAGGTCGGGTGTGGCCCGACAGCCAATTACCTTTTTTGCTTCGCCAAAAAAGGTAATCCAAAAAAGGCGACCGTAGACTCGCCCCTACGGGGTGCTTACGCTACGCTCCAGCATAATTTGTGCATCACAAAAAATGGGAAAGTGTTGAAACTCGCCTTCGGCTCAAACAACAACACTTTCTTATCCATTTTCTGTGACGCACAAATTACATCGTCTCAAACGGAGGTAGGTCAAAAGCGAATTCAAAAACAACCCCAACATCAAAACAATCGGTATCAACGGGCAGTCAATTTCCTATCAGCTGTTGTAGGTCGTTGTTTTTGACTTTCATCCACATCTGACACTGCCAATTGTGCAGGGCAGAAAATGGATAAAGAAAGTGTTGCTGTTTGAGCGAAGCGAGTTTCAACACTTTCCCATTTTTTGTCCTGCACAATTGGGAACCCGAAGGGCAGTGGCAGCGTGGTCGCCTTTCTTTGCTCACTTTCTTTGGCGAAGCAAAGAAAGTGAGTGGCTGTCGGGCCACACCCGACCTCAGAACTTAAAGAAACAAAGAAAGTATTCAAAACCAAAGACCCCAAAAATGCAGAAAACCAAAAACAAAAAACGCAGAGCCACCCCCACGAGACTCTGCGTTTTCAAGTAAGGTGACAACTCACCCCAAGCAAACAATTACACTATTTTTTACTCTGATAAATCTTATCAAACTCAGCCCCATCATCAAAAAACTTCTTCTGAATTTGCTTCCACCCACCAAACACATCCTCAATCGTAAATAAGCTCACCGGCTTAAAATTGGCCGCATATTTTTTTGCAGCCAGCTCAGAGCGTGGGCGCAGGTAATGTTTTGCGATAATTTCTTGCCCGGCTTCTGAATACAGAAATTGCAAATAAGCTGTCGCCTGCTTACGGTTGCCAAGTTTATCAACGACTTTATCAACCACCGCAACAGGCGATTCTGCAAGGATGGAAATCTTTGGATAGACCACATCAAAGTTATCGCCAAATTCTTGTTTAATCAATTGCACTTCGTTTTCAAAAGTGACCAGTACATCGCCAATTTCACGTTGCGTAAATGTGGTTGTTGCACCGCGACCACCGCCATCTAACACAGGAACATTTTTAAAAATACGTTCCGTCAATTGACGAGCTTGCGCTTCGTTACCGCCGGCTTTAATCACCGAGCCCCATGCGCCCAAATAAGAATAGCGTCCATTGCCAGAAGTTTTTGGATTGGGAATAATGATTTTTAAATCGGCCTTACCCAGATCTTCCCACGACGCGATTTTCTTAGGATTTCCTTTACGCGTTAAGAACACCATGGTCGAATAAAATGGCGAAGAATTATTCGGAAATGCTTTATTCCATGTGGCTGGCACCAAGCCTTTTTCCGCCAGAATATCAATATCACTAGCCTGATTCATCGTTACCACACCAGCGTCAAGACCATCGATCACCGAACGCGCTTGTTTACTGGAACCGCCATGCGATTGATTGATCACGATGGTTTCGCCGGTCTTCTTTTTCCATTCAGCGACAAATGCCGGATTGATATCCTTGAATAATTCACGGGTCACGTCATATGAAGCATTCAAAATATTACCATTGCCCTGCGCCATACTAGGTGTGGTCCAAGCCAAGCCAGCCCCGACTAATAGAGCTGCGATCAAACTAACTCGGCGTAAACTTTGATTTTTCTGTATGACAGATTTTGCTAAAGCGTGACGATCAAGCATAAATGGACTCCTCAAGAATGAAGCTGCCATATTGCTAGGATTCTCTTATTAGGAAAACGAATTTTTTATTCTTTACATAGATAGAAAACGCATAAAGATAATCGACAAACACGAAACTGCTTTCATCAACAAGCAGATAAACATAGATGATTAACTTCCTTTGCTTCAGAAAATCATCGTTTTACACTAGCACTTTGTTTACTGACAGTGACTTATGGCTTTAACCGTCCACAACCTAACTTACTCGCGCGGCGAGCGACAACTTTTTTCCGATATTTCCTTCGATTTGCAAGCAGGCGAAAGCCTATGGGTAACCGGAAGCAACGGTGCTGGCAAGACCAGTTTACTGCGCCTCTTATGCGGATTAAGTTCAGCGCGGGCTGATGGAATATTGTGGAAAGGGCGCTTGATAAACGAAGACAGATATTTTTTTCATTCTGAATTACTGTATATCGGTCACCAATACGGTATTAAAGCTGATTTAAACGCTTTCGAAAATTTACACCACATCTCACAACTAAATGCGCGTCATGACACGCAAGCGCAGATCATCAACGCGCTGCTTGCGATCGGCCTATCAGCGCAAGTCAATTTGCCAGCGCGGGTCTTATCGCAAGGCCAGCAAAAACGTGTCGCGTTAGCCCGTTTGTTTTTACCAGACTTACCAACACTACTCATTTTAGATGAACCATTTAGCGCCTTAGACAATGCCAGCATCACTTTATTATTGACGCGCTTGGCTCAACATGTAGATCAAGGCGGTATCGTGGTGTACACCAGTCATCAAGAATTCAACTTTCACCAGTACGCATCGGTTGCCAGCAAGCGCCTGCATTTGGGAAGCTAAGTCATGTGGAAAAGCTTTATCAGCATCGTAAATAGAGACCTGCTATTAGCGTACCGACGACGTTCGGATGTGCTGACATCACTATTTTTCTTTGTAATCGTGTGTACATTATTCCCACTAGGCATCGGCTCTGAAATCGCTATATTGCGCGGTATCGCACCCGGCATTATTTGGGTGGCGGCATTATTGGCATCGATGTTGTCACTGCATCGCTTATTCGTCCAAGATGCGGAAGATGGCAGCCTGGAATATTTATTGTTATCGTCTGAGCCTTTGGTCGTGCTAGTCTTGGGAAAATTATTGGCACACTGGTTGATTGCAGGTCTCCCCTTGCTTTTGATCGCACCTGTGTTGGCCTTATTGTTTGATTTGCCTGGGATTGCGATCACGCATCTGCTACTAGCTTTGTTACTCGGTACGCCCAGCCTTAGTCTCTTGGGTGGCATAGGTGCGGCATTAACCTTAGGCTTACGCGGCGGTGGTATATTGATTTCTCTTTTGATCTTGCCCTTGTTTATTCCTGTCTTAATTTTTGGTAGCGGCGCAGTGCATGCGGATTTAATTGGGCTGTCAGCCGAACCGTATTTGTATTTATTGGCAGCGATATTTACGGGTTCTTTGGTGCTCAGTCCGTGGCTGATTGCTTTAGCATTGCGGATTCATTATGAATGATGCTGACTATTTACCATAGAATCCAGCAAACTCTTTCGTCTACTAATCCTAGGGATGTTGATATCAGCTAGATGATTATGCTAATGCTCAACCACAATTAATTGTTCCATCATCCGACAGTAACTACTCTCAAAAAATAAAAAACCTCCGGCTCAAACGAATTGATGCCGAAGGCTGTACGACATTGTAAGCTACTATTGTTGCCCGATATAAGCCTGTAAATCAGCAAGACCAACCGCCTTTGCTCCATGTAAGCCAGCAATTGTCTCAACATCTAAACGCAGTTTCTTGATGTTACTGTACAAATTCACAGAGAAAGGATTCGCTGGAACCGGAATCGGCGTACCAGCTGCTGGTGGATTAAAGGCATCCGCTTGAATCAATATTTTTTCAGCTGGAAGATAAACTAAAGCGAAAGCATCGTTGTGACTGTTGCCAGCAATTGAATGCACTTCAATCTTGCGCTTACCGTCATTCAACACCAATTTGCCTTTGAAGGTTTTAAACAGTGCAGCTTTCTTAGAGCGATCTAAATTGTCTGGATTAATGCTATGTGGCGCGGCCCAGATCCTTTGGTAGTAAGAGAGATTCTGCTCTTCCGTCAAAATAATACTGCCTTCATCGACGTAGGTGCGCAAACCACCAGCGTGATCAAAGTGCGCATGTGAGTTGACTAAGAACTTGATTGGTTTACCGGGTATGGCTTCTTTCACCTTTGCGATCACCGCCAACGAGCGAGCTTCATTCAATGGTGCTTCGACCACAACGATATGATCAGTCTGTTCAATCGCCACACTATTGTGGGTGCCACCAGTCAAGTGAAACACACCGTCAGCAAGCTTGACAGCATTCACTGTGATAGCAGGCGCTTTGAAATCAACAACATTCTGCGGCGCACTGAGATTGAAGTCAGTGTTCGCTTTCACCTCGTCGATATTGAGTTTAAGGACTGGGAATCCACCTTGCAGACGTACAATCTGACTTGGGAAAGAGACACCAGAAAAATCTTTGTAAGCACTAAATTTGGTCTCGATCAAAGTGTCACCGAGTACAGGATTATCGATCCAAGTCTTGATACTTTCGACTTGATTCTTGGCGTTGATGATGCCGACATAGCGATATTTTTCATTCACTTTGAAAGACACTTCAACCCCGGATTTGAGATTTTTACTAGTCGCATTATTGACCAACGCGGCTTTCAAAAAACCTTGTGGCGTTGACCAAATTTCGGCAGTACGTTCTTCTACAGCTGCAGGTTGTGCGCTAGCCGTTGGCGCACTCGCGTTCACAGGTGTCGCCAAACTCCATGCGTAATTGCCTTGTACGTATTGATCTGGACGTTGCTCAACCGGCGTCGGGCGATCACGGCCTTTTTCTATGCTTTGCTTACGCACGATTTGCACGCGTGCCGCAGCATCATCGAAATTGATACTGGCTTTGTAACTACTTAAATCAAATTGTGGCCAAGCTAATTTTGGATGCGGTGCCTGACCGAATTGATACCAATAGCCTGTGCCAGAAAATTCTATGTTTTTGGTATTAGTAGCGTTGAGTTGCGATGCTGCGGTTTGCAGATCAGCGGCGGATACAATTTGACTAGAGAGTGCAATAGTTACGGCAGCAACTAGCGTAGAGAGTTTGGCATTTTTCATGAAGTTCCTTACTGTTGAAAGAGGTAAAAAAAGTTTTCCTCTCTGCAAACTGCAAAAACCATACCAAGCTATTTCATCTTTTTCCAATATATGTCGTTCAATTCCGTGCACCAAAATGGATGCGCTGTTGATTTTTGCGCTTTCGCGAATTTAACTCTGTTCAAATCAAAACAACAGGAATCTATTAATAGGACAACCTCAATGGATGATATGTCTATCGAACAGATATTCGAAAGTTGATGCATAAGCATATTTGAATAAATTCGCATACTTTTTTTCATCGCTTCGCTATAGTTCTTTCGTCTCCCCCAGTTCTCCCCAAGAATTGGTTTTTGCCCATGTCTTCGGACGTGGGCTATTTTTTTTGCTCTGATTTTTATGCGAAAAACGTACATGAATATATCGATTTTGAATGGATTCAATTTGTCATGACAACAGCATTGCCATCAGCTTCAACGAAAATCAATTTGTGGTTACGCTTTGCTGCACCACAAGCTGTTTTCCCGTGGCTGTATCCTTTAGTGATTAGCAGTTTTTTGATCGCCATGGTCGCTGGCATAGTCGGTTTATATATCGGCTTTTTTGTCGCGCCTGAAGATCACCAACAGGGTCAGGTATATCGAATTATTTTCATTCATGTGCCAACGGCATGGCTGTCGATGCTGATTTATCTTGCGATGTGTTTCTGGGCGATCTTGGGCTTGGTACTCAATACCCGCCTATCTAGCATGATGGCACAAGCTTTAGCGCCGACCGGCGCGCTCATGACGGTTCTTGCCTTATGGACTGGTGCTCTGTGGGGACGCCCCACTTGGGGTGCTTGGTGGGTTTGGGACGCACGTTTGACGTCAGAATTAATTCTTCTATTTTTGTATTTAGGATTCATCGCTTTGCATGCTGCGATTGATGATAAGCGACGAGCGGATAAGGCTAGCGCCATATTAGCGATCGTTGGCGTGGTGAATGTACCTGTTATTTATTTTTCCGTAGTGTGGTGGAACACCTTGCATCAAGGTGCTTCGGTAAGTTTGAAGAGCGCACCGACCATGGCAGCCAGTATGTTAACTGGAATGTTAGTAATGACTGTGTCGATATGGGCCTATGCGATTGCCATTAGTTTGTGGCGATTACGGGCAATTATTCTAGAGCGAGAAAATCAAGCGCCCTGGTTGACACAGACATTACAGCAAACTTGTTCGTGTACATATCGAACAGAAGGATCACATCATGAGCTGGCTTAGCTACCAAGACTTTTTTGCGATGGGCGGGTATGGACTTTATGTTTGGGGCTCGTACAGTGTCTTCTTTAGCTTCATCATCTGGGAAGTACTCTATGTTTTTTCCCGCAATCGGGCAGCCATAAAATTACATTGCGCACAGCAAAAATTGTCGCCGCAACGCGCCTTAGAACAAGACCAAGCGTTTGAGCGAGTCGTCGCAGCAACTGCAGAAAAATCAAGAACAGTTTTGACTCATTACGATGTCCTCAGTCAGAACCAAGCGAGCCAACTGCGATGAATGATCTGGTAAAAAAGCCTCTCAAGACACGTCATAAACGTCTGTTGCTAGTGGTCGCTGGTTTGAGCTTATTGGGATTGGCGGCATGGTTTGTTTTGTCGGCGTTTCGAAAAAATTTGGTGTTCTTTTTTACGCCAAGTCAGGTGATCAATGGTGAAGCACCTCAGCAGAGTTCGTTTCGGATTGGCGGCATGGTGGAACAAGGTAGTTTGCAGCGCTCGGCGGATGGCGTGACCGTGCAATTTGTGATTACCGATAAAGTACAAAAAATCGAGGCACGGTATCGTGGCATTTTGCCGGACTTGTTTAAGGAAGGTAAGGGCGTGGTAGCGCAAGGAAAACTGGATGCGAAATCGATATTCGTCGCCGACTTGGTGTTAGCAAAACACGATGAAAACTATATGCCGCCGGAAGCTAAATATGCCTTGGATCAGGCTGAGCAGGCTCAAAAGAATAAGAATTAATAATTCGCGACCAACTGGGTGTTTAAACATCCCCTCTCCCGCTAGCGGGAGAGGGCTAGGGTGAGGGTGGTTCGGCTGCTGCGATGTATTTGTAAGATTGAAGCATGTAAAGCGTCGACAAAAAATGGTGCCTTCTAATGATTTTGTTCAAACCTTAAGCTCCCTCATCCCCGTCCCTTCTCCCGCTTGCGGGAGAAGGGAGTTTCAAACTAAAACTGTCAAGAAAATTATTCCGGACAGCATTGAGATCAAGTCCTGTATGACACCAAATAGTCTAAGAAATTGCAATACAAATTTTCTGAATCGATCCAATACCGCAAAACAGTTTCACTCAATCTAGCCTTCAATTCAAAAACATATGCTGCCAGAACTAGGTAATTTCTCTTTAATTTTGGCTCTCTGCCTCGCCAGTGTTTTAGCCGTCGCACCCTTGATTGGCGTTTGGCGTGGAGATGCTCACTTGCTTGCTTTGGCGCGGCCGTTGGCATGGGGCCAGTGGCTATTTTCCGTATTCGCCTTTGTTTTTTTGGTGACCGCCTTTATACAAAATGATTTTTCGGTCAGCTACGTCGCACACAATTCCAACTCGCGTTTACCTGTGTATTTTCGTGTCGCTGCGAGTTGGGGTGGACATGAAGGATCACTCTTATTGTGGATATTAATTCTGACATCATGGACGGCGGCAGTTGCTCACTATAGTCGTCAATTGAGTGAAGATTTGGTAGCGCGTGTGTTGGCGGTGATGGGTTGGATTAACATCGGGTTTCTGAGCTTTACCTTGTTCACCTCCAATCCTTTTTCACGGACGATACCTGCTGCTTTCGATGGGCGCGATCTGAATCCATTGCTGCAAGACTTTGGCATGATCTTTCACCCACCTTTGCTATACATGGGCTATGTTGGTTTCTCCGTTGCTTTCGCTTTTGCCATCGCTGGTTTATTGCGTGGTCAGTTGGATGAAACTTGGGCACGCTGGTCACGTCCTTGGACTTTGGTGGCATGGGCATTTCTCACATTAGGCATTTTCCTTGGCAGCTTCTGGGCTTACTACGAACTCGGTTGGGGCGGTTGGTGGTTTTGGGATGCCGTAGAGAATGCGTCGTTTATGCCTTGGCTATTAGGCACCGCGTTGATACACAGTTTAGCGGTTAGTGAAAAGCGTGCCAGCTTCAAAAGCTGGACTGTGTTACTAGCCATACTATGTTTTTCACTGTCTTTGCTGGGCACCTTCTTGGTTCGCTCCGGCGTCTTGACCTCAGTGCATGCGTTCGCGTCAGATCCACGACGTGGTCTTTTCATTTTAGTTTTTTTGGTGCTAGTAGTTGGTGGTTCACTGAGCCTATATGCTTGGCGTGCGCCGCAGCTGGGTGGTGGCAAAGGTTTTCATTGGTTCTCGCGTGATGCTGGTTTATTGTTGAATAACTTGTTTCTGTTTGTAGCCGCAGCGGCAATCTTGTTAGGGACTTTGTATCCGCTATTCTTAGACGCTTTGAACCTAGGGAAGATGTCTGTAGGACCGCCCTACTTCGATGCCGTGTTTGTGCCATTGATGTTACCGATTTTGTTTTTGCTGGGGGTGGGACCCTATTTGTCATGGAAGCAAACGAGTATTAGAAAAATCTTTTCGGCTTTACAGTGGATGATTGTTCTGAGCCTCATATTTGCAGTTTTGATTTGGTCGATACTTAAATATTCACCGCTCCTTGTACTAAGTTTGAGTCTGGCGGTCTGGATAAGCTTAGCGACCTTAAACCATGTACTTCAACGCCTGCGGCAATCACAAACAGATTCGCCCTTATGGCGGCGATGCCAAAGTTTCGGCGCTAGCTATTGGGGCATGATCATCGCGCATTTGGGCATTGCGGTATTTCTAACTGGCGTTAGTTTAGTCAAAGGTTTGGAACAAGGTCGCGAATTCAGCTTAGGCGTTGGCGAGCACGTAGAGATAGCCGGACTGCGTTTTAATTTTGACGATCTGCGCAAAGTGAACGGACCGAACTTCGTCGCTGTACGTGCCAGTTTTAAAGTAATGCAGGAAGGGAAATCGATTACGACATTGAAACCTGAACGACGCATCTACACGGTGCAAAACATGCCGATGACAGAAGCAGCGATAGATCGTGGATTCTTCCGCGATCTGTATGTCTCTTTGGGCGAAGCGACGAAAGATGATCGTTGGGTCGTGAAGATACAGATCAAACCTTTCATTAGCTGGATTTGGGCGGGCTGTATTCTGATTGCACTTGGTGGCTTTATCGCCGCTGCTGATCGACGTTATCGTCGCTCGCAATCAGCGAAGGAGACCACGAAATGAAACGTTTTCTCTGGCCTTTGCTGATATTTTTATCCCTCGCCTTTTTTCTTGGTTTAGGTTTGATCAGCTCATCACGCGACAATGCGCAAGAACTGCCTTCTCCGTTGATTGGCAAAGCATCACCTCACTTTTCATTACCACGCTTAGACCAACTAGAGAAAATCGCAACACCGCAAGACTTGGCCGGTCAAGTTTGGCTACTCAATGTCTGGGCTTCTTGGTGCGTTTCTTGCCGTGAAGAGCACCCAGTGTTATTGCGCTTCGCTAGGCAGCATCAAGTTCCCTTAATTGGTCTAAATTACAAAGACAAAGTGGATGCGGCAGAAGCATGGCTCAATCAATTTGGCAATCCTTATCTGTGGTCTGTCATCGACGCGGACGGACGTGTCGGCATCGACTATGGTGTGTATGGCGTACCAGAAAGCTTTGTGATTGATAAGCGTGGTGTGATACGGCTTAAGCACGTCGGTGTGCTAACGGACTCGGTTGTAAATAACAAACTTCTGCCTTTGATTGCGAAGCTAGAAAATGAATAAATTCGCTCCATTCATGAAGCAACTATGTGCTCTAACATGCAGTTTGATCATTGTTGCTAGCCCTGTTTTTGCACAACAACCATCCAAGCTTGAACAGCGTGTGCTAAGTATCACGGAAGAACTACGCTGCCTGGTTTGTCAAAATCAAAGCATTGCAGATTCGCATGCAGAACTCGCAGTGCAATTAAAATCTCAAGTGCGTGAACAGCTAAAACAAGGTCGTAGCGACACGGAAGTACGCGACTATATGGTGCAACGCTATGGCGATTTCGTACTGTATCGACCACCGGTGCAAAGCTCAACCTGGCTATTGTGGTTTGGCCCCGCCCTATTTCTTTTGATTGCTGCTAGTGTCTTGATGAACAAGTTCAGACAAGCGCAACATCGTTTGCGAACTGAATCAGATGAAGACACAATGAATGACTCAGTTAGTGACTTAGACATCAATTCAGAGGAGCAAAGATCATGACCTTATTTTCCTTAAGCGCTTTATTTCTGTTACTGATAGCCCTGAGCTTTATTGTGTTTGGCTTACGTCGCGCCGAAAACGGTCAATCCATTTTTTCTGAGGACGACACGGTAGCAAACGAATCCACTTCCAGCAAAACACAAAGTCTCTGCTTACTTCTGACTATCAGCGTGATTTTTCTTGCGAGTTTTCTATACGCCATCGTTGGCAATCCGAAAGCTATCGACGCTGCAAAAGCGAAAGACACCGAGGCAATTGCACCGTTCACCAGCTTGGCAGCCGACGCACAAATGACGCCAGAAAAGATTGAAGCAATGGTAGCGGGTTTAGCTAAAAAAATGGAAAGCAATCCCGACGATGCCAAAGGCTGGCGCATGCTGGCGCGTTCGTATGAGACCTTGCGCCGTTTTCCTCAAGCGATAGAAGCATATAAAAATCTAGTGCGTATTCAGCCCAATGATGCAGAGATTTGGACGGATTATGCGGTGACTTTAGCAATGGCTAGTTCGCAAACCCTAGTCGGCGAACCAGAACAATTAATCGCACGCGCTTTGCGTATCGATCCAAATTATGTACAAGCTTTGGCGCTCTATGGCAGTGCTGCATTTGAGCATAAAGACTATGCCGTGGCAATCACGACTTGGAAGAACATTCTTAAAAATGCTGAGCCAGATTCCGATATCGCACGCTCAATTCAAGCCGGGATTGATAAGGCGGAATTGATGCAACGAGAATCAGCACAATAAAATAACTTTACTAGAAAAACTCATTAAGCAGCGTCCATCTGTTTTGATCGACCTGCGATCTCCAAGAGGCTACGTAACTCTTCCAAACCAGAATTCCATTCAGTATGACCTGATGCCGTATTAATGTGACCAGCGGCGACCAGATACACCACGCTAGAACCCCAGGTAGCCGAAAATTTCTCGGCACGTATTCGATCACAAAATGGATCATTGGTGCTCGCGATCACACGGCTTGAAAATGGTAATGCCAGTTGTGGTAATGGAGCAAAACTGCCTAGGGTGCTCGGCGCATTCTCTCTTTCGACATCAGCAGGCGCAACGAGTAAGGCTGCATGAATCTTCTGCGGGAAGTTTGCCGCGTAATGAGCGACGGTAGCGCAACCCAGACTATGAGCGATCACCACCACAGGTTTAGCGCATTGCCCAATCGCCGTATCCAAACCATCAAGCCAGTCTTTTAGTGCTGGCTCTTCCCAATCTTTATTGGCAACGCGTTTGGCATCGAGCACACGTTCCCAATGCGTTTGCCAATGATCGCTACCCGAGTTTTTCCACCCGGGTTGTATGATGAAGTCATAGTCAGAAAAATTGTCCACGCTTATACCTCCCAAAACGCTGGTTTCACAAAATACATTCAAAGAATATTGTAAACCCACAAATGCAAAAAAATCCCTCCAAAAAAACTGGAAGGATTCCCCAAAAAAACACACCACCTACTTCCGAGCATTAGCCAATCGCCGCACCACAGCAATCAAACGATCAATCTCCTCACAAGTATTATAAAAAGCAAACGAAGGCCGTACTGTCGCCTCCACCCCAAATCGACGCAAAATTGGTTGCGCGCAATGATGTCCAGAACGTACTGCAATGCCCTCTTCATTCAAAGCCTTACCTACCTCTTCGGTAGAATACCCAGCCAACACAAACGACGCTACACTCGCTTTCTCGTGCGCTGTACCGATTAGGCGCACGCCAGGAATCGTTTTCAGTCCTTGGGTCGCATACTCAAGTAAAGCATGCTCATACAAGGCGATTTTCTCTAATCCCAGTTTTTGCACATAATCAATCGCTGCGCCTAAACCGACAGCATCAGCGATATTCCCAGTACCCGCTTCGAAACGCGCTGGTGCAGCGTGATACTGCGTGCGTTCGAAAGTCACATCGACAATCATATTGCCGCCACCCTGCCATGGTGGCAATTGATCGAGCAAGGCCTGCTTACCATACACCACACCGATGCCTGTTGGACCAAATACTTTATGGCCGGAGAACACATAAAAATCCGCATCGAGTGCTTGCACATTGACCGCCAAATGCGACACGGCTTGCGCACCATCAATCAAGACTTTCGCGCCAGCCCTATGTGCGATGGCGATAATTTCTTGAACCGGCGTTACCGTACCCAATGCATTAGATACTTGCGTAACAGCGACTAACTTGGTGCGATGGTTGAGTAACTTACGATACTCGTCCAACAAAATTTGTCCACTATCATCAACAGGAATCACCCGAATCACCGCGCCTTTTTCAGCCGCTAATTGTTGCCACGGCACGATGTTGGCATGATGCTCTAAATGTGAAACGATAATTTCATCGCCAGCGCCAATAAACTTCTTCCCAAAAGTTTGTGCGACCAGATTGATTGCTTCGGTTGCTCCACGTACAAAGATAATTTCATTGGTCGAAGCCGCACCAAGAAAATTCGCGACCTTTTGACGTGCCGCTTCATAGGCATCGGTCGCACGTGCCGCTAATTCGTGTGCTGCTCGATGAATATTCGAGTTTTCATGTTCGTAAAAATAGCTAATACGATCAATCACACTTTGCGGCTTTTGCGTCGTCGCCGCATTGTCGAACCAGACCAATGGTTTGCCATTCACACGTTCCGCTAAAATCGGAAAATCACTACGTACCGCATTGATGTCAAACGGTGCTTGTACGCCACTGTGTTGCAGACGAATGGCAGGTGCTTGATCCCAATAAAACTGATTAGCCTGCTCAAAATAGAAACTGGATGCTGGATTTTGTTTCAAGGACACTAGAGTTGGGGTATAAGCTGTTTGCGCCAGTGTAGATGACTCGTCCCTTGATCTCGGCTGTCCTTGCAAATGAAGCTGCCCAGGCAAACCAAAACTTTGTGCCACCACAGATTGATCAGCTTTCCCTGTTGCCAAACCCGCCAGCGTATCTAATTGGTGATCGCTGCTACCGTATTGATTGTCCGCTGACAGAAAATAGTAGGCCTGCTCGCTGGGGTGTGCAGCAAGTCCGTGATGTGGTAAAGCAGCAGCAAAATCGACAGGTACGCCTTGCGCAATCGCGGCTGTAGTGACAGATGCCGGCGTTCCCGATTGAGCTAGCTGTGGTTCGATAAGGGGAACACTGGCAGCATGACTGCGTGGAGTAGTTGGGCTAGAACTGGCCGCCGAGCCGCCAATAAAGTGACTCGCCATTTGTGCCGCGCCGGGAATATTCGCAAAGAACTCACCCGCCAATCGATTCAAGGTCGCCTCATCAATCGGCGACCCGCCTATATCACCAGTTTGGTGATCACTACGATTACTTGTAGGTGTCAGGATAGTCATGGTATTTACCGATCTCTACGTCATCCAAAACTGCAATCGCATCGTCTGTCAAAATCGCTAATGAGCAATACAAGGAAATCAAATAAGATGAAATCGCATTGCGATTAATGCCCATGAAACGCACAGACAAACCTGGACTTTGTTCGCCTGCCAAACCTGGTTGGAACAAACCGACCACGCCCTGACGTTTTTCACCTACGCGCAATAAAATGATCTTGGTCTTGCCGTCTTCGATCGGCAATTTATCGGAAGGCACTAGAGGAATACCGCGCCATGTCAAAAATTGCGAACCGAACAAACTGACGGTTGGCGGTGGCACACCACGACGCGTACATTCACGACCAAATGCGGCAATCGCCAATGGATGCGCAAGGAAGAAACCTGGCTCTTTCCACACTTTAGTAATCAAATCATCAAAGTCGTCAGGCGTCGGTGCGCCTGTCAAAGTTGAGATGCGCTGTTCATCGGCGACATTCGCTAACAAGCCGTAATCCGGATTATTGATCAGCTCACTTTCTTGCCGCTCTTTGATGGTCTCGACAGTCAGACGCAATTGCTCTTTAATCTGATCATGTGGGCTGCTATACAGATCAGAAATTCGGGTATGAACATCGAGCACGGTTGACACCGCGTTCAGGAAATATTCACGCGGTTGCTCGTCGTAATCGACGAAAGTTTGCGGTAATTCCGATTCATCACGTTGTGAGCAAGCCACTCTTACATCACGTGGATTCTTCACTTTATTTAGACGGTAAATACCAGCCTCTACTGGCAACCACTGCAAAAGATGTACCAGCCAGCGTGGCGAAATGGTGGAAAGCTGGGCAACGGTCTTAGTTGCATTGGCTAGTTGACGCGCGGCGTTATCGCTGAGCGCTTGATTCGGAATCGGTAAATCTGACATAGTTGCTCCTGTTTATACTGCGGTTAAAAAATCTAGGCAAAAGCTCGCCCCACCTCGATCAAAATCGAAGTTCCTGACAAGAAAATAAAATTTAAAAATTAGGCTGCTAGGGCAATCAAACTCGTATGCGCACCATGTCTGCGTCTGAGTTTTTCATAAAGAAGTATCAGATCACTGAGATTGGTTTCTAAGGCGACGGCTAGTTTGTCCATGGTGATAATCGATGGAACGACTTTGCCGCATTCAATTTCACTAATGTACGAACGATTGAGATCGGCTTTTTCTGCTAACTCTTCTTGAGAAATCGCTTGATACATTCTGAGCTGCCGAACCGCGATGCCAAAGCTGTCACAAATAATCTGCATTATCGATTCGCCTCATGTTCAGCTTGCGCTTGATCGTGCTTGAGATTGGCTTGACTCACATGACTACCCGCAGCCACATCTTGCGTGATCCAAACATTACCGCCAATGACAGCACCACGTCCCAAGGTAATACGTCCCAAAACCGTGGCACCAGCATAAATCACGACCTCATCTTCGACGATAGGATGACGTGCCAAGCCCTTATGTAAATTGCCCTCTTGATCAGCTGGAAAACGCTTGGCGCCCAAGGTCACGGCTTGGTAAATTCTGACCCGTTCACCGATAATCGTCGTTTCTCCAATCACGACCCCAGTACCGTGATCGATAAAGAAACCAGCACCGATACTTGCACCCGGATGGATGTCGATACCAGTCTGAGCATGTGCGATCTCAGCGACTATGCGCGCCAGCAAAGGCACTCCTAGGCAATACAGTTGATGGGCAATCCGATGATGTATCATCGCCAGCACGCCGGGATAACACAATAAAACTTCGTCAACGCTACGCGCCGCCGGATCGCCTTGATAAGCAGCGATCACGTCACTATCCAGCAAACGCCGTATCGATGGTAATGCACGAGAAAACTGTTGGACAATTTCAACTGCGCTGTCTTCCAAATGAAGTTCATGCTCTAGCTTGTCGGATTTCTTAAATCGTGCAACATAACTGAGCTCCAAACGTACCTGCGCTAACAAAGAATGTAAGACCGTATCGAGCGTATGACCAACATAAAAATCTTCGCTCTCTTGCCTGAGTTCTGGTGGCCCCAAACGCATAGGAAACAAGGCACCGCGCAGATCAGTAATGATCTTTCCTAAGGCATCCCGTGAGGGCAATTCACGACCACCCGGTTCATTCGAACGTTGCTGCGCGCTGCGCCACTGTTGACGCACCTGAGACAATTGTTCGACAACCTCATCGATGGCAAAAATCGACGTACGAGATGGTTTAGCTGAATGCGTTAACACCGATGGGGAGATGGATTGAAATCTGGAATTCATGAAATGTCCCTAATCCTGTATCCAAGGCAAGGAACGGGCTCGCCATCCACCTAAAGATCCACGTTGTTGCGCGTCATTTAAATCACCTTCAAAGCCTTCGTCGATATTAAAGACATTGCTATAGCCTGCCTTGCTTAAGGCCTCGGCTGCCAGATAAGAACGCTTACCGCTACGACATAGCAAGAGAATCAAGGCATTCTTATCTTTGACTTTGGCTTCGACTTCTTTGACAAAGCGTGGGTTACGATTCATCGCCGTACCGGTCGCCCACGCTACGTGCAAAGTATCGGGTATGTAACCGACAAACTTGCGTTCTTCTATGGTACGAACATCAATAAGGATCGCTTGCTGATCATGAAACAAACGCCATGCATCGATAGGCGGCAAACTGCCAGCAAATGGTAAAGCCAGTTGTTTTGCTAACTGTCGTGCTTGTAACACGGTAGTGTCTTCCACGCCCAAAGGCACAATAATTTCCGTGTGATGAAAATCGGATTTAGGGCGTTCAAGTTGTGAGGTCGTCATAAAAATCTTTCGAACTAAGCAGATGGTGATCTGCAACATAAGCAATGTGTGCCAATGTATCGAAATACATCACAACATAAAACGAATTAAATTGATGAACGATCATTGAAAAATGAATATGTCCAAATTCAAAGTAGAAAAAGCCAGCTCGACAGCTGGCTTTTTCTACGACAAGGTGGTGTGTTGTGCTTGCTAGTTTGTGACTGCGATTACGATCCCGTCGGTGAAGTCACAACAGACAATTTTGTGACACCTGAACGCTGTATGCTGGCAATCGCCTTTGCTACCGAACGATAGGGAACTCCCTCGTCTGCTTGGAAATTAACCGGAATATCAGGGGTCGCCGTCACGCGTGATTTCAAATCACTTTCCAAACCTTCTACCGTGACTTCTTGCTTATTGATATAGACCTTAGCATCGGCATCGACACTGACAGTAATCGGTTTAATCTCAGTGAGAGGTGCCGTGGCTGCAGTTTTTGGCAAATTAATTTTTACTGCATTTTGTACCGCCGGAATCGTAATGATAAAGGCGACCAAAAGCACCAACATCACATCAACCATGGGAGTGACGTTGATTTCGCTGTTCAAATCGCCCGCGCTTTTTCCAGTTGAGAAGCCCATTATGCTGCCACTCCTATGACTTGATTATTGACATGAACGGCACTACCACCTTGACTTTGTGTCGCGCTAACTTTGGCGACAGGTTTGCTTACGCGGAAACCACTTTTCTGCGCCAGATTCACGAAGTCAGTCGCATAGCTATCCAAGTCAGCCGATGCCAGTTTTAAGCGACGTAAATAAAAGTTATAGGCAAGCACAGCAGGAACCGCAACTGCAATCCCGACACCCGTTGCAATCAATGCTTCCCCTAGTGGTCCAGCTACAATATCAATACTTGGTGAAGCCGCTTTGCTTAATGCAGTTAAGGCGTGAATAATACCGAACACGGTACCGAATAAACCCACAAATGGCGAAGTACTGCCGATTGAGGCCAAGACTGCTAGACCCGATTCCAAAGACTCGTATTCCTTTTGAATCTGTTGACGTAGGTGACGCTCCAACAACTCTTGCCTATCCCAACTATGTTCAAGATCTGGACTCTCACCATCGACCACATATAACGCGCTAAAACCCGAAGCAGCCAGACGCGCTTTCGCGCCCGTGGTATCAGACAAATTGGCAGCAGCGTCGAGATTGCTAGCACCCCAAAATTGTTTGGTAAAAACCCTATTTTGGCGACCAAGACGAAAGTGCTGGACGCCTTTAGCGATAATTAAAATCCAGGTGATCACGGAAAAAAATACCAGGCCATACAGCGTGCCATCGACGATCAGTTTTTGAATATGTTCGTTCATGTTATTGCGTCTTTCTGTAAAAAATAAAATAGGAAATTTGTGAAATTAAATCTTAAAAATAATCGGCACTGAGACCACACCATCGATCGGTGTTTTACCGCGCTTGGCAGGATCAAATGTCCAGCTCAACACAGCCTTAATCGCAGCTTCATCGAGCACGATGTGCCCACTTGATTTCGACACTTGCACATCATCAGGAAAACCCGTTGCCAATACTTTGACGCGCAACACGACTGTGCCTTCCAAGCCACGGCGCTGTGCGACCGCTGGATAATTCGGTGCAGGATTATTCTTGTAGCCAGCGAAGCCACGTGGCTCTGTAACAGGCTCAGGCGCTGGCGGAGGCGCGGGTGGTGCAGGCGGTGGCGCTACCGCCACGGCGACCGTATTTGCTGAGCTAGAAACAGTCTCAGCGGGTGTATTCACGACAGGTACATGATCTGGAATCGGCAATGCTTTTTGTGGCACGACTTTGACCAACTTTGGCTCCGGTGGTTTGGGCTTCTCGACTGGCGGTGGTGGTGCGATCTCTATCGTCATCGGACTAAACTTTGCCAAGGCTTCTTTATTACCTGGCTGACTGATCCAATAGTAGCCATACGCATGCAAAGCGAAGATTGCGCTTGTTAAGATAGCGAGCGAGCGCTTGGACTTGCTTGCCACATCAGCTTCCGCTTGACGGCGTGCAGTGGATGCATCAATCAGAGCAACTGCTGCCGCTGTGACATTCTGTTTCGTCGCCACTTTTTGATGGGCCTGGTATTGGCGTCTGACGACAGCGCGGCGATGATAAACACCGGCACTTTCAAAAGTTAAACTGCTCATGGGGCATCCTCTCAACGATATGGAAAAACTTGCACAACTTGTGTAAGAGGAGCTTTAGCAGAAAGTATGCCAGCACGTTTCACGCATTTTCTGTTGAAAACGCAACAGCGTAATGTCATGAATAAAATAAGAAATGAAAATTCATGGCGCATTCTCCACAGGAAAATTCTAGACCTGCGCGAGAATCCGCAGCGTGACCAAGCACCACGATTTTTTTGTTATCGATGGGTGATTTTCAAATAAGCTCAAGGTGCATTCTTTTTTCAACGTCAACAATTTTTAGTGTTGCCAAATACAGAAAAGCATATTTAGAAATCAAATGACAAACGCAATTCTTATGTCGTTTTCCAAACATGTCTTATCTAAGTGTGCAAAACTCAACAGAAAAAACTGTTCAAATTCAATCAAACAATATGGCGTATCGAGCACCAACCACAACAGAAGATTGCCAACTATCCAGCTTAATTCAACACCATCAAATTGACTGTATCTCATAGATAAAAATCGACGGAAATAGGCAGTCGAACTCTTCGCCAAAAACTGAGGTAGGAAGCTAGGTGGCATGCTAGTTGCAATACTTAGGATTTTCTTTAGCACTTATCCAAGCGTATCTTATTTATTCAACTGGAGTATTTATGTCTTCCCGCATTATCACCACCACATCCATTGCATCCCCACGAACATCGCTAGGCAAGCGAGCGCCATTTACCTTAAGACCTATCGCCGCTGTGTTTGCCGGTTTGGCCTTGCTCAGCAGCGGTAGCGCCTTTGCGCAGCAAAGCACAGCAAGCGTGGCCGAACTACAAGCGGAAATCGCGCGCTTGAAAGAAATCATCGCAAAGCAAGCACTCAACAAAACCGCCAACAGCACGACTGACAATCTGGCAAACACATCGCCAAGCACAACGACGACGCCACCGAATACCAATACCAAAGCAGAAGCGGAAGAACCTGAACTCTTGGGTGCAGTCACCGTGCGCAGCCGCAACCGCCTCGAGCGACTACAAGATGTTCCGCTGTCCGTTTCCGTGGTGACTGGTAAAGAACTTGATCGCTTGCAAGCCACCGATATCGGCGCTATCTCACAACGGGTATCGAATGTCTCGTGGAATCAAGGGAATCAACGTACCAGTAGTTTGTCGATTCGTGGTATTGGCAAACAAGGTCAAACCGAAGCACAAGATCCTAGCGTCGGTCTAATCGTCGATGGCGTTAACTATGCCTACAATGCACTTTCCTCTAGCTATGATTTCACTGATGTGGAAGCTGTCGAGGTTACGCGTGGTCCACAAGGTACGCTGTTAGGAAAAAATACCAGCGTAGGTGTGATTAACGTCAGCACCCGTCGCCCTTCCTTTACACCTGACGCCAGCTACGCAGTCACGTTAGGTCAATTAGACACGGTACAGGGACGCTTCTCAGCGGGTGGTCCCATTATTGATGGACTGCTGGCTTGGCGCGGTAGTTTAAGTGTCAGCAAGGCGCGTGGCGATGTCGACAATTTATACAACAGAGACTTCACTTATACGAATAAAGATAGAGTTTCAGGGCGTGCGCAATTCCTCATCACACCGAACAAAGACTTTAGCGCACGCCTTGCGTTTGATGCCCAGCCACGCGGTGGTGAAGCGACCAACGGACGTGTATTAAACACACCAACGCCAAGCACCTATGCAAATGGCAGTGTGAATACTTTAGCGACCGATGCGAAGACACGACTCAATCGCCGCTGGTTCAATCAAGATCCACTCTACACTTACGACAATACTTATTTGTACGGCGCTGGTCAGGGTGCAGTCTCTAATGATGCTGCGCGCGCCTTGGTTACCGGAAGCAATGGTGCCACCGCCGAATTAAATTGGAATCTGGGAACCCATACGCTGACCTCGATTACCGCTTACAAGGATTATCACTTCAACGCCGTCAATGATGAAGGTACACCATTCGATATCCATCGCAACTCGGGTGGTTTCTGGAATGACTATAAACAACGCAGTCAAGAAATTCGCTTGACCTCACAACCAGGTGGCTTCGTTGACTATCAGGCCGGCGTATTTTTGCTGCAGGTTGATAATAGCTCTGAATACCAAAAAATTTGGGGCAATGACGCCGGTGCTTGGTTTGCTTCGAATGCGCAATATACGACTTTGGATAAAGATGGCGCTGGACGCTATCTTTTGCAAAACTCATTGGCTGGTCTGAAAATGGCGTTTAACAGCCCTACCGGCTTACAAAAAATTCAGAATAAGAGTTCCGCACTCTTCTCTCAAGCGGATTGGCATATTAATGAGGCGTTGACCGTCACCACGGGTGCGCGCTATACCTATGAAAAACGTCGTAATAAAGCCAGTACCTTTATTCGCGATCAAGGCAATGCGCCAGAACTCAATCCTGTCGCGGTGAACGGCGTGCAGTTAGGTGGTTTCAATTCAAATAGCGCTGGCGTATTAGCAAGCGGAAACAGCGCAGCCCAGTTGGCATTGGCTGACCGAGTCGCGAATAAATACTTTGGTAGCACGATCGCTGGTGATGCGGGCGCAACTTATAACAACTTGAGCGCGACGCAAAAAGCGCAAATCGCAGCAGCAAAGGCTATCCGTCAATCGCAGATCGGCGTCATTTTTAACGAGATCGATGCTGAGCCATTCCAAGGTGGCTTGCCTTCATTCGTGTTGAGCCCATCCTATCGCGTTAACGACAATCTGACTTCGTACTTTTCATGGCAGTACGGTGAAAAAGCTGGTATCTCACAGGTCACTAATGGCGTTTCCAACAAAGTCAAAGCGGAAAAAACCAATGCCTTTGAACTAGGTGCAAAATCTTCTCTATTCGATGGCAATTTAATCTTGAACGCGGCCTTATTTGTGATGGACATTAAAGACTATCAACAAGGTGTGCGCGTGCTCGATGTCTACACCACCAACTTGAATAATGACGGACAAAATTACTACACCTCTGCCACTGGCAATGCCCCCAAAGTCAGAGCGCAGGGATTGGAAATTGACGGGGTTTACTCCGGCATACAAAACACCACACTCCGATTCTCTGCCGCCTACAATGACGCAAAGTTTAAAGATTTCCCTAACTCTGCCCAACCAGCAGAGAATGGCTACAGCGGTGCCGCGGCTTACCGCAGCCTCAGCGGCGAAACCTTGCCTGGCGCGGCTAAACTGAGTTTCAATATCGGTGTTGATTATCGCTTGCCCATTTTTGGCAACAAAGAATTTCACGCCAGTGCCAACACCCAATACAGCAGCAAGTACAACTCAGACAATGCCTTATCCAGCTATAGCGTAATTCCCGCGCGCTATTTGACAGATTTGGCCATCGGCATTGGCAGCAAAAACCAATCCTTTGATGTCAGTCTGGTCGTCAAAAATGCCTTCAACGATAAGACGGATATTTTGCGCACTTGGAATAGTTATACTCCTGCGATACCACGTTGGATAGGTGTTACTTTGAGTGGAAAATTGTAAGCTAAACTTGAAAAGAATCAGGTTAGTGGCAAAATCCAAGCAATAGACCCATGTCACTAACCTGAGAATTTTGCAGACGCTTTACCGCTTCAATCCATCACCCCAACGCCAATCGCAACAAACTAGGTGTTTGCCCTGTCCAGCGTTTAAATGATCGTCGGAAATTCGTCGCGTCATGAAAGCCAAGATAAGTGGCAACACCTTCGTTATCCATTGCTTGAAAATGAAACAGATACAGCGCCATGTGCGTGCGAACTTGATCTAACTCCGCTTGGAAGTGTGTACCGTGTCGGGCGAGATGACGTTTGAAGGTCGCAATACTGCAATCGAAATGTTGGGCAGATTTTTCTAAACTGGGTGTACATCGTAGGTTCGCCGCGAGGTAGTCATACAGTTGCGGGATAATACTTTGTGCTGGTGCCCGTTGCACCGATTCTGCATTCGCTTGCGCAATTGCCAGTTCAGCGCCGATAGCATTGGCGCGCGGCCATGGGATATCTAAAAAATCACTGGGAATAATCATCGCATCGAGGTAACAATCAAAACGCAGATCATGTCCAAGATGTACTTGATGTTGTTCAATATGCGCTGCGCGACTACGGTTGAAGCAATATCGCCACGGCAGACGTTGCTCGCTTAACCAGCGACACATCGCCGTCACTGCGGTCATGTGCATTTCAACCAAAAACGGCAACATGCCAGGTGCGCCCCATTGATCCATCCAATACAAAATCACTTGCCCATTTTCTTCCTTCACTCTGGGTGTTAACAGTGGGCATAAAGTTGACTTGAATTGCACGAGTATCTGCAAGGCCTGACGTAAATTTTGGGCGTGCAATAGCGCTTGACTAGCGCTACCAAAA
Source organism: Affinundibacterium amnicola (assembly GCF_014284275.1). Taxonomy (GTDB): domain Bacteria; phylum Pseudomonadota; class Gammaproteobacteria; order Burkholderiales; family Burkholderiaceae_D; genus Undibacterium; species Undibacterium amnicola. The sequence goes on along the minus strand of NZ_JACOFU010000006.1, from coordinate 52,659 downwards.
TGCCCGGGCAACATGTGCTGACCTAAAGCAAAGCTAATATCCTTACTTTGCGAAGAGCGTGCTAGATACTGTAATAACGCTAAATATTGTTCAGGACTGACCTTGCGTTCTTGCCGGACAAAGTCTTCTGCACACAACTTACTCACCTTACGCGCGCCATCTAAATCCACTTCAAAACGCTGGGCGCTCTGCCATGCCTGCATCGTATGATGCTGGGCAAATAGGCAGGGGTCGTTACTAGAAAAATAGCGCACGTGAATGTCTGCTATCTAGCTAAAGACCGTGGTGCGTGCCAAGCTAACGACCGTTTCTGTCGCTTCACTAAACATAGCTTTTTGATCTAATGGTTCTAAACGAGCCAGCAACACATCAAGTTCTTCAAGCGCCTCGCTGCATACCGCCCGTAAGCTGATCTGAACTTGTTGGTTATGCGTGTAAAAATGCATTTGCGCTACCATCGTGCATAAATGGTCTATTTTTTTCTGTGCATCGGCAAGCTGAGTCGCTGGCATATAAATCGCAAAACGATCGCCAGCGTAGCGACACAACACATCTTGATTCGATAAATTGAGCAACAGCATATGAGCGACCGCTTGCAAGGCGCGGTCACCTTCCTCTACACCGTGATCACGATTCAATACATGGAAGGAATTAATATCCAGCAGCGCGACGCAATTCGACACCTGAGAATGACGCTCCTGCTCCATCGCAATCAGACGACGAAGATAATTTGCATCCACGAGCTGCGTAAGCCGATCAAAAGCTCGATGATCGCGGAACAGCCGTTCACGTTTTTGTAAATGCTGATTCAGTGAAAGCTGCTCATGTCGCCAAAAGTACAATCCAGCTGTTAGTACCAACATCCCGCCTAAAGTGAATACCGCTTCTAACCAGTGATCCCAGCCCTGCTCTTTGCCGACCCGATAAAATTCATCCATACAATCAGCCCAGGCACCTAGCATAATCAATCCCATGCCAGCGGCTAATAAGTACGTCACCTTGCCGCGTGGTCTGCTGCTCAAGGTCATCAATAGCCACAAGCCCGCCATCAAGGCAGTGCCGCCTTCGGCAATGACATCAAGCCACTGTATCGTATCGATGGGTTTTGCTATGCCAATGCTGCTATAAGCAAAAAATGTCACGAATGTCGTGAACAATAATAGGGCAAGTGGTGTTTTATGGAGAGATAGCATCTTAATGGCAATGAGTGACGATGAGGGACAATGAGGGACAATGAGGGGCAATCAGCATCCAATCTGGACGAATCGCGCGAGACTAAACCTTGTGTATGACGAGAAAATGACATCGTCGGAAATTGCGTCGAAATTATTTAATCGCTTGAAAATCTACACAACAAAAACAACACAGGTGCAAACAGCTCACAGAAAATTGTATGGGATTGTGACATCGCTAGGAATGACGCAAAACTGTGTCAGTCGCTACCTGCCCCAAGAATCACGCATAGAAAAAGGCCCATTAGCGGCTGGTCATTTCAGCTCAGAAACTTGCTTGAATATCGCGTAATACCCTATCGATCGGACTTGCAACTGCACACAAAAATCTGCTGTAACGCAACTGACATATTTGGCTTCTAGACTGCGGGCTTTTCCATCCTATCAACCAGCCCGCTCATCATGAAACAAACAACTAGCCCATATTCAGCCTCCACAGCTCGCACAACCAAGCTTACAAACACCTCCAATCATGTCGCAATAGCAGGCAAACTCAGCGCGATTTCTTTCGGCGTGCTCTGCATGATGCACGCACAAGCACAAACCCAAGTCAGCACGAACAACAGTGCAGAACCACAGAGCATCACGATCAGTGGGCAACGTGCCAGTCTGCGCAAAGCATTAGAATTACAGGAAAAAGCCGACAACATCGTGAGTGTGGTTAGCAGCGACGATATCGGTGCTTTACCTGATAAAAATGCCGCGGAAGCATTAGCACGTTTACCCGGTGTATCCGTACAACGTGACCAAGGCGAAGGTCGTTACATTACCGTGCGAGGTCTGGGACCGGATTTGAATGCCATCACGATCAATGGTGCACTGGTACCTTCACCAGAAGCAAGCCGCCGCGCGGTTGCGCTCGACGTGCTGCCGTCAGGAATTATCCGCACTTTGGAAGTCATCAAAACTTTGCGCCCAGATATGGATGCCAATTCACTCGGTGCCACGGTCGAGGTGAAAGCACTCACCGGTTTCGACTTACCACAACAAGTGATGTCATTGAATGCGGGTGTCAGCTATGACGAAAACATCAAAAAAACTAGTCCCAACGTCGGACTCTTATTTACCGATCGACTGCTCGATGGCAAGTTCGGCATTGCCGCTGGTTTGAGCATGGAGAAGCGCGAATTCGGCTCCGACAATTTGGAGACTGGCGGCGCATGGAGTAATGGTCGTTTGTCTGGCCTCGAATTACGCGACTATTTGCCAGTGCGTGAACGTCAAGCATTTGCACTCAATTTAGATTGGCGACCAAATACTGAGAGCAATTATTTCATGCGCAGTTTCATAAGTAAATTTAGTGATGACGAAGTACGTGATCGCCTAACGGTGAGTAATGTCAGCGGCGGTGCCTTAACTGAAGGTGTGCCTGCCACCGCGCGGTTAGAACGCCGTCTGCGTCAACGCAAGTACGCACAAGAAATTAACTCATTCTTATTGGGCACTGAACAGCATATTCAAGATTGGAAACTCGAAGCGAATATTGCGCAAAGCACCGCCTCTGATGACACGCCAGATGCCTTGAACGATGCACGCTTCCGCGGCACGTCTAACTTCAATGACATCAGTTTTACACAAACGAATTTACCGAAACTCAATACGCCAGCCAGTGCCTACGATCCTAGCAAATTCGCTTTGAATGCACTGACTTTTCAAACGCGTTTTTCTGATGACAAAGAACATCATGCTCGCGTTGATCTCGGCAAAACCTTCGATCTAGGCGATTGGGATGCGAAGCTAAAATTCGGTCTCAAAACCAGTCAGCGCAATAAGAAAAATGATACGGAGCAATTTGCCTACAGTAGTAGTGCAAGCGCAGCGAATTATTGGGGTGCAGGTGCAACTTCGATGTCGTCTTTTGTTGGACAAGAATTAGCTTATCCACTCGGACGCATCGGTTTAGGATTAGATCCTGTTGCCTTACGTGCGCGTGTGGCGAATGCTAATCGCGCCGCCGCCCGTTCTACTGTGGAATCAGCGATCAATGACTTTTCTATGGATGAAAACATCGATGCTGCCTATATTCAAAACGGTTTTCATTCTGACAAATTTAGCCTATTGATCGGAACACGATTAGAACGCACGCAATTCGATGCTTCGGGGAATAAGATTGTCGCTGGTGTCGCCACGCCAAATCAAAGTTCACGTTCTTACAATAATTGGTTGCCGACTCTACAAGGTCGCTACGATGTCGATGCCAAAACAAGTTTGCGTGCTGCGTGGACGAATGCCGTGGTACGTGCCAACTTTAGTCAGCTAGCACCAGGAGTTAATTTAATCAGTAGTACCGAGGCACAAATTGGTAATCCTCTGCTCAATCCTATGAAAGCAAGCAATCTCGATTTTGGTATCGAACGCCGCTTGCAAGACGATGGCAGCGTCTCTGCGTATCTATTTCACAAAGACATTAAGAACTTTACTTACACCACCAATCTGGCGGGCACGGCACCATGGGCTGGCTATACCAGTGCGATTAGTTATGCCAATGGTGATAAAGCAAAAGTGCATGGCTTGGAACTCGGCTATAGCCAGTCTTTACGCATGTTACCAGCACCGTTCAATCATTTGATCTTCTCTGCCAACTTGAGCATGAGTAAATCCGACGCTAGCATTGGACGATTCGACAAAGCCAGCAATAGTTACAAAACCCGCAGCATTCAATTACCAGGGCAATCAGATCGCGTTGGCAATCTGATGCTCGGCTATGAAGACGGTGCGATCAGCACACGTTTGGCGCTTAACTACAAATCACCGTATTTGTTAGAAGTAGGATCAGACATCTTGGCAGCCGATCAGGATCGTATGGTCGATACGCAAAAGCAAGTTGATTTCTCACTGTCATATCAAATCAATCGTCGCTATCAGATCGTGTTTGAAGCGAATAATCTCAACAATGAAATCTACTATGTATATCTGGGAACGAAAGCTTTGAATGCCCAATATGAGCAGTATGGCCGCACTTACAAGGCAAGTTTGAAGATCAATTTCTAAACTGCCATCTCAAGTGAGCCACAGCCTATTCACTAATTTTTTGAATAGGCGATTAACCTATTTTTCGAATACAGTACATCTATGCAAAACTTAATTTTTTTTCAGACACAATGGCGGCGCGCTGTGCAAGCTAGTGTCTTAGCAGGATTTGCCTTAATAAGTAACTTCGCTAGCGCCAATCCAAGCACACAAGTAAAACAATTACCAGATTTTGTGAAAAGCTCGCTTGATTTCCGCTCCCTCGCGAACGGTGATTGGTTGGTGTTAGACAAAAAAACATTACGTCTATTATCACCAACCGGCATGGAACGTGCGAATATGAAAGTGCGTGCGAAACATTTTGATCTGCGCGAAAACAACGATCATGCCTTAGCAGTATTAATCAATAGCGATACTCAAAATGCCTTGCCGATTCGGATTCAACAAGGCCAGTTTCAATTGCAAACGAATTTACCAGTAGCGACTGCTGCACTCGATGCAAGCTGCTTGTTTCGCGATCAACAACAACTCATGCACCTATTCTTGATTGCGAAAAGTGGCCATGCACAACAGTGGCTACTGGAGGGCAGCCAGCCACGTTTAGTGCGCAATCTGGCTTTGCCTGCAAATGCGAAATCTTGTGAAGTTGACGATCAAACCGAAACTTTATTCGTGAACGAAGAAGATTTTGGCGTCTGGGCTTACTCAGCGCAATCAGAAAGCAGTGCCGCACGTCAAGCAGTGCAATTACGCCAGCCACACGGTCAATTGCAACAGGGTGCGCAAGCGATGCATGTTTTCTCCAGTGGAATCGCCGTCTTAGATGAAGCAGGGAAAAACATTTTTTTATCAGCGCCAATCAAACAAGGTTGGAAAATCACAAAGCACTTTTCAAACAAAAAACTTGCGGCTTGGCCACAACAAACAGGCAATTTGCGCGCACTTGAATTAGGCGGCAAAACTAACTTCTACCTACGCGATGACAACAAGAAAACTTGGATGCACGTCACTAGCCTATCGCGCAAAAAAGAAACTTCACAAGAGATTATTCCAGTGTTGATTCCTCAGGCACAAACCGAAGAAATGCAACGTCTAGGTGACGCAGCGGATGATCCCGCAATCTGGCGCCATCCGGTCGATAGTCAACTAAGTCGTGTACTTGGCACCAATAAAAAACAAGGCTTACTAGTGTATGACTTACAAGGTAAGCAAACACAATTACTGGAAGTTGGACGCTTGAACAACGTCGATGTGCGACAACAAATTCAGTGGCACGATGGCGTTAGTGATATCGCTATCGCTACACAAAGGGACGACCTTAGTTTGGTCATCTTCGATATCGATAGTCGCGGCACGGTGAGCGAAGTAAGCCGCATCGCGACAGGTCTAGAAAATATTTACGGAACCTGCCTCTATCAACCGAATCACGGAGGACTAGAAGCCTTTGTCAATGACAAAGACGGTCTAGTTCAACACTGGCGCATCGAGAGAAAAAACGGCACATACCAAGGCACGAAATTGCGTCAATTGAAGCTTGCAACTCAACCCGAAGGCTGCGTTGTGGACGACAAAAATGCGCGACTATTTATCGGTGAAGAAAAACGTGGCGTGTGGTTGACCAATGCCGACGCTACGCAAGCTAGCCCACTAAAATTGATCGCCAAAGTTGGCGACCGCTTACACGCAGATGTCGAAGGGCTAGCGCTATATCACGGCAAGCGCGCGACTTACCTCATCGTTTCCAGTCAAGGCGACAATAGCTATATCATCTATGATGCACAGGCACCATTTCGCTATCGTGGAAAATTTCGACTTGGTTTCAATATCGAAAAAGATATCGATGGTAGTTCAGAGACCGATGGTTTAGAAGTGAGTTCAGCGAATTTCGGGACAAACTATGAAGATGGTATTTTGATCGTACAAGACGGCCATAAGCGTCTGCCTGATGGTGCACAAAATTTCAAATATCTCGATTGGAAACAAATTGCGAAGGCACTACAACTTCCTTAGCATTCAGTAAAGTTTGGGAAGCCAGATCAGAAGTCGACATCCAATCCAGAGAAATGATGTCGACTTGTTCATATTCGTCAACAATTTCCACATACTCCCAAGCAAGCTTGGATGTTTCTGTGTATTGTAACGAGCGCGAACCCAATTTCGCGTTCAACAAACCATGCGAATACTGAAGAGGAGAGTAAGAATGTCACAAGAATTTCCCAAACAAAGTGCCAAAGATTTTCACCCAGAAGTACTGAAATTATTTGATCAATATGTGCATGGTGGAATCAGCCGCCGTGGTTTCTTAAGTTCAGCCGGTAAATATGCAGCGGGCGCGGTTACCGCGGAAGGCTTATTGCTGGCATTAAGTCCAAACTTCGCCATGGCGCAACAAATCAAACCTGATGATGCGCGTATCGTTGCGACTTATGTTGAATATCCATCGCCGAATGGCTATGGTACTTTACGCGGTTATTTAGTCAAACCTGCCAACGCCAAAGGTCCACTGCCGACAGTGTTGGTAGTGCATGAAAATCGCGGCTTGAATCCACACATTGAAGATGTTGCACGTCGCGTCGCATTAGAGAACTTTATCGCCTTTGCGCCAGATGCTTTATTTCCATTGGGCGGCTATCCAGGCACCGAAGATAAAGCGCGCGAACTGTTTCCAAAACTCGATCAAGCGAAAACGCGTGAAGATTTCATCACCGCGGCTGGCATCTTGAAAACCATCGCTGGCGGTAACGGTAAAGTCGGCGTGGTTGGCTTTTGCTATGGCGGTGCTATCGCTAACTTTTTGGCGACTAAAATTCCTGATCTGGCCGCTGCGGTTCCCTTCTATGGCGGCGCTCCAGCATTGGATGCGGTGCCAAACATTAAAGCCGAAGTATTAGTGCATCATGCGAGCAAGGATACACGTTTGGTTGCTGGCTGGCCTAAACATGAAGAAGCGCTAAAAGCCGCTGGCGTGAAATATCAAGGCTTTGTCTACGAAGGTGTAGAACATGGTTTTAATAACGATACGACACCGCGCTTTGATCAAACTGCTGCTGCATTAGCGTGGTCGAGAACTCTGGAATTATTTAATCGTACTTTGCGCAATTAAATTGAACTTGCATTGCTTAGTCAATTAAGCTTCAAGCGATTCAAGCCATACGCCAGCACCTGCGTGTCAAGTGCTGGTGTTTTCCTTTCTTAGCGTCTCACATGCCTTCATCAAGAAGTCAATAAATACTCTTAATCGCGCTGGCATATGTCGATGGCGTGGATAGAGTAAAGAGAATGGACGCGAACGTCCTCCAAACTCCTGCAAGACTTCGCAAAGCTGCCCGCTTTGTAATTCAGCCTCTACCACGAACCGATAAGTTTGAATTAAACCAGCACCGTGCTTGGCTAAGCTCACCGTTCCAAGAATATCATCAGAAATTGAATACGAACCGGTCGTAGGCCAATCTAATTCTTGACCATCGCGCTTAAATTGCCAGATCACATTTTGACCTATACTTGGCAAGATAAATTGTATGCATTGATGTTGTGCCAATTGCTCTAAGCTAGTTGGTGCACCATGTTGTTGCAAATACGCAGGTGCAGCCACAACGACCAGTTCTGCGTCGATTAATTTACGCGCAATCATGCCAGAATCAGGTGGCACTCTTACTCGTATAGCCAGATCAAAACCTTCTGAAGTGAAATCAACATTCCAATTACTCAATTGCAGATCTAACTGGATTTGCGGATATGCTTGAAGAAAAGCTGGCATTAAAGGTAAAAGAAAATGATGCCCAAACGGTGTCGGCATACTAACTCGCAATATGCCAGCTGGAATAACCTGCTGACCACTAGCCTCTCTCTCTGCATCGACAATCTGCTGCAAGGCGTGCTTGCACTGTAGGTAATAATTACGACCTGCTTCACTTAAGCGTATTTTGCGCGTGGTACGAACAAACAATTTCACACCTAGCCTTTGTTCTAGGCGTAATACATTACGACTCACTGCTGCAGGCGTTAAGCCTGCATGGTTTGCCGCCTCCGTAAAACTCTCGTATTCCGCCGCTAAACAAAACAACTCTATGCTACCAAGCATCACATCACTAAATTGTAAGGGCATCATTTGCTCCGATTATTCAAGTCGAGTACCTGTAGTTTACATTTAAGCAGAGTTACACGATGTAACAACAGTCCTTCTATGAAGACAGTTCAAGCACTGTTCTTTTTCACTTACGATCTGCGTCAGTTATCCATGTTGATAGAAACACAGATGATCTAAAAGAACTCTTCAAGAAAAGGAATGTTATGAAACTCTATTACTCACCAGCTGCATGCTCCTTGGTCTCGCATATCATTTTACGTGAAACTGGCACAGCATTTGATTTACACAAGGTCGATCTTGCCAGCCACCAAACCACAGATGGACAAAGCTATTATGAAATTAACCCCAAGGGACAGGTACCTTTACTTGAGCTCGCTAACGGACAGCGTCTAAGCGAAGGTCCGATCATTGCACAATATCTTGCTGAACAAGCGCAAAACACCAGCCTTCTCCCGCCAACAAACACACTGCAACGTTATCGCGTATTAGAGTGGCAAAACTACATCACCTCAGAGTTACATAAATCATTTTCGATTTTGTTTCATCCAGTCATCGACACAGTCAATAAGGATATCGTCCGCAATGGCTTACGCAAAAAAATGGAATGGGTATCGGCACAACTAAAAGACAACAGTTACCTGACTGGCGAGCAATTCACAATCGCAGATGCCTATTTATTTGTGGTGTGTGGCTGGGCTCAATTTGTCGATATCAAGCTGGCAGATCTAGCTCCGTTACAACATTTCCTAGATACAGTCAAACAACGTCCTCATGTAAGTGCTGCCCTTCAGGCTGAGGGTTTGAGATAAATAGTCGATATTCAGCAAACGCGGTTTCTTTCAATCCCACTAAACCAATCTTTATGCAACTGGAGTCAACATGCCGTATGTACTGATACAAGTTACCGATGAAAACGTCAGCGTCGCCCAAAAAACTGCTCTCATCCATGGTGCAACCGAGTTACTGGTTAACATCCTGAATAAAGATCCGGCCACTACATTTGTCGTTATTGAGGAAGTCCACACAGACAACTGGGGGGTAGGCGGCATTCCGGTCACTGAGCTTAGAAAGAAGCCGAATTGATTGTGAGGCACATATGCAAACAGCACACATAGCACACACAGCGATCATCCAATGCCTTAACGATTATTTTGATGCACTGTATTTTTGCGATACAGATAAACTAAAGGCGGTGTTTCATCCAGCGGCTAATTATTACTGCGCTACCAGCGGAAGCTTACTGCATCTGGATATGGAAAAGTACTTTCCGATAGTCGCACAGCGCATCTCACCCGCCAGCCGTGATGAGGCAAGACATGATCGCATCATCAGTATCACAACCGCAGGCCACGCCACTGCTGTCGCGCATGTGGAATGTGCAATTGCAGAAAAGTTTTATAGTGATTTTTTGAGTTTAATTTTTTTAGATGAACGTTGGCAAATTATCGCCAAAGTATTTCATTATGAAATCATCGGGCTCGAAAAAAACTAACTCAATGCAATCATTAAAGCACCCGATAAGCCAGACGATCCAAACGCACACGGCTTAGACGTCCGAGTAATTGACGTACTTTGGGGGGATAGTCTGCCAATTTTTCTAAATCACGATAATGTTGAATTTGGCTAGTATGCTGCATGATGCTAGCCAGTTCCGCTTGACGTTGTGGCAGTAACTCTGCTTGCGGGTCGGTCAATAGCAAAGCGTTTTCCAAATCAAGACGAAACGCCCGTGGATTTAAATTGTTTCCGGTCACTAGCGTATACAAATCATCGATCCATATACCCTTCAAATGGTAGGTATTTTCGACATCCTTCCACAAACAAATTTGCAAACGGTGCGTATCAATATCGGCTTGATGTTTCTTGGCGAAGCGACGCAAATTCATTTCATACAAGTATGGTAGACAGGCAATCGCTTTGAATCCTTGTTCAGGCGGGATATAAAAATCATTCGCAGTTTTATCACCGATGATGATGCGTACTTTCACACCGCGCTTGAGTGCGCGATTAACTTCTCGCGTAATGGCGATAGGAAAATTGAAATAAGGTGTGCAGATAATAATTTCCGATTGCGCGGCAGCGAGTAAATGACAAATCTGACGATTCAGAAAATTGTTTTTACCGACACCCACTAAGCTCGTCACATTCAGTTGCTGACCTGCTTTCACCGTCGTATCACCCGGAAGCACATACGGAGCCGATTTCAATTGCTCGCGTAGATTTCTGATATCAGCGCGGATCGCGCGCGTGGCTGGCAGTGTTTTTTGATCTAAACGATGAACCGCAGTAGACGACAAAAAGTATTGCTGCATCCAAGACAGCATGCTGTTCGCCAATGCGGCATGTTGAATCACCCAATACCGATCATGCCGATACTTGTCCGACTGCTGCAAATACACATTATTAATACTGGCACCACTGTAGATCACGCTATCATCAATCACGTAGCCTTTTAAATGCAAGACACCAAACAATTCGCGAGTTTGAATCGGCACACCGTAAATCGGAATGCTGGCATCATGCAAAGCACTTTGCGATTGATACCATGCTGCATTGCCAGCGACTTTACCTGGAATTTTTTGTTCTCCGATCAGCCCTCGCTGTGCTCGATGCCAATCGACAAAAACCGCGATTTCTAGTACTGGATTCGCCTGTTTTGCTGCGTATAAAGCATCCAATATTTGCTGCCCAGCTTCATCGTGTTGCAGGTAGAGGCTACATAAGTAAATTCTGTGTTTCGCCGCGGCGATACGCTCTAACAGACAGGCCTTAAAGTCTGCCGCATGCGTAAGAATTTGAATTGCGTCTGGCGATAAACTATGCGCCGGAAGATCGAGAAAGGTGCTACGAGGTTTAAAAAAACGCATGAATACCAGTATGCAAAATAGGAATGCCTGCCGCTAATCAAGCGACAGATTTAAGAGAAATTGCTTAATGCAAAAAGAGTTCAGAATATAAGAAACATCAGATGTGCCCGTGCAAAAAAAGTCAATCATGAGGCCTCTTGATTAACAATCTGGCTGCTGACGGATTCTGCGCATCTATCCCTAAACAAATCCGCTAAACGCTGTGCTATCGGATGACTGTCAGCAAAAGATGTATACACTTGCTCTGCCCATTGCCAGACCAATGCAATATATTCGTCTTCATCATGACTAGCATCAACATCAATGACTGTGATTGTGGAACGGTGAATCTCGTCGGGATCGATAATACGTTCATCAGGATGCAGTGTTTTGTAGGCATCTAAGACTTCATTCAACACATTAGTGAGATCGTAATTCCATTGAATTTGATCATGCAGTATTAAATGCAAACGCGCCAGATGAAAGTGATTATTCCAACGCCCATGTATTAGCGTGTGCTGTAAAGCGTGGGCATCAACACATAAGAAAATCGTCATATGTTGTATGCCTTTTTCCTGACTGATCTTATGCGTGATCTTCCCTGCTGTGGAAACGCATTCAGTAATGCCATGCAAAGTATCAGAACCACAAAGCTGGCATTGACCATCTTCGAGAATCTCTAAGTCATTTTTAGCTGCCTGCTCTAACCATTTTGGCATAATCGACCTCCGCTTTACATTCCCACGACGCACATCAACATTACATGGTCATCATAAAACAGGCAGCAAAATTAAACTAGCGTTGACGCTCTTTTTCCCACAAGATATCGCTACCACCAGCGTAACGATTTAATACGCGTGATAGGACAAACAACAAATCCGATAAACGGTTCATATATTGACGCGGCGCTTCATTGATTTGTTCCGCTTTTCCAACACTAACGATTGCTCGTTCAGCACGGCGACAGACTGTACGGCACACATGCGCCATCGATGCTGCGCGCGATCCACCTGGCAAAATGAAATCTTTTAATGGTGGTAAATCAGCATTGTATTTGGCAAGTAAGGCATCTAAACGCAATACTTGTGTCTCTGTAATCATGGTGTAACCAGGAATACACAATTCGCCGCCCATATCAAACAAATCATGCTGTATAGAAAATAGCTCCTGCTTCATCGCTTCAGGAATATCCTCACAAATCAATGCGCCGATGTGAGAATTTAATTCATCGACATCGCCCATGGCATGCACGCGCAAAGCATCTTTATCGATGCGAGAGCCATCACCTAATCCAGTCGTGCCAGCATCACCGGTGCGCGTGGCGATTTTTGAAAGTCTGTTGCCCATATGTTCACCTTATACAAAAATAGAAACGATCACCAAGAAGCAAGTACTCATGGCAATAAAAAAATGGCATTTTAACAGGCAAACTTTGACCGTCGTCAGATACCACTATCAGCGACGATGGTAATTGGCATTTTATACTTCGCTGTATGCAGAACAAGATACAGAACAAGAACGGATGCAAGCCATCAATTGCTTAAGCAATTGATCTTGTTGCGCCTGATTAGTATGTCCCATCAAACAAATTTGCAGTAAATTTCTCTTGACCAAATAGCCACTACGATAACTCAACAAGAAGCCTCGATCTGCCATCGCATCACCACAAGTGATCGACGAGACGCTAGGATCTAATTGCACAGTCAAAACCGCCGGGGAGCTTTCTCGCGCAGGGTTTAATAATTGAATTCCCGCATCCTGCAATTGAGTGCGCATATGTGCTGATGCAATTGCGATTTGATCATAGCGGTTGGTATCCAACAAACACAAAGCTTGGTGTAGCGCTGCCAGTAAATTAGAGGAATGCGTGAAAGGAACACCGCCCTGGGCACGGTAATAACCAAGATCTAGATAACGCGGAATTTGTTGATCGCTCTCGATCTCATGTGAATAAGCGACGACGGATAATCCAGGGTAGGCACCAATCGCTTTTCCACTCACGGTACTTGCAAGATAAGCGCGACTAGCATCGACCGGAACGCAAGCAACCGAACTGGTACAGTCAACACATAGTTTAATTTCCAATTCATCGCACAGCGCTTGAATTTCGCCAAGCGGATTTAAAATGCCACTAGAAGTTTCACAATGAGTCATCCATAACCATGCCGGATTATTCGCCTTGAGATAATCACGCAACTTACTGAGTTCAAAACTCCTGCCAAATTCAACATGAAACGTCGTAAAGCAAAGCGAAAATCGCTCGGCATGGTCGCATAATCGTTGTCCAAATTCGCCATTCACCAGAATCACGCCGGCACTAGCCAAACGCTTAATCTGCGCAGCAACAACATCGTTGGCCAAAGTTCCACTACCAAGGAAAATCTCGACCTCGCGCGTCGCCATTAATTGACTTAACTGTAGTTTTGTCGCGTGCAACAATTCTTGAAAATCTTCCGCCCTATGTGATATCGGCGCTTGCGCAAATGCAGCTTGCACCTGAGGGTGTATTTCCACTGGCCCAGGCAAAAAGCTCAATGACGTGGGAAAGTTGGACGCTTGCGTGGCAATTGTTTGTACGCAATCATTCTGCACACGATTGCGCTGTAAACGCTTTTGCATATGCAATGCGTTAGACAAGACTAAATACATGGGCTGATACATCGCACCGGGCTTACCAACTAAATCGGCAAATGGTGTAAATCCCATATTCGCATACAATTTTTTTTGCAACACCGTTGCTGATACCAATGCCAGCGTGAAGCCTTCTCGTAAACTGGTTTCCAAAACAAAGCGAAATAATTTCGCAAACACGCTAGTGTGACGATAAGCTGGTTCAACCGCTAGTAAGCGAATTTCGCAAATTTTTTGCTTTTCACCAGATGCTAATGCAGGTAAGAACTGATCCAGATTATCAATCTTTTTATCCAACGAAAAAGGACGTGCGGAACGTGCTGTTAACATGCCAACCAAGCGACCATCTTGCAAAGCGATGTAGTAGATATTTTCATCATGAAACTGATCCACTAAGCGACGCTCGGCATTTGCCGCGTGTTGTGGAATCTCCTCTACAAAAGTACGATAATTTAAACGGTGTATCTGTTCAAATTCATGTACTTGATCGGCGATCTTTAATTCAAATGCAGATTGTGTCATTGGCCTCACCTAGCTAAAAATCATAGGGTTAGAATTATTGAAAAAATTACCTACCGAACAAACGCAAAGATTTGGCGATTATTAAACCTTCGTCTAACCCTCATCCACATGATGGTCAAGGGTCATTTGAATATTTCGGCGATGCGCGAACAAGACGATGCCGCAACCGAGTCCAAGCAAAGCAACCGGCAGAATCAAGGAGCGCCAACTCGACGACAAGAATATCCATTGTTTTAGGAAAAATACGAATGGGATAAAAAATAGACAGAGATAAACTGCAATGTCGGGTTTCTGCCATTGCGTTAACAAGCGTAAAGTCAAACCTAACAACAAAAAGAGAATGACGCACACCACGAGTAATATCGGATCAAACGCCAGCAAGCCGCCGATCAAACATGCCAATCCTTTTCCTCCACGCCAAGCCATTTGCACTGGCCATACGTGACCCATAATCACGCTGCAAAGCACAAGCAATTCGAGTGTGAGTAAGTTGGCCTGATCACCAAACAATGACACCAGCTTAATCGCTACAAAGGCCTTTCCGCCGTCCCACAAAAATGCCACGATCGCATAGCTGAAGCCGAACTGGCGTAACAAATTTCGACTGCCCGCAGTACCGCTGCCAAGTGTCCGAATATCAACACGCGCCAACCATTTTGCCAGATAAAAACTAGCGTTCAGACACCCCAACAGATAGGCATTGATGATGAACGCAAGAACGATCATGGATATGAAGTGGTGAGAAAGTAGGACAAAGGAAATCAGCGGCTATGCTAAAGATTCCGGCATGGTAATTATGAATTATGTCGCAGAGTAGCGTGTAGCGACACGAGCGGTATCGACAAAGAAGCCATCAAACTGATTGCGGGTTGCGCTTTGCTAGCTCAAAAACAAGAACAAAAGCTAAACAGGCAAAACCAATGCCACTGTTAAACCGCCGCCCTCACGATTATTGAGCATAATACGGCCGCCATGTGCTTCGATAATTTCACGTGCCAATGCTAAGCCCAATCCGGTTCCATTACGTTTGGTGGAATAAAAAGGCACTAAAGCATTCGACATCACGGTATCGCTCATGCCGGCACCTTGGTCGCTCACTTCAATCCGAACACCGTCGACAATGTTCTTAATCTCCAAAGTCACGCCATCTGCGGGAGATCCCGATTCCATCGCATTCTTTAATAAATTGAGCAAGGCTTGTTCCATCTGTGCCAGATCAAAATGTGCAATGGCATCCGGCAAATCGCCCAACACACGAAAATGTAACTGCGACTGCAAGCGTTCAACAAATTCAGGCCAATGTGCGCTTTCTAAACGTGGCGCAGGCAATTTGGCGAAACGTGCATAGCCATGGATAAAACTTTCCAAATGCTGGGCGCGCTCTTCTATCGTCTTCATAATTTGCGGAAGGCGCTCATATTGACCGCGACTAATCAATGCACCAGCGGAGTTAGCGAGGGAGGCAACTGGGGCTAAAGAATTATTCAGTTCATGGCTAATCACGCGTATGACTTTTTTCCAAGTCTGTACCTCTTGACGGCGCAGCTCCACTGTCAAATGGCGAATTAATAGCAGCTCATGTTCTATTCCGTTCAAGATAAAATGACGACGTGACAAATGATAGATTTCATCTTCATCCGATTCATTAGCGATGGCCGCATCCAGTGGATCTGCTTGCTTACTGACTGTAAATAATCCATCCCCACCCTGTGCCATTGCTTCGCGCAAAGACGGTGATACTTGTTGCAGTATGGTTTCGAGGCTATTCCCCTCTAATTTTTTCCCATGATTGAGCAACTGTCTGGCGGTGATATTGCCGAATACGATATGTCCTCGCTGACCCAACAAGACCATGGCAACCGGGGTATTCTGCAGCATGCTATCTAGTAGCAATTCTCGCTGCACCAAATCCAATCGCTGCTCACGCAACACGCTGCCGAGTTCATTATGTGCATCGACCAAATCGGCTAATTCGTCATTGCGTTGCCAATTCAAACCAAATGAGAAATCACGATCTTGATAACTCAGCACGGTGCCACTCATCGCGCGAAACAATTCCAGCACCGGACGTAGCTGTGCTCGCACCAACATAATCGCGATAGGAATTAACAATAGCAAACAAGCGCCAACAATCAAGCTGGCATCGTTCGTGAAGAAATGCATCAAGCTCACTGCCAATGCTAAAGCACATACAGTGATCATGATGACCAACATGGATAAGCGTGCAGCTAGCGAACAACGCCAACCGCGTACGGGAAGTGATGGCGTACTTTTGGACTGGCTTTTAAGCTGGCTTGTAGTCTTACTTGTAGTCTTACTTGCAGGCGGCAGATTCATAAGATGAAGGCGTGAAAGAAGACAGATTATGCGATGTCGTCAGCGAATATTCAACTAATCAGTGTTTCGCACGAAGGCACTCATTACATCGACAATCTCACGATCGAGAGATATTCAAACGTTCCATACGACGATACAAAGCTTGGCGGCTTAAGCCCAATTCAGCTGCAGCTTGTGCAACAACACCTTTCGCCTTACTCAAAGCAGCTTCAATCGTCTCGCGATCTGGTTCCACATCATTGACAGGATTAACATGCATCGCTGCTGGCAAACCCAAATCCTGCACTTGTATTTCTTCGCCACTGGCTAATAAGCATGCTCGCTGCATCACATTTTTTAATTCACGTACATTGCCTGGCCATTGGTGCGCCAGCAAACTCGCCTGCGCGGCTAAGCTCAAGCATTTTCCCTCTTCCAAGAATTCTCGGGCAATCGGTAAAATATCATCAGGGCGCTCGGCGAGTGCAGGCAAATTTAACTGAATGACGTTAAGACGATAAAACAAGTCTTCGCGAAATTGCCCTGCGCGTATCATCGCCGATAGATCCGCATTCGTCGCGCTCAGCACCCGCACTTTGACTTGCCGTTCCCGATTTGAACCCAAACGTTCGAATCGCCCCGTCTCTAAAACGCGTAGTAACTTCACTTGGCCCGCCAAAGGTAAATTACCAATTTCATCTAAAAACAAAGTACCGCCATCTGCCGCCTCGAATTTGCCTTCACGCGCTTTACTTGCACCAGTGTACGCACCGGCCTCAGCACCGAACAACTCGGCTTCGATTAATTCAGATGGGATCGCACCGCAATTGAGTATCACGAATGGCCCATCTTTCACTTTTGAATTGGCTTGAATAATTTCTGCGATGCGCTCTTTGCCAGCGCCATTCGGACCGGTGATCAAAACTGAAACATCAGATTTTGCCACTTGACATGCCATCCCTAAGACCCGCTCTGTTAAAGCGTCTTGCCAGACATAATCACGCAAATCATATTTCGTTTCGAGCTCACGTTTCTGCTTGCGTTCACGTTGCACGCGCTGCTGCAAAGCGCGATTCACCTGTCCAAGTTCAATCAGATTTTTTACCGTGGCAATCAAACGTTGATCATTCCATGGCTTCGCCAAATAATCAGCCGCTCCCGCTTTAATCAAATCCACTGCCACATCTAAATGCGTCCAGGCAGTCAGTAAAATCACAGGCAAATCTGGATGCTGCGCACGAATTTTCTGAAACAAGGCAATCCCCTCTTCACCCGAAGTGGTGTCTTCGGTAAAGTTCATATCTTGTATCACCAAGTCAATTTTTTGTTCCTGCAAGATCGCTAATCCCTGTGCTGGCGATTCTGCACTCAGACTTTGAATATCGTGCAAAGACAGCAGAACATCCAAAGCGATGGCGATACTGGGATTGTCATCAATAATTAAAACGGTAGGCATGCTGATCCAGAAAAAAATGCGGCAATTGAAACTTGAGATTCGATTTTAAACAAAAACGAGGGAACGCGATCCATGTTTATCTGCACACGCTTAATACGAAATGCCGATATACAGCGAAGTACAGCGCTATGCCACAGTAATTAAACCCTACTGAAGATAATATGGATCACGAATGACATTTTAACTCACAGCTTACACGCCACGGGTTGCGGTTGCGGGCGAGATACTCGCTGCACGCCACGCAGGCGCATACACAGCAAGCACGCCCAAAATCCAAAATACGATTGGCGACAATAAGAGATAGCTAAACGGCAGCTTTGGCAATTCAAATTGGCTGACCAACACATAATTTAAACCCAAAGCCAAGGCGATACCAAACACAATACCGCTAGTCGTAATCAACCAATTCTCCGCAATAAAATAGGCCAGCACATCAATACGACGAGCACCTAAAGCACGACGAATACCAATTTGCTTGCGACGTTGAGCCACCCACAAAGTGCTCATACCGACAATACCGCTGGCAGTCACCACCACCAATAAAGCACTTACCGCGAGCAACATCCACGCCAAACCCTTTTCGCTGCGATAGCGATCATCACGGAATTTTTCCATACTTGTAGCTTTAACATACACCGGTGTAGCAGAAGCTTTACGCAGTGCTTCTTCCACTTCCTTCATGACTCGATCACGTTGTCCCGCTTCTGCACGTACCGCGTAGCCGTCCCAGATTTGTCCGGATAAACGCGCTGGCAACAAGGTTGTCATTTCACCTCGTTGACCAGGCTGAGCACCTGAGGTCTGTAGAGTCTCAACCACGCCCACGATAGTGACACCGTTGGCGTCGCTACCTGTTCCGAAAAAATATTCTTTGCCGACAAAGCTAGTCTGGCCTGGAAACAACTTCTCTCCCAGCGCTTTACTGATGATGACTTTTTTCACGAATTCTTTACTGATATTCGGGTTCAAATCAACAAAGTCATCGGCTTGAAAATCTTTGCCTTCTATCAAACGTAATTTCCAAGTTTTGACCAGCGAATCCGCAGATACATACATACCAGTGACTGCAGTAGGAACCTCTTGTTTCCGATCTACCGCTACCGAGGTATTGCTGCCGGAACGAGAGACTGGAAAAGAGCTAGTGCGCGCAACAGAGACGACTCCAGGCACAGCACGTATTGTGTCTGTCTCGCGCTTTTGCAATGCCACTTGATCTTCATGCCCACCTAGAATTTGATTCCTAATATTGACTCTAAAAACCTCAAGTTCGTCGGCAACGCCACTTGGACGAGCGGCAACTTCCAGACGTAAATTAACGATATAAATCGCATTGACAAGTATCGCCAAACTCAATGCGACCTGCATTGCTACCAACACTGGCCCCAACTTATTGCGCAACAATGCGGAAAAGATGGGGCGTAGTTCAAATAATATTTTCATGATTTTATGCTTCCCTCTTGATGACGCTTATTGCGATTTAAGTTGAATTGCCGGTGTGACCTGACAAGCGCGCCAAGTTGGCAACAAACCTGCCAATAAGGCCGCACTGACCGACATTAAGAAGGTCAAACCCAACATCGCCCAGTCCATGTGTGCGACTACCGCGAGCGCCTTCGATTGCAAAGCAATTAGCTGAAGTGCGCCCATCGCCAACAACACGCCTAACAAAGCACCCACCAAACCAACTACCCCCGTCTCAATCAAAAACTGCGTAAATATTTCTCTACGTGAAGCGCCCAGTGCACGTCTTACGCCGACCTCGGATGCTCGCACCGAGAATTTCGCCAACAATAAACCTATCGTGTTAACCAAACACAGCATCAAGAAACCAAATGCTAACCAAGCTGAGAGGCGGCTATCGTCACCAATCACGCGCATTTCAACCAAAAATTCACGCACATTAAATAGACGATTCTTTGCCTGACGTTGGAAGCGACCTAACTTAAATTGCTCCGCCACATAGCTGTCCAAATAGTTCTGCAAATCAGCACGTTGGCTTGGTGATTTCAATTCAAACCAAAAATGAAACCATGTGCATTCGGATTTCAATCTTCCTTCCCAACCAGGTTCGGAATTGCTGGTGCAGCCCATGTTGCCGGAGTGCGCCACTTCGCGACGTATGGCATTACTCAGAGGCAGTATGAAATCTGGCTCTTCGGTGAAGGCGCCTTCACGTCCATTGAAAATGTAGAATTTTGGTTTTGGTGCCCAATCGTCACTGACGCCGATCACCGTAAAATCACCTTTCAACATGCGGAGCTTTTGTCCTACAGGATTGACGGCACCAAAAAACTTTTCTGCCATTTTTTTGCTTAAGACAACGACATCAGCAGAATTTTTATCTTCCGACGCTTGCCACCCTTGTCCACTGACAAACGGAATCTCAAACATCGCAAAGGTATCCGCAGTCACGGCTAAGCCTTCCATAGAAATAGCACCCAAATCTTTTCGTGCTGGCTCTGCGGTTGCTTCAATGCCATACATCGCCGCACGACGTTCACCCTGCTTACTAAGCAGTAGATTACTGATATCTTTATAGGTAAATTGGTGATCATTCGGCTCATCACCTGGCGTATAGCCTTCCTTTTGTCCCGGATCGAGAATGGCAGTAAATAAGCGATCACTTTTTTGTGGAATTGGATCGCCAGACATGACGTGCAATATCGTCAAAGTTGAGACGCTGGCAGCAACACCAATTGCCAAAGTTAGTACCATTAAGGCCGTGAGTGCAGGATTGCGTCGTAGGCTTTTTAAGCCAAGTAGAAAATAGTATCGAAACATGATGGTTCCTATCTGACTTAGGCAATATGCAAATTAGTTTCAACATTGTGGTGCTCTACCACCAAGCTCGGTGTTTTACGCACCAGATCAGAAACCTGACCGTCGATGATATGAACATTACGTTGTGAACGTAGTGCTAATTCAGGATCATGGGTGACCATCAAAATCGTCGTGCCTCTGGCATTAATCTCTTCCAGCAATTCCATCACGCTACGCGCCATTTGTGTGTCCAGATTACCGGTTGGTTCATCGGCAAGTAGTAGTCGCGGGGAACCAGCCAAGGCACGCGCAATCGCCACACGTTGCTGCTGCCCGCCTGACAGCTCGGCGGGATAATGCTTCATGCGCGAAGCCAATCCCACTTGCGCTAAAGCGTCTTCGATCCGCTCTTTTCGCTCTTTTGCTGCAAAGCCACGATAGCGTAAAGGTACATCGACGTTATCAAACAAATTCAAATCAGGAATTAAATTAAAGCCCTGAAAAATAAATCCCAGCTTTTCATTACGCAAACGCGTGCGGGCGTTGTCGTTCATACCTGTCACGTTAACACCATCTAAAAAATACTCACCGCCGGTAAAATCTTCTAACAAACCAGCAATATTCAAGAAGGTGGTTTTGCCAGATCCTGAAGGCCCAGTCACAGTAACAAATTCGCCTTGCTTAACGTGAATTTCAAAGCCACGCAAAGCATGGGTTTCTATCATATGCGTGCGATAAACTTTGCTCAGATTTTTCATGTGTAACATGGTAGTTCCTTTATTTATTCAATTCGGTTGTAAAGATTAATTATTCAAAGAGACTTTTTCTGCGTTTTCAAACTGATCGGTACCAGCAACGACGACCTTATCGCCTAGCTTTAAACCATCTACAATTTCTACCGCAGAAATACTGGTCGCACCTAATTTAAATGGACGACGTACCGCGATATTATTTTCCACAACATAGACAAAACGACCGCCTTCGCTTTCCACAAAAGGACCACGCGCTAGCATCAATACATTCGGTTTTTCTTCAATCAATAAGCGTGCTGAAACGCGTTGACTTTGACGCAGACCAGACGGCTGAACACCATCAAAACGCACTCTCGCCAATACTTGGTTTTTCACCACCTCAGGTGACAAGGCGGATAATTTTCCTTTTGTGGTTACGCCATTGATCGTAATTTCTGCCGTCATACCCAAACCTAAATCAGCGACATAGGTCTCAGGGATTTCTAATTCCACTTCGAGTTGAGACAAATCGACCAAGGTCATTAACGCGGTGTTGGCGGCAACCACACTGCGGTTGGCAACAGATAAAGTACCTACCATGCCGTCTACTGGCGCTTTCAATTTAAGTTCTTCCACCTTACGTTTGGCATCATCACGCAGTAAGCGTTGCTGCTCTAACTGTGCCATACGCGTTTTTAGATTCAGATCCACATCTTCATTTTCTAAACCAGTCGCCGCTTCTGCGTGTTTCGCACGGATTTCCGCCGTCTTTAAAGCATCTTGAGCCCGCATATAGTCGATCTTAGAAATGACTCCTGACGGACCGGCTTTTTCGAAACGTTCATAAGTGCGCGCCGCGGTGACACGTTCTATTTCTGCCTGATCAGCATCACGACGTGCAATCAGTTTTTGTTTGCGTGCGAGGATTTTTTGACGGGCGACTTCGGCTTCCAGTTGATCGTAAATCGCTTGCTCACGCTTGAGCAAACTGGTCAGATCTGGCGATTCCAGTTCGGCGACGATATCGCCCTTTTTCACCATGTCGCCGGCTTTGACTTTTAAAGTCACCGTACTAGATGCGGTGGAATATAAGGTGGGACTGATCGCTGCAACCATGCGGCCATTGACAGCGACATCGCGCACCAAGGTACCACGAGTAACTTGTGCTACTTTAATGCGCGCGCTGCTAATCGACTTGGAACTATTGCCATAAGCACGTAAGAGGACAAAACAAATGATCAAGAAAGCGATAGCGCATAAGCTGATTATCCATATTTTTTTTCGACGCCATACTGGTGGCGCTGCAATCATTGCGTCTTGACCTGAGGTATCTCGAATCATGTGGTTCCTGCCTAAAGTTAATCGAATGTTTAACTCTTTAGCAGGAAGCGTGCCACAGGAAAATTTCGCTCTAAGGCATTGATTTATATAGATTTAGCGGTTATGTGTTCAATACAAAGCGGTGTCCGCACTTGTCCAAACATGCGCCCATGGACAGCTGTGGACAATTAAAACCGTTCATTCCACATTTGGCACTGCAATCGATTTTCCCGCCACATGCGTGGTCAACACAATGGCAGTTGAAGTCGATCCGAAGGCATTGAGCTCATTAATAATCCGTTGCAGATGATCGACGTCGGTTGCCAATACCCGCATCACCGCACCATCTTCACCAGTGACAGTGTAACAATCAATAATCTCAGGACAGTTAGCCACATACTCGGCATAGGGGCGGCCTTGTTGGGTTGAAACGCGTATCATCGCTGTGATGTCATACCCCAAAGCTTTGGGATTAATATCTGCACGATAAGCGCGAATCACGCGATTGCCTTCTAAACGCTTGATGCGCTCAGATACCGCTGGCTGGCTCAGGTGGACTTGCCGTCCAATTTCTGCATGTGACATACGGGCATCTTCTTGCAATAGTTGCAGGATTTTTTTGTCAAATTGGTCAATTTTTTGATTCATAAGCCAAACCTCTTGATTTCTGTTGAATACATGGTGAAAGCCCAGTTTCTCCGTTAAATCCCCATGTCGTTTCTGCATTGTACGCGCTACAGTAATGCTTCTCAAATGCAAAATTCTTCGAAAGACAACCATGCCGAATGCCATCAGCGCACAACAAATTCAACACATCGCGAAAAATTATCAAACCCCGTGTTGGGCCTATGATGCAGCGATGATACGTGCACAGATTGCACAGCTTCGCCAATTCGATGTGATCCGCTTCGCACAAAAATCTTGCAGCAACATCCATATCCTTAGTTTGATGCGGGAACAAGGCGTATTGGTGGATTCGGTTTCTCTTGGTGAAGTTGAACGCGCCTTGGTCGCAGGCTTTGACCCAACTACAAAGCATGAACATGCACCAATTGTGTTCACCGCCGACTTACTCGATCGCCAAGCCCTCAAACGCGTGGTAGAACTGAATATTCCAGTCAACTGCGGTTCACCTCAAATGCTGGAGCAACTTGGACAAGCCAAGCCGGGGCATCCTGTGTGGTTACGCATCAACCCTGGCTTTGGTCACGGACACAGTCGCAAAACCAATACTGGTGGAGAGCAAAGCAAACACGGCATTTGGCATGAAGAACTTCCGCAAGCTTATGCTCTGATTCAACAATATGGCTTGCAGCTAGTCGGCTTGCACATGCACATAGGCTCAGGTGTGGATTACGATCACTTACAAAGCGTCTGCGATGCCATGATCAATCAAGTCAAAGCTTGTCCACTCGACCTACAAGCGATTTCCATTGGCGGTGGTTTATCGATTCCCTACCAAGCTGGCGAACCGGAGGTCGATACCGCACATTATTTTGAGATCTGGGACAAAGCACGACAACAAATCGAAGCGCACCTTGGTCACAAGATCAGTATGGAAATCGAACCAGGTCGCTTTTTAGTCGCACAATCAGGCATCTTGATTTCAGAACTACGCGCGCAAAAACAAGTTGGCAGTAATTACTTTATCTTCGTCGATGCAGGCTTTAATGACTTGGTGCGTCCATCCATGTATGGCAGCTACCATCGCATCAGTGCTCATACCACCGACGGTAAATTGCGCACCGGTTCCTTACACCCAACCGTGGTCGCAGGTCCTTTATGTGAATCGGGTGATGTGTTTACCCAAGAAGAAGGTGGTGTAGTCACGCATCAAGATTTGCCTTCGTGTGAAGTCGGCGATCTGATCGTCTTCCATGACGCAGGCGCATACGGCGCAAGCATGTCGTCAAATTACAATTCACGACCTTTGATTCCTGAGGTGCTGGTCGATGGTGATGAGCTGCGTTTGATACGTCGTCGGCAGAGTATTCAGGAGTTGATTAGCTTGGAGATGTTAGAGTCCTAATTATGTTCGAACTCTTGTATCCGCTCGAATTATCGAAATTCTGGATGGGTACAAGTGGTACAAACTACTACATCAGATTGACAGCCAGCTCCTCAATCAAATCTGCTTTCATAATCAAACTCGCCTGACTAGCTTTCGCTAGCAAGAACACGCCACGGCCGTTGGAATACACTATATTGCCATCGGCTGTAATCTCGTAAGCAACCACATTGGTTGCCAGTACTTGCTCGTGACCCTGCCGATCACGAGAAATCAATTGCCAAGTATTAGGAACGAGCGAAGGAACGCCATGTACCATACCTGCACTACGCAAGGCTTTTTCAGCGTCAATGCGTTTACCTTTCAATATTATTTCTTTCAAGTCGGCATTAACTACAGGCCCTGAAGCACTGGTCAAGGGCTTACGGCTATACATCATTGAAAAGAAGTTCAGGTAATGAAATACGGCTCGCAGTAAACGGAAAGGGAAAAATAGCGTATCCAAGATCACAGCGCTTACATCAGTTTTTTGCCCCTCGTATGGTCGACGTATAAAGTGCAAGTTCCCTTTCAAGCAAACACGTGGATGAAGGTAATCAAACTGCGGATCATCCATCACAGGTGTCACCTTGCTGGTTTTCATATCCAACATCTGTATGCAAGAATTTCCTACTGCGGCAATATAACCGCTCGGCGCGCGAGCCAAACCTGCGGATTGATAAAGAATTTGGTTTTCTACACCGGGTATCCATGCAGGTGCACTGTCTAGAGTATCGCCTCCCGTCAGTGAAGTAAATTGGCCTCCGTCACGATTGATGATCGCTATGTTCGTTGAACCATCTTTACAGTTGGACGTGCATAAAATTTTCTCGCCCGAGGTGTCTAAACTCAGGTCACTCAAAGACAAATTCTGTTTATGCAAAATACGTTTTTCCTCGTATGTCTGCAAATCCATAGAAAACAAGCCACCCATCACATCATCTTTTAGAAAATAAAGAAGATCCTTTGAACTCGTAAACAACATCGAAGTCGCAACGATGTGTGGATTGTCTTTATCAAACTGCCGCATGCCGCCGTTCGCAGATACACTAAAGCTGGTATTTTCTTTCCAAGCGTGCCGCTCTTTATTGCGCTCCATCTTATCGATCATCTCTTGCACATAAGGACTTTGCACCTGCTCAACGCCAGCATTTGCCTCTTTATAAAAGAGTTTTCCACTGGCAAGATAAGCAATGGAAATCGGAGAGGTGTTTTGTAGAGCAGTTCGCTGACTCGGCGTTAGTTCTGCAAGTGGCGAGTTTGCAGCGGCTTGCCTCATCAGTTTCGAAACTACAACAAGCGAAATTACAATACCCAAGAGAATAAGAACGAAATGCACTGTATTTCTCCAAAAAATAATAAAAAATACATTCTCTCATGTCACGATGAAATTGAAAATCTAACGACTAAAATCAGCAAACAAACAAAATTATTCATCAAAAGCAGTGCTAAGCTTGATTCGCGGTGAGATTAACTCAGCAACACAATTTCTTCGTAAGTCATCAATAACCAAGAGCATTATTGAGGATGCCCTGCTCGCTTTTCCTCATGCGGGAAAGGCACTCATGTTGCAAGGCGCGCAGCGAGCCTTGCCAATCATAAAATCGCATTCCGAACACTATGCCAATAATCTGACGGCATTAATTCAAGGCATAAGCTAGGGTCCTTTCTTTGCAAGACTAAATACAAAGAAAATGGTTAGTGGCTCACTGACGTATCAGAAGCACGGTTCGAGCAAGCGCCCATAGCAAAGCGATCACTGACGATATAGCCATCATTAAGTGAAGATCGGGGTAAAACATGCCTACGGCAGTCAGGTTTACTCCACTTAACTGCGGAACGACAAAGGCTAGAAAGTAACTTAGTCCGGCTAAGAAAAGTGAAGGAACGCTTATTCTTAACCATCGTTTAACGACGGAATCCGAGTGAGATTTGGGTAGGTGCTTAGATGGGTGCTTAATTAATTTAACCACCGAGTATACAAAACCGACTGCTAACAAACACATCAGACCCAGCGTGCCCCATAATCTTAGCAGTGCCATATTTGACGGAGCGATATCGGTAGGTGGAAGTCCCAGAGCGTAATCGGTCACGCCATAGATAAAATTGCCCTCATGACTGCCATTCATATTGGTCAAAATAAGCACACCCTCGCGCGTTTTTGGCTTGTACTTTACCATCGCCAGAAAACCGGGATTTAATCCGCCATGAAAAATAATTCTTTGTCCGGCGACCGTATCAAATTCCCAACCAAACTCATAGCCACCTTTTCGTTCCTTGGCTAATGCCTTAGCCAGTGTGTTTGAGATGATCCGTGGGTCATTTTCAAAAATGGCGACAAGATAGATGGCCAAATCTTCAGCGCTGCTAGTTACACCACCAGCGCCCATCATCAATCTTCCTGCTATGAAATTCTTTTCAACAGTAAAACCAAACCATTGCGTATGACCCAATGCCGGCCTTTCTACAGAATCGCTAGCCATCTGTATGTAGGAATTTTTCATTCCAAGCTTCGCAAAAATCCTATTTTTCACCACTTTTTCATACGACATTTTCTCTACTGATTCAATCAATTGAGCGATTAAAATGTAGTTTGCGTTTGAATACTGAAATCGAGCGCCGGGTTTTGCAAACAATTGCACGTCCTTAAAATCTCGGATGACACGCTCCATCGCATCAGCGCCACGATAAGTCGTGTCTTGATTACGATTTCCTTCTAGCATAGACAGACCACTACGGTGATTGAGTAAATGGCGAATGCTGATTTGGTCGGAAGCAGTTTTATCATTCGTCTGAAAGTAGGAAAGATATGTCGATACGGGATCGTCTAGTGATAATCGCCCCTCATCAGCGAGTTGCAAAACCACTAGCGCGGCGAATGACTTACTAATAGACCCGATTTGAAATGGTGTTTGCGCGGTGACGATAGCGCCCGTGCTATCCATACGTCCAAAGCCTTTCACATGGGTGACTTTGCCATGACGAAAAAGTGCAAGTGCAGCTCCTGGAATAGCAAGTTGCTGCATCCCTTGCTGAACATAGGCATCAATTTGCTCAGTCGAAGGTGAGACTTGATCCGTGGTTTGAGCAATTACAATTGCTGACACAAATAAGCAACTGAAAAGCAGAATTGAAATCTGAACTACTGTTGAACGCATCACCATGCTGCTTACCTCGACTTAGAATGTATACAAGCCTTCAGCAGAAAGTGTGCCAACTAAAGGATATGTGTAAGCAATTGATTTCATTCAACAATATATCCGACCAAGAAAACTAATACTTGTCCGTATCAGAAATACCGGACAGTTGTGGACACGTAGAGATGATGCGAAGACTGTTAAAGTTAATCCCATCCGCGTTATGTCGACACCAGCTCAGTTGATGATTGATCCATTCCCCATCATACCGTTCAGACTATGCAGAAGCTGTGGACTATCTAGTAGTAAATTTCAAAGGCTAGATGTACTCTTTACGCAAGCGTCTACCAACTTTATCGACATGTTGAACTTGCACAAATAACGCACGCAGACCGTTGCCATTTTGCGAAATGACTTCACTTCATGGAGTTGCGCAAAAATTTTGAGGTCACCAATATAAGCTTGACACGCGAAGCTAAGAAGTTGACTTTGCACGCTTTAAAGCATCAAGCACCGCATTTGGATTCTGCACACTCACCAGCAATGACGCACCTGACTTCGCTGGCAAATACAGTACCTGAGAACGATCCGTCAAAGCCACGAAAATTGCCTTTCCATCTTGCGTAGAAAAATGCCCTGCACTCACTCCCGGCAATCCCAGTCCATTCCGGCGCCATTTCAGCTGTGCCGTGGGAATCGATTCATAAGAACCGATCTGTGCATGACTTAAATCAAACTCATCAAGACTGCGAGTGTAATGATAAAAAGAGTCTGCTCGAACCTGAATATTCTTTCCGCTTAATTCGAAGGCATTGTCATGCATTGTGTAAGCAATTCCGAGAATAACCGGGGAAGCTAGTACGAGTCCGATAAGGGATTTTTGCATGGCGAATGCCATCCCTTCTTTATTCAACCAAAACAAAGGAACACAAACAACAAACACAGCAATCGCCACTAATACGAGATAAGCACTCAAGCCGACAGGAGCAATCTCGAAGGTCATCACGTCACCTTTCATTTTGATTAAGTAAAAATAATAATATTATATTCAACTAGAGAATCACTTGCACTTTAAGTTTGCATTTAATTCGTGCAATTTCTCATAATAATTCATACAATCAAACTCCGTAGCAAATGAAGATGTCAGATCAACTCTAAAAAGGAAATTCCTATGGGCGATATCGTTAATCCTCAAATCACCGATGCCATCACGCAAACCAATGTGAAAGTACTCGGTGAAGCACCTGCAATGGCGATGGGTAGTCTCTATCAAACCATTGGCAACTCAGTCGCAATGGCCGCGGCTAATGCAGTCTACGCGCAACAACAAGCGAATGTTACTTATCAAGCAGCGACAACCTTGGGGGTCACAAAACTGTTTGAATCAAGTAAGGCGGGCGCAGCGAGCTTTGAGTCAAACAGCAATAGCGTGCAAGAACAAATGCAAGCGAAAATGGATGCTTTAGCCGCAGAATTAGCGCAGCTAAAGGCGGCTAAATCTGGGAGTTAACATGACTTCGCTCAATGAGTCCGAACCTGAGTCCAACTCAATAGACGAAGAAGACTTGAAGGCTACTACGCCACACGCCGATTCCATGGCTTATCTTGCAGCCTTAAACGCTGTGAATCTCATTTTGCTCGATGCGGTCAGCTTTCAGCGTAACAACCATATGCTGTACACCGCTGGATTAGCACTGGCAATGAGAAAAATTGCCGATGGCGATGATCAAGGTGCACTGTTACTAGACACGATACAAAAGAGCATTTCCTTTGATCAAGACTACGTGGTGAAAAGCGCAAAGAACTGTGCGGAAATTTTGGTGGAGTTCAAGAAATTGCAATAGCGAAGCGGTCGTAACCAGCAATAGCAAGCAATTGCCGTGCTTAGTCGCCATGCTTATCACCATGATAAAGCTTGCGTCTACTGGATAGCTGCAGTTAGGTGAGGTCACTTTACTGTTATTCGAAGAAAAATGCGCCGACATGGCGCATTTTTTTGACCATGAAATACCTATTCCCCGATCTATGTATAGCGCGCAATTTCCACATTGATGCTATTGAGACTGATAGCACAACCCCAACTGACAAAGAATCAGCTCACGCCGTTTTTCTCTCAATTGACGACACGAACAATTCTGTTCATCTCATTATTAATGCAATTTGCACAGCTGTTTTTTACAATTTACTTTGCCAACTTTGGTCACACTACTTCAAACACAGTGACGCTCTGGCATGGCAGGAATCTTCATTACTTCTATCACCAGGAAATTACATGCAACGTCAAACTCTAAGACTACTCTCAAGCACCGCCAGTATTGTATTTAGCGTACTCGCAACCCAAGCTTCTGCACAGATGTTTAACTCGGTCCAATTACATGCCGCAGCCCCCGGGCAAAGCGGTGGCATGCTCGGTGTGGCAGCACTTTCTACACCCGAATATCAAGGCTCTGCTAAAAATCGAAAACTCATCGTTCCTGTTGTCGACTATCAATGGGCAAACGGCTGGTTTGCTGGTGGATCCAATGGGCTGGGTTACAATTTTTCTGGCGATCCAAAGTTTCATTACGGTGTACGCATGACCGGTGACATCGGACGTAAAGAAAAACGCGCGAAACTATTACGCGGTTTGGGGGACATTGACGCAAAACCAGAAATTGGTGCTTTCTTCACCTTCAATCCGGGAGCAGATACCTATTTCGCCAGCTCTGTTCGCTATGGTGCCGGAAATGATAACAAGGGAATGCTATTTGATCTGAGCGCCGGATTTACCGAGTCCTGGAACCGCAACCTAAGCGCCGGTGCAAGTCTTGGTGCCAGCTATGCGAACGACAATTATATGCAGTCATTTTTCGGTATCAGTCAGGTACAATCTGCACGTTCATCACACAAAATATATACGCCGAAAGCCGGACTAAAAAATACCTATGTGTCTGCATTTGTTTCTTACATGATCAACGACAGGACTTCGCTTAGCTTAATTGTGACTAGTGACCGCTTAGCTGGTGATGCGAAATCAAGCCCCTTGAGTGAAAAAACCCGTACATCAAGTATCGTTGCAGCAGCAGCCTATCATTTCTAATAGTTGATGGAATTGGGTGTTGTCTCATTTTTTTAGTCAACACCCAAGCAAACTTACAAAAGAATTTCAGGCAAGCTGGCGGAGCGTGAATCCGATATCGGTAAGTTGTCTTGATCGCGGTACGTGAACACCATAGAAAACTTCGTTTGGCCTGTTTGATTGCACCCTGCGGCATGAAATAAGTTACTAGAAAAAAGTAAGACATCACCTTGCTGCAAAGGCACACTGATCGCTTGTGCCAACAAGGCTTGATTGGCAGGTACATCCGCGCGCAAAAACTGTGCGCCGTCTAACTGCCCTGCTTCAATTTGCCACCGGTGTGAACCAGGCAGCACCAATAAACAACCGTTCTCAATTTTTTCATCGCGTAAAGCGAGCCATGCGCTGATCAATTCTGGCTTTTGAAAATGCCAATAACGGCTATCTCTATGCCAGCCAGTCAAGCTTGAGAATCGCGCCTGTTTAGTCATGATGCAGTTGTGATGCACTTGCGACATTCTCACACCACTACCCAAGAGTTGCGTGAGCACTTGCGTTAAATCTGCTTGAGTAGCCCAATCAGCTAGCAGCGGTGAACGTGCATAGGCTTGCAATAAGCGTCTAGCTGTTTGTCCACCTTCTGCATCACGCGACACTGGCGCACCAGGATAACGCGTATCCGCTTCGTACTCTATCGGTAGAACGACAGCGTCTAATTGTTGCTGCGCAAAGCTTAGCACTTGCTGACAATATTCCGCAGCGGTAAAGGCTGGCAAAACCAAAAATCCTTGTTGCTGAAATTGAGCGATTTGGTGAGAAGTCAACATAGTGCAAACATAAAAAGGAAAAGGCGAGTTTCACATTATAGGATATGTAGCAAAGCCTTCCGCGAATCTCACGGGACAAATAGTAAAAAGAAATGAGACTGTAAAGTACGCAAAGTGTGTGATACCAGCTAAAATTTATTATCTGAATTTTTTGATCAAACCATCATGCACAATCGCCGCCAGTTCTTAAAGAAATCCTTGCTACTGACAGCGAGTGGATTATTGATAGGTAGTCGCCCCCTACTCAGCTTAGCGCAAGACGGTGACACGAAAACGAATAAGCTTACGCCGCCACCAGACTTGTTTGACGCACAGGTGCTGGATATCGACTTTTGGTTGAAGCCGCGTACTTTAGATTTGATTCGTCCAGCCAGTGGTGAGCGCACCAAACTCTTGTATTGGAAAGATGGCGAAATGATCGATTCTGCGTATCAGCAGTTCTGCCATATTTTGCGCGATGTCCATGGTAAAAAATCCGCCCCGATTGATCCAAAATTACTCGAGACATTGTGGGCAACACAAGCCTTTATCGCCCGATTTGGCATGACTAAGCCATTAGAAGTTTTATCTGGTTATCGTACGCTTGAGTCGAATAAAAGATTACGTGAAGATGGTATTCCCGCAGCACGAAAATCCTTACATCTTGAAGGCAAAGCTGCTGATATCCGAATTGGCGATTTGCACGAAGAAGTACTAGGCGAGCTGATTCAAAGCTTTAAACAAGGCGGCGTTGGTTTCTATTTCCGAGCCAGCAGCCGTGGTGGCTGGATTCACACCGATACGGGGCTACAGAGAAGTTGGAAAGGGTAAGCGGGAATTACTTTTTCTTGCGACTACGATCCGCTGATTCACGTAAGATCGTAAAATTCCAATCGTGCTCATTGGTGACGCCGTTATGCACCGTCGTAATCCGAAACAGTTCAGGGGTGGCTTTCACGCGTTGACCGCTAGCTTCGAGTTTCACCGCCAGATCATTTCTGGCATAAACATCTAACTCAACCAGCGAGCCTTCGATCGCGGCTTGCGACAACAGAGAAGCGATGGTTTTAGGTGTAAATTCCAACATATACACAGGCATTGCGAATGCATTCATACCGCCTCCTAGTTCGTCAGAAAAGAATTGCCGGAATTTGATTCTACTCGCGCAATTTAAATTGCAGAAATTTATTTCCCACTTACAAGACAAAAGCGGACGATAAAACCACATGTCTTATCGTCCGCTTTTGTCTCGCGCTGATCTAGCAGCTATCTAACATTTATCAGGTACTCATCTAGCAGTTACTAAGTGATATGCAAATTAACTAATGATCAGATTCACTTTCTCTCAACTATGATTTTGTCGCAACCCAAGCTTTAATCCTGCTTTCTAATACATCTAAAGGCAAAGCACCCGCACCTAAAATTTCATCGTGAAATTCCTTTAAACTAAATTTACTGCCGAGCGCCTTGCTTGCATAATCCCGCAATTCCAAAATCTTCAATTGTCCGATTTTATAGCCCAAAGCCTGGCCTGGCCACACGATATAACGATCAGTCTCACTCTGGATTTCGACTTCTTCTATCCCTGAATGCTTACGGAAAAAATCGACCACTTGCTGCCTATCCCACTTTTTATAATGTAAACCAGTATCCACCACTAAGCGGATTGCACGCAGCATTTCATCTTGCAGATGACCATAAAAACTATACGGATCTTGGAAAAACCCCAGCTCGCGCCCCAAGCGTTCAGAATACAAAGCCCAACCTTCGACATAAGCATTATTGCCACCTTGCTGGCGATAAGCGGGAAGACCTTCTAACTCTTGTGCGATTGCAATTTGCATGTGATGACCCGGCACACCTTCGTGCAAAGCAGTGGTTTCAATTGACAAAGTCATGCGATTAGCAAAGTCACCGGTATTCACCATGACGTGACCTGGACGTGAGCCATCGGCAGCACCAGGATTATACGAAGCTCCAGCGGCTTCTTTTTCGCGGAACTCTTCCACCGCCATGATCTTCACTTTGGCTTTGGGTAAGCGTCCAAATAACTCAGGAATTTTTGCGTACATCTGGTCCGTATATTTGCTATACAGATCGAGAATTTCCTGACGTGATTTTGGATGCAAATCTGGATTTTTTTCCATCGCTGCATTGAAAGACTTCAAATCAGCAAATCCTAATTTCTTCGCAACCGTTAACATCTCACCTTCGATACGCGCTACTTCACGCAGACCAATCTGGTGAATCTGTTCAGGTGTTTTATTCGTGGTCGTTTGCGTTTTGACTTGCAATTGATAACGTGCCGCACCGTTCGGCAAGGACCACAAACCAGCATGTTGACGCCCGTGAGGCGCATAATCACTACGCACAAAACTGGCGAAATTTTTATAGGCTGGAATAACTTTACTTTGAATCGCTGCCAACACCGCAGTCTTCAATCTTTGCTTGTCCGCTTCTGAAAACTCTGCAGGAAATTGCATGACTGGTTTAGCGAATGGCGAAGTGTCCATACTCATCGCGACGATATCTTCACACTGACGCGCAATCTTCGGCAACAAAAACTGCGGCGGCATCAATTTATTTTTCAAGCCTTTGCGCATTTGCACCATGGTTTGTTCAAACAACACTGGCAACTTATTCAAACGCGCAATGTAATCCTCGTAATCTTTCACGCTGACAAAGCTCAACATAGAAACCAGTTCAGGCGTATCCAAATGCAAGCCTGAATTTTGTAATACGGGCATTTGCCAAGGCGTGAAACGTGCAGTGGCCAATTCTTCTTGCAATTGACGAACCATCAAATCTTTGTTCAGCTTTTGTTGAACGTCAAAGCCTGTCGTATCAATTGCCTGAAAGCGACCCAAAAATGCACGGCTCTTCTTCAAATTCGCATCAATCGCAGCTTGTGAAAAATCACGTAATTGATCGTTAAATCGTTTATCACCAAGCATCGATGCGTATTCTGGATTGGTTTTTAATCCATATTCCCACTGCTCCGTCAACAAACTATCTAACTGACGCAAGCGTGCTTCCAACGAGCTTGTTGCGCTCTTAGTTGCAGGCCTATTAGTTGCCAGCTTACTAGTGACAATACTATTGGTGTCGACGGTTGCCATTTCCGTCAAATTATTCGCGAGTGCGGGCATACTGAACAATCCTGCACTAAGCAAGGCTGTAGCCAATTTCGTCGACAAATTTATCGCTAATTGTTCTGTCAAATTTTTAGTTGCACGAGTTTTCACAGCTGCTCCATTTCATGATTTTTTTTGAATTCGCTCAGGTATTAAGTGAATCAAATTTTTTATAGCTGACGTAGTTGCTGCATGCAAGCAACGTAGTTGGCAGTGATGTTCGCCTGATCTCGATGTTTGCCATTTTCCACAACCTGCACTCCACCGACGAACACATCGCGAATTAAATTATCGTTACCCGTAAACACCACACTGCTAAGAATATCTTCAACCGCACTGCACTGAAGATTCGGATGCTGATCATCAAAAATAATCATATCAGCACGCTTACCGACTTCCAAGGAACCAACTGCACGTCCAGACGCTTGTGCCCCGCCCAGTAGACATTGCTGCCACAAGTAATCGGCAACACGTCTTTGTCCCTTAACACTGGCAATATTACGGCCTTGCATTTTTAATCGCTGACCATACTCAAGCCAGCGAATTTCTTCCACCACGCTCTGTGAAGCATGACTATCTGTACCAATACCAAAACGCCCATTGGCTGCGATGTAATCAAGCAATTCAAAAAAACCGTCGCCAAGATTACCCTCAGTCGAGGTACAAATACCAGCGATCGATTTACTTGCTGCCATACTCGCCACTTCGTGTGGATTCAAGTGCGTGGCATGCACCAAGCACCAACGTTCATCCACCGTTTGCGTATCAAATAATAATTCGACCGGGCGCTTGCCAGTCGCTGCCAGACAAGCATTCACTTCGCGCATTTGCTCAGCGATATGGATATGAATTGGACGTCCCGCCGGCAAAGCAGCGGTAACCTCACTGATCTGAGCTGTGCTGGCGGCTCGCAAAGAATGAGGCGCAACACCAATCTCTGTTTGTGCATTTCTCTGCTTCTCTAGTGCCTCAATGATGCGCAATATCTGTTCAACATTGGTATTGAATCGTCGCTGATCTTCACGCAAGGGCTGTTGATTAAAATCGGCATAACTGTATAGCACGGGCAGCATCGTGATGCCCATACCAGTTTGCTGCGCACCTGCAATGACTTGACGCGAAGTCTCAGCGATGTCGCTATAAAATTCACCGTTTGGCGCGCGATGGACATAATGGAATTCACACACCGAGGTATAACCGTGGCGCAGGCATTCTGAGTACAACTGCGCGGCAATCGCTTGCATTTGTTCTGGTGAGATCGCCAGCGCATAGCGATACATGAGATCGCGCCAAGTCCAAAAACTATCAGGCCCTTCACCTGCGATTTCGGTCATACCTGCCATCGCTCTTTGAAAGGCATGTGAATGCAGATTCGTCATCCCCGGTGAAACATACCCATATTGTCGTTCATACGACAACGGCATGACACCCGTTTCTATTTGCGATAAATGGCCTGCACCATCCCAATGCAAACGGACATCGCTAGTCCAACCAGATGGCAATAAAGCCTGCTTGGCAAATAATGTTTGTACTGTCATCTTACTTTCCCGTCGTTTGCTGCGCCCACTTCAGGCAAGTTTCTAATAATTGTTGCAGCAAAGGCTGCACTTGAGCGGCCAAATCTGCGCGATAGGCGTATGGCTCACGTTCGTTCATATACACGCACTGACTCATCTCCAATTGCACCGCATGAATTTGTTGCACTGGTTGTCCGTAGTGACGAGTGATATGTCCACCTTTAAAGCGACCATTAAATACATGGGAATACGCTGTTGCGCTGTGCTGCATCAATTCAGATAAGGCTTGCTGCAAACTGGGATCGCAGGATTTTTGATCGGCGGTGCCAAAATTCAAATCGGGCAATTGACCTTGGAAAAATCTTGGTACCTGCGAAGCGATCGAATGCGCATCCCACAAAACAACAGCGCCATGCAATTCTCGTAAACGCGCAAGCTCCATTTGTAATTGCTGATGATATGGCAGCCAATACTGTTGCACACGCGCTTGTACTTCGTTGGCATCTGGGCCAACACCGTTTCGGTATAAAGGCTGCTTGGAAAAAGTATCGACTGGACACAAGCCAGTAGTGTCTTGTCCAGGATATAAATTCACATCATCTGATGGACGATTTAAATCAATCACGTAACGCGAATATCTGGCCTGAATATAAGAAACGCCGAGTTCATCGAGCATGTTGTAAAGCAGAGGTAAATGCCAATCAGTGTCGGCCTTAATCTGCGCAATAGGATTCAATTGCGCTAGCACGGCATCGGGAATTTCAGTACCGACATGCGGCATAGAAACCAGTAAAGGAACACGTCCTTGTTTAAAATGGAATGCGGCGGACATCATGATTTTTTGAGGATATTAGACAGTTTGGACTATGCAAATGTTGCGTCAACTTATTCGCTACTATTTACTCGCTACTATTTTTGCATTCTTGACTTTGGGTCTGTGAGAATCCTGATTTAATTTGATCAAGAATTTGCTTTTCTTCTTCACTAAGATTTTCAAGTCGATAATTGATTTTTGCAGCAGTCACTGTACGTGGCGCTAGCTTTGCTTCCTTTAGACCTTTTTTTACCAGATTAGCCAAGTGGGCTTTAGCTGCTTCAGGTGTCTTAAATACGCCTAGCGAGATACCCCAACGCAATGGCGTTTGATCTTGTACCACATAGAATTCAGTCACACCTAATTTACGGATTTGCGCGGCTTTCTTTTCTGCCGCATCTTTACTGCCCAACGAAGGCAGGTAGACCATATTGCTTGCCACCTCAGCTAACTCGGTACGCGTAAGGCGTTCGGCCAACGCAAGTGATTTGATTTTCTCATCAAAACTTTTACTATCAGCGACGCTAAATCCGGATAGTTCGAGGCAAGCCAAAACCGGTGTCATCTTTTTTGTATGCGCCTCAATGCTATCTTGCGCAGCATTAGCATTCATTAGCTTGATTTTATCCGCATTTTTTTCATACTTCATGCGCAAGGGCTCGCGCACATCGCTGGACCAATTACCTAAAAATCCAAAGTTGAGCGCCAGCAGTAAGGCATTTAAGATCAGAAAAATCCAGAAAAAAAATCGCAACATAATCAATGGTCTCTATGATGGAATGGAAGCTTGAGTAAGGTGACTGGCAATCCACAAGCCTGTGAGTACCAGGTTTTCAGAATGTCGCCATTGTAAATCCTCAATCAACTTTAAGTGAGGAACGAGATAAACGGCAGCACCGCCAGAAATAACTAACTGCACGGGCGCGCCAGTATGCTGTTCAAGATTTTTGACAGCGCAGTGTATCGCTCCAATTTGCGCATGTACACAGCCGCTCGCAATCGCCTGATCCGTATCCGTTGCAAACAAATTTGATAGTTGTGCATGTTGCTCTATGTGCGGTAATTGCGCAGTATTTTTGGCGAGAGAATTCGCCATCAATTGCAAGCCGGGCAAAATCATTCCTCCTAAAAAGTCTCCATCGGCAGTCAGCGCATCGATGGTCGTTGCGGTTCCACATGTGGCAACAATGAGATTTTTATTGGGAAACTGGGTATGTGCGGCAATCATCGATGCGAATCGATCTGAACCTAACTTTCCGGGGTGCAGATAATGATTGCGGACACCAGCACATTGCGCTTGCGAGTTGAAACTTTGAATCTGTAAATCG
Organism: Affinundibacterium amnicola; assembly: GCF_014284275.1. Taxonomy (GTDB): domain Bacteria; phylum Pseudomonadota; class Gammaproteobacteria; order Burkholderiales; family Burkholderiaceae_D; genus Undibacterium; species Undibacterium amnicola. The sequence continues at coordinate 13,947 of NZ_JACOFU010000006.1, read as the reverse complement.
GGGAAGGAAATCGAGAGTAATTGTGCGAGCTCCTGCTTCACCGCATCGCCAGCGACATTCGACATCACGCAGCGCACCACCGAATAATGACGAATCGAGAGCAGTAATTGATCAAAGCCTTGATGCGTCACTGAAGCAATTGCCTCCCATGCAGGTGGAAACGGCAAGTGATCATTGGCAGAATCTGCATCAATACACGCCCACTTCACGCGCGTATTACCAGCATCAATCAGCAGTAGCATCGGACGTTTATCCATGATTTTCAATTACCAATAAGGTTTCAGTGCGCTTTAGTATTTTTTAGTGCAGCTCAGTGCAGCTTAGTGCAAGAGATCGTATTTTACGGCAAAGGTCGCAAAGAGACATCACCTGAATGGATAAGCAAACGCGCCTGTTCCGTTTGCAACAATAAACAACCTTGGTGATCAACCCCCAATGCCAGTCCTTGATGCAGCACTTCAGCTTGTTCGACAATCATCACGGTTTGCTGGGCATATGCATGTAGATGATTCCAACGATCAACGAAAGCCGTAAAGCCTTGCAGCGCAAATTCATGTAAAGCGACCTGCAAGGCCTGTATCAACTCGGCCAGTAATTGATTCCTATCCATCTGAGCAAGCCAGGCAGCATCCGCAACTTCTTGCCCAATGTCTTTTTCTAATTCCGCTGGAACACGTAAATTCAAACCCACACCAATGATCGCCCAACAGGTTCCTCGATTGCCCGTCTGCGACTCCACCAAAATTCCGGCTAATTTCTTCGAATCTTTTAAGATGTCATTAGGCCATTTTAACTTGGCTGGCACACCGAGTTGTATCAGCCGTTCAGCAAGTGCAACACCTACCGCTAGCGGTAAGCCCAACAACGCCTGCCCACCAACAGCAAATTCCCACGCCAATGAAAAAGTCAGCACACCATCAGGTGTCGATACCCAACGTCTTCCTGCGCGTCCTTTCCCTGCGGTCTGATGCCGAGCCACCAACAAAGTTGGCGTATTTAGATTCTTCGCCCTGCACATTAAATCCGCATTTGTCGAACCAGTTTCATCAACTACTTCGATCGATATTTCAGGATAATCGTTAGCTTGGTTAAGGCCATACAAAGCTTGCTCAATCAGCTTCGCTTCTAATCGCGTCATTTCTACTACCTTCTAAGTTTGTACCGACTAAACAGACAGCAGATAAATAAAAACGGCACCGCAGAAATTCCACGGTGCCGTTTTCAGGTCTGACTTAGTAACTCTGAATTACAAATTACGCTTCATCAGTATTCACATCAGTAGCAACTACTTCTGCTGCTGGTGCGAAGATTTCCTTTTCAGCTTGCAACAAGGCTGCACGTTCATCGGCTTCCCAAGATTCTTTCATCTTGCGCGCACGGTGATACGCCAAACCTGTACCGGCTGGAATCAAACGACCCACGATGACGTTTTCTTTCAAGCCGCGCAGAGTATCTTTCTTACCCATGATCGCTGCTTCTGTGAGAACACGTGTGGTCTCTTGGAAGGAAGCGGCAGAGATGAAGGAATCTGTCGACAAGGAAGCTTTGGTAATACCCAACAAGATATTTTCATAGGTTGCAGGGATACCGCCAGCCGCAGTAACGCGATCGTTTTCACCTAACAAATCAGAGCGTTCAACTTGTTCGCCCATGATGTAGTTCGCATCACCTGGATTCACAACGACAACACGACGCAACATTTGACGTACGATCACTTCAATGTGCTTGTCATTGATCTTAACACCCTGCAAGCGATACACGTCCTGCACTTCGTCAACGATATAGCGTGCTAAAGCTTCGATACCCAACAAACGCAAGATGTCTTGTGGATCGGCTGGGCCGTCAACAATCATTTCACCCTTGTTGACAACCTGACCGTCATGCACCAAAACTTGTTTGTCTTTGGTGATCAGGAACTCATGCTTCTGACCATCCATGTCAGTGATTTCCAGACGTTGCTTACCTTTGGTTTCTTTACCAAACGCCACCGTACCAGTCACTTCCGCCAACATACCTGCGTCTTTTGGTGAACGTGCTTCAAACAACTCAGCAACACGTGGGAGACCACCGGTAATATCACGCGTTTTTTGTGATTCAGTCGGGATACGCGCCAACACTTCACCAACGTGAACTTGTTGACCGTCTTTTACTGTAATCAAAGCGCCGACTTGGAAGCCAATTGTTACCGCGTGCTCAGTGCCAGAAATTTTCACTTCTTCACCAGCTTCGTTCAACAATTTAACTTGTGGACGCAAAGTTTTACCAGCAGCAGAACCACGACGTTTCGCATCGATTACCACCAAAGTCGACAAGCCAGTGACATCATCAACCTGCTTAGCAACTGTTACGCCTTCTTCGACGTTTTCAAACTTCACCTGACCTGTGTACTCAGTGATGATAGGACGTGTCAATGGATCCCATGTCGCCAAATCTGTACCAGCTTTGATCGTCATGCCGTCTTTCACGATCAATGTCGCACCGTAAGGTACTTTATGACGTTCACGTTCACGACCGTGGTCATCTGTGATCAAAACTTCGCCGGAACGAGAAATAACGATTTGATCGCCTTTACCATTCGTCACATAACGCATCGTTGCTGTGAAACGAATCGTACCGTTGGACTTCGCTTCAACAGAAGACGCAATCGCTGCACGAGAAGCCGCACCACCGATGTGGAAAGTACGCATCGTCAACTGAGTACCTGGTTCACCGATGGACTGCGCAGCGATAACACCAACTGCTTCACCCGCATTAACCATAGAGCCGCGACCAAGATCACGACCGTAGCACATCGCGCACAAGCCGTAGCGTGTGTCACATGTCAATGGTGTACGTACTTTCACTTCATCAATGCCTAAGGCTTCGATTTCTTCGACCATAAATTCGTCGAGCAAAGTACCAGCAGCATACAAAGTTTCTTGTGTTTCTGGATTAACGATGTCATTCGCTGCAACGCGACCAAGAATCAAATCACGCAAAGGCACGTTAACTTCACCGCCTTCAACGATGGCTTTCATGGAAGCGCCGTTCGCTGTACCGCAATCATCTTCGATCACAACCAGATCTTGCGTAACGTCGACCAAACGACGCGTCAAGTAACCGGAGTTCGCTGTCTTCAACGCCGTATCTGCCAGACCTTTACGTGCACCGTGCGTAGAAATAAAGTACTGAAGAACGTTCAGACCTTCGCGGAAGTTCGCAGTAATCGGTGTTTCGATAATCGAGCCATCTGGTTTCGCCATCAGACCACGCATACCTGCCAACTGACGAATCTGTGCTGCAGAACCACGCGCACCGGAGTCAGCCATCATATAAATCGCGTTGAAAGATTCTTGCGTACCAACTGTACCGTCACGACGAGTAACCGCTTCAACTTTCAGCTGTTCCATCATGGCCTTACCGACTTCATCACCGGTCTTACCCCAAATATCAACAACCTTGTTGTAACGTTCGCCCGCAGTCACCAAACCGGAAGCATATTGCTGCTCGATTTGTTTCACTTCGTGCTCTGCCGCTGCCAACAATGTGACTTTTTGTGGTGGTACCAACATGTCATCGATACAGATAGAAATACCAGCACGGGTCGCCAAACGGAAACCAGACTGCATCAATTGATCAGCAAACACCACCGTTGCGCGCAAGCCGCACTTACGGAAGGACGTATCGATCAACTTAGAAATTTCTTTCTTCTTCAATGGACGATTCAAGACTGAGAATGGCAAGCCTTTTGGCAAGATTTCAGACAAGATCGCACGACCAACTGTGGTTTCGTAACGCTTAACTGTTTTAACGAACTCGCCAGTTGCTTTATCTTTTGGATATTCAGTAATACGTACGGTAATACGTGTCGCCAATTCCACTTCTTTGTTATCCCAAGCACGAATCGCTTCAGAAACGTCTGGGAACATCATGCCCTCGCCTTTGCCATTGATGGCTTCGCGAGATGCATAGTAAAGACCCAACACGATATCTTGAGAAGGCACAATAGATGGTTCGCCGTTTGATGGGAACAAAATATTGTTAGAAGCCAGCATCAATGTGCGTGCTTCCATCTGTGCTTCGATAGACAAAGGAACGTGAACCGCCATTTGGTCACCGTCGAAGTCGGCATTGAAAGCCGCGCAGACGAGTGGGTGCAATTGGATCGCTTTACCTTCAATCAATACCGGCTCAAACGCTTGAATACCTAAACGGTGCAAAGTAGGCGCACGGTTCAACATGATTGGATGTTCGCGAATCACTTCTTCCAAGATATCCCAAACCACTGGCTCTTGAATTTCAACGAGTTTCTTCGCTGCTTTGATCGTTGTCGCCAAGCCCATCAATTCCAATTTATTGAAAATGAATGGTTTGAACAATTCCAAAGCCATCAATTTCGGCAAACCGCATTGATGCAACTTCAGTTGTGGACCAACCACGATAACGGAACGACCAGAGTAATCGACGCGTTTACCCAACAAGTTTTGACGGAAACGACCGCCCTTACCTTTGATCATCTCAGCGAGAGATTTCAATGGACGCTTGTTCGCACCAGTCATCGCTTTACCGCGACGACCATTGTCTAACAATGAATCGACCGCTTCTTGCAACATACGCTTTTCATTACGCGTAATAATTTCCGGAGCGCGCAATTCCATCAAGCGCTTCAAACGGTTATTACGATTAATGACGCGACGATACAAATCGTTCAAATCGGAAGTCGCAAAACGACCACCATCCAACGGTACCAATGGACGCAATTCTGGCGGCAACACTGGCAACACTTCCATGATCATCCAGTCTGGCTTAATGCCAGAACGTTGGAAAGCTTCCAATACTTTTAAACGCTTGGAATACTTTTTGATCTTCGCTTCAGATTTGGATTCTTTGAGTTCAGTACGCAAAGTTTCTGCATCACGATCGATATCAATAGAGCGCAACAATTCACGGATACCTTCTGCACCCATGAACGCGGTGAATTCATCACCATGCTCTTCGTACTTCGCTGCGTAATCATCTTCAGACATGATCTGGCATTTTTTCAGCGGAGTCATACCTGGATCGGTGACTACATACGCTTCAAAATACAAAACGCGTTCGATATCACGCAAAGTCATATCGAGCACCATACCCAAACGGGATGGCAAGGATTTCAAGAACCAGATGTGGGCTGTTGGTGAAGCCAATTCGATGTGGCCCATGCGTTCACGACGCACTTTTGCCAATGTCACTTCAACACCACATTTCTCGCAGATTACGCCCCTATGCTTTAAGCGTTTATATTTACCGCACAGGCATTCGTAATCTTTGATTGGGCCAAAAATTTTTGCGCAGAACAAGCCGTCGCGCTCTGGCTTGAAGGTACGATAGTTAATTGTTTCTGGCTTTTTTACTTCGCCATAGGACCATGAACGGATTTTTTCTGGAGACGCGAGACCAATTTTGATCGCGTCGAATTGTTCATTGGGCTGAACTTGCTTGAATAGATCGAGCAGGGCTTTCATGTATATCACTCCAGTGAAGAGTTGAATCGCTTAAAGCTGACGAGTTAATTAACTAACTTTAGGTTTAACCCTGTTCGCAATAACGGGAGAGCCTGATCGACATCGTGTTCGACACAAGTTCCGCTACTACCGGGAACAAAAAGCACAGAAAATTAAGACCCATCTGAATGACCAACGCCCGAAGTGAATTCGGGCGAAGGTTTGCTACCAATTTACTAATTTAAAACTTATTAATTGCTGATCAATTACGTTCTAGATCGATATCGATACCCAAAGAGCGGATCTCTTTCACGAGAACGTTGAACGACTCTGGCATACCAGCATCGATCACGTGATCACCCTTAACGAGATTTTCGTACACTTTGGTACGGCCATTCACGTCATCGGACTTCACCGTCAACATCTCTTGCAAGACGTAAGACGCGCCGTACGCTTCGAGTGCCCACACCTCCATCTCACCGAAACGCTGACCACCGAATTGCGCTTTACCGCCCAATGGTTGCTGAGTAACGAGAGAGTAAGGACCAGTCGAACGTGCATGCATCTTGTCATCGACCAAATGGTGCAATTTCAACATGTGCATGTAACCGACAGTGACATTACGTTCAAAGGCTTCACCAGTACGTCCATCGTACAAAGTGACTTGATTCTTCGAAGGCGTCATACCGAGTTGTTTTGCGATATGGTCTGGGTAAGCCAAGTCCAACATGCGACGAATTTCACTTTCATGCGCACCGTCAAACACTGGTGTCGCGAAAGGTACGCCTTTTTTCAAGTTGGAAGTCAATTCCAGAATTTCGCTATCTGACAAACCATCGATGTCTTCTGTCTTACCAGACTCGTTATAGATCTGCTTCAAGAAACCACGAATTTCTTCGACTTTTGCCTTAGCATTCAACATCTCACCAATACGCAAGCCCAAGCCTTTAGCTGCCCAACCTAAGTGGACCTCCAAAACCTGACCCACGTTCATCCGTGATGGAACACCCAATGGGTTCAACACGATGTCCGCTGGTGTGCCGTCAGCCATGTATGGCATATCTTCAACCGGAACAATGCGTGAAACCACACCCTTGTTACCGTGACGACCCGCCATCTTGTCACCTGGTTGCAAACGACGCTTAACAGCTAAGTAAACCTTAACCATTTTTTGTACACCTGGTGGCAATTCATCGCCTTGCGTCAACTTAGTACGCTTCTCTTCAAACGCCAGATCAAACTGATGACGTTTTTCAGCGATAGAATCTTTAATCGCTTCGATAGAACGTGCTGCATCTTCATCCGCTGGACGAATATCGAACCAGTGGTACTTATCAACTTCAGCTAAGTATTCCTTAGTGATCGTTGCGCCTTTAGCCAATTTATTTGGACCACCGTTAGCCACTTTACCGACCAACATACGTTGCAAACGTTCGAAAGCATCGCCTTCCACAATACGCAACTGATCGTTCAAATCGAGACGGTAACGCTTCAATTCATCATCGATAATTTGTTGAGCACGTTTGTCGCGTTGGATGCCTTCACGTGTAAAGACTTGAACGTCGATAACTGTACCTACCATGCCAGACGGCACGCGCAGGGATGTATCTTTAACGTCAGATGCTTTTTCACCGAAAATCGCACGCAAGAGTTTTTCTTCTGGCGTCAATTGTGTTTCGCCTTTTGGCGTCACTTTACCGACCAGCGTATCACCAGCAGTCACTTCTGCACCGATATAAACGATACCGGATTCATCCAGACGCGCTAATTGATTTTCAGCGAGATTAGAGATATCACGTGTGATTTCTTCAGCACCCAACTTCGTATCACGAGCAACAGCAGACAACTCTTCGATATGAATCGATGTGTAGCGATCATCAGCAACAACTTTTTCAGAGATCAAAATCGAATCTTCGAAGTTATAACCGTTCCATGGCATAAACGCGATCAACATGTTTTGACCCAGAGCCAATTCGCCCAAGTCCGTTGATGCACCGTCAGCCAATACGTCACCCTTCGCAACGATATCGCCAACTTTCACGATAGGACGTTGGTTGATGTTCGTATTTTGGTTAGAACGTGTGTACTTGATCAAGTTGTAGATATCTACACCGACTTCACCCGCTTGTGCTTCCGCGTCATTAACACGAATAACAATACGACCTGCATCGATGTAATCAACTTTACCGCCGCGCAATGCTTGTACTGTAGTACCTGAATCGACCGCAACTGTGCGTTCGATACCTGTACCGACTAATGCTTTTTCTGGACGCAAGCAAGGAACTGCTTGACGTTGCATGTTGGCACCCATCAACGCACGGTTCGCATCATCGTGTTCCAAGAACGGAATCAAAGATGCCGCAACAGAAACGACCTGACCAGTCGCAACGTCCATGTATTGAACGCGCTCTGGGGAAACCAGAATTGTCTCGCCAGCCTGACGAGAAGAAACCAATTCATCGCTCAACATACCTGCGCCATCAATCGTCGCATTCGCCTGAGCGATGATGTAACGACCTTCTTCAATCGCAGACAGATAATCAATTTGCGTCGTGATTTTGCCGTCGATAACTTTACGATAAGGTGTCTCTAAGAAACCATATTCGTTCAAACGTGCATACAGCGCCAAAGAGTTGATCAAACCAATGTTTGGCCCCTCTGGTGTTTCAATCGGACATACACGACCGTAGTGCGTTGGATGAACGTCACGTACTTCAAAGCCAGCACGTTCACGTGTCAAACCACCAGGTCCCAAAGCAGAGATACGACGCTTATGCGTGATCTCAGACAATGGGTTCGTTTGATCCATAAACTGAGATAATTGTGAGGAACCGAAGAATTCACGGATCGCTGCAGAGATAGGCTTAGAGTTGATCAAATCGTGCGGCATCAAGTTGTCAGCTTCTGCTTGACCCAAACGCTCTTTCACAGCGCGTTCAACACGCACCAAGCCAGCACGGAACTGATTCTCAGCTAATTCACCAACGCAACGTACGCGACGATTACCTAAGTGATCGATATCATCAACTTCGCCGCGACCATTGCGCAACTCAACCAAGATCTTGATAACAGCCAAGACATCGTCATCCGACAAAGTCATCGCACCGGTCAATTCATCACGACCAATACGGCGATTGAATTTCATACGACCCACTGCGGACAAATCGTAACGGTCTTCGTTATAGAACAAACCGTTGAACAAAGCCTCTACAGAATCTTCTGTTGGCGGTTCGCCAGGGCGCATCATGCGGTAGATCGCTACACGCGCTGCCATTTGGTCAGCAGTGTCATCAGCACGCAGAGTTTGAGAAATGTAAGCACCCTGATCAAGATCGTTCGTGTACAAAGTTTGAATGTCAGTGATCTTTGCATCGCGCAATTTTGCCAACAATTCTTCTGTCAACTCGTCATTGGCGTTTGCAACCACTTCGCCTGTATCCGCATCAACGATATTCTTCGCTAATACACGGCCAAGCAAGTAGTCTTCTGGTACGGAAATCATCTTGATACCAGCAGATTCGATTTCACGTACATGCTTAGAATTGATACGTTTGTCTTTCGCAACGATCAATTTGCCAGCTTTGTCAGAGATATCAAAACGCGCAACTTCGCCGCGCAAACGTTCTGCAACGAATTCCATTTCCGCGCCATCGCTATGTAAGCCGAAATTATCAAAAACGAAGAAATTTGCGAGAATCTGCTCGTTGCTCATGCCGATGGCACGCAACAAAATAGTGACAGGCATCTTACGACGGCGGTCAATACGGAAGAACAGAATATCTTTAGGATCGAATTCGAAGTCGAGCCAAGAACCACGGTAAGGAATAATCCGCGCTGAGAACAGCAATTTACCGGAAGAATGCGTCTTGCCGCGATCATGCTCAAAGAACACACCAGGCGAACGGTGCAACTGAGATACGATAACGCGCTCAGTACCGTTAATCACGAAAGAGCCTGTGTTGGTCATGAGCGGCAATTCGCCCATGTACACTTCTTGCTCTTTCATTTCTTTAACGACAGGCTTGGTTGGAGATTCTTTATCCAGAATCACCAAACGCACTTTGGCACGTAAAGGAGAGGCAAATGTCAAACCGCGCAGTTGACATTCCTTGACGTCAAAGGCTGGATCGCCTAAAACGTAGGATAGAAATTCTAAACGAGCGAACCCATTGTGCGACACGATCGGAAATATCGAAGTAAAGGCCGATTGAAGGCCTTCATTTTTACGCGCAGACGCAACTTTGTCTTGCTGTAAAAAACTATGATATGACTCGAGCTGGGTCGCCAGCAGGAACGGAACGTGGTGGACGTTAGCGCGTTTCGCAAAAGATTTGCGAATGCGCTTCTTCTCAGTAAATGAGTAGTGCATGGACACTCCGTGAGTGGCAAGGAAGGATGGAGAATTCAGATTTCAAAACTTTTTTCCAGGTAAATGACACTACAAGAAAAACCATCAAGAAACCTCAAGTCTCAGCCCTCACCTTATGGGATTCGGCTTAGGAAATTTCAACGAACTTACAAATATTTCTGCCGTGAGAACGACAGAGAAGCCAAAGAGGAACCTTCTCTTGCAAGAAGATTCCTTACTTTGACTTAGGCAAACTCGAAAGTCCGCCAGTATAGCATAGAATTACTTAACGTCAACTTTCGCGCCAGCTTCTTCCAATTTCTTCTTAGCAGCGTCAGCATCCGCTTTAGAAACAGCTTCTTTAACTGCTTTTGGTGCGCCATCAACTAAGTCTTTAGCTTCTTTCAAGCCCAAACCAGTGATTTCACGAACTGCTTTAATCACGCCAACTTTGTTCGCGCCCACTTCAGCCAGAATTACGTTGAATTCTGTTTGTTCTTCAACCGCAGCAGCAGCAGCACCAGCAGCTGGGCCAGCTGACATTGCAGCAGCGGAAACGCCAAATTTTTCTTCGAATGCCTTAACCAAGTCGTTCAAGTCCATTACGGACATCGCGCCTACGGCTTCCAGGATATCGTCTTTGCTAATTGCCATTTGAAACTCCAATATTTAAATTACTATGATTCGGTATTTGACGAAAAATCTTATTCAGCTGCTGCTTCGGCAACTGCTGCCGGTGCTGCTGGTGAACCAGATTCTTGTTTTGCTGCGAGTGCTGCCAAAGCACGTGCGAATGCTGATACAGGAGCCTGCATCATACCCAACACTTGCGCCAACAATACTTCACGAGCAGGAATGCTTGCCAACGCAACAACACCAGCTTTATCCAAGGATTTACCAGCGTAGTTACCAGCCTTGACGACTAACTTGTCATTGCTTTTTGCAAAGTCATTAACGACTTTAGCAGCAGCAACAGCATCTTCCGAGATCGCATAGATCAACGGACCAGTCATTTCGTCAGCGAGGCTTGCAAATGCAGTTCCCTCAACAGCGCGACGTGCGAGTGTGTTTTTCAACACGCGCATGTATACGCCTTGAGCACGTGCTTGCGCACGCAATTGCGTCAAATGACCGACCTGTATGCCACGGTATTCGGCTACGACGATAGTCTGTGCTTTTGCTACTTTTGCAGAGACTTCAGCGACAACAGCCTTTTTGTCATTCAGATTGAGACTCACGGTCAACCTCCATTAATGATATTCAGTCTGCACACCACAATGATGCACTTCTCTCATATCGTTTCGAACACGGCGTCCGAAGTTAGGAGTTTCACTGGATTACCAGTAGTCACTACAAAACTTGCTCGGGTACACCATCTGCGTTGGGCATCAAGAATCACTTCTCAACAATTAACTTTCTAAACGAATTTAAAAAGCCCAACGGTCTTTGACACTCTGCCCGCCACTACCTACCGAAGTAAGCAATAACAAACAGCCCAAAGATGCGCCATTCATCTAAATAAAAGATGAATGGACTTGATTCTTAATTAAGCAGACAAATTAATGTGGTCTACGCGCACACCTGCACCCATAGTGGATGAGATGGAAATTTTACGCAGGTAAACACCTTTGCTTGTTGCTGGTTTAGCTTTGTTCAATGCTTCGATCAAGGCCAACAAGTTCGATTTCAAATCGCCATCAGCGAAAGATTTACGACCGATTGTTGTGTGGATGATACCTGCCTTGTCAGTACGGTATTGCACTTGACCCGCTTTAGCATTTTTAACTGCTGTTGCAACGTCAGGAGTCACAGTACCAACCTTTGGATTTGGCATCAAACCACGTGGACCCAAAACTTGACCCAAAGTACCAACGATACGCATTGTGTCTGGAGAAGCGATCACAATATCAAATGGCATGTCGCCAGCTTTGATACGCTCAGCCAAATCTTCCATACCAACGATATCAGCACCAGCTGCTTTAGCTTCTTCAGCTTTAGCGCCTTGTGCGAATACCGCTACGCGTACTGTCTTACCTGTACCAGCCGGCAATACAACTGCGCCACGAACAACTTGGTCAGATTTCTTAGGATCAACACCGAGTTGAACAGAAACGTCGATAGATTCGTTGAATTTTGCAGTTGCGCACTCTTTGATCAACGCGATAGCGTTATCAAATGGGTAAACCTTCAAACGATCTACTTTTGTTTTCAGCAATTTTGCTTTTTTAGATAACTTAGCCATTACAGACCCTCCACCGTGATGCCCATGGAACGAGCAGAACCTGCGATTGTACGCACGGCTGCTTCCATATCAGCTGCAGTCAAATCTTTTTGTTTGACTGTTGCGATTTCCTCGGCTTGCGCACGAGTGATTTTGCCAACTTTGTCTGTATGCGGTTTAGCAGAACCTTTAGTAATGCCAGCTGCTTTTTTGATCATGTAAGTTGCTGGAGGCGTCTTCATCACGAATGTGAAAGACTTATCAGCAAATGCTGTGATCACAACTGGAATTGGCATACCTGGTTCCATACCTTGAGTCTGCGCGTTAAACGCTTTGCAGAATTCCATGATATTCAAACCACGTTGACCCAATGCTGGACCGATTGGTGGGGATGGATTTGCTTTACCAGCTGGCACTTGCAGCTTGATAAAACCAATGATTTTCTTTGCCATGATGGCTCCTTCTATGGTTGAGTGGTAGCGCCTTTTAATTAAAATTTCAATTAAGAGGCTCCTCGCTTTTTTTCACTGAGCTTTACATTGCTGCGCGGTGCCAGCCCCGCTTACTACTTATTACTTTTTTATCGGCACACAAACAAAAGTGCAACCGCTAAATATATTCTTTAGACTTTTTCAACTTGAGCAAACTCCAAATCAACTGGAGTTGCACGACCAAAGATAGTGACATTTACTCTGACTTTCGACTTGCCGTAATTGACTTCTTCGACATTGCCATTAAAATCTGTAAATGGGCCTTCTTTAATTCTGACTACTTCACCAACCTCATACAAAACTTTCGGTCTTGGCTTTTCAACACCATCTTGAACTTGCTGCAAAACTTTCTCAATCTCATGACGAGGAATTGGCGCAGGCTTATTTGACTTACCACCGATAAAGCCAGTAACTTTGCTCGTATTTTTTACCAAGTGCCAAGTGTCATCAGTCATTTCCATTTCTACAAACACATAGCTTGGAAATAAACGACGCTCTGTCACACTTTTCTTACCATTTTTTACTTCAATTACTTCTTCGGTCGGAACGAGAATTTGCCCAAACATATCTTGCATCTCGGCGCGCTCAATACGCTCCAACAATGCTCGCTGAACACTCTTCTCCATCCCAGAATAGGCATGCACGGCATACCATTTTTTTGCACTCTTAGGGACAGAAACACCAGAGTCTTGCTCTGGCGCGCCGTCTATATTCTTTTCCGAGGTTTGTTCGCTCATTATTTAAGCCCAAGAATTACGTTCATAATCAAATATTCAAGAACTTTATCAGTAGTAAAAAGGAAAATCGCCATCACTAAAACGAATCCGAATACCACTGCAGTCATCTGCCCAGCCTCTTTACGCGTAGGCCAAACAACTTTTTTCGCCTCGCGAGTCGACTCCTTAGCAAACGACACCAACTCACGGCCAGTCTCGGAAATAAAGACCAACACCAAAGCCAATGCGAGACCACCAAATAAAGCACCTAAACGCACATACTTCGCCTGACCAGCGAGAACATAAAATGCAACGACACCAGCAACGGCAGCAATCACCGCCAAAATGATTTTATATTTATCATTAGAAGTGCTGACAGTTTGAACGGTTTGGTTAGACATGCTGATTTTTACTTTCGATGCCTTTTGGCCTTGATGGTGGCAGGGGCGGTAAGGATCGAACTTACGACCTTCGGTTTTGGAGACCGACGCTCTGCCAGTTGAGCTACACCCCTACGGCTTTTACAAATGAGTGGATAGCAATTTTTAAATTACTATCCAGCTCATTTTTACTACTTAAAACAATTAACCAGCGATAATTTTAGCAACAACACCTGCACCAACAGTACGACCACCTTCACGAATCGCGAAACGGAGACCTTCTTCCATCGCGATCGGGTTGATCAATTTTACTGTGATAGAAACGTTAT
>NZ_JACOFU010000005.1 GCF_014284275.1 Affinundibacterium amnicola | reverse complement strand
TACCCAATGAAGCGTACCCCATCGCCCCATCCAAGTACTCTTGCACTACTTTGTATTTGAACTCATCTGTATTTTTAGTCATTAAAAAACCCCAAAAGTTGGCGTCCAACTTTTGGGGTTCAGTTCACGAAGGCGGTTTTTTTATGCGGTAAAACGATGACAAAATTACTTGCTAGCTGCCGGTGCTGCTGCCGCTGGAGCGGATGCAGCTGCACTTGCTGATGCTGATGCAGAAGCTGCTTTTTCACCGATGATTTCGATCTTTGCTTTTTCTTTCAAACCATCCAAGAATTTCTTCAAGTTTTGCTGTTGAATTTGCTGCGTCAAACGTGGTTTGACTTGTTCCAAAGTTGGCGCTTCTTTTGCCCGGTTGTCGTCAACGATGATGACGTGGTAGCCATATTGTGATTTAACTGGCTCTTCAGTGAACTTGCCTTTTTCCAGTTTTGTCACCGCTGTGCCAAATTCTGGAACCATGCTGCGTGGATCGAACCAACCCAATTCGCCACCTTTGTCTTTAGAGCCAGGATCTTTAGATTGGGCTTTCGCCAAAGCGGCGAATTGTTTGACGTCTTTTTTCAATTTAGCGATGATAGCTTTTGCGTCATCTTCTTTGTCTACCAAAATATGACGTGCAGAAAACTCACTACCAGCAGTTGCTTCTTTGATTTTCGCGTATTCGGCAGCGTAATCTGCATCTGTTACAGGGCTGTTTTTGAGGAAATCATCCACATAGCCTTGCGCCAAAACATTGGTTTTCATCATTTCAAGTTGGTCAGCTACGTCGCCAGATTTGTCCAAACCTTTTTTGACGGCTTCTTGCGCGACCAATGATGCCATCGCCAAATTATCGATCACCATCTTACGCATTTCTGGATTGTCAGGCATACCTTGTGCAGCTTGCTGCTTCATGATCATGTCGACTTGTTTGGTGCTAATTGGCTTGCCGTTGACGGTAGCAGCGATCACGCTTTTTGCGCCGTCGGCAGGAGCGTCTGTCGCTTTAGAGCATGCAGACAATGCCAACACTGCCATTGCACTTCCGATCATGAAACGAGATTTAATCAACATCGTGGTCTTCCTTTATGATTTTCTATATTGTGATAATGCAGCATATGCTGCGATGATTTTTGGTAAAACAATAATCTAAGCAAATTGAATCGTGAAATTGTTGAAACCTCAACTCGGGCCACGACTCAAGCATCGAATCCGTAAAAAGCGATTGCGAATTTTACCTGTGATTTGCGAATTACACTTAAAATTCGCACGGATTCTGGTGTTTAGAGCGTTTTCGGGCGTAATTATTGACTACTGGAAAATGTTGGGTAGCGTCTTTGCAGATTTTAGAGGATACAGGTAATGATAGATTTTTCAGAAATGCTGCCAGTTGGCATGGTCGCGCATGGCGGTCAAGTTGCCCAAATTATGGCGGAGATCGCTCAACGTCAACGTGGCTTGGCAGGTTGGGAAGCATTTCATTACGAGAAAATTTCTGATTCTGCCGTTGAATTAACCGGTGGTATCGTCAGTACAGCGAGTGGCTCGAAGCGTTGGTTAGAACCGCACGATTGCGTCACGATTCCGTTTGCGGCAGTCATCGCAGAAATGCAAAAACAAGGTTTGTTAGAAACCGCAGCGCCAACAGAACAAACTGCGACCGCATTAATGCCCTCAGAAGCCAAGAGTGCGGAAAAGAGTTCTGCACAAGACTATCGCTATTTGAATCTGAAACTCGCGCTGCCGCAGGATCCATTACAACGCCTAAAGATTTTGCAAGCGCTACATTTGCAAGCTGATTTAATGGGCGCCAGTGTCGTTGCTTGTCAGCTTGAATAGCGTTCAAAAATAGCACTCAAAATCACTCTTAGCACTACTCATATTCACTCCGCAAACCTCACCAAATCTTCAGAGAATCCGCCTCGACTGTCATAGACCAGTCACATAAGTTGCGTACATTGGAATCTATATTTATTTCCCATTGCCAATTTTTTCGCGGAGACTGTATGCAAGCCTTTTTATCACCAGCCGTGGCACTGATGCGAGGTCTGCGGCTTCTGCCTAAGTTCTTGATTGTGGCTTGCTTGTTTGCGATTCCCGCGCTGTTGGTATCAGGCCTGTTCATTCAAGAACTGAACAAGGCAATCAGCCTGACAGAGACCGAAAAGTTAGGTTTGCAAAACCTGCGTCAAGTACAGGCCATCAGTCAGCAAACTCAGGAACTTCGTGGGGTACGCCATCTGGCGCTAGCTGGCAATGCAGGAGCAAAACAAGCTACACAAAAATTAATGGAAGAGCTTGATCTTCAGTATCAACAGCTACAAAAAACCCTGCAACAAAGTAGCGATACAAATTCAGCAAAAGCAAATCAAGAGATTCAAGACGCTTGGTCAGCGCTCAAAAAACTGCCAGAAAATAGTAAGTCTCGCGATAGTTATCTGGCTCACAATGCCTTATTGTTGCAGTTACAAAAACTCGCTATCGACATCGCTGATCACAGCAATTTGAATCTTGACCCGCAAGTCGATACCTATTATTTAATTGGTTTGTATGCCAAATCGCTGCCAGAATTAAGCAGCATATTGGCGGATACCGCAGCGCGCGGTGCGCCCTACATTGATACGGGTTTATTAGAAGCGAATGAAGATGTTTTAATCAATGCCAACGTAATGTTGAGCCAACGCGATCTGCCAAAAGTGCAATCCCAATTAGATGCGGTCGTACAAGCCAATCCCGGTTTACGAAATCTGCGCGAGCAACAGCAAGCCGCTAGTGTTGCGCACCTAGCCTTTCTGGATCGCACTAAGAACGAAATTCTCAGTACTCTAAACCAGACCAGCGGCAGCGAATATCTTAAAGCTGGTCAACAGACCATCAATCAATGGCGTGATTTAGGTTTAACGATTGCCAGTTTAATTGAGACCAAACTTGATCAACGCTTACAGAATCATCTCTGGAATCGCAATGCAATATTGTTGGCAATTGCTGCTGTGATTTTTATTGCCGCTTATTTATTGGCAGGATTTTATGTCGCGTTTGCGCGTGAACTCAAACAATTGACCAGCGCCGTACACCGTATCAGTGATGGCAATTTGAGCGTCGCTAGCCAATCGCAGGGAATGGATGAAGTGGCACAATTAATTCGTGAATTTGAATCGATGCGCTTGGTCTTAATTGGCTTAGTAAAAAATATTCGTAACAGTACCGAACAAATCGCCAGTTCATCAGAAGAAATCGCCAGCGGCAATGCCGATCTGTCGACACGCACCGAACAGCAAGCCAGCTCTCTAGAAGAGACTTCTGCTTCGATGGAAGAATTAACGATTGCGGTCAAACAAAATATTCACAGCGCGCAGCAAGCAAATCAGATGGCAATGACTGCTTCTGATGTTGCCAAAGATGGTGGCGCAGCAGTCAAACAAATGACGACGATGATGGAAGGGATAGCCCAGTCATCAAAACAAATTAATGACATCATCGCAGTAATTGATGGGATAGCTTTTCAGACCAATATTTTGGCATTAAATGCCGCGGTGGAAGCTGCGCGTGCGGGTGAACAAGGGCGCGGTTTCGCCGTGGTTGCGACCGAGGTACGCAATCTGGCACAACGTTCAGCGGCAGCCGCCAAAGAAATTAAGCAGTTGATCGGAAACTCGGTTAAGCAAGTTGAAGCCGGCAATCGTCAAGTGCAACAAGCAGGTAGCACGATGCAGCAAGTGGTGGAATCGATCGTCAACTTAAATGCCAATATGCATGCGATCACCGATGCCAGTGTTGAGCAAGGCGATGGCATACAGATGGTGAATGCAACGCTAAGTCAGCTCGATCATATCACCCAACAAAACGCCGCCTTGGTTGAACATGCTGCGGCAGCCGCAGAGAGCATGCGCGCGCAAGCAAGTAAGCTGACCGATGCAGTCGCCGCATTTACGATTGATACGCAAAACAAACACGGTACGGATATCGGACAAGCGCCCACAAACAGAGCGCAACAAACCACAAAACGCAAAGCCGCACCGAAGACACCTGCATTAAACGGCTTAAGCTTGGCGCGACAACTTGCCAGCAATTAAAATCGGTCATCAAACCACAATGACTGCCTGAAAAGACCAATCTGTGCGTTTCAGATGATAAATTAATTAACTTTGATGCGTTTTAGTTGAGTTTTCACTGAAAATCGGTAGATAATGAAGAAAATGCTCTAAAGCAATGCACGCTAACGGCAATCAATTGTCATAAACTGTGACGGAAGCTAATTTAGAGCAAACATTTCCTTTGAAAAATTAATTTTTTCAATAAACTGTCGTAACATCATTATTGCGAAACAAAATGAATTCGCGGATGAACTTGGAGAATATGATGAAAAAAACTACTACACAACAAGCGGGTTTCACTTTGATTGAATTGATCGTGGTGATCGTGATTTTGGGTATTTTGGCGGCAACGGCAATTCCGCGTTTTGCAGATTTGGGTGCAGATGCTCGCACAGCTAGTGTTAATGCAGCTCGTGGCTCTTTGTCCGCGACTTCTGCGATGGTTCATGGGACTTTCTTGGTTAGAAGTCCAGCACCTGCGACCGTAAGCTTAGAAGGTGTTTCAGTATCTGTAGTTAATGGATATCCAAGCGCAGCAACTATAGCTGCTGGAGCTGGCATCACCGCAGCAGACTACACAATGACATCTACTGCGACTGCAACAACGATTTCACCAGTTAGCGCAAGTGCGGCAGCAAAGTCCGCTGGCACATGCTCGGTAGTTTACACTGAAGCTGCAGTAGGAGCCGCACCAACGATTGTAGCGACTACAACCGCTTGCTAAACGGATAGCAGCAACTAATCCAAAAGCGTAGATCACACGATCTACGCTTTTTTTCGTCGTCACGAAAGTGGTTCAATCAATCTGAACATCATTTCATGCGATCAATTTGAACTCAAGCTGCACGCAAAGTCAGATAAATATCCGTTCGCAAATCAAGTGGTGAAGTTTCACGCGGATCGTTCAAATATTCTTCATACACCGCCACATCAGCCGCCTCAAAACCCGATGCTGGTAGCCACACGCCGAACAACCATTCATACGCGGCATGCATGTCCGAATAAGGGCCTTGGTATTGCAAGACCGCACATTTAGCAGCAGCGATATCATAGGCTTGTAGTGGTGCTTTAGCTTGATTCGCTTGTTGCTCTGCGCTGACCACCAAACAAGCACAAGAACGCAGCTGCGCTTCCTCTACCGAGGATGGATCATCCCAATAAATCCCTATCGATCTACTATTTGGGCCAAACAACTGACGACTGGCGGCGACTCCTTGTAACTGATCGAATGCTTGTCCAATTCCCATGTAGTCGCCTTGGTGTGGCAGGCCCAATAAATGCATGGCATCGGTATCTTTTATAACTACAGTAAACATCGTATGACTCCTTAAGCTTGGTGGAGAAGAAAATTGTGTGTGACTGCCCTGCTTGCGATATTTTGCGGGTGGCATGCCATACACATTGGAAAAAATCCGCGTGAATGATTGCAGATTAGGATAGCCGCAGGCGCGGGCAATGAGATCTATTGATTGCTCTGTTTTAGCAAGCAAACCAGCGGCACGTTGCAAACGCAAACGCTTCACAGTTGCCGCTAAACTTTCACCGTAAAACGATTGATAAATGCGATGCCAGTGATACGGCGACATGTAGGCAATTTCCGCCAATTGCATCAGATCTAATTCGCGCTCCAAATTTTCGTGCACGTAATCAATCACACGTTGGAAGCGGCGTTCATAACTGGCGCGATGGGCGCTGATGGCGGAGAGTTCTGCTGTCATTTTGTTCCCGTCAATGAATCTTCAATGACGAGAACAATAGCACGGAGTGATTTGACAAATCTTGCGGTAAATGTGCCGAGGCGATTAGGGCGTGTTGACCTAACTAAAGTGGCTATTTTTTAGATTTCTGTGAGCGCTAAGAATTATTCTTTTGGACGACTGAGTAAAGCCTTGAGATTTGCCAAGCGGTTTTGTGGCGTGATGATTTCATCGTCAGTCGGCACAGCATCACCTTCATCCAATTTCATTTCTTTGATAAAGCGCGAAGGATCACAATGCACGGATTCTCCTGCACGTTTACGTTTCTTACACCAAGTAATATGCAAGCTGCGTTGCGCACGCGTTATGCCCACATACATCAGACGGCGCTCTTCTTCGATACGCGCAGCAATCGTTTCAACCGGTGCATCTGGGTCACCTTTATGCGGCAAAATACCCTCTTCCACGCCGACCAAAAAGACATGCGGATATTCCAATCCTTTAGATGCGTGCAAGGTGGACATGCGCACTGCATCTGGGTCTTCATCCTTACCTTCCATCATGCTCATCAGCGCCACCATCTGAGTCAAATCTAACAGGCTGCGATGATCCTCGGTACCATCTTTGCCACCGTTACCTTTTTGTTTGAGCCACTGCGTGAAGTCGAGTACGTTTTGCCATTTTGATTGTGCTGCGCGATCCTCGAAATTGTCATACAAATAGTATTCGTAATTAATTTCTTTCATCAAATCATCGAGTAATTGCTCGGCATGTCCTTCTCGATGCGCATGCGCCTCGACATTATTGATGAAGGTGCAAAAGTCACGTAGAGGTCTTAACTGACGCTCAGTAAGCAATGCTTCGATGCCACCTTTAAACACGGCTTCAAACAATGAGCATTGCCATTGACCAGCAAATGAGCCTAAAGCTTCCAAGGTTGCTTGACCGACGCCACGACGTGGTGTGGTAATCGCCCGAATAAACGCTGGATCATCTTCTTCATTTGCAATCAAACGCAAATACGCGATGATGTCTTTGATTTCTGCTTTATCGAAAAAACTCTGACCACCAGAGATCGTATAGGGAATTCTTTCTTTGCGCAGTGCTTGCTCAATCACGCGGGCTTGATGATTGCCGCGATAAAGAATCGCATAATCTGCCCACGCAGCACGCCGTTCAAAACGATGCGCAGAAATCATGATCGCGATTTGTGCAGCTTCTTGCTCATCGTCTTGCATGCCCATGACTTTGACCGGATCACCCAAGCCGTGCTCAGACCAGAGCGCTTTATCAAACAACTTAGGATTATTACCAATCACCGAATTAGCCGCTTGCAGAATGCGGGTACTAGAACGATAGTTTTGTTCTAGTTTAATGATGCGTAAATTCGGAAAATCGACTTGCAAAGTCGTGAGGTTTTCTATCGTCGCCCCGCGCCAAGCGTAAATCGCTTGGTCATCATCACCCACCGCGGTGAACATCGGTTTTTTACCGATGCCAGAGACCAGCAATTTCACTAATTCATACTGACAGGTATTCGTGTCTTGATATTCATCGACCAATAAATAGCGCAAACGACGCTGCCACTTGTCGCGCACTTCTTCGTTGTGACGGAACAATTCCACTGGCAAGCGAATCAAGTCATCAAAATCGACAGCTTGATATGCCGATAAGGTCGCGACATAACTGGCATAAATACGCGCAGCCTGTGCTTCGTCTTCATCTTGCGCCTTGGCTAAAGCTTGTTCAGGACTGACTAAACCGTTCTTCCACAAAGACATTGCGGTTTGAATCCGGCGAATCAATTGCTTATCGGTGGTGATCGCCAAATCTTGGACCAGCGAAAAACAATCATCACTATCCATGATGGAAAAGCGATCTTTCAAACCGAGCGCACGCGCTTCTTGTCGGAGAATTTTGACGCCCAGTGAGTGAAAGGTAGAAACCGTAATGTGCTTGGCTTGCTTGGGTTCTTTTAAGAGCTTGGCAATACGTTCCTGCATTTCGTGCGCAGCTTTATTGGTAAAAGTCAGCGCTGCAATATGCTTGGCATCGTAGCCATGAATTTCAATCAGATTCGCGATCTTTTGGGTAATGACTCGCGTCTTACCCGAGCCCGCACCTGCCAGAACCAGGCATGGGCCATCCATATAATTAACTGCATCGCGTTGGGGTTGATTGAGACCGTGAGACATGAAGACGACCAATTGCTATTAAGGCGTCATTGTACTCTTTTGGCTTTGAGAGCAGAAAAAGAAAGGCCAGCCTTATTCAGGTTTGTGCGAACTTGGCTCAGTTCGACTGCAATTCGACTGCTATTAATGCAGATTCAACTTAGGCTCAATCCCGATAACTTTGATGACGAATAGCGCAGCCAACAAGGCTACGGCAACACACTGCGAATTGGCACAAGTTTTGCACTGCTTAATTCACCAAACACTTTATGAGAACCTAAAGTGGTACTAAAAAATGCAGTCCAGCAACAGAAATAAATCCATAGCAAGCAATGATTTCCCCTGATGAGCGATTCCCTAATGAGAGGCGATTTCAAAAAGAATTTAGGTAAAAGTAAAGTTACATGTATAGCCAAAATATTTACACGTAACACTCAGCCATGGAACGGCAGATAGATGAGGACGACTTTTCTAACTATCTTTGCGATTGTTAAGTCAATTTAATGCACATCTCTTGCTTTTTTCATTGGCTTTCGGAAAAAGTCAATCAAAAAACAATATCTAAGCTGTTGTTCTTTGATCAGAAACAAGTTTGTAGAAACAATAATTCACATGCTAATCTAGTAAACATCTTTTTCAATAGTTTATGCCTAGTCAATAAAAATAATAATTATTGAACTGGTATTCATTGTTCAGTGATCCGAATACACCACGATATGCAAGAAGATATTGGCCGACACCTGTTAAATCATGATCAACGCAGCTATTACGCATCTGGCAAACCAGTTAAACCAACAGTTCAAAAACAATTTTCAATTGCTTGAAGATGTTGTTGTGGTCTCTAACTTGGTTGAACTGGATGGCTCGGTTGCTGCGAACGCGAATAACAAGCTAGTGCTGACGCTGGTCAATATCGAAAAAGATAGCTTGCCATATCGCCCTCACCAAGCTCATCGCGGCAATGACAGACTGCCGGTACACAGTAGCCCTTTGTATCTGAATTTGTATTTGATGATGTCTGCCAATTTTGGTGCAGGTAATTATGCGGAAGCGCTAAAAACCATTTCGCAAGCTATTAGTTTTTTTCAGCAGCAAGCCGTATTTGACCGGCAAAACAGTCCAGGTCTAGATAGCAGAATTGAGAAACTGATTTTAGATATGGAAAATTTAAAAATTCCTGATTTGAACAATTTATGGAGCTTGATGGGTGGTCGTTATTTACCATCGGCGTTTTACAAAGTACGCATGATCACCGTCGATGCTGGTGCAATTATTGGTCAGGTGCCGATGATTACCGACCCAAATCAAAACTTTCTTCGCTAGGATCGGTGATGGCACGCTATTTGCCTATGTTCGCATTACAAGTCAGACACGAGTTCTATGAAGGCGATGCGACCGCTGGCAGAATGGGCTTACATTTCACGCCCGATGCCAACAGCGCCATCACAATGCAACAAGAGAATTTGCTGCTAAGACGAGGTGATGCTGGTTTTGAAATTTGGCAAGAGCAACGAGAGCAACAACAGCAAATAAATCCGGAAGATGGAACGGCACCTCCGCTTGCTAAACCAACTGGCTATCTGGATTTACGTTTTTTAGTGACGGCAAGTGATCCTGCGTTTAACTCTTACACCGATTGGAATATGGATAAACCAATCCAGTTTGAAAATGCAGGCTCTTTGCAATTGTCAGCAACAACACAGCTCGCTGACGAAGTAGAAACGAATAATTTTGCTTGGCAGCGGACTCCGTTGCAATTTAGTTTGCGACTACAGCATGCCTTAGACCAAGGCATGACGCAGTATGAAATTTTATTAAAAGCAAAAGCGCTGCACTGGAAATATTTTTTTACTGGTGCTGCGGCAAGAAAATCTTTACAGATTATCGATTTAGATAGTGAAAGTAAGGACGACGGGCTGTCATTTCAACGCTCGTCAGCAGTAGTAAACAGTACGGGATTAGCCTTTCTTTCGACAATGCCAATTCCGATGAGAAGCATACCAACACAACGCTTTCAGCTGCGTGAAGAGGGTGCCAATGGTCGAGTGTTAATGCGGCGAATGCCAAACGCCAGTATCCATCAAATTGGCAAAGAAAGAGTTCCGGGCGGGCAGACACTGGTCGTTGCGGAAATTTACATTCATCAATAATTTTCAAAGGAACACATATGGCTGGCGCGTTTAAAACACCTGGTGTCTATATCATTGAAAAAAATGCCTTTCCCAACTCTGTCGTAGAAGTGGCGACGGCAGTGCCGGCATTTATCGGTTACACCAAATTCGCAGATAACAAGGGCACTTCCCTTTCGAATAAACCTTGGCGCATTACATCGATGTCGGAATTTCAGAACTACTTCGGTGGAGCGCCAGACGATCAATTTGACATCGCGGAAAAGTCTGCTGATGATGCCGTCAGCAATTTCAAAAGTGCTGGCAAAGAATATGTTGTGAAACGCAAAGGTGGAAAATCAGACACACAGCGTTTCTACTTATTCCGCAGCATGCAGTTATTCTTTCAAAACGGCGGTGGCCCTTGCTACATCGTTTCAATTGGTGGTTACACCGATGAGGGCATCAAGAAAAGTGAATTGCAACTTGGCGTTGACTTGCTCTTGAAAGAGCAAGAACCAACGATGGTAGTGATTCCTGATGCGGTGGCCTTAGAAGAAGGTGACTGTATCGCGATTCAGCAATATAGCCTGAAACACTGCGGCACACAGAAGAATCGTTTCGCCATTCTGGATGTGCACAATGGTTACAAAGACCGCAAAGATCCACCAGAAGATGTGATCGTTACTTTCCGTGGTGATCTCGGCACTAGCTATCTCAATTACGCAGCCGCCTATTACCCATGGTTGAATACGTCGATTATTGCAACGACGGATCTGGACTTCACCAGTTTTAGCGATCTGGCGCAATTGAAAGAACTGCTATTAGCAGAAGCTGGTGGTGACAAGGCGCCAGATGATCTGAAGAATATCTTGAGTCAAGTTGGTGACGCAGCACGCGATCCAAATGCAAAAACCTATTTGTCGGATGATGAGCTGCATAAAATCTTGTTCTCTGTCAGCCCAACTTATGCAAACATTTTGCTGGCGATCAAACAAAAGCTCAATCTATTGCCACCAGCCGCCGCAATGGCAGGTGTTTACACCATGGTCGACAACAATCGTGGCGTTTGGAAAGCACCAGCGAATGTGAGTTTGGCATCGGTCATTTCACCAGCCGTGAATATCACCCACGATGAGCAAGAAGATTTGAATGTGACGACCGCAGGTAAATCAATCAATGCGATTCGCAGCTTCATCGGTGAAGGCACTTTGGTTTGGGGTGCTCGTACTCTGGACGGCAATAGTCTGGATTGGCGTTACATCAACGTGCGTCGCACCATGATCATGTTGGAAGAATCTTTGCGTCTGGCAACAAAGGCGTATGTGTTTGAGCCAAATGTCAGCGGAACTTGGGTCACCATCAAGAGCATGGCAAGTAACTTCCTGACTGGTATCTGGAAACGTGGTGGTTTAGCGGGCGCCAGCCCTGAAGATGCGTTCAGCGTGCATGTCGGCTTGGGCGAGACCATGACTTCCGAAGATATTTTAGAGGGCATCTTACGTGTGACGATTTTGGTTGCACTCAGCCGCCCTGCTGAGTTCATTGAGATTACCTTCCAGCAGCAAATGCAAAAATCGTAAAGGCAACTAGTCACGCCTTCCTTGCAACGACGCTGACCTGCGTCGAATACAGCGAAGGTGGTTCAACTTTTTAAACTAATTTATTGAAGAGGTTTGTTATGGCAGATGATGGATCAAAACAATCAGCAAACGTGTGGCCTTTACCAAAATTCTATTTCCGCGTGAAATGGGATTCAAACGAGATGTCGTTTCAAGAGGTATCTGGCTTAGATATCCAATCCGAAGAGATCAAATACCGCCATGGCAATAGCCCGGTTTTCTCTGTGATCAAAATGCCGGGCATGAAAAAATACGGCAATATCACCATGAAAAAAGGGGTATTTAAAGGTGATAACAAGTTCTGGGATTGGCTCAATCAAATCAAGCTCAACACCATCAAACGTGTGCCAGTAACGATCAGTTTGTTGGATGAAGAAGGCAACGATACGATGGTATGGACATTGACGAATGCATGGCCAACCAAAATTTCCAGTACCGATCTGAAATCCGAAGGCAATGAAGTGGCGATTGAATCGATTGAAATCGTGCACGAAGGCTTAACGATCGCCAATAAGTAATCATTCTCATGACAGGTGAATATTTTGAGGGAGGCTACCCTCCTCCAGCGTTTTATTTCACAGTCACCTTTGGCAATGGTTCACAGGTGCCAGATGCTTCGTTCAGCGAAGTATCTGGCATTGCATTAGAAATGGAAACCGAAGCAGTCGTCGAAGGTGGTGAGAATCGTTTCATTCACCAGTTACCAAAAAGTATTAAGCATCCAAATTTAGAACTCAAGCGCGGCATTACCATGCTCAATTCGCCCTTGGTTAAGTGGTGCAAAGATACTTTAGAAGGTGATTTCATTAAATTGATCGTACCGCAAACCATCGTGGTCAAACTCAATGGTTCGGAAGGTGAAGTATTACGCGCTTGGGCTTTCATTAATGCGTATCCGATTAAATGGGATATCGAAGGCTTCAATGCGACCAAGAATGAAGTGGCAATCGAGAAAATGACGTTTGCCTATACCTATTCTAAACGCAGCAAATAAGTGAAACAGACCATGGCTATCGAGATTAAAGAACTGATTATCAAAACGACGATAGTGAATCGTCCTGTCGATAAGGATGACGATAGCTATCTGGACAAAAAAGTCATCAAAGAAGAAATTTTGGCAGAGTGTCGCCAACTGATGCAAAACATTCTTCGTGAACGCCGGGAGCGCTAGTCGTGTCCGGGCAAAAAACACTATTAAAGATCTCAGGCTGTAGTGTTGCCAAAAATGGCAGCATCAGTGTTGATAGCGCGCGTCCGGTGTTTCAAGCATTGATTAACCCTTCTGGCTATGGCCACGATTACAGCATTAAATATTCGAAAGCGCAGACCTTGGGGCAAGCCGGTAGCGAAGCCAAGTTTCATGCAAGTCAGCCAGAAAAACTCAGCTTAAAAGAACTGGTTCTGGATGGCACGGGTGTCGTCCCTGGCACCACCAAAACTGTCAAGCAACAAGTTGAGTCCTTACGTGATGCGGTCTACACCTATGTCGGTGACAATCACGAAGCGCCGATCGTGCAAGTGCTGTGGGGTAGTTTAATTTTTTATGGTCGGGCCGAAGGTCTCAAGTTTGACTACACCTTGTTCAAACCGAATGGCGAACCGCTACGCGCCAAGATTTCCCTGACCTTTGTTGAATACATCAGCCCGCAACAGATCGTTAAAGAAGAAGGCGACAACTCGCCAGATCTGACCCACTTGGTCGTTGTTCAGGCCGGTGACACCTTGCCTCTATTGTGTGAACGTATCTATCGCGATAGTGCCTATTACATGGAGGTAGCAAGATTTAATGGACTTAGTTCTTTTCGACATCTACAACCCGGCACCAATTTACGCTTTCCGCCCTTAGCGTAAGTTGGTTTGTGATGACGATTTTAATCACGTATTTTAGAAAAGAGCACACATGGCAATCTCTCCATTAACCGATAGTTCTGGCGTTTTGACATTAAACATCACTTGTGATGGCGCTGTCATTCCAGACATCATTCAGGTGGTGTCAGTGGAAATTAACCACAGTACAAATCGGATTCCGTCGGCGATCATTACTTTGCTTGATGGCGATATGCCGAATGCAGAATTTCCGATTGCCGATGCCGGCAATTTTAAGCCCGGCACTCTAGTGGTCATCAACGCGGGCTACGATGGCACCACCAAAATGATTTTTACCGGCATCGTCATTACACATTCGGTCAAAATTAACGGCGACAACTATGCACGCCTGATTATCGAATGCCGCGACAAAGCTTTAGCAATGACCGTCGGCAGAAAAAACGCTAACTATGTCAATAAGACCGACAATCAAATTATTTCAAGCCTGATCAGCAATTACAGCGGCTTAACGCCAACTGTCGATGCCACCTCGGTCACCTACAAAGAGCTGGTGCAATACTATGCCACCGACTGGGACTATATGATGGCGCGCGCAGAAGTCAATGGCTTTCTGGTGACTGTCGATGCCGGTAAAGTGACAGTAAAAGCGCCAGATAGTAGTGGTAGCGCGGTACTCAAAGTGACCTACGGTATGGATCTCATGGAATTTCAGGCTGAACTCGATTCACGCTCTCAGTTAAATTCCGTCACTAGTACGAGTTGGGATTTATCACAACTGGCAATCGTGCAACAAAGCGCGCAAGCCATCACACTCACTGGCCAAGGTGATATCGATGCAAAAAAACTCGCGAGTGTCTTGGGCGTCGAGGACTTCGGCTTACAAACTGCAGCGCCTTTGGAAAGTGCGGCCCTGACGGCTTGGAGTAAAGCACAGCAAACCAAAGCGGCACTTTCACGCATCAGTGGACATATGCAATTTCAAGGTAGTGCTTTAGCAAAACCTGGTGTCTTAATTGAGTTGGCGGCGGTTGGTAAACACTTCAATGGCAATGTAATCGCTAGTAACGTGATACATCGCATCAGCGATGGTAATTGGATTACGGAAGTAGAATTTGGTATGCCGAACTATTGGTTCACCGAACAGCATCAAGTACAAGCACCGGAAGCAGCGGGCTGGACCGCTGGCATCTGCGGCTTACATGTTGGTATCGTCTTAAAACTCGATGCAGATCCTGAAGGCCAATACAAAATTCAAGTATCGATGCCGTTAATGAATGCAAGCACCGTCGGTGTATGGGCACGCTTTGCCAGCTTTTATGGCTCATCTGGATTTGGTGGATTTATTATTCCTGAAATTGGTGACGAGGTCGTGCTCGGCTTTTTCAACAATGATCCATCCTGCCCGGTTATTTTAGGTAGTCTATACAGCAGTAAGCATGTGCCTCCTTACGAGCTTACCGCCGAAAATAATTTTAAAGCGCTGGTCACGCGTAGTAAATTAAAAATGGAATTTGATGACGGCAAGAAAATCATCACTTTTATCACACCGGCAAACAATAAGATTGTCATTAGCGATGATGGACAGTCGATCTTATTACAAGACCAAACCAATAATAAAGTCGAATTGAGTACCAGTGGTATCTTGCTCGATAGCCCCAAAGACATCACCATCAAGGCGCTTGGTAAAGTATCCATTTCCGCTGTACAAAATGTCGAAATTGCCGCACAGATGGATGTCACCACGACCGGGTTAAATATTAGCAGCACCGCCAATGTCAGTCTGACAGCCAAAGGTACGGCCAGCGCCGAATTATCTGCCGCTGGTCAAACCACGGTTAAAGGCGCCATGGTCATGATCAACTAATCCCAAAAAAACAAAAAAGGAAAACTATCATGCCCCCCGCTTCGAGAATTACAGATATGCACGTTTGCCCGATGGTGACACCTGGTTTACCACCGATTCCGCATGTCGGTGGTCCTATCAGTGGTCCTTGCGTACCGAACGTATTGATCGGTAGCTTACCTGCGGCAGTGTTGGGTGACATGTGCGTCTGCGTTGGGCCACCCGATACGATCGTCAAAGGCAGTGCAACGGTATTCATTAGTGGACGCCCGGCTGCTCGTATTGGCGATACGACCGCACACGGTGGCAATATCGTGCTCGGCTTTCCGACAGTCATGATTGGTGGCTAAGGAGATACCTATGAGCCAAGACAATTCTTTTCTAGGTACTGGCTGGAGTTTCCCACCTGAGTTTTCCAGACGTGGCAAGGTCAGTATGGTCAGCGCAGAAGAAGACATTAAACAAAGCTTGTTAATCTTGTTATCGACCAGTCCAGGCGAACGAGTCATGCAGCCCACATTTGGCTGCGGCTTAAAACACCATATTTACGAAAACATCGATGAAAGCACCATCACAATCTTAAAAGACCTGATTACCCGCGCGATTTTATTTTTTGAACCGCGCGTTAAATTGGAAATGATACTAAGCGATGCATCTGCCGCCTATGAAGGCAGACTAGATTTCACCATTATGTATCGGATCATTAGTACCAATACCCGACACAACATCGTCTACCCTTTCTATCTACGAGAAGGCAGCGATGTGCAACTGTAGACAATGTTGGGGGCCAGCATGAAGCCTCAATTAATGATCAGCGACGGTCGCAGTCAGGCACAGCGCCAACTCGACGCTTTACGTGGAGACTACTTTCAACTGCACGAAATGCAGTTTGAACAATTACTGAGCTTAGCCAGTGAATATGCACGGCTAGTGAAATTTCATCATTTAGATTTACGTGTTGATGGCAATTGGAATACGTTTTTTGCAGCCGATGAATGTATTTTAATGGCCAACATTTTGGCGATTGATAGCGCCAAATTATCGCAACAATTTGAAGCGAGATTGCAACGTCAACCTCAGTACCGCGATTGGTTTCGCGACGATATCGTCAAAAAAATTGACGTTTCTTATCGTGATCAACTCGATTCGCCTTTGCTGTTAGTACGATTGCTCAACCAACTATTGTTGTCGCTTAGCGTATTACAAACAAATGCCGCACTCGAAACCAGAAGGCTACTCGAAGGAATTTTGCGTGGCTTAAAATGGGAAGTTCACACGCTATGCGATAGCACTCCCAGAGTCTTAGCACCGTACAGCGCGGCTTTATGTAGTCAACAATTCAAAGATCTGGTGGAATGGCCTGCACTGCAGGTTAGTGATCGTGTCTACACCGACGAGAAGACCGTCAAAGGAAGCAAAGCGAGCGCATCTTTCAGTGACCGTCAACTTAGTCTAAGCGAGATTCAGCACAATTTTCACACTTTTAATCAAGCATTACGAATGCTACAAAGTGGTGTGCAAGAATTACTGCCTGCATCCATGCGCAGTGCAGATCACGATCCTGCACAAAGTCTGTTGATTACATTTATTCGTTTATACGAGCAGTTACAAAAACGACTAAATCGATTTGGCGACAAGCACATTGATTTCTATTATCAGCAAGTGCTTGGTATGCGCCCCAAAACGCAAGTGCCCGATAACGCACATTTGGTGTTGCAAGCGAGTCCCGGGGCGCGACAAATGTTGATCGAACAGGGTACTGAATTTATTGCCGGAATCGATGCAGATCAAAATGAAATCATCTATCGTGCTAAAACTTCGTCACAGTTAAATGATGCCAAAGTGGTAGCGCTGCATAGCATTTATTTCGACAAGCATTATGCCGAAAATCGTTTGCTTGTGACGCAATCGAGTTATCACCAAACAATTCCAGTTCCACCACAGGATTGTGATCCGCTTGATCTTGAAAAGCTGCCACCACTACCACTATTGGGTGCGCCCAAACCAGGCGAACATTTATCTGGAGGGAACCCAACGCGTTTTGGATTTGCTATCGCCAGCAAAAGCTTACAAATGCAAGAAGGCGAACGCTCGGTGCGTGTGCTATTTCATTTCCGTGACAATGCTCGCTATACAATAGAATCGAGCATGAAACAGATCGCCGAGCAAGCGCAAGAAAAGAGAAAAAGCAGGCAACAAGCGACCTCTGCAATCCGTTTAAGCGATGTGTTTATCAAGCTATTACGCAGTATGTTTCGCATCTCCTTAACCAGCCCAGAAGGTTGGTTGCAGGTGACAGAATATCGCCCCGAATATCATGAACTCAATTCAGATTTACCGCCCAATTGTTTGGCCTTAGATTTTCTACTGCCTGCCAGTGCGCCGGCGGTAAGTGCATATCAAATGGCGGTTCATGGCGAGTCATTTCAAACTAGCCTGCCAGTCATACGTTGCGAGATGACGCAGAACGAATACGCTTATCCCTACGACATTTTGACCAATTGGTTGATCGAAGATATCGAAATCGAAACCCACGTCAAAGGCTGTCGTCAATTGATCTTACATAATCAAATTGGACAGCTCAGCGCACTCGCACCATTCTTACCATTTGGTCCATTGCCGGATCTTAGTGCGTATTTGGTCGTTGGCTGCGAAGAGATCATGGAAAAGCAGTTAAAAGATATTTCACTGGATGTGGAATGGGCTGGCTTGCCCAGTAACTTAGGCGGTTTTCCCGCTCACTATCGGGCTTATCAAGTACCACTGAAAGCGGATGCTATTCGCGCGAAAATAGCCGTATTGGTTGACGGAAAATGGAATAAATCGACACAAAGCATGCCTTTATTTTCTTATGAAAAACGTGGTGATGGTAGCTTAAGCAATCAGGTCAGCCAAGAGAGTCAATGGAGCTTGCAGCAAGTTGTGCCATTTTTCAAACCCAGCCTTCCGGCAACAAGCGCAACAGGAGCACCACTCACATATACATCAGCAACCATGAACGGTATGTTCAAGATTTGTCTGGACAGCCCTGATGGTGCTTTCGGACATCAAGAATATCCGCAGCTATTAACACAGGTGTTAACGCAGAACGCGCGTCATAAAAAAATCGGCTTAATGCAGGCGATGCCCAATCCACCATATACACCGCAAATTAGCCGAATTGTGCTGAACTATAGTGCCAGTACAAAAATTAGTTTTGAACAAGGCCAGGCGATCAACGATAGTGGTCGCAACGAGCAATTTTTACATCTGCACCCGCTTGGTTGGGAAGCAATGGGAAGTACCGATATCAAACGCATTCCCTTAGTTCCGCGTTATCCAGCCGCCGGCAATCTATTCATTGGATTGAGCGCTAGCCAGCTCCGTTCTGCGCTCAGTTTGTATTTTTATTTGCGTGAAGATTCCTTGCCAATGACCCGACTTGCGCACCCCGGATTGACATGGTGGTATTTGTCATCCAATCGTTGGCGCAAAATGCAGCAAGCAAATATTCTCGATGATTCAAGCTATGGATTCATGACCAGTGGCATCGTGCAATTTCAAATCCCTGACGATATTGATCAAAACAACACCATCATGCCGACTGGATTGTATTGGCTGGCGGTTTCGGCTGAACTTGGTTTGGAAAGATTCTGCAGCTTGTATGGCGTGTTTGCACAAGCGATCAAAGTGATCTGGTCACCAGAGGATGGTAAAAAACCTGCGCCCACTTTGCCGGCATTTAGTATCCACCGAAGCCGTAGTCAAATAGCCGGTCTTGCACGCGTGCTACAAATCCGCCGCAGCTTTAGCGGACGTGCTGAAGAAACGCAACAACAGTTTCGCGTCCGTGCAAGTGAACGACTCAAGCATAAAAATCGTGCATTGACTACTGCAGATTACGAACAACTCATCTTAGAGAAATTCCCGCAGGTATTTAAGGTCAAATGCTTTCCCCATTTGTGTGTGGATCAACATCCGCAACGACGTCTTCGTCCCGGCCACATTTTAATTGTTCCGATTCCACATTTAAGTAGCGGTGGTCATGCGAATCAAAAACCTAGTTTAAGCGGACATCTGATACAGGAAATTCAAGCCTATATTCAACAATATGCGCCTGATGATGTTCGCATTAGCGTAGAAAATCCCGTCTATGAAGAGATACAGGTTCGCTGCACGGTGAAACTAAAGACAGCGTATTCCAATAGTCGCTTTGCTGGGAGTTATATCGAAGAAATCAATCAGGCAATTTGTCATTATCTGTCACCTTGGGTGCAGCAAGGTCAACTGCAACATTTTGGTTGGTCAATACAGCAGCACAACATCGTCGCGTTTTTACATGATCTGCAATATGTAGACGAAGTCACCTCGGTCTCTTTGCTACAAATTGCACCGATTGGTGATAGCAAAGATCTGCGCTATGACTTGCGCGATAACGCGAAAGCGGTACGCGGAGAAAAAGACTTGCTGCCGAATTATCCGTGGAGTATTGCGGTACCAATGAATGAACATTGGATCGTCATTAGTAATCAATTTGAACAAAAACCCGCCAAGGCGATAGGGATCAACGAACTCAAAGTCGGTTCGACTTTCATTATTCCGGCAAGGAGAGAAACATGACACGACGTACCAGACAAATGTTGCAAGAGCAGTTCCAACACGGAAAAATGCCGACGGAAGAAGACTTTGGCGATCTGATTGAATCGATGCTCAATATGCTCGACGAAGGATTTGATAAGACTCCAGAAGCAGGTTTCAAAGTCGCTCAATTGCGCGATGGGAAACTGATGAGTTTTTATAAGGACATCAATATTGGTAATCCTTTATGGTCACTTGGGCTAGAGAAGTCAAATAATAATCTCAGCATACAAGATAGTCGGAATCAAGCGCTGCTCACACTCTCTAGCAGCACGGGCCTCGATGGGATTCATCGTAATGCGATTGGCATCCGGCAAAATAATCCACAGTATGAACTTGACGTTGCCGGTTGGGTTGCGAACAACGGCCGGATTGGCCGGGCTGGCGAACTGGCCGTTCCAGCGGACGGGAACTGGTATGACATTACGGAAGCGATGACAGGTTGTCAGGCGTGGGAGGTGATGGCCGGTGTGGGCGCCAAAGACAGCGATGGTCGCTATGCGCTAACGCATGCTTTTGCACTCAACGCGTTCAATGCAAACGGTAGCATCAATTATCATCAAACGCACTTTGGCAATAAATGCAGCCGTATCGAGTTGCGTTGGATCAGTGAAGATATCAGCAAGCCTTTTGAATTCAAACTACAAATGCGTGTCGGTTGTTCATTCGGCGACGAGGTTTGGATTAAATACCATATGACCCAATTATGGCTAGACACTTTAATGCTGGAAAGTGATCAAAAGCCCTTGCGTCAGCCATCCCCGCAATACGACGCAAAAGGCAAGGTGAAGAAATAATATGACACGTCAAAACATCTCCCTTTCACTCAGTCTGGCGCAAGGCAATCTCATTTTAGAAGCACTGGCAGAACGCCCGTTCAAGCAGGTATTTGAACTTATCGGTGAATTGAATCAACAAGCGCAAATGAACTTTAGTGTTAGCGCATTGGAGCATGACTTGGGTCAATTCGTCTTGCACCCGAATCAGCTCCGCCTGATTCTCGAGGTTTTAGGTGAAATGCCGTTTAACCGCGTGCATCGTTTATTGCACAGCATGCATCAACAAATGCAGGAGGCAAAAGCCGGTGAGTAGTCAGCATTCCATTCCACGCTTACAGCCAGATCCAGACGAGCTTGACTTCGACGGCTTGCGTCGTCGCGGCATAGCCTTGTTGCAGGATTTGTCTGGACACCAGTGGACGGATTATAACTACCACGACCCCGGTGTCACGCTACTGGAATTGCTATGTTATGGCTTAGCCGATTTGGTGTATCGCACCGATTTTGATGTCGCTGATTTTTTAAGTAATGAAGATGGGGTAATCGATTATCAGGCACAAGCGCTTTATCTACCTCAACAGATTTTCCCCAATCAAGCGGTCACCGATCTGGATCTTTGTAAGTTAATCTATGATGCACTGCCCGATGTAGAAGATGTGTGGATTCGCTCGCACAAAGATCAAGAGTCAATTGCTGGTCTGTTCACCGTATTCATTAAACCGCACCAATCCCTGCTCAGTCGCAGCAAAATGGCGGTGACTGAATTGCAGCAGACTTTAAGGCAGCAAGTCATACAACTGCTGTCGGCACAACGTAACTTGGCCAGAGATCTGGACGAAATTCACATCATCAACCCAAGCATGTTCACGCTGGCTGGCGAAATCGAAATTGACGACAGCAGGCCTCGTGCAGAAATCTATGCAGATATCTATTTTCGTTGTGCCAAACTGATCTCGTCCGGCAGCCAGATTCTACGTTTTGAAGAGGCTTTGCGCACAGGAATGCGCTGGGAACAACTGTTCACTGGCCCATTAACAAATCGCGGCTATATCGACGAATCAAGTTTTTTAGATGAGAGTTATGATATTGACGTCGTCAAATTGATTACGCTGGTACGTCATATTGCCGGGGTTAAAAATGTACGCTCACTGGTATTAATCGATGAAGACGGCCAAGTTCATGAACACTTACAATTTGACCACAGTGATGCAAATTGTCCGGTGCTGCAATTCCCCAAAGATCCGCAACAAATTCATGCGCTGCATTTAGTCCATGGTAGAAGTCAGCATGCAACGCTCAATACCGACCCATTACTAGCAATCAAATCATTAAGCCATGATTCACAGCGTGAAGTACTGGCGTTTAATGAACAAGTCAGTTTATATCTGAAAAAATATGAATTTGAATACGATGCATTTCGTCGTAACCGCAGTGATTTCAACAAAATCGTGCAGCTACCAGAAGCACAGCATCGTGATTTTTCAGGCTATTGGTCGATCGGCGAAGATACGCCAGCGATCTATGGGATCAACCACTTTGGCGTTCCCAAATCAGAACCGCCAGAAGTCCATGCAAGAGCCAGACAACTAAAAGCCTATCTTTATCCATTTGAACAGCTGATGGCAAACTATTTGGCGTCGCTTCAGCACCTGCGTCAATTGTATTCCGTTGATGCGCAACTAGACCGTAGTTACTTCTCACAATATTTAAGTGAGGCGCAGGTACCGAATCTGGAAGTGCTATATAACGCAAACGCCAATCCGTATGAAGTTGCCAAAATTCTGCGTGAACAAGATCAATTCGAAGATCGTCGCAATCGTGTGCTTGATACCTTGCTCGCGATCTATGGCGAGCAATTTCCAAGTGAAGAGTTGAAACGATTTGATTACTATCATCAAGATTGTTTTGAGCATCATCTGATTCAATCAAAAATCCGTTTACTCAAACAATTATGCGAATTAAGCAGTCAACGTGGTAATGCCAGCAATCTGCAAGAAAAGTGGGATGGCAACAATCTGGCGACGCTACAGAAACGTATTCGCATCCTCAGCGGTGGCGCAATCGAACCCTTGTCACATTCCTTGATTCAACATTTACAAAGCGAACATAAGCTGATCAGCGATCTACGTTATGCCGCACTATTGCAAAAACAAATTGGCATACCACAACAGATAGATCCCGCGCAGTTGATTTCGATCGCAAAAAATCCTACGCCAGATCAACAACTGGCGTTTAAATTACCGCACGGAGCGATTTGCGAAGCTTTACTCAAATTTGGCATCTGCTGGGAAAATTATCAGGCACTTGCCAGCAGCGAACATCATGTCTGGCTATGTCTGCGAGTTGCAGGCGATCAGTATTGGCCATTGTGCTTATTACCTAAAAATGAACTGAGCGATTTTCTCGTGCAGTTGATCGCCTATCTAGCGTCGATCAGCTTACAAACTGAGGGCTTTCATTTAGTCGAGCATGTGTTGTTGCGACCACGTTCCAGCACCCATCAACGAGAGATTGAATTTGATTTTTACGCACACAGAGTCAGTATCATCCTACCCGGATTTACCGCACGCTTCACCGATATAAAGTGTCGACTCTGGATAGAAAATCTGATCGCTCAACATCTGCCCGCACACATCATGCCGGAATTTATCTGGCTAGATTTCGCCTTTCTCGCACAGTTTGAACTGCGTTATCAGCAATGGATGGATCAATTGCAAACCTATGCCAATCATGGTTATCAAGGCGACGTGACGGCATTGGATCGAAGTGCAGATCAGATCATCGCATTCTTGAAAAAGAATCGACACCCGCAAGCTAACCGATATTGGATCTAAGCATCATGCGCAGCGCCAACCGTATCCATGATTTAGTATTTGACCTGTCGTTTACCGACATACAGGCCGATGCGAGCGCGTGGGCGGACTGGATCAAAGCCACACTATTACCTGTGATTGATGAGGTGATCGAACAGCAATGCCGTGAACTCAATATCCAGGGGCATCAGATACATCGCTTAGAATCAATAGAGCTCGATCTTGGCACGGTGCTTCAGGCAGAATCAGAACGTGAACTCAGTCGTCGCTTACACGAACAGTTAAGTAATAGTTTGCGCTTGCAACTGGCAAAAGTTGCTGGACAAAGCCAGCAGCAAGAACAAGCGGAGAACGCGCATACTGAGTTTTTGCATTTTCTGAAAACCGGGCAATTAAAATGGGAACGATTAAGTGAAGCAAAATATGCACACAAACGTCTATTGCAAGAGATCGTCAAATCAAAAACAGCGCCTTTACCTCTACAAGATATCACCCGTGATAGCCGTCAGTTAGGTCGTCTATTAAAACAGTTTGATGCCAGCGATTTGTTCCAAATTACGCGCATGGCTTTGAAAGCCTGGTCGCGCGAAGAACAAGACCTCATGCTAGATTGGCTAGGCTTAGAATTTTTAAATTTACAGACCAAACATTCCGAACAAGCTGCGATAGAAAAGCTGTGGCGCTTCATTTTGCCATCAATACAAAATCGTATTAATGCCTTCTCTGAGATTGCCCAAGCATGGATGGAATCACAAGGAGCGAGCATAGCGACACTCAAACCAGAATACCAACAATTAATCGAAACGCATACCGCCATTTCAGCGCAAACTCGCCACGCCTTAATGCAAGTGATTGAACAGCTCAGCGCGAAACTCAATAGCACACAAATATTGCCATCGATAGCGCCAACATTCGACATCGCAGCACCCGCCAGCTTAATAGCAGACCACGCTTACGCACGAAGCAGAAACGACGAGATACAAAACGAAGAAATACGGAACTTGAGCCAACAATTTCGCGATGAAATCGCTGAAGCCAGAATTCCTTTTCACAGCAACGCAAATGCTGAATTTGATGCAACTTCGAAAACCAACTTTGAATTTTCCGCATTTCATCAAAGCGCATTCGAGCAAGGCGACTATGCCGCATTAGCATCAGAATGGTCAGCTCTGATGCTATTTTGTGGACCGGAAATTCGACAATTGCAAGCGAGTTGCTGGCAAGCTTGGTTAGAAAAATTCCCAGTCCAGATGAAGCTCGATCTGATTACTTTGCTGCACCCCGATACTGCCTGGTATGTAAATCGCTATATATCAAGCGCAGACCCAAGCTCAGCCCCTAGTTCAGATCCAAGTTCAGACTCAACCAGCGCCATTCGTTTGTTCTCACTCGACAAAGCGACACTCGATGTCGTGATCGTTACGGCGCTGTCTTCTCAAACAGGCACGCTCAATGCTGCTGGCATTCAAGAAATCATTCATTTATTACACAAAGCGCAATCGACAGGTACTGCGGAAGGTCTTGTAACGGCACACCACAACAAACAAATTAATCAAAGCAATCAAGACCACGAACTAATAGATACCGATGCATTATTGACGCAGGCTCTGCGCAGCGAGGACGATGTTTTACTCAGCAATGCGGTTAATCTGGCAATTGACGAACAGTTCAGCCAGTTCAACCAATTGCGCGCGCAATACTGGCGCCATTGGTGGCAGCATCTCACTAGCACATCACAAGAACACATTTTGTCGCGCTTACATCCGCAGTTGGCTAGCAGTATTCCAGCAATGAAGCGGCTTCTGCAAAAGCAGTTATCCGCTAGCGCAAAAAGTGCACAGTCAGGCCTGCTTACGACTAGCGATGCAGCGACGATAGAAGTTGAAAAACCCTTATTTGCCTATCTCTGGTCGTTCGCGCCAGGGCAGCTATCGGTCTCTCATTTCCAACAATTTTTTGTGAAATTTGGCAGTCAAAACCAATTACATCATATCGACAAAAAAAACGATGCCGCTCTGCATGTAACACAAGACAGCGGCATCATTGAACAATTAGAACATTTGGCAAACTGCGGTGAAGTACAGCAAGTCGATGCACTATGGCGACAATTGAGCACTCAACATACAACACAAGTTCGCGCGCTTTTTCCTAAACTCAAGCGTGCGCAACAGATGTTGATATTCGCCAAACTGGACCAAGAGCAAGCTTTAGCATTGGCACAAATATTACAAGCACCACTCGCCAAACTCTTAGCCGAATACTTTCACAATACGGCCGCAGTCAGAATTGCCTTAGTTGCATCTGCCACCACTACTGCAGCAACAACTATCACTGAAACAGATATCCAAATACAAGAGCATCTACGTCAGCTACTGCAAGACATTATTCTGACAGACACACAAATCAGTCCTGCCAAATTTTGGCGCATGATTAATCTGGCTCACACACTGCCTCAGCAAACGCAGGCGGACTTAGTCCTCGCAGCACACGCGAGTACAGCAAATACCATCATAGAAAATTTACCGTATTTCAAGGCATTGCAACAATTCGTAAGCATCCCACATTCAAATGTTGCGGCTGCTGAAATTACTACAGCCGCAGCAATCGCGCCGACCGCAAGTACGGCATTTTCTGCAAGGACAGAAACGCAAAACCAACAGCGTCCGCATTCGCATCTTGGAGCCAGATCACATCCCGAGGCTAGACCGCACCCACTACTTGCTAGCTTTCGCGCTTGGCAAGATGGACGACTGCGCTTGGCCGATTTAGGTTTGCAACAACACGAACTTTATCAATACCTGCATTGGTGGATTTTGCACCAAGATCAGCAAGCTGCCTCGGATTACAGCTTTATGCTAGATAGTCTGCGCACCGCAAGTCAAGCCAGTGCGGCGCCAGAAGATCTGCTGGTCTGCGCATTAGAAGCATTACGTCACGGCGAAAGTATTGATGTTGAGGTATTACAAAAACAAGCCTTGCAATTACAGTTAGAACGCTCGCTTGCCGAATCCTTCACGCCTTCGGAAGCAGAGCTCAGAAAATCACTCGCTGATTTTTATTCAGCTGACCAAGACAATGTGACAGCAGTAAATGCAGCAATATCAACTTCACCTGACAAACAAGCGGATAGGATGCACAGTGAAATTGAAGAGCAAGAATTCGTCACAGCATTTTATGCCGCACTCAATAATACGCAAGCGATGCAAGATTTTCGCCGGCAAGTCATGCAGTCTGGGATCTGGCAAGAACAGCTACCTAGTTGGATACCAACACCCCAGTTGCACACGTTCTTGATACATTATTTGGATAGCATCCACTATGCGAGTCAAACAGAAAAGGCAAGCTTTCTCGATAAATTAGAACGCCACGCGTTTCAAGTCCAGGGTTTGAATGAGTACTTTGCTGATGCCATCTACAGTTTGTTCTCAAGAGAACACCAAGAACTTGGAGCGCTTGCGCAGACATGTATTGAGCGTGCAAATGTAGCAACCCGCAACCAAGAAAACACACCAACTGCAATCATCAAACCGGTAGTTGAAACGAAACTTGCCAGCAACTTGCCTCCAGACTTGGCGCGCAAATTGTCAGCGGCTGCCCTGCACCGCTGGATTCATCAGAGTTTACAGCAGTGGATACAAGATCGGATAAAACGAGGGATCGATAACAGCTTAACGCTCAACACGGTGCCAGCCGATGCGATTTCGCGCACCCAGCACGAGCATCTTCATTCGCAATTTTTTGCACAACTGGAAAACCGTCAAGCAGAACAGATGGCTACTCTGCTAATCGCCTTGCAGACAAATTTGCCGGAAGATAAGCTACAAGAATTGAAACATATTTGCGCGAATCAATTTGAACTACAAGCAAGTGATTGGATAACACTAGCTTCTTGGGCTCAGAATGATAAGCACTTCACGCAAACGATGCAGCAATGGCAGCTAGCACTAGCGAATATCGACTGGACTGCGCAAACAGAGCTGAGAAATACATCGGCTACATCAAGTCCATCAAGCGCTAAAGTGCTTTTTTCCGACTCAGGTATCGACGCTGATAGCGAGGATGCTAACGACTTGGGTCTCGACTTAAGTGAAAATTTCGTAGACGTGGATGCTGCACCAAAGACACCATCAGAAGCCGGACTGCGCACAGGGAACAGCTCGAAGTCCACCGCTGAACTCCATAATGAACGCCACACTGCAGTCACGCCAAGCTTATCAACTTATCGGCAGCAGATACTCCCGGCGCAACTCGCAGAAGCGATGCTACAAGCGAATCTCGGCGGTTTGAGTTCAATTTGGCCACAACTGGTTACGCATCATCAAGACATACTGGTGCAGGCACAACAACGTTATTTGGCAAGACGCGAATTAAGACAACTATGCATCGCAAAAAATTCAATCCCCGTTTTGCATGATTTACTTGCTAGCCTAGCCCCCGAACTATCGCAACTATTGCCTGAAATATGGCAACAATGGGAGCGGTTCGATACGACATTAAAACAGCAGAACACACTGGCGGAATTTCAGCGACATAGTTTTCGCATCGCCTACAACGCCGTGTTTGAACAATCATTACAACAAAAAAATCCACTCACTCAAGTAACAGTATTGGTGCAAGGAATCTATTCCGTGCACGATGCAAATACATTGAACGATATCTTCAGCAGCCTATGCTATCAACTCGATCCACATCAGGCACCGAATTGGCATCGTATCCTAACAAAATTGCTTGCGTTAAATCAGTTCACGGCTTATGCCAAGCAATCAATCGAAAATCCAGCGTCTATACGGAAAAGCTCTGTAGCGACAACCTCGTTGCTGATGCCAGCGCAAGTCAGATCACGACTATTTTCAATGCTCATCACTGATTCTGAAATCGCTGCATCGCTTGTGTCGATACAAGATCTTCCACAACTCAAGCACAGCAACCACGATCATCCAGATGCATCTAGTCAGACGCTAGATTGGTCATTGCTAACCGCGACGGAGAAGAAGGCCCTCCTTCAGACATGTCTGCAACAACTCACGAAAAAGCAGCAATCGGGATTCTGGGATGCGCTGGAAAATCAATCCCCCTTGAATGCCCTAGCTTTGAACGCTGCGACTAAACTAGAGACTAGCTTAGCAACTGAACTTACAACTAAGCGGACGATTGAAAGTATCAACAGCGTACAAGCACCACGTCCAGACTCTGATCCAAATCGCGATATCGCATTGGCTGAAGCAATCAAGCTCTTTGAGGCAATTACGTCATCGGGGACGAATTTCGTACGTGGCGATATCGATTTGGTAGTCCCCACGCGTCAGGAACAAGCCCTTAGCCTGGCCGAACAAGAAACTTTGTGCACTATCATGTTACGAAGCCAGACAAGTTTCAGCACTGCTGAGCGGACATTTTTTCAGCACAGCTTACATCAACTACTGTCTGCCTCAAATTATGCATTCACAACAATTCCGCATGTGCTACAAGAAGCAAGAGGAATTGCACGCTTGTGTGAACTCGCAACAACGATACAACTAGAAGCACTGTTTAAACGTCTGCACACAACAATCCATGCGCAATTACCAGGATTGCTGTACAGATTGGGAAAAGCACTACTGATCAATCCGCGTTCGTCACCGTCTTCGCCGTCCAAACATCACCTTGTTGGTTTACATCATGCTTGTTGGCACGCCATTTATGCTGCAAGTGCCTCGATCAAGCCACCAATCCATGTGTTGCAATTCACTACCTATCTACTAGAGCAACTTCTTGGACAAGCACTAGATCAGCTAAAGCCAAAACTTGAACACAATAATCGTGCAGAAAACGTTCGACAATGTCTCGACAAACTTGCTCATTTCGATCAACAACTATCCTTACAACTCACACACAAAAATTCGCCAGAAGCAATGCCAACAGTCAATCAACAAGAGCAAGTGAATGAAAAAATTTTGCAGAGAAAAGAAAATCAGGACAACGCAGAAAATGCAACATCTAACAAATACGACAGTCACTTGCACAATGCAGGATTGGTGATCGTTGCCCCCTATTTGCAAAGATTATTTGCACTTCTAGAGCTCACTAAGGATGGGGCATTTATCGACAAGCAAGCAGCGGAACGTGCCGTACATCTGACGCAATACATCGTCACTGGAGAAGAAAATACTCCAGAATTTTCACTGGCGCTGAACAAACTTTTATGTGGAATCCCAGCAGTGGTTCCGATTCCGTCAGGTATACAAATGACAGAGCACGAGAAAGACGTGATACAGCAAATGCTGACAGGAATCATCGCGCACTGGAGCGCGATCGGTAAGACCTCAATACAAGGTCTGCGTGAAACTTTTTTAGCCCGCGAAGGCTACTTGAAATTTGCAGACGATTGTTGGCACCTAAAAATTCCGCAAGCTACTTTCGATATGTTGCTAGATCGTCTGCCATGGAGTTTTGCGATGATTAAGTTTCCATGGATGCCAGATCCCTTGCATGTGAATTGGCGCTAACCGACTACAGAAAAAGACAAAATGATGCTCAACACAGAATGTTTAGAACAAGAAATCGCGTGGTTTAGTCGGGTCTGCGACGCGCGTTTTGACGCCTATTTCAAAGATAATGAGAACAATAAAAATCTACAAGAAATCGTTCCTGCACCGGACCTTACGAATGTCGATACCGCCTATGCGAAAATTATTCGAGAGTTCAATTTTGCTTACATGGAACGCGTGGTGTTGGTATTGGCCTTAGTG
The DNA here is from genome assembly GCF_014284275.1 of Affinundibacterium amnicola. GTDB lineage: Bacteria > Pseudomonadota > Gammaproteobacteria > Burkholderiales > Burkholderiaceae_D > Undibacterium > Undibacterium amnicola. The sequence goes on along the minus strand of NZ_JACOFU010000005.1, from coordinate 384,145 downwards.
CCGCATTTGCGGCCACAAACACTCGACTTTTTCTCTTTACAAAATGCCGCATTATCGCGCCCGTTTAGTGAAATCGGCGGCTGGCGTGGCAAGGCGCACTTGGGTTTCCTACCAACTTGTGAAACGGCCGCTTTCATTTTGGCAGGAAGTGATTTGGAAAAGCGCCTACAAGTTGCAATGTTATTTAAAGACGAGCATCCATTGATCAAGCAAGGAATTTTGCGTTTGGAATCACAGGCAAGCGACGAACCTTCGTTTAGTGCAAAACTACAAGTCAGTCATGACTACCTGCAACGGCTAGTCGAGGGCGAAAGCCACAAACCAGATTTTAGTACGAATTTTCCAGCAAAATTAATGCAAACCCAACTGACTTGGCAAGACTTGGTCTTAAATCAGGAAGTGATGGAGGAAGTGGATCACATCGTTGCCTGGCTTGCGCATTCCAAACGAATTCTGAATGACTGGGGATTACAAAAATCTTTAAAGCCCGGCTATCGCACTTTATTCTACGGCCCACCTGGCACGGGTAAAACACTAACCGCCAGTTTGATAGGGAAAGCCGTCGAAGCCGATGTGTATCGTATCGACTTATCGATGGTGGTATCGAAATACATAGGTGAAACCGAAAAGAATCTGGCCACTGTCTTCGATCAGGCGCAAAACAAAAATTGGATATTGTTTTTCGATGAAGCAGATTCTCTGTTTGGCAAACGGACTCAAACCAGCAATTCCAATGATCGTCATGCGAATCAAGAAATTTCTTATCTCTTACAACGCGTTGAAGATTTTCCTGGTGTCGTCATCTTGGCAACCAATTTGAAAGCAAATATTGATGCCGCGTTCTCGCGTCGTTTTCAAAGTGAAGTGTACTTTGCGATGCCAGATGCGATGCAACGTGAACGGCTGTGGAATAACTTATTCACGAATAAAGAGCGACTAAACACCGATGTGAACTTCCGTCAGCTAGCAGAACGTTATGAATTGGCTGGCGGTGCTTTACTCAATGTTGCGCGCTATGCGGCGATTCGGGCAGTTAAAAACAGTCATCAAACAATTACGCAAGACGATCTGCTGCGTGGCATCAGCAGAGAATTAATGAAGGATGGGAAAACATTGTGAAACACTTACACAACGCTCCACTATTAAGTAGCCTCTGGCACTTTTTCCAAATTCGCGATTCTCATCGCCTCTTCCAACAGCGCTGTGCGCGCGGCCTGTTGCTCAGCTTGCTTTGTTGTAGTCAAATCAGTCTGGCACAGATTGAAATCACCAGCGTATCAACGCAGGCGAATAATGACGCAAGCAAGACGAGTCCGAGTAATGCGTCCTTGAATAAGACGCCCAGTTCCGGTAGCAAAACCGTCAATATTGTTGGCTATAACAAAAATATCCGACAAGAACATTTTAAAGGTCTCAGTAAACCAGTTGTCTTGCAAATGCAAAAGCAGTTAGAAGCAATCTATCAAGATCTGCCTGATTGGAAACATGACTATGCGCTCAGAGGAAAACCTTTAGATGATGGTATCGTCGGACCGATTACGCTGTCCTGGCTTCAACGTTTCGGCTTCAGCTTCAAAGTCAGTGCGACTGGCGATTATGCTGACAGCCTGGCGAAGAACGTCGATAGAATCGCCCGCTTTGGTGAAAAGAATCGCGCTGAACTCGGGATTTTGCTTAGCCCCGAGTTCGAGGCTTGGGATTTTATGCAGGCTGAGAAAATTAAGAACCAAGATTTCCACATACGTCGTCAAGGTTCGGATAAAGATTTGATCGATCTGGTCAATCGTTTCCGCGGTATGCGTAAAGCTGCGCCGAAAGCGATTCCAAGTTATGTCGATACCAGTGCGTATTTTACCTACAACCTAAACCAAGCGGATTTGGATGTACTCGGCGGCAAAGATCAAATCGTACAAATCCTCACGACACTCAAAGACAAGGAATTCAATTCATCTGAAGCACTGCGCGCAGCCACAGCACAGGCGATGGGCGGAAGAGATTATTTGCTCAATCAAATCTGGCCTTTGATTGAGAGAAGTGCGGCAGACTTTGACGGTTTTTTGATCAATGAAGACGCACTGAAAAAGTTAAAAGACATCAGTGATTTTCCCATCGCGGTAATTGATGAGTTACGCGTGCAAGGCACAGTTTATTTTAAAACAAAAGATCTATTTGATAGCTTTCTTGAAGAAAAATTGAATACTGATGCGCTGTTTTTAACAGAAGACGAAAAGCAAGCGTTCACCGAAGCAACACGCGTTTTCGATAACGTGCATTTAACCGAACTATCATTGGCAACAATTAAAAATGAGCTAAAGGGAAACATACAAAATACCGGTGTACCTGCAATGATCGTCAAGCTATTGGAACAGATCAAAGATGTTGATTATGCCGAAGTGAGTATCTTCCGCAGTGCCGCTGTGTCAAAAATTGTGATGGGTATCGGCGCATGCAGATTGAATTCTCCAACCAACAATAGCTTTGTTGGTAGCCTGCGTATGAGTGACGATGATTTCGCTTTACTACAAAAAGAATTAGAAGGATTAAAAGCACAAGCGACCGATGGCCGCACCCGACTGACGCAAAGTCTGGATAGTATTTTTACAGAACTAAGCAAACTACGTTTGCAGGTAGGCCTTTGTGATCCCGCGACCGTGAGTCTGGCGCAAAATTTGATTCAACAACTCTATCATTCCTATTTAGCGATTGCGATTGAAAATGTTGCGAAGAAACGCATCCCCGACAAAATTTCAAACATCAATTTGAAAGGTGGCGACTGTGGTTGTGCTTTGGATGAATTTAATGGCATTGTGTATGGTTTCTATCCTTATTGGAAAAATCAACAGAAGACACAAACTGTCAACTTTAGCGTTCTCAACCGCGTCGCCTACTATGGTTTAACAGTAGACAATGTAGGCGAGCTTCGACTGGGTGCACAGACATTTGATATCAACAATGGCAGTGCGAAAGACAATGAGTTTATTCGTGTCGCTCGTCAATATAATTCGAAAGTGGATTGGTTAATTCAGAAAAATGATTGGAGCGGAGACTGGCGCAAGTTTTCTCGCGAGAATAAGCAAGCGGTGTTAAAAAAACTCATTCATAACATTACCGGCCTATTACGCGCCCCACTCGGCGATCTCGCGTCGCGCGTCAAACCTTACGCCAGTTTTGGTATTGCATCTAGACCGACCCGTGGGGATGGCGTCACGATTTACTTTCCAAACTATCCATTAGACGCAGATTCTGCACTGCTGTTTAATGAGTTTTATATGTCCCTACGCAAAGCATTAGAAGACGACGATGTGCTGGTGAATATTTTGGTATCACAAGATGTGTTCACCCATCATTTACAAAACAAAACTGGTGCGTTCAGCATCGGCAACTTGGCTAAATTACGTAAAAAAACTGAACGGCAAGGCTCCAATAACAAAATAGACAAATCAGCCATACGCGAATTAATACTGGTATTGCTCAATGAACCAAGTACCGATTCCAAAAAACAGCTACGCAACGATATCGAAAATGAGTCTAGTCTGCATGGAGCTGATCGTAGTGACTTCCTACGCCACTTGCTACCTGTGCTGCACTTCGATAACCATAACTGGCAACAGTTAGAAGACGACATTTTGTATTCGGGCGATAATTTTGGTGGTGTCGGCTTGTGGTCTCCTAACTTCGAAAATCTGGCGAAACCAGTTATCGATCTGGAGCAATCCTGCCTGCAGAGCCAACAAATCGCAGTTTGCCTACTGAAGAATTATCGCGAACAAGAAATAGCCGTAGATAATTCATCAGAAATTGAAAAATTCGTTTGTGTGAATCGTTGGTATTTACAGTTAGTGTTGACTTTCTTCGTGCTGCTCGCAATTAGCCTGGCGTATCTTTTCAAACGCTACTGTGAGATACAAAATTTAATTAAGAAATATTTCTTATGGGTTTTATGCCTGATCATCATTCCTCCATTGGCGATCTTCACGCTCTTATTACTATTTGATCCCTATCTTGCTAGTCTGTCAGAAGGCAATTTGCCATTTATTATTTCGATAGGAATCATCGTTACGGGTTTACTTGGCGGTTACCTTTACCTGAGATCTAGACGCGAGGTGCCGTTACGACAACGCGCTCTGCCACAACGGCAGGGTTTAGGATTTCCACTTATCTCGTGGAGTAAAGAAATTGATGAAGCGGGCTTCCGTATGGTAATACGCAATCGCGGCACAGGATTTGCCATCATCAAGAAGATTGAAATCTATCTGGACGGTCAAGCAGTTGCTGATGCGAAAACCGCTTTAGAAGCGGTGTTCGGTCCAGATAAGAATTTATTGTGGCGAGCAGCGCCGTTAATCGGTCAAAAGATTATGCCTGGCGAATCACTTATGGCAATCTCCATTAGTGACGCAAACTCGGCGATATCGTTTAACAAAAAGCTCGCAGAACATGAATTGAAAGTGCTGATCACCTATTACTCAGCGAATCATGAATACTGGGTCAGCGATGGTAAAGAAGTTTCTAGTATTTCTGGTGGTGCCAGTTAAGTCAAATTGATTAAGGTAATGACTGCGATTGGATCGTATCCAATCGCAGTCATTTATACTGCAGATGCAACCAACTTGCCCTGACGAAAATCATCAATCGCTTTAAAGATTTCTTCTTGCGAGTTCATCACAAACGGCCCGTATTGCGCGATTGTTTCACCGAGTGGTTTGCCTGCGATGAGGATAAATTTGGCGGCTTCATCCGCTTGGATCTTGACGCCATCCGCGCTAGGCCATTTTTTAAGAATCGCCATTCTTTGCAGCGGTACTTGTTGTTCGCCGATGCGGACATTGCCGCGATACACGTAGATAAATGCATTGAAATCCGCAGGAATTTGTTGATTAAAACTTGTTCCAGCTGGCATCTGTACATCAAGGTAAATTGGCTCGGTCGTTGCTCTTTGCATCGCACCTTGCACACCATGACTATGTCCTGCAATAACACGTACAGTGACCGCATCGGGCGTAGTAAATTCGGGAATATCCGCGCTCTTAAAATCGCGATACCAAGCTGGCGTCATTTTGTCTTTACTTGCCAAGTTAAGCCAAAGCTGAAAGCCTTCCATGCGACCATTTTCTTGCTCTGGCAATTCTGAATGGATCACACCGCGACCAGCAGTCATCCACTGCACCCCGCCGTTCTCGAGTAAACCTTCATTGCCAGCGCTATCACGATGGCGCATGCGCCCTTCTAGCATATAGGTGATGGTTTCAAAACCACGGTGTGGATGATTAGGGAAACCCGCGATGTACTCATCGGGATTGTCGCTACCAAAGGCATCCAGCATCAGAAAAGGATCTAGACGGTACTGATAAGGCTGCGTCAATACCCGCGTCAGTTTAACACCGGCACCATCAGAGGTTGCCTGGCCGACCACTAATTGCTCGATCGCGCGAGACAAGCTGACGGTTTCTAATTGGAGTTCGGTGTTCATCTGCTATTTCCTTTTCTGATTTAATTCAACGGCGACTGCAATCAGCTTAGTTTATGCCAATGCAGCTTCGATTTGGGCTTGCGCATCGCTGATTGCACGTTGTTCACCTTCAGGTCCCATCGCCAAACCTTCTGCATAAATAAATTCCACATCCGTCATGCCCAGGAAGGCAAAGAAGTTTTTCAAATATGGCATTTGCGTATCATTTGGCGTATTGCGATACAGTCCACCACGTGTCAACACAACATAGACTTTCTTATCTTTTAGCAAGCCTTCTGGGCCATTTGCAGTGTAACGGAAAGTCACTTGTGCACGGGAAATTGCATCAATCCAATTTTTCAATTGAGATGAGATACCGAAGTTATACATAGGCGCGCCAATCACCAAAATATCTGCTGCTTGCGCTTCGGCGATTAAAGCGTCATCCAAAGCAACACGCGCCGCTTGCTCTGGCGTGCGCTGATCGGCAGGTGTGAAGAGCGCTTGCAATGCCGCTTCATCCAAACTTGGTTGTGGCGTAACTGCGAGATCACGCAATACAAAGTCAGCACCTGCATGCTGATCACGTAAGCGTGCGCTTACTTGATTCGCCAGATTAGTGGAATGAGAACCTGCTACACGGGCGCTAGAATTGATTTGCAAAATGTTCATGGTATTGCTCCTTAAGATGGTAACACTGGGTTTGAACTGCACACTTGAGTGAATGTGCCGTCACTTTATATGTTCCATATTCAATGTAGAAGAGCTTAAAATGGATATGATTGTTCCACTCGTAGAACAATCCAACATTTCAGGAGAAACCATGTATCTCGACCCTAATGATCTGCTGTTATTTGCGCGAGTAGTGGCAGAAACCAGCTTTAGTCGTGCTGCGGACAAGCTCAATATGCCCAAATCAACGCTATCACGTCGCATCACCGCACTTGAAGCCCAATTAGGCGAGCGCTTACTCTTGCGTACAACCAGAAAACTCGTGGTAACTGATTTTGGGAATGCGGTTCTGGCGCATGCCCAGCAAGTGAGTTCTGAAGTCGAAGCGACACTGGCTTTAACGCAACAAAGACAGGTTCAACCAAGTGGCAGATTACGAGTTTCCATGCCGGCCGATTTTGCCAATGAAACCATGACTGCCTTAATCAGCCGTTTTCTGCGCGACTATCCTGCCATTACGTTGGAACTCGATCTATCACCACGACGAGTCGATTTGATCGGTGAAAACTTTGACTTGGCGATACGCATGGGCAGTCTGCCCGATGACGCTTCATTGGCGGCAAGACGACTGGCAAAGTTTTCTGCAGCGATTTACGCTGCCCCAAGCTATCTAGAAAAACATGGCGAGCCGCAAGAGCCTGAGGCCTTGATGGAACATCAAACCCTGCGCCTACTGGCACGCAATGGTGAACCGGCGATGTGGCGGCTAAAAAATGGACCTCAAAGTTGGGAAGGTGTGCCACCAGGAATCGCTACCGCCAACTCGCCTGAAATGCTCAAACGGCTTGCTTTAGCTGGCTTAGGCATTACTTTAATTTCTGAGCATTTCGCCCAATGCCATTTGCATGATGGCAGTCTGATTCGTGTCTTACCAGAGTGGCACTCACCAGAGTTCGATGCGTGGGCAGTGTTCCCCGGCAGGCGCTTAATGCCAGCGCGAACCCGTGTGTTTATCGACGCGATGATCAAAGAATTTCAAGACGATGGAGATTTTCGATAGTAAAATAATTATTTATTAAACAAACCATGTCAAACAATAGGAGCGCGTATGCAATCGCAAAGTCTATTTCGTCTAGTCGCGCTTTTCTGTTTGTGCAGCTTGCTGTTGGCCTGCAATCAGAGAAATAACAACCAAGATAACAAATCAAGTCAACAAACAACGCTTAGCCGAGAAACAGGAATCGATTTCCGTTTTCCAATCGAGTTTGAAATCACACTGATTACTAAAAACCTACCCAAGGTAGCCGATCTATGCAAAGTCCCAAGTTTAAAAGCCTATCAATGCTCAGTGAGTGTATCAGGAAAGGATAGTCGAATCGAACAAGGCACCATAAGCACCAAAACCAAGGGATTATTCTCGAAACAGGAACTTGATACGCTCATCTCCACAATTAAAGAACGATATCAATCCGAGGGTCAGTTGAGTTATTCGATCTCGCAAAAGAAGGACTTTGACTTTACCTCAAATTGAAGTATGAAGACAGAAATTTGCCAATACACGCAAATGTGATTCAGATCAAAGGCCTACACATATGAAATTACGAACTCAGCTTCCATACGTCTGTTTATTTGGCTTACTCAGCGTACTTTCGGCCTGCAATCAAAGAAGTGACATCGTCGACGACGGACTGATTGCAGCGATGGATTTCAAGCGTCCTGTGGAGCTTGAATTTCGACTCAAGACGAGTGATCTAGATAAAGGTGCACAGTTATGCAAAGTCGATAGCCCGCATCATTTCGACTGCACGATCAGCATTTCCAAGAACATTCTTTTTTGGAACAGCAGTGAAGTTCGTGCGAAAGCAAAGGCGGTATTCACCAAGAAAGAATTGATTGACTTAGTTACATCAACAAAACAGAAGTACGAAAAATTCGGTACATTCAGTTATACCATTGGCGGCACACTTTCGTAAGCTCAGTAAACATACAATACAAATACACAAACAAAAACGCACCGATGAGAAATTCAACGGTGCGTTTACTTTTCCTTTATCCAATATAACCGACATCTGTACAATCTTCGATCACGCTGTAAGTTGTACAGAGGTCTCTATCAAAGAATGATTTTCAAAGGCTTGGTTGTCTTCCAATCACCACGCGTGAAATCTGGGAATACTTGAGAGCTGCCATCTTCTTCCACCGACTTTTCACTCAATGGACCAACCGCTGACCAGAAGCAGCCTTCATAGACGTTTTGATCCATCGGCTCACCCAGACGCAAGCATTCAATAATGCGGAACAGCATTAAGAAATCCATACCGCCATGTCCACCCATTTTTTTCGCTAATTCACCCATACGCAGATATAAAGGATGCTCATATTTTGCGGCAATCGACTCCCATTCTTTGCCCTCTGCCCACTTGTGATAATTGCTGGTGATGCCCTCGACCGAGATTCGATTTGGGAAGCCAGCTAACACGCCATTCACACCCCAAATCGTGTTGTGGCGAGAATATGGGCGCGGCGTGGTTTCATCCCACTGCACCATAATTGTTCTGCCCAACGCAGTCTTGATAATCGACGTATTGAGATCGCCGCCTTTGAAATCGAGTTCTTTAAATTTTGGCGTAGTCAACTTTGTTGATTTCTGCGCGTACGCTGCCCGACCTTTTGCAGGTGATGAGAACGAAGTGATGCGCCCAAAATTATCTTCACCGCGCGCCAAGTTCATATATTGTGCGACCGGACCTAAACCATGCGTAGGATAGAGATTGCCGTTGCGTTTAGCGTATTCAAAGGTGCGCCATGAACCAGTCGAATCGCCATTTTCCATTTGGAAGCGCAAGGCGTGAATATACGATGCTTCTCCATGGAGCAGATCGCCCAGCACGCCTTGCCTTACCATATTCAGATACAGCAATTCTTCTCGTCCATAATTGACGTTTTCCATCATCATGCAGTGGCGGCCTGTCGCTTCAGATGCATCAACGATATCCCACATTTCTTGTAAGGTCGTGGCGATCGGCACTTCAACAAAAGCATGTGCCCCCGCATGCATGGATGCGATTGCCATCGGTGCATGTGAACTCCAAGGCGTATTGATGAAAACGGCATCTGGTTTCGTTTCGGCGAGCATCGTACGCCAGCCGTTTTCATCACCAAAATAAACTTTCGGCGTATGGCCAGATTTACCCACTACTGCCGCAGATTTTTTGGCACGTGCTTCGACCAAATCGCAAATACCAACGAACTGCACACCCTCAATCGCTGCCAATTGTGCAGCATGACCTGAACCGCGCGCACCAACACCAATAATCGCGACCTTCACTTTACTCAATTTCGGGGCGACAAAATCGCCCATATACTTTGCACCAACTGGACGTTTTGCAGTGTTGGTGCTTGCTTGTGCACCCGTTTGTGCTGCGGCTTGTAAGCTAGTTAAACTGGCGAGACCTGCAGTCAAACCACTGAAGGCTTGCAAAAAACCGCGGCGGGCAGGCTTGAGAGAAGATGTCATAGTCCAAATCCTATTTCTATGTGCAGCTGTAAATGTCAATTACATGCAGAGGTCAACAAAAGATATAAAGCAAAATAAATCGTACGCAGCAAATTCTACCGAAACCTGTGCCACATAACAGCGATTAATATTCAAGGCTACCTTTAGTTAAATTTAAGGAGCGGCACGTCCTCGGGCTTTAGCGATTGTGCTAGGCTATACCCTATCTTCAGCCCTCTTACAATTGACCATGCCACAACTCAACGTTCAACAGCTACAAGATTTTCTGCGCACAGATTTCCCACAAAGTAGCGTGGTGGTTGAATCAATTTCAGAACGAGGAGCATGTGTACGACAAACCATTAATACCAGTCATTTGCGCCCTGGTGGCACGGTTTCTGGCCCCGTATTAATGGCCGTGGCAGATATCGCGATGTATGTCGCCCTGCTGGCAGAAATTGGCATTGTGCCGCTAGCGGTGACCACCAATCTAAGCATCCATTTCTTACGCAAACCTAGCGCAGATAAAGACATTCTCGCGCATTGTCAGTTGTTGAAAATCGGTAAAAATCTGGCCGTGGGCGAAGTCACTTTGTATTCGGATGGGTACGAAGATGCAGTCGCTCATGTGGTAGCGACGTATGCAATACCGCCGCGCGCTTGAACTTACTAGCAATTGAATCGTGTGGTCTGCGCCACACAGTAACAAAGCAACTGAATGAAATATTATTCAGTTTCTAAAAATAGTCACATAATATTTTCATTGATGCTAATCATTTATATCAAGCACACAGATTGCTTTTGACAAGCTTGTGACAAGTTCGTATGCTTCGCTAGCCACGAAATTACGCATGGTGAATTTATAAATTTCTTATGACCACAGAATGACACTCCGCCGCATTACCTCCACTTGTTTGTTCAGTTTTTTAAGTATCGCAAACATCGCGATGGCCGCGGAACCACTGAAGCTTTTATACGAAATTCGCGATCCAATTTCTTACCGAGATTCGCGCGGAAAAATAACCGGCTTAGTCATCACGCCTACCGCACAAGCAATGCAAAATGCCGGCATTTCTTACGTGTGGGTAGAGACACCGTTTAAGCGACAATTAAATGTAGTCGAAGCAAATGATGAAGCTGTCTGTGCAGTCGGTATGTTTAAAAACAAAGATCGACAAAAATATGCCAAGTTTAGTCATGCAATTTTTCATGACACGGATCGCCCATCGGTCATCCTTGCGCACAAAGATTTTCAACCCGAAAAATCAATCGATCTGCTACGGACACTTAGCCTGCCGGGTATCAAGATGCTGAAGAAAGATGCAGCCTCGTACGGAACTGTGATTGATGATGCGATAGAACGCTCTCGCGTTGCCGTCGTCAGCACCACCGCAGAATCATTGAACATGGCAAAAATGCTGGTCGCCAGACGTGCAGATTTTATCTTCGTACCTGAAGATGAAGCGCTCAATATGATAAAAACCATACCCGGTGGCGAACAACTACATATTTTCAAACCACTCGGCATGCCGCAAGGTCCTGAACGCTTTTTGATGTGTAGCCAGCAGGTTCCCGATGAACTGATTCAACGATTTAATAAAGCACTCATCAAATAAACAGAAAAGGCAGGCGCAGCATGATCAGACAACGCATTAGCTCAGGTTCTAGCTTTGAAGAAAAAATCGCCTATTCGCGTGCCGTTGTTCATGGTGACTGGGTGTTCGTCGCTGGCACCACTGGTTTTGATTACAGCAGCATGACGATTGCTGATGATATTTGTACACAAACCGATCAATGCTTAAAGAATATTTGCGCAGCACTTGCACAAGCTGGCGCCAGCTTAGCCGATGTCGTGCGGGTGAATTACGTGGTGCCAGACGCAGGTGAATTTGAATTGTGCTGGCCTGTGCTACGTCAGTATTTTGGTGAGATTCGTCCAGCTGCCATGATGATTTCAGCCGGCTTAGCAGATCCCCGTATGAGAATCGAAATTGAAGTGACCGCGATTAAGCAATCAGCGAAACAGGTCGCCAACCCAGTTTCATGACATAAAAAAGTGCAGCCCGATAGTACCGGCTGCACTTCATTATTATGCGTGATCGACTAAGTGCATGATCACTTAATACTCACCTAATACAATCACTAAGCGTCCAACTCGCTCTGTTGCACGATAATCCGAGAGACTAAACCATAGTCTTGCGCCTCTACCGCACTCATCCAATAATCGCGCTCGATATCATTGGTAACGCGCTCTAAGGTCTGGCCAGATTCTTTGGCGATCAAAGCAGCGATACGTTCACGAATCTTCACGATTTCACGCGCTTGAATCGCGATATCGCTTGCTTGCCCACCAGCGCCGCCGCTAGGTTGGTGAATTAAGAAACGGGTATTTGGCAAACAGACGCGATGTTGTTTCGGCACGGCCAAAAACACATTCACCGCAGCACTACCTACCCATCCAGTACCAACTACACGCACTGGTGCATTGATAAAACGGATCATATCGTGAATTACATCACCCGATTCAACGTGGCCACCTGGCGAAGATACCAGTAAAGTAATTGGCGCATTCGATTCCGCAGACAGTGCGATCAAGCGTTTACTGACTTCGGCGGCCAACTTATCGTTAATCGTGCCAAACACCAACACGGTGCGGGATTTGAAGGCCTTTTCTTCCAAAAACGGACTTGCGGCTTCAGCTTGCTTCTCTTTTTCTTCGGACATAATTGCTTTCTTATTCAACAAATTAAACAAATTTTAGGCATTCAACAAAACTCAGGTCGCTACAGGCGTTTAGCACGCGACGGCAAGATTTGCGTAAAACCGACATGCTACTCGATTTCTTCACATTTGCGCTGCACTAAGAGGCGTAAAGCAACGCCGGCTTGAGCGACAACCACGCTCGTTCAGTTTGCCATTGCTCAGCCCACGCCATAAATTGATCGGCAGGCATAGGTCGCGCAATACCATAACCTTGTGCGAGATGACATCCCAAGGCCATCAAGGCGGCACCGTGCTCTAAAGTTTCTACCCCTTCTGCAATCACTTCTCGATGAAACGCATTGGCAAGTCGAATCACCCCTTCGACGATCCCCAAATCTTCTGCGTCATGCAGCATATCGCGCACAAAGCTTTGATCGATCTTTAAAGTATCGATCGGCAATTTACGCAAATAAGTCAATGACGAATAACCAGTGCCAAAATCATCCAAAGAGAAATGCACCCCCAAACGGCGACAACTTTCTAGAATCTCAACCGCTTGTTCAATATCAACGATCGCTGCAGTCTCCAGAACCTCAAGCTCGAAACAATCGGGCGCGATATCTGGGTGCTGAGATAAGGCAAACGCCAAATGGGCACTGAAATCTTTTTGTATTAAATGATCAGCGCTAATATTCACACTGATACATAGCGGCAAACCTTGTTGATGCCAAATCTCGCCTTGCGCTAAAGCTTCTTGTATCACCCATTCGCCCAACTTCTGGTCAAGCGGACTACCATGAATGTAGGATAAAAATTCGGCTGGCGATAACAACCCACGTTCTGGATGCTTCCAACGAATTAATGCTTCAGCACCAACGATACGCCCATCACGCAGGTCAACCTTAGGCTGATAGTACAGAACGAATTCCCGGTTGATCAGGGCGATATTTAATAGCTCAAGAAAACTACGATGTAACTGTGCTTTCCTGTCACTTTCGGGATCAAATAAATGATAGCGATTTTTTCCTGCATTCTTCGCCACATACATCGCTTGATCGGCATGCCGCATTAAACTATCTGCATCAGCATTATCATCGGGGAACAAGCTCACGCCGATACTCACCGACACTTGTAACACGATCTCATCAACGCGAACTGAATGGCTCGCTGCCAGTAAAATCCTATCTAAAACTTGCATACATTCCAGCGAGTTTTTGATATCCGAAAGCAGAATCACGAATTCATCACCACCCATGCGCGCCAAGGTATCGTTCGCGCGCAATACATTACGTAAATGTCCGGTCACACCAATCAATAATTGATCGCCAATATGATGGCCATACTGATCATTGACCGACTTAAATCCATCTAAATCCAAAAAGCAAACCGCCAACAAACTCTGCTCTCGCTGAGCGCGAATCAAGGCTTGTCCCAGACGATCGTTCAGCAAACGACGATTAGGCAAACCCGTTAAGGTGTCGTAATGCGCAATCTTATCTAACTCATCCTCATGCGCTTTCAATTGCGTGATGTCGGAAAAAACACCAATGTAATGCAGCACCGTTCCAAATTCATCGCGCACCGCAGAAATCGATAAGAGCTCAATAAATTCTTCACCAGACTTGCGTCGATTCCAAATTTCACCACGCCAAAAATCATTTTTAATTAAATCGCGCCACAGGTGTCGATAAAATTCTTCAGCATGCCGCCCTGACGACAATAACTTAGGGCTTTGGCCGACCACTTCATCTTCACGATAGCCAGTAATACGGGTGAAAGCAGGATTAACTTTGCTGATAGCACCATGCGTATCCACCATCATGATGCCTTCATAGCTACTAGAGAAAACGGTCGCGGCGTCGCGCTGTGCTTGTTCCAATACTTTCCGCTCTGCGATATCGGTATGTGTACCCGACATCCGCATTGGTGTGCCGTCAGCATCCCATTCAACCACGCGCCCCCGAGTCAAAATCCAGCGCCATTCACCCGATTTAGTCATGCAACGAAGCTCTAATTCGTGCAAAGGACTCTGCCCTGCCAAATGTCTTTGTATAGACGCTTGTGCCTTCGCATAATCGAGTGGATGAATAAACCGCTCCCATTTATCAGGCGAGACTGTCATTTCACCAGGCGCATAACCAAGCATAGTTTCCCAACGGGCGCTGACTTCAAATTCATTGGTTTTCAAATTCCAATCCCAATAACCCTGATCAGTTCCTTCCAGCACCCGCGCTAATTGTTTTTCACGTTCCAACAAAGCATTCTGTGCCAGATGTACTTCGCTTAAATCGCGGCCAAACGCCATATAACGACCATCAGGCAAACGTTTGGTAATCATTTCTACCTGCACCAGACTACCGTCTTGACGCAACAAAGGCCAATCACGACGGATGAATTTTTCTACCGCTAGCTGTTGCAGATGTGCGTCTAGTTTTAATTTAGTTTCGTCATCTAACAAATCAGGAATCTTCATCGCTTGCAATTGCGCCAGACTATGTCCGGTCAATTTACATGCCGATGGATTGGCAAAGATGAATTTACCCTCTGCGTTAGTAATCCAAATTGCGTCACCAGCCTCTTGCAAAACCAAATGCAAATCCTCTTCAATTCTTCTACTTTCGGAAATTTCGTGCGATATGCCAAAGACACCACACACTTCACCATGCTCATCCAGCAAAGGACCTTTGGTGGCCAGAAACACCAATTTTTTTCCTGTTGATGTCGTTAAATAGGCTTCATGTTTTTGCTGATGGCCATCTGTCAAAATTCTCTGATCATTACCGATGACGAATTGCGCTGAGGTCTGCTCAAATAACTCGCTATCATGCGCCCCCAGTATTTCTTCTATCGGTTTTTCTAAATAATTAGCTGTGGCTTGATTCACCATGACATAGCGGCCTTGCAAATCCTTAACATAAACAGCGTCTGAAGTTCCCGAGACAATCGCATCCAGCAAGCGCCGGTGTTTTTCATCTTTCGCAATGGCATGTTGTAATAGTTCGCTCAAGATACTGACAGCGCAACCATTAACGATGAAGATCAGTAGTCGAAATAATTCAGTCGAGTTACGAATCCGAAAACCATCTATCTGCTCTAATGCGTAAAAATAAACCCCCGCAGCAGCAAGAGTGGTCGATAGCAAACCTGGCCACAATCCACCTAACATTGAGCTCAAGACAATAGGGAAGATAAATAAGATGAGCATAGGTTCACCATGCATGCCGATCGCGACCGTCTGATGAAGGACAAACATGCCAAAAGTGAGGACTAAGGTCAAACCGTAGATTAACCAAGGTGAGCGGCGTCTGGAATGACTGCTGTCTGCCAAAATATTGAGCAAACCTGTCGTACGCTGATCATGCTGTGCGGGCACCGCATGCATCGCGACATAAAATAAAGTAGTCGTTGCCGCCACAAAAAAGGCGCCCTTAACTGTCGACAGCCAGACCATAGAACTAAGATCAGTAAACAACGCGAGCAATTGATCGGACAGAAATATCCATGCCAATGCGAACACCGCATAAATACAAGTAGCAAGTAAAATATAGCGTTGACGTGTTAAGCCAAACATAGCCTTTTATCCCGTAGAAGCCATAGCGGCATTGATGCTGCTGAAATGATGCTGAATGCTTCTAAGATTGCCTGAATTTAGACAAGTGGTCTATGATTAAATGCAAAAACTGGATAGAGAACAACTACCCTGCGCTGACAACTTATTTTGCGCTCCATCTGAACGTCTGTTTTGCCGCATAATCACCTTATTCTGACAATAAAGATCAACATGTTAATACGTCCAGCCTGCTTAGAAGATGCCGATGTTCTCAGTGCCTTGGTGCATAGCGTGGTAAGTTATCTGACTATCCATGACGATGGCCGAAACGCCGAAGCTTTTTTTGCCAGCATCACGCCCGCTGCAATGGCAGAACGTCTGCAATCACCACAGTTTCGTTACTGGATTGCCATTGACGATCATCAAGACGTTGTGGGCGCCGTGAGCATTCGAGATAATGCACATCTTTACCATTTGTTTGTCGACCCTAAGCACCATCAACAAGGCTACGGCAGCCAACTCTGGTCGCATGTTAAAGCTTACGCTTTAGCCAATGGTAATCCTGGTGTATTCACCGTCAATTCATCTCTGTTTGCCGAAAAAATGTATCGTAAGTTTGGTTTTGTCGCGACTGCCGAGAAACAAGAAATGCATGGCTTAGCCTATATTCCCATGACACTCACCTTGGCGGCTGAATGAATTCAGAATTTTTGCAATCATGGCGCAACATGTATGGATTCACTCAGATAAAAGCAGGCAAATTGTTGACATCACTTCTGCTGACTATGTTGTTTCTGCTATGCATCACCTTCGGGCCAGCCCATGCGCAAGTACTAACACAAACGACCAAAGAGCTAGGACATGGCTATCGATTTCAAGAATCGAAACAAATCAATGTATCGGGTCGCTGGCATAGTAATCAGAGTTTTAAATTTCTATACTTTGAAAAACGTTATCTTTGCCAATGCACGGAATTTAGTATTTCACCATCGGGGAAATATGCGATTTATCAGGTCAACGGTTCCACGACAATCGCCAGTTTTAATCGCCACAAGGCACAAGTCACCAGCCACAATAAACTCACTAAAGGTAAGTTGATGCAGGTCGTCTGGGGTAAGAATGAGAAACAAGTTGAGTTGCATATCTTGCCGGAAAAACCAGCCGGAGCAAACGCTGATTCGATCACAACAACAATAAAGAAACGCTTAACGCTGAAATAAATTTCTGTGCAGGTTCAAGACAGGCAACATCTAGTTTATCTGCAACTTCAGAATCATAAGGACAGGAAATGAAAACACTGGGTTTAATCGGCGGCATGAGTTGGGAATCAACCATCCCTTATTATCGTCAAATCAATGAAACTGTAAAACAGTCGCTAGGTGGTTTGCATTCAGCAAAGCTGATTCTCTTTAGCGTTGATTTTCATGAAATCGAACTATTGCAAAGACAAGCGGATTGGGATGCTGCAGGAAAAATCCTCGCGCAAGCGGCCATGTCACTGGAACTTGCAGGCGCGGACACGGTGATTTTGTGTACAAACACCATGCATAAAGTCGCCGCCACAATCGAAGCTGCGGTGAAAATCCCTTTACTCCACATCGCCGATCCCACTGCGGTTGACATCAAGAGCCAAGGCCTACAGACAATCGGTTTGCTCGGTACCCGTTTCACCATGGAGCAAGCGTTTTACAAAGACCGTCTGCGTCAACAGCATGGATTACAAGTCATCGTGCCTTCAGATGAAGATCGTGAGATCATCCATCGCATTATCTACGACGAGCTATGTCTTGGCATCATCCGCGAAGATTCGCGTCAAGAATATCTTCGCATCATGTTAAAGCTGATCGAACAAGGAGTAGAGGGTATCATTCTTGGATGTACCGAAATTTCGCTATTGGTGCGCAATGGTGATTTATCCGTGCCGCTGTTCGATACCACCAGTTTGCACGCGCGTGCTGCAGCAAACTGGGCTTTAAGTAATCACTAACTATTTCGTCAGGAGTACCCATGCATACGTCAATTCAACCAGCCATTTTCCTCGGCCACGGCAGTCCGATGAATGCAATTGAAGAGAATCAATTCACTGCAGCATGGGAGGAACTAGGCAGAAAATTTCCCAAACCAAAAGCAATCTTGGCAATATCCGCGCACTGGATGACGGCGAATGTGGCAGTCACAGCCATGTCAGAGCCCCGCACGATTCACGATTTTGGCGGTTTCCCTCCCGCCTTATTCGCCACCAATTATCCTGCACCCGGCAGTCCAGAACTCGCACAGCGCATCGTGCAATTATTAGGGCCGCTGCACGTGCATCAAGATTACACATGGGGTTTAGACCACGGCACTTGGTCGGTTTTAATCAAGATGTATCCTGAGGCTGATATCCCGATTGTTCAGCTCAGTTTGAACTTGCATGCAAATACAGAATTCCATTTTCACTTAGGCAAACAATTAGCCAGCCTCCGCGATGAGGGCGTCATGATCCTTGCCAGCGGCAATATCGTACACAATTTGCGTCGCCTAGAGTTGCACAACCAAGGCTTCGATTGGGCACAACGCTTCGATACACATATTCATGATGCGATCTTGCGCGAAGACTTCGCAGAGGTGACGAACTACGCGCAATTCGGTCAAGATGCACAATTATCTGTGCCGACCATTGAACACTACTTACCGCTGCTGTATGTCTTAGGTGCAAAACGCGAAGGTGATCAGATTTCCATCATCAATAAAGAATTAGTGATGGGTTCTATTAGCATGACTTCGGTGGTGATAGATCATCAAACATAAGTTCAATTGGGGAGAATGCTTAATCCGCCAGATGTTGATGTGCTAAGAAATAGGCGATCGCCTGATCAGCAGGCAGGGCTTTAGAAAAATAGAATCCCTGGCATAAATCGCAGCCAGCATCTCTGAGCACCATCAGTTCGTCTTGGGTTTCTACACCTTCAGCAACCACAGTTAAATTCATCGCTGAGGCAAGAGCCACGATACTATTAATGATGGGATTATCTTGCTTACTACCGCGACTCCCCTTCACAAAAGTACGATCAATTTTGATCACATCTAAGGTGAGTTGATGCAAATAATTAAGCGAGGAATAGCCGGTTCCAAAATCATCTAGTAAGACTCGCACATGATTCTTTTGCAGAACCTGGATATTATTTTGTGCAATCGCAAACTTCTCAATCACCGCGCGTTCTGTAATTTCTATGCCCAAAGTATTGGGTTCAATTTTGAATTCATGGAGCAAGGCCAACACCGTGTTAATGAAATCTGGACTGGCAAAATGGCGGCCAGAAATATTCACGCTGACCTTCGGTGAAACGCCGGTTTGCTCACGCCAAGTATTCATCTGTTGCAAAGCCTGGCGCAACACATAGCGGTCGATCTTTTCGATCAAACGATGTTTCTCGGCGTAGTCAATAAATTCGTTCGGTGGAATCCAAGATTTCAAGGGATGCAACCATCGCAATAAGGCCTCAAAACCGACCGCCAGACCGGTCGCGACATTCATCACCGGTTGATAATGCAGAACAAACTGTTGCTCGTTCAATGCGGTATGAATCTCTTCACCCAGCACCAAATCACGCACGTTCGCACGATCGAGCAAAGGGTCATACAATTGGAAATGTCCGCGACCTGCGGCTTTGGCCTGATACATGGCCGCATCGGCACGTCGGATAATTTCGCTGGCAGAGAGCGAAGTATCATGTGCAAATGCGATCCCAATACTGGTAGAACAAATGATCAAAGCCTCATTCGCCGCTATCGGTTGCTGCAATGCCTGAATAATCCGCTCGGCTAATTGAACGGCCGTCTCTTGCGTATCAATATCTTCTAGGAACAGGGCAAATTCATCGCCACCGAGTCGCGCCACCGTGTCTAACTGACGGGTTTGTTGCGTCAGTAAATGGGCAAACTTTGTTAAGAGTGCATCGCCAACCGCATGACCGTAACGATCATTAATCGTCTTAAATAAATCAACATCCATATACAAGACCGCGCATAGTCTCTGCCCCTGCCGGTCTTGTTTTTTCAAGGCATGCGAAACTCGGTCAAGAAACAAAGTACGGTTCGCTAAACCAGTCAAAGCGTCATGCAGCGCCAAATGCTGCAACTTCTTCTCGGTGACTTTGCGCTTCAATAAATTCGACACATGACGCGAGACGAAACTCAGTAGTTCCCTATCTTTTTCCAGATACTGCACCAAAGGCGAATACGTCTGTACCACCAAAGCACCTTTCAGATCATCACCAGCATGAATTGGCACCCCTAACCACGATTCCGCAATCGTTCCTAATAATTCAAAATCACCGCGCTGTATGCGTTCG
Organism: Affinundibacterium amnicola; assembly: GCF_014284275.1. Classification (GTDB taxonomy): domain Bacteria; phylum Pseudomonadota; class Gammaproteobacteria; order Burkholderiales; family Burkholderiaceae_D; genus Undibacterium; species Undibacterium amnicola. Next base: position 363,941 of record NZ_JACOFU010000005.1, on the reverse strand, counting down.
GCGATCTCTTCACGATTGAGTAAAAGTGAGGTGTTATTGAAAATCACCCAAGCGGACATACCGCGCATTTCAGTGTCAATCGGACCAATATCGGCTGGAAGATCAGGATGCCTTTCATCGACAAAATACGGGAATTCGATGCGCCGGGTTTCTTCGTTATACACAGCAACGAAAAAAGATTTTGCGTAAAGTAATTCTGCGATCAGATGATGGATTCGTTCATAGACCGTAAAGAAATTCTCATCTTCATAGGTCAGCGCTGCGATATTGAATAAGACACTTTGCAACTTCTTCGCATATTCCAATTCACTAATAGATGACTCTAATTGATCAATCAGATTGGTTTGCGCTAGTTTTGCTGCGACCATGGAAGTGACTGCGGTAAGAATTTTAATCCGCTCGGCTGTATAAAAATCTCGCTCTAAATTTTCACTATCAATCACACCGATCAGTTGGTCAGAATAAATGATAGGAATCGCCAACTCAGAACCAGATTCTTGCATGTCAACGACGTATCCTGCATCCGCACTCAAATTATTGACGACGATCACTTCTCTACGCAAAGCGGCGCGCCCAACAATGCCTTCTCCCAAACGTAATTCAAGCGCATTACTCACCACACCTGGCTCAGCCATCTTATGTCCAAATGCCGATTGCTGAACTAGTAATTGCTGATGACTATCCCACAAATAAATCACACAATCTTCAAAACCCATCTGACCAACTACTTCGTTGGCGGTGTACCAAAGCACCTCTTCGCGAGTACGTAGACGCAACAAGGCAATCGCAAACTCACTCAAAATATTGAGCGAAGAATTGCGTTCACGCAGTAAGGCAATTTCTTGTTCCGTTTCAGTATGAATAGGCGGATTTGTCGGCATCGCAGTGAAGTGCTCTCTCACAAAGTCGGCGTTATTGATTTAGAAAGATCAATAATGATTCATAGAGTTTCTATGAAGTTCGTTTTTACGAGAGCAATTATGCAGGAATTTCTTTCATATTCTGAAGGAAATTAGATATCTAAGAATACAAAACAACAAAGTGCTGGTCGCGCTTTGTTTTTCTCATTCTAAGTAAGCGCTAAATAGATCAAGGCTATTGGAGAAAATGAAAAAAAGCAAAACTGAAAGTTGCCAGTTTTGCTTTTTCTATCATTCAAAAAACCTGCGATTGCAGTTATTGCGAAAATTCTTTTTCATGCAACCATGCCGCATGATGAACGGTGCGCTTACTTGCTGTCCAGTCCGCCAACATCTGTGGTGCCAATTGGTTCAAGCGCTGCAACATCTCCGGAGTTGATGTATTCGCTGCTAGTTCGATGCGATGCCCATTCGGATCATTAAAATAAATTGATTGAAACAATTCATGATTAGTTGGTCCTACTACATCTAATCCCAAACTTTCTAAATGTGCCTTTGCCTTAATCAAACTATCCATATTCTCGACTTTAAACGCCAGATGTTGCACCCAGGCCGGCGTATTTAAATCACGCCCCATAGGCGGGGAATTCGGTATCTCAAAAAATGCCAGCACATTGCCATTGCCAGCATCCAAAAATACATGCATGTAAGGATCTTCTTCTTTGGTCGATGGAACGCGATCTTCAGAAATTGCCAACATAAAATTCATACCTAAAGCGTTCTGATAAAACTCCACGGTTTCCTTGGTATCGCGACAACGATATGCGACGTGATGTACGCCCTGCAATGCCGATGCAAATGTCATGATCATGCTCCTTAAATAACGCCACGGCGTTCTTGGTCTTTCTCAATCGAACGGAATAAGGCACCGAAATTACCTTCGCCAAAACTCAGATTATTTTCGCGTTGGATGATCTCGATAAAGATAGGACCGATGATGTTTTTTGTGAATATTTGCAATAGATAGCCGTCATCATCACCATCTACCAAGACCTGATGCTGCGCAATTCGCGTGTGATCTTGACGCACATTGGGCACACGCTGGAATACATCTTGATAGTATTCATCATCAATATCCAAAGTCTCAATCTCACTGCCTTGCAATTGATCGAGAGATTGCAGAATATCTTTCGTCAAGAAGGCTAAATGTTGAACGCCTGGACCGTTGTAGTCACGCAGATATTCAGCGATTTGATCTTGTTCATTCTTCGGTTGATTGATAGGAATACAGAAACTGCCATCTGGCGAACGCAGCGCATAACTAGTTAAGCCTGTTTTAGCTCCCTGAATATCAAAGTAACGGACTTCGGTAAAGCCAAAAATATTTTTATAGAAATTGGCCCATTTTTCTTGTTCACCAAACGGTACGTTATTGGTCAGATGATCGACGCATAAAAACCCTTTGTCTGCTTGCACTAGTGGCGATGCCAACGCAACAAAATCGCGTTCGTAAATCGACAAGCCACTGACAGCTGGTTCGATGAAATAAATCAAACTATCACCAATCCCATACACCGCTGGGTAAGCGTGGTCTGTATCAGTATCAGCAGCTACGCGCGCGCCACGCTTGACCGCTTCTTGCAAAGCAAACTGCGCATTATCAACCCGCCATCCCATAGAACAAATTGATGGGCCGTGTTTCTTCGCAAATTCGGCTGAATTACCTTGGCGCTCACTGTTAATCAAGAAATGAATATCATTTTGGCGAAAGTAACTGATCGCTTTGGACGCGTGCTGACGTAATTTTGAAAAGCCGAACGCCCAAAATAGTTTTTCCAAATACTCAGCAGATGGCCCACAAAATTCAGTGAATGCTATACCGCGTAGCTGAAGTGGATTTGCTTGTGTCATGATCGGTCTCCGTTAAAATTTTCATCACCAACACCGCGTTGGTGAATTTTCTAGTCACTGTAATCAACACACTCAAACAAAAAAAGCGTAATATTTTGCATATCTCCATCAAATAAATCGATCATGTTTAGTCGATATGCTGTGCACTTATGAGTCTGGATCTGAATTTTTTACTTGCACTCGATACTGTGGTGCGCGAAGGGAGTGTCGCGAAAGCCGCACTACGCTTGCATAGAGCACAGTCGGCGATCAGCTATCAGATCAAACAACTTGAACAGCAATTAGGTTTGACACTGCTTGATCGCGATGGCTATCGCGTCAAACTGACTTCTGCTGGCGAAGTGATCTTATCGGAAGGACGTCGCTTGCTGATACAAGCGAATCAATTGGAAGTGTTGGCGCAGGAACTCAATCAAGAATGGGAAGCCAAGCTCTTGGTGATTATCGATGGAATTTTGCCACTACAATCGATCTTAAAAGCATTAAAAAATTTAGCCGATGAAGGCGCGCCGACGCGCGTGCAAGTGAAGGTGGAATTTTTACAAGGCGTGCAGCATCGCTTCGAAACAGATAAAGCTGATTTGATGATCGTCAAAGATTACATCCCTCATCCACATCTACATGCGGAAAATCTGTCAGAAATTGAATGCGTACTCTGTGTCAGTATCACCCATCCCTTGGCAGGTATGCGCAACATCAGTCTCGCACAATTGCAAGAGCACACCGAGTTATCGGTGCAAGACTCTAGCCAAAGCAGTAATGACCAACACATCTTTGGAAGTGAACGGGTATTTTACTTAGATGGCTTTTTCGCTAAAAAAGAAGCACTAATGATGGGCTTAGGCTATGGTTGGATGCCAAGCTTTTTAATTCGTGCAGAACTCAAAAAGAAGCAATTAGTCGAAGTGAAGTTTATCGAAGATTCACGCTATCGCTTCATTCCAAAAATGGTACATCATCGCGACCAAAATTTAGGTCGCGCCGGACGGCGATTGGCAGAATTATTGCGTGCAGAAACCTCGGCATAAATGGATAAAAAAACGGCAGCACGCTGGCTGCCGCAAACACATGAGCTGACTAAAACTTGAACCCAGATACTTCATATTTCATACTGATAGGACTTAATGCTTCTTTAGTGCTTATTTAGTGCTTAATCACTTTCACAGACTTATTCACTTTAGATGCATCAATATAGGCAATCGCCCCTGGCGTGCTGGCAACAAACTTCAAAATATCTTCATCGCTTGCCATTTCTTTTGGTGGCTTCGCACCACCGGTAAAAATTTGCCGCGCCCACTGAGCCTTCAACTGTGCAGGATTTTTCTTGAGTAGCTTATTACCAAATTCCTCGCGCACAGCACCTTCTTTTTGATCAATCGGTGTAGCTTCACTTCCATTGGAAAAGGTTTTGGTTTGTCCTAGAAAAATTTTCGCAATCTGCTCTTCATCAATCGCAGCCGAATTCGCAGGATTGACGATAACCACCACATCCGCCACAGCAATAGCGCTGCAACTCATCGCAGACACGATACCGACATAGCCTAATAATTTAGGAAAGGAAAAATGCATGATATTTCTCCTCTAGAAAGTGAAGTCATAAGAAACGGTTGCCAACTTGCGCGTATTGTCGGTACCGTTTAAGAAATCCCAACGACTACGATCAAGCTGGAACTTGAGGAAGCTACTATCCGACAATTGATAACGTAAAGTCACTCCGATGTTTCTATCGACCTCGATGGCTTTGCCTACACCATCAAACGAGTTAAAACGACTAATTGTTACCATCGGTAAAAAATTTCCAAGTCGATATCCTGCACCCATCAAATAGCCCGTGTAACTGCCACGTTGCGAAGACTGGTCAATTTTTGAAAACTCTGTTCTGACGACCAGATCATCTTTATCGACATTCATCGATAAAGAACTGTAAGTCTGTGGTGAATATTTTCCATAACTGATGTCTGGCGAAAACTGTACCAGACCCGTTGGCCCCATGCGCAGTCGTCTTTGCTTGGATTTATTTACCGATGCACGCACAGTGAACCAATCGCGATTCAATTCAAGATCGACACCATACATATTGTCCCACTGCACATCGACGCGCGACGGGTCGCCTAATTTAGCAATCACGACTTCTTTGGCATTTTCTTTTCCAAAATAGGCACTCGATTTCACTGCCCAGCCACCAATATCATCACGGAAAGTCAGATTCACACCGTTGTAATTCACCACCGGCCAGCCATAAACATCGGGAGGAACGCGAGTCCAATTGTAAGCGTATGCCACGTCTTGAAAATCTGAATAAAAGAAGAGTGGCAAACGTTTGCGTCCGGCCTGCACCGTCCATTTTGGACTGAGGTTGTAACTCAAGAAAGCCAGCTCTATGCCAAGCTCAGCATCACCCGCAGCGTGACGCGCCATCAGTTGGCCAGTGAAAGACAGATTGTCGGTAAAGGTCGCGGTTCCTTGCAATCCAAATCGCGATTCAGGTTTTAGTGACCAACGTGATTCGTACACGCTGCCGTGAGAATAATCTGCGATATAACAAGGACACTTCCATTTATTATTATCAGGAAAGCCGACTTCCAAACCAGAGGCACTAAATACCTTACCAGCGGTAATATTTCCAAATCCAGAGTACGTGAAATCGACAGCTTGACTGGTTCCCGCAACACCAACCAAACTCAGAGCGAGCATTGCCCTGTAAATATTGACTGCTTTCAATCTACCCATTTTCCATCCTCCTCATGTGAGAACTGCAAAATCTTGATACCTTGATCGCTGAATTGAGTGCGCTCCAAGCAAAATAAGATGGATATCGCATGGTTCTAAGTATAGGCGGACTGTTGGCAAGTGATATGCCACATAGCAAGTTTTTCTAACGCAACACACAGAAAAGCAACGCTTCGCTGGCCTTTACCTGCTGAGTTTGCCGCGCGATTTCTGTCTTATTAAGATAAAAATATAATATTATCGCGAGCACGTACAATTCTTTATGATTTAACGAAACCTGAGTTCAAGCGCAATTTGGAGAGAAGCAAACATGGTCTTTTATGAGGTAAGCGTAACAATACGCGCAGACTTAGCCGAAACCTTCATGGCATATATGCGTAAAAAACATATTCCAGAAATCTACGCGACACAATGTTTTCAACAGATTCATTTCGATCATGCAACTGAAAACACTTACAGAACCTGTTATCAAGCAGCCTCTCAAGAGGACTATAACCGCTATATAGAGCAGTATGCACATCAGATGCGTGCAGATTTTATGCAACATTTCCCTGACGGTTGTGAAGTTAGTCGTAAGGTATGGATGGGCATTCAAACATGGGGCAACTAGTTCGACCAAAGGCAAGCACACTACGCTTCAGTATGTGTGTAGGTATCTGCGTGGTTGCATTGATGAGCAATCCAAGTTTGGCGCAAAACCAAGACACATTATGGTTAAAAGTCGTCACGAAGATGAAAGCCAATCAGCAGATGGTGCCAAGAGATGTGGAGTTGACCATGTATGTGACCAAGGATGAACAGCAAAGTCAGATAAATATTCAAAAGAGAATCACGAGCTGGAATCAACATGGCGCGGTCTACACCAATTTAAAAACTACCGTGGTGCCAGCGTCTCCAGAGCCGAAAAAAGAAATGAAGGCATTCGATATGAAGAGTGTGATGAACGGTATCAGTGGCGAAATCTTCAAACCCGATGCAAACGTCAAACGAACTGACGATGTGATACTGGGTGGAAAAAAGTGGTCCTTATTTGAACTTAAAGAAGGTGGTCTAAAAAAAACCTCGATGAAAATCTGGGTGCATCCAGAAACAACCCAAATCTATCAACAAGAAATAGAAGCCTACATTCCTATGGGCTTTGATGGCAAGATGCAGACATTCTACGACTTAGAAGACGAAGGAAATAACCTTCCAGTCATGAGTAAAAGTTCAGGAGTAGTGCTGATTCCATTTAGAAAGATGACACTTTCTATCACGGAATCCTACAAGAACTGGATCAGTCGCCCGGCTAACTAATTACTTAAGCTTGCCACGATCTAGGGCGTGTTGACCTAATATTTTGGCATGCGCCCTAGGGCAACCTAGATCTGCCAAGAAAATTTGGTAAACAATTCACTTTGCTTACGCTTAGCAACGAAGCCCGGCGTGTCGGATTTTGTCACCGTCCAACCGAGGTAGATTGCACTACCGACACCGGCACGATGGGTGTACACAAATGAACTGACACTACGACTGCTTTGCGGTGCAACCGTCTGCTGATAAGCTTTAGGGTCACGCTTGGTGCTGGCATCTTGCAATATCATCCTGATCGTATCTTTAGCGCTCAAGTGCAATATGCTATTAATTTGCAAAGCAGTTTCTTTGTAGGTGCGTTCACTCGTTTGCCCACCTTGTAGGTGATCACGATCAATCCAATTCGTTGCAAAACTCGGTTCTAACTCAAGACGGTCGATTGGTCGAAGTTTCGCACTCATCGAATACGAACCGCCGCGTCCTAAACGATTTGCCATGATGTCGATTACATCACCGATGGTAAAGTCGGTGGAGATTCTGGCGATGCGTTTCCCTGGACTTGCCGCCAAGCCACCTGCGATACGACCGATGGAAAATAATTCGCCGTCTTGATTTACTCGACTACGTACCGTCGGACTCAAATTTAAATACGCAGAACTATCAAATGGTCCGGCAATCCGAACTCCTGGCGTCAAAATTTTTGACAGTACATTGCCTTCACTATCCACTTTGTATTCGGCGCTAATATAGGTATTGAATTCATTCAACACGCCAGTACGACCGAATTTCTTGGTGACTTCGGAGTTGATACTGCGAAATCCAACTTGCGAAAAAAACCCATTGTCCGCCCGAAAATCTTTACTGAAATCACGCACGTTCACTGACATGCCCCAAGCGTCATTACCACGAGACCAATCAAAATAGGCGGCATGGCCAATGGTGGTATTCGCACGCGCCAGATTACCCTGTGCATTCATCTGTGCATTCGTCGTGCTCATCAACACTTGCGCACGCATTAATTGATTGCGGTCGATCTGCCAAACGAAATCTGGACCGGCGACGCGATTGTAGCCAACGCCTTGCGCATATTGCCTGTCCGTCAAAACCGCACCCAGTGAAAGTGAACCTAGACGAAAATTCGCACGGGCATCCGTCGCTGTTGACGCAACCTGACTAGTCGCATAGCCGGTGAAATAAGTTTGTGGCACCAACACCAAGGCACCTGCTGTATCTCGACTACTCAACACACTAAAGTCTTTGTCAGCATCACGTTGGGTGTAACGCAAACCGACATCCGGATTCGCGATAGTGCGCGTACTGATTGCATTTAAAGGCGTGCGGAAAATGTCAGCGCCTTCCAAAAAGAACGGTCGCTTTTCCTGCACAAAAATACCGAAACGGGTATTCCCCGATAACTGCGGTGAATCTAATTCGATTTGTGAAAAATCCGGATTCAACGTCGCATCGATCGTGATTGCCGATGTTGGTCGTAATTTAAAATCTAAACTGACATCTTTTGATGAACTAACCACCCTAGCTTTACCATCGATCTGATCTTGCGCACGGCGCGCCACTAATTGCGGCGTGACGTTCCAACTCATACCAGATGGCAAATGTTTCATTCCCTCGATGGTGTTTGAAAAACACAAATTACAATTGGTCGCACGTGTCACAGCACCGCTATACATGCGATAACGCTGGTCGCGTGTCATATTACGTAAGACTAATAAACTCCACGGTGTCGTTGAATGCTTATCATAAGCAATCGAGGAAAAAGGGATTTTGAATTCTGCACTCCAACCGCCATCAATACGCGCCGGGCTCGCGGAATATTCATAATCTGGTGCAGTATCATCACCCGAGGTGTCGCTATAAATACCATCCATCAAAGCACCGCGTGCATTGACATAGAATACTTGCGCCGCCTTATGTCCACTGCTTGGGTCGATATAAAGTGCAAAAAAATCCTGATCGATACTGATCTTGTCTCGGCGTGCAAAAGAGTCGCGGATCTGACTTGGATCATTGTCAAAACCTGTCACGCCCACGTACAAGAAACGATCGTCATACATCACTCGCACTTCCGTACGCAAATGTGCCGCAACATTATCAAATGGTTGCGTCTGGAAGAAATTGGTATGCGGTGTCACTGATTTCCATACAGCCTCATCGAGTTTGCCATCCAATTTCACAACTTCATTTTTCTGTAACTGATGCGCTTGAAAACCAGCGTGTGCCACGGTTGAAAACATCATGGCACTGAAACACAATACGGAGAAAAATTTCATAGTTGATCTGATTAAGGCACTAAAGGCTAAATGAAAGGCAGGAAAAGTAAGGCGCTGCTTAGAAGGAAGGATTATCAAATAGTTCAAAAAAAAAGACTGCCGAAGCAGTCTTTTTTTCAGACTAAATCCAGAGGATTAGAATGAGTGCAATACACCAACTGTTGTACGCGTTGCTGTCTTGTTACCTGCGCCGATGAACAAGCCCAATTCTTGGTCTTTAGCTGCTTTAGAGTCAGCTTTAGCATAAGAGAAAGAACCGTAGAAGGCTGTGCGCTTGCTCAAAGCGTATTTAGCAACACCAACGAATTGATCTGCTTCGCCTTTTACATCGCCAGAGCGACGGTTAGCGTAGTAAGCAGCTGTCAATGTTGTTTGTGGAGAAACCATATAATCAAAACCTGCACCAAACACACTGATAGTACGACCAGTTGTGTTCAATTCGTTTTCAGCATAAGTTACTTTTACTGTGAAGTCTGAACTCACAACAAACTTCGCACCACCAGTGTATGAACGAATTGTTGAGCTGTTAGTTGCGTCTTTCAACTGAGCGTAAGAGAACACAGCTGTCAAACCATTTTGGCTGAAACCAGCAGATGCACCAGCGTAGCTGCTTGCAGATGCGTCACCAGCTTTTTCACCGAAGCCATACATTGCGCCGAAATTGATGCCGCCCAATACGGATGGGAATGCATATTTCACAGAATTGTTTTGACGTGTTGGGGAAGATGCACCAACGCTAGTACCGTGTGTACCGAACAAACCAACATTGTTCAAAGAACCCAAAGCGATATTTGGGTTAGTGCCAACGTGTGCAACGTTCAATGGATCAACTTGAATCAAAGTGTCGTATGCCAAGTTTGTTTGACGACCAACATTGACTGTACCGAAGCTGCCAGACAAGCCAACAGATGCGTTACGGTCGAACAAGTTACCTGCTGTACCAGTATCAACGTTCAAAGAGCTTTCCAAGTTGAAATTTGCTTTCAAACCGTTGCCCAAATCTTCAGTGCCTTTCAGGCCCCAACGTGAAGAAGACAAATTGCTCGCGTCCAAAGAAAACTTCTTGCCACCAGCGACTGTCTGGTTAGACATGTGGGATGTAGATGCATCGATTACACCGTACAACACAACAGAAGATTGTGCAGAAGCAGCAGATGCAAATGCACCCAATACTGCGAAAGCGATAAGTGATTTTTTCATTGAAAAACTCTCCAAAGGTTAATAAATTTTTTCGGGTCAACAATCATTACTAAGTATCGACCAAAAATTGGGTCTCTTATAAGCACCGTATTATAAAAATAGGGCGATTTTTGCCTCGTATGCTAAGTGGCATTGGAACAAATTGCACTGTTTTGGGCAAAGAGAATTGCGCTATTATAGAACATATTCAAATTTTATGTGGCATTGCAACAACAAAGCACCAAAAACGCTCAGAAAACCTGTCACGAGTATAATTTTTCTGTTAACGCACTGCCTTGTCTTAACGCAAGTTTTTGCGCTTAATTTTGCGGTGGTTTACGGCAATCCAATTACAATCCGATTTTCTAGTCTTCCTCATTGAGCCTCATGTTCACCAAAACTACCGATCACTTATTGATTAATTTTGACCGTGCCTTACGTGTGGTATCTGGACAAGCGCGCGCATCGCGTCGCAACCCTGGAGATATTTGTGCAGAGCGTGAGTTATCGGATATCCAAAAAAAACATAGCGCTGGTTTAATGCGGGTAAATCATGTTGGTGAAATCTGCGCGCAGGCTTTGTATGATTCACAAGCGGTGTTCTCTAAGTCTGAAGAGGTGAAACGACAATTTGCCCGCTCAAGTATTGAAGAAGAAGATCACTTGGCCTGGACCGCTGAGCGCTTAAAGCAGCTCAATTCCCATACCAGTGTGCTCAACCCCCTCTGGTATGTCGGCGCCTATGCCTGTGGGCTGATTGCGGGCCGCTGTGGCGATGCCATTAGTCTTGGCTTTGTGGTGGAAACTGAAAAACAGGTGGAAGCCCATCTCGCTAGTCATCTAAATGAACTGCCGGCGCAAGATGAAAAATCGCGGGCGATTGTTGAGCAAATGCGCGTCGATGAAATTGCCCATGGTGCAGCCGCTGGAGAACTCGGTGCGACAGATTTACCGGCGCCCGTCAAAGTATTGATGCAAGCAATGGCAAAAGTGATGACAACCACAGCTTATCGTATCTAATGTCATTGATGAAATCTGCAAACCGTGGCAGATTTCATGACATAAGACTTAAGATTAAAGAATCGAGACCTCTGTACAACTGTAGCGAGCGGTCGAAGTTTGGATCGAGAAGCGTACCTGTGCTAGAGCATAGCAACGTATTGGCAAAATCCCAGATTCAAAGTTCGGCCGCGCAGTAGCTTGTGCAGAAGTCTCGAATCAACATTTCTCTAACTTCGCAATACTCAAGTCGAGTAATTTCATTCCGAATTTACCAAAGTTAATGTGTGCACGTGCGTTGCTGCCGCTACCTTCGATATTCACGATCACACCTTCACCAAACTTCGCATGGGCGACGTTTTCGCCGATACGCCAAGCATTTGTGACCTGATGCCTCGTTATATTTTGCGCGATTGCATTGGCGCCTGATTCGGGTGCATCGTCCCATGCAGATTTCGGACGTGCAAACCAACTCGGCTGTATCTTCGGAGATAACCACTTGAGCGACTCTTCTGGCATTTCATCAAAGAAGCGTGAGCGCATGTTGTAACGTGTTTGTCCGTGCAACATACGCGTTTGCGAGAAGGTCATGTACAAACGTTGACGGGCACGTGTGATCGCCACATACATCAAGCGCCGTTCTTCTTCCACACCCGATTCTTCCTGACTACTATTTTCATGCGGGAATAAGCCCTCCTCCAAACCACCGATGAAAACCGCATCAAACTCCAAGCCTTTGGCCGCATGCACGGTCATCAATTGCAAAGCATCTTGTCCCACTTGCGCTTGATTGTCACCAGCTTCTAGTGATGCATGTGAGAGGAAAGCGGACAGCGGTGACATCACTGTTGGCAAGGCCGCATCGGCATCGATAATCTCTATGCCTTGATCGTTCGCAATTAAGTTACTGGCGGGTCTGGAAGCTGGTCCAGCCAACGCTGGCGCATCATGTCCGAAGCCTTCTTCAGATACAAACAGCGTTGCCGCATTCACCAATTGTTCCAAGTTTTCTATGCGATCTGCACCTTCTTTTTCGGTCTGATAATGGGTCAGCAAAGTGCTCAGATCGAGCACTACTTGCACCATTTCCGGCAGCGGTAAATTCTGCGTTTCAAAGCGTGCGCCTTCGATTAGTTTTACAAAGCCACCCAACGAAGAACCCGCTTTACCCGACACATAAGGCACCGCTGCATACAAAGAAATATTGTATTGTTTTGCCGCATCTTGTAATTGCTCTATCGAGCGCGCACCGATACCTCGCGTCGGGAAATTCACCACACGCATAAATGCCGAATCGTTGTGTGGATTGTCCATCAACTGCAAATACGCAATCGCATGTTTGACTTCGGCACGATCGAAGTAACGCTGACCACCATACACGCGATATGGCACATTTGCCGAAAATAGCGCATGTTCAATCACCCGTGATTGCGCATTCGAACGATACAAAATCGCAATTTGGCTGCGTTCGAAACCGTCGCGGATCAGGTTTTTTGCTTCTTCGGTGATCCACTGCGCTTCTTGTATATCGCTACTGGCTTCAAAGATTCTGACCAACTCACCATGTCCGGCATCGGTACGTAAATTTTTGCCCAAGCGTTTGCTATTGTGTTCGATCAGCGCATTCGCGGTATCCAGAATATGTCCATGGGAACGATAATTTTGTTCCAGCTTGATCAGATTCTCGACGCGAAATTCTTTTTCAAACGCTGCCATATTGCCGACATTTGCGCCGCGAAACGCATAAATACTTTGGTCATCATCCCCCACGGCAAACACTGCGCCATGCGTGCCCGCCATCAGTTTTAACCACTTGTATTGCAAGTCATTGGTGTCTTGAAACTCATCGACCAAGATATGTTTAAAGCGTGACTGATAATGTTCACGCAAAGGTTGATTACGGCTCAGTAATTCGTAGGTGCGTAATAAGAGTTCCGCAAAATCCAGCACACCTTCGCGCTGACATTGCAGATCGTAGAGGTCGTACAAAGCCACCATCTTACGATTGAAATCATCATAGGCATCGACTGCGGCTGCGCGCAAACCCTGATCTTTCGCGCTATTGATGAAATACATCAAAGTCTTAGGCGGATACTTTTCATCATCGATATTATTCGCCTTTAACAAACGCTTAATAAAAGAAAGCTGATCGCCGGAATCTAAAATTTGAAAGGTTTGTGGCAGACCTGCATCGCGATGATGCGCGCGTAATAAACGATTACAGAGACCGTGAAAAGTCCCTATCCACATGCCGCGTGTATTGATCGGCAGCATTGCTGACAAACGCGTCAACATTTCTTTGGCAGACTTATTGGTAAATGTCACCGCTAACACGCCATTTGGCGAGATTTGTCCGGTTTGAATCAACCAGGCAATGCGGGTTGTTAATACACGGGTTTTACCGGAGCCAGCACCTGCCAAAATTAAGGCAGATTGCGCAGGTAAGGTGACGGCAGCGAGCTGCTCAGGATTGAGGTTATGTAAGAGATTTTGCATCCCGATATTATACGGGAGTGCCTAGGTGGAAAATCGCGATCCAACAAAAAAGACTGATTTTTTATACAGTCTGTCCATTCTGCATTTTTTTTGCTTCGTCGTAAGTTCTGAGCCAAGTCAGTTGCAAAACCCTTGCGTCACTGCTGGCCCGATGTCTGGCAACACGTAGTTCTTTGACGACTTGTTCCTTGGTAGCATTCCAATTCGGCAATTGATCATCGTCGATAATTTCATACAAATCGACAAGCTTAAACTTAGGAGCAATCTGCGCAGATTCAAATAAACAGGCCAACCACACATAGTCTTGACCCCAGCCATCGGTATACACCGTGCGACCACCGAGAAAAAAGTTCAGTTGTTCAGCCACAAATTGCGCGGTATTGCCACGCTCAATCAGCACTTCACGTGGAATACCATGTACACGCGCGGCATCCAGATCCCAGTGTATCCATTCAGATTCTGGACGAATCAATGAACACCAACCTTCGCCATGACGCCCTGAAAACCCAATTTCAATAGGATAACTGCCCTGTCCGAAACCAGAGGCTTCAATATCTAGAATGATGGGCACAGTCATCATCGCCAACTCCTGTATTGGGGATCGCACACGAAGTCAATTCGATGCAATAGAGAAATTCCATTGTGCCTTAAAATTTCGGACAAACAAGAATTTACCGTCGAGTTTCAAGCAGATGACGCGGCTGACGTGGTTTTTAGTTCACGTCTGATTGTGTTATTAGCAGTGTAAATCCGCCCTTATGGAAGAAAACGCGCACCGTGCTCACGTTGACGTCGTAAGGTCTTAGTCGCAACAAAAATCTCACGTAAGAAATAGATAAAACTACCAATCAATGCTAATACGCCGCTGACGAACAAAGTCGCGACAATTTTATCCAAATGTAAATCGAGTGCATCGCCCAAAAATAATGCCGCGATGACCAAACAAATCAATAAAGCGCAAGTTGAACTGAGGGTAATCGCGCGATTAATCAAATGCGAACGCTGATACAACTCATCTAATTCGATACGCATATTCGGGCTTAAGCCTTCTGCGCCTTGCGTACTCACGATATCTTCTAACACTCTGGAGCGATCAATAATCCGCGCCAGGCGATTTGTCAGCACTGTGAGATTGGTGCCAACGCCCGTCAGCAAAAATACGGGGGCAATCGCCAGTTGAATAATTTGTCCGATATTTCCAAGATGTAAATTGATCACAGTACGTCTCTGTTTATGTGCTGGTAAAGGTAGTTTCTATTCTAGCAGGCATATGCAAAGACGACAGCAAAAGCCTCGTCAAACTTGGCGACTTTGGGATGCAAGTCACGGCAGAAAAATAGCGCCCCGTCGCAAAGCGATGGAAACAAACAAGGTCGTCAAGGCAAAGTAGCTACATTCAGTAGCGAAATCCATTCGCCAAATAAATCAAAATAACTGGGGGAAATAACAATCATGGCGCAACTCTTCACACATACCCCAACTTGGGTCTGGCTCTTATTGGCAGGTCTTTGCTTCATAGGCTATTTACAAACGAAAACGCGGCAAGTTTCGCCAATGCGTTTAATGTTATTGCCACTCGCCATGATGATCTGGTCGCTGTTCACAACGTATCAACAACTAGGTTATCAACTAAACACACTCTTGGTGTGGGGCTTAAGCTCAGCGTTCAGTTGCTACGTCTTTGGCAAATCATTTTCAACAAAACAGAGCAGTTACGACCCACAAAGTGGTCAATTCATGGTGATAGGAAGTTGGATGCCTTTGATACTCATCCTCGGCATCTTCTTTACAAAGTATTTGATGAGCGTGAGCTTAGTGATGCGCCCGCAATTACAAGAAAACCTTGGCTTCACATTAAGTTTAAGTGCATTACTTGGTGCGTTCAGCGGTGCTTTGTTAGCCCGTGCGGTAGGCATATTGCGCTTACGCCAGCGACCATCCGCTGCGCCAATCAGTGCTCATATTGCCTTGGCAGATTAACGTTTTGGTTTAGCGAATTCTGGGAATTCTTCCAACATAAAAGCTTCCAGCTCCGCGCTATCTTCTACTCTTGCCGACAAATTCACTACACGACCAAGGCGATTTGATTCCCATCGAAAATCGCCTTTGTAATGCGTGCGAATAATTTCTATCATTTTGCGAACCATCGCGAGGTCAAGATTACCGCCAACGCCCGCATCAACTTCGATGGTCTGCTTCCAACCATTGCTGTTGACCTTCCAACCACGGAAAGTAAAAGTTCCTATCCTGACGCTCTTGCTGACAATCTGAAATACCCCGTTAGTACCATCTTGTCCGCTCGCCTGTTGCATACTGCGTCGAACATTTGCCTCTGCAATTTGTTGTGCACTTAAACCGCGCTGACCTTGTTCTGCCTCACGATTCTCGGCTGCCGCGGTTGCCTCAGCTTTTTGCCGACGTTCACGTGCCGCATTTAGCATGGCTGCCATGTCTGGCACAACATCTTCATATTTTTTCGGGGGATCGATCGGTAAATTCGGATCAATAATGGCATCTGGGTTTGGCGGACTAATGATGGTCTTTTTAGCCGCACTAGTTTTCACCGCTGGTGATTTCGAGGCAGCTTTTTTGGGCTCGGCTTCGCCCTTTTTCACCTGTTTCATTTTTTCCATGATGAACACCATAGGGCCGGCGACAGGCTTGCCACTTTGAATGTCCGAACGAATTTTTAGCAACAGATAGAAAAATAGTCCGTGTAGCAATAGCACAATCACAATCGCGATCAGACGGCGTGGTCTGATCCGCAATTCGATATGAATAACACCTTGTTCTTCTAGCTCGCGCTCTCTTGATTCTGTGTACAACTTCATGCGGTCTGATTCAAATTGCTTTGCTAATTCGTGGAAGTTGGCAAGGATACCTTAATCTTGGACGAATGCTTGTATCAAAGCATTGCAAGTTGATTTATTTTTGAGCAAACACCCTAACAAGATGGCATGTCATCTTCACACCAAATGGAAGCTGTAATTGTATTTTTGCGCAAGAGATGTAACAGAAACTCGCCATCATGATCAAAATACCAGTGTCGGTGCGCTAGGAAATGCCTAAGAAATACGCAGCATCACAACTCACATTTGCTTACAAAGCCACTCTTGCCGAGTCAAGCCACGCTCACTACGCTGGGATCTCCTTTCCAGTTTCTACTTTTTCTTTTCCAGTGAGGCGCGACATGCTAATTGATGCACACACCAACAGCGAAGCTGAGGCCGAGACAATGCCTCTTGCCCCCTCTTCGCCCAAGTCAACAAGCGCTGATAGCAAATTCATCACAGGTCTGCTGGCTACCGCCACTACGACGATGGCGGTCTCCGCTTGCGGGGGTGACGGCAAAGTGGGTTCAAACGATAATGCCAGCAGCCCTGCAGCCAACGCTGGCAGCACAAGCACTTCGAATACACCCACCTCAATTGCAATTAGCAATGCAGCGGCAGCGCGCTTTTTAATGCAAGCGGGAATGGGCGCGACGCGCGCAGAGATCGCACAAGTTCAGGCCTTGGGATACAGCGGCTGGATTGATCAACAAATGGCGATGCCAGCGAGCCAAAGTCGTTGGGACTGGCTGCGATCAAAAGGTATGGATGCCAGTGAATTTCGCAACTCCCAAGCTGGTTTTGATTCTTGCGCCTGGAAGAAATTGATCAATTCCCCAGATAGCCTGCGTCAACGCATCTGTTTTGCCTTGTCCGAAATTCTAGTGGTTAGTATCGAGGGCTTGGTGAATGGCGGTGGCTGGAAAGCCTTTGCTGCAGCGAACTATCTTGATTTATTGGAAGCCAATTGCTTCGGCAATTATCGCGATCTCTTACAAAAAATTTCTACCAATACCGCGATGAGTTTATATCTGACCTATCGTGGCAATACCAAATACAATCCTGCCACAGGTGCGCTGCCAGATGAGAACTATGCGCGTGAATTAATGCAGTTGTTCAGTATTGGATTGGTGAATCTGAATCAAGACGGCAGTGTGATGACACAAAATGGCGCGCCAATCGAGAGCTATGGTTTAGATGATATTACGGGTCTTGCGCGGGTGTTTACTGGATGGGATTTTGATCTCTCGACGAGCAATACATCGACGCCAGATTATCACCGTCGTCCATTACGCCAATATCCGAATAAACATGAAAGCGGCGCGGCCAGCTTTTTAGGACAAAATATCCCTGCCGGAATCAGTGGCGAGGAAGCACTCAAGCGCAGTTTGGATATCATTTTCGCGCACCCTAACCTCGCTCCATTCATCTCCAAACAGTTGATCCAGAAGCTAGTCACGAGTAACCCAAGTGCCGCCTATGTTGCCCGTGTTTCTGCTGTCTTTAACCATAACGGCCAAGCCAGCGGGCTCAATGCCAAAGGGGATATGAAGGCGGTTATCAAAGCAATTTTGCTTGACGACGAAGCGCGCAATTTGAACAACACGCAATTAAGTCATTTCGGCAAGCTACGTGAACCAATACAGCGTTTTTTAGCTTGGGCACATAGCTTCAATGCAAACTCACCGAGCGATCTTTGGCGCGTTGGCGACACCAGCGATGCCGGCACCAAGCTTGGACAAAGCCCACTACGCTCCCCTAGCGTATTTAACTTCTATCGCCCTGGTTATGTGCCGCCAAACACCAGCATTGCCGCGGCATCTCTGAGCGCACCAGAAATGCAAATGGTCAGCGAATCTTCGGTTGTTGGCTACGTTAATTTTATGCAGGACATCATTGATGGCACGCGAGGTGGCAATGACCTGCAAGCAGATTACAGCAACTTACTTTTGCTCGCAGATAATCCAGCTGCCTTAGTTGGCGAAATCAACTTACTGTTGGCGGCAGAACAGTTAAGCAATGCCAGCGTGCAAACCATACAAAATGCCATCGCCAGTATCCCGATGACTACAACGAACAGCGAGCGCGCTAAATATCAACGCATTTACGCTGCTTTATTGTTGGTACTGGCATCACCAGAATTTATCGTTCTGAAATAAACCTGTCTACGTTTGAGGAAAAGATCATCATGCGTCATCAATCCGACACCAATCCTTCCCGTCGCGCTTTTTTACAGCGCGTTAGTGCAATGTCACTGGCTGGGGTAGCGACCCCTTGGGCAATTAATTTGGCAGCAATGGCGGAAGCTTCGGCCGCAAATGCGCAGGACTATAAAGCGATTGTTTGTGTGTTTTTGTATGGCGGGAATGACTATGCCAATACACTGGTGCCTTACGACACGAATAGCTATAAGGCCTATCAAAGCCTGCGTCCCAACCTCGCCTATGCACGCGATCGCCTACATGCCACCGCACTCAATTCATCGATGCCATTAATCGATAGAAATGGTCTTCAGCGGCAATATGCTTTAGCCCCCGAACTAGCACCGCTTTCGCCCTTATTCGATAGCGGCAAACTCGGCGTTTTATTAAACGTTGGCAGCCTGATACAAAAGACCGGCAAGGCGCAATACACCAACAAAACCGTGCCCTTGCCGCCGAAATTGTTCTCACACAATGATCAGCAGTCAATCTGGCAATCATCCTCGCCCGAAGGTGCTGTATCTGGTTGGGGTGGAAGAATGGGCGATCTGTTCGTTAGCGGGAATGGCAAAGCCACATTCACCTGCGTGAATGTATCGGGGAACGCGGTTTTTCTCTCAGGTAATCAAGCGGTGCAGTATCAGGTCACCAGCAATGGATCAGTTCCTTTGAACGGGCTCAGCACACCGCTATTTGGTTCGACGGCATGTTCCGACGCATTACGCCAATTGGTGACACAAAGCCGTACGCATTTATTTGAAAATGAATACAATCGGGTCAGTGCCCGCTCGATTGAAGCAGATCAAATTCTCAGTGCGACACTTACCTCGGCGCCACCAATCAACACCACTTTTCCTGCCGATAATCGCTTAGCATCACAACTTAAAATGGTGGCGCGCATGATTGCATCGGCCTCTGCACTCAGCGCGAAAAGACAGGTCTTCTTTGTCTCACTTGGCGGCTTCGATACCCACGATGGTCTGTTGACCGAACATCCTGTCTTACTGAAAACAGTGGCTGATGCGCTTGCTGCCTTCTACAACGCAACTGTCGAATTAGGTGTAGCAAATCAAGTCACCGCATTTACCGCATCAGATTTTGGCCGTACCCTTACTGGCAATAATGATGGCAGCGATCATGGTTGGGGCAGCATGCATTTTATGCTGGGTGGTGCAGTGAAAGGCGGAGCACTTTATGGTACCCCACCTGTAGTCGCTAACAATGGCGAGGACGATGTCGGTCAAGGTCGCTTATTGCCAAGCACCGCGGTCGAACAATATGCTGCAACGCTGGGCAAATGGCTAGGAATTTCCGATTCCGAACTGATTGATTTGTTACCGAATCTCAAAAATTTTGATGCCAGCACAAGGGATTTAGGCTTTCTTTAATGGTTTTTAATAGTCTTTAGGAATTTAGGATCTACGCAATACAGCCGATGGCGGTGTTGTATTCCCTTGGGGTGCCCGATAAACGGGGGGGAGCAGTATTGACCTCAAGAATATTTGGAGTTGGGTAGGGTGCGCCGTGCGCACCGAAGCAAACTATGTGTGTGGTGCGCACGGCGCACCCTACGCAATGAAGTCCAAGTCTGTGCAATTTGCGGAAGTCCTAAATTTTTAAGAGCATTTAAATAAGCTTAAGTACTTTCAACAAACTTCCATCAAGATAATTTACTGAAAGCAAGCAGGGATCAATTAGTTGTTATTGACAACCAATTAATCCCTGCTTATGATGTCTGCTCCTTTACCACCCCCATCATACTTTTTATGTCCGCATCACCATTATCAGGTTCTCTGGTCAGAGAAGTTAGCCGCCTTTTTGTTCGCTCACAACGTGCGCAGACCGCTTGCGTCGACGGCGCTTCGAATGTGCAATGCCATGTTTTGACTGAATTATTGCGAGTTGACGGCATTACTCAACAAGCCTTGGTCGAACGCTTATCTCTGGACAAGGCGTGGATCAGCCGTGCAGTAGAAGCGCTAGTCGGTGATGGCGTCGTCTCGAAGGTGACAAGTGAGCTCGATAAACGCAGTGTTAAACTCAGCCTCACTCCACTCGGGCGGGTACGTGCTGAGAAATTGGAAAATGCGCTCAATCATCACGCAGCCCAAGTATTTGATCTAATTCCGCAAGACAAACACGCACAATTGGAAGAGTCGCTCAACATCTTGATCGCAGCCTTGCGACAAAATCCTTTCGATGCTGCGAGTCGTGAAGTATCCAGTGCCTCCATTCAAGCGCCTGCCTCTGAGCTGGGATGTGTTGACCTAGTGCCACGCAAAGCACAGACGCATGATTGGCAAGCCATTGAGCACATGCTCAAGCAGGCCGGCTTACCTGTTGAAGGCGCGCTTGAACACTTGCATCATTTTTGTGTGATCAGCAAATCGGATCGCATTATTGCACTCGGTGGATTTGAGCTATATGGTCAGGTCGCCTTATTACGCTCTATCGTGGTTGACGAAAGTGCACGCGGCGCAAATCTAGGCTTACAGATCGTCACACATTTACGCCAACAGGCAAAGGCTACAGGGGTACACGATTTGTTTTTACAAACAACCAATGCACAAACTTATTTTGAAAAACTAGGATTTGAATCGATCAAGCGTGCCGAAGTTCCACACGCAATTTTGGCGTCTAGCCAATTCCAAGGAGCATGTCCGGCATCGGCTCATAGTATGCAACTAAAGATCGGATAACGACGCAATTACAATGCAACTACAACGGAAATAAGCACACACTCAAAACGGCAAACCACGCTCTTTGCTTAAGGCTGCCAGGTAGCGCTGCGCATCTTCCCAACTAATATTGCTTACTTGCACAGTCTCGCGCGTCTCCGCTGTTGTTTGACGTGCTTGCTGCAATAAACGCAACTCAGCCGCTTTATTGCGTCGTTCAAGCGCTTCTAAATCACGCAGTCGTTTTTGTTTTTCTGCCAAAGCATGCAAGGCTGCAGAAGCTTGTTGACGTCTTTGTAGTTCTAATTCTTTACGCAATCGTCTTTGTTCAGCACGCTGTTGCGATGCGCTATCCAAAACGGACAATTCTTGTGGTGGCACGGTTGATGAGGACAAGCCTGGTTCATGCACAAGCTGCGCGGCTTTTTTCATCGCTATTAAAAGCGCCAATGCAGTCGATGGACGCTTAGCAGCTTCGATCGCAAAACCACTTTGCAAAACCTGCCACTGTGCCTGATTGATGCCCAGCGGCTTCTGTGCCTGTTGTTGCGGTTGCCGATATTCACCAAAAGGCAAACGCCCTTCCAACATTTGATAAATCATAATTGCCATGGCATACACATCCAACGCTGGCGTGTATTGTGGTGTTTGAGAATTACTATGGGCTTGCATATCCGCTTCTGGTGCGCGATACCCTGCAGTTCCGGCATGCGGAGAACGCACACTAGGAAAACCCGGGGTACTCAATCCCGTACTAGTTTGCGTACGTAAACGCGCTGAAATACCAAAATCGAGCAACTTCACGTGACCATCACGGGTCAGGAATAAGTTGCCTGGCTTCAGATCACGGTGAACCAGTTTGTGTTTTTCCCACGCGTATTGCAAAGCATGCGCAACTGGCAACAACATGCGCAAAGCTTGTTGCCATTCACAGCGTTGATGTTGTGCCAGATAACGATCAAAATCTTGTCCATCCAGATATTCCATCATAATGAAATAGCTGTTGGTAGCAGGATCGCGCGCCCAATCATAAACTCGTACAATATGCTCATGCGCTAGTTTGCGCACCAACGAAGCTTCTTCAATGAGCAAACGTGTATGCAGTGTACTTTGGGTAAAATGCGGCGGAAGAATTTTGATCGCCAGTTTTTCACTATGACCAATTGCAGCAAGCGTCGCTAAATCACTAACTTGCCACACTTGTCCCATTCCACCCTGACCTAACAAGCGTTCTAATTGATAACGTTTGGCTTGGCCGCCAATTTCTTGACCTGCGACGAAACCTAAATCGGTTCCATCACTTGATTCAAACTGCGATTGCGGTGCACTCAAACTACCATTCGGGCCAAACTCAGTATCTAGAATCGCATTTTTTCTTTGCGTAAATTCTTGCTCGCTCAATAAACCTTCGTTCAAGAGATCACGCAATTCACGGATTTTTTGGAGTGGCTTTTGCATGATCTAGATTTGGTGCTTCGTTTTGTGCTTCATTTGTGCACTTTATTGTGCGTTTAGTTTGCTACTTTATGAATGACACTTTTCTGTCATTGACTTCCACAAGCGAGGCTCCGAAGCTCATTTTCTGCCGACGGATGACGCATGAGGACGTTGTAGTGGCATCAAATTCTGAACGATGCTCAAATCAATTTCGTGCCGTCTTTGCTGATCTGCCTCACGTTGCTCACGCTCTTCGCGCAAACGCTCTTGTAGCATCTTCATTGACTGCTCTAAACTCATGCCGTGCTGAATTTGTGCCATCGCACTCATCGCTTGCGCTGCATGACTTGATTGGCCGGCTTGCGCCGCTAATATCTGCTCAGCACTCATGCCTGCCTGTGTTTGCAGCTTCATCACTTCGGCTAAGGCGTTTGCATTGGCAACATCAGCGGTGGCGATCTTGCCAGTTTCACTAAAATTCGCAATCGCCTGCAAGCGCTCGACCTGTGTTTTTTCCATCGCGATCTGATGTTGCTGTTGTTTTTCCAGGCTCTGTTGTTGACGATCCCATGCTTGCTGCTCTGCCTGCAGCTGTAACTTCATCCGACTTTCTTCGATCGCAAACACCGCCAGCGCGGCTTGCTCTTGACGCTGCTGTTCTTGTTCTTGGAAACGTGCATGTAGCTCTATCGTGCGTTGTAATTTCCCTTGCTGTGTCGTGATGCGAGCCTGCTCTTCTCGCTGTTGAATCGAGGTGATTTGCTCTTGCACTTGCGCCAGTTTGAAAGCCGCATCCATCTCCTTAATTTGCTGCTCTCTTTGCAAATCATCGACGCGGGTTTTATGCAGTTCTTGCTCCCATGCTTGCATGCGTTGAAACTCGCGTGCGCGCAATTCGGTTTCTAAACTGATACTCATCAAACGATGTTTTTGACGTTCGTCTTCTAACTCTTGTTCCGCTTGTTGCAAGCTTTGCTGCTGTTGCCTTTGTAATTCAAGCTGCGATGCTTGCTGTGCCTTATCGGCGATTAACTGATTTTGTGCGATCTCATGTTCAAGCTGAATTTTTTGCAGCTGCTGTGCGCTTTGTAATTGCAATAATTGCGCTGCTTGTTTACTGTGCAATTGCGTTAATTCAGATTCTGAACGCATCTTGATACGCGCTAAAGTACGCACGTGCAACCATTGATCTGCCTCATTTTGGCGGATCTCATTTTTTTCTTTTAAATCATGTTCCAAGGCGCGTACCGTTTCACCCGCGCCTGCATCAATCGCTTGCTGACGGCTACTTGCCTCAGTCACCTGCGCGTATAAATCCAATTCGCGCAAACGTATGGTCTGCAAACGTTCTGCTTCATCTTGCTGCAACTTAGCGCGACTTAAACGCTTTTTCGCTTTATCGTAGTCACCTTGCAAATATAACCAACCCAGATCTTTCGCAAATTGCGCGCGCATTTCTTCATGACGATATCGCAAACGTACTTGCTCTTCTTGCTTGCTGACTCTTTGCCATTCACGTTCACGGTATAAATCATCAGCTTGTTTTGTGTGCTGTAATTGGGCACGATTGGCATCCAGTTGCAAAGCCTGCAGTTCAGCATTTTCGCTCAACGCCTCTCTCTCATTCGACAGTTTTACGTGTTGCAGTTGCTGCGTAATCAGCTGTGTCAACGCTAAGCCATAATTAGAAAACCTTTGGTTCAAAGTCGATAGCAATTGCTCATCTAGTTGCGCATAAAAATCAACATCATCTTGCATCGTTCGTAAAGACTTGGCTCTCACCACGCTTAGCAAGGCTTGTCTTACCATAGGTGCCAATAATGCCTGCAACTGCACAGTATTCAGTGTTCCTGGTGTCAGCATAAACTGATGTGCGAATTGCGCAATCTGGTCAATCTTAACGCGCAATAAAACACTGGCCGTTATTGGCAAAAACTCACTGGAATGCAAGTCATCGAATACAAAGTTCAAGGCTAAAGGGTGGGAACGCGTGATCAACAAATCCACTGCCTGATCAGGATTCAATGCATTAGTACGTGCGCGCAAGCTTTGCGCATCGTAACTACCTGAAAATAGCTCAACACTGCGGTCATTTTGCAAGACATAAGCGCGCGCACGGGCAGGAATTTGCACGCCATCTTTCGCCAGCTTTGCCAAGGACTCCACCGCAAAAAATACTGCCATCTCATCATCAGCAGGCAACCAATACGCTTGTTTAAAAATCGCTTCATGTGGCGGACTACCAACCAGCAAACCGCACTGCGAACAATAACTAGCATCTTTGGGATTTGCGGAGCTGCCAGAACTGCAATAAGCAGCACAACGAGCGCATTGAAGCTTGAAGGAATGAAATAATGAGCGCATGCAAAACCCCTTCCGACGGATCGCGTCGGCAACGAACAATCAATTGAAAACTGCGTAGAAAGATGCAGTGAGGAAAAGAATAGCATTCGCCCGCGAATCAAGAGGCGCGAATAGAGGCCGAAAAACCCGTCAAATCGGGATTATGGATAGAATGAAATTTGACGAAAAATCAAGCAATTCAAGTGTCGCAGGTGTACCGGTATGCCTGCAGGCTAGGATGCAGCCCTGCGAGTTCGATGGATGGATCAAGCACACTATCTTGCAAACTATGCGGATCGTGATACCAAAATTGCCCATGCTGATGAAAGAACAGCAGATTCTCATTGGTGGCCATCTTATTCGGCATTAGAGTCGGCATTAAAGTCGGCATTGAATCTGATGTACCAACTTCAGGTCGCTGCTCGGGGTTCAGCAGGTAAAACAGCGCGACTACATTTCCACCCACGATTCTTTGCAAGATGACGGCATGTGGAAAAATAGCAGCAACGCGCAATTCAACTAAGCCTTTAAAGCTTGCGGATAATTCCAGCCGCATGCCAACAAACAAGGGCATAGGGTGGTATTTTTCCAAAATGACCCCGTCGACCAAAAGACCGTAACGCGAAACATCGGTGATTTCAACACGCGCATCTTGCCTGCGGATAATCGCATGACGACTACTGATGCGCTTGGTCAACACTTGCTTTTGACCAGATTCGGTCAAGTGCTGCAATTGAATATCGGCGTTTTGTCGACTACCGTCTTGCCGCCCCAAACACCATTCATCGAGCGCTAACAAATGGAATGGTACTGCATTGGCGCGATTTTTAGCAACTAAGCTGGCGCGATAGGTGGTTGAATTTCTTACTGAGTTCGTTGTTGAGTTCGTTACTAAATTCGTTATTGATTTCGTCGCTGAATTTGTCGAATCAGGTTTCATCAAATCTTGCCTTGCTGGCGTTACGGGTAGGTTGAGTGATGAGGCTGGCACCGCAAGCTCAATTAATACTTCGCGCCAGGCGATACTACTTAAACCTATTGCATATTTCCCTTGATCACCACCAGCGCTATCTAAGGCATTGAAATCAAGTTGGGCGATTGCCGCATCTTTGGCATAAATATCCACATCCAAATTCGCATGCATGCCTATACCTGCTGGCTGAAAACCACTCAACTTAGCAATCGCACCATCTTCCGCATGGACCCGATATTGTTTTTGTGCCGCTAAAAATACCTGATGAATTTCACTCAGACTTGCATTCGCTCGCGGTAGCAAAATCGTACTGGTACAAACCCATAAATGCGGCTCACCTGCTGCATCGTGATAAGTCAGATGAATTTCTAATGGATATTGACCATGCTCACGCGTTTTAGTAGAGAAGCTCAACAAGATTGGTGGCCATATTCCAGCCGGGCTGCGTAACAGTTGATGGACGCTACCAGACTGTGCGATTAGCTCGGAACGGCAAGTTAAACTAATCTGCTGCAAACCAGGTTCAAAATCTTCAGGCAACTCTAATTTAAGCGTTTGCCGGCCGCCCGCTGCCCTCGGATCATAGCCACTAAATCGCAGATACGGTTGAACCGTCGTCAGGCCTGCGGATAATTTTCCCGATCCATAGGAAGACAGCGTGCCCAAGCTGGCCTGTGCCGACAAGTTTTGCCACGAATTTGCTTCTTGAGATTTATTCATTTTGCACAGACTTCACGATGGATCGCTGACTGCGCTTAATGTAGTCCATTCTGCGCGATGCAAATCCGCAGAACAGACTAAGATTTCCAGTCCAATTGCAAAGCTCAATCCTGTTAAAAAGTTAAGTCCATGGATTGACCAGTAGATCGCAGTGCAGTAACCTAGCCGCGCTCTTCATTTTGCGGACAGACTGCACTTCATAGCAAAATTCACAAAGAATGAAGACAAAGCATGCTCAAATCCATCTGCCCTAAAATAAAAATATTCTTGGCACCTCCACACAAACCGGAAACAGAATGAAAAAAATCGTTGTTAAATTTGGCGGCTCTAACTTACGCAAACCACAAGACATTGATCGCATCGTCAACGTCGTACAAACCTATCAACGCCCTTTGATTTTGGTGGTATCCGCATTTTATGGCATCACGAATGCCTTAATTACCTGTGTACAAGCGGCCAAAGAAGGTGCAGGAACCAAAGCCGCGTTAGCAGAAAGCCAGAATTACACGCAACATCTCCGACGTTTAAAACGTGAGCTGATTGACGCGAATGTCGCCGACCAAGCGCAACGCGATCGCATAGAAAAAGCCTTGGCAGTGCGGATCGATCAGTTAGATCGTTACCTGACTGGTATCCATTGTATTGGCGACGTACCAACCTTTGTCTATGACGCGATACTCAGCTATGGCGAACGTCTGTCCAGCTTATTGCTAACAGAAGTGCTACTCAGCCGCGGCATCCAAGCACGCGAGGCCTTACCAGAAGACATCGGACTAATTACTGACGGCGTGTTCGGCAACTCTGCCTGTGATTTTGCCGCAAGTACCGCATCGGTATCACAAGCCCTCGCTGGTGACGGTGTGATCGTGGTGCCGGGTTTTTATGGCATTGACCGTGATGGCAAAGCCACTTTGTTCGGCCGTGGAGGTTCCGACTATTCTGCAGCATCAATTGCCTGCTGTATCGGCGCAGAATCGCTTGATGTATGGAAAGACGTGGACGGTTTTTTAAGCGCGGATCCTGGCACTGTCAGTACACCACGTTCCATCGCACAATTAAATTATCTGGAAGCTGCGGAGTTATCGTATTTCGGCGCGAAAATTTTGCACCCACGAACCGTCGAACCATTATTTGACCAAGACATTCCTATTCGCATCTTGAACATCACTAAACCAGAGCGCGGCTTGCAGCCTTACACCATGATTAACGGACAACGGAAAGTAACCAAGGATGTGGTAAAGAGCGTGACCTCAACCGAAGATGTCGCCATCTTAAAATTACATGGTCCCGGAGTTGGCTTTAAATCGGGAATTTTGGCGCGTGTCACGAATCAACTCGATAGTTTGGGAATCAATATCAAGAGTGTGTTAACCGCACAGACGGCGATTAATATTTTGCTCGCACGTGATCACTTAGATGCAGCTTATGCGGCATTGGCAGAGCACCATTTGGCAGGCGTAGTGGAGGTATCCCGCAACGCTGAAGTGGCGATTGTCGCGGTGGTGGGTGATGGCGTGCTAGAAGCCTCTGATGTCGGCAGTGCAATTGCCAGTCGTGCGCTTTCCGCAGCAATTGCTAGCGGGGTTCGCGTTTGCCTAGCCGCTGCCGGTGCGAGCGAAGTCGCAGCGTATATGTTGGTACATCAGGATGATACGAAACTCGCATTGCAAGCGGTACACGCTGAGTTTTTTGGCGCATAACTTTCATCACCATCCCAATTAACCTAGACCCACTAAAGAGAACACGATGGAAAAACGCATTAGCGCCGACGCCGCCTTAGGGCGCCCCTTAGAAGGCTGGCGTTTACGTTTATACACCATCATTTTTGAGGCGGATACAAGAGCCGGACGTAATTTTGATATTGCACTGATCGTCGCGATTTTATTGAGCATCTTATTTGTGATGTTGGGTAGCGTCGCTTCAATTAATGCACAACATGCCGCACTGTTTAGCTGGGTCGAAATTGGCTTCACCGCTTTATTTACAATGGAATATATTGCCAGGTTAATCTGCGTCAGACATCCATTACGATATGCCTTGAGTTTCTTTGGTATTGTTGATTTACTCGCCACGCTACCTAGTTATCTGGCTTTGTTTTTTCCAGAAGTGTATGTACTGGTGGATATTCGCGTATTGCGCTTATTACGCATATTCCGGATTTTCAAACTCACTGCCTACTTGGCAGAATTCACGACACTTGGTTTCGCATTACGCGCTAGCGCACGTAAAATTTTGGTGTTTTTGTCAGTCGTCTTGATGGTTGTCGTAATCATGGGTACGGTCATGTATGCGGTCGAAGGACCAGAGCATGGTTACACTAGTATCCCCGCCAGCATTTATTGGGCAATTACAACCATGACTACGGTTGGCTTTGGTGATATCACGCCAAAAACCGATCTGGGTCGCTTCATCGCATCCACCATGATGTTAATGGGCTGGGGCGTATTGGCAGTGCCAACTGGCATCGTCACCGCGGAAATGACCGCACAACGTCGCCAATCTGCGAACACACCAACCACTCGTACTTGCCAAGAATGTCTGAGCGAAGGACATCAAGCCGACGCGAACTTTTGTCAACATTGCGGTGCGCATCTGCCGCTGTATCAACACTAATTTCCGATTTAATTCCGATTTGCGCTAAGACAAAAAGTATCTAGGTTTTTTTGAATATTGTTGGAGAGCAGTTTATGCTGGTCTTCGGCAATATTTTTGATATGAATTGCAAACGCAAAACTGGAGCGCATGATGACCTCAGGCAAAGACAATGGTGATTGGCTTTCTGCACAACAGGCAGTACAAGCCGATGGCAGCGAACGCGAGAATCTACCGCTAATCAATAAAAAATTACCGCCTTTAGTTCGCGATACAGAGGCAATCACTATGGTCGTCAACACTGCATCAACAAACGACAAGCTAGCGACAGACATTGAACAAACCTAGTTTGTCATCTAAGTTATTTGATACAAACCACTCTGACTTGTTTCATGTCGGTGATGCCGGATAGGACTTTTTCTATACCATCCATTTTCAAGGTCAGCATGCCGTCTTCCAACGCTGCGGTAAATAATTGCGCGACGCGTGCATGTTCCTGTATCAATTTTTTTACAGGGTCACTGCCAACCATGAGCTCATGCAAACCAACCCTGCCCTTATAACCATTCACACATTTATCGCAGCCTTGAGGGCGATATAAAGTAAATTGTCCTTTGGCATCGGCATAATCCTTCGCCCATTTTTTCAACACCTGACGTTTAGCTGCCTCGGCATCTTGTTGGAACGCAGAGGTTGGTAGCAACTCCGCGCAATACTCATTGAGCAAACTGAGCAATTCATCCTGCGTAGGATGATAAGCAACTTTACATTGATTACATAAACGCTTGGCCAAACGCTGCGCCAAAATACCGAGCAAAGCATCGGCGAAATTGAATGGGTCCATACCCATATCCAGCAAACGAATAATCGACTCCGGCGCGCTATTCGTATGCAAAGTTGCGAAAACCAAATGCCCAGTTAACGATGCTTCTAAACCAATCGATACGGTCTCTTTGTCACGCATCTCACCAACCATAATGATATCGGGATCGGCACGTAAAAATGCCCGCATCACAGTCGCGAAATCCATACCAGCTTTGCGATTGACCTGCACTTGTCGTAAGCCTTTTTGCGTAATCTCAACGGGATCTTCGGCGGTCCAAATTTTGGTTTCTGGTCGGTTCAAATAATGTAAAACCGAATGCAAGGTCGTCGTCTTACCTGAGCCGGTCGGCCCGCACACAAAGAAAATACCATAAGGTTTTTCCACCACGTCTTTCAAACGTTGTAGGTTATGCGGTAACACGCCTAGTTTATCTAAGGGTATCGGTTCACCAGCCGCCAAAATACGCATGACCACGTCTTCCATTCCTGCCGCGGATGGAATGGTTGCTACCCGCAATTCAATATCGAGAGGGCCGTATTTTTTAAATTTGATTTTGCCGTCTTGCGGCTTACGTTTTTCAGAAATATCCAGATCACACATGATCTTAATCCGCGCTAACAAAGCATTGCGATAGCTGGCTGGGATTTCAATATAGGGCGATAAAGAACCGTCTTTTCGGAAACGAATCAAGGTCTTCTCTTTACCCGGGCGCGGTTCGATATGAATATCCGAAGCGCCTTGCTGATAGGCATCGACAATCACTTTATTGAGTAACTTAACCAATTCGTTTTCGACCGCTGCGGAAACCTCTAGATTCGTACCAGCGGTGTCATCCTCTTCACCTTCCATGCCAGATAACAGTTCACCAACGCTGGCGCTATCCACAGTCTGTCCAAAAAATTGGTCAACTGTGAGTTTAAATTCACGTCTGGTCGTGACCTTGAAAGACAAACGTGCGCTAGGAAAAATCAAGTTAACCACCCTTGTACTTTTCACTTTTTCTGGATCTAATGCCAGAATAGTCATGCCACTCTTATCTTCAGAAATCGGCAACCAATTATTTTCTTCAACATATTGGCGTTTTAATTTCTTCACCAGTTCGACATCAACCACGCGGCCATCTTGCCAGGCTTCGTAAGGCACACCAAAAAACTTCGCTAGCGACAATCCCATTTTGACGACCGGTACCTGAAACTCATCGATTAGGATGTCTTCTAAATCCGCTTGTTTTTTTCTTGCTGCGCTGATCGCTAATTCAAACTCAGGCAAAGATAAAATTCCATCAGACACCAAGCCATTAAATTTTGACGGCGGAATAACTAAAGGCTTGCTCTTTTGCGCAAAAGCAATCGCCAAGGTTTCACACAGCTCACGCACGCCCTCCTGCGCAATTGCATTAAATGTCGTGCCATGACGACTATTGATAAACTGTATGGCGCCCAATAAGTCGCCTTTTACCGCATCAATAATGGGGGCGACGAGCATCTCTTTGGTACGGTAACCCGTACGCTGATCGATCGCTTTTTGAAAATGCAAATCAGCGGAAATAGCGCGCAACTCGGCTTCATCGTACACATCATTAATGCAAAGCACTTCGCGATTCAAAGCGACGTACCCAGCAATACTTTGGTCTGAGATCGGCAAACGAATGTCTTTAAAGGAATTGAGTCCTTTCTTTACCTTAGAAATCAAATTGCTAGCATCGGGAGCCACCACATAAATCGTCAGACGGTCACAATCAAATAAATCACAAATATCAGCGACCAAATCCGAAACAATTTGATCGACCGTGCTACTGGCATGAATCTTATTTGTTAGCGTCTGTAATCGTTTAAAGAAAATCAAACGCTGTGTGGCGCTATCTGCGCTGCTGTTTGGCTTCACCTGCATATTTTCCTTCTTTCATCAAAGCGGAAATAAATGATGCTGCATGATGGCATTATCACTCAATAAAATCATATTGAAAAAATAAGGGCGCGTACTTTAGACTCTTCTGCAACACATTTCTCAATCCCTGCTCACAACAACAGCTGATATTTTCATAAGAAAAAAAAGATTAGGTGATTTTAGATAAAGCATGTATATTCCGTTCCGTACTTGTATCAGGTCGTAATATTGTTGGTCCCAATTCCGCATGGCTGTTCTTCTCTAGTCGTTCTGTTTTATCTCCTTCGGTTTCATCTCTTGGTTTTAAGTGCCTAACAGGCAATCTTGCCTATCGGCCGCAAATCACGCACAAACTTTGTTTTGCGCAGTGAGCGCTGCCACTAATCTAAAGGAAATAAAATGAGTACTCAAACTGGAATCGTCAAATGGTTCAACGATGCTAAGGGCTTCGGCTTCATCACACCTGACGCTGGTGGCGCAGATTTATTCGCTCACTTCCAAGACATCCAATCTTCTGGTTTCAAAAGCCTGTCGGAAAATCAACGCGTTTCTTTCGAACGCAGCGCTAGTCCTAAGGGCGACAAAGCCAGCAACATTCAGATTTTGTAATCGCTACAAGATCTAATTAAATTTGATGTGTAATACATACGCATCAAAGCGAATGCAGGTCAGCACCGAGTTAAACCCTCGTGCGCACCAGCTAAAAAAGATTCACACCACGCAGATAGCATGGGTGAATTTGATTTAGATTCACACCCACATTCAAACCGCAAATGGTCGAAGTAAGTCGGGCAACAAACCCGGCACGCAGACCGCACAAACTGGTTCTAACCGGCTAAGGCCACTATGCAGATAGCATGGGGTAGTAGAAAATGGTTTAGCCAGGCGTGATGAAATTCAAGATGTCACCTTCATTCATGATTGGTGCAAGATGAAACATCAGGCAAAGCTAAAATTTCGCAAAATAACAGGCTGATTTGTGTACTTTGTGATTTGACGATGATTCGTCAAACGCAATCATTTGCTGCAAATAATTTGTACTTTGCACTGCACCTGTGTGATCAAACAGCTGCAGCCGCATAATTCCGAACGCACACCACGCAGATAGCATGGGTGCCGGAACCTTAGTAACACTTGGCAGATAGCCTTGGTTGTTAATGAATTATCGCAATGCATGAAGAGCCCGCCCTTGGTGGGCTTTTTGCTTTTTGCTTTTTACAAATACCAAATAATATTGTTCGGCGATTTTCATCAAGAATGTTGGTCATGAACATCATTTCATCGAATCAAATTTGACCACCACAAGTCTAAGCCCGATACTGAGCGGCTGCCTGAAAAACCATCAATCACATACTCAGGCAATCACATCAAACCCGGAGTATCGAATGAAAAAAACTATTTGTTCCGCCCTCATTTCCGCTGCATTTTGTATGAGCGCACCGGCACTCGCCGCAGACACTGCCGACACCTTGATCACTGCGCGCCAAATGCTCGACGTGCGTACTGGCAAAATGATCGCTAATCCACAAATTTTGGTGCGCGATGGTCGCATCATTAGCGTTAAACAAAATGGTAGCGCCAGCACCGACAGCAAATTGCAAAAAATCGATTTAGCTGGCATGACCTTGGTACCCGGCTTAATCGATATGCATGTCCATTTGGATACCGATCCGACTTATGGTGGTTACAGTAGCCTGCAATACAATGATCGTTTCTGGTCTATGCTCAATGTACCGCATGCAAGCCGTACTCTAGAAGCTGGCTTTACCACGGTGCGCACACTAGGTTCCGATGCATGGAATGATATCGGCTTACGCCAAGCGATTGATGAAGGAAAAGTGCCAGGCCCACGTATTGTCGCGGCGGCTTACTCTTTTGGTGCGACCGGTGGTCACTGCGATTCGACTTTCTTCCCACCATCAATGAACCAACAAAGTCCGTTTAATGCGGATAGTCCTGAAGAAGGACGCAAACGCGTACGCGAAATTCGCAAACACGGTGCGCAAGTCATCAAAATCTGCGCAACTGGTGGTGTGTTTTCACATAACACCGAGCCAGGTCAACAGCAAATGAGTTTGAAAGAAATGACGGCGATTGCGGAAGAAGCGCATCAATGGGGCATACGTGTCGCCGCACACGCACATGGCACTTCTGGTATTAAAGATGCGATTCGCGCTGGTATTGATACGATAGAACACGCCAGTTTGATTGATGATGAAGGTATTGCTTTAGCTAAAAAGCATGGCACTTATCTGTCGATGGATATCTACAATACGGATTACACCCAATCTGAAGGTAAGAAAAATGGCGTGATGGAAGACAATCTGCGCAAAGACCGTGAAGTCGCCGACGTGCAACGTGAAGGCTTCCGTCGTGCTCATGCGGCAGGTGTCAAAATGGTTTATGGCACTGATGCCGGCATTTATCCACATGGTGAAAACGCCAAACAATTTGCGACGATGGTGAAGTATGGCATGACGCCAGTACAAGCAATTCAAGCCGCAACAATCAATGCAGCAGAAGCACTCGCGAGCAAAGATGTGGGCATTATCGAAGCTGGACGCTTTGCTGATATGGTGGCAGTTGCTGGTGATCCCAGCAAAGATGTGCGCGTCTTGGAAAATGTCGCGGTAGTGATTAAAGGCGGGAAGATCGTCAAAGCACAACAGAAATAAAAGAGATTTATAAAGGCCAAGCGCTTTAACGAGTAAGAAGCGAGATGACGAGCGATATGCAGTCATCTCGCTTTTTTTATGATGAGATCTTCTTAGTCGAACTTCGGCGGCACTTCCTTGCTCGCCAGTGCTTGAGACCTCTGCTTAATAATTTTTCTGTTCGCGCCACCACAGCAGTAACAATGCAAGGATCAAACCCAATGCCCACGGCCAAGTTGCTAGGGGCTGATGTAGAGGTTTAGCATTTGGCGTCTGAATCGGTGCGAGCGCCTGCATCGCCTTAGTGTCCGCGCGCGCTTGCGCTCTTTGCCATGCTGGCCAATCTTGTGGCTGATACACATAAATCGCACCCGCTGGTGTTACGGTTGCGTCCTTGCTGTTCGCTGATTCAGGGTGTGTGACGACAGCCTGCCAATCTAACCATGCAGATTTTTCTGGCCAAAATGCAGCACAACGCGCATCCGCTTGATCACGTACTGCCTGCAATGGCATTCGCTTATTCAATAATGGAAATACGAGCGTCGCTTGTTGCAAACCTTGTCCACAAAAGCGTAAGTGTTGCCCTACGATCGGCATCTTAGGTTCGGTGCGAACTTCCCACTCAGCGCGTTTTTTTACTTGCGCCTGGTCTAAGATATTTTGCCACCATGCTTGTAAAGAATTCGTCGCACTGATTTGATAACGATGCCAATCAGCGACGCCAAGCCAAACAATCTGCCCTTGCCCCCAAGCACGCTGCGCCATCCAAGTTTGTGCTGTTGCTTGAACCCAGTAAGCATCCGATTTAACTTGCGGTGTCCATGCGGTAGATTGCAAGGACATCAAAGGATCAATCACGACTTCTTTCGCAGTATCGGTCGCTTGCAAACGCAAGCCAAGCTCGCGTCGCCATAGCGCCGTATCGCTGGCATTCGCACCCAGTATCAATAAGGATCCACCGGCAGCCACTTGTTGCAACACTTGCGCGCGCGCTCTCGAACTTTGTTGTTCGAAATAAGCGGCATCTTGGACGAATAAATCTGGGTTTGATGTATCCGCATTCGCGATTGAGTTCGATTGTTCTGCCGTCTCTGTTTGTGCAGTCTCGATGCGCGTAACAGTTTTACCCAACTTGGTTTGCCAATCTAACTTTGCCTGACTTTGGCTGAGCATGGCATTCAATACCTTGCTATCGAATGAAGGCGCAGCAAATCGACCTTGCACCAATAAATTTTGCGCGGCGATGACTTCTAAAGGAATCGGGCCCTGTTCAAGCACACGCCCCTGCTGATCAAGAATTTTTGCTTGCAACACCAAACGCTCTGCGGCCGGTGGTAACCATTGCAAACTGAGTCGTTTATCACGCCCACGCGTTTCTGCTAAGACTTGCTGATTCTCTGCAAGTAGTTGCAAACGCCACTCACCATCGACATGCTGACGTTGCACACTTAAATGAAAGATGCGGCCTTGCCTTATTTGCGTGGGGAAATCGAGTTCTATTTCAAGTCCTAGCACTTCGGCAGCTTTAGCCGAGCTTTGTTTAGGCACATCAACAGATTCAATACGGATAGGTAAGCGCGGCAAATCTTGCCACTGCGCCCAGCGTAAGCCGTCACCTCGCACTAGATAGGAATCTGCACTTTGACTCTGCTGTAATAATTGCGCCATGTGTTGCTGACTTTGCCTACCATCAATCAGCATCGGGTTCGCCATCAACGGCAGACTCGGCTCGACGATCATCATAGAAAAGCACAGTCCAGCGGCAACGATCAGCGCGGCATTGATGCGCTTACTTTGCCGCCAATAGACGAGTGCGGACAAAATTGCGACCAAGATCACGCCTACACATAACACGATCTGCCAATTTTCAAGCACCAGATGAGAAGTGAGACTCTGCATCATCGTTGCACCTCTTGCTTCAGTTGCACCAACTTCTTCCATGCTTGTTCAAATTCGCTCTCACGTTTTGACTGAAACACAGTCCGCCCTTGCAGAATCAACTCCGCCTGCGGAATTGCCTGACGTAGCCATGCCGCCAACACTGGTCGGCACTTTAAGCATCCATTTTCCACATCTAAAATCGCTGCCTGTGCTGCTAAGCGCTGTTCTTCATTACTGAGATGTAAGGCAATCCATGATCGCGCTGTTTTTGACCATAAGGCGGGCAACACGGTTTCGGATTGTAAAGCGCGCAGTAAATTCTGCAAATCTTCTGGGACGATCTGTTGCGCGGCATCTTGTTTCTTCTGTGTATTTTTTAAGTCCAATACATCACCAGTCAAACGCTTTTCTTCCTTAATCGCTGGCGGGGTAAATGCAGCTTTATGCAAATAGATGCGATCAGCTTGCTGCAATTGCTTAATCGCTTCCAAGGCTTTGTTCTCTGGCGCTAAAGCGCTTGCCGGACTAATCGCACGCAAAGCTTTTTCAGCGTCCCACATGGCGACCAAGGCGCGGCGTAAAATCTTCTTCGTTGCTTCATCAAACAAAGTCGCATTTTCTTCTTGATCATGCGCATGTCCATATTGCGCCGCTAAATTCTGTGGAGCAGCATCACCGTGATCATGTCCGTCATCGGCACTATGACCTTCTTGGTGATCCTCATCGCCAAATAAGCTCGATTCCTCGCCAAGAAACTTGCCGTACCGACGACGTAGAGTTCCCTGATCGCCCGCTATCGCTTCACTACGCGTGCGGATCAAATTCGGGTTCATCTTTGGATTCGCCTTCATATCCGCGATCAATTGTTCGGTGTCGATAATGATCTGACGCTGACTACGCAATGACTCTGGTTTAGCCAACATAGGTAAGGCCGAAGTTTCTTCCGCTTGGGCTTCAGGAGCAGGCAAACGTAAGGTATAGGTCGCTGAACGACTAATGTGAGGATTCTTATCCGCGTTATCGGTGGCGCGCACAAAGAAATACAACTCATCACCCGCTTCCATCCCCAATTCACTTAATGACCAGGTTTTATCCCACTGCCGCGTTTGCGGATTTTTGCCCTGAGGGATAGGTAGCTCTTTATCGCTGAAACGGATATTCTCGCCGCTGCCACGCGCCAAAGTCATATGCATCGTGGCCTGATTAATTTTGTAATCATCATCGATACGCATAGCGATCTTGACTTGCCGCGCATCGGGCGACAAGATTTGCAATAACTCACTAGGTTGCTCAATCTTGATTTGTGGTGCTTGGTCCAAAGTCACTTTCAATACCGTGCGGCTTTTCCCTGCGTCACCACTCCAACTCCAAAAGACCGTTTCACTCGCCTGCCAACTTGCGCACAGCGTTGATGTTTCTTTCAACTTTGTGTTTGTTGTTGCCTGCGTTTGTGTTTGCACTTGCGTCTGCATTTGCTTGTGGTCATCAGACACAGTAAATGGAATCTCTTGTCCATGGCTGAGTGTCAAGGTTGGGTTTGGCTCACCGCTTTGATTACCCTGTATGCACCATTTCACCAGGCTATTTTCGGGAACTTGTAACTCTTTAGGCGCAGAGTTAACACTTGCCAAGCCAGTATAAGCAGGAGGTACAACGTGCATGGACATACGCCATTGCGCATCTACCGCATTGCGCTGATCCGCAACAGCACCCGGTTTCGTTGATGCTTGCATAGACAGAAAAAACACCAGCAAGGCGCTGATCCAACTCACAGCGATCAAGCTACGCGGAAAAGCTAAATGCTGTTGTACCAATTGCCGACAGGCTGCGGGATGCAGCACTTGCGTCACGCGACCAAGTAGGCGTTGTTGCTGCAAGTGAAGCAGCGATGAGTTCTTGGCACTTTTGTTGGCTTGATTTTCCGCCAGTTTTTCTGCCGACTTTTCGACCAATAGTTGCACGCTGTCTTCAAGTTCTGGAAACGCCGTATTAGCCCAAGAAACCCAAGCCTTTTTTATCTGAGTACGCAGCCACCATGCATGCAAGGTGATCAAACCAAGGCCGATAATGAGTATCCAGAATTGCCGCAAAATGATCCACGGTGCCAATACCGCTAGCCACGCGAGTAAGTTGTGGCGACAAGCTGCCCGCCACAGTCCTTGAGAAATGGACACGAGCATGGCGCTGGTATCTTGTGGTTCAGAGACGTTTGACATGACTTACCATTCGCTCCAACGCAAACACCACTAACAGACACATTAATAAAAAACGACGCGTATTCTCTTGCTGCCCCGGCACAGCAGACTCGGCGCGTGGCAAAGTAAATCCGGTGAACGCAAAATCCATTTGTGGCGCTTTACTGTGTTGCCATGCGCTGTACCATTGCCTGGTTTCTTGTAAACTATTAAAGGGCCAACGACCTGTCTCATCGGTCAGCCAATAACGGACTTTTCCTTGTTGGTATTGACGCAGTTTCAATCCAACTAAGATAGGATTATCTTGCGCGACAAGGTTTGTTGGGATTCCGCCTGCTGGCCGACGCATCCACCAGTAAGGTGCATGCCAATTGGCTGGCGGCACTTCATTGCTATCCCAAATAATTAAGTCAGTCTTGGCATCGGATTGTTGCTGCCATACATATTCATCGCGTCCATCACCCGCCACGGTGAACGCGCGAAACAATGCTTGCCAGAGCTCAGGGCGATCACTACGCAACATGAGATGGTGCGTGCGGGTTGGCGCTTGGCGTGCATCGGCTTGAATGCGCACCTCAGTTGATAGATGCAATTGTGGTAATTCGGCGTTGAGTGGCAGCTGACCTGTCTTGGCCGCGATCAAAATGCGAGCGTCTGCTTTCCACCAAGCTTGCTTCTGCTCAAGCCAATACAGAATCTGTGTGCTTTGAATATCGCAATCACGACGCTCGCAAAAGCGCTGCTGCTTTGCATCCTGCATACCGGTTTCTTTGAGCTGTTGCTGCAACCATGCCGAATCCACACCGTCGGCTACCAACACCGTATCACCACGCCAAGCGACAAATAAGCTAGCGAGGTAGGCGAGCACGATTATCAAAAGCAAACAACGCAATAGCATCAATAACCATTCACGCCAACGCCACACACGAACTAATTGTGGATTTGCCGCGGCTAAGAATTTTGCCGTCGCCAAAATTTTTCGTTGCGCGCTTTCACGTCGTTGGCGCAACCACCAAATTGGTAAAATCAACAGTGGCAATAACAACCACCATGCAGGACTCAAGCCAAGATTCCAGTTCATCATGCGCGTCCTGCTAACTTAAGCCAATCCCGTAGGGTCCTGCCGACATCTTGTTCGATACAAGCACGCAAAAAAGGAATGTTCACTTGTCGGCACTGCTGTTCCACCCGCTGAAAATGCGCAGTATGGGCAGCCAAAAATTCCACCTTCGCATTGTCGGAGAATTTCACAGGATTGGCATGGTGTTCGGGGTCGACATACGCCGTATCAGAAGGAAAGCTGGCTTCGCATTCTGCCTTTGTTTGCAGACACAGGGCACGCACATCATGCTGCATATGACGCAAACGCACCAAGCTTTCAGAACAAGCAGATGGCCATTCCAGAAAATCACTAATCGCAAAAATCAAACTTGGCGCACGCGCAAAGTGCAGCTGCGTTTTAAGCAGCGCGGCATCAGGCAAGACGCCGGCAGGGTCCGTTTGCTTTAGCTGTGCCATTACACGATGAAATTGTCGTGGGCCACGCGCCGCCGGAGTAATCTGCAAGCGTCCTTGTTGCGCAATCAATAAACCAAAAGCATCGCCTTGACGCTGCGCAACCGCTGCAAGACAAGCAAAAATCACGCGGGCAAAATCCAATTTGGTAATGCCCGGAATCTGATAACTAGGTTCAGCCATTGACGCACTGGCATCTAGCCACAACCAGATCGCGACATGGCTATCGCGTTCTGCTTCGCGTACATAGTAACGATCATTGCGCGCTAATAATTTCCAATCGACTCGACGCCATTCATCGCCTGGCGCATAAGCACGATATTCTGAAAACTCGACACCTGCACCGCGCTCACGACCTGCGTGCAAGCCGTGACCAAGCCCCGCCAGTACATGGCGAACAATCAAATCCAAATCCTGGCTATGGGCCAACAAAGAAGCGCTATCAAGCATAAGCGGTCATGCGAATTTCAAATATTATGGCAAACGTGATGACACTATTCGACGCGTATCTGCTCGCGTAGCGCAAGCAAAATATCCGCAATCGCGACACCGTCGGCTTCTGCTTCAAAGTTACGCAACACACGATGTGCCAATACAGGCAACAACATCGCTGCCATATCATCACGCGTCACAGCCAATCGTCCATGCATTAAGGCGCGTGCTTTAGATGCTAGCACCAGCGCCTGACCTGCACGAGGTCCAGCACCCCAACCGACATGTTTGCGCACGCTGTCGACCGTCGTCAGTTGTGGTCGGGTAGCGCGGATCAGACGCGTCGCATAGCGCACTAAATGTTCACCCACTTCAATATCGCGCACCAAACTTTGTAATCGCAACAGACTCGCCACATCCATCGCACTCACCGCGTCAGCGATGCCAGCGTGCGTGGTGCGTTCAACCATCAACATTTCTTCGTCTTCACTTGGGTAGCCAACATCGATACGCAATAAGAAACGATCTAATTGCGCCTCTGGTAAAGGATAAGTGCCCGCCTGCTCAATCGGATTTTGTGTCGCTAACACAAAGAAAGGTTTGGGCAAACGATGCGTTTGCCCAGCAAAGGTCACACTGCGCTCTTGCATCGCTTCAAGCAATGCGGATTGGGTTTTTGGTGGCGCGCGATTAATCTCATCAGCCAGTAAAACTTGCGTG
Organism: Affinundibacterium amnicola; assembly: GCF_014284275.1. Lineage (GTDB taxonomy): Bacteria > Pseudomonadota > Gammaproteobacteria > Burkholderiales > Burkholderiaceae_D > Undibacterium > Undibacterium amnicola. The sequence goes on along the minus strand of NZ_JACOFU010000005.1, from coordinate 322,300 downwards.
AATACAGGACCTTTTTGAAAGCGAAAAACACGTTGGCGCGTGCTGGTATCTTCTTCCAAAATCTCCGTACCAACGATATCCGACGGCATTAAATCGGGCGTAAATTGCACGCGACGAAACTCGAGATCTGTAGCTTGCGCTAAGGATTTCACTAACAGTGTTTTACCTAAACCGGGCACCCCTTCAACTAAGGCATGACCACCCGCCAACAAGCAAATCACTAAAGATTCAATCACCTCTTTTTGCCCAATAATCACTTGCGACATACTGGCGGTCAGGGCATGCACCTTCGCACTCAAATCGGCGACTTCGGCCTCACTCCAACTAATTGGCATACTCGACTGCATACTACGCTCCTAAAGCATACTGAATAATATTGACGGCAAAGCGGGTGTTATCGACCGCTAAAAACCGCTTATTCCGAAAATCATAATCCCATTCGCAACCGTAATCTTTGTTGCTATATAAAAGGCGAATACGACCATTGATCTCAACCGCTTTTAAATAATCATGCACGAGATCATCGCCCCAACCATTGAGTTCAACGCTGGTATTGGGCGGGCCATCAAAACGGAAAAAGCAGGAATACAAAGGATGGTTATTGGGAATTTTCTTTAAGGCTTTGATACCGAAAATTTGCGCGATTTCAGCTTCAAAAGACTTTGCGAACAAACCATCGATATCGTGATTGCAATCGTCTACAAAAAGAAAGCCACCGCCTTTAATGTAGCGCTCCAAGTGCTTACGTTCGGTCGCACTCAATTGCACTAGCTTATGTCCCGCCATGTAACAAAATGGCGCCTCTAGAATTTTAGGATCAGACAGTGCCGTCACGCGCTCTACGGTATCCACCCGCAAGGTCGTATACTCAACGAGTGAATTTAAAATGTTACTCGGCATACGGATATCTACATCCCAGTCGCCAGAGTCATACATTACACGGGTGAAGTAAAAATCGAAATTGGACATGCTGTCTTAATAAGGCAGGAACGAGCGTTTCAAACAAACGAATGTGGAAACGGCGAATGCTTTTTCACCGTTTCCAATTTGCACTGATTCAATACGCAACAAGAATATTGAGATCAGCCAGCAATTACACCGCGTCCGACAAAGAAGTAAAGTTAAAGTCACGCAACTTCATCGCTGGCACCACCGATTTGCGACCATCGCCAAACACTTGTGTCTTGCCCAAATCATCAATATTGTTCAACATCGTGACGGGGCTTTCATTGAAGCGGAAATTTTTGACGGGATGTTTGACCTTGCCGTTCTCGATATAGAAAGTACCATCGCGGGTCAAGCCTGTTACCAACAAAGATTGTGGATCAACGGAACGGATATACCAAGTACGCGTCACCAAAATACCTTTCTTGGTCGAGGCAATCAGTTCTTCCGTCGATTTGGTACCACCGGACATAATCGTATTGCCTGCACGACCGCGCGGCGCGACACCTTGCTTCTTCGCCCAGAAATTTGAATACTGCAAAGACTCGATCTTGCCATTCTTGACCATAGACATAGGCTCACGCGCCAACATCGATCCGCTATCCCATGGACTCACAGGCGCATCAGCATTCCAAGGATCGGTCCAGATATTCACCTGTTCATCAAACATTTTCTCGCCAAGACGATTACCACCACCTTTTTTGGATAAGAAACTGCGCCCCTCATCGGCCTGACGTGCGTCAAATGCATTGAACATAAAATTCAAAATATCGGAAGAAGCTGCAGGTTCCAGCACCACCGTATAACGGCCCGGTTCTAAGGCTTTGGCATCGACGGAACGCATCGCTTTTTCAATCGCAATTTCAGACGCTTCGCGCGGATCAAATTTACTCACGTCATTCGCGCTACGTGTCACCCAGCCAGAACCGCGACCATCTTCGGTACGGGCGGTACAACTAAAACTCAAATTCGTCGATTCTTGAAAGCCAAAAACACCATTTGAATTCGCAATCACTTCAAAGCCCAAGGTATCGAGGAAAAAGCCCGCAGAAACGAGTTTATTTTTCTTTGCCAAGCTAATGCTTTGTGCCGCTACTTCTGCACGGTATTCAGGATCAATCGCGGCAGTTTTTTCAAAATAAGTCGGAGTCGCTTTAAATTCTTGCTTGCTTGCCGCTGGCATAAATTCTGGATTTTCCGGTGCCAAACGGGCGATATCTTCGGCACGACGTACGGCTTTTTCCAAAGATTTATCATCAAATTCATTGATCGTCGCAGTACCTTGGCGTTTGCCAAAAGCGACGCTAACCGACAACTGAGTATCTTGATTCAAACCGGCAGTGGAGACACTATTTTGTGCATAACGAATATTACCAGCGCGGCTACCTTGAATCACAACGCGGCATTCATCGGCTTTTGAAAATCCAATCACACGGTCACAGATGCGCTTCGCTTCTTCTTGAGTCATTTTCTTCATCATATGTTTCCTATTTTTATTGGCTTATTTTGTAAGGGTATTTGGTTTAGCAAAATACAATGGATCAAGCAATTTTACGTGCTGTGTTGATCACATTAATGCCGTTAAACCGCGTTGTACTGGAGCCATGCGAGACCGCACTGACCTGACTTGGTTGGCCTTTTCCGTCAAAGAAAGAACCACCCATGCGCCAATCTCGATCATCACAAATCGCACTACAACTATTCCAAAACTCTTGTGTATTGGATTGATAAGCGACATCTTCAACCGGGCCAATGATCTTGCCGTTTTTGATTTCGAAGAATAATTGACCACCAAATTGGAAGTTATAACGTTGTTGATCGATAGAATAAGAACCACGACCTAAAATATAGATGCCCTTCTTGACGTCTTTCACCATCTCGTCCGGTGTCAAAGGTGTTTTGCCAGCGGCTAAGGAAACATTTGGCATACGCTGGAACTGTACGCTGCTCCAACTATCGGCATAAGAACAGCCATGCGATTCTTTTTCATCAATGATATGTGCTTGATCGCGCGTCGCCTGATAATTCACCAACACGCCGTCTTTGATGATGTCCCAACGCTTGCCTGCTACACCTTCGTCATCGTAGCCAACTGCACCGAGCGAACCAGGTGTGGTTTTATCGGCGAAGAAATTGACGCGATCAGAACCAAACTTAAATTTCTTCGTGCGCCATTTATCCAAGGTCGCAAAACTGGTTCCTGCATAGTTTGCTTCATAACCAAGAACGCGATCGAGTTCAGTTGGATGTCCGACTGATTCATGTATCGTTAAGAACAAATGATCTGGACTCAAGACCAAATCATATTTACCAGGCTCAACCGATTTCGCTGCCAATTTTTCACGTGCTTGACGCCCCGCTTCGCGCGCCTCTTCGATCACATCCAACGAGTTCTTATACAGCGTGACAACACCGCCTGCTGCTTTCACTTTGTCTTCTGGCTTGGCATCGAAGAATTCAAAACCCATGCCGACTGGTGAAGACAAGCTTTCACGACTGCGGAATTTGTTGGTCGCTTTATCGACTGCAGTTGCCGTCATCGGTGCCCACAAGCGATGGATATCTTGATCAATGTAGGAACCATCCGTAGAAGCGAAATACTTTTCTTGATTCACTTGGAATAGATTGGACTGCATAAAATTCGCACCCGCCTCTAAACCAGCGCGATTAGCTGCGATCAGCATATCCGCTTTTTCTTTTACCGGAACAGTACGCCAATCTTTGGTAAATGGTGTCGCCCAACTCACTTCGCCGACACCTTTTACTGGCGCCAAAATCAAAGGCTCACTCTGTAATTTCGCATTCGCTTTAGCAATCGCCACCGCTTGTTTCGCCATGCTGGCAACCGCATCCAAAGACAAATCATTGGTTGAAGCAAATCCATAAGCACCACCTGCAATCACACGCACGCCCACGCCCATCGATTCCGTGTTGACGATATTTTCTACTCGGGTGTCACGCGTGGTGATGAATTGGTTCACATAGCGACCAATGCGCACATCGCAATAACTCGCGCCCGCTTTGGTCGCCGCATTCATCGCGGCATCTGCCAAACTTTTCTTAAATGCTTTACCAACGGGATTTAATAGTTCTTCTGCGGCGATCGCATTCCCACATACAGGAATAATCAAACTGCCGGCGGCAATACCACTAATCTTTAAAAAGCTACGTCGTTCCATAGCAACTCCTGAAAAAATACTATCGTGAATAATCTTATTTTGTTGGTTTGCTCTACACCGCGTCGGATAGAGAAGTAAAATTGAAGTCACGCACTTTCATCGGCGGAATCAACATTTGGTACGGCACTTCATCACCAGCAATGATGACTGGCTTACCGATTTCCTCAATATTGTTCAACATACTGATCGGGCTTTCATTGAAACGGAAATTTTTGATCGGATACATGATCTTGCCGTTCTCAATGTAAAACGTGCCATCACGCGTTAAGCCTGTTAAGAGAACCGATTGCGGATCGACCATACGGATGTACCAAGTACGTGTCACCAACACACCTTTTTTGGTATTAGCGATTAACTCTGCTGTCGTTTTGTCGGTTCCTGCCATGATCATATTGCCATGGCTCGCCATAGGTGCGACTTGCTGTTTCTGCGCCCAAAAGCGCGAATATTCGAGCGAATTGACTCTGCCATTTTTGATCACTTCGGTACGTTGGCGCGGCAACATGGCACCATCCCACGGCAACACACCGATCTCTGGATGCCAAGGATCAGCCCAAATATTAACCTGCTCATCAAACAGCTTTTCACCGAGACGATTACCGCCGCCTTTCTTCGATAAGAAACTGCGACCTTCATCGGCTTGACGGGCATCAAAATTGCCGAGCATATTGCCGATCAAATCGGAAGTGGCGGCTGGTTCTAAAATAACCGTATAACGACCAGGTTCGAGCGCTTTGGCATTCAAAGAACGTTTTGCCTTATCCATCGCCACATCGACAGCTTCGCGCACATCGAAACGGCCGGCATCGCTAATCGAGCGCTTGACCCAACCAGAACCGCGACCATCTTCAGTACGCACGGTGCACGTAAAATCTAAACCTGTTTGGCGCTGAAATCCAAACACGCCATTGGAGTTAGCGATGCAGCTAAAACCATTGTTATCAGTAAAAAAACCTGCGCCGACCAATTTGTTTTTGCGACAAGCTTCCACCGCATACGCAGCGACTTCGGCACGAAATTCCGGATCGATATCCGCTGTCTTTTGATGAAAAGTTGGTGATGCTTGAAAGCTTTGCTTCGTCACTGCTGGCATGAACTCAGGATTTTCTGGTGCCAAGCGCGCCAAATCTTCTGCACGTCGCACCACTTTTTCTAAGGATGCATCATCAAATTCGTTGATAGTGGTAATGCCTTGTTTCTTGCCAAAGGCAACTGCCACCACCAATTGCGTATCGCCAATCACCCCTGAAGTAGAAACGGCATTGCGGGCAAAACGAATATTCCCTGTACTGCCGCCACCGAGCTGCACATTGCATTCGTCTGCCTTAGAAAAAGACATGACTTTATCGCAGATACGTTTGGCTTCTTCTTGGCTAAGTTGATTCAATAGTTTCATGATCATCCTCGCCTTAAGCAATCTTACGTGCTGTGTTAATCACATTGATGCCATTAAAACGCGTAGTGCTAGAGCCGTGCGATACCGCGCTCGATTGACTTGGCTGTCCTTTGCCATCAAAGAAGGAACCGCCTAAACGCCAATCACGCTCATCACAGGTCGCACTGCAGGCATTCCAAAATTCTTGGGTGTTCGATTGATAAGCAACATCTTCTAATTGCTCGCCAATCTTGCCATTCTTGATCTCGAAATACATCTGACCACCGAACTGGAAGTTAAAGCGCTGTTGATCGATAGAGAACGATCCATCACCAACGATGTAAATCCCTTTCTTCACGTCTTTCACCATCTCATCGGGTGTCAGACGTTTTTTGCCTGGAGCCAGAGAGATATTTGGCATACGTTGGAATTGAACGCTACTCCAGTTGTCTGCGTAAGAGCAGCCATGGGATTCGGTTTGACCGAGCATGTGCACTTGATCGCGGGTCGCTTGGTAGTTGACCAAAATACCGTCTTTAATGATGTCCCACTGCTTGCAAGCGACGCCTTCGTCATCGTAACCAACCGCACCGAGTGAACCAGGTACAGTTTTATCGGCGACGATATTCACATTGCTGGAGCCATATTTGAATTTCTTGCTTTCCCACTTATCAATCGTGGCGAAACTCGTGCCTGCGAAATTAGCTTCATAGCCAAGTACACGATCAAGCTCAGTTGGATGACCAACGGATTCATGTATCGTCAACCATAAATGTTCAGGGCTTAAGACCAGATCATACTTGCCTGGCACGACTGATTTTGCCGTCAATTTTTGTTTGGCGCTGGCACCACATGCGCGTGCATCGGCAATCAGGTCGTAGGAATTTTTATACAAAGTGGCAACTCCACCAGCTGCTTGTACTTTATCTTCTGGACGTGCATCGAGATATTCGTAACCCATGCCAACTGGCGCTGACAAACCTTGACGGGTACGGAATTTATTTGTTTTGGTATCCACCGCGGTCGCACTCAGAGGCATCCAGAAGCGGTGTACATCTTGGTCGATATAAGAACCGTCAGTCGACGCGAAGTATTTTTGTTGATTGACCTGGAACATCACCGATTGCATAAAGTTCGCACCCGCCTCCATCCCAGCTTTGTTCGCAGCTAGCAGCAATTCTACTTTTTCTTTGATTGGTACGGTACGCCAGTCTTTCTTAATCGGCGTCGCCCAACTAACTTCGCCAACACCTTTCACTGCGGCTAAACGCACAGGTTCCGTTTGCAATTTGGCATTCGCTTTCGCAATCGCCACCGCCTGACGCGCTGCTGTCGCGATACTGTCCGGTGACATATCGTTGCTGGCCGCGAAACCATAGGCACCATTGGCGATCACGCGCACACCGACACCTGCGGATTCCGTGTTGACGACATTCTCGACGTTCAAATCACGGGTAGAAATGAACTGATTCAGATAACGCCCAATCCGCACATCGCAATAACTGGCGCCCGCGGTTGTTGCCGCGTTCAAGGCGATATCCGCTAAGGTCTTGCGGACTTGATTAGAGACCGGCTTTAGCAATTCTTCAACTTCAATCGCACGCGCAAAGGAAGGTAGTAAAAGACCGCCTAGCGCAGCACCACCCATTTGTAGAAAATCACGTCTTTGCATCACATCTCCTTTTTTCTCGATATTGTTGGTCACTGCAATTCTGTTTCTTCGACCTATTCGACCTATGTAAGCTTGTTCCTATGCAGAGGTCACTCTCCACTGATTCTTGACGATACGTCTGCTGCTTGACTAAAGTTTGGTGTTTCCAAGTCAGACAAGTAATCAGGCGTACACGTTAAGAAGATAGGACTAAGTTCATCACGATAAGTTCCAGATTACTAGAATTTGGACAGTGATTTGTGACTATTTATTCAAATAGAAAATGGAAAGTTCTGGACACGTCTAAGCGCATTTGCAAGACATGATAAATAGCATTGCAAAATTAACTTGCTCTTGATTTATTGGCGCCTATTTATAGACTTACACAAAATTGCATTGACCAGAGCCTAACATCGTAGGGTGCGCCGTGCGCACCACACACATCAATTACGATTTCAGTACGCACGGCGCACCCTAGCGTATCAGCATCAGTTTTGTGTAGCCTCTAAGAATAAGAGATTTGATAAGCCCGCAATGCAAATGCTTCGAACTCGGCAAGTGCTAAAGGTTTGCTATATAAATAGCCTTGATATGCGCGGCAACCTTGTTGTTCAAGGAAGGCTTTTTGCGCCAGTGTTTCTACACCTTCGGCGACTACGCTTAGCCCTAAACTATCGGCCAAAACGATGACCATTTTTGCGATTGCGGCATCGTTCGGATCAATCAAAATATCACGTACAAAACTTTGATCAATTTTTAACTGATCCAAAGGCAAACGTTTCAAATACGACAGCGATGAATAACCAGTACCGAAATCATCTAAAGAGAAACTGACACCACGTTGTCGCAAGCTCGACATTCTGGCGATGACCTCTTCAATATTCGAAATTGAAAATCCCTCAGTCAATTCCAATTTCAGACGACGTGGATCGGCACCCGTCAGATCGATCACATCCGTGACTTGGTCAACAAAATTTTTCTGATGGAATTGGCTTGGACTGACATTCACTGCCAAGGTGAGTCCGGCAAATTCTGGATGCTCCGCCCATTTGGCCAACTGTTGCATTGCAGTGTTTAGCACCCAATAGCCAAGAATCGTAATCAAGCCAGTATCTTCTGCAATCGGAATAAATTCGGCTGGGGAGATCAAACCACGCTCAGGATGACGCCAACGGATTAATGCCTCTGCCGCAAACAACTGGCCTTGATCATTGAACTGCGCTTGATAGTGCAATTCGAACTGATCGTTCAACATCGCATCACGCAAGTCTTCTTCCAGCTCAGCACGCTGTGTCACCATCGCCTGCATTTTAGGATCAAAGAAACGCACCGTATTACGCCCCGCCGCTTTGGCCTGATACATGGCGAGATCGGCACGCTTTAAGGGCTCGGCAATGGTCTCGGTTTTTTCACCGAATAGTGTCACACCAATACTAGGTGAACTGTGATGCTCACTAACACCTAACCAGTAGGTTTGGTTCAACTCAGACAAGATCTTAATCGCCACCGTCTCTGCCTGATTTGCGGCATCAAAAATATCTTCATCGAGATTTTCCAACATCACCACAAACTCGTCGCCACCAAGTCGCGCCACGGTATCTCCCTCGCGGGTGCACAAACTCAAACGCTCGGCAACTTGTCGCAACAGCAGGTCACCATGATCGTGTCCTAAGGTGTCATTTAAGGTTTTGAAATTATCCAAATCAATAAATAGTAAAGCGCCTTTACGCTGATGACGATTGCCCGAGGCTAGCGCTTGTTCCAGCCTGTCCATCAATAAGCGGCGATTTGGCAATTGCGTCAATGGATCATAAAAAGCCAAATTACGAATTTCATCTTCGGCAGTTTTACGCAAGGTAATATCATTAAAAGTACCAACGTAATGCGTGATCACTCCAGCTTCATCGGTCACGCTCGAAATGTTAACCCATGCTGGAAAGGCACTACCATTTTTGCGCTGATCCGCGACTTCCCCTTGCCATGCACCACGTTCGGCGATGCTATTGAGCATGGCAACATAATTACTGTCTTGCTTAAATTGTTCACTTAAAAAGCGCGGCGGCAGACCAACGATTTCGTCAGCATGGAATCCGGTAATCTGATTAAACGATTGATTCGTGCGTAAAATCAGCCAATTCGCATCGGTAACAAACATGCCTTCTTGTGATTCAAATGCGGTGGCGGCAATACGTTGCGATTCTGCATGACGTTTGGCTTCGGTGGCATCATGCCATGCGACATAAATCGACGGAGCACCGTCAAAATCAATCAAAGCGCCCTGCGCCATCACATCAATCGCCGTACCATCGACTTTAACGAACTTGATTTCATAGCTTTGCTCTTGCCCACCTGGTTCATTGATTGTCTTAATTCTGGTTTGTAACAAGTGATGGAAATCAGGATGAATAATCTCGGTGATCGGACGTCCAATTAACTGCTCAGCAGAGCTCGCACCAAGCATGCGAATCGCCGAGGCGTTCACATAAATTAAACGTCCCTTGCGATGTACATTAATTCCCTCTGGCGACCATTCGACCAAAGTACGATGCCGTTCTTCGCTCGCGTGCAAAGCCGCTTCTACTTTTTTACGCACCGAGATGTCACGCACACTCGCTTGTATCAAACTCTTTCCATCTAGCTCGACTAAATTAAGCAACACTTCCGCATCAAAACACGCATCATTATCCAAGCGTTTATGCACCCATTCGCAGGAATACATGCCCTGCTCTCGCGCTAGCGAAAAATAGTGGTTTGATAGATGTAATGAACTGACACCTTCCGATTGAAATTCGGGTGATAAATCGATAGGCTTACACCGCATTAAGTGCTGTCGGTCACGCGCGCCGAATAAAGTGACTGCCGCTGGATTGCAATCGATCATACGACGTACATCCATCACAATCACGGCACTGGCGGTGGCATTGAATAAAGTTAAGTGACGTGCTTCTGACCATGCTAATTCCTGACTACGATCGACAATCGTCGCTTCTAAAGATTCTTGCGCGTTTTGTACCGCATCCGCCATGCCATTAAACGCCTTGGTCAAGGTGTGGATTTCACGTGAGTCATCTGCATTGACTACAGCGCGCACTGCCAAATCACCGCGCCCTAATTGTGCAGCACTACTCGCTAAACCATCGAGTGGGCGTGTCAATCGGCGTGCAAACATCCAAATCAAACTCAGCGCCAACAAGCTAATCAAGCTACCGGCAATCAACAAGAAATCGATATTCTTGAGTAAGCCAGACAACACATCGGTTTTTTTAGTCACCAATACCATCGTCCACATTTGCGTTGGACTCAAAGGCAGATTTCTATAGACCGCAATTAACTCTTCATCGGCTGCATTGCGTTGCGATACACTGCCCTCAAACCCGCCCATTACCGTCTGATTTGGAATGTATAAGGGCGACGTACTAAGTATCTTAGGAAAACTAAAAATCAGATTCGCTTTTGCATCAAACAATAAAGTGGTGCCAAAACGTTTGACCAAACTAGCATCGAGCGTGAGCCTGTCTTGTACAAATAATTCCAAATCCAGCAAGCCGACTAAGATCGTTGATATGGGTGCTGACGCAGTTTCTCTAACGGGTAACACAATCGCTTGTAGCGTATGTGCTGATTGGGCGGCTGGTAAATCGGTATTCGACCAACTCAAAATGTGTGAATCAAAATTTGGCATTGCGATCAAAGCGTTTAAATCTTGATCTGGGATTTTTTGCTGTTGACCCGATGCAGTTGCAGCCAATACCGTTTTACTTTGTAGATCAATCAGCATCAATCCAGTAAAACGCTGAGAACGCAGCTTGCCTAAAATTTGAAATTTCTTTTCTAGCTGGGCGGACAACACCGACGCGACAGCTAAAGTTGATGAGCCTGACGGCTTTGACGATGAAGAGAATAATGTGCGCTTGATCTCATCACTCTCCGCAATAAACATTAAATCGGCACTACTATCTTGCAGATCTGCAATCACCAGGTTTCTTTGCAGATCCGCTTTCATTTCTAGTTGCGCAATCGCACTGAGCAAACGCTCTTCGCGCGCGCCGGTGAGCCCAAGCGAGGGTAGGCCAACATACCACAGCAAAAACAATATCCCCATCGCCGCAATTAACACTGCGGCGAAATATCCTGTAATCCGATTGGAAAAAGAAGTGAACATATTGATTGTTGGCGAACCCTTTTATTGGGATATTGCGAGATTGCGTACTCAGGCGTGCTTATTCACCTGTGTTCACCTGTATTGACCTGTATGGATCTGTACTTATTCTGCAAAAAATTGCGTTCGCAAATCACGATATTGCTGGGCTTGCAAACGTGGGCCATATTGGGTCACCACGGTGGCGGCAGCGATATTGGCAAACTCAGCAGCGCGTGCGAAATTGACACCGCGATGGATTGCATACAAAAATGCTCCTGCAAACATATCGCCAGCACCATTGGTATCAATTGCCTGCACTTTCGGGGCATTCACTTGATGCAGTTGTTCGCCATCAAAGACGACCGCGCCATCTGCGCCACAAGTGATGGCAAATTTAGTCGCAAATTTCTTGAGCAATTCACAGGCTTGTTCAAAACTGTCTGATTGGGTGAAGCCCAAGACCTCGTCGCGATTACAGAAAATCAAATCGACTTTGTCGCCTATCATTTCTAGCAAACCATCGCGAAAAAATTGCACCATCGCCGGATCAGACAAGCTTAATGCCACCTGTGTTCCATGCTGTTGGGCCTGTTCACGTAACTGTATTGCGGCGCGACGACCAGTGGGTGAAGTGACCAAATAGCCTTCGATATAAACATAATCGCTGTCCTTCAAAGCCGCTAAATCAAGCTCATCGACACTGAGTTTTTCACTAATACCAAGAAAGGTATTCATGGTGCGCTCGGCGTCTGGTGTAATCATGACCAGACATTTGCCAGTAATGCCGGCCGGCGGTGTAATGTGCTGAGGAATCGAAACACCAGCGGCTTTCAAATCCGCTAAATAAAACGCGCCGTTCTCATCATTCGCCACTTTGCAAGAATAAAAACTCTGGCAACCAAAATAGCTGGCGGCAATTGTTGTATTGGCAGCAGAGCCGCCACTGGCACGTTTTGATGCCACCAGATGGTGTTCCAACGCCGCAATCAACTCTGCTTGACGGGCTTCATCGACCAGGGTCATGACACCTTTATCGACTTTCATCGCGATCAAATCCGCATCGCTCAAAGTAATTTCGGTATCAACTAAGGCGGCGCCTAGTCCATAAATGGCATAATTTTTTTTCATAGGTGGTGTTATCAAAAGAGGTAAAACTATTACGTTGAATAAATTCTTTTAAAATTTTGTCAGTCTGCCTTGTGGATGCGCCTAAAAATCAAATGAAGATCAAGCGCAGACCAAACAAAGAACAGGCAAAAAAATTTACTAAAATACATCAATATCAATTAATTTCGTCTAATTTTTTCTAATTTTGTCTATACAAGACAAATTCACTGCTTGCGAATGCGATTGACCTGATCAAATTGCCCAATCAATCTCACTGATTCATTCGAGTTTGAGTATTTTGCGCTCAAAATGTTGCATTTTCGCGCAAATTAACACTTCCCCAAAGAAATATTTGATTGACGGCAATATCAAAACCCCGCAATACTTGAAAACTGTCAATCGCTAAGACTTGCATGGACTGTTTTTCGTGAAGAAATTCTGGCTCAAAAAGCAGTGGCTGCTTCCGCAATATCTCCCCACTGCCATCTTCATTCTCGGCATGTGCTTCGCTACCGCGGGCACTTGGTGGCTGAATCATAACGAAAAAAATAAGCTTGAAAATGACTTTCGCAATAAAGCCGAGCGCCTGACCAATGAAATCGAGCAACGCTTTTCAACACCGATCTATGGCTTAAACGGCATCAAAAGTTTATTCGGCGTTAATCAACAACTGCGCTCTGCGGAGTTTAGGGCCGCTATTAAAACACATGATCTCGGCACTGAATACCCTGGTGTTCGTGGTTTTGGATTTATCGAGAAAGTCGCCAAAACAGAGGTTCATCGCTATTTTCAGCAACAAGAAAAAGACAGCGGGAAAAAATTTAGCTTGCAAGCATTTGATGAGAATGAAACCGATACCTGTTATCTCGCCAAATTCTTTGAAACTCCCTACAACAATCATTTTGTTCCCGGTACCGATTTTGGATCGGATCGCCGACGCCGTGCGGCGATCGAATCCGCAATCAGTTCTGGCTTACCAAGCATCAGTTCGCTGATTTATGCACCACCCAAGGCAGAGAAAAAAGCCAGCGTCTTATTATTTGTTCCTGTGTATCAAAATGCCTCGACGCATAACACCACGGCTGAACGCCATGCGACCGTGCTCGGGGTAGTTTACGCGCCGATTTTTCTTGCCGAACTGATGTCTGCCATTCCAGATGTCGACAAAGATATTGTGCAATTCCAATTGGAAAACACCGAATCATTCAACCAAGCAGAGATCACCCGGTTTCTCAGTCAGAATGCCAAAGTCAACGAAAACACCAACATCCCGCAAATGCAATATGCGATGTTTTCCAGCAGCAAATTAATCACCTTTCACAAACGTGATTTCAAATTAACCATCGCCAGTACCGAGAAATTCGAATCAAATCTTCACCGCACGGTGCCGATTGCTTTCTTCATTGCGATGAGTTTAATCAGTGCTCTACTAGCGTCTCTACTGAAAATACAACGGAGTTTCAATGAGCAAATTCAGAAAAAATTAAATGCCGCGGAACGTGATAACGACGCCTTGCTCAGCACACTGAATATGCATGCGATTGTGTCGGTTACCGATGCGAGCGGCGAGATTATCGATGTCAACGAAGCGTTTTGTCGGATTAGCGGCTATCCACGAGAATCCTTGGTCGGTCAAAACCACCGGATTATCAGCTCACAAGAACATTCAAGTGAATTTTGGTCGGATATCTGGTGCAAGATTTCAAACGGCACACCATGGCGCGGGGAAGTCTGCAACCGCGCACGTGATGGCCAACTTTATTGGGTCGATACCTTTATTGCGCCATTCACCAATACCGAAGGAATCATCGAGAAATACATCGCGATCTGTACCGATGTAACGAATAATAAATTGGCAGAGCAACACTTGCAGGCAGCCTTACGTGATAGTGATGCGCTGTTAAGTACCTTGAACATGCATGCGATTGTTTCGATTGCCAATGACGAAGGAAAAATTGTCGATGTGAATCAAGCGTATTGTCGTATCAGTGGCTACACACGGGAAGAAATATTAGAAGGTAATCACAAAATCGTTGCCACGGGCGTGCAGTCTCCCGATTTCTTATCAAATATGTGGCGCACAATTTCGTCAGGAACGCCATGGCGTGGCGAGGTTTGTAACCGTACCAAGGCAGGTAATTTGTATTGGGTCGATACCTTCATCGCACCATTCAAAAACGCCGATGGAAAAATAGAAAAATTCATCTCCATCCGCACCGACATTACCGCCAGTAAAAAGGCCGCCAGCCGGCTCGCCAACCAACGCTCGGCACTCGCTCACATCATCGAAGGAACCAATGTCGGCACTTGGGAATGGAATGTCGTTACCGGAGAGATGCGCTTAAATGAACGATGGGCCGATCAGGTTGGCTATGAACTCAATGAGTTAGGCACACCCAGTATTCAGATTTGGGACAATTTGACCCATCCCGACGATTTGAAGAAAGCAAAAGCCTTAATGTCCAAGCATTTTGCGCATGAACTCTCTTACTACGAATGCGAAAATCGTCTGAAACATAAAAATGGTTCGTGGATTTGGGTACTAACCCGTGGCAGGATTTCTTCGTACACCGCAGTCGGCAAACCCGAATGGGTTTCTGGTACCCAGATGGATATTACAGAGCGCAAAAAGGCAGAGGCTGAATTACAAAAAAGCACGCAACTTTTGCTCACCGTGCGCGATCAATTAACCAAGGCAGCAGAGATTGCCGAGCTTGGTATTTGGAGCTGGGATTTGCACACCAATGAGCTAGTCTTTAACGAACGCATGTTCGATATCTATGAAGTCCCGCAAAATTTAAGAAGCAATAAATTATTCTATGATTTTTGGCGTGCCAAACTTCATCCTGATGATTTAGCCGAAACTGAAGAACGCCTGCAAGGTGCGATTGCCGGAACCCATAGTTATAGTCCAATTTTCCGTATCATCAGTCCAAGCAAAGGCATACGATATATTCAGGCAGCAGGCGGGATAGAACGCGATGAATTCGGCAATCCTATGCTGGTCACGGGGATTAATCGTGACATCACTTTGCAATACCAAGCAGAAGAAGCTTTACGCCACGCCAAACAGGCGGCCGATGATGCGAGTCAGGCGAAATCTGCATTTCTGGCCAACATGAGTCATGAAATCCGCACACCGATGAACGCGATCTTGGGCATGTTAAACCTGCTACGGAAAACCCCGTTGTCACCGCAACAAAATGACTATGCGAGCAAAACCGAAGGTGCGGCCCGTTCTCTGCTCAATTTACTCAACGACATTCTAGATATTTCTAAGGTCGAGGCGGGCAAAATGACGCTCGATCCGCATCCGTTCAAACTCGAACAATTATTAGTTGAACTGTCAGACTTGCTACTCATCAATCTGACCGACAAACCGGTTGATATTTTGTTCGATATTGATCCACAAATCCCGGCACGCTTAATCGGTGATGCGATGCGCTTGCGGCAAGTACTGACCAATCTGGGAAGTAATGCGATTAAATTCACCGGGCAAGGTGAAGTCGTCATTGCGATCCGCGTGCTAGAACAAAGCGCCGATACCGTACATTTGC
Source organism: Affinundibacterium amnicola (assembly GCF_014284275.1). Taxonomy (GTDB): domain Bacteria; phylum Pseudomonadota; class Gammaproteobacteria; order Burkholderiales; family Burkholderiaceae_D; genus Undibacterium; species Undibacterium amnicola. The sequence goes on along the minus strand of NZ_JACOFU010000005.1, from coordinate 306,345 downwards.
AGTTTTTAGTCCGAGATACGGGAATAGGCATAGCGCCAGAAAATCACGAGAAAATCTTTAGCGGATTTACCCAAGCAGAAGCCTCGACCACCCGTCGTTTTGGTGGTTCAGGTTTAGGGATTGCGATTAGCCAAGGCTTGGTTGACATGATGGGTGGCAAGTTACAGTTAGAAAGTACCTTGGGCGAAGGTGCGTGCTTCCACTTTACGATTGCGCTACCGATCGCACAAGATCAGACAATGCCATTGGAAGACTACGCCACCAATCAAGTCTCAGATCTCACCATGCATTTGCTGGTGGATGAAGCCAATTTATTTGTTCGCGAACACCTCAAAACAGCCTGTACAGAATTGCGTTTCACCGCAGACTTTATCGATAGCAGTCAATCCGCATTAGAAGCCTTGCAGAGGGAGCAAACACACTATCAAGCGATCTTAATTGACTGGGATAGCATCGAAGCAGATGGCTGGAGTGTGATCCGGGAAATCCGTGATGTCGCATCGGCGCGCTCACAAACCATGTTATTGCTAATGCGTGAAACCGAACGTGCCTTGTTTCAACGCGCTTCACCTAAGGATCAACTGTTATTCGATCATGTCTTATTTAAACCGGTGAATACGCAAAAGTTAGCCAACAGCTTGTTAAAAATGCGTACGCAAAGAAATGTTATTGCGAATAACGCTGTGACAAGCAGTGCGAGCCAGCCCCTACAAAATCTGCGCATCTTATTGGTGGAAGACAATCTCAACAATCAACAGGTAGCTCGTGAACTGCTGGAAGCAGAAGGTGCCAGAGTTGTACTAGCCAATCATGGACTCGAAGCGATCGAATTGATCACCAGCGAACGCCTGCCATTTGATTTGGTCTTGATGGATTTGCAGATGCCAATCATGGACGGTTTTACCGCCACAAAAAAAATCCGTGGAGAATTGCGACGCACCAATCTCCCGATTGTTGCAATGTCAGCGAATGTGATGGAATCAGATAAGATCGCTTGCCTAGAGGCAGGTTTAAATGATCACGTTGGCAAACCCTTCGATTTGCAAAATCTGGTGCAGGTGATCTTACGGCACACCTTCAAAGATGATCAAGTCAATCGTGATCATAGCAATTTGACGATCCCTGAAGATGTGGAGTTAACGACGACAGCAAAGCAATTGGGCTTCGATATTTACCCTGCGCTGAACCGAATTGGTGGCAGGGTTGATGTGTATTTACGCATGCTCGACATGTTCCGCAAAGATTTACAAGCACTGCCAGCGCAACTGCACAGCTGTGTCCCGGATCACTTGAGTACGGCATTACGCCATTTACACACCGTCAAGGGTTTATCAGGCACTTTGGGTGCGAATGAGCATGCCAAAGTACTAGCCCAGATTGAAAAAAACTTAGCCCAAGCCAGTGCAGACAATGACATTCAGGCGTGCCGTCAGCTAATCCAAAAAACCTGTGAACTCATCACCGATTTAGATCTGCAATTAGCAGAACTCGCCAAGTATTTACACGGTCGCAGCCAAACTCATACGCCGGCACCTGCGGATAATGGATTCGCGGTCAATCTCGATACCACGCAATTTCGACGCGGTTTATCAGAATTAGCCGATCAACTTGATAATGCAGATATGGCGGCAACTGAAACCATTCTTGAATTATTACAGCAGTTCGGCTCTGGCTTTCATGAACAACTAAGACCGATAGAAATCGCCATTTCCACCTTAGATTTTAAACTGGCACAATCGCTCTGTACCGATTTGCTAGAAGGATTATCCAAGTGACAGCAAACTCCTATAACCCGATGAATCCAAACGAAGACTTGCTTCCTCTGCCAAGCAAGCCACGACTGTTGGTGGTCGATGATCAGGCTGCCAATATTCAAGTCTTGTATCAGATTTTATCTAACGACTACCAAGTCTTAATGGCTACCAGCGGTGCACAGGCACTGGCTTTGTGTGCATCTAAGCAACCTGATTTAGTCTTGCTCGACTTAGTGATGCCAGAAATGGACGGCTATCAGGTATGCCAACGCTTAAAAGCAGATTCCATCATGCGCGATATTCCCGTGATTTTTATCACCGCGCAAACCGATGAATCAGCTGAGGAAAAAGGCCTGGATTTAGGTGCGGTTGATTTCATCTCTAAACCGATCAATCCGCGCATCGTGCGTGCCAGAATTAAAACCCACTTAATGTTAAAAGCGCAGTCAGATTTATTGCGGAGCTGGGCGTATTTGGATGGCTTAACTGGCGTACACAACCGACGTTTTTTTGACGAACGCGTGAATGCTGAAATGGGACGCGCTATTCGTAATCAAACAGCATTAAGTTTAGTGATGTTGGACGTGGACTTCTTCAAACGCTTCAATGATCATTATGGACATCAGGCGGGCGATGATTGCTTACGACGCGTCGCAAAAACTTTGAAGACCAGTTTGATGCGTTCAGGCGATAACATCGCACGCTATGGCGGAGAAGAATTTGTTTGTCTGTTGCCGGATACGGGATTTGCAGGTGCCATGCAATTGGCAGAAACCATACGCAAAGATGTGGCAAGTTTACAGATAGAACACGCGGCATCTTCTGTCGCGCCATTTGTCACGGTGAGTCTGGGCGTCGGCTGCAAACCAGAGAAAGCGCATGGGAATGCGAATAGCCTCATTAATCTGGCCGACACGCAATTATACAAAGCCAAAGAACATGGCCGTCACCGGATATTTGGCGCTGAATTATTGGTTGATATTTAGTTGGAACTAAGTTGAAACCAAGTTGAAACTGAGTTGACGCTTAGCAGATGCTTAGCTGAATTTGGAGAAATGCTAGCTTGGTTAAGTAGTCATCAAGCCTAAGCCAAATACAGATAATACTAATACTGTTTTAGCTTGCTGGTTTTTCCTGCACGTATAAATCAAAGGCTTCTCTGGAATGGTCAATGTGTTACTTAACACACTGAAAAAAGACTTTGATTTGTACACGCAAAATGAAGAGTGTGAAATTCGCTTCTACATTGTTGGGTCAGTACACCGAAAACACTTAGAACGATTTAAGTCTGCGAAGGTCTGCAAAGCTTTATACATTAGCACTTATATGCAAACACGATACAAACAAGACACACTCTTGAGTGAGCATCACGCTTCATAGATTAACCCTTCGTGATTGCTTTGTTTTTTGCAGCTGATTGCCACGCACGATCTTGTGCATCCATTGCCAGTTTTTGTTCAGGCGTTAAACGCTTAGCGCTGATAATCACGGTTTGCATGCCAGTCGATTGCAAATCAAATGCTAACTTTTCTTCTGGGCTCATACGCTTTGCCGCCACGGTCACTTGTTGCATTGTTTGTTTGCCTGCTACGACTTGTTTAGTTTGATTTGTTTGAAATGCATTTGCTGCGCTAACCACAACAACTGCTGAAACAACCGCTACGATCGCTTTATGGGTGAATGTCGATTTCATTTTATTTCTCCTTCAAAGTAGTTGATTTGGGTTTTAACTCGTCTCGACCTGTGTCGATGGTTGAACTATAGCGATAGCACTTTTTACTTACCATCGACTTGCGACGAAATGCAAAAACACGGGGATAAAGACACAAAATGTGCTGGCGAAAATACTTTATCAGCATGAAATCTGAAGAATTGGTCCAGCGGCACGCGAGAAGCGGCTTGCCAGCGTACAATGACGCTTTTCGGCAATCGCAACACCATCGATTCCCTGCATCACACCTTCTATTTTTATGACTATCCTGCTCTCCACCCTCAATGCCCGCTACGCCCACGCCTCTATGGGGTTGCGTTATCTGTACGCAAATATGGGAGAGTTACAGTCACAAACCCACTTACAAGAATTCGTGATCGGGGCAAAAACCACCGATTTATTAGAACGCTTATTAAGCTGGCAACGTGCCGATGAAAAATTGATCATCGGGTTCGGCGTGTATATTTGGAATGTCGAAGAAACCACGCGTTTAGTCGCGCTAATCAAACGCGTCGCGCCGGAAGTGATCATCGTGCTAGGCGGGCCAGAAGTCTCGTATGAGACGCAAGAACAAGCCATCGTCGGCTTAGCAGATTATGTGATCACTGGCTGGGGTGATATCAGCTTCGCCGCGCTATGCCAACAAATTCTGAACGGCCCCAAGCCATTAATGAAAATTCACGCAGGCGTGCAAGCCAAGCTCGATGAATTGCAATTGCCTTACGACTATTACACAGATAAAGATATACAAACCCGCACCTTGTATGTCGAAGCATCGCGCGGTTGTCCATTTAAATGTGAATTTTGCTTGTCCGCTTTAGATAAAACTGCCTGGCCATTTGACATCGACCGCTTCTTGGCCGAAATGGAAAAATTGCATGCTCGCGGCGCTCGCTTGTTTAAGTTCGTTGATCGCACCTTTAATCTGAATATCAAAACCAGTTTAAAGATTATGCAATTTTTCCTCGACAAGCTAGAAGCGAATCCCGATGATCCGGTGTTTGCCCACTTTGAAGTGGTGCCAGATCATTTACCTGATGCACTTAAAGCAGGAATACAAAAATTCCCTGATGGCAGTTTGCAATTTGAAATTGGTATCCAGAGCTTTAATCCCGAAGTGCAAAGCCGTATCAGCCGCAAACAAGACAACGCCAAGGCTGCAGAAAATATTCAATGGTTGTGCCAACATTCCAAAGCCCATTTACACGTCGATTTGATTGCTGGTCTGCCTGGTGAAACCGTCGCTAGTTTTGCCTCTGGCTTCAATCAATTGTATGCACTAGGACCACATGAAATCCAATTTGGCATCTTAAAACGCCTGCGCGGTACACCTATCATTCGCCACACCGAAGATTTCGGTATGCGCTTTGATCCTTATCCGCCCTACACAATTTTAGCGAACAAAGATGTGCCGTTTGCAGAAATGCAAAAACTGGTACGCTTCGCCCGCTATTGGGATCTAGTCGCCAACTCCGGTCGCTTTAGCCATACTTTACCGGTGATTCTGGGCGATGCGCCGTTCGAAAATTTCATGGCATTGTCTGACTGGATTTACGCCAAAACCGATGCCACGCATAAAATCGCTCTGGATCGCTTAGCCAATTTAGTCACCCAATGGTTGTGTCAAGAACGTGGTATGCCGCAACAGGAAGTCTTAACCATGATCGGTAAAGATTACGCTGGTGACGCGAAGCATAAGCAAAGTCCTGAAATCTTGCGGGCGGAAAATTTAGCAGATAAGTCTGCACAAAAGTCAGCAGCGACGACTTTAGTCGCTGAAAACAAAGCCAGACCAAAGCGTCAGAGTCGACATTTGCATAACTAATAATCGACATCGTATCGATAAGATGTCTATTTTTCATGTTTGGGTGTGTATTGGTATTGCATTAGGATCACATTAGGGCTGTATAGAACCTGAATTGACATCTAACAAAACAACAACATCAAAAAACTGTTTTTCGATCATCGTCGTCAATTGACAATAATTTGCTTTGAAGAATGTTTTTTGAAGACAGTTTCGCGCATAATGCAGAGGTTATTCTAAGTTCAATAAACTCGCATAATGCCGCCACAAGTTTTTCTTAATCAAGAAAGCCCGCTGAGCCGACTCAACTTCGGCTTCCGTTTGCTGTTGATTTTTGCCTCGTACTTTTTGGCGGGCGGCGCCAGTCTGAATTTTCCGTTTATGACACCGAACCTGATCTTGGTTTGGCTGCCCAGTGGAATTGCCTTAGCCGCGCTCTTAGGATGGGGCTACGCAATGGCTATTCCCATCTTCTTCGCATCACTCAGTCTGAACTTAATCAGTGGTGTTTCACCGTATGGCGCTGCCGTGATGGCGTTCGGAAGTACCTTGGCACCAGTCTCAGTTACTTGGTATCTGAACTATAAGAATTTCTCTATTCATTTTCCACATCGTGATGACGTCATTCGGTTCTGCTTAGGCAGCGCAGTCGGCATGATGATATCCGCCAGCCTTGGCTGTCTGATGCTTTGGCACGCCGGTACTTTTGAGCAACCTAGATTTGCATGGATTAGTTGGTGGGCGGGTGATATGGTCGGTATTCTATTGACTGCACCTGTCCTGTTTGCCTTACATCGTGGTGGCATCAGAACCAAGCTGATTTATGAAGAATCCCTGATATTCATTTGTTTTTTTGCGATATCTCACTGGCTAATTTTTCTATCCCCAAGTAGTCCCTTGCAATTAACTTTTGTTGCGATGGTGGTAATGATCTGGGCCGCTGTCCGTCTTGGTAATTTGTTCACGGCATTGACAGTCCTTAGCTCAAGTGCCTTCGCGGCAATCGCGACTTATTTAGGGCGTGGCCCATTCCAATCGCTAGACTCCACAGAAAGCTCGGTGGTGATCTGGCTATACATGGGCACCATGTCGATCACAGCCTTACTGATCAACGCTTTGCAAGCAGAACGCATAGCTGCAACCAATGAGTTGCAAGATTCTTTTGAACGCATCAGCAAAGTGGCTTCCCGGCTCCCCGGCATCATCATGCAGTACCGTATTCACCGCGATTACACCACCTCGGTTCTTTATGCCAGCGATGCAGTCGAAACCATGTTCGAAATCAGCGCGCAAGAAATTCGTCTGAATGCCTCCGTTCTGGTAACGCGAATCGATCCAGCTGACAAGAAAACCTTTCTGGAAAATCACGAGTACGCGACCAAACATTTAAGCCCCTATCAAATGGAGTTCCGCTATCACCGCGTAGACGGCAGCGTACGCTGGCTTTACTTGGACGCGCTACCAGAACTAGAAACGGCGGAAGGCAGTACCTTATGGCATTGCTTTATTAGTGACATCACTGACAGGAAAACCGCAGAACAAGATTTGCGCATCGCTGCGATTACGTTCGAATCACAAGAAGGTATCTTCGTCACCGACAGCCAATGGCAAGTGCTAAGAGTTAACCAAGCATATTCGCGCATCACTGGTTTTGATGCACGGGAACTGATTGGCAAACCCCTGCCCATGCTAGTCAATCAACAACAAGATGAAGCGTTTTTTGAAAAGATTTATCAAGCCCTAGACCAACATCGTTTTTGGCAGGGCGAACTATGGGCAGAAAAGAAAAATGGCGAATCGTTTCCGCAATTGATCACGCTCACCGCGATTTCCAACGACATCGGCATGATTACCAACTACATCGGTTCATTCACCGATATCAGTCGTCACAAAGGCTATGAAGATGAAATCTTGAATTTAGCATTTTATGATCCGCTGACCCATCTTCCAAACCGTCGTTTGTTGATGGACCGATTGCAGCATCTGATCGCGATTAATCAACGCGATGACGCACACAGTGCGATTTTATTCATCGACTTAGATAATTTCAAAACCTTAAATGATACGCGGGGACATGACGCCGGCGATTTGCTATTGATTGAAGCTGCACAACGATTGCAAACCTGTGTGCGTGAGAGCGATACCGTAGCGCGTCTTGGTGGTGATGAATTTGTCGTCGTATTGGAAGCGCTCAGTCACGACCGGAACGATGCCGCAATACAAGCCGACCGCATCGCCGAAAAAATTCGTTTACTCTTAAACGAACCGTATCAAATTACCGACTTCATCCATCATGGCGCAGGCAGTATTGGTGTGTGCTTGTTCCAAGGTGGCGATGTCACCGTCAAAGATCTATTTAAACGCGCTGATACCGCCATGTACGAAGCCAAGACATCTGGGCGCAATGCAGTACGCTTCTTCGACCCCGCGATGCAAGCGGTACTGGTGGTGAAGATGATGTTGGAGTCGAATCTGCGAGTGGCTTTGGCCTTAGAACAATTTCAGTTGTATTACCAGATTCAAGTCGATGCGGACGGCAATGTGATTGGTGCCGAAGCCTTATTGCGTTGGATACATCCTGATCGCGGCTTTATCTCTCCGCTAGAATTTATTCCCGTGGCTGAGCAAACCGGCTTGATTATTCCTATCGGCACTTGGGTGTTAGAAACCGCCTGTAATCAATTGAAGAAATGGGGCAGAAATCCTAAGACTGCGCATTTAAGCTTGGCGGTGAATGTCAGCGCCAAGCAATTCCAGCAAAGTAATTTTGTCGAAACCGTGACTGAAATTGTACGTCTGCACAATATCAATCCAACTCGTTTAAAAATCGAGCTGACAGAAAGTACGATTCTCGATAACGTCGATGCGACAACTGAAAAAATGCAGCAATTGAAAAAGCTGGGCATCGCTTTTTCTATGGATGATTTCGGCACCGGTTATTCTTCACTGGCCTATTTGCAAAAGCTACCGTTAAATCAATTGAAAATTGATCAGTCTTTTGTACGCGACCTGAATGATGATGAAAACGATGCGACCATTGTGCGTGCGATTATTTCTCTGGGCTTAAACCTGGGCTTAGATGTGATTGCTGAAGGTGTCGAAACTGTCGCGCAAAGGCGCTTCCTGATTGACCATAACTGCCTAACCTTCCAAGGTTATTTGTACTCGAAGCCTATTCCTATCGAAGGTTTAGATGCCTTGCTAGCAGGCGATTCTAGCGATCATCAGTTTTTATTAACGGCACCAGATCCCGACGAATAAATTCATTGTGTTATCTGTGTTGTCTGCGTTATCTGTGTAATGCCCTGATTCTTTAGTTGTATCCACTGCGACATATACTGCGTACTTTTCATGCTGTGATGTCGTAACATGGCACCAGTAAAATTTTGTAGACGTCGCGTCGCCTGTTGTTCACGCGCTTGTAGGATCGCAGCGATAAAATTCTGTGATGCTAAGGTGCGATCGAAATGCTGTTGCAAAATCTGCTGCCCACGCTGCTGCGCTAATTGCCATTGCGCTTCATCAGTTGCCAACATCATCGCCGCACCCACAAAATCCTCTAACTGATCGGCAATCACACCGCCCCAAGCCATGTCGCCGTGCATAGATTCCGCACCTATCGTAGTCGTCACACTAGGCGTACCACAGGCCATCGCATCGGCGAGCTTGCCTTTGATGCCAGCACCAAACCGTAAAGGCGCTAAACACACGCGTGCTGCTGCCATCACTTGATGCGCATGTTCCGCCCAGCCTCGCACATGAAAGCCTTGCTCGGGCTGATGCAAGGCCATCGCTTTCGGCGGCGGATACGAACCATAGATGTGAATTTGTGCATCCGGCATCTTTGCACGCAAACGTGGCCACACCGCCTGCTTCAAATACAAGACTGCATCCCAGTTCGGCGCATGTCGAAAATTACCGATACTGACAAAATGCTGACGCTGATGAAAATCCGTTTGTACTTGTGGCGCGGGCATTAACATCAGATTGTTTTCGCACAACAAATACTTTGGCACTGCAAACGCATCATGCAGCAATGCCGTTTCGACACCAGAAATCATCAAACTTAGATCACAACGATAAATTGCGGCGATTTCTCGCTGTGCGACATCGTTCTGACACATCTGTTGATAAACAAGTGAAGCGTCGCTTGCTGCTTGCAAGATCAACTGCCGTTCGCGTTCATTATGGCAGGCTTGCAAGCGCTGTTTCAAGATTTGCTGGCGCGCTTCGCGTAAGCTATGTAAATCACAGGTATCTAAAACACGCAGTGCATTTGGTACTTGACGTTCGACTCGCCAAGCAAATTGTTCTTCAGTAAAGAAGCGGTCAAACACCACCAGATCGGGTTGATAGTCACGCACAAAGGCATCGAAACTATCGCAGTTCAACGTCAATTGTTTTTCTTCAATTTGCAAGGCCGACAGATCGGCACGATGCGGAGATAAAGCAGCAGCGGAAGCAAATATGACTTGCCAGTTTTGCTGGCGAAACAAGCGCAAGAATTCCATCGTTCTGCTACCGGCCGCGGACGAATTAGGTTCTGGCCAGACGTAGCCGAGATATAAAACTTTTTGAATTGTCATGCTTTGGAGTTTTGAAAAACCGGTTTCGAAAAAACCCGTTGGCCGGATTACTCTTCAGGCCAAATCGACAGCACGATTTGTTCAACATCGTTAGGGTCACCGACTTTTTTCTTGGCGGCTATCCAGTCTTTAGGTTCTGGAATTGCCTTGGTGGTATGTTTAGGCGTATCAATCGCCATCTTGATCGCGAATACTACAATCCCACTATCGACATCGAAAGGGCGCATTTTCTTAATCGCCTCGACAATTTCGTAATCATAGTATTCGTGTAAAGCGGGTTCCATGTCCAACCATACCGCCACTTCTTGATCAGATCGCACCGCGACTACCACATAGCCATTGCCCGGTGTTGTCTGTCCCTTTTGCATCGCGTTAGCGACTTGGGTCTGTAGAGTACGCGTATATTGAGATAACTGTTCCAAATTAATTTTCCTCTTTTGCAAGTCCTCTTCGGTTTGGAAGAAATACACCGAGTCGAAACGCACCTGGACATTTTTTTGACAGCCAGCAAGCATAAACAAGCTGCAGCAGAGAAACATGGCGAGTAAGCGTTTCATCAGTGGCTTCTAGAAAAAATTTAATTGATTAATAGGACTTTCGCAAAATTGCGCTAGGTGAACACAAGGACGCCGCCATCTGTTTTGCGTAAGACCTCATTAGTTGGGAACAAAAACGCCTACACTACGATCTTTTTTCACATTATCCCAAGCAAAAACCTGACCATTCATGGCGACATACACACCTGCGGGCATCAACTGTGCTGCGGCACAAGCAAATCCAAGATTAAAAAATGCATCGGAATTAGTCACGCCATAAGGAATCATCGCGCCTGTAAAGATAATCACTTTATCAAGCTTAGCGGCACCTAGGACATGGGCGGTCTCACGCATGGTGTCAGTACCATGAATAATCACGATCGCTTTTTCTGGCGATTTTTCACAGGATTCCAAAATCTCTTTACGGTCTTGATCAACCATATCCAAAGAATCAATCAAAGGACGCACTTCCAATTCCACCGGCACGGTCAAACGCGCACGTTTCAATACCTCTGGTAAATGACTTTCGTGAAAAGTCAGCTTACCTGCCAATTCATCATAATGTTTATCAAATGTGCCACCAGTGGCGATGATGCGGAGTGTCATACTAATTCCTTTTTTACTGCAATTAAAATGCTAAGTTGAAGTGGTGTTAAGAGTATGGGCGAAGGGTCATGCGCTGTCAATTTGCCGATGTACGTAAAATTCTGACGATACCGTCCATAGGTAAGGTGTATAAGGTTTTTCCGTCAGCTGAAAAGCGTGCTGCATAGACGGGAGATTCGTAACTTAAACTAAACACCAGAGTGGCATTTTTCGCATCCCAAAGTTTGACGGTCTGATCGGCGGAAGCGCTCACCACACGTTGACCATCGGGACTAAAGGCGATGCCAAAAATTCCTTCATCGTGCGCTAGTATCTTTTGCGGCTTCGCTTTCCCTGTCAGCGGCATGAAGCTAATACTTTTGTCATGCGACGCTGCTACCAAGCTTTGTTGATCCGGACTAAAACTGAGTGCAGCGATGCTAGCTTGATGTAGATGAAAACGGTGCAAGAGTTTGCCATTGCTCGCATCCCAGATTTTGACACTACCATCGCTGCCGCCAGTGGCGAAATAACGTTCTTGCGCACTCATGGCAGTGCTGCTGACATTTTTTTCGTGCGCTAATTGGAACAACACCTTACCGCTGTCGATATCCCACAGCTTGGCAGCACCAGATTGCGAAGCGGCAAAAACGCGCTTGCCATCACGACTCAAATCAACGGCAATTAATTGCTGGCCTTTGATTTGCTCCAGATTTTTATATTCTTGAAAGCTATGCGCGGTTCCAGTTCGTTGCCAAATTTTGAGCTTGCCATCATTACCAACGCTGGCGAGCCGATCTTGTTTCGCATTCACACTAACCGCATTGGCAGAACTTTGATGAGCCGTCCACTCTTGCACTATTTGATTTTTTTCTGTATCCCACACTTTAATACCGCCTTGCCAGGCAGCGGTATAGGCAAACTTGCCATCAGCCGATAGTGCGATGCCGTAAACACTGGCTGGGTGCTTCCAGCTCTGCACAGCTTGTTTATCAGCCTGCCAACTATCAGCATTCCAACGCTTCACTTCCGGCGCTCCAGCGCTCAACATAAATCGCGCCTGTGGATCAAAGCTAACGGCATTAACGCTCTTAGTGTGGGCTAGCAAAACCGCCTCTTCTGTGCCTTTACGTACATCCCAAACACGCAAGGTCTGATCGGTGGACGCTGACACTAAACGCTGTCCATCGGGACTAAAAGCGATACTGTTCACCCATTTACTATGCCCCCAACCGCGCCCACCTAAGGTATGCACGCGTTGCTGCGTGGCGATATCCCAAATGCGAATCCGGCCATCCTTGCCACCTGCCGCAAGTTGCTGGCTATCAGGGCTGAAACTAATACTCTGTACTGCTTTATATTGTTCATCGGCTTCAGAGACAAACAATTTCGGCGCTTGCCATTGTGCTCCTTGTACCGCTGCCGCTGCTTCTACGACGTCCCATACCGCGACTATCTTTTGCACCTCCCAGGAACCGACCGCCAAATATTTTCCATTCGGGCTAAAGGCAATACTGACTAAGGGTTTTTCGCCGTATTCGAGTTGCTGGATTAATGCACCGGTAACGACATCCCAGATTTCTACGATGCCCCACACACCACGCTCTGCACTACGATTCCAAGAGGCCGATGCTAACCAAGCACCATCGGGACTAAACGCAATTGCGGTGATGCCTTTTCCGGCACCTTGAAATTGCCTAAGTTCTTTACCGTCAGCGCTATTCCATAATTTCACCGTATGCTTAGAAAAAGCGGCTGCCAGCCAAGGCTGATGTGGATTAAATGCCACCGCTTGCGGCTGTAAAGCGGGATCAAGAAATTGCCAGCGCAAGGCACCACTGGCAAGCTCGCGCATTTGTACCGTTTTATCCGTCGCGACAATCGCCACCGTCAAACCATCAGGACTCACTTGCAGCGAACTCGCTGTCGCATCTTGTAAGCGAAGAATCGATTCGGCCTGTGACGATTGCCGCTGTAAGTAATGCCATTCCCAAGCACGATGAGCTGATGGCGCTTGCGCTAACCAGCGTTGCACCTCAGCAGTATCGTGATGACGCAAGGCATGATTGGCGGCCGCGATATGGGCGAGGTAGGATTGATACGAAGGCGAAAGAGTTGGCTTCGCCACATCTGCAGCGCTCGCACTCCCTCCCCATAAACTACAAAGCAAAATATAGCTGGAAACTTTGACAGAATGAACAGGCATATGGCCTCCGATTTGACCTCTGCAGACAGACTCTCGCTGACTACCACCGACTACGACTGACTACCACTGACTACAAATCGGGCAGGCTGATAAAAAGTTGTTCCACTTTCGCTCTTGCCCACGGTGTTTTGCGCAAAAATTTCAGACTCGATTTGATACTTGGATCATTGGAAAAACATTGAATCGCAATTCTCTGCGCCATCCCATCCCAGCCATACGCTTCAACCAATTCGGTCAAGATGGCTTCTAATGTCTTACCCTGTAAATTGCGCGCCATTGTCTTACTTATTTTTTGAGTGAAACGAGTTCAACTTCAAAAACCAAATGCGTGTTTGGCGGGATATTGCCAGAGCCTTGCGTGCTATATCCCAGATAGGCTGGAATCATCAAAGTACGTTTGCCACCGACCTTCATTCCCAATAAGCCCATGTCCCAACCACGAATCACTTGTTTGGCGCCCACCATCACTTGCAAAGGTGTGCCACTGTCGCGCGAAGTGTCGAACTGCGCACCACGCAAGTTCCAAGCTTTGTGATTGTAGAGCCAGCCGGTGTAATGCACTTCAACGGTGGCGCCATTCACCACTTCATCGCCAGTGCCTATCACCGTGTCAGTAATACCAAGTTTAGTCAGGTGTAAGGGTGCAGGTGTTGTAGTTTGTGGCGCACTCGCAGCCGTTGCATCAGCACTTGCTGTCGCGCTGCTCTGAGCAAACGCTGAATTGGTCAAAATACCGAACAGTGCCAACAATAAAGAAGAAGCAAGTTTCATAAAGCGATCCAGATCAAAATAAATAACAAAGTAATAGCCCGCATGATAATCGAAAATTTGGCAAAACTAGTCGAAATTTCATTGCAGCATTCTGCAATCACATGCATGGCTGAAAATTACTGAGAATGTTATCTTTTTACTTTCGTATCTGGCACGACTTGATTACACTAGGGCATATGCAAATCGCGCTGGCTAGCACCTGCCCTAGCATACTTAAATCGAAGGCTTGAGCAGAAGCCTGTGCAATTGCACGACAAGATGAACTCAACAACGCCAGCATCTGCTTTGCGCGGGTTCTATACTCTTTGACCTGTCTAATTTTTTCTAGCAACTTAAAAAGGATCACACGTATGCGAGCGTTTCGTAAAACCTTGATTGTCAGCACAATTTGCAGCATGTTCTGCTTGAATCCAGTCTTTACGATGACGAGTTATGCACAAGATGTAAAGGCTTCGTCCAGCACAGAAATTGACCTGACACAATTAGAAAGAAACGCGCAAACCGCCTTAGCACAAAAACAGTATCCAAGCGCAGCCAAGCTATTTGAACAACTTGCCATCGCAGCACCGCTGGTGGGCGGCCACGCTTATAACGCGGCTTGCGCGCACGCGTTAGGTGGCAACACGGATTTCGCATTTACCTGGCTCCATCGCGCTATCGAAGCGGGATTTCTTGATGTTGAACATAGCCAACAAGACAGTGACTTGAGTAGTTTGCGTCAAGATCCGCGTTGGAATAAAACGATGGACGCCATGCAAAAACGTGCAGAGTTTTTAGGTCGCTTATGGAATTCCACATCTTGGAAAACACCTTACAAAGAAAACCTCAGCGAAAATGAAAAGATCGCCGGTCTATCTAAGTTCTGGTCAGAGGTGAAATATAACTTCATCTTTACTAACACCTTACGCGAACTTGACTGGGATGCAGTTTATCAAAGTTATCTAACAAAAGTTCGCGCCACCAAAAGCACGCTTGAATACTATAAATTGCTGATGGAAATGTGTGCTCTACTCAAAGATGGGCACACCAATGTCTATGCACCAAAAGAGCTTTACCAGTCTGAACTCACAGTCGCTAAATTTCGCACACGCCTGATCGAAGGACGTGTATTTGTCACGCAGGTCGGTGATCCACAATTGATCAAACAAGGTTTGGTGCCCGGCGCGGAAATTCTCAAAGTCAATCAACGCGATGTGCATGACTATGCGCGCCGCGAGCTTGCACCATATGCTAGTGCATCCACGCCGCAAGATCTGGAAACGCGCATTTATTCTTATGAATTTTTGCTAGGTTCAAGTAAACAAAAACCCCTATTAGAGATTCGTGATGTCCAAGGAAAACTGCATCAAATCAAAGTAGAACGCGTCAGTTTTAAAGAACGAAACAAAGTCTTATCTGGCCAGCCTGCATTCACTTGGCGCATGCTGCCAGAGAATATCGCCTACGTCGCTTTAAACAGTTTTAATGACGACACCGCAGCAATCGAATATGTCAAAGCCTTTCCAGAAATCAGTAAGGCAAAAGCCATCATTTTTGACGTGCGTGACAACGGTGGTGGCAATGGTAGTGTGGGGTTTACAATCCTCAGCACACTCGTCAATAAAAACTTCGCCACCAGCGCTGCAGCAACGCGCGATTACAAGCCTAGTCTGCGCGCTTGGGGTAATCCCGAAACCTTGCACCACTTCCCTCAATCACTGGAACAAGCAGACCTACAGCGACAATTTTCTGGCAAAGTGGTGGTGCTAACGTCTGCCAGGACTTACTCAGCGGCTGAAGATTTTACTTTGGCATTCGATCTGATGCAAAGAGGAAAAGTTATCGGCGAAGCGACCGGTGGTAGCACCGGCCAACCACTATTTTTCGATCTGCCCGGCGGTGGAACTGCGCGTGTCTGTACCAAGCTTGACAGTTACCCAGATGGCAAAGCCTTTGTCGGCGTTGGGATTCAACCGCATCACCTAGTGCGCCCGACGATCGCAGATTTTCATGCAGGTAGAGATACCGTTTTAGCCAAAGCTGTCGACTTTTTAAAGGAATAAAATACCTTAACAACGGGGCTTGGCTTCTGCAATTTCAGCGACATAAAAACTAGCTAAGCAAGCAGCCAACAGTGGCTGCGATGGCTGCGATAAACAACACAATAGTCAAATCCATACTAAGCTGATTGACATCTAAGCCTGCCACGGCAGATACTTTTTTAGAGAGCACACAAAACGAAAGCGAATCCAGTTGATAGCGACAGCGCCCAGAGTCAAACCCAAACTCAGCGCTTTAGCATTCCAAACATCTTGACATGTTCAGGTACATCAACAATTGCAAGAGCAATCGCATGATCGATTGAAAAGACCAGCTTATGTCATCAATGGCACCTGCCAGAAAAGATAATGCGCTATGTTGAACCTACTGTAAACTGACGCCTTACTAGTCTCTCATGCTGTCTTGCTACTGCTCATTATCGCACTAGCGATCATCATTTTCATTGTGCGTCGACGCTTAACTGCATCCAGGGTCGTCAATCGTGATCTACTGATCATTCTCCATAACAAAGAAGAACTCGAAAAAAAATTAGCTGCTGAAGAAGCACGCTTTCAATCCATGTTTGAAGATTCACCCGACCCAACCTGGATCATCGATGGCCACCAATTTACCCTGTGCAATCACGCAGCGGTGGAGATTCTCGGTTACGCTAGTAAAGAGGCCTTAAACAATACCCATCCATCAAAACTGTCACCCGAATTTCAGCCTGATGGTGAAGCATCTTTTTCAAAAGCAGAACGTATGATGCAACTAGCCGATGAGCGTGGCTTACATCGATTTGAATGGATACATACCCGCTTAGATGGCAGTCATTTTCCAGCCGAAGTCACATTATCTAGGATGACGATGAAGGGGCGGCAAGTGATTTATTGCGTCTGGCGTGACATCACCGAACGCAAAGAAATTGAAAGAAAAGAATTTGAGAGTCAACATCTACTAACCACCATTATCGACCATGCTGCCACGTTGGTTTATATCCATGACGTCAACAACAAATTGATCTTGTGCAATCAGCAATTCGAAAAAGCCGTCGGACAACAACGCTCGGCGATTCTTGGGAAGGAAA
Source organism: Affinundibacterium amnicola (assembly GCF_014284275.1). Classification (GTDB taxonomy): domain Bacteria; phylum Pseudomonadota; class Gammaproteobacteria; order Burkholderiales; family Burkholderiaceae_D; genus Undibacterium; species Undibacterium amnicola. Next base: position 289,286 of record NZ_JACOFU010000005.1, on the reverse strand, counting down.
GGCATCGCTTTCTGCCGCCTGAGATTGCACAAGAACATTATCAGAACGATTTATTGGTTCTGCGAAGTGGCAACACTACTTCTTTTGAAGAAACGAATCTGGAGGCCGATGGTCTTCACACTTACTTGACGGTCAAAAATCCACTCTATTCTGAAAATGGCGAAGCGTGGGCTGTAGTTGGAATTTCTACCGATATCACTGCACGAAAGCGTAGTGAAAATGAGGGAAAATTAGCTGCCACGGTGTTTCGACACACCGCAGATGGCATCATTATTACTGACTCGTCGGCGACAATTATTTCAGTCAACCAAGCTTTCACGAGTATCACCGGTTACCACGCACAAGAAGCCATCGGGCGCAATCCTAGTATGCTGCAATCAGGACGGCACGATAAAGTTTTTTACGAAGAAATGTGGCGACATATTATCGAGAAGGGTGTCTGGCAAGGTGAAATCTGGAATCGTCGCAAAAATGGTGAAATTTTTCCCGAATGGCAAACCATTACTTCGGTTAAAAATGAGGCAGGAGAAATTAGCAATTTTGTCTCTGTCTTTTCGGACATCACCGAGGTTAAACATGCGCAAGAAAAACTCGAACGTCTAGCACACTTTGATGCGCTGACTGATTTACCCAATCGCGTATTATTTAAAGATCGCGTTACGCAAGCACTGGGTCATGCCAAACGCAATCACAAAAAACTGGCGATAGTGTTATTTGATCTCGATGGATTTAAGACCGTCAATGACAGTTTAGGTCATTCTATCGGTGACCGTCTGCTGCAATTGGTCGCACAAAGATTAAGCAAATATATGCGCTCCGAAGATACCGTATCGCGTTTGGGGGGTGACGAATTTGCTGTACTAATCACAGAACTAAACGCCAGCGGCGACGCAATCCTAGCCGCGCAAAAGATTTTGAGCGCATCACAACAACCGTATTTCGTTGATGAACACACAGTGATGGTCACCAGCAGTGTAGGCATCTCTATTTTTCCAGATGATACTGAGGATGGTAATGAATTGATCCGCAACGCGGATGCTGCGATGTATGAAGCCAAATCCAAAGGCAGAAACACCTACTGTTTTTATCAGGCAGAAATGACGGCCAAGGCACAACAACGATTGAGCGCAGAACGTGATTTACGGCGCGCGATTGAAAACAGAGAGTTCGAAGTCTGGTATCAACCACAGATCGACTTATCAACACAGCTTTTTCTTGGTGCTGAAGCACTGGTGCGTTGGCGCGACCCGACACGCGGCTTAATTCCGCCACTAGACTTCATCCCACTGGCCGAACAGAATGGCATGATTTTGGCAATAGGCGAACAGGTTTTACATCAAGTCTGCGCCGACTTTAGTGAATGGCGCTCACGTCAATTAAACGCTAAACGGCTCGCTATCAATGTTGCAGGACCACAGTTTTATCGCAGCGACATCGTTGCCACGATCAAACGCTATATGGATCAGTATCAAATTCCACATGGCGTACTGGAAATAGAAATCACCGAAACTTTTATGATGGAGAACCCACAAGAAATCAAAGAAATACTGTCCAAAATTCAGCAACTAGGCGTCACTACAGCGATTGATGATTTTGGCACTGGTTTTTCTTCACTGGCATATTTACGAGAATTGCCCATCGACACACTTAAAATTGATCGCACTTTCATCCGCGATATCCCATCAAGTAGCAAAGACATCGCCATTGTGCGTGCCATCTTAGCGCTAGGAAATAGCATGGGATTTAACGTCGTTGCTGAAGGAATAGAGACTCAAGAACAGCGCGATTTTCTCCAAGCAGAAGATTGTCGGGAAGGGCAAGGATATTACTTCGCCAAGCCGATGCCAAAAGCAGAATTTACGCAGTGGTTACAAAATCAATCTGACATTGTATAAACTGCCAAGCGCGCCACATCCAAACAATTCACAATGCAAAACAGACAAACCCGCAATTATTACCACGTTGACGTTTTCGCAGAGAAAGCCTATAGCGGCAATGGCTTAGCAGTTTTTCTTCATACTGAAAACTGGCCAGCTGATTTCATGCAAACATTAACGCAAGAAAAACAACAGTTTGAATCTATCTTCCTGTCAAATATTCAAACCACGAACGGCTATTACGCAAGCGCCAGAATCTTTACCGTTGAAGAAGAGCTGACGTTTGCAGGCCATCCGATTTTAGGTGCTGCCGCGGTTTTGCATCGTACACAGGCAAATGATCAGCAACAATGCGCGTGGACGATACAAGTCGGTGAACGTGAGATTGCCGTACGCAGCGATCACCGTGGCGATCACTTTGTGTGCCAAATGAATCAGGGCAAACCCAACATCCAAGCCGCACTTTCACACACACAAGTTGCGGGTGTTTTGCAAAGATTGGGCTTGCAGCAAAGTGACTTAATCCGTAATCTACCACCGCAAATCATTTCAACGGGTTTAGATTATCTGATCTTGCCTATACTCAGCGACGCTATCGATAAAGTGCAATTTTGCGGCAAGGATCTGGAGCAGGAACTCGCCAAATTAGGAGCGAAATTTGTTTTTATCTTCGACGTTCAAGAGCGTGAAATTCGCACCTGGGATAACGCTGGCAAAGTCGAGGACATCGCCACTGGCAGTGCTGCTGGCCCGGCGGCGGCTTATCTGTATGCACATGGTTTAGTGCAATCGGATCAGAGCATCACTATTCAACAGGGAAGATTTCGCCATCGTCCAAGTTGTTTATCGGTGGAGAAAAATAGTGATGGTGAAATTTTAGTCAGTGGCGGCGTATGGGGAATCAGCTCAGGCCATCTGGAAGCAATGCCGCGAAAATAAAGTAAGCGATTGGCTCGTAGAACAAGCATGAGCCCGATCACCATTCCATCCTTATAAAGAAAATCTCATGTACATCATCTTAAAACACCTACATCTGAATTGTATTGCACTTAGCATCGTATTTTTCGTTACGCGCTTTTACTGGCGCAAACAACATTCAAGCATGTTACAAAAAAAGTGGGTCAAAATTCTGCCGCACAGCATTGATACGATCTTGTTAGGCAGTGCGATTGGCATGGCGATTATTGCCAGCATCAATCCCTTGGAACAACATTGGCTAGCAGCGAAAATTCTCGCACTATTAGCGTATATCGTTGCGGGCACTTTCGCCATCAAACGCGCACAAAGCGCGAACGCGCAGAACATCAGCTTCGTGTTTGCGCTCGCTTGTTTTGCCTATATTCTGATGGTGGCGATCAGCAAGCAAGTCATCCCGTGGATGAACTAAATCAGACAATACCCATCCAATTACAGATCATTTGCTCAACAAAAATAGACATCGGAGACACCATGCAAGAACAAAAACACCTAGTCCTAAGTATTGCGCTGGCCTGTATGACATTCAGTGTTGCAAGTCATGCACAGAACACGGAAGATTTGCATCAGTTAAAGCAGGATTTGCAATCTGGCAAAACCACCGCTGTCCAAATTTTGGAGCACTATCAAACCCGCAGTGACAAACTCAATCCGCAGATCGCTGCGGTTAGCGCAGTCCGTGCTGATGCTAAACAAGATGCGGTCTCCGCCGATAAAAACAAAAATCCTCGCTTGCCGCTACAAGGCTTGCCTGTGATGGTGAAAGACAATATCGCGATTCAAGGTATGCCAACCACAGCGGGCTCACTCGCTTTAGCAAACAATGTGGCAAACAGTGACGCATTTATCGTTGCCAAATTACGTGCCGCTGGTGCGGTGCTGGCTGGGAAAACGAATTTGAGTGAGTGGGCGAATTTTCGCTCCACCAAGTCGACGAGCGGCTGGAGTAGCGCGGGTGGACAAACTCGGAATCCCTACAATCTGGGTAAAACACCGTGCGGCTCTAGTTCTGGCTCAGGCGCTGCGGTCGCTGCGCGTTTAATTCCCGCCGCGATTGGTACGGAAACCGATGGCTCTATCGTTTGCCCAGCTGCAGTCAATGGCTTAGTTGGATTTAAACCGACACTAGGATTAGTCAGCCGCACCGGCATCGTGCCACTCTCCCATAGTCAAGATACCGCTGGACCTATGACCTTAACCGTACGCGATGCAGCGTTATTGATGAATGTGATTGCCGGTAGCGATCCAAGTGATACGGCAACCAAAGCCGCAGATCAGCATAAAGTCGATTACACACAAGGACTCGATCCGCAAGCACTCAAAGGTAAGCGCATAGGTATCGTCAGCAAATTAGTCAAAGGCTATGACAAGCAATCCTTGGCCTTGTTTAAACGCAGTGTTGAAATTTTGAAAGCACAGGGCGCCATCATCATCGATCAAGTCGAGATTCCGCACTTGGAGAAAACAGGTAAAGATGAATACACCGTCTTACTCTATGATTTCAAAGCCGATCTCAATGCCTATCTGGCAACGACACCTAGCGCAGTTAGTACACGGTCGATGGCTGATGTGATGGCATTTAATAAGAAAAATGCGAAACAAATGATGCCGCATTTTGCTCAAGAAATCATGCAACAAGCACAGGCGAAAGGCCCGTTGAGCGACAAGGCTTACCTTGAGGCCAGTGAGCGTGCGAAACGTCTATCTGGCCCCGAAGGCATCGATGCGGCGCTCAAAAAACATCAGCTCGATGCATTGATCGCACCGACCACAGGTCCTGCTTGGGATATCAATTACAAAAAAGGTGATGTGATCACAGGCAGTGCGAGTTCTCCGGCGGCGATTGCTGGCTACCCACATTTGACTGTGCCTATGGGTTTGGTAAAAGATTTGCCAGTTGGCCTTTCATTCTTCGCTGGAGCTTGGAGTGATGCGAGTTTATTGAAGATGGGTTATGCATTTGAACAAGCACGCCCTGCATTGCCTGCGCCGAAGTTATTGAAGTAAGAATTTAAGTTCAGTAAGTACAAAAAAGCCGCAGCCCAAATAGGTGCTGCGGCTTTTTTTCAATTCAAACAAATTAACTCTGCAAACTCATCAAGCTAGCATTACCACCCGCAGCTGTCGTGTTCACACACAAAGCGCGTTCTGCCACCAAACGCCATAATGGCAATTCTGTCTTCGCATCACACTCTGCAGTACAAACAATCGCACCGGTTTGCTGTGCCAATGCCACTTTGTAGTTGGCTGCAATATCACGGCTAAGTAAAGCAAAATGCACGTGTTCAGAAGGACCGACACTGATCGCATCACTGACCAACTTCGGCAAATCTGCTGGCAACAAAGCTTTAGTTTTGCCTTCCAGCACAACGGTATTGCCTGTGGCGAGAACTGCTGCAATTTGATTGAGCAAAGTCGCAACATCGCTGGCCGCACAGAACACACTGCCGCGGGAAGCGAATGCCAAAGTATTCGTCTCACCTGTTGGGCCTGGCAACAACATCGTCATCTTATAAGGATTGAGACGTGCGTATTGTTCAGCTAACAAAGCGACATCGGCGTGGCCGTGGGTTTTCGCCCAAACGGTGAACGCATCCAAAGCAACTGGCGCTTGTTTCTCGTACACGGTATTGCCGCTAAACGTCATGTTCGGATTATGTTGCAGGCGTTTCAGATACAATGGGCCGCCAGCTTTTGGACCAGTGCCGGATTTACCTTCACCACCGAAAGGTTGCACGCCAACGACCGCACCGACGATATTCCGGTTCACATAGATATTGCCGACATGCGCACGTTGCGTGATAAATTCTATGGTTTCATCAATGCGAGAATGCACACCCAGAGTCAAACCAAAACCCGTCGCATTAATCGCATCAACCAAACCTGGCAATTGATCGCGCTGATAACGCAAGACGTGCAAGACTGGACCGAAGACCTCTTTCGTCAATTCAGACAGTGAATTAATTTCCATCACCGTCGGAGCCACGAAAGTGCCGTTGCTGCAGCTCGCTGGTAACTCTAAGCTGTAGAACGATTTAGCTTTAGTACGCATCGCGTCAATATGATTTTGCAGATTTTTTTGTGCTTCGGCATCGATCACAGGACCGATATCGGTTGCTAAACGATCTGGAATACCGACGCGCAATTCCTGCATTGCACCGCGCAACATTTCTAAAGTTTTATCAGCGATATCTTCTTGCAGACACAACACGCGCAGAGCAGAACAACGTTGACCGGCGCTATCAAAAGCCGATGACAGCACATCATTCACGACTTGTTCTGGCAATGCACTACTATCGACGATCATTGCATTTTGACCACCGGTTTCGGCGATTAAAGGGATATCAATGCCTTCCGCAACCGAACGTTTTGCCAAAGTACGATTAATGATTTGCGCCACTTCTGTCGAGCCCGTAAAGATCACACCCTTGACACGACTATCGGCCACCAATTGCGCACCGACGACTTCGCCCGTACCTGGCAAAAATTGCAAAGCACCGACTGGTACGCCAGCTTCATGCATCAGTTGAATTGCACGATGCGCGATCAAGGGAGTTTGTTCCGCAGGTTTCGCCAACACGACATTACCCGCTGCCAAAGCGGCACTGACTTCACCGATGAAAATCGCGAGTGGGAAATTCCATGGGCTAATACAAACCACTGGGCCCAACGCCTGCGTTTGCGGCTGATTTTCAACTTGCGCTGCATAGTAACGTAAGAAATCAACCGCTTCACGCACTTCTGCTAAAGCATTTGGTAAAGACTTACCTGCTTCACGAATCGCCAAAGCCATGAAATCTAAAGTCTGAGCTTCTAACAAATCACCCGCATTACTCAAGCAGGCAGCGCGTGCGGCTGACGTTTGATTTTGCCATTCTGCAGCATAGGTTTGCGCTGCAGCTAGGGCGATTTGTACATCGTTTGCATCAGCTTCGATCACTTGACCAACCACGTCGCTGTGGTTCGCTGGATTCAAGACCGAACGTGCAGAAGTCGCTGATACAGTACCAGCTAATAGCGGTGTCGCTGTCAAAGATTGCTGGCTAAATGCGCTGAAATGCGCGCTGATTTTTTGCAATTGCAATTCATTGCTGAAATCCAGACCTGCTGAATTTTGACGTTCTTTGCCGAACAGATTCGTTGGCAAGTTGATGCCACTATGCATCTTGCCTGCTAGCTTGGTCGCAATGCTGATCGGGTCTTCAATTAAAGAATCGATCGAGATTTTTTCATCGACAATTTGATTTACAAAGGACGAGTTAGCACCATTTTCTAACAAGCGACGGACCAAGTACGCCAATAAAGTTTGATGTGATCCAACTGGGGCGTAAATACGGCAAGGTTTATTCAACTTATCTGCACCTACCACTTGATCGTACAAAGTTTCACCCATGCCGTGCAGACATTGGAATTCGTAATCGGTGACTTTCGCTTCTTGCGCCCAGCTGTAAATCGTCGACAAGGTTAAGGCATTGTGTGTTGCGAACTGTGGGTAAATCACATCCGTGACCGCCAACAATTTTTGCGCGCACATCAAGTAAGACACGTCGGTGTAAACTTTGCGGGTATAGACTGGAAAACCGGGCATGCCATCGACTTGCGCACGTTTAACTTCAGAATCCCAATATGCGCCTTTAACCAAACGCACCATGAATTTACGACCACTGCGGCGCGCCAGATCGATCAAATAATCAATCACAAACGGGCAACGCTTTTGGTATGCCTGCACCACAAAACCTATGCCTTCAAAGCCTTCTAAGTCTTTATCGAAAGCCAGTGCTTCCATCAAATCTAAAGACAATTCCAGACGATCGGTTTCTTCTGCGTCGATGTTTAGGCCAATATTGTATTGCTTCGCGAGCACCAGCAATTTTTTCAACAATGGCAGCAATTCTTCCATCGTACGCGCACGTTGCGCGCGCGAGTAACGTGGGTGCAAGGCTGAAAGCTTGACTGAGATACCTGGACCATCTTTGATGCCACGACCGTTTGAGGCTTTACCAATCGCATGAATCGCGGTTTCGTATGCTTTGTAGTAAAACGCTGCGTCATGCATGGTCAACGCAGCTTCCCCCAGCATATCGTAAGAATAACGATAGCCACGCGCTTCATTCTCTTGACTGTTTTTCAGTGCTTCATCGATCGTCTGACCTGTCACGAATTGATTACCCAACATGCGCATCGCGAGGTCGACACCTTTACGAATCAAAGGCTCACCGCCTTTCGCGATCAAACGCGTCAATGCAGAACCCAAGCCTTGGTCACTATTGGTGCTGACCAATTTACCCGTTACCAGCAAACCCCAAGTCGCAGCATTCACAAACAAGGATGGCGATTCGCCCAAATGTTTGCGCCAATCGCCTTTACTAATTTTGTCAGCGATCAAACGATCTTTAGTCGCCGCGTCGGGAATCCGCAACAAAGCTTCCGCCAAACACATCAAAGCCACACCTTCTTCTGATGACAAAGAAAATTCATGCATTAAGGCATCCACACCAGAAGCGCGAGTACGCTGTTGGCGCACAGAACTCACCAATTTCTTCGCCAGTTCATGAATGTTGTTTTTTGCTGCAGGGATTTCCTGCAAATTGGACAACAACCAAGCGACCGCTTCCGCCTCATTGCGACGATAGGCTTCAGTGATATTGACTCGTAATTCAGAGGAATTTGCTAGCAATTCTTGCTGCAGGGCTTGGAAAGGCGTGGTGCTTGAAGTTGGATTCATGGAAGGATTCATCATTTATTTATAAAAGCAAATATGATTTAATTGTATAGATCATTGGCGAGGATTAATTCTGGAAATTCCGAGGTATATCGAAATATTCTATTTTGTGCGACAATTCCGCCAAATATTATTAATGAGCACTTATTCACTTCGCAAGTTGTACTCAACAGCGACTTAAAAGCAGCTCAATAACGATACGACGGCTACTCAACAACTATTTAATAACTACTAAAACTGCCTTCTTATGCTAGACAAAATCAGTAAAAGAATCTTGGCCGAATTACAAAATGACGGCCGCATCAGTAATGTAGAACTTGCCACGCGCGTCAATTTGTCTCCGGCAGCTTGCCTGGAGCGTGTTCGCAAACTGCAAGAATCAAACTACATTTTAGGCTATACCGCCCAACTTAATCCACATTTACTCGATGTCGCTTTATTAGTGTTCATCGAAGTGGTCTTAGATCGCACCACACCAGATGTGTTCGACGCATTCAAACGCGGCGTGCAAGCTATTCCAGAGGTATTGGAATGTCACATGGTGGCCGGTGGTTTTGATTACTTGGTCAAAGCACGTGTTAAAGACATGAATGCTTATCGCGATTTCCTCGGTAAATCTTTGCTGCAATTAAGTGGTGTTCGCGAAACACATACTTATGCAGTCATGGAAGAGGTCAAGAACACGACAGCCTTACCGATCAAATAAATTGCTGACCTGCATAAACAAAAAGCAGTAAAGACCAAATCTTTACTGCTTTTTTGTATGCTTTGTTCAAACTTATTTCATGTAAGTCCAGTAACGTGCCAATTCAACTGCACCATCGTTGCCCTGCACTGTCTTCAGCACTTCTGCTGCTTTAGCTTTATTGCCCGCTTTATGATACGCCACCCCTAAATGCAGTTTCGCTTCTTCTGGATATTTCAAACCACCTTTCGCTAAACCTGCTTCGATCAAAGCGATACCACGATCATATTGCCCATAGGTGACAAAGTTGTAGCCCATGTTAGTCATGGCTAAACCAGTCTTCGCGGCTTTTGCAGCAGTTTCGCCAGCGTCTAAAGTTTTCGCATCATCTGCAGCTTGTTTATTTGCTTTATCTTGCAAAGGCTTGTGTTTGGCCATATTTTTGCCCTTACCGAAATAGCCCGCTTTATAAGCAGCATCGACCACAACTTTTGCTTCTAAAGGCAAACCCGCTAACAAAGCAATCTCTGCCATCTCCATGTACTGAGTATCATCTTCCAAATTGTCATTTGCTAACATCAAACGATACCAATCCAAACGCAAGCGGTCGCTAAAACCTTGTTTGCCAATCAAGCGATACATCAAATCGGCCCAATATTCTTTGGTTGCATGATACTTTACCAGCAACTCTAATGCTTGAGTTGAGGAATCAATATCTTTCAATTTTGTCGCGGCGCCATGCAATAAACGCAAACGTTTTTCGTCTGGCACTTTACCTGCTTGTTCATCGCTGGCAATTTGCGCTTTTACTTCTTTTAATGCATTTGCAAAATCATCTGCAAGATAGTAATTCTGCACAAGTAAATCCTGCATCATGGTATTGCTTGGATTGGCAGCCAAATAACGTTTAGTCCACACTTGTGAATCGGCATATTGCTTCAAAGTGTAAAAAGTACCGGCCATGCCTTCCATAAACCGAAACTTTTCTTCTGGTGACAAGAATTCACTACCGATTAAAGCCTCAAAACTTTTCGCCAATGCGACATTGTCGCCCGTGCCAGAAGCAATCGCAGCGCGGGTACGATTTAAGACAAAAATTTCGTAATCTGTTTTCTTTTCAGATGCATCCAAGGCCGCGACTTTTTCTGCTGCAGCTTGGTACTGCTTCTCACCAATGAGTTTTTGAATTTCTATATATGGTTTAGACCATTCAGTACGAATCACTTCTTTCTTTGCTTTTTCTTTCTCTTCCGCAGTTTGCGTCGGCGCTTGCGCTTGAGCAGTTGCTGGCAATACAGAAATAGAAGCGGTACCAAGGGCTACGAGGAATGCCGCCAAGGCGATAGGAGATTTTTTTATCATGGCTTTAAATATAGTGAGCGAATGAACAGGACAACCCAAATAAAACATTTTTTATACGCAGCTGTAAACAGTCGCGGTCTAATGACTGCATTGTAAGACCAGTTTACAAGCCACTTTGTTCGCGCATTATAACGCGTTTATTGTGACTCTCTACTGCTAACGCAGTTCACGCATTTTGGTTTCAGGTTTCTATTTAATTTGCATCAATTTTCACTTTTATTCACAATCCAGAAAAAATCGCACGACCTGCTGCAAGAATAACAATCTACGAGTAAACTACGCCAGATTCCAATCTCGTCTAAGTATTGTGTCAACCCATCCCCCATTCAACGCCATCGACAATCAGGCTCATGACTGCTTCGCATTATTAGATGATGCGCAAAGCGAGGCTGAGGATTCGCGTTTCTATTCTGATTTAGTTGAGCATTTATATTGCCGATCTGCGCAAGAATGGGCACCGCTCTGGAAGCAGGCACAGCAAGCACTTGATGCTGGCTATTTTGTACTAGCAATACTAAATTATGAAACGGGTGCGCAGTTACAGGCGATCAACGCACGGCCTGAACATCAGCTATCGCAGGCCGTTTCACAATTACTCATATTTCGCCAATGTCAGCGCTGGAATAGACAAGAAGTCAGCCGCTGGTTAACGCTGCAATCTGCACATCAAATTGCCGGGATCCGAGCGATTCGTAAGAGTGTCAATCAAGACGAATTTACAGTAGCAATTAAGAAAATACTCGCGTATATCGCAGCTGGCGATACTTATCAGGTTAACTATACCTATCGATTACATTTTCAGACTTACGGATCGGCCATCGCTTTGTATCAAGCTTTGCGTCAGCGTCAACCTGTTCCATTTGCTGCCTTGATTGCCTTACCTGATGGTGCTGCAATCCTATCACTCTCGCCCGAATTATTTTTCCGCCATCAACAAGGGCAATTATTCGCGAAGCCAATGAAAGGCACGGCCGCGGCAAGTGGCGACGACCAACAAGATCATTTGATCGCAAAACAACTCAGTCAAGATCCTAAAAATCGCGCAGAAAATCTGATGATTGTTGACTTGCTACGCAATGACTTGGGCCGCATTGCAGAAACCGGCTCAGTCAAGGTTCCAGCTTTGTTTGAAGTGCAGCGGTTCACCAGCGTGCTACAAATGACCTCAAGCATCACTGCGCGACTACGTCGTGAGCTTGAACTCGACACGGTGATGTCGGCATTGTTTCCTTGTGGTTCGATTACGGGCGCCCCCAAACATCGGACGATGGAGATCATTCGTGAAATAGAAACAGAAGATCGCGGTATTTACACTGGTGCGATTGGCTGGTTCGATCCCCCTATTTCACCGCAAACCATCGGTGATTTCTGCTTGTCTGTGCCGATTCGTACACTGGCTTTACAAGCGCAAGATGCTGATGGCTGTCGAACGGGCACAATGGGCGTTGGTGCAGGCATTGTCTTTGATAGCAAAGCTGATGAAGAATATGCCGAATGTGCATTGAAGGCAAAATTTCTGACCGGCCTACACCCAGATTTCAGTTTATTTGAAACTATTTACGCAACCCAGGAAGAAGCATGCCGCCACTTGGATCGACATCTGAACAGGTTGCAAAAATCGGCTGAGTATTTTGAATTTCACTTTGACAAAAACGCGATTCAAGATCAGTTGAAACATTTATGTGCCAAGCTTATCCCTGCCAAGTCATACCGCGTACGATTATCACTTAGCTATGACGGAACCATACAATTACAACATGCCGAGCTCAACACGATCACCGAGCCTGTCACACTAATTTTCAGCCAAGAGACCTGTACAACACCAAGCATTTTTCTTGCACATAAAAGCAGTCACCGTGCAGTGTATGATCGGGCTTGGCAGAACGCGGAAGCACAAGGAGCGTTTGACAGCTTATTTGTAAATTCCGCAGGAAAAGTCACAGAAGGTGGTCGTAGCAATCTATTCGTGCGCATCGGATCACAATGGTTTACACCACCAGTCAATGATGGTGTTTTGCCAGGTATTATGCGCAGCGTATTATTGGACGATGTGCTGCTTCAAGCACAAGAACGTTCTTTGAGTATTGATGAAGTACGACAGGCAGATGAAATTATTGTGTGCAATGCCTTACGTGGTGCACTACAAGCCAGACTCAGTGTGACTTAATCCACAAACTGGGCAATCACTATTTTTTGAAATAGCTATCGTAGTCCAATCCATGTGCATGGCATCAAGTAACATCAAACGACCATTTAAAGTTTGTCCCAAATCCATCACAATCTTGAGCGCTTCCGCCGCTTGCATGGTGCCGATAATTCCTACCAAGGGGGCGAATACTCCCATCGTAGAACAACGCACCTCTTCCACTTCCTGATCAGCAGGAAATAAACAGGCATAACAAGCGGCGTCTTTTTTTCGGGTATCAAATACGCTGATCTGTCCGTCAAAAGAAATCGCTGCGCCCGAGACTAAGGGGATTGCAAATTCGACACATGCTGCATTCACGGCATGTCGCGTTTTAAAATTATCACTACAATCTAAAACCACACTCGCGCTACGAATCAATTCGCGCAAACGCTCTCCCTCCAAGCGTTCTTTGATCGCATCAAGTCGCACTTCTGGATTGATCTGATGCAAACACATCTTGGCAGAAGCGACTTTACTTTGCCCTACCCGTTCAGTTGTATGCAAAATCTGACGCTGCAAGTTGGTGAGATCCACCACGTCGTCGTCAACGATGCTCAAATGACCAATTCCTGCACTTGCTAAGTAAAGTGCAACAGGAGAACCAAGACCGCCGGCACCAATGACCAAGGCATGCGCATCCAGAATTTTTTGCTGTCCTTCGATTCCAATCTGATCGAGCAAAATGTGTCGCGAGTAACGCAGTAATTGATTGTCGTTCATGATCAAGAAGTAAGTACAAATCAGCGATTTCGGAGGTCCTCAATCGCTATTTTTTTATTTTTTATTCGCGTTATTTTTTGTATTGGTTTTCGGATTAGCGGCAGGAGCAAACGCAGGCGCATTGGCCGCAGTTTCAGTGTTGATCGTTTTCAAAGGCGTTACTTTCACTGCCACGCCTTTTAAATGATTCAATGCCTGTTGCAATTGAAAATCTTCCTTGCTACCGAATTCTACTGGCGTACTTTTCTTGGCTAATTCGACTAAGCGCTTTTCTTCTTCCACTTCGTCGACACTAAGCGCTTCTGCTTCTGCCTCAGCCTCTTTGTCATTGCTTAAATGTTTGAGCAGATCCGCCTCGCGTGAACGCAATGCATTGAACCCATCACCGTTGGCGGTTTCTTCTACACGTAAATCTGGTTGTATACCTTTGGCCTGAATTGCGCGACCTAGCGGTGTGTAATAACGTGCAGTGGTCAATTTAACCGCTGTTTCATCCGTGATCTGATGGACGGTTTGCACCGAACCTTTGCCATAACTTTGAGTACCCAAAATGGTCGCTCGACGATAATCTTGCAAAGCGCCCGCTACAATTTCTGAAGCCGATGCAGAGCCAGTATTAATCAATACCACCATAGGCACATGCTTCACCGCTGCAGGCAATTTTGCTAAAGGATCACTGCCGACTCGACCAGCATAAAACTCGCGTTTGGCAAAATAAGTGCGTTTGGAGTCTTCAACTTGTCCATTGGTAGAAACCACCGCCACGTCTTTAGGTAAGAAAGCAGCAGATACCCCAATCGCCCCCGGCAATAAGCCGCCCGGATCATTACGCAAATCTAATACCAAACCCTTCAAAGCAGGATCTTCCAAATACAAGGCATTAATTTTCTTGACCATGTCTTCCAGCGTCGGCTCCTGGAATTGAGAAATGCGTAACCAGGCATATCCTGGTGCCACAATTTTCCCTTTCACACTGTGCTGCTTAATTAATTCGCGGATCAATGTGACGACGATGGGTTTATCTTCCGTCTTGCGCGCGATGGTCAAATCAATTTTAGTGTTCGGCTCGCCGCGCATTTTTTTTACCGCATCATCAATGCTCAAGCCTTTAATGGGAACGCCATCGATACGGGTAATCAAATCGCCAGGATGAATGCCCGCGCGTGACGCGGGTGAGTCTTCGATAGGTGAAATTACTTTGACGTAGCCATCTTCCATCGCGACTTCAATACCCAAGCCAATAAATTTGCCCTCGGTACCTTCACGTAACTCCTTGAAAGATTTTTTATCTAAGTAAGCTGAATGCGGATCTAAGGCACTGACCATGCCATTAATCGCCTCGTTGAGCAATTTCTCATCTTCAACAGGTTCAACATAATCTGATTTGATCATGCCAAAGATTTCTGTAAATTCACTGAGCTTTTCTAATGGCAAAGGCAAACCTTGCATTTTTTGTGCGAGCGCAGAATATTGCAGCGAGGCCGCGACTCCTGCGACCACACCAAATCCGATCAAGCCTAAACTTTTTAATTTACTGCCCATTTTTCTACAATCGCCTTAACCGAACTCAATTTATCAATACAAAATTTGCCACCAAAATTCATTTACTCATCAGACTACTTATGTACCAACTTATGCATCTATTTACGCACCCAACTCATCGGGTCAAATACTTGTCCCTTATAGCGCATTTCAAAGTATAGACCTGTTTCTTCGTTGCCGCCGCTATTGCCAGCATTAGCAATCGTGTCACCGGCTTTGACCACATCGCCCGCATGTTTCAGCACGGCTTGTGCGTTGCTATAAAGACTCAGATATTGGCCACCGTGATCCAAAATGATCATATTGCCAAAACCGCGTAGCCATTCGGCAAATACCACTTTACCTGCCGCGATGGCCTTCACTTCAGCGCCTTCGCTAGCTTTGATAAACAGACCTTTCCAACTCGGACCATCACCGCGTTTCGTACCAAATCTGGCGATCAGTTCACCTTTTACTGGCAGAAACAACTGCCCTTTGAGACGATTAAATTCGCGACCATCAAACATTCCCGCAATCGGCGTCTGTTCAATTGCCATGCCTTTGCTGACTTTAATTTCTTCGGTTTCTTTAGTCACTTTGCTAGCATTCTTACCAGCAAGTTGATTCTTTTCTCGTTGTGCTTTTTCTTGCGCTAACTTTTCTTGACGCTGTTTTTGTAACTCAGCCAGACGAGCCTGTTCGGCCTTCGCTTGCTCTTCCATTAACTTATTTAGGCGCGATACCAGATTACTTAAACGCTGTTCATCTTTTTCCAGGTTCGCAGCTTCTTTCTTCTGTGTATGCAACTTGCTGGCAAGTTGCGACAACAGCGATGCGTGACGCTTTTTCTCTTTTTCTAAGCCTTGTTTATGTTCACGCTCTTCCTGCGCGATTTCATCAAGCTCGTCTTTGGTTTCTTGTGCCGCCTGTTTATTCTTTTCGATTTCTTCTAAGCTAGTACGTAATGCATCAATCATTTTTGCCTGCGTTTGCGATACATAGCTCATGTAATGCAATTCGCGATTAATACGATTGGGATTATCACCAGACAATAACAACTTAATTCTGTCACTATCACCATGCATGTATTGACGACGCAGAAAATCCGATAGTTGTTTTTTCTGTTGTTCTACCTGCGCGCTTAAACGTGCTTGCTCGGCAATCAACTGATTCAATCGTTCATTCGCTGCTTGCTGTTCAATTTGTAGATCACGAATTGAACGATTCGCTTCGGAAATCGCTTGTTCAGAATCTTCCAGCGCATCACTGGCTTTTTCTTTGGCAGATTCTGTTTTGCTAATATCTTTTTTCAGTGCCTTGAGTTTTTGCTGTAATTCAATGCGGTTTGCTTCAGCTTGTTTCTTTTCTTTCGCACGTGCGCTCTGCGCGTATGCAGAATTCGCAAGCAAACAAAAACTGATCGATAAACTGATTGAGCAAAGCAGGCAAACCGCCTTTATCTGTTGTGATAAAGCAGGTTTGCCGCTTGATTTTTGGCCCGACAAAGGAGAAAACAACATTGGTTTATTTCGACTTCCCTTGATTTGCAACGGCTGCCAATGCAGCAGCAATGGCTGTTTGGTCGCCAAGATAATAACTCTTAATCGGTTTCAAATCTGCATCCAATTCATACACCAAGGGCTGACCATTTGGAATATTCAGATTCACGATGTCATCATCACTAATACCATCTAACATTTTGATTAAGGCACGCAGACTATTACCGTGCGCCGAAACAATAATCCGTTTACCAGAGCGAATCGCAGGTGCAATCGTATCGTCCCAGGCAGGTACCACGCGCGCGACCGTGTCTTTCAGACATTCAGTTAAAGGAATCTGTTCACGCTGCAAACCCGCATAACGTGGGTCATTGAATGAAGTGCGCTCATCATTTTCGTCCAAAGGATTCGGTGGCGTGTCATAGCTACGACGCCATACCAACACTTGTTCATCGCCATACTTTGCAGCAGTCTCGGCTTTGTTCAAGCCTTGTAAAGCACCGTAGTGACGTTCATTCAAACGCCAGTCGTGCTGCACAGGCAACCACATTAAATCCATTTCATCCAAGGTACCCCATAAGGTACGAATCGCACGCTTTAATACGGAAGTAAAAGCTAAATCAAATGTAAAACCAGCTTCTTTCAACAGTTTGCCCGCTTGACGCGCTTCAGCCACGCCCTTTTCAGTCAGATCAACATCAGTCCAACCAGTAAAACGATTATCGAGATTCCAGGTGGATTCGCCATGACGCATCAATACAATTTTATACATGATATTTGCTTAAATTACGTGGGTTGAAGAGGACAAGATAGAATTTGCTTGGGATTTCATTCAGTTTTCAAACAGTTTAAAACTAAATTCCCCTTCTATTTTATAATGAGGCGCTTGTCTTAACCACTTATAACCATTCTTAACGCGGGAAAACTGTGAATTTCATTAGCGACAATCTGTTTCTGCTGTCCATCGCCATCATTTCTGGCGGTGCCTTATTACTTCCTAGCCTGCAAAGACGCGGTGCCAGAGTTTCGCAATTACAAGCGACTCAATATATGAATCAGGCCAAAACACTGGTTCTGGACGTTCGTAGTGTAGAAGAATTTGCCGCAGGTCACTTGCCAAATTCTAAAAACATTCCATTGAAAGAATTAGAATCAAGAATAAAAGAGATCGAGAAGTCCAAGACAAATGCGGTGATCGCGGTCTGCGCCACTGGCGTGCGTTCAAGTTCTGCGGTTTCCATTTTGAATAAAGCTGGCTTTGAAAAAGCATTTAGTTTAGACGGTGGGGTTGCGGCTTGGCAGTCGCAAGGCTTACCAACAATTAAGTAAGGAGTGGTCATGGTTGCGCATGTAGTAATGTATAGCACTGCAGTTTGTCCGTATTGTGTGATGGCAGAACGTCTGCTGAAATCCAAAGGTGTAGAAGAAATCGAAAAGGTCAGAGTTGATCTCGATCCAGCAATTCGTGAGGCAATGATGCAAAAAACCGGGCGCCGTACGGTTCCTCAAATTTACATCGGGGAAACACATGTTGGTGGTTTCGACGATTTATCAGCCTTAGACCGTGCCGGGAAACTAGATTCGCTGCTAAATCCAACATAAACCGCAGTGCACAAGCGGCTTTGATTGCGGTTTTTCGGTGGTGCTTGCTACAATAGCAGGCTAATTCTGTTTAGTTTGCTTGCATCACAAATATGATTTATTTGCATGGCAAAACAAGCCCAAACAGAATGGGGCTTGAATATCACGTATTTGTCCCTATGTAAGCAGCTAGCTGTTCCTGATTAATTTATAGAATTTTAAGAAAGCCTCACATGTCCGACCAAAATTTGCAGCCAATTTTCCAAATTCAACGCGTCTATCTGAAAGATTTGTCGCTCGAACAACCAAATTCTCCAGCGATTTTCTTGGAACAAGATGCGCCAAGCATCGAAGTTACTTTAGACGTAGGCGCAGAGCCATTGGCTGAGGGTATTGTTGAAGCAACAGTGACTGTGACTGTTACTGCAAAAGTAAAAGACAAAGTTGCTTTCTTGGTTGAAGCAAAACAAGCTGGTATCTTCGAAGCACGCAATATTCCACAAGATCAAATGGATCCATTGTTAGGCATCGGCTGCCCAAATATCATCTATCCATACCTGCGTTCTAACGTAGCGGATGCGATTTCTCGTGCAGGTTTCCCACCGATCCATTTGACAGAAATCAACTTCGAAGCGTTCTACCAACAACGTTTGGCGAACATGGCTGAGCAAGCTAAGTTGGCAGCGGAAGCGGGCAATACTGACGCAGCTGCAACGACGCACTAATTCAGTACTCATGCAGCACTGATTGTATTACTAACCCACTAAGCCTGAAATCAGACCTAGTGGGTTTATCTTTTTAGATCTTCATCCTAGGGTTACGCAATGCGCCTTATCTCCAGACTATCAACACTGGTTTTGTTAGGATTAAGTTCTGTCTCCGCTTCTTCCCTCGCGTTAGAATTCCGCTCGGTTGGTGCCGCGCCAATCATTATGTATGACGCACCATCTGCACGCGGTATGAAAATCTATGTCGCACCTGCTGGGATGCCCGTAGAAATCATCTTAACCTCAGGCGCCTGGTGCCGAGTTCGTGATATGAACGGTGATTTAAGTTGGGTCGAAGCCAAAGATTTGATCCCACGACGCAATCTAGTGGTAAAAACGGCGACAGCAAGAATTCGTGTTGCGCCCGAAGAATCTGCCACGATGACGTTCAGCGCCGATAAACACGTTCTATTAGAAATGGCGGAACCTGCGATAGGTGCGTGGGTTAAAGTCAAACACCGTGATGGTCAAACTGGTTTCGTCCGCACCAGCGAAGTGTGGGGACTGTAGTAATCGCAGCACTGACTTAATCTTCCTTCTGTACTAATTCAAGCAAATAAATAGGTTGATGATGAAAATTACCGTTCTCGGCGCTGGCGCCTGGGGTACAGCTTTAGCTATTTCACTTGCTAGCAAAAATCAGGTGATCCTGTGGGGACGCAATCAATCCGCCATGGAGGCTGCGCAAATAGCACGTGAAAATCAGCATTATTTGCCTGGTTTCCCACTGCCAGAGAATTTACAAGCGAGTGCTGATTTTGATTTAGCACTACGCCATGTGCTTGATGACGGCTTATTGATTATCGCCAGTTCAGTATCAGGTTTACGTCCCATCCTACAGCAATGCAAATCTTATCCATTAAAAAATGTCGTATGGTTGTGCAAGGGTTTTGAAGAGACTAGTCGTTTACTCCCACATCAAGTGGTGAAGCAAGAATTAGGCGATCAGATTCCTGCTGGCGCCTTATCAGGTCCATCCTTTGCGCAAGAGGTAGCACAAGGCTTGCCTTGCGCTTTAACCATCGCCTCAAGCTCAGCTGAACTTTGCCAGATCGTGGTGGATGCAGCGCATAGCCCTAACTTACGAATCTATTCCAGTGACGATGTAGTCGGTGTCGAAGTTGGTGGAGCCGTCAAAAATATTCTGGCGATTGCTACTGGGGTCGCAGATGGTTTGGGCTTAGGATTAAACGCACGAGCCGCGTTAATGACGCGTGGTTTAGCAGAGATTAGCCGACTTTGTACTGCGCTCGGTGGTCGCTTGGAAACCCTAATGGGACTGACAGGTGTTGGTGATCTCATTTTGACCTGCACTGGTAATTTGTCACGCAACCGCAAAGTCGGTTTGGCACTAGCAGAAGGAAAATCCTTAGAAACGATCATCCAAGAATTAGGTCATGTCGCGGAAGGTGTGCGCTGTGCGCAAGCGGTCAAAGCACTGGCGCAGGAATTAAAGATTGATATGCCAATTACAGAGGCGGTCGCCAGCGTCTTATTTGAACAGGTAGCAGCACGTGACATGATAGAGCGCCTACTATCACGCAACGCAAAGATGGAGTCAATATAAGGGATAGTCATCGCCGATGACCCGGGCAATCACAGGCTCGGGGACATTTTTTTCGCGCAAAAAGGCAATCGCTTTGAGACCACCGAAGGATTCGGCATATGTCATACCAAGATCAACCAACATCCGCGTCAACATATCGCGTCTACGCAAAGGGCGCCGAAACTTATTCAAGCATTTACGCTTTCTACAGCCTGACATAGTGGACTCCGGTTTTTAGTTCGTATTGCAATGACGCAATATGTTGCTGAAGTTTAATCCTGTTCAGTATCGATTGGCAATTTCTTTAAGGCTTGTTTCTGCGCTTGTCGTAATGTCGCAGCATTTTTCTGATGACTGCCAGCACCACCACGTTTCGCCAAGACCGCAACAGGATTACGTGGTTTAGCCTGAGCAGGATCAAGACGAAACACTAGTTTTTGACGCGTGCCTAAAGTCTTGTTTGCCATCCTGCTCTCCGCCTTCCTTCATCAATCTAAGCTGATTAAGTTACAACACATAACGCGATAAATCTTCATTAACGGATAATGCTTGCAAACGCTGTTCTACATAAGCGGCATCAATCACCACGGTCTTGCCACTATTTTGATGCGCGTCAAATGAGATCTCTTCCAACAATTTTTCCATGACAGTATACAAACGACGCGCGCCGATGTTTTCTGTCGTTTCATTAACGGAATAAGCGATACCAGCCAGACGTTGTATGCCTTCTGGCAGGAATTCGATCTTCACACCTTCGGTCGCCAGCAGCGCCTCGTACTGGCGTGTCAAGCAAGCATCGGTACTGGTCAAGATACATTCAAAATCGGCAATCGATAAAGATTCCAACTCCACCCGAATCGGAAAACGACCTTGCAATTCAGGAATCAAATCAGAAGGTTTAGCGAAATGAAAAGCACCCGATGCGATAAACAAAATATGATCGGTCTTGATCATACCAAACTTCGTATTGACGGTGGTTCCTTCGACCAGTGGCAGCAAATCTCTCTGCACACCAGCACGCGAAACCTCTGCACTACCAGATTCTGAACGCGATGCAATCTTATCAATTTCGTCTAAGAAAACGATCCCGTTTTGCTCCACGTTTTTAATCGCAGCTTGCTTCAATTCTTCTTCATTGACGAGCTTAGCGGCCTCTTCCTCGACCATCAATTTCAAGGCATCTTTAATTTTCAGACGACGTGATTTCTTACGTCCACTACCCACTCCCGAAAACATCGACTTGATTTGCTCAGTCATTTCTTCCATGCCAGGAGGCGCCATGATTTCCATTTGTGGGGCGGCTTCAGCGACATCAATCTCGATCTCTTTGTCGTCAAGATTACCTTCGCGCAAGCGCTTTCTGAAAGTTTGACGCGTCACATTATCTGTCGAATTGCTCTCAACAACTGCGTCTTGTCCAATGCCGAAATCACGGGCTGGTGGTAACAAAACATCTAAAATTCTGTCTTCGGCAGCATCTTCAGCACGTGTTCTGACTTTACGCATCGCTGCTTCGCGCGTTTGCTTGATACCGATGTCAACCAGATCACGAATGATGGTATCGACATCACGTCCAACGTAACCAACTTCGGTAAACTTGGTCGCTTCAATCTTGATAAATGGTGCGTCAGCTAATTTTGCTAGGCGGCGAGCAATTTCCGTTTTACCGACACCGGTCGGGCCTATCATCAAAATATTTTTAGGCGTAATTTCATAGCGCAAAGGCTCAGCCACTTGCTGACGACGCCAACGATTACGCAAAGCGATTGCTACGGCGCGCTTGGCTTTGTCTTGGCCAACAACATGTTTATCTAATTCGGAAACAATTTCCTGCGGGGTCATATTCATCATCTTGATCTCAGTTTCGGATGTGCTGCTTATTCTAAAGTCTCTATCGTGTGTGAGAGATTGGTGTAAATACAAAGCTCTCCAGCAATTGTCAGCGATTTCTTCACGATATCAATGGGTGACAAATCGGTGTTTTGATACAAGGCGATCGCCGCAGACTGGGCAAATGTACCGCCTGAACCTATCGCACCGATGCCATCATTTGGCTCCAGAACATCACCATTACCAGTGATTACCAGCGTGGTGTCTTTGTCCGCAACCAGCAGCATTGCCTCAAGACGACGCAACATACGATCAGTACGCCAGTCTTTTGCCAACTCAACCGATGCGCGCATCAAATGCCCTTGATGTTTTTCCAACTTCGATTCAAAGCGCTCAATCAAAGTAAATGCATCTGCAGTGCCGCCGGCGAAGCCTGCTAACACTTTATTGTGATAAAGCTTACGCACCTTACGGGCAGTTCCCTTCATCACAATATTCCCCAAAGTGACTTGGCCGTCACCACCCAATGCCACCACATTACCTCTGCGTACCGTCAGAATCGTGGTGCCGTGAAATTGTTCCATAATGTCCTCGTTGAATTGCCGCCGCATAAAAGCATAGGCGAAAGCTGCCTCAGAAGTAAGTCTAAAGCGCTGAGAAATAAGGAAATGGGGTGTTTTCTGCCAATTACAAGACTGGCGCGAGCGGAATCAAATTAAGATTGCTTGCGGGGGAAGATCGCCGCGACATTTTTCAAACCCATCGCATTGAACAAATGCATGACCAGATAATTCACTTCATGAAACTGGATGGACTTATCTTTACTGCTAGAAATTGGCACTAAACCATTCAATAATTGCGCGGACGCACCAAATTCAACACGTTCAAGCTGAGAACAATCAAGAATAATTAGCTGATGATCTTTAGCAAATGCGGCGATCTGCTTGACCAATGCATCGGTGCTACCTTCGATTGATTTTGGCATCAGAAAACGATCCGAGTTGTCTTCTTCCGAAACAGGTTCTGGGACGGCCGTCGTGACTTTATTCGTTGGCGCTTCATAAGCCGGAGGCGAAACTTCAAAAGTCACACAATAATCAATACTGGCTTCTTCAAAAACTTCTTTCAACTGTAGCAATTGCAGTATCTCAAGCAATAACAACCAAGGTGCCTCGGTCTCATCACGACGGCCAACTTCAAGAATCGATCGAATTTGCTCGGTCAGATTTTGCGCAGCGACGAGCACCAAGTCGTGCTTGGTTTTTTGTAAATTACGAATAGCGCGCAATAATAAGCCGCAACCAACTGGATCAACCGTTTTCACCCTGCCAAAATCAAGCTTCAATACCTTGCTGTTTTCGCTGAATCCATTCAGCTTTTGCAGCAGCTTAATAATTTCACCATCAAGCTTCGATGGGAAAGTCAGGCTAGGAACAGCACTTTCGTCTTTGCTCGCTGGCGCGTCTTTATTGGCATCAGAATTTCGCCAGATTGGCGGCGAGGTTTCATACTTGCCAGCATAATCTAATGAAAGACTTTCGAAGGCATACTGATTCTGTTCAATCTGATAAAGATCGAACAACATAAACCAAGCTAATGAAGTTGCGGTTCCCAGATTGTCGAGATCAATCGCACTGCGCAGCATATGCTCAGCGACCTTGGTTTGGCCAGTCGCAAAAAGAATGGCTGCTTCTTCGAGCAAAGGTACAGACTCAATTTGCGCCATAGGGGCGGCTTGTAAATCGGTTTGTCCCAGAATTAATTCGGTCGTTTGCATACTCAATGCGACTGTGCTCTGAAAATCAGTCGCAACAAAATCGGTATGAAACTGATTTGGTGCGGTACGGGTCAATGGACCATCGTTGGCAGTTTTGGAAGCGACCGACTTTGGTCTTCCCATATCACGCGACATCTCAAATTCAATCGCGTCGATTTTTCTTTCGGTGGCGCGCGCAATATGCTTTTTCTCGGTCAAGGCATGTGTCAATGCTTCGTCATCCTGGACTTGTCCAATGACGGTATTTTGACCCTTCACTCGAGTTTTCTTTGAAGCAGGTTTGTCTGAGCTTGTTGGCTCTTCACGACCTGGCTTCTTTCCGAAAAGCTTAAAAATCCCCACGGCAACCTAACTATTGATTAAGTAATGCAAAAACTTTGGCGAATAAACGTTTTAAACAAACTTATCCGCACCACTCATTTAACTGCTTTAAATCAATATTTCATGACTTACTCGAAGTATAGTCGGAAATCGAACAATTTTGCTCACTTACAATACCGGAAAACAAAGTTCATTTGAAAAATTTTGTATCAAGAACTGATATTAAACAACTTATTCGTCGAGTTCAAAGAGCACGCTGCGCAAAACCAAACCTGATTATCTATCAGACTACAAAGATGAAGTGCCATTTAGCTACAAAGCAAATACCAAAAACAATAGAGAAAAATACCTATCCATCTTCATGCGAATTGGCTGACATGGGCAGTGATTCTGGGTCAACACGAATTGATTAACCCAGAATCGTCGCCACGATGGAACTTAAAAATTCACACGTACGCCAGCAATCAAACCACGCATAGGCTGTGGCACGGTTTCTCTAAGAACCGATGTCGCCAAACGAATATCTTGATTGAGCAAATTCTTTATTTGTGCAAACCAAGTGACCTGCGTATTCATATACGGATGCGTATAAGTGACGTTCAAATCTACTTTTGTAAATGAAGGTGTGACAAAGGTTTCAGACGCAGCTAAACGATCTTGTTTTTGTGCGTGCAACACGCTAATCGTGTTGCGCCACGCACCGCTGCGATAACCTATATCAGCACCAACACGATTCGCTGGCTGCAAAGGCAAACTGCCACGCGCTGCGAGTGTTCCACGAGATGTATCTGCGAAGCCGCGGATTGAAAATCCTTCACCGAATTGGTTGTACGAAATCTCCGCTTCGCCACCACGAATCGTCGCTTTTGCTTGCTTCCAGAAACGCTGCGTAAATTCGCCTTCAGGATCGTGTTCCCCTTCTTCATCGACGCGCAATCCATCGATTTCACCAAACACATAGTTATCAACTTTATTCACAAAAGCATTGATCTTCCATTGAACCAAGCCAGATGTTTTTTGCACACTGAACTCGATATTACGAGACTTTTCTGTCTTTAACCGATTGTCGCCAATGTCAAATGTCAGCGTCGATTCATGCGGACCATTGGAATAAAGTTCTTCGGTCGTTGGTGCTCGTTGCGCGCTCGATAAACTACTGACAATCGCATAGCCATTTGCGACAGGAATTAAGCCGCCCAAAGAAAATGAATGTAAATTAAATTCCCGCTGCGGCAAATTGAATGAGGCTTGTGGTTGGCGTTTCACTTTTTCGATACGTCCACCGCCGCTCAAAGTGATCGCGCCAAAATTCTTTTGCTCAACTAAGAAAATTGCGTTTGAAGTGCTACGCGTTGTAGGTACGGTGTCGGCACGGCCCGTTTCAGCAGACAAAGCAGAAAAATTCGCGTGCTCTGTTTGTAACCCAAGACTTCCTTCCCAACCATTCCAGTTGGTGTGTGACAAACTAGTACGTGTTTCTAAAGTACGGTTCTTAAAATCGGTGGCAGGCGTACCGTCTTGCAGCTTTTCCGTATGCTGGTAATCAGTCGAACCCAATTTAAACTTCAAAGTATCAAATACAAAGAATGGCTTAAACACCGCAGCATCAATATCAAAGCGGGTTTGATCTAAATCGATGTAGGACATTTCTTCGGTTGGAATACCGTAGACATCCTGCATATTTTGTACTGAAGCACCGATATGTCCCCATGACTTAATCAAAGTTGCGCCAAATCCCATGCTATGTTCACGCGTGAAGCTATTCGACAAACGACCTTTCATATCACCCTCGCCATTTGCATTCGCAAAGCCAGGGATTTTGTAATCTTTGGTATCGCGGCTGTTGCCGTCTAAATGCAAGGCGATGTCGTTAATGGAGCCATCTAAGAAAAATGAACCGCTCTTTTCTGAGTTCACGCCCACATATTTAACTTCAAATTCGCCATTTAATTGCTTACTTAAACTGGTCGGAATGCGTCCATCGACCACGTTGACCAGGCCACCGATCGCACCACTTCCGTACAACAATGCCGCAGGTCCGCGCAAAATTTCGATTTGTTGCGAACTTGCCGTTTCACTGGCAACCGCGTGGTCGTTAGACAATCCTGAAACGTCGGCAACTGACATGCCATTTTGCAGAATCTTTACACGCGGACCTTCTAAACCACGAATAATCGGGCGCGATGCACCAGCACCAAATCCAGAAGCACTAACACCCAATTCACTACCCAAGGTTTCGCCTAGTGAGCTACCAATTTTAGAACGTAATTCCGAACCAGACAAAATCTTCGTCGGACTTAAAATTTGTAAACTTTCTTCTTTACCCAAAGGGTTGGCCGATACGGTGACGGTGGTGGTAGATTGCGCCTGAGCGCCAAAAGGTGTAAATGCGGCGCAAACGGCAGCGGCTAACAAAGTGCGTTGTAATGACATAGGATTTCCTGAAAACAAATAGCGAAAAGCGTCGACGTGGCGACGTTGGTCAACAATATGGCTGCGAATGATCTCGACAGCGTGTTTTCAGAAAGGAGGGGCGCGGCTTAAAAAATAAGCACTAAAAGCCGCCAACCAAGGAAAGATACGTGGCTGAACTGCCGGTAAATCTGCAAAGGCTGAGGCGGCAAAGACGACGATGGTATGTTGCAAGCCATCTGCAATACTGGCAGCATCAAACAAGATACAAGAATGCAAGCTAGATTCATTCGCATTACTGAGCTTTTGAACACCCAAGTAATGCGCACCATCCGATGCCAAGGTCATCACTTCACCTGTATTGGTGCTGATGTGTGACATCCGATGCGCGAAACCTAACCATTGCGCCGACAATAGAACAAGCAACATAGTCCAGAGCAGGACTATGGCTTTCAAGCGTCTATTTTTTATCGACAAATTTCGCATACGGGATCATATCGAAGTGATACATCTGTTTCTTATCAATTGTCTGGCATTTTATCGCAACAAGGGCAAGGATAAGCATGACGGCCAGCGACTTTGTATGACAATCTTAGTGCAACAAAGTTGCAGTGCTGATGCATAAAAAAATGCGCAGTGGAAATTCTGCGCATTTTTTGTCAGTGACAAGCAAAGCGATTTGCTTAGTCTCCGTATAATTTTTGTTTCAACTCACGACGTTGTTGCGCTTCCAAAGACAAGGTTGCTGTTGGACGTGCCATCAAACGTGGTACGCCAATTGGCTCGCCTGTTTCTTCGCACCAACCGTACTCGCCAGCATCAATGGCGGCAATGGATTGCTGCACTTTGCGTAACAATTTACGTTCACGGTCACGGGTACGCAACTCTAAAGAATGCTCTTCTTCAATCGTCGCGCGATCTGCTGGATCAGGTACTAAGACCGTTTCACGCAAATGCTCAGTCGTTTCGTCGGCATTCTTCAGCAAATCTTTTTCAAGTTGTTGCAGACGGGCTTTGAAAAACGCCAATTGCGCGTCGTTCATATAGTCCTTCTCACCCATCTTCAAGATTTCTTCTTCTGTGAGGAGGGCTGCAGGTGCACCAGCGGGTGCAGTTGATTTAGATGATTTAGTTGCCACTTCGCTTACTTTCGATACAACGGGTTAATATACGCAAGTGCGGCTGAACACTCTTCTTTATTGGAATGTTGCTACCCACACTTTCCCTCAAGGACAAGTATATAGCGTGCTTGTTCCGCATACAAATCTATTCAATTAAGACAGAAAAGAATCTGTTTCAATTCAATAGGGCGCTAGTTTATACCAAACATTGCTCTAAACCTTGAATAAAAATCTCTTTCGGTAAATTTTTACCAATAAAGACCATTTTACTTTCTTTGATTTCATTGTCCGCCCATTTTCCCCCTATGTCGGTGCCCATGATCTGGTGCACTCCTTGGAAAATCACCTTACGGTCAGCGTGTTCCATATACAACACTCCCTTATAGCGGAGCATACGTGGACCATAAACCTGTACCAAACCACCGAGGTAGTAATCGAGTTTTTCCGTATTAAAAGGACGTGTAGCTTTATAGACAAAAGCAGCAACATCGTCAGAGTGATGTGCGTGATGATGGTCGTGCTCGTGATGCGCATGTGAGCAGTCCTCTTCACAATGCTCGTCATGGTGATGATGGTCGTGCTCGTGATGCTCTTCAGCGGCTAAAAAATCAGGGTCGAGTTCCAATTTTGCATTTAAATTAAAGCCTTTTAAGTCCAGCACTTCAGCGATCGCGATTTTGCCAAAATCAACCGCCTTAATTGGCGCACGTGGATTCATTCTAATGATGCGACTCTTAAGTAAAGCCAATTCTTCGGTGCTTACTAGATCCGCCTTGGACAACAAAATCTTGTCTGCAAAGCCAATCTGACGCTGCGCTTCTTCGTGTTCGTCCAATTGCATCATGCCATGTTTGGCATCAACAACGGTTACCACCGCATCCAGCATGTAATGCAAACCCACTTCTTCATCTACAAAAAAGGTCTGTGCGACCGGACCAGGATTTGCCAAACCCGTGGTTTCAATGATGATGCGGTCAAATTGCAGTTCCCCCGCGTTTCTTCTTTGCGTCAAGGTATTCAGTGCGACGATCAAATCCCCCCGAACCGTACAACAAATACAGCCATTATTCATTTCGATAATTTGCTCATTGCTGTCTTGCACCAGAATTTCATTGTCGATGTTTTCCTGGCCAAACTCATTTTCAATGACAGCAATCTTATAACCATGCTGTTCCTGCAAAATGCGGTTTAATAAAGTGGTTTTGCCAGCGCCGAGAAAGCCGGTCAGTATCGTGGTGGGAATTAATGCCATGATGGATTCTAATTAAGTAATAAAAATTTAAGCCAGACTACATTGATTACACCATCCTTTGATGGTGACTTCGATATCGTGACTTTGAAATCCTTTAAGGGCTGTCGATGCCAGCGTTTCTTGCAACTGATCGCGCAAGCTGTGATTGCTATCTGGTTGTTCCAGACAGAAAACTTTAGCGCAACGGGTACATTTGAAATGTCCATGATGATGCTGCGCATGCCCACCAGCCTGCTTCTCGTCTGTGGTCTGCGCCGATTCACTGCCTGAACTAAAACGGAAAACTCTGTCATCACTGGCGATTTTGTGAGCCAAGCCTGCTTCGGTTAGGCAATCCAGCGCGCGATATAAAGTCACTCTATCCATTTGCGGCATTGCGTCTTGCATTTCTGTATGCGACATCGCCCGATGCTGCGCACACAATAGGCTCAATACTTCTAAGCGCGCTTGCGTGACTCGTACTCGTGCAGCCCTTAGCTTGACTTCCGCTAAAGCCATATTTGTTTGAACAGAATCCGATGCTATGGAAATAGTAGGCTTTGTTTTCATGCTGATCTTTTGCTTGTTTTTTGCTTATTTCCGCTTGGCTTAGGTTGACTTTTGTTGGCTTACTCTCTGCTACACGAACATCTGCGCAAAGTTTAAGCAGATTGCGCTAAAAGTGATGTACTCATACAAGTCGACAAAATGCCATTATGCCCTTAATGCAATTGAGTTGCAAAATCTAAAGTGCCGCGGCGAATACTTCAGATGTAATTTCTTATACTTAGCTAACTCTTAGATAATACTTAGATATCGACAGGATCAATTTCCACGCCCCACTTCACACGGCTCTTCAACGCCCGCAGATCGGTGATCCATTCTTTTAAGAAGGCTTGCAATGCCGGTCGTGAGGTCGATTCCACTAAGAGCTGCGCACGATCCACATTGTGCACGCGGGTCATCGTCATCGGAATCGGATCATTGATCGTAATTCCATGGTGCGGCGTACAATTTGCCGCGTCTTTCAAAAACAGGATTGCAGTCTCCAACTCTTTTGCTTCGGCACGCAATAGCGCTTGATAGATAAACGGTGGCATCGCTGCCTGTTGACGTTCTTCTAAGAGATCGTCCGCAAATCCCGGATAATTATGTGCCATCAATGCATGGTACAAAGGATGATCGGGATAACGGGTCTGAATCAATACCTCACTGGCATTACCACCCTCTTTTTGTGCGGCACGTCCAGCGCGCCCCGCGACCTGCATTAGTTGTGCGAACAAGCGCTCGCTGGCACGAAAATCTTGCGAGAACAAAGCGCTATCGGGGTTCAATGCCGCAACGAGAGTTAAGTTCTTAAAGTCATGCCCTTTTGCCACCATTTGTGTGCCGATCAGAATATCCACCTCGCCACGGTGCACTGTATCAAACGCTGCTTCAGCACTTCCCTTCAATCGAGTTGAGTCGGCATCAATCCGAAAAACTCTGGCTTCAGGAAAAAGAACTTGTAAGCCCTCTTCCAATCTTTGCGTACCGCGTCCCAATGGCTGCAAGTCAATATTGCCGCAAGTTGGGCAAGCACGTGGAATCCTTTGCTCCAATCCGCAGTGATGGCAACGCAGTTTCTTATCCAATTTATGCATCACCAAATGCGCGGTACAGCGCGTGCAATTGCTAATCCAACCGCAAGCATCACAATGAATTACGGGTGCATAACCACGACGATTGAGGAAGAGTAGTGATTGCTCACCTTTCTCCAAACGTTGTCGAATCGCGGAAACCAATCTTTGCGTTAAGCCTTCAGACGGCTTTTCTCGCTCGGTGTTAATAATCTTAACAATGGGTAAAACCGCTGCCTGGACGGCGCGTTCACTGAGTTCAAGTTTTTGGTAACGCCCCGCTTTTGCGTGTTGCCATGTTTCCAAAGACGGCGTAGCAGAACCCAGCACGACCGGAATACCCAATTGATGCGCACGCCAAACCGCCAAATCGCGAGCGGAGTAACGCAAGCCTTCTTGTTGCTTATAGGAAGGATCATGTTCCTCGTCGATCACGATCAATTTGAGATGCGGCAAAGAGGACAAAATGGCTAATCGAGTTCCAAGAATAATTCTTGCCTGACCTGTGTGCGCGGCTAACCAATGGAGCAAGCGCTCACCTTCAGCCATGCCACTGTGCAAAGTCGCGATCTGCAAACCCGGAAAGCGATTGCGAATATTGCCCTCTAACTGCGGGGTCAGATTAATTTCTGGCACCAAAATCAAGACCTGCGTTTGCTGACTCTGCGCCAAAACACGTGCTGCGGTTTGCAAATAGACTTCGGTTTTACCACTACCCGTCACGCCATGTAACAAGTATGCGGTGAATGCGGTATTGGCCGAAATGACATCAACCGCAGTCTGCTGCTGTGCATTTAATGCAGGTTCTTGTACCGCGCTCGCATCCTGCGCGGGAGCAAGCTTCGCCAGTTTCTTCAGATTGCGATCAAGTGAAGTCGCTTTTGGCACCCGCAGATTTTTCGGCAAAGCTGGAATCGCCACTTCGCCTAAAGGCCGTTGATAGTAATCAGCTGCGAATCGACATAGGTCAATCCAGCGACTATCTAAAGCAGGACACTGATGACGCACTGCCAACACTGATTTAATTTTATCGGCAGGCACTTCGGTTTGTGAACCAACCGCCAGGATTAAGCCCGCAATTTCTTGTCTGCCAAAAGGCAGCCAAGCAATTTGCCCTACTTGCGGCAGCGCTTCGTCCGCGACAGGCTCCCAACGATAGTCAAAGAGTCTGTCAAGGGGGGTATCTAGGGCGATAGTAAGGTAAATAGGTTCCACGAACTTAATGTAAGGCTTGAGGTAATGCGCTAACTATCGGTTTCATAAGCTCTTTTTACTCTATCCACATAAACTGTGGATAACTTTGTGGACAAAGGCATCTTGACAAGCCGCCAGCCTAGTCTCTATGCGGGTTTCAACAGAATGCACAATTGCGATGCACAAAAAATTCTGTTTATAAACAATGACTTACAAAAAACAATTTGAAGCGAAAAACAAATTTCCATATTATTTTTTTGTGTGTCTTTTTTTGTGAATAACTACTAAAAAATCTAGTACAAAGGCCGACTTATCCACCGCGAAATTACTCGCTTTATCCGTGATTATGTCCGCTAAGCCGCACCGTCGCTATGTTTTGCGTAGCAACATGACGAATCATCAAGCTTGAACATTCGATATAGCTTTTAAACACCAGCGATAAGGCGAAAATAAGTAGCTAACTGGCATAGCACTTCCAATCCAAAGGCAAACCAAGCTCATACCAGTTACATCGCCATCGCACATAAAATATTTATAACATCACGACGCTTTTTAAAGTAGGCACTTAGCCTTGGCGCTGCTGACGGCTAACTTCATGCACGGTCTCAACCAAAACGCTCACGGCATCTGGTGATGTAAATTGAGAAATACCATGACCAAGATTAAACACATGACCATGACCCGCACTTGGCTTGCCATACGCATGCAAAGCGGCCGTCACTTCCTTACGGATCTGATCTGGCTCAGCGAACAAGACTGCTGGATCAAGATTACCCTGCAATGCCACTTTGTCGCCAACGCGCACACGCGCCTGACCTAAATTAACCGTCCAATCCAGACCTAATGCATCGGCACCGATATCGGCAATTTGCTCCAACCACAAGCCGCCACCTTTGGTGAAGACGATGCAAGGAATACGTTTGCCATCTTTTTCTTTTTGCAATTTGCTGACCACGTCTTGCATGTATTTCAATGAAAAACGTTGATAAGCACCATCCGCCAAAGCGCCGCCCCAGCTATCAAAAATCATCACAGCCTGCGCACCCGCATCAATCTGCGCATTCAAATAGGTCGCCACTGCTTCTGCATTCAAAGTCAAAATGCGATCCATCAAATCGGGACGCTTATACATCAAGGTCTTCACACCATGAAACTCGCGCGAACCCTGCCCTTCCACCATATAACAAGCCAAAGTCCACGGGCTGCCAGAAAAACCGATCAAAGGAACACGACCATCCAAAGTACGACGGATCTGCGTCACGGCATCAAACACATATTGCAAGCTACCCTCTTCCGGCACTTTCAAATCCATAATGGACTTTTCATCCTTCAAAGGACGTTCAAATTTAGGGCCTTCGCCTTCTTCAAAGTACAAGCCCAAGCCCATCGCATCAGGCACAGTCAAAATGTCCGAAAACAGAATCGCCGCATCCAACTTAAAACGATCCAAAGGCTGTATCGTCACCTCGGTCGCAAAATCCGGATTTTTCGCCAAACTCATAAACGAACCAGCACCCTTACGCGTAGCACGATACTCTGGCAAATAACGCCCCGCCTGACGCATCAACCACAAAGGCGTGTATTCAGTCTCTTGACGCAACAAGGCGCGTAAAAAGGTATCGTTTTTGAGCGGAGCAAATTGGTTAGACATAGCGTGCTTTCAGAGAGCAATAGAGGTAATCCGATATTATCCCTGATCTCAGCCCAAACCGCATACGTAAAATGTCAAAGGAGCTGCGGGTGGTAGATACTGAACAAGGATAATATGGATGAAAGTCATGCACTTGCAACTGCTGGATTGTCATGGCCCCTACTAATCCATTGCTCGTATTTTATTTACTTGACTCGAGTAAAGTGATTGATAGAATCACCATCTTCATCACTAATACTTTTAATAGATTTTTTATACATGGCAAAAATTAGCAAGAAAAGGTGAGACCGTCGTTCGATTGACTAGTTACTATGCACGCTCAATAGGAGATTTAGAAAGTATGACCTGGTCACAACGCATGAATCTGGCAATTGAATACATTGAAAGTAATTTAGAAAGTGCACTCAATGTCGAAAACATCGCGAAAGAAGCATATTGCTCTAAGTATCATTTCCATCGAATGTTTTTTGCTAGCTTTCAAGTTACATGTGCAGAGTACGTTAGAAGGCGAAAGCTTACAGTGGCTGCAGTTGAGTTGTTGAGCACCGATAAAAGTGTCCTCGATATCGCTTTGAAATACGGATACGAATCTCCAAATGCTTTTACTCGTGCATTTCGGAAATTACATGGAATAAACCCAAATCAAGCTCGCCTAAGTTCTGCAACGCTTTCCTCATATAACCGAGTCTTCTTCCCATTAAAAAATCAAGGCGGAGAAAATATGAACTACAAAATAATTGAGATTCCAAAATTCAACATCATTGGCAAAAGCAAAGGCTTTGAATTTGAAGAGTTCGTTAAAGATGGTGCAAAGTTCTGGAAAGAATATGTCAACTCAGAAGACTATCAAAAACTTGGAGACCTACACATGGGTCGGCCCGGTCCAATAACGAATGCTCCATTGCTCTCAGCTTATTTTCCGAAACAAGACGGAAATCGAAACGAATTCATTGATGTTCTGGGTTTAGAAGCTACAAACGCATCGGAAGCAAATGGGTTTGAAATCCATTTGGTTCCTTCAGCCACCTATGCAGAGTTTTATTGCACTTATAAAACCTCAATGCAGACAAATCGTTATATTTATGGAGAATGGTTTGCTGCAACTGGGTATGAAAGGGATGGAAATAAACCAGACATCGTGGCGTACTTTCCAATACCGTTTAGACCAATGAATGAAATGCGTGTTCGCTGGTGGATTCCAGTGATTGGTAGGCAAAAGTAATTATCCCAATAGCAACAAATAGCCTCAATCTAGACATAACCACTTTCTATATTCATTAAAAGACTATTGAACAGTGCAATACACATGTGAAGTCAATCTCTGAATTTCACATCGTCGTGTTATCTGCACCTAAGTAGAGCGCCACACCCTAACTGTGGACTCAACGTAAACTGCGTATAGGTCTATGCGAGTGCGGGTGCGCCGAATGCCAAGGAAAGATAAAGATTCACCCTAACTGCTCTGCCACACAAGACGCTCCTACATCACATGCATTGTTCGCTTGACTCGACCAAACGGCTTGATAGAATGGCCATCTTTATCAGTGACGGTTTTCATAGAAAATTTAACACTGATTAAATATGTCGTGGATTCCTGAAGAAGCTTGCTACAAAAGCGTTTCACGAATATTTATTAAACTTTTTATGCGAACTGTGTCGGGTTTATTTGACGAACTGTCGCGGAAAACACGTTAGTTGCCCTTAATTATGGATAAGCAAGAGATACTGAAGATTATTGGTGACGCAGTGGTTGTAACGCAAAATACTGAAGACTCCGCTTTAGTCATTCTCATTGAAGCCGTACATTTTGATGTATTGGTAACGGTGCCTTATCAAGTAACTGAGCTTTTTTTTGAGGTCAAAGATAAAGAGGGCAATATCCTTTTAACTGATCATCACGATTTCTATGGTATTACCGAAATTGAAGATTTTAAAGAATCGCTATTAGAAATTGCAGACATCGTTAAATCACCTGATCTAAGAGTCGTAAATAATGGAAAAACAGTTCAGGCTAAGGGCTACGAATGGTATTACTGGTTCGGAGAATTCATCAACTAACAGGTCGGTCGTCGGGGAATCGCCAGTGACGGTTTCTCTCTTTATTAATTTTCTGGTGTGGGCGATCCCTACACCTCTGCGTTAGGCATTGGGAGCGATAGTGAAACTTGGTGACATCAAGGAGAGGTTAATGCCCATGATTGACGATGCACATTGGGCAGAACAAGCGCTAGATAAAGAAGACAATCAATTTACACGCAGAGCCTACGTCAGAAATGTTTTTGCGATGATTGAGGGTTCCATTTGGGTATTAAAGCAAACCGTGTTATTCGCTCCAGTACCAGAGGGGAGATTCAAAAAATTATCGCCTGCTGAATATGCGTTGCTTTCAGATAAAACTTATGAGTTGAAACGTAATGGCCAAACTAAAGAACAAACAAAATATTTAAAGCTGCCCGAAAATTTTAGATTTACCTTCGGTGTTTTGACGAAATATTTTGGTATAGAGTTTAATTTGGGAGTCGGCACGGTAGCTTGGGATAACTTTTTGGCGGCACAAGAAATAAGAAACAGAATTACACACCCCAAAACAGCCACAGAGTTTGAAGTTTCCGACAGTGAGCTAGCCACATGTAAAGAAGCTTGCTCTTGGTTTAATGAGCTTGTGGTGGCATTTTTCAATGGACTGGTCGTCAAAGTGGAAAAGAATTCAAATGAAAATGCCTAACCCTGCGTTCAAGCGGGAAGGCGCAAAAGCGCGCCGCCCCTCAACTTCACGCTATGTGTCTTTGAATCACCCATGCAAATGATAAAAAAATTCTTCTTGACGTTCTTTAAGTACCTTAGCCCTGTGGTCTTGTTACTTTTGCCGCTTATGGCACTCTATGGATTTCTATATCCATGGCCAGAAGCGAAGGCAGCTCTATCCAAATACCACGGAGAAATGGTTTTTCTTTCTGGAATGAAATCTGAATATAGTGGTTCTTATGAAAAACGTTCAAACACATATCTGATTATCAAGGCAGATCCAATTTCATCTGAGACAGTGACCGTCACAACCGATTCAAATGGGATGTATGAGGTAACGCAAGAAGATGGGGGCTTACTAAGCATTCTATTTCTGTATGCAGCAATGATTTTCTCGCTATGGTGGTTTTGGATCAAGAAACGCAACATAACAGAACGGTCGTCTGAGGCTCAATAATGACGTCCGCACTCTTCATTAGTCTATTGGTGGCAGCGATACCGATGCCTCTGCATTAGGTCCTAGGAAATCATATGCACAAATACATCGGAATGGCTATCGTCTTTGCACTTACCCTTGCGACCGACCATTGGTTCGGCGCTATCGGTGTCACGCGATTCTTTGGTCTGTTTTTCCTGTGTGCTTGCCTGTACGGCTGCTTTGCTCCAAGAATCACAATCTCTGCAGGGAACATCGAAATTGGGAAGCTGACTGGCTGGAGTAAGGTGTTTGCGCTAGTACCGCTTAGCGCCGTAGGGCTGATGCTAGTTCTCTATGCTCCGGCAATCACATGCGTATCAAGCAAGTACAAGCATCTCTGTGCGTAGCCAACTCAAAATGCAATAGGTCGCTCTTGTGCAAAAGCCGCGGCATAAACCGTCGGCAGGCCGCCGTTTTCGGCTCAATTTCTACGTTAGACTATGTAACACGTGTATGACAGCAACACCCTACTTTCATATCGCCGCATAAATTACATGAGGACATCATGCCTTTAGCAAAACCGCTTTTATCGTCACTATTTCTTGGACTATTCATCCCGATGGCAATGGCAGTCAACACGACTCCGACCGAGATCATTCAAGTTGGCACTTTTCATAAGGGCGAAGTACCCAATGTGGCAGGTAGAAATTGGTTTGCTTTAATGGTCAATGGCGAACGTGCTGAACTAAAGGTCGCTGCGCCTACGATCAAAACGGTGTTTGACGGCATTATGGATGATGAGCGTAATAAGGCGTCGTACTCTGGAAAATTGGTCGAGATGAAAGGACCCGCACCTTTTCTTATCATTCGAAGAGAAGGGCTGAAAACGGGTGAGCTTAAACAAGCTAACATTACTTTGGCCGACAGTGATCAACTCATTAGTTTCGATAACACTAAGTACACGGTACAACATCAGTGCAAGAAAAAAGCCAAGGGCGAAGAATTTCAGCAGTGTAAAGTTTATTTGCTTGGTAACGGGATTCAGCAATGGTTAGGCGATACTTTAGAAAATGGCGACAGCGATTTCACCGATACGATTAGCATCTCGTGGGCTGGCGACCTTGACCGCGATGGCAAACTCGACCTCGTGATGGAAAAATCGCGTTACAACAATGCGGATACCGTTTTACTTTTGTCATCAGCCGCAAAACCTGGGAAGCATGTGCAAGAGGTGGCGAAGTTGTCTCGACAAGGGTGTTGAGATTCAACGCCTTAAACCGAACTATTTGAGCAGCTTATGCGACAAGACGTTTTTTCCGCTCGCTTGGGATCAACTATTGAAGTGACGTATAATCTTTTATGTTTATACCTGCTCGAAGGAGAACAAAATGTCCTTAAATCTTTTAGAGTTAGAACAAAAAGCATCTCTGTTATCCGCTGACGAAAGAGCGCAATTTGTCCTGTTTTTACTTGGAACGCTTGAACCAACAGATTCTGGTGATATCGAGAAAGAATGGCGCATTGAGGCTGAGTCAAGACTAGCCGAGATCAAGCGCGGTGAGGCAACTTTGATTTCAGCAGATGAGGTATTCAACAATGTGCGTCGTCGTCTCAGCTGATGCAGATTCAGTTTCATTCTGATGCTGAAACAGAACTTGTTGAGGCTGCTTTGTTTTATGAAGACAAAGTAATCGGTTTGGGCAAATCGTTTGTCGCCGATCTGCAAAACGCAGTGACATTCATTCAGATCCATCCAGAATCACCACCACGTCTTGGACAATTCCTCCGTAAGTTCATCCTCAAACGATTCCCCTATTCAATCATTTACCAGCATGATGAACAAGATATTTTCATATTGGCTATTGCCCATAACAAACGGCGCCCGGGCTATTGGAAACTTCGTCAAAATACTCGTTAGTTTTAACGCCGACTTGCACTTTCTACAGAAGCACTTCGGTGCGCCCAAAAGGAATTAAAAATTTCACAGCGCACCAACGCATCAAACAATCCATCCAGTTCAATACATGCCCAACACAAACCCCATCCCCGCCAACATGCTCACTGCGAGTCATCTGAAAACCCACCCGGTTTGGCAGTTTTGCGGCGATGCGGAGAGCGATGCTGATTATGATGAGTCCTACGTCAAGCCCTGCGAGGAAGCCTTGGCCTTGGGTGCATTTGGCAGTTATCTGGTAGCGGCAAATTATCAGCTAGCGAATGGTGACGTGCTTCCTGGTGCTGTGCAGCTTGACTTACTCGGTGCGAAAGTTCACTTCACTCCCTCGACGATTTATGTAAAAGAAAAATCCATCGATCCCTTGGCACACGATGCCAGTGTTCGGCTCACGCGGATCACTAAAACTTCCAATACACAGCCCGTACAGTGGACCCTTGCTGTCCACTTTGATGGAGAACAAAACTTACGAAGTGGAAAAATCGCTAAGACAAGATGGGTAACAGCCTTGTCATTGCTAGTACGCCTTGTTGTCCTTCGCTTTAGTCGGCGACGCTGACTAAATTACTTACGGTTGTGGCTTCGCTCGCAAATCACCGCAAGCTTGTGTACCGATGTTGTTCGACATGTTTCTTGACTCTCGATGCTAGACGACTAGAATGCTCCTTTCAGTTTAAGATTTCATGCGTCGCTCTAATGCGCAAGGAATTTCGCAGAAGCCTTTAGAAGGTTTGTTAACGGTTTTTTTAAATTCCCTCATTCAAAAAGCAAACGCGAACAACTATTTTCATCATCAAGCCATCAAGAAAGCTCCAATGAAAAATCTGCGCATCACCGAAATCAAGGCTTTCGTGCCAGCGAAAGATTTCAATATCTCGAAACAGTTCTACCAAGATATAGGCTTCACAATGGCATCCGACGGCGATGGTATCGCCTACTTTCATCTTGGTCATGTGAGTTTTCTGCTGCAAGACTTTTGCGCCGAATCGTTTGCAGACAATTTCATGATGCACATCCTGGTCGAAGATGTCGATGCATGGTGGCAGCACATACAGGCTAGCGGTGTGCTAGAAAAGTACGACGTCAAGATGACAGAGATAGAAAAGCAAGCCTGGAAAATGCGCGATTTTTGTCTGATTGATCCGTCAGGCGTGCTATGGCGCATCGGGCAAAACATTGATTAGCGATTCGGGCTTTTTTGGATAAGCATCGCTTCTCATTTGCGCAAATGATTGTTCAACAACAGTCGTGATTCATCAAAAATCGTTTGCTTGACTAGGCGCAGTGGAAAGTTAGAATGGCTAACATTATTCATGACGTTTTTTACGTTCAACATAGTACGATTTCAGATCACAAAATAGAATACAAAACGCCAATTCACCTGGGTTTTCAAGGGGTTACATAAAAAGTGCTGTGCGAGAAGTTAGTTTTTCGCCTATCATCTTGACCGCTACATTTTGTTGAACTGAACTAATATTAACCGACGAAATAATGGAGAGTTATGGTTCCAATCAGGAATCATTAGCGCGAGTCGTGACTATTGGTTTAAGTTCGGCACGAAATAACATTGATAGTAGTTCTAAAAAGAAGGCATTATGATCGGTAGAGCGAAAACACTTCAACTGGATGATCAAAAAAATCACTGTTATGGTCGTACTATTCTTTAATTCTGGTGGCGGTGTTCCGTTCATCTAAACATTAGACCTCGCATGCCACTACCACCCGACTTCGTCGCATCTTTGGAATGCCCGTCGACTGAGGAAATTATTCAGCGTACGCAGGTAACACGGTCGACGGCGCATCCCAGCGCATATCTTGAACTCCGCAACGAACTGAAGCCTATCGATCTATACTGCTACTTCTCGGCGCGGTTTGGCATGCCCAACGGAATCCAAAACTTTCTGCGGAACGATCACTCTGATAATCTGGTCCATTGGGACTGGACACTCAAGCATCGAGAGTCACTTATCGGATTCTGGGGAACCAACTTCAGAACCGATCTATTTGTGATTGGAGAACTGGAGTTCACTAGTTCTGAACGCCTCGAACTAATAGATCAGATTCGAGCAGATTTTAAGAATCACGGACTGAAGATGGCCGCCGTTCGAGAGAAACTGGAACATTGGACAGAGTTTGTAAACCCATACGCACGCCTAACGCGCACGATTCACAGTCTTCGTCACGAACTCTCGAATCTAGACCTTTCATCTCCATTCTCAAGTGAATTCAATACGCCAAGTTCAGCAATCGAGCAAGCCAAAGTTTGGAAGGCGGTTACTGAATCACATAGTCGAGCCTACGGGCTTTGCTTTGGAATTAGATCAATGCTACCAGTATGGGCGGAAGCATTCCTCAATCTGCTGATCTTTGTGCTAGCCCGCCCAGACGTCAAATCGGATAATCGCTTGATGGAAAGCATATATCGACAACAAATTGACGTCCGAATCCGTGGTTTACACCTATCGTGTATAGGCTTTGAGAAGCCCATTGATTTCAAGACCGAAGCCTGCAAAAACTTCCATCGCTTAATTAACGAACGCAATGATTTACTCCACGGCAATGTCGTACCTGAAAAACAGAAATTTAATGAGGTCTACTTTTTGGGCAAAGTTCCAGTTTTTAAAGAGTACAGATCACTTTGGGATCGCACTCTTGCTGTCGAGGGGAATTCGGTAGGGATCGGACAGCTTGACCAAGAGATTCAAACTGTAGAGAACTTTGTAGCTTATGTGTTAAGTTGCTTGAAACAAAACCAGAGAGAGTTTATGCAGGCTGTGCTCAGAAAGCGCGACCTCGCAACAAACATTAAGGACGGTCGTTTTGGAGTTCTATTTCCTGACCACCTAATCGATTCCAGGCCAGTCTTTGAGGGCAAGAACACAACCGTTGCGCAGTCCGCAGACGACTCCTGCTCCACCGATCAAGAGGAACGCCAACGTTAACAGCTATGTTTTTCTTTGGGCTGGGTGCTCGGTAAAAATACCGAGACCTAAATTTTGCAATCTGAACTACGCATCTTGTGAAAGTACTTTCTTAAGTGGTACTAGCACATGACATCATCTCGCTATTACTTCGTCACAGCTTAGGGCAATGCCGGAACTCTGAGCTGTTGTACCGCACTGCGACGGCCATCGGGTAATACTGTTAATACCTTTACGGTAACTGGCTGCGTTGGGCTTGCCGAAAATTGCAATGTTTGAGTCGTCGGTGCTGTCTTGTCGTCGGGCGTGCTACCGTCTAGGCTGACGTACATGCGACTATTGCGA
Organism: Affinundibacterium amnicola; assembly: GCF_014284275.1. Taxonomy (GTDB): domain Bacteria; phylum Pseudomonadota; class Gammaproteobacteria; order Burkholderiales; family Burkholderiaceae_D; genus Undibacterium; species Undibacterium amnicola. Next base: position 247,304 of record NZ_JACOFU010000005.1, on the reverse strand, counting down.
ACCGGGGCGCGCAGTTGAATTCTTGCTTGTTCACCTGTCCACTGTACTTGATCTAAGCCCTGTGGGCGTGGAATGCGGTAGCGGATATTGTGCGAACTTAAACGCGGGTAGTGCGCTTCCAATCGCGTTTCAAAATGGGCGAACTGGCGCTGTTCTTGTGCACTCCAAGCGACTTCGGCCATTGCCAGCAATCGTGGGAAGACCATGTATTCGACTTTTTCTTGAGTCGGCAAATACTCAGTCCAAACGTTGGCTTGTACACCGCGGATTAAGCGTTGTTGCGATGGACTAAGCACACTGGGAACCGGATCATAAGAATAGACTTTTTGAATCGGAATTTCACCACCGAGTTGCCACAGTTCTTGCTCTTTCGGCCCTTGTCCCGCATCAAAATAGCACCACGCTGTCGGGGTCATGATGACTTCGTGTCCTTCTTTCGCAGCGGCGATACCACCTGCTTCGCCGCGCCAAGACATGACGGTGGCATTGGGTGCTAAGCCTCCTTCTAAAATCTCATCCCAGCCTATCATGCGCTTGCCCTTGCTTTGGATGAATTGACCGACTCGGCGTATGAAATAACTTTGCAACTCTTCTTCGTTTTTTAAGCCTTCACGTTGCATCACCGCTTGCGCTAGTGGGCTCGCTTTCCAGCGTGTTTTCGGTGCTTCGTCGCCGCCGATATGAATGTATTGGCCTGGAAATAAGTCTATTACTTCGCTGAGTACATTATTCAAAAATTCGAATGTGGTCTCACTTGGGCAAAGAATGTCATCAATGATGCCCCAAACAGTTCCAACTTCAAAGGGGCCTGGTGTACAAGCCAATTCGGGATAAGCGGCCAATGCCGCTAAAGAATGGCCTGGTAATTCAATTTCGGGCACCATGTCGATGTGCTTTGCTTGGGCATACGCAACCACATCTTTGATTTGCTCTTGGGTATAAAAACCACCATAAGGTTTACCATCACCGATATAGGGATCGAAGTTGCGATCTTTGATGGTCTCTTTGCGATATCCACCGATTTGCGTCAGCTTCGGATATTTTTTGATCTCGATGCGCCAGCCTTGATCTTCGGTCAGATGCCAATGAAAGGTATTCATTTTGTAGATCGCCATTTGATCAAGTAGAGACTTAATAAAGTCGACGCTATACATATGTCGGCCAACATCTAAATGTAAGCCACGCCAAGCAAAACGCGGTTGATCTTGTATCGTCAGTGCGGGTAGGCTTAAGCTTGTTGTTGTGTGTTTTGTGTTTTTTGTTCTTGCTGCTGCAATCGGTAACATTTGCAGCAGACTTTGTATGGCGTAAAACTGACCTGTGGCGCTGCCTCGGATCACGATGCGATCACGACGAATTGCTAGCTGATAGGCTTCTTTTTGAGCGGTTTCGGTGGATGCTGCTTGCTCAACGGCAGAAAAGAGAATGACATTGTTCTGACGTGGGCTTGGGCTGCCTGACTTCACCAGCAATTGTCTTCCTTGCGTTTGCAGGAGCGCTTGCTGCAAAATTGCCGCATTACGCAAGCCCGCCGTATCTGCCGCATAAATCGTGGTGCGCGCGTTGAAAGTGAAGCTGCCTTTTTCTGCTTGTAGCGAATGTGGCAAAGGGATAATGGAAACCTGCGGTGCTTGCGCTGCAGAGGCGGATACTGCAGTTACAACTGTTACCGCTATTACTGCAAGGCTTACCACGATCAAGATACGTTGCCACATACGATTTTCTCCAATCGGCTAGGTTTGATTAAGTATGCTCACGACTCGCTGATTTGTTGTTGATGGTCGATGTCCAGTTTTGAAATTGTTGCACGAAACTTTTTAACCAGATCGCACTGTCTTTCCAGATTCGGCGCTGACTGACGTAATCGACATAAATTAAACCGAAGCGGCGTAAGTAACCAGAATTCCACTCAAAATTATCCAGCAGGCTCCAGTAGAAAAATCCTTGAATATCGACTCCAGCGGCGATCGCTTTGGCGACTTCTTGAAAGTGGCGTTGCATGTAGTCAATGCGTGGGCTGTCGTGGATTTGGTCGCCTTCTAATTGATCCGCAACCGCCATGCCGTTTTCTGTGATGTAGATCGGTGGCAAGCCCAGATCTTTATATTCCTGGTGTATGCCGATCAAAAGACGGCTCAGTCCTTCAGGATAGATTTCCCAACCCATATCTGTCAGGCCAAGTTTCGCTTCTGGCATACGAGGCGGCGTTTCGGTGCTGACGTAAGCGCGGAAGTAGTAATTGATACCTAAGAAATCAAGTGGTTGTTGAATCGCTTGCATATCTTCTGGGGCGACGATAAAGCGGCTGCGATCGATTTTGGCAAGCGCGAGCGCTGGATAATGTCCTCGGAAAATCGGATCCATGAACCACTGTACTGAGCGTGCGTATTCCCATGCAGCGGCGGCGCGGTCTTCCTCACTATCGGTCGCTGGATCGGCTGTCCACTGATTCAACACGATCCCTAACTTGGCACTTTTGTTTTGCTGACGCATTGCCTGTATCGCTAAACCATGCGACAACAAGAGATGATGTGATACTTGCAAAGCGGCGACAGGATCGACGACGCCGGGAGCGAATTGGCCATTGCCATAACCCAAATTGGCGGTACACCATGGTTCATTATGGGTAGCAATACTGGCTAATTGGTCACCAAAACGTGCTGCCATTTCTTGCGCATAACGGGCGAAATGAACGGCAGTATCACGATTGAGCCATCCACCCTGCTCTTGCAAAGCTTGTGGCAAATCCCAGTGATACAAAGTCATGTGTGCGCGAATATTCTTTTGCGCTAATGCTGCTATCAGTCGGGCATAGAAATCCATACCCTCTTCATTCCACGCACCGCACCCATCGGGTTGAACGCGTGACCATGATACAGAAAAGCGATACGCATCCAGCCCCAAATTGGCGATGTGCTCGACGTCTTCGGCATAGCGATGATAATGATCGCAGGCGACATCACCATTGCTCTGATCGAGAATTTTTCCGGGTGTGTGGCTAAAAGTATCCCAAATCGATGGCGCTCTGCCACCTTCATTGGCTGCCCCTTCGATCTGATAAGCGCTAGTCGCTACACCCCACACAAATCCCGCCGGGAATTGGCGCGCTAATGCATCTTGCTCTGGCATGATGAGATCCTCGCGTTTCATATTTAGTAGGCAGACTTGTCATACATACCGGCATATTTCAAGCCGAAGAATAGAATGAAGATATAGCAGGCCGCAGGAACAAAGAAGGACCATTGCAAACCAATCTGATCTGCGAAATAGCCTTGAATAAACGGCACAATCGCGCCACCCACAATCGCCATACACAGTACGCCTGAACCTTGCCCGGTGTGTCGTCCTAAATCTTTTAAGGCCATACTAAAAATCGTGGGGAACATAATCGAGTTACACAAACCCACCGCAATCAAGGCCCACATCGCCACGCCGCCAGCACCAAAGATCGCCAACACGATCAAGACAATCGAACAGGCGGCATTAAAAGCAAGTGCCTTGCCTGGACTCACTTTGCGCATCACAACGAAGCCAATAAAGCGGCCGATCATCGCACCGCCCCAATAGTAACTAACGTAATGTGCTGCATCCGCCGCACTTAGATTCGCAATCTTCGCTTCGCCTAAGAAATTAATCAGAAAACTACCGATACTGACCTCACCACCAACGTACAAGAAAATACCAATCGCACCCAATACCAAATGACGATGTGCGAACACCGATTTATGTGCATCTGCGGCAGTGCTGGTGTTTAATTGCGCTTCATCCTGATGCACAATTTTTGGCAGGCGCGCTAAGGCAAATAGAACCGCCAATACGAGTAAGGCGCCAGCCAATGCAAGGTAAGGCCCTTGCACTGCCGCAGCTTCTTTCGCACGATGCGCCAGTTTTTCGACTTCAGGCAGCGCATCAAACTGCGCTGCGGTGAGTACCGTACCGGATAAGATCAGTAGTCCACCCAATGCTGGTGCGATGGTGGTGCCGAGCGAGTTGAATGCTTGTGTCAAAGTTAAACGACTCGATGCGGTCTTCGCGTCGCCTAAAACCGTTACAAATGGATTTGCCGCTACTTGTAAGATCGTGATGCCAGATGCGAGCACAAAAAACGCCAATAAGAACACACCGTAACCACTGGTCGCGGCAGGATAAAACAAAGCGCACCCAGCGGCAGCAATCACCAAACCCGTGACGGCACCACTCTGATAGCCAATTCGTTTAATCAATACCCCTGCTGGCCATGAAACAATAAAGTAGGCACCAAAAAAACAGAACTGCACCAACATCGCCTGTACATAGCTTAGGGTATAGACTGCCTTCAAATGGGGAATCAAGACATCGTTGAGCGAAGTCAGCAAACCCCACATAAAGAATAGTAAGGTCACAATCACCAAGGCACTTTGATGCTGGTTTTCGGCACTACTAGCTGCGTGGCTCGTAGCTGGACTTGCGATTGAACTGCCACTTGGTTGACTGGCCATAGAATGTCTCCCTTTTCTATCTACTTTGTGATGTTATTTTTAGTAATGTCTCTGCGAATGACGCTTCGTGTTAGTGCTTGATCTACTTGCTGATTAGCTTGTCGCATGCAAGTACATCGGCATCTTTCGCCGCGCCACCAACAATTTGGATGTCTGCAAAGTCGGCAGTAAAGTTCCCCTCCGTACTAACACTAAACGGTGTTTTCACCTTACGCATATCGACGCCGAGCGCTGCAAAACACGCGAGCGGGATCTTCACGGTCTTAACACCCGCGCCGAGATAGCTTTGGAAACTCTTGCTCAGATCAAGGCTGGCAACACAGTTCTCGCCGCATTCCATCCACATGCTGACTTTGCTACTTGGAGCCTGATGAATTTGCGCTTTAAACTGCAGAGCACCGTCACTAATGAGATTGGCTGGAATTGGCGTTGCAAATGCGGCAGAGGCTTCGTAACGACCTTTACCTCGCCAGCTGACTTGTTTGCCAACGATATTTGCCAAAGTCGCAGGCTTCACGCTGACTGTGTCACTGCTGTGGGTTAAGGCTAAGTCCTGTCCCAAGGTGAGCTTGCGTGTCCCTGTAGTGACAACCAATGGATACGTGGTCAAATCAGAAGGACCAGAAACCAACAAGGAATTTCCGCTCGTACATGGGTTTGTATGGTCTTCTGGCAAAGTACCAATCGTACTCGTTTTGCCATACTGCAAACCGTAACCATATTTAAAGAGCACTTGCTTACCGCCATTTGCAACAGCGTCATTCAAGCAGGCTTGCGCTGGCCAAGAAAATGATAAACGTCCTTTTATAGGATGATTAATTTTGCCTTGTGCGTTTTTAAATAACACATCGGCGACGCCTTTGCCCTCAGATCCTGGTAACCATGCAGCGACAAAACTATCTGACAAATTCATCAGATCATTGGCATACACCGCGCGACCGCTGACTAATACCGTGACGACTGGTTTGCCTTTGCTAGCAAGCTTCTTCAGTACCGCCAAATCTTCTGGAAACAAGTGGCTATGACTTAGTGGACGACTTGCTGCCACATCGCCAAAACCTTCTGCGTAAGGAGTCTCACCGAGTACGGCTAACACCACGTCAAACTGCGCTACATCAACATCATCTGCATTGGCACTGTAATGGACATTCACCGCGCCAGCCGCTTCTTTGATCCCAGCCAAGATGGTGTCACCTGGCGTGTAATCGCTTTCTTTATTTTCGGTTCCCTGCCAAGTGATAGACCAACCACCTGATTGATTAATCATACTGTCAGCACTTTTACCAACCACGAGAATTTTCTTACCCCGTGCCAAAGGCAAGGTTTGCTGGTTGTTTTTTAACAGAACCAAAGACTCGCGCACTGCTTGCCGTGCTAGGTCGCGTGCTTGCAAGGCATCTTGCTTGCCCGCGTATTTGTTGTCAGAAGGCTTTTTACCAAACAAACCAGCGCGCATTTTTACGCGGATAATCCGCGTTACGGCATCATCAATACGCGCCATTGGAATTTCGCCTGCTTCAACTTGCTTGATGGTGTTGGCGATAAAATTCTTCCAATTATCTGGCACCATCACCATATCAATACCCGCATTGATCGCTTGCGCACAGCTATCATTGCTGCAACCCGGCACTTCCGCAATACCATCCCAATCGGATACGACAAAACCATCAAATCCCATTTTGTCTTTGAGGGCATCCGTCAGCATCGCTTTGCTGCCGTGCATTTTTCCGTAATTCACACCAGCAGCAACGTCATTCCAGCTATTGTAAGAAGCCATCACCGTTTGCGCACCAGCAGCAAAGGCACCGTAGTAGCCTTGCGCTTGTACGTTAATCATTTCATGCAAGGTAGACTTGGTGACGCCGCGATCGACACCTTTATCGGTGCCGCCATCACCGATGAAATGCTTGGCTGTAGCGACGACGTTTTGATCGTCTTTAAACTTCCCTTGTAAACCTTTTACGTATAAAGCACCGTACTCTTTGACCAGTTTGCCATCTTCAGCAAAGCTCTCATAAGCACGTCCCCAGCGCGCATCGCGGCCGACCGCCAAGGTCGGTGCGAACACCCATGCGATGCCAGTTGCCCGCACAGATTTGGCGACATGTTCCGCCATTTGTGAAATGATTTTTGGATTACGTGCTGCACCTAAGCCGATATTATGCGGAAACAGCGTTGCGCCAACCACGTTGCTATTGCCATGGATCGCGTCAATTCCCCAAATGACTGGCACTTTGTCGACCATATCGGTACTCATTGATGCAGCATGGTACTGATCTGCCAAGCTAACCCAATCAGCCGCAGTGGCATACTTATTCATTTTTGGCCAACTGCCGCCGCCATTGAGCACAGAACCCAAATAGTATTTACGTACATCATCTGGCGTGATGAATTTGATTTCTGGCTGCGTCATTTGCCCGACTTTTTGCGCGAGTGTCATCTGCGCGACCATCTTCTTAATCTTCGCTTCCATTGCTGGATCTTTAGCAATGGCGCTTTGAATACGTGGCCAGTCTTTCAGGCCAGTTTGTGTCGCCGAATTTTTGACTTGCGTGTTTTTTTCTGGGGCGCTCTGCATCCATGCATTTGCTGTACAGCTAAATGCCAAGGTCAGACTAAGTGGCATTAATTTAAGTAAAGTGTGTTTAGTTTTGTTGGATTTCACGGTCGTCTCTCTCATTTATTTTGACTGATTTTCCCCGCCTGTCGATTGACTATATGCAGGCATAAGAAATTCATAGATCAGCCTTGTTCCTGATATTACTTCGGTCGATTACCACTGCTACTTACTTGATTTTTATCGACTACTAATTTGCTCTCTACAAACCTGCTTATCGGTGAATAAGGCATGGTCTTACTGAGAATGGGTAATTCATCAGTTTGTTGATATTAGTAGCCGCTGTTCTTGTGTCCCATACGCAATTACAACGCATATTGCGTCCACAAATTTTGAAATTAATTCGTCGGTGCCCGCGCTTATTTGAATCTTATTAGCCAAATTGGGAAGCTTTCCGTTTTATTCTAAATCAATTTTGGAAACGTTACCAATTATTTTTTCAAAACGTGTTTTTTAAGTTAAAAGGACGCGAGAATGGACGTCAAATCTGGTTTCAGACGGTCAGAATGCAGGGCGAACAACAGTACAAAAAACCTACCATCGTTCGCCCCCACTCTTGCTTACTTCTCCCCCCCGGGACAAGTAGTGCATAAAACCATGTATGCCATGCGATCCTATTGGCTGAACGAGATTTACTTGTTTGACCGATTTAAAAAATCGCAAAACCATTGACCACTCTGCTTCAAAGTTCGCGCTTGCGTGGCAAAGTCAACATACACCATACCGAAACGGCGTAGGTATCCTTCTGCCCATTCAAAATTATCGATCAAGCTCCATGCGAAATAACCACGCACATCCACGCCTTGTTGACGTGCTCGCTTCAATGCATCGAGGTGACGGATAAAGTAATCGCGCCTTTGACTATCGTTGACGCTACCATCGGCTTCCAATTGATCATCGTAACTAGAACCATTTTCGGTCAGATAGATAGGCACAGCAGGATAATCTTGGGTGATTCTGTACAACAGTTCGCGCATACCATCGGGCGCAACCTCCCAACCAAAGCCAGTTCGTTCACGCCCAGCCAACTCTCGTAAACGAGTATGTAGTGGGGGATTTTCTGCTGCGGCAGCAATGGTTTCCGGGAAGTAGTAATTGACGCCTAAGAAATCAACTGGTGTCGCGATTGCATCTAAATCACCTAGTCGTATCTCTGGTAGAAACTCAGCACAATGCGCTTGAATATCGAGTGGATATCCACGACCAAACAAAGGATCAAGAAACCAACGATTACGCAAACCATCATGTCTTTGCATGGCTTCTTGATCTTCTTCACTTTGGCTTGCGGCACGCAAAGGGTGCAAGCTCAGCGCGATTCCTACATGAGCGTCTGTGACATTCGCTCGGATCATTGGTACAGCAAGTCCGTGTGACACCATCACGTGATGCGCTACCTGCAATGCGGCTTTGAAATTTTTTTGGCCAGGCGCATGCATACCATCCCAATTGCCATGCATCGCGGTACACCAAGGTTCGTTATGGGTAATCCAATTCTTTACTCGATCGCCAAGACGACGCGTTACCGCATCGGCATATGCCAGATAGGCGTCTATCGTAGCGCGGTTCTCCCAACCACCAATATCTTGCAAATACTGCGGTAAATCCCAATGATACAAAGTCGCCCACGGCTGTAATCCGCGTTCCAACATGCCATCGACCAAGCGCGAATAAAAATCTAATCCACGTTGGTTAGGCGCACCACCGATCTCAGTGATGATGCGTGGCCAAGCGATAGAAAAGCGATAGGCGTTCATACCAAGCTGTTTCGCAATATCCAAGTCTTCAGGCCAGCGGTGATAGTGATCGCAAGCGACCAAAGCATTGCTGCCATCGCGGATCTTTCCCGCTTGTTGACAAAAGCTGTCCCAGATTGAAGGCACACGGCCATCTAGATCGGCACCACCTTCAATTTGAAACGATGAGGTAGAACAACCCCAAACAAAGTTAGAAGGAAAATCGCTGCGAGCCACAGTCGGCAAGTGGTGGGAAGAAGTCACGGTCGTATCGGTAATAGCGGATTGAATAATTGAGGACATAGTGTTAAGGACGCACAAATGGATCGGGAGCAACCGCACTAGTCATCCATGCCATGACTGCTTGTTGCGGTTCGTAAGGAATATTGCCAAATAGCTGGAACAAGGCTTCGATTTCACTCAAAGAAGCGGTCTGGAAATTTAAGGCAGGTATTTTTCGCCCGCTCTGATTGGTCACCAAGCCCCACGTGCCATCGCCTTGCCCGCCATTATTTGACATCAGCTTGTAAGACCAACTGGTGGCAGCCCAGCCTAGCGCGGCATAAGTATCGTAAGTGGCGCGCGTAATTTGCCCACCCAGTTCAGCACCTAAGCCAGCCCATGGTTGAAACTCGCCAATCAACAAGGCGGTGTTCAGATTCTTTAGGCGGGAATTCCATTCACAGACACCGGTATTTCCTGTCAATCTCAACCCACCACATTGCAACCAATCTTTGTGCACTTGTATGCTGGGCTGCCCCCAACCAAAAAAGCCCGGATAAGGATGAATTTCAAATGCCACATTTTGCATACCTTGTTCCGCTGGCTTGCCATAAGCATCAATACCACTAGAATGCCCTGGCAAGATAATGACGTGATTCATATCAACTGCGCGCACAGCTTGATAGAGCCGTTTCATTTCTTTGACCATGACCTCGGGGCTGGCACCCCATGGTTCATTCAATAGGCTGTAACCAGCTACCGCAGCGCGATCCTTGTACCGTCCTGCGATCTGTTGCCACAACCAAATGGTGCGCTCTTGGTACTCTGCGTTAGTCCAGTAGAGATTCTTGCCTGCGCAACCCGAATGGTGCTCCCAACCTTGACTACCGACTGTGCCATGTAAAACACATCGTTCAAAGCTTATTCTAAACATACCGACTTTCTGGCTGTCGATTCATTTACATCGATTCACCAGTCCATTCTTGCATTCGTGCTACCAAAACATTACGTGCCATAGCGCTGCGTCTGCGGCATTACGCCAAATTCCACTTTTTCCGCAGCACAAGTGGCGGCAATAAACTCAGCATGGGTCGGCATCACATCCACGCATTTTTGTATGGTCTTTTGTACTTGACTGAGGAAATAAGCAATATCTTCCTCGCTGCGCTGGTCCACCAAGGGATGATAGCTACTGGCGCGCAAACCCTGGCCATGCATCACTTGTAACCAGCTAGCGTCAGCAAACAACTCTTCGCCCAATCGGAAAATGCGGCCATGGCTGCGATATAAATCAATTCGGTGCTGTACCTCTTTCGGCACTTCCATCTCACGGCAATATTGCCAGAATGGCGCATCTTGGTGCTGATTTAACTTGTAGTGCATGATCAGAAAATCGCGAATACGCTGATATTCTTCATCATTCTGTGCATTATAGGTGTCAATATCTACCTGACTGAAACCACGGTCGGGGAACAGGCTCAACAGTCGCATGATCGCCGTTTGTATCATGTGGATACTGGTCGATTCGAGTGGCTCCATAAAACCACCAGACAATCCGATTGCTACGCAGTTCTTATTCCAAGCACGTTTGCGCTTGCCCGTGGTGAAGCGAATCAAGCGTGGCTCCGCTAATGCTTGGCCATCCAGATTGCCCATCAAAATAGCTTGTGCCTCATCTGCACTCATGAATTGACTGCAAAAGACATGACCATTCCCAGTCCGATGTTGCAATGGAATACGCCATTGCCAACCCGCCTGATGCGCCGTTGAGCGCGTATAAGGCAATAGCGTTTCAGATGAAGTACATGGCACCGCAATCGCACTATCGGCTGGTAAATAATGACTCCAATCCTCATACCCCGTCTGCAAAGTCTTTTCGATCAGTAGGCCAGACATACCCGAGCAATCGATAAAGAAATCTGCACTAATCAGCTCATCATTTTCCATGCGTAAAGCAGTGATAAGTCCATTCTGCGCATTGGTCTGCACTTCGACGATCCGCCCTTCGGTACGCAAAACACCTTGACGCTCGGCGATACCACGCAAATATCGTGCATACAAACCCGCATCAAAATGAAAAGCATAAGAGATATCCGACAAAGGCGAATTCGGCATATCTTTGGGTGGACGCATAAATTTGGCGTGACGCGGCGCGACGGTATTAATCGAAAACGCTTCTAAATCAGGTGCTTTGCCGGCTTGAACCATCTTGAGCCAGTATTGATAGAACTTGGCAACCACCTGATCGCGCCCGATTTGACCAAAACCATGAATATAGCTATCACCTGGCTTGCCCCAGTTCACAAATTCGATGCCGAGTTTAAATGTCGCCTGCGTTTGCCGAATGAATTCATCTTCATCCAAATTCAACAATTGATTAAAAGCGCGAATACTCGGAATCGTTGCCTCGCCAACGCCGATGGTCGAAATCTGATCCGACTCGACCAAACGAATCCGCTGTCCATGAGGCAGGCAACGCGATAAAGCCGCCGCGGTCATCCAACCAGCGGTTCCGCCACCAACGATAACAACATCCCTTAGGGCGCGTTCGTTTTGTTGGTTTGAAGGCATAGCCTTATTCAGATCTGGGTGCATAGCGTATCCTACAGTCGTTGTTCTGTCTTGGGATCAAACAGCGAAATCTTGCGTGTATCGATGCTGTACAACACGGTCTGGCCGATTGCAAACGGCCGCTGTTCATTGACGATACATGAAATCGTTTGTGCTCCAGCCTGCAACCAGACGACCTGATGATTGCCCATCGGTTCTACTAGCGCGACTGAACCGACAAACGGCCCATCATCACGAATCTGAATTTGTTCAGGACGCACGCCCATAATCACTTCGCCACTGTATTCCCCAGAATCAGCAAAGACATAGGAAGACAAATCCATATTGATCGAGTTTGAAACAAAGCGCTGTTGGGAATCTAATTGACCTTGAATGAAATTCATCGCTGGCGCGCCTAAAAAACCAGCCACAAACAAATTCACTGGGCGCTCATACACACATTCTGGTGTACCGATCTGCTGAACCTTACCCGCCTGCATGACCACAATGCGCGTCGCCAGAGTCATTGCCTCGACTTGGTCATGGGTTACATAGATCATGGTTGACTGCAATTGCTGGTGCAATAACTTGAGTTCGCGACGTAAATTGGTGCGTAATTTCGCATCCAAATTCGACAAGGGTTCATCAAACAAAAACACTTCCGCTTCACGCACTAAAGCACGACCAATGGCTACCCGTTGTCTTTGTCCACCGGACAGTGCTGCGGGCTTACGTTTCAATAACGGCGTCAAATGCAACATCTCGGCGACTTTATTGATACGTCTTTCAATCTCAGCTTTAGGAGTACCGTTGATCCGCAACCCAAAAGACATATTTTTTTCAACCGTCATGGTGGGATACAGTGCGTACGATTGAAACACCATCCCGATTTGACGCTCGCTAGGGTCCGCCCACGTCATGTCTTGACCAGCAATTTCTACCGTCCCGGCGCTAACGTCAATCAAGCCAGCAATCGCGTGTAACAAAGTCGATTTGCCGCAACCAGAAGGGCCGAGCAACACCAAGAACTCACCCGCCTCTACCGCGAGATTGAGTTCAGCAATAATCTGATTGCCACTCAGATTGATGCCCAGATTTTGCAAACGAACATTTGCCACGTTGTATCCTTTATTTCCCTTTTTGTGCTGCGTATTTGTTTTTACTGTTGATCTTTACTCAGGTGAATGGCGATCAGCCTTTGACCGCACCGGCCGCAATGCCACGTACAAACCATCGTCCTGACACAAAGTACAGCGTCAACGGCACCAGTGACGTCAAAATCGTCGCCGCCATGTTCACGTTGTATTGCCGCGTGCCAGTCGTCGTGTTAATCACATTGTTGAGCTGTACCGTCATCGGCAAGTGATCGCGCCCAGCGAAGACCAAACCGAGGATGTAATCATTCCATACACCCGTCAATTGCATAATCGCTGCCACCACAATGATCGGCGTTGACATCGGCAATACCAATTGCACGAAAATGCGAACAAAGCCTCCGCCATCGATACGTGCCGCTTGAAACAATTCATGCGGAATCGTGCTGTAATAGTTACGGAACAAGAGCGTCATCACCGGCATACTAAACACCGTATGAACCAAGACGATGCCAGGTAAAGAACTATATAAATCGACACTCGCTAAAATTCTGACCAACGGAAAAATCATTACCTGTACAGGAATGAAAGCACCCACCATGAGAATACCAAACAAAACATTTGCACCACGTGGTCGCCAAAACGACAAAGCATAACCATTAAGAGCGCCTAATAAAATCGGAATAATCGTGCTAGGAATAGCGATTGCCAACGAATTCATAAAGCCACCGCGAATACCTTCACAGTCAATACCTGTACAGGCGCTGGACCACGCAGTAATCCAAGGCTCAATGGTGAATTGTGTCGGTAATGCGAAAATATTCCCCATCCGAATTTCATCCATGCTTTTCACTGATGTGACGAGCATAATGTAAAGCGGCAGTAAGAAAAACATCGCAGCACTCAACAAGAAAGCGTAGATCCCCAAGCGAGCTGGCGTCCAGCTGCGCGTTATGCGTTTGGTGCGTTTTGCATACTTAGACTTATGTTGAACAGCCGTCGTGGTACTCATGCCTGCTTCCTCCGACTGCGTGCGTACACATAAGGAGCAAGAATCACAATTACCGGCACCAGCAACATCACTGCGCCAGCAGAGGCAAGTGCAATATTCGCGCGACCAAACAAATGATCCATAATAAATTTGGCTGGTACTTCGCTGGCTGTGCCGGGTCCGCCTTGCGTCATCGCAACCACCGAATCAAATAGCTTAATCGCTGTGGTCGACAACAATAAGAAAACCGTGGCGATTGCTGGAGCGAGCATCGGGATCACGATTGAAACATAGACGCGCCAGACGGGGATGCCATCGAGTCGGGCGGCCTTCCAAATTTCTTCGTCAATTCCGCGCAGTGCCGCCAATAGCAAAGCCATCACTAGTCCCGCTGTCTGCCAAACTGTCGCAATCACAATGGTGTAGATCACCTTATCTTGATCAATAATCCAATCAAAAGTAAAGTCAGGGAAACCCATTTGGCGCACCGCGTACTCGATACCAATTCCGGGGGTCAACATCCATTGCCAAATTAAGCCCGTCGCTACGAAAGACATCGCATACGGATATAAAAAGATTGTACGCAGTGCCCCCTCTGCCATCACTTTTTGGTCAATAAAAACAGCTAACAAAAAACCCAAAATCATACTGATCAAAATGAATAACACGGTATAGACAGCGATGTTCTCAATCGACAGCAACCATCGATCGTTATCAAACAATTTCACATACTGCGCGAAGCCAACAAAGGTGTCCGTCGGCATGGTGCGTGAGTTTGAGAACGACACCCTAATCGACCACAATGTCGCGCCCAAGTAGGCGACCAAGGTCACCATCGCCATCGGCAGGATGGCAGCGAACGGTACAAAGCGACGGAATAGGTGTTGGCTTAGGTGCTTGCGCATGTGATTTAATCTTTAAAGGCGCTGGCGATACTTTTTTGTACTTTTTCAACGGGAATACGGGTGTTCCAATAAGCGGTCAGAATGTCTTGCAACGCGCCATTCTGATCTGGTGTGAGGAACATCTCACTAATTCCCAAATGACGCGACTTGTCTTTCATGATTGCCATACCGGTCTGCGCGCAAATGTCCATCGTCGAGGTATCAACGTCACTCCGAATCGGAATCGAGCCTTTAAGTTTATTGAAATCTATTTGGGTCGCAGGGTTCAACAAGACTTTTGCCAGCAGCTTCTGTGCTTGTACGGTTGCCGGATTGTTAGTGCGCGGAAAAACAAAGGCGTCGCCCTGTATTAAATAAGGTGAATTCGGTGTTAGTCCAGCGATACAGCCAAAGTCCTTCCCAGCTACTTGCTTTGCGGCCGCAAACTCACCTTTAACCCAATCGCCCATGATTTGCACACCTGCTTTGCCACTAATCAGCAAAGCGGTTGCATCATTCCAATTACGTCCTGGTGAACCAGGGTCGATGTAGCTTTGCATACGCTTAAATGCGAGTAAGACTTTCTTAAATGCTTCGGAGTTGATCGCCTTTTGATCACGATCACGAATCACGCTTAAGTAAAGGTCTTTGCCACCCACATTAGTGAGCATCGCTTGAAACACGATTGTTTCTTGCCAAGCTTGCCCGCCGTGCGCGAGAGGAATAATACCAACGGCTTTCAACTTATCCATCGCCGCAAACATCTCATCCATGCTAGCAGGCTCTTTGGCAATTCCCGCCTTCTTAAAGGCTGCCTTGGAATACCAGAACCAAGTTTGCATATGGATATTCACAGGAACCGCGTAATAATGACCGTTGATCCGAATTACATTCAATACCGGTTCTGGAAGAATCTTTTCCCATCCCTCAGCTTTTGCGACATCATCGACATTGTTAAGCATGCCTTGCTCGACAAGGTCTAGGAATTGTTTGGTTGTATTGAATTGCGCTGCCGTGGGTGGATTGCTACCGACAATACGATTGATCGCTACAGCACGCGCTTGATCAGCTCCGGCGATTGCGGTATCAACCCAAATCCCGCCAGCCTTGCGGTAGTTTTCAGCGATCAGTTTGGCCGCTGCAGATTCACTATTCGAAGTCCACCAGTGAATAATTTCTGCTTTCTCGGCTGGGATTGGCTTGACGGCTCGCGCCGCGCTATTTTGAGCAACAGCCTGTCCTGCCACCAAAGCGGAGGCTGATGCGATTGAAGCGATACACAATGACAGCAGCGTCTTTTTAAAATTCAACATCCAGTCTCCTTACGATGCAGATACTTTGTCTGCATGATGTTTTCTCTTTTTTCTTAAATCTTTCGCAAACAATCGAGGATATCTTTCCCCGTATTCCTTGCATCGGTTTTTGCTTTTTATTTGTGCTCAATTTGAAGTTTCCACACGCATTTTATAGCGCCACATTGGAAACGTTACCACACCGAAAGACTATAGCATTCTTCAAATTTTACTGTCAAACAATTCTGTTGAAGACTTCACGCCGATATTTCACCAAATTGCGTTCTCACGGTTTGACGCGTTTAATCCAGGAATGTTGGTTTTTCAGTTGACACTTGAAAATGAATAATGCCATACTTCAAACCAAATTGGAAACGATTCCATATTATCACAAGAGGAATACAGCAGGAATGCAACATTGCCTGATTTGCTTCCCAGCGCTGACCGATCGGCGCTTACCGCATGCAACTCTAACGGAGATTCGGACATGACGACAGACATTGAACTCACTTGGCACCATAGCAAAATACGCGTCGCAGCGTATTTGCTCAGTCTAAGTGCTGGCCTAATTGCTCTGAGCGCGTGTGGTGGTGCTTCCGCAAGTACCCCATCAAACACGGCTGTTGGATCAAGCACGCCAGCGACTACGCCGAGTCAAAGCACGCCTGCCTTGCCTGCCGCCGGTATTCCAACAAACTGGAAATTAGTTTGGGCGGACGAATTTGATCAAGCGGGCTTACCGAATGCTTCAAAATGGATGTTTGATACCGAGCGCAATAAGGCGGGTTGGTACAACAATGAGCGTCAATATTATTCCAAAGAGAGACTAGAAAATGCACAAGTCGATGATGGCTTACTAACGATCACCGCTCGTAAAGAGCAATTGAACAATGCAAGCGATTATGGCGGGCAGGCTTACACCTCTGCACGCCTACTCACACGCGGTAAGGCAAGTTGGACCTATGGCTATTTCGAAATCCGCGCCAAGCTTCCTTGCGGTCTAGGTACTTGGCCGGCAATCTGGACACTCGGCACCAAAGGCGTCTGGCCCGATGATGGTGAGATCGATATCATGGAACACGTTGGCAAGAACAAAGGAAAAATTCTCGGAAGTGCTTACACCGCTTTTTACAACTGGCCAAATGGGACAGGTAATACAAAAGAAACCGTAGTCAATGACGCATGCGACGCCTTCCATACCTACCAGCTATTTTGGGATCAAGATCAAATTGCGATTGGGGTCGACAACAAATACTACTTCCAATTTCTCAACCCAAAGAACGGTGATTACAAGAAATGGCCTTTCGATCAGCCGCAGTATTTGATTCTGAATCTGGCAATTGGTGGTGATCTCGGTGGTGCGGTGGATGACAGCATCTTCCCTAGCAAATTTGAAATTGACTATGTGCGGGTGTATCAAAAATAGGCGATGAACATGAACCCAGTTTCAATGAAGCCTAGCGAATACATGGTCGAGCATCCCGCTCGCCTGTTTAATCCAGCCGCGAAGATACAGCGGATTCCGCTATTTGATGGTCACCACTGCGTAGTAATTGATGATTTCTTAAGTGATCCAAAAGCCTTGCTAGACCACGCTTGCGAGCAGCGGAATGCATTTCGCTATGACCACGACAACTTTTTCCCGGGCGTGGAAGTTAATTTAGGCCGACAATTTGCCATCGCATTGGAACAATACTTCATGCTGCACTTACGTCCGCACTTTCAAGCAAGGCGTGAGCTCGGTGTAGCCTGTCGAATGTCGATGACGACTTTGCAGCCTACACAACTGCATCCCTTGCAGCGACTTTGTCATCGTGATGCTGAGAGTTTTCCGCCTGGCGTTGGCATCGCTGCTGCGGTTGTCTATTTGTTTGATCATCCGGCACTAGGTGGCACCAGTTTTTATCGCCCGCGACGTAGTGATGATGAGATTCGACAATTACTCCATCGCCTGCAACACGCAAGCAGCGAAGTTTGCGACCAAGTACTGGAAACAAAGCCCGCCTATCTACATGCTAGCAACGCCTATTTCGAACTCATGCACACGGTCGAAGCAAAATGGAATCGAGCGATATTCTATGAAGGAAGCATCTTTCATGCGGCGCAAATCACACAAGCTGAACTGTTAAACGATGATCCACGTAGCGCGCGCTTGGCACTCAACGGCTTTATCAAAATAAAGAAAAATGCCTAAGAGAAAAATTTAACACTTACTTGTTTTACGCTTTTTTCCCACGCTGCCACGCTCGACGACCTTGCCGATGTAATCAGGCGCAAAAGGAACTTTGCAGGATGTACCACCCATATCGACGCTGATTTGTCCCATCGCTTGTCCTGCTGCGATAGCGGCTTCTGTCAAATCGGGTACATAGGAGCCCAATGCAATGACAAACCCATTCATGCAATAACGCACACGATTCGGCGCTTGGTGAATCTGCGTTTGCACATGCTTAAGGAGTTGACTAAATACCTTCAAATCCACTTTCGCATGTTCGATCACCGAAAGATAACTACTCAAAGTAGACCAGCCAGCCGCTGCGATTTCTGCGTTGCTTGAATCAATCCACGCCAGCGCCAATGGCATGGCAAACGGACTCTCCGCCGCCACCCACGCCACGCTGTATTCGCGTATGCCGTGCGAATTGGCGTTTTCAACCCAATGCTGTAATTGCGCTTCACTCATCTTGCTGCCATCGGCTAGCAAACCCGCCATATACTGCGCGTCATAAATACCGGTATCAAATAAGGCGCAAGCAAATGCCAGATCATTTTTGTAGGGCTTCATCAGCTTCTTCATCTCACCGATCTTGACACCAAAGATGGGCTCTCGCGCGCCATGCTTCAACATTGTATTACGATAAGAATCGAGCCCCAAGGATTGGAGCTGTGCGACGACCTGTTGGACTGCATCGTTAGTATTCATTTACCCACCTTTTGAAGCCGTTTGATTCAAGACGAGCGCTTAGCTTATCAGAATCGTGTCTGACAACAAGCTAGTACACCTGAATTTCAACAAGGGCTATACTCTGTTCGCGTTGTTTCCGACCAACGCGCAACTTCAACAAAAGATCCAAGAGGACATCTGTGAGTGTGACTACCAAAGCCAATCAACGACCCATCATTAACCTCGCGCTACAAGGTGGCGGTTCACATGGCGCATTTACTTGGGGCGTACTAGACAGCTTATTAGATGACGGGCAGATTCAGTTTGAAGGCATCAGTGGCACCAGCGCTGGTGCGATGAATGCGGTCGCCATGGCGCATGGCTTTGCGCTCGCCGATAAAAAATCCGATCTAGCAAAACGCGAGGCGGCGCGGCAATCACTCAAAGATTTTTGGGATGGCGTAATCCACATGGGCGCTTTACAAAATAACTTGGTACAAGCGCAACGCGTACCTTTCGATATGGTATTTGGCGGCATGGCAGCGCTGGTCGGCGCCCCCTCGCCCGCACAAATCATCTCAGAATCGATTGGTAGTATGTGGAGCAACGCAATTTCGCCGTATCAAAGCAACCCCTTAGACATCAATCCCCTAAAGGCTTTTCTACAAAACCACATCGACTTTGAACGTGTAGCAAACTGCAAATTAATGAAAGTGTTTGTCGTAGCAACCAAAGTCAGCAATGGCAAAGCCGAAATTTTTAGTGGCAAACGTTTGACTGCGGACGCACTGATGGCGTCCGCCTGTCTGCCAACGGTATTTCAAGCTGTCGAGATTGAAGGTGAACGCTACTGGGATGGCGGCTATTCCGGCAATCCTGCCATCCATCCTCTCATTTACGAATGCGAAAGCCGCGACGTCGTACTGGTGCAAATCAATCCTATCCAGCGCGATAGTTTGCCAAAAACGTCGAGCGACATTTTAGACAGACTCAACGAAATGACCTTTAACGCCGCCCTCATCGCTGAGATGCGCGCAATTGATTTCGTTAAACGCCTACTAGCAGAAGGCAAACTCGACCCGACAC
The DNA here is from genome assembly GCF_014284275.1 of Affinundibacterium amnicola. Lineage (GTDB taxonomy): Bacteria > Pseudomonadota > Gammaproteobacteria > Burkholderiales > Burkholderiaceae_D > Undibacterium > Undibacterium amnicola. Next base: position 227,473 of record NZ_JACOFU010000005.1, on the reverse strand, counting down.
GCTACAAAGACGTCCTCATGCATCGCATCGACGGCGGCGAAGAACTCGAAGCCTACTCCGCTGCCAGCAAATCACAAACGGATGCGCATTTAATTTACCAGTTACGTGATCTAGGAAAAACCCGCGCCGAGCAATGGTTGCAAACCCAAAGACAGCATCTAGGCGTGTCGTGCAGCGTGAATATTGCGCATGATTATTTGGATGATTTGCGGGTGCCGGTTGGTGGGGGGAATCGTTAACGCATAGCGAAGCGGCGGCCCGTCAGGGACGTCCGCCTTACGCGAATTGTTATGTCGGCGTATCGGTATTCTGGGCTTCTATGCGCGAGGTGTAGGTGAACTCTTGGAAATCTACTTTGAACGTAGAAAGGTTTCTTTCCCCCTGCCAAAATCTCACATTCGAATTTTGCCCCTTCAGGACCAAGCATATTACCTCCAAAACATCTCGGCCTATATTGGGGCCGAAATAAACACCGGTTAAGACTTCAGTCGGATATGTGTATGCGGTTCCGGCCTCGCTATGAAGAACCCGCCATTCACGCTCATATTTCCAAGCACTAGATTTTGTGCAAAAAAGATCCAGCACTTCACCTCGCTCTCCATTAGCGAAAACACTCAACGCGTTTAGTTTGGGCATCTCTTCTACATACTTCACTTTTTTTGCTTTTGCAAAAAGCTCTGTGTTTGTGTCGAACTCTAAACAGAACCCTTTGTATTTATCCGAATAATGAGCCCACATGAGCAGTTCGTCGTTTATCTCAGAAAAACAGGAGACACCTCTACTCTCGATGAATTTTTCGATGACCTCTTCACAAGCCGTTCGAGCCCCCCTCATAAGCATCGGCCTCAGTTCGCTAAGAGCCTTCGACTCTAATGCTCGCTTCACATGGTCAGGCCAAGCCTCGGCCAGATAGATCGACCTAAACTTCTCAATCTCGTCGGGCCTTATCTCCTCGATGTCAGCTTTCAGCGCGCAATCATATGGGTCGTTAAAGCCAGATGGTGGAGCAAAATATACGACCTGATTCTTGAGGTTTAGAAGGGACTGTACGGTGAAAGCCTCGTACTTATAAAGCTTTTCTGGAAGATCCAAATCCCACTCTCCTAATAGACATAACGCGATTTAATTTGACAAGTTGCAAAGATAAACGACTATAAAAAATTTGGCAATTTGTTTCTACCCTTTGGAAACCCGCATCAGGCTTAGCTGAATTTACTTATGCTCTGTAAAGACTCGGTTTAAACAAACCGACAAAAAGTGCAGATGATTTTTAAGAATAATGAGTACGCGAAGGACACTTTTCAGCAGGCAGTTCCGCTCTCCATCAAGCCAACCGACTCTCCGTCTGACTCGCCTACAATTCCCATCCTTGTATCGATCTCAAAATAAGGGAAAGGAAAGTTCCCTCCCCCATCGTTAGATCCTGGCTTCCACAAAAATGAAGCAATCGCGACAAAAGCTTAGGGGTCACACTACGCGAAAATTGGCGAATTAGTAGCCGTGCGATTTCGCAATTCGGCCAGCATATCTCGTTCGCTCATGTTTGCAGCCCAACTTGGTCGTAGTTGAAAATGTGGCTGATCAACGATCGTTGTCCAGTTTCCACCCCACTCGAGGCCTAAATCCATTCCGAGTACGCCGACAGCCTTGTACTTAGGTGATTCTGGCAGATAGCTGTTGCCAGAAAAAACGCCAACGTCAAATGCAATCCCAAAATTGTGGTTTGAATAGCCGCCGCGTGCTTTTGTAACCTTGTTTCCTGGGGAAGTTCGGCCTTGAGCATAAAGTGCATCTTGTTCGGCGTAGGTTCGAAGTCCGCTGATTATTTTTATGGTGATGCCATTTGCCGCCGCTTTTTGAACCAATGCGCGCGCTAGGGGTTGAACTTCGGGAAGTAAGGTAGCGATGTTCCGTTCGCTCCGATCATCAACTTTGGAGATGGCAAAACTAGGATCTATCCCGTTAATCGATGGCTTAACAATCGCCGCATAAATCGCACTCCAAGTCTCGGTACCCGCCTTACCGTCGACTTCGATTTTCAGCTTCTTTTGAACTGCTTCAATCATCTCAGTAATTTGCATTCTTTTCTCCTTGAAATAAGTGTTAGTTGAATGTGAAACCACAACGACTATAGGCTTAGACGCCTTTTTTCCCCACGGTGCCAATAAGCTTAGTAGAGCGTAGCCCATTGTCTTGAAGGTAGTTCACGATCGTACTTCTCCCCGTCGATTTGTTCATTTGTGAGAGCAGCCAACATCGTGCCAGCGCTTGGGGCACGGGGCTTGGCGTTTGGTGCAATAGGTTGCCACAACTTTGAACGTTGAATTGCCCTCGCGCACTGAAAGAAGACAGTCTCGACTTTGACGATAAGCACACACTTGGGCAAATTGCCTTCCATTGAAAAGCGTTGTAGTAGATCAGGGTCTGTAGTAATTCTAGCGCGACCGTTAACGCGCAATGTTTCGCCTACTCCAGGAATGAGGAACAGCAAAGCGACCCGTGGATCAGTGAGTATGTTTCGCAAGCTATCGACGCGGTTGTTACCTCTGCGTTCGGGTATTAGCAAGGTGTGTTCATCTTGGACGATCACGAAACCGGGAGGATCACCACGGGGTGAAGTATCTAGCCCATCAGGACCACTCGTTGCCAACACGGCGAACGGAGATGCTTCAATGAGTGCCCGATAGTGCGGATGCACGAACGAAACCTCCTTTTTCAACGAGGCCTCACCAACCTCGCCGAAAAGCGAGGCCAATTGTTCCGCTGTGTTCACGACGTATTGCTCCGCTATGTGAGTCATGGGATGAATTGGAGGAATCGAAAACAATTTAACAAGTTGCTAAGATAACCGACCACCCCAAATTTGGCAATTTGTTTCTCCCCTCTGGAAACCCGCATCAGGCTTAGCTGAATTTGCTTATATCTAGCAAGAAGGTGGTTTAAAAAATCGACAAAAAGTACAGATGATTTTTGAGAAAGTTGAGTATCCTAGTGACTCAATTCACCGGACACTTATGTACCTAATACTGTATCGTCATACCCAACATCTTCATCATTATTTCCGTCAACTCGAAACCTATGTTCGGGTGGAAGTGAAGGGCCTTCTTAAATAACGCCAAATCACACTGTCTGCTCAATGAATTCACGCATGATTCCTTAATACCTCACGTAAAGCAAAGCGGAGCGTCTCTTTGAACACTCGTTAGAAGTCACGTTTCTCTGCCCAAGTTGCGATAGATGTGGGGCTGTATGCGTTTAATGGTGTTGCCTCATCACTCCAATAATCCTCGTACAAATCACGCAAAATAAAGCCCGCCGAAAGTTGCCCACCGATCTGTGACTCCAAGGTGTGGCCGAACTCAAGGGCACGCCCTCCCTTTTCTACTGCCACTCGTCCTGCCTCAGACAAGCTTTCCGGCTCCCGATAAGGAAGCTTAAACTTCACCGTCAGCGTGTTGGATTCCGAATCGTGATCAAATAGAAAAAATGCCGGATTCATAAACCCAGCTAGCAGGCTGCCGCCAGATTTAAGTACGCGATAGCACTCGCGCCAAACTGGTGCTACATTCGGGACAAATACATTTGAAACGGGATGAAAGATCAAATCAAATTCTGCATCCGGAAAGACTGATAAGTTCGCCATATCGCCTCGAATACACTGAATACCAAGACCATCGCGGTCAGAAACCAATCGGTCTTTCTCCAATTGCACCTCTGAAAGATCAAAACTCACCACCTGGGCACCAGCAGCGGCCAAAATGGGAGCCTGCTGACCGCCGCCTGACGCCAAGCACAAAACCTTCTTACCTGAAAGTTCGCCGAACCAACGAGGAGGAACAGGTTTGTTTGGCGTAAGAATCACTTCCCAGCGTCCAGCCTTAGCGTTCTGTACAAGGGATGAATCTACCGGGAGAGACCACTCACCACCTTCGGCCGACTCTCGGTTCCAAGCCTTTCTGTTGTGCTCAAGTATATCCATAGTGGCCTCTGCGCAATTGAATTTAACAAATTGCAAAGATAACCGACCATCAAAAAATTGGCAATTTGTTTCAACTATCTGGAAACCCGCGTCAGACTTGGATAAATTAGCTTGATTCCGGCAAGAACTTGGTTAATCAACCCAACAAAAACTACAGCCGATTTTAAGGAAGCTACGCGCGAAAATTTTCTAAATAATACTGTCATCTATACGGTAACAATGACATCCCCAGAATGTTGGGCAAAGCCGTAAAACTTGATAGCTCTCAAGTGTACAAACGCCTACTTACTGTTACTCAATTTCGCGGTACATCACATCTGTGCGTAAAACATACTTGGTGCCATTGACCACATTATTTGCTCGATGACTTAGCCTGTGAGGAAAGACTAAAGCCATACCAGCTTTCGGTTGTATTTTTTCCCAAGGAAATTCGGTCTGTCCTTGTTCAAAATCATCGCTAAGATAAATGAGAAACGTGAGCATGCTTTCTTCCGTATCGCTACGGATGAAAGTGCCGTCTTTATGCCATTTGAAATAATGTTCTTCATGATAGCGATAGAAACGAAAGCGTTCGTTATACACCATCCTGTTTTCTTTTTTTTCGAGAAATCCGATTTCGAAGTCGTCCAAGTGCCGCTGTCTTTTTGTTGGGCTCTTGATTGGCAGGATTAGTTGGGCATGCTCGCAAATCTTTTATGGCAGAACCGATTAATAATCCCCCACAAATCAGCCAAATCGAGGCGTTCACATAGACTGCATAAGAACCAAAAAAATGCTTTAAAGTTAGATAGAAAGCTTGTGTTCCCCACCGCCCTGAAGCAGAAATATCGCTAACAAAGGATTGAGCGATACCAAAACAAAGAAAAAGAAACCCCAAGACGAGAAAACTCAATGCGACGATTTTTTGTTTAGTCATAGAATCTTTTGACATTAAACTTTAAGAATCACTATCGCGTAAATTATTTCAGTCAACGGTTTTTGCATTTAGTTTGATATCCCGCCGCCAAAACCTCTGCGCGGCATATAAAAGCCCTAAAGCAGCGAGTAGTGAGAACAGCGCTGTAAACCCGTTCGCCGTTTTGTATTCCGACATCGAATCAACTGGAAGAGATTCGGTCTGATCCTCAGGGTTGACCTTGAGCGCGATGCTTGCTCCCGTGTAAATATGTGAAGCTTTTGGCGCTTGTGCTAAACCCGTCAAAACTTTTCCGCTACGGTCTGCGTACTGATATTCAATAAGCGAATACCCTGTTTGACAAATAAGACATTTGAATATGGGCAAACTAATGTCACTACGCTTTATAACGCGACCATAGGTTTCCTGCCATCCCTCTGCTCTACTTCCCAGTGAATATTCCGCTAATGAACTTGGGATGGCCGTGATTAACACTAAAGAGATCAGTCCAGCACAAATAGCAATTACGCGTTCAGGATTCATTGTATTTGACACTGCATTCACAGTCTTGTCCGGTGCAATGCTTTGCTAGCCTTTTTGTGTTTCTGGTTGATGAAGTAGAGACGAATATTGCTCCATGCAGTTAAGAATTTTCCAATAACAATGTAGGAAATCCAGCTATAGTGTTCCGCTTCAAATGACTCCTCGAAGTCATGACCATAAGTTTTCTTCCTAAGTTGATCGGCATCAATGACCTCAACATCAATGCATTTGAGATTTCCATTTATAGCTTGCTCAGTTAGGAAGTTTTCAAGATTCTCCCGCGAAGAAAGAGACTCTTGAGTAAGCCTGAACCTCTCAAATCTAGGATAGTTATCATCGGTGGGATACACAGGAATTGTTTTATTGTATCCATCCTCGGTGCGCAGCTTCGCCAAGTACTTCACATCTGAGCCGTAGTATCCCGTGCCTTCGGTGGGACGCATTGGTATGACCGAAACCGTCATGTGGTTCTTGAAGAAGTCATACACGGGATCCCATCTATTTATCCATTCCTTCACCACATATTTCCCGTGAGAAGTAGATAGAACTAGGCTCTTCTTGACCTTTTTCGAACCAAGAAGCTTGTTGAGCTTAATTCGGTTCATGCTCACGCAGTAGAAATCCACGGGCCCATAGTGATTCGTATATGACTCATATGGTTTTAGAATTTTTGGTTCATGTTCGAAATCATCAAGTTCTATGTAATAGTTTGCCCCAATCCGTAGAAAAACCTTGAATATGATTACTGACCTATCTTTGAAATTCTCTAACGTGACGCTACTAACGTATTTGTCTTCAGCGTATGCGCTTGAAGTAATACAAAACTGCCCTTTGATATGCGTCCCAGATTTTCGCCAATAATTCCTAATCACAAAGTACAGAGCGGTAAGTGAAACAGCTAAGGCTATATACGGTATAAAATCCTTGAGGCTCAACTCATACTCCCATGAGGCTAATGCGATTTAATTTAACAAGTTGCAAAGATAACCGGCCAACAAAAATTTAGCAATTTGTTTCGCCCCTCTGGAAACCCGCATAAGGCCTAACCAAATTTTCTTATACCCCACAGCTACTTGATTTAAACAAGCTGACAAAAAGTGTAGGTAAATTTAAGAAAACTGCGTACACGAACGACAGATTTCAAATGCTCACCGCTTCTCTTCCATCAAGCCAACTAGATTTCCATCCAGATCACGTACAAATCCTATCCATAGCGCGTGATCGGGCATTTGTGCAGCTAATTGCGGTGGGCGTTCTACTTGAGCGCCGCGTTCGACGATTGTGGTGAAGACGTTTTCTATCTCGTTCACTTTGAAATACAACACGGAATTAGCGCCGACAGCGCCTGCACCTTGCGGTGTACTGAGCATAATTCGCACCGAGCCAGCTCGCAAAAATGCTAAGGTCGGGGCGGGGCTGAATAAAAATTCTAGACCAAGCACGTCACGGTAAAACACTAAGGCCTGCGAAACATCACTGACCATGATGGCGATCTGGCCGATGTCGGATACTTTATGTTCCATCGCTCTCTCCTCTAATTTTATTCGGTTTGTTTGATTTGCTTAGTGTGCTTAGTCTGACCATTTAGCTTGCAGGTGTACGCAAGCGAGAATACAAAGTTCGCCACATCGCCACTGTAATCACCAGCGTTAAAGCCATCCACAACGCCGCAATCGCATAGAAAACCGGATCAATATCTGGGCTTGCTGGTGTCTTACAATGATGTGGTTTGCGTAGGCTACAACGCAATTGCACAGTTTGATTGGCGGGCGGGATTTCATCTGCGACCATCGCATTTTCCAGCTTTAAAATTTGTCCATCTGAGAGTCGAAAGCTTGGGTAGAAGCGTGGTCTGCCGCGTGATGAATGTGGTGGCCCTACATCGACCAAAGTCGCATCAACTGTTTTTACCTGGGCAAATACATAGTCCGCGTCATTTTGCCAAAAGGCAGCAACCATCATCAAACAACCCAGCAAAAAAGGGATCGGGCACAATAGCAAAACAAGCGAGCTAGTACGTTTTTGACTGGTTTGATGATCGCGCATGGCTCATCCTAACAAATTCGATTTACACAAACGCTAAAACCAAACTACCACCGACAGAAACCGCCTGCCATTGCGCACTGAGTTCTAGCAGTTTGTTGCGCACGGCTTCAATATCCTCTTCATCTAATGCCAAAGGCGCGCATTGCCGCGCATCACATGTCACTTGATAGAGGTCTAACATGTCTGTCGAAGCACTAGTCCAGCCTGACCAACCGTCTGCCTGAAACACTTCCACCAAGCGCTCTACGCCGTCACTTTCGGCATCGGCTTCCATTTGAAACGAGGCGGCTTCGCCATGCAAAATCCGATTCACAAAACCACGTTTGTGCAAAGTGCTCTCGACGCCGTAGTGCACCATGTCATGCGGAATAATGCCTTGCTTTGGGCAGGCGATACTCTCAACGGATACGCCGTCGCGTACGACTTCCATTTGATCGTATTTGCCGGAACCTTTGGTAAAAATTAATTGCATCATTATTAGTGTTATCTAATTTGATTGTTGTCGCCGATCGCCATTGAGGTCATGTACGACCAAAATACTCTCTAGCCATTTGCTCACAATGCGACCACAAAGCAGGTGAACCACGTTCGATTGTGGGGCCATAGCGTTGTAGCACCATCTCTAAACTGACATTATTTTCAGTCCAAGTGCCGCCGTCGGTTGCAACGTTGATTAATAATGGTTGCACGCGATCAAGCGCTTTGGCGAACTTCGCATCTTCGCTATTCGCGGCTTCAAACTCGTGCCACAGTGCGAGTAAGTCGGCAGCTTGCGCTTGTGGCAGCAGGCCAAATAGACGTTCTGCGGCCAAACATTCTTGTTGCGCCTGATCTTGTGCGGACGCGCCGCTATGAATTGGCGTATCCCCAACATCCACTTCGACGATATCGTGAATCAACAGCATTTTGATGACGCGCTCGATATTCACTGTACTCGCTGCATGATCGTGTAAAAGCAAGGCATACATTGCCAAATGCCAGGAATGTTCTGCACTATTTTCTTTGCGACTTTGGTCTAGCAAGGGTGATTGTCGGATCACGGACTTCAAGCGATCAATTTCACGCAAAAAATTTAGTTGTTGCAGCATAGGGTTGGTTTGCATGGCAATTACTTCGCTTTCAAATTCTAGCGGGTTCATTCTTGATCGTTCGCTCTTGTGCTGCCACCTTTAACCGCATCGCGTTTACGCCGTTGGGAACGCAGACGTGCGGCCGTGCCAGCGCGATAAGGATCAACGTGGAAAGGAAAACTTTGCTGCGCCGTAAATCCTTCTGGCATGTAATCACCAAAGACGCCATAGTTTTTGGGGAAGCCCGTCTGCCCTTTGATCGCCGTTCCAAACACATAATCGATGAATGAGAAGTGCGCCGCATAATTCTTATCAATCGCGATCTCGTCGGATGAATGATGCCAGTGGTGAAAATCAGGCGTCACGATCAAATACTTCAATGGCCCCCAAGGCAGATGGACGTTGGCGTGATTAAACACCGCTTGGAAACCCACCACGATGATATATACATCCATCACGGTCTTTTCAAAACCTAAAACATATAAACTACCCAGCACCAAAACACGGGTGGCGATCAGTTCTAACATATGCATGCGCGATCCGGCCAACCAATCCATGGTTTTGGTACTGTGATGCACGGCATGGAAACGCCATAGAAACGGCACTTCATGATAAGCACGATGCGTCCAATACTGCGCTAAATCTGCCACCAAAATACATAGCAATAACTGTAAAAGGAAGGGAATGGCCTGTACCAGTTCTTGCAAAGCAGGGATCGCAATCCAACCAAAAATCTTATGTATCAAAAAGTTGACCGTCAACAGCGCTAAACCAATGATGAAATGATTGACGGCGAAATGCACCAAATCGGTCTGCCATTCTTTTCTAAAAATCGGTTGTCCGCGATACAGAGGAAAGAGTTTTTCTAAGCCGACAAAAATCAAAGTTGAACCCAACAAATCGAGAATAAACCAATCTAAACCGATGTAAGGTGTGTGGTCGGGAAAGTCGTCCACTGGCACGTGCGATCCACCTAAGATGACACTAATCAACACCAGCAAACCCGCGACCGCATTGATGCTACGGGCGCGATTCAAAATCAAATTCACCAAGCTAATCGATCCAGACAACACCAAGGCAGCGAACATCAAGTGACGAATTAAATCAGGGGAATATTGACGGCGTAACTCTGGTGTCGTCAAATACTGCGGAAAATGAAACGCCAGCACGCCAAGCAAACACAGAATTGCCAAGCCCAAGGCCCAAACGCCACTGACGATGCCATAGCCTTTTCTTAATTCACCGTCGGCAGCCATCAGTTTTGCGGTGTCTTTCGCAGCATCGGCAATCACAGCAACGGGTATGGGCAATTTATCGTGTTTGATTTTGTCTGACATAAATATCCGATGAATAAAGAAAAGAAACCCACTGCGCGAATATCTGCACCGCGCCGAGAGTTTGTAATGGTAAGTGATTTTCTGGCAATTGCAAACGAAACGGCAGATAGTGCAACATGCTGAGCAAGCTAGCCGTGGCGCTTTTCAATATCAGACAGCTAGACTTAAGCAATAATCAAAGTGATTGGGAAAGTGATTGGGAAATCGCACGCAAATAATCCAGCTGGCTTTGCGTTTCTTGGGAATCAAAATGGGGAGAATGTGGATTCATGAATCCATGCGCCGTGCCGGAGATCAGTGTGCAATCCCTATCCGAGCTGCGAAGTTGATCGACGATAAGATGCGGCGCAAACGCGCTCTCACGTTCTGCGAAGATCAAAGAACTTTTACAACGAGGAACTAGCGTCAAGTGATCACGAATGCGAGAGCCATAATACAAAACCGCGCAACTATCACGATGACATTCATCGCTACTAACATAGTGCCACAGTGCCGATGCGCCAACGCTAAAGCCAATCAGCAAGGCAGGCGCATCGCCCGCGACCTTGGCAATCTTTTGCTGATATCGAAGCAAACCTTGCTCCGCATGAAAAGCCTTGACGGCCTCTTGCTCACTTGGAAAAGGATTTTCATCGCTATCCCATGGCGATAAAAACCGCAATGGATGCTGATCAAAATTCCCGAATAAAGCACGAACGCCATCGGTAACGCCATGAATGTCAGTAGCAATAATTATCTGCATCAATCACATTCCTTTTATCTTCGTGAGGGTGGACGAAGTCTAAATTACATGGATGTTGTCATCAATCGCGCTGCACCAGAAACGCGAATCGATGCACCTGGTTCCGCACCAATATCGGCGGCAATGCGAGAGCGCATTCCCATGTCTTCCCCCTGAACAATATCAATATGCCCGCCATGCGGCCAAGCAAGATCACGTAAATAGCCAGCAAATGCCGCACTCGCCGCACCTGTTGCCGGATCTTCCAACACACCGCCAGAAGCAAACGCATTGCGAGTGTGGAAGAGTTGATTGGTCTCGGCAAATACGAAAAGAATAGTGACCAGAGCTTCGCGATTCATCCATACACGACCAACTGATAATTCGTAGCGCATCGCACTTAAAGCCTGTCGCGAGTTCAGCGCAAGCACTAAATGATCGGCACCACCATGAATACGCGCGGGAGGAATACGCGGATCAAGATCAGCCTCGCTATAAGCAAACATCGCGAGCGCTTCAGCGATCAGTTGTGGAGATGCTGCGGCACTGCGCGTCGGTGGCGATTGCAAGGCAGCAGAAATGGTACTGCCATCACGATGGCCATCAACTGTAATTTTGGCTTGATTCAACTGCAAAGAAAATACGCCATCACCCTGCTGCATTGCGAGCGCAGCGCCCAGCGCGATCGTCGCATGACCACAAAATGGCACTTCAGATTCTGGGGAAAAGTAACGCACACGCCAATCAGCGCCAGCTTGAACGGCGAATGCCGTCTCAGAAAATCCCACATCAGCAGCGATTTTCTGCATCTCAGTGTCGGATGGAAATTGATCTGCAATCAAAACACCAGCGGGATTACCGCCGACATCACCATCTGAAAAGGCTGCGATTTTTTGAACTTGCATTGTGGTTCCTTGAGGTAAGTGTGGAAGCATCATAAACGATTCGTTCAATCAGCAAAGACGGTCCCTTTTTGTATAGGCTTTCCATCTTTAAATCGCACTGAACATGCGACACGGAACAAAGGCCCTTCATTATGATTAACGATCCAAACCATTTCATCTTCTTGCCATTTCCATATAAAGAAACCTTTTGCTTTTCCAGCTAATATAATTTGTTCTCGCGTCTCATCATTTTCAATATTGCGACAGAATGAATCGACTGGATAAACAAACTTAATGTGTATAACGACGAATGGAAGGATTAATATCAGTAAAAATACGGCGATGATGACGATGCTTTTTTTCGAAGGATAGTTCATTTGCACGTTAATTATTGGATCGACTATACGAAGTTATCACAGCGAATTCAGATACCGAAGCGCATAAGCATCCGCGGCAAGATTAAATGCCTGCAGATCTTTGCCAAGAGCATCTAAAAATTGTCCAGATAGATCAAGCAGGATATCGAGATTATATTCATCATCTTCAGATAAATTCTCACCCCATACCCAATCAATCATGTTTGCCCGCGTATCACGGTCACGTGGGTATTCTTCACCAAAAAAAGTCATACACGCCTCTGTGATCTCAGCAGCATCATCTAGCCCAATTCTTCTCAGTGCAGTAAGCGCCTCGGGTGCTAACACACCAGTCGAGTTCGAGAAAAACTGTGGGAATGCACCATTCACCACTTCAGATACCAGCCAGTGTGCGGCATATAAATCACCGACTGCTTGTGGCAATTGCTTAAATTGGGTCAAGAATATGTCAGGCGTTTTATGAATATCAGCCTTGCCCCAGACTGGTTCTAGCACATCCCAGTAACTAGGTATTTCTTCTGTATTCATCAGCAGTTCCCTACAAAAAAAGATAGGCTTTATTTCGAAGAAAATTCTTCAAGTGCAGCAATACTGTGCACACAAATTTGCGTATTGAGTGTCTCAATCATCTCATCCACATTGGATGAGGGCCACACGGTCCAGAATTTTTCCATTTGGTTTTCAACTATATGATGCTCAAAGCTTGCTAAAGTGAGGGCTTGATCTAAAGAGCTTATAGCAATTGTCTCTTCTGTCGGTCGAATGCCAGCATAGGAGACAATTTGAAAAACTGTTCGCTTCGTCGCAAATTGCGGAATCTTTCTCAAATTAATACAAATGAAAAACTTTGAGTCAGGCGGGCACTTAGTAAACCACGCGCCTTTTCGCCGAAAACCAAGATCAACTAGCATCTCAGCAACGCCAGACAAAATCAGTTTAAAGTTAGCCGCAGAACTCATCCGTTGAAGCCTCCATTTATATAAACCTCCAGAATCTGCTCACACAGACCCGCCCATCGATCCGCTTAAAGAAGCAAATTAAGCCCAACACGCAAACGTGCCGACTAGATCAATATAAGAATCCGGGAGATTCTTATTTTAATACTATAATTTACATTATCAAACCAGAAAAATAGATGATCTGTAGGCCACCAAGTAAGGATTAATTTTTCTTGGGGAAGAACTTCTCTCCCAAATTCACCCCTGTCACTTGGCCGTCTTTCATCACATAAGTGAGGATTTGTCCGCGTCCCAATAATTCAGTTCTAAATGCATGTTCATCGGCTTTAAAGACTTCTGTCACTGCCTCTGCAATCCCCATCTTTAACACCAATTGATTGTCTTTGATTTGGCATTGCAGGGTACCAAGTTCGTTCACAAAGCTTCCTGCATAAGTTGTCATTGGCAGCGGTAATGGTTGTTGACGTGCTGCGCGTTTTTGTTTCTCGGCGAGTTGTGCTTGTAGCATTTTCGCGTAATTTGCTTGTAGTTTATTCTCGGCGTCGATTCGTCGCGCATCGTGATCAGGTTCGTTTAACAAGTTAGCGTAGATCACATCAACGATATGTTGGTTCATCATGCCGGAGAGCGTTCCGCCATTACTCAGTACAACAACACCAAGACCACGTTCTGGCATCATCGACATGTGTGCGCTATAGCCAGTGAAACCACCTGGACGCAGATAGATTTTTTGCCCTTTATATTCAGCGATATCCCAACCTAACGACCAACCAACCCGTTTCATTCCAGCCACCATGCGATTTTGCGAGGCGGTTTGCTTCCAAGCGTCTGCGATTAGTTCCGGTGGAAAGATTGTTTTTCCCTGCCAACTTCCTTGTTGCAGGTGCACGCCTAACCAAGCCGCCAGATCATTTGCGCTGCTATAGGTACCGCCAGCGGCATGCATGTTCTTATCGATTTTCTTCGCTGGGCTAAGACTAAAAGCATCACCAAAGAATTCATGTCCTTGCGCAATTTCACCTTGCGTTAACTGACTCAAACGATTCGCGCTATTGCGCATATTCAACGGCTTAAAGATTTCTTCATCCACTAAGTTTTGCCAAGGTTTTCCGGTGAGGTGCTCAAGGATATACCCTGCCAGTACTGGACCAAGATTTGAATATTCAAAACTATTCCCAGCCACAGAGGCTGGATGATGCGGCAAGAAACTGAGTAATTCTTGGGTTGATTGAAATTCACCAGTGAATGCCGTTCGATAAGTCACAGGGCCATCCCCGCTAATGCCGTGCGTGTGATTCAGCAGGCGTTCCAGCGTCACTTCGTCTGCCTTCACGCTAGGATGAAAGCGTAAAGTCGGCATGAGCTTTTGCACTGGTGTTGTCATCAACATTGGCTTGGTTTTGGCAACATCCGAAGCAATATGGGCGGTGAAAGATTTCGTGCTTGATGCTATATAGAATGGGGTATCGGGAGTGATGGCAACAGAGCCACCGATTTGCGTTTTTCCGAAGCCTTTAGACAGAACAACTTTTCCATCAGCGACGACTGCTACCGACAAGCCCGGTGAAAATTGTTCAATTAACTTGGTATTCAGAACGCGTTCCAAGTTTTCTGATTTCACCGCTTGTGTGCCGATCGATGTTTGCGGCTGCGCCGGGCTTTGCGCCTTGAGATCGTCGCTAAGTGAACTGATTAGCGCGAATACAGCGAGGGTGATGGCTTGTTGCTTCATTTCATTTCCTTTCGTTTTTTACAAATGGACGATCCCATTCTTGACGAAAAGCGATGATATTTTCTTTCTCTTATTGGTCTTTAAAGAAACCGACGAATTGCATTAATCGATATCTGAACTGCAAAAAAATAAACCGCCGTTTAATTTTGCATCGCGGAATGCAGCTTCAGTGACCAAACAAATTTCTTTGCATCCATTTCTTGCTGATAAGATGGCTTAGGCGGATAGCCCACCATCACTTGATAAAAGCGATTTCCGATCCACAAAACCCGGATGTAAAGGTTCTGCGTTTTGCCTTTTGTCGTCGCGGCGAAATGTTCACCACGTGCCACTTCCGTTTCAGATATTTTGACTTCATCGCCTTTTCTATCTTCAGCAACCCAAGCATTTGCCTCTAACATCGTTTGAAGCGTGGGAATTTCGTAAGCTGAAGTGGTGATACGGCGCCATTCGTCGTTAATTACTTTCGGTATGTCGAAATAATTGATGGTGTACACCACACCGTCCCGCTCTCCAGCATAAGAATGCATGGTGACCTCGCCATTCTCGAAATGACTTAATTGCGACTTGTACTGCATCGACGTCGGTGATGCAATTTCAAACCGCCCGTCCTTCGATATAAATGGCTTAAATTCTGCTTTTTTGGAACACGAGGTGAGGGCTAATAAGGCAAACAATAAGAGTAAATTACGGAAACGGCTCATAAATTCGAAGAATGTGGATTTTGCAAAAATACTGAAACGTCAGCTAATTCGGTGGGGTTCAGGTCGGCTGACTAGAAACACTGCGACAAGCAAGAATAGCAAGCCAACGCTAATCAATATCCAACTATTGTCAACACGCACCAGCATGAGCGCGTAACTCAACATTAGCATCAGCACAGCGATGATTTTACTTTTTCTGGAAATGCTTTTATTGGTTTCCCAATCTGTCAGCAATTTGCCAAAGATCGGGTGACGATGCAGCCATTGGTGCAAACGTGGAGAACTACGTGCTGAAAACCAAGCCGCCAATAAAAGAAAGGGCACCGTTGGCAATCCGGGCAAAAAGATTCCTATGATCGCCAAAATCAAAAATAGACACGCCAACAGCAAAGCCAGATATCGCAACATCAGAAACCTTTAAGCTAGAAACCTCAATTGACCACTTAATTCTCTCTTGAAAGTCACATGAACATTCATTTTTTCGATGTTTTTCCTGTTCACCATTTTGTTGATGGCGCTACGAATTCGATTGCACACTCGAACTCGTCCAACTGAGGTTTCTAGGTTAATCAACTGCAAAAATTTAGTGCCACAATTTTGCAGCTGAATTCATCAAATTAGCAATAGGCTCGATCCTAGAGAGGATGGTTTTACTGGTAAGCCATGTAATCAAGTCCACGGCCTCGTACCATCAACACTGTCAAGATTAACGCTCGACAATTTTATTCCCAATTCCACTCTTAGTGATGCGTGAAACCAGCCCCTTTGGAATATACAAAGTATTTCCCTCGCCTTCCAGATCTATTTGTTCCACTGTTGCACCGCTGCGTATGCTGAGATCATTATTAACACCCGTAACGCGAATTCTGCCGACTTGATTTTTTTCGGCGATGACGATGTTATTACTGGTGCCGGTGATATACACGTTATAGCGCCCTGATTTATTAATGATGCTATCGAGTTTGTGTCCATCGACTTTCACTTCGCTGCCGCGATCGTCCACATGACCACTACTGCCGCAGGCAATTAAGCTCAAACTGGCTAGCGCAATCAGCGCACGTAAAATCCATTGAGGTAGTAAGTTCAAGTTCGCGTAATGTCGCATAAATAAAATCCTAAAATGTTAGTTGGATAAAGTGTTTCAAAAACCCTGTGCTTTCCTATCGATGAAACAGGTCAACACATGTTTATGTTCTCGAAAGTGCGCTTCTAACTCTAGGAAAATGCGATCAGTAGGTAGGATTAATGCGTCAGTCACTCTGATTTCGGTGCGAATTGCAAAATCAAATTCAAAAAAAAGCCCGCCATTTGTCTCTGGCGGGCTTGGTCGATGGCTAAAAAATCTTAGACTTATTTCTTCTGCTGTCCTTCACCAAGAAATGCTTTGGCATCAGTACCGACGCGAATAACGCGAATTTGCCTTAACTCGCCAGCTGCGTCTAACTTCATCAAAGCATCTTGGCCTGCAATCAGCTTCCCAATCACAATAAATTCTGGCGACAATATGGCATCGGCAGCGCTAATCAATAAATGACCTTGTGCATTGATCGCCAGCGAATGCCCGTTTGATGGCTGCGTTGTCTTCACGGAATCGTTGAGTGCCGCATCAGGCCATTTTCCATTCAAACTGACGATCCATTTCCCATCGACCATTTTTGTCTGGCCAATCGGAGGAGCTGGTGTACTTGGTCGTGCCGCGCCAGGATTGAACGCAGGTGGTTTGAAATTGGATTCGAGCTGACCGACTAGACGAGCGACATTTGCTGGTGCAAGTTCTGGGCGTAATTCAAGCAAGACATTGCCTTGATTTGTCACTAACTCGGTATATAAGCCCGATGGTAAATAATAGCCTTCACGACTTAAATTTTCTGGCGCATTCGCAACTTCATAAGCCATCAGGGCGATTGCGATGGCGGAATGTTGTTGCGCTTTCGCATATGGAACAACTTCGTTATAAGTGTCTAGCAAAGTATGCCAAGTTCGGCCATACACAAAATCTGTCTTATTCGCTGCGGATGGCGTAGGCACGCCCTTCATGGAGAAGGCTGACGCATCGGTACCAGACAGTGCTTCGGCACGCACGCGTGGATAATCGCTGGTTTTCACTTCAAAACCAAATTCATTGGACTGTCCTTGCAGACTCTTTGCGACACGCTCAAACGGCGCCTTCCATGCAGTCGGAACAGTAATCCCTGAGATCGCTCCAGGTGCACCATCACGATTCAGCATCATGACAACTTTATCCATACTTTTTGCGTGTTTTTCAGCGTAAGCTGCCGCACCCAAAATACCAAGCTCTTCCCCTGCCGAAGCTAGCATCACGATACTACGCTTAGGTTTTGCGCCAGCTTTTGCCAACAGACGCATCGCCTCTATTGTTGGAGACATTCCAGAACCGTCATCGACGGCGCCAGTTGCGCTATCAAAGCTATCGAGATGCGCACCAATGATCACGTACTCGTCGGGTTTTTCTACCCCCTGAATTCGTGCGACAACATTATGAAACGGCACTGGGCCAGGGAAAAACCAATTGCGAATATCAAATTCCAATTCTGGCTTTTCACCTTTCTTAATCTGTTCCTGAATCTCTTGGTATTGGCCTGCACTAAGTTTAATATCAGGTAAGGTCGGTAACTTATCCCAGCTCGTTGGTTTGGCATCAAGTAGCGTTAAAGGATCTTTTCCGGCTTGCAAAGTACCAAGTGCGCCCGCTTCCATTAGCTTCAAAGTGACCGCATCAGGTTTATATTCTTTTCGACCATCGCGTCCCATGCCGCGACTTTCTCCGGCAATCAAGACCCAAGCACCTTTGAACTCTGCCATACGCGCTTGCGCTTCTGTCTCATTTGCCGGCCCCAAAACGGCTGGCCCGCGTTGCACGCCCTTAGTGCCAGCGGTGTAGCTTGGGGTACCAAAACGCAACGGCTTTTCAACTGGAGCGACGAGCTTACCAAACCAAGGGCCGCGATTAAATCCTAAACTCTGCTGCCCTGCTTCTTCTAGGTTCGCCTCGATACCCCATTGCTGCATCTGACTTTGTGTCCAACGCGCGGCATGCGTGTAATTGTCGCTACCTGTCATGCGTCCGCCAAAGCGATTAGTCAAAATATCCAACCACGTCATGACCTGTGGATCTTGGGTACCGATTTCAATAATCTTTTTTGTTGTGGCATCTTGCGCCAAACTAAGGGGACTAAACCCAATCAGAATGCACAAAGTCAGTATGCCTACTGGGCGTTGTTTGAATTTTTTCTTGAATTCTTGCATGATCTTGCCTCTATTTTTGTTGTAGGAAGTATGAAAGATAGGAGTGCGAAGAAACTTCGGGCTTAGCGCTTATGAGCAAAGGACTTCTCATCACTTCCATATTACTTTCACTCGACTTCGACTAGGAAGCCTGATGCAAGTTCCAGTGTGGGTATAAACCCTTAGATAGAAAAAACCACCAAGACTTGTCAGTGTTGGTGGCTTCAACGCCAATCAAATGCCGCATAAAAACATGGTCAGACCATAGGCTTGGCCATGCAATTCGCGCGAATATACTCCAAATGCGTTGGCATCGCATCGACACACTTACGGATCACCGCTTGTGTATTGTGCAGGAAACCTGCGATTTCTTCTTTGCTACGTTGATCGACCACTGGATTGTATCGACGCGGACGCATGCCCTGCCCGTGCATGACTTGTAACCAACTATCTTCTGGAAACAATTCTTCGTTTTCGCGCAAGATACGTCCATTGCTTGCAAACAGATCGAGCTTTAACTGCAAACTATCCGGCACTGGCATATTGCGGCAATAGCGCCAAAATTCGGCATCATCACGTTGATTCACTTTGTAATGCAAAATCAAGAAGTCACGGATCTGGGCGTATTCTTTATCCGTTAATCGATTGTAGTTATCGATATCCACTTGATCGAAGTCTTTATCTGGGAAAAAGCTAATCAGGCGCATCAGGCCTGTTTTCACCATGTGAATACTAGTCGATTCAAGAGGTTCCATGAAACCACCCGATAAACCAATTGCGACCACATTCTTATTCCAAGCCTTTTTACGTTTGCCCGTGGTGAACTTGATTTGGCGCGGCTCGGCTAAAGCTTTGCCATCCAAATTCTTCATCAAAATGTCTTGGGCCTGTGCTGCATCCATAAAATGGCTGGAGAACACATGCCCGTTGCCGATTCTATGTTGCAAGGGAATACGCCATTGCCAGCCCGCGCTATGTGCAGTTGAACGGGTGTGTGCCTGTGCCGATCCCGCTAGCTCACAAGGCACTGCGATTGCGGTATCGCAAGGCAGCCAATGGCTCCAATCTTCGTAACCTGTTTGTAAGGCTTTCTCGATTAGCAAGCCAACCATGCCGGAGCAATCAATGAAGAAATCAGCGCTAATTTTTTCACCGTTCTCCATCACTAAGGCTTCGACAAATCCATCGTCTTGTCGCAGCAAGGTTTGTACGATTTTTCCTTCAATACGTTTGACACCACGCTGCTCAGCATAGGCACGTAGGTAGCGGGCATACAAACCAGCATCAAAATGATACGCATAAGAGAGATCGGATAAAGGTGAATTCGGCAGATCAGGTCTGCCAATACTGAATTTGCCGAGCATGCTGGCGACAGTGTTAATCGAATACGGCTCTAGCCCGCCGACCATCTCCAATTGATTGAGCTTGAGCCAGTAATGGAAAAAATTCGCGGTCGGTTGATCACGACCCACTGAGCCAAATCCATGAAAATACTTGCTATGATTGATTCCCCAATTCACGAACTCAATACCGAGTTTGAATGTGCCTTGGGTATTTCTGAGGAAATCATTCTCATCTATCCCCAAATGCATATTGAAATTGCGAATGCTGGGAATCGTCGCTTCGCCAACGCCAATAGTTGAGATTTGATCCGATTCCACTAAACGGTAATTGTATCCATTCGGCAGTAACTGCACTAATGCAGCAGCGCTCATCCAGCCAGCGGTGCCACCCCCCACTATAACGATATCCTTAATGCGATTTTCTCTCATCTTCTTTTCCATTTATTTTTTACGGCTAATAGATATTCTCATGGCGGCGTGAGCAGCGCACTTCTTTAGCAATGAACTCTGCATAAGCGAAAGAAAAAAAGAGTCTATGCAATGCAAGTGTAACTTTGCACCACATAGACTCAATCACCCTCGAGGAATACGATAAAAATTAAATTTAGTAATTGAAACCAAATCGAATACCAAACATCCGCGGCTCGACTGGAGAATAGTTCATTTGTGCGCCGATAGCGTTGCCGCGCCAATAAGCCGCTTTACTATCTGTCGCATTACGAACAAACAATTCCGCATGCCAATCATCGTCTGGTGAATCGAGACGCACCGATGCATCCGTTAAGGTATAAGCCTTTTGGAAACGGCCAATATGCGCGAATTCATCATTTCTGACATCAAAGTAAGCCTTATCACGCCAGTTCAATTTGATGTAAGGCGTAATCGAGTAACCACTTGGCAAATCAAATTTCTGTGAGAAGTGCAGCATGAACGTTTTCTTTGGCGCATTCGGTAAGCTATTGTCGGTTACGTCATACAGACGCTTACCGTTATCAGGTCCGAGACCATTGAATTGTGCTGGGCATGGTGTCAGACCAAATTCCACACGCGCATCACAATTGTAATCATCGCTGTAAGAACCATAGTCGCGGATTTTGGTATCTAAGAGCGTGAAGGCACCACCAACTTTACCACCCGGCCAAGGTTTGTAATCCCATTCGACTTCCAATCCACGAATCTTAGTATTACCGACATTGATCGTGCGCCAAGTTTCGTACACATCGCATTTCGGTTGATCGGAGGTGCATGGTATAGGTGTTTTGTATTTGCTGACGAAGTAAGTGCCCGTCAATTGCTGATCTTTATAATTCATCGCAAAGGCAACAGCGGACAAACTCAAGGTATTGTCAAAGAATTTTCCCTTGTAACCAAGTTCAAAGTTCGTCACCAACTCCGGTTTGTACGGTAAGAAGGTCTCGGTGTTTGGTTTGCCATCGGCACATACACGTTGAACTGGATCCGTTGCACTGCCACCGCAAGCTAAAGTGCGATCGCCGAAGCCACCCGCTTTATAGCCAGTCGCCAAGGCGGCATACGCCATTTCGTTCTTGTTGATTTGTGTTTGCAAACCTAAACGCCAGGTCAGCTTACGCCATGATTCGCTATGATCATTCTTACTTGGTGTGCCATACAAATGGTAAGCGGCCGCACTACCACCAGGACCGTAATTGAGATCATTCCCTTGCGGTAGACGATATCCCGGCGTGCCTGGTGTGCCTGGATCGTAGCCACCGTTATAGAATTCTTTTTGCCCCCACCAACCGCCGAGGTTCAAACCATCTTTATCGGTTTTACTGTCGGAGCTAAAACGAATGCCAGCTGTCGCTGTCCAATCTTGGACGAAATCCCAATCCGCTTGCGCGAAGACCGCTTTCGCATCCACTTGACGATTTGGCTGTGCGTAGAAAGCACCCGAAGCTAAACCAACCGGCGCGCGATAGAGATCGACAACTTCATAGTTGATCTGATTTTTTTCATGCATCCAAAACAGTCCTGCGACATAACGCAGACTATCTACACGTTGTTTGAATTGCAGCTCATGCACAGTGGAGACATATTTTGAATCGACTGTTTGTTGGTATTGGTCAGACAGTGGCCAAGTGCCCCAGTTGTTACCACCAGCGATGCGTGGATGATCTTGCGTGATCTGAAACGGTAAGGCGCTTTGATTGCCTTTGTCATTATCATACAATTGGCTACGGCGTTGGTCAGCCAGCGCGAAGCTGTAGTCTAAACTTGCATCATTACTGATATTCCAGTTGGATCCAGCACGCAAAGTGCGGATTTTCATATCGGTCATACCCGGCACATTGATCTTCAGATCAAAGCGACCCCAACCCGTTGGGCAAGCGTAACGTGTTCCCGCGACTGAATCACAATCCTTGAATGCAGTACCACCAGCGCTGGAATCTTGAAATTCTTCGTAGGTTGCGTGCAACTTCCAATCTTTATTGACTTTGTAAAGAGCAGCTAAACGTGCAGCCCAAGAATTCTGATTAGTGTAGTAATCGCTAGGATCTACTTTGCGATTCCAACGTTGAATATTGTCTGGAATACCGTCCGGAATCCAACCCTTGGATGGTAAGTTGGCTTCACTAAAATCTTGCATCTGATTCGCGTAACCATCACGCGTCACTTTCATGATCGCAGCGCGCAAGGCAAAATCATCGCTCACTTTAATGTTTTGAACAGCATGCAGCTGACGCTTGTTGTAGTTACCGAGTTCAACTTCTGCTCTGCCGTAATTACCTTTAAAGTCTGGCTTGGCAGAGATCACATTGATCGTACCGCCAGTCGAGTTACGACCAAATAGCGTTCCTTGCGGACCACGCAAAACTTCGACCTGCGCCACGTCAAACATCAAGGCTTGTGCGCCTTGTGGACGTGGGGAATACATACCATCGACGTGGAAACCCACTGCTGGATCGCCGATCTCTGTTGTGTTACTTGAAGTAATGCCGCGTATTGTCACTTGAATCGCGGAGTCGTTTGACTGAACAATCGTGACATTAGGAATTTCATTCGCGAGATCTTTTGCACTCGTCACACCCATGCGTGCCAAACTCTCTTGATTGAATGCGGTCACCGCCAAAGGCGTACGCAATAGCGAGGTGGAGTAGCGTGTTGCCGTGACATTGACTTCTTGAATTTTGTCGGTTTCTTTACCATCAGTTTTTTTCGTGCTGGCAGGCTCAGTTGTTTTATTGGATTCTACAGGTGCGGCTTGTTGTGCTTGCACATGCATACTCATCATTCCACAAGCGCCCGCTACGGCAACGCTCATGAGAGTTTTGCTGGTTTTCAGATGAAACATTTTGTCTCCTTATTGAGATAGTCGACTTGCGCTATCTGCTTTCATTAAATATCGCTTGGTGATTTGCTCACCATTTTTTTACTGTAGTTGAACTGATTTTACTTCTGTACGTGTGACGTGTTTCGTTTTTGCTTTTCAACTTACTGCTAGTAATTTTCTTGGTATTCGACCGAAACTTCTCACGGTCACAAATTTCTGTTCCATTGAAGCAGATTTTTGCGTCGTCAATTTGAGCGGCTGACTCAAGATGCTGACAGGCAGTTTCAGAAAATAAGGTCAATTGACTGAAAACTCGCGCTTTTGTGGAATCGTTTCCATTTGTGATTTGGAATATAGCATTCAACAAAAATCAGTGTCAACATTTTTTTGGAAACGTTCCCATTTTGTGTTTTTTTGCGACATTTCGACATGTCGAGACCAAGATGAATAGATGATCATCCTAAAGACGATGCATCTCAGGCTGTGGATAACTTTGTGGGTAATTTTTGGATAAAGTAGTGCCTACTGGCATCAAGATAGAGAATGATTTAAATTACTTCTATAAGCTACTGAATATAAACACTATTCTTGAAGTTAAATTCCTCGCAAGTAATTTCTATTCGTAAATACTTATTCTTTTTTTGTGGATAAATAAATCCACTCGCTTAGAGTCACTCAGATCCATCGACAAATGAAGCCAAATCCAGCCCTACTCCACTTTGATTTTGGCATACTCAGGATATGGAGGTGGATAGTTCAAATCCATACCTGCTAGTTTCTCGGCAACGATCCCGGCAATGATTAAATTACGTTGTGTCTTCGAGTTCGCGGGAACAATATGCCATGGAGCGACTTCATGATGCGTAGCCCGAATCGCGCCTTGATAGGCATCTTGATAAGCATCCCATAAAGAACGCTCGGTCAGATCTTGCGCATCAAATTTCCAATGTTTATTAGGGTCGTTCAAACGCTCTTGCAAACGCATTTTTTGTTCGTCTTTCGAGATATGCAGAAAGAACTTCAAAATACTTGTGCCCGTTTCAACGAGCATTCTCTCAAATGCATTGATGTGTTGATAGCGTCTTTGTACTTCGGACTCGTCAATCAGCCCATGCACTTTGGTGATCAAGACGTCTTCGTAATGACTTCGGTTAAAGACTGTAAGCTCGCCAACTGCTGGCACATTCTGGTGGATCCGCCACAAGAAATCATGTGCAAGTTCCTGCGCGGTGGGAGCCTTGTAGCTGATAATCCGGACGCCCGCAGGATTGGTGCGACCGAACACAACTTTCACGGTTCCATCTTTTCCCGAGGTATCCATACCCTGCAGCACGATCAATAACTTATGCTTTTGCTGCGCATGAAGAATGTTTTGAAACTCGCCAATCTGCTCGCTTAATTCCAGCGTTCTCGCCTTCATCAACTCCTTATTACCATTCGCTGCCAAGGGTCGTAAACTAGCGTCTTTATCTTGAATTACGCTGCTCTTAGATGCAAGAAATTGGCTGGAGATACTCATGCGATGGGCACCATTCTGAAATTAATTGAGAATATTATGTAAGCGCTTAAATTCTATCTTCGTACATCGATCCATTACCACATCTAATCCCGCCAACTTGGCTTGTTCAGCAGCGAGTTCGTTCGTAATGCCGAGTTGCATCCAAACGGATTTGGCTTGTATCGCGATTGCTTCGCTTACGATAGCAGGAATATCTTCCGCTTTACGGAAACAATCAACGATGTCGATCAAACATCCGCTACCTTGTTGTGCCTCGGTCAAATTCGCGTAGCAGGTGAGTCCCAATATGCTAGTTCCTGCTTGCATTGGATTCACCGCCAAAATGCGATAGCCATGTTCTTGTAAAAATTGCGCGACTTTAAAACTATCGCGTTCTGGTTTATTTGAAATACCAACGATGGCAATCGTTTTTGCGGTATTCAACAATTGATCAATCAAAATTTCAGACATATTTTTCTACCCAGATAATCGGAATACATGTGTAAAGACAAAAAGAAAAAGGCAGCCGTAGCTGCCTATTCTATTGAACCATTTACTGCTTCCGCAAAGTAAAATTTTTGCAGAATTAACGCTTAGAACGTAACTTCTGAATCGCTGCCAACTGAGCGATCGCGGATTGCAATTCGGCTTGCGCTTGCGCGTAGTCGATGCCTGATTCGCGATTGACCAAAGCCTCTTCCGCCAATTTCTTAGCTTCAGCTGCTTTTGCTTCATCAAGATCATGACCACGAATCGCAGTATCAGCAAGAACAGTTACCGCATCAGGTTGAACTTCCAAAATCCCGCCAGCAACGAATACAAATTCGTCTTCAGCTTGACCTGCAACCTTGATACGCACCGCGCCTGGCTTGATACGTGTGATCAATGGTGTGTGTTTTGGATAGATACCCAATTCACCTGATTCACCCGGCAACGCGACGAATTCAGCTTCGCCAGAAAAGATCATCTCTTCTGCAGAAACCACGTCAACGTGAATAGTATGTGCCATGTGCTAACCTTTTCTGTTTTGCCCCTCCCCCGTCAAGGGGGAGGCTGGGAGGGGGATGGGTTTAACATTGAGCACTTATATCCTTCTTAGTAACTCGAACTTTACCCCATCCCCACCCCAGCCCTCCCCTTGAAAGGGAGGGGGACGTCACTCCTCGCCCTTGCGGGCTTGGAATAATTATGCAGCCATTTTCTTCGCTTTTTCGATCGCTTCGTCGATAGTACCTACCATGTAGAACGCTTGTTCTGGCAAGTGATCGAGTTCACCGGATGCAATCATCTTGAAGCCTTTGATTGTATCTTTGAGTGAAACGTATTTACCTGGAGAACCAGTAAATACCTCAGCAACGTGGAAAGGCTGAGACAAGAAACGTTGCATCTTACGTGCGCGAGCAACGATCAACTTATCTTCAGGTGCCAATTCGTCCATACCCAAAATCGCGATAATGTCACGCAATTCTTTGTAGCGTTGCAAAGTACCTTGAACAGCGCGTGCTGTTTCGTAGTGATCTTGACCAACGACTTGTGGATCCAACTGACGTGAAGTTGAATCAAGTGGATCAACCGCTGGGTAAATACCCAAAGAGGCGATGTCACGAGACAAAACAACGGTGGAATCCAAGTGAGCAAACGTAGTAGCTGGGGATGGATCAGTCAAGTCATCCGCTGGAACGTAAACCGCTTGAATAGAAGTAATAGAACCAGTCTTAGTGGAAGTAATACGTTCTTGCAAACGACCCATTTCTTCAGCCAATGTTGGTTGGTAACCTACCGCGGAAGGCATACGACCCAACAACGCGGAAACTTCCGTACCAGCCAATGTGTAACGGTAGATGTTATCGACGAAGAACAACACGTCTTTACCTTCGTCACGGAAACCTTCAGCGATTGTCAAACCAGTCAAAGCAACGCGCAAACGGTTACCTGGTGGTTCATTCATCTGACCGTACACCATCGCTACTTTGGAATCTTCTGGATTTTCCAGATTCACAACGTTAGCGTCAGCCATTTCGTGATAGAAGTCATTACCTTCACGAGTACGTTCACCAACACCAGCAAACACGGACAAACCGCTGTGTGCTTTAGCAATGTTGTTGATCAACTCCATCATGTTAACGGTCTTACCAACACCCGCACCACCGAACAAACCAACTTTACCACCCTTCGCAAATGGGCAAACCAGATCAATAACTTTGATACCGGTTTCCAACAATTCTTGCGATGGAGAGAGTTCGTCGTAAGCAGGTGCTTTACGGTGAATCGACGCTTGTGTTTCACGGCTAACCGGACCACATTCATCAATCGGGTTACCCAATACGTCCATAATACGGCCGAGTGTTGCTTTGCCGGTTGGAACCATAATTGGATTACCTGTGTTACTAACCATCAAGCCGCGACGCAGACCATCAGATGTACCCAGCGCGATGCAACGGACAATGCCGTCACCCAATTGCTGTTGCACTTCTAACGTCAGGTCAGAGCCTTCCATTTTTAAGGCATCGTAAATTTTAGGCATCGCATTGCGTGGAAATTCAACGTCCACAACAGCGCCGATACACTGAACGATTTTGCCATTAGCCATGTTCGTTCCTTCAATATTAAAATAGATTCTTCACTTCAACTCCCTCCCCCGAGTTTTCACTCTGGGGGAGGGCCGGGGTGGGGATGGGGTAAACCGCGAGTAACTAAGAAAAAATTAAACGCGACTTTTAGTACCCCAAAATAAACCCATCCCCCTCCCAACCTCCCCCTTGAAGGGGAAGGAGCTAAACTGCATTAGACCGCTAATTAGACCGCTGCCGCGCCGGCGACGATCTCGGAAAGCTCTTTGGTAATAGCGGCTTGACGAGTTTTGTTGTAAATCAATTTCAACTCACCAATCACACTACCTGCGTTATCACTTGCTGACTTCATCGCCACCATACGTGCCGATTGTTCAGACGCCATGTTTTCTGCAACAGCTTGATAAATCAAAGCTTCAACATAACGAATCAACAATTCATCGATCACCGCAGCTGCATCTGGTTCGTAAATATAGTCCCAAGAATGGGAAGCTTTATTTGTTTCCAGCTTGTCCGCTGTCAGAGGCAATAATTGCTCTAACACTGGCTCTTGCTTCATGGTGTTAATGAATTTCGTGTAGCTTAAGTAAACCGCATCGATTTTGCCTTCCTGATACGCATCCAATAACAACTTCACTGGACCAATCAATTTATCGAGGTGGGGTGTATCACCCAATTGCGTCGCATGCGCCACAACTTTTGCACCTACTCGATTCAGGAAACCAAGACCTTTATTACCAATTGCGACCGCTTCAATTTTTGAACCCTGACCCTCAAGTTCACGCATTTTGTTGGTGACCAAACGTAATACGTTGGTATTCAAGCCACCGCACAAACCCTTATCTGTCGTCACAACAACCAATCCAACTTTCTTGGATTGGTCTTGTTGAACCATGAAAGGATGCGTGTACTCTGGGTTAGCTTGTGACAAGTTAGCTGTGATCGTACGAATCTTTTCACTGTACGGACGAGCCGCACGCATTCTTTCCTGCGCTTTACGCATCTTAGAAGCGGCGACCATTTCCATCGCCTTCGTGATCTTCTTCGTATTCTCTACGCTTTTGATCTTGCCACGTATCTCTTTACCTACAGCCATGAGTAAACTCCTTCAAGCTATAAGTAATTAAAATGCGCCGGATTTTTTGAAATCAGCGATTGCGGCAGCCATGGCAGCTTCGCCATCTTTGTCCAATTGCTTAGTCTCTTCAATCTTTTGCAACAAGGCTGCATGGCTAGTTTTCATGAAGTTGTGTACGCCAGCTTCGAAAGCCAAAACTTTCTTCACAGGTACATCATCCAAGAAGCCTTTGTTCACTGCGAACAAAGTGACAGCCATCAGAGAAATTGACAATGGTGCGTACTGAGCTTGTTTCAACAATTCAGTAACACGGGCACCACGATCCAATTGCTTACGGGTTGCTTCATCCAAGTCAGACGCGAACTGCGCAAACGCAGCCAATTCACGATACTGCGCCAAGTCAGTACGAATACCACCGGACAAGTTTTTGATAACTTTAGTTTGCGCAGCACCACCAACGCGAGACACGGAAATACCCGCGTTAATCGCTGGACGAATACCGGCGTTAAACAAAGAAGTTTCCAAGAAAATCTGACCGTCAGTAATAGAAATGACGTTAGTTGGAACGAAAGCAGAAACGTCACCCGCTTGTGTTTCAATGATAGGCAATGCTGTCAATGAACCTGTCTTACCTTTAACTTCACCGTTAGTGAATGCTTCAACGTAGTCTGGGTTAACACGTGCTGCGCGCTCTAACAGACGTGAGTGCAAATAGAACACGTCACCTGGATACGCTTCACGACCTGGTGGACGGCGCAACAACAGGGAAACTTGACGGTAAGCCACAGCTTGCTTAGACAAATCATCATAAACGATCAATGCGTCTTCGCCGCGATCACGGAAGTATTCACCCATCGCGCAACCAGAGTATGCGGATACGTATTGCATCGCTGCAGATTCAGCTGCAGTTGCCGCAACAACGATTGTGTATTCCATCGCGCCGTGTGCTTCTAAAGCGCGCACAACGTTTTTAACAGAAGATGCTTTTTGACCAATCGCTACATAGATACAGGTAACGTCTTGACCTTTTTGATTAATGATCGCGTCAATCGCTACCGCTGTTTTACCAGTTTGACGATCGCCAATGATCAATTCACGCTGACCACGACCAACTGGAACCATGGAGTCGATAGACTTCAAACCAGTTTGCAATGGTTGAGAAACGGATTGACGTGCAATAACGCCTGGAGCAATCTTTTCGATTGGCGCAGACAATTTTGCATTGATAGGACCTTTGCCGTCGATTGGTTGACCCAATGCGTTGACAACGCGGCCGCGCAACTCTGGGCCGATAGGAACTTCCAAAATACGACCAGTACATTTCACTGTGTCGCCTTCAGAGATGTGCTCGTAGTCACCAAGAATAACGGCACCAACGGAATCACGTTCCAAGTTCAAAGCCAGACCAAATGTATTGCCTGGGAATTCCAACATCTCGCCTTGCATCGCATCGGACAAACCATGGATGCGGCAGATGCCGTCGGTAACGGAAATAACCGTACCTTGATTACGAATCTCAGCACCGTCGCCAAGGCCTTGAATACGGCTCTTGATCAACTCGCTGATTTCTGATGGGTTGAGTTGCATACAAACTCCTAAAATTATTTCATTCTTTCGGGAACCACTAAAATCCAATTCTAGAGCGCATCACTGCGTTGCCTTTCCTCACAATACATTCGTATTGTTCCGGGAGGCGCCTTGTGCTGCATCTCTATAATTGAATTTATAGAGGCTCCCTTTTGACTGCCAATTAGGCCGTCAAAGCGTTGTGCATCTGTTGCAGCTTTGCGCGAACCGAAGTATCTAACACTTGATCACCAACCACGATACGCACACCACCGATCAGGGACGAATCCACTGTCACAGTTGGGTGCAGTTTGCGACCAAATTTCTTTTCCAGTGTGGCGGCCAAATCTTTAACCTGTGCTTCAGTCATTTCAAATGCGCTGGTGATTTCAGCATCTGCAGAGCCAGCGTCGGCATTTTGCAAAGCGTGAAATTGCACAGCGATTTCTGGCAACGTGGTTAAACGGTCATATTCAGTCAATGTAGTGATGAAGTTTTTCGCTTCGGCATTTACAGGTGACTTCAACACGGACAAGAAAGCCTCAGCAGTTTGCGCTGCGGAGACTTTGGGGTTGTGTGCAAGAGCTACTACATCGGGATGCGCTGCGGCTTGCGCCATCTCAGCAACCAGTTCCGACCAAGCGGACAGGTTGCCGGACTTAGCAACGCGATACAACGCTTCTGCGTATGGACGAGCGATCGTTGCGAGTTCTGCCATGATTACAGCTCAGTCTTCAATTGGTTCAACAAATCTGCATGCGCAGAAGCGTTAACCTCACGTTTCAGAATTTGCTCTGCGCCTTTGACTGCCAATGTAGCAATCTGGTCGCGCAATTCTTCGCGTGCTTTTGTGACTTGATTTGCGGCTTCAGCTTGAGCGGCAGCGATAATACGCGCAGCTTCTGCATTAGCAGCATTCTTAGCTTCTTCAACGATCAATTGACCACGCTTCTCAGCGCTAGCAACATGTTTCAAGCCTTCTTCACGAGCACCAGCCAATTCGAGCTGAATCTTTTTCTCAGCTTCTTTCATGGCAGCTTGCCCTTGATCCGCAGCGGCTAAACCGTCTGCGATTTTTTTCATACGTGCATCGATGGCACCAATCAATGGTGGCCACACGAATTTCATGGTAAACAAAGCCAGGATGAAAAACACCCCTGCTTGGTACCACATGGTTTGATTAAGATTCATCGTCGTTTCCTTGTGTGAATTATCGTTCCGCTAGCGCTGATCGAATGACCAGCACCGCGGTAGAAAAAGGAAATTAAATTAACCTTGGAATGGGTTCGCAGTTGCGAAGAACATCGCGATACCAACACCGATAATGAACGCAGCATCGATCAAACCAGCCAACAACAACATTTTACCTTGCAACTTGTCCATCAATTCTGGTTGACGAGCAGACGCTTCCAAATACTTACCACCCATCATAGCGATACCGATACATGCACCCAAAGCGCCCAAACCGATAATCAAACCACAAGCCAAAGCTACAAATGCGACGTTAGTCATGAGAGAACTCCCTAAAAGTTAAAAAATTAAAATACCAAAACCAAAAACTAAAACCCAAAAACCTAAATTCAAAACCGTTCTTACTGAATCCTGCTGAACTACTTAATACCGATTACTCATTTCTAATAATTAATGCGCCTCATGAGCCTGACCCATGTACACCAGAGTCAACATCATGAAAATAAAGGCTTGCAAGAATACGATCAAGATATGGAAGATAGCCCAGATCGAACCAGCAATAATTTG
The DNA here is from genome assembly GCF_014284275.1 of Affinundibacterium amnicola. Lineage (GTDB taxonomy): Bacteria > Pseudomonadota > Gammaproteobacteria > Burkholderiales > Burkholderiaceae_D > Undibacterium > Undibacterium amnicola. The sequence continues at coordinate 195,875 of NZ_JACOFU010000005.1, read as the reverse complement.
TCCAACGCCACCGAAGTGACTGTAAGCACCAAGTAAAGCGATCAACAAGAACAACAATTCACCAGCAAACATGTTACCGAACAGTCGCATACCGAGTGAGAATGTCTTCGCGGCATATTCAACTAAGTTCAAGGCAATATTGAATGGCAACATCATTGGGCCAAACGGTGCTGTGCATAATTCTTTGATAAAGCCGCCTGCACCTTTAATCTTAACGGAGTAAAACATCATCAATGCAAACACACCAACAGAGATACCCAAAGTACCATTCAAGTCAGCGGTAGGAACAACGCGGTGATAAGTATGGGTATCAATGCCCAATGCTGGAAATAACCAGACTGAAAACAAATCAACTGGCAAGAAATCCATCGCGTTCATCAAAGAAACCCACATGAACACGGTTAAAGCCATCGGCGCGATAAAGGAGACATTGCCATGAACAATACTTTTCGCTTGATCATTGACCATCTCAACAATCATTTCAATCGCGCATTGGAAACGACCTGGAACGCCAGAGGTGGCTTTGCGTGATGCCATGTACATCAAGATGATCGCGGTCAAACCACAGAACACTGACCAAATAATTGTGTCGTAGTTGATGTAAGACATGTCGACCAACGCGGTTTGCTGTTGGTTCGCATTATTTAAGTGCCCGAGATGATGGGATATATATTCTGACGGGGTTGGGGCGTTTTCTGATGCGCTCATAATCAATGCCTAAAGAGTAGTATTAAATAACTTTTCATTACCACGATGAATGCAGCGAGAAACGCCAGCCAGTTCAAACCGGGGTAAAACAAAACCACCGCGCCCATGAGAGCGATAGTCAGTGCAATTTTTATAAACTCGCCGACGAAAAAATTCATCGGGTTGGCGCCACCGGGTTTTTGCACGCTACTAAGTAAGCGTAAAGCGAAAAACGCGTTCGGTAACGCGCAACACAGCCCGCCGAGCAGAGCGGATATTCCGGAAGAGAGGCCAGACGCTAATAACGCCACGAGCGCCGCGATGAAGGCTGTTGCGATTTGCAACAGGATAATGCGCGCCATGCCACTCCCCAGTTTTACAACAAGTGTTCATTTATCACCAACGCACGAACCAAATTTCTTATTTTTATAGGTTGAACTTGCGCTGTATTGGTGCTGTGTTTGATCTATTTTAGTGCCGCCTCAGTGCGATTTTGGTGCGCGTTAAGGCAGATTTTCCAAAGCCACGGAATTATACGTGCATGTATAAGCAAGGTCAAACGTTTGATGCAACGCAACAGAAATTGATTCGGTTAACTGCTGCATTACATAAAACGCTAAGTTCACTCTTGTTTTTAAGGAAGAAATTGACTTGGTACTTCAAGCACTAAACTTTTCGAGTGTTTTTACAAGTGCTTTTTCTATCGTCATTTGCTTTACGTATTCGGGAACGCTATCCAATGATGGCACTAATATATCTTTATAAGTCTTATTTGCTTCTCTTCCAAATGTTATGTACTTAACTTCATTAGCCTTAATACATAGACAATAATATATTTTTTCAAATAAAGACATGTCTTGCTTACTTGTAAGTACAGACACATTTTGCCCAGTGTAGAAATCCTGCCATTGAACAAAGGAAGATAATATAGAACCGCCCAAAGCAACCGAAATTGCTCCTTTTCTATATGGTTTAATTTTATTGACTTGATTAACTTTTGCTGTTATCCCGCAATTACTAGAAGATCTATTTACAAACGAAATTCCGTTTTCGGCCTCATCTAGTTTATTTAAATCTAATTTATTACCAGTACTTATATGAAATAACTCGTGAAGAGGCACAATTTTCTTATTGTCAACTTCATGAATAACCATCTTTTTCGACAGAATGTCTTTAATAGTTAGCCCGTTGATAAGCCCATATGCGATGTATTTTTTTACTTCGTTAAAAAAGAGTTCTTCTGTCACAACAGAGTAGTCAATATGTATATGCGCCTCAAAACACCACTCATCACTAGGGATAATTTTCTTTTTTACAGCGTTTTTATTTTCTGTTTTGTTAATAAAATCAGTTACCCATTGATTTCTAATATTTTCCCAATTACCACCATCTATTCTTCCTTTATGTTTTAATTCAATAAAGTTGTCTTCCTTCCAATTATAAAAACTGGTTTTAAATTCCTTTGGATGTGGCTTGTGAGCTTCAATAATAATTGCACAAGTAATAGTGCTAACTTTCGAGTTGTAAAATAGTTTTGCTGGTAACGTACCAACTGAAACAACGGTATGCAAAGACATTATTTTTTCTTTTAGCAACAATCCCTTGCCACTTTGTGCGCATACAGAATTTAGCGGTATTAATGCGATACAAATTGCATTTTTTTCTAAACACTCAAGATTATTAAGCACAAACTCCAATTCTTCAATATCATCTTTTTTCATAGCAAATGGAGGATTTAGAAAACCAACATTTGGCGTTAATTTTTTAACCTGACTTATTACATTAGGGTCGAAACAATCACTGTTAAATATGTTTGTTTTCCCATCGCCATGTAACATCATGTTTGAGCAGACCAATGAAAAAATACTAGCTTGATATTCAGTGCCTGCAATTCTTTTTTCTTTAATATCTGATCGTTCTTTCTCAGTTTTGGCCAAAGACATCATTTTCTGCATAGCTGCGATCAAAAATCCGCCAGTACCGCAGCAGTTATCATAGACAATGCTTGATTTATCAATTCCTGCCAACTCTACAAAAAAGTCAGTTATGTGTTTTGGGGTTAAAACAATTCCGAGCCCTTTGTCATTATTTGCATACCGTAAAAACTCTATATAAAACTCACCAATAACATCGTAATATTTATAAGTTTTAATAAATGAATTAACTTTTTTATTAATTTCGTCAATTAAGTTAACTAGAAATTCTTTGTCTGTCGATAAAGTTTTGTGTGTTTTTATAAAATCAAAACTTGCACGTATCATTTGAATTTTACTATCTTGAACACTCGCATATTCCAGCTCTGTTGCCACAGTATCAACCAATGACTTCGATAAACTCGCTGCCGTCTTTTGCTTCTTAAATGATGACAAAAATGAATCATCATTAAGTGCGATTAAAATACCACTTATCAACAGACTTCTTTTGTCTTCTTGTATCTTTGCTTTATGAAGACTTGCATTTAATTCTTTGGAGTAGCCTAAAAGATTTAGATACTCTAAAGAGGCTTTTTTAGCATCATGTTTGTATTCACTTATATATTCATTCAAAGACAATATTGAATCCGCTTTTAATGTCTTTGCTTCTAATTCCCCCTTTAAATGAAGAAAGTTTGAAATCCTCAAATCTTTCTTTAATTCACCACTTACGGCGATAGCTATGACATCAAAATCTTTTGCTAAATAACTGGAATATAGTAAAACTCCATCAACGGCATAATCATTATATTTATCTCGCTTTTTGCTTTCATGCTTCATTTGATTAGCTTTGCATTCAATAACAATTAAAAGCTCCGAATTGTCTTTGAATGAAATAATAAATTCAGGAAATCCAGCACCATTCCCCGACTTTGAAGCATTTTTTAATAATTTATTTATGCGAGGATTATCTGACCGTTGGGGTTCGATAATAATTTGATTATTATCTTCATATCCTAACCTCCGTAAAGTATCGGTAACAATTTTTTCTGTTTTTCTTTCGTTTCCCATAAATTTCTTTCTTTTTAATACTAACGTCATAACTTATTGATTTACACGTGCCAATATAATCTAGTCATTAAATGACAGTATCAATGTATTTTACGTAACTTCCAATAGTTTTATTATTTAAATTAATGACCGCGAATTTTCAAGATCACGCCATCCAAAGAATCCAGATCCTCAAAATCAATCAACATCTGACCGCGACCTTTGCTGCCCATCTTCAAAGTCACTTGGGTTGCTAGCAAATCTGATAACTCTTCTTCTAAACGCGTAATATCACGTGATTTTTCTGCTTTGTCTTTTTGTTTGGCGGGTGTCGCTAATTCTGTCGTCGTCTTAGTAACCAGCTTTTCTGTATCACGTACCGACATGCGTTTTGCTACGACTTGATTCGCCAACTGAATCTGGGTTGCCGCATCGACGGCCAATAAGGCGCGAGCATGGCCCATATCAATATCGCCCGCCATCAGCATGGTTTGTACCGGGCGCGCCAAATTTAACAGACGCAACAGATTTGATACCGCACTACGCGAACGCCCTACTGCATTGGCGGCTTGTTCGTGCGTGAAGGTGAAATCGGAAATCAAACGATGTATGCCCTGCGCTTCTTCCAAAGGATTGAGATCTTCGCGTTGAATGTTTTCGATCAAGGCCATCGCGGCGGCGGCTTGATCATCAACATCTTTCACCAACACCGCGACTTCGGTTAGACCTGCCATCTGCGAGGCACGGAAGCGACGCTCACCAGCAATGATCTCGTACTTGGTCACACCATTCGCCTGACCGATAGGACGCACCAAGATAGGCTGCATTAAGCCTTGAGCTTTGATCGACGCGGCCAGTTCTGCCAATGCGCCCTCGTCCATCCGAGTACGCGGCTGGTATTTACCTGCTTGCATTTGCGTGACCGGCAAACTGGTTGGAGCGCCAACCACGGTCGGTACCGCTTCTGCAAAATCACCAGCACCATCTAATAAAGCGTCTAAGCCACGCCCCAAGCCTTTTTGTTTTTTAGTTGCCATAATTATCTTAAATGTTTACTTCTTATTTTTTATCTAAAGCTTTAATTCTTTCCACCATCTCTGCGCCAAAGGCAATATAGGCTTGCGCGCCTTTGGATGATGGATCAAACACCACGCCAGGGATGCCGTAGGATGGCGCTTCGGCCAAACGTACATTACGTGGGATCACTGTCTTAAAGACTTTATCGCCAAAATGCTGTTCCAACTGATCCGAAACTTGCTGCGACAAAGTCATGCGTGGATCAAACATCACACGCAGCAGACCGACAATTTTCAGATCAGGGTTTAAATTGGCGGACACCTTCTTAATCGTATTCGCCAAATCCGACAAACCTTCCAAAGCATAGTATTCACATTGCATAGGAATAATCACGCCATTCGCCGCGCATAAACCATTCAGAGTCAGCATCGATAAAGCAGGTGGGCAATCGATCAAAATGAAGTCGTAGTCAGCGCCTACTTGGTCTAAGGCTGAGCGTAGACGCTTGTCTCGGTTTTCCAACTCGACCATTTCAACTTCGGCACCGGCGAGTTCGCGGTTCGCAGGAAGGATGTCAAATTTACCAGATTCTGATCTCACCACGGCGGATTTCACATCGGACAGCCCCAGCAACACTTGATAAACAGATAACTCTATTTTCGCCTTATTGACGCCAGCACCCATGGTAGCGTTACCTTGGGGATCTAAATCCACCAGCAAAACCCGCTGGTCAAGCTTCGCCAAACCCGCAGCTAGATTGACCGTTGTAGTGGTTTTTCCTACACCACCTTTTTGATTGGCAACGCAAAAAATTTTAGCCATAGACACTTTTTAGAATAATTGCGGTTAAAAGAAAATCCCGGAACTGCTGTTTCACGTGTAACTTAATTTGCTGAAGCAAGCTTCTTCACATGCACCAGATGTCTTTCTACATCCAGACCTGGCACTTGCAAAGGTTCAATACTTTCGACTTCCCAACCTTCGGGCAGACGTTCAATTTCTTGGGTTGGCGAAACACCCTTCATCGCTAAAAAGCGACCATCCTCGGTCAAGAGATGATGCGACCAATTGATGAAATTATTCAGCTCGGAAAATGCGCGGGACGTAATCACGTCGAATTTGTGCTCGGCTTTCAAAAGCTCGACGCGCCCGGTATGCACGGTGACATTTTTGAGTTTGAGCTCAGCTTTGACTTGCGTCAGGAACGCGGTCTTCTTATTCACGATATCGATCATCGTGACCGAAGCCGTCGGAAAAACGATCGCCAAAACGATACCCGGTAAACCACCGCCAGAACCGACATCGAGAATATTCTTCGCTTGGGTAAAAGCATGTACTGCCGACAAAGAATCGAGCAGATGCTGTTTAACCATATCGTGCGGATCACGGATGGAAGTCAGGTTGTAGACTGAATTCCATTTGATCAATAAAGCCAGGTAGGACAGCATCTTTTCTACCTGATCTTCATTTAAAGGCAGACCTAAGGAGGCAATACCATCTCTCAGCTCATTTCCCAGAGCTTCTTTATCAAAACGACTCATCACTTATTCACCTACCACTTTGACATTCAGTTCTTCATCATTGGCAGGTGCTGCATTGGCAAAACCTTTAAAGCCACGTTTTTTTAAATGCACCAGCAACAGCGACAAAGCCGCTGGCGTCACACCAGAGATACGGCCACACTGCCCTAAAGTTTCTGGTTTTTGTGCATTCAGTTTTTGCTTCACTTCGATTGAGAGGCCATTTACTTCCAGATAATCAAAGTCGTCTGGCATTTTCAAATTCTCGTAATGCGCCTGACGTTCCACCTCTTTAGCCTGACGTCCGATATAGCCTGAATACTTGATTTGAATTTCTATCTGTTCTTTGACTGCCGGATCGGTGACGACTTCACCACCTAAGGATTGCCCCTCTTTACCTTTAAGCGTCATCAAGTGATCATACGTAACCTGCGGACGACGTAATAAATCAGCTAGAGAATACTCACGCTCTAACGCTTTACCCACGACGCGTTCTGCTTCGGCATCTTCAACTATGCGTGGATTGACCCAGGTTGATTTCAATCTTTCCATTTCACGTGAAACAGCTTCACTCTTTTCTTCGAACATTTGCCATTGCTTATCGCTGACACAACCGAGTTGACGACCAATTTCTGTCAGGCGCATATCGGCATTATCTTCGCGCAAACTCAGACGGAATTCGGCACGGCTGGTGAACATGCGGTAGGGTTCTTGCACGCCTTTGGTGACCAAATCATCGACCAACACGCCCAGATAGGCTTCGTCACGACGCGGAACCCAGGCTTCTTTGCCCTGTGTTTGCAAGGCCGCATTCAGACCTGCCAGCATACCTTGCGCTGCGGCTTCTTCATATCCTGTGGTGCCATTGATCTGGCCAGCGAAGAACAAACCTTGGATAGAGCGGGTTTCCAACGAGGTTTTCAAACCGCGCGGATCAAAATAATCGTATTCAATTGCATAGCCGGGACGCAAAATATAGGCATTTTCCATACCACGCATAGAGCGTACTAACTCTAATTGCACATCAAATGGCAGGCTGGTGGAGATGCCATTTGGATAAAATTCATTCGTGGTCAAACCTTCTGGCTCAAGGAAAATCTGATGTGAATCCTTGCCTGAAAAGCGATGAATCTTATCTTCTATCGATGGGCAATAACGTGGGCCAACACCTTCAATCACCCCCGTGTACATCGGGCTACGGTCTAAACCCGCACGGATAATGTCATGCGTTTTTGCATTCGTATGCGTAATCCAGCATGGCATTTGACGTGGGTGCATGGCGACATTGCCCATGACCGAGAACACAGGAATAGGATCCAGATCGCCCGGCTGCTCTTCCATTTGGGAAAAATCGATGCTGCGACCATCAATCCGTGGTGGCGTTCCTGTCTTCAAACGGCCTTGCGGCAAGGCTAATTCTTTCAAGCGACTAGACAAAGAGATCGCAGGTGGATCACCGGCACGGCCAGCTGAATAACTATTTAGGCCAACATGGATCTTCCCATCGAGGAAAGTGCCGGCTGTTAACACCACAGCACGCGCCTTAAATTTCAGTCCAACTTGCGTCACAGCACCGACGACTCTATCACCCTCCACCATCAAATCATCCACGGCTTGCTGGAAAATCCACAGATTTTCTTGATTCTCAAGACGACTACGGATCGCTTGCTTATACAAAATCCGGTCAGCTTGGGCGCGGGTTGCCCGTACTGCAGGGCCTTTAGATGAATTCAAAATGCGGAATTGTATGCCTGCCTCATCGGTCGCAATCGCCATCGCACCACCCATGGCATCGACCTCTTTCACTAGATGTCCTTTGCCAATTCCACCTATCGATGGATTGCAAGACATCTGCCCTAGGGTCTCAATATTATGGGTCAACAATAGCGTTTTTTGGCCCATGCGTGCGGAAGCCAAAGCGGCTTCTGTACCGGCATGACCGCCGCCAACGACGATGACATCGAATTCATTTGGATAAAACATGTGGATAGCTCAAGGAGGAATTGCTTGGTGACGACACGGTAAAACTTATACGAGGCACGATTATAGTTGCTTTTTGCCTCGCAAATACTTAAATCAACCCAGAAAGAATGAAAAAGCCCACAAAACGTTTCACGTGAAACAATCTCAATTTCCGCCAAACAAAGCGAGCAGCACCAAAATAAGACCTACAGCGGTCAAAGCAATATAAATACGCATCGGCCACTTACTTACCGGAACGGGTTTGGCCCGCTTAGAACGCCTACGTTTTTTTGGCTTCTCTGGCTCTGGAAACACCTGCACCAATTTACTACTACGCTTCTCTTTCTTTATTCTAAGCTTAGTGTCCAACTCTAATGAAAGTGGGATATCGATATCATAAACACTCTCAGCCTCCTTCTTTCGCTGCTTCACTGAACGCATGAAATTCGCTCGGGTATCTACTACCAAACCTGAACCACTATGCAAAGGATCTAAGGATGATGAAAAGAACTCATCGGAATTAAGACCCCCAACCTGAGCATCGTCATCGCTTCGCATTTTCACTCCCCGCTCAACGGCGACTTCTCCGGGTATCGCGACAAGAAGATCTTTTCCAATTAAAGCTGCCGCAATTGAATCAAGATCAATCGCACCGTCACCCTCAAAAACAAGTTGCAAATCGACATAACTTAAATCACGATCAACAGCCAGCAAGACAAGCTGTTCAGGCCGACTGAGCTCAAGATTGCGATTGCGAATTTCTGCATCACCTAAATTCGTGCGACGAAATACTTTACTCTTCAACTCGCCCAAAATATTCTCCAAATATTCCATCTCAAACGTTTCACGTGAAACAAATTCACTTTAAAAAAGCATCATAAGAAGTCTTCATCACCAACAAGCTCACTACCAATAGGAATAAACTTCGAACAAATTCACTTCCATATTTAATAGCCATGCGACTTCCTGCAATTGAACCAACTACGCCGCAAACAGCCATGCCTATTCCTAAAAGCCACATTACGTGACCACTAAAGCCGAACCACAGCAAAGCAGCAGCATTACAGGCAACGTTCAATACTTTAGCAGAGGCTGATGCCTGCAAAAAGTCGTACCCAAATACGCGCACAAAAATAAAAATGAAAAAACTGCCGGTACCTGGGCCAAAGAAGCCATCATAAAAACCAATGATGCCGCCAACCAATAACGCTAACAGCAACTCCTTACGCCCAGAATAAAAAGCCTTGGATTGCGCGCCCAAATCCTTTTTCCAAAAAGTGTAAAGCGCTATTGCTACTAAAATAAACGGCAGTGTCTTACGTAAATATGTTGGTGGGATATGCGTAACAGTAATCGCACCAGCAAAAGAAAACATAAACGCAACGACACCAGCCGGGACGATGATGGTCCAAGGCAAGCGCACCGCCTTTACATAATTCATCGCAGCTACTGAGGTTCCCCACACACCAGCGAATTTACTGGTACCAAGCAAACTGGCCGGAGCCGATGTTGGGAAAACCGAAAATAGTGCGGGCAATTGAATCAAGCCACCACCGCCCACTACTGCATCAACAAATCCAGCAAGAAAAGCGGCAATTCCCAATATAAAATAATCAGCCACACCACTCCAATTCGTAGCGAAAATACATTAATAACACAATAAAAAAGCACATCAAATAAGCAACAAGGATATCAAGCTTCATTCACGAAAGCAGGAAAAAATCAACCGTATTGCTCCAAACCAACTGCAAATACAACAGAGTTTTTCTTAAAAGCAAAACTCTGTTGTATCACTCAAACAGAACGGGAACTTTCATTGACACGCTACAACCGAAAATGATTTGATGTCGTCTGCAACTAGGATTCCAAAAAAGTTGCAAACAAAGACACGCAATATAGACGTGCTAAAAGAAAGACAAGCAAGAGGGAAGTAGCAAATCTCACACTTATCAACAAATGGTGCAATTCCTCAAAAAAATCATCATATCCACAAGGAGTACTAAATGATTGAAAAAATCTTATCGCGATCTATGCGATTGATGTTTACAGGTGGTGTCGTCGCGAGTATGGGCGCAATGGCTTTACCTGCAGTAGCACAAGACAAAAAAGTTGAAACGGTCGTGGTGACTGGTACACGTATTACTTCACCAGGTACGACATCAAATAGTCCTATCGGTTCCATTACCGCAGAAGAAATCAAATCTTCACAGCCAGTCGCAGTTGAAGAATTTTTTAAAGGCTTGCCAGCAGCGGTACCCGCTATCGGTCCAGGCACTAACAATGGTTCCGGCGGTGCGGCAACGATTGACTTGCGTGGCTTAGGTTCTAATCGCACTTTGGTTCTCGTGAACGGTCGTCGTATCGTTCCTTACGATTTGAGCGGTACAGTTGATACTAACTCTATTCCTATCGCTTTATTGAGCCGTGTTGACTTGGTAACTGGTGGCGCATCCGTGGTTTACGGTGCAGATGCTGTTTCTGGCGTTGCCAACTTTAACTTAAAAAAGAATTTCCAAGGTTTCGAAGTTAATTCATCTTATGGCACGACCAGCAAGGGTGATGCGCAACGTTACCGTACTGACGTCACCATGGGTGCTAGCCTCGATGATGGTCGTGGCAATGTTGTTTTGAGTTTAGGCCGTACAAAATCGGACCCACTTACTCAAGGAACACGTCCATGGGGTTTAACCGCATTGAGCTCTACCACAGGCCTGCCTGATGGTTCAGGTACAACGGTTCCAGCAGCAATGTCGACAACCAAAGGCACTGGCGGCACAGATGCTTTAGCTGGCACATGGCAAATCGACCCAGCGACGGGCAAATTGGTACAACCAGTCAAGTTGTTTAACTACAACCCGCTAAACTACTACGTAACAGGTTTAGATCGCTCACAAGCAACATCATTAGCTAACTACAAAATTAACGATAATTTTGAAGTTTATGGTGAAATGTTTTACACAGCGAGCAAAGTAGCTTCTACTTTGGCTGAGTCTGGCACGTTCAACAATACCTTTAACGTACCTATCGGCAATCCATTTATTCCAGCAGCTACACGTGATCAATTGTGTCAACGTCGTGGTATCGCTGCGGCAGATTGCGTAGTTGGTAATACAACCATCGTTCCTTTAACAATTGGTCGCCGTATTACTGAATTAGGTCCACGTTTCAATGATTTTGATAACAAGACTTTGCAATACACCTTAGGTACTAAGGGTGAAATTGCTGGTTCTTGGAGCTACGATGCTTATTGGAGTCGTGGAACAGCAGATCAAACTCAGATTCGTAAGAACTGGGGTTCTCTGTCAAAAGTTAAGCAAGCTTTGAATTCTGTCGCCGCTGGTAAGTGCGTTGACGCATCCGGTGGTTGCGTACCTTTGAACGTTTGGGGTGCCGAAGGCTCAATTACAGCAGCACAAGCAGCATTCATCAACCAAAGTGCGATCTTGATGCAAGGCGTTGAACAAGACGTTGCTGCCGCATCTACCACAGGTGATTTAGGCAATATTCGTAGCCCATGGGCAAAGCAACCAATTCAGGTCGCGGTTAGTGCAGAACAACGTAAAGTCACAGCGTACACGAGATCAGATTCTGCTTCTCAAATACAAGGTGAAGTACTCGGTACAGGCGCACCGACACCAGATCGTACTGGTACATTTAAGTTAAAAGAATACGCGGTTGAAGCTTTAGTTCCATTGATCAAAGATTTGCCATTTGTACGTACTTTGAACATGGAATTAGGTTATCGCCAAACAAACTTTGAAACAGCGATAAAGTCACAAGACTACGGTAGCTATAAATACGGTGGCGAATGGGAACCAGTTAAATCAATCCGTTTCCGCGGTATGGTTCAGTTAGCGACACGTGCGCCAAATGTTAATGAACTGTTTGCACCACAAACTACTGGCTTAAGTAATTTGGCTGAAGATCCATGTCAATTGAATTTGATCAACGCTGGTGCTGCTAACACAGCAGGTACCTTGTCTAACTTGTGCCGTTTAACTGGTGTTCCAGCTAGCGTTATCGGCTCATTAGATAAACCATCCGCAGGTCAAATTAATCGCCAAACTGGTGGTAACCCTAACCTCGGACCTGAAGAAGCGAAAACCAAGACTATCGGTTTCGTGATCGAACCATTGCCAAAATTGGCAATCAGTCTCGATTACTACAAAATCGATATCACCAAAGCGATCTCTTCTCCAACCACAACTGACGTATTGAATGGCTGCTATTCAGCGAAATTTAACCCTAGCTTTGCTTTAAACGCGTCTTGTGCTTTGATTTTCCGTAGCACAGCAAATGGTAGTTTCAATGGCACAGACTCAAAAGGTGTAGTCACCACTTTGTCTAACCTCGGCACACAAAGTACTGCTGGTTACGATTTGAGTGTGAAATACCAAATGCCAATGACAGCATTAGGTTTGGACTCTAAGTTTGGTCGTTTGGATTTAGGCTTTGATATGAACAAAACAACGTCATATCATGCTCAACCAACGCCTGCTTCCATTGATCGTAATTGCCTAGGCTATTACTCTGTTGCTTGCGGTGGTCCAACATACAAAAACAAGTTTACTCAACGTACTGCATGGACGTTTGGTGAATTCGTATTTGGCTACAATCTACGCCATGTTTCTGGCGTAGAAGTTGAACCTCTGTCAAACGTCAATACTGCCGGACTTCCGATCTTCTTGCCTGCTTACTCTAAAATCGAGTCATATAACTACCTCGATTTAAGTGCTGTTTGGAATTTCAATAAGCATATTCGTCTGAACCTGAGCGTCACCAATGCAACCAATAAAGTACCTCCTGTTGTCGGTGCAAATATTGGTTCTACAGGTACTAACAGCGGTAACACCTTCCCACAGTACTACGATGCAGTTGGTCGTTATTTCAGTGTAGGTGCAACGATCAAGTTCTAATTTGATTAGTGCTTATTTTTAGTACTTAAGCTTAAGAATGGCGAACTTCGGTTCGCCATTTTTTTCTTCTTTGCATAGTTTTTTTCATAGTTCAATACCACTTCTTTGCATTCTGATAAATCTTTGATTAAGCTAACTGAGCCTGTTTTCCACACACCTCTCAACATGCGTTAGAAAGTCAAAGATACGATGAAATACATCCCCAACATCAGCATAGCCCTGCTTGCAATAGCCTTGTCCGCGTGCAATATCACACCCGCAAAATCAGAAAAAAAGACCGGTTTTATGATCACCGAAGCGCAATTCGAAGCGCTCTTCCCCAAGCGCATACCGTTTTACACTTATGCTGGCTTACAAGAAGCAATCAAGGCTTACCCAGAATTTGGCAATTTCGGCAGTGAAGCAGATAACAAACGTGAGATTGCCGCCTTTCTAGCCAATATCATGCATGAGTCTATCGAGCTGCAAGCGATCAATGAACTGGATAAAAGCGTACACGATCATTATTGCAATGATAAACAAGGCGTGCCCTGCGCACCTGGCAAACAGTATTTTGGTCGCGGGCCAATTCAATTAAGCTGGAATTTTAATTACGCGCTAGCAGGTAAAGCATTAGGTTTGGATCTATTGAACGATCCAGACATGGTGTCGCGTGATCCGGCTGTCGCATGGAAAACGGCGCTATGGTATTGGATGGAAATTAAAGGTTCAGGTCCACTGCCAAGTCACGTCGCTATGAAACAAAACTTGGGATTTGGTGAAACTGTACGCAGCATTAATGGCGCTCTCGAGTGCTCAAAACCTATCGATAATATCGGCTACAAGCAACAACAAATGCGCATAAAGAATTATTTAAAAATAAGCACAATGCTCGGCGTAGAACCAGGTAAATACGAGGCCTGCTGATCGTTAATGTCAATGAAGCAGAATGGTGTGCCATGCGCGCCATTCTTATCGATACGATCAGCTCTTCTCAATCTACCTCACACCATTCACTTCGCGACTGGCATCGTAAACTCCGCCCCCTTCGCAATACTATCTGGCCAGCGCTGCATAATCGATTTATAGCGCGTATAGAAGCGAATACCCTCTTCGCCATAAGCATGCATATCGCCAAACAAAGAACGCTTCCAGCCGCCAAATGAGTGCCATGCCATCGGTACTGGAATCGGCACATTGATACCGACCATACCAACCTGCACCCGACGCGAAAATTCTCGCGCTGTATTGCCATCGGCTGTGTATAACGACACGCCATTTGCAAATTCATGGCGGTTAATCAGATCGAGCGCAGCACTAAAATCCGGCACTCGAACCACACATAAAACCGGACCAAAAATTTCTTCGCTATGAATCCGCATGCCCTCTTGCACGTGATCAAATAATGACCCACCGATAAAATAGCCTTGCTCTTGACCGGCGACTTGCAGGCCACGGCCATCGACTAGCAATTGCGCACCTTGCTCAACACCGCTCGCAATCAAGCTCTCGATCTTCGCCTTATGTGCAGCACTGATTACAGGTCCCATTTCAACATCTTGCGCCATCCCATCACCAATTTTCAAAGCCTCTACGCGTAGCTTTAATTTAGCGACCAAGGCATCCGCAATCTCACCGACCGCCACGGCTACAGAAATCGCCATACAACGTTCCCCCGCCGAGCCATAGGCAGCACCAATCAAGGCATCCACAGCCTGCTCCAAGTTCGCGTCGGGCATCACGACCAAATGATTTTTCGCACCACCTAAAGCTTGTACGCGCTTGCCTAAACGACTGCCTTCTGTATGAATGTATTGCGCAATTGGGGTCGATCCAACAAATGAAATAGCAGCGACATCGGGATGTGCTAACAAAGCATCAACCGCGATCTTGTCACCTTGCACGACATTGAAAACACCATCAGGTAAGCCAGCTTGTTGCAACAATTCTGCAATCAATAACGAGGCAGAAGGGTCGCGCTCCGAAGGTTTAAGTATGAAAGTATTCCCACACGCAATCGCCAGCGGTGCCATCCACATCGGTACCATGAAAGGAAAATTAAATGGCGTGATACCCACAGTCACACCCAAAGATTGACGGATATTCCAGTTATCTATGCCGCCACCGATATTGTCGGAAAATTGGGTTTTCAAAAGCTGCGGTAAACCACAGGCAAACTCCACCACCTCGATACCGCGCGTCACTTCACCCATTGCATCAGAAAAAATCTTGCCATGCTCACGTGTAATCATCGCGGCTAATTTTTCTTGATTTTGTTCAAGCAGCTCTTTGAACTTAAACATCACCCGCGCCCGACGTAAGGGTGCGGTTTCTGACCAAGCTGGCCACGCTGCTTTGGCTGACGCGACCGCTTGATCCACTAACTGTTGATCTGCGAATTCGACTTGCGCGATCTCCAAGCCACTAGCTGGATTAAACACCGGTTGACGACGCGCATCTGGCACTCCTACGACAAGGCCATTGATGTAATGTGAAATGATAGACATGATTACCCTTCTGCTATTCTCTAAAGCAAGCGTCTAGATTATCATGTTGCAGCATCGCGATACCAGCACTCATCGCAGATTCAGATTATTCAACCCTGTTTTCACTTGAAAGTTGTCATGGCACGTTCAACCAAAGCCAGTAATGCCGTACTGCGATTACAACAACGCAGCAACAACGCGCCCTACTCAATGGTGACTACAGCCAACGGGCATTTCTTTCTGGTACTTGGACATGATCCAGACACCCAAGAAAAACTTTGCGCGCCCCTAGAGATCGATGAGTTTGTCCGCTTCGTCAATGGAATGAATAAAGAAGCTCCGCGCAAAGCCAGCAAATTGGATATCGCTTTTGAAGCCAAACTAAAACGCTCTTAAACAAAATCTCACTCAATTACAATCCATCTACCAAGACCAAAAGGACATCAAGCTTATGAAATCTCCACTCTTGATTAGCATCGCCCTCGCTGCAAATGTTTGCCTAATACCTGCACATGCGCAGGAACAAAAGACAGAACAGAAAACCGAACAAAAAACGCAGCAAGAAAGCACAGCAAGTGCCGCCGCAACAAGCGCTAGTACCCCAAGCGCAAGTCAGGAAGTCACAGCACCAGTCGTCGCACCAGTTTTAGAAAAAATCGACACCGTAGTCGGCACAGGCACAGAAGCCGTGACTGGTAAAACTGTGGTCGTCCATTACACCGGCTGGCTACGCGATCCACAAGCAGAAAATCAGCGTGGCAAATCTTTCGATAGTTCGGTAGGTCGTGCGCCGTTTAGCTTCAATCTCGGCGAAGGTCGCGTGATTCGTGGTTGGGAACAAGGCGTGCCTGGTATGAAAGTCGGCGGCAAGCGTACCTTGATGATTCCGTCGACACTGGCCTATGGTTCACGCGGTGCTGGTAAGGGTGTGATTCCACCAGATGCGGATCTGATTTTCGATATCGAATTACTTGATGTGATCAAAATGCCGGAAGTCGAAAAAATCGATAGCAAGTTAGGCAAAGGCGATGAAGCGAAAAGCGGTAACACCGTCACCGTACATTACACCGGTTGGTTGCGCGATCCTAAAGCCAAAGGACAAAAAGGCAAAGAATTTGATAGCTCAGTCAAACGCGAGCCTTTTAGTTTTACCATCAATGGCGGTGAAGTGATTCGTGGTTGGGATCTCGGTGTACAAGGCATGAAAATTGGTGGCAAACGCACCTTAATCATTCCAGCGGCACTCGCCTATGGCGCACGTGAAGTTGGTAATGGTTTGATTCCAGCAAATTCGGATTTAATATTTGAAGTGCGTTTGTTAAAAGTCAGCGCAGCAAAAAAATAAGGTGAATTCAGAATCTAACAAATTGACTTACTTAACTGCCTATCCTGAGCACTTACAAGCCCAGGTTAGGCAATTAATCGTCAGCGATCAATTGGCTTCACATCTGCGTAAAAAGTACCCACAAACACACGCCATACGCACCGACAAAGCGCTCTATCAATATGTGCAGGATTTAAAAAGCGCCTCACTGCGCAATGGCGATCAAATCAGCAAAGTCGTCTACGACAACAAATTGCACGTAATCAAAAATGCCTTGGGCACACATACTTATGTCTCCCGAGTGCAAGGTAGTAAACTCAAAACCAAAAATGAAATTCGCATCGCCAGCTTATTCAAAACGGTGCCCGAAGAATTTCTCAAAATGATCACAGTACACGAGCTTGCCCACTTAAAAGAAAAAGCGCACGATAAAGCTTTTTATCAGCTGTGCTCGTATATGGAACCGAACTACCATCAGTACGAACTTGATTGCCGTCTATATCTAACCCAAATCGATATTTTCGGCGGTGAAGTCTGGAGCAGTTGAGCATCATTTAACTGGAGGTCTAACATGACTTACTTACTCGCACTTGATCAAGGCACTTCCAGTTCCCGTTCTATCCTATTCGATCATCTTGGCAACATCATTACATCAGCGCAACAAGAATTTACCCAGCATTTTCCACTGGCGGGTTGGGTTGAACATGACGCGCAAGAAATTTGGCAAAGCCAACTCGCCACCATTCATCAGGTACTCAAGCAAACTCAGCTTCAAGCACAAGATATCGCCGCGATCGGCATCACCAATCAACGTGAAACGACTGTGGTCTGGCATCGCAAAACAGGCAAACCAATTTGCCGCGCGATCGTCTGGCAAGACCGTCGTACCGCGGATTGGTGCGATGATTTACGGCAGCAAGGCTATGGCAAAACCATACAAGAAAAGACCGGCTTGCTGCTCGACCCGTATTTCTCCGCCACCAAAGTCGCTTGGATACTGCGCCATATTCCCAATGCCAGAGAACTTGCAGAAAACGGTGAGCTGGCATTTGGTACGGTCGATAGTTGGCTAGCTTACCAACTTAGCGAACACAGACTACACGTCACGGATGTCACCAATGCTTCGCGTACCATGCTGTGGAATATACATACACAACAATGGGATGCCGAACTACTCAATCTGTTTGACATCCCACACCAACTCTTACCCGAAGTTCATCCATCTTGCCATCATTTTGGTCATACGCATTTATTCGGTAAACCCATTCCCATTGCCGGCATCGCTGGTGATCAACAATCAGCGTTATTCGGCCAAGCTTGTTTTAACTCAGGTATGGCAAAAAATACTTACGGTACGGGTTGCTTTACGCTCTTACAAACAGGCGGTTTTTGTAGTCAATCACAACATGGCTTAATCACCACCGCAGCCTGCCAAGTTAATCAACACCCACAATATGCTTTAGAAGGCAGCGTCTTCGTCGGTGGCGCAGTGGTGCAATGGCTACGCGATCAGCTACATCTAGCACCGACGGCAAAGGCCATTGGCGAGTTAGCCGCAAGTGTTGAAGATAGCGATGGTGTCGTCTTCGTGCCCGCCTTTACTGGCTTAGGTGCACCCTATTGGGATGCGAACGCACGTGGTGCGATTTTAGGTTTACATCGCGGCAGCAGCGCTGCTCACATCGCCAGAGCTGCGATTGAGGCCATTGCTTTTCAAACTGCTGAATTACTATTTGCGATGCAAAAAGATAGCCCAATACCGATTATTGAATTACGTGTTGATGGTGGCGCTGCAAGTAATGACGCTCTTCTACAATTTCAAGCAGACTTGCTCGGCATTCCCGTGATCCGACCCAAGATCATCGAAACCACCGCTCTGGGCGTTGCCTACCTCGCTGGCCTACAAACAGGAATTTATAGTGCGCCCGAAGAATGCGCCGCGCTATGGCAAGAACAACAGCGTTTTTTACCACAGATTAGCCGGACAGAAGCAGCAAATCGCTTAGAAAATTGGAAGAACGCCGTGAGTCGCTTGCTTTCAACAAATTAACTCAAGCACAATCAGAGACTTCAAATATTAGGATCAAAAATCCAAGGAGTTGCTATGAAAATCCTCAAACGCATGCTAATCGGCTTATTGAGTTTGCTCGTGTTAATTATAGTTCTAGCCTACTTAATGCCTAACCACTATGGCGTCATTCGCAGCATACAAATCCAAGCTAGTCCCGACAAAATTTATCCACTGATCGCAAGTCCAAAAGAATGGAAAAAATGGTCGGTCTGGAATCAACGTGATCCAAAAATGGAAATTCTCTTTTCCGGCCCAGAAACCGGTGCTGGCGCAAGTTGGGATTGGAAAAGCGAAAGCCAAGGCAACGGTGGCATGAAACTGACCAAGGTCGCAGAAAATCAAGTCATCAATTATGAATTGCACTTTGAAGACATGGGAAAACCATCCAAAGGCGCACTCACTTTAGAACCAGAGGGCACATCTACTAAAGTGACGTGGTCTATGGTCGGTAGCAGCGAAGGCAATTTCATGATGAAATTATTTGCGCCATTTATGGATAAAATGGTCGGGCCCGATTTTGAAGATGGCTTGAAGAATTTGAAGGCTGTAGCGGAGAAAAAATAAATACTTCTATTTAGCCTTATAAAAAAGACTTACGTAAATTTGTGCAAATAGTCAGATTAGGGCTTTATCGCGTAGGGTGCGCCATGGGCACCACATACTTTGGCTGCTGCTTCGGTGCGCACGGCGCAACCTACCATCCCCTCCTTTAAAGTACCCTGCAAACGAACACAATAGCGCCAACATCTGTTTTATCTAAGTCCTTTTAAAACTAGTAAAAACCTCATCAAAAAGGGCGGTAAAGTTCTCACTTTACCGCCCTTTTCTCATTCAAACCACTACTTCCAAATCAACTAGTCTGTGCACGCATATTTGAAAACGCAGCCTTCATTTTCTCCGATGCTGGCGCGCCAAACTGGCTGCCTAGCCAAACTGCCGCACAACCAAAGAAGAAACCTGGTACCAATTCATACAAGCCAAACCATTTAAACTCGCCCCATACCAATACCGTCAAGGCACCGACAAACATGCCCGCCAAGGCACCGTTGCGGTTCATCTTAGGCCAAATCAAGGATAACAAGACCACTGGGCCAAATGCAGCACCAAATCCAGCCCACGCGTTACTGACCAAACTCAATACACTGCTAGTTGGATTGGCGGCAATCGAAATCGCAATCACCGCAACCACCAACACCATCATGCGACCAAACCAAACCAATTCAGTTTGTGATGCATTTGGACGGAAGAAAGGTTTGTAGAAATCTTCCGTCAAAGCAGAAGAACAAACCAATAATTGACAAGACAAAGTACTCATCACCGCTGCCAAAATTGCGGATAACAAAATACCGGCAATCCAAGGATTAAACAAAATCTGCGACAAGGAAATAAACACGGTTTCCTTATTTGCCGTCACCGCACCTGCTTGATCAGGATGCATCGCGAAATAAGCGATGCCAAAGAAGCCAACAGAAATCGCACCAAGCAAACACAAAATCATCCAAGTCATACCGATGCGACGCGCATTTTTAATTGTCGCGAAATTTTCAGCCGCCATGAAGCGCGCCAAAATATGCGGCTGTCCCATATAACCCAAACCCCAAGCCAGCAAGGAAATAATGCCTATCAAAGATGTACCGCTAAACAAATCCGTATATTTTGGATTGATATTTTGAATCACTGTAATCGCTTCACTAAAGCCACCAACATGCATGATCACCATCACAGGAGCCAATAACAAAGCAAAAATCATCAAGGTCGCTTGTACAGTATCGGTCCAACTAACCGCTAAGAAACCACCGATAAATACATAAATAATCGTCGCTGCCGCACCAGCCCACAAAGACACGTTATAGCTCATACCAAAGGTTTCTTGGAACAAGCGTGCACCAGCCACCATGCCAGACGCACAGTAAATCGTGAAAAACACCAAAATCACTATCGCGGAAATAATGCGCAACAACTTGCTGGTATCTTCAAAACGATGCGTAAAATAATCCGGCAAAGTCAAAGCATTATTCGTCAATTCGGTATACACACGCAGACGACCTGCGACCAAATGCCAGTTAAACCAAGCACCTAAAGTCAGGCCAATCGCAATCCAACTTTCAGACACACCAGAAAAATACAAAGCACCCGGCAAGCCCATCAGCAACCAGCCGCTCATGTCTGAAGCACCAGCACTCATGGCCGTGACGAAAGCACCAAGGCTGCGACCACCTAAAATATAGTCGGATAAATTATTGGTAAAACGCCAGGCGGCGAATCCAATTGCTAGCATCGCCAGGATATAAATAATGAAGGTGATGCTGGTGGGGTTAGTAAAATCCATCTCCGTATTGCCTTTCTTTTTAAGTGTAATTATTTTATTTGCCTATCCAAACACGAGGATAAGCAAGCCCGCAGTATCGCTCAAGCCTGCTAATCTCACAAGAACAGAAAACGCCAAGTTTGCTAGTTCCATCAGACTAAAATGGTGTCAGGCAGTTCCTGATTTTTTTACACAAAAACCCAAGTAAATACAAAGTCTTATCACGCGCTAGAATTGGCAACTATTGTTCTTCGAAACCCCTAAAAAGTATCTGCTTATTTTGAAAAAGTGATTTAGGTAAATGATTATCTAAAAACTCTCGACCCAAAATCTACCTAAATAACTCCTAAATAGCTTCTATACTCACGTCAATTAATTTACGCTGTTTGTTAATAATTTGATGTATTTTCAGCAGATTCAAATGTATTGTTCGTCAAATGTCACTCCAATCAAAAACCTTATGCAAAGACATCGCTTTCATCAATACCTGACTTTTTTGCTGATTTTGCTGGTACACATCGCCATAATTTTAATCTGGCAAAGAAGCGCATCATCATCAAATAAAATCACCAATAACGATAAAGTATTGCTTCTACTCGCATTACCACAGCAAAAACCAACTACAGAAGTCGCTCAACAAAGAACTTTAGTAAAAGCCAAACCAAGATCGACAATCACATCGGCTAACAAAAAACCAATAATTCAAGCTGAGCGAATCACCACAAAAACCCAAACACCTGTACCAATATCCGAACCTGATACTCTTTCAGTGCCAGCTCCTACAGCTCCAGCACTACAAAAAAACATACGTGAATTAAGTTTGAGTTTGAAAGACGACTTTCTAAAGCAAGAAAAAAACTTCCGCCCTGACATTAAAAGTAGCAGTGAGAAGATGAAGAAGTTTTCGAATACCTTAGCTGGCATGGCACAAAGTCAAACGGAAGGCGTCGTTATCGAGAAAAAATTTGCCTATGATGGCAGACCGGTGAGCAAAGTTAAAACACCGTTTGGTACCTATTGTGTACGACACCCCAAGGCTGGCGAGAAATTAGAATTATCCCCACCACCGCTTCCCGTAAGCTGTGGACAGCTATAAATAAACCAACAAAAAAAATACACTTTTACAAATATTCAGAAGCCCATTATTTTTGTCATAAACCTGTCACCTGATCGGCCTAGAGTAGTTCCATTTCTAGCAAACTCTCAGGTACAAATCATGAATACGAAAGCCTACTTTCACAGCAAAACAACGATTCTTGATTCCTTTTCAGCCAGTAAATTCTTCGCTGAACTAAAACCGCAACACAAATTAATTCAATCGCAAACTTGGGCTGACAGCCATATTGATTTATTGGCGCTGAATCTCAAACCAGCTGCTAACATCGTCACGATCGCTGCTGGTGCTTGTCATGCTTTAGCTTATCTCAGTACAAAACCCGCAGCAATTCACTGCGTCGATGAAAATCCGGCACAACTAGCGCTATTAGAGATTAAAGCGAAAGCCTTGATGCATTTACCTGATTACGATGCCGTACTTAAATTTTTGGCGCAACCGCATCAAAGTGATAATTTGAAACGCTACCAACGTCATTTGCGTGCCAACTTATCCGAACAAGCTAGTCATTACTGGCAAAAACGTAATCTTTTTGGTCGCCCGCGCTATTACGCCTTTAGTAAAAATTTACAAGAACATGGTTATTACAATACTAGCCTGCGCGGCCTACGATTTCTGTTGAGCCAATTAGGTGCCCGCTTCGACAAACTACAGCAAGCTAAAGATTTACCCCAACAAAATCTGATCTTTGAACAAACCATTTTGCCCGCATTACAAAATAAGTATTTTCAATTTTTGATGCAACGCCGCTTTGTCTTGAATCGCCTTGGCTTTAGTCAAAACCAAATCACGCGCCTCAAAAATGCGAATCAAGAAGAAATATCCCCCATCTTGATACAAAGACTGCGACGTCTATTATGTGATTTCAGTATTAGCGACAACCATTTCGCACAACAAGTCATAGGGCAAACTTACCAAATCCAGCAACAACAAAGCCTACCCTTGTATTTACAAAAGGAAGTTTTCCCACAACTACGTCAATATGCACACCGTGTTCATCCGCATCAACAACGGCTGATCGATTTTTTACAACAGCAAAGTGCCCAATCCATTGATGCCTTCGTGTTACAAGATCATCTCGATTACCTACATCCAGACCACATTAAAACTCTCTGGCAAGAAATTAATCGTTGCTCCGCACCAGGTGCAAAAGTCCTTATCCGCAGTTTGGGAACACAATTGCCGTTACCACAAATCGTTTTCCAATCCACAGAAACGAACTGGAAAACAAATTCATTACATAACCAAGCGCTACAAAATAAGGATCGCTGTGCCTTATACGGTTCCTTATTTGTATTCGAAAAATCCTGCTAAAAATCAAAATTCATCAAAAATAAGTAAAAAAATATTAATAAATGTCTGTGGATAAGTCTTTGTATATCTTGAGGAGCTTATGTGCAAAACCACATGAGCTTTCCACAGTCCAAATCTTATGCAGAATCTATTCTTTTTCTGTACAAGCATTGTCCCAGTCTTTATCCTTGCGCTAAATCCTTGATTTCAAGTTAGTAAACCGGCTTATCCACAAAATTTGTCGCCGTTAACTACTACTACTATGTATATATATACCTTATGTATACAAAACAAAGCGAAGTTCTTGTTATCTTCTTCTTTTGAAAAACCATGCTTATTTCAAATAAACCGAATACCACAGGCTTAATCTTTGCCATGCGTGAAGAACAAGAAGGATTAGAAGCCTTTATTCAACACAAAACAGTTCATCGAATTGCTAAACGCAATTTCATACAAGGTGAGCTGTGGGGACATCCAGTAGTCATGGTATTAGCCGGAATAGGAAAAGTAGCAGCCGCAAGTACGACAAATCTCTTGATTCATCATTTCCAAGTGAATCAACTGATTCTAAGTGGCGTTGCAGGCGCTGCTGATCCGCAGTTAAAGGTGGGAGACATCGTGATTGCTGAAACCTTGCTACAGCACGATATGGATGCTTCGCCCTTGTTTCCTCGTTTTGAAATTCCGTTAACTGGTAAATCACGTTTTTTTGTACAACAAGATTTGCATATGGCCTTACAAAATGCCACTGACCAGTTCATTAAAACCATGCATCAACATTTTTCTGCGAGCCAAATCACGGAATTTCAATTGCAAGACGTGAAATCGCATACTGGATTAATCGCGAGTGGCGATCAATTTATTCACGACAGCAAAGTGTTAAAAGAATTAAAGCAAGCGCTACCTAATTTGTTAGCGGTAGAAATGGAAGGCGCAGCAATTGCGCAAGTTTGTGACGAACATGATTTAGCGTTCGCGATTTTAAGAACAATTTCTGATAGTGCGGATGAAACGGCGCATGTTGATTTCTTAAGCTTTGTAAAAAACGTCGCTGCGCCGTATACCTTGGAAATTTTGAAGAATTATTTTGAAAATCGAAAAATACAAGTCGATTGAAACATCAAACAGAAGAAATACAAGAAAGAAAAAAATATTTTTTTGTGGATAAAGCTGTGGATAAGCTTTGCAGATTTTGTGTAGAACTGTCTTACTTATCCAAGTCAAAAAACTTATACAAAAATTGTTGAGCGTTCATACAAAGATTTTCCGCCTACTTATATTTTCTGTAGCGCCTTGATTTTAATTAGTAAACTCAGCTTATCCACAAAATTTGTCGCCGTTAACAACTACTACTATTCATATATATAAACTTATTCAATTAAAAGAAAAAGACCTTGTTTTTCTTCATCAAAAAATCTGCTGAAATAATTCACATTTGTTGAAATAAATGGGTATGATTGCGGCTCACTTCGAGTTTCTCGGAACATCCTTTTAAACCTAACATTTGTCGACCACGAAAATCCCGCGTAACTTCCGCAATAGCACTCACCCTAACCAAAGCTGATCGATGTATACGCCAAAATTCTTTAGGATCTAATTCATCTTCTAATTCTTTTAAAGTTTTTCGAATCAAAAATTCTGCTTGTTCTGTTTGTACCAAAGTATATTTTTCATCCGATTTAAAAAATAGAATTTCTTTGGTACTGATCATGCGCAAACTGCTACCAACACTGGCTTGTATCCAACGTAGATATTCTTTTTGTTGTGCTTGTTGTAGCATCAGTTGCGTCAATAATTGTTCGACTTGTTGTGATTGATTATTTGATTTAGCGACAGGTTTTTCTTCTTCATTATTTTTTTTATCCGCAAATTTTTCTAAAACTCTTTGTTTTAGACGTAAGCAAGTTTGCTCTAAACGTTCGACATCAATAGGCTTTAAAAGATAATCCATCGCACCACGTTCAAATGCTTGAATTGCATATTCATCGTAAGCTGTGACAAAAATAAGAATCGCGTTTTCTGCTAACTGTGCTGCCGCTTCTATGCCATTTTTTCCAGGCATACGAATGTCTAGAAAAATAATTTGAGGGTGAAGTTTCTCTGCTTCTTCTATCGCAACAATACCATTTTGAGCTTCGGCAATAATCTCCAGCTCTGGCCAAATTTGCTTTAGTTTGCTACGTAGATGTGAGCGCATTGGAGCTTCATCATCGACAATCATGGCAGTAATTTTATTCATATTATGTATTTGGAATATGTAAGGTCAATTTAGCGCCACCGGTTTCAGGAACTTCAATTACTAAACTAGCTTTCAATCCATACAGAACTTTCAGACGTTCACGGATATTACTTAAACCTATGCCGTCATCGGCATGTAAATCAAAACCAATACCGTTATCACTGACTTCAACTTGAACTTCCGCTTCACCCTGACGCGCGATAATATGAATATGGCCGCCATCCGTTTTAGGCTCTAAACCATGCTTAATCGCGTTCTCAACTAAAGTTTGTATCATCATCGATGGAAAAGCTAAATGCGTAAGCTCAGGTGGACAGCTAATCTGATACGTTAAACGTTCTTGCATACGTGCCTGCATAATATTTAAATACGCACGCGACAATTCTAATTGCTGTCCTAATTTACCTCCACCTTGTTCGCGAATTTGCGGTAATGCAGCACGCAAGTACTTAATCAAATGGGTATGAACAATCGATGCTTGTTGTGGATCGGTTTCAATTAATTGTCCAATTAATGCCAAGGTATTGAATAAAAAATGGGGTTCAATTTGCGCTTGCAAGGTCGCCATTTCTGCTTCTAAAACACGACGTTCTAGCGCTTCAACGTCTGCTCGTGTAAGAGCATCACTGGCGACCAATTCAGCTTTACGTTTACCACCCGCTAAACTCTTGATCATGATCGATACAAAAGCCAAGAAAGGTATTAATCCACCTAAACCCAAAATGGCACCGATAATCATCGCTAAGAAAGAAACGAAAATCAGGTAAGACCACGAAATGACAGCCAACCAATCAAAAAATTTCCACCAAAATACTTTACTTGTTTCGATCAGATCTAACATGAACAAAAGTACTTTGTTTTTATCATCCGCTTTCATGTTAGCTCTCCTCATCCGGTTTCTTTTCTGTCGATTTTTCTGCCTTTGTTTCTGTTGGAGCTTCGGTTTCCGCTGGAGTATCTTTACCGATAAAACACTTCAACAATAAGGAACCAATCACCAACCAATTCGCTAAAACATGTAGTGATAACAAACCACCAGCGATCAAGGTCAATAAACAAGCGAGAAACAATTTTCCCCAAGAGACATCGATAATCCATTCTGCGTAACGTTGCCAAACATATTTAGCTGTATCTGCCACGTTCAAAACAAATTCGAGCACTGGATTTTTAGTGTTTGAGTTCATGGTATTACTCCCTGTAGTCGATGGATTTTCTGAAGAATTCATTGATGTTGTTTCTAATACGACGGCATTGCTAACGAATGTTTGGTTTTCTGTATTGTTTGAATTCATTTTATTTCTCCTCAAGTTTTTGTTTGTACTTAAAAATTGAATGATCTTTGCTACTTCTATGACTACACAGTAGCACCAGCAGAAAAACCGCTCTAGGCTTCTGCGATTAAGCGTACAAACGTATAGCTCAACGGTAATTTTTAGCGATAAGTGGATACGAAATGGATACGAGTTGGAAACCAAATAGAAAGGAATTAACGAGAATTGTTTAGTTCAATTGCTAGTCATAGCGTTTTTTAGCGCTATGCATGGAATATTGATGTCAGTTCTTAGTGAGCATGACCTACAATGGAGGCTAGATTTAACTTCAATACTATGCTCGGCGTTTTGCCTGAAAAATCAGCACTGATAAAGAAAATAAAGAAGAGAACAACAAGGGAAGTAAGAAATAATGAAGAAACTGATCAGTTATCTATTGTTAATAACAAGCATATTCAGCATTTCTGCTTGTAGTCCTCAATTTGATTGGCGTGAGATTAGAAATAACGATGCGCCATTTGTTGCGACTTTCCCGGGAAAGCCTGCAAGTCATAGCAGAGATATCGAGTTAGATGGTCTTAAAGTAAAACTCTATATGACGGCAGCTGATGTAAATCAAATTAGTTTTGCAATCGCTTATGCAAAATTAGAGAACAGTGACAAAAATCTACAAACTCAACATCAGCAACGTGCTCTCAGTGCGATGCAAGTTGGGATGCTAAAAAATATTCAAGGAACTATTGTTCAACCTACACCGATTGAATCACCTAAAAATACCTTAACAGCGATTGGTAAAACACAAAGCGGAAAGACGATCAAAATGCTTGCGCGCTTTGTTCAACATGGTCCGTGGATTATCCAAGTGGTGATGATGGGTGATGAACAAGCAATTACACCCGAAGTGGCAGATATGTTTTTTGGATCGATTAAATTTAATTGAAATGAATTTGGTATTCAAATTTTTTCTATCAGTACTTTTAGAAAGACAGTATGTTAATTATTTTTAAATCAAAAGCAGCGGCAGAAGTGATTATGTATAAAGAACATATTGCACTTGTGTTGGATGCATTAAGTAAAGATAGTCATCGCGGTGTGATTACTTTTGCTGAAAGTGCGAATGCGATTGCACTAATAGAAAAATTAATTGAAGAAGATAAGCAAATCAGAAAACAGCAAGAAAGCTTAAATGACAATGCTGACGATGAATCCGACTTAGATGAATTTGAAAAAAAGAAACGCGATACGGTAACATTATCAGCGCGATTATTTCCTATTCTAGACATGCTAAGAGCTGCGAATAAAAAACAAGAAGATGTTTTATGGGGAGTGTAAATTCATGACCGCGCATGTAGAACATACGAAAGAATTTTTGATCGATGCTTTAGATGGAACTTCTTTATTTGTTCGTGATTGGGATGTAAAAGACCAAGTAAATGCGCCAGGCATTGTCATCATGCATGGCTTGGGTGAACACTCAGGACGTTATGTACACATCGCCCGGTTTTTTAATACCTTGGGTTTTAAAGTTAGAAATTTTGATCAACGTGGACACGGGCAATCCGCCGGTGGGCGTGGTGATATTCCTGACGTCGATGCGATTTTGCGTGATACGCGTTTGGTCATTAATGATTTTGCAAAGCAATTAGAACAAGCGCCATTGATCTTAGCGCATAGCATGGGTGGTTTGTTTGCTACGCGTTTCGCGCTAGAAGGTTTAACACCATTAAGTGGTTTAATCCTTTCTTCTCCCGCTTTTTCAGTACGTACTAGTTGGTTAGAAAAATTTTTGTTCAAAATTAGTCGTGTATTAATTCCACATTTAGCGGTGGGACATGGAACCAATGGACGTTACTTATCGCATGATAGTGAGGTTGTGACCGCATATCAAAACGATCCTCTAGTGCATGCCAGAATTAGTGCCAGCTTATTTCAAAGCATGCTCAATACGATGCAGTACGTAAAAAGTAATGCGACAAAACTAAAGATTCCAAGCTTATTATTGATTGCTGATGGTGATTTGGTAGTGAACCCACAAGGCGCAAAAAATTTTTTAGCGCAAATTCAAGCTAGTTCAAATGCACATTATGTCAAGGCACACATCTACCCGGGTTTTTATCATGAAGTTTTTAATGAATTAGAAGCCTTGCGGGTATTTGATGATGTCAGAGTCTGGTTGGAACAAAATCATTTCTTACCAGATGTTCAAAATCAGACGGAAGTTTAAATTGTTTTAATGGAATTGTTATGGCTGAACCAACTAGAAAAATCTTGACCCGACCTGCGCTGAATAAAGCTAAAACGCGGACAGGGAAAGAACAATTGAAACCTAAAGCACCAGAACCCGAGACTTTGCCAATTAAAGCGGATTCGCTGGCGTTTAGTTTAGTCGGTGCGGCGCAAACAGTTGCGTATGTGTTAGATGGCATCGCTTTGCCGCAAGCATTGTCACGCGTATTTACACAAACAGATGCCAGCCCACAAGCACGCGGTGCGATTCAAGATATTTCTTACCGCACTATGCGACAAGTTGGACGTGTCGATGCATTAATCGCCGCGATGACCACAAAAGCACCTGAGCCGCCTTTGTTATATGGTCTTTTATGTTGTGCCCTAACATTACTCATCACAGAAAATACCGATGAAGCACCCTATGATGATTTTGTCGTCGTTGATCAAGCGGTCAACGCGGCGGCGTCGTCTCCGAACATGGTGTTTGCTAAAGGAATGGTCAACGCCGTGTTACGTCGGTTCTTGCGCGAGAAAGATGAATTATTGACGATGGTGGTCAAACAAGCGGCAGCGCGTTGGAATTATCCTCAATGGTGGGTTGATCAATGTAAGTCGGCCTACCCACAAGATTGGCAACAACTACTAAGTGCTGCAGACACGCCGCCGCCAATGACTTTACGGGTCAATCAACGATTAAGTTCTATTGAAAATTATTTACTTCTGTTGAAACAAGCACAGATTGAAGCAAGCCAAATTGGTCCTAGCGCGATTCGATTACATAAAGCTTTGCAGGTGCAAAATATTCCTGGTTTTGCACAAGGCATGGTTTCGGTACAAGACGCTGGCGCGCAACTAGCGGCCGTGCTGTTGGATGTGCAAGATGGACATAAAGTTTTAGATGCTTGCGCAGCACCTGGTGGTAAAACCGGCCATATTCTTGAATTAGCTAAGGTGGATTTATTAGCCTTAGATGTTGATGCGAAACGATTAGATAAAATTCATGACAATCTGGCGCGTTTACAATTATTCGCTACGATCAAAGAAGGTGATGCTAGTTGGTCAAACTGGTGGGATGGTCAGCAATTTGATCGTATTTTAGCGGACGTTCCTTGTACAGCTTCTGGTGTAGTGCGTCGTCATCCAGATATTCGTTGGCTACGTCGTAAGACCGATGCCGCCCAATTGGCAGTCACTTCCAGCCGGATTTTGGACAATTTGTGGCGGATGTTAAAACCCGGAGGCAAGCTCCTTTTGGTCACTTGTTCTATCTGGCCAATAGAATCAGAAAATCAGGCTAAGGCTTTTGCTGAACGACATGCAGCTATTCGTCTCGATGCACCAGGACAGTTGTTGCCAACGTCGGAAATCAACAACGAACATGATGGATTGTTTTATGCCTTATTTCAAAAACCAGAAGTTTGAAACTTGTTTCAAGTTATGATGTCAATAAGACTTGTTCAGTTTTTATAATTTGCTATTTGTAGGATTGACCCAAAACAGACGCTGGCGTTGTTGTGTTCGCCTTGCCAGTAAAATTTTGCGTCAGTCCTCATTTGTTGATATTTGTTGAGTTTGGCTTAGGACTTTCTGGTTTTTCACATGTTCACAAGTTTGATCCACATTTCGAGATCAATATTTTTTGCATGGGCGCTGATGTGTTTCGCGCCCATGCTGTTTTCGTCCGCCCATGCGCATGCTGCTGACGTCGAAGTCATGAACGCTAAGTTAGAAAGTACGGATGAAGGTTATCGCGTATTTGTCTCGTTTTCTTTTGAATTAGGATCTGATTTAAAAAGTGCCATCAACGAAGGTATTCCAGTTTCATTTACTGCAGAAGTTGAAATCAACCGGCCACGTTGGTATTGGTTCGATGAGAAAACCATACGTTCGTCACAGACTGTCAGAATTCAATATGATCTATGGCGACGTCAATATACCGCCGCCGTCAATGGTGGCTTAAAGCAAAATTTTAATAGTTTAGAAGAAGCGATGGCGCTGGTTTGGCGCCCGCGTCGCTGGTTAGTTGCGGATAAAAAAGCACTTAATCCTAGCGCTACCTATAACGTTGCTGTACGACTTAAATTAGACAGCAATCAGTTATCAAAACCCATGTTAATAACTTCGTTTAGCAATAGTGATTGGCGTTTGGCCTCCGAGTGGAAACGATTTACGTTCAAGGCTGACGACAAGTGACAAGATTTTTGCGGCAAGGTTTAGTCATCGGCGGCGTTCTAATGAGCGTCTTACTTTTCATTTTGATGACGGCGACAGAAAACTCAAGTCGCTTTCGCGCCATTAATGAAAATCTCCCTTTGCTGTTGATGGCCAATGCCGTGGTCGCGTTTGGTTTGCTAGCGATGGTGACCACGCTCTTGTGGCAATTAATACGTCGTTATCGTCAACGTGAATTTGGTTCACGGATCATGACGCGTTTGGTCATTCTGTTTGCCTTGACCGGGATTTTGCCTGGCTCTTTGATTTATCTGGTGTCAGTGCAGTTTGTGACACGCTCGATTGATTCCTGGTTTATTGTCAAACTCGATCCCTTGCTGAATTCGGGTGTGAATTTAGGACACACCGCCTTAGATTACACCTTAAAGGATCTTGAAGGTAAGGCACGCAGTATGGCGAATCAATTAGCCGATATTGCGGATAGTTCACTGTCTTCTTCTTTACCTATTCGCCTGTCACGTCTGCGCGAACAAATGCAAGTGAAAGAAGCAACCATCGTGAGTAATCGTGGGCGTGTGATCGCCACCTCGAATGAAAATAGTGGCGTTTTAGTGCCAGAATTACCCACTGCTGGGATGATACAAACAGCACGGGCTGAGGGAAAATATTCGCAGTTCAGTAGCCATGTCGATCACACCGGCGAAGATGCGACCCGAAATTTGTTTACCGAAGCGCATCAACATACCAGCACCGAAAATAGTAGTCAGGAATTTTTGCGGGTGATTATTCCTTTACAGTCTTCCGGAATTGATTCACGCTTTCAGAAAGAGCGAAATTATCTGCAAGTGATTCAAGCGGTTCCAGAATTACTTGATACCCAAGCCAAGGTTTTTACGAATGCGATTGCAGAACATAGAGAACGTTCATCAAGTCGTAATGGCTTGAAAGATATGTATCTTGTCACCCTGACTTTGCTTTTGCTATTTGCGATTTTCGGCGCAATTACCGCTGCATTCTTTATTTCTGGCGAATTAGCTAGGCCGCTTTTGCTACTGGCGGAGGGGACAAAAGCGGTGGCAGAAGGGAATTTATCACCACGCCCTATCACCACTACTTCCGATGAACTTGGCAGCTTGACGCAATCATTTAATACCATGACGCATCAATTGTTTGAAGCCAGATCATCAGTCGAGAAAAATCGTAATGAATTAGAAAATGCGAAAGCTTATCTAGAATCCGTTTTAGGAAGTATGTCTGCAGGTGTGATGGTGCTGGATCAAAATGCTTGTCTAGTGAGTTGTAATCATTCGGTAGAACGAATTTTACGCCGTGAACTAGATAAAGAAATTGGTAAACCTCTATCGCAAATCCAGGGTTTACAGGTTTTTGCTTCGGCAATTGATAAGGCATTTTCAGAACAACATGCGCAATCTGCTGGTGGACCTGAACAAGAACATTGGCAACAACAAATTGAATTACCCAGTTCAGCCTTCGAAGGAATTAGCGATACCGAGAAATTCGCTTCCAATAGTGAAGAGGAAAAAGGCGTGACTTTGCTGGCCCGAGGTTCTCATTTGCCTGTGAATTCGAATGTTGGATATGTGATTGTTTTTGATGATATTACGAATATTATTTCAGCGCAGCGTTCAATCGCGTGGGGTGAAGTTGCTCGCCGTCTTGCGCATGAAATCAAAAATCCACTGACACCTATTCAACTGTCTGCAGAACGTTTGCAAATGAAATTAGTCGATAAGTTGAATGATATCGATGCACAATTCTTAAATAAGAGTACAACCACAATCGTCAATCAAGTGACATCAATGAAGCGGATGGTCGATGATTTCCGTGATTATGCAAAGATTCCCCAAGCAGTCTTATCTAAGATTAATTTATCGGCCTTAATTGATGATGTTCTGCATTTATACTTGTCAGGCGACGGCCGCGATATTATTCATTTGCAGATTGCTTCCGAGCTTCCTTTGATCATGGGTGATGCAACCCAAATTCGTCAGCTTATTCATAACTTGCTGCAGAATGCGCAAGATGCGGTGAGTGAGAATGTAAAAGCGGGTCAAACGCCGCGTATCGATGTCAGCGCCGAAGTTGTGCATTATATTAGTGCCGATAAAACAGAACGCGTCGCAGTACGCCTGTCGGTGATTGATAATGGCCCGGGATTCTCTAATAAAATATTGGCTCGTGCATTCGAGCCATATGCTACGTCGAAACCTCGTGGTACGGGTTTAGGTTTAGCGATGGTGAAAAAAATTGTCGATGAACATGGCGGTAAGGTCGATATTCAGAATCGAACTGATTCAAACGGTGCCAAAGTTTCGATTTTGCTGTTAAAGTTAGCACCGGATGCAAATACCTTAGTATGATGCGAGGTTTTATCTCACTAAGATCTAAAAAATAGTTCAAGAGCTTCCTTAGAGAAGAATGACATCACGTAAATAGCGGAGTAGGGTTTAGGGTAGATTTATGGCAAACATATTAGTCGTCGATGACGAAATGGGAATTCGGGAGCTACTCTCGGAAATTTTGGGCGATGAGGGACACGTCGTTCAATTAGCAGAAAACGCACAGCAAGCACGTGAAGCAAGAGCGCAATCGCGCCCTGACTTAGTCTTATTAGATATTTGGATGCCGGATACAGATGGCGTCACCTTATTAAAAGAATGGCAGCGAGATGGATTATTGACCATGCCAGTGATTATGATGTCTGGTCATGCGACGATCGATACTGCTGTTGAGGCCACCCGTATCGGGGCTTTGAATTTTCTGGAAAAACCAATTGCTTTGCAAAAGTTATTAAAGGCAGTGCAGCAAGGTTTAACTAGAAACATTGAAGTATCGCGCCCTGTTGTACCCGTAGCCAGAATCAATGTATCTGAAGCGACTTCAAATGTCGTCGCGACAACGCAATTTTCTGCTTCACCTGCAAATTATGATAATCGTGATTTCTCAATGGGAAATCATATGCTGCAAAACAATCAGCATTCATTTAATAATTTATCGTTTGATTTACCTTTACGTGAAGCACGTGATGCATTTGAAAGAATTTATTTCGAATACCATCTGCATCGTGAAGGTGGCAGTATGACGCGGGTAGCGGAAAAAACAGGTTTAGAGCGTACGCATTTGTATCGCAAGCTCAAACAATTAGGTGTTGAATCTGTCAAGTATGGCAAACGCGGCGAATAGGCTGACTAAGCTTAGCATCGTCGCAGGTGGTAGTTATGCTCAGCGAGAAGCCTGGATAACTACCACTTTACAAAATCTCCGCTCGGATTCGTCTGAGTCCCATCATCGATTTGGTGTCTTGCTAGAAGGCTTGCCGACTGGCAGCATGTCCTTGCAAGCATCTTCACATTTAAAGCTCGAACGTATTGCGCCTGGCTGCTTTTGTTGTATAGGCCAGATCGCTATGCGTGTGACTTTAAACCGCTTATTGCGTCAACAACTTAGTCATTTGTTTATTGCTATGAACGATGTTGAACATTTGTCAGCTTTGCGCGCCTCGTTATCAAGCCCAGCGTATGCTTCTTTTTTACAACGCGAAAATGAAATAATACTTTGAGCTAAAGTTCAGCCATTTCCTTGCCGTAACTATTCACATGGAAGCAATTTGAATTTGCTGCCAAAAACTGATCAAAAGCACCTTGGTTTGTTCTTGAATAGAGCTAAATATGTGTGAGGAAGAACAAAATGAATATTATTTATAACAGCGACCAATACAGTGTGGTCGAGTTTGGTGCGCAAACTGATCACGAAGTATTACGCTTTGGTGGTTATGAAATTACCGATAAGTCAGTGCGCCGTGAATGTTTTATTGGCGGTATTCAGGCCGAGACTTTCCGTCATGATGTACAAGAGTTGATTTCAAATGAGCCTAGCATAGAAGAAATTGATGAATTTCTTGCTAAGTTTGATTCCTATATGGGACAGGCAGTACTATTGCATTGATACCAGTAAGCATAGCAGTACCAAAGTTAATTAACAGCGCTTATTCTTTCGATTAAGCGCTGTTTTTCTTTGTCAATGTACTTTTTCAAATGTCATGGCGAAAAAAAACCCGCTAGCCTAAGCTGCGGGTTAAGTCCAAACCTTAGGAGGTGTTGGAGGAGACAGGTGTAACTTTATCGCAGTGCAGCAAATAAGTCTGCTTGCATTTTCGTATACCAGATATAAACCAAATATATATCTAGATTTTTCTGTAATTTCTTCTTATTTTCTTTATCTTTCAGCTACAAGTCTTTAACAAGCCACTTTACGAGATTGGCGTTTTTATCCTGACATCGCAATGCAGCGTGGTTTTTCGCTGAAATGCTTTACACTCTAGCTCTCTTAATAAGTGTATGCAGTCTGGAGAAAAGTATGAATTTGATTGATCCCATCCAAAAATTTCAGCAAGAAATTCAAGCCATTCGTCGTGATATTCATGCGCATCCTGAATTATGTTTTGAGGAGTTCAGAACCGCAGACCTTGTCGCTAAAAAATTAGAAGAATGGGGTATTCCTGTCATTCGGGGTTTGGCTGGAACGGGTGTTGTTGGTGTCATTCAGCGCGGAAATAGCACACGGGCAATTGGTCTGCGTGCTGATATGGATGCCTTGCCTATGCAAGAGATTAATCAATTCGAGCACACTTCAACACATATCGGGAAGATGCATGCCTGTGGCCATGACGGGCACACCGCGATGTTGTTAGGTGCAGCACGCTATTTAGCACATGATGCGGATTTTGATGGCACGGTTTTTTTGATTTTCCAACCAGCGGAAGAAGGCGGCGGCGGCGCGCGTCGTATGATTGAAGACGGACTTTTTGATCAATGCCCTATGGATGCGGTATTTGGCATGCATAATTGGCCGGGCATTGCTGCGGGCAATTTCGCCGTGAAAACAGGTGGCATGATGGCATCGTCTAACGAATTTGAAGTCACTGTTCGTGGCAAGGGTGCGCATGCCGCCCAGCCACAAAAAGGCATAGATCCTGTAATGATCGCAGTACAGATTGCACAAAGTTGGCAGACAATTGTGAGTCGCAATGTGAATCCTTTAGAGCCAGCGGTATTGTCGTTAACACAGATTCATTCAGGTAGCGCGACCAATGTTATTCCGGATGACGCTAGCTTGATCGGCACTGTGCGTACTTTCAGTACCGAGGTGCTGGATTTGATTGAAACCCGCATGGAAAAGATTGCGCGTGCCACCGCCGACGCTTTTGATGCCCAAATTGATTTTGTATTCAAGCGAAATTATCCACCATTGATTAATCATGAACAAGAAACGCAATTGGCAATTCAAGTCATGCGTGAATTGGTCGGTGAACAACGAGTCGATACCCAAGTTGAAGCAACGATGGGAGCGGAAGATTTTGCCTATATGCTGCAGGCCAAACCTGGTTGTTATGTGTTTTTGGGAAATGGCGATGGCGACCATCGCAGCGCTGGCCATGGTTTAGGCCCATGCAATTTGCATAATCCTAGTTACGACTTTAATGATGATTTATTGCCGATAGGGGCTGCTTACTGGGTCGCCCTAACGCAAACTTATTTGAAGTCGGCGTAAATACTCTTGTTATCACCGAAAGATTCAGACAGAAAAAAGCCGACGTGTTTACGAGAAAACACGTCGGCCAGAAATTTGAAACCTAGTTGCTTTAAAACTCTTCCCAGTCGTCCGCAGATTTCGCAGCTTGCGTATTTCTTGTTGCTGTCGGTGCCGCAGCAATCCTTACCGGTGTTGGTTTTGGGCTTGGTTGAGATGGAGCAGCTCGGCTAGCTGGCTTACTACTGCTATGGACATTATTTAATTTGAAGACATTTAAAGCCTTCGTCAATAAATCAGCCTGTTCTTCCAGTGATTCCGCCGCTGCCGCGGCTTCTTCAACTAACGCGGCGTTTTGTTGTGTCATTTCATCCATTTGATTAATCGCTGAACCAATTTCTTGAATGCCCGTACTTTGTTCCTGACTTGCTGCCGTAATCTCGGACATGATGTCACTAACGCGGCGTACTGAAGCGACGATTTCTTCCATGGTTTGACCAGCCTGATCTACCAGCGTTGAACCCGTTCTGACTTTATCGACAGAGTCACCAATCAAGGTTTTGATTTCTTTTGCCGCCGCTGCGCTACGTTGTGCGAGGCTACGCACTTCCGATGCGACTACCGCAAATCCGCGACCTTGTTCACCTGCCCTTGCCGCCTCAACGGCCGCGTTCAAAGCCAGAATATTCGTCTGGAAGGCGATGCCGTCAATGACGCTAATAATGTCGACGATTTTCTTCGAGGATTGATTAATATCATCCATCGTGGTGACTACTTGACTGACCACATCACCACCTTTAACCGCCACTTCCGACGCGGTTTGCACCATTTTGTTTGCTTGCCGAGCGTTGTCCGCGTTTTGTTTGACGGTTTCAGTCATGGTTTCCATCGAACTGGACGTCTCTTCTAAGCTACTTGCCTGTGATTCGGTACGTGAAGACAGATCGGTATTGCCTGAAGCAATTTCGGCACTCGCCACTTTAATTGTCTCGGCCGAAGTTTTGATTTCAGAAACCATATTTTGCAAGCGACTTTGCATTTCACCGAGCGCTGCCAACAGGCTACTAGTATCCCCGCTTTCCACTTCGATGTGCATCGTCAAATCGCCAGAAGCGACCGCAGAAGCAATTTCTTGCGCGTATTCTGGTTCTCCACCAAGTTGTGCCCAAACGGTACGAATAATGAAATAGGACACTATGCCAAGTACCAGAATCACAATCACTCCCGCGATGATCACGGTCCACAATACACGACTAACATTATCGGCACTGCGATCAACCCCCGCGGTAAATTGCGCTTGTGCGGTATCGACAGTTTTCTTTAAGTCGTCTTCCAAGACTTTCAGTGAGGTTTGCATTTGTCCAATGGCTGCTTGTGGATCACCTTGATCTACCCCAAGCATAATTTTCGCAACAGAAATGGCAGGCGTATAGTAAGCGTCAAACTCTTTTCCAAGTCGATCACCTAAAGCTTGCTGGCCCTGCAGACTGGATAAATTTTTGAATTTTTCTTTAACTTTTTTCGCTCGTTCAGCGATGACGTCCAATCCCTTTTTGTCGTCTTCACCAACCGCTTGTTTTAAGGCATCCACAATGCCTTGAACATCGGCTTGAATATTCTTTGAGCGGTCTAGTACCGGATAATCGATTGTTTCTGTGGTTTTGATCGACTTCATGGCAGTCGTCGAAAAATAGACGCTGGCAGCAATACCAACACCAAAGATGACAGTGGCGATGATGGGGAGGGCCCAAATTCTGCGTTTGATACTCATGTAGAAACCTCGACTTATGTTGTAATAAACGGTCGGAGTCCACTGCTTTCCGACTCTAGCTAGACAGCTGCACAATCGTACTTCGTGAAAAAGAGAATTTGCTTGGTTTATTTCTGCTTAGAAAGAGAGAATTTAACGCGAGCGAGAAGGCTAATAATTGCGACAGTAATGTATGCCTTAAAGTACTTACCGTTAGGTAACAGTGTAAGCCAAAGTTTTGAAAATTGCGAAGCTCTTATTGCTGGACGTTAATGTTCCCGCAATGCGCGACGATACTGTATCGCTTCTGCCACATGTGCAGGAAGGATAGACGGTGAATTTGCTAAATCCGCAATACTGCGCGCTACTTTTAAGACCCGATGGTAGGCGCGTGCAGACCAATTAAGTTTTAACATGGCACTTCTTAACAAATGCTCGGTTGCGCTATCGGCATGGCAATGCAAATCAATTTCTTTACTGTCGAGCAAATTATTGGGTTTGCCTTGTCTCAGTAATTGTCGTTGAAACGCGGCTTCAACCCGATCCTGAATCGCGCTACTATTTTCACTTTGATGTGGGGCAAATAAGTCGTCTTGCGGTAAGGCCTGTACTAGTACCTGCATATCAATGCGGTCGAGTAGAGGGCCGGAAATTTTCCCCTGATAGCGGGTGATTGCATCAGGTGTACAGCGACACTTATTGTTGCTATGTCCCAAATAGCCACAGGGGCAAGGATTCATTGCTGCAATTAACTGGAATCGTGCTGGAAAGTGCGCTTGTTTTGCCGCGCGCGAGATATGAATGTGACCAGATTCCAAAGGTTCGCGTAGCACTTCTAGCACTTTGCGATCAAACTCTGGCAGCTCGTCCAAAAACAAAACTCCATGATGCGCTAAAGAAATTTCGCCTGGTCTTGGTGTTCCCCCTCTGTAAAAATTAAAATTAAGTGAGAATAAGATGTACTTAATCCAATCAGAAAACAGAATTAAATGAGAATAAAGCGGGTAATTCCAAAGAAAATCGACTAAAAAAATAGAATTAAATGAGACTATTAGAAACGTTGTGTCCGAATTTTTTAAGGGCAAAAATAGAGCTATTTTCGTACATATCTTCTAACGTTATTGTATTGACTATATTCGCATCAGGTGATGATGGCTTATCGATTTTTAACAACCAAGCAAGTAATTTCACGATTATTCCTAGGGATAGCTACCCAACCAGATCCTCAAGAAACATAAGGGTATGAATTCCGGCCAAAGCTTCGCTGCTGTCAAGACTCTCTAAAACGTTTGTGGCAGGTATGTTGTACCCTAGTGAGCGGAAATAATCAGCGTGCGACGAAGAAATTGGTGTGCCACTATAACCGTCATGTCCTTTTCCGTTAAAATTCACGGAATACAATTCTTGTCCACCGCCGTTCTTCTTTGCATACACGTGAGCATGCTTATCTGTCATTGTATTTGTGTTGGCAGCATCTTGTCTGTAGGAAGCCTTGGTTCCCGGTATCTGCTTATAAGTCTCATGCTCGAGCACAAGGGGCAACTTTGAAATAGCATTCTGGCGTTCTAGGTCTGTATTAAATTGTCTGAAGCTTTTCATAGCTATTCTCTCCTGTAACTTTTCAGCAGTACCATCTCTGCGTCCCGCGTCGACCGCGCGCTGACCGTATTTGCCTTAGTCAAACGATGCAACTCCTGTTTCTTCGTTAAATTAACATCTATTCAGATAGAGCAGCCTAAATTGCCACCACCAGCATTTTCATCAAGCAGTTATTACAGTTCACTTTATCCAAGCTTGCCTCACTCGGAAAGGTTGATTCACCGTCACTTGCGAATGCAACAGGTAGTCCGCACGCTGTAAAACTTCCGTTTCCCTCCGTATAGTGCCATTTAGTGGCGTTTTTTAACAGTCGCCTAGTGTTTAATGAAGATCCGGCCTTTTGCCATTGGACGGAGCGTGGGGAAGGGTTTCTAAGTACTTGGGTCCAATTGTCGCTGCGGCAAATATGCGTAAAAGTCATGGTCTATTGGTCTTTCTCAAATAGTCGGATCAGGGCGTTTTGCACCGAGCTCAACGAAATTCAAATACATCACCATAAACTTCACACACTCCATTGGAGTCCAAAGCGAAATAATAGCGTGGCTTTTTCCACCTTTTGCATTGAGGAAGTAACCAACATAATGATTTTTGTCTGTCCAAACAAACAAAAAATCAGCAACATGATGTCTTTTGTGAGAAATCTTTATTGTCTTTTCTGCGTCAGTCACAGAAACCGTTACCTCATCAATATCCTTTAAGGCCTTTAAACGGCTTGCAATTTTTTTTTGTCGACTAGACTTATTGGTAGTCATGCTATTTCTCTCACATTGTTATTGCTCGTTAAAGCGAATTTGATTCGTATGTATAGCGTTCATACATTTCTATTGTAAGACTTTGGAGCGACTATATTTGACTAGATTTCCTACTTGGGGTTTATCTGCACCACAAACTTAATAATCAATAGGTGCCCAAATATTTTTGTTGCAGATGATCTTCAGATCAAATTCAAATTGAGTTATTAAAGCAGAACGAAAGA
Source organism: Affinundibacterium amnicola (assembly GCF_014284275.1). GTDB lineage: Bacteria > Pseudomonadota > Gammaproteobacteria > Burkholderiales > Burkholderiaceae_D > Undibacterium > Undibacterium amnicola. The sequence goes on along the minus strand of NZ_JACOFU010000005.1, from coordinate 154,449 downwards.
AGCTATGACTGAATGCTCGAATTTTCAAACTGAAATTGCAAACAATACTCTTCATACGCCTCACACCGGTATTACATCTGCCTACCAGATACTTTTGATGTCACCTACATGAGCATTGGGTTTAATCAAATGATAGCCATATTTTTTTCATCAAAGATTTCTTTTGACTATGTCAAGCCAGATCAGCAAAATTCGATACCCTTACTTTAAGGGAAGAGTTCGAAATTTAGAACGACTTTTAGCTAAGGGAACATAAATTTCAGTAGCTTTGGATTTTTAGCTACAATTTAATGTGGAAACGTCAATTTGAATCAGTAGGCCTTATTCTTTTCTGTTCACAGTAATATTAACTAAAGCGGTTACAAAAAATGCCAGTGCGTAAAATTCCAATTAGTAATCGCGCTGTGACGGGTCTACACGCTGGTACCGGAGCAAGATATGAGTCCTCACTTGAGCGAGATTTCTTTGAGTGCATGATGATGGAACCAGACTTTGATCGCTTGGAAGCACAACCGATCAAAATTAAATACAGAACCAGCGCGAATAAATCGCGCCGCTATACACCGGATGTACTGGTGCACTTCAAATCACTCGCGGCAGGAAAACCTCCTCGCCGCTCAATACTTTGCGAAGTGAAGTACAGGGAGGAACTCGAAAATGAGTTTGATAAATTTAGAGAGCGGTTTCTCGTTGCGCGTCGTTTTGCCAGAGAACGTGGTTGGATATTTAAAGTTGTTACCGAAAGGCGCATAAGAACGATTCGGTTTGCTAATCTAAAATTTTTGTTTCGTTATAAAAAACGATTAGTTTCACAATCTGATCGAGAGCTTTTGCTGGAGCTAATCGCAACAGATAAGGTGGTTACCCCCAAAATATTAATAAACTCTGTGAGTGAAAGTCCAATGAGGCAAGCTGAGCTAATTTGCTGTCTATGGCATCTTGTTGCAAACGGGTTGATCTCGGTCGATCTTCAGTCACCCCTCACAATGAATTCCCAAATTAGCCTCCGTAAATGAATACTATCTTCAAATTAAAGCCAGGTATTTTCGTTCGGCATCAAGGCGAGCGCTATATTGTTGTGAGCCTTATTGATTTAGAGTCTGTTTTGTGTCGAAAGTTATCGAGTAGAGAAACGACGAAATTACTTATTGTCGAGCTTGAGAGGGATTCGGAAAAAGCATCGAAAAAGCGTAAAGAAAAAATAGATCTGGGTGCAGTGAATTCTGAGGAATGGAGCCTAGCAACAAAGCAAATGGCGCAGGTAAAAGCGCTCTTTGAAATGGGGCGACGACAAAAAACTCGCGAGGAAGTGGAAAAAATCGCAAAAGAGTTTGATCGATCGCTACCTACGATTTATAGATGGATAGCAAAGTTCGAGAAGGACTCGACTGTAAGGACGTTTCTCAAAGAAGAGAGAATCGACAAAGGTAGCTCCCGCTTAGTGCCCGAAGTTGAACCCATTATTGCGGAAGCGATGAAGCGACTGTTGATGAAACAAGAGTTTGGTACCTTTGGTGACGTCTATCTCGAAGTGAAGCAAGCATGTATAAAGCAAAACATTAAAGCGCCAAGTGTTTCGACTATTCGTAATCGATTCTCCCAAATCTCTGAGAAAGAGCGAGTTTCAAGTAGACAAGGCAAGAAGGCTTCCAAACAACGATTTATGCCAACCTTGGGAGAATTTCCTGGCGCAGAACACCCCTTAGATGTCATTCAAATTGACCATACGCCAGCAGATATTATTATTGTGGACGACGTCTATCGAAAGCCCATCGGACGCCCAACTCTTACCATAGCTATTGACGTGAATTCACGGGTACTAATGGGTTTCAATTTGTGGTTGGATGCACCGAGTGTGGCAAGCACAGGTTTGTGTTTGATGCATGCACTTATGCCGAAAGATAAATGGCTAAAAGGCCTAGGTATTGATATCAGTTGGCCTTGCTATGGGCGCCCTCGAAAAATTCATACAGATAACGCAAAAGAATTTCGCGGAACGGTACTTGGTCGTGCCTGTGAAAACTATGGAATAGACCTAGAGCAGCGACCGCGTGGTTCGCCGAAACATGGTGGCACGGTTGAGCGAAGCTTTAGAACCTATATGCGTAAGATACATGCAGCACCAGGTACGACCTTCTCAAATGTCAAATCTAAATTTGAATATGATTCCGAAGGAAAGGCAATCTTCACGCTCAAAGAGTTTGAGTATTGGTTCACCTTGTACATCACCAAGATTTATCATCAAAAAAAGCACTCTGGTATCAATACCACACCTTTGGCACGATTTCAGGAAGGCATTGGTGGCACTGATGATAAGCCAGGCATTGGGGAACTTGAAATTTTTGCGGATCCAGAAACTTTTAGAATAGATTTCCTCCCATTCTATGAAAGAACGGTACAACGATACGGCGTCTTAATCGATCACATCTATTATTTTGATGATGTTTTGCGAATGAGGGTTGATGAGCCAGATCCTGAAAACCCAAAGAACGCCAGGAAATTTATTTTTCGACGTGACCCTGTCGATGTTAGCGTGATTTATTTTTGGGATCCTGATTCAAAAAACTATCGTGAAATTCCATATGCACATCTGGGGCGTCCACCGGCGTCTCTTTGGGAAGTTCGCACTATAGTTCGAGAGCAGAACGCAAAAGGAAATTCGCAAGTCGACGAAAATATTATTTTTGAAGGCATTCTAGAAATGCGAGAGGTAGAAAGACTAGCAGCTGAAAAGAAGAAAACAGCACGTAGAAATCAACAAAAACGCCAAGATCATGAAGATAAACGGAAAAAGAATGTGACCGCAAAAAAAATGCAATTACCAACAGCAATTTTAGATTACCAAGATAACTCAAATTCGTCTGAAGACAGTGTCAGTTCAAGTGATGGATTCTTGGACGAAGATGATTTGATATTGCCGTTTGAAGACATTGTGGTGAACAGATCATGAGTGATTTTCCGCATCTCAACGCAGAAACCCAAAGCAGGATGAAATTATCGCGGGCTGAACGTATTTTTCTCATGAATCAAGATCAATGGGTTGGGTATTCTCACGCAAGATTGATATTGGATAGAATGGAAGAACTACTGAATTTTCCTAGAATCAGTCGCATGCCAAATATGCTCTTGGTTGGCAGTACAAACAATGGAAAGACACAAATTTTGAAGAGGTTTCGGGAGCTACATCCTGCAAATGATAATTTGGGAGAAGAGGCGATCAGTGTACCAGTTGTCTACGTTCAAGCTCCTGCCGTGCCTGATGAAAAAAGACTGTATGCAGACATCTTGAATACCTTGTTTGCAAAGTATTCTGTATCTGACCATCCGCACAAGTTGCTGAGTAATGTAAAGGACAAATTTTCCCGTATTGGCGTACGTATGTTGATCATTGACGAGCTAAATAGCATATTGTCTGGTTCGTCTGCAAGACAGAGGCAGTTTCTTACGGTCTTGAAACATCTAAGCAATGAGCTGCAAATTCCTATTGTAGCTGCTGGTACAGAAGATGCGATTAGAGCGATAAAGACGGATCGGCAGCTTGAAAATCGATTTAATCCGATGATACTTCCTAAGTGGGGTTTTGATACTGAATTTCGTCGGTTCTTAGCTAGCTATGAACAAATGTTACCCCTATCCTATCCTTCGAATTTATCTGAAAAAATTTTAGCTCATGACATCTGGGCAAGAGCGGAGGGAACCATCGGAGAGACCGTAACCTTGTTGAAAGCATCGGCTCGGTACGCGATAAGTAATGGTATCGAAAAAATCGATATCGACGTGCTCGACAAATCTGGATATGAAAAACCTAGCGCCAGAAGAAAGGCACTGAAGGATCATTGAGATGAAGTTGGGTTTATCCGGAAATGTTCTCCCCATTCACCCGCAACCAAAAACTGACGAGATATTCTCGTCATGGTATTGCCGAATCGCGCAAGAAAATGGAATCAAACTGCATACGCTTGAGGTGCAACTTTTTGGTCGAGACAAACAAATTTGGACTCGAGACATCGATAGGTCCATTGACGAGCCCACTTTAGAGAGAGTCGCTTCGATTTGTGCGACTGATATTGATCGTGCACGCGACACAACTCTTCGAAGTTTTGAAACACTGCTATTTGATCAAATAACGACGACTAGTAATACCAATTGGATTTTGCCAGCCGGCGTATTTCATCGAAAACGGCGTAGGCGCAGTATGCAATTTTGTCCACTGTGTCTTGCAATGGATCAAGTACCGTATTATCGAAAACAATGGCGGCTCGCGCTTCATACTTTTTGTGATCAACACGATGTATTGCTGCATGATTGTTGCCCTAAATGCCAAGCACCGGTCGTTTTTCATCGACAGGAGCTCGGTGACCGATGGCGTCATCATGTGCATTCGATCACGTTATGTACAACGTGTGGTTTTGATTTGAAGAGATCACCGGCTTTTCAAGCCCCCGCAATAGAGATCCACTCTTGGATCAATTTGAAATCACAATTATTTTTCTTGGACAATGGATGGACATTTATTCCCGGACAAAATTTTCCGTACTCACATCTCTATTTTTCGGCTCTCCGAAATCTAATCTATAAATTGCTTTCGAACTGGACCACATCAAGGTTACTTGAGCATTTTCAAGAGAAATTTCCTGTGACTAGGTCTCTGAAAATCGTCAATAGACAAGCATTTGAATTTTATGGTGTAACAGATCGACATTGCTTGCTGCAAATAGGAACTTGGTTTCTTCTAGACTGGCCAAATCGGCTCTTAGAACTATGTACTTTACTCAAAGTACGTCATTCAGAATTAATACGTGATTTCGATCAAATACCATTCTGGTTTTTCGACGCCGTTCAAGAGTTAAAATATTTGCCAGTGGGGCCATCTGAAGGGGAGAAAGCAGCGATGCTTCAATTGCTGATAAAGTACGAAAACACTCCATATAAGACAGAGCTATGGAAAATTATCGCTAAACGAATCTCGACGGGTTCAGTGCGTCAAACATTGGAAAATACCGGAATTATGTAGCAGCCGCACAAAGCTTTTTAAATGCGAAAACTAGTTAGGGATACCCCCAGTTTTCAACTTTCGGCTTGATTTTCCAGGCCGTCAATCAAATTTAGTGGCTATGAAAATGTGGCTGGTAATTCAAAACGCCGAGATGGCCTCTTGTCGCAAACTGCAATTGAGGCCAATGGCGGAAGCTCCAAAGAATGAGTTTCAATCTGTGACAAATATTGATGATCTCGCTTGCAAAGCCCTTTTCTTACTAGTCGGTAAAGCCATCGTTCAACTTCACATATCGAGCTAAATGAGCGACTGAAACGGATCTGCGGGTCATTGGAAGATATAACCACAACAATGTTTCGACCCGTACCAGTCACTTCAGCTTGATACATTCTAGCCAATCTTTTCACGATCTGTTCCAACCGATAAGGCAGTTGCCAGTCATAGTTGTTTTGCTATTCAAGCCACGAATATAACTGATCCCAAGCAAGTTCCAAGATTCTTTTTGAGCGCACTTCCACAAATGCCGCTGTCCAATCATCCGTTTTTTCACCAATAGCTGCGAGATGTGGCATGTGAGTCGCAAGCTCCACAATTGACTGAGTTGAGCCAGCAAATTCTATCCCACTAGATTTAGCATCAGCAAGAACACGTTCCGCAGCATCGTGGGACGCCGCGCCTAACGCCTGATATAGGATACGTTTTTGACTCCAAGGTCTATCTGATAGGGAAGAATTCGCGTCATTCTGTACTAGCACCAAATTTCCAATGCGATGTGCGATTTCTTTATTCTCATAAATGAGCGCATCCCATCCTTGGGCAAGCTGTTTCGGGGCTATATGTTCAAGAGCAAGGTGTCGATCATCCTTTAATCCGTCGTAGGACAAGCATGGCGACACTGCAGGCTTTCCTTTTTTTATCAGTCCAGGATTTTCAGTATCCGCAACCGCATCGTGATATGCCGCGAGCAATATGAAGCGTGCGACTTGGGGTGCATTTAGATAAGCGGGAAGAAGACTGGCTTCTGCTACGAAAGAATCTCTATCCGCAATCGTCCCGTGGTCAGCATGGGCTAGGCGTGCTCGTAACTCTGCTTTCAGTCGAATGACATCCACGGCTGGAGCAAATGAATCATCGGGAGCATCTTTTCTTAAAGCTCTCGCTAATGGAGGAAGTCCTGTAGGGGAATTTGTGCCCGATAAAATATCGCGATATTCCCTGTCAATATTTGCGGTGGTACGATGAGAAACTCGCCACAATGCCGAGAAAGCGGTCATGGCTTTTAATGCTTCTTCAAATTCTTTTATTTTCGCTGACTGGTCAGTCGAATTGCTACATAGCGCTATCGAGTAAAATCTTACAAGTGGCGCAATCGTTACTGAATGATTCAAATTGCTGAGAAATGCCAGACATAATTTCACGGCATCAGTGGTGGCATCCACTGGTAAACCATGTAGCGAAGGCGTCCTACCGCTAATATCCCATGCATGCTCTTTGAAAGTTGTCGTATCTTGCAAATGACGAATAAAGCTAACTCGCTGCTCTTCAACCTTTTCGTAGCGCTCAAATTCATCTTTCAAATATTTCCGTTGATCAGCCAGCCTTTTGGATAGCTTGAAACCAGTTTCGGCAGACGCAAAAAATATTAGTAGATCACGCGTTGCTGCCTGCAAAGGTTCACCTACCTTAAACGTGGATAGATAGTTTGATATGACAGATATGTGTTGCCGCGATTGAGATTTTTCAAAATTTGGAAGACCTTCTGCGCTAACTACACGGGGCTTAAACGTTTCAAACGCCGTGAGAGGTTCCCCCGTAGTATTGAGTGATTCAAAGATCGTAAATGCGTAGTCCTCATTTTTACCCCGCACCACGGTAACAGCCACCCGGTTAAGCACGTAACTAGAGAGCAATACAAGTTGTAAAAGACCCTGAAATTCAGATGGTGCGCCGTCCCGTATATTTTGAGAAACGTCTTCTGGAAAATCATGGTTTAGTAAAGCTCGCTGAAAGCGTTTATCATCATTGATTTGCTTTAACGTAGGTAATTCTTCTAATTCCTCCTTTTTACCTCCACCATTCGTTATAGCCTTGAGCATCTTGGAAATCTGAGTATATCGCTCCACCAGTGCTTCCTCACCTTCAATATGGCCATCCCGTTTCTGTGGTTTAAATTCGACGGGCTTTGCTGTATCAAAAGTATTCGTATAAGACGATATTAGATGCGCTATGGGTGATTGATACTTGGCATTTGAAAGAGTGCGTGACCACTGATCATCGAAAGACCTGATCATGCGCGGGTATCGAGGAGAGTCACCTGAAGCTTGTTTTTCGTAAAAAGTTGATGCCAACTCATCAATCAAACGCAAGGTCTGCCCATCTAACCAACCCTCGACGCTAGACATGCTATCCGTAGTCTTGCCTTTAAGCATTTTTCCATGAGCTAATCGAATGTGATTATGTAAAGCGATGCACAAGCAAAGTAACGTTGTAAGTCTCTGTTGCCCATCAATTACTGTAAGGACTTTTGCAGGCACTTCTGGACGCACAATCGGTTGAACAGTCGTAAAGTTAATATCATGAATAGTGATGACCGTACCAAGAAATGTGAAGCTTTCTTCACCTGTCAGTAGCGTACCGTAGCCATGCAATATGTCATCGAGAAGCTTACTGACTTTTTCTTTATCCCATCCGTAGGGGCGCTGATAAGGCGGGACGTAGAGACCCAAACCTCGCTCACTTAGCATCTCACGGACATTTTTTGATAATGCCTCAAAAATCTCTTTCGCTTCCATCGCCATGACGTTTATCGCTTTCTTAGTATTTGATCGTTATTTGTGACAGATTAGGCACGCTCCGCCGCCTTCGTCCTCAAGGTAAAGATCGTCAATTTCAAGGGGGTGTTCAACTTTTGGTCTTAACGGATTTATTCTTATACGCGCATATTCACGTTGCTTCCTTATTTCAAAATCCGCGTGAATAGCAGCTAGGCGCTCTGGCTGCTCCAATTCAACAAGCGATTCGCCTTGGGTCCAGGTAAAAGGTGATCCGCTATCTAAAGCCGTTTTTTCGTATGCCTTCGCCTTTTCAAATTCATCAGGATGCCTGTCACGAAGTCTAGCCCACTCTATTTTCTGTTGAAAGAAGCAAAAAGTACAGCCACTTCGGGAGCGCCATTCGTAATATTTCGGCATGCCGACGCCAGAAGCATCCAATAAATCATAAACTCCTGGCTTATCAATGCCATGCTCACGAAAAGGCAACTTGACTATGAGATTGTCATGCTGAGATATTAGCCCTTCGCGATGATCCTCATCAGACCTAATGGCTACATAGCTGTAAACTTTGTCGCCACTATCAAGCCAAGGGCGAACCCAATTTTTGAAAGGTAAAAGTTTAAGCTGGCGTGTACACCAGCGTGTATTCGGGCTTGGCAAAAAATTTCCATACTGTCTAAGCCAAAAATCAAAATCACGCTGAGAATTAAGGCGCTCAATTTTCTTACCTAAAAACCCTTCAAGCTTCGCTAAAAAATCATAGACCTCGGGCAGCTCCTTTCCGGTATCCGTAAAAAAATATTTGATATTTAAGTGCGGATATTTCTGACGCATAAAAATCGCTAATGCTGCGCTGTCTTTCCCGCCTGATAAACCAAGTACATGATGTTCACTCATGGCTAGATCCTTCCCGTTCCATGTTTAAATTCTCAAAAATATTTGCGCCAACTTCAGCGATTGCAGCTAAAAATATTTCGCGCTTCAATGTGCCGGATGCCAATTTTCCAAGCAATTCGTTAGCAAGGGTTTGGATCGCAAGACTGTCGCTTTCGGAAACATCAAACGTCCCAGTGACGGTTCGCGTTGAGCCAAATACAACACCAATGGCGCGTCTGGTCGCTGGGCGACCGCGCACTTCGGCCAACGATTCCAATCTTCGAAACTCCATTGCCCAAGACAACAATTGAACCTCGCCCGCATCGATATCACGATCAGTCCAATCTTTACTTGGCTTACCCAATGCGAGCATTAGTAAGCCCTCAATATCTCCAATTGAACCAGCATAGTCGGTAAATCGTGTGGCAAACGCATCAAGCTTAAAGTCAGCCCCTACGCCTGACACCGTTTTGCCACGTGTTATCAATTGACTTAAATCGCCTTGATGATCAAGTGCATTAAAAAGGCGTTTCTCAACTGCGCGCAAACGAGCATCGAATGCTTCTGTTAGTTCACCAGTAATCGCCGCAATTTTTTTTGCTAACTCGGCAGGATTTCGAGTATCAAGAACTAAGGGCAGATCCGCAAATAGCACCTTGTGAGGATCGGAAGCGTGCAACAAAAGATTACGGACTCCCTTTGCTTCACTAGAGAGGCAATCAGTACGTCTTGTCCAGTACGGCAATTGAAATACCAAAGTCACCAATGCTCTCGCGGAATCGAGTGCATCGGCGGCAACCGCTGTCCCCAAGCGTTTGCTGAGCGCTGTAGAAAGTGCTTCAAGCATCTTGCGCTCACTTGCTTCAATCCGAACGTAACGCCAACCGATACGTTTAGGGTCTTGCAACCATTCATCAACATGAGCCTCAGTTACGTCTGGAGTAAAAATACCTTCAACGTAGAGCGCAAGCTGGTTACGATGTGCCATAAAAAACGCGAGCGCGAATATTGGAAGTAGACCCACCTTGATACCAAAAGGAGGCTTGATCCAAGCTTCGTAAATTTCAGATAAGCTCACGATTTTGTCAGAATTGATGACAAGAGCCTTTGCTGCATCCCAAGCCTCGGTCATCGAATCACTACTGGGCGTGCCGCTTGGATCGGTAAAGCGCCATACGCCTTTTACCTCACGATGCAAACCAAGTGCTCGTACAACTGTATGCTGGAGTCCCGCATCTGCTGAAAAAGTCGTATATCCCAGATTTTGGTAATCCGATTTTGACAGCATTGCGTGTAGTAGGCCACGTTGCGCTTTAACAGCACTGGTAGAAAGAGAATTACGATTAACAAGTTCGCTATTTACGCGAGGTGACTTACTGTAAATCGTTTCAGCGACGTCAGATGCAAGACGCGACAGGCCTTCGCTACCCAATTGTTTTTTTGAGTGACCTTCGTAGTACCATGCCGCGTTATGGAATGCATCACGCAATTCATCAGACAACGCAGAGCGAGTCGCCTGCAAGCGGGCGGTGATCTCCCTCATCGCTATACTATCTGAATGTAGTTTCTGACTGTTTTGACGCACGTATTCTAATGCAGCAAGTTCGCCAACCAACTCCTCAATTCTATCCGCGTTTGTTGGTGTTCCTACCAGCAGTCCATTTCCTTCTGAAAGCGCAGATAGTTTTTTCGCAGCCCGATTACGAGCTGGCGCATCTACCCTTTGATCAAACAATACAAGGATAAATTCACCACATTGTTTGCTTTGTGATTTATAGTTATTGATATAGGACTGTGCTTGACTTTCCTGAACGATGGAACGAGAAAACCAACGCATGGCGCCAGTGATCCAATAGTGACGACGGGCTGTTACAGGGCCAAGATCAACAAGATCACCTAGTTTAGAAAAATCGTGGGTTCCCAATCGAGCTGCTGCGTCTCTAACCGCAGCCTCAATATCAAAATCGCTTCCTGCATAAACACCCCAAGCATTAAGGTGCTTCCTAAAAATTAGAATTGATGCAGATGCCAATTCCGCTAGCGCATTCTTGACCGAACCTGACAGAGATTGCTCAACGCAGCTTTTCAATAAATCGTCTTCAGCGGCTAGGCCAGAACCGTTTCGCAATAACTCAATTAAGCCAACGGTTTTTACGAGCGCGACATGGAGTTGCGAAAACCGCGATTCCGCACGCTCGACTGCCTCAGCGCCTGCTGCCCAGCGATGCCCATCTGAAGATGCAAGAATTGCTGGTTCAAAATTGGTTCGTAAATAATCCCAAAATTGAGACGGCCAATAATAGCTATTTGGATTAACATCCAGCCCTCTCAGCACTTCCGTAAATCCCAGAGGCTCCGCAGACGCAAGAAAACTAAAAACACTTCGTTCATTTTGTCCGAAACGTTTTTTGGAAGCAGGCCCAAGCATTGCAGCAGTCACAGGATGCAGCGGCCAGCAAGCATCGAGCAATTCTGTAATATCCGAAGCGGCACTTGGCCTACGGTTACGAATTACCTTTGATACACGTTCTGCGATTTTCTTTGATGTTGGATGTTTATACTCAACACGTAACGCTCGACCAATCAGCGACACTACTTCGTCAGAACCAGCAACCAGTGGAATATCAACATATCGACCTTGAACCTTTGCCCACTCTTGCTGTGCAGATTGTCCTAGCCGTGACGCATATTGTTCAAATGATTGATGTAAAACGCCAATGATTACAAGATTACCTCGACACCGACTTGCGGCTTCCGCTATCTCTTGATAAAAGCCAATGTCTTCACCTGAATGTGAAGCATATTCAAGAAATTTTCCCAATTCATCAATCACCAATAGCACGCCGCCAATATCGTCGCGTGTTTCTGCGGCACGCACAAGTTCCATCACGACATCTCTTCGACCGCCCGACTGAGGTTTTCTCCCTCTTGTTCCTCGGAGATGGCTATCTATGGCCGTGCCAATTTCATCAATAACCGACGCACGTTTTCCAACGACAGGAAGGACTACCCAAGGAGTCTTGCCACCGAAAAATTTCTGTATACCATCGTTATTTGTTCCACCAAGTGCGAGACGTGCCGCTTTGCGGATAGCACTATCACCACCAGCGAGGGATGCCAACGTTAAAGCGAGTGAAGATTTCCCGCCGCCATACGGGCCAGTCCAAGTGAATGCACGTTGTTGCGTATTGATGAGATGTTTCGCTGTCGTCTCCAACAGCGTTCGAGCTGATGGTTGCAGAATATAACCCTGCATTGCATCAGCTCGCCCAAAATCGGCATCAAGACGAACAGAGCGTAAAAATTGACGGTTGACGGCAACGTGGTTTGATAGCTTATCTTGCATAAGCCCTCCTCAAAGTATTGGTGATGGCATCATCTATGGAACCACTTCCAACACGACTAACTTGCCGCACTCCCGATGAATCGGTCCAAGCCAAGTAGTCACGCGTAATGTCTGCAATTTTGGATAGCCTATCGCTAACAGAATCTTCATCTAATTTAAAAACCCGTCCCGGCGACCCATATTCATGAGCAATCATATTGAATGAGAGTGTTGATTGCGATGTATTTGTGATCTGTTCCCACCGCCTCCAAAAGTCGAGTAGGGCGAAAGCAAATACTCCATCAGGTAATGAATGTTGCGGTCCACGATGGAAGTGATATGTGTTACCACTAGCTGATAATAATCCGAGGTCGGATAGGAGCGGTTCTGCGCTGTCTTCTGTTGCATTCGTAAGCGCAACTGAGGTATAGCAACGCAAACAAACTTCCACATCTCGCGTTAGCGTAGTGCCTGATCGCACCGATTTATTGGCAGTCGCATACTCATCAATTAGCGCCACAATATCTTTTGGTTGGAATGATTGGCTCTGCACGTAATTAAACACTACATACCAAGTTGCTGAACGTTTTGCACGACCTGCTAACAACCAATGTACCAACCAAACGGTCGCATCACGCTCTAAATATGGATCGCATGCGTGCGATCCAAAGAGCAAGTTGCCAATATCGCCAATCTCAAAGCCTTCAACATCTTTACATTCGCGAATGACATCACAAGCAAGTGCCCAATGACGGATTGACGACACCATATTTTTACCAACACCAAAACGCTCAATTGCATCGTCATTAGAGAACACTCCTTTTGGCGCGAACTTACCATGGCGTTCAACTTCACAGAATGCCTTACGCAACCAAAGCTGACGCAATGGAAACGTCTCATGTCCAGAAAACATTGGCTTTATATCGGAGGGGAATCGAATCAGAGTCATTGGCTGGAGACCTTCGCCAGTTGATTAGTAGGGTTGACTGGTGAAGTCTACCAGTTCTGCAAGAAATAGGCTAGGAAATGGGTAAATTGAAGCTAATTCCACGCCATTTTTCCAACGCTATATTCTACACATAATACTGATTATATATACAGTATAATCAATTCTACCTTAGTGGTCGAATCGTATCGTATCTTTGCCTAATGCTTTCATACATTGCATAAAGAATGCGAATGTGAACGCACCTCGGTTGATCTTGTTGGCGATGCCTTTGTAGCTTTCTTCAACACCTATTTCGGCGAGGCGTTTTATCAATTCTTCATAGCCAATTCCAGCTAGTTTTAGTTCGGACTTTAATAAATTGGTCGCGCGGCTGTTCCAATCGTTATTTTGCATAAGCTATCCATTTTATTTACTGATTAATCATCAATTCTACATATAAATAGAATATTCCACAAATATGTATTGCGACATTCTACAAAATAGGTATAATTTCCACATAAACGTAGATTAATGGAGAAGGTAATGACACAGCACTTCCTACTCTCAGCCAAAGCCCGTACTCTGTCTTTGCGCCGTGTGTTTGAAATGAATGACGAACAAGCATTTAAGGTATTCAAGAAAGTACGTTGGGGCGATAGCAAGGCTGTGACCTGCCCAATGTGTGGCGTGGTGCACGAGCACTATTTCATTGCCACGCGCCGCCAGTGGCGCTGCAAAGACTGTCATCACACGTTTAGTGTGACCTCTGGCACGATCTTCGCGTTTCACAAACTACCGCTTAAAATGTACTTAGCAGCGATTGCGATCTACACCAATGCCGCAAAGGGCATTTCCGCCTTACAAATGGGACGGGATTTGGATGTGCAGTACAAAACCGCGTTTGTCCTGTGCCATAAAATCAGGGAATCTCTGATGGAGCGCCGCGACATGTCGCCGCTGTCCGGTGAAGTGCATGTGGATGGTGCCTACGTCAACGGGCATATTCGCCCTAAGAATAAAAAGGAGGATCGGGTTGACCGCCGTTTAGCTGAGCATCAAAACCCTGCTAAACGCTGCGTGCTGGTCATGCGCCAGAAAGTTAATATTGTGGGTGATGCTATTCAGGGCGCAAACAAAACAATCTCGTTCGTGATTAAAGCGGAGAATCAAGCCGACGTGGGCAAACTGGCTGAACTGTATGTGCAGAAGGGTTCTGTCATTTGCGCAGATGAATCTAACGCTTACGATGGCCTGCACGCCAAATTTGATACGCGCCGCGTCAATCATGCTGTGGAATATCGCAGCGATGCAGGTATCACAAACAATTTAGCGGAATCGTATTTCTCACGCTTCCGCCGCATGCAATACGGCCAGACACATAAGTTCGGCAATTTGTACCTGGCGAATTATGCCAATGAAGCGGCCTACCGTGAAGATACACGACGCATGAGTAACGGCGACATATTTGATGATATTTGCGAGAAGTGCGTACAAACAAAAACGCACCATGACTGGTGCGGTTACTGGCAAGGGAACAAACGGACTGCTGAGCGACTGGCAGCTTAAACGCTTAGACAATTTCCCACTGCATCACACCAGGTTCACCCTGCGCATCAATGGCCTTAATAATATTATTTGCCATTAAGCGGTGCAACACGGCCAGAATATTTTTTTGAATTCGCGCCACAATGGCCGCCGTTGATTCTATGTGCTTACGCTGTATCAACGCATTGGCAATTTCACGGCTACACATTGGCTCGCCAACTTCACGTAACACATCCAACGTCATGCGCTGCGCTTCACCATGCCCAAAGTATTGATTACGTGCGTTAGTTCGCTTAGACTTCACTGTACGCAAATCAAATTCCGGCGCAAATAATTTAATCGTTCCATCTAAATGCGACAATGCACTTTGCAAGCGCTGGATTTCGGATTGATACGAGGTGATTTGTCCGGCGACTTCGGCGCGTTTCGCTACTAAGCCCGATATGACGTGAGATTCTGCCATGTTGATTTCCCCAAAAGTGAGTTTTGAATGGGGATAGTGTAAGTTTTTAGTTCAAGAAAAGCTTTGTGCGGCTGCTACATAATTCCGGAAAATACTTCATAAATTGAAATGATGTCTATGAATCACACACGTCACATTTAGCAACGTTGAGTGTCTAAAAAAGTTCGAGACGTAGTTATTTACGACTTTGCATGTGTTTCAGATCGATCTTGCCGTGAGTCTTTCCCAAGTCATTCATCTAGCCTAGTCTTATTAACTCGCAATTGATGAAATCTGTGAATTCCGTATCGATAAAGATGCGCATGGTGTGCAAGTAAAAAGAGAAATTTCAGTTGCCAATAGTAAAGTGTAGTTAATACCTATAAGAGCTAAACTAACTCCTCGTTTGAGCCTAGATGA
This sequence comes from Affinundibacterium amnicola, assembly GCF_014284275.1. GTDB lineage: Bacteria > Pseudomonadota > Gammaproteobacteria > Burkholderiales > Burkholderiaceae_D > Undibacterium > Undibacterium amnicola. Next base: position 139,143 of record NZ_JACOFU010000005.1, on the reverse strand, counting down.
ACGACGGCATCTCGAAGTGAGTTAAGTAAATGGATGGTTTTTTCGCATCCTGTATGTGATACGGAAAATTGAATCAGTAATTCACCAACACCAATCATGACCGCTTGTGCTGGTACATTTGGATTTTGATGGGCGAATTTGGTTACCGCATCTAAGCAAATTAATTTGATGTCATTGGATGCAGCTTTTAAATCTTTAACAGAGTGCATTAGATTTTTACTTAATTTGGGGTTGAATGTTCATTTTTAGATGATACAAATCATTATTCTTGAAAATATTTAGCCATTAACAATGGCGTTGAGTCTTGCGCACCATTCGTTTGCCGCTCTTTCATTCATGGGGAATTTGAGAATCGGATTGTCCATATTGGCTACTTCAATGGCGAGACAAAAGCTCTCTCGTCGAGTCGTGTTCTGGAAGGCTGGTACGCGCATGTTGGTGCCGTCAATTTGATTCCCCATCCCGGAAACTTCCATTCTATTCTTATTGGTCCATTCAACTTGCCACGCTAATAGGTGCGAGAGTTCATATATTTGTGAGGACCCATCCACACTATTGAAGGAAGCCATTTTTCGATTTTCTCGATCAAATGCAAAGAAAACTGGACTGGGGTAGCCAAGCAAGTTGGATTTGTCGAATTTGAAGTTTGTTTCCTCGTTTGTTTTTATCACGAGGTTATGTGCCTTTTTTTGAAGATTGATTAAAAAGCGAAACGTGATGTAAAAAATGGCAGAAGCGATGACAAAGAAAAGGAATACACCACTTGTTCGATTACCTTTGATAAACAACCAGCCGAGCATTGAACCAAGTGCACCGAGCCCAGAGAGCCCTGCGATGGGAATTGCAAGAGACGCGGCCATGATAGTGCCAGCTGTTTTTAAGGTATTCGCCATCGGTATCCTCAGTTTTCAATAGTTTGTTGAATTTGACGATGCAACTTCGTTAATCTTACCTGAAAATGAGATTTAAAAACAGTAGAGTTATAGGCTGTAGATTCAAAAGCGGTAGAGGTTCAACCTTGCATGTATGAATGCAAGAAAAAAACCTATAGAGAATGCACGGCATCGAATTGCCATTAATTTGAAGCGCCTGCGCAAAGAGCGTGGTTGGAGTCAAGAGTACATGGCCGAGGCTGCGGACTTTCATCGCACGTATGTTTCGCAATTGGAACGTTGCATCACGAATATATCCATTGATGGCTTAGAGCAACTGGCTATCGCATTAGGTGTCGATGTGGTGGAATTAATTATGCCTATTGAGGCTGAGTAAGAGCGGATTGATTGAAAGGTGCTTTTAATTCAAAGTAAGCGCGTTAAGTTCTTTGTCGATCAAAGTGGATGAAGAATCCTTGCATGCATTTTCAAATTCTTGTGTCAACATTCCACTGACCGTTGAATGAAAAATATCTGCGATTAATTCATGGTTATCTTGAACATTCAATAATTCTGCTTTATGCACGGTCGATATCGCACCTTGACCGAGTTCGTAATTGGATTCTGTTTCGACATATTTCGAAAAATGGATACCAATTGCGGCCAATAAATCCTGAGTCGTTCTTATCGCCTTTGACTTATCAAGGATGACGTGCAATTCGAGCTCTTTCGCGGTTTCTGACATCTCCGGAACGATGAGGTAAACACAGCTGTAGGCGTCAATAATTCTTGCAACTGAAATGTGTCGATTTCGAGTAAATGTTTTTGAATTGTTGGAAGACTCAGGAAATGACATTACGCAAGACGAAAGTAGTTCTCCATCCTCGTTAACGATTCTGGGCATGGTCGAAAGGTAGTTAAATCGTTGCCTCGAGTCTAGGCGAACTAAGTTAATTGGCATGTGCTGGTAGTCCTGACGAATCCTTTTGAGTAACTCGAAAAATACTAAGGAAGTTAAAGATAATTTTTTGTTTGTAGATTTTGGAATTTGGAAATCTTCGTCATCGTAATCAGAAAATTCAATTGGGTGAATCGTGGATAGGTTCCCCTCATCACCAACAGATAGTCCATCAACGACTGATATCCCTTCTTTGCGTAGCATTAGGGTTGGGATGTGCTCATTTTCAATTTTTGTAATTGACTTGCGTATTAGATCTGGAAATTGAGCACTTGAATGTTGCGTGTTGATTCTCTCTGCAACTCTTTTCTTATCTGGCTCTTCATCAATAACCGTATTATTCGCCTGACGGGCTTTTGAGAATAGAAGCCCACTCTTCTCTTGTTTTGCTTTTAAATCAGTTTTAGGAGCCTCTCCTGACTTCGAAGTCGACTTTTTTGTAGAGGTGTATTTGATTTCCTTAAATGGAAATGGATGTGAGCAAGAAATAAGGCTGAATACTAAAAAGACGCCTTTACTATTTCCGTTGAATGGAAGCCACTTTCCCGAAACGACTAAGTCAGTTTCTCCCTCAAAGGGAAACAGGGCTTTAGGAAAAGCGGGTTCATTCCGAGCAGTGGCCGTAATGCATGAGTTACCAATCAACTCAGCTGCTGAGCGAGCTACCTTTGAGAATGCGATGCGACCAATGTGTGGTGCCGAATGTCCTGATATGCCAGGCGCGAGATGAATTGTTGGTCTTGATGAGGAAGTATTTTCGGTGCTAATCCAAAAGTTTTCTTGAGCAAATGGTGCGTCAAAAATTTTCGCCAGGACTGTACTTGAGGAACCGAAATAGAAGCGAATCAGTTCAATACAGGGAACGATGATATGGTAAGCATCTGTTTTGATATGTACACAGTAAGATTGTGTATGTTCCATATGCTGTGGATGGTGCGACATCGGAAGAAAATATTGACTTGTTTCAGGATCCGGTAGTCCTGCCTTAATCAGTGATGAGCTGTTCCGTGTAATTTTTAACTGATTGAAAGACATTACGTCGTAGTCCGGTCGTTCGAAAAAAGTACCGTTTTTCCAAATATCGCCAATTTTTAGGATGGACAAAAGACCGACTGGGAGCCTTATTAACCGTTTTCTGGATTTCTTGAAATTCTCTGAATCAAAAATGCCTGATGTGTCGATTACCTGATCTGGAATTTGAGAAAGTTGCACTTCGATCTTTGGTTGACTGGAGCGCCGATAGATTTCTGCAAGTGATACCGATCCGAACCAGTCAATTCTCCACATAGTGTGTCCATCGGTGAAATTCAAAATTTCAAAATTTTTAATAGCATTCATATGCGAAGTGTACTTAATAAAAAATAATAATTTAAGTATTTTTAATGGAATATTTTTAATGTACTAGACAGTGCCGATGATATTACTTCATTCATCTATGCTGTCGTCGTTCGAAAAGTATTGATTTTTGCTTCAATCGTACAACGCAATCATTATTGACAACTAATTAAGCGAACTATCTTCTTGCATAAATTTATGCAAGTGTCATAATTAATGTATGAGAAATATTACGGAAAATGAAGCTAAAAATTTCGGAAATTATCTTAGGCAAGAATTTGCTAAGGTAGGTCTTTCGTCGCAATCAAGGATTGAAATAGTAACTGGAGTAGACCAGACTCAAATTAGTAAAATCTTTAATGGAAACTTTCGAAGAGTATCAAGCAACTTGAAAATTTTATGCAAATATGCAAATTGTGACTATTCGAAGTTGAGCGAGTTTGGCGTTCACGAAATGGAAGAGCCACCTGATCGGGACCGTGTTTTGAAGGCGTTTGATACAGTTTGGGATGGAACAAAAGAGCATGCAGATGTAATCGCCCACCTTATTTTAGTGACAGGACGCTTTACTAAAAGGCTTCATTCGGGTGAAAAATCAATAAAAAGAGGTGAATAAATGTTTCGATATTTTGGTTCAAAAGCATCGACCAGTTCGCAAATTTCTCAGCTCATTTCAAGTCTCACACCTACAGGGTCTGTAGCAGATGCCTTCGGTGGCTTGGGAACTATTGGTGCTGAGTTGAGGTTAAATGGATTTAGAGTTACTACGTGCGACGTTCTTACCTTTCCTCATACCTTCCAGATTGCACGAATTGAAGGTAAATCCACTTTACCATTTAGTAAGCTGCGGGAGAGCATGGATATCCAGTCTATGGAGCAGATCAGTTCTATTCTAAATATGTCATACGCTCCAAACAGTTGGCTTGTGAATGAGTATGCTGTGGAGCGGTTGTTTTTTACTCGTGAAAATGCGGTAAGAATTGCGGGTGCTTGGCATCAAATTAAGCGATGGCATGAGGAGGGACTTCTTAACCGTCGCGAAAGGGCACTGCTAATAGCGTCTTTGCTAAATAGCATGGATGCTGTTGCAAATACAGCAGGCACATATTATGCATACCTTAAATCGTTCCATCGCAAAGCAGTCAAGACTTTCAACTTTGAGTGGTTTCCCGTGAGGGGTGGACAATATGTCGGTCACGCCTTATTGGGAGATGCATTGTCTTGCTTAGCGGGTAAAAATTTTGACGTTCTTTATTTGGATCCGCCATATAATAATAGAAACTATGCAAGCTATTATCATTTGCCGGAGTCAATGTCCACACTCAAGCAACCTAAAACAAATTATGAGCGCGCCTCTGGAGTGCCTATCCACCCTCATCCAGCATCAATAAATATTCGAGATGGCATGACCGTGGAATACATTGAAAAACTCGCTGCACAAGTTGGCTGGAAATGGTTAATTGTTCACTACTGTGATGGTGCACTTATTCCTTTAGAAACGATGCGATGTGCACTTAAGAAATTTGGTTCGTTAAATGAATTCACCCTACCCGCACTAGGTTATACAACAACAAAATCCACTAGGACAATTCATCACCATGTTTTCGTCGTTAGCGCATCAGCCAATTAATTTGCCGGATTACCTGGCTCCACTTGAGGAGCTTGAACCATTTAGTCGCGTTCAGCTCATTGCATTTGATCTCGATGGAACTTTACTTAAGGCTCCAGATGAGGCTCCAGGCGAAAGGATTAAACGACTTCAAGGTTCAGCGAAGAGTCTTGGTGTGCGTATTACTTTAGCTACTGGGCGCACGCTGACAGGTGCTCAGAATACATTATCAGCACTTGGAGATTTGGGAAGTACTCCGATTATTCTTTACAACGGAAGTCTGGTTGTACAGCCAGGACTAAAAAAAATAATTGCACATCGAAAAATAGAAGCATTGGCAGCGAATAAGGTGATAGAAATTGCACGTGATAATGACGTTGACTTGTTCATTTATACAGTAAGCGATGAAAATGCGGAAGGTTGTAGTGAAATTGGTACTTGGGAGACAGTAAGTTTTGTCGGCGCTGTTCCGCCAGCAAGAGAATTCAATGGTATGAAAGTCTTCAACCTCGAAACAGAGTATGTCCAATTAGCCGTAACAGCAATGCTAATACTACTTAAGCCTCAAAGTGATCAAGTCCGTCTGAATAAGGTTCTTAAAAATTTAGATGGAATCTCAATCACATCTAGTGGCTCCCGTTTTATCGAACTGAGACCGAAAGGCTCTTCAAAAGCGGCTGGTATGACCGATGTGATTCGAAGTTTAAAGTTGTCACAAAAGGATGTGTTGGCAGTTGGAGATAACGATAATGATGTTGAGTTGCTTGAATGGGCGGGGATTGGGGTGTCGGTACAAGGCGCATCACCAATGGCTAAATCCGCGAGCGACTATGTGTCGAGATTCGGCGCTGAAAACGCTGCGATCGATGTTCTTGAAATAGTACGTCGCGCAAAGCGATTACACCGAACAAAGAGATAAGAATGACTAATATTGATAAGCCGCACCCATGGCGAGATGCGGCTGAAAAATTCACTTCAGCGGCAAATGAACAAATATTTTCCGTATACATGCTTCAGCGAAGTTTGGAACAGCTGATTCGTATGGATTCATCACCGCTCAGTGGTATTAAGGTGATAATCAAGCAACATCATGTTGAACATGAAATATTTGTTGGAACCATTGCCGATAAGCAGCTTTCAACTCAAATTGAGCCTTTAGGTGAGGATGGAGCGATTCCCGGTGGATTGGAGGTTTTGGCTTGGTCTTCTAGTGGGAGCGTAGTGTCGACAAGTACTTGGTATCAACCAGTTAAGGACTTAGTTCTTGCAGCATGGCGAGCAGAGTTAAGGGAAGGAGATTTTGGTTTACTGAAATTTAAAGCAGAGCTAGTTAAATCACGTCTACCACGAACAATTAGACGTCTTGTAGGCGAAATGGGAGATGCGAATTTATATGTTGTTTATATTGACTTAGATCGCTTCAAGATAATTAACGATCAGTTAGGGCATGCCGTTGGTGATGACGCGATACGCCATGTCGCCCAGTGTATCGAACAAATTTCAAAGAATAAACCAATATTTGGATTTCGAAATGGGGGGGATGAATTTTGTTTGATCGTCGCTGGGATGCCGATCGCTGCACTCGTGGAAGATCTCTGGCTTTTGAATGAAATGATTGCTGCAAAAGAATTTGGCACGGAGAAATATTCAGTAGGTTTCACAGCAGGAATAGCGCCACTGAATGATTTTGAAACATTCTCTCAATTCGAGAGTTCATTAAGCAGTGCTGAAAGTGTGACAAAAAATCCTGAGAATCAAAACAATAAAAAGCGTGGGACAGTTTCAATTGTTAGTTATTCGAATTCAACTAAAACACAACTTAGTCCTTTATTATTTATGAAATTTGGTGTGCTTTTAGCACGTACATTTCAAGTTGATAAAGCGCCGTTTGCAAATATTTACCTCAATCTATTAAGTCGAATTGTATGTAACTCTGTAGTGTCTGAAAATTCGTTAGAGTCACTATCGTCAAAAATAGACCAAGCTACAAGTTTTTTTGGAGTTCAAGTTTCGGATGGGCTTACGGAGGATAGTTTAGTCGGCATTGAAAATTCAAGTACAGATCTTTCTCTCGCAGCAATTGCTATAGCGATTTATCACGGAATTGCGCGAGCGCAAGGAGAACGGACAAACCCCGAAAAAGGTCAATTTTCTCTCCGGCTTTCACAATGCCTAATGAAAGCAGGACTGTTCCAAGAAGATTTGTTGATTTGGGGTGATGTAAATTGCACAGGATTTGAAGTGCCAATAGGATCGCCAATAATCACGTTAGCTCCGTGTGCCTATGCCACAGCGATAGCATTTCAGGTTGGTTTTAAGAACACGGTCTTTTTGCCTTCGGGAAGTGACCTTCCTCAAAAGTTATTTATTGATACTGTTGTTGTCGATGACCGCCCCAAAACCGGAGGTGGTTTACCAGATTTTTGGCAAGCGGGAGTGGCCAATTTGATTTCTGTAGTCGGGAATAATTCAAATTTTCAAAATTTAGTGGTCATAGGCAACCCAGAAAATGCTCCAGAAACAATAAAACGAATTAAGGGTGAGATTTCTATAAACAGCGGGGAACTATCAGTGGTTACCGCTCTATCAAGAGAAACTGTAGATCATTCACTTGACGCACTTAGGTGCTCGGGTGCAATGCTGTTTGCGAATGACTTCGAAAAGATCATCGATATATTGTATGAGGCGTCGTTAAGACTTAAGACGTGGCAAACAAAGGAACCAGAAATTTCTCGGGAGCGGCCGCCCAAACTTAAGAGAAAGTTGGATGCCGAGGGGCTGACTTTAGGAACTATCGATGGAGTGCGATGTGATTCGGCGGCTCAAGCCTACCCCTTAGTCGTAGAAATAATGAGGACGAGTAACCTTGTAGCAACTACCTATGATGATGCTTCACAAACTCTTCGTGAGATCGTGGGATTCAAGTTAGTTTTAGAAAATCCAATTCAAGATCCTATCCCTGATTATTGGGCAGATCAGAAAGACGCGTTTGAAGGCTATGCGGGGTCTGTACTCATTAATTCCGATTCATTCATTTCAAAAAAATTTCATGATGACGGTCAGTTCGTGGCATTTATCAGTCAACTTGCTGATTACTGCGACCCCAAAAATAGTAGAAAGTCGACTCGCCGAGCAATTTTAGTGGTTGAGAATATCGTTCACGATAATCAATTGCGCCCACTAGGATTAGTTAGTATTTGGGCAACGCCACGTCACCATGACGGTATATGCTCAATTGAGTTTTGTTTTTCGTGGCGAACCGTTGAGACATTAGTGGGCTTGCCATATAGCTTGTTCGGTTCAATTAGATTCTCTGAATTTGTGATTAAAAATGTAGGTGATCTGCATAAGGAAATGGGAATAGACGTTCGTGTGGAGCTTGGGAAGTTAACTTACCTCGCATTAAGTCTTCATATGCGTGTAGACGAATTTCATCGTCGTATTGCTAAACAAATTGCTGATGCCGCTAGTGTTTGATCGTCAAGTTCATTACATTGCTGTTCCAATTGGAATGAACCTAAAAAACACCAGTATTTTCCAAGGACTGGTGCATGTTAGCGGTGACAGTGAGGAGGCCAATATTTATGCAACACAAAAAATGCTCGCCAAAGAGGAAGAGTCTCTAATATTGCAGCTTCACTCGTTAGGCTATGAAAGGATTTTTGAAAATTGTTGGTTGCCAATTAACTACGATAATTATGATCGATCCAGCCTTGTTAGTTCTCTCTTTAAAGAAATCGCTGGTAATTATGATCAGCTCGTAACCAAAGAGAAAAATATTGGTTGTTATGAATATTTGTATTCGATCGCAAAAAAGAAGAAACAAATAAACCGCTCTCGGACATTAGATTTCGGATGTGGCACAGGCTTGATATTACAAGCAAACTTTGTGATGGAGTTAGAAGTTCTCGTAGGCTCAGACATCTGTGTTCAAATGAGCCAAATAGCTGAGTTAAAGGGAATTAAAATCATTTCCTCATCATCTTTTACAGCGAGATGCCATGAAAATTTTGACATTATTCTTGTATCTTACGTAATGCACTATGGACTGAACTTAATAACATTTATGAATTTAGTAAACTTTTTGAGTAGCGGTGGGATTCTGGTGGCAAACTTTCATAAGGATATTCAACTTGAGAAAATTATTGAATTTGTAAATACAATTAACGATAGTTCTTTTACTCACTCAGTTTCGCCTTCACCATATGGTTCAGTTTTAGAAATTTTGAAGATTTCTGATAAGAGTATTTTATGCTGACCTACTTAGTTCAAATGGATGAGGCTGAACGAAAGCTTTGCAACATATTAAATGATTGGGGTGTTTTATCTATCATTGGTGTTGATCAAGCGGCGTTTGTAAGTACGGAACAATTTCAGCGTATACGGAAAATTGCAGGTGATGGTTTAATCGAAAGGGATAAAGTAAACAATTTGTTGCACCTCTTTCCATCAGAACATGAGTTGATGCTTTCGCCTTCGACAGGGTTATTTCGGAAAATGGAGAATGGGCGGGAAGTGCCTGGGGGAACAGTAATCTCACAAATTTTACCAAAAATAATTGAGAAGGCATCTGGCAAGTCAGTTTTTTCTGCAATTGGCGAAGTTCATTTGCCAATGAAAGGTATATCTGTCCTAAGTAAAGATCCTCAAGTTCTGTTCGATGTTGAACAAAAAACAGAACGTTTCTTTAATAGGGCTTTAGAGCGAGAAAAGCTAAATATTTTGGCGCGTTCCGCAAGTTACATGGGAGCTAAAACACTTCTTTGCCCTGCTCTTTGTGAAATTGTTGAAGAGTATCATCCTCGTGATGGTGTCATACTCGATTTGATGTGTGGATCGGGTGCAACATCTGGTGCATTTGCTCAACGCTGGCAGGTGTATGCCTCAGACGCTCAAGCATTTTCAAGACATTTGGCCGCTATCCAAGGGGGCGGTATGGACGAAATTGGTGCACGTAGCATCGTGCAACGAGTTACGACAAATGCTAGATCTCATTTTGATCAACTTACGGCACTAGTCGGGCATGAAATGGAGATCGAAGAAAGTTTTCTAATGTCAGAAATGACGGGTATTGACTGTGAAAATTTTGTTGAATGGGCTACACAATATCTTAATGTAAACAACTCAAGTTTCGAACTTAATCCTTATCTATCTAATGAACTTGCGATAAGAAGGCGACACCCATTAACAGCTCCCGCAACGCTATTCACTAGATACTATGCGAATCTATTTTTTGGTGTGCGTCAAGCTGTAGAAATTGATAGCCTAAGGTTAGCAATTGAAAGTCTGAACGATGAGAATCAGAAAAAATGGGCACTTGGAGCACTTATTTGCGCAGTAAGCGCTTGTGCGGACAATTATGGAGGTCACTTTGCACAACCCAGGTTTGATACCGCACATCCAGAGAAATTAGCAACTAAAATAAAAGAAACAATCTTGCGTCGGAGTATGTCGGTTACTCAAGAATTTTCCGCTCGATTGATTAGTCTTTCACAAGAAAGTCAGGTGTCAAGCCGCCCGATTAGGACAATTCCAGGCCCCTGGCAAAATGCAATATTAGAAGCCACAAAGATTTTAAAAGGCCAACCAACTTTAGTCTATCTTGATCCTCCTTATACTAGGGATGAATACAGTAGGTATTATCATGTTTTAGAAACGCTTGTTAACTATAATTATCCGGTCATTGGTGGAAAGGCGGCAATTCCAACTAAAGGTCGAAATGGACGATTCGCATCGGAATTCTTTACGAGGAATGTATCATCCATTGAAACTACCATTGGACGAGTAATCAATACTTGTTTAGAAAACAACTGGAGTTGTTTGTGGAGTTACTCCAGTAGTGGTTTGGCGAGTGTTGATAAAGTGATCGAGCAACTCGGTTCTAGGCCAAAGGGACTCGAAATTTACACAACAAAATACTCTTATAAGCCTCAAGGTAAGCGTAATATTCAGGTCGAAACCGATAATGAATCGATATTGACTGAATCCAAGGATCTGAATACCTCAGGTAACAATGCGTTAAGTAAGGGGAGATCTGGAAAACTGAAGCCAGTTGACGAATATATGATCATGATCCGTGCGAAGTAACGACGCAATTCAAATCATTCAGAAAAATTTTAAAGGAAGCAGATATTTTTAGTCTGACACTCGTCGATAATTTACCGAGACCGATTTATTAGTAGGTATTTTTACTAGGACATTATCGCACCCACCTGGTTTACCATCTGAATCAGATCCGACTTTATCCGGTGACATAAGACATGAAGCGTCTTCAATATCTGTTCTAAAAACTTGTCCAAGTTTTTCTAATTCGGTGATGATTTCCTGATCCGGTAATACAACGGTTGCATACTTAGTCGGGCCAGCAGAAACAATAAAAGTTTTTGCTCCCACCGCATCAAGGAATTTCTTTCTAGAGGAAGTTTTACTTCCATGGTGCCCCACTACCAAAATATCTGCCTTCAAATCTTCTGTGCAGCAGGCTAAAAGCTTTCCTTCGATAGATGATTCTTTTGGTGTTGTCGAAGGCAAATTTCTACCGCCAGCCTCTGCATCTCCCATGAGAAGTATTTTGTGAGTGCCTAGGTCTAGTCGTACAGCTAAGCTGTTCTCATTGAGGCTCGATCTAGGTGATCCGTCCACAAACAAAAAAGTCATGAAGGCACCTTGGCCAAGAGAGATTTTCTCGTTGGTGATTTTCTTACCGTGATTGAGCGTTAATGTTTGTGATGGCTGTTTGTCGCCATAGCAGTTCTTTGCTGCCATTTCGATGGATTCACTACCTTCATCCTGGGTCGCAGTGTGATACTGGATCGAAGGATCTGCGGCGATCGCAAACAGAAAATTCCGGTAGCCACAGATGTCGTTGTAGGCACCAGAGTTCCATACATTACTAGGCTTTAATCGAGTGACTACATCAGGTAGTAATTCGACGTGATCTCGGTGTGGGTGACTGAGGATGACGTGGGAGAGTTTCTGTATTGGTGGTTGCAACGTATTGAGATAAGCCAGCGTTCTATTATTGTCCCCGCGTTCCATATCGTCGTTGCTACCTGCATCATAAAGAAGAGCAAAGTCTGGTCCGCGAACCAGCACCGATAACCCGGTACCGACATCAATTGCGTGCAACTCGTATTGAACCTCAGGTGCTGTTGATACCTTCGTAGAATTCTCTGCACAAGTAATAACTTCAGTTGAACGTTTAGACGCAAAAGTTGTTTGACCGTTTGCTAGCTGGATTTCGTACCATCCAGGCATTGATGCGATGAGCGGTAATGTTTGACCAGGCTCAAGTTTGCCGTTGGCCGCGCTTTTTGCAGTAGGTGACGTGCGCAGTGTTACCGCGGCCACGGCACCTCCAGATGGCGCGATGCAATCTGATGCTGTTGCTACCTCAATATGTACTAAGAAACCCAGTGCGACAGCAATGGCAGACCTAGAATTCGATAGCATCCATAAGCTGGCAAAAATCTTAGGCATAACGATTCCTTTCAATTTGAATTGATTTTGCTTGCATTGAAAATAAGCAATTTTGATGCCGTCAATTGTTACCGAAATTTTTTTAGATTCTCTGAATTTGTGAAGTACGGGTATAACTGTTACGAAGTCTTTGACCTAAATGTTTTTGTCACCCATTCCTTGGCACATCAATGTCAAATTGGTGCTTACCCAATCATCCTTGATGGCTGCCGCCATTATTGTTTGATACGTAAATATTTAGTGAGTTTTCTCATTCTATGGAAATTATTGCATGTAATTTACGTGTCAATATTTGCCGGATTTACTGATCGATTTTCTTATTGCGATCCTGATACTAGCTAAGAATTCGTTCAAGCTACCTGGTACATAAATTGCTCATATTTTCCAGAGAAATCGCATTTGCTTTTCGTCTTGGCTGTAATTTTTTTGCATAAAAACAATAGTTGCAAAACGAAAAGTACATGCAATTCACTTTATTGTTAAGCAACAATATAAATTGCATGAAGTCTCAATTGTTGTATTAATCAACGATAGAACGGAGAACACATGGCTGACCGAGCGAAAATTAAGAAAGAGGTAGTGCAGGTGATCGATATGTTGAGTCCACTTGATTTAGCAAGCATGGAGGATAATGCAGTGGAGGGCGTAAAGATCAATGTCACTACAGGGTTCGACAGTTCAATGAAGCGTGCGTTGTGCATCCCGTTAACTAAGATTGCACGCAGAAATGGACTATCAAAAAGCCGTCCTATATCTCAAACTGAGACATCTGCGCTTAAAACGGTGAAAGGTGCGATCGATCTAACGAGTGCAGCAGCCGACGGTTTACCATTCGACGGGGAGTAACTATGAGTAAGCTAAAGACCCTACACGGAGTTGTGCTCATAGCTGCTTTCATGACATCGTCGTCAGTATGTGCACAAATGACCCTGCGGTTAGATCCTGCATTAGATGATCCTGGGACTAGTTCCATGCCTGCAAGATTAGGATACTCCTCAAGTAATAAAGCAAATGGTGGAGTGACACAATTCGCTTTGGCTTATAGCATCGTTAAGGGTGGTTCCAACAGTAATTTTTTGTATGAACCATTTATCGCACTTGTGGTTAATGACAACGCATCGGTCGGATCCGATCAAAAGTCATTTGAACTCGGTGTTAAATCCGTTTTTGGTGATATTACACATGGAACCTCTTGGTTGATTGACTCGGACTTAGCACGATCTCGAGATAGAATTGCTGGAACAAGTAGCCTTGAAGGTAAATTTTCTGTCGAACCTGTTAATGTACCCTCGCTAAAATTTGGGCTAGGCTACACTCCGAATACTTGGGGACTATTTATTCGTCCAAAGACGAATATTTATTATCTAAATACGCTCGAGACGGACGATCCAGTAAAAGCACCAAAAGGGCGGACTGCTGGATTATCAGTCAATATAAATGTTGACTTGTTCACATCATTTTGCGACCGGGCGAAGATTACTTTCTCCGGTACATATGCCCGAGACATCACGGCTTCGGGTGATCGATTAAAAGATACCTATAAAAAAGGCAAAATTCAACTTGAATACGCATTCTACGATGCAGCTAATCCACCCAAAGGCCAAACACTTTTTTCCTTGCTTATTGAACGTTCAATTGGTCGGGAAATGCTCAGCACATCAATAGAAAAGAAGGTGTCGACTGGCATCTATTTGGGGGTTAAACTTTAATCAGAACATTAAGATATTCAATATCATTATGTTTATTTCATAAAAGTATTTTAATTCGCTATTTCAACGGCAGCACAACCAGGAAGCGACAATGGCAAAATCCCCGGCAGGCAAAACAGCGAACAAGTCGAGCACGACGCAAAAAGATGGCAAGGCTGAGAAACCAGTCAAGGCTGGAAAGACAGGTAAAGCTGGGGTGGCGGCCGATACAGCGGCAGAGCCAGCGCGGCGCTTCAACGCCCGCCGTGACAGTCTCGATTTTCGCGACCGGATGTACGTTGCCAGCCTGGTCGAAGTGCCCTGCGAGATCCCGCTTAACGACTACCTGAAACACAAGGTGCCGGTGCTTGACCAGGGTGCGGAGGGCGCTTGCACTGGATTCGGCCTGGCCACGGTCGCCAACTATCTGCTGCGCCGACGCCAGCACGTCCCGGACCTGAACAAGGTGAGTCCGCGCATGTTTTACGAGCTGGCGCGCCGCTACGACGAATGGCCAGGCGAAAACTACGACGGATCGAGCGCGCGCGGCGCCATGAAGGGATGGAACAAGCATGGTGTTTGCCGCGACGAAGAGTGGCCTTATCACGTTGAAAAAAGCAAGCGCGGCAGCCTCAATGACGCGCGTTTGGTGGCCGCGCGCGCCTGCCCGCTGGGCGCCTACTACCGGGTCAACCATAAAGACCTTATTGCGATGCATGCCGCGATTGCCGACGTCGGCGCACTGTACGCGACTTCAATGGTGCACGCCGGCTGGCAAGCGGTCGGCGCCGATGGCGAAATCAAGTACAGCCCCGACGTGCTGGGCGGGCACGCATTCGCGATCGTCGCTTATGATAGCAAAGGATTCTGGATTCAGAACTCATGGGGCAGCGGATGGGGCAAGGACGGCATGGGCCACGTCAGCTACGACGACTGGCTCGAAAACGGCACCGATGTCTGGGTCGCGCGCCTTGGCGCACCAGTAGTGCTCAACAAACCGCTTTCATTTGCGACTGCCCACGCCAGCGGCTCTGGCATGTCGGTGGCTTACACCTACAGCGACCTGCGCCCGCACCTGATCAGTCTGGGCAATCAAGGGCGCTTCAAACCTGGTGGCGACTATGGCACCAGCGACGAGGAAGTGACCAACATTTTCAAGAACGATATCCCGACCATGTTCAACGCCAGCACGAAGAAAAAGCGGCTGTTGTTGTTTGCGCACGGCGGCCTGGTATCTGCCGATGCAGCGGTACAGCGCGTGGCTGAATACCGCGGCGCGCTGCTCGCGGAAGGAGTGTACCCGCTTGCGTTCATCTGGAACACGGACTATTGGTCGACCCTGACGAATATGCTCCAGGATGCTGTGCGGCGGCGCCGACCCGAAGGCTTTCTCGACAAGGCCAAGGACTTTATGCTCGACCGGTTCGACGACGCCCTCGAGCCGCTCGCGCGCACGATGAGCGGCAAGGCGGCATGGAGCGAGATGAAGGAAAACGCGCTGGCCGCCAGCGGCAAGGACGGTGGCGCACGCCGCGTGGTGCAGCTCATCATCGCGCTGACCAAACAATTTCCTGACCTCGAGTTGCATGTGGTTGGCCACAGCGCCGGATCAATTTTGCATGCGCCACTGATTCAGCTCCTGGCTAGCAAAGGTGTCATCACCAGCGGCCCGATGAAAGGGCAGACCGGCGCGAATCTGTCGGTGGCAACTTGCACCTTGTGGGCGCCGGCGTGTACGGCGCAGTTGTTCAAATCAAGTTACCTGCCCCTGATCGAGAACGGACAAATCGGCAAGTTCGCAATGTACAGCTTGTCTGATACCGCTGAACAAAGCGATAACTGCGCGCGCATCTACAACAAAAGCTTGCTCTATCTCGTCTCGAACGCCTTTGAAGAAACCCAGCGCATTCCGGGCTTTAGCGAAGGTGTGCCCATCCTGGGAATGGAAAACACCGTCAAAAATGATCCTGACTTGAAGCAGCTGTTCGGTAAGAGCGGCGCAGCCGATTGGGTGATCGCGCCAAACGATGAGGCAAAGACCTCCATCAAGGCCTCGAAGGCTCGCCAACATGGGGCCTTTGATGATGACGACAACACCGTGGCGTCGACGTTCAGCCGGATCTTGGGCGCGGCCCCGGTCAAGAACGCGACCATCACCATCGACCCGGCCAACCTGTCTTTTGCCATGTCCGCGACCAGCCTTATCCGTACAAGAATGGATATCGACAATCAGACCAAGCGCTGATCATAGATGACGCAAAAATTGCGTGGTTGTGGGGCAAATCAACAACTGTCCCGATGCATGACTTGGGGACAGCGTCGACGCAGCGGCGTGGCTCTGAACAAGTCTGCTCTGTGTAATTCAATTTATAGCACCCGGCGGCCGCCTTACCTATCTGTAAAAAGAGGCAAGTTCGTCGGACATAACCAAGGATACTAATGCAAACCTCATCACACTCACCTGTTCCCTTATAACTTATTCGTAAAGGCGGAAGCATCATTACTGCACGCGTGGACTTTTGGATAGCGACGACCGCAGGCTGGGATCTAAGCGAAAGCAGTATCTTTCAAGATGTGACAAAAACGAATGAAAAAAAGGCGATCAACCATGGGCGCAATCTTTAGACTTAATCACGCTAACATCATGGCGTTCGTGACCTCCAGGTCCCAAAGTGCACCACGGGTTCGCCGTGGCGACCTAATTGAGTTTCTCGAAGCGCTGACATACGACGCGAGGCGCTATCTCATTTCTGAGCCGGCCTTCGAGTCCTGGCCGGAAGAGATCGCTGAAGTTGCATCGCGAGCCGCTTCACAGCTACGGGAGACACACAATTTCAGTGACCGAGAAACGTTGCCCGGCCTCGTCGTCGAGCGTGTTCTGGAAGAGTTGCGGTCCGAACTTTCCGACTACGCGCTGTTCGCGCTTGCCGTCGGTGCTGGTGACCGGTTGCGGGAGACAGCGAGGCAGATCGCAAGCGCGCCCATGTATGGCCAACTGCTTGTGCTGATTCCCGAGCAGGACATGACGGATCGGAACTTCGAAGTCCTCGACCCAATCGCGGCATTCTCGGTTGCGCTGCATGCAGCTGCGGATTGGCCCGGCATCGTGTTCTGGACCGCCAATGGTGCGAGCGCCTTCGCTCGCATGGAAAGCGTTCCAGAACTCATGCGTGAGCTTGAAAATGGCATGCATGAGGGCAGGCATCGCCGAGGGCCGTTCCCGGGCTACCGAGGCAGCGGCGGATTCGATGCCGTACTTCGGCGCTGGGCGTCAAACAGGCCCAGCAACTGTCGGCGGCTGCTGCACCTCAGCGACCTGCACTTCGGCACCATCGATGCGACCGAGAACCAGCCGCTGCTCGACGCCGAACTTCGCGACATCGTCAAGTCAGTAGATAGGGTAGTCATCACCGGCGACCTGTTCGACACGCCCAACCAGAACTATGCAGCGATGTTCGCGGGATTCAAGCAGAACATCACCTACTTGGCAGGCGGCCGAGAGCCGATCTCGATCACCGGCAATCACGACCAACGAATGATTGGCCTGTTCGGCGACAACTACAAGCAGGTTGCGTTGATCGGTTCCACCAAGATCGTTGTCGATGAACAGTGCCAGATGGTCTTCATCTGTTTCAACTCGTCGGTTAAGGGGAGCTTCGCTCGCGGGAAGATCACGCAGTCTCAGTTCAGGCAGATCGGCGCCGAATACCGAACGCTAAAGGCGGCCAGGCCGGAACTCAAGGACTTCCTGCCGATCGTGTTGGTACACCACCACCCGTTCTCCTTCGATGTGCCGCCTGAGACTTGGGTGCAACGAGCGCTCAGCGTTGTCGGTCTCAGGGACGAGGCCTTCCTTGAGATGGTCGACGCCAAAGACCTGCATCGATGGTGCCTCGACTGGAAGGTGAAGACGATTCTTCACGGTCACAAGCACAAGGCCCGCTACGTCGAGCGCGAGGTCGAATACGGGTCAGATTGCATGCCGCTCACATCGATTGGCTGCGGTAGTTCTCTTGGGGCTGAAGGCTCGCCCCTCTCGTATAACTTGCTGGAGTGGGCGCCAGATAGCCAACGATGGATTGCGTCATTTTTCGAGAGCGTCAACGGCGGCGCTTTCCGTGAGGTAGTTGCCTCCGTGTCTCCGGAGTTCGCGAACCGGCGGTAACTGGATTCGGGATTGGGGGTGTCTGCTTGCTCTGGTCACCGTGGTCGGCTTTGGGTTAGTTTCAGCCCTTGGGTACCGCATTCACTCGCGTGCAGTCGTCTTCTGAAAATGACAGGTCTCCCCTTGTCGACACTTCAAAATTCTTAAGTCGGTTCACTGTTCCATTGCGCCCCAAGCATCAAATCGCACCCTGACGCTCTTCGACGGAATTTTCTGGGGTTTCGGCTTCCCCCCTGAAGCAATTGGACGAGCTCTTCAAGCATGCGGAGCACACTGTGGTCGTCCATTATTCTTGCGAAAATTTTTATGATCGTGGCGAAAATCCTCGTTCACCTCGAACCACATATATTGCAGTACGTAACCTCGACAGCGGGCAAACCAAATCTTTTTCGATACACTTGATTGCAGAGCAACGCGGGCTGCTTGATAGCATCGAGCAGCATTACGACGATCTTGAGCGTGAGATGCTTCTGACATTCTTTGATGCAGTGAAAGAGCGCCAGCATTGCTTATGGATGCATTGGAATATGCGTGACGCCAACTATGGATTTGAAGCCCTTGAAAATCGCCTCAAAGCGCTGGGGAGCGTACCTAATACGTCGGTCCCGGAATCAAAAAGATACGATTTGTCTCGCATACTAATCGGTATTTACGGAGTTAAATATACAAGGCATCCTCGAATCGAAAGCTTGATGGGGCAAAATCACATCTCTGCACGAGATTTCCTTATCGGCCAACAAGAGGCTGATGCCTTCGAACAGAAGCAGTTCGTGCGCCTGCATCAATCGACCTTGCGCAAGGTCGATGTCCTCGCAAATTTCGCAGGCCGGGCTTATGCCGGTGATCTCATAACGTCATCAGGCTGGAGGGAGCTACATGGTCGGCCAATCTTAGCCTTCTTTGAACTGTTCAGGGAGCATTGGTTAGTAAAGATTCTTGGAGGTGGTATCGTCCTAGTTGGACTTGCTTACAAAGCGTGGCATTGGTTTCATTAGTTGTCGTCATCGTGTAGTTGGCATGCATCTCACTCCATTCCCGTTGTCGCCTGCCAATCTATGCGTCGCGCGACGGTAAATGAATTCTTTGGCTGAGAAAAAGAAGCGAATTTATACAAAAAAATGTTCTCATTTATCGCCAACTTTCTCATCTAGCTCCAATCTTTACAATGGGCTAGAGAAACGTCGATTTTCCTATTGTCATTTAATTTTTACAATTGCTTGACGCCAGCATACGTGCTACGATCATAGTGCGCTTTGGAGAAAGCCAGCCGGCCCGCATTCGGCGAAGCAAATGCATCTCGTCACAACCAAACCTATGTTTAACCTTGAGCGCTTAAGGGATTGCGGGTCGTGCCTACGTTTGTGCTCTAGGAGCTTACATGGAAACCATCACCTTCTCTTACGTCGACTATATCAATAATGCTGATTTAATTAATCTTCTAAAACGATTTGCGAAGACTGCAAAGTCAATAGATCAGCCTAGCCAACGGCTGACACATTATCAAGATCAAGTTGCACGCTGGCTTGGTTATGCCAATTGGTCGATGCTGCACAAGCATTTGGATGAGCTGGGCGCTAGCAAGTTTCAAGAAGTACTGAGCAGGGTTCTTCGCCATGAGGTACTTGGCGACTTTATCGCCGAAAAGGCGGTCCGCACCGTTGTTGTAACAGATGCCGTGGAAGTAATGACGACATGGATCCGGGTAACCTATACTCCCTTGGTTAACTTTGCCTATTACGATAGCGAATCTGAAACCGGCTTCAGTTTGCCTGACGTTGACTTGGCTTATGAACTGGAAGAAGAGTTTGGCGGGCGCTTCCCCTCTGAATTAATTCAGGATGTGGCTGCCGACTTGGAAGTTGATGAGGGGCCATGGGGACTTGAAGACTACGGCGATGATTAATTTCAAAGCTTCCGGGGGCGTTTAGTTGAGATGTACGGAAAAAGGGCGTGGATGCAAGCAGCTTCCACGCCCTTTTTCTCGCTAAGCGCGGCGTCGGGTATCCTGTAATCTTTCATTGCGATTCTTCAAATTTGGGTATGAATATATTTGACCTATACAAACCGCTTCGTATTTACAATGAACTACTAGCTCTAGGTTATTTACAGGGGGGAGACTACTCAATCTAACAATGACGTGAGCGGAGCTGTGTTATTGGACAAAAATAGCTGATTTCTTATTCTCAATTAATATTAATCTTTACATCATCTTCTCAAACTGAAACTCAGCATCTTTACTGTCATTGTTCGTGTGTACGGTTGCTTATGCGTCCATGCCTCATCAAATTATCTCCACACAATCAATTTACAGACCGCATTGTGGATTTGTCAAAGGTGTTTGCTCAAGACTTAAGCAAAATGATGTTTCCCTTTGAAGATGGTATTCGACTTACTGTTATCCAGAGGCTAATCCACAAAACCTGTGGATATTTCGTTGCCACTTTGCATTGCTAAAAAATATTCAAAGGCAAAGTAACTCAGCTAAATTTGATTTTTCCGAGCGGTAAGCAAAACGGCTCACCGTCGTGAGCCGTTTCTTTTCGATTGTGTCTAGGGGGGAGGTTTTGCCCCACGAAACCCAGAGCTAACAAGCAACTAATACGCTAATTTCACAAATTACTCAAAATCGACGCACCGCTTATATGCGTCGATTTTGAGTAATTCTTATTGGCTTAATGTGAATTGCCCCCAAACAGAACGACCATCATAAGTCGTTGACAAAGTTACGTAATAATAACTACCCGCATCGATATTGGTCCAGCTCGCAGATGAGTTGGTAGTACTGCTTCCACTGGTAGAAAAATTTTTCGTGCCGTAAGATTTGTCGGGCCAAAATGAAATATCCCGATACAGAGTTGCTGTATAGGTTTTTGATGAGCTAGATGTCGCAGAAATTGAAATTGAAGCGTTTGATGTAGATGGCAGATAACACAATGGAGAACTCCATCCACCGCCACCGCCTGTAATACTATAGCTAAATGTGCAATTTGTCGCAGCGATCAGTGCTCGTGATGGTAATGAGGTTGAGTTTACGCGGTCCAGCCCAAGAATTGCAGCATCGGACTCGCCTTTAAGCATTTTGATCTTTTGTTCATTTTTTATTAGCATCATGTGCGTATATTGATGGTCAGTCAATTTCCCAGCCAATTCACCATCTGCAATGATAAATTCACCAGTCGCCGTATTCGTAACTTTTGTTTTCCCACCCTGATTTTCTAATTTCACTTGCGTGTTACCGCGAAGATCCCTAGCGTATGAAACTGTTGATGCCTTGTTCGCAGAAACAGTCTGTGCATATGCGGCCGAAGAGGTTAACGCACAAATAGCGATACCCGTACAAAAAAGAATGTTCTTCATACTTTCTTTCTATAAAATATCATAATGACAAATCATTACTTTAATTGTCGTTAAGTTGGCATAACGACACAAATAAAAATCACTTTGCCTATTTGTATTTGCAGAATTAATATAATATATATTTAAAAGCAAGACAACTTATAACTAACAATTTATAGACATCCACTACAGTAGAGAACTGAAAAAATCACTTTGGAATCGCATCTATGCCAAATATTCTAGATATCCCGGAAACATCTGAATTTAACTACGATCCGGAGAATTTACTCGATGCAATCATCAAACATTTAGGCATTCGCAACGATGCCGCTTTGTCACGCCGTCTCGAAGTAGCTCCACCAGTAGTGAGCAAAATTCGTCATCGAATATTACCCATTGGGGCTACTCTATTAATTCGCATTCATGAAGAAACTGGTTGGACGATTAAAGAGATTCGGTCGAAAATGGGAGACAACCGCGAGAAATTTAGGATACATGATCTAATTTAATCAAGATCCTAGGTTTCTCATTACTGTGACTTCCAATACTATTTTCAAAAAGGAACTCAACGAAAAAGCAGCTAAGAGACCAATCCGATCCGGCTTCGCTGGCGCTTCGTGTTTTCTTAGATGATGAGCGCACCACGCCAGAAGGGTGGGTACGTGTGTATTGGCCAGATGAATCGGTTGTACTCCACGGATTTATTCCACCGAGGACGAGTGTTCATTCAGCAAATTCTTCTGCTAGGCAAAAGATGGAAGCAGGTATACAGGCGATTGATAAATTCTTAAAGAAATGAATTGTTCCATCAAGAAAAGAAGCAAATTTTTTAGTTAAAAAATGTTGTCACCTATCGCCAACTTTCTCATTTCGCTCAAATCTTTACATCCAGACGGAAGATAAATTTTGACGAGTGAACCCTGAAAAACTTCTTTCAGAAAATTCGGCTGTGCTTTGGCAATTTAGCCGCTAAGTAATCGTGCTGATCAGCGATCACATTTCGACCAGAAAGTAGGTAATGTTCATAACGACACGGCTCATAGGGCACATACAAAAGCGGCTTAAAATCATACACAAATTTGTCTGCCTTGGCCTGATTGCATCGGCGACACGCGGTCACACAATTCGTCCAGGTATCTTGGCCATTTTTGGACTTCGGAAGAATGTGGTCACGCGACAGTTCACTGTGCGGAAAAATGTCACCGCAATAGGCGCAAGTATTGCGATCGCGAGCAAATAACAAACGATTGCCATCACCTAAAGGAATTACGTGTCGCAAAACTTTCGTTTTACGCGCATTACTTGCAATCGCAATGACAGGCCGAATCGCAATGAGTGAGGTATCACCATCAAGATTAGTTCCTCCACGGTACACCCGAGCAATGTCGCCAACGTCCCACGCCACTTTTTGTGAAGCGTAATAGGTGGCGGCATCATTGGATGAAATCCAATCGAATGGTGTTCCGCTGATGTCACATGCTAAGACTTGCATAGTTTGCCTAGAGATAGAAAATCTAGGAAGATCAAATCTGAAATGGTCGGCATGGCCGGAATCGAACCGGCAAGCAATGAAGCGACGGATTTTAAGTCCGTTGTGTTTACCAAAGTTTCACCACATGCCGATATTTGGTGCGCAAAGAGAGATTCGAACTCTCACACCGAAGTACTAGTTCCTAAGACTAGCGTGTCTACCGTTCCACCATTTGCGCGTAGAGTTTGCTACCGAACAAATAAACTTTCGAAATGTTCGGCAGCCATAAGATCATCAGAAAAATCCCAAGGGCATTGGTACGTCACCAGCGAAAGCTATCTGCTAACTGCCAGCGCCGACACCGATGCGATGACGACTTAATGTTGGAGGAAGTGGTGAGATTCGAACTCACGGAGCCTTTCGACCCTTCGGTTTTCAAGACCGATGCAATAGACCACTCTGCCACACTTCCATAAACCTGGTGCCGGTTGCAAGATTCGAACTCGCGACATCCTGATTACAAATCAGGCGCTCTACCATCTGAGCTAAACCGGCTTAAAATAAAATGACTGGCGGAAGGTGCGAGGATCGAACTCACATAACCTCTTTCGAGATCGCCGGATTAGCAATCCGGTGCACTACCATTATGCGAACCTTCCGAAAAACATAGATCTGGTGCCGCGCTTGTCCAACATGGACAAAGCAATCGTGAGGGATCACCGACTTTCGTCTGCGCGGCATAATTGGACCCGCCTGCAAGATTCGAACTTGCGTCCTCGACGTTCGTAGCGTCGCGCTCCTCCAACTGAGCTAAGGCGAGATAAATTGAAGCGTGATGTCAGATTCGAACTGACGAACAACGGATTTGCAATCCGCGCGATTAGACCTCTCTCGCAACCACGCATTAATTCTTGGTAGATGTACTTGAACTCGAATCAAGGACCTCCGCGTTATCAACACGGCGCTCTTACCAACTGAGCTACACATCTGCTGTTTGTAGAAGAAACGTACTTTGGGGTGACTAATCGGAATCGAACCGATGACCACCAGAATCACAATCTAGAGCTCTGCCAACTGAGCTATAGCCACCCCAAAATACGCTTAAAATTGGTGTTCCTTGCCGGAATCGAACCGACGACCCCGCTACGCTCTCTACCCGTCTAAGCTAAAGGAACGAATATTTGGCAGGGGATGAAGGATTCGAACCTTCGAAATGTCTGGTTCAAAACCAGATGCCTTAGACCACTTGGCTAACCCCCTAAACTGGCTCCTCGACGTGGGATCGAACCACGGACATACGCATTAACAGTGCGTCGCTCTGCCGGCTGAGCTATCGAGAATCAAAAAATTAATTAAAACCGCCTACGCATTAGTAATGAGGCTTTGATTAAATTTTTGGTGGATGTGGCGGAACTCGAATCCGCAACCTATCGATTAAAAGTCGAGTGCTCTGGCCAGTTGAGCTACACATCCGTAGTTGGATTTTTTCTTGACGACGCAACGATTTAAATGGTTTTCGATGTGCGCCCGCTTTTTTTGTTTTGGCGACCATCGCATAAGGATTGCGAGGCACCATGCTCTTTTGCTTCATGTTTTACTCCCTTGATAATGAAAATGGTGGAGAAAGTCGGATTCGAACCGACGACGGTCTGCTTGCAAAGCAGGTGCTCTACCATCTGAGCTATATCCCCATGGTTTTGGTGCAGAAAGAAGGATTTGAACCTTCGACGCCAGGTTCTTCAAACCTGCGCTCTACCGTCTGAGCTATTTCTGCATGTACTTTAGCGACGTTTCTTCCATGAATAGGATGGTGACGGT
Organism: Affinundibacterium amnicola; assembly: GCF_014284275.1. Taxonomy (GTDB): domain Bacteria; phylum Pseudomonadota; class Gammaproteobacteria; order Burkholderiales; family Burkholderiaceae_D; genus Undibacterium; species Undibacterium amnicola. The sequence continues at coordinate 114,412 of NZ_JACOFU010000005.1, read as the reverse complement.
GCCGCAACACCCGGTTCCCCAACAGAGTTGGGGTTTTCTGATGACAGTACAACGTGCCGTATGTCTTCACCTTCACGTCGACGCTTTCTCAATAATTCTGCAAATTGCAAGGCGTCGGTCAATCCATCTCCCGTAAAGTCTTTAAATAAGGCCGTTGCCTCGTTCTCTTGGAGCTCAGTCCAATAAATCTTAAACATTGTTATTTTTCTTCTTATTAATTGTGGTCGGAGTGCAAGGATTTGAACCTTGGACCCTCTGCTCCCAAAGCAGATGCGCTACCAGGCTGCGCTACACTCCGATGTTTTTTGGTGGGTCACCTAGGTAACGATCCTAGCCAGCAATTGCAACAGTTTTACAGACTGCCCCGCGTCCTTAGCGGCATATTGACCCAGTGGTAAACCGTATGGGGATCGAACCCATCTATGCGCCTTGAAAGGGCGCTGACCTCACCTGAAGTCGAACGGTTCATCATTCTAGAAATCCCCTAGCTCAATCAAGCTAAGAGACTTTTAGAATGGAGCGGGTAAAGGGAGTCGAACCCTTGTCATAAGCTTGGAAAGCTTCAGCTCTACCGTTGAGTTATACCCGCACATTATTAGCTAAAGTGCCGAACCCAAATAATGAGCAAGACACTAAAGCGAATAATATTGATCTTCCTAGATTGTTAAAGAAATCCCGTGTGGTTCCGATGATTACGGCACGACCGCCTTTCAGCGGGTTTCACTACAAAAATTCGATCTGCGTTATGAGATCGTTAAAAACAAAAAAGCTCGGAGCGTTTAGGCATCCGAGCTTTTTGAGCTTCTATCTCTGGTCAACTTTTAAGTTGCTCCAGCGATTTCAGGGCTAGGCCCTCGTCTGCTTTGTTGGTACGGCTTCCCTTGATAACTTAAGGGGCTAAATTCATTGGTCATCTCACACTCATTGAATGCGACTGGCGAATTAATTGAATTGATGGAATGCGCTGTATGGCGCTGCGTGGTCGTGAGTGATTTGCTCGCCGCGACAAAACGCAGCGCAGTTGTGCGCAGTTTTTGTATCAGTTTTGGGAGCAATGCTGTTTTCACGATAAATCCTAAAATTAAAAAAGTGTTCGGTGTTGCGATGACTGAACTATGCCATGCCACAAAAATAAAAACAAGCATTTAATGCAAAATATTTGCATGGGATGACGATTTTTTGCAACAAATGCGAAGAATCGTCATTTGATGTATAATTTCGCCTCTTCGAAGTGAGGTTCGATATGCCATCTAAATCATTACCCAGTCTAGTAGAGACAGGGACATCAAGCCCCCTAGTGTCATCACATCCCAAAGTAAAATTGCGAATCAACGAGCTAATGGCCGAACGAGGTATCAAATCCGTTGCCGCGCTTCATCGCTTATTAATATCCAAGCAGGTCGCCGTTTCCCATTCCCAGCTATCGCGGATTGTAGATAACCGTGCCGATCATTGGAAAGTGGAATTTATCGAGATTTTCTTAGATATTTTTCAGTGTCAAATAAGTGAGCTATTTAAAGTCGAAAAAATAAAAAATTAGCTTTAGAGGATTTTGTCCACAATTAGTTTTTTGGCAGAAACCTATAAATAAACTCAAATACTTCGGACGCTAATATTTCCGCGTTTCCAATTTCAATTTTTTGGTATGAATTATTTTGCTAAGAAAATTCCAAATTTTTAGCTAAAAAATGTTCTCACTTAGTGCCAACTTTCTCATTTAACTCCAATCTTTACAACTAGGTACGCGCCAAATTCAACGTCATATCGCAGACCTAGAAAAGGCGGGTTTGGTAAAGCGTATCGAACGACGCGCTGCTAATCAAGGGAAAATCAGTAATGAATACGATTTATCAGGGTTAGTCGAGCGATTGAAAGCGATTGCTCCTGATCTAGAGAAGGTAAAAGAAATTAAGCGGCAAGCAACTCGCAAAGGAGGGCTTCACAAATAGATTAATTCCAAAAAGCAATAAATTGCCATTGGTTGACCTGATTGGATACACAGTATATTCTGTAATGCCATAAATATTTCAGATAGAATAAGGTTTATGACATAAGTCGTCTAAAGTAATCTAAAGGTGTTTTTAGGGTGCTGGCCTGAATTGATTGCTGACTATACCAAATGGTAAAAAGCGGCTAAAAATGGCCTCAAATGGCTTTTAAATCGATATTATTTAGGGGAAATGGAAATATTTTTAATTTTGTTAGCACTCTTTGTTATTGAGTGCTAAAATTGTGGCGTTAGAAAAAGAAAAACCGGCAATGCCGATGGCATGCCGGTTATCTTTCGAAACATTGTCAAAGCGCTAGCATTGAATCTTGGCGGACCTATGCGAGCGCTTGTTTTTCTTAACAGCGAAGGAAATTATATGATGTGAAAGTACATCAGTAAAGAGAAATTTAACGGTTATTGATTGAGATTTTTGTTTGTCAACCGCTTTTTTTTAGATTTCTGATGCTCTTTTTGATCATTTAATGACCTTTGCTTTGGCGTTAAAAGGAGACTCCTATGCCAAAGTGTGTCATTACGTGCAATGCTCAAAATTTGAGTAAATGCATATACTTCTCTTCATCTTTCGATATTTCGTCCGAAATATCTTTATGCCAATTAGAAAATAGCCTGTCGATGATTTGGAAGGAAAGCTTCCAATGAACAAGAACATTTCTATTTTTTCAAATAGGGCTCACATCTCGACAAATTCATCCGCGCGGTTTTTTTATCTTATCGATGCAATAGCGCGAAACAATGAACCAACAGCAACACAGTTGGATTCTTTGGAATCTTCTTACCGAAGTACAGGTGATTTTCTGTCCGAATGCCCCGAATTTTCAGACTTACTTCAACATATTCACCCTCAAGGATCGCGCCAACTTGGAACAATTATTCGGCCAATGAATAATTCGAGAGACGGTTTTGATATTGACCTTGTTGCGCGCTTGGATCGACGTGCAATGCTGAAATATGGCGGTGAAAATGGCCCATCTTTGCTTCTAAAAAATCTTGGCGATGCACTTAGTCGATATGCAGATAAGCATCAACTTGGGATCAAACGTTGGGAGCGTTGTATCACATTGGAATATGCAGGTGGAATGTGCGCTGATATTGCACCAATTATTGACGATCCAATGTTGGCGACACGTTTCGGCGATACGCATGGAAGAATTCCTGACCGCAAATTGAAGTTGTATGACTCCACTAACCCACGGGGGTACGCAAAATTTTTTGACGAAATTGCTGCAATTTCTCCTCGCTATATAGCGATGGAGGCACTAACAAAGACATTTGACAGTGTAAGGGCGGAAATTATGCCTTTGTCCGAACCACAGGAAGTTTTCAACCGCCTACTGAGTCGGTTGGTTCAGATTATGAAATTGCATCGAAATCTGGCGTTTTCTTCGGAAGGCATAGATCAAAACCTAATACCGTCTTCGACCTTTATTACATCTTTGGCGGCGATGTGTTACGCCAAAAATGCAATAAATGAACACTTTAGCCCGCTTGATCTCATGCTGGACATTGTGGAAGACATGCCAACAGCATTTCAAAGAAACGTCTACCCAGATGGCACCGAAGAATGGGTGTTAGAAAATCCTTCTGCTCCAAACGACAACCTTGCTAGCGGTATGAACACACCAACGAAACAAGCTGCATTTATTTGGTGGCATGAGCGTCTGGTTAGTGACTTACGTGGATTGCTCGAAGCGATAGAAGGTCGATATGGAATGAATGTTTTATTGGAGCGAATCAGAGATGCCTTTGGTGAACGAGCTGTTACAGCAATTCAACGAATTGAATCCGACAAATTTAGTGGGCTAAAAGATGTAGGAAAAATTTCCATAATTACTGCTGCTTCAGCGCCAATCAGTGTGCAAGCTCGACCTCATACATTTTTCGGATCGAAATGATGAATCATCCTGCACAAAGAAATTTATCATTGGCTCAACGAGCAATCGAATTGAAACGATTAGACCTGCCTAATTCTGAGGTCAAAATTTGGTCTGGGCGCGAATTACACTACAAATTCACAACCTCACCAAGTCACTTTTCAAGAAGTTATGAATGTCTCTTGCGCGTAACACCGGACGCTCGAATTCCAGAGTTAATAGTCTTGTCACCAGACCTCGAATTGATTGCTGAGAATAGAAAACTTCCCCATATCTATACCCATAAGGGAAAAGGTACCAAGTTATGTTTATGGTACCCGCGAAAAAGAGAATGGCTACCGCAAATGAAATTTACAGATACGTTCATACCTTGGACTACTGAATGGCTTTGGTACTTCGAAGATTGGCTATATACAGGTGTTTGGGCTGGTGGAGGCGTTCATCCCGATTAAGCTTTAACTAAAGATATGGTCTTAATATTCAGCTAGATATGAGTGCCATCTGGCATCAAAATCATTAGAGAACTTCACTTTCAAATTTATAGGTGGTCAAATATGAGTAATACAGTTAAACGTGAAGATCCCATTCGGGAAAACCACTATCGACCATTAGAATTGGCCGAGAAAATTTCAGATGGTATATTTTACGTCGGTGTCTGTTTATCGATCGCTGTTTTGATTGTTGACAAAAAAGCGCATCCTTCTGTTTCGCAGTTTTTTCAGCATGTTTTCGAGATCGTCGGCATTGTGTTTTTTGGACTTGGTATATTCATTCGCCTGTATTTTTTTCCAAGGGCGGAAGATGCGAGGAGAAAGGACTTTTTATCTAATGTCTTCAACATTGAACTTACCCATGAACGTACCGTCGGCTATTACAACAATGAAGAAAAAGAACCTTATCGACGTCTTATCTTGTGTGTCTTAGAAAACGCGTTTTTTAGCAAATCAATTCTATTAAAGATGTTGGCACTTGAGCGTGCAAAAGTCCTCCTCTGCGCCGGTGTATTTTCATTGCTAGTCTTTTATAGGGAAGGAACACTTGATTGGACAATCATATGTGTTCACCTTTTATTTAGCGAAACTATCATTTCAAAATGGATCAGAATGGAATGGCTGAGAAATCGCGCAGAAAAGTTGTTTCAAAAAATGATTTCATTAATTTCTGTTCATCCAAAAAATGCACTTATCCAAGTGCATGCAATTGATCTATTTGGTGAATATGAAACTGGTAAGACGCTTTGTGGTATCTTGCAGTCAGGTAGCGTGTTCGAAAAAATGAATCCGTGTCTCTCGCTCGAATGGGAAAAAATAAAGAAAAGTTTGGCCAGTATTTGACCTAACGATCTCCGAAAAATATAGGTATCATCATTACAGTACAGTGGATCTAAAGATTAATTTGAGGAAGCTCCTTACCCACCGAAACAAGAGACGGTAACACTGTGAATTGCTTCGATTCCGTCAAATGAGTATCGTGCATAACTGATGACAAAGCAGAAAATTACAAATATTTTCGTTTATTTTAATCTTCGCAGCCAGCTTACTTGTGGGCGTATCCGTATCAAATCCCTACTTCAGAAAATAAAGGAGTTGTTGTCAAAATGAAGAAGTTGCAGTAATGTAATGTTTAATTAACCATTTTGAGCAAATCCTTAACTGCTTTGTCCTGTTCAAGTTGATAAGCGTTACGTTCTTCTGGCGTTTTAGCGGAATAGTAACCGTTTGATGCGTGCTCGATTTGATCTTTCAATTGACGCAATGTCGGATTGCAATGTTCTGCATCTTTAACCAGTCTTATTATCGATTCAATCACAGCAATCATTGACCGATCCAGTTCTGCACCGAACTCAGATTGAAAGTTTAGCAATAGATTTCGTTTCCATTTGAACCCAACTTCCACTACATGTTCGTTTCCTTCAATATTAAACGTTGTTTCATGGATATAAGGGCGACCTGTACGGCGATCGATGGCCAGTGACTTAATAGTCGCATTATCGGGATTCAGACTAAAGCCAGCAAAATTACCTTCAGTAACGACATCAATGACTGTATGTCGGTTGACGTCATGTACGATAACTAAACCGCCTTCGGGTACTTTACGCTCAATCTTCATTAAAAGAAGTTCCATGCGTTCATATGGCATCGGGTATGCATCGGATTCCCACGCAGAAATCATACGAGTGGTAACTCCAATCAAGCCTGAAATATCTTCGGCAGAAAAACCGAGATCGATGCGTAATTTTCGTAGTATTTTACCAAGTGTATGTTGTTCGCTCATTTTATTTCTCCTATATGAATAAATTTCCTGTATAGGAAGTTTATTCTATAAAAGAGGTTTTCGCAAGGATGTTTAACAACAAGCTAAAAAGTCAAAGAGTCTTTTTCGATTTTGCCATTCGGTCTCATTGTTCTCGCCCTAATTATTGCCTGCAATATGGACTTCCCCCTAATTCCGTAGACATCGTCTATCTTAAAAATCGCGAACATTCCTTAATTTTGTACGCAAATCTTTAGGTCAGGAAATAACTACTTCAATGAGTTTCTTAATTGGTCAACTGCAACTTAAGAATCGTAGATTTTCTTATTCTCATTTATTTTTAATTAGTCTCATTTATTGTTGTTATTCTCAAATAATTCTAATTTTTACACCCTCCTCCAACCAAGGCAACCGCAGAAGCAGTGTGGTGTGGATTTCTATAGGGACGTTGCTTCCATTTTGTCAGATGAAAGCCATTGCTGAGCGATTGAACTGCCGCTGATTCCAGTGCTTCCTGGTCTGTCATGCCAGGTAGGATTCCAGGAAAGCGACTTGCCAGCATCGATTTTCCTGTACCTGGCGGACCAATCAGTAAGACGCTATGACGTCCAGCGGCAGCAACCTCAAGCGCGCGTTTGGCCTGAGTCTGTGCTTTGACGTCGCTAAAATCGGGATAAGTAATGCGCTCGCTGTGTGGACGGCTTTGATGCGCAGTTATTTTCGAATCTGGATCGATCGCTGCGAAATGCGCGCAAACTTGAAGTAAAGATTCCGCGGGAAAAATGCGGGCTTCGCTGACCAATGCCGCTTCTTCTGCATTTTCTTTAGGAAGTATAAAAGCGCGGGCATCTGTTTGTTGGCGTTGTGCACTCTGACAAATCGCAAATGTCATCGCAAGTGCGCCACGTATGGGTCTTAATTCGCCCGAGAGTGATAACTCTCCGGCGAATTCATACTGATCTAAAGCGTCGGCTGGGATTTGGCCAGATGCCGCCAAAATTCCTAAGGCGATTGGCAGATCAAAACGCCCCGATTCTTTAGGTAAATCTGCCGGCGCTAAATTGACGGTAATGCGCTGGGCAGGAAAATCAAAGCGCGCATTTTGTAAGGCTGCTCGCACTCGGTCTTTTGATTCTTTGACTTCTGTTTCAGGTAAGCCGACTATGGTAAAAGCAGGAAGTCCATTTGCCAGATGAACTTCGACCGTAACTTCTGGTGCATCCATGCCATTTAAGGCGCGACTTTTAAGAACTGCAAGTGCCATCCTGTCTATTCACCTAAAAATAGAGACGCTGATGATGCTATTGGTCTCGTAACTGCGCCTCTAATTCAGCAATTCTTAACTCTAGGGCTTCGAGCTTGCTGCGTGTTTTTGCTAAAACCTGAGCTTGGATATCAAATTCTTCACGGGTGACCAAATCAAGCTTGGCAAAACCTTGTGACATCATTGCTTTTAGATTCTTTTCAATATCCTTCGCAGGCGAGTTTTCCAAAGCCTGCTGCATCTTGGTTTGCATATCGTTGAAAAATTGATTCGGTTCCATGAGAAATGTCCTAATGTGATTTGGTAAGCCTGTGTGTCCGGCAAACGGTAGATGGAAAAATAGAAAAGTGCTTTTCCGGTGCATTATAGATTTTTCTCAAAATGATTTTGCGTCATTTTAGTGCGAGAAATTAAAAATTAATATAAATAATTGCAAATAATTTACGTCATCGAAGAAAATTTGGAATTCGACAGAAAAACCAATTTTCACAGTGAAAACACGTCTATCTAGTCTGTTTCCGAGTTAAACCCAAAGTGGTATTGCGTCCTTTCCCTCGGTTTGCCGTGCTTTTTGCGCACCGCAATAAAGCTGGCACGAGTTCTGCTAGTAGGTGGTAAAGCAACTGATTTTGCGCCACTAATTTTTAAAACTGAAATTAAAGCCAACAAACGCCATATTAACGAAAGAAGGAAATGCCATGAAAAAGATTTTATTCTGCGCAGCAATGAGTAGTTGTTTTGTTAGTGGTTTATTCGCTAGCAATGTGTCGGCTCAAGAAGCAAAACCAGAGCATGAAGTAAGTTTCAACTTAGGTGCAGTGAGCGATTATCGCTATCGTGGAATTTCTCAATCACGTTTGAAACCTGCATTGCAAGGCGGTGCAGATTATGTCAATAACACTCACGGTTTTTATGCCGGCACGTGGTTGTCTACCATTAAATGGACTAAGGATGCTGGTGGTAGCGGTGAAATCGAAATGGATTTGTATGCTGGCAAGCGTGGTTCCATCACCGCAGATATTAGCTACGACGTTGGTGTTCTGTCTTATGTTTATCCAAGTAATGGATTGAAAAATGTTGCTGGTTTCGCGGATGCCAATACGACAGAAATTTACGGTCAAATTAGTACTGGTCCGGTGTATGCAAAATACTCGCATTCCGTGACGAACTTATTCGGCTTTGTTGATAGCAAAAATAGTGGCTATCTGGATTTGGGTGCCAATTTAGATATGGGTGAGGGCTACACCTTCAACCTGCATTACGGCCGTCAAACGATCAAAAATAATTCCTCCTATTCGTACAACGATTGGAAACTCGGCGTCACCAAAGAATTGGTCGGCGTTAATTTTAGCTTAGCTGTCATTGGTACCAGCACTGACGTTAAGTATTACTACACTCCAGCAGGCAAATTTACTGGCAAAACCGGTTTAGTCCTCTCTGCAGTGAAAGCATTCTGATCTTTAGACCACACTTCAGACCAAACTAAAACATTACCGAGACCATCATGAAACTGATAACGGCAATCATTAAACCATTCAAGTTAGACGAAGTGCGCGAAGCACTCTCTGAATTAGGCGTACAAGGTATTACCGTGACCGAAGTCAAAGGCTTTGGCCGTCAAAAAGGCCATACCGAGCTTTATCGTGGCGCCGAATACGTCGTCGATTTTTTGCCAAAGACAAAAATTGAAGCCGCTGTTGAAGACAATATTGTTGATCGTGCCATCGAAGCAATCGAAACGGCAGCCCGTACTGGCAAGATTGGCGATGGCAAGATCTTTGTCTATTCCTTAGAGCAAGTCGTACGTATTCGTACTGGCGAAACTGGCAACGAAGCACTTTAATCGGCGAGCGTAGAAAATGAAAAAACTATTGAAATCTCTTGTCGCCTTGGTTTGCGTGATGGCGATGGCACAAACTGTTTGGGCAAACACCGAAGATCTGGCGGCTAGCGCCAGTGCTGCTGCGAGCGTTGCATCGGCAGTCGCAGAAGTTGCTGCTGCATCGACCGCGAGTGCAACGACGACTACTGAGCCCGTTGCTGCAAGTGGTACCAGTGCAGCTCCTGTCGTGGCAGAAGCCGCACCAGCCGCAGCAGCACCTGCTCCAACCGCGAATAAAGGCGATACCGCGTGGATGTTAGTGGCGACTTTACTGGTCACAATGATGGCGATTCCAGGCTTGGCGCTGTTTTATGGTGGTCTGGTCCGTGCCAAAAATATGCTCTCTGTTTTATTACAGGTGTTCATGATTTTTTCTGTGATCATTGTGCTTTGGTGTATTTACGGTTACTCCCTAGCGTTCACCGAAGGCAGTCGCTTTATCGGAAAATTTGATCGCGTTCTGTTGCAAGGAATTTGGGATCCAGTGCAGGCGAGTTTCACGACAGCAGCGACTTTCACCAAAGGTGTGGTGTTACCTGAATTCGTCTTTGTGGCATTCCAAGCGACTTTTGCGGCAATCACTTGCGCTTTAATTATTGGTGCTTTTGCTGAACGTGCAAAATTCAAAGCTGTCTTGGCGTTTGTCGTTATCTGGTTCACTTTCAGTTACTTACCGATCGCACACATGGTGTGGTTCTGGACTGGTCCTGACGCGATTAAAGATGCCGCAAGCTTGGCGACAGAAACAGCAAAAGCGGGCTTCTTGTTCCAAATGGGGGCATTAGATTTCGCTGGTGGTACCGTGGTGCATATCAATGCGGCGGTTGCTGGTTTGGTGGGCGCTTTCATGATTGGCAAACGGGTTGGCTACGGCAAAGAAGCGATGGCACCACACTCCTTAACGATGACCATGATTGGTGCATCATTGCTGTGGGTGGGCTGGTTTGGTTTTAATGCGGGTTCTGCTTATGAAGCAAATGATATTGCCGCATTGGCCTTCGTGAATACTTTGCTGGCAACTGCTGCTGCAACGGTTTCCTGGGTATTCGGCGAGTGGATGAGCAAAGGTAAGCCATCCATGTTAGGTGCTGCTTCTGGTGCTGTGGCTGGATTGGTGGCGATTACACCTGCGTGTGGTTTCGTTGGACCTATGGGCGGCTTACTGATCGGTTTGGCTTCAGGTATCGTTTGCTTGTGGGGTGTGAACGGTCTTAAACGTATGCTAGGTGCTGATGACTCTCTTGACGTGTTCGGTGTTCATGGTGTTGGCGGTATCTTAGGTGCTTTATTGACTGGCGTATTTGCGTCACCATCGTTGGGCGGTCAAGGCATTTTTGATTATGTTGCCAATAAAATGTCGGCAGACGCGTACAGCATCGTTGGTCAGGTCACGACCCAGGCAACAGCGGTCGGCGTCACTATTCTCTGGTCAGCCGTGGTTTCTGTGATCGCTTACAAATTGGTTGATCTGGTGATCGGCTTACGTGTTGCAGAAGATGAAGAACGTGAAGGCTTGGATATCACTAGCCACGGTGAGTCTGCATACCACTCTTAAGCTCACTCGTAAGCTGATTCTTAATTTGAATCTTCATGCAGTGATTTGCTTGAAAAATAAGTAAATTCGTACAGTTTCTTGGTGGGACTTCGCGCCTCTCAGTAGTTTGGGAGGCGTTTTTTTTTGCTCAATCCGCGCGCATTGGTAGATGAACTGGTAAATGTAGTGTGATCTTGGTTCCCTCACCGAATTTGCTGTCCACGCTAATCGTACCGCCTAATAAATCTGTCACGATATTGTGTACGATGTTCAAACCTAAACCGCTGCCGCCATGTCCCAACTTTGTTGTGAAGAAAGGATCAAACACCCGTCGTAAATGTTCTTCACGAATACCATTGCCGTTATCGCTAAAACAAATTTTGATGTGCTTGCGATCAGTTTGCTCTGCACTTAAACGCATGATGCCGGCATCACGATCTTCGAAACCATGTAGCAATGCATTATTAATGAAATTGGTAATCACTTGTCCATAAGGGCCGGGATAGCTATCAATCACGATTTGTTCGGGAATATCAATCATCAATTGATGATTTTGTTTATTGATCCGGCTTTGCATCGTGCGTACGATTTCTTGGCTGGTCTTGAGCAAATTAAATGAACGACGTTGTTGACTAGTTTGATCTACGGACACTTGTTTAAAGCTGCTCACTAAATCACTCGCGTTGAGCAAATTGCGCATCAACATATCGTTTGCTTCATTCAAAACACTCGTGAAATGCGTGAAATCGGAGCGCTTTAATTGCCCCTCGGTGTATTGACGAATAAATTTACCTGAGCTTTCTTTCAAGGTCGTTGCGGTCAATAAGCAATTACCGAGTGGGGTATTGATTTCATGCGCAATGCCGGCCACCAATGCGCCTAATGCGGCTAGTTTTTCTTTCGACATTAAAAGCTGCTGTGCCGAAGACAATTGCTGGTATGTATCGGCGTTGTCAAACGCGACGGCAGTATAGGCCGCGAGTGTCGTCAACATGTCGACGTGCATACGTTCAAACGCATTGCGATGTTCACTTTGCATGGAGAGCAAGCCAAGCAATCGATCCTTGACGATTAAGGGGACATAGATGATGGAAAGTGGCGCGAAGCTGACTTCCTTATTGTTCAGAGACTCTTCCGCAAACAATTTTTCCAAGCCTTCAATACCGATGTAGTGCAAATAATCTTCATGCACATCGTTGATGTAAATGGCTTTCTTGTGTTGTACACACCAGACCGAGAGCAAATCAGGGTCTTGTAAATTACGTTGGTAAGGTAATAGATTTTTGCCGTGCAAAATATTGCAGGGAAAATCAATTAGTTCTTGTTCCGCTTGATAAATGCCCACCGACAAAAACTCAGCAGGCATCAGCTTATGCACATGTTGATACAAAGTGTGAATGATGCTTTCACGATCTAGTTGAGAGGTGATTTCTCTGCCTATTTCGCTGAGGATGAAAATATTTTGATGCGCGGTACGCAAAAGCTCTGTACGTTCTTGTAATTCTTGCGTGCGTTCGGCAACGCGATTTTCTAAACGACTCTGAGCCTTTCTATGTTCATCCAGACTAAGTATTTGTTGAATCAAGTTGGCAATATGACTGCCAAATAACAGATCTTCGCGTCGCCAATTTTTTCTTTGTCCAGCTTTGCCAAAGCTGATGACGCCAATTTGATTACCGTGTAAGCGTACGGATATTTCTAATAAGGAGCACAGATTGACAGGCAGATAAAGCGCAGCAATTTCACCTGCTGCTGGGTGAATGCGTAAATCATGCGTCGCGATTGGCGCATGTAAATTCTGGATCACTTGTGAATATTTAAGAAAATCTTGTTGCCGTAAGATTTTTCCAATCCCAAAACCAACATTTTGTTCGCCAGCGATCATCTCGCAGCGTAACTGATGTTTTTCTTTGAGCCATAGGCAAACTGTATCGACTTCCAGAATTTTTAGCGCTTCCTGACAGACATAACTTAAAGCCTCGGCCAAATTCCTATTTTCGAGTTGGCTATTCGAAGACAAATCGAGTAATAGTTCTACGGGTGGTTTTTTGGATAAATCATATTCGCGTAGCTCACTAAATTGGTCAATGACGCTAAGTCCGTTGATTTCCTTGATGATCAGATGATGACTGCGCGCGTAGTTCAATGCAAATTGTGCTTCGCCTATCGTTTCGTAGAGTGAGGAGAGCGCTTGATGACAAGTTGCAGCTTGTTGGCGTGATCCAATTTTTTCTGCGTATTGCAAGGCTTGTAAATAGACTTCGATGGCTTGTCGTTCTGCGCCTTGTGCAATCAGAATTTCACCCAGCGTATTTGATGCAGCGCTGATTAGCCAAGGATAATTACAGGCCTGCGCCAATCTGATTGCCAGCCCGACTGTGTCTGAGGCAGAGGAAAGCTCGCCTTCTTGTTGCGCTAGTGTTCCTAGATACCAATGTGCTTCTGCTACATATTCAGCGATGTTGCCGCGCTGTGCATGTTCAATTGCCGATTGAAATAATTGTTTTGCTTGGGCGAGCTGTCCTAATTGCATGCAGTTTACACCGAGGTTGATTGCCTGCTTACTTTTTAAGTAGGGACGGTCAAATGTGTCGAGCAAGTCACCCGCATGTTGGTGAAAGCGTGCACCAGTTTCCCAGTCACCCATTGCATCATAAATTTGTCCTAGACCGATACGGGCTTCAATCAAGACTTCGGTGTCGTGGGTGATTTTGCACAGATCGATGCAGCGGGTCCAAAAATAGATCGCTTCTTTATAGATGCCTTGGGTGTAGCGAATGCGTCCCAGACATAGCATGATGCGTCCGGCCTGGTAGGTTAAGCCTTGTTGTTCTGCACTTTGTAAACCGGTATACAGCGCATCATTGAGTTCCGCACCAGTACCCATGCGCTCACAAATAAAGAATCGACGCGCTAAGGCGTTCAATGCTTGTGACAAGCGTTTTTCCTGGTATGAGCGTTGTTCGAGGTGGAGAAACAATCTGATCGCCAATTGCGGATGCCGTCGGGAACAATGTTCGATGCGCTGGATGATATCGTTCATGTATTTATTCGTGGTGACGATGCGATTGTTTTTTATGATGCTTGTCTAACATTTGTTTGTCCGAAAATGGCTAGTCGTGTGGCTGTGTTCCGGTTTAAGCTAACGGCGTGCCTGAGTTCATTTGGGTACCTTTAAGAGATTACGGATGTTTTTACTCGAACTTAATTAATGACAAAAATGCAGTCGCAAACTCCTATACACGAGCAAGATTATTACCGCGCCCTAGCCGCTAAGGATGCCCGTTTTGACGGCGTCTTTTTTGCCGGTATTACGACGACGGGAATTTATTGTCGCCCAATTTGCCGTGTCAAAACACCTCGTCAGACTTCTTGTGTCTTTTTTAGTTCACAAGCAGCGGCAGAGGCGGCTGGATTTCGCCCTTGTTTGCGTTGTCGACCAGAATTAGCGCCGTATAACTTACAGCAAAATTTGGCGCACGCGATTTGGCACAGAATTAGCGCTGGGGCTCTGAATGAAGCAAGTGTAGAAGTATTGGCAGAACAAGTCGGCTTATCGTCTCGTCAATTAAGACGAGTGATGCTACAAGAATTTGGCGTAAGTCCGATTGAGTTGGCGCAAACCCAGCGGCTACTATTTGCGAAAAAACTGATACAGGAAACACATCTAGGCATGACAGAAATTGCCTTTGCCGCTGGTTTCGGTAGTGTGCGTCGGTTTAACGCCTTGTTTGAAGCGCGTTACAAAATGACACCAGCCTCAATTCGCCGTTTGCAAGTTACTTCGCAAAGCCAACAAGGCATCACTTTGCGTCTGGCTTATCGACCACCGTATGCATGGAATGCGCTATTGCGTTACTTGCATGGACGAGCAATGTCAGGTTTGGAGCAAGTAGATTTGCAACAGGGTTGTTATCGTCGCAGCGTGCAGATTGATGGAAAATGCGGATGGATAGAAGTGAGTCATTTGGCGGATAAGCAGCAATTGCTCTTGCAAATTGCACCGACTTTAAGTTCAGTCTTATTACCTCTGCTAGCAAAGATTCGTCAACAGTTTGACGTGGAGGCTAATCCCGTTGTGATTGCTCAGCATTTGCGACAAGATCCTTTGTTGGCGCAACAAATTGTTCGCACCCCAGGTTTGCGGGTGCCAGGAAGCTTTGATGCATTTGAATTGGCGATTCGAGCGATTTTGGGGCAGCAAGTGAGCGTCGCTGGTGCGACTACCGTTTCTGGTCGCTTGGTGCATAAATTTGGCGCATTGGCAGAGAGCCCTTGGGTTGGTGTCACACATCATTTTCCTAGCCCGGAACGCTTAGCAGGACTCAGTGTAGAAGAGATCGCAACGATAGGTGTACCAAAAACACGTGCAGCGACCATACAGCATTTTTCCAGTTTTACGGTGGCCGGTGGTTTGCAAGTACAAGCAGGTATCTCGCTGGAAGAGCTCATTTTGCGTCTGAAAGCATTGCCGGGGATTGGTGAGTGGACTGCGCAATACATCGCGATGCGCGCTTTGCGATTTCCCAATGCATTCCCCGCCGGGGATCTTGGATTGCAAAAAGCAGTTAGTGGCGAAGCATCCCAATTGGTAGCACGCTGCACGGAAAAACAATTACTGCTGCGTGCTGAGGCGTGGTCGCCGTGGCGTAGTTACGCTGCACTGTTGTTGTGGCAATCTTTATCGGATTTGCCAGAAGCCAGTGCTGGCCTTATCGGCTGAAGTCCCAGCTCAATTGAACAAATAAAGCATCATGAAAAAATATCTCATTCATTCCTCGCCAGTTGGCCCTTTGCGTCTTCTCGCCAGCGAGACGGGTTTAGCCGGAGTCTATTTTGCTGAGCATAAACATGTGCAAATTGATCCGGCGTGGCAAGCCGATCCACAGAACGCCTTATTACAACATGCGGCTCAACAATTAGACGCCTATTTCGCTGGAAGCTTACGAGATTTTGATTTGCCTTTAGATTGCTCACAAGGCACTGCGTTTCAACAAGAAGTTTGGCGGGCCTTATGTACGATTCCTTACGGTGCGGTGTGTAGTTATTCTGCGCTTGCACAACAGATAGGCAGACCGAAGGCGATTCGGGCTTTGGGCGCGGCGAATGGGCGCAACCCCTTGTCCATCATTATTCCCTGCCATCGTGTGATCGCGGCCAATGGCGATTTGCAAGGCTATGCTGGTGGCTTAGAAAACAAACAACGCTTGCTGGCTTTAGAGCGACATTTTGTTGCCTAATAGCAAAAAAATGTGTGTGGCAAATTTCACCCTAAACCTTTGAAAAGCAAAGGAAAATTAGCGTAAAACAAACAAAAAAATCCCGGTTAATAACTATTTTGATGCAATGCACAAAAAAAGCTTGACGCTTAAAAAATAGTCAGTAGAATGCGAATTGTTGCGGTGCACCATGTTTAAGATTTTTTGGGACTCACTGCCATTTTGATTCAAACTGAATCGCCAATCTGAATCGTTAACTTATCGGAGAATTCCATGTACACAACACCAGAACAATTTATCGCTGCTACTAAGACTAACTTGGAAGCGCAATTTGCTGCAATCACTGCATTGAACCAAAAAGCATTTGAAGGCTTGGAGCAATTCGTATCTTTGAACGTGAACGCTGCTAAAGCGACTTTCGAAGAAGGTACAGCAGCAACGCAACAATTGTTGAACGCAAAAGACGCACAAGAATTGATCGCTTTGGCATCTGCTCAAGCTAAACCAAATGCAGAAAAAGCCTTGGCATACGGCCGTCACTTGGCAACGATCACTTCAGCAACACAGCAAGAATTCACTAAAGCAGTGGAATCTCATATCGCTGAAACAAACGCAAAAGTAGTTTCTTTGATCGATGAAGTCACAAAAAATGCACCAGCTGGTTCCGAGCAAGCGGTAACAGCCTTGAAATCTGTGGTTGGTAACATCAACGCAGGTTACGAGCAAATGTCTAAAACAACCAAGCAAGCTGTTGCAACTTTGGAAGACAACTTGGCGAATGCAACCAAGCAATTCACACAAGCTGCTGAAAAAGCAACGACAACTGCAAAAAAGAAGTAATCTAGCCGATCAGCCTTTGGCTAAACCAAGTGCTAAACGACTACGAAGCCGCAAATTTCGTCCGCAAGTGCAGTTAAGCTTGTTCGAACAATAAATGCGATTTCAAAGTAAAAAAAGCTTCCCGAAAAGGAAGCTTTTTTTTCGTCCAAAATTTCTGGATCAAATTAATTGTCTAAAAATTCAGCAATTCTAATGCGGTGCAATATTTTCCAAGGCAAATCAGTACTAAGCCGGACAGACTGGTGTAATCTTACGGATTCACCGCAACCTTGACTCAAACTATTTAGGGAGTTTCACATGCAAGAAGTCGTAATCGTCGCCGCTGGACGCACCGCGGTTGGTAAATTTGGTGGTTCATTGGCAAAAGTGGCTGCGTCAGATTTAGGCGCGCATGTGATTAAAGCTTTGATGGCAAAAACAGGTTTAAGTGGTGCGGCGGTCAGTGAAGTCATTCTTGGACAAGTTTTAACTGCCGGTGTCGGTCAAAATGCGGCAAGACAAGCTGTTATTCGTGCTGGTTTGCCAAACACAGTGCCCGCGATGACGATCAATAAAGTATGCGGCAGCGGTCTCAAAGCCACGCATTTGGCAGCGCAGGCGATCATGGCAGGTGATGCTGAAATCATCATCGCTGGTGGTCAAGAGAATATGAGCGCTTCTCCCCACGTATTAGCGGGTTCACGCGATGGCTTCCGTATGGGCGATGCAAAACTTGTCGACACCATGATCGTTGACGGTTTGTGGGATGTGTATAACCAATATCACATGGGTATTACAGCTGAAAACGTCGCTAAGAAACATGGCATCACGCGTGAAGAACAAGATGAATTTGCATTGGCTTCGCAAAATAAAGCCGAAGCCGCACAAAAAGCGGGCAAGTTTGTTGATGAAATTATTCCCTACGAAATCGTCAGCAAAAAAGGCACGACGGTTTTTGATACCGATGAATTCATTAAACACGGTTGCACTTTAGATTCATTAGCTGCGTTACGTCCAGCCTTTGATAAAGCAGGTACGGTGACTGCGGGTAATGCTTCTGGTTTGAATGATGGCGCTGCAGCAGTCATTATGATGTCTGCAAAAAAAGCAGCCGAGCTGGGTTTGCCAGTGTTAGCAAAAATTAAGGCTTATTCCTCAGCCGGTATCGATCCAACGATCATGGGCTTGGGCCCAGTACCTGCCGCACAATTATGTTTGAAGAAAGCTGGTTGGACGCATGAAGAAGTTGATCTAATGGAGATCAACGAAGCCTTCGCGGCACAAGCGATTGGTGTGAATCGTGAAATGGCTTGGGATACTAGCAAAATCAATGTGAACGGTGGCGCAATTGCGATTGGTCACCCTATCGGCGCATCTGGTTGCCGTATTCTGGTCAGCCTGATTCACGAAATGATACGTCGTGATGCGAAGAAAGGTTTAGCAAGCTTGTGTATCGGTGGCGGTATGGGGGTTGCGCTGGCGATTGAACGTGCATAATCTTTAGTGCAGGAGTCTCAGTACAGAGGTTTCGGTACATCTATCAAAAAGAGCCCGTGGATCAGAGATGATGCACGGGCTTTTGTCTATTTCTTCTTCGCGGCAATAAGGTCTTTAATTTTCGCAAAGCGCTTTTCGACCGCGGGCAGCGTGTCATAGCGGTCAAAGCTTGACCCCATGGCGCGATCTAAGCTGTTCAAGCGATCGCCTGCTGGTGGATGGGTAGAGAGAAGGAAGCTAAGCTCGTCACCCTTACTTCCTTGTATGGTTTGTAAGACTGCAGGCAATCCGAAGGGGTCGTAACCAGCCCTGGTTGCCAGCACTACACCCATGCGATCCGCTTCGAACTCTGAGTCCTTATCTAAGCCAATTCCGTACAGCGCCATGCTAGCGCTTACTAGCTCCAGCATTGCTCTGTTTTTACCGCTGGACTTCCCGGTGGCTTCCAAAATATTGTCTCCGAGGCCTTTCGCAAAGGCGATGGTATCGGCCTTCTTTATCGCACTCAGATGGTGTTTTCGAACCACATGAGATGCTTCATGTCCGAGCACGCCAGCGAGTTCTGCTTCACTGTTTAGCTTGAGAAGCAAACCTTTTGTAATCACGATATAGCCGCCCGGTGCGGCAAAGGCGTTGGCATCCTCTAAGTCGAGTACGACAAAAGTCCAAGGTAAGTCGGGACGCTCGCTGTGCATAGTGACCCAACGACCAACACGATTCACGTAGTCTTGTACGTCTTGATTATCTAGGAGAGGTCCCAGGCTTAACAAATTTGCGGTAACTTCCTGCCCCAGCGCTATTTCGTCAGGTTCTGAAAATTCCTTGGCTGCCTTGGTGGCATCGGTGGCGGTCTTAAACAGCTTAGTCAAGTTGAATTGAGGTGATGGTGTTGCAGTTGCAGGGGCGAATATAAGGCCGAGGGCAAGCACGCTTGTTGTAAGAATATACTTGGCCATTATTTGTCTCCCTCTGCTTTCACGTACGCCTGTTCTTGTTGGTTCAGATTCTGTTGGACGGCGAAGATCTTGGCGTCAGGTTTGTTGGCACTAAAACCCTGCATTTTCTGGAAGCGATCGGTGTTGGGCGATAAATTTTTGAAACTCTCTTTGTCCAGTCCTTTGACAGCGGTAGTTGTGGTGCTACCGGTATCTGTTCCGCGTCTCAAATCTAGTCCAGATTGTAGAAAGCTTCCCAAATTGCTTCCGCCGCCTTGGCTTCCTTCAAAGCGCAGACTTAACATTTTCACCCAACCCACGGTGTCCTGTGCTTTCACTTCTGTCCAGCTCGCCTTACGCGAGACTACCTCAAGCTTTTGATTTTCTTTCAAGGATTTGAGTGTTTCAGCATCGCTAAATGGTTTGGCTTTTAATTCGGTACTGCGGACAACGATGGCTTGGTTTTGAGTTTGGCATAATGCCTGCGAGCACATTAGTGTACCGACAAGTAAGATGGGAGCCGTATAGTATTTCATATTGTCTACCTCGAGATGGGGGCAAATAATTCAACTTCCTGTTCGCGTCCTTTTACCTTATAGGAGCCAAAGGCTTCAAAGTCAAGCGCATCGCCACATAGCAACATGGTTTCCTTTGATACGAGAATGCGCGACACGCCTTTGGTTAAGCCTTCAATGCGGCTGGCGAGGTTGACAGTGTCGCCAATCGCTGTGAATTCTTTTCGTTCAGATGAACCTATGGAGCCTACCACAGCCGGTCCAGAATGCAGGCCAATTCCAACGTCAAAGTCGGCTGACTGGTCACCTAGTTCCAATTTGAATTTTTCCAGCACTTCAGACATTTCAACTGCCGCTTTTACCGCATCTAAGGCGTGCTGTTTGTTGTCGAGCGGTGCGCCCCAAAATGCCATAATGCAGTCACCGATGAATTTGTCGATGGTGCCGTTATACCGAAAAATCACTTCGACTTGAAGTGTGAAGTAGCGGTTAAGCAAATCCACGATTTGCTCTGGTGTGCGAGTTTCTGACAATGAAGTGAAACCACGAATATCCGAGAACAAAATCGTAATTTCACGGCTCTCGGCTTTTTCACCGACATGCTCAGAGCCTTCGCGAGCGACCCATTCCTTGACCACATGCGGATTGACGTAACGCCCAAACTCTTTAATCGTCGCTTGGTAGGAACGATGCACGATCCAATACTCACGTAGTGCTAGTGAAAAGTAATAGACCCAAACAAAAAACAAGGGGATGAGAATATGCAGCAATAGGCTTTGTGATAATGCCCAGTAGGCACCAGCAATGGAAATCGGGGTAACTAAAGCTAAGCCGAGTGCAGGGTAAAGTGCATTAACCCTTCGCAAGAAACATGCATAAATTAAAGCGATCATGGTTAACGTTGCTAGGAGCATAGACCATGCAGGTGGTGTGGAGATGAACTGTTGATTTTTTAGGTTATCAATCGCGGTGGCCAGAATATTTGAGCCCCAATATTGGCTATCAATCGGCGTGACCCGCAGATCGTGTAGAGACGAGGCATTGGCACCGATGATGACTATTTTATCTTTGAATTCCTGCGGAGAGCGCTGGGGTTTTTCACGGTCGATGTCGGCATAAAGGTCGGTGAACGAAATGCGTTGATAGGGATTGCGGTCACCATACCAAGTCAATATTAAATCCGCTTTCTGTGGTACCGCGTAACCTAAGTTTTGGGCGACGCGAGCTGGGAGAGAGGGAACCAACCAGCCAGAAATATCGGTGTAAAGTTCGTAGCGTCGTCCTACGCCGTCGGCATCCCCGGTGAAATTCACGGTACCGATGCGCCATTGGCTAGAGTCTATTGCCATTGGCAATAAAAAGGCGCCGTGTGCCAATTCATCCGCCTGTGATGTCTTGATTAATCCCAAGCGAGTTTGTAAATCGCTGAGTTTTCCTACATAGGCAGCGCGATCTAGTTCACTTCGGATAAACGGAAAAAAAATAGTTGCTTGGTCTTTTATCGCTTGGTTGAATAGTTGGTCGCTATCGGGTCTGTCCAAATCACGTTCATTAAAAGTCACGTCGAACACAATGGCTTTAGGCTGCTGTTGCACGATGGCCTGTATCACTTCGGCATAGACCGAACGAGGCCAAGGCCATCTGCCGACTTTGTCTTCCATCTGGGTTAGGCTGCGGTCGTCAATATTGAGAATGACGATATCGGAATCCGCTGATAATTTTTCTGCGTGTAGCTTTACCAGCCAGTCAGAAAATTTACCATCGAGATTGAGTAAGTAGCGTGGCCATAACACTTCAAAACTCGCCAGAAGTGCGAGCAGTAGCGTGAAAATATGAATAAAACGCAGTGAAGATTTCATCGCGAAGATGGCCAATTATGACAGGTGTGATGGCGTCTGATAACCCGGTATTTTTCTTTCATTTACATCGTCAATCTGCGCACTATCCATAAATTTCTTCGCGTATTCTAGATAAACTTTTTCCTTGACAAAGACATGGAAGAGATCGGGATCAATGTGTCCATTGAGACTAAATTTGCCAAGAATATCCAGAGACTCTGTCAATGATTTTCCAGTTTTGTAGGGGCGGTCTTTGGCAGAAAGTGCTTCAAAAATATCCGCAATCGCCATGATTTTGGCTTGTACCGACATCTGTTCACCAGTGAGGCCGCGTGGATACCCTTTGCCGTCCATGCGCTCATGGTGGCCACCTGCAAATTCAGGTACATTTTTTAAATGTTTTGGCCAGGGTAAGGCTTCTAACATTCGAATTGTTACTGCAATATGGTTGTTAATGATCTTGCGTTCTTCGGCGGTTAAGGTTCCCGCTTTGATGCTGAGGTTTTCAACTTCATCAGCGCTAAGTAAATGTTGTTGCACACCATTGCTATCAATCCAAGTGCGTTTAGCAATCAGATGCACTCGTTCTTGATCTTCATCGCGCATACGTTCGCCGCCGATGTTGGCATGCCGCAAGAATGCGCGATCACTATCAATGTGCGCCAATTCTTGTTGCATCTTCGTGATTACTTCGCTGGAGTTTGCCTGTGTTGCAGCCATTTTGAGATAACGAATTTCAATATCGCGACGGAGAATTTCAAAACGCGTATCGATCAGATGTATGCGATCAAAAATGGTTTCTAGTTTGGTGGATTTTTCGATCACATGAACTGGCGTGGTGATTTTTCCGCAATCGTGCAATAGCCCCGCCATCCATAATTCTCGGCGATCTCGTTCATTCATGTGGAAATTTTTAAACACTGGTAAGTCGCTGCGATGCACGGCTTCTGCCAACATCATCGTCAGTTCTGGGACGTGTTGGCAATGCCGTCCGGTGTTCGGTGATTTCTCATCAATACCGATATTGATCAGATTGACTAAAGATTCAAATAAATTTTCTAACTGGTAGATTAGTTCTTGATTGCTCAGCGCGATCGCTGCTTGTGATGCTAAGGCTTCGATAAAACCTTGATCGGTTTCCGTAAATGAAATCACTTGGCCTTGATCAGGCGCTGTCGCGTTGATGAGTTGTAAAACACCGATTAATTCTGATTCGTGATTAAGCATCGGTACGGTTAGTAACGATTGGCATCGATAGTGATTGAGTTCATCAAAACGACGCATTTCAGAGAAACTAAACAAGTCCGCAGCATAAACATCGGCAATGCGAATCGATTGTTTGAGATTGGCCGCGTAGGCAACCACAGCTTGTAAGTTTTGATGACCGTTTTCATCTAGTAATGGAATCGAACGCATATCTTTCACACGGGGATGCGAACCACCTATGTGAATATTGAGGCTGTCATTGATGGCGATATCAAATTCCAGTTGGGTTTTTTCTTTGTTCACACGATAGAGTGTTCCTCCATCGGCGTTGGTCAGTTTTTTAGCGGTTTGTAAAATTCGCTCCAGCAGCGCATTTGTATCCGCGAGTCCGTTCAATGCGAGGCTGAGTTCAGTCAGGTGTTGTAGTCTTTGAGCGATTTGTTGCTGATTGAGTTCTGACATGATTTCGTCGTTAATTTCGAATTGAGTGTTTCTGTTCGTATTTAATGGATAGTTCTAGTCTACTTTGTAAATTGCGATAAAGCGTTTCCAAGAGATTTTTTTTCCTACGAATTCATGGCAAAACAACAGAGCTATTTTGTATGAAGTGCTTTTCATACTTTGTTCTTGACTTATGATTTTTACTTTCCATACAAGTATTGTTTTGGTCGCGCATAAGGTGCTGTGTGAGATTGCATGTACTTTTCTCTTTATAATGCGTGCTTTCACGTGTGCTGTGCTGGGTTCGTCCAGCTCGTCACGTATGCTGATTGTTGAATTCATAAGGACGAAGTCATGTCGTCAAGATTTACCCCGCGTGGCATGTTGATTTTTACTCGCACCTCAATTGCTAGCTTGGTTGTTAGCTCAGCTGTTAGTTTAATAGTTTGTTTAGCCCAACCAGTTTGGGCAAGCGACAGCCGATTTCAATTGCCATCGCCAGAGTTACAAGCCTTGGTCGATGCGCCACGTGGCCCAGAATTTAGACTTGGTCCTAAGAACAAGACTGGTTTACTTGTCAATATCCCAGGTTTGCCAAGCATCGCTGAAATTGCACAAGCAGAACTAAAACTTGCGGGTCTGCGCATCCATCCTAAATTTCGGACAGCGACACGGAGTAGTTTCAGTGATGGTTTGAGCTTATTAGACATTCCTAGTGGTAAGACGCGAAAAGTGACTGGCTTGCCGAATAAGATCAAGATTGCTGACATGGCGTGGTCGGCAGACGAAAAATGGTTGGCATTTAGTGTGTGGGGTCGTAATGGGGTTGAGCTGTGGCTGCTGGATGTCAAACAAGCGAGTGCACGCCCACTAATTTATGAAAAACTCAATGCCGTGATGGGAGCGGGGTTTTCATGGTTGAACGGTAGCGATCAATTGTTGGTGCGTTTGTTGCCACGTTCACAAAAACCGGCACCCGTCGAACCAAGAGTACCGCCGGGGCCAAATCTGCAAGAAACACGTGGTGGGAAATTAGCCCAGACGCGTACTTATCCTGATTTGTTAAAAAATGCGCACGATGCGGATATGCTCGATTGGCAATTACAGACACAATTGGCGACTGTTCATCTGGACGGATCGGTACGTCGCTTTGGTCCTGTGATGACCTTATCTAAAGTATTAGCATCACCCGATGGCAAGTGGGTACTTACAACACAATTAAAGCGGCCGTATTCCTATCAATTGCCGTGGGAGCGATTCGGTCATTTAATTGAAGTGTGGGGTACCGATGGCAAGAAATTAAAAACGGTTGCTGATGTTGTGATGCGTGAACGACTGCCAAGTGCCAATGAAGTGGTACAGGCAGGACCTCGTAATTTCGCCTGGCGTAACGATCAGCCCGCAACTTTGTATTGGGTTGAGGCGCATGGTGCTGAAGCAGATGCCAATGCCAGAATCTCAGATGTGTTGTGGCAGCACGGTGTTCCTTTTGGTGGTACACCACAAAAGCTAATGGATCTGCCTTGGCGTTTTAATCAGGTGTTATGGGGTAACGATCATGTCGCGTTGGTGACAGAAAGTTCTGCGAAAACCCGCGAAACCCGCACTTGGCGAATACAACCGGGTGCACCGTTTACTAAGCCAGATTTATTATTTAACCGAAAAACCGAAGATCAATATAGCAACCCTGGCACGCCGATCATGGAGCTAAATCAGTATGGTCGCTCGGTGATTCGTTTAACCTCTGACGAACAATCAATGTTTTTGACGGGTGTTGGCGCTAGCCCTGAAGGTGATCGTCCATTTCTTGATCGTTACTTTATTCCAACCGAAAAAGGAATCCGTCTATGGCGTTCAAAGGCACCGTATTATGAAGAAGTGCTGGGGGTATTAGACGATCAGGGACACCAGATTATCACCAGTCGCGAGGCAGCAGATGAGCGGCCAAATTTGTTTTTACGAAACCTAGCCGGTACCGCCGCACCCAAAGCTTTAACGAATTATCCACATCCAACACCGAAATTTCGTGGCATACAAAAGCGCCAGATTCATTACGAACGTGAAGACGGTGTGAGTTTGAGTGCAACCCTGTATTTGCCGCCGGGATACGATGAAAAGCGCGATGGTCCGCGACCGATGTTGATGTGGGCTTATCCGCGTGAATTTAAATCGGCGGAAAGTGCGGGTCAGCTCAGTGGTTCCATGTATAAATTTAACCGGATTAATGTGCAAGGGCCGCAAGTCATGTTGGCACGTGGATATACCGTGTTAGATGGGTTTTCTATGCCGATTATTGGCGAAGGGCGCAAAGAACCAAACGATACTTTTATCGAGCAACTCAAAATGAATGCGGAAGCCGCAGTTGACGAAGTGGTTAAGCTAGGCGTCGCTGACCGACATAGAATTGCGATCGGCGGTCACAGTTACGGCGCATTTATGGCGGCGAATTTGTTGGCACATACGAGTTTATTTAAAGCTGGAATTGCCCGTTCAGGTGCGTATAACCGTAGTCTGACGCCATTTGGTTTTCAGTCCGAAGACCGCAATTATTGGCGAGCCTTTAACACGTATAAGGAAATGTCACCGTTTAATTATGCCGATGATATTGATGTGCCATTACTGTTGATTCATGGTGAAGATGATAATAATCCTGGTACGTTTCCTATGCAAAGCGAACGCATGTATCAAGCCTTGCAAGGTTTGGGAACGCCATCGCGTCTGGTGATGTTGCCATACGAGAGCCATTTTTACCGAGCAAGAGAATCCTTAATGCACATGCTCTGGGAGCAGGATCAATGGCTTAATCGCTATGTTAAGAATGCCAAGCCCACCACAAAATAAGTCAATCGTTGCGACAGTTCGGTGAATCTTTGTGATTCGCTACTTTTGTGAATACAAGTCTCAGGTTTTCTATTATGATGAACGCATATCATCTTCATCATTCCTCGCTATGCTAAGAGCTTACATTCTTGATAATCAGGCAGTCGCCCGTAATTTATTGGGCTCTGTGCTCATGAGTGGTGGGCACGAGGTCATTGGTGATGGCAATCATAGCTCGACTAATCTGGCAAAAATGGTGAAGCTACAACCGCAAATCGTCTGTGTGGATATTGGTGAGCCAGATCAGACCGGCTTGGCATTGTTAGAAAACCTCAAAGCACAGTTGCCAAAAGCCTTGATTTTCTTAGTCTCTGCGAGGATCGATGCGGAGATTATTGCGGCAGCACAGAGTCGTGGTGTTGCTGGCTTTATCGTAAAACCATTTAATGCGACAGCAGTCCTTAGCTCGATTCGCAATACTATTTTGCGGATCGCAAGCCAAGCGCGTTCCAAGCAACAAGACGACCCCGTTCTGGCAGCTGCCGCCAGTCCTGCGGCACAAGACCCAAATCATCCAGAGTAGATCTGCGTTCAGCAAATCATCCATGTATTGAGCCAATTCATTGCAGTCTTTCATCGCTGCAAGTATGGATTTTATCTAGCCATAATCGATTTCATCGCATCTTCACACCGAACCTCATCGCTCACTTATAGTAGCGGCTATCAATAAGGAGACGCCATGAATCCGTCATCAATTCCCGCAAGACCTGTTATGTCCGAACAAGCATTACCCTCTGAAGTGTCAATTCAAAGTGACACCTGGCTTAATCGTTATCGCAATTTTCCCGTTTTTTCTAAAACCTGGTTTCGGTACCGGACGATTGCATTTATTGGCGTCTACATCTTTTTAGCGGCCTTAATCTCGCTGATTGCAGTGGTGACCAAAGGTGATTGGAAAATGTATGCAGTGACGATGGTGCCCGTCATTTTTGCGGCGATCAGTTTAACGACTGTAGGTCAGGCGATGGCGGTGTGGATTAGGCAAAAGAACTTTGCCAGCCGTAAGGAAAGCATTCTTTTGTGTATCGCCTTGTTGTCCGGTGTTGCGATCAGCTATGGTGTTGTGCAAGCGACCGATAATCTCGCCAAGTTTGTGGTGTACGGCGATGCAAATTATAAAATTATTCCAAAGAATAAAAAAACGGCTGCGGAACATGCGCCAACTGCGGATCACAGCGCAGGTGCTTCTAGTGCATCAGCGACCGCAAGCGCCGCTGCTCCTGCATCACCTACAGTGGCAACAACCGCTGCTAGTGCTGCGAGTAAGTCGGCTAAATCAGAAGATAGCGAAAGCGTTAAGATCGACAAATTGATTCAACTAATCGTTGGCTCTTTTCCAATGGCATTCTTGATCATTTATACAGCGAGTGGATTCGATTTATGGTTCTTCTTCCGTCAACGCAAACGCTTAGCAGAAGCGCTGCGTCAACAAGAGTTGAAACGTGCGCAAGATGCCCGTAGAGAAGCAGAGTTACGCTTATCCGTATTAGTGGCGCAAGTCGAGCCCCATTTCTTGTTTAATACTTTAGCTGGTGTGCGTTCCGCGATCTTGACCGAACCTTTACGCGCCACTGCGATTGTTGATCATTTGGTGGATTATTTGCGTTCAACCATTCCACAAATGCGTGGTGATGGCAGCTCTGAACAAGGGCGCCTCGCCAAACAATTAGAAGCTGCACGTGCCTATTTAGGTTTAATGCAGGCGCGCATCCCACGCCTGAGTTACAGCGTTGAATCGGAATTAAAAGATGCGGCTTTCCCACCTTTACTCTTAATTTCTTTGGTTGAAAACGCAATCAAACACGGTATTGAACCGAAAATTGGTCCGGTACATGTCACGGTCAACGCACGTTATTTTGATGATGGTGATGAAGAAAAATTAGAAGTTTCGGTCAGCGATAACGGGGTTGGTTTTGGTGGAACCACATCAGGTTCTGGCATCGGCTTAGCCAATATTCGTGAGCGCTTGGAGTCGATGTATGGTGATAAAGCGAGCCTCACTCTAAAAGCGCGACCCGAAGGTGGTGTGATCGCAAGCATTGTGATTCCCTTGATTGCTTAGTTGGCAGAAACTCGTCAATAATCTACTTTGCATCTAAAATCACCTACTTAAAATATTACGATAACGAACTAACGAGGACAAATATGACCACAGCCATCATCGCCGACGACGAAGATTTACCGCGTAAAGATTTACGCCGTATGTTGGACGAATTATGGCCAGAGCTGCAAATTATTGCTGAATGTGAGCATGGTGCAGATGCCTTAGAAGCGATCCATCAGCACAATCCAGACATCGCTTTTTTAGATATTCGCATGCCAGGAATGACTGGCCTCGATGTCGCAAATGCGACCAAAGGCCGTTGTCACGCCGTGTTCACTACAGCCTACGATAATCATGCGCTAGAAGCGTTCTCGGCTGGTGCGATTGATTACTTGCTCAAGCCAATTTCGCGCGAACGTTTAGTCGATGCCATCGCACGCCTCAAAGCGCGTTTGGAAGTCAAAGCTGCACCGTCTGATTTAAGTAGCTTGATGCAAGAATTGGATAAGCGATTGCGCCCACAAAATGTCGAACGCATACGCTGGATCAGCGCCAGTGTCGGCGATACGATCAAGATGTTTCCTATCGATAAAATCCTGTTCTTTACCTCCGACGAAAAATACACGCGGGTCGTTTGTACCGACGACGAAGCACATGTACGCAAACCTTTAAAAGAAATCATCGACGGCCTTGATCCAGAAATTTTCTGGCAAATCCATCGCAGCGTCGTGGTTCGTGCCGACGCCATCGCCAAAGCCCATCGGGATGAACTGGGAAAAGTCACCGTAGAACTGCGCGGTACCAAAGAAGTGCTAAAAGTGAGCCAGGCTTATGCGTGGCGGTTTAAGCCGATGTAAGTGAATGGCGAGCCACAACCTACTTAATTTGACATTAAACGAAAGGAGAACGATGACTGTCATTTGTTAACACCAAGGCGTAATTGCTTTAAAACACAATGGGGTTACGGAATCAAAATTGCCCTCATAAAAAAACATTTCAAGAATTCCTTATGCGAACATTAGTTCACTTTGCATTTTATTTGCCTTATCGGCCTGTGGTGACGGGGATCAACCAGCACGCCATCAGTTCAACCAGTCCTAAGTAAGGACTACATCGCTTACTATTTTGCTGCACCAGTGTTTCAACGCACTTTAGGAAGGATGAGTGGCCTTGGTGTCGGTGTCAGCAGGACCATTCTCCCTCAAGGCAGTTTCACATACGATGCAAGCGGCCAATTTCAAATTACATCAAAATCCGCTAGTCCTAGTCACCAAAAAAATCGAATTATAGCCGCTTCCCCCACATTATTTTTTCGGCGAAGGAATGCACTTTACGGAGGTCTTTATTGTCGTCAGTGTAGCGCTGTTATCTCAACGTAAATATGCGGTGGTTGGGGGGGCGCAAACCGTACTTTTTGAGTCCTAATTGCTGTAAGGAATCCCAGCAAGAGTCGTGCTCCTTATTGCCCATGTTTTGCCCCCTCATTAGTCCTCCTTAAGTGTCCAGAAATGTCTTGACATGATTCCAGCTATTGCCAAATTCTGTATTTATCTACGTACTCATAAATTCATCGCATGTAAGCATTCTTAAATACTATCCCCCTGCGAGTTGATTTTTGTGAACTTTGTGGATCTAACCAGAAACTGGTCGAATGTAATTTTGTATGATTTTAGTATGGCTACATTACGCGTAGAGAATTGCAATGAAATACTTGAAAGCCAATTTTATTTGCTGCACTCAAGCGCACCTTGATTCTAGTGATGCTCATAAAAGTCGAGTATTGCGTCAAATGCTTAAATAAAGAATAATGCTTAACGACACTCTATTTTCTCGTTTATTTTGAAGAATCACGCCATGACGCAACTAAGTAAGAGTTTGACAAATAATAGTCAATCACCCGCACCAAATAGCCTCAATCACTCGCCAAGTTTTTCAGTTGGAACAGGAATTATCACCACAGATTTAGGATCAAATGAATCCGGTAATGCTGTTGCAGTTCAGGCAGATGGAAAAGTTGTTGTTGCTGGAGTTAGGAGCGTCGGTACAAGTGCATATTACTTCGTAACACGATATAACTCAGACGGTAGTTTAGATTTGAGTTTTAATGGCACGGGAACGCTTCTGACGACAGCGATTGCAGTGGTGCAAGAGAAAACCGCACTCATCATTCAAGCTGATGGAAAAATTGTATTTGGTGGCTACAATGTATTGCGTGCTACAACGGATGGTCAGCTTGATACTAGTTTTCTTGGACAATCAAAAATTGGTGCAGTTATTTATCATCTCAGCATGCAATCCGATGGCAAACTTGTCATGGCTGGCTTTAAATCTAATGAACAAGCAAATGCAGATAAGTATGACTTTAACTCGGTTGTTGAACGATTGAATGTAGATGGGAGTCTAGACCTCAGTTTTAACAAGACTGGATATGCAGAATTCAATTTTGGGATAGCCGACATTTTTCAAACGGCAGTTATTCAAACCGACGGAAAAATTCTACTTGCGTCCCGTGTTGATAGCTTTACTACCATTACTAGATTGAAATCAGATGGAACTATCGATCTTAGCTATGGAAATAGCGGGAAATTGAACTTTAATGGCGCGAATTGGGGATGGGCTTCGCCAGCGGCAGTAAAGTTACAAGCCGACGGAAAGATGATCATCACTGGAGAATGTACAACTGGAGCCTTTGTTGCCAGGATTAATGAGAATGGAACCCTTGATACGACCTTTAATGGTGTTGGATACGTAGAGCTTTCTGTGTCAACCGGATACGGCCGAATCGACCCGGAAGCGATTGATATTCAGAGCGATGGGAAAATTCTTTTCGCTGGCATTAATGGACTTATTAGTGACGGCGTACTCATTGCTGCGAGGTTTAATTCAAATGGCAGTTTAGATACTAGTTTCAACAAAACAGGTATTTTGGTGTTAGATGAAGGATTAAGTGGCGCCACCGGGGTTGATATTCAACAAGATGGGAAAATCGTATTTTCCTCAAGCAAAAATTCAGATGTCGCTTTGGTGCGGCTTAATTCAAATGGTACTCTTGATAAAGCAATTAGCGTTAATAATACGGTCGATGCTATCGTCACCTTTAGTGGCGGCGGGATGCCTGTTGTGCTCGACAACGATGCGACGGTTTATGACGCCGACTTTGATAACAGTAATTATGCCCAAAGCACTCTGACTTTGGAGCGTGTTGGCGGCGCTCATGTACAAGATGTTTTCTTGGGGAGTGGTAGCTTAAAGTTGGAAAGTAGCAAAGTGCACGTGCTTGATATTAATATCGGGACCTATTATTTGGTTGATGGGCAACTGAAAATCACCTTTAATAGCAACGCAACGCAGGAGTTGGTGAGCGCGGGCATGCGCCAGATAGCCTATCAAAATACAAACAACCACCTGACTAAAAATATTGCGATTAGCTGGAAATTTGACGACGGTAGTGGCACAGCAAATAGTTTTACCACGGGCACTACCAGAGTGAATATTCTTGCCTCTCCCAACTTGAAT
Organism: Affinundibacterium amnicola; assembly: GCF_014284275.1. GTDB lineage: Bacteria > Pseudomonadota > Gammaproteobacteria > Burkholderiales > Burkholderiaceae_D > Undibacterium > Undibacterium amnicola. Next base: position 82,687 of record NZ_JACOFU010000005.1, on the reverse strand, counting down.
GCACCGACATCAGCTGATAGTGCTATTGTTGGTCGTGAAGATGAAGCATATAGCCTGAAATTGAGTGACTTTGTATTCAAAGACCTGGACTCTGCCGATAGCTTGCAATCTATTGTCATTACTGGAATTCCTGCAATAGGAAGTTTATATACAAAAGGTGTCAATGGTGGTGGCGTTCGGATTGTAGATATTGCAGATACGATAGACGTTCGCGATATTCTTACCGGCAAACTGTTTTATCAAGGGGCTCTTAATGGAAATGGAAGTGATTACACCAGCTTTCGCGTTAAGGTGAGTGATGGTGCAGATACTTCGGCTTCCTCTACGATCAAAATTAGCCTTATACCAGTTAATGATTCCCCGATGGGTTCCGTATCTATTAGTGGCAAATTCACAGTTGGACAAACACTTAGTGTGTCGAACAACTTGACAGACCAAGACGGCATTGGAGCGATTACTTATCAATGGAAAGCAAATGGGGTTGCAATTGATGGCGCGAATAAGTCGGGTTTCTTAATTAGCGAAAAAGAAGTGGGCAAAACAATTTCGGTCACTGCACAATATTTAGATTTAGGCGGTACACGTGAGGCAGTGGCAAGTATCTCGAGTAAAACAGTAGGAAAAAATTTTATTGGCACAGAAAAGAACGACCAATTCGCGAGTCAAATTGAAGACGAGTTCTTTAATGGTGGAATTGGTCACGACACAGTTATTTATCGTAGTAATCTCGCGAATTACACCATAAAAAACCAAAATTCGCATTTTGAAGTCAGTTCTAAATTTGGTAATGATGGCTCAGACTCCCTGATCAATATTGAAACCATTCAATTCTCTGATATCAACATCAATTTAAGTATTCAAAGTAAAGCGACAGGGAGTAGTGCAACAGAAATCCAGAATCTGATTGAACTCTACATCGCCTTCTTTAATCGTGTACCAGATGCTAACGGCTTATTTTATTGGATTGACGAAATGCAAGGAGGGAAAAATATCACGCAAATTGCGGAGTCCTTCTTTAATGCTGGTTCTCAATATCCATTACTTACCGGTTATTCGGCAACGATGACTGATGCTGATTTCATTAATACCATATATAAAAACACCCTCGGTAGAGTGGGCGGTGCAGATGTCGAAGGTCTTAATTATTGGAAGGGTGAGTTAGTCAGTGGAAGGGCTACACACGGGTCATTGGCGGTAGCGATTCTTAATTCCGCACACGGTTTTAAAGGAGACGCACAATGGGGATTTGTCGCTGACTTGCTAGATAACAAAATCGCGGTAGGGAAAAAAGTGGCGATTGATTGGGGGATTAGTTTTAACAGTGACGCAGAATCAATTTCAAAGGGAATGGCGATTGCTGCAGCGGTAACGTCTAGCTCAACTGAACAAGCGCTTTCATTAGTTGGTATTAATCACCAAGATATATCCTTGTATTGATTTTTTGAAGCTCAAATTAGATTTTTAGTTAGGAATTTTTTTTGTCCAAATATCGGAATGTCTTTTGCAAAAACACCATTTGCGCTGTTATCGCGGATCGATAAGGGGGATCCGCTGAGCGGCTGTTCCTGGTTTGATTAGTTATTTAGGGGAATTTGTTACTGAACAACCCGTTTGTAACGATACGGATCAAAGTTAACTGAATAAATATCTTCGATCATTCTGTCGGCTTCTTTTTTCTGACGAGTGAAGTAAAGTTTATCTTTGTGAACAAATGGACAGAACTCCGCTAATTCTGAGTTGATAGGCAAGCCCAGATTGACTGGTTTTGTCCACGTGCCGTTTTCGTTAAAACTGATATATAAATCGACTTCACCCAGCCCGGTGGTGTCTGAAGAAAAATAGATCAGATAATCTTCATTCGGTGAGATAAAAGGATTCGATTCTCTAAACTGCTCTGTGTTAATAGGTGTACCCAGGTTTACTGGTTTTTGGTATTTTCCATTGACGAGTTTAGAGACGAAAATGTCTGAATTGCCGGGTTGATTTTCGTGGTCTTTCATAAAATAGATGTTGCCATTTTTTGTTATCGACGCATACGATTCTGACGCTTCGGTGTTGATTTCCATTCCCAGATGAAAAGCTTCACTCCAACCTGTGGCAGTCTTTCTTACCGCCCAGATGTCGAAATCTTTTTTCAATTCTTTTTCTGTACTTAGAATCGGGCGATTCGACTGAAATAGTACTAAGTCACCTTGTGGACTAAAGATAGGATCGATATCTTTCCATTGATTGCTTTCGGTAGAAAATGACGCGGTTTTTGCGGGTGTCCATTTGCCGTTCAGAAGCTGAGATTGCTTGATGTAGAGTTTCTCGCGTTTACCCTGAGACTCTACCCATAAGGCGGTTTTTCCATCGGGGGAAAGGGTAAATCCGAAAACCCCGCCATGAGAAATGTGACCGGGTTGAAATTTTTCGGGCAGTATCTGTGCGGCCAATAATTGGGTGAACAATAGAGCCCACAGACAGAATCCATACCGATACAGTTTTGCCATAAATTGCCTCATAGTGTAAAAAATGACGCATTCTTTTTGAATGCCAAAGTAAAAATCAGATTTTTTGCTTGAGAAGTTCGGTTTCCTATTTGAATTTAATAATTCCTGCCTTACTGAATGTTTGGGAACTTCATCTGTCTTTGGCTAGTCTCTACTTCACAAATACAATTTACGGCATAGAACCCGGTAGGCTCAGCAGAGATGTCAAAGATGAGTCTCGTCTGGTTTCATTTGCTTATAGCTGTGTTAGTCTTTTGCACAGAATATTTTTCCTCAACATGAATACAGGTAGGATATGACTTCAAACGTTTTAAGCAATCATCAGACAGGTCTCAGGACTTTTTTGTTCCATAAAAAACTGGTCACAATGTATTTTTTGCTTGGTACTGGTTTAAGTAGTCTGACTGTGAGTGCTGCGCATGGTGCTCCACTCGCAGATGCCAAGGATCGTGCGCGTTGGCAGGCGACTGCAAAAAATGTGACGATTTCTCGTGACCAATGGGGGATTCCGCATGTGCAGAGGAAGACCGATGCGGATGGGGTGTTTGGCCTTTTGTATGCGCAGGCTGAAGATGACTTTAAGCGTATCGGGAATATCGGGAATAACTGAGGAATAACTGGGGTCAGATCAAATTAAACGCATGCTACACAGCTACAATTGAAGCGATTTGTGCGGAGTGAAAGATGGCGAGGTTACCGCGAGTGTGTCCAGTTGGGATTCCCTAGCATGTAATTCAACGTGGGAATAATAGGCAAATGTGCTTTGCAAGTGAGCAGGATTTTGCTGCCTATGCCAATTGGTTGAAGGAGTATGCGAAAAAGTTTCAAGTGGACTTACATGCTTGGGTATTAATGACGAATCATGTGCATTTGCTGTGTACGCCGCGGGTTGACAACGCGGTTAGTCATTTGATGCAAGCCTTGGGTAGGCAATATGTGCGTTACTTTAATTTTAGCTATAAGCGCACAGGCACATTATGGGAGGGGCGATTCAAGTCTTGCCTAGTGCAGCAGGAGAGTTATCTTTTACAGCTGTATCGCTATATTGAATTGAACCCTGTGAGAGCGGGAATGGTGATGCAGGCGTCGGACTATGTTTGGTCGAGTTACCAGATAAATGCGCTTGGAAAAGAGTCGGAATTGTGCACACCACATTCTTGCTACCTTGCTCTAGACCGCGATGCAATGAAGAGGCAAGCCAATTATCGTGATCTTTTTAAAAGCCATGTCGATGGCGAATTGTTAGAGAATATTCGCGCTTCTGTTATCAAAGGATTTGTATTTGGTAACAGTCGCTTTGAGACGGAAATAGAGAATTTGACGGGACGCCGAATGACTGTGAGTAAGGTGGGTAGACCAGTTGGCTGGCGTAAGGCTGACATTGTAAAAATTTAATTTAATCTGACCCCTGTTATTCCGTAATCGAAACAAGATATGCCCAGTTTGGATCAACCGAGTCTGAATCGATTGATCCTAGTGTAATGGATTGCCTCTGTACTCCTGATACTATATGTCTATTAAAACCCACCCGTCCCAGTCGCTAACAAAGTCGCATTTTCTCCTACTATCCAGCCCGTTTTGGTGTCAACAAATTGAACTTGAAGTAGCGCAGCCTTGGTACCTGTGTTTTGCTGTTTCCAAGTGATGCCACCATCTTGAGTGACTAAGACTAATCCGTGTTCACCTACAATCCAGCCGTTTTTAGTATCAATAAACTGGATGTCATTAAGATTGGCTTGACCCGGTACATATACTGTTTTCCAATTTTGTCCCGCATCATCTGATCGCAAGACGGTGGCGTTGTCACCGATCACCCACATTGTTTTGCTATCGAGGGAATACACTTTTCGGAGATTTTGACTAGTACCAGTGTAGCGTTGCTGCCATATTACGTTATTGAACTGAGAAATGAGTCCGGCGTTGCCTATGACGGTTAGTGTGCTGGTATTGTCTAACCATACGTTGTTGATAGGACTAGAAGGCGTGGCGACTTCTTTCCAGCTAGCTCCTCCATCTCGTGTAATTGTAATCGTCCCAGGGCTTATTCCTAAATATGCCCAACCGTTCTTTTCATCAAGAAAATTAAAGTTAGTTGACACGATGCTTGGCCCACTATTGGTCCAAGTAGCACCGCCATCTCGGCTTTTATAGATGTAACCATTACTCCACAGTAGGTAAACGGTACTTGGGGATGCAAACAGTATTTTTTTTAGGAGTTGATCGTTATAAGGAATTTTGGGAAGTGTCGTGGTTTTAAGTGTCCATGTCTTTCCACCATCATTGCTACTATTTATATGGCTAGATGTGTCGACAAGTAAGCCATTCTTAGTGTTAGCAAATGCTACGCCATGAGAAGCATTTGCGGAGATATCGTCCTTAATAAAAACTTGTTTCCAGTTTATACCTATGTCTGTGCTTACGAAGCTACCTATTAATTCGTTATGTACAATCAATGCGTCATTTACAAACTTGATAGTATTAATTTGAATCCCACGCACGCCATCAATTAATGGGCCTTTCACTTCGACCCAAGTTTTACCTAAATCTTCGCTGAAACGGAGTCGTGAGTAATATTCATGTTGACTTAACATGAATATCTTGGAGCCATGCACGAGTATTTGTAGGATATCGTCGTGAAAAATCTTTTGATCTTCGCTTAGATAAGTTTGTTCGCGCCAATTCATACCGCCATCATCTGATCGATAAATGATGTCCGCATGTAGTGTTAGCCATGTTTTCCCATCTTTATCCAAGGAGTATATGTCACTTCCTTCACTTCCAATAGGAAGCCCCAAAATTGTGTAGGGTGTCCAATGTTCCCCTGCATCTTCACTGCGCCAAGCAAGTGACCTATCGTAAATAATCTTGCCACTAGCATCAACATCAATCACTCTGCCACGAGCTATAACGACATTTTCACCGGACAACCCGATACGAATTTGTGGCGGACGAGCTCCCGTTCCATCTTCAAATTTCATGATGTCGCGCAATTGGCGATTTTGCCGAGTTGATTTGAATAAATGAGACCCGCGCAGTTCATAGATGATCCCGGCCTCTGTGTGTCTAGCTGATGTCATGTCTACACTGTACCAAGTTAGTCCACCATCATCAGTCAAGTAACTGTTCGAACCCGACTCTAATAGGAGATCATTTGCAGAAAATACGATGATTTCTGGGGATTGACCTCGCACGTCAATTGGGCTGACTAATGTGCGCCAATTAGTACCGCCATCGAGTGTTTGCAACAACGTATTGTTTGCACCTAAGACCCAAGCTATCTTATCGTCAAAGTTCTTGATCTGATACAAATTGACGTTGACTCCGCTGGGTTGCCGCTGCCATGATCGACCTGCATCTTGTGTTTTAAAAATATCACCTGCATTGCCCACCCGCCAGCCAGTGGTTGCGTTAGCAAGCGTGAAAGAATTCGTTGTATCTCTACTAGGCTTGGAAGCCTGCCAACACCAACCCGTATCATTTGTTCCACTGCACATCAATCCGCGTAGGCCTGCGAGATTACTAATACTGATTTTAGTTTTTGATTCTATCGAATGGCCTAGCGTGTTACTGACAGTGAGGATCACTTCGTAGTCGCCGGATTTGCTGTACTGATGCTGAGGTGTTGCGTCAGTGCTACTGCTACCATCACCAAAAAACCAAACAAATTTGAGACCCGGCTGCGGTGTTGTATTCGACGAGAAGGTGACGATCTCCGTCAGATCAGCTTTTGGTGGCGCACTAAGCTCAAGTGTTGGTGGCAGTACCACTGTATTTTGCGTTGGCGATATGTTGCTGTTACTGCCACAGGCGCTAATTAGGAATACGGCGCCTATCAACAATATGTTTGCTATCCGAACGGTAAAAAGCTGATTCAACATATTAGACCTTATAAATTATTTGAAGTCGAATGCAATAGGAGAATGATACATTAACAAAATACATAGCAAATAAATAATTTAATAAATTTAAATATAAGCTATCGATGCTTGATATGGTCAGAACATGAAATTGACGACGGATTTTTGTTGAACGCTCTTTTACGGCTTATTTGCTTATCTGCTTAGGTAGTTTCGTTCAGTACGCAGCCCACATTAAACGGTTCGGGAACTTCATCTATCTCTGGTGAGTCTCTATCCAAGTGATGCAATGACAATAATCAATTGAGAGGATCAATTTAGGTGTGCGAAGAATCTAGCAACGCTCTTAAACCTTGTTCTGATTTTGCTCGATTCTCCTGCACTGCATTTTAGCTGTGTTAGTCTTTCATGCAGAATACTTCTGCTTAATTTGAATACGGACAAGATATGCGCTTACATGTTTTAAACAATCCTCAGGCAGGCTTGAAGACCTTTTTGTTCCACAAAAAAATGTTGGCAATCTGCTTGTTGCTGGGCTCAGGTATTAGTAGTTTGGCCGTTGCGCATAGTGCTCCAGTTGCAGATGCCAAGGATCGTGCGCGTTGGCAGGCGACTGCAAAAAATGTGACGATTTCTCGTGATCAATGGGGGATTCCGCATGTGCAGGGGAAGACCGATGCGGATGCGGTGTTTGGTCTTTTGTATGCGCAGGCTGAAGATGATTTTAAGCGTATCGAGCTTAACTATATCAACGCGCTGGGGCGATTGGCGGAGGTCGAAGGTGAAGTGGAAATTTGGCGTGATTTGCGTATGAAGCTATTCATACAACCCGCTGAATTAAAGGCGCAGTATGCGAAAAGCCCAGCATGGTTAAAGCAATTAATGATCGCGTTTGCCGATGGGCTGAATTATTACCTGCATACCCACCCCGAGGTAAAGCCACGTTTAATTACGCATTTTGAACCTTGGATGGCGCTGGCGTTTAGTGAGGGCAGTATCGGTGGCGATATTGAATCAGTCAATCTAAAGGAATTGGAAGCTTTATATGGTGATAAACCGGAGCTCTTGACGCAACAGAGCCCAGTAACTTTACCTGAGCCGCGCGGCTCAAACGGGTTTGCGATTGCACCTTCACGTAGCGCGAACGGTCAGGCGATGTTGTTGATTAATCCGCACACTTCTTTTTATTTCCGCCCAGAAGTACAGGTAACGAGTGGTCAGGGATTGAACGCTTACGGCGCGGTGACCTGGGGACAATTTTTTGTGTATCAAGGTTTTAATCAATACAACGGCTGGATGCATACTTCCAACGCTGCCGATGTGATCGATGAGTTCGCTTTGAATGTCACGCAAAAGGGAGAGAAATATTTCTATTTGTATGAAGGCAAACAACGTCCTTTAAAAGTGGTCGAACAAACCCTGCCTTATAAAGCTTTTAATGGCATGGCGAGTCGTAAGATTAAGACTTATTTTAGTCACCATGGCCCCGTGGTGCGTTCGGCCAATGGAAAATGGATCGCCGTGCAGTTGATGAATGAGCCAATGAAGGCACTGATGCAATCCTACTTGCGGACAAAAACCCGTGATTATGCGGGTTTTGCCAAAGTGATGGCGTTGCGGGCGAACTCGTCGAATAACACCGTGTATGCCGATCGCGATGGCAATATCGCTTATTTTCACGGTAATTTTGTGCCGCGTCGTAACCCGCAGCTCGATTGGACCAAACCGGTCGATGGCAGTTTGCGGTCTGCTGACTGGCAGGGTTTGCATCCGGTCAAAGAAATTATTCAGATTTTTAATCCGGCAACCGGCTGGATACAGAATACCAATAATTGGCCATTCTCAGCTTCTGGTGTTGGCGCCAATAGTAGTAGTCCGCGCGTGCAAGATTTTCCTCGATACATGTGGACCAACGGAGAAAACGCGCGTGGCTTACACGCTGTAAAAGTGTTAAAAGACGCAAAGAATTTAGATTTAGATAGCTTAATCAAACTCGCCTATGACAGCGAATTAACCGCATTCGAATCATTATTACCATCTTTGTTTAAAGCATACGATGTTAAGCCCGACCCAATGCTGGCAGAGCAAATTCAAAATCTGCGTAGCTGGGATATGCGTGCCACCTTAGATTCAACAGCGACTTCTCTGGCAATTTATTGGGCGCAAGATCTTGTCTTGCAACACGGTGGTGAGGCTAAGTACAAAAATATTCCTGTGGTGGATTATTTGCCCAGTGTCTCTGCTCCAGCACTATTGGCGGCATTAAAACGCGCTAGTCAGCGACTGCAAGATGATTTTGGAAAGTGGCAAACGCCATGGGGTGAGATTAATCGCTTCCAACGTTTATCTGGCGATATCAATGCGACCTATGACGACAATAAACCAAGTTGGCCAGTCGCTTTTGCTTCGGGCAATTGGGGCTCGTTAGCTGCCTATGGAATGGTCGCGAAGCAAACCACCAAGCGTATTTATGGCGACCGTGGCAATAGCTTTGTCGCAGCAGTCACGTTTGGGCCACGGATTCAAGCTAAGAGTATTTTGGCGGGTGGCAATAGTGGTGATCCGGCATCACCACATTTTAATGATCAAGGTGAAATGTATAGCAAAGGCGAGTTCAAAGACGTTTTGTTTTATCCTGAAGACGTGGCCAAGCATACCAAGCGTCGTTATCATCCTGGTCAATAATCTTTGGTTTGATCGGTTTTCTTGATGTAGGTAAGCGCAGCAAATTTAGCATTTGCTGCGCTTTTTATTTGGAACTGTCACACGGCTAGTGTGCGACCGAATTTTGAATTTGCGATGCGAGCGCGTGTTTTTCGCGAAATGCCGAAGGTGAAGTGCCACTAACACGCAAAAATTCTTTATTGAAGTTCGATTTGCTACTGAATCCAGACTCTTGCATGACGTCGATAATGCTCAAATCAGCCCGTTCAGTTAAGAGTTTTCGTGCCTCTTGTATGCGTTGGTCATTCAAATAGACTGAAAAGCTCTGGCCATAAACTTGATTAATCGCATTGGATAACTGGCGGGCTGGTACTTGTAGCTTTTTTGCTGCTTGCGCCAAGGTGATACCAAATTCTAGTTTATGTAATTGCTCGGTGTTGACCAGATTTTGCCAACGTTCGAATGTTTGCTTGGCAAGTTCTGCATCGATCGTGCTTGGCGTGGCTTGCATTGTCACTTGCAAAGTCTGTTGTCCAAATTGATACATCCATTCCAACCAATCACTACGTCGAAGCGCGGCCAATATCATCGTCATATTGATTAGGAAGAATGCGACGCTGGCAATCAGTAGAGCGTTGGACTCGCGCAAGCTCACGCCTGCTTGCATTTCTAGATTGACAGCAATTTCTAGTGCAATATTAATGAAAGCCATCATCATCAGACAAATCAGCCAACGATGTGCTGGTTCTGCATAAGTTTGAAGGTGAGCAAGCGCTTGCTTGCCAGCGCGCATCTGAATCGCGATTAAGACAAAGTAGATGACAAAGCTGGTGGAAATCGCCACGTCGATGAAGGCACGTAAGGGTTTAATCCAGACCAGTAGTGCAAAGGTCATCAGACCAAGTAAAAAATGTAGTGCATCACTAGGCTTGAGGTGTGAGGGGTTACGACGCACGCAAGAGAAATAAACATACAGCGCAGGACCAAGCAACATCGCGAGCAGTGGTCGGGTCAGACCAAAGCCGCTCAAGCTCCGCTCCAATGTGGCGTTCAAAATCACCACCAAGGCCAAACTTTGATGTGCATATAACAAGCAATTGAACGCGAGCAGGCGTTTGGGAACGGGTCGCATTGCGGTCATACTGAACAATTGTGCAGCCATTAAGACGCATAACACGGCATTGGCAATTTGAATATGGCTGATGATGGATGTCATATTGCGTATCGTAAATGCTTCAAGGGATAGGTTTAAGAAATCTTAGGACTTACGCAAAACAGACGCTGGCGTTGTTGAATTTGCCAAAAGATTTGAATGTGCGATTCAAATCATGCATTTATACACAAATTACGAGCGCAAATAAGCTTTTTCTACGTCCTCAATCGCGTTTTGAGTCGAAAAATAGGCTCTACATTGGCAAACTGAGTTTTTTCGTACACCAAGGAGCCATTATGTCGTGTTCTCATTTTTCTTCATTCTCAGGTTTTTCTATGTTTCTTGCGGCTGGGCTACTGGCAAGTTTCAGTCACACCGATGCGCGGGCTGACAGCGTATTGATTAAGCAAGTACAAATCATCAGCGGTGATCAGGCAAAAGTCTCGGTACCAAAAGATGTCTTGATCCGCGATGGCAAAATTCATCAGATCGCAAGCAATTTGAGCAAGGCAGCGACGAAGGCAGATAGACAAATTGATGCACGCGGACAGTTCTTAATTCCTGGCTTGATTGATAGCCATGTTCATCTCGACGGAGTGCCCGGATATGCAGCACCACAGGCCAAAGATGAAGCCATGTTATTGCAAGCCCGTAAGCAAATGCCACGCAGCTATGCTTACTTTGGCTTTACGACCGTATTGGATTTGACAGGCGATCCAGCATTTATCGCCAAGTGGAATGCAGAACCCGCGGCGCCAACCGCGCATTTTTGTGCGCCTGTGACGATACCGAATGGCTATCCTGCGGTGTGGATGGGCAAGGAATTGCAGTTCCAAGTACAAGGCACCAAGTATATGTTGTTCGACCCAGCACAAGCGAATGTGTATCCAGCTAGCTTCGATCCAGCGATGCACACGCCACAAGCAGTCGTGACAAGTGCCAAGAAAGATGGTGCCAATTGTATTAAGGTGTTTTACGAAACTGGATTTGGTGCACAAAAGAATTTGCCCGTGCCTTCGGTTGCGCTGATTCAGGCTGTCGTGCAGCATGCAAAAAATTTGAAAATGCCCGTCTATTTGCACGGCAATTCGCAAGCGGCGTATGAATTCGCTTTGAAGACTGGCGTTACTACCTTGGTACACGGCATGTGGCATGAGGCAAAAAATGTCGAACAATTTGCTAATCAGCAGCGAATAGAACAGATCGCCGATGAAATCACGCGGGCGGGTATTTCAGTCCAACCAACCATACAAGTTTTATACGGCGAACAAGAAGAATTAAATCCCGATTTCTTTCAACATCCAGCCGTTGCGCACGCGATTCCTGCAAAATTAGCGAGCTGGTACCAAAGTGAAGCTGGTCAATGGATGAGAAATTTGTTGGCTGAAGAAGTCGCTAAGGAAAACAAATCACCTGCCGAGATGTATCAAGCGATTAAGGCGATGTATGCCAAACCTTTGGCAACCGTAGCGCGCATGACCAAGCAATTAAATCAGCGTGGCGCACAATTGCTATTTGGCAGCGATACACCGAGCGGTCCGTTTTATACCCAATTTCCGGGCATAAATGGACGTTGGGAAATGGATCGTTGGCTGGAAACGGGGATTAGTTTGCCGCAACTGTTTCGTGCATTGACAATACAGAACGCGCGCGCACTAGGCTTAGCGGATACAGTTGGTAGTGTCGAGGTGGGAAAGCAAGCAGATTTGCTACTGTTGAAGCGCAATCCACTGTTAGATGTCGGCGCTTACGATTCAATTACGCAAGTCATTTTGCGTGGAAAAGTACATCAACGCGATAGTCTGTCTGCACAAAGGATACAAGCTGAGTAAAGTGTTTCCCTCGATCTGCAATGGTTGATAAAATTGAATGTACGTGAAATGCATATTGCAGGTAGACGATAAAAAATCAACGTAAAAGATGGGGGATGCATGGACGATTTCATTGAAGTGTATGACGGGGCTTTAAGTCCTGAGTTTTGCCAGCAGATGATCGCAGCATTTGAGCAAAGTCCCCATTTGATACAAGGAAAAGCAGGTGGCTTGGTCGATACCAGTAAAAAGATCAGTCAAGATTTATTACTCAATGCTCATTCTGAATATACACAATTGCTTGAACATATTTCGACGGTGACGGCAGAATATGTCACAGCGTATATGGAGAAATATCGCTTTGCGCTAATTGCCCCGCTCGCGCTGAGCTTACCGCATCCGGTAACAGCGCAAGCAACTACGCTGACGATCGATAATTTTGATGAACTTGCTGCTGGCAAGACTGCAGACCTCATGAAGTATCTTTATCGTTTGGGTACGGTACAGGCGCAAAAATATCCTCAAGGCTTAGGCAATTATCGCTATTGGCATTGCGAAGTATTTCCTATGGCGCCGCATAATGAGCAATTGCATCGTAGTTTGCTATTTATGTTTTATCTCAATGATGTCGACGACGGTGGTGAGACCGAGTTTTTTTATCAAAAGAAATCGATTCGCCCACGAGTTGGACGCATGGTGATTGCACCCGCCTATTTCACCCATACACATCGCGGCTGCGTGCCAGTTTCGGGTGATAAATACATTTTGACTAGCTGGGTTTTGATGCAGAGGGCGGAAAACTTGTATGCCTAGTTCGACCGTTCTCTAGGCTTGTGCCGCAGTTTGTTGCTGGATGGCTGTGATGGTAGGGAAAAGAAAAAGCCGTTGATCGGAAAATCAACGGCTTTTTGCATGTGAGCTTGCATCGATGTAATGCGCAAGTCTCACATTAATTGATACCTACAAATTATTGCACAACCGCTTTCACGCTTGCGCCATTCGTCGCAGCATAGGCATTCACTAACAAGTAGTAAGTGCCAGCAGCTGGTGCGCTGAAAGTGATGGTTTCTGTGTTCGTAGAACCATCCGATTTCTTCGTATAGCTTGTAGTGGTTGGTGCCGTTGTCATACGCGCATACAAATCTGCATCACCTGTGCCACCAGACAACGTGAATGTCAGGCTAGTTTTGCCAGTTGGAACAGTGATGTAGTACAACTTGGATGCATTGGTCGCCAATGTCACGCTTTGTGCTGTGCCGCTAACCAATACTGTGCCACTTGGTGGCGTAGTACCAGTTTGGTAGCTTGCGACAATTGATGCACCGTTGACTGCGGCATAAGCATTCGCTAACAAGTGGTAAGTGCCAGCTGTTGGCGCTGCAATCGTGATCGTTTCTGCGTTGGTAGAACCATCAGACTTTGCCAAATACGATGTAGTTGTTGGTGCAGAACCTAATTTGGTATACAAATCACCATCACCCGTGCCGCCAGACATTTTGAATGTCAAATTCGTCGCGCCAGTTGGTACAACGAAAGTGTAAGCTGCACTTTGACCAGTCGCTGCAGAGAATGATTTTGCAACGTCTTTCGTCAATACGCCACCGGTTGGCGGTGTTACCACATCACCATTTAAGAACTGGATGTTAACAAACTTGTTCACGCCAGACGGAATGCCAGTGATTTTGCCCGTCAAAGAATTATTGACAATCGCTGTGGTCACTTGTGAAGGCGTTGCGTTTGGATTTGCAGCCAAATACAAAGCAGCAACACCCGCTAAATGCGGTGAAGCCATCGATGTTCCAGACATTGAAGTGGAGCCAGTGTTGGAACTGTAAGATGCTGAAGTGATGTTGGAACCTGGACCATAAACGTCCACACAAGAACCATAGTTAGAGAAGCTGGACATCGCATCGCTGCTCGTTGTGGAGCCAACTGTAATGGCGCTTGGAGCACGTGCTGGAGAGTAGTTACATGCATTGCTGGAATCGTTACCTGCGGCGACCACGGTCGCAATACCAGCGTTTGTCATACGTGCAATTGCATCATCGGTCGCTTGTGATGCCCCGCCACCTAAAGACATGTTTGCTACTGCTGGTTTTACCGCATTGGCAGTGACCCAATCCATCCCGGCGATCACGCCAGAGTTTGAGCCGCTACCGTCGCAACCCAATACGCGTACTGGATGCAAGGTAACATTTTTTGCTACACCCCAAGTTGTTCCACCGACTGTACCAGCAACGTGAGTACCGTGACCTTGGCAGTCATTGGTACCTTGTCCATCGTTCACCGCTGTGTAGCCATTACCCATGCGACCGGTAAAGTCGTTGTGTGTGCCGCGAATACCGGTATCTAAGATGTAGGCGTGTACACCACTGCTAGATGGATAAGTGAAAGAGCCATTCAATGGCAAATTGGTTTGATCAATACGATCGAGACCCCAAGTTGCGCTAGTTTGCGTGCCGCTGATTCGCATAATTTGATCAGCTTCAACGTAGGCAACTTCAGGATCATCTGCCAGACGTTTAGCGTTTTGCACATCCGTTGTAATGACTGCACCGTTCAACACGTGGTTGAAAGCACGTTCCACTTTTGCGCCAAAGCGTTGACCAACAGCGTTAGCGACCACGGCGGTTGATTGTTTTTCTCCGCGGAAGTTTGTCATTGCAGTGTCTTTAAACACCACGATGTAACGGTTTGGAATCACGTTTGCTGCGTTGATTCCTTTGATTTCTCCAGCTTGCGCTGCAAAGCAGGACATCACAGCGGATGCTACCAGCGTATGTTTTACTAATTTTTTCATTATAATTTTGCCTCCCCAGGTTTGGCATTAAATGTAAGTTGAAGATTACTGAACTGTCGATAAATTGACGCGTTCTTACTGCAATTATGTATCAACTGTTTTTAATTTTATTCAATTAATCGAAACTAACAGTCTCCTCATAATTGTTTATTCAGCACTTGAAATTTGATTTATATCAATACCAGTGCCAAGTCGGAGTATGTATTCAACAACTTAGTTAGACAAACACATTTTCAAAAAAATGTATAAAAGTGTCAGTAAACTGTTGTTTTTTGTTGTATTTAGATGATGATTATTAACTATTGCTTTTGGGTAATTTAAGTGCTTCATCTGCTTACTTTTTCACCTTTTTTGTGTAAAAAATTATTCATCACTTTTGCGAATTTCTGAATAAACTAGATCTAGAAAAATATTTCTAGAAAAAATATTCTAGATGGTCTATGCTATCGATATTCAGAAAAGGAAAAGCTGTATGTCGATCTCAAAAAAATCAAATTCTCAGACCACATTGTCCGATGCCATGCCGACTCGTAAGCCTACTTCGGCCGAGTTAGCACTATTGCGGGTGTTGTGGCAACAAGGTCCGGCGACAGCAAAACAAGTGTTTGAACGAGTTCAGGCAGATCGACCAGAAATCAATCAAGCAACCGTCTTGCGGCAATTACAAATTATGCATACCGATGGTTTGCTCTCTCGCGATGAAACTGCGCGTTCGCATGTCTATGCTGCCGCGCAGCCACAAGAAAAATTACAAACAAATCTGTTAAAGGATTTCATTCAGCGTGCATTCTCCGGTTCTGGCAAAGAGCTCATCATGGCGGCACTGAAAGAACATGTCAGCGAGAAAGACAGAGCAGAAATTCAAGCCTTTTTACACGAGGACAAAAATGAACGCTAATTTCCAAGAATGGCTAATCGTCGTAGCCACCGCGCTACTGCATTTTGTCTGGCAAGGCTTGGTGATTGCCGCTGTCGCCGCTGTGCTGCTACGTGCATTACGTGGTGCACCGGCACAAGCACGCTATATGCTCAGTGGCATGGCTTTATGCCTGTGTTTGTTCCTTCCGGTCATTTACCTGATCCAAAACGCGCCGGCACAAGACCTAGTTAGTCTTGCGATGATCGACAGTGCGCCCGATAAGAATGCTGGTGCTGCACCATCACTGATCAGTGAAAATGGCACTGCGATTAGGCACATTACGCACTCTGCTTTTGCACAATGGCAGTCGCAATGGTCTAGCTTAAAGCCCTTGCTGCCCTATCTGGTTGGGCTATGGATGGCCGGTGTATGCGTCTTATTGTTGCGCATGATGTTGGGTTTGCGTTGGGTTTCGCAACAAGTGCAGCAAGCCAAACAAGTCAGTGATCCGATATGGCAAGCTAAATTGCAGCGTATGGCAAACGCGATGGGCATTCAGCAAAAATTACGTTTGGGTATATCGACGCAGTTAGAATTTCCTGTGACCGCTGGTTGGTGGCGACCGATTGTCATCTTGCCGGCTTCGCTGGTCAGTGGAATGCCTGCCGAATTGTTAGAAGCCTTATTGGCGCATGAAGTCGCCCACATTAAGCGCTTTGATTACTTGATGAATTTGTTACAGAGCTTGATCGAAGTTGTCTTGTTTTACCACCCTGCCGTTTGGTGGTTATCTAAACAAATTCGTATCGAACGAGAGCAAATTGCAGATGATTTAGCCGCAAGTCTGTTAGGCGAACCGCGGCGCCTGGCACTTGCATTATCCGAACTGGAGCGATTCCAGTTCACCCACCCTCAACTCGCCCAAGTGGCACATGGAGGAAATCTTATGTTACGTATTAAACGATTGATACAAGCTGATTCAACAGTGAAAACCGCGGGCTGGAAAATAGTCTTACCCAGTCTGGGTTTGGGGGCAGCATGCCTTGCACTTTACGCGCAAGCAAGTGTTGTACCCCCAACTGCGCCGATAATACTATTAAGTACGGCAGCTAATACGGTAGCAAGTACCGTGGTCAATAAGGTAGAAGATGCAGTAGAGAGTACGGTAGAAAATACAGCACCTGCACTGATCATAAGCGCTACTCCGGCTCCCGTCAGCGCAGCAGCGATGACGCCATCGGTGCAACACAAAAATGGAAAGAAAGAGCCGCAATTCGCCTTAGTCAAACCCGCTGACAAACACAATACCTTTGTGAACAGCGATCGAAAGGGGCTTGCCGAAATCGAGAAACTGCGCAAAGAAAATAAGCAAGATTTTCTGTGGTTTTCAGAGCAAGGCACATCCTATCTGATTAAAGATCCAGAAATTGTAGGACAAGCCAATGCCGCCTATAAACCAATGGAAGAGTTAGGTGAACAGATGGAGCAGCATGGCAAAAAAATGGAAGTACAAGGTGCCGTGATGGAAAAAATCGGCGCGCAAATGCAGGCACTGAGTGAAAAGCAACCTCGACAGGAAGATAAATTCAGCGCGCAATTCGATGCGAAGATGCGTGATTACGAGAACAAAGTCGCTGCGTTCGAACTCAAAATGGAAGCTGCAGCAGCGAAAGTGGAAAAAGCTAGCAACGCACAAACGCGCCAACGTGCACTTGAAGAGCTATCCAAAGAGCAGGGCAAATTTCAACAGTTGATGAAAGAGATGCAGAAGAATGATCAGCTATTTCAACAACATCATCAGCAACTTGAACAATCGCTGCAACCATTGCAAGCCATGAGCAAGAAAATGGAAGAAGCCGCTAAACCAATGGAAGCCTTGGGCGCACAAATGGAACAGCTGGGCAAAAAAATGGAAAATTTGTCACAACAAGCAGAGAAGCAAATCTGGGAATTGATACAAACGGCAAAGCAAAAGGGTTTGATTGAGCCAGTGAAGAGCTAAGCCAGATCATCGGGTATTCGCTGTACTAGCTCATACACGACTTGAACGAGCGGGCAGGTTCATTTGACTTGTCCGCTTGTGACAAACCAACTAGGTACTCACTATTCAGTACCACCAACAATAGAAGTGCCACAGTATTATGTCGCGAAGTTAGCCAGTACATTGACTGGTAATTCCAGACGAAATACGGTTCCCTCACCGATCACACTCTCGACAAAAATCTGTCCGCCTAGTAGTGAGGTGACGATGTTGTAAGTCACATTCAAGCCCAGGCCCGAGCCGCCATGACCGAGTTTGGTCGTGAAGAATGGTTCGAAGATGCGATGCAGATAATCTTCTTGAATGCCTATTCCGTTATCTTTAAACGATATTTGCACTAAGTCGCCAGACAGGCGATGTGCACTAATTGTCATGATGCCGTGTTTGCGCCCTTCAAAAGCATGCAACATCGCATTTTGTAATAAGTTAATCAGCACTTGTCCGTAAGGGCCGGGATAACTATGCATCTCGATTTTTTCAGGAATATCGATCATCAATTCGTGCTCGGCATGACGCACCTGATTCATCATGGTCGCAATGATTTCAACAGTCGTTTGTTTCAAGTCAAAACTGCGGGCTTGGGCACTGGCTTGATCGACCGCTACCTGTTTGAAACTACTGACCAAATTAGCACTGGTGTGCAAACTACGCATCAGTAAAGTAAGCGCTTCTTGACAGCGTTCGGCAAAATTTTTGAAATCAGATCGCTTGACAGGCCCAGATTCAATCTTTTCAGAAATCTGTTGAATATTGTCTTCTATTGAACTAGCGATTAACAAACTATTGCCAAGCGGCGTATTGAGTTCATGCGCAACGCCGGCAACTAAAGATCCCAATGCCGCCAGTTTTTCGCGCTCGACTAGTTGCGCTTGTGTCTCTTGCAGTTGTTGATAAGCTTCCGCATTATCCATAGCGATGCCGACATACGATGCCAAGGTTCGCAGAATATCAAGATCCGTACTTTCATAAGCATGCGTTTGATAACTCTGCACGCAGATAACACCACGGATTTCTGCCTTCACGAAGAACGGCACATATAAGACCGAAAGCGGGGTTACTGAACTGCTACCATCTTGCATCACTGCACCCCAGCTATCAGGATTGATGGTGAATGACAAGTCTTGAATATAGTGTTGATATTCTTGGTACAGATCAGCGATAAAAATCTCACGGCGATTTTCTATACACCAGACCGGCAGTTGATTCTTATTTGAAAAATCCCGGGTATACGGCGCGTAAGGTTTGCCATCTTCAATCACGAAAGGAAACTCGATTAGCCCTCGGTCTTTGTCATAAAAACCAATACCAAATACCGTCGCATCCATCAGATTATTCACATTCTTGTATAGCAGATCAATAATCGCTTCGGTATTCAAACTTGCGGTAATTCTTTTGCCAATTTCACTCAAGAGCGAGATATTTCTATGCGCATGCTCTAGCGTTTCCTTTTGTTTTTCTACGGCGACTTTTTGGTTCTGTAATTCCTTAGTACGAAGTGCTACCTGTTCTTCCAATAAGAGTTTTTGCTGCATTAATTGACGTACGCGGAGTAAGAAGATCGCGTAGGTAAGACCGATCAAAAACACTACTAATAGGATCCGAAACCACCATGTTTTCCAAAATGGCGGCGCGATATAAATCACTAATTCCTGTGCTTGTTCATTCCACACATCATTTTTATTGCTAGCTTTCACCCGAAAAGTATAGCGCCCCGGATCTAAGTTGGTATAGGTTGCAAAGCGCTTCTTTGCATCCGTTTCTACCCAACTGCTGTCAAATCCTTCCAACTGATAAGCGTAGCGATTTTCGTTTGGATCTGCGTAATGCAGGGCGGCGAATTCGATAGAAAAGATGGAATCCAGATAGCTCAGATAGATTTCTTTGATTTCGTGAATTGACATTTGCAGTCGTGGTACACCATCTTTGCTTAATTTACTAATGGATTGATTTGAAATCAAAAAGTCCGTGATCAACACTTTAGGCGGAATGATATTGTCGGAAATATCTTCTGGCTTGAATCGGGTCAAACCTGTCCAGCCGCCAAAGTTCATTGTGCCGTCATCGGATTGATAGACCGCACCAATGAGAAATGAGCCTTGTATCATGCCGTCTTTGTCGGTGAAATTTTTAAACTTGCCTGTTTTGGTATCCAAGCGAGAGATTCCGGCAGTACTACTGATCCAGATATTGCCTGATTTGTCTTCTAGGATGCCGCCCACCGATTCAGCTGATCCATCCGCACGCGTTGGAAAGAATTGAAAATGCATACGACCATCGCTACTTTGTTGCATGCGGTTTAAGCCACCAGAAGTCCCTACCCACAAATGATCTTTGCTATCGATGAATAAACTATGCACGCGATTGTGACTAAGGCTATGAATATCTTTTTCGTCATGGCGTAAATGGATAAATTTCTCGGTTTTGCGATCAAAATAATCGAGACCATTCATCGTGCCAATCCAGATCTTGCCTTGCTTATCTTCCACCAAGGTCATCGCCCAATTATTGGTCAGACTATGTGGATCTTTGGCGTCATGTCTGAAAGTCGTGAAATGATTTTGTTCAGGCAGTTTTCGGTGTAGACCACCGCGACTGGACACCCAGAGTGCGCCGGTGTGATCCAGGATGGATCGTTCTATGTAATTATCATTGGTGTCATGGCTAATAAAAACCGGTGTGAAAGTATTCTTTGCTGGATCAAAAAAAGTCAGGCCAGTGCGGGTGCCTATCCACATGCGACCATTCTTTTCTGGTAAAAAACTGACGATTTGATTGTCTTGCAAAGCCAATTTCTTGCCGGGTTCTTTCTGCCAAACCTCCACTTTGCGATTGAGCAAATTCATTTTAAGCAAACCACCAGAATAGGTGCCTAACCATACATGATCTCGCCCTGCGGATGCGATGGCGCGGATGCGGTTGTCGC
This sequence comes from Affinundibacterium amnicola, assembly GCF_014284275.1. Taxonomy (GTDB): domain Bacteria; phylum Pseudomonadota; class Gammaproteobacteria; order Burkholderiales; family Burkholderiaceae_D; genus Undibacterium; species Undibacterium amnicola. Next base: position 62,087 of record NZ_JACOFU010000005.1, on the reverse strand, counting down.
TGGTACCGGTAGCATCATCCTGCAACTGAACAAAGCGGCTAAAACCACCGCTGGCTAAATCAACGCGACTTAATCCTGAAGACCGAGTTCCTATCCACAAGACTCCCGTCTGGTCTTGAAGAATCTTACTGACATGGTTGTGCAGCAAACTATTCGGATCAAGTGGACGGTGTCGGAATTGCTCAAATTTTCCAGTTGATTTAAGAAATCGGAATAGCCCCTGATTGATGGTTCCTATCCAGAGCGTATCGTTTTTATCATGATAAAGCGTTTGAATGTGAGCGAGCTCAAAACCCTCGGCATCACCAAATGCCTGGATTTCTTTTTTCTCGCTATTGAGTGCGATCTTGGTTAAACCCGCGTCACTGCCTATCCACAATACCTGATCTTTATCGATTGATAGTGAGACGATACTATTTTGACGTAAATTGGAGCGATTATTGACATCGAGATGGATGTGGCTAAAAGTTTTGGTACTCGGATTAAATTTGTCTAAGCCAACCGGCGTGCCTATCCATAGATTGCGCTGCGCATCGCTGACCATATCGGTAATCAGATTGTCGCGTAAGCTATTGGGATCGTCTTTGTTGTGTTGAAAGTCTTGGAATTGGTGGGTGTGCATATCAAAATGCATTAAGCCATAATCGGTCGCTAACCAAAGGCCTTCCGCACCATCGCTGACGATAGAATAGATTTTGTAATTGCCAGATAAAACAGCGTTCTTTCCTCGCCTGAGAAAATTCGTAAAGCTATTACTGTGGCGATCATAAAGACTCAAACCTGATTGTGTGCCCACCCATAAATTGCCGTCGCTGTGAACATAAAGTGCCGACGTAAAATTGTCACTGAGGGTTTTGGGATTGAGTGGATCGCTACGAAACATTGTGCTGCGATAGCCGTCAAATTTGACTAAACCAGCTTGCGTGCCGAACCACATGAAGCCCTGTTGGTCTTGTGTAATCGCGGTGATCGATTGATAGCTAAATCCTTGATCCGGTCCAATATGATCAAAGCGTAGCGAACCTAAGTTAGATGCCAGACTGTGTTGCATGACGATGCCGCACACCAGCAAGCCAAGCGCATATCGCCAACTTTGCAGCAATCGTAACAGCGTAAAACCTGTCTTCATGAAAAGTTAAGCTTGTGAAATGGAATGCAAATTGTCTGGCGCGGGGACAGCTTATTTCCTTGAGGCTAACTTGGGATAAAGTTGTCTATAGGTATCTTAGACCACAATTGCAGGCGATGCATCTGCAATCGCGTATTCGTGGTTTTTTCGAATGCCTCCTTTTAGGAGATGCATACCAGTTAACTTAAACAGCATTGCCAGAAGTGGATGACTTTCTCGCATTGTTCCGCATTGCTCTGGTAAAAAGGAGTCTTGCATAATGGGGCAAATGAATCAGCTTGAGCTAAGCTTCGTCACCAGTAAATCACCGATGACGAAGCTTAATCAATCAAGCAATATGAATTACTATGCCGCTATTCGTTGACCCTTGTGTCTGTTGTATTGTTGAGCGTGGTAGTTTTACCGATCTGATACCAGTCAACTTTGCGGGTGATTAACATGATCGCAGCCAGTACGCTAAACAATAGAATACTTCCCATCACCAAGGCATTATTTTCGGATTGAAGCAGGCCGAACAAAACGCCATACAATAAAGTCAGTGCAGCACCAAAACCAACGCCACGTTTCCAACTTCTCAATGCATAGCTCAGATAAAAGCTGATCAAAGATAAGCATGCGGCACTTGCGATCAGATAGGCCCAAACAAACTGTAGGTGTTCGGATAAACTCACCAGCAATAAGAAGAACAGCACCAAGGCTAATCCAACTAAAGCGTATTGAATAGGATGAATTGGTAATTGCTTTAATAGTTCGAATAAGAAGAAGGCAGCAAAACTCAGCGCAACAAATAGTAGGCCGTATTTAATCGCGCGATCAGACTGAGAATAGATATTAATTGGTTCGATAAACGCCACGCCAAAACTATCAATGCTCGTTACATTTTGTGCTGGTGCATCAATTCCGCTGGGAGTACTAGTTACCACTTTGATTTCTTGCTGACAGCATTCACTACTCAAAAATTGTTGTTGTGCATTGCTGGATAAGGATGAAATTTTCCATGTCGCTTGAAAGCCACTAGCGTCAATTTTGCGCTCTTTTGGCGATGGTAAGAATCGACCATAGAATTGTGGATGTTCCCATTTAGAGCGTATCGTTACCTGATTATTTTTTGCAATAGGAACTACAGAGAATTGTTCTATACCATCGATATTGAGATTAAGCGTGAAGCTAATGGGCTTGGCTGCACCGAGTTCGATTTTTCCTAAGGGCGCATGCAAACCTTGTTTGATATAGTTGAGCTGGCTATTCTGTTGGAATTCAATATCTTGTCCATGCCAATTGATACGTGGAACATTTTTCAAGCCACGCGTATCGCTCAGTCCAATACTGATAAAGGCCGCTCCGAGCACGATGGTCGAATCTGATTTCTCGCGTTGAATGGCGCTTAGATCTGGCAATTGGAAGCTGCCGCTCAGATCGTGTTGGCCGCTATACACTAAGACCTTGTGGATGCCGCGATAACGCTGATCCGTATCGACCGTTGATAGCATTTTCAATTCGTCAGGGAAAACATATAGACGTTTTTGTAAACTACGCTGACGTTTGATGGTATGTTTGTTGGCGGCATTGACCAGTTCTTCTTCCTCATATTGTTCGCTATAAGGAATGACCAAAATCGGGCCGAGTAAGGTTTGTTGACCAACTGAATCGGCTGCGATACTACGCACAGCTTCGTTGCGAAATTGTAGGCGCGCTTTAATCGTATCTTCAATCATCATCAGTGGAATACCGATGATCAGCATTAATAGCCCAACAGTGAGCGATTTAATAAATAAAGTTTTTTGCATGTTTGGCTCCAAGTGAGAGAGCCTTCACTGTAAAGAAGCTGTATGTAGTGAACATGAAGCCTTGCCGACTTTGTGTGTGCTAACTGTGAAATTATGAAAAAAATGGGCAATTTTTTGGAGTGTATTGATGCATTCTGCTAAATTCTAGGCTGGGTTTGTTCCATGAACCGCGATGGTGGTCATGCAGGCTTGTGGAAAACGCTGCTTGATGCCAGAATTGCATGCTATTAGATCTTACGTAAAATTGTCCCAGCTAGGCGGCAATAAAGATGTCTTGATGGTTTTGCGTAAGTCCTGTCTATGTGTCATGTTTTGTATTACCAATGCAGAAAAACATACCAGCAGACACCGCTGGCGGTGTCTTGCGAATGTGCTGATCGTGCATCTGCGGCCTCAAACTAAGCCTGTGTCTTTTATCTGTTATTCAAAATTCGCCTTGTATGCAAAGTGCTCCATTTAAATCTGATCCACAGTTTCAATATCCGCCTGTATGGCGTCGTGTATTGTGTACGCTAGCCTATTCAATGGCGACGTTTGCTGGCATTTCTCTACTGGGCGTTTTACTTGTGCACGTCGATTGTCAAATAGATGCTAAGTGCAGTGCCCGCGACAGAATCGTCGATACGATATTGAGTGCGGTTTGGGTTGTGGCTACGCTGTTTGCTGGGTATAAAGCTTGGCGCGGCGAATTAGCGGGATGCAGAAAACAAGCGCGTCCATAAAACCATAAAAAATATCGCGTTACTGTGAGCGTTTATTGACTCTACTCTGCCGTTGACGTAGACGATTGCGCATCATGACATATTGACTGATACGCCAAACCACTTGCATTCCGCAGTACGCAAGCGCCGCCATTGCGCAAGAAAGAACCAGCATTCCTATCAACCATGGCGAGCCTAAATCTCCTATCCAATTAGTCCAATTTTGAATTGCTGAGATCGGGGCCGTCCAGTCAGCCACGGGAAGTTCTGGCAGTGCTCGCCAGTTAGATTCTCCTAAAATACTTTGCCCTACCATGTAAGCGAGCATGTACAAAGGCACAATCGTGAGTGGATTTGTTAGAAAAGTGCCGACTAATGCCATCGGCAGATTGACACGAAAAATGATGGTCAACGCAAGCGCCGAAATCATTTGCAGCGGGCCAGGAATCATTCCACAGAACACGCCAATCGCTAAGCCGATGGCAACCTTATCACGCTGCACTTCCCACAATGCAGGAATGTCGAGCCGGCCAGTAAAGCGCCGGCTCACAGAAAACTGTTGTATGCTTTTCTGATTTGGTAACACGCGACGTAGAAACTTTTTTGGCATGATCTGACAAACAATTTAAAAGTGTGTTTCGATGATCGATGGCAGGCGTGCTGTCTGTTGTTGCGCGAAATTGCTACCTGATTCGCCCGCTATTACAGCATGCTTCATCGGTTTGATTTGCTTGATCAGCTCTAAATTCCAGCATTGCATTGCACGAGACAGCAAGATGGTTTCACCTTTACTTAAGTAATGATCAGCATCGACCACGGCTAGCATCACATCAAGTAAGAATTGCCGTTGTCGCGGATCTTGTATTTCGGCTAGCATGTCATCGATGCATTGCTCGGCAAGTTCGTCGTCAAGCTCAATTCGGCCAAGATGATATCCGGGCATAGATTGCAGCATGTCTTCACACAATTCCTGAACGATGTTATTGAATGTTGTATCTGACATACCTATGTGCTCAAGCACCTCATAGCGATTGATGACATCAAGTTCAGTTTTATCTAATCCACCATCGACTAACATCGATAAGGCAATAATTCTTGCCATTGCTTCCGGACTATCTGTTTGATACTGTCTCATATCATGACTCCTCTCGTGCGCTATCTTTCAGTTTGAATCGGATGATTCTGCATCAACGGAATTCTCTGTATGCTGCTTTTTTAGACTAATGTGCGGATGTTCGCGAGCGCGCGCTAGGCGTTTGCTTAATACGCGTTCCATACGATTTGCCGCCTTATCGATTGCAACATACAGATCCGATTCAAGCTCATCGATCACCAGGTCTTGCATGCCTGCGAGAGGAATCTGAATCAAACAGCGTTTATCTTCGCCACCACGCGGACCATTTACGTCAGACAATCGGACGTTAACACGACGCAATTCATCATGTGCCCAATCAGTTGCAAAGCCAAGGCGTTTTTTGGTGTGTTCACGTAAACCATCGGTTAATTCGAAACCGCGTGCTTGTATATCGATTTGCATCACATATCTCCTTATTGGTTAGTGACTTAGCGCGTCACTCTTCTAATCTATGGGCACAGGCTCACACTTACAAATCGAATATAAATGATATTTACATCGAAAAAACCGATCTAATTGTTGTTAATCAAGTCCTTGTTGTGCAAACCAATGTTGATCAAATACGTGGAATAAAAATAGCGAGAAAAATAGTCGCCTTATCTTTTATGTATTTCTTTAGACACAGCCCTCAAACTTGCTAGCGGAATTTGGATTATGATGCAGCGCTAGCGAACGCAAAGGTGCAGATGCACCTTATTTTTATCGGAAAAGGACAATGTATGACTATCGCAAATTGGTGTGTATTGGCAGCGTGTTTTTTACCAGTGATTACCGTCGGTTTTGCGAAGGCCAGCACCGCAAAATTGTCGCGTCGCAAGGGGGGCTATGATAATGACCATCCACGTGATTGGGAGGCCAAACTTACGGGCTGGCCACAGCGCGCAATCGCTGCGCAGAAAAATGGTTTTGAAGCCTTGCCCTTGTTCATCGCTGGCGTTGTGTTAGCACAGCAAGCGCAAGCCAATCAGGCGAATATTGATGGTCTTGCGATGGCATTTATTATTTTGCGTTGCCTTTACGTTGCCGCTTACTTGCTCAATCGAAGTACGCTGCGATCACTGATTTGGTTTGGTGGCGTAGGCGTCAGCGTCGCCTTATTTTTTCAATAAATTTTATTTGATTTTTTATGACTAAAGAAAAGAAACAACAACTGACGTTTGCCCTCATCATGTCGATGTTGATGGCATTTTGCATGTCGGGTATTTTAACTGCGCTGAACACAGGATTTGATGCTGGATTTTTGTCGCGCTGGTTACGTGCCTTTTTAGTCGCATGGGCTTGTGCTTTCCCATTGGTTTTATTGTTTGCGCCATTCACGCGTAAATTAGTTGCGCGTTTCGTCGCTTAGTTTCAGATAAATTGTAATCGGTAACATCCATTTTCTACTGAGATTGAATTTGACTTAGTATGAGGCACTTATCCTTCAACCAGATTGCCCCGAATGAATGAAGAAGCCCTGCTAACTGAATTAATCGCGATGTTGCCCAGCCCGACTTACATCGTCATCTCTATTGTGTTCGGTGTGATCGGGCTAATGTGTTTTCAAGCTGGGCGTAAGGTGAATAAGCCGCGTTTGAAGTGGGGCGGTTTAGCATTGATGTTCTATCCTTACCTGATCGGTAACGACACCCGTTTGTTGATTCTTGTAGGGCTGGCTTTATGTGCCCTACTGTATTTTTGGCGCAAATCCTAGATTCTTTGTAGAACCATAATTAAACTGGCAACTGCCTGTTGTGCATCACGCCGACCTTGATGTGGGCTGCAGTGACGTATTTGGAAACCGTGCGCGTGTGCGAGCCTAGTCAAGTAAGCGGCTGAATGCGCATAGCGTTGTGAGGTTTGCAGGTAAACTTCATCCGCATTGGATTCTTCGACAGAAAAAGCGAAATAGCCATCTTGCTGTAAACAGTTTTTGACTAAAGAAAACCATCGCTCTAAGTCACCAAAATAAACCAGCACATCGGCTGCGATCACTAAGTCAACTGTGCTTGAATGCTGTTCAAGATAATGCAAAATGTCATCGCAAATTAATTCGTCATAAACGGCTTTTGCCTGCGCTTTCGCCAGCATCTTTGCAGATAAATCGACGCCTGTTACACGCTTGGCGATGGATGCCAGAAAGTCCCCGCACAAACCCGTACCACAACCTAAATCAATCGCATGAGTAAGCTGTTTGGAATGCTTGATGCCCAAATCTTGTAACGCGGTTTGTAATAGTTGTGGCACCTGATAAGCCAAATGCTCCTGTAGATGTGTATCGAAATGATCGGCATATTGATCAAACAAATCTTTAATATAGCTCGTTGGTGCGGCGAGTGGTGTGGGTGCCACGCCTAGAGCCGCAAGGTGATATTCGATTTGTTGTCTGATGGCTTGTGCTTGCGCACTGTTGTTAGCAGCGCCCTGCGCTAATTGCCAAGCTGATTGAAAACAGCCGATCGCCGCTTCTTGATGCTGCATCAGTTGATGGACATAGGCTGCTTGCAGATAGGCATTGCCAAAGTCTGGGCGTAAGCTAAGCGCCTCTTGGAAATCTGTCAGTGCTTCATCATAGCGCTGTAATTTTGCAGAGACCATGCCTCGATTGCAGTAAATTGCAGCAATGTTTTCTGTACCAGCGTTAATCGACTTTGCCGTGGTGGAAGCACCTAATGCGCAAGAGTAAGCAGCATAAGCTTCGTCGTATCGGCGTAGTTGTTGTAGGCTAAATGCCCGTGCAAATTCTGCTTCGGCATAATCACTGCGTAGCCTGAGTGCGTCTTCTAGGTCCGCCAATGCTTGCTCGTGTTCCTCCAGCGCTTGCAAACAAATGCCGCGATTTAAAAAGGCCTCGGGATAGTTGAGTTGTATCTCCATTGCCTTGGTAAAACTATCAAGCGCTTCTTGATAACGGTGTAAAGCACGTAAGCTATTGCCTCGATTATTCCATGCTAAGGCATAGTCGTTTTTCAGCGAAAGCGCCAAGTCGTAACAGGCGAGTGCTTGTTGTGCGTTACCGATTTCTTGAAACGTCGCTCCCAAATGACAATGTACTTTCGCATCACGTGGGTTCACCGCAATCGCTTTTGCAAAAAAATTCATCGCACTTTGCGCATCACCGCGTTGCTTTGCAATAAGGCCGATCAAATGCAAAGCATCAAATTGCTGTGCATCGATCTGAAGAACTTGTACATAGAGATCTTCCGCTTGTTGCAGATAGCCTTGCTGGTGCTTTGCAACCGCTTGTTGTAGCAACGCTTGAATAGGTGAAGACATGCGAGTAAGGAAAATGATTGAGCAATGAAGCGATCTAGCTATTAGAACATAAGCGATTGGTCAGTGCCATGCTCAATTGGGAACTGGGGCACCAAGCTATTCGTGTCTCTGGTTATAATTCTGCGTCTATAAGATGGAGCACAAAATATGAATAAGCAAAAAACCACTTCAATTCTATTTGTCTGCATGGGCAATATTTGTCGCTCCCCAACTGCGGAAGGCGTCTTTCGTGGCAAGGCTGGCGCAGAGGGTATGCTCGAACAATTGCTGATTGATTCGGCAGGTACGCATGCTTATCACCTTGGTGAGCAACCTGATTCGCGATCGCAAGAATTCGCTTTAAAGCGAGGCTATGATTTATCGCCACAACGTGCGCGTCAAGTATGTGATGAAGATTTCCAGCAATTTGATTTGATCATTGCAATGGACAAAGACAATTTGCGCAACTTACAAAATCAATGTCCAGCTGCGCATCAACATAAATTGAAGTTAATGATGTCCTATGCCACGCATAGTCCCTCTGATGTAGTACCTGATCCTTATTATGGTGGTGGGCGTGGTTTTGATACGGTATTAGATTACATTGAAGACGCGTCTGACGGATTGATGGCAGCGTTAAAGAAGATCTGAGCTGTGATAAAACTGGCTTCGCTTAAATTTTCAAACACCGAAAAGCGAAGCCCAAGAGTCGCTTAGGGAATATCCACCACGGCGATCGTTTGCGCCACAAAATCAATACCCGCTGGTACGATCAAGTTACCAGCACTGGCGGGTACAACATAGAAAGTATCTGTCACACGTATTTTCATGTCCTTCATGTCTTTCAAGGCTTGATCTTTGGCAATCTGAAAACGCAAAGTGACGCCCTCTCGTGGCATCGCATGAACGGTACTCATCCATTTTTCTTTGGCAGTTGTCGTTAATATTTGATCCTGTATGCTGGCAGATAAAACACTAACACCTTCAATTTGAATTCTGACATTACTTGCCAGATCAGGACTACGAATATGTGCCACGATTTCACGTCGATCGCCAAGGATTTGATCTGATTGGATGGCAATGACTGGTGCCGCGATTTCTGCATTTGGTGCTGTTGCTGTCCAATATTTCCATGTACTGCGTGGATGATCTTTGCCAAATAATATTGGTAAAGTCTTTTGTTCCGCCGCAGTGCCAAACATAGGGAGTGTTCGCTGGTCTAAAGTGCGCTGTGGGGCTAACCACAGATATTGATTTTGCTGTGGCATCGCTACATAGCTTAATTGGGTCGGGATCGGATGGGCTTCATGAAAATTGGCGGTCGCAATCGCACCCAAGCACATCGCAAGTAAACTCACTAACAAAAAGATGCGCGCACGGATTTCTTGCAAGATCCAAATTAACAAGGGTGTGAGCAATCCCAACAGTATCGTAAATAAAATGACAGGCACACCCAGTGAGTGAAAACCTAATGCGATATTGAAAAGCAAAATCAGCGGTGAAAATAGGACGATGGAAAACGCAGCACCTGCTAGCAAAATCCAAGCATAAGCTGAGGATTCTTCAGAGATGTTCTTTACTGCCAAATATAAGTAAGACAGCAGGACAAACAGTAAAGGCCAGGCGAACAAAAAGCTTGCGCCGGGGAATCGGTAGCTGACGAATAATAAGATACCGACCCACACCATAGTTGTGCCAAATGCCAATTCCTTCATGCTGATCCAGCGGGTCAGTAACTTTTGAAGCAATCCAAAAGCAATCGCATTGATGATCAGTATTCCTAACAAGTAGTAATGCCCGGTGTCTTGATCGTGCATTTCTAAATAGGCTGGATAAAGTTTAAAAACTAAATTCCAAGCTTGTTGCGATAGAAATCCTATCGCGATAATTGTCACGATAAAACTCAGCGCACCAGCCATGGTGGCCAAGACACGTAGTCGTGCAGTTTTCCTTGTGAGCCAAAAAGTCACGATCGCTAAAATTGTAATCAATATGGCGATTGGCAAAGCATAGGCTGCGGGATAGTGAATCAGGCCGATAACAGGAAAGCTAAAATACACGCTATCCTCGGCCTTGGTTGGGGAATGGAATGCACTTAAGTCTTGCTCGCCAAAGTGCCGCAGCAGTTGCAACATCATCTGCCCTTGTTGCTGCTGAGACGCCGGACTAATCAGATCGGCGCGGTCATAGCGAGTGTGATAACTAGAGATATTTTGTATCATCGCGAAATTGAGCCCGGGTACACCTTGCTTGCGAAACACGGTGAAGTCGGTGTCATTCGGTAGTGCCTTGTACACCTCGTACATTAATGAATTGCTGATGACATTCGGTACCGCTTTCGCCAAATTGGTGATCAAAGTGCGATTGCCGCTGGATGGCTCAAACATCATGATAGGACCGGCATTGCCGCGATTATCAAAATTGAGCAACATGCCGACATCCTTCATCCAAGGATGCGATTGCACGAATCCCGATGCACCTAGTAAGCCCACTTCTTCACCATCGCTCAACAAGCAAATGAGATCATTCGCCAGTGGCGCTTGTGCTTTCAAAGCCCGCAAGGTTTGCAATATCGCCACCACCGATACGCCATCATCCGCCGCGCCGAAACTATTCGGCACCGCATCGTAATGTGCCATCAAAAGTAGGGCTTTTTTGTTTTGATTTTGGCCGCTGTTACGACCCACTAATCGCACCACGATATTGTGTACCTGCCCGCTCGCAGTGCCTTTCTCAAAACTCGCAAAAGTGCTGTGTACTTGAGGCTCTAAGCCGATTGCTCTGAGTTCTGCAAGCAGATACTCACGCACTTTGGCATGTCCTACGCTGCCGATAGGGTGTTTGTCTTGGGTGATTTTTTGTAACTGAGATTGTGCTGCCGGAAGTGAAAATTCTGTTGTAGTGCTTACTTTAGTAGGGGATGGCGGCTGTACTGAACTTAGTGCAAATAGTATCAGCGAACATATCGCGAACAAAATCGCCAGCATTGAAAAACGATGTTTCGCCGTAGCAGGAAAAAAGAAATGCATGCGAACTCCTGAAAAAAGTGAGTGCATGCATTCTGATCTAAATCATGGTTCTTGCAAACTAAGTTGAAAGAGATCTTCAGTATTTTGCGATATCTAACAACAGTTGTGCTTGTGGTGGACTTGAAAATTGTACAGACATCGCTGCGGCGATGAGAGCCATATCCTTAGCGCTGATTTCAATTAGGCCAAAGCGAAATTGAAAGCCCCAATTCCTTTTGCCACGAGACAATTCCAACTGATCTAACAGCGGTAAAATTGAAGCTGGCTGCGAGTCATGCCATTTCACATCACGTCGGTATGGAAAGAAATCTGCAAACATTTCGACTTGATAAGGCTCGTTATCTAGAACGCTGCCAATTGCCGTAAAACTTTGTAGTCTATTTGCCTTAGCAGATAATCCACCGAAAATTTGTGTTGGCGAATAGTAGACCACACCATCACCTGATTGTAGCCGACGCAAGGGTGCAAGTTTACCGTGACAAACTTGCATAAACCCCTGCGCATGACCAATCGCCACATGTTCAGCCGAGGCAACAGCGATCCAGTTTTTCATGATGCGCTTACTCGCCAGCAGCAACAAAAGCACGTAAGCGATTGCCATCAGGATCAAGTGCAACGAAGGTCCAACCAAAATCCATCATGCATAATGGCTGTGCGATGCGCATACCGCGTGTCTGCCAATTTTGATACAGCTGCTCAAGAATTGTTTGATCAGCTACTGCAAAGGCAAGCTCACTACTACCTGCTTCGGCATCACAAGCTGGCAGCACTGATTGCTTGTTCCACAGACCTAACATGACACCGGATTCCAGCGCAAACATGGCAAATGTTGGCGAAGATTCGATCGCTGGCGTATCCAAAACGTTCGCATAGAATGGTGCGCTGAGCGCAGCGTCAGTCACGTAAAGAATAATGAAATTAGGATGAGGCATGATAAAGTTTCCAATCAGATTAGTGTTGGTCAACACTGGAATTAGTGTTGATAGTTATAATCTTATTGAAAGCTACTGTCAGTTTCTGTCAGTAGCGATGCCTTCGATTTCGCGCCACTCTTTCAGTAAGGTTTGGCGGCGGCGTGGATAGCGTTGTGGATAAACTTCGAACGAGACGATGCGATCGCTACGAAAATGCCGTATCTCTTGCCGTAGTTCACACCAAGCGATCAAGACCCGCACGTGTTCAAAATAGCCCAAAGCGAAAGGCCAAATCATGCGTTGACTGGCTTGTCCTTTGCCATCGCGATAGTTCAGATGAATTTTATGTTCATTACGTATTGCGGCGCGCAAGAGTGGCAAGGCAGTGTCAATGTCAGCGCGATTATCATCTGGTCCAGCGAGTAAGGTTGTGGTATCTAATGATTCGCGCAAATCAGGCGGCAAGACCGCAGCAATCTTCTGCAAAGCATTACGTGCTGCAAATGCCAGACGTTCGTCACCACGATCCGCCACCCAACGCGAACCTAGCACCAGCGCTTCAATTTCCTCCTCCGAAAACATTAAAGGAGGCAACATAAATCCTGGTTTCAACACATAACCCAAGCCCGGCTCTCCAGCAATGCTCGCGCCCTGTTCCTGCAAAGTCGCGATGTCGCGGTATAAGGTGCGCAGGCTGATATCCAAATCTGCCGCAAGCTGAGCACCTGTCACCGGGTAACGGTGACTTCTGAGAATTTGGATTAGATCTAGTAGACGTTGGGTGCGGGACATGGATTCTACTTGCAGTGTGGGAAATGAATGTGGGGATTAGTTTAGCGTATTTACTGCCAAAAAATGGCAGTATTGTTATGATAATTATTTGCACATAAAATATTAATTCGCCTATCTTTTAGTGTAATTTTCAAAAAAACGGATTGCTCGAATGAACCTTATGAGGTACACTAAATTGACGAAGTTAAAATCGCCCCCAAAGCTTGACGCATTTTTTTATAAAACAGAAATGGGGGCGGAGCCAGTAAAAGAATGGCTGTTGGCGCTCACAAAAACGGATAGAAAGCAGATTGGAAGTGATGTCTCTTACGTGCAGTTCAAATGGCCTATTGGTAAACCGCAGGTAGATCATTTACGTGGCGCAATTTGGGAAATCCGCACCACTCTTAAAACACGGATAGCTAGAATTTTATTTGCAGTTGAAGGTAATAACATGGTGCTGCTGCATGGATTTATCAAGAAAACGCAAGCCACAGATAAAAATGACATTGATTTAGCAGAAGTTAGATATAAAGATTGGAAGCAACATCATGAAAAAAAATAATCCACGCAGTGGATCAAATTTTGATGATTTTCTCAAAGAAGAAGGACTCTATGATGAAGTCACAGCTAAAGCGCTCAAGAGGGCGATTTCCGAGCAACTAAAGGACGGCATGGTCGCCAATCGCATCACCAAAGTGGCGATGGCCGCACGCATGGAAACTAGCCGTACGCAAGTTGATCGACTGCTTGATCCAGATAATCTAAAAATCCAGTTTGATAGTTTGGTCAAAGCCGCAACGGCGATTGGTAAACATGTGGAAATTCGCTTGGTTGATGATACTGCTACCTAACGCTGGTTCCTTACATGCGGGAAAATATCGTCAAAGCTTATTAGCGTACTCGATCAATTCGTCAAGCAACTGTTTTTGCAATTCGAATGGCGAAACAATCTGAAGGTGCGGAATCCAATAGCGAATAATTGGAAAAATCTGATTCAAATGTGCAACGGTCGATGAAACCACCAAACTTCCGTCATGCCTCTCTTCTTCTATCACTTGTAGTGGAATCAATTTACGACGCTTAAAATAATGCGCGATTTCTTTGCTCACAGACATGGTAATTGTTTGCTTCGTGGTCGAAAGCCAGATACCGTCTTCGTTAAGTAATTGTTGATTGATCGCCTCCTCCCAAACGAAATTTTCTGATGAAATGTCGAGCTGACGAATCTTTGTAAAGGAAAAGGTTTTCAGTTTATCCTTGTCCTGCGCTGCCAGATACCAGATGCCTTTATTATTGATCAGCTTATACGGTGCTATTTCTTCATAGGATTTTACGGTGTCATTTTTTAAATAGCAAAAGGCGATTTTCTTTCGCTCTTTGATGGCTTTTTCTAGCAGTGAAAATTCTTTTTTTAACTGCGTTAGATCTTCATAGTTATGCCCTTGCACCAGCATATTGGAACCAATACGGGCATCAAATAGCTCTCCTAAGAATTCATCAGACAAAGATGGAAATAAGCCTTTTACTCCCGCTAATCCAGCAAAACGCTCGATATCTTTCGTGCTCAGCTTCCCCAAATAATGCGCATCGAGACGATACCCACCTTCCTTTTTCTCCAAAGGTAAATAGGCAAACCGAATATTTAAGTCACGTTGAATGGTACGCAAATTGACTCCAAACTCCTCAGCCAAATCTTTCGGTACGAGCTTTTGGCCTTGATTTAATTTGATCAACATTTGTGAAAGGCGATAAACCAGTGTGTCGTGATTGTCTGTACTCATAATAGGCTGAAAGTAATTGTGCTGGGATTATCAACGAATTTCTTATGTTTTTATCGAATTATTTTCGCGCAAATAAAAACGACATCACCTGTCATTCAAGCCCTCTAGAATTGAGGCTCGTTTAACAAATTGATCGGGAGTGTTTTATGGTTTGGATATTCGCCTTAATAATGGGTTTGGCACTTGTTTTCTTTAAACTTGGCAATGCCACTGTTTGGGTTGACATGCTCATATTAGGTCTCAAACTGACAATGTTTGTGATTGCATTTCTCGTCGTCGCTTTGCTCTGGAAAAAGTTGAAAGTCAAACAAAATGAAGTAGGAAGCCAAGGATGAGAACCAACATGACAATCAGATTTACCCAATATGGCGTACTTGTCTTGGTCATCAGCTTAAGCGCATGCGTTCAAGTGCCATCGATTGCTAGTAACTCAGCAAATACTTTGACGCCCGGTCAAGTTACGCTAACACTGAAGAAAAATCAAACAACACAAACGGAAGTAATAGAAAAATTTGGCGCACCAAATTTGGTGACGTCTAATGCCGATGGTGAAGAGTCTTGGACTTATCAAAAGCACGCCATTGTTAGCACCGCGTCGTCTACTTCCGCATTCGCAACAATTATTTTGGTAGGTGCTAGCACCACAACATCTGGCTTCGAGCAATCAAGCAGAACCATCACCCTCATTATTAAGTTCAAAGAAATCAATGGTGTAAAACTGGTGTCAGATTTTTCTTCGCGTGCCTCTTCTTTCTAATTATTCTAGGAGATAAAATTGAAAACTTTATCATCACAACTATTGATCGCGTTAATTCTTATTGGCTTAACCGGATGTGCGGTTCCGCCACCAAAGAAAGAAATGACTTCTTTAGAAATCCAGGCAGTTCAGGCAAGGAATTTTGAAGCAGACAAAAAAACCGCTTTCAATTCGGTGGTATCCATACTGCAAGATTTGGGTTACATCATAGGTTCTGCCAGTTTGGAAACAGGGTTCATTACAGCAGAATCAGCAATCAAAAACGATACTGGTTTCTTCGATGCCTTGGGCGGCATCAGACGCGAACAACGTGTAGCGGTTACTGCGTCGATTGAAGAGATGAAACCTAACTTAACAAAAGTACGGTTTAATTTTGTGTCACGGGTGAAACGTTCAGCCAAGAGTGGGCAACAAGCGAACGATGACCTGCCACTGCAAAATGCTCAGCTATATCAACATGCTTTTGATAAAGTTGGGGATGCTATCTTTATTCGGAAGGCGCAGTGAGGTAACGAATACTGACCAGACACATCATTAATGGTCTGGTTATGCAAAAATTGATTGAGCTTACTTAAATTTTTTTGATCAAGGTTTTTTCAATCATAAATGTTACAGATACTGGCAACGTCTTTTACCATACCGATTAGAAAAACCAGACAAGTAAAAGTAATAAGGCTACAAGATTAAGCGCTATCACTAAAAGTAATTTTGCGAATCCACATAAGCCGTAGAAAATCTCCCGCCCTATGTTGTTAATCACTTGCTTCAGTTGGCACTTTGCGTCGAGGTAGTTTTGATACCGTGGACTGAGAAGGTAGTCGATTCGTTTGTTGATGCCAATCGCTTTTCGATCCATCGGCTTCAACTCTGTCAGCGAGCTTTTTAGCATTCCAATTTCCATCTCAACTTGATCGCGTGCTTCTTGTTTAGCGATATTCAAGTTGATCCTGTCCATGGTTGCGTTAGCACTTTTTATTGCATCCATGATTGGTGGTGATATCGAGGACAAATTTTTTAATTCACTTTGTTTGTGATGATCGGAATTGCTCATTTGCTGAGATCCTTGCAGGTGGAATTATGAATGTGCTTTGATGTGTCGACGATAGATTTGTACGATGCCGATTTTATTATTGAGACATGACAGGTCATGTCGTTTCATTTATCGGAAATAAATTTTGCCTATTTGACGTCAATTTATCAATTATCGATCTTCTCTTGCACTTTCCATTCATAATTGGGAGACGAAGTTTAGAAGCAATTTAACCAAGGAAATATGGGAATGCTAATGAGAAAAATCGTCGGCTGGCTAATGCAAAAGAGTTTGTCTTTTGTTTTTATTCTTATCGTTCTTGTTCTAGGAAGTTATTTGATCAAAAAATACGACGAATTTAGGGCAATTCCAGTTCCGCATGGAAGTTGGAATAGTGAATTAAGTATTTTAGAGTCAAAACTAAATAGCAGCCAAGAAGAATTGAAAAAAGGCTATGAATCAAAATTTAAAGAAATGAATCGAACCAAAACTATTTTGGAGAAACGCAAAGCTGAAATTAATAAGAAAAAAATTGAAGTCGAGCAAAAAATTCAAGGAAACCCAATCAATATAAATGATTGCTTGTTCCGTTCGTTTGACAGCTGCTCGAAATCGATTATGGATAACACAATAGCAGAGATTGAAAAGGACTTGCTGTCACAAGAAAGTCAATTCATTGAAAAATTAATTCAGAATATTGAAAAAAAAGATAGTTACGTTTCTCGAATAGAAAAACAACGAAGGAAACTTAATGATTCTGCGAATAAATTCCTTGCTGAAAAAAACAAATATGTTAAATGCGACCCTTCGGGTAAGGCTAAGCGATTCTATAAAAAGACGTGGGATGAATTCTGGAATCAAGGATGCCAAAATGAGCTGAGGTCAATGAATGAGGCTTTGAACATAAATCGAGAAGAAAAAAAGAGATACGATGAGGTTTCTAATGAAAAGTCAGATTCATTAACGATTGATCACGAATTTAAAGATATCGAGTTAAAAATTCTAAAAGAACTTAAGAAGGAATATTCAAACTATCGAAGCATATACGAGAGTCATTTCTTGTATGATTTTGAAAAGATATTTGAAAACCAATTCATGGCAGCGACGAAGATCTTCATCGTCATTATAGGCACACCGATCCTCATTAAACTTTTCTTCTTTTATCTAGTCGCACCATTCGCTGTTCTCAGACCGTCAATAACTTTAATGAGTTTGAGCTCTGGCATTATTGAGAATCTGCCAGAGCTCGAGACTCAGAACAATCATGGAGCAATGATCTCTGAACTGACTACTTCAATATCAATTAGTAAAAATGAAGAGTTACTGATAAAGAACGAATATATTTCTGACCTATCAATTGAAGGAGACAGAAAGACGCGATTTCTGTTCAGTCATGCATTTCCCATTACAAGTTTAGCTGCGGGTTTATATGCTTTGACTCAGATTCAGACTGACTCTAAGGAAGTGGTCAATATTCAGGCAACGCATGAATCCTTGTATGAAGTTGGGGTGTTAAATATTCCCGAAGGTACTGCGTTGGTGCTGAAACCGCATAAATTGATTGGCCTAGTACAAGATAAGAATCATCCAATCAAGATTACCCGCCATTGGCGATTAGGCAGTCTGCATGCTTGGCTGACGCTTCAATTGCGATATATGGTTTTTCATGGGGCTGGCAAATTGATTCTCAAAGGTTGTAAAGGTATTCAAGTTGCGAGAGCTGATTCTGGGCGAGCTATCAATCAATCCGCCACTATAGGATTTACCGCGAATGTCCAGTACTCTAATTCAAGAACGGAAACATTCATTCCATACTTAAATGGAAAGAAGGAATTATTCAATGATAGCTTTTACGGGGATTCGGGTTACTACATCTACGAAACCATGCCTTATGCAGATAAAAAAGGCGGGCTTTTTGGTCGCGGAATTGAGGGCGTTACTGATTCTATGCTCAAGGTCTTTGGAATTTGAATTCGGTAAGGATTAGAGTATGAGATTGCTGATTACATTTTTGTTGGTAGTTGCGACGCTCAACACTACGCAAGCAAGCTCAACCACGAGCTGTTACCAAATCAAAAATACGGATTCAAAGAATCTTTGTCTAGCAACAGCGACACGCGAAGCTAGCTATTGCTACCAAATTTCGAATGCCGATACAAAAAATGCTTGCCTTGCCAATGTCAAATCTGAGCGTAGTTATTGTTATCAGATTAGAGATGCGAACGAGCAGAATAGTTGTTTAGGGGGGTCGCGACAAGAGCCTTCATACTGTTTTCAGATCTCTAATGCCGACGAGAAGAATGATTGTCTTGCCGCGGTAAAGGGAGAGAAAAGTTATTGCTATCAAATACGAGATGCAGACAGTCGATATGCTTGTCTTTCTCCGGCTTCGGGTGGCAAATCTCAGTGTCAAAAAATTTCTTCTTCGGATTTGAGAAAGAAATGTTTAGCGAAGTAAAAAGACATTAAATGCGGCAACCACAGAAGCACGTAGGTCAAACAATCTTAGTTCGTCAGGAGGCTATCGCGGGATTTGGGATTTCGATGTTGGTGGAAACAAGAAAGTATATTCACGACCTTATCGTCTATGACATAGAAGAGTGAGTAAGGAAATCTCGCTAAGTTGACACGGCGAATTTCATCTTCTGTACAAGGATATAAAAATGGATTTTGAGACAGAAATCCATCCACGCGTTCTAACTCAGTAAGGAATGCTATCCCCATATTGATATCTGGTTGTGCGTACCAGGCATAAGCTTCCGCAGCTTCAATTTGTGCTAATGGCTTATAAACGATCTGAAACTTCATGAACGGCGATTAGCGCCTAGCAAATTTGCTTTGAGCTGTTGAAAGGAGATGCCTTGCTCAGAGGGATTGCGACGATGAAATGCGAGTCTGGAGCGCAGTTCGAGCGCTTGCGACTCGGTGATAGGTGGCGAAAAGGCTTCGTTCTCAGCACTACTAATCAACGCTTCTCCTAACAAACGTTTTTCAGCAACATTCAACTCTGCCAGTTCTTTGATTAATTGATTTTTCATCCAAATATGGTAGCACAATTTATTGGCACTACAAGCAGTGACTGCCTATTTCAATAAAAGCAAAATTACCTTCTCATAATAATCAAGCATTCCAATTTTAAGCAATTCTTAACTTAATCTGCCACACAAATTAGGCAAAAATATCAATTTTGCCTAACCTATGTGGCGCACCAATCAAACTGGCAATTTCACTGCCGCGACATCATCGACCACGGGCGTCTTAACCGACTTCCCAAGTTCCTGATGCATTACATCATGTTTCAACTCACCTTCCCAGTGTGATACCACGATTGTTGCGACGCCGTTGCCAATGAAATTAGTCAAGGCACGTGCTTCGGACATAAAACGGTCGATGCCGAGAATGAGTGCTAAACCTGCGACAGGAATCGTTGGGATTACCGCCAGTGTCGCTGCTAAGGTGATGAAGCCTGCACCAGTCACACCGGACGCGCCCTTGGATGTGAGCATAGCGACGGCTAACATGGTCAACTCTTGGGTTAAAGTCAGTTCGATATTTAAAGCCTGTGCCACAAAGATTGCGGCCATTGTCATGTAGATATTGGTGCCATCGAGATTGAAAGAATAACCAGAAGGCACCACCAAACCGACTACGGATTTCGAGCAACCCATTTTTTCTAATTTGCTCATCAATGGCACTAAGGCTGACTCGGAAGATGAGGTACCAAGCACCGTCAATAACTCTTCTTTGATATAAGCGATGAAGCGGAAAATACTAAAGCCGACAAACTTCGCAATTAAACCTAAAACGACAACGACAAATAGAGTACAAGTCAGATAGAAGCTGCCCATTAAAGCTGCCAAAGGTTTTAAAGATGCCAGACCGTATTTGCCAATCGTGAAAGCCATCGCTGCGCCCGCACCGATTGGTGCCAGTTTCATGATCACATTCATCATGCCGAAGAAAATATGCGAAGCTTCTTCGATAAACATATGCACTGCTTGACCCGTTTTACCCATGCGCATCATGGCGTAGCCGAATAAAACTGCGACTAGTAAAACTTGTAATAAATCACCGGAACCAGTGAAAGCGTCGGTGAAGGTTTTTGGGATAATGTGGAGTAAGAAATCAACTGTGCTTTGATCATGTGCGGCCTTTGCATAGCTAGCCACGGCCTTGCCATCTAAGGTCGCAGGGTCGACATTAAAGCCAGCACCAGGTTTCAAAATATTCACGACGACCAGGCCAATTCCTAATGCCAGTGTTGAAACTACTTCAAAATAAATCAATGCTTTGCCACCAACACGCCCCACCTTTTTCATATCCCCAGCGCCTGCAATGCCAAGCACCACGGTGCAGAAGATGATCGGGCTGATCAGCATTTTCACTAAGGCGATAAAGCCATCGCCAAGCGGTTTTAATTTGACTGCATTTGTCGCGTCGAGAAATCCGAATAAGCCGCCACAGAATATGGCAACCAGCACCCAGAAATACAAATGTCCAGTAAGGCGTTTCATGTTTGTCCCCTGATAATTATAGATAGATTTCATCAAGCAAAATGCGCACAAATAAGGTTGTTCGCTTGGTGAATTGAGGATAGACAGCGACACATTTGATGAACGACTGAGCGATCCTTGCAAGCATTATCGAGAGTCAGAGGAACAGCGTCTATTGTGGATAACCGCAATACCTTCTTAGTTCAATCCGCGATTTCTGCTGTTCAGACCATGCTCTTGACAGTTCATCGCTTGGTGCTCGAGACCCCACTAGCATTGAGATACAGTGCGTCCGTGGCTGAAGCCGTGACATTAAGTGATGGCAAGCTCGGCACTCGATTAACTTAATTTGGAAGCTCACTATGCGTACTATTTTTGCCCTTTGTTCTATTCTTGCTTTTTCAGGTTGTGCCATTATTATCGCGCCAGATGGCAATGATGCTCGCTTCGAATCCTCTTGGAGTAGCAATGCCATTAAAGGGAATGGCGATTTGCAATTAGATAAGCGTCAGGTGAATGGCGTATCTGCTTTAAACGTCAGTGGCCCTATGCAAGTGGAAGTGCGCGTTGGCGGCGTGGCTGGTTTAGAAATCAGTGGCGATAGCAATTTGTTGAACTTGGTACAAACACAAGTCAATGGCGACACACAAAAAATCTGGATCGATGAAAAATTCAATAGTAGCAATCCAATTCGCGTTGTCTACACCGTGCCAGCCTTGACAGAAGTCACTTCGAACGGTTCTGGTCGCATGATGGTTAGTGGCTTGAACGGTGGTAGTCTTGCGGTGAAAAACTACGGCTCACGTAGTGTTAACCTAGATGGCCGTGTCACGCGTCTTGATATTACGAATAGCGGTTCAGGTAGTATCAATGCCTTGGGTCTGATCAGCACCGATGCTAAAGTGAATGTACAAGGTTCTGGTTCTTTAAGTCTTGGTGCAGTTAACGGCAACGAGTTAAATGTGTCAGTCAATGGTTCTGGCTCGGTCAACGCGAGTGGCAATGTACGCAATCTGGTCGCCAACACGCATGGTTCAGGTTCTGCACAATTGTCTTCAGTGAAGAGTTTAAGTGCCGATCTCAGCAGCTTCGGTTCTGGATCTGTGCATGCAGCCGTATCGCAAAACGTGAATGCGCAAAGCAATGGTTCTGGTAGTGTCACTGTGTATGGCAATCCAGCACAGCGTAATGTGAATGGTCGCCGCGTGAATTTTGTGAATTAAACCAGTCGATTGATTTGACGAGTTTTGTGAATGGCGACAGAGTTTCTTGTCGCCATTTTGTTTGTTGACTACAACACAAGAAAATATCGCTAGAGAGTTCGAGTAAGATAGTGTCCATCTAATTCACTTTGGACTGACGTTTATGAACACATCTTGGCAAGCATTGGATCCAGCACGTTGGGCACGCGTTAAAATTTTGTTTGAGCAATGTGCTGAATTATCGACTAGCGAAGCGGAAGCGCGATTACTGGCGACGGAGAGTGATCTCAGCGTGATCGAAGAGGTACGAAAATTACTCGTCAGCTTAGCGGAGGATGCGAATGGTGAATTGAAAAATTTGCTGACCCAAGCACCAGATTGGTCCGCAGCTCTATTGATGCAAACGAGTTTGCATCAGCAAGCAGAGCTCAATAAGCAGCGTGAAGGCGAGAAATTGGGGCCGTGGGAGCTACAACAACGCATAGGCACGGGTGGCATGGGTGATGTGTTTCAAGCGCGTCGTGCGGATGGTCGGTATCAAGGTTTGGCTGCCGTAAAACTACTTAAAGTCGGGCGTGGAAGTGAAGATATCCTGCAGCGTTTTGCCTCCGAACAGCAAGCTTTGGCGCGCCTAAATCACCCCCATATCGCACGCTTACTTGATGCGGGTCAGAGTGCCGATGCTCATCCCTATTTTGTGATGGAACTAGTCCAAGGACGACCAATTGATCAGGCTTGCCTTGGTTTGAGTGTGGCACAACGGTTGGAAATTTTCTTGCAATTGTGTGACGCGGTAGCCCATGCGCATCGACAATTGTTGGTGCATAGGGATTTAAAACCCAGCAATGTCTTAGTTGATCAAGATGGGCAGGTGAAGTTATTAGACTTTGGTATCGCCAAAGCACTAGATCCGGTCGACGCTGGCGTGCTGGATCAAACGCAGGTCGGACAAAGACCCTATACGCCTAACTTTGCCAGCCCCGAACAAATTCGTGGTGAACCTGTTGGGACTGCGACAGATATTTATAGTTTGGGTGTGCTGTTATACGTGTTATTGACTGGTGCTCGCCCGTATGGCCGGCAGGCGAATACACCGATTGAGGCGGCACGTAGCGTATTGGAAGAAACACCGACTAAGCCCAGCAGTTTATCACCTGAGCAAGTGAGTGATCCCGATTGGCTGAGTACGCGTAAGAAGCTCAAGGGGGATCTTGACAATATCTTGCTGAAAACTTTAGAGAAAGATCCTGCACAGCGTTACACCAGTGTCGATGCCTTAATCGCTGATATTCGTGCTCATCAGTCAGGGCATCCGGTCTCCGCACATGCAGCAAAACTTAGCTATCTCGCTAAAAAATTCTTAGCGCGCAATCGTCTTTCTGTTGCCTTGAGCGGCCTCGCTGCGACGGCGCTGATTGCTGGTGTTAGTGCCGCATTGTGGCAGGGACATCAGGCTGCACTTGCACGTGATAATGCGCAAGCGCATCTGCAAAGAATTCGCACCATCACCCGCGATTTGGTATTGCGTTACGGTGATGCGATTACCAATGTGCCGGGTGGCTTGCAGATCAAAGAGGACTTATTAAAGGATCTGATTAAACACTTGGAAGAACTCTCGGCCGAAGCTGGCAGCGATCCAGTTTGGTTGGCACAGCTTGCCAGCGTCTACGCTCGTCTGGCTGAGATCGATGGCGATGATACAGGCGCTTCCTTGAATAAGAGTGCGGAGGGGCGGGCTTTTGCTGAACGTGCAATTAACCTTGCCGCAAAAGTGTGGGCGCAACAAAAGCAGGATGCGAGTTTTGTTGGTTGGTATATGCAAGCATTGCAGGTGCGAGCGCTGGGTTTGCGAGCAGACAAAAAACCAGAAGAATCGGTTAAGGTTATGCAGCAAGCTTTGGATTTGCTGGATCAAGCCGCGACCGCGGTGCCAACTAATCAGCAGCGTGCGGTGCGTTTGAATCAAGCCGCCACTTTATTTCGCATGGGGCAATTTCATGACACGCAATCTGTCCCCAGTTTGAATAAGCCTGAAGTCGCATTGGAATGGTTCGCCAAGAGTGAAGCTTTACTAGATCAACTTGGTGCCGGTGCTGTCACCGATGCCCAAGCGAATACCTTGCAATGGCATCAAATCCGCGCTTCCCTATTTGGCGCTCGCGCCTTGACGAAAGCCCGCTTGAATGGCATCCGCGATGCACGTGGTGATGCGGAAAAAGCAGTACAAGAACGTCGTCTTGCGGCACAGTTAGCGCCGAATAATACCGCCGTGTTGGATGGTCTGATTAGTGAAGCAGCCAATTTGGGGGTGATCTTGTTGCGTCAACCTGATCCTGAAGCCGCCTTAAAAGCTACCAGCATCGCTTGGGAATATGTCGATAAACTCGCACGTGAAAATGGTGTTGGGAATAAGTGGGAATCCGATAAACCACGCGTGGCTTTGCATCATGGCCGCGCCTTAGTTGCCACCGGACATTTCAAGGAAGCCTTGCCTGTCGTGACTTTAGCGCTAGAAGGCTTGGCCGCGCGCGCGAAGGCACAACCTAATCCTAATTTAGATCGCATGCAGGCATGGCAACAGCTCTACCGCGCTCAAGCTTTGTACAGCACGGGTGAATCTGCACAGGCACTAGCTATCGTGCAGCAATCGATGAATTTGCTGACACCAATGTCGGAGCAACCTAAGGCTCGTGATGCTTTACTCAATTTGGGCGAGGCGCAAGTTTTGATGATGCGTTGGCAGCCAGCAAAACAACTGGTGTGGCGACAAAGAGCAATCACTTCCTATGAGAAGGCGCATGCTTTGTTAGCCTTGGCTGGTGATCATGAGGCACAGTTGCAGGCTTTGCAAGCGATGGCGAAGCCGTAATTAATAGCTGGGCAAAGGAAGAGACATTATTTTCTTGTGAAGAGGTCTCGTACATTCAGGACGAGATAGGGGGGCGGCTTATAAACGCGATTTCAGCCAAGTTTTTGCTAAAGTCCAGTCACGTTTGACGGTTGCCAGCGAAAGCTCCATTGCCTCCGCAATTTCTTCCAATTCGAGTCCACCGAAGTATCGTAATTCAACAATGCGTGCTGCGCGTGGGTCTTGTTGTTCAAAGTCGTTCAATACCCTGTGTACATCCAATACATCTAATACATCTGCCTGTGAGCTAGGCACTAATTCCGCAGCGGATAAAGTCAGCATTTCTGCAGCGCGTTTATCAGCTTGTTTTGCCAACGCTGCGTCAATTAAAATACGGCGCATCATGGTAGCC
The DNA here is from genome assembly GCF_014284275.1 of Affinundibacterium amnicola. Lineage (GTDB taxonomy): Bacteria > Pseudomonadota > Gammaproteobacteria > Burkholderiales > Burkholderiaceae_D > Undibacterium > Undibacterium amnicola. The sequence continues at coordinate 36,861 of NZ_JACOFU010000005.1, read as the reverse complement.
GCCATTGCCATAAAATGACTGCGATTTTTCCAGTGGGTATTGTGTTGTGCCGAAAGTCTACAATATGCTTCGTGCGTTAACGCCGTTGCTGACAGTGTTTGGTCTGCAGCTTCGTGCCGCAATCTGCCACGCGCTAAGCGAAGTAATTCTTTATATAAATTTGTGAATAAGATAGAAGTTGCGAGCTCTTCGGGAACTCCCGCCTGAGTGAGCCATTGCGTCACATCTGCCGTGCAGGGCAAATCAATATCTCTATGAGGAGACATTAAATGTAATGGATCAATGTTTTCAGGTTCGGTCATGATCTTGCTATTTTTAACGGAGAAATTGCAGACGATTGTAATAGATTGCTAATGTTTTTACTATGTGCTCTGTTACAAGTTCTTACGAGCTTGATCTGAAAGTTACTAAATACCCCGTGCATATTAGCGTTGTAAGATTTATTCTGAACACTTCGCATTTTGTCATAGTTACACTCTGCTCAAAATTGAAAGTGCTTTATGTTAAATCTGTCTCGTGTACTCCCTCCTTTACCGAGTTTGTTGGCGCTGACCATACTATGCGGACTTTCTGCTTGTAGTAGTCAGTCTATTCAGTCGCAATCTCAGTCTCAATTACTTAGTACTTCAGCTTTTTTTCAACAAGCCCAAGTCAATCCACATGACTTTGCTAATCGTGTGACTTGGGGAGCGAACAAGGCGAGTGAACAACAAGTGCGTGAGCTTGGTCCTGATACTTACTTGTTGCAGCAACTGCGAGCGAGACAAGCACAATTGCCCGCGCAAATTCAAACGCAGATCGATGCGATGACGGTTTCACAAAAGCCGTTTGTGGAAATGATGCAAGCGCTGGATCAGCAGCGAGAAGAATCCGCCAAAATGAAGGGCACGGATGACACCTTGCGTCAGGCCTATCAACAAGAATTAAGCCGAATTGCGCGTGAAGCGGCTTCACGTTCTTTGTTACGTTCAATTTATTCTTCGAATCAATTACTTGAACAAATGAATTGGTTTTGGATGAATCATTTCAACATCTCTAATCGTAAAGACAATCTACGAGCGATGTTGGCAGACTTTGAGGAAAACGCGATTCGTCCACACGCGCTGGGGAATTTTCGTGATTTATTGAAAGCCACCGTGCTACATCCAGCGATGTTGCGTTATTTGGATAACGAACATAATGCGGTGAATAAAATCAACGAGAATTATGCACGTGAGCTACTTGAGTTGCACACGATGGGTGTCGGTAGCGGCTACACACAGGCCGACGTACAAGAACTGGCGCGTGTCTTAACTGGCTTGGGGATCAGAATCAAGGCCGATACGCCGCGTCCTAATCAGGCGCAACTGGCGGGCTATCAGCGTATAGGGTTGACAGAGTTTCATCCAAGACGACACGATTTCGGTGAAAAAACCATACTCGGAACAACGATTAAAGCTCAGGGACTGGCAGAGATTGATCAAGTTTTAGATTTGTTGATGCGTCAGCCGGCCACCGCTAAATTCCTGAGCCAGAAACTAGCGCAATTTTTCGTCGCGGATGATCCTTCTGATGCCCTTGTGCAAAGTATGACAAAGCAGTTTTTGCTGACGAAAGGCGATATTCCTAGTGTGTTAAAGACGATGTTTGAATCTTCAGAATTTGTGGCTTCTTTAGGTAAGAAATTTAAAGACCCCATGCATTATGTCATCTCGTCTGTGCGTCTCGCTTATGAAGATAAGATGATCGTAAATACTGGTCCCGTTTTAAATTGGATCAATACCTTGGGACAACAAGCAAATGGGCATCAAACACCCGATGGCTATTCGATGAAAGAGATGGCTTGGTCTAGTCCTGCACAAATGACCGCGCGTTTCGACGTTGCTCGGCTGATTGCACGTGGCGCACCGAATTTATTTAAGGCGGATGCTGACGAGACCACCGCGCAACATCGTGAAGCTGCACGCCCGGCATTGGCGCAAAACGCCTATGTAAAAGGATTGAGCAATCAATTCAGTGTGACTTCTCGCGAGGCATTAAGTCAATCTGGTTCGGCGCAAGAATGGAATACCTTTTTCCTCTCCGCGCCTGAAATGATGCGTCGATAAAGTTCTAAGGCAATATGCCCTCATCTTCGGACGAATTTTTAACACTACTTTAGCAATGTCAGGTGAATACGATGAACCGTCGAGACCTCTTAAAATCATTTGCAGCAGCGGCTACCACCTTAAGTGCCACAGGCTTTAGCTCGCAGTTATTGGCGGCACCCGCGATTCAGGAGCGTTTTTTGGTGGTGTTTCTGCGTGGTGCTTACGATGCGAGTAATTTATTAGTGCCTATCAATAGTAGTTTTTATTATGAGTCTCGACCTAACATCGCGATCGCTAAACCAAGTGCTGATCCTTTGTCCGCCTTGTCATTGAACGCGGATTGGGGATTGCATCCTGCTTTGCGCGAATCAATTTATCCGATGTTTCAAGCAGGCGAAGCCGCGTTTATTCCGTTTGCAGGAACGCACGATGTATCGCGTAGTCATTTCGAAACACAAGATAGTATCGAGATGGGGCAAGAGCTTGGTGGCAGCCGCAATTTTCAATCAGGATTCTTGAATCGGCTAGCGACACAACTCAATGCCGGCAATGCGATGTCGTTCACTGAACAATTGCCCATCATTATGCGAGGCGATGCGAAGGTGGCGAATGTCGCATTACAAAAAGCCAGCAAGAATAGTTTAGACGACAGACAGAGCAAAATCATCGCGCAGATGTATGGAAAAACTGCTTTAGAAAAACAAGTCGAAGATGGGTTCGCGGTGCGCGGTGAAGTGGTGCAAAACATGAAAGCCGAAGAAGCCACGATGAATAATGATGGAAATCGTGATGCCATCTCGACCAAAGGCTTTGCCTTAGAAGCTAAGCGCATAGGAAAAATGATGCGCGACAAATATGCCTTGGGATTTATTGATGTCGGTGGCTGGGATACGCATGTCAATCAAGGCGGTGCGAGTGGTGTATTGGCGAATAAGTTAGAAGAACTTGGGCGCGGTTTGTTGGCTTATAAAACGGAAATGGGCAGTATGTGGAAGAACACTACTGTGGTGGTGGTCAGCGAGTTTGGACGGACTTTCCGTGAAAATGGCAAACGCGGCACCGATCATGGACATGGTAGCGTGTATTGGGTTTTGGGCGGTGGTATCAAAGGTGGTCGCGTGGTGGGAGAACAAATCGCCTTGACGCCTATCAGCTTATTTCAAAATCGGGATTATCCCGTGTTGAATGAATATCGTGCCGTGCTGGGTGGTTTGTTTGCACGTAGTTATGGATTGAATGCTCAGCAGATGAATCAGATTTTTGCTGGCGTGACGCCGCTGGACCTTGGATTGGTATAAGTCCTACAATTTTCTTGTTGTCTTTTTATTTAGCTACTTAGCCGCTAAACTGCTACGATAGATGTTCTGAAAGCCTTTGGCATTCATCATCTATTGGAAATGACCGCATGAAAAACATATGCCATCCAACTTATCGAAAGCTGAGAACCCTGGTGAATATCCTCGCACTAACTACATTAGGGCCTATCGCCATGTCAGCATCTGCGCAACAAAACCCGCCAGTTGAACTCAAAGATCCGCATCCACTGGTTAAAGTTTTTCAGCCTTGCGTCAATGCGACTGGTTTACTGGTTGACTTGCCTGTCGCCGATCCAGCGCCAGCATATGAGTCCAGTGGTCATTTATATCAATTAAATGAGCTCGGACGCATTATGGATGGCTATAAACACTTCTTACATATCAGCGCAGATACCAAACAATTTTATATTGTGCAAGTTGGTGGCATTGCTGGAACACAAAAGGTCTATGGCCCCTTAGATCCCAATAACCCCTGCCCTGCTAAGCCAGTAAAAGCGGCGAAAAAATAAATTCGGCGCATCCTAATTATCTGTCCAGTAGTCTGTGAGGCATAGAAGAACTTGCGCGAATCCGGTAAGATAGTTTACATCGCGCCTTACCATCGATTTCTTATGCATGCTTATCCACAAGTGCTATCAACCGCATCACTGCAATTTCGCCGCGCCAATAATGACGATGCCGCAGCATTAGCCACATTAGCACGACAAACCTTTGTCGATACCTACGCAGAACAAAATGATGCCGAACAAATTCGTGCACATTGCGAAAAAAACTTTGGCATCGCACAGCAAAGTAAAGAGATCGCTGATCCCAATTATGTCGTCATTCTTGCCTACCATAGTCAAGAGTTAGTCGGCTTTGCGCAGGTCGTAAACAATCCCGCACCGTCTTCAATTGAAGCTGACAATGCAGTCGCTTTGTATCGCTATTACGTCAAAAAAGAATGGCACGGCAAAGGCGTCGCGCAACCGCTGTTAGCAGAAGCAGAAAAAGCAGCTAAAAGCTTTGGCGCCGATCAATTATGGCTAGGCATGTGGGAACATAATGCGCGTGCCTTAGCGTATTACCAAAAAGTTGGCTTTCAACATGTGGGTTGGATGGATTACCAGTTTGGCGATATTGTTGAACGAGACTATGTCTTGTTGAAGCGACTGTGAAAATGTACCTAGTTTGTTTCGCCTTTAATTCACCGCAATCCGATGAATCGCATTAGCCAATTCTGCCGGGCGCGAAAAATAAGCCGAGTGACTAGCATCAATTGTTGTCACTGACGCGCAAGGGGAATTGGCTATCATGATTTTTTGTAGCTCAGGCGTCACAGCGCGATCCTGATTTAGTGCGATGTAGTGACGCGCTACGCTGCCATAATTTTCTTCGCTTAAACGTAGTCGACTGAGTGCTGGCAAGGATGGTTCTGCGGTCAGTAAACTGCGTGCCAATTCGACGTCGGCATCGTCGCAATCTGCATAAAGTGTTTCTCGCTGCACGTGTTCTGGCAAGCTGTCGGTCAGGCTGCTGCGCTGGATTTGGATATGTTTTCTGACCAATGAAGTTTTATCTTGACGAAAATAATCTGCAACACGCTCACCGTCGCGCAACATGTATGCTGCTAGATAAACGCAGGCATGTATTTTTTCAGGATGCGATTCCGCCAAGTTCGCAGCGACAATTCCACCACGACTATGCGCAACAATCATCGCAGGCTCACTTAGTTGATCGAGAAGTTGGCTCACCGATTTGCTCATTGCAGCAAGGGTGATGCGACCACGAGCAAAGCGCCAATCGCGGCCATGTGCGGGTAAATCTGGTACCAATACCGTATGTCCCGCCGCCTGCAAATGTGGCACCACTTTATGCCAACACCATGCACCATGCCAGCTGCCGTGTATGAGTATGATATTCATGCAGAAAGACCTCGCTCGTTTAAAAAATTTCTTGAATCGATAAGTGTAGGTAGCTTATCGATTAGCGTTGTCGAAAACTGGCTGAATTCGGTCATACAATTTTCTGCCATTCTTTGGAGATTTTGTGTGGATGAAGATGGCGACGGGATGATTTTTCAATGAACCCTTGCTGCTAAGGCGCGAATTTTTTCTAACCACTGCTTTCTTTGCCTGTCATTCGAATGGATGATCATGCCTAGGTTCATGACTTGTACCGACTTAATCCCGCAAAGTTCTAAAGTATGTACTTGCATTTGACGTATCCCGGGAGCATGGTAAAACCATCGGAAAAGCCAAGGTGGCGTATCCATCGTGACGATCAGTTGCGCCGAACGCCCTGCTAGCAGACCTTCAGGAGAAATTTTTCCGGGGTGATATTTAAATGCAAAACCCGGTAAGAACACGCGATCGATAAACCCTTTTAACAACGCCGGAACACTACCCCACCAGATCGGATAAACAAAGCAAATATGTTCGGCCCAGATAATTGCTTGCTGCGCCGTTTGTAAATCCGTTTCTAGCTCTTGAATCTCGTGATAGGCCTGATGCAAGATAGGATCAAACTGCAATTGGTCTAAGAAAATTTCTTTAAGTTCGTGTCCGGCAGCCCGTGCAGCCTCGCCATAAGCCTCGCTTAAAGCTTTACCAAAACTATTACTAGAAGAGTGTGCGGAAATAATTAAGATACGCTTGGTAGCCATGATGATCCTGTCGGTCAATAAGAGGATCAGATTGTGAAGCTTGTCCCTAGGGGGAGAGTCAAGCGTGGAATAAAATTATTTTCTTCGATCGTGATGGGTGTGTATTGAGCGTAGAAACTATATTACTCACCTACTCAGTTAAACAAAGAAAAAATTCCAGTGATGAGTAACACGCCCCAACTGAACGATTTAGCCGATGCAGACTGTTCAGCTGTAGTCGGGACTAGTGGCACGATACGCCATAAGTAGGTATAACAAAAAATGGCACCGATCAGCCCAGATATTGCCAACAGACTTGAGCTTTCATTGAATGCGAAAGCGAGCATCACTACCAGTAAAAGTATGCTTACACTAATGATGCTGTTGGAAACGAGTGCTGTAACATAGCTGAGTTCGCCGCAAAAGGCGCATGTTGCGGGCTCGGACGAGCAAGACCACCACTTTCTTAGGTAAGAGATCCCAGTTTGCTGACAATGTGGACAGAGAGTCATATTTGCGTGCCGTTGATTGGCTGGTGATTAGTGAATATTGCGAATGCAGGCTGCATTTTCATCGTTAAATCATTTGAACACATTGAACTCTTGGAGCAACAGCAATTTACTGTCGTGCCAAGCATTCCAGAATCTCAGTTTCTATCTGTATTAATTCTTGATCTTGAATTTGTAATGCGCGCATTTGTTCTTGCAGTAGTGTGCGCTTATGGTGAATCTGTTTTGCCATTCCCAGCCAATCTGGCTCGCTATCTGAAATTGGTTTGTGCGTCGGCTTGAGAATGGGTTTCAATTCAGCCAAGCGAAAACCTAATTGTTGGGATTGGCGGATTAATTTCACGCGTTCTAAATCGCGTTCGGTATAGATACGATATTTACCTTGGCGTTTGACGATGCCGAGTAGACCCAGTTCCTCGTAAAGGCGTATCGCCTTGGGACTACAGCCCGTCGCTTCGGCTAGCGCTCCTATCAACATAATTTGAGACATGGTCTTGGATTCACTTGAATTTTGTATGTGGCTGATCGAGGCTGTCGATCCACTTGTCATTTTACGCAGCAGTCCAGAATAAGATCAGACTGACTGCGAAAAAGAAGATCCAAGAAAGATGCTTTCCTTTCGTGCTAATGAGAGGGAGCAAGCCGCTAATGAGTGATGTCCAGGCAATCGTGAGTAAAGCAGAATTCGGTGTCAGCTTATTTTCTGCCAACAAGAGCAACAAGCAGGCGATCCCAAACCACGCAACCGTGGTGATGTGCCATGCGAAACGCAGGGTTTGCATGGTGAACGCAGTACCACCGAGTAACTGAGGTAAATTGTCGCGCTTGAAAAGACGCGTCAAAATATAACGTTCGCCTAATACACTATGCGCAATACCCAAAAGCGCAATTAGCGCAGCAGCAAGATAGAGCATATTTTTACGCAGTCCTTATATCTGAGGCGAATCAAACCGTTGAATAAAATAGGGCAAATGAAAACAGAGAATAATCGCTATCCTTGGCTTGAACTTGAACTTATTCGGGCTCTTTCCTTACACGTACACGATGCTTTTTGAAATACCATAACATGATAGGAATTTCGACAGCCGTATAGACCGCCAAGGTGTACCAAAACCAATTGACCTCAGTTACCAACAAGTTGAATTGGTAGTCGCTCCCCCAATAGTGATAGCCAACAATCGCCAGCGTAATTGCGGATGTAAAGATATCGTAGAACGCAATTTTATTGAAATCATTACCTGCTAATGTTGGGTACACCGAGAGGTAAGCGACCAGGATGATTGCGATATTGAGTAAGATGATGCTTAGTTCAGCAGATAGCATAAGTAAAAAGAATCTAGAAAAACTTAAGTTTAAAGCAAATAGCGGCGCTTTCCTATGCATAAGTCCTCAAACGCGTTTTAGGTCGCATTCGTCGGCTGTTTTCCTGATAATGTAAGTAATTTATCCATGTACCAATAAACGCGACTAAGAAAAAATGCACATACACATCCTCCAACTCGTCTTACTCATTTTGCTGAGCGCGATGTCGTTACCTGTCATTTCTCAAGAGCGCCTGCCTTGTGAGTGGGGAAATATTAATGTCAGTAATCCTGCATGCGAGCGCCCTCAAGTTATTCTGAAAAAGTATCGAAACGCCTCCACTTACGCGGAGCATCAATCTCTTCTAAGCGACTTAAACCAATTGCGTAATGAGGATTTTCAGCATCAGATGAAGGCGAAGAAAACAGCCAATTTATATGATCCTTTTATGGATGAAGCGCTGATGTTTTGGTTAGATTGGTATCAGGTCGCGTTCAAAGCGCGTTCCGAAAACCGCCAATTGCTTGATACAGAAACTTGGCGCAAGCACATACAATTGGCACATCGAGATCCTTATGCCGCGATTGCTAGCCTCAATAAGCTGAGCGCATCGGCCGACGAGAATGACAGTGCATTGCGTCTATTATTGATCGGTGCCTTGACCAATCAATTGAACACGCTGGCAGAAGCTGCTAATCAAGCCTCTGTTTCCATCCAATCAAAAGATAACGATCACGAGAAGCGATCGCAGCGCTTTGACATTTATGTGGAAAAACACAAACTGGATTTCAATATTGGGGAAACTTGTTACGGCGGGAATTACACCGGGCGACATTTTGCTGCAGTCAAAAAGCGCTATCCACAATCAAACTACGCACAAGCTGCTGCGTATTTGGCTATGCGGATTACGCCTTGTGGTGAATGCGAAGGAGATTTTTCCTGTTACCTCAGCAAAGGCTTGGCTCCGATGGGTGATTTTCTACAAGCATATCCGCAATCAACATACGTCACTATGCTGTTAAAGCGTGCGAACAATCAGATCCGTGGCCAATTTATCGTCAGAGAATCACAAGGCGATTACCTGAGCAAAAGTGATCCCAAAACGGGTGACTACTCAGCACAAAGCGCGGCCAATGTCTTGATCGCATTTGAAGGCTCTTTGAAGCAGATTGCCCCAACTGAGTTGATCTCGACCAAATTGTTATTGGCTGATTTGTATATCAAGTTAAACCAACGCGGCAATGCCAAGCGCGTCATCGACTGGCTGGTAGAACATGCACAAGATTCAGCTGAGCTGGTGGCTCTGCGTCAGGCGCTAGCTGGCGACCACGTCCCTAAGCAAGTAGAAAACACCAAGCAAGTCGCTGAGAAAAAAAAGGAACTAATGCAAGCTTACAGACGACAAGCATGCGAACTTGATAAAGCTTGGCTCGGTCAAGACGGTGTTGCTTGTCAAGATGCGAGATTGACGGTGACGGAGTAGCAGTCTTGATCTCGACATGCGCTTGGACAAATTTTTTAATGATGCTTTTTGGAGGTATATCGATGGCTAGTTTTTGGCAGCAAGCCAAGTTCAGTGGCACCCGTTTGTGGAAGCTCTTGCCCCTCACTATCTGCTTGGCTTTAGCGCCTCAAATCGCTACAGCACAATCTGTTGCGCTGACTTTTGACGATGGGCCCAATCTGGCGGAAACACCACGCTTGAGTGCCACGCAGCGTAATCAAGCGATGTTAGCGGCATTAGCAAAACATGGACTGAAAGGTGCGCTGTTTGTGACCGCGGGTTTTGGTGCAGATACGCCCGCTGGCTATGCTTTGGCGACAGCATGGGGCGATGCTGGTCATGCCATCGGCAATCACACTGTGCATCATCCTGATTTAAATAGCGCGAGCGTCAATTTGGCGCAGTACCAACAAGAAATACTCGCGTGCGACAAGATTATTAGCACCATGCCTGGCTATCAAAAATGGTTTCGCTACACCTATCTGCGCGAAGGCAATACGCCAGAAAAACGCGATGGCATGCGCAACTTTTTGCGAGAGCAGCAATACCGTAATGCTTACGTGAGTTTGGATACCAGCGATTGGCGTTTCAACGAAAAGCTGCTTGAAGTCTTAAAACGCGATAGTCAAGCCGATGTCAGTGAAATCAAACTCGCCTATCTTGCTCACATCAAACAGCGCGCTTTGGCCTACCGCGATCTATCGTACAAACTGCAGGGACGCGATATTCCACAGGTATTATTACTGCATCACAATTTGGTGAATGCGCTGTGGTTAGACGATGTGATCACGCAATTTAAAGCGATGGGCTGGACTTTTGTCACGCCAGCGCAAGCGTTTGCCGACCCGGTTTATCAACTCATGCCAGATCGCCCGGCGGCCGGACAAAGCCTACTGCTGTCGCTCGCCAAGACTTTGGGTCTAGGAAAATTTGATGGATGGCTGCGTTTGCATGACGATGGTGATTTTGAGATGGAGGCTCTTAAACAGAAAGGCTTGTGAGAGGTCTTTTTGATTCAGTTTGAATCGGTATTGCTGCGGGAGGATGGTGGTAGCGCATTATGCGAGATACCAAACACGAGGCGTAAAATCCATCCACCGATCACTGTTCCAAATAGTACAAAACCGATAAACAGCGGTGCCATTAAGTAAATCAAACCACCCGCACCTTGTGAGCGCGGGGCGGTACATGGTTCGGTGCTAAAGATATAGCCAACCGGCAGATACGCGAGACAGGCAGCGATTGCCGAGTAGGGGTTTTTAGTCATGACCAGCGAAGCTGCAAATAACATTAATATCCACACGCTGCCGTGTACATCGCCAGCACACGAGCCAGTGCGCCAACGGTAAGCTGTTACCGCCATGAGTATGATGGGTGTTAGTAGGATGCTTGCTGTCGCTAAACGTCTGATGTTGTTGATTTTCATTGTGCGTCGGTGAATTTGGGTAACGCTTTACCACAGTATGTTGATTGCCTTATAAATCCCAAGGCTTGATGGAAGAACAGTGAAAGCAACTACCACGAATCTGGCCAGATAAGTCCAAATGACACGCGAAGTGTTTTTCGCGGATTGCCATACCAAAATAGCCGCAATGAAATGCAAAGTGACGGGAATTGCAATGGCGATAGGAACTGCGATTAGACTGGCTAGCCCATGTGCTTTAATGGTTCCAGTGCTGATGAGAAGTGTGAAGAGTTTATTAGTGATCAATTGAATAGCGAAAAGAAAAACGACATAGAATCCCCAGAAAATTTTCCAAAGTTCGAGCTTACTCAGTAGTGCACGGTCAAAGATATTCTCGGATTGAACATGAATCTCTGTTGATTGAGTGATGGTGATTTGTCGATATAAGGCTATTACCACTAATCCAAGTAAGCATGCCCAGATGAATACGAATGACAATCCCCAAGCGGCTAATTGGTCAGCGCTGTCTCGGAGTTCGGTAGCAGCAGCAACAAAAGGTAAAAAGAAACTTTTGATGACGTTGATATCATTGATATTGCTGATCTCAGCCAGTATTTCAGGCGTGATTTTCCTGCCTGTTTGTATCCAAAGCAAGCGGTAGATACCGAGTGAGATGCATGCGGAAATGAACGCACAAGCGCAAAGTGAGAGTAAGAGTTGTGTGAGTCGACGGATGCGTAGCATTCTTTAAATTTACATTCAATGTAATGAATTGATATCGATCCGATGATAAGCGATTTAAATTAAAAGCAATCCATTTTATTTGAAAGAAAACGAGCAGGCCATCGCAACAAGACCGCGCAGTATTGGTCTGCTTTTCTTGCGCACCCTGCTCAACTTGGATTTTATTCGACTAAACTCAAGTGAAATTTTCCAGCTTGTGCCGCCGACTTTTCTAAGATGGAGATGCAATTATCCAATTCCTCTATCAGTTCTACGACTTCATCTGCGTCGAGGCCAGTAATAACTGATGAAGCAACGGCGGTTTTCAATGCTTTAAAGCTAGATAAACCCTCTTGCGCATCAAACCAAGTCATGTCGTCAATCCCGTAGGCGAGACCGGTCTCGGGGTCTAAGGCAACATCTTCGTCATCATCCTCATCATCAAACTCCTCATAGTTATATTCTTGGTCGGTGTAGTCCACCAATTCGCCTAGCGACTTAACGCCGATCTTTTGGCAAACCTCGTCGATGGCTTCTAAATGACGGCACATCAGTGAATGATCGTCGCTATCTTGTGAATAGTTTCTTCCTTCGAGTGTGTGAATCCAGATGGTCATGCCCATGTCGAATATATCCTAAGTTCTCTCTTGTTTATCCAAAATCGTATGGCTTCTCTTAACGTAATAATGCCGCTCAATTAAGCCTAATCCTACGTACCGTCATTCCCGCGAAGGCGGGAATCTAGCGGCGTGAACAGCACGAAGACACTGGATTCCCGCTTACGCAGGGATGACAGCTTCACTTTTTGAGTTTAACTGAACAGCATTCCCCTATTAGCCTTACTCTAAGCGCACCCGCAATACATGATTACGGTTAGCCACATTGCCCGCATAATCAGCAGCATGCACGTGAATCAAGTAATCTCCTGCAGGTAAATCTTTGATCTGCCAGAACTGTATGATCGCATGGCCGTCATGAATTTCGTTGGTGATGTTGTATAAAAATTTGGTCGCTGCGCTGCCGTGTACGGTGATGCCACTGTTTTCTGCATAGGCCACTTTAACGGCTTCTTCGTCGGCAGGTAGATGGTTAAAACGTATTGTCATTTTCGGCTTTTCGAAACCCGGTAGCGGTGTGCCATCCGCTTTGAGAATTTGATAGCCGAGTTCATATAGACCCAAACGACGGCGTGCGATATTGCCATCGGCTTGATCAAAGGCATCAACGATGATGCTGACTTGTTCCAAGCTGCGTGACAGCGTTAATGGACCGTTGCTTTGTGGAACGGCTGCCGGCGTTTTGTCTTTCTTCTTGCCCTTGGCTTTCGTTGCTGTCACGACCGGTCTGCCCAAGATTTTGCCGTCTTGGTCTGCGATGTCGATACGATTAATTTGCGGAATCACGCTATCTTTGAAGCCGATAAATTGTAACGACAGCGGATTGACTACATCGCCTTCGGGCGCGTAGTTCAAATGAACGTGGTACATGCTATTGATCGTTCCCACCGTTTCGCCAACTTGAAAGCGGGTACCGCGCTTGACTCTGACTTGTTGGAGCTTACCGCTAGCATCTTTGATCACACTAAATTTTTGTGGATCAAGTACAGCTTCATTGAGCTTGCGCCCCACTTTCATGTGGATGTAAGAAAGTTTGCTGACCCGCATACCTTCGTTAATCGTGCCAGCTGCCCAAGCGGGCACTGGTGAACTGACTTTTTCATTTTTGATAGCAACCACAGACTCGCCCATATTGGCTTGCATATCAACGCCACGATGAAAGTGATGACGGCTATCGCCACCATATTCGCCGCGCACTTCACCGATAGTGCCAACCACTTCATGGGGCTGATCTTGCGGTAGTAGTGGCCATAAAGATGGCGGCAAAAGTGGAGCGACGGGTTCGACAATCTTGAAAATTTGCGGACCGATGCTGCGACCCTCGTAGGAATCTTTGCGATGCACTTGATGAAGCATATTCATGCCACTGTCGCTGACCAAAAGATTGCCATCTGGATTGACCGCGATAGCCATTGGGCTGCGCATCCGTGGACTAGTGTCGTCACCGGGAATAATGTCGATATCAACACCCGTGACGCCACGGCTCTCGCCAGTTGGCGCTATTTGCATGATGCGACCATGTGAGAGTTCGCTGACATAAATGTGATCATCATGCGTGATCGCTAAGCCAGCAGGACGGCGTAGTAAGGCTTCTCTATCCTGCGGATCGCTGGCGATTAAAGTGGAGACTTCACCCAAAGCATTGATCTTACGCACGGCATTGTTGCGGGTGTCGGCGATGATCAGTTCGCCTTTGCTATTGATAGCGATGTTGCTAGGCGTATCAAATAAGGCCGCTATACCGACACCATCTTGATAACCGGGAGTCGCACCACCAGCGATGGTTTGCACCGTGCCATCTGGCAAAATCACGCGTATCTTATCGTTGTAGGTATCGGCTACATAGACCTTACCGTCCTTGGCAACCGTAACGCCGATAGGGCCATTGAATTGCGCTTGCTGTGCTACACCATCGCGATAACCAGCGACACCGTTTCCCGCCAAGGTAGAAACTTGTCCTTTGGGCGTGATTTTGCGGATTACGTGATTGCCCGTATCGGCTACATACAGATTGCCTGCTTTATCGATGGCGAGCGCAGATGGTGTATGAAATTTAGCTGATTGCGCACTGCCCTCAACTGCATCGGCAAAACCTTCGGTGCTGCCAGCGTAGATGATGGTTTCACCCTTTTTGTTGATCTTTAAAATCCGATTATGCTCGCCCGCATCGGCGATGTAGATATTGCCTTGTGCGTCGAAAACGATACCGTTAGGGTCGCTAAAAGTTTCCGCGCTATTGGGATCTTGCTTGAGCGAATACTGAACAGCAAACGGGGTGATCTGCGCTTCCCATAACATATCGGTGACGAGGGTTTTTTTTGCGAGGACGGTTTTAAGTGGGATGGGTAGCGGTGATTCAGCTCGGAACAAGTAGTAGCCAGAAACAGCTAATCCAGAAATGATCAAAGCGGTGGAAGCGAGAAACAGGGAACGGCGTTGCATGAATAACAGACCTTAAACATTCACAGGGATGCGCAGCATAACAAGCATGGGCTGGGTTTTGTAGAGTTTTTGTTGGCGGAGTGAAGTTTTTTGATGGTTTGGGATGATATCTCTTTATCTCGCCGTAAAGATGGAGGTTCCGCTTTTAGCCCTTTCCCAATAAGGTATAGATATCTAAAAAGTCGAATAAACGGTAAAAGTAATTAGTGTCGCTCCTGCGTAGGCAGGAGCCCAGCGTCTTTGCTTGAGCAACGAACGACACTGGATTCCTGCCTACGCAGGAATGACATGCTGAATAGTTGTTTGCTTTTTCTGACTTTCGTGATGTCAAAAGTCTTGTGTATACCTATACCTTCAAGGCAAAGCTAGGGATGGGTTTAAACCACATAAGCCCAATAATTTTTAACTCCTTAATATATTTAACCGAAACTTCTGTGCATAATTGCGGTCTATTTACCTAGTTTCCCTTCTTTAACTGATTACTCTCACAGCCGACTACCTATGAAACTAAGCCAAGTGTATTCTAAAAAATTGTGCCAACGATCCCTTTTAAGTCTCGCCCTCATCGCCGCTTTTTCGACGAATAGCACGGCGCAAGATGCGGCAGCCAATACCAAAACAGTGCCCGTTTTTTATAACGGACAAGCCCAAATCGTGCCGGGTTTTCAAGATAAATCGCAATGGATCAAACAAGAATTATGGGTAGAGACCGAGTTTGATAGCGACGCCGATGGTAAGCCAGATCGTGTGCATGTCGCCGTCACGCGTCCTAAGCAAACCGAGACTGAGGGCTTAAAAGTCGCGGTGGTGTACGAATCTTCGCCCTATTTTGCCGGCACCATGAAGAACCAAAAAATGTGGGATGTGAAGCACGAACTCGGCAGCGAGCCGCCACCACGTCCAGTCAATGAGCAGGCGAAATTTATCCCAGTGCGTCCAGAAATCTCACGCACAGAAATCGATACGTGGTTGCCACGTGGTTTCGCAGTGGTGCATTCCGAAGCGCCCGGCACCGGTTTGTCACAAGGTTGCCCGACGGTTGGTGGTGCACCAGAAGAACTCGCACCCAAAGCCGTCATCGATTGGCTTAATGGCCGCGCAAAAGGCTACACCACCATCGACGGCAATCAAGAAGTCAAAGCAAGCTGGGCCACGGGCAAAGTCGGCATGACCGGCACTTCTTACAACGGTACGATTCCTTTGGCGGCAGCGACCACAGGCGTGGCTGGTCTAGAAGCGATTATCCCAATCGCGCCTAACACGTCTTACTATCACTACTACCGCAGCAATGGTTTAGTCCGTCATCCGGGTGGCTACCTCGGTGAAGACATCGATCAACTATATGACTTCATCTATAGCGGCGCGCCAGAAAAACGCGAATTCTGTAATAAAACTATCCGTGATGGCTTGTACCCAGCCAAGTTTGATCGCAAGTATGGCGATTACAATGATTTTTGGGCAGAACGTGATTTGCTCACCAAGATCAAAGGCGTGAAGGCCGCGACCTTGTTAGCCCACGGTCAGCAAGATTGGAACGTGATGCCCGAGCATTCCATTCGTATTTACGATGCTTTGAAAAAACAAGGCGTACCAACCCAACTCTATTTGCATCAAGGTGGACACGGAGGCGGCACACCGCCATTAGAAATGCGTAATCGCTGGTTCTCGCATTATCTGTACGGAGTCGATAACGGCGTAGAACGTGATGCCCGCGCTATGATTGTGCGCGAAAACGCAGAACGCGGCACACCGCCAACGCCGTATTTGGATTTCCCAAATCCCGAAGCGAGCACAGTGAATTTATATTTGGGTGCAGGCGGCAACAAGGCGGGCAGCTTAGGTTTATCAGCTCAAAACAAAACCAGTATCGAAAAGCTGATCGATGATGTGCAATTCAAAGGTGGCGTTTTGGCGCAGGCAGAACAATCACCACATCGCTTAATTTACGCAACGCCAGAGCTAAGCGATGCCATGCATTTGTCGGGTACGCCTAGCATCAAGATTCGTGTGGCTGCCAACAAGCCAGCAGCCAATCTATCTGTATGGCTAGTCATGTTGCCTTTCGATGGCAAAGTCGTCGGCTCAGCAGGACAAGCCGGAGTACTCTCGCGCGGCTGGGCGGATCCACAGAATCATCGTGCATTAACTAAAACCGGCAATTACGATTCCAAATTAACGGGAACGCCTCTGGTACCAGGTAAATTCGTTGATTTAACTTTCGACCTCCAGCCTATTGATAGAGTCATCCCAGCTGGTAAACGTTTGGGATTGATGATTATGTCCAGCGATCAGGACTTCACTTTGTGGCCAAAGGCAGGTACGGAATTGAGCGTGGATTTGTCAAAGACCACATTGAGTTTGCCTGTGGTAGGTGGTGAAGCAGGTTTGAAATCGGTTTTGTTTTCTAAGTAAGTACCAAGTAAGTATCCAGTAAGCATCAAATAAGTATCATTAGGTGCCATGAAAGTACAAACCTTTTATGGCACTGTTCCCATCAGTAATACTTCCTCGCCCATCCCACATTTCCCCCAATTGATCCCGTGCAGATGCATTTTCTGTAGAGGCGTGGCAAGCTAGCGATCTTTTTGGTGTTTTAGATTCTTCATTAAATTTCTCATTCATGCTGCATATACCGGACAAGCCATGGTCACTGAAAGCGCGTAATTCCCTGCGCCTTGTGCAAAGCTTGTGGCGACCACTGTTGATTGTGTGGCTTTTGTGGTGCGTGTTTTTGTTTCTCGCCACCTTTGCCAATCTCTACGATCTGCGTCATGCCGGAGCACATATCACTCTTCAAACGCAGTTGATCAAATTTTTGGCGATCTTGTTACCTTGGCCTTTGCTTAGTTCTGGTCTGCTCATCTACTTTGCTGCTAAAAATGCCAACAAGGGAATTGCGTGGTCGCAGATCCTGCGGCTGGTGCTATTCTTGGTCTTGGTTTTCTTGCCCTTGCATGTGGTGTACGAGCATGCTTTTTTTGTTGGCTATATTCGGCGCCAAGCGCTTAACTGGGAAGCCATCGTGCGAGCGCTGTCGCCGCTGCAAATCTGGGTGGATGTGATGGTCCTGCTGTTTATTTTATCGGCACATCTGGCGCTACAGTATTGGCAGCATGGTCGCCAACAACTGCACATCGCTCGTCAGTCACAACAAGAAGTATTGCGCCTTAAAATGCTGTACTTACGCACGCATTTAGAACCGTATTTCTTACTGAGTTCTTTAGAAGGCATCGAGAATCTAGTCGTCAATGCCGACACACCCATGGCGACGCGTGCTTTAGCGCGTATGAGTGATCTGTTGCGCTATGTTTTAGAGTCAGCGCAAGAGACCAGCATTAGTGTGGAAAGTGAAATTCGCTTCTTAAGAGACTATCTGGATTTACAAAATCTGGCTTGCGCAAATTGTCTGCAATTGCAGTGGAAATTCGATGGTCATGATTGGTCAGCGATTCAAATTCCACCACTTCTGCTTTATCCGCTGTTCGATTACGCGGTACGCCATCGACAGATCATGTCTAAAGACCAGGCATCGCCAATGTTAGTCAGGATAGCGCTTGAACATTCCATGTTAAGCGTATCGATTGATTTCAATGCTGCATCACCCATCTTATCTAGCACGGAAGAACTAGAGGCAGCGCGCCAAAGAATCGCCCTACTGCATGCGGATGCCGCCGCGATTGATCTAATGACGCAAGCTGCGCCGACAAGATTGAGCCATCGTATTCGTTTGATTTATCCAATCACGGAGTTAGACGATGCCTGAGCAAAACAATAATATGAATAAGCATAAAGCGCGGGAGCTAAGCTCTTTAATAGTGATTTGCGCGCTCTCATTTTGTTTATGGATGTTGATCGCAAGTTTCCACACACTAGCGATTTTTCTCGATCAAAATCAAGATGTCATTACTCTGCCCAAGACGCTGATTTTATTCAAATACATTTGTATTTTTTTGCCGCTATGGCTGCTCAATTGTGTGCTGGCGTTCATGATTTGGCGCAGGCCAGAGCACATGTTGACGCCCTTATCTATGGCGGCAAGTATCGCTGTGATGCTGTTTATTGGTTTGCCACTATTAACCGCGAATAAGGTGTTGATCATGTTGTGGTTTGCTGATCAGCCTTGGACACTTTTTTCGCAAGAGATGAAGAAAACATCTGCCTTTGTTTTATGGGTGGATTTGTTCTTGATCTTCTTTTCCTATTTTTTACAAACGGGTTTTGCCATGTGGCAGCGCACCGCTGCAAAAGAGCTTGAACTCATCGAGACTGAAAATGAAAGCATGGGTTTGCGTCTGCAATTATTGCAAGGCCAACTCAAACCGCATTTCTTGTTCAATGCACTTAACAGCATAAGCGCCTTGGTGCGTGGTGCAGATCGACGATTGGCAGGAACTGCACTACAACAACTCAACGCCTTGTTACGCTATGTGCTGGAATCGAGCAAACACGAATGGCTGAGTGTTGCCGACGAGTTGCAATTTATCCGCGATTATCTGAATATGCAGTTACTTCGTTTTGGAGATCGTATGCACATCGAATGGCAGATCGAAGAAAGAGATTGGCATGCCTTGCCATGCCCGCCTTTGCTGTTTCAACCTTTGGTAGAAAACGCCATTCATCATGGTGTAGAAAATCATCATGAGCAATGCAGCATCCTTTTGGAACTGCAATCGATCAATGGCAAAACCAGTTTCCGCATCCGCAATGCTGTGTTCTCAACTAGCAAAGCACGCAATGGGCATGGCCTAGGTATCAGCTCAACCCGTGAACGTTTGCAGATTCTGTATCAAGATCGGGCGAGTTTAATCACTGAAAAAAGCGGTCAAGCCGATTCTATATTTCTGGCAGAAATACAAATCCCTCAAACATCTTGTGGAGATCGTGTGATGAATACAGGACATAAGTTATGAACCAAGAACCTGCGAATCAACAATACAAAGTGATGATGGTTGACGATGAACTACCCGCGTTGACCAATATGCAGTGCGCCCTCGCAGCACATCCCGAGTGGCGTTTGATTGCGAGCTGCCATTCCACCACCCAAGCGCGGGCGATTTTGCAGAGTGAAACCCTTGATTTGATTTTGCTAGATATAGAAATGCCGACGCAAACTGGTTTAGATTTTGCTCGCGAATTGATTTTGTCTGAACAAACGCCGTTGATCGTTTTCATCACCGCATATAACAAACATGCGGTAAGCGCTTTCGAAATTTTTGCACTGGATTATTTACTCAAACCATTTGATGACGAGCGTTTTGCAGCGATGTTGCTACGTGCAAAACAAGCGCTACAAACCAAACAGCAGTTGCTGCAAAGCGCTGTCATGCAAGATTATTTTTTAGACAGAGATGCAGAAAAATCGGGTGCGGCAACACCACATTTGACGCACGTTACTGTACGTTCGGTTGGCAAGATCGAACGCATCGATATCAGTGACATTATGTGGTTAAGCACCGCCGCGAACTATGTTGAATTGCATTTGCCAAACCGGATTATTCTGCATAGAACCACGATCTCGGCAATGGAAGAACGTCTTCCAAAATCACAATTCCTACGTCTGCACAGAACCGCCATTGTGCGGATAGATGCGATTCGTCGTTTGGAAATCAGTGAAGAAGCTAGCTATGTTGCGGTACTGCGTAACGGCGATCAAGTGAAAGTCAGTGATACCCACATCAAGAAGCTAAAAAAGATGTTAATGCAAAGTCTGTGATTTGAACTAAATCGCAGACCTAGGCCGTTGTGAATTTTATCCCTGAATAAATTCTTTTAATCCCAAGAATTTGCTGCTTACCCCAGATACCAACTATTCCGTCACATTCTGCTGGTATCGCTAATTTTGCTATGTCAAAGTCTTCGCAGATGGTAGATGTTGGCCTGATGATGTTGGCGGAAAATCAGTCAGTCCATAGAAAAAATCTCTCCATCGTCGAATCACACTTTGACAGGAGTAACTATGTACAAGAAAAGACGCAATGGCGGATTGCAACGAGTCTCGTTTCAAGCTCTGACGACGAATAAGCTAAGCCCAGGATCCAATATCGAAACTCAGCGAGCTAAAGCCGCGTTACTGTCATCTTCTCCTTTGCTGAGCGGCATCCTAAAAGGCACGCCTATTTCACCTCAGGCCGACCGTGTTAGCTCGCACAAGAAACATTAAGCATTTATTGAAGGATGCACTTTGTCAATTCAAGCGCTAATCAATGTGACTTCAGTCGTTCCAGTGAAGGATTTCGAAGCGTCTTTTAGCTGGTATCAAACTTTCTTTGGTCGCGAGCCAGATGTTGTGCCCATGGAAGGAATCGCAGAGTGGCAATTCGCTGAAAACGCATGGGTTCAAGTGTCCGTCGATCCTGATCGGGCTGGTAGTACAAGTGTCGCCCTTTGTGTCAAAGATGTCGAAGCACAGCGCACTGCGTTAACAAGCCTCCATTTAGCGGTTGGCGAGATCGTAGAATATCCAGACATTATCAAAATGGTCGAGATCGTTGATCCTGATGGAAACAAGATTTCTTTCGTTCAGAATCTTTCGAATGGTTCGGGCAGTTAGAAGTCGAAACGGAGTTTGCTACGAGGTTGCAGATGAAACCGTGAACACGACATAAGCTAGGAAACCAATTTTGACGTGCACTGAGCTTTTCTGCAAAAAATTCTGCTACGCTAAATGATGTGAGCAAAAATTTTAACTTTCACATCATTTTAGCTAGCCATGACAGATATCACTGACCTTCGCGGCTTAGGCCCTCAATCAAAAGTAATGCTGCGCAGCATAGGTGTGAATTCAGTCGAGCAGTTTATGGCATCCGATGTTTTCGCCCTCTATGTACGTTTGAAATCAAGCAATCAATCGACGAGTTTGAATTTGTTGTACGCGATGATCGGCGCGCAAGAGAATCGGAATTGGCAAGAAATTAAACGAGAGCGACGTTTAGAGGTTTTATTGCGATTGGAGGCGTTGGGTATAGTGTAGATTTACGCCTGTCCTGGTTGCTGAACTGATTTTGTAGGTTGGGCTGCAAAGCCCAATATATCGCAAATCAGAACGGGAATCGTTGGGCTAATCAGCCCAACCTATTATGCGGATGTTTGTGCAGTGATTCAAGGCGTGACTCTAGGAACGGAATGTATTCGCCAAGCCCATTTGGCGGACTCTTTGTTTCAACAGCTTTCAAAAAGGCCAATGCAGTAGATAGATCTTGTTCGGTAACCCCCGGAACATCTAACTCCCAAGCAATTGACTCTGCCAGCGTGGTTAATGATGCGTGAGCTGAACCCTCCGGGGGATTGCTGTGCTGTACGTATGTCTTCCGCAAAATTGCAAGTCCATTCTGGGCAATTATCAAGGCTTCGGTCAATTTTCCTTCTCGTTGTCTTCGTAAGGCGCGACCAAAAGCCGCACTGGCTTTTAGTGCTGCAATTCCGCTTCGAATGGAGTTAATTAGACGCACAGTGATTTAATTTTTTAGATTCGTTGTGTGGGCTCGGCCTCATAGGTCATGGCCTATGAGGCTGCCCTTGTCATAAGTCAATGATTAATCTTCACAGACAAAACCATGATCTTTCTTGTAGCGTGCAACATCTGCTTTTGGCATGGATTTGAAAAGCGCGCAGACGGTAAAGCTTCCGATCTGTTTTCCGTTCAGTTCGTAGCCCCAGTCAGTAATTTGCTCGCGTTTAAAGGCGTAAACCTTACCCGCAACCACTGACTTAATGACTTGCGGATCATTCGCGAGGACGCCAGCAAAACCGTCTTTGATTTCTTTGAATGGAATAAACCAAAAGTGTTCAACTCCAGCATCATCTGACAGCATCACTTTTAATTTGAAGTTGGATGTACCTTCAGGAGGTTTTTTCGATAACGCCAAAAAGCCATCAAGGGTTCTTCTTGCCTCGGCGATAGCAAGATTCATATTCTTGTCTTGCTCGCTAACCTTGACGGTTTGGTCGCCAATCTTGTCGGTAGCAGCACAAGGATTAGAGACGACCAATATTGCTGCGAAAATAAATTTTTTCATTGATATCTAACGAATAGCGTTTTGCCAGCCGCACTGGAAAAGCAATATTAAGAATCCGCGATCATTACCGTGGATTAAGCTTGTTGGATTGCACCGACGATGAGTTGGTGGATTTAGGGATTGTATGCGAATTGACTTAATGATTGCTGGTAAATTGACAAAGAAATTCATTCATCTGTGCTGGCCTAAGCGTTAACTACTCCGCCGTTCTCTTACTTGGTCCCAAGTCAATCATGTAGGGCGAGTGCAACCCGCGCCATGGTTGAACTAAGCGGCACCAGTGTACCGATGTCACGCTATCCTTAAGCGTTTGTCTGCGCGGGTTGCGCCCGCTCTACTTGGCTCGTTCGATATCCCTGATTCTTGCTCAGTCATTACCCCAAAATCAAGTGTTTTAACATCACATATCCCATGATGCTAAGCCAAAACAAGAGGATAAAAAGAACAATTATCAATGCTGTCTTTAGAACGGTAAGGAAAACATGACCCTTAAAAAATTGATGATACGCCAAACTCATATATCCCAACATGAGCCCATGAGACATATAGTTATTGGCCTTAATCGTCTCAGGGAAAAGTAAAAATCCGGGAATAAAGATCACGATCATGATGAGATAAATCTGGCTCAGAACAAATGAATTGAGAACAATGTTTTCGGCCATATTTGTTTTCTGCTTCCTGAAGAAAATCCATGACAAGAATGAGACGAGTACTGGCATTAAAAATAAATTCAGAATCTTTCGATTTTCAAGCATCAATTGCATGCTCTCTGTATATACCTCGCCCTCTACTTTAATTTGTCTATCGAATCCGGAAAGTGCTTCGAAGTATCCCGTTTTGTAACTCAAAAACGCATAAATAGATGAGATTATTATAATAAATGTAAGCGGATTAAAATACTTCTTTCTCTTTCCATCGAGATACTCTTTCGCTACATCACCAGGCCTTAAGATGAGGGCTTTCATCAATAATAAAATTCCCCTGTCGGTATGCGTTAATGCGTGAAAGAACTCGTAAAGAAAATGGGCAAACGTTATTCGATGAGTATCTGCTTTCTGTCCACAACTTGAGCAGAAATTACCGACCAAAAATGTGTCGCAGTTTTTGCACTTCGTGTCGTTTGTCATTGATTTGCCTGTTTAAGTTTTCGTTTATGTCGCATTAACGTAAGTCATGTATGGATCTACCTCGGTAAGGATCAGTACTGATCAATCATCGATAGCGCGCGCTCGCTCGCTAAGCTTAACTCTGACCTCTCAAGACCTTTTGTGCCTCAGTCCAGCGACCCCAAGAGTTAGCAAGATAAGGATGCCAATCCCGAAAAACCAAAAGATGGTCGCGGGTGAAGCTTCTTCCAAATCCCAGCTTGCTTTTGCATGTTGGGTTTGATCGAACCAAACCATTTGTCGTAGCGAGAAAGTGTTTGCTTTCGGTAAGTCGGCTTCACATTGCGCCATCGAAGGATAGCGAATCAAATCTTCAACTTCGTAATTTTGTGAATCTGGTTGAGTTTGGTAAGTATAGGTTTTGCTCAAGTAAATTGGCGAATTGTTTCCGCTTTTAAATCGGCACTTGGCGCTGACAAATTGCACTTTCGTTTGCGCAGGCGATTGCAAACGCTCATCAGCGATTTTGTCCTGCTGAAAATCGTAAACCTTCAATCCCAACAGTAGCCAACAAACTGCCATAGCAAAGCTCCAGCCAGGGCTGCTTCTACGTGTCTGTAGTGGCGCGGTAAGAGCGTCAAGTATCGTCGGTTTCATCGTGTGCTTTATGGATCAATTTAGATCAAGAATGAGTAAGTACAATATCGGTAGCTCATTGAGTGGTGATTGTAGCCTTTTAGGTATGTAAGTGCGACAGTCATGTAGGGCGGGTGCAACCCGCGCTGTGTTTGAACTAAACGACACCTCTCCGACTTTGTCTACCGAGATGTCCTTAACTTTTGGCCATTTTCAAGCGTTTGTCGGCGCAGGTTCCACCCGCCCTACTGGACTTTTATTCATTCCAGTGTCGGCTACGGCATTCGTTTAGAATCCAGTCTTTTGGATTACTGGATCAAACTATGCCAACTCGAATAATTTTATTGACCGCTAGTCTTACGTTAGCGCTTGTTGGTAACGTGACGCGCGCTCAGGAAGTTGCTGCGCCTGCGTCTACTAAGCACGTGGTGGCTGAGTCAACATCATCTGCAAATGAACAAAATGCAGAGCAATCGGTGGAGATTAGTAATACCAGAAATCCCGAGTGGAAATCGTATCGGTCTATGCTTAAAGGATTGGAGGCATTTGATCGCTTTCACGCAAAAGCACCATTGGCCGAGCCGAAATTTGTGATTAGACCAAGAGCCGAGGGACTCTCGATGGACGGATTAACCCTTCATGTCAAATCTGATCAAAGCTCGCTCCCTATTCCTTTGGCTGAAAGTGGTTACTTTGTGTAACCGCGCGATGTACAGGCAGACGCTGACGATGCCGATTTGATGCTCAACCGAAAGAAAAAGCTATACCGTTGGCAGCCTGCGATTCGTACGCCGTCATTGCCGATTGATCAATTGCGCTTAGGCGATTTGAGGTTAGCTTGTGAAATGGAGTGGGCGATAGAAAAAGATGGCGCACCGTTGGTGTTTAGAATGTTCCTTAATGCCATCGGGGGTTTTTGTCGATCTGGTAAATTGACCGTCAGTATCCCAACCCCTTATCTTGGCGCAAAGAGCGTCACCTTAGTACAAGCAAACCGCCGCCTAGATTTGCCACTGAATGTAGGTAAATTTAGTTTTATCTTGCCTATTCATGATCAGACCTATAGCGACGATACGATGATTGAGATCGTTTACGATGAACCCAACGTCAATTTGCGTAAGCCTAATTTGTCGACAATCAATATTGGTTTTTGATGTCGTCGATTATTCAACACCCAAATTCGAGCAAGCAAACACCGCAATTCGGAAGTCATGTAGGGCGGGTACAACCCGCGCTGTAGTTGAATTAAACGACACTTTTCGAACTCTGTATACCCATGTCACGCTAACTTTTGGTAATCCTCAAGCGTTGGTCGACACGGGTTGCAACCGTAGTACTTGGCTATTGCTCGGAATGAAATGGACCACCGGTTTCAGCAAAGCAAAAGCTGTAATGAAATTTAAGCTTGCTACGATGGATTACAAATTCACACGCAAAGTATTTTTTCATCCACTCTTTTTCCAGAAATGTTAGGTCATTATTTATCTCCCACTGAAACTTTTTCGGGTAAAAAAGAATGGTGACAACATTCCCCTTCTGCTTAATGACTTTAATCAATACTTTATCCATCTCGGCAATCTCGACGACTGACTTTGAATTCGTTTTTGATGTGTACAAAAAATCATAAATATCGCCATTGATTTTACCTTCGCTTGAAAAAATATTTTGCTCATCTTCGTATTCAATTAATTTCGCTTCGTTTTTTGAGAGTAAATGGGCCAAGAATTTTCTTGCCTCTATGCTTACCTTTCGGTCTTTTTCTTGAGCACCAACAAACCCAGAAACAATAAATGAACAAAGCAAAGTCAAAATTAGTAATGATATTTTCACTTTTAAATTTCCTTTAATCAGCGTGACTTTTCAGCGCTCCTACTTGACTGGTTTCACGAACAAACAATCTCGTATGAAAGCTGACGAGACTTTCCCGTTGAGGGATCAGTGAAGCGACCGCACAGTGCGTAGTCAGATGGCAGGAGTTCAGCAGGAACTTTGCAGACCCCCAACTCAGGCTCCAGAAATGAACGCGTTGACTTCCACAAGGCTACACGGCCATTGGAACCAATTTGGTACAGACGGGTGTCGTACTTGATGACTAGTTTGTCTCTGATAATGCCGCGAACAGATCCATCCACAGGCATGACCCAACGGCGAACCACTTTGCCGGTAAGATCTGTCTCTAGAACTCGCTCTGGAATAAGTACGCCGTCTCGTTTGTACGCAGGAATAGCCCGAACCTTCGCAATAGCGACTGATCCACATGGATGTTCAACGATTTTCTTGACGCGAGGGTCAGCAGAAGCTGTCGGAGAAGGCCAGAAGGAGAATTCGAAGGATTGCGGTATGGCACTTTTAGACGCCATAGTTCCAAATAATAAGAATGTGAAAAAAAGGGACGCGAAAGCTGGTATTTTCATCATTGGCTAACGAATAGCGATTGCCTGCCGCACCAGAAACGCAAAATTAAGAATCTGCGATCATTGAGGCGAATTAGGCTTGTTGGATTGCACCGACGATGAGTCGGTGGACTCAGTGGATTGTATGCGAATTGACTTAATGATTGCTAATGAATTGGCAAGGCAAATCATTCATCTTTGCTTACCCAAGTGAGAACTATTTCGTTGTTTTCTTACTGGATCCCAATTTAGCGAGTAGGTTGGTGCTGAGCTTGCGAAGCCCAAATTGGATCTTTCGGCGTTCGATTGTTGGGCTTCACTTTGTTCAGCGCCAACCTACTGTTTCTATTCGGTTCCGACATTGACCTGGTGGGGTAGTGTGACAACTAATCGCAGCGTAAAGCTGCATCGTTAAAATTAAAGCACATCCATGGCGTAGAACCATTTCCCCATCCCATTCCGTCAAACCATTTTGATCTAACCCAAACTAAGCTCTTTCCCCATCTGGTCTTACCGCCTGAACAATACAAATAAAGCTACACTAGCGGCACTTTGTCAGGTGGTCTGCTCGCTGTTGGAATTTCCTCGCTGTATTTGTCATTCCCTCTCGAAAGGAGGATACTTGCAATATGGGAATTTCTAGAGATTTTCCACTAATGTTGATGGTGCCGTTTCTTACCCAGAAATGGTGTGCTGTTAGACATTCAAAATGATGAGGATTTACGCAAATGCTAGCTAGTAGGGTGCGCCGTGCGCACCATTACTGTCGTCATTATTTATCACTGGACGGTGCGCATGGCGCACCCTACCTTATTTGCGTAAATCTGAATAATTATAAATTGGCACTTCTTGAACTTTAAACAAGTAAGGAACAAGCATGACCTCATCCCATTTTGCCGAACTCATGGCATATGCCCAAGAACATTCTGGCTCAGCCAGCAAACGTCAAGGCGGCTTTATCGCTGCTTATTTTGAAAACACCGATCCTGATGAAATCACCACGCGTGGCGCGGCGAATTTGTTTGCCTTGGCGAACGCGCATTGGCGCTTGTTAGATTCGCCCCGTGCGGCGAATAGCCCGAAGATCCGCGTGTTTAATCCTAGTTTGGCCGAAGATGGCTTTGTTAGTGAACACACGGTCGTGCAGATCGTGAATGACAATATGCCTTTCTTGGTCGATTCCGTCACCATGGCGATCAACCGCAGCGGGCGTACCGCGCACTGGATCGTCCATCCTTTGATGAGCGTCTCGCGTAATGCCGATGGCAGCATCGCCGAAGTCAGCACCGTGGCTGCGGCAACGGCAGCAGGGCGCAATGATCCGGTCGAATCCTTGATCTTGGTTGAGTGTGACCGTATCGTCAGCGCCGCCGAACAACAAGCTCTGGTCGATGAATTGACACATATTTTGGCGGATGTCCGTGGTGCTGTGGTCGATTGGCAGCCGATGTTGAGCCGCGTCAAAGAACTGATTACCGCCTCAGAAAAATTCACAGGTACGCACCAAAGTCATGGCGAAGGTATCGCCTTTTTGCGTTGGTTAGAAGACCGCCATTTCACATTCTTAGGTGCGCGTGATTACGAACTCAAACGCAATGGTAACCAAGTCAGCCTGGTCGCGTTAGCAGATTCTGGCCTCGGTATTTTGCGCGGTAAAGTGCAAACCAACGAAACTCTATTGCCACCAGAAGTCGTGGCCTTGATCGATTCTGAAGAAACAGTCTTAGTCACCAAAGCGATGACACGAGCCACCGTACATCGTCCAGCCTGGCTCGATTACATCGCAGTCAAACGCTTCAATGATGCCGGTGAAGTCATCGGTGAATCGCGCTTCCTTGGCCTTTACACATCAACCGCCTACTCCGCACCAGTGAGTGAAATTCCACAAGTACGTCAACGTACTGCAGCCGTCATGAGCGCGGCAGGCGTGGTGCCTGAAAGTCATGCGGCCAAAGCTTTGCAATCGATTCTGGATGATTATCCACGTGATGAATTGTTCCAGGTCGATACTGCAACCTTAACCGATCACGCCATCGGTATCTTGCGTTTGCAAGAACGTCAGCGTGTACGTCTGTTCTTGCGCCGTGATCCGTTTGGTCGCTTCACGTCCGCCCAAGTATTTGTGCCACGTGACCGTTACAACACCGAATTACGCGTCAAGATCAGTACCGAATTATTAACCGCGCTGGACGGCCTTTCCATCGAGTTCACACCAATGCTGACCGACAGCCCATTAGCACGTATTCATTATTTGGTACGTGCCAAAGCCGATGCGCC
Source organism: Affinundibacterium amnicola (assembly GCF_014284275.1). GTDB lineage: Bacteria > Pseudomonadota > Gammaproteobacteria > Burkholderiales > Burkholderiaceae_D > Undibacterium > Undibacterium amnicola. Next base: position 7,924 of record NZ_JACOFU010000005.1, on the reverse strand, counting down.
ATCAAATGTGAACGTCTCGGTACTCGAAGCACGCATCGCCAAACTCGCTCAGCGTTGGGAAGACGATTGCAGCAACGAACTCTTGCGCACGCACGGCGAAGGTCGTGGTCTGGATTTGGCAAATCGTTTTGCGAATGCTTTCCCTAGCGGCTATCGCGAAGATTTCACACCACAAGGCGGTGCCGAAGATGCTGATATTTTGGCGCATTTATCTAAAGCATCACCGCTGGCAGTTAAGTTATATCGCCCGCTCGATGCAGTTGCCGGCTTGTTGCGCTTTAAGATTTACAACACCTCTAAAGTCGCTTTGTCAGATTCCTTGCCAGTGCTGGAACGCATGGGCGCACGCGTGCTCGACGAACATCCTTACCATGTGGCCGATGGCGAGAGTGAATTGTGGATCCATGATCTGGGTTTGCAATTACCCGTTGAAACAGATTTGACGGCAGTCAAAGCCCGCTTTGAAGAATTATTCTGCCAGGCATGGCGTGGTGAAGTCGAAAGCGATGATCTCAATCGCTTAGTCCTCAACACCGCGCTCGATGCACGTTCCATCGGTGTCCTGCGTGCTTGCTCACGCTACTTCAAACAACTCGGCTTCGCGTACAGCCAAAACTATATCGAAGCGGCATTGAATAAAAACTGTGGCATCACGCAATTGATCGCTGAGCTATTCGGCGCACGTTTCAAACCAGATTATGTCGGTGATCGCGAAGCAGCACAAAAACACATACGCGAGCAAATCGAAGCCGCGATGAGCCAGGTCGCCAGCCTCGACGAAGACCGCATCTTGCGCCAATTCATCGCAACGATTTTGGCAACACTGCGTACTAATTTGTGGCAAACCACAGAGACAGGCGCGTTCAAGCCTTACATGAGTTTCAAACTCAATCCACGCGAAGTCCCCGGCGTGCCAGAACCAAAACCGCTATTCGAAATCTGGGTCTATTCCCCACGTGTCGAAGGCGTGCATTTACGCGGCGGCAAAGTCGCCCGCGGTGGTTTGCGCTGGTCGGATCGTCGTGAAGATTTCCGTACCGAGATTCTCGGTTTGGTGAAAGCGCAGCAAGTCAAAAACACCGTCATCGTGCCAGTCGGCTCCAAAGGCGGTTTCGTCCTCAAAAATCCACCCGCAATGAGCGACCGCGAAGCCTATCAAGCCGAAGGCGTAGCGTGCTACAAAATCTTCTTGTCGGGCCTGTTAGACGTGACGGATAACATCGTCAAAGGCAATGTCGTGCCACCGACCAAGGTCGTGCGCCATGATCCAGATGATCCATACTTGGTCGTTGCTGCCGACAAAGGCACGGCAACCTTCTCCGATATCGCCAACGGCGTCTCTGCCGATTACGGCTTCTGGCTAGGCGATGCATTTGCCTCCGGTGGCTCAGTTGGTTACGACCATAAGAAAATGGGTATCACCGCACGTGGTGCATGGGAATCCGTCAAACGTCATTTCCGCGCATTCGGTCACAACACGCAAACCACACCATTCACAGTCGCGGGTATCGGCGATATGTCGGGTGACGTGTTTGGTAACGGCATGCTCTTGTCCGAACAAATTAAATTGGTCGTGGCTTTCGATCACCGCCATATTTTCATCGACCCGAATCCGGATGTCGCTAAGTCTTTTGCCGAACGTCAGCGCATGTTCAATCTGCCGCGCTCCAGCTGGGAAGACTACGACAAGAGCCTGATCTCCAAAGGCGGTGGCGTCTATCCACGTGGTGCCAAATCAATTAGCTTAACGCCCGAAGCACGCGCCGTCTTAGGCATAGAGACCGAAGAACTCACGCCAGTCGAATTGCTCAAAGCAATCTTGCAAGCGCCAGTCGATTTGCTCTACAACGGCGGTATCGGTACCTACGTCAAAGCGACTTACGAAACCCACGCCCAAGTCGGCGATAAATCCAGCGATGCTTTCCGCGTCAATGGTAATGAGCTGCGTTGCAAAGTTTTGGCAGAGGGCGGTAACCTCGGTTGCACTCAAAACGGTCGTATCGAATTTGCGCAAAAAGGTGGCCGCATCTACACCGACGCGATTGATAACTCCGCCGGTGTTGATTGCTCCGATCACGAAGTTAACATCAAGATCTTGGTCGGCGCGATCACCGAAGCGGGCGACCTCACGCTCAAACAACGCAATGACTTGTTAGCCTCGATGACCGATGAAGTCGGCCACTTAGTCTTGACCGACAACTACTACCAAGGCCAAGCACTCGACATCGCTTGCCACCGTCCTTTGTATGTACTCGATGGTCAACAACGCCTGATGCAAACTTTAGAGCGCCAAGGCCGCTTAAATCGTGCGATTGAATTCCTCCCATCCGATGAAGAAATCGCCCGTCGCCGCGCGCACAAACAAGGCTTAACTGCACCAGAAAACGCCGTCGTCTTAGCCTATGCCAAGATGGCCGTGTTTGATGAATTGGTCGCCTCTAATTTGCCAGACGACCCCTTCTTCAGCCGCGCATTAAAAGCCTACTTCCCACAAGTCTTGTCTGAAAAGTTTGCCGATGCCATCTCTAATCATCAATTGAAACGTGAAATCATTGCGACCTTTATCACCAACACCGTGGTCAATCGCACTGGCGCTACTTTTGTGAATTTCATCGCTTCAGAAGCCGCCGCTTCCGCTGCAGATGTGATCCGCGCCTTCACACTGGCACGCGAGATTTTTGATCTGGAAGCACTGTGGGATCAAATCGACGCGCTCGATTACAAAGTCGATTCTAAATTGCAGTTAGACCTGCTCAGCAAATTGACCGCGATCGCACAACGCGCCTCACGCTGGATGCTACGCGCCCGCACCGCCAACGCCGACTTGCCAACGCTGATCCAACGCTACCAACCAGGCGCACGCGAACTGCGCGCCAACGTAGCGACCTGGTTACCAGCCGCCGCCTACGCCAGCTTACAAGAAGCTAGCGCAGCCTTGGTCAAAGCCGGTGTTGAAGCAGGCCTGGCAGAAAACTTAGCCGCGCTGGAATTCATCTTCCCAGCCTTGGACTTAGTCGATCTGGCACAAAGCACAGGCAGCGATTTAGAAAAAGCCGCCCGCACCTATTTTGGCGTCGATGCCGAATTAGGCTTAACCGGATGGCGCGATCAAATCAACCGCCTGCCAACCGACACGCTATGGCAAACACAAGCCCGCGGCAGCGCCCGCGACGACGTGTATTCCATCGCCAGCCAAGTCACCAAATCACTGCTATCACGCCAAGAAGACATCGCAACCTGGCGCGAACAACACACAGCAGCGATCGTGAAGCTGAATCAATTGTTGGCGACGATCACCACGCAGGGTGCGGATTTGGCACCTGTGTCTGTGGCTTTGAGGGAGTTGCGTAGTTTGGCGTAAGTTGGAATGTTGAAGGGCGAGCGCGGTATTTGTGTTCGCCCTTCTTGTAAGAGTGACTCAAAATGTGAATGGCGTGTGGTGATGTTGTATGTCAAGACTTGACCCCATTTTTCTAAGACTTGACCCCATTTTTCTCAAAAAAGGACATGAAATAATGGCGAGTAGCGCATACGAGAATCAAAAGTGCATATTAAAATTTTCTAAAGGGCAAATTGAGAAGGCTGGTAGAAGTATACGCCATGGCTGCACAGGGGACGACAGGAAAGATGCTATTTTGAAGATTCAAAATTATAGGGAGACGCATCTTTATCCGTTAATGCTTATAAAAAATCATCTTGTTCAAGCGACGAAAAAAGTAACTAAGCAAGGTCTTGTTGCCAGAAGGCTAAAAATGCTTTCTACAATTATTGATAAATTAGAGAGGCCGACTTTAGATGGCAAAAAATCCAATGCAATTGAAGTCACGCGAATGCAGGACATTGGTGGCTGTAGAGCCATAGTACCAAATCTGAAGCAATTAAATGAATTACATGAAAGACTGAAAAATAGTCATTCTGTGCATCAAATCATAAAAACAAGTGACTATTTAACTCCAAAAGATAGTGGCTATGGCGGGATCCACCTAGTGTATAGCTGTTTTGCGGGAACAGAATCCGATAATGAATGGAAGAAAACAAAAATAGAAGTACAACTAAGAACCGAGCTCCAACATGCGTGGGCCACATCGCTAGAAATCATCGATACTCTAGAAGGCATTAAGTTAAAAACCTCACTGGACGGGCATGACGATTGGCGTCGTTTTTTCAAAATTTCTGGCCTACTTGTAGCTCATACAGAAAAGTCATGTCTGATACATGAAGATCAATTGCCTATTCTTATTTTAGAACTACGTGAATTAGAGAGCAAGTTAGATGTCCGAGATAGGCTTTCGAGGTTTAATATAGCAATTCAATTTACAACCGACAAAAAACAATTGCCAAAAAAAATATTGGCCCATCAGGGCATGTTCTTGGTAAAAATATTGAAGGGTAGTGAAAAGAATCCACAACAACCGGGTAAGGTCAAAATAGAAGTCACGATTAGTACCTTTGGGCTTTCAGAGATGGATCAAGCATTAGAGGCATTGGCAGTGAGCGAGGCTGATGAGCAAGTTTTGATTACCGTTCTTGTTTCCGCTGACGGCGTTAGAAATTTGAAAAAAGCATACCCAAATTATTTTGGCTCAACTAGAAAATTTCAAAATTTTATTTCGACTTATGTTGAAGCACACAAAAAGTAATGCTGCTCGCTGTCTTGGTTAGTCGCAATTTATTCAAACGGTGAAATAGTGTTTAGCTTTTATAAAAGACTGGAAGAACGGAGCCATCTATTTTTCTTATCAATGGTTATGGAAAATTTTTTTGGAAACAGATTTATCGCGGATTTTTTGAGGTGTTTTTTTATGTGATCTGACTAGCTGTCGAAACAAGAAAACGGTGGCATGACTACCTAAGCATCGATAAATATTACTTAAATAAGAAATTAACTTGAAGATTTTCCATATTTTCAAGGATTTTGTGGTTGAAATGTATAAAAAATATTTTTTTTTAGTGGGTTAACTGATATTATCGCGAGGTTGTTAATCTATCTTGTCTTAGTTTGATAAGATAGAATCGCCAATATTAACCGCACTTCTTCTGGATCTATAAGAATAAAATGATTCGTGAATTGAAAAGACGGACTATCAGTTTTTTTGAAATTTCTGAATGTTGACACTATTCTATAACAAGACTAGTGTTTTTTTGTTTTCTAAATATATGTCTTTAATGTCTCAATCGAGTGCTCGACTTGGTTTTTCCTTCAGACATTTAATATGACATAAGTTGGAGTTATTTATGATCACCATTTTTAACGCATATTGGAATTTGCTTTTTCCTCGCGTTCCCGATAACCACTACGTTTTAGATGAGCGTAGTATAAGAAAAATTGTTAAGGAAGTAGCGCGTGGAAATCCTAGTCTTCAAGCTGGAAAATACGCTACCGAAAAAGAACGAAAAGCTCAAAAAATGAAGATTATCAAGCATTCTTTCATTTGAAATTAACTAGCTTCAAATAAGGCCACACAGTGTGTGGCCTTATTTTTATATTGGGTCCAATGAATATGATCGCGTTACCTCAAAACCAGAAAGAATATTTACAGCTCCCTAAGATTGAAATTGATGAGATTGAGCGCCTGTTTGTTAAAGCCGAGCAAAAAATAAAAACAATTGAACATTGTGGTGACGGGTTGGATATACCGTCGATAAATGAACTAAGGTATGTAGCTCGGCACTTGCTTACGGCGTTGCAAAAGAGCAATTTAGAGGAGCTGACAAAGGCGAAGAATCATGTAAAGAGAGCACTCTATGATGCATGTGAAGTACTTATTATCTCTAACTTGGAAGAAATTAAACAATTTCAGAATGATTACCGTTTAATTGCTGTGACCGACGTCATTAAAAATTATGCTGAACTTATGAGTTCAGCCGAAGAAGCTCGATCATTTATTCAAGAAACAGAGGAAGGCTCACGCGAAGATTACTATGATAAATGTTCTGAGTTGGTTGAAACATTAAAAAGGATAAATACCACCTTAAATGCTGCAAGATCAGATCTAAATGTAAAAATTTCGGATCGGCGTACCACGACCACAAGATGGTTCATTGGTATCGGCATTACACTTCTAATTGCAATAATCGGAGCTACGGTGACTTATCTTGTGAAAGCTCCTAAACAACAAATGCCAGAGATAAAAACTTTACAAAAAGATGCCACTCATTAGCCTCCTGTAGTCAAGTAGTTGCCAAATGGGGTCACCCATTAGCCCCCCAGTGTCAAGTAGTCGAACCAAATACTCGCAAATTACCGCAATAAAATTTTACCGTTTATACCACCACACAATTTTACGAAACTTTTTCGTGCCTTTTGCTTCATCGTGTGGTTGCGTGAATCGCACCAGTCACCCAGACGTGCGGGGTCAGGCCTGAATGGCACTTACTTAAGCGTAAGTATATGAATTAAATCAGAAAAGCAGGCTAGCGTAGTAATGGTAAGCTGCAGTCGCCAAACCATTGCTCCCACTACATAACGCTAGCCCCGCATGCATCATACTCGCACATCACAATCTCATCAAAGTCGTTTTCGCCACCATGCATCTACTAGCGATACCTTTCGCTTTTTCAATCTGCTGACATCACCTGATTTGTTCGACACATTAGAAGCATCTCTTCCTGCACATAGGGAACGCCTATTTCCACCGACAGAAACGTTATCCATGTTTATGGCACAAGCCCTTAAACCTGATCGTTCTTGCCAAGGCATCGTTGATGATGTGGCGACCAAACGCCTGCTACATGGCATGCCATTATGCAGTACCAAGACAGGCGCTTACTGCAAAGCGAGACAACGCTTGCCGCTGCCTCTGGTGTCAGGAATGGTCACAGCTACTGGGCGTATGATGACGGAACGAACGGCTATCAAATGGCGTTGGCACGGTCGGCCTGTTCGAGCACGAGAACGCACGAGAACGGTGTCACCCATTAGCCTCCGGTAGTCAAGAAGTCGAACCAAATACTCGCCAATTACCGCGATAAAAATTTTCCTATAACACCATCACACATTCGTTTCAAAATGCTGTCGTGCCTTTTGCTTCAATGTGTGGTTGCGTGAATCGCACCAGTCACCCATGTGGTTCTAGCGAAAATGGTATTGCTGTTTTCGCCCAAGTAGCGCTGCTACTCCAGAAGCATCTCAGTACCGCTTTGCGTCCAAGTGATGGGCAGATCTGTGGCTACCTTTCGGTTCCAACCCCTTGTGGCTCGCATTGCAGACGACTCATTTTAAATAAACTGTTGTGATGGCAAATGCAACGTGTCCAATCAGTTCTGATGGTTTGACGTCCATCAGCTTGATTTAACTTGCGTCGACCTGCCAAATCAATGGCAAAAACTACGCGTCCAATCAGGCCTAATGGCTTGTCATCCAACCCCAATTACTGGCTCGCGTAGCCTTGCCAAACCTTAAGTGAAGCATCGTTCCACCGAAAATACTTCGCCTGTTTTAAGCATATGAAAACAGGCTCTTGCTAACTTATGCGCCACTGCCTTAATCGCCACAATGCCGTTGCGTTTGGCCTTCTTACGCTGATAAAACTTCTTCGCCGCTTCGCTGTAGCGAATCGCAAAATTGGCAGCCTCAACGTACGCCCAAGCTAAGAAGCGATTGCCATTTTTGGTGTTACCTTCCCCTTTCTTCTTGCCGTTTGACGTATGCACGCTACCAACACAGCGGCAATACGATACGTAATTCCCGACATCTTTAAATCGTTCTATCGAGCCAGTTTCCAGCAGAATCACGGTTGCCAGGACATCACCAATTCCAGCCACACTCTTGAGTAGATCACGGGGTCAAGATCACGGGGTCACCCATTAGCCCCCAGTAGTCAAGTAGTCGAACCAAATACTCGCAAATTACCGCGATAATTTTTAATACACCACCACACGTCTGTTTCAAAATGCCATCGTGCCTTTTGCTTCAATGTGTGGT
>NZ_JACOFU010000004.1 GCF_014284275.1 Affinundibacterium amnicola | reverse complement strand
GAATACATTCACTACTATAATCACGATAGGATCAAACTGAAACTAAAAGGGCTGAGTCCTGTGCAATACAGAAATCAGCCCTTGCATGCCTAGCCAACAAACTGTCCAACTTTCTGGGGTCAGTTCATCGTGGCGGTTTTTTTGTCTAGTTTTGTGACTCGTTAATTTTGGCTTTACTTAATTTTTCTGTCATTAGACGAGGTCGTAAATCTAAAACTCTCGCAGCCAGTTTTAATGTCCAACCCCTTTCAGTTACTATTTTCTGAGCTTCTTCATTCAACATATCGCGTAGACCACTGATATCAAGAGACGCATCAGTGTCAGGGTGATCCCAGTGTTTATCACTATTGACTGTCACTAGTAGGCATCCGGCTCGGCGATATTCTGGTGCCATGTATTTTGTGACGATCTGGTTTTTTAGTGTGTCTCGCAAATCACGGCCACTACGCCCGTCACCAAGTTTCAATTCGATAACACCTTGTAAATCGCAATTGCATAGTTGTATTCGAATGTCTGTTTCCTTCTCTTCAGCGGTTACACCTTCCTGACTCACGTGGTAATTGTTTTTTGAGATTCGAATTAATTCGTGAGAGATTGCTTGACGCATCATTTTTTCTTCAGGAATTGACCGCCATAACTCCTTTAGTGAATCATCTCGTAGTAGAGAGTCCTCTAAGTCATCTAGGTGATCTAACATCATTTTAAAGAGTTCATCTCGCGTTTTTGGAGCTACTTCGTAGCTTTTATAGAAGTCGGAGATTTCTGTTGGACTATAAATCTGATCGTCCATTTCTCTAGCTGCACTCTCTGTCGCGAGCGATAACGCTCGATCTTTAAAGTCTGTAAGTAATGGGTCATCTGCTAACTCTTGTTTTGCATTCCAGCCTTCTGATCCAGTCAAATTTAGAACTGCGGTTAACAATGCATCTCGTCCACGCTTTGCGTTGTCTCGCATATTGGGTGCATAACTGCCTTTATGTACAGGATCATCTTTGGGATTCGCATGCTTATAAGCTAAGCGTAGAAGCTTCAATAACACCTGGGGAGTGAAGTTGGTATTTGTTAGCGTAAAGAGTCTTTTATTCAATTCTTTCCCAAAAAGTTTGGCAATCCATTTCACACCAGAAGAGATTTCATTTGATTCAACCAAAATCAATTCATTCTCAAGTATGGTAGTGGCGTCAGTAGGGGAAATCGCTAACAGCGCTGAAATCCAAACAAAAGAAAAAGGTGTATTTAATCCCTTATTCAGTTTTTCCTTTGCATTACTAAGAATAAAATCAACAACTGTTTCATCACCATATTTAAGCAGCAAATTCACGACCAGATGTAGCCGTTCATTTGCCGACTTTTCATCGTCGGTTTCTTTAAGTTGAGATACAGAATTAAAATGTTGTAGCAATACTGGTATGAATAGCTTTACGAATGAAGGCGATTCTCTTTGTAGTCGCTGAAGGATCTTGAAGTAGCAAATTGATTTGGTAACTTCGTTTAGTTCCCCAGCTAATTCTAAACCTAGAATTGTTTCGACGGCTAGTGAGTGTGCGCTTGTTAAGTTTGGCAGCCATGCAGGAAATTCGTTTAAAGCTATCGCTACGAATCGTGCGGCGAGTAGAGCTTCTTCGTGGCACAAATTAGTTGCCCAATCGGGACCTTCGGATTCCGCGGAAATTGCCCAAAGTCCTAAATTCCAACTTTCGTACCATGTGTTTTTATCTTCGTCTCGGCGTTCGACTCTAAGTATCGGTTTTTCATTGCGCCAGACATTCGTCAAAACGTGTTTGAATTGATTTGTAATCTCTTCGCCAAAATATTTTTCAAAAAATAAGCGGTTCCAGGCAGCACTTTTTTGGTTATTGTCGTTCAATGCCGCATGCCATAGATTCCATGACGTATTCCACATCCGTTCATTGCTAAATACGTTATGTGGTGCATTACAAATTTCTCTGCGCAGAGCAGTCCAACTTGCCCTTTTTTTTGCATCTTGTCGTCGACTTTTCTCTTCATATTTCTTTGCTTGATTTTCACAACGAATTTGTTCTGCATATACTTTGGGAGGCTTTGAATATTCTTCGAGTTGTTTTGTCAGATTCTCACTATCCGTAACTAATGATATGAAGTTATCAAAGTATTGGGCACTGTCATGCTGTGTATCGTTATGAATATTGATCATCAATTTTAGGAGATGTGCGCGCGTATCAATGGCGAGCGATCTTAAGGCTAGGTTTTTTCTAATCCAAATATCATCTTGTTGAATATTGTATTGAATTGGGCTTTGATGGCTTAGATGATAAAACTGATAATTGCTATTTTCTGTACTGTAAAAACTTTGAATGAATGCAAGATGTACAAAATAAAATGTTTCCCTGCATTGCTCTGGAATAGAACTAAGTGCTTTTCTTAGTTCAGATATGGGTTCCTTTTGACTCGCATAGTGGTCTTCTGAAAAGTGCTGCACTACAATCGACGATTTGAATACCGCTTCATCAAAGCAATTCTTGGTTAATAATCGTAGACAAACTGCGGCCAAGGCATTCAACAAGTCGGCTCTTGGGGTTTTATCGATTAATTCAGTTCTAGTGGGTATTGCATTTTCCAGCACCAGATCATTTAGTTTTTGTCGCAACTGTTCAAGAGCGTGTTGCGTAAAATTGGATTCAGCAATGACTTTAGGCCAACGCCATTTTAGTTCGCCTATCTCATTAGATAGTTCAGAGACATGCTGCAATAGGAAACCTACTTGCTCAATCGATAGCTGAAGAGGAAAACAATCCACAATCGCAGATTTAATTAGTTGCGCAATCCATTGTTCAGGATGCCCTAACATGTTATTCAGGACGTCGATTATATGAGAGTCATTGAATTGAATTAATGCCGCAATAGATGAATGGCGCTCTTGCCATTCCGCTTTATGGTTCAATGCCACGGTTAAGGCTAAATCAGCACACTCCTTAATTTTGCCAATTTCTATAATTTCAATGATTAACTCTCGAACTTCAGGGTTTTCTATATTCAAACTCCAGATTTCAAGAATTAACGGTGCTAGTTCTTGACTTGCAATACGATGCACTTGCAAACGCGGCACGTGTAGACCTCGCCATTTCCCATCTTTGTAGCGATTAACATAGGTTTCTAGTGCTTGGCATCGTTGTGTGAAGGATAGTGATTCCGGGTCGCCAAAATTTAATAAAACCTCTGGCTCACGCTCTAGCACTTCTTTAAAAATACTGCCATCATTTGCTGCCAACCAAGCAACGATTGGTCTTAAACTTGGCTTAATGACTTTGATACCTTGCGGTGTCTCTGCAAATAAGAGTCGCTTAAGAGCTTTTACTGTCATCCCAACTTGGAGTAAATTATTGAGCTGTTTAGCCGCAAGAAATTCGATGACTGAACGGTGATGGAAACGAATCCGTCCATAATTTGCGAATCCAAACAGTGGCCGTTCGAGTAAAGTTTTTCTTTCTTTCTCATTCCAATCAATCAAAATCGTTGACGGATCTAGAGTGCCTTCAGTATTCGCTACTTGTTCTGATTCTGCGCTATGCCGTATAGTCAGTTTTTTTGAAAGTAAGCAAGCCAAAGCGAGTTTAGATGCACCGTCAAGAGCTTTTTCTGGTGACAATGGAATCAGCTCGTCACGATCAATGCGCGGTTTTAATTTGATTCGAATATTATTTTCGAGCTGTTCTTGATGAGTATGAATGCGCTTGTGTTCTCGCCAATCTATGCATAGTTCAATTAAATCCAAGGGGCGATGTGTAAAATCTTCAAGATCACGTTGATGAATTGCGTTTAGAAGTTCGGCAATGTTTTCGACTTTTTGTGCATGGGCAATTTCATGAATATGTTCTGCCGATAAAGGCATTAAGTAAACGTGTCGCCAAATGGGGGCTTCAGGTGCTTTTGTTTTCTCTTGCCCGTTAGTCGAAATCTGACCTGCTGCAATTCTGGCAAAGCTTTCTTCTAGCGATATTTCTCCTAAATTTACCTCTTCATCACTCTGTGGTACAGGTAATATCCTTTTAAATTCATTTCCATCAAAAGGAATTGGTCGTGTAGTAATGATAATGCACGTTCGATGCAAATTCTTTGAGAGTTTTCTTTCTAGTCGCGTCAGAGCGACTTTGAAATTCCCTTGAGTTAGTTGTAGCTCATCAATTGAATCTAAGAAGAAAGTAGCGATATCCGATTGAGAACTTTGCCAAGTTTCGAAGCGCTCAATTGCACTCGAGGAAAGTTGATCGTATACATCAGCTTTCGCTAACTCTGCCAATTCTAAGAAGAATGCAGGCTGACCACTGTCCCAAAGTCGCTGTTGCGTTTGCTTGCATTCGTAAGTTTTACCAGAGCCAGCTTCAGAAACAATGAGTATTCTGCGAGACTCCAATAACTTTTCCCAATTCATTTTTCCTGCCAAGCCCATCTGTTTCTGTATTTGGGCGTATTCAATATGGCTATCGATTTCCTCCGAGATATCACAGAAATTTCGTTGAATTTGTGGGAGTAATTTTTTGTCATCTCGCATGGTGAGCAATCAGAAATATTTTTGATGGAGAAGGGACTACATTTATAGAGATGCGTATGTAGAGCAATATCATATAGTTTAAACCCAGTGAATTCGATGGGTTTAAAATTTTCTTGTAGCCCAAGTGTTTTCTTAAATAGTCAAATCTAATTTCTCTGTCAGAAAACAAAAAACCGCCAATCAGGCGGTTTTTTGTCTATAGCAACTACTCAGATACTACATCATCAAATCAATATTTCTTAGTCTTACTAGGCGCCTTCACGTTCTCAAAACGGCTACCACTACCGCCACGTGCTGTCACTGGTTTCTTCGCTCGTGGTGCAGCGTCTTTTTCCGCCACACGACGATTGCCGCCGGTGATGCGTTCTTTCAGTGGCACCGGCTTTGCATTAACCAACATCGTACTGCTGCCGATTTCTTTGATGTCTAATTTTTTACCTGCGACCCACACGCCTTTTAAATGCGTGAGGATGTCCTTTGGCATGCCGACTGGTAGATCGACTGTTGAGTAATCATCGAATAAACCGATGTGGCCAATTAACTTTGCATCCAAGCCTGCTTCATTTGCAATTGCACCGACGATATTGCCCGGTGTGACGGCGTGTTGTTTGCCGACTTCGATGCGGAAGGTTTGCATAGGGATGGCGACTTTGCCTTTGCTGTCTGCGCGTTTTTTGTCGGCTTTGGCTGGGGCTTCATCGGCTGGGAATGTGGCTGCGCGTTCGACTACTTTGTCGAGTTTGCTGCGCTCTGATTTCTTTTCGAAACTATCGCTACGTTCAGCACGTGGTGTGCGTTCCGTACGTTCGTTGCGTTCCGCACGTTCACTAAACTTGCGTGGTGCTTCTTCATTGCTGCTGGCCGCTTCGCCATCGGCGCGGATGTTGAGTGCCTGACCAGCAACGCGGACGCTCTTCAAGTGCGACAACATATCTTTTGGCAAATCTTCTGGCAGATCTAATACCGTGTAGTCGTCGTAGATGTCGATGCGGCCGATATGTTTAGAATCGATATTCGCTTCATTGGCAATCGCGCCGACGATATTGCCTGGTTTAACGCCATGTTCATGACCCACTGCGATGCGGAAAGTGCGCATGCCTGGTTCGGCTGTGCGTGGGCTGTGTTCACGACGTGGGCCGCGGCTTTCGCGATCACTGCGGTCGCCAAATCGGTCACCGCGTTCACCACGAGCAGGGCGATCACCACGTTCTGTACGACTACCGCGTGAAGGAGCTTCATCGCGCCAGCTGTCATCGGTTTTGACTTCGCGTTTATTTTTGTCGAGCAGTAGTGGCTCATCGCCGCGTGCCATTTTTGCTAATGCTGCGGCGATTTCAAATGCAGGTACATTGTGTTCGCTTTCGTATTCGGCGATCACGTTGAGGAATTGTTCGAGTTCACCTTGCGCCAAAGTTTCAGTGATCTGATCTTTAAAGCGTGAGATACGCACATTGTTAACCGCCTGTATCGTTGGTAATTCCAATGGTGATACTGGTTGACGTGTCGCACGTTCGATCGCTTTTAAGAGATTTTTTTCACGCGGGGTGATGAATAAAATCGCTTCGCCACTACGGCCTGCACGACCAGTACGACCGATACGATGTGTGTAGCTTTCTGGATCATGCGGTACGTCGTAGTTAACCACGTGGCTGATACGTTCTACGTCCAGACCGCGCGCCGCCACGTCAGTCGCGACCAAGATATCGATCTTGCCGTCTTTGAGTTGCTGAATCGTGCGTTCACGTTGTTGCTGTTGAATATCGCCATTGATCGCAGCGACGGAGAAGCCACGTGCGGCTAATTTGGAAGCGAGTTCTTCGGTGCCGAGTTTGGTGCGGGCAAAAATAATCATGCCGTCAAACGTCTCTGCTTCCAGAATACGCGTCAAGGCATCGAGCTTGTGCATGCCGCTGACTAACCAGTAACGCTGACGGATATTATCGGCGGTGCCGGTTTTTGCTGCGACCGTGATTTCAGCAGGCTTGTTCAAATAAGTTTGCGCGATGCGTTTGATCACCGATGGCATAGTCGCGGAGAACAGCGCGGTTTGATGACCTTCTGGCGTCTCTTGCAAGATGCGTTCTACGTCGTCGATAAAGCCCATACGCAGCATTTCATCGGCTTCATCCAGCACCAAAGTTTTGAGTTGGGATAAATCGAGTGAGCCTTTGTCTAAATGATCAATCACGCGACCTGGCGTACCGACTACGACGTGCACACCACGGCGCAACGCAGATAATTGTGGGCCATAGCTTTGACCACCGTAAATCGGCAAGACATGAAAGCCCGGAATATAACGCGCGTATGTCTGAAATGCCTCTGCCACCTGAATCGCCAATTCACGCGTTGGTGCTAATACCAGCGCTTGCGGTGCCGTTTGACGAATATCGATCTGCGACAAAATCGGCAATGCGAACGCAGCGGTTTTACCAGTACCCGTTTGTGCCTGACCTAAGACGTCACGGCCTTCTAACAAAGTGGGGATAGTAGCAGCTTGAATCGGCGATGGCGATTCGTAGCCAACGTCGCTTAATGCGCGTTGGATGGCTTCACTCAATTGCAGGTCAGCAAAGGTGATAGACGGGGATAATTGGGCTTCAGACATGGGGCGGGCTCACTAGAGGAACATCGGGTACAAGAGGCGCGTTTTTCGCAGGATGCAAAAAAGCATAAGGCGGTAGTTTACTCTTAGATGCAGTTTCTTCCTAATGGCTTCGCTATTTTTCGCTTAAAAATCATGCAATTAGCTTGAAAACATGGGTATTTCGGTAGTAAAAAAATATCTTCTGCCAAAATAACAATACCGCGCATGGATGCTCGCGGTATTGTCGGTCATCTGTATTCAACAACGTAAAATCAATTCTGCTTACGGCAACACAATTTTCAACACCGCATCATCCGAACTCACATACATGGAATTTACGCCTAACCATGCGAAGCTAGTGATGTGGTGCAATCTAATATTTGGCAATTGTCCAAGTTGCATTCCACACTGTCCAGCCACACCAGCAATCAAGCTTTCAACACCTGAAGCACTAATTTTATACAATGCGCAAGCCTTGGAAAAATAGATATTTCCTTGGTCATCAGCGAGCATATTGCTGTTCAAATATGGACTTGTATTGTGCAATTTAGTGACTGAACCTGCGGCAGAGCGTTTGTAAATGCCAGGGTCACTGCTGGAGTCGCGGGTGAAGTATAAATTGCCCTTAGTGTCAGTGGAAAAGGCGCTTACCGATCCTATAGCCTCCATTCCGGATAACTTTGTCATGCTTCCATCGACGTGCAGTTTATGCACACCATCACCATCCGCTACGATTAAATTGTCTTTACCATCAAAAGCGATATCGCAAACTTTCCATTCACGAGCGCTAGTCGGGCAGTCTGTAATTTTTGTCGTCACTTTCGTGAGCTTGCCATCTGGGGTGATTTTCCAAATAGCATTTTCGCCAAAGGGCGTAGGTGGAACAAAAACACTCCCCACCATTAATAGTCGATTAAAAATCCAAATGTTGGACTCGTTATCGACTACTAGCTTAGCAGGAGCAGTAAAGGATTCCGCCATCTTCGTGCTATCGGCTTTGCCCCACCAGATACCTGGCGCAGACAATGTTGTGACGCTGCCGTCGACAGCAATTTTACGCAAAGTCAGCGCATATTGCGTCCACGATTGTCCGTAAGAATCTAACAGGTTCGGCGTGTCCTCAACCACATAAAGGTTGCCAGCGCGATCTTTACTCATCGCATAAGGGTGTAAAAAACGTGCGGCATCGACACGGCCATCAAGACGATTAGCTCGTGATTTTCCGTCAAGCATGCCAGCAAAGATACTCACATTTCCCTGTGCGGTAACACGCACGATGCGATCCAAAATAGGATCTGTCAAATAAATATTGCCATCCTTGTCTGCTGTTGCATCAGGCGAATCGAACGCAAGATTTTTAGCAGGAAAGAGCTTGTTATCGCTAATGGACGTGAAACTCCAATTGCCGCCCGCTTGCAATTTATGGACGCCATTACGATCCAATACTGTTGGTAGATCGCCAGAATTTGGAATGATGCGTGCAGGAGATTCGAATTTCGCTGTGCTCAAAGTCGTGACGACGCCCGCTTGGCTTATTTGGCGCAGCTGATATTTACCGCTAGCGAGTTCTTGATCCAACACATAGACCATCTTATTTGGAAAGACCACCAAATTGCTAATGGCAACAAAACTCGCATCGCTGCCGACACCATCTTTTGCTACCGTTGCAGGCGCGTTACCGGCAAGCACTTGTCGATTTTTGGTCACCGTGGCGAAACTTTTTCCATAGGCCGCCGAGCCACGATGATAAACATTGCCATCGATATCACGATAGTCAGCGATGTCTGGCAGATCGGTATAATCGACTGAGATTTTGCTTCCATCGGGAGAGATCAATTGCGCTTCTTCGGCGTCTTTGGTGTATATGAATCTGCCAGAAAAATGGCGCAGCTTCAACCATACTTTATACGAGGCTGTAGATGGTTTGATGATGGCGGCATAAGTGCTAACCGCCCCTGCTTTGCTCAAACGACGGATGCGATTGTTGCCCTCGTCCCATACATACAAATTATCCTCAGCATCTGCGACAATATCGTTGGGCTGAGCAAATCGTGCCGCATTACCTAAGGCGTCGATATAACCCCAGCCACGCACTGCGCCAGTGTAGGCATACGCACCACTGGCACTAGGACGTAACAAGAACGTGATAGATTTATTTACTGAACCTACGCTGGCAGTGATTTTGATATTGCTCACAGTTTCTACTGTGCCAAGTGGTGGCGGGATGTATTCAACCGTATTTCCTGTAGTTGCATTAAGGCGTCCAATAGTCCCTTCTAAATGCCAGTTCGCTGGACTAGTGCTCCCACGCACGTTTGCAGAAATCAATACATTTGGTGCGCCAGCCTCGATCTCTGAATTGACGGAAGTGACATTGATTTCGATTGGTGAGACGGAAGCCGACGGCGTATCGGAACCACCACCGCAAGCGCTTAACAATAAAAGTGTAGATAAACCGAATGCGCATTTCCAGCGCACAAGCGAAGTCGTCGTTTTCAACATCATAGGAATTTGTAAAATCATAAATAGGGGAATGTAGGGAATTGTCTAAAAAAGCGCCATGCTAATCTATCGCAGTAAGATAGTGTAAAAACATTTACATATCTTATCATCAAAGACTTATAAAGCGGAATGTAATCAAGTGTGGCGTTCCTCAAAATGCCTACGATCCGTAAATTACATTTTTTGTAACCCAGCATTCCTCAAATAAAAGCAAATCTCTTAAGCATCTTTATGATGTTTCAGAGATTGTAAAAGCCAATGTGGCTCAGGCAAACCCAAGCCACATTCATTCAACTAATTAAGTAATCAAACTCATGCGCTGTTGACGCATTAAAAACTCATAGGGAATTAATAAACTCAGCCAACTTCTCCTGAAACATTTGCGGCTGATCATACATAGGGAAGTGACGCGCGCCAGCAATCGGTACCATGCGTAATTTTGGTGTGCCTTTCATTAAGCTTTCGTAGTAAGCATGTTTCGCTTCTGCCGAGATATTCATCGCGACAAAGTCCGGTGCGTAGTAAGGCGAAACCAAGGCGAGGGGAACACTGATCGCTGGTAAATCTTTACGCAGATCGAGTCGGAATAAATCGGCCATGTATTCGGCAGTAGCAACCGGATCACTCTGCGCACTCAAAGCACCGATTTTGTCGGCCAATTGCAAATCAACGACGCCCATGGTGCGCATGTATTGCACTTGTTGTGCGGCATAACTCTTTTGATCCGCGCTACCCATTTGTGCCTGCAAATTACTTGCCATGGTGCTGCGTTGTTCCAGACTCATATTTTCAGAACGCGGAAATACGGGCAAGCCATCAACCCCAAACACACCACTGATTAAATTCGAATGCGTCTGTGCAAACCAGATCGATAAAGCCGACCCCATGCTATGTCCAACCAAGACAGGCTTATGGATTTTTTGGGTTTGAATTAACTCTAATAGTGAGTCTTTTGCCTTCGCTAATTTAGGACCAGCGATGGCGGGTTTGCCATTAAATCCGGCTAAGGTAATCACATACAATTCGTGATTTTTTTGCAGATGCTTCACAGTGTCATCCCATACATAGCCGCCGCTAGATAAGCCAGGGATCAAGATGACAGGTGCACCTTTGGCAGTCGCGTTGGCATATTTTTCTACATGCATGCTGCCGACTTGAAATTGTTCAGCCTTTGCGACAGCGGCATTCGTAGCAGCTGATGTGACCGGCGCTGCGAATGCCATTTGATAAGTCGTCACTGTAGCGCAGGCAAAAAAAACGATGGTGGAAAAACTCAATTGAATAACTTTAGTGAAGTTCATGATGATCTCTCTGTTTGAATGATTGTCGAATAATGAATTGGGCTTGTCGTTGGGGGGCAAAAATTAGCGTTTGATGCAATTGCGTATGAAGGAAATCGTCGCCAAACTCACTGCAAAGCAGGTGTAAATTGCCATCGCGCTCAATTGGGCAAATCCGGCACCATCGGCGTGGCTGTAAATGGCAGCAAAAGCGCTAGCGATCAAACCAGCGACCGCCATGTTTTGCGCCACTTCTGGCGCTGCGCTGCTGCCAACACGTTTTAGATGACGAAACACCGCAGAACTAAAAATCACGACTGGCAGCAAAGGAAATAAGTTGAATACATCGTGACCATTGGCAGCAATAATTTCATCGGCAAAAATCATCGTCAAAGACCAAGTGATCGCCGCCAAAATAATCGAGGCATTGAGTTCATTGCGGGATTGTGTATTGATGCTGAGCTTGTTCATGATGTTCTCCTAAAATGGTTTGGAATAAAATTTTTGCTGCTTATGTAAAGTAAAGTTGACACATGAGGCGATAAAAAAAGCAGGGAATCCTGAGATGCCTTGCTACTGCTAATGACGACAGATTTTCTAATACTCGTTGCATGTAAAGCACGCTTGACACACAAACTTAAAAAATAAGCAGCATGCGGAAATTCCGGTGTTAGCTGCTGGTTTACTTTTACTTCAGTATTGCTTGCTTCTGACATCTCGAATCACTTGCGACTCGCTTAATGTGTAAAGCATGTTTGACATAGTAAACCAAAAAAAATCTTTGTCAAGCGTCCTTTACATAATTTTTTTGAAGTTTTTTTGTTTGTGAATTAACTGCGTTTCTTCCCAACTCGGTTTAGTCTGATGTCATTGAACAGCAGCAAAATCAAGTAGCTGTCATGCGGGTTTTAAAAGAGTTGAAACAAATTGTCATTCTTTTAGTGTTCGAGTATCTTTGCATTTTGAAAATTAAATCGCTTTCAATTGCGGAGAAAGCCATGATGCCAACATTAGTAACAGTGATCGCTGCTATCTACCTTTTCGTCAGTCTTATCGTGCTGGCGCCCAAAAAGTCTGGTTACAGTCACATCAAACACACGATCAGCGAGATCGGTGAGAGTGGAGCGCACAATCAGCGCTTTGTTGCCTTCGGTCTTTTCCTGCCCATAGGCATTTCTCTCCTGATCGTTGCCTACCTTATTAACACCGCCTCGCCAGCCGCTGCAAGGCTCGCGCTCTGTATCGCAATTGGCTACATTGGCGCTGCTGTGTTCCCTTGTGACGCAGGTGCACCTTTATATGGTTCGGTCAGCCATACGCTGCATTTTTTTGCTGGTGCTGTTGAATACATTGGTGGCGCCTTCGCAATGATGACGCTGGCCGAGAGCTTGGGTGAACCTTTTGAAACTGCGGGGTACATTGTGATTGGTGTTGCTATCGCATTGTCCTTTCCACATCCTATTCGTGGCCTGATTCAGCGCATAGCAGAGCTTTGCCTATTCGGCAGCCTGGCTTTAGCAGCTTGGCAGGTCGGGGGCGCAATGTAGCTTGACGTTCGAGGATGAAGCCGTGAAGAAGTTGGGCTTCGCAAGCTCAGCACCAACCTACAAAATTCATCCAAGAATGCGAGTCGTGATTTTTTTGAAAATCACGACTCGCATTCGTTTTGTTTAGTTTTAATCACCGCAGCAAATCCTTGGGCACGTGCTCGCCGTGCCCAAGAAGCCAACTCTATTTACTCAACAACACAGGCTCACCAAATCCCAATTCCTTCATGCGTGGCAATTGGGTTTTCGCATCGCCGACGACCAACCAGATCATCTTGTTTGGATCGAGGTATTTTTGTGACAGTGCTTTGATTTGCTCTACCGTCATGGTCTTGACGATCTGTTCGCGCTCTTTCACATAGTTTGGTGTCCAACCATATTTGCTGATGTTGTCTAACAGGCCGAGCTTGGCTCCTGCTGTTTCGAATGCACGCGCGTTGCTCTTGATGAGGAAGCTCTTGGTGGTTTCTAAATCCGCATCTGAGTAGCTCACTGCGTAGTCTTGCAGGATTTGTTTGATCAATTGTGTTGATTCTAGCGTCACGTTGGTACGCACGCCGCTACTGATACTGAAATCGCCCGCGCTCTTGGTGCCGCTAAAGCCTGAGCGTATGCCGTAGGTGTAGCCTTTGCCTTCGCGCAGTTCTTGGGTGAGGCGCGATGCAAAGCCGCCGCCACCTAAGATGTAGTTCATGACATTGGCTGGGTAATAGTCTTTGTCAGTTGCCGCTAGTGCTGGATAGCCGATTTGCAAAACGGATTGTTTGGCATCTGGGATATCGACAAAGAACACTTTGCCTTGCGTTTGCTTGGCGTCTGTACCAGCGATATTCGTAGCTGGCAATTCGACTTTCTTCGCTTGCCAATTTTTTGCCAATGGCGTCAATGATTTTTCGATTGCTGCTTTGGGTAAAGCACCCACAATATGCATGCGCGTTACAGATGGCGACAAGTTCTTTTGGTAATAAGCTTTTAAATCATCAATCGTGATTGACTTGACAGTCTCTTCTGATCCCAAAATATTGCGTGATCGAATATTGTCATTGCCGTAGATAAGCTTGTTGTAATTGTTGTTAGCGATGGCATTCGGGTTGGCTTCTTGTTGGCGAATTTGGCTCAGTACAGCTTGCTTTACTAATGCAAATTCTTTTTCATCCCAACGGGGATGCAGTAAGATTTCTTCGACTAAGGCTACAGTTGCAGTGTAGTTACGCGCTAAAGTAGTAAAGCCTATGCGAATATCTTCGGTGTTTGCACCGACGCTGATGCTTGCACCAAGCTGTTTAATCGCTTCTTCCAACTCTTGTGGCGTTTTTTTTGCAGTACCTTGCGTCATCATGCGTGCCATCAGATTAGCAACGCCAACTTTGTTGATGTCTTCTAATTGCAAACCACCATCCATGACGATTTCAAATTGCACTAGCGGTACTTCATCGTTTTGTATGCCATATACGCGCAGACCATTATTCAGTTTGCCTTCCCACACTTTAGGTGTTTTCACCTCGGCAGCTGCACCGTAGGCTGGTTCTTGATCGCGTTTGATTTTGGATGGAGTCTTGGTGTAAGTCGCGTTGATGTTGGGATCAACAGCTGCTTCTGCACCTTGCACAATTTTTTCTTCAGCGACTTCGGCTTTGCCCGATCCACTCAAAGCTAGATTGACTTTGCCTTTTGGTACAAAGCTAGTGGCAACATAGTTTTTACCCTTGATGTATTTGTCATACACACGCATGACATCGGCTGGTGTGACTGCCAAAATGTTTTTGATGTCTTGTTCAACGAAACCTGGATTACCGGTCAAATAATTGTATTCAGCCAATTGCGCGGATTTGCCGAGTACGCTGGAAAGCGAATTATAGAACTGCGTTTCTTGTCCGGCTTTGATGCGGTTTAAATCTTTCTCTGAGATACCTTCTTTTTCGAATTTAGCGAAAGCTTGATTGGCCGCACTGGCAACTTCATCCAAGGATTTGCCATCAAACGCACGCACGCTGAGCATAAATTGCCCAGCTAATTCGGAAGTGCGATTGGCTATGCTGACGTTGGCAGTAAGCTTTTTATCTTCAACTAGAACTTGATAAAACGGTGCTTTTTTACCGCGTGACAGATATTCGCTGAGCACATCTAATGCATAGGAATCTGCATGCAATTGTTCTACCGCTGGCCATACCATGGTTAAGGCGGGGACACGTGCGAAATTATCTTCGTGATAGAGCTTGACGGTTTCTTTCACGACGCCCGCACGTTTAGGCAGTGCTTTGACTTCTTCGCCAACTTGGATTTCAGCAAAATATTTCTCTACCCATTTCTTTGCTTGTGCCGGATCAAAATCACCGGCGATCACTAGGGTCACATTGTTTGGCACATACCAGCGACGGAAGAATTCTTTCACATCATCAACTGTCGCATTTTGTAAATCTTCGAGTGAACCGATGACTTGCCAGTTGTACGGATGATCGGCAGGGTAGAGCGCTTTATCGATCACGTAGGAAGTGTGGCCATACGGGTTGTTATCAACGCTTTGGCGTTTCTCATTTTTAACGACTTGCTTTTCTTTCGCTAGCACTTGATCAGTCACGGTATTGATAAACCAGCCTAACTTATCGGCTTCTGCCCAGATCATTTTTTCTAAAGCGTCTTTTGGTACGGTTTGCAAATAATTAGTGCGGTCGCGTGAGGTTGAGCCATTAGCGCCTGAGCCACCGATGCGCGCGGACATTTTATCCAAGCCGCCTTTACCCAGATTTTCTGATTCTAAAAACAGTAAGTGTTCAAACAAATGAGCAAAGCCAGTACGCCCGGCTTTTTCGCGTGCCGAACCAACATGGGCGGTAAGGTTAACCGCTACTACCGGATCAGAACGATCCACATGCAAGATCACGTCCAAACCATTGGCTAAAGTGAATTTCTGATAATCCACTTTCAAGCTGGCTTTTGTCTTCTTGCTGGTATTTTTTGTGGCGGATTTTTGTGCTGCGCTTTCTGTTGAATTTTGCGCCAATGTTGGTAGCGTGATCGTCGTGCCTAAACTTGCTGCGATCAGTAATGAGAGGCTTAAAGGTTTCATTCATCTATCCTTAAAAAAAGGGGGAGTAACTTGTATAGGGTTGCATCAATTGCGCCGTTTTATCTTTTGTCATGGCAGATTGATGATGTTGCGATTGAACCGCCTGAGCGTTTGATACTTGGCAATGTGCTCTTTGCTGATCACCAGCTTATTTCTAATGCAAACAAATTTAATTCATCGTCGTGTCCGCGTTGTGTTCGTGAATTTTAATATTGGCAACAGGCGAAAGTATTCCCTACACCGATGTTTATCGCAAGCGAACATTGTGCGTATTGAATAAATCCGCGCTTCCCTATGGAGCATTTGCCGACCAGTAGCTTAGGCTATCAGACACCAGCTTAGTTCCATGACAAGCATCTGGCACAACTTATGCATCTGTCGTTTGCGAACATCAAAAAGTGCGCGGGCTAAGAAAAAAACACTTATTGATTAAATTGACACTCGTTTTTATCAAGGTTTGTTGTTATTGTTGTTTTCTTTATGTGCAATCGGTATATGTAGCCAACTTAGGCAGTCAGCTTAGGTGATCGACTTAGGTGGTCAGCATCTGTGGCCAAAATCTAGGCGAGAGCTATTTCTTTTTATGAAGGGAATCCATTATGTTTAATCAAGAAGTCCACGCCGATCTTGAAGGCGCCCTGTCTCGAACAAGCTCTGCCGTGGTCAGATGGGGAATGCTAGCGATCTTATCTTTGACGCTCAGTGCCTGTAGCACCATGCAAAATGGTGGCGCGCCAGCGCCATCGTTTAGTTACGAAGACGATCTCAAAGCTTTAGAAGATATGTATCAAACGGCAGCCAAGTTATCGACTTATGGCACGAATCCCACTGCCAATCAGCGCAATGATTTCATCAACGGCCGATTGGCTTTGTACAATATTCGCTACCAACGCTTTGTCCGTGATTTGGGCGTCGATAAGCAGCATTTAGATGCTGGCACCGATGGCTTGTTAATTGGTTTGAATTTAGCGAGCGCGGCAACCGGTGCTATGCGGGCGAAAACAAATATCGCCTTGGCTGCTGCAGGTATCACCGGTGGTAAAGCCACGATCGATAAGTATTTTTATTTCGATAAAACGATTCCTGCCTTGGTTGCAACGATGAATGCGCAGAGAAAGCAAGTCTTGATTGAAATCTTAAAAGGATCATCAAAAACCATCGAAGATTATCCACTGACCAGGGCGTTGGATGATTTAAACGCCTATGAAATGGCAGGCACCTTGATCGGTGCAATTGATGCGATCCATGTGGATTCTTCCAACAAAGATAAACAAGCAGCACAAGACATTCGTGAACTGACGGTACCAACGGAAGCAGAATTAGCCGAAACAAAAAATCTCGCTGATGCCTTAAAAACGCTAGCGCTTGATACACCAGAAAACCTGCAAAAGATCAATGCGGTGTTGAGCAAAGTCACAGGAACACCCGCAAGTTATACCGATTTTGCGAAAGCAAAAACAGCAATATCTACCGAGTTCCGTAAGTCTGGCGCGAGCAAAGATAGTGTGTGGCGTGCAGCGCTGAGTAGCGCAGGTGTGACGGTTGCGAGCACAAACGACAGCACGAAATAATTCAATCGATAGCGATGAAAGGAATCGAAATGCCTACGACACAAGCCCAAAGTGACGGCAATTTATCTTTGCAAAAAACCGAATTAGCGATCACGAATTTTG
The DNA here is from genome assembly GCF_014284275.1 of Affinundibacterium amnicola. Lineage (GTDB taxonomy): Bacteria > Pseudomonadota > Gammaproteobacteria > Burkholderiales > Burkholderiaceae_D > Undibacterium > Undibacterium amnicola. Next base: position 419,616 of record NZ_JACOFU010000004.1, on the reverse strand, counting down.
AATTGCGCTTTGCCGAATTTCTCAATGCAGAGATGGTCACTACGCCTACAAAGAATGTGAATCGTATGAACTTTGAAGAACTCGATTTAGCCCAACCCAACGCGCTCAAGCTCAGTCTGAGTACCGACCAAGCTCCTGCTGGTTTTAGCAAGATCTGGTCAGGGATGATGTTTATCGAAGGTGTGCCAGCGAATGTGACGGCTTGGCGTAAGAACTAGTGCCAAATGAGTGAGATTTGCTTGGCATACACTACATTAGAACGAGCGCATCGCCGCAGCTAATGTGGCACGCGCTCGCTGATAATTACCCATGCGAGCGATCTGCTCATCGTTCACAGGCATTTTGCTGACTACCGACGCGTGTTCCGCCACATCCGCTTGTTTGACGCGCGTCGCCAAGGGGTGCTGAATTACGCGCTGGATATACGCGTCATAAGTTTCGCCAGTACGTCCGGTTAGGGTCTCGATGGCTAGAACAACTTCTTCCGCAAATCCAGCAGCGCGTAACTCATCCGATGTTTTACCGGCATCTTCGATGATCGCGGTTTGGCGTTCTAACTCATCTTGCAAACGCAACATCACTCGCATAGAGTGGAAAATCTCGGGATCACCATCTTCACCAACACGCCCAGCGTGGGCGCGGGTGGCAAATTCAATCGCAGTGGCAAGTGTTGACATGGAAAATGATTGAATACATGTTAAAGATTAACGGTAGAAAGGCTCGACGACGCCTTTTACCTTGATCATCATCGGCATTCCTTTGCGATCCAAGGTCTTGCCAGCAGGTACCGTGATCCAGCCTTCGCTGATGCAGTATTCTTCAACACCGAGACGTTCTTTGCCATTCAATAGAATGCCGACTTCGTGATCAAAAATTTCAGCGACATAAAATTTGCTGCGCGGGTCAACAGAAAGGCGATCAGGAAATGCTGGTTTAGTGGAATCGGTCATAAGTTGCTGTCTTTAAAAAAAAGGAATAACAAAGTATCTGGCGCTAGTGCTGATACCAATGCAGATACGGAAGGCGCTAGTTTATCTGTTTTTGGGCTGAATTTGGGCGTATTTCAGCGGCAGTCATCACACTGGATCTGGCTTGAAACTCGGATTATCTGACTTGATCTGCGCGCGCAGGCTTTGTAAATGTTGATGAATTTCATCTTCATGATCGATATGCCGTTGCTGTTTTGCACTTAAATAGTGTTCGGTAAATACGTCCAAATAAGCCGCCAAAGTTTGTGCTGCTAAGTGCTCACCCGCTAGTTCCAGACACAATGCAGCGACTTCAGAAGTGCATAAATGATTGTCACGACGTGAACGACGTAGCCGATAGCGCGACAACTGATCTGGTGCCAAACTCAAAACAGGCAGGGCATTCAGATACGGACTTTTCTTAAAAATCTTACGCGCTTCGGGCCAAGTCGCATCGAGCAAAATGAATAGCGGACGTTTGCCTGCATTCGCTTCCGGCATGCTTTCTTCATTGCTCAGCAGTTGCGAAACCACCCGTTCGGGTTCGACAAATTCACCAGGGAAAACCACATAAGCTTGCCATTGTGGATCTGCCAACAAAGCGAGCAAGTCGGGGTTGACGGTGGTGCGCGCCCAGCCAAATGCGGTGGTATCCGGGATTACATCCGCTATTAACCAACCCGTATTACTCGGTTTGAGCGTTTCATGTTCTGCCATCAATAAGCACACGCCAGCACGCGTCGGTACGATGGTTCTTAGCGCACAAATACAGTGACTGAGGATTAAACGACACCCAGCACAGCGCTCACCACTTGGGCCGCCACGTGCAAGAAAAGGCCGAGTGCTACGTTCCAAGCGACAGGCGCGCAGGCGGGAAACGGCGTGGGGAGTAGGTAGTTGGGTCATGTCAGCTTAATCGCATGTAGGCGCAAATAGCAATGAATAGTATGGAATCGCAGTGAATCACTTTACGGTAGCTGCGCTATACACATCAATGCTAATGAAGAAAAGTTCAGCATTTTAGACCAATAGTGGCAAGCACTATATCGTCGTTTCATTCAAGGCCAAATGAATTCTGATTCATCGTGCATTTTTACTATGTTGTCTATATCAACCACTATCGCTATTTTTTGAATTGAATAAGTGGATTCAATGGAAAAAATAGCTAATTCAATACATATCTGGTTTACTATCTATTCGTACTTTTGGAGACCTAAGTGCTTAAAAAAACGAGAGCGTCACTGCGATGGCGTCTGGCGTTGATTATCTTTTTATGTCTACTGATACCTGGTAGCGCGATAGTTGGCCTCGCCTATATTGCTGTACACAATTTGACTAGTCGTCATGCCATTGAGGTGGTAGGTACGTCTGCACAAAATCGCTATGAGCATTTGAGCGGTCTGTTAGAGCAAAATCAGAACCGTATCAATATCGCGCTATCGGAGTTAGACCAACGTTGTTCTTCACTCACAAAAAAACGCCTATGTCTGGAAGCTGGGTTGATGAGTTTAATTCATCGCGAACATGTGGAAGCAGCTTTACTTTTTACCCCAGATCTTCCAGCAGTACAAGTTGGTGAGCTACGTTCTAGTGGTCATGCAGATATCCAATTTTCCGCCGACCAGTTAGCCTATTTTCTTCCTCGTGAACCTGGACGAATTCCCAGTTTTTTGATGAAGGCAGTCGCGCCAAATAGTCAAATGAAGTTACTGGTCAGTTATTCATCCAGCACTTTGCAGTTTATTTTTGTAAAACCAAAAGAGTTGGGCATTTCTGGTGAAACGTTTCTAGCCGATGCCAAAGGTTTTTTTATTACCAGCGCACGCTATCAATCTTTGCAAGGGCATGGTGTTGAGCCTATATCAACCAATCCAATGCGACGTTGTTTATCGGAAGATAGTGGCGAATCGCTTGATCTTGATTACCGCGATGTTCCTATCATTCACGGCTTTCGATATGTTAAAGAAATCGGTGGTGGCTGCATTATGGCGCACGTTGATCAGACGGAAGCCTTTTTGCCAGCGCAAGCATTGAGTGGAATTGCTTTCTTGATGTTGATTTTATTAAGCGCATTAGGGGCGATTTTTGCTGTTGCCTTATCGAATAAAATCGCGAAGCCCATTGAAAACATTACCCGCAATATCGCCAACTTCAATCTCGATTCTGACAATATGCATCAAGTAATGCCGATGGCAGATCCTACCTATCGCGAGATCGAACAATTGGCAGAAACCTTTGATGAGATGGCGAGCAAATTGGGCAGCGCTGTGCGTGATAAAGATGCCTTGCTCAATGCCTTAAATTTGCACGCCATCGTTTCTGTATCGGATAAGGACGGCAATATCTTGGATGTGAATGAAGCATTTTGTAAGCGAAGTGGTTATTCGCGCAGCGAATTGCTAGGCAAAAATCATCGAATAGTCAGCTCCAGTACCCAAGACCGCGAATTTTGGGCTGAAATGTGGCGCACCATATCCAGCGGAAAACCTTGGCGTGGCGAGTTATGTAATCGCGCGAAAGACGGAACGATTTATTGGGTTGATACCTTCATCGCGCCATTCACCAATGATAAAGGCGACATTGAAAAATATATTTCTATTCGCGTTGATATCACTGTCAGTAAAAATAATGCTCTGGCGATGCAAGCCTCTAACAAAATCACCAGCGTTGCACTCGAAGAAATGCGAATTGCTGAAGAGCGCCTAGCATTTGCTTTTGACGGTAGTGGAGATGGCGTGTGGGATTGGGATCTGCAAACCAATAAAGTCCTGATGTCGAAACGTTGGAAATCGATGTTGGGATATGAAGAACATGAGATTGGTACTGAACTAACTGAATGGTCAAGCCGCGTGCATCCAGAAGATATGCCACGCGTAATGTTAGATGTGCAAGCGAATATTGATGGAAAAACCGAATCGTTTTTTAATGAACACAGAATTCGCTGCAAAGATGGCAGTTACTTGTGGATATTGGATCGCGGCAAAGTGGTGACGCGCGATGCGGATGGTAATGCGCTGCGCATGATCGGCACGCATACCGATATCTCGCAACATAAAGAGCTGGAGAGAATCAAGGCCGAATTGATTTCCACCGTCAGTCATGAGCTGCGTACGCCGGTAACATCGATACGCGGAGCATTGGGTTTGTTGGAAGCTGGCGTGCTAGGCGAGTTACCAGTTAAGGCGATGGACTTCGTCAAAGTTGCACATCGTAATAGCCAACGCCTGTTGAACTTAGTGAATGACATTCTCGATATGGATAAGTTATTGTCTGGGAAAATGACTTTGCATCTCGATACCATTGATCTTAATGCGCTAATTCAAGATGCGATTTCCGTGAATGCACCATATGCGACAAATTACAAAGTGCAATATCAATACACATCTAGTGATGATTTACCGCAAATCCTTGGCGACTATCAACGATTAATGCAAGTAATGGCGAATTTAATGTCGAATGCCGCGAAATTTTCTGTGCCAGAAAAATCAGTCGATATTCGCGTTCAGCAAGTGGAAAAGATGATGCGGATTGAGGTGCAGGATTATGGTTGTGGCATGCCTAGTGCGTTTCAAGCACGTGTTTTTGAGGCATTCTCGCAAGCTGACAGCGCTAGCACCAGAAAGCAGGGCGGCACTGGATTGGGCTTAAATATCACAAAAAAAATTGTCGAGGCGATGGGCGGAGAGATTGGTTTCTCATCCGTGGTCGACGTAGGGAGCCAATTTTGGTTCACTATTCCTATCGTTGATAATCATCGTGACGATTCGTAAATTAAAATCGCCAGAGGCTAATGCGTATTGCATCGACCTCTGGCTGATGTGAGACTACTTAGCAAATTTAGCGTAGTAAGCGATGACCGCAGGATGTTCTGCGATACGTTTTGCATGCGCGTTGAGTGCTGGCGCAACTTGTTCGACCAAATCCGTTGGTACGTGATCCAGACGGCCAGAGTTCAATGTACGAACATCGATAAATACTTTCAAATCAGCGACTGTTAAACGATTGTCGGCGAAATAGTTGCCACCATTCGCGAGTAATTTCTTTTCTAACCAAGCCAGATACACAGGCATAGAACCATTTACCAGAGCCAGACGCGCGGCTTTTTGTTCTTCGCCTGTCATACGATAAGTTGGCCCCATTTTGACGCCAGCCTCTTCCACTACGTACATCACCTCATCGCACAATAAAGCCTGATATGCGTCATTCGGATATAGACCAGCGAGTTTGCCAGCATAACGCAACATAGAATCGCATTGCGTAATCTGTACACCATCAACTTCTAAGGTAGGCACCTGACCAAACGGAGTTGCCTGACGTACGGTAGCAAATTCTGGATAGGCAAATCGATGATCTTCAAAATCGATACCACCAATCGCCAATGCCAGACGAACTGGCTCAGCACGACCACCGTGCATATCGAAATAAGTAATTTTAAGTTTTGGCATCGTAGTTTCCTGAAATAAGTGGGATGAAAGGAAATAAGCACAGCAAATTTGCTTATTCAAAAAGCGAAAAAGATCATATCACGCATCACTTTTCTTTTCACAAGGCCGCCTGTTTTCGACTGAAGACGAAAAAATGCCGCATGCAAACAGCCACGCGGCATGGAGTAACTGAAGAGTGTTCTTTCAGTGGATCACCACGTCGTTTTACTGAACCATGTACTGTTCACTTCCGATAATACCGAGCGATTTCACACCACGACTTTGCGCCGATGCCAATACTGCCGCCACATTTTTGTAGGCGACCAAGCGATGTGCAAGTAATTGCACTTCGGGTTGTTTGGTCATTTCGGCTAAAGACGCAAAGCGTGTATCTAACTGTGATTTATTCAGCACTTCGCCATTCCAACTCAACGTACCATCAAAATCCACATTGACCCGCACCACATCAGGTTTGGGGCAATTGCCAGTACAGCCACTGGGCATACTCAAATTGACTGCGTTTTGCGATAGGGGCAAGGTCGTGATGAACATAATAATCAAGACCAGCATGACATCAATCATAGGTGTCATATTCATTTCTGGTAACGGTACCGATTTTTCAAGATCGGATTGATTTGCGGAAGATTTTTTATTGTGTTCCATGACTATACCCTTTCGACTGTTTTATTCAGAAATCAGGAAAAGTACAAATACCAATGGATACAGCGATCGCGTTTAAGTTATCGGTGAATCATGATTGAAGCCCGGAGAGCAATTGTAGAAAATGCAGAAAACGCAGAAAACGTAAACAGAACAACAAGGAGCGCACGAAAAATGAAAGCAAGCTCCTTACTAACAATATGGACGATGCGTCTGCAAAATTCAAGGACGAATTTTGCTTTCATTAAAATGCTTTTCTAAGCAATATCGATCATCATCTAAGGAATACGGCAAGTCGCTAACACAATGTCACGTAACCAGCGATGTGCCGGGTCAGCTTGCATGCGCGGATGCCAGATTAAGGCGACCGCAATTTCAGGCATAGAAAATGGTAAGGCAAAGCTATGCATACCATCACGTAAATTGCCAGTATGCCGCTCGGGTACGCTGGCAATCATATCGGAAGTACGTGCCAGCACTAACGCGGTAGAAAATCCGGCAACAATTGTAGTGATATTTCTTTCCAGCCCAAGTTCTTGCAAAGCAAAATCAACCGGACCGGAGATCATGCCTTCTCGTGAAATGCCGATATGTTGGCTAGCCAGATAACGTCTTAGTGTGATGTTATTGCTCTTGATGCGTAGAGGGTGATCTGCGCGCATGACACCTACAAACCGATCTTTGAATAAAGCTTGCGTCCGCAATTCTGGGCTCATATCAGCGCTGATGACGCCAGTTTCTAAATCCACTTTGCCATCGCGTAGTAATTGACTGTCTTTGTCTGCTTTGGCCATAAAACATAAGCGCACACTGGGCGCTTGATGCAGCGTTTGCTGAATTAGCTTAGCACCAAAATTTTCTACAAAACCCTCGCTACAGCGTAAGACGAAAGTGCGTTGTAAGCGTGACAGATCGGGCGCAGTCGTTGGGCGCAATACAGTTTCTACGGCCTGCACTAAATGGCTGACTTGTTCGCGCAACTCTAAGGCGCGTGGGGTTGCGACCAAACCCCGACCAGCACGCACCAGTAAAGGGTCGCCAGTCGTTTCACGCAAGCGCGCCAAAGCCCGGCTCATTGCTGAAGGGCTCAGTCGCAAACGTCGCGCAGCCTTTGCAACGCTGCCTTCAGATAACACAGCATCGAGCGTAATCAGTAAATTGAAATCGGGTGTACTCATGCGGTGATTGTAATACCGATTAAACGAGAGATGGCGTTCTGTGCACGAATAAAATGCAAATAATGCGTCTTCCGCCGTATATCTGCACGGCGTAAGCTAGTGCATAGCGGGGCAGTTTTACACAAGCCTCTTACGCAATAAAAGACCTATAACTCGTCAACAAAAATGCCCTCAGAAAATTTCAAAATCTATGCACGCTTAGCGGCACTCAGCCTCAGTATCTTGCTCTCGTCACTCAGCACTAGTATTGTTAATGTCGCCTTACCTAATTTGGCGCAGCATTTTCAGGCGAGTATGCAAGAGGTGCAGTGGGTGGTGCTCGCTTACTTACTGGCGATGACAACATTGATTGTTAGTGTAGGGAGAATGGGCGATTTAATCGGGAGACGACGTTTACTGTTATCTGGTTTGATCGTTTTCGCATTCGCCTCTGGACTGTGCGCTATTGCCTCCAATTTGTGGTTCCTCATTGCCGCGCGTGCTTTGCAAGGCGCGGGTGCTGCGACCTTGATGGCGCTTGCGATGGCAATGGTGACTGAGGCGCTGCCTAAAGAGAAGACTGGAAGTGCGATGGGTTTGTTAGGCAGTATGTCGGCGATCGGCACCGCGCTAGGTCCTGCGCTGGGTGGTATCTTAATGAGTAGTTTTGGATGGCAAGCTATTTTCTCTATGATGATTCCGTGTGCTTTGTTGACTTGCTTACTCGTCTATCGCTATTTGGCACCAGATAATTTTCCAGCAAACCAAACGCGTGTGGTATTTGATTATGTGGGGAGTTTTTTGCTGGCATTCAGTTTGGCAACATATGCTTTGGCGATGACCATGGGGCGCGGTAGTTTTAAGCGCTTGAACGCGATTTTATTGCTATTGGCATTCATCGGTATTGCGCTGTTTGTCTTTTCGCAAAACCGTATTGCCAAGCCGCTTATTCATCTGACGCTATTTCGCCAGCCGGAACTTCGCAATGGCTTTGTGATGAGTGCCTTAGTGACCACGGTAGTCATGGCGACCTTGGTAGTTGGGCCTTTTTATCTTGCTGTCGCATTTAAACTAACTACGACACAAATCGGTGTAGTGATGTCGTCGGGGCCTATCGTCGCCGCATTGACAGGTTTGCCTGCTGGGCGTTTAACGGATCGTTGTGGCCCAACAAACATGTATCGTGCGGCGCTTGTCGTGATGCTCGTTAGCAGTGGCACAATGGCGATGTTGTCTGGCCATTTCGGCCTTGCTGCATACATCGTGCCACTCGTGCTCATGACGGCTGGCTATGCACTTTTTCAAGCGGCAAACAATACCGCAGTGATGCAAAATATCGCACACGAACAGCGCGGCTTGATCGCTGGCTTGCTGAGCTTAGCGCGCAATCTTGGATTGATCACTGGTGCTTCTTTGATGGGTAGCCTATTTGCCGCCAGTAGTGTGCATCAGATTGCGACGCCGGATGTCGTCGGTGGACTACGTGTCACTTTTGCCGTAGCGACGGGTTTAATTGTTTTGGCACTGGTGCTTGCATTGTATGGGCGGCTGTGGCGAATTAAGCTGACTCAATAAGCCTGGCTCATTAGTCGTTTTATGAGGACAACAGGCCCTAAGTTAAGCATGTCATTTGCATGCGATTGATTCGATCCAGATATATGGTGAAAGTAGATATTCCGTTTGCGATTAGTCTGATTGTCGCAGCACATCAGATCCAAGGCGAGCGATTAATTGCGATCATAGGTTTAATCCTCGGTGTGGTCGTTACTGGACTTAAAAAAATCTTCCAGCGCAGCACGATTGGTATTGCTAGAAGTGCTTGCACGACCACGCGTGCCGTGAAATTCTTCTTCAATATTGTCGCGATAAAAACTCCAGGCCGTGCCTGAAGACGCACTCGACAAGCGACGCCAGACTTCTTGTCCAACGCCAGCATAATCGATCGCTGTGCCATCATCCATCTCGACTCTTAATCGTTTTTCGCGTGCGTCATAACCGATAGAACGCAGTTTTCCTGCATTGATACGTTTCATGTCCATGTGAATCTCCTTCTTGCGAATCTGCTCTATGCTTATCGGTTGATGATTGTAAACCAAGAAGGATGCAGATTCATCGCAAGCAGACTACAAGCTAGGAGTTGGTGCCAAGGTTTTTTGCATCACCAGATCGCGTAACTGTGCTTTACCGAGCGAGATGTCAATTTCTGCGCAGGGCTGGTAAGACCATTTTTTATAGAAATCTTGCGCCTGATGGTTATGTTCCCAAACTGTCAGATAGATACCATCGTGCTGTCGATTTGCGGCCTCGACTACACAACGCTCCATTAATCGGGCACCGACGCCGTAGCCTAAAACCTTTTGCTTACAATACAAGCGTCTGAGTTTGATCGGGTTTTGTAAGCGAACACCCGGCATGCCTTGATTCACTTCCATCTTTGCGTAACCGACTGCCTCACCTGCCAGCTCCGCCAGTAAGAAAAATGCCTTCTCATCTGCTAACTGTGCTGCTAGCTTGGCGATGGTAAATTCTTCGTTGACATAAGTGGCCAGGTCAGTCGCTGGCATTTGTGGATAAACCGAGAATGCATCATGAAAGGTTTCTTTTCCTAGTTGCGAGAGTAATTCAGCATCCTCCTGGTTTGCGAACCGGATCTGAATATCAGAGACTATTTTTTGACCGGATTTCTGCAAAATTTTTTCAAAGCAAATACTATTGTCCATACCTTGATATTGACCATAATTTGCCACCACATCATAGCCACATTTTTGATACAAACGTATCGCTTCTAGTTGCTTAACGCCGGTTTCAAGTAAGCACCTTTGATACTTCAATTCCAGCGTCCATTTTTCTAATTCTTTTAATACGGTAGCGGCAATCCCTTGGCCGCGCGCGGCAGGTGTAACGTACATACGTTTTACTTCCATCACGCCATCAGCATAATGCTTGATCGCGCCGCAGCCCAGCGCTTGATCGCCCTCGTAGGCCACGACGACATATTTCAATCCATCTGATTTATTGTATTGCGCATAGAATGCATGTTCATCACCATCGGTCGTTGCCAGATAGCGATCAAGTTCCACCACCATATTTTGGAAATCGCTATTGTTGGAATCGGTACGTTGCAAGCGAATCATGGAGTTCTCCTCAAATTTCGTGTTGAATTTTTTGTCTTGAATTGTTAGTGCGCATGTGCGAATTAGCATTTGCGTGATCAAATCTGTTTGCTCAGCGCCAGCAAAGTCATGAACAGATAAACACCGTTCAAAAACGTATTCGCAAATGCTTCTTTTCGATAGGTATAGTAAATCAGGCAGCAGCAACCAAAGACATTCATTAATAAAAAGCTCAGTGAGGTGCTGGCCAACATTTCCTGCGTATTTAAGCCATAAGCAATCAGGCAAATAATGCCACCGCCCCAGCCTAAGCTATTGAGAAATCTATCTTGTTTCATCCGCTGAATTGCCATACCCATTCCTTTTTTTAAGCAGCATTGATTGGCGAAGTACATGAGGACATAATTTACTCTTCTGTTTAATGCATAAAAATGCTAAATTCGACTTAATTAATGTGAAAATCGAATTAGTTAAACCTGTTGAAGAAAATCATTGAGCATGAACTTCCAACAAATCCAATATTTCCTTACGCTCGCAGACGAGCTGCATTTTTGGAAAACCTCCGAGAAAGTCTTCATCACTCAATCTGCGTTGAGCAGGCATATCCAAAGTATGGAACAGGAATTAGGCTTTGCTTTATTTGAGCGCGATAAACGCAACGTCAAACTCACACCCTCAGGAGAATTTTTACGTGATCAATACGCCAAGCTATTAGCCGATTACGATAGCGTCACCCGTCGTGCCAGTTTGATTGCATCTGGCGAAATTGGTGCGATACGTATCGGGCATCCTGCATCGATTACGTTTTCTGTCTTGCCCGATTTATTGCTGGCCTTGCACCAACAACATCCGCATATTGTTGCGCACATGATGGAAGTGGATGCCGCCGATGTCGATCCATTTTTACAATCGCATCGTATTGATATTGCGTTTAATCGAGAAACCGCCAAGGCAAAAGATTTGGTTTCCAGCCATTTGATGACAGAAAATTTTGCACTGGTGGTGCCAGCACAGCACAGATTCGCAGGCAAGCGTGAACTTAAGTTGAAGGATTTATACAAACTGAAAGATGAAGAATTCGTACTACCCGCACTCAATGGAAAAAGCGAACACGCCTCACAACTACGTGCCATTTTTCAAGAGGCAGGTTTTGATCCCATCATCCATGCCGAGTCCGATTTCGGCGTAACACTACTGGGTTTGGTCGCCAAAGGATTAGGCATATCGATCATGCCGATTTCGTACGCACATCATTTGAAACACGAAATACATTTCATCAAAATCCCACCAACATCAGGCCTGCTCGCGCTGTGGCGTGAGGGTGATGCCAATCCGGCATTGCAGATTTTTTTGCAGGTGATTGCAGGGTTTGATTTTAAGTTGAAGCGTTGATTTCTTCAATGCGCTACGAATGACCTAGCGACTTAAACAGTTCTTCGTAATTGGCGATCAAAAATTCAGCAAGGTTGGAGGGAATTTGTGTCGATTAAATAGATACCGACACAAATTTTTACCCATCAAATTAGCTTGGAATTACATCCCCAAAGACCGCAACAGCTCATCGCTATCATCATCTGCCGCAGGCGCTGCGGCGGGTGCTGGCGCCGCTTTTGCACGATCTGCTTGTTCACTATCGAGCAAGGCATCTGGATCTAACACTTCGCTAGAATCAAAGTCATGCAGCTTGATGAACTCTGTGCGGTCGATTGCCAGTTCCAAATAGAAAATGTTGTTGCTTTCGGTGAAGAAAGAGACGCGGCGGATTTCCGGTCGATCAAGCGGCGTATCGACGCTAAGCATAACTTGCTTGTTGAGCACCAGCATTTTTGGTTGATTCTGCGTGATATTGGTTTGCAGCTCGCGGCGGATTTTGCCCGTGAAATCACCAACGATCTGGTTCATCAATTCGCCCAAAATATTCGATACTTCATCCGAGGTAAAAGCAGACGCCAGTTCAGATTTTGGCATACCCATACTCAGCATATATTTCTCATAGATTTCCAAAGCAGCAGAGCCAGAGAAATTCAACACGACCAAGCCAGAGAAACCACCATCAAACAAAACGAAGCAACCGATATCCGGTTTGAGGCCGATCTTGGTAATACGTTGCACCATGGCCGAATAATGGATCTTTGTTTGCGTCGCCACAGTCAGCACGCGCGTGACGGAATTACATAAACTCGTCAACAGATCTTCGGTTCCGTACACGACACCGTTTTCGTCCTTACCCATAACCAACTCCTAAAAATTCTTTAAAAAATAATACCGTTCAACGCCAACAGTGGTCTAAATTATTCTTGATAGATGATCGGCACAATAACCATGCTTATTGAATTAATCATTTGCCCACGAAGTCCTCAGTCAATACTCGGTCAATGCACATTGGCTTATGCAATAAGCAAAAACACGCTGCATAAGAACCGTTACCTCAGGGAATAGTGAAAGAATATTCCTTTGGAGCACTTGCCGTCTAGTTGTTTCATGTTTTCTGTGCGGTTTGTCGCTTGCTAGGCCGCGCTTTTTAAAAGGGATTCAGAATTACATGAGTAAAAAAACAAGAAAGGCTGCAATCGCAGCCTTTCTTCTATATTACATTTACCAGCCTGTATTGTTCAAACTGCCAAGGTGGATTGCCCTAGCCTTCAAACTCGTGACAACAGATACAAATCTTGTTTCCATCCAGATCACGGAAATACGCACCGTAATAGTTGGGATGATAATGCGGGCGTAGGCTAGGAGCTCCTTCACAAGTCGTACCGAGTGCAATGGCTTTTGCATAAGTCGTATCTACCGTTGCACGACTCTTCGCTAACAATGCCAGCATCTGACCATTGCCGACACTCATAGGCTCGCCATTGTAAGGCTTGCCAATGCCTACGATCGGTCTAGCCGTGCCTTTTTCAACCCTGCCCGACCAGGACTTTTCGGGATAACAAAACTTCAAAACATAGCCCAACTCATCCATGATCGCAGAATAAAAATCATGGGCACGCTCGTGTTCGGTAATTCCTATGAAGACATGTGAAATCAATTGCATCCTCTTTATTTAAATTAGATCGATTTTACTTCGCTTAAAAAACACCCGGGCATCACCTTGACGTTCAGAGGCGCGCTCTTGACCGCATTACACAGTTTCTTATTTACCACCCGCGATATCCAAAAAGGCACCCGTCATATAGGACGACGCATCGCTCGCTAAAAAACAAATGGTCTCTGCAACCTCGTTAGGATACCCGCCACGTCCCAAGGGAATCCCTGCACTTAAGCGATCAACTCGCAGCGGGTCACCTCCAGCAGCGTGGATGTCGGTATGGATAAATCCGGGGCGTACGCAATTTACCCGTATGCCTTGTGGCGCCAGCTCTAAGGACAAGCCTTTGGTCAGCGAATCGATCGCGCCTTTCGATGCGGCGTAATCGACGTATTCGTTAGGCGAGCCAAGTCGAGCTGCTGCCGAGGAGACGTTCACGATCGCACCGCCTTTGCCATGAAACTGCGTCGACATACGCTGGATTGCGTACTTACTGCACAAGAATGCGCTCAGTACATTGGTCTGCAACACGCGAAGAATTCTCTCCGCATCCATATCAACGACACTGGATTGCGGCAACAAGATACCCACGTTATTGACCAAAACGTCGATCGTTCCTAATTCTTTATCCAGCCTTAGAAATATCTGCTCGACTTCGTTCTGCTGTGACACATCAGCCTTTAACAATACGGCGCGCCCACCGAGCTTTACGACCTCGTCAAGCAATTGCTGTGCGGCGTTGTCACTACTCAGATAGTTGATACCGACCGCATAGCCGTCACGTGCAAGTGCCAAGACGGTGGCCGCGCCTATCCCTCTGCTGGCACCGGTGACCAGAGCGACTTTGGAGGTTCTTGAAGAAACATTCATCATTGGCTTATTTATCCTTTTTAATCAATATTGTGAACCGCTCGACTATTTGTCGTCACCATAAGGGCGGCCATCTTTATGCACGAATTGCCAGCGTCCATCAACGCGAAGCGCCTGCAAATCATCCTGAGGATAGATCCCCTCATCCCCCTCTGTTCTATCACCAATTTCGAGATAACGTACGATCTTGTCACTATGATTAATGAGTGAGTGCGCAGCCCCCATTGCTGGAAAACCGCAGCACATGCCCGCATTCAGCACGATCTCATTATCACCAAGGATCAAGCTCACACTTCCTTCCAACACGTAGATGAACTCATCTTGCCGCGTGTGATAGTGAACCAATGATGAACGCGCACCTGGCTCTAGTTCAGTCAAATTCACACCGAAGTTATTCAGACCAAAATAGTCACCTAACGCGTGCTTTTTTCGCCCAACCATTTGGATCGCGAAAACTGATGGATAGTTAGATGGTGTCAGTCGGGCAGGGACTTGTGAAGCGGCAATTGGTGGCTTTGGATTATTGTTAGTGATTGGGTTGGACATGGTCAATAGTAGTCTCTCAATAAAGGTGAATATTCAGTCCCTTTGATCAGACTGGTTTCGGTCAGTTTCAAACGCTTGAAGTGTCATTCCGGACTTAAATTCACGGCAATAATGATTAATTTTCTTGACAGCTTTGGCTTGTAACTCCCTTCTCCCGCAAGCGGGAGAAGGGCCGGGGATGAGGGGCGTTCAGATTTGGATGTCATTTTTCAACGCACAAAATATTTAAATTCTTGTCCTGCCTCGTAGCATTCAAACACTTCGCGGTCGTTGAACTACCCTCACCCTAGCCCTCTCCCGCTTGCGGGGGAGGGGATATTTACCCCACCACCTATCGTTCTATTTCAAGTCCAGCATAACAACAAAGCGTTTCAGTTCCGCTCATAAACCGTTCGAGCAAAATGCAAAGCGTCCTCCAATCTATCATCCCCCCAAAACAGCTGCCCTTCCACAATAAAACTCGGTGCACCAAAGATCTTCTTCGTTATCGCCAATTCGGTTTGTTGCCTCAGCTTGATCTTATTCTCGTCGCTCTCCATGTCTCTCAATATGAGATTGGCGTCTAGTGCGAGATCCGTCAACACTTGCTGAACGACCGTCGCACTATCGATGTCCCTATCTTGCACGAAATTGATTTGCATTACTGAACGGCAGAAGTCAGCAATCCAAGGCGCATCGTTATAGGCTGCAGCGACCCGCATTGGCAACAAGGAAGGGCGAGGAAATTGTGTGGGTTGCGTCCATGCGAGGCCGTATTTTTTTGCTTGGCGCGCCATATCTTGCCACACATAGTCCCCCTTATTTTTTTGCAGAACAAAGGGTGATGTATTCCAACCCAGCGATTTGAAAATAGGTCCGAGTAAAAACGGACACCACTTTATTTTGACTTGATAGAGGCTAGCCAATTCCTCAATGCGCATGACGCTGAGGTAGCTATAGTTGCTGGCAAATTCAAACCAAAATTCGATTTCTGGCCAAGTTTTCACAGAGGTTGGTTTTTGCATGGCGAACTCTAGTAGGTGACTAAGCAACGTAATTCAATACTTTCCCGTGGCGGCGTATCGAGCGGAACTGTAGGTAAGTCAAATGCCGAATGAGGCGTAAAGCGCGAGGTGTTGGTGTGTAAGGAATCGTATTGCTTGAAGATCAGTACTTCTTCTTTACGCATAGTCGGGTAGTAAAACCAGCGATGTTGAGGACAATGCTGGAGCAAATAGATATCACCAGTGCGATTTGGATAGCGTACATCGCAATGGAATAATTCCTTGCTCGACACCGTTCTAGCGTCACAAATTGCCAAAGGCGCGTCTTGCACTGGACCATTAAGTGCGCGCCACATATTGATGATGCTAAAACGTGTGATTTGTTCGCGTTGGTGCAAATCCTCAATCACGAGTGCGAGTCGTCGTTGCCCTGATTCCTCGGTGTAATCATTATGAATGCGACCATTCGCTGCCGCATAACCATTCGCGCCACGTTTACCAAAATCGAGAGGATTGTCTCTCGGCGCGCGACGCCTAAGTAAATGATCAAACACATAGGCCTGTTTAGCACCTGTCACCGCGAGTGCAAGTTGCCGGGCTTCTCGGTAGTACACGTCTTCAATACTTGCACGATCACTAAAATCGCTCACTTCGGTGCTGGCATCCCACAACTCAAATCCCTCCACCTGAAGTCGCGGTCTCGTGGCTAATTGCCGAGCGTCGTGTATCTCCATTCTGTGCACATCATAGTCGCCACTCTCCCATGGCACTCCCAAAGGTGGCTCGAAGGTATAGCTCACTGGGCGGATAGGGGTAGGTTGATAATAGTTAAGCTCAGCGACCACATGCGCCGCGAGGGTGCGTACCGGTTGATCTGCACCTAAGGATAAGTTTGCTCGGTCGGTCATCATTTTCGCATTCTTCAGGATCAATGGTGGTTGGATGACACTGGCGCTGTTTCAGGCAGCGTGGCGTCCGTAGTAGGCAGCAATTTACTTATAAAAAATTGCAGAATTTCGTCACGTGCGGCGATGGTAGGCTGACCCAGCTCATCAATCAGATGCGCAGTCACCACGCTATGCGGACAAGCGACGATTTTTTCGAAGAACGGCGGTGGATGAGGATGCGCGGCGCTATCAGGTAAGACTTTGGCGACAAATCGTTTGCCTAAGGTCTTGCTATACGCATCAAAGCGCTCAGCGCGGCAATAGCGATCGCCTTCAAAACGGTAGGCCAGCACCGACAGATCGTCTTTCTCTAGTCTAGCGGCAACGGCATGCAGTTCATCGTCCGACATATTAATCGCTGACGGATCATCGAACGGCAACGAAGGCTGGCACAACACTGGCGCTAACATGGCCGACTCCAACATCATGGTCAGCGCAAAGTTACCGGTAAAGCACATACCAATCGCGCCCACACCGATACCGCCGCACTCTTGATGCGCGTGCTTGGCCAAATGCCGTAACCACTGCGTCACCGGGCTGGACTCATTACTGGCAAAGGCGCGAAATTCTGCGCTGACACAAGCGCGTTTCAAAATCGCAGCACCGTCTTCGGCATTCGGCACCGCGCCATCGACACCAAACAAAGACGGCAAATACACGGTAAAGCCGGCATCAATCACCCACTTGGCGAAACGGATCACTTGCGGACTGATGCCAGGCATCTCAGTGAGCACAATGACTGCTGGGCCATCACCTGCAACATAGACTTTCTTCGTGCTGCCAATGAAACTACACATCTTCACTTGAAAACCCTCTAGCAAGGGATGTGGCTGGTCGGCGTGTAGTAGTTGTGCGTTGGATTGTGGAATCTGGCTCATGACAGTTCACCTCGTATTCAATAACTCGATAGTGGGCAAACTATAAGATGCACGTGACTGATTTTGAAGTGTCGAATCTGACATATTTCATGTGATAATGGACAAATGAAAACCTTTCTTGTTTTAGCCACAGAAGGCATATTGGATTCCGGTCTGGCAATTACGCTCGACATTTTGCGTACGGCCAATTTCCTCCTCGAGCGCAACCACGAATCGCAAAGCTTTCGTATCATCACCGCCGGACATCGCAAAAAGATACGCACAGGAGCGGGATTAGAGCTCACATGTGACTACACGTTTCAACAACTACTACGCGGCGAAGTGGAAGCCAATTGGGTACTGCTACCAGGCTCAGGCAAAAAATTGCTCGCAGAACTAGAGGAGAGTCTGAGCAGTAAAGAAGTCTCGCAAGTCATGGACGTACTTAAACGCTATGCAAAACAAGGAAGCTGCCTCAGCGTCTCGTGCGCCTCCACCTTTATGCTCGCAGAAGCGGGCTTACTCAAAGGCAGAGCAGCAACCACCAGCTGGTGGCTAGCCACGGCGTTCAGGCAACGCTACCCTGATGTCATCCTAGATGAAGCCAAAATGCTGGTGCGCGACGGCAACATCCTGACAGCGGGCGCGGTTTTTTCACAAATGGATGTGGTGCTAGATATCGTCGCGGAGGTAGTGGGCCCAAACATCGCCTATTTGTGCTCGCGCTATCTCTTGATCGAACAACGCTCATCGCAAGCACGATTTATGATTCCCACCCAGAATCAACACCTCGACCCCATCGTCATCGCGGCCGAAAAATGGATAGACAAAAACATCGCCCGCCCACTCACAGTACAAGAGCTCGCATCGCAATTTGCTGTGTCTACTAAAACGCTATCAAGAAAAATACAAGAAGCCACAGGCGACTCACCGATCAAATTTATTCAAAGGCGAAAACTGATGCGGGCGGTACATTTGTTAGAGTCGACCAACTTATCCATCGAGTTAGTCGCAGAGCGTGTCGGCTATCAGAATGGCACGATGCTGCGGCATTTGGTTAAGCGGGAGTTAGGGGTTTTGCCGGGGGGGATTCGGTAATCTGAATAGAATATGGTTGGGGTTTTGTATATAGAGTGAAAAGATGCATCGATAACAAATTAATTAATACTGACCCCGTTCGTTAGTCCTCAAGCATGGCGCCATCTAGATCTATGATGGCTTGCCTACTTCTTGTCACATCTTAAAATGGGTTTGTTCAGTTTTCTGTTTTCCGCTGACTTCGTCGCGTTCTAATTTATCTTCCGCTTGCGTCGTGCAAAACCAATTTACAGCTAGCTCGGTACTGTTCATGTGATCGCTAGCTTTTACGGAAACTAACTTTCATTTATTAATTGCACCAGGTAATTTCGGCGACTGTTTTGCTAAGCTTTTATCTTCCGCTTTAACCCGACGCTCTAATTTCTTGATGTCTTCTTCAGGCGGCAATTGTTCTGGTTGTATTCCTCTTTGCGCCAGCATATCGCGTACGCTTTCGTTATTTTGAATATGTTCTATCGTAATTGCTTTTTCGCCCTGCAGATCTATCTGCAACACATTATGATTGGTCATTTCTGTGGCAAGGTTTTTTGCGGCTATTGTTAATGTTGGTAAGAAATCGGCCAACGGCCTGCTTTTAATGATGCCGTATTTGTTCTTCATGGCCTGCGTAGTATTGCCGCCAAATAAAGCAGCATCACCACGAGAGCGAATGCGGGCAAAGCCCTCATCATCGACGCCACGTTCATAAATATTTTGTGACAATTCTTTCTCTGACTCGCGCAAACGCTCCCGCGCCTCCATACGTGCCTGCAAACGCATGCGGTCTTCGACCAGTTCTTGTTTGCGCGTTTGTAGCGCAAAATAACTTTGCGCAAAAGCAATCGGTGCCTTGCGCGGATCGCCATTTTGCGCGATCAAATAACAGGCATAGCGGGTTAGCATAAAGTCATCGACATGACGTTGCCCACCTTTACCCAACTCGATCATTTTCGTGACGCCACGAAAATGATCGGCAGGATCAAAACCCGTCGTCTCACAAGAACTAATCGCCCGGGCAATAGCGGTAGAAAAATTCTCCCAACGGATATAACCTAAGGGCTCTTGCAAATCACGCGCAAACCAAAATTCAATATTTGCATCTGGCACGCGCTGCGCCATAGCATCAAATTGCTTCTGCATTATTTGTATTTGTTGCGTATCCATAAGTGCCCATGAAAAAATATCGGATCAATGTTAAGCATTCGCTATTCGCGAATGGCGAATTGCGAATGCTTGAAATATGTATTAATACGGGAAACGTAAAACAAATTTTACCCCAAAATGCAAATTAACACTGATTTAATGTTCAGTTGTTTTGAGTGACCTTAAAATCACTGCTTCAATCAAAATAACCCTGATTCAATCAAAGAAAAACCACCAATGTGACTCATAGTCCGTAGACAGCAAAACCGTATCGCCGCATGATGGGCTTACCGTATCAGCGGTTGGCGACTAAATTTTGTTGAGAAATGGAGCATGCAATGAACATCGAAAACATCGAGGGAGACAGGCGGAGTTACGACAATATTTATCGTGGCGTGGCGATTTATATCGAAGCAAATCCAGACCATTACCGTGGTGGTTTTGCGTGGTCTCTTTGCCGGGAAGAGAATGAACTTGATTGCGGTCTGGCATTGACGGAAAACGAGGCGATGGCCGAGGCGCAGCGGGCGATTGAGGAACTAGACTTAAGCCATGTCTGAAATTTCAATGCCGAGCGAAGTCGGGTCATGCAACCAATCTTCTAATTCGTCGATCACCGAATCAAGAGTTTGCCTGGTACGCCCTTTGATCGCGCATTCCCACACTATGCCCAGGCGCCAGCCGGCATCCAGCAATTGATCGTGTACGACGCGGTCGCGGCTCATATTATTGGAGATCTTACCCAGCCAGAATTCTTGTCTTGTTTTTGGCATGCCGGAGGTGTCTCGTCGTTTCGCCGAGAGAGCTGCGAACAAATGCGTTAAGTCGCTTGCTGTTCGCCCTTAAGCCACATCAAACATAACAAGTGCAACGACTTGTTGCACTTGTTAGAAAGTTTTACGCGGTGACTTCCTCTAGATTCTTTGTTGAGGATTTTTTCTGCTTCGAACTCGCTGGCACGCTTTGCTGATCATCAATTTGATTCAACAAACGTACTAAAGCGCGCCCCATGGCATGTGCCAAATTCACCGGCACGGCGTTACCAATCTGTTTGTATTGCGCAGACACCGGACCAGCAAATTGCCAATCATCGGGGAAGGTTTGAATTCGTGCGTATTCTCTGACGGTGAGTGGACGCGTCTCCTCAGGATGGCAGCGTTCGGTTTGTTTTTGTGCAGGCGCGCAAGTCAAAGTCAAACTTGGTTCATCCCATGACAAGCGGCGTGCCATGCCTGTTTTGCCACCACCGAGGTAGTAGCTCTTCATCATATATTCGCGTTGTACCGTATCCGGTAGATCGCGCCAGTAGCCGCCTGGTGGCACCATCTTGAGAATTTCTGCTTTGCGCTTTGGATAGGTTTGGCCTTCTGATTTTGGTACATCACACGGGTACAGTTCACCTTTTTTCAGCGCATCACGCATCGTCAAAATGCGTTTGTACGAAGAAGGCCAAGCGAATTTCACTTTGTCTGCCAGATCATTGCGGATGCCGACTAAAAATAGACGCTCACGTTTTTGTGGCACTTGATAAAACATCGCCTTGAGCACATGCGGCTCGACCAAGGTATAGCCCAAGTCGCGAATAATGTTGCTGATAGTTTTTAAAGTCTCACCATTATCGTGATTGAGCAAGCCTCGCACATTTTCACCCAGCAGCACCTTAGGATTGGTCTCACGCACAGCGCGGGCGAATTCATAAAACAAAGTGCCGCGTGTGTCTTCAAAACCTAATTGCTTACCCGCATAAGAAAATGATTGGCAAGGAAATCCACCAGAGAGAATATCGATTTGATCGCGATATTGGGTGAAACTAATTTTAGAAATATCGCCCTCAACCACATTCCAATCAGGGCGATTTTTGCGCAGCGTATTGCACGCATGCTTATCGAGCTCGTTGAGCAAAACAGATTCAAACCCAGCACGCTCCATACCAATCGCCAACCCACCCGCACCCGCGAATAGCTCCAACAATTTATACTCGCGATTTGGCTTAGCCACCAGCTCAGCATCCCAAGCGTTTTTGAACATGTGCTGCGTATTCTCAAAAAACTCTAGTTGCGACTTATGATAAACGCGGTAGTTATTCGACTCCACGCGTTGCGCCACCATCGTGCCATTCTCATCCCAACGGCGTAAAGTCTCTTTCGTTACGCCCAAAATATCCGCCGCCTGGGCGATAGAATAATACTCAGCACGATCTTCCATGTTTCATCCTTTTACGCAAACCTTATACATGGTTACTACTGTATTTTTATTCAGTAAATCTGTCAACCTATTTTTAGGAATATTAAGAAAGTCGTCTCGCACATTGGAATTAAAGCACCCTTCTCCCGCAGGCGGGAGAAGGGCAGGGATGAGGGAGGTTCAGTAATTCGATAAAAAGTAATAGGGCAAAGTTGTCCAACACTAGGGTAAATCTGCGCAAAACCTACTTAATTTGCGACAAGCGAATAATCTCATCATGCTGAGCCAACTCATCAATGATCTTATTCAACTCCTGACTATAATCAGCCTCAATCGCCACCTCACCAATTGCAGTCACCAGCTCACCATAAAAACCATCATCACCAGTCAAGCGAAACCAAAAATCATGCGCCGCCAACACCGGGTAGTTATATTGCGACGTAATCCGTTTGTAATGCGCACTCAACTGATGCGCCTCACCATAAATCAAACCCACCACCATATCGTCATAACTCACACGCAAGCCATTCACCTTGGCGAGATTAATCACACCCTTAAAATGCCCAGCGATCGATTCCACATCATCTTTATTAATCGTATTCGGCCCTGCTTTGAGCTGGCAATATTTGCGAACGCCGTCGACCTGATCAATAAATTCAATATCAATCCCACTAGTCGTACTAGCAAAACCATCCAACACATCCGAAGCAAATTTTTGAATATTCGCCCCAAACGAAGTCGTAATTGAGTTACCCAAAACGCGCGGATAAATCAATGCCTTAGCGATACTTTGCGGTGAAGAATTACCCGTCAAAAAATTCGCCAAATAGACCGTTAGAAAAGGATTGATGTTGAACTCTTTAGGATCAACCAGTTTTTGAGAATTGCCCGCATGATTGATGACGATGGTTTCTCGGAACCAGGTTTTTGCTTTAGCTAGGATGGTGTTTTTGTTTTCGATCATTGCATTACTTCATTCTTTTGCCAAGATGTATTGATTGACTTTTCTTAGAATTGATAAACGAATTTGCGTAAATTCAACCGATAAAGAGATAGAAAACCAAGATAAAAAGGTCGTCATTGAGCAAAGAAACGATGTACTCCTCGTTCATTAATTAATGCAAAAAAATAACTGTCGCTAGTCCCAAATATTGGGTAGAGCATTTGCAACAGCTTGAAAAAGCTGTGGTGGTACGGCATTCCCAACAACGGTATAACGCATATTCATATTACTTGCTGGCGTATCAGGGAATATAAAGTCCTTACAAAAACCTTGAATTCTTGCTGCTTCTCGATAACTAAATCTTCTTGCTCTTTCATTCGAGACAAATTTCCATTCATCTGTTCCTAATTTTATTAATTGTGGGCTAATAGGATGTAAGGGCATATGCCGTTGACTTGCAACGATCGTTTTCGATGCGGAATCCCAGTCTTGTCGACGATTTCTCGAAAGATAATACCAATGAAAGTCAGCATCATAAAATTCACCCTCCGGCCACACCGGCAAATCACCAATTACGTCTCGAAGCGTATTGTGTGGATTTGCAAGTTGAACTCCATGCGTTGGTGACGGAAAAGCATATTCAACACCAATTTTCTTTTTTATGCCTACGATAAAGATACGTTTACGGTTTTGGGCTACACCGTAATCTACTGCATTCAATACCTGAGCACTTACATCATAGCCAGCTTCAGAAAATACTTTGAACTGGTCGTTTAACAGGTGCCTAAAATTTGTCCGAACCATTCCTGAGACATTTTCTACAATAAATGCTTTTGGTTTGACTTGCTTCAGTGCTCGAGCAAACTCAAGATATAGGGTATTGATTGTACGAGAGGCATCGCGCGCGCCCCCTTGGCTAAAACCTTGACAGGGATAACAGCCAACTAATAGTTCCGCCTTTGGAAACTTAGATATGGTTTTTATATCACAAACTTGATAATCGGTTGTTGGATGGTTTGCTAAATAGACGTCTCTAGCGTACGACAATCGGTCGTTGGCCATTAACACATCAAATCCCGACGCAATAATTCCAGCGTCTGAACCACCACACCCAGAAAACAAGGACACAGCATGCGGCATACATTTACCTTTTAACTAAATAATTATTCAAACTAGATCAAATCTTTTTTCTAAAAAAGTTTGAAAAATTTCAGGTGGTGCGATAACACTCCAATTCACAGAATCAGAAAATTGTGAAATTATTCGCAACCGGTCAAACAAAATTGTTTGTCCAATTTCACCTGGGACTGCCCAAAATCCTCGATTATCTCTAAAGCATTGGGGAATAAATAATATTTGATTCCAACGATGGGTTGGGTGTATTAAATTTGAAAGGCGATCAAAAGAAATTTCGCTTTGTTTGGAACTCCAGTCAGTACGCGAACATGCGCATTGAGCAAGCGCTGACATTATGTTTCGTTTTTCATTTGAACTATCAAAGGTCATCCAAGCAGCGATATCAATTCCACCATCACCAGAATCGCCTCTCCTAAAAGAAGACGCAGAACTAGATCCAATACCACCTATTTCGTCTGCTAATTTATTTATTCTTTCCCACTTTGTTCCGGTGAATTCCGACTCGTTCTTGCCAAATGGTTTTACGGTTCCTTTTGCAGGCCAAAACGTTTTGAGCGCTAAAAATGATATTCTTTCAAAGGCTTCTGTTAATGATCCTCTTTTTTCTTGAACGAATGGCAGGTTCGCGCATAGTAAAATTAAGGCGTAAAGATTCTGCTTTTCCGTGAGGAGTTCTGGCGCGGAAAAAGATCGCGCATGTGCGCTTAATGAAAATGGATAAAATTCTCCAAACTCTTTGATACGCCACTGGATTTGGTTAAAACAATCGTCAAGAAAATTATCTTGAAATTCGGTTTCGCCTACATCACGGCCTTGATCGGAAATGGTCTCTCTACTGCAAGTTCGATCTTCTGTTAGTAAACAAATTAGCTCTGCATAGTCACATAATGTATGTATATCGTGATCTCGGGGTTTATCAATATTTATCATGAACTAGTCGACAGGATTTACAAGGTTATTCAATGCTCCGAAAAGTGCCGCACTTGCTCTTTTCAATCGTTCAGACTGGATAACATCATTAGAATCAAATCCATCAGCATAAGAAAGGCCAGCTTGAGCACTGTTAATTCTGTGTTCTGCCTCTAACATCAACTTTCTTACTGCTTCTAATGGGCCGCTAGTATACAAATCAGCAGCTTCTATAGGAGTACCTCGTCGTAATTCTTTTAATGCCTGATCGTTACCTACAATACGTGCTAATTTGTCAAAATTTCTAGATTCTCCAAGTACAGTTGCCGAACCGGAATTTTTGACGAAAGCCCAAGTTAGGAATTCTTTAAAATTGCTTTCATTTATGTTGTTTGCTTCAACATCACTCGAATTTTCGATGCCAATGAAGCGACAGATATTTTCGTATCCAATACCAGTCGTGAGTAGTGAAAATGGTATCTCTTCCTCTTTCAATTTCAATTCCGATAGAATTCCCAAGTCACGAGCTTTGTCTATTAACGTTAGACCTGTTAGCAATTTTGCGACTGTCGGCGCTTTGCTTCCAATTTCTTTTGCCAAAATCTTGTGTGCCTCGGCATGTTCGTTCGGAATTCTGGCACGGAGTTGTCTTAAATAGCGCGCCTTAGCTAGAGCGTCCCAAGGCTGAATTCCTGTGATATGCCGATAACCAAGGTACGTTAGGATCTCTTCGCGTTTTTCAAAAATAAGTGAAGGAATTAAGTCAGGTTGAATAGTCGACTCATCTTGAACTCGACGAACCTGAGCCGGTTTCACATTACTGACAGCAGATTTCTGAAGTAGTTTTAATGCCCCTAGGCGGCGATTTCCTTCAACGACAATATAGCCATCATCTTTTTTTACGACTAAGAGTGGCTCCCCAATAAAGAATCCCTGTTGCCCAATTGATAGCATTAACTCAATTAAATTGCATTCTAGTAGCAAGTAATCAAGAACCTCTCTTTCTGGTGCATACCTCAGATGCATCGGTAAGCGTGGATTTTCAGGGTCAAAATGAAGCTCTTGAAGCTTAATTTCGCGCATTTCTGGACTCATATTTTTCCCCTATTACGATACCGTCCACAAATTATCGATCTTAATCGAAATTACATGTGTGGTAATGAGATTATCTTTGACCCAATACGGGAAAGATTCTTTAATTTTTACTTCCGAAACTACAAATTCGAATTGGATACGTGTATAAAAAAGTATACATGAATTAGTTCCTCGAATTGCTACTTTAGAGATCAATGCTGAATTACGACCAAAAGAGTGAACATCGACTAAACGTTATCAGTGCCGATCCTTTTTTGATAAATTGTATTTGATGCATGTGCTTTTGATTGAAGTTAGTGCACAAACTTAATTTAGTTATCCGGCTGCACCCGATTATCTAGCCTAGCTTTAGACAAGGCAACGGCCTCATGCAATTTCTTTTCCAGCAAATCGCGAGGAGGAAGACCGACCATGTATTCCGCGACGTGGATGCCGCTTTGATCTAATTCTAATAACTCAATCTGTTCTTTATTTTTTCCGGTGCAAAGGATGATGCCCAGTGGTGGTGCTTCGCCTGGCTCTTGTTCATACTTTGCTAGCCAGCGTAGATACAGTTCCATTTGCCCTTTATCGGCGGCCTTGAATTCGCCTAACTTTAGCTCGATGGCGACTAGACGTTTTAAGCGCCGATTGTAGAATAGGAGGTCGATGTAAAAGTCGTTGTTGTCAATTTGTAGGCGGTTTTGACGGGCGACAAAGCTGAAGCCTAGACCCAATTCGAGTAAAAAACTTTCCAGTTCGCGCAGGATGGCGTCTTCTAAGTCTTTTTCGAGATAGCGATCTTGTAGGTTCAAAAAATCCAAGATATAAGGATCTTTGAGGATAAGGTTTGGGCTGAGCTTACCTTCATCCCTTAGCGCAGCTAACTCAGTGTTGAGTAAAGCATCGGGTTGTTGAGACAATGCGGTGCGTTCGAATAGCATCGAGTCTAGACGACCTTGTAAGGTGCGAGTGCTCCATGCTTCGTCGCGGCACATGCTTAGGTAAAAATCGCGCTTTAACGGATCGTCGATGTAAATAATGCTGCGGAGATGGGGCCAGCTTAATTGTCTACTCAGTGCGTAGACAAAGTCTTCAGAGGTAAATGTCTCAGAAAACCGTAGCATGTGGCGCAGATTTTTTACACTAAAGCCGCGTCCGTGTTCTGCTTCTAATTGTCCCGCCAGTAGGGTAATCACTTGCTCGCCGTAGGCGGCACGTTCACCTTGCAGAACTTCTGTGTGGATTCGTGTGCCGATGCGCTAATACAGATTGGTTAGTGCTGAATTGACGGTTGCCGCTAACCCGGCCTTTGCAGCATTAATCAAGCTGTGAATATCGCTGACTAATTTCGATGTCAACAATTCGCTTTTTTGCATTGGCAAATCACTGGACGGTGGCGGCGTGGGCTTCATCTTAGGTAGTCATCAAACGTCAATATTCCCAGCCCGCAAAGCATTCGACTCAATAAACGCACGTCGCGGTTCCACATCATTACCCATCAAGGTCATAAAGATTTGTCCGCAGCAATCGCGTCTTCTATCTGTACATTGAGTAAGCGATATACGGTTGGGGCCAATTGGTAGTTCCTCACTGCGCATGATGATTCAAATCATCAAATTGTCTGAGATGAAGTTTTGCAGAAAAAATCAAAATTCGCATCAGCGCTTTTCATGGAACCGCTCAGCAATCTCTTGCTTACTCTTCCGTAGCAAGACGATTTCTGATGGTGTCAACATTCTCGGTCCGCGCAAGGTACCTTGCTTCTGATTGAGTAAGGCAGTCGAAACTGTGACCGAATTTGTCTTGCCACCAGTGTTCAAATTCTTTTCCATGTTTGTCTCTCAATTCCGTTAATTGCTCTGCTGATGGCGTTAGTATAGCTGAATAGGGTTTGCCAGTTAATACCGTGGCACCAATGACTTTGCCACCAGCATTTTCGATAAATCCCTTCATATTTGCCAGGGTGCCGCCCTGCCCAATAAAATCATCTACGAGAATATAGTCGGCGCCGGCGACAACGACGCCATCAAAGAGCGCTTGCCGGGCAAGTCGCGCAAAGCCATTGGCGCCAGTGTGCGCGACTACATTGACTTGGACGATGCTATCGTCGGTACTTTGTTCTAGTTGACGGCCAAGCTCGTCGGCAAATGCTTCAGGTATTGCGTTTACGCCGTCTCTTTCAAACGCATGTGCAGAAACCAAGATAATTTTTCTATCAGCAATGAGATCGCGTAATTTGCTAACAGCATCGGTAGAAATGGTATCTTGCACCAATGCAAATGCAGCATCGGCATCGCCAGATTTGGCGGCGCTATAAGTGGGATGTTTTTTAACTGCGAGTTCTTCGGCGTGCAAGATCACATCAGGGAAATTGTTCCAAGCTGTGCGTTGCGCGATCATAAATTGAACCTCCGCAATGTAGAATTGTTTAGAACTGTCAAAAATCTCTTCTTAACATTTCACTTTTCCTCAAACCTTATGCGACGCAGAAAACAAGTTAGCCGAGTTTTCCGCATAAGTTTTGATTCCCACTTCGACATCATCAAACGTCAATATTCCCAGCCCTTAAAGCATTAGACTCAATAAACGCACGACGCGGTTCCACATCGTCTCCCATTAATGTCGTAAAGATCTGATCCGCTGCAATCGCGTCTTCGATTTGTACTTTGAGCAAACGGCGTACTTTCGGGTCCATCGTGGTTTCCCACAATTGGTCTGGGTTCATCTCGCCCAATCCTTTGTAGCGCTGTTTGGAAACGCCGCGTTCGGCTTCTTCGCGTAGCCAGAGCATGGCGTGGTGGAAGTCTTGTACTGCGATTTCCTTCATGCGTTCGCCTTCGCCACGGCGGATGAATGCGCCTTCGCCTAATAAGCCTTTGAAGGTTTGTGCTGCGTTTTCTAATACTTTGTAATCGCTGCTTTCGACGAAGTCGGCGTCGATGCTGCTGACTTTGATGTTGCCGTGGTACATGCGTTCTATGCGCAGGCTGAGCATGCCAGAGAGTTCGTCACTGCGAACGACAGCTTTGACGGCTGGGTCGTTCATGGTTTTGGTCAACTCTTGTGCGGACAATTCGGCGTTTTCTGGTGTGTCCATTTTCAGTGCGACACCGGTCATGATCGCGGTCAATGCGGCGCGGTCAATGACGCGCGTTAAGCGCATCATGATGGCGTTGGCCAAGTTGAACTGGCGGACTAACTCGCCCAGTGCTTCACCGACGATAGGCTCTGCGCCTGTGCTTGGTGTGAGCGCTGCGCCGTTCAATGCAACGGTGGTCATGTAGATCGCTTCTTCGGCATCGTCTTTCAAGTAACGTTCGTCGCGACCGGCTTTGACTTTGTACAGCGGTGGTTGCGCGATGTAGATGTGGCCGCGTTCTACCAATTGTGGCATTTGGCGATAGAACAGCGTCAATAACAGTGTACGAATGTGGGCACCGTCGACGTCCGCATCGGTCATGATAATGATGCGGTGGTAGCGCAATTTGTCGGCGTTGAATTCGTCAGGGCCGATACTGGTGCCGAGTGTCGCGATCAGTGTGGTGATCTGTTCGGAAGACAGCATTTTTTCAAAGCGTGCTTTTTCTACGTTCAAAACTTTACCGCGCAGTGGCAAGATCGCTTGGAATTTACGATCACGGCCTTGCTTCGCAGATCCACCCGCAGAATCACCCTCGACGATGTAGAGTTCGCACAGCGCTGGGTCTTTTTCTTGGCAGTCGGCCAGTTTAGAGGACAAGCCCAAACCGTCCATTACGCCTTTACGACGCGTGAGTTCGCGCGCTTTGCGAGCGGCTTCACGAGCGCGTGAGGCTTCGACGATTTTGCCGCAAATGATTTTGGCGTCGTTTGGACGTTCTGCTAAATAGTCGGTCAAGGTCTTAGTGACGATTTCTTCCACCGGGCCGCGCACTTCGCTGGAGACGAGTTTGTCTTTGGTTTGTGAGCTGAATTTTGGCTCTGGCACCTTTACCGATAACACGCAAGTCAAACCTTCGCGCATATCGTCGCCAGTGACTTCGACTTTGGCTTTTTTCGCGTATTCGTGTTCGTCTATGTATTTGTTGATGACGCGTGTCATCGCTGCGCGCAAACCGGTCAAATGTGTACCACCGTCGCGTTGCGGAATATTATTGGTGAAACACAGCACTTGTTCATTGTAGGCGTCGTTCCATTGCATGGAAACGTCAACCGTGATGTTGGTGCCTTGGTCTGACATCTTTTCGCCAGTTGCCTGGAAAATCGTAGGATGCAAGACTGATTTGTTTTTGTTGATGTATTCAACGAAACCGCGTGTACCACCTTCGAACGCAAACAATTCTTCTTTGCCTGTGCGGTGATCGTTCAACTTGATGCGTACGCCGTTGTTCAGGAAGGAGAGTTCGCGGATACGTTTCGCTAAAATTTCGTAGTGGAATTCAACGTGCGTAAAGATTTCTTCATCGGCCCAGAAATGGACTTCGGTACCGCGTTTGTCGGTGTCGCCTAAGACTTTGATCGGTGAGCAAACGACGCCATCGATGGTTTCGATTTCACGATTTTGCGGTACTCCACGGACGAATTCCATCGCGTATTTTTTGCCATCACGACGTATCGTCAGCTTTAATAATTTCGAAAGACCATTCACGCAAGACACACCCACGCCGTGCAAACCACCGGACACTTTGTAGGAGTTTTGATCGAACTTACCACCTGCGTGCAGTTCGGTCATGACAATCTCAGCCGCGCTACGCTTAGGTTCGTGCTTGTCATCCCACTTAATACCAGTAGGAATACCGCGGCCATTATCGGTAATCGAAATTGAATTGTCGTTGTGGATGGTCACGTTAATTTCTGTACAGTGGCCGGCTAAGGATTCGTCGATGGAGTTATCCAAAACTTCGAAAACTAAGTGATGCAAACCGGTGCCGTCAGAGGTGTCGCCGATGTACATGCCGGGACGCTTACGTACGGCTTCGAGACCTTCGAGAATTTGAATGGACGATGCGCCATAGCCAGCGGATGTGGCTGACTCAGTTGTTGGTACGTTTGCTGGCGTTGCTGTGTTGTCTTGGGTATTCTCGGACATGGCTACCTTCTGAAATTAACAAGCAGCTTTTGGCTGCGGTTTTTTTGAAACACTGCTTAAGCTACTGCGCGACCAAATTTTGAATTTCCGATGCTCGCTGTACTCGAGTACAGCTCCGCTTCTCAATCCAAACTTAGGCCGCTCGCTACGCTTAACCAATGCTTCATTCGTGCTTTAATGTGCTTCTTATGTAGGGCGGGTGCAACCCGCGCTGCTCAGGTGCTCGGTGGGTTGGCGGCGCGGGTTGCACCCGCCCTACATTTGTTTTTTATACTCCCTCTCCCGCAAGCGGGAGAGGGTTGGGGTGAGGGTGGTTAAATCACGAATTAAGTTGAAAATTTAGCGAAGTCAGAGTTTTGACTACGAAGATTTTTATCGTGCGCTGAACGCCCCTCATCCCCGACCCTTCTCCCGCGAGCGGGAGAAGGGGGGAAGTGCATCAAATCCGCATCGGCATCACAACGTATTTGAAATCACCATTCTCAGGAATCGTGATCAAGGCTGATGAATTGGAATCACCCAAGGCGACATTGATTTGATCGACTTTGAGGTTATTCAATACATCTAACAAATACGTGACGTTAAAGCCGATATCGACGCTGTCTCCACCGTAATCGATTTCGATTTCTTCAACCGCTTCTTCTTGATCCGCATTGGTGGACAAGACGCGCATTAAACCTGGCTCGATCACGCAACGCACGCCTTTGAATTTGTCGGAGGTCATAATCGCGACGCGTTGCAAAGAGCGTAGGAGTTTTTCACGGCTTAAGGTGAAATTGTTTTTGTAACCTTTAGGGATCACGCGGTTGAAGTCAGGGAACTTGCCCTCGACCAATTTGGAAATCAATTCGATATCAGCAAACGTCAATTTGACTTGATTGTTAGCGATGTCGAGTTGGACTGGTTCGTCTTTGTCTTCCAACAGACGTTGCAATTCCAAAATCGTTTTACGTGGGATGATGACTTCTTGACGCGCGAATTCTTGTTCGACTTCGACTTGCGCATACGCCAAACGGTGACCATCCGTTGCGACGGCAATCACGTTTTTGCCATCGACGACTAATAATAAGCCGTTCAGGTAATAACGAATATCTTGCTGCGCCATGGAGAAATGCACCATGTTGAACAAATGCTTCAAAGCTTTTTGCGGCAGGCTGACGCTGGCATTGAAATGTTCCGCTTGCGCTACCGTCGGAAATTCTTCCGCGGCCAAAGTCTGCAAAGAGAAACGTGATTTACCGGATTGAACGGTCATCTTCTTGTTGTCGAGCTTGAGAGTGACATCATTGTCATCTGGCAGCGCGCGCAAGATATCGAGCAACTTACGTGCTGCAACCGTGGTTGCTGTGACCTCGCCACCAGAACCAATTTCCGCGTGCGTCGTAATCTGCACTTCGATATCCGTCGATAAGAAGGATACTTTTTCGCCGTCTTTACGGATGAGGATATTGGCCAGAATCGGCAATGTGTGCCGACGCTCGACAATACCACTCACAATTTGCAGGGGCCGTAATAGGGTATCCCTGTGAGTTTTTACCAATTGCATTTTTATATCCTCACTAATGAATTCAATGTTAAAGGATGCTGCATCTATCGCAACTCATTACTTCTTTGCATTGGGAGGACTTGCGAAAAACTGCCCAAACTTCTGCGGCCAATTTTACGTAAATCCTACGCCGATCTTTGCTGCTGATTACTTACTGCTATATCTAATTTTTGCTGCAGGCTACACAAAAAATTCCGTATCCTTTTTACTGTCATCCCTGCGAAGGCAGGGATCCAGTGTCTTTCGTTCAGTAACAGTGTCTTCGCCGTTTTTACGTCACTGGATTCCCGTCCCCGACTCAAGCATTCGAGGACAGGCTCTTCGCGGGAATGACAGAGAAACAAATTTCTGCGGCAAATCCTTTACTACCTACCCCTTTAAAGTCTGTTCCAACACATGAATCTCATGATTACATTCCGGACTCTTAGCCCGATCCGCCGTGATCTTGCGTACCGCATGCAACACCGTGGTGTGATCGCGCCCGCCAAATAGTTCACCAATTTCTGGCAAACTCTTTTGCGTCAATTCTTTCGCTAAGTACATGGCAATCTGACGTGGTCTGGCAATATTTGCCGGACGACGTTTGGAATACATGTCGGCGACTTTGATATTGAAAAAGTCAGCAACGGTCTTCTGAATATTTTCTACCGAGATCTGGCGATTTTGTACTGACAACAAATCTTTTAATGCTTCTTTGACGACATCAATCGTGATGTCTTTGCCGTGAAAACGTGAGTACGCCAAAATCTTGCGCAAAGCACCTTCGAGTTCACGCACATTGGAGCGCAAATGTTTCGCAACAAAGAAGGCCACATCATCTGAAAAACTCACGCCTTCG
Organism: Affinundibacterium amnicola; assembly: GCF_014284275.1. Taxonomy (GTDB): domain Bacteria; phylum Pseudomonadota; class Gammaproteobacteria; order Burkholderiales; family Burkholderiaceae_D; genus Undibacterium; species Undibacterium amnicola. The sequence continues at coordinate 386,138 of NZ_JACOFU010000004.1, read as the reverse complement.
GTGTACGCTTTTTTCAGCAAAATCGCGACGCGCATTTCAAGTTCTGGTGGCTCAATCGCCACTGTTAAACCCGAATCAAAACGTGAGATCAAGCGATCATCCATGCCCGTGATTTCTTTCGGATAGGTATCGCTGGTGATAATGATTTGCTTTTTCGCAGCGATCAAAGCTTCAAACGCGTAGAAAAATTCTTCCTGCGTACGGCTCTTGCCACCGAAAAATTGAATATCATCGATCAGCAACAAATCGAGCGAATGGTAATAGCGTTTAAATTCGTCGAAACCTTTGCGTTGATACGCTGTAACCACGTCGCGTACATATTGCTCGGCGTGGATGTAGCGGATTTTTGCATTTGGTTTGTCGTGCAAAATTTGATTGCCGATCGCGTGGATCAAATGCGTTTTACCGAGCCCAACGCCACCATATAAAAATAGCGGGTTGTACGATATGCCCGGATTATTTGCTACTTGAATCGCAGCGGCACGTGCCAGTTGGTTGGCTTTACCAGTAACAAAACTATCAAAGGTCAGATCAAAGTTGATCCGCGCATTGTCACGACGTGGCGCGGTTTCTGGCGGCGGTTCGTTAGGAATGCCATCAGCTTGTCCGATTTGCGAAGTGCGTTGTCCATGATCGGCGCCGTTGCCTTGACCGGCGTTCGTCGGTGCTGTTGTGGTTGAAACGGGCTTTTTTCCTGCACGTGGATCGATGATGAATTCGACATCGACGGTGTCATCCCAAAATTGCGCAGCAAATTCGGCGATGCGGCTGGCGAATTGGGCTTTAACCCAATCTAATTTGAAGCGATTAGGCGCGCCAATGCGCAGATGGCCTTCTTCAAAGTCCACCATCGTCAATGGCTTAATCCAAGCACTAAATTGCTGAGGCGTGAGTTCCTGTTCAAGTTGTGAGGAGCATGCTTGCCAGAAATTTTCCATGAATCGCTTTACTGTTTACTTAATACTTAGGTTTTTGTTCTTTTCAAAATCGATACATGATTACTTGATCGATTCCACTTTTTATTGGAAAGCTAGCGCTACTACTTTCATCATATTCCCTCCGCTTTGCCTGATTAATTGCGGCAGATAATTATAGCGGAGCAATCTGCAGCACTTTGCTCAACGCTAGCATTAATTTGCTTTAGTCAAATACAAAGTTGCTCAGGAATTAAATGATGAAATTTTGCTTACGTTAGCGCATGTTGAAGCACTACTTCAGCCTCCGCTATTCTACCCTTCGCGAGCATAGTTATCCACAGGCGAGGTGAAATTTCTTTTCATTAACACTTCTGGAAAACGAAGAAAAGCGGCCAAATGGATTGACAGCGGCTTCCGAAATGGTGTCTAATTACGGGTTCCCTACCCTGTTTTGTTAGATGTGTGCTTTTATTGTATTGACGCTATCTTGATAGTTTGTTGATGTTCAGAGCGAAGCCGCAAGATGAAACTAAGCATGAGCAGCGGTTTTGGGGCAGTAATCGTGTGAATAGCGTGTTGCTATTGTTTATATAGTGCTTCTCCATAACGGGGCATCATCAAAGCAACGGCGCAATGCACTATTACCCGTAATTCCGATTTATTTTTTGCTCAAATAGTGAGATCAACATGAAACGTACTTATCAACCTTCCGTAGTTCGTCGTAAGCGCACTCACGGTTTCCGCGCTCGTATGGCAACACGTGGTGGCCGCGCAGTTTTGAACGCACGCCGTGCTAAAGGCCGTAAGCGCCTCGCAGCTTAATCGCATCTTTATAAATCCAATTCTAGGGCGCATTGCTTCGTTGCTTGTCCTCGCAATACTTCGGTATTGCTGTGGGAAGCGCCTCACACTGCATCCCTATAATTGAATTTCTAAAGCGCGCTTGGGTGTGGTGCTCTAAATTAATTTAATTTTTTGTACCTCGTCAATTTAGTTTGTTCAATAGGCTGAAATTTTTATTGTGACTAATTTGACTACAACTCCTGACCTAGCTCAAAACCAGTTGTCCGGCGGTGATTTTGCGCGGGAGCGACGAATACTTAAAACGGATGAGTTTTCATCCGTTTTTCGTTTGCGCCCTGTGCAAAGAACAGCGCATTTTGTATTATATGCGCGCTCAAATGAATTGCCGCATGCCCGTCTTGGCGTGGTCGCTGCAAAACGTTTTGCACCGCGCGCTGCTACGCGCAATATGATTAAGCGTGTTACACGCGAGATTTTTCGACAGTCTGAACTGATGAAGGTGGATTGCATTGTGCGCTTATCTAAGCCAGTCAATAGCAAAGCCGGTCCTGCCACGAATGCGCAATTAAAGCGTGCTTTGCGGCATGAAGTCTTACGTCTGTTTGTTTCGCAGCGGACAGTCAAGCCTGTTATCGCTGCGCAAGCTGTCTCTGCTCCCGAGTCTTCCTCATGAAACCCTTATTGCTGCTGATCTTGCGTGGATATCAGTTGGGAATTAGTCCTATGTTGGGACAAAGTTGCCGTTTTTATCCTACCTGTTCAAACTACGCGATCGAAGCCATTCGTGAGTATGGCGCAGCCAAAGGCTCTTTGATGGCAGGCAAACGCATTTGCAAATGCCATCCTTGGCATCCGGGTGGGATCGACTTAGTACCACCCAAGTCTGGTAAAAAAAATCTAGATGATGGGGATGAAAAATCAGCAAGTCACCCCACATCAAGCCTTAGTTAATTTCATTAACCTTCCCGATCTTTAACACATACACAAGTGGATAAAATGGATATAAAGCGTACCGTCCTCTGGGTTATTTTCTCGATGTCTCTGTTACTCCTATGGGATAACTGGATGCGTCACAATGGAAAACAATCTATGTTTTCTCCTGCGACTACTTCGCAACAAGCGAAGAGCGCAAGCGCATCTGCCTCTGCGTCCACAGCCGCATCTGCGACGGCAAATGCAGTTTCGGGTACCGCTGTTGCAGGCGCTGAAGTGCCTGCAGAAATTAAGAGCGAGACAATTACGATCACTACGGATGTCGTGAAAGCAGAGATCGACACCATCGGTGGTGAAATCAAGCGTTTAGAACTATTGAAGTACGCGGATAGTGATGACGCAAAAAAGAATGTAGTGTTGTTCGATCAACGCGGCGATCAGATTCGTAAAGTAGAAACTGACTTTTTGGGTTTCTTTAAGGGTACAAAAGACGTCATCGTACCTGCGCGTATTTATAAAGCGCAAACTGGTTTGCTTGGTGGTAATTTCCCAAATCACAAATCTGGTTTCGTGGCACAGCCAGGCAATCGTACTTTAGGTGATGCGAAGGAAGTCAGTTTGGTATTGGTTTCTGAGCAAAACGGTGTGAAACTCACTAAGACTTATACCTTCAAAAAAGGTGAGTATTTAATCGATGTGAAGCATGCAGTAACGAATAATTCTGCGGCACCAATTGCACCGTCTTTGTACATGCAATTAATTCACGATGGCACCAAGCCAACAGGCGGCAGCATGTTCACGGGTAATGTTGAATTCTATGCGCCTGCTGTCTACACCGATGCTGAGAAATTCCGTAAATTAGATTTCGAAAAAATCGAATCTGGTAAAGAAGCACTCTCGACTAAGGCGAATGATGGTTGGGTTTCTGTGATCCAGCATTTCTTTGTTTCTGCTTTTATTCCACAAGATAAAGTTGCGCGCGAAGTGTTCACCAAAAAAGTGGATACCAACTTATATGCGGTTGGTAGCATTTTGGCACTCGGCAATGTTGCTCCCGGCGCTACTGCCACCATGGATTCCCGCTTGTATTCTGGTCCACAAGAATCCGCCGTATTGGAAAAGATCGCACCGGGCCTCGACTTGGTGAAAGATTATTGGTACTTCGCGATGATCGCACAACCAATGTTCTGGATCATGGAGTTTATGCATAAATTCCTCGGTAACTGGGGTTGGACTATCGTCGTATTTACAATTGCGATCAAGCTTGCGCTGTTCCCATTGTCTGCTGCTGGTTATCGCAGTATGGCGAAGATGAAACTCGTCACGCCAAAAATGACGGCTTTGAAAGAGAAATTCAAAAACGAGCCGCAGAAGTTGAATATGGCGATGATGGAGTTGTATAAAACCGAGAAGATTAATCCGCTTGGCGGTTGTTTGCCGATCTTGATCCAAATGCCGATTTTCTTGGCTTTGTATTGGGTGTTGCAAGCATCCGTCGAAATGCGTGGCGCACCGTGGATAGGCTGGATTACTGACTTGAGCAAACCAGATCCGTATTTTGTTTTGCCAGTGTTGTATGCGATTTCCATGTATATCACGACTAAATTGAGTCCAGCACCAGCTGATCCGATTCAGGCGAAAATGATGTTGTTTATGCCTTTGTTGTTCTCTGTGATGTTCGTTTTCTTCCCATCGGGTTTGGTATTGTATTGGGTAGTCAATAACGTTTTATCAATCGGTCAACAATGGGTTATCAATAATAAAATCGTGCCTCCTGAGCATCGATAAATCTTAAGTTGACTCCATCAAAAAAAGCCCATGCTTCATGGGCTTTTTTATTATCAGTACCTTCTTTTTTGCTGCAGATCATGTCGTGTTTACGATACATCTGTCAGTATGCAAAGCAACGAAAATGCAACAGCTTTCTTGATAGCAAGGATAAAATTTCCTCATGACACATACTTATGACAGCACGCCCATCGTCGCAATTGCCACCGCACCTGGCCGTGGCGGTATCGGTGTGGTTAGAATATCTGGTAAAGATCTCAGTGGCATTGTGCGCGCTTTATTCGGTGACACCGTATTTAAGCCACGTCACGCGACCTACTTAGATTTTACCCAAGCCAATGGCACGGTGATTGATCAAGGTTTGGCAATCTCGTTTAAGGCACCGCACTCTTACACAGGTGAAGAAGTGCTGGAGTTGCAGGGACATGGCGGCCCTGTTGTGATGCAGATGTTATTGACGCGTTGTTTAGAGGCAGGCAAAGAGCAAGGACTACGTTTGGCGGAGCCTGGTGAATTCACACAACGCGCGTTCATGAATGACAAGCTCGATCTGGCGCAAGCTGAGGCGGTGGCGGATTTGATTGAAGCCTCGACTGAGGCCGCGGCGAAGTCGGCTTCGCAATCGATGTCAGGTGCGTTCTCCAAAGTGATCCATACCTTGGTTGAAAAAGTCGTGCATCTGCGCATGTTGGTGGAAGCGACTTTAGATTTTCCTGAAGAAGAAATCGACTTTTTAGAGAAGTCTGATGCGCGTGGCCAACTTAGTGAAATTCAAAAATCTCTACGCGCGGTTTTCGAACAAGCAGCGCAAGGCGCTTTGTTGCGCGAAGGTTTGAATGTGGTGCTGGCAGGGCAACCAAATGTTGGTAAATCCTCTTTGTTGAATGCATTGGCGGGTGATGACATCGCGATTGTGACACCGATTGCAGGTACCACGCGCGATAAGGTCACAGAGACGATTCATATTGAAGGCATTCCGCTCAATATTATTGATACCGCCGGCATACGCCATGATCATGATGAGCCGGAGTTTGGTGAAGTTGTTGACAAGATCGACGCGGTCGAACGTATCGGTATTGAACGCACTTGGAACGAAGTACAAAAAGCCGATGTGATTTTGCATTTGCTTGATGCGAGCAGAGGGCCGACCCGCGCTGATGAAGATATCGCGGCGCGTTTTCCTAGTGAAGTTCCGGTGATTTGTGTTTGGACAAAGATCGATATTTCTGGACATCACGCAAGTGTTGATACGGTCGGTGATTTAACCCAAGTGTATTTGTCCGCACAAGAACATTTAGGCATGGATTTATTGCGCCATGAATTATTGCGAATCGCCGGTTGGCAGCAGACAGGCGAGTCTTTGTATTTGGCGCGCGAACGTCACTTGATCGCCTTAAAGCATGCACATGAACATTTGGAACAAGCCGCTGCTTATGCTGCGCAGAATGATCAGTCCTTAGATTTGTTTGCAGAAGAATTGCGCTTAACTCAAGATCGTTTAAATAGCATCACGGGTGAGTTCACTTCTGACGATTTGCTGGGTGTGATCTTTTCGCGTTTTTGTATCGGAAAATAAACAGTGTTTTATGGTTTGCAAAGCTTGCCCGTTTTCAAGTAGATTTACCTATGAAAATAAATAGACTTACGCAAAGTTTGCCCATCATTGACCATTGACTACCACTAGTTTTTAGTACACACTTTAGTACACAAGATCATTAATTTTCACCCTGTGTACTAACCTGTGTACTTAAAATGCCTAAAGCAGCTACCCCACTGAACGACACAAAAATCCTTGCTTTGAAGCCTAAGGAAAAGCGTTACCTTATAGCGGATGGTGAAGGCTTGTACTTAGAGATAATGACTTCAGGTACTAAAATTTGGCGCTACCGTTATTCACTAAACGGCAAACAGCAGCCCCTAGTCACCATTGGCGAATACCCAGCAGTCGGATTAAAAGAGGCGCGCAAGCTGGCTGTGAAATATACCGAGATCGTAGCGAAAGGTGTTTCCCCGATTGCGGACGCACAAAAAGACAGAGGGTTTGCCAAGTCATTAACTACTGTGCGTGAATTTTCTGAGCATTGGTATCAATCATTAATCGCCGATAAATCTGAATCGTACCGCAATGTTACGCGCAGAGTTTTGGATAAAGATATTTACCCAGCGATAGGCAGTAAGGAACTAGCAGAGGTGAATGCAGGGGATATTCTGGTTATCTGCGACAAGATCAAAGCCAGAGGTTCACCACAAGCTGCCCTGCTTACCAGAAATATTATCAAGCGCATGTTTGAATATGCCATATCGCGCCAAGTCGCCACCATCAACCCAGCACACCAGCTAGTAGCAAGATTCATTGCAACGCCGCAGAGTCGAACCCGTGTATTGTCACCGGATGAATTAGGCTTGATGTTACGCAAAATCTACGCCTCCGATATGGCGCGCCCCTCAAAGCTGGCACTACACCTGCTAGTGATTACGATGGTACGCAAGTCAGAAATGATCGAGGCTGAATGGTCAGAGATTGATTTTGACAATGGAATATGGCGCATACCAGCTGAACGCATGAAGAAAGATAAAGAGCATTGGATACACCTGTCACGGCAAGCACTCGCAATGTTCGCAGAGTTAAAAGAACTGTCACACAGTCAAAAATACGTTTTCCCTATGCGGCGCGGATATGAAGATCGTCCTATTTCAAAATCTACGCTTAATGCAGCAGTTAGAGCAATGGATACTGGCGTGCAGCACTTTGTGATTCATGACTTTAGGCGTACTGCATCAACCCACTTGCACGAGATGGGTCAATCTTCGGATGCAATCGAAAAGGCACTTGCGCACAGCATCAAGGGCATTAAGGGCGTATATAACCGCGCAGAATATGCAGACGAACGAAGGAAGATTTTGCAGCTATGGGCGGATTTTGTAGATGCACAGATCGAAACACAGAGAAAAGTAGTGATCGGTGGTTTTGGCAAGACTGCAGCATAACCAATTTAATCATGCCTATCGCTAAGGATGGGAAACAAGCGTTCTGAGGTAAATATGAATAACAGTATCGACACCACTATTGGGCTGATAGATGTAGGCGGCGATAAGGTGCAGTGGCTATCAAATTTCAAAAATAGTTTATCGAGCCTTAGCAATGAGAAATTAATAGAAATTGCAGCTAGTTGGGCAAGTGAGGCTGAGTTTCAACAACAGCAACGACTAAAACTAACCAAAAAATTTAATTCGATTAATGCAGGTTTAAGCTTTTTACCTGACCTATTTAATTTACCAAAGACAAATAAGACTGGGCTACTCGATTGGGCTAATGAATATGATGGGCACTTCAAAAACCCCATCATTGCGAACATACTTAGAAGCGCACATTCGAAGTCAAAATCGCATCGCGCATATTTGAATGGAAAAAAGGGGAACCAAGAAAACGACAAGCTTAGAGAGTACGCTTATCAGTATTGGGTAGAGCACATCGACCCCAAATTAAGTGGAAACAAAGCTGCCGCAATACTAGCCAAACAGGTAAAAGTATCCGAGAGAGAGTTAGCCAAGTACGTGACAAAAGACTTCAAAAAAAGAAAGATCGACCAGCATACAGTTGACTAGTCCACGGTACAGATTTTTTCACATGACGCCAATATTATGGTTACAAGCAGCGATACAAAGCTGTAACAAACCCAATATAGGCAAATATGAACAACACCACAAATCCAGTAGCAAACCCCAGCAAAACATTACCAGCGGACGGTATGAGCCGTTGGAATCAAATAGCCCCCTTCTCACCGTTCTGTCGTGAGAAATTCCGCCAACTAGTCAAAGCAGGTAGAGCACCGCAGCCCGTCAAGTTCTCTGAGCGCTGCACGGCTTACCCAAATCGAGAACTGCACCGCTTCTTTGCAGACCCACTGAATTACAAAGTGGAGGTGGTGAAATGACATTTCCAAAGCGACCCAAAAAACAAAACGCCTCCGGCAAGGGAGGCGTAAGAATCACAAAGCTGGCAGGCAACGTGAAATTGCAAGGAAATATACTTCGATGCGATACCAAGCATATCAGCAAATTAAGGAAAGAACTAGCTAAAGAAGGCTTAGCGCTATTGAATGCGAGTGGCGAAGCGCAAGTCCGCACCTTACCTAAAGTCCTTCGTTATTTGGGTAATCGTGGCATCAATACCAAAGAGGCTGAAGGGTGCGGCTATTATCGTATCGCCACACGCATTCAAGAGCTGGAAGCGCGCAACTACGTTATTGCATCAAAGCGAGAAACGATCATTGGCGCAGATGGCTTGGTGCATCCTCGAATTGCACGTTACGTGCTTCTAAGTGAAAACACCGAACCTAACCCGCAAGGCGAATTAGATTTGGGGGATGCAGAATGAGTCATACTCACTTTTTGCGCATCAAAGGATTAAGCGCTAAAAGCACGCGATCAACTAGGCGTGAATTAGTGATGCCGCGTGTCATGGCGCACAACCTACGTGAGAGCATAGCGGAGTTTGGCGTATCGAGTGGTAGTCATATCGACCCGACCAAAACAAAGGACAACATCATTTTGCGAGGCAATACATCCTCCGGAGCGGTGGGTATGGCAGTGCAAGCACTTATGCAGAATGTGCATGTAAGTAAGTGGCGTAAAGACACCATAAGCGCGATTGAATTGATCTTTAGCTTACCTAACGATGCCCCTATTGCGCACCATGCGTATTTTAATGATGCCGTGATGTGGGCAGAGCGCTTCTTTCAAGTCCCGATTGTTAGTGCCGTGATTCACTTAGACGAGGACGCGCCACACTGCCACACGATCCTGATCCCGATAAAAAGCGACAGACTTTGTGGAAGCGAGGTAATGGGCAATAAGAAGCGCATCCTTGCTATGCAAGATGATTTTTATCAGCAGGTAGGCAAGCAGTACGGGTTAGTTCACCAAAGCTCGTTAAAGCGCTTCAGTGCAGCGATACGAACTAAAGCGATAGATGCGGCGTTTGCTGTCTTGGAAGCGAATAGCGGACTATGTAGCGACATTCTGCACGTCCTGTTAGCGCCGCATTTCAAAAACCCTGAGCCAATAATGCAAGCACTAAGTTTAGTCATGCCAAAACCAAAAGTTAAAGGTACGTTCGCGGGAATCATGACTAAGCCAGTTAAGGAAAGGAAGCCAAGCAGAACAAGGCATACCCTCGAAGCAATATCTATAGAGGTTCAAAAGCCAACTTCTATAGACATTCATCAATTAAATGACACGCCAAAAAGTCAACCTCTATCCTGTGTAGAGGTTCGATTTTCTGAAGCTGAAATTTCAAGTGATGAGCAGTTGATTCAAGATGATTTCACTCGAGAATCTGATAACGAACATTTGGCAAATTGCTTTGATGAAGTGACAGGCGAGTTTGTGAAGCCTTCGGTGAAAGTCTCAAAGAAGCAAGCTATTCAAAAAGAGGTGGAGTCATGGCTTGAAAGCGAGGGTTTGCAAAAGGTTTGCATTACGAAACCTTCGCAGTGAGAAGTTATGCAAGCGATATTTCTCTAAAGCCGAATAAAGCCGAAAGGAGAAAAAATTGAAATACCACGGGGGTGACCTCCTTCAATGAGGTACTTCAATGGGGAAGGTGCGCAAGAATACGCACGTAAGACAAAAGCGGGAAATGTATTCAAAACTGACGAGATAGCGAAAGTTGCCAAAATGTTGCCTTTGGAAAGTAACCAAAAAGTAACCGATACAAAGTAAAAAAGAGGCGCGATTACGAAGCCATTACGAACCACGCTACGAACCCCTATTGCAAACTATAGGGTGTCTTTGGGGGTACTGGCAGGCATAGTGCCAAAAAATAACTTGTCTAACCTTGGCGCGCGCAAGTAAAAAGCAGGCAAGTTGTGCAAGGCGGGTATAAGTTGTGCGTACAACTAAAAAGAGTATCCACCATTGGTGGCTGGTGATTAGTTTCCGCGCAGGTATGTACGCGATGTTCGCATAAACAAACTATTAGAGGTGCAGCATGGCGGCAAGAAATTGGACTGACGAACAAAAGGCAATACAGGCGGCAAAAATTCGCACTTGGAAGCCTTGGCGATTAAGTACTGGGGCAAAGACACTAGAAGGCAAAGCGATAGTCTCAAAGAATCGTGCTATCGGTACAGCAAAGCGACAAATTGAAATTGAGCAAGCGAAGAAGGATTTTTTCTATGCATTAGACCGCTTGGCGAAATTGACTGGAAAATAACCAAAGCCGTGTAGTCACATTTGGTTTTTAGTACACAAGTTAGTACACAAAATGACGATGCATAGTCAAGACCATTGCAATCATTGACTTTTAAGATGCTATCTAGCTTCTGTATCGTATTCTCAGTGTCTTCGCTAGAGGACACTGAGCGTATTTCGCAAATCCTCCACTAGGCGCTTACGACTACTGCGAGGATATTCCAAAGGTGAAAATGGCATGGTGCTATTGGCATAGTCATCGATGAGTTTCTTCAGCGTTGCCAAATCTTCGTTTTGGTAATCAACACGACTTCCGTTGTTGGTGATAACACTCAATTTTTCCTGCAAAATTTCTTTATGCACGATATTGGCGATGCACTCTGGCTTCGCTACACATAGGCTGAAAACGCCATTCAAAAAGTGCTGCCAGTTGGTGTTGACTCTTTGCGCTATACCATCCGCGAGCGCTGCACCAGTCTCATTAAAACAATCTTTTAATCGATACGTGGAATTGTTTTTGATCGCTAAAGCCTGCACAAACTCTTCGACAAAACGTCGTTTTACAATCCCTTTTGCTTCGTCTTTAGGGTGACGTTGTAAGGTGGTGTAAGCATACCTAGTCCACGTTGCAGCCGCTGGATGAAAGTAGCTTCCTGCTTTCAATTCCTCGACAGAATCTGGATCGATCAGTTCACCAAAGACGACGGATTTGCAGTGCCGTGATTCGCTGACTTGGTACGATGGTGCAGGGATAAGTTGGGCATCCACCAGTTCTTCTATGTCTTGTGGACTGAGCTCGCAGTGCAGGGCGAATTGTGTTTGATTGAGGTAATACTGGTCGAGATAAGCTTGGGTTGAATTCATGGTTGTTTTGTGACTTTGCATCATTGATGGACTGTACGGCTATCGACTGGTGCTTGGTCTCGATCAGTCAGTCCGTAATCGCGAATAACTGCCGCGATGCGCAAACGGTAGTCAGAGAAAATAGTGCCACGTCCGATACTTTGTGCTGCACGATGCGACTCGACATTGCGCCAGTTTTTCACAGCGTCTTCGTCTCGCCAAAAAGAGAGAGACAAAATTTTATGGGGATCACTAAGGCTTTGAAATCGTTCTATCGAAATGAATCCGTCCATATCGGCTAGCAGTGGTTTCAAGTCTGCGGCGATATCTAAATAGGCTTGTTTATGTTCAACATGTGGCAAGACTTCGAAAATAACGGCGATCATATTATTTCCCTTCAGGTATGTATGCTTCGCGAAACAAAGGTATGCGCCCATTGAGTGAAGGGCGGTACTGCCATTCTAATCCTTGCCATTGTTCTGCTGTGCTATGCGAAATCACATGCGACAGCGCAAGTGCCGTCATTGAAAACGCTAACGCCTGTCCCGGACATTGATGTCGCGCGTGGCTGAAAGTGAAGCTGCATCTGTCATCTCTTTGTAGTTGAAAAGTCTCTGGATCTTGGTTTACCTGTGGATCGCGATTGGCAGCAGCTAACAGCAGTAAAACAGCCTCGCCTGCACGCAAATGCTGACCAGCGATTTCGATATCCTGTGTCACAAAGCGGCGGGTATTTTGTACTGGTGGATCGTAACGCACGACTTCAGCGATGAAATCTGTGATGCGTTCTGGCTGGGCCACAAGTTGCTCGCGAAGTTGCGGCTGCGTATGTAAATTGACGATGCTATTGCCGATTAAACCAGCTGTGGCCTCATAAGTTTGCGATAGTAGGCCGATCAGATTGGCGATAGTAGCATCGCTGTTGTGCCAGCCTTTTGTCCCTGCTTCCGCTTGCAAGCCCGCTAAAAAACTCAGTGGCGACGCTGTCGACGTTTGCAACAATTCCATAAAGCATGTTTGCAGTTCACGCGCGGCGGCATGTGCATTTTGAATCTGTTCGTTTGTGCTAAGCGGAGACAAACACGAAACGAAATCATGCGTCCAATCGACAACTTGCGCCAAGTCATCATCCGAGAAACCACAGAGATGTGCCACAAGACTGACAGGAAACGCCATTTGCCATGCATTGATGTGGGCACTCGATTGCAATGGAAAATTACCAGCAAGACCTTGGAATAATTCTTTCGCTGCGCTTTGATGCTGGCTGAAATTGATGCTGCGCAAGGAAGTAAGTAACACCTGTTTTGGGATGTGATGTTGGACGCCTTCGTTCATGCGAACTAAGTACCCAAAAACTTCCGCAGCATTTCCCGATCGAATATTCGAAGGAATTTTTTCAGCAGGTGGTCGCACCACAAAGACCTCAGAGCTCAGTATCGCTTGCACTACTTCAGCACTACTAGCGATCCAAAGTTGGAGTTCAGGGTCGTAACCTAATGCGGCTAAGTCTCGTAGCGCTCGATAATGTGGATACGGATTGGCATGACTAGCCAGAGTTAGTGGGTTTGTTATTGTTGGCATAAGAGTATATTTGCTGACTTGAATAGTTCCAGTATAGGACTTGTCTAGCAATAACAATTCGCTTACCATCAAACTATGTCTGTACATTTTGCCGATACCCGTCTTGCCGAAATTGCCGCTGCTATTGCCGAGCCGGCACGTGCGCGCATGTTGTGTGCTTTGATGGATGGGCGCGCCCGAACCAGTACTGAATTGGCGGCGATCGCGGAAGTGACTGCCTCAACAGCGAGTACGCATTTGAGTAAGTTGCGCGATCAGGAATTGGTGCAAGTCCTCGCGCAAGGTAAGCATCGTTATTATCAATTGGCTGGTGAGCAAGTGGCGGCGGCTATAGAGGCGCTGCTCCATATCGCAGCCATTCCCACGCCAAAGTTTTCGCCAACGACACCGCAACGATTGCGCCAGGCACGCACTTGTTACGACCATTTAGCTGGTGAAATTGCAGTCGGTATACATGATGCAATGTTGCGGAAAGCTTGGTTACTGATTGATGCAGAAGACAGCACAAAATATGCAATCAGCGAGCAAGGTCATGTCGTGTTTTCTGAACTTGGATGGAATTTGTCGAACATTGATAAATCGCGTCGCAAAAAGGCTTGCGCCTGTTTGGATTGGAGTGAGCGCAAACCTCACTTGGGTGGGGCACTAGGCGCGTTGTTGTTGCGATACGCCATGCAGCAGCAGTGGTTCGAAGCAGATCTGGAAGGCCGCGCGCTGAGTCTTACCAGTAAAGGCAAGCGTCAGCTAAAGAAGTTGTTCGATGTTGTTCCTCAAACTTGACTGCCTATTGTGGAAAATATGGCAGAAAATGACGTCGTCGTTCACATAAAAAAGTGCACAGTAAGCCTTTTCGTTGCAGGTCAGGCAATTTGACCTACGGCGTTAACTTGGTTATCCTTCGCACATTGCGCCGATTTGAAATCAGCTTGCGGGCGCGGTTTAATTATCTAAATAGATATTTGAGCAAATAAATACGGCTAAAGCGAGCTTGAATGCCGCAGTACCTCCCTTCATTCAGCCCACCTTTTAGCCCCTTTTTAAATTAGAACTTACGCAAAACAGACGCTGACGTCGTTTTGTTCGCCTCGCCCCCTGCCTTCGCAGGGGCAGGCCAAGCAATTGTACTGTCCTCGGCTCCGTGCCTAGTCAGCGCAATTTTGCATAAGTTCTAAAATATGTTTTTTAAAGTTGAGACCAGTTTGGTCTCTAGGGAATAGCTTATGTCATCCGTTGGAATCGTCACGCCACAAGCGTATCGCTTCACCGAAGCTTTGCCTTTGCAAAGCGGCGCGAGTATCGCCGATTACACCTTGATGGTGGAAACTTACGGCACATTGAATGCTGATAAATCGAATGCGGTGTTGGTCTGTCATGCCTTAAACGCCTCACATCATGTCGCTGGTTATTATGCCGATCAACCCAAAAATATTGGTTGGTGGGACAACATGGTGGGGCCGGGCAAGCCGCTCGATACGAATAAGTTTTTTGTCATTGGGATCAATAACTTAGGCTCGTGTTTTGGTTCTACTGGTCCTATGCACATCAATCCAGCGACTGGCAAGCAGTATGGCGCGGATTTTCCGGTTGTGACAGTAGAAGATTGGGTGCGGGCGCAAGCGCGTGTCGCTGACGAAATGGGTATTACCCAATTTGCCGCAGTGATGGGTGGCTCGCTTGGCGGTATGCAGGCTTTAGCTTGGAGTATTTTATTTCCTGAGCGCCTGCGTCATTGCGTGGTGATTGCATCGACACCCAAACTCTCCACGCAAAATATTGCGTTTAATGATGTCGCACGTCAGGCGATTTTGACCGATCCCGATTTCCATGGCGGTGACTTTTATGCCCATAAAGTCGTGCCAAAAAATGGCCTACGTGTTGCCCGTATGATCGGTCATATTACCTACCTGTCGAACGATGATATGGCTGAAAAATTCGGGCGCGAATTAAAAACTGCTGACTACCAGTTTGGTTATGGCGTCGAGTTTGAAATTGAATCGTATCTACGCTATCAAGGCGACAAATTCTCGGATTATTTCGACGCCAATACCTATCTGCTCATTACCAAAGCACTCGATTACTTCGATCCAGCACGTCAGCATGGTGGCGATTTGAGCAAGGCTTTGGCGGTTACGAAAGCACAATTCTTACTCGCATCCTTCACGACCGACTGGCGTTTTTCACCGGAGCGCAGCCGCGAGATTGTCAAAGCACTCGTCGATAACAAGCGCACCGTGAGTTACGCCGAAATCGACGCGCCACATGGGCATGATGCCTTTTTATTGGATGATGCGCGCTATCTGGATTTTGTCGCTGCTTATTACAACCGTATCGCGCAGGAGTTCGCATGAACGTTCAAGAATTAAAGTTGTTGCGGCCAGATCTCGCTTTTATTGCAGACTGGATTCAGCCACAGGCGCATGTGTTAGATGTGGGCTGCGGTGATGGTGTCATGCTCGATTATCTGCAAACCGCTAAGGAATGTACGGGTTATGGCATTGAAATCGCTGACGATAAAGTGTTGGAGTGTGCGAAGCGCGGCATCAATGTGATTCAACAAGATATGGAAAACGGCTTGAGCATCTTCGCCGAACATGCATTTGATACGGTCTTGTGTTTGTCATCCTTACAGATGATGAAGCATGTCGAACCTTTATTGCGAGATATCGCCCGGGTTGGTAGCGAAGCGATTGTCTCTTTCCCCAATTTTGGCTATTGGCCACACCGTACCGCTTTATTGCGCGGCAAGATGCCAGTCTCGAAATCCTTACCATTCGAGTGGTACGACACGCCGAACGTACGTTGCGCCACGATTTATGATTTTGCCGATTTGGCTGACGATGTCGGTTTAGAAGTAATGGAATGTGTCGCACTCCACGAAGGCAAACAGATACACTGGTTACCGAATTTGCGTGGTAGTCTTGCGGTTTTCCGTTTACGCAAGAAGTCTGCATAATGAGTCAAATCGAACCTGCTGCGAAATCGCATTTATTACGTTCCAAACTGTTTTGGGTAAGCCTTTTGTATTTTTCAGAAGGCTTTCCTTTGGGTTTGTTTTACGATTTATTTCCGGTGTATTTCCGGCAGCAGGGCGTCGAATTATCTAAGATTGGTTTATTGAGTTTATTAGGCTTGGCTTGGTCCCTGAAGTTTTTATGGGCACCGGTTATTGACTACACGCGTCGACATCGTTATTGGATGGCTGCGGTCGATATTGGCATGGGGCTGGTGATGATGTACTTCGCCTACAACGCTGGATTTGGTTCTGGTGTTTGGGTGGCAATTGGCGTGTTCACAGTTTTGTCCGCGACCAACGATATTGCGATTGATGGCTACACGATAGAACGCTTGGACAAGCAGGAATACGGCTTGGCGAATGGCTTCCGAATCGGTTTTTACCGAGTCGGTATGCTGACCGCTGGCGCCTTGTTGTGGTTCTCGGATTATGCAGGTTGGAACGCGACTTATTGGTTGTCTGCTGCGATTTTTGTCGGGATGGCGGTACTGAGTTTGTCGGCACCAAAAGAAGACGCACGCATTGAGAGTTCGAGCAAAGTGAGCACCAATCAGGAATTTGGTTTTCTGACTGAAAGCCCCGCGTTGATGTTGTCGATTGCGATGTTTATTTTGGCCTTGCTATGGCCAATCTTTAACGCGCTTAGCATTGAATCCATTGCTTTATTGAAGAAGACTTGGTGGTTTAAGTCGATCCCAGTTGCCTTGATTTTGCTAGCGGCATTTATCTTCCGCTATGGTTTTCAGCGTATCTCGGCCACGCATTGGGAGTCGCTGCAAAATGGCCCCGTATTCGGCGCTTTGATTTCGCTACTAAACCGCAAACACGCGTTTGTGATTATTTGTTTTATTTTGATCTTCAAGTTAGCCGATTCATCAATTGGTTTTATGATCAAGCCGTTCTGGGTGGATAGCGGATTTACGAATACGCAGATTGGTATGATCTCTGTCAATTTAGGTTTGGCATTATCAATTGCGGGCGGCGTGCTCGGTGGTTGGTATACGGATCGTGTTGGTATTTACAAGGGCTTGTGGTTGCTGGGATTAACGCAGGCTTTTTCTAATTTAGGTTATGTAATCGCTGCAATGACGATTCCGCAAGTCGCGCAGGGTACGGAAATTGCGCTGTCACATCAGGCGATTATGTACAGTGCGAGTGCGATTGAGTCCTTGACGCAGGGCTTGGGCACGGGTGCGTTCTTAGCGTTCATGATGGCGATTGTTGATAAATCGAAAGCGACGACGGAGTACGCAATTTTGTCATCCATTTTCGCTTTCTCGCGTTCCATTGCAGGATGGGCTGGCGGTGTCGGCGCGCAAGAAATGGGTTATACATCTTACTTCTTGCTAACCTTTGTGCTCGCGTTTCCAGCGTATCTAATGCTGCCGTGGATCAAGCAAGTATTAGCCAATGCGGTCGCGGTTGCTCCCGCCTCATCGACGGCTAAAGAGTCCGCGTGATTTAAATTCACAATACTTTGCAGTCAGAAAAAATGGAGAGTGTTATGATGAAAAGACTTAAACATCATCATTTTGCTATGAAATCTTTGTCTATTCCTTTGTTGCTTGCTGTAAGTTTGACTTATAGCCTACCGCTGATGGCGCAAACCAGCGCACCTCAAGAAGGCGTCAATGTTGGAAAAATGTCGATGATGCGTAAGCTGGGTAATCTGGGTGGCGCTTTAGATCAACAAGCTGCCCAACAATATACGCAAACAATGCAGACGGCACAGCAAAAGCGTGAGCTAGCACCAGACAATCATCCGCAAGTCATACGCCTACGTGCGATCGCAAAGAAAATGATCCCATTTGCCTTGCCGTGGAACCCGCGCGCTAAAGAGTGGAAATGGGAAGTAAATTTGATTGCATCCCCGCAGATCAATGCGTATTGCATGCCGGGCGGGAAAATCGCCTTTTATACCGGCATCCTCGATACACTCAAACTGACGGACGATGAAGTTGCGATGATCATGGGACACGAAATCGCCCACGCATTGCGTGAACATGGCGCTGAGCGCGCAGGCAAATCGATGGCGATGAGTGGCGTGGCAAAATTGCTCGGTATTTTTGCTGAATCGAAAGGCTATGACAGCAATATGGTTGCCGGAATGGCAGGTACCGCAGGTAATTTCGCCATGCTGAAATTTTCTCGCGAGGACGAAACGGAAGGTGACATCGTCGGTATGGACTTAGCAGCACGTTCAGGATTTGATCCACGTGCTGGCGTGACCTTATGGCAGAAGATGGGCTTGGTGAATCAAAAAGCACCACCGAAGTGGCTATCTACGCACCCAGCCGGAGAAGACCGTATCAAAGAAATTCGTAAACATTTTCCTGAAGTAATGCCTTTATATGCTCGTGCTAAAGGTGCCAACCTTGCGAAGTTGCCGCCCTATCGCAGTAATGTCAAAGGCATCCCCGATGTGAATTAATCGGATGCGTCTTTCAATAAAAAAAGCTTGGAGAACCTCAGTTCACCAAGCTTTTTTTATAGAGAACTTAATATGGAACTTAATCGCGTTTAATAGTCGATGATTAATGGAGCGTGATCACTAAAACGTTCTTCTTTATAAATAGCTGCGGACTTCGCCTTGGATGCAATGCCCGGTGTTGCCACATGATAGTCAATACGCCAACCTACATTGTTAGCCCAAGCTTGACCGCGATTGCTCCACCATGTGTAGGCATCGCCAGTGGTATCAGGATGTAGACGACGATATACATCAACCCAGCCCATTTCTTCAAAAAGTTGCGTCATCCAAGCGCGTTCTTCTGGCAAGAAGCCAGAGTTCTTTTGGTTGCTTTTCCAATTTTTTAGATCGATTTCTTTGTGTGCGATATTCCAATCGCCACAGATGACCAGTTCTCTGCCAGCATTGATTAAGTCTTTCAAATGCGGCGCAAATTCCCCCATAAAACGGAATTTCGCTTCTTGCCGTTCCGGAGAGGATGATCCAGACGGGCAATAGACAGAAATAACAGATAAGTCTCCGAAATCACAGCGCACATAGCGCCCTTCAGCATCAAATTCTGGACTACCAAACCCAATATGAACCGCATCAGGTTTTTTCTTGCTATACACCCCAGCACCAGAATATCCCTTCTTTTCGGCATAGTGAAAATGACCATGATAGCCGTGCGGCTGCAGAAACTCTTCGGTCATATCTGCTTGTTGCGCTTTCAGTTCTTGAACGCAAAGAAAGTCAGGGGACTCTTTTTTCATCCAATCAAAAAAGCCTTTTTTCGCTGCAGAGCGCACGCCGTTTAGATTGGCGGAGATGATTTTTGTCATAGTTGATTCTATTTTTGTTGAAAGCGGTGAAGAATGTAATCGAAGAATAACAGAAGTTGGCTTATCCTCGCTTTTCATTAAGATATTGTCGGTTCATCGTTTATACTACTGCCCTCACACTTTTACTACCTTTGTTTCTATGAGCGAACAGAAATTGCGAGAAGAGCTCGACGCCGTTTATCGTAGCACTTCTTGGCGGATGACAGCCCCTCTACGCTTGCTTATGGCAGGACTGAAATTCTGTATGTATTCGATTGGCTCACCAAAAAAATCAATGATTCGCGTCTTACGCTTTTTGACTCGGTATCAATGGATCGTCATTTCGGCTAAGTATGTATTAGATTATTTTCCGGGGATAAGAAAACGGATACGTGGGCATGTTTTTAGTTTTGAGTCAGTGGAACCTCAGTTTAAGCATAGACTTGTAAACGAGCGTGTGGCATCGAAGCGTGCGGATAGTATGTCAGACGCTTCTATGCAGATTTTGTCTGAGTTGGAAGCCGCTCTTCAAAATAAGAGATAAAAAAATAAAATACCGAACCTTATGCGCCTATTAATAGATTTACAAGCTTGCCAATCAACTGGGAGTCGCGACCGAGGCATAGGTCGTTATTCGCTTTCGTTGGCAAAGGCGATGTTAGCAAATGCGGGTGAGCATGATTGCCACCTGCTGTTGAGTGGTTTGTTTCCTGAAACTGTTGCCAATTTGCGCGAAGCCTTTGCGCATGATGTTCCAGTGAAGAATATTCATGTTTGGCAGGCGGCTAAACCAGTTGCTGAAATATTACCTGGAAATATGTGGCGTTGTCGAGCTGCTGAATTCGTACGTGAACAAGCATTGGCAGAATTGCGTCCAGACATGGTTCATGTCAGTAGTTTGTTTGAGGGTTCGGGCGATGATGCTGTTACAAGTATCGGCGTGAACGGCAATCATTTGCCAACGGCTGTCACTTTATATGACCTCATTCCGCTGGTTTATGAAAACCAATATTTAACTAATGTGCCGTTTAAAAATTGGTACTATCGAAAATTGTTGAGCGCTAAACGCGCGGACTTACTACTGGCGATTTCCGAAGCATCACGTCAGGAAGGTATTGAATTTTTGCATTTGGTACCTGAGAAAGTGGTCAACATATCTTCGGCGGTGGATGCGCAATTTCAAGCAAGAAATAAAAGTCATATTAGTGATGCCAGCATGTTGGCAATGCGCCAACGATATGGCTTATCAAAACCTTACGTGATGTACACAGGGGGAATTGATTTACGCAAGAATATTGATGGTCTGATCATTGCCTATGCGGCGCTTCCTAGCGAGATACGACAGCAACATCAATTAGCTATCGTATGTAGCGTGCGAGCGGATGACCGCCAGCGCTTAATGAAGCTGGCACGCCAACATGGACTGACAGAACAAGATCTCATTTTAACTGGGTTTGTTCCTGATCACGATTTACCTTTGCTCTATCAGGAGTGCAAATTATTTGTGTTTCCTTCATGGCATGAGGGGTTCGGACTTCCAGCATTAGAGGCGATGTCTTGTGGTGCACCGGTGATCGCGGCCAATTGCAGTAGCTTGCCAGAAGTGCTGGCTTGTGACGATGCTTTATTTGATCCGCGTGATAGGTCGTCTATCACAAATAAGATGGCACAAGCATTAAGTAATCCGGAATTTTTAAGATTTTTAAGTGAACATGGCGTACAACGTTCTAAACATTTTTCTTGGGACGCATCTGGGAAGAAAGCGATTGCTGCATTAGAGGATTTGCATGCGAGAAGGCAAGATCCGCAGCGAATTTTTTTGAGTGGGAGCCCAATTGATCCTCCGATTACAAAATTGCGTTGTGCTTATGTTTCGCCATTACCCGCATTGCCTTCAGGGATCGCCGATTACAGTGCAGAATTAATTCCAGCGCTGGCTGAATATTATGATCTCACTCTTATCGTGTCACAAGATCAAGTGGATAATGCTTGGTTGCGGGCTGGCTTCCCAATTAAAGATGCCGATTGGTTTGTACAATATCGCACTAAGTTTGATCGTGTAATTTATCACTTCGGGAATTCGCCAGCACATTTGTACATGTATGATCTGTTTGAGAAAATTCCAGGCACGATAGTTTTGCATGATTTTTTTCTAGGCGATGCGCTTGCGTATGCAGAAATGAATGGCATGGCGGCTGGAATCTGGACAAAGATGCTCTATAAAGCACATGGATATCAAGCTTTATTAGCGCAGCGTGACGAGGTAAAACATCCAGATTTGATTCGCCAATTTCCTTGTAGCCCCGCGTTGACACATGCTGCGGATGGCGTCATTGTGCATTCTGAATACTCGTGTACTTTAGCCAAACAATGGCAAGGAAGCCAAGTCGCCGACCAATGGAAAATTATTCCGCATTTGCGGGAGCTGCCACAGCGTATCGACAAGGAACAGGCTCGTCAGCGTTTAGGTTTAGAAGACGATAGCTTTTTGGTCTGCAGTTTTGGAATGTTAGGCCCTAGCAAATTGAATAAGGAATTGTTGGCGGCGTGGAATGCTAGTGATCTATCACGAAGAGAGAATTGTTTTTTGATTTTTGTTGGTCAAAACGACGAAGCTAACTATGGCAGGGAATTTCAGGCGCTGGTGAATGCGAGCCGATTCCCTCAGAGAATTAAAATTACTGGTTTTGCGGATATTGGACTTTATCGCACCTACTTACAAGCTGCTGATACAGCAGTACAATTAAGAACGCAGTCGCGTGGAGAAACCTCAGGTACAGTGATTGATTGCATGGCGTATGGCTTGCCATTAATTTATAACCAACATGGTACGATGGCTGAGATACCAGAAGGATTGGCATGGGGATTGGAAGATCAATTTACAGTGCAAGAACTACAAAATGCATTGGAGCTGATTCTCTCTGACCAGCATTTGCGACTACGTTTGCGTAGTGCTGGTTACGCGTATATTGCGGAAACAAGGCAGCCAGCTCAAATTGCGATGCGCTATTGGGAAGCCATCGAGGGGCAAGCTAAAAAAAATGCCAATGCTTTAATGCATATCACTGTAAGAAATATTGCTGAAATCGATGAGCCTATTCTTGAAGCGCAAGATATTACGGATACCGCGAGCGCCTTAGCTCAGAATAAAAAACGTATATCTTTATCAGTGGTGTATGTGTTGGTGACGGCTTCCGATACGGACGCGTTTGACCTCGATCAGGAGACTCAGTTGCTGGTTGAAAAACTGTTATTGCAAGAGACAAACTGGCGTTTCGAATTCGTCCGCCTTAGTCTAACTGGTTTGCGTTATGCATGGAGATGGGCGTGGCGCAATTTTGGTTTGCGCGCAGCAAGTTTGGAAGATGATCTTGTGAAGTTGGAGGCGGGTGATTTTTTGCTTGCGGCGATTAATAATAAGCAAAATCACATCCAATTTTCAGACTTGTGCAAATATCAAGGTGTAATTGTTCTATCCGATCAGTCTGCCTTGGATGCCTCTGGTATCTATAGTCCGGCAATGACGCAGTTGCTCGGTCTTTTTCAGATTTGATTATCAATACTCAGATAGATTGAAAGGAAACTATAGTGTCAGCTTTAACTGAAGAGTTTATTCGTTTTGCCGTTGATGCCCAAGTCATCCGCTTTGGTGAATTTGTTACTAAAGCTGGACGTACTTCACCGTATTTTTTCAACGCAGGGTTATTTAATGACGGCGCCAATTTAGGTAAGGTTGCGAATTTTTATGCGCAAACTTTGCTCGATTCCGGCGTGGAATTCGACATGCTATTTGGTCCTGCTTATAAAGGAATTACGTTGGCGTCGGCAACTGCGGTTGCGCTAGCAAATAAAGGTCGAAACGTGCCATTTGCCTATAATCGTAAAGAAGCGAAAGATCACGGTGAGGGTGGTACTATCGTTGGCGCAAAATTGGCTGGCCGTATTGTGATTATTGATGATGTGATTTCGGCGGGAACATCGGTGCGAGAGTCAGTAGAGTTGATTCGTGCAGCAGGTGCCGAACCAGCAGCAGTATTAATTGCGCTTGATCGTATGGAACGGGTTGGTGCTGATGACGCATTGTCTGCTAATTCAGCGGTGCAAGAAGTTAGTCAGAGCTATGGTATTCCGGTTTTAGCAATTGCTAATCTTAATGATTTATTCACCTGTTTATCCGCGGAAAATGCCGATGTCGCAATGACGCAATATAAAGACGCTGTAGCCGATTATCGCCAGCGTTATGGGGTTGTAGCCAATAAGTAAATGGTTTTTTGACGTTTTGATCCGCTGAAGTACGGACAAATACATACATTTAGATGACAAATATTCACGGCAAATACGAGATGTAGAAGGTATACTGTTAAAGTGTGACATAAGTCACAGAGTCTGTTACTACATCGTGAAACCATGCTGTATATCAGATTCAATCTGTCAAAGTTAATTGTCGCGAGCGTGTAAGGTTTTATTGAATGAATAAGAAAGCATTAGTTACTGGTATTACAGGACAAGATGGCGCTTACTTGGCGCAGTTGTTGCTGGAAAAAGGGTATACCGTGTATGGTACCTATCGTCGTACCAGTTCGGTGAACTTTTGGCGCATAGAAGAGTTAGGGATAGAAAAACATCCGCAGTTGCATTTAGTCGAATATGATTTGACGGATTTGTCGTCGAGCATACGTTTGATCCAATCATCTGGGGTCAGTGAAGTCTACAACCTTGCAGCACAGAGTTTCGTTGGCGTATCTTTTGAGCAGCCTGTAACAACGGCAGAAATTACAGGATTAGGTGCGCTGAATTTATTGGAAGCAATACGTGTTGTAAATCCAAAGATTCGTTTTTATCAAGCATCGACTTCAGAGATGTTTGGGAAAGTACAGGCCGTGCCGCAAGTGGAATCCACGCCTTTCTATCCGCGTAGTCCTTATGGTGTTGCAAAATTATATGCCCACTGGATGACAATTAATTATCGTGAATCGTATGGTATTTTTGCGTGTAGTGGTATCTTATTTAATCACGAGTCACCGTTGCGTGGGCGTGAATTTGTGACACGTAAAATTACTGATTCAGTCGCCAAGATTAAACTAGGTAAGCTTGATTGCCTGGAGTTAGGCAATATGGATGCGAAGCGCGATTGGGGTTTTGCGAAAGAATATGTAGAGGGCATGTGGCGTATGCTGCAAGCGGATGAGCCTGATACATTTGTGTTGGCAACTAATCGTACCGAAACAGTGCGCGATTTCGTCACGATGGCATTCAAAGCGGCGGATATTCAATTGGAGTGGGAGGGTAGTGCAGAAAATGAGACTGCGCGCTGTTTCGCATCAAAACAGCTTGTCGTGAAAGTGAACCCAAAATTTTATCGCCCAGCCGAAGTTGAATTGTTGATTGGTAATCCACAAAAAGCAAAAGATGTATTGGGTTGGGAACCAAAAACCACATTAGAACAGTTGTGCCAGATGATGGTTGCAGCGGATATACAGCGAAATACGCATGGCCACTCCTTCTAAACATCCGCGACCTCGCGCACTGATTACTGGCTTACGCGGTTTTACCGGCGAGTATTTGGCGCGCGAACTGAGTGCCTGTGGATATGACGTATTTGGTACAGCGTTCGGTAATGAAGCCTTGGGCCAAGGTGTGTATTATGTTGATCTTTGCGATCCTCTTGCTTTGCAAGAGGTTGTGAATCAAGTCCAGCCTGAAATCGTCGCCCATTTGGCGGCGATTTCATTTGTGGGGCATGGTAATGTGGAAGATATTTATCGTATTAATGTCGTCGGCACCAGGAATTTATTGGTGGCCTTGAGTAATTTGAAGGTGTCGCCACGCGCTGTGCTGGTTGCCAGCAGTGCAAATATTTACGGTAATTCTAATGCTGGTGTGATAGCAGAAAACGAGGCACCAAAACCAGCAAATGATTATGCTGTAAGTAAATTGGCCATGGAACACGTGGCACGATTATGGATGGATAAATTGCCGATTTTCATCACCCGCCCATTTAATTACACGGGCGTCGGTCAGGCTGATAATTTCTTGTTACCGAAAATTATCAGTCATTTCAAACGCAAAGCGACCCAGATTGAATTAGGTAATCTAGATGTTGCTCGTGATTTTTCTGATGTTAGAACGATCGCTAAAGCATACTGTGAGTTATTACTCAAAGCACCGGCTGGAGAGACTTTTAATATTTGTACCGGCAAGGCATACACGTTGCGTGAAGTGATTCAATTGGTTGAAGACATTGCTGGATATCAGATTCAGGTGCAGGTTAATCCGGCATTTGTGCGAGCCAATGAAGTGCGGATTTTGGTAGGGGATCCAAACAAATTACGAGAATGCATTGGGGATCTACCGACAATTGAGTTGCAGCAAACATTGCAGTGGATGTTGAGCGAAGAATCGCCCTGCTCATTAGGGATTGCATCGACTGTAAATTTACGCGCGATGGCAATTGAGGCTGCCGCTTGAAAATCATCCTCTCGACAGAGGCAATACATCCACCTCTTGCCGGCATTGGTCGTTATGTATGGGAATTGGCAACTCGGGCTCCATCACATCCTGCAGTAGAGAGTATGCGGTTTATTTCGGATGGCCGCTGGGTCGAATTGCCGACAATTGAGGTTGACGACACCGGCAGCGCGTCACAGCATCAAATTGCTTCTCATTCTTCGTCTGCCCCCGTTCCACTAAATTACAAAAAACGGATACGTCAACGTATCGAAAGTATTCCCGCCAAGTTGCGTCACCATCTTGGACAGCTTCCTATTGTGTCGAGGGCTTATAGCAAGTTCATGCCTGAATTAGTTGGGAGGCAGTTAAATAAAGTGAAGGAAGGAATCTTTCACGGACCGAACTATTTTGTTCCAAAAACGCATTTACCAACTGTGTTGACGATTCATGATTTATCGATTTATCGTTATCCTCAATGGCATCCAAAAGCACGAGTTGAGCGGATGTTGGCGACAATACCAGATTCGATACAAAGAGCGAGCTTGATCCTGACAGACTCAGAGGCGATTCGGCTTGAATTGATTCAGCAATTTAATTTGCCAGAACATAAGTTGAAAACGGTTTTACTTGGCGTCGATCAGATTTATTTTCCTCGCAGTGCCATTGAATTGCAGCCATATCTGAACAAATTTTCTTTGAGCGCGAATGGTTATTCTTTGTTTGTATCGACGATAGAGCCGCGCAAAAATTTGCAAAATTTATTAGCCGCTTATCGTGCATTGCCACTTTCTGTACGTCAGCGCTGGCCTTTAGTATTAGCCGGTGGTCGCGGGTGGGAAAGTGAAGCTATTCATATAGCTATTTTGCAGGGAGCGGCTGAAGGGTGGTTGAAATATCTTGGTTTTGTTGAGCAAAATGCGCTGCCGTATTTGTATGCAGGTTGCCGTTTGTTTACTTATCCGTCTTGGTATGAGGGTTTTGGGTTGCCGATCGCGGAGGCGATGGCTAGTGGTGTCCCAGTATTGACCTCAAATACTTCTTCGATGCCCGAAGTTGCTGGTGGAGCCGCTTTGTTGGTGAATCCAGCGGATGTCAATGAAATTCAGAGCGCGTTGGTGCGTGGCTTAGAAGATGAACAGTGGCGTTCAGAAGCAATTGCAAGAGGTATGCAACGCGCTGCTGAATTAACTTGGGATGCTTGCGTGCATAACACGGTGGCAGCTTACCAAATAGTGTCATCGAATTGAATTGGTAATGGGGATGTTAATCGCCTGTATCCGATTAACAGTGATAGTCTGTAAAAGTGAATGCGCAAAAAATAGTTAAAGAAATACCCAACAATGAAGGTACTCCATTTTTATCGCACCTACTATCCCGATAGTTTTGGTGGTGTAGAACAAGTTATCCGGCAAATGGTGACGGGTTCAATTCGCCTAGGTATTCAGGCCGAGGTTTTGACCTTGACGCGTGATTCCAATAATTTGGAGCTCGAATTTGAAGGACATGCTGTCCATCGTGTTCCTCTAAATATTGAAATCGCTTCGACGGGATTTTCTTGGTCAGCGTTTGCGCGTTTTAAACAACTTGCTGCAACCGCAGATGTCGTTCACTACCACTTTCCTTGGCCGTTTATGGATTTGGCACATTTTGCCTGCCAGATCGATAAGCCTAGCGTAGTCACCTATCACTCAGACATCGTCCGGCAAAAATACCTTTTAAAGCTATATCAACCGCTGCAGAATAAGTTTTTGAACAGCGTTGATCGTATTGTTGCCACTTCACCAAATTATTTGGCGACAAGCCCAACCTTGGCCAAGTATCAAGCAAAGACTGACGTCATTACTTACGGCCTTGATTCGACGATATACCCTTCGCCTGATCAAGGATTGTTGGCAAAATGGCAGGCCAAGTTTCCGAAACCATTTTTCTTGTTCGTTGGCGTGCTGCGTTATTACAAAGGTTTGCATGTTTTACTCGAAGCTGCGGCAGGCACAGAAATTCCTATCGTTATTTTAGGTGATGGTCCGGTTGAACTTGAATTAAAAAGACAGGCACAACGCTTAGGCTTGGATAACGTGCATTTTCTTGGCGCTCTACCGGAAGAAGATAAAGTCGCCCTGATGCAGCTTTGCTATGGTTTAGCATTTCCATCGCATTTGCGCTCTGAGGCTTTTGGAATTACTTTGCTGGAAGCCGCTATGTTTGGAAAACCGATGATTTCGTGCGAGATAGGAACCGGCACTTCCTATGTTAATCTGGATCGACTAACAGGATTGGTCGTGCCAGCGAGTGATCCGCAGGCGTTTAGAGAGGCGATGCAATATCTTCTGGAAAACCCTCTGTTGGCACAGGAGATGGGACGGCAGGCAGCACTACGTTACACGGAATGTTTTACCGCGCAACGCATGGCACTCAGCTATCAAGCTTTGTATCAGAAATTACTGTAATTGTGTGACAACTATAGTAATGAGATGTCAATCAGCTTGTCGATTTAGTGCAACTGAGAATGTGGTGTCGAGCCACTGACTACCGATGAAAATCGCTTTATCGACATTGATCACATCAAACACCAATAGATTGTCTGACCATTCAAAATTTTGATCCAAATGTGACTCGCCCCGCGTTAAAGCGGTGGTTACCGAGTAGGAACCCGGACCAAGATTGCAATTAAACGGCAATACATAGCGCAAGCTGTCTCCAGCATTTAAGTTTGTTTGTAGTTGACCCGTATGCCAGGTGTTGCTGCCCCAAATTACACTGCCTTGTTTATCACGTAGCATCATGCCCAAAACAAGTTCGGGGATGGCGCCTAAAACTTCGACATCACATACTAATTGCAGTGCTTGCCCAACCTGTGCTGCGGCAACTTCCTCACCACTTATTTGATCTTGTAAAGTTAAGCGTTTGACGATGGCGGTACCAGAACCTGATCGGGTTTTTAACCAACCTTGTTGGTCCCTGCTTTGTTCAATCGCAAGTTTTTCATTTTCCTTTTGCGCTATCAATGCATTGTAAAAATCTACCACTTCGTCTGGCGCACCTTGTTTGAGCATTTGCCCTTTGTCGATCAAGACTACATGATCGCATAAGGAGCGTACATCGCCCATGCCATGTGTGACTAAAATAATTGAGGTGCCCTGTTCTTTAAATTGACGAATACGGTCGAAACTTTTGTGCTGAAAATAGCTATCACCGACAGACAAAATTTCATCTACAATCAAGATATCGGGGCGAACTGCAGTAGCGACAGCGAACGCCAGACGTGCTTGCATACCACTAGAGTACACACGGAGAGCCTGATCGAAAAAGTCACCGATTTCTGCAAAATCTTCAATTTCAGGCATCAGGGCATTGAGCTCCTGATTGCTTAGACCCATCAAGCCACCCGCCATATACGCGTTCTGACGCCCTGTAAATTCAGGGTTAAAACCTAACCCAAGTTCCAGCATGGCGCTAATCCTGCCATTGACAGTAATGGAACCTTGAGTTGGACGTACGGTGCCCGTAATCATTTTCAATAAGGTACTTTTACCGGCGCCATTTTGACCAATGATCGCGACGGCTTGGCCCGCCTGCACAGTAAAGCTGATATCTTTGTTTGCCCAATATTCATAGATTGGCTTAACACTTAATCCCATCCAATTAAGCAAGCGTGAAAAGTTTCCATGATATTTGGCATAGCATTTACCAACATGATCAATGTTTAAAACGGTGTGATTTGATAGACTCATAATGCATCCACCAAATCAGCGCTGGCGCGACGGAAAATCCAGAATGCGAATAGAAATAATCCGCCACCAATTGCTAGTGGTGTCAGCAAAGATTCCCATGCCGGGAGTTTGCCAAACAATAATGCGTCTTGGTAAATTTTTACAAGGCTAGACATCGGGTTCAATTCCAAGATAATACGAAAGCGCTCTGGTAAGCTGTTCGCAGTGTATACCACTGGGGTTAGCCAAAACCACAACTGCATGACGATGGTCATCACTTGACCAACATCGCGTGAAAACACATTTAATAAACCCAGAATGATGCCCAAACCAAATGCGAATAAGACGATGAGCAACATTCCTACTGGTAACGCTAGCCATGCCATATTTGGTGTGTTGCCTAAAAACAGAAACACGAAGCTAATTGCTACCAGTAATAGACAATGATTGAGTAATGCGCTGCCACCAACGATTAAAGGCAAGCAGATGCGTGGAAATGCGATTTTCTTTAACGTATTGGCGTAATCAATAAACACTGTGCTGCAACGGGTAACAATCTCCGCAAACAACCCCCACGCCGCGGTTCCTGCCATGAGATATACCGCATAAGCCGATTTACTTTCCACATGCGGTAATTTTGCTGCTAACACTTCAGATAAGACAATCGCAAATATGGTCGCCTGCGCCAGAGGATTTAATATCATCCATAGTGCACCTAATTTGCTACGTGCGAAACGGCCTCGAAATTCGGCCTTAATAGACGACAGCATAAAATGCCGGAACGCCCAGATAGAAGCTAACAGAGCTTTCAATTCATCGCTCGCAATTCTAGAAAACAATTTGGTTTTAACATGGTATCAAGCACAGTCATCCTAATCTACTCGACCGTAGATATCACCGAAACGGACGATATCATCCTCACCTAGATAGGTGCCCGATTGTACTTCGACGACTTCCAAATCTATCGTCCCAGTATTTTCCAAACGGTGTTTAACACCCAGCGGAATATAGGTGGATTGATTGGCGACTAAAGTCATGACTTCTTCTCCACGTGTTACGCGTGCAGTGCCAGAGACAACGATCCAATGTTCAGCGCGATGGTGGTGCATCTGCATCGATAAGCTACCGCCAGGTTTGACGACTATGCGTTTCACCTGAAAATGTTCACCGCTATCAACAGAGTCATAATGACCCCAAGGGCGATACACCTTGCGATGGTTATCAGTTTGTAGATAATTATTGTCTTTCAAGCGCGTGATAATGCGTTTGATATTGCAGGTGTTTTGTTTGTTTGTGACTAATACTGCGTCTGGCGTTTCTACGACGATCACGTCATCGAGTCCAAGGCAGGCTACCAGACGACTATCGGAAATTACCAAGCAATTATTTGAATCTTCCATCAAGACATCGCCACGTAGTGAATTACCTTGTGCGTCTTTGTCGGAAACTTGCCAAACCGCATCCCATGCACCAACATCTGACCACCCGGCATCAAATGGCACAACGCAGCCGTGTATGCCAAGTTCAGGTGCGTTTGCCAATTTCTCCATGATCGCATAGTCGATAGAGTCAGATGGACAGTTAGCAAATGCAGTTTTATCTATGCGCACAAAATCGCAATCGATTTTCGCTTCTTGCATCGATTGTTCGCACGCTTTATACATCGGCAAGTTGAAGTGACGAATCGCTTTAAGCCAAACGCTAGCGCGCATCATGAAGATACCGCTATTCCATACATAGTTGCCGCTGGTGACATATTGTTTTGCGACTTCGAGAGAAGGTTTCTCGACAAAGTTCTTTAGTTCTACTGGAGTTCCAACATCAATTTGAGCACCAATTTCTATGTAACCATATCCTGTTTCAGGCCGTGTCGGGACGATGCCAAAGGTGACCATCGCGCCTTGTAAAGCCTGTGGTAAACCTTGTGCGACAACTGCATGAAATTTCTCTTCATCTGCAATTACGTGGTCGGCAGGCATAATCAACAGCACGCTGTCTTGGTCATTTGTGCAGGCATTCAATGCAGCGAGTGTGACAGCAGGCGCAGTATTTTTACCAAAAGGTTCTAAAATTAGCGCGCAATTTTGATAGCTAATCTCTCGCAATTGTTCTGCGGTGATAAAGCGATATTCTTCATTGCAGACAACGATGAGTTTTGGGCTGACTTGAATATCACCCTGAAAATTCCTGACGCGTTGCGCAGTCGCTTGTAACATCGTTTCGTTATTAAATAACGAGAGTAATTGCTTAGGGTGTTTTTCGCGTGACAGTGGCCATAAACGAGTGCCGGAACCGCCCGACAGAATTACCGGTTGAAGTAACATGCTCTTCCTTCAGTTTGTTTCGTGCTGATGTGTTGAATGCTTTGTTGAGTTTACTGTGATCTAAACGTGAGTGCGGTATATCTGCTTATTAGTGACAGATAAAAGTACGCAAACGTAAGGTGAATTTAAAGTGCGTAGTAAAGCAAAAAAATAAAGCAAATAATAAAGTCGATTATTGTACATGCAGAAAGCGTTTATCTTTGTCGAACTTTGTCTGAATAGTGTAGAAAGATTCAATTGAAAAGGCTGGTACTGTGCACGATCATTTATACTGCGGTATTTTAAGCAGTACGCTAGTATTGTAACGAAGAGTAACTATATTATGAAAACACAAGAGCAAGCTGTTGCTGAGGATGCGTTAATTCTCCAGCGAATTCAATCGAATGCTGGTAGCGAACGAGGTATGTCCTCCACTAATTTGCCAACGACATCGATCGATCTCAATGATATTTTATCAAATGATGCGACGGTGAATGCATCAAGACAGGCCTCAGTATTTCCTACGACGCCTGATAATTTTAGTCAATCAGTTCCGCAAGAAGCGCCGGGTAAGGTGTGGCCAACAGGTGTGTATCAGTACGTGAAAGCAAGAACGAAGGTGTTATTTGACGCCAGTTTGTCGTTCAAAAGTCGATTACGTTCGATGCCTGTGTTTGGCTATGGCATTGGCTGGTTGAATGCTTTTTTGCATTTACCGCTTACGCGTTATCGTCATACAGTTGCGATTGATGTTTTACGTCAGCAGAATGCGCTTTTGCGTGAACAACTGTACGCGCTGAATCAGCGGGTTAGCCAAGTAGAGCCATGTTTCAACGCAGTTAATAATAGGCTTAATATCATATTAAGCAGGCTGGAGCGGCAGGAGGCTGTAAGAGCATCGGTACGTCTGCATCAGTTCGATAATTTGGATGTTGGTAACCGGCTTATGCGGATTGAGCAGTTAGAGATTGCTCGGAAAATTAAACAATTTACGCAATTAATCAAATCAAATCAGGCGGATCAATTAAGTGATGACCTTGTATTTGCACAGATACTGCGACGTCTAGAGGCAATAGAAAAGAGCGTCAATGGTGCAACTGGTTCGGGTGTTGGCGTTGAGGCTGATCAACAAACCGTTCATTGCGATGACGTAGTGGATTTGGAGAAGTTTTATCTTGATTTTGAGGCGCAATTCCGTGGCTCAACTGCTGAAATAAAACAGCGTCAGCAGGTTTATTTATCATACTTCGACAAGATACTTGCGCAACCAATTGAGCAGCGAAAAATGTTCGTTGACATCGGCTGTGGTCGTGGTGAATGGCTTGAATTATTGAGCGAGCAAGGAGTGCCAGCAATCGGGATTGATTCGAATGCGAAAATGGTCGATGCATGCTTGCAAAATGGTTACGCGGCTAAAGTTGCTGACGGGATAGAATTTTTGAAGCGGCAAGAGAAATCTAGTCTTTCAGGCGTGAGTGGTTTTCATATTATCGAGCATTTACCTTTTGAGAAATTGATTGCTTTATTTGACGCGGCTTATGCAGCATTAAGTGAAGATGGTATTTTGATTTTCGAAACGCCAAATCCTGAAAATCTGATTATCGGAGCCTGCAATTTTTATTACGACCCTACTCATCTGAAACCTATTGTGCCTGATGTTGCGCAGTTTATCGCGAAGCAACGTGGCTTCCGTCATGTCGAGATTAAACGACTTCATCCTTTCCCTGATGATTATCAAATGTCGGGCGATACGCAATTAGCGCAGACTTTGAATAAATTTCTTTTTAGCGCGCAGGATTACGCTGTCATTGCGCGTAAGTAGTTCGCATACCCAGTATATCTAATACGTTATTTGTTACGCCATCTATTACGTCACTCAATATGTCACCAACACAAATTCATCAATTTAGTTTTGCTTGCAATACCGGCGATGGCGTTACGAACAGTTTGTTTTATATTCGTAAATTGTTGCGTAGTTTAGGCTTTATTTCCAACATCTATTCAGAGACAATTCCTGAAGACTTGCGCGACGAAGTGCTGGACTTTTCGCAGTTGCCAGTTGGTGATGATGTGCTGCTATTTTCACACCACTGCTTAGGCTATGACAATTGGCAATGGTTGCTTGCATTGCCAATACAAAAGGTGATGGTGTATCACAATATTACGCCGACTGAACTTCTTCCTGCAGAAGGGGATATTCGTCGCTGGGCGGATTTGGGACGTGAGCAACTATGTGATTGGGCACCGCATTTTCTTGGAGCAATCGGCGTATCTCAATTCAACACACTGGAGCTACATGCGAATAAATATAGTAATGTGGCGACCATACCAATGTTGGTGGATTTTGAAAAGTTAACTCAAATTCAGCCTGATGTAGAAGGCTTGGCGGACTTGCGTGAATCTTACAACTTGTTATTTGTGGGACGCATTTGCGAAAACAAAAAGCAACTCGAACTAATTGATTTGATTTATCACTTAAAGCATAAATCACCAATGCCAGTGAGATTGATACTTGTTGGCGCAGTGACGAGTGGACATTACAAAGCTTTAATCGATCAGAAAATTATTGCGTTGGATCTGCAGAACCAAGTGCTGTTCACAGGGAAAGTAAGCGATGAAAAACTGATTGGTTTATATCGTAGCGCTGATGTTTTTGTTTGCCTAAGTGCGCATGAAGGATTTGGTATGCCGCTGATAGAGGCGATGCGTTATAAGTTACCGGTGGTGGCACGTGCCAGCAGCAATATCGCGGATACTTTGGGTGAGGGAGGATTTTTATTGCCAGCGCATAGTACCGCCCAAGACTGCGCGAATGCGATTTGGACATTGTCAAGAGAACCGGGATTGCGACGCCAAATGATAGAGCGCCAGTTAATGAATCTACAGCGTTTTTCACTGAGTACGGTGAAGGCACAATTGATCAATTATTTGTGTTCGATACAAATTAATTTACCACTGCCAGTCACGCCTACCGTGCATCCGAATGAGAATGAGGATTGGCAGATTGAAGGCCCTTTCGATTCCAGTTACAGCCTCGCTATCGTCAATCGCGAGTTAGCTAAGGCATTAGATCAGCAACACGTCGCCGTACGATTGCGCTCACACGAAGGGTATGGTGATTTCGTGCCGAATCCTGAATTCATGCAAGAGGATCCAGTTTGCCAGCGTTTGCATCAAGCCGCACTAGATCGGCAATTACCGCCCTATGCCGCATTACGGTTTTGTTACCCACCATTTTTGGACGACATGCCAGCAACTGCACGCGTTGTTCATTCCTATGGTTGGGAGGAAACAGGGTTTCCATCCGCGTATGTTGAAGAATTTAATCGGCGTCTGGATCTGATTACCGTATTGTCCAGCGTTGTTGAGAAAACTTTACGTGACAGCGGAGTGCGTGTACCGATCGTCGTAACGGGGGCCGGAGTTGATCACTTGCTGCGTATTCAGCCACAAGCTTTACCTGCAACCATGATAGCGACTTGTAAAGGCTTTCGCTTCTTACATATTTCTTCTTGTTTTCCGCGAAAAGGAATTGATGTATTACTCCGAGCGTATGGCGCAGCATTTCGTGCCGCAGACGACGTTAGCTTGATTATTAAAACTTTTCCGAATGCACATAATACCGTGCTTGAACAATTGCAGACCTTTCAACAAGAAGACGCAGAGTTTCCCCACGTTTTGATAATCAATGAAGATTGGGACGATCAACGAATCGTCGCCTTGTATCAATTCGCAGGAGCCTTCGTTGCACCGAGTAGAGGTGAGGGATTTGGCTTGCCGATGGCTGAAGCGATGCTATTTAATTTGCCGGTGATTACAACCGCCTGGGGTGGGCAAGCTGATTTTTGTGATGAATTAACCGCCTGGTGTTGCGACTATACATTCCAGAAAGCACAGACACATATGCAGTTGACCCATTCCTTATGGGCTGAGCCAGACATGCATGATTTAGCGCAATTATTGCGACAAGTGCGAGGTTTGGATGATGCACAAAGATTGAAGAAAACGGCGGTTGCAAGGCGAAGAATTTTGGAGAATTTTACATGGAGAAATACTGCTGAGCGGATACGTGCAGCAGTGAGCGTTTTGGCGCAACAACCGTTGTTAAGGAAGCAGCCAAAAATCGCTTGGATCAGTACCTGGAATGCACGTTGTGGCATCGCCAATTATTCGAATTATTTGACGCAATCATTTCCAGTGGATCGCTTGACGATACTAGCAAATCACATCGTTGAACGTATGGATCTTGATCAACAAAATGTCATTCGTTGTTGGACCGCGAGTGAAACAGCGCAGCTTGATTATGCCATCGAAATTATCGATGAGCAAAATTTAGAAGTGATTGTGATTCAATACAACTTCAGTTTTTTTAGCCTAGCAACTTTGGCGGCAGCGATAGAACGACTTAAAGCCACCGGTAAAATGGTCTATGTATTTTTCCATTCAACGGCTGATGTGATTTTGCCAGAGCAGACTAAGACTTTAGCGAGTATTCAGACCCAATTAGCGATGCTAGACAGAATATTTGTACATGGTATCGATGACATGAATCGTCTGAAAAGTTGGAATTTGATTGATAATGTTACCTACTTCCCGCACGGCATTGCACTATCTCCCTCGCCTGTCAACATTCCGCGAGCATTGAGTGCTGGTGCTGACAAAGTGATTATTGCTTCCTACGGTTTTTTGTTGCCACATAAAGGAATTCCAGAGCTTATCGCAGCGTTTTCTTTGCTGGATCATTCGCAAAAAAATTATCATTTGCTGCTGCTTAACGCGCTGTATCCAGTTTCAGTTTCTTCTGATTTGCAACATCGCTGTATCAAATTGATTACTGATCTTGGATTGAGAGATAAAGTGACCTTGATAACAGATTTTTTGTCAGACACAGATACTTTGACTGCCTTAGCTCTGGCAAACTTGATCGTTTTCCCCTATCAGCAAACACAAGAATCATCGAGCGCGGCAGTGCGCGTAGGTTTGGCTAGCGGTCGTCCAGTGGCAGTAACACCTTTAACGATATTTGAAGATGTTGAGGATGCCGTTACGACATTGCCCGGCACCAGCCCAGGGGATCTGGCTCGTGGCATCGAACAATTTTTAGATGCGCCGTTAGTATTTCAAGAAAAAATGACGCAAGTTGAGTCGTGGTTGCAAGAGCGACGTTGGCCAGAGTTATCGCGACGGCTATTGAATTTGATTGATGGTATCGCTAATCCATTGGTGCGATCTGATTGAGTATGAAGTAACTGTTGTAGTCGGCAAGTGGCTTTTATGATCCTGCTTCAGAAGTAATGCATTGTGATCATGGCCAGTACTACGATGTTCGGCAACTTACTTGCAAAGACACGAATAGCATGGCTATTCGGTGGAAGCTAGGATTTCAGCATGTCATGAAATTCTATTTTTTTGCCCATCCAAAGAGTCTTCAAATTGGTGCAGGGGGAAATTATTTCTTGGGAATATTCGCTTCGTCGACACCAACAGTTGCTACATGCTTGAGTTGTTCTGGTTGCTTGACGATCAGAATTGCTCCTTGCTTTTCAACAATGTTTAATTTCATTAAAGTGTGAATCGCACGTGATACTGTTTCTCTGCTCGTATTGACCATAATTGCGATTTCATGTTGCTTTGGTAGTCCTTCAATCACTTGACCATCTTTCGACTCCCGCACAAAGGTTTGTAGTTGCGCAAATACCCGTTGGAATGCATTGGGAATGCTGAGTAAGGTACGTTGATTCGAAGCCGCACGGACGATCTGTGCAAAATGTGTCATCAAACGCTTTGCAATGAGCGGATGATGAAAAATTAATTCACGCGCATGATTGCTAGGGAGAAAAGCCACTTCCGACAATTTGACTGAAATAACTGAGGCGGAACGCGGTAAGCCGTCGATCACCGATAGTTCACCAAAATATGTGCCAGGTTGAATGAAGTGAATACCGATTTCTCTGCCTTCTTCACTCAAATCGACAACCTGCAGCTTGCCGCTAAGTAAAAAAGCAAGGTTCTCAGCCGTTTCGCCCTTGCGCATTACGATGTCATGACTCAAATAAGTGCGGCTCGACATAAGACTGGCCACCTTTTGCAAGGATGCTTCGTCGAAATCTTTAAATAAGGGAATATTGGCCGCTACTTCTATTGCAATTGACATGAATGTATTTTTTAGAGGTCGAAGGGTCGTGAATGGTGAAAATGGTGATATTAGGCTAATGAAAAAAACAATTTAATAACAAAAAACGTCCATAAAAACAACACGATACATGAAATGCGGTAGAATCGGGTGTAAAGTAAAAGATGTAAATATTTTGATGACATGTCATTGACTGTCAAATTGACTAATAAGTTGTCAATTAAAGTGAATTTTAGCTGTTTTAAAGAATGTTGGGCGCTATGCAGAACTTTTTCTTCCATTTTAAAAAAAATTTAGCGGCATCACTAATCGCTGTGAGTGCGTTTGTGTTGCCGCAGTCAGCTTTTGCAAGTGATGCCGTTGGTACGGTATCTTTTGTCGTCGGTGATGCAAGCTCCCCGATTGACGCGAAAGCGAACCAAGTAATTGCTCGAGGTGATAAGCTGCAAGCTGGGCAAGTTATTTTGACTGGATCAAATGGACATGTACACATCAAGATGATTGATGGTGCGTTTGTCAGCATTCGTCCAATGTCCCGCTTCCGCATTGAAGAATATAAATATGATGCAGTGGAACCAAAAAATAGCCGTATCAAATTCGTACTCGAACAAGGAACCGCGCGTAGTATCACAGGCAAGGCTGGCGAAGCGTCGAAGCAGTCCTATCGTTTGAATACACCATTAGCGGCGATCGGCATTCGTGGGACGGATTTTGTGGTGCATACTGAACGTGACGTCACACGCGTTGTAGTGCAAAGCGGTGCCATTGTCATGACACCCTTAAACGAAAATTGTCTCTCTAGTGCTTTTGGACCATGCAACAATTCCACCGCACGTGTTTTAACTGCTGCTATGCGTGATGCCTATCTTGAATTGCGCAATAAGAAAGATGCTCCAGTATTGGTTCCTGCAGAAAAATCATTAAATTCACCTAATTTGATTTCACCGCCGAGACCAGAAGAGCCAGTTACAGAACGAGGTGAAAAATCTGCACCACCTGCGGTATCGAATATTTCTCAAGATACAAATCAGGCGGTAACGGTCACTACGATCAAAACACAGATTGATTCATTGGCTAACACAGTAAAGCCCCCTGAAAAGCCAGTCGTAGTTGAGCCAGTAGTTCCCGCAAAAATTTGGTGGGGGCGTTGGGAGCCAGTTGTTGGTGGCAGTGGTAATACTAGTAATCCTGCGTTAGCACCAGATCGTGAAGTTACTATGAGTAACGTCGTCTTTGGGATGTTGCGTGAAAAAGGAGATACCTATGTACCGAATGAGGGCGTTGCCAAGTTCAAGTTGGCAGATTCCGAATCTTATTTGATGGCGGCAGATAAAACACTGACTGCCGGACGTATTTCTGACACAAGTTTGGTGATTGATTTCGGCAACAGAAAATTTGATACCTCACTGGTTGTAAATGTGAATGGTTTTACGCCGACAGAAATTCGCGCAGCAGGCGACATTTCTTTTCAAGGAGTGTTTATGAGTGAGATCACTACGCCAGATACAATCGTTGCTGGTAGTTTGTCAAAAAACAGTGATCAGGCTGGTTATCTGTTCCAGAGAAATACTGCGAACGGTTTGATTATCGGTGCAACACGCTGGATACAATAATTAGTCTGTTGGTCTGTTTATCGAGTAGATCGATTACTTTTGAATACTAAGTTTAAGGAAAAAATCAGGAGACACCTCCTGATTTTTTTTGTTTGAAGACCTGACTATGCCACGTGAACGCATCCGAATTTTGGCGCTGGTATTCGCTTTAATTACCTCTTTATATCTCGATAGGATATTGCCTGGCTTGATTGCGCCTATTGATTACGCGCTCAGTGATTGGCGTAGCAAAGTCGCTATTAGCTGGACGGCCTTTATTGTTGAGAAGAAGGGTTT
Organism: Affinundibacterium amnicola; assembly: GCF_014284275.1. Taxonomy (GTDB): domain Bacteria; phylum Pseudomonadota; class Gammaproteobacteria; order Burkholderiales; family Burkholderiaceae_D; genus Undibacterium; species Undibacterium amnicola. The sequence continues at coordinate 346,309 of NZ_JACOFU010000004.1, read as the reverse complement.
GGATAGTAAAGAGCGGCGTTTGGTTATCATTGACATTGATGAGAAAAGTGTTGCTCAAGAGGGCGCTTGGCCATGGCCTCGAGACAAAGTGGGGACGCTGTTAAAAACTTTAATTGATGACTATAAAATTTCGGGGGCAGCGCTCGACATTGTTTTTCCAGAAATTCGTCAGAATGATGAGTTATTAGCGAAGCAGATTCAGCGGCCTGAAATTACAGGAGCAGTAGTTTATGATTTATTAAATCGTGAGCTGCCTGAGGTAAAGCAAGATTTGCCATTGCCAATTACTTTGAAAATAGCCGCAGGAGCACCGCGTACTATCGGATTGCCAACCACCGGTAATCATTCTGCGATCATGCCAGAAAGAATTGGGCATATCACCCCGATTCATGATGATGATGGCGCGATTCGTCATTTGCCTCCCTTTATATGTTCCCCCACAAGTTTTTCGCGATGTATGCCATTATTGGAAGTCGCAGCCTTTGCAGGTTTGCTTGATCGGCCAACATTCAAAGTGCAAGCTGGTACAGGATGGTTTTCGCCAGCTTGGGAAATGTTAATCATGGATGGCGACAATATGGCTATCGCGACAATTCCTTTGACCAAGCAAGGCTTGATTACGGTTCCATATCGCCACGTAGTAGATAACTGGATGTCGTTTTCCGCTACTGATATTCTGCAGCGAAAAATTGATCCTATACATTTAAGAGGAAGTGTCGTGTTGGTGGGCTCTACGGCACTTGGGATGGCAGATGTGATCGCGACACCAATCAGTTCTGGGACTGCAGGATTGGCACCGCATGCTGAAGTTTTGTCTGCTTTATTTGATAATTACTTTCCTTACCAGCCTCGTGATGCGACGCTGATTGTTGCCATGATTCTTTTACCCTTAGCATTATTATTGCATTGGGCAATTAGAACAGTCATATCACCGATTGCTGTGACTGTGTTGTATCCGGGGTGGCTAGTGATTTCTCTTGCATTGGGATTTCTTGTGGCATTGGCTTGCTATATTTTTTTCAGTTTGTTGATTCCGCTCACGCCCATTTTATTTTTCCCTCCTCTTGCTATTTTGATTTGTACTTTACTCGCGCTGCACAAGTCGAGTATTGAGCAAGTTGGCGTTTTGGGACTTCTCTCCGCCTATTTGCCGAAGCAAGTCGCGCAGCGTTTAAGCTTGCCAGCAATTAGTGGCAAAAAAATTGATACCAATATCGATGCATCGCGCCGGGAAATAACGGTTTTGTTTGCCGATATTCGTGGTTTTACTGGCTTGGTCGAAACTCAAAGCCCCGAAGTTGTTGCGACATTGATGCATAAAATATTTAGTGAAATGTCACATGCCGTCGTTAATCATCATGGCACGATTGATAAATTCATTGGGGATGCGGTGATGGCGTTCTGGAATGCACCAGAAGACGATGAATTTCATGCGCAGCATGCTTTTGAGGCGGCACAAGAAATGTTGCAAAGAATTAATGGGCTCGCAGATTTTTGTTGTACATTAAAGCTTGCACCTGTTAGTGTCAGCATCGGTCTTGAAACCGGACTTGCATTGGTTGGACATTTCGGCTCGGAACATCGACGTACTTATACGGCACTTGGAGAGACGGTTGTTTTGGCGAGCAGAATCGAAGGCTTGGCTACGCAATTTAAGCAACATATCTTGATTGGCGATGCCTGTGCGCAGCATTTGAGTGCTGATAGTATTCATTACTTGGGGCAAACATCGATCCGTGGCCGCCAAAAAATGATCGAAGTTTATGCACCAGTGCAAAGCAACTTAGAGTAATTTCTCTTAAGCACTGCTTTAGTTTGCCGCAAGTCCGATGTTACGCATTATAATTCTGCCAATTAATGTAACACTCCCTTAAATACATGCGTTTTTCTCTGCAAATCTTTTTGAGTTGCCTGCTTTTTTCACTACCGCATTTAGTAAGTGCGCAAAGCAACGATCCTGCGAGAGATGTATTACTGAGCAGGTTGAAAGCACATCCTCAGGCATACACATATTATCTTGAAGAAAAAATTGCGGAGGCGGTTCAAGAATTGCAAAGTAGCCAGGAGCAATTTGAGAATGATGCCCAGTTCTTTAATTTAATGGGCGTTTTGCAACTCAAGCATAAGAACTTCGTCGGTGCAGCAACCTCATTCGAGCGCGCGGTTCTGATTGAGCCAAATAACGCAGGCGCATGGCTGGATTTAGCGATAGCCACGCTCGAATCAGGCAATTATGAAAGTGCAACCAGCTACTTTGACTTTATCGAGCTTAATTTTCATCCGCCAGAGACCGTCAAAAAACTGATCGCTGGCTATAAAAGGCGCATGCACCTGGCCAGTATGCCACCTAAGTATTGGCAAAACTTGCTGGAGTTCCAAATCGGGCGCGATACAAACGCTAATAGTGGTCTGCAGTCGGCCTTTATTCCGGTGACTCTTAACGGCAGCACGCTTGAATTGCCGCTCGACCCGGCATTCAGAGCGCGTGCAGATAATTATGCACAGCTGTCAATCGGTACTCGTTATCGCCGGACAAGTGAATCTAAGGCTTATGATTTCAGCTTTTCTGCGAAGCATCGAGGCTATAAACAAGAGCACGCTTTTACCAGCACTGATTTTTCAAGCGGTGTGGGTATGCAATCCTCCAGTTCTTTAGGCATTATCGGAATTAATGCGTACGGCGATTTTAATAGTTTGGCGGGTAAAGGATTGATGCGCAACGTGAGGGTAAATACCAGCTTGGAGCGTGCCTGGAAAACTTGTCGTTATGGTTTTGGTGCAGAAGTAGAATGGCGTCGCTATGTCAGCTTAGCTGGATTGAATGCAAATGTGAGCTGGATGCAAGTTGCCGGAGCCTGCGAACATACTGTGAATGGGAAAACATTTCAGTTCGCAGTCATCGGACGCTTAGGACTAGACCACCCCATTGCTACAAGGGCGGGAGGAACAACACGTCGAAAAGAATTGGTGGTTCAGCTTGGATCGCGCCTTTTTCCTCGTCTGCAAGCAGATGCGAGTGTGAACTTCTCAAACGCCTACGATAGTGAAGGGTATAGTGCTTTGCTTGAAAATAATGCGAATCGCAATTTATATCGCCGGAATTATCGTTTGCAATTTACTACTCCTCTGGATACCGATCTGGATCTGACCTTCAGATTAGACCGAAACACAATTCAATCTAATTTATTACTCTTTCAGCAATCGGGTAATAACTTCAATCTTGGCCTGCAGCGCCGCTTCTAATTTGTCTTATTGGCAATTTTAGGCGTATTTGTACACTTAAAGTAAATTCTTACAATGTACATACAAGCAAGTGTATACATTGGAATGATGATCTGAAGTAGAATCATGGACTACTGCGCATATTAGTTTCAAACAATAAAAAGTTTGTTAGGCAGTAAATTTGAGTTGGCCTTGTTGTTTTTACGAAAAAAGTTTGTAAACGTGATGTCCATCACGTTTATTTGCGTTGACTGTATTTACTATACGCTCGACAAGTAGCGCAACAGGGCTGACTTGCTGTTTTTTAATTATTAATTTCCTTTTAGGAGTTACACACATGGCTGTTACTACACAAATGCGCACGCAAGTGACTCAATTGTACGTTTCCCTCTTCGGCCGCGCGCCAGAGGCTAGCGGCTTGGGTTACTGGGTGTCGCAATTAAGCGCAGGTAAATCGTTTCAAACTGTTGCACAAGACATGTTCAACGTTGATGCGTCACGTGCTACATACCCAACTTACCTGACGAATGAAGAAATCGTCGCTAAGTTCTATGTTAACGTTTTAGGTCGTACAGCAGATGCAGGTGGTTTGGCATACTGGACAGGCCGCTTGAACACAGAATCTACAACTGGCACAGCAGCTTCTAAGACAATCGCTGTTGGTACAGTGATTACAGAAATGTTGACAGCAGTTGTTGCATACAACGGTACAGATGCAGCTGGTTTGCAATCACAATCTTTGTTCAACAACAAAGTAGCTGTTGGTTTGCACTATGCAGTTGATTTGGGTGGCAACGATATTCCATTCGCATCTACATTGATGCCTATGGTTTCTTCTGGCACAACAGGCGCGAATGCAGCATTGGCAGCAATCGACAGCACTTTGGCAGCTTCTTTGACAAACGGCATCGACAACCTGACAGCAAACGTATTCACTTCTGTTCCAGTGTATACACCAGGCGGCAATGACTTCATCAACAGCTTGCAAGATGAAGATAAATTGACTGGTGTTGGCGTTAATCCAACATTGAATGCAACTTTGGGTAGCGTAAATGATGCAGCTGAGTCTGTTATCGTTCCAAAGATGAGCGGTGTTCAAACTGCGAACTTCGAAATCACTGGCAATGCTGGTGGCATCAACTTCCAAGATTCAACTGGTTTGACCAACTTGAACATCAACCGCATTACACAAACTAATGCAACTGTCACAATGACAGATTTGGACAAATCAACAACAGCGTTGTCCGTATCTAACGCAACTCGTGATGGCACAGTTAACTTCTTGTACAAAGAAGATAACTTGTTGGGTACAAGCGATGAAGTGACTTTGAACTTGTCCAATGCACGTTTGAAATCTTTGAAAATCGACGAAACTGGCGACAGTGGCGAAGATCAAGGTTACGGCTTTGAAACAGTTAATGTTAACGTAAATCAAGCATCTAACATTGATGCAATGATCATCGGTGCTAACACACGTGAAGACGTTTCTACAGCAAACTCTAGCCAAACAGTTAATATTGTTGCAAAAGCAACGACAGAAATTAACCAATTGACAGCAGTTGGTGCAGAAACAATCAACTTGACAGCGAATGCTGACGTGTTGATCGCTGCTGATGAACGCAATATTTTGCAATCATCTAACGATGGTATCTCCACAACTGATTTGACTAAATTAACTATCACTGGTGCTGGCAACGTCACTATCGATGGTTTGGATGGCAACATCAATGAAAAATCAACAGTCAATGGCGAAAAAGGTACAACTTTAGTAGTTGATGCTTCCGCAATGACTGGCGCGTTGAAACTGGGTGTTGCTACAGCTGCTGATGCAAATTCATCTGGCACATGGGGCAACCACACAGATAAAGACGTGAGCATCACTTCTGGTTCTGGCAACGACATCATCGAAACATACACAGCATTAGCTGGCGACATTACAACTGGCGCTGGTAATGACCAAGTATTGATCAACAACGGTGGTGCAACTGCTGTTTGGACTGACGTTGAAGGTGTTTCCACGATCGATACTGGTACAGGTAACGATACAGTGCGCGCTAAAGACTTGTTGGCAACAGCAAACGACGTAGCCGCTGGTAACACAAGCTTCGGCCAAGTGACAGCAGCTTCTATCGTTACTGGCGAAGGCGACGACACAGTAACAGTTGCAGCTTTGGCGAGCAACAGAGACTGGAACAACGGCGTATTGACAGATAGCAATCTCGATGACACATACTTCATCAAAGGTGCTTCTATCTCTACAGGCGTTGGCGCTGACACAATCACAGTAACAACATTGGCCGAAGGCGCAATGGTTGATGCTGGTGCAGACAACGACACATTGAAGATTGATATCAATGGCGGCACAATCTTGGCTGGCGACGATACAGCGAAAAACACAGCGCCAACACCAGCATTCACAGAAGTGAATTTGGATGGTTCTGTTAACGTATTCGGTGCAATCGTTGAAATGGGCGATGGCGACGATACAGTAACAGTAGCTGATGCAGTATCTTTGACAACAGCAGCAACAACAATCGTTGGCACAGACGCAGAATTGCGTGCAGGTGCAGGCAATGACGTATTGAACGTAACAGCATTAGACGCAGTAAGCGTTGTATCTGCAACTTCATACACAAGCGCAACTAACAACGATATCAATACAAACGTCACTGGCGTTGAAACAGCAAACTTCACAGTAGCAAATCAAATTGATGCAGCTACTGCGTTGGCAACTGACAGCACAGAAAACGACAACGTTGAAACTGACGGTTCTATCACTGCAGATATCATGCGTTTCGATAGCGCATTGGCAGCGATCAACTTGGTATCTCAAGAGCAAACAATGTTGCAAGGTGCAGCAACTGAGATCTACGAAGCTGGTCAAGCAACTTCCTTCACATTGAATAACTTCCGTGATGGTATCGCTCTGACATTGAAAGCAAACGAAGCAACTGGCGTTACTGCTGGTGCGTTGAAAAACGACGAAGTTGTTGACGTTAACTTGACAGTGAACAATGCATCTGCACGTGGTCATGCAGAAACATTCACATTGAACATCGCAGAAGGTAGCGAAGCGTTTGATTTGAACTTGAACTTGAACGCAACAGCAACTGATACAGTTGGTAATGCTGCTTCTAAGACAGACGACGACGACATGCGCGTTGAGCACGCTACAATCAAATTGGCTGCAGATGACAAAGGTCACTACATCAATTTCAACGGTTTTGGCGATGCAACTCACACTGACGCTTTCTCTGAAGGCAGCCGTGTAGTTAACACATCATTGACAGTAACAGGCGGCAATGCTGGTACTAACTTGGTGTTGGATAACGTATCTGCAGACAAGATCGAAGCGACTGGCGCAGCAAACGTGAAGTTGAAAGTAACAGCAAGCAACAACTACGTAATCAATACTGGTAGCGGTAATGACGTTATCAATATGGTTGCTGATGATGTTCGTGCTAACGACTTGACAGATGACGGCGATACAGATTCAGTTGATACAACTGACGAAGCAGATGCAATCAATGCTGGTTCTGGTAATGACCGCGTAATCATCAATGGTAGCGACAGCCTGGGTATTTTCTCTGCATTGGGCGGTTTGACTGATGATGACGTATTCGGCAAAATCAAATCTGTTGAAAGCATCGAAGTTCAAGGTGGTGGCGCAAACACAATCATCATCGATGAAGCTGCTGCAACAACAGGTACAAACCTGCAAAACATCTACTTCACTGGTGCTGGTGCGCAAACTACAACCGTACAAATTGGTAACAACTTTGTTAACAACAACGGTACAGTAGCAAACACACTGACTTTGGACTCTACTACTAGCTTGGTAGGCGACAAAGGTGCTGCAGCGAAATCTGGTGCATTGACATTGACAATCGACAATCAAGATACAGATCAAGATACAGATCTGATCAACTTGAACGTGATCGTTGGTATGGAAAAAGGTACTGATGTTAATTTCTTCAACACAGGCGATTCCAAAGCAAATGTAAATATCTCAGCAGTAGTTGCAGCAAATTCTGCAAATACAGTTGGTCATAGCATTGGCGCAGCGGATGGTAACTTGTCATTAGAAGTGACAACAGGCTCTATCGACAAAGTCACATTGCTTGACTCTGCTGATGACGCTGATGTGAATGACAATGGTCAAATCAATATCACAGTACACAACAGCTGGAGCAAATCTACTCTGGAATTCGATGCGTCTGCAATCATGAATGACGACGAAGCTGGCTACGATTTAGCAGTTGAAGAAATCGAAGGTTCTGGCGATCCAGCAGTAACGCAAGTTGCTGGTATCCAAGCTGGTGATACAGGTGGTTTGGTATTCAATGGCGTAGGCGAATTGGATGCAAAATTGATCGTTCGTGGTACACAAAACGACGACAACATCACAGGTAGCAGCCAAAATGACACATTAGAAGGCAATGACGGTGACGATATCATCGTTGGTGGCTTGGGTCATGACTCTATCACTGGCGGTGCTGGTAACGACGATTTGACTGGCGGTATCGGTAAAGACACAATCAGCGGCGGTGACGGCGATGACGTGATCTACGCTGGTTTGGGCGGTGACGTATTGTCTGGTGGTGCTGGTGCAGATAAATTCATCTACAACTCTAATACAGAGTCTTATGAAAGTACTGATCAGTTCGACACAATCAGCGACTTCGAAACTGGCAAAGACAAGATCTTGGTCAATGGCGTAATCGCTGGCGATGGCGGCCAAAACTTCATTAACTTGGCAAGCTTCAGCACAGTAGACAACACTGGCGACGGTGATAACTCATTGGCTGGTGACTCTTTGGCTAGCCAATTAGTATTGGGTGACGCTTTCTACTCAACAGCAACTGGCAAATTGGTTATCGACGTAAACGGTAATGGCGACATTACAACTGGCGTTGACGTAGTTATCCAATCTACAGGTCCTATCAAAGCATCTGACATCAATTACACAATCGATGCAGGCGCAGGTAACGACTTTATCCGCGGTGGTCAAGGTTCTGATGACTTGAACGGTGGTGCTGGTAACGATACATTCGTATTGTTGGGTACATTGTCTGAAGCTGAAGCTGCTGCATACGCAGCTGCATACCAAGCTGGTGGCAACACAGCTGCTTCCGTATTAGGCGCAACTTTGGCAGGCGTAGAAAACAAAGTATTGTCTTCTAGCACATTGTTTGCAAGCCGTTCAGAAACAGAAGTGAACAATGGCGACAAGATCAACTCAGCAGGCACAGATGCTGGCGATACTATCCATGCATTCGGTACAGCTGATCTGAGCAAGATCAATGACGGTTTGGCATTGAACGTAGGCACATTGGTTGTTCACTCTTCAATCACTTTGACATACGCTCAAGTAAATGCGTTGAACGCAGTTGTGTTCGACGGCAACATGCCACACGCTGTAACATTGAAAGCTGATGCAACAACAGCACTCGATACAGTAGCTAAAGTATTGTCTAAGTTGTTCTTCGTTGCTGCTGGCACGAACACAACATTCACTATTACTGCACCAGACGGCGTATTGACAGCTGCTTGGGATCCAGTTGATGGCCGTATGGAAGTGGTAAGCAACACAAGCGCAACTGTAGCTCCAGCAGGTACACCAATCCAAGGTTTGGGCGGTGCAACTAACCTGAGCGACAAGACATACGCTTCTGCTGTTATCCAGTACAACATGGGCTTGACAGGTTACGAAATCGTTGACACAGCATCAGCAATTGCTGCTGGTACATCTGCAGTGTTGAATGCAGCAGTAAGTATCGCAACAAACAGCTTGACTGCTAACGCAGCTGATCTGAACACAATCGATGGCAACACAACAAATCTGTTGAATGCAACTTCTGTAACATTGTTGACTGGTTCTGTAACTGAAATCGCTAACGCGTTGGATGATCAGGGCACTATCGATACAGCTGCAAACGTAGCAGTTACAACAACAACTGGTGGTTTTGTTGAGGCAAGTTTGCTCAACACAATCGATGCAGGCACAACTGGTGTTGTGAACGCAATGTCTGTTGGCACTATCTACGGTACAGGCGCAGATGTATTGAACGCAATGAACGGCAACCCAGCTGAAATGATCGTTGCAAGCAATGTTGGCGCATGGATCTACGATGCACAAGTTGCAGCATCTACATTGAACGCAATCGATGCATTGACGACAGCAACTGTCAACGCTTACAACTACGTTGGTACTATCACTGGTACATCAGCAGACGTTTGGAATGCGATGGACAACCAATCAACCATCTCTACAAGTGCATTCGTTAATGTAAGTTTGTCTGGTTTGGTACAAGCTGCTGACGTAGTAAGCATCAAAGGCGTAGTAACTGGCGGTACAATCACAGCAACTGCTGCGACTGGCACAACTGGTTTCACAGGCTCTGCTTCAGACTTGGCATCGATGTTTGATGATGGTTCTGGTATCGTTTCTTCTCCGAACGCGGCTGTTACAGTTACTGGCACTACAGCACAAGCTGCTGATTTGTCTGTTGTTGAAGGTTACACAACTACTACAGTTAATGCGTTGGCAGTATCAACGATCAGCGGTACTGCAACTGAAGTTTGGGCTGCGGTTGATAACCAAGCAGATACAGACACAGCTGCAAACGTTGCAATTACTTTGTCTAACGACGGTAACGGTATCGCTGCAACAATGAACAGTATCGACGCTACTACTACTGGTTTAGTGAACGCAACTGCGTACACAACAATCACTGGTACAGTTTCTGCAGTGTTGGATGCAGTGAACGATCAAGCGCAAATGGATACAGCGGCTAACGTAGCGTTGACATTGGCTGCAGGTACAGCAACAGCTGCTGACTTGAACACACTCGATGCTGCAACTACTGGTTTGGTGAATGCTGTTGCAATCACTTCAATCACTGGTACAGCTGCTGAGTTGGAAGATGCAATCGATGATCAAGCACAATTGCAAACATTGGCTACTGTGGCAATCACAGTTGCTGCTGGTGTAGCTGCTGCTGCTGATTTGAACGCAATCGACGATGCAACAAGTGGTTTGGTTAACGCAACTGCAGTGACAACAATCACTGGTTCAGTCGCTGACGTAATCGATGCAACTGATGATCAAGCACAAATGTCCACAGGTGCAGCAGTATTGGTCACTTTGGATGCTGGTGTTGCTACTGCAGCTGATTTGAATACTATCAACGGTGTAACTAGTGGTTTGGTGAATGCAACTGCAATCACTTCTATCACTGGTTTGGCTGCTGATGTATTAGATGCTGTTGATTCACAATCAGAAATGTCTACAGCTGCTAACGTTGCTGTAACAGTATCTGCTGGTGTAGCTGCTGCTGCTGATTTGAACGCAATCGACGCTGCAACAACTGGTTTGGTGAATGCAACTGCAGTTACTACAGTAGAAGGCTCTATCGCTGATGTAACTAATGCATTGAACGACCAAGCTGCGATGTCTACAGCTGCTGCTGTATTGGTAACATTGGATGACGTTGCTTCTACTGCAACTGCATTGAACGCATTGGATGCATTGACATCTGGCGCAATCGACGCAAACACAGTGTTGACAGTAACTGGTGCTATCGCTGACGTTACAACAGCATTCCAATCAGCTGGTATCACATTTGCTGCTGGTGCTGATGCAACTGTAACAGGTACAAGCACAATCGCTCAGTTGAACACATTGAACGCAACTGGCGTTGATGTGATCACTTTCGGTACAGCGTTTGCAACTACTACACCTGACGTAATTGATTTGAACAGTGGTGATTTCGATGCTGCTGCTCATACAATCAAGTACACAGCTGGTAACCAAACAGTGACATTCAATTTCATTGATGTTGACGCAGGCAATACTTTGACTGACGGTGATACATTCACAGCAGCTGGTGCAGCTGACGTGATCGACTTCGGTGCTTTGGATATCCTGGACTTGACAGCATTCAACTTGGGTAGCTTGGCTAGTGCAAACGTTCTGTACGTTGCTGACAACCAAAAAGTTGGCGACAACGAATGGACGATGGTTCGCGGTGACTGGGATACAATGACAGGCATGTTCACTGCAGATGCAGCTGGTGCGGATACTTTGGTATTGTGGGACTCTAACGCGGGTGCTTCAGTAACTCAGTCTGCTGTTGTGATCACTGGTGTTCCTTCATTGGCACAAGGTACAACAATCTTGGTGTAATAAGATTGCTGGACTAAACGAATTACTCAGCTTAGATGGCTTAGGCTGAGTAAAACGTCAGTAATAGAAAACGAAAAAGGGCATGTCTGTTATGGACATGCCCTTTTTCTATTCTGTGACGCATCATGCAATAGCGCGAGAGTTTGAGATCTCTGTACAAACTACCGCGTGACCAAATTGAGAATCTGTGCTTTGCAAATGCGACGCTGTGTTTGAGCACAGATGCATTTCTCGACCCAAACTTCAAGCGCTAGTGACGCTTGTACAGAAGATTTCGTTTGCCGTCAGATTGAAAGCTAGGACGATGTTTATGGAAAGTGACGAACGCAAGGGCGCAATGGATTGCTCAATGCTAGGCAATGGTCGGCGTTTGAATGAGGAGAACCAGGCAAGAACACGTACAAGCGAACGCAGTTAAGACGTAGAAGTTCTAGAGGTAGATGATGCCGATAAAAAGATCACGCTGAATGTGCGTCAGGTATTAGAAAATACTGTACATGCTAAGGAAAGATTTTGGCAGATTTGCGTCCGACGTCTTCTTCACCCCAGCAGTTGAAATTTGCAAAGGGCGAAAGAAGAACGACGTGGTGACTAACAGTAATTTAAGTCCTGAATATATTCAAAGCAGTAAGCGTCAAAACGACAAACTTAAAACAGCGAATTGCAAGATGATGAATTTCAGATTTTAAAATTTTAAAATCTTCAAACTTTAAAATCTTCAAGCTTAAAAAAACGCTGCCACCTTAAAAACGATATTGCGCGCGTATGTAAGCAGAGCGCCCGCGTGGATCTGTGTAGCTTGGATCGTAGCCAGAAATAAAGAAAAATGCCTGATTCGAATACGGCGGTGGCGTATCGAGCAGATTCTGGATTCCGACGCGCAACTTCAGCGATGGACTGAACTGATAGGCAGCCGACATATCCCACAAAGAATAAGCCTTTACACGATTGGCACTGACGCGTTTTCCATCCGTGATATTAATGGCCGAATTTTGATCTTCGTAAGCCGATGTGTAGTTATTGCTTAATTGTGCCGCCCATGCACCTTGCTGCCAGTCGATCAGCAATTGATGACGCCATCTTGGTACCGCGCCCTCAGTGATGAATTTACCTAGATTACTGATGTACGCATCGCCCTGATTGACTTGCAGTTTGGATTGCAGCATATACGTGCCTTGCAAATGGGCATGCCAATTGCCGTAGCTAGTCCGAATTTGATGTAGATCCACATTGAGATCAAGTCCGCGCGATTTTTGTGTACCACGATTTTCCTTGCGTAATTCTATTGAGGTGATGCGTCCATCAACGCCGCGTTTGACCAAGCTGCCATATTTGACGAGGTTGTTCAAGATCACATCGTCGCCGATTTCGCTGATCACTTTATTGCGTTGAATTTGCCAATAATCGAGATTGACAGTCCAGTGTGGACCAAGTTCAGCAATCGCGCCCAAGGTAAATTGTTGGCTACGTTCTGCTTGCAAGTTCGCATTGCTATAACGGCGCGAAGTCCAATTGTCAGCGCAGGTTGTTAAATCATTGTTATTTTTTGCGCATATTTCAGGATCGGGTAAGGTCGCGGTCGAGCTGACAATCGTTGGGCGATATAAGTCAGACATCGAGGGTGCCCGAAAACCACTGCCCGCCGACGCCCGCAATAACAAGTCAGGTGCCGCTTGGTATAACAGACCTAGCTTAGGGCTGGTTGCTCCGCCGATATCCTGATAGTGATCATGACGTATGGCAAATTGCGCTTCCCAGTTTTTTGCAAATGGTGCATGCAGTTCGGCAAACAGGCCCTGAATGTTTCTGGCATCACGCGTGTTTTTGCCATCTTCCGGTGCCGGGTCGTTATTAATATTGTTACTGAGTAAGAGCGCAGACGGGCGAAATACTGCAGTTTCGCGACGTAGTTCTGCTCCAGCGGCCAGATTCAGATCGCCGCCATCCATCGACATCAGTGCTCGGCTCGCTTTGAAATCAAAACTGCGCATCGTGCTGCGCGCGTAACGACTTTCATCGTTTACTTGTATGCTGTCATACAGGGCTTTGCCAGCGGCACCTGACGGTCCAAAAGCGTTAATCGTGCCGCTGGAGATTCCCGCTAGTAATTTGTCGAGTAAAACATAGCCATGTTTGTCGAAGTCACGTGCGGTGTTCGCGCTATGGCTGATTGCTGTATCGTATTCCCAGCCGGCTAATTTGCCAGAAGTGCCGAGTAAAATACGCTGACCTTCGCTAATCACTTCGTTCGTGCGATTGCCGGCTTCAGACAAACGCATTCTGAGCGAGAGCTGGCCAGGCACCGGATCTTTTACTGTGTTTAGACCAGTGTTTGCTAGTTGTGGTACCAGCTTATAGTCAATGCTGGCTGTTACGCGTGTCGGTGAAGTGACATAGTGCGTACGTGCTTTGCCTAAATTCACCTCAGCATATACTTGTTGGTCTGCTGCGGTTTGAAATACGGCACGACTGAAAAAATTGAGTTTTTCAGATTGTGGGATAAGCGCCGTATCGTTCATGTAATTGTAAGTACACGCATCTGGCCCTGCAGTGCCATTTGGCAGATTGATATTGGCGGGCGCATTGCAATTGGGAGCGGAAAAATTGATCACACGATTACTGATCGCTTTGCCATTGATGGCAAATCCTTGTTTGCGCAGATGTTCTAACTGTTTTGCGGTTAGGCGAATATTGGCCGGGCTACTCAGGCCAGAAAGCAAATGCCCCAGACGTTCTGGTACTTTTAAGTCATCAATGAAATCCCGGTCGGCTGCGAACAGGCTACCATTGCGTTGTGCATCAAGTACCGCAAAAATATTGTAGCGATCTTGCGCAAGATCGCCGATGCCGCCGCTTAGGGTGAGAGTACGTTTTGCCGCACCGCCTTCAACAGTTTGACCGACATGGGCATTTATTTCTGCACCTTGAACATCTTTTCTCGTGATGAAGTTAACCACGCCAGCAATTGCATCGGCACCGTATAGAGCGGACGCACCATCGAGTAAGATCTCAACTTTTTGTATGGCGGCTGTTGGAATATTATTGAGATCAACGCCAGCATCGTCGCCTGGCGAAGCAAAATTAGATAAGCGGCGGCCATTTAGTAACACGAGTGTCGATGAACTGCCTAAACCACGTAAATTGACTGAATTAAATCCTCGCTGATCACCGCCGGTATTTAAGCTGACACCATCGGTTAGCGCGCCAATATTGCCAACCAGTTTTGCCATTAGTTCAGCCGCCGTGGTGGTGCCTGTCGCATCGATTTCTTCGCGGTTGATGATTTGTACCGGTAGCGCCGTTTGGCTTTGTAAACGTTTGATCGCAGAACCCGTTACTTCAACGCGTTGCGGCTCGACATTCGGCGCTTGGAATTGTTGGGCGTGCACCGTCTGGTAGTAGCTGGCGCATAACAGTAAGCATGCATGGGCGAGTGGATGTTTGGTAAAAGAATGAAATCGGCGCATTGTTTTTATAGACTTTTGAGAAGGGGAAACAAAGGGAAACGTGTGATTTGAAATTAATTGATCTTTTTTGCAAATAGGTTCAAGCGCGTGAGTCTAATCAAGAAGCACTTGTAGTTCAATCTCAGATAGATAATTTAATAAACTATTTCTAGCATTTTGGATCGTGTTTTCGCACCGGTGGAGTTGCCACGACAGGTGGCGAAGTTAAGAGCATTGATGGCTTGAATAAGTTCAGCACCCAATAAACATTTGTTGGCATCATGTGGTGGAAGCGTTGTTTTGCGGATCCAATACAGCGGTGTGTGAAAAACCCTGTGGTATGATTTTGCGCCCTTTAATAGGATTGGTGCTGTTAGCGCTATTCACTCTGAGTATCAGGTTACCGCAATGTATTGCAGGCATTCGGAACAAGCATAAGCAGCATAAGCAGATCTAAAAATTTTGTGTGGAACAAGCATGATTCGAACAAAGACGTGGTGGATGACAGGACTTTCTGGTGCCGGTAAAACCACATTGGCGCAAGCATTTGCGACTCAGTTGCGAGAGCTCGAGCATCCGGTTTGTGTATTGGATGGCGACGAGCTACGTCGCGGCTTATCACGTGATTTAGGTTTTAGTGCAGAAGACCGCGAAGAGCAATGCCGACGCGTTGCCGAGCTTGCCAAAACACTCAATGCCAACGGTATTTTGGTGATTGCCGCCTTAATTTCGCCAACCGCTAGTTCACGCAATCAGGCGCGCGCCATTATCGGATCTGATCAAATGTGTGAAGTCTATGTTTCGACGCCGCTGCATGTGTGTCAGCAGCGAGATGTCAAAGGCCTTTATGCTAAAGCGCGAGTGGAAAGTGGTATCCAGTTGACAGGTGTACAAAGCCCATACGAAATTCCCTGTAGTCCTGACATCGTGATTAACACGGATCAGACATCGCTAGAGCAGGCAGTTCATTTCCTGTTATCGCAAACCTTCACTTCGGTCGTTCGCGACTGAGTTTTCCGAATTGACTTACCAATGTTGGTCAGCAAGGTAGCTCCTCTTTGGACTGCTCGAACGACTGTTTTTTATTCACTTCCATTATTGATGAGCTAAAAATGAATAATACAAAGTTTCACTTTATTACAGGCTTGCCGCGTTCAGGCTCCACTTTGCTATCCGCTATTTTTCAACAGAATCCGCGCTTTCATGCGAGCATGACTAGCCCTGTCGGCACTTTGATGGCGGGAATGATTAATCAGTTGGGGGCTGGCAGTGAATTTGGTAGCGTTGTCACCACTGAGCAGCGTCAACGATTAGCACGTGGAATGTTTC
Organism: Affinundibacterium amnicola; assembly: GCF_014284275.1. GTDB lineage: Bacteria > Pseudomonadota > Gammaproteobacteria > Burkholderiales > Burkholderiaceae_D > Undibacterium > Undibacterium amnicola. The sequence goes on along the minus strand of NZ_JACOFU010000004.1, from coordinate 330,124 downwards.
ATTCGTATTATTCAGATAAAGCTGATAAAGAAGTTATTTTTGATACGAACCGTATGTGGTCGGCGCATATGCCTTTGATTTTGGATCAGTTCCCTGACGCGAAGTTTATTGCTTGCGTGCGCAATGTTGCATGGGTAATGGATAGCCTGGAACGACGCTATCGTGAAAATCCTTATGAAATTACGCGCCTGTTTAGTACAGCAGAGGAGCGTAGTACAGTATATAACCGTGTCGAAACACTGGCAAAAAGTAATCGCATGGTCGGGTATCCATGGACGGCATTGAAAGAAGCATTTTATGGTGAAAATGCAAAATCTTTGTTGATCGTTGATTATGATTTGTTAGCGCAGGCACCGCAAAAAGTGATTCCCTTAGTTTATAAATTTCTCGGCGAACCTGAATTTGCCCATGATTTTGAGAACTTGGCGTATGACGCTCCAGAATTTGATGCGCCGCTTGGTATACATGGGATGCATAAAATTCGACCAACGGTCGGATTTCAAAAACGTGCGACGATACTGCCACCGGACATTTTCGAGAAATTTAGCAATCTTTCATTTTGGAAAGATATTAGCAATACGCGTTGCAGTGTCATTACTGCGCAGCAGGAAACGTAAGGTCAATGTAAGCGTATTCTGGGTGTTTGGTTTTGCGCTTACGTTGACATTGCCAGATTTCAGATTTCTTTCGATTAATATTAATCGAAAGAAATAAAAAACAAGCTAAAAAATACTTTTGAGCAATATTCATTTGCATTTACTAAATGAGAATCGTCTTTTTTCATTTATGTACCGATTTTTGATGAATATCTACGTTGCATATTTGTTGGAAGCTAACATAAGTGAATACCAATCGTTTAATATTATGCGCTTCTTAGTGTGAGATATATGCTGAGAATATGTATTTAATCAAAATGTCGAGAAAAAATTTGTTGTTCATATCAGACCGCAGTGTTTGACCGAACGATTGATAGCCAACATGGATTACAACATCAATTTGATTGAATTGTGTTACCAAAATTGAAAAATAGGGACTTTAAACATGAATGCAAAAAAAACTGGTAAGCCAGTGTCGATGACGACATCACGGCTTGCAAATGGCACATGGATTAAACGTTTGCTGACTTCAGCAATCGGATTAACTATGGGCGTTGGTGCGCTTGCCTCATTCGCACAAGAAATGGATCGTCCATCAGAGCGCGCACGTTGGCGCGCCGAGTGGCAGCAAGAAGGTGTTGCTGTTGATCTAAAGGCAAATCGTTCAAAAGGTAGCGTTCTGCCTTTAGAGTTCCGTAAAAAAATGCTCGAAGCTGCACAAGCTGAGCGTCAAAAATGGGGTCCAATGATCCCAAATGGTAATTTGAGAGCGGTAGCATTGCCTGGCGGTAGTTTGAGTTCTTTAAATCAAACACAGTCTTCAATTGTACAAGCGGCTTCAAGTGCAAGTGTTTGGCAAAATATCGGCCCGACTAAAGCAGACGTGATGAAAAATGGCGTTATTTTGCCAAAGACAGATGCTGGTCGTGTAACAGGTATTTCCATCAATCCAGCAAATCACGCTGAAATTTTGGCGACTTTCTCTGGTGGCGGTTTGTGGAAGACTGTTAACGCCGGTGGAACTTGGACGCCATTGACTGAGAGTTTAGGTACTTTGTCGATAGGTTCTATGGCAGTTGATCCAAATAATCGTGACACGATTTATTTGGGCTTAGGTGATGCTTTTGACGGCACAGGCCTCGGCGTTGTTAAATCGAACGATGGTGGCTTGACTTGGAGTGCGCCAGTATTCTTGGGCACATCCACAGTGGTCAAGGCAATTTCAGTTGCCCCTAGTGATCGCAATATCATTTTAGTTGCAACGAATAAGGGTTTGTTCCGTTCGACGAATCGTGGTGGTTCATTCACGCAAGTTAATTTGGCAACTGGCTACGGTTCCGATGTTTACGTATGGTCCATCGTTTGGACTGGCGGCACAAGCTTTGCCGTATCAGTTGCACCAGCAGCGGATGATGGACAAGTATTCGTATCGTCTAACAACGGCGCGTTTTGGACCAAATCCAAGTTTTACAATGTGACTGGTTGTGAGCCTGGCATGATGGGCATTATGTGTGTAGCAGCGACAAGTGGTATCGGTCGCTCAACTCTGGCTGCAGCACCAAGCAACCCGAATGTTGTTTATGCGATGGCTGCAACACCAACTGCTACCGGTACAGATTTGGCTGATATTCTCAAGTCAACAAACGGCGGACAATCTTGGACGCGTTTGAACGCGATCGAGAAGCCATATAACGTGATTAACTTAGAAGCTGACAATATGTCGACTTTGCTGAATGGTCAAAGTTGGTATAACCAAATGGTTGTGGTTGATCCACTCAATGAAAACATCGCTTATTTTGGTGGTGCGCTCTTGATGGCAAAAACAACCGATGGCGGCGAGAGCTTTACGCCAGCAAGTAACTGGTTAGCACGCTTTAACTTGCCTTACGTTCATGCTGATTTCCACGCTGCTGCAATCGAAGGTTCTACCATGATCATCGGTACTGACGGTGGCTTGTTCAAGTCAACAGACGGTGGTGCAACATTTACTGATGCTTTGAACTTGGGTTTGACTACACATTTGATCTATAGCGTTGGCTCTTCTCCTGCAAATGTTAATGCAGTGATTGGTGGCTTCCAAGATAACGGAACGCGCGTACGTGCTGGCTCTACAACTACCTACAACCAATACATCGGTGGTGACGGTTTTGGTTCGGTTGTACATCGTACTAATGCGAATTTGATGTTGGGTTCTTTGTATTACACACGTATTCAGAAGAGTACTAACGGTGGTGTATTGTTCTCTGCTGCAACTACAGGCATCTCTGGTACTAACAATCCGTCATTGGCACCATTTAACACTGGTATCACTTACTGGGAAGGTGCTGCAAATGCCGACACAGTTTACACATGGACAAATACACGTGTGTACAAGTCTGTTAATTTCGGTAGCAGCTGGACAGCGGTTGGTGCAACAGGTTTACCAACTTCTAGTTTATTCATCCGTGGTGTAGGTGTTGCTGCAAGTAACGTTAATGCAATGGGTATCGTTGCGAATGGTGGCCGTGTATTCTTGACGAGCAATGGTGGCGTGAGCTGGAAACAAACAGCAGCATTGCCAAACAATGGTAGTTCATTGAGCAAGATTGCATTTGATCCAAAAAATACTTCAGTGATTTATGTAAGCTCTGTTGCAGCAAACGCAGGGTTCAATCATATGTGGAAATCTGTTGACGGTGGCAATACTTGGGCCGTGATTGAAACAGGTTTGCCAACTGGTGTTCCAGTTAATACAGTCAAAGTAGATCCAGTGGACAGCAATATCGTGTACACAGGTACTACATTGGGTATCTACCGTTCTGTTGATGGTGGTGCAAACTGGGCACGTTTTGGTTCTGGTATGCCTTTGGTTGAAGTGACAGATATCTACACTGCGCCAGATGCAAAAATGTTGCGTGTATCCACATTTGGTCGTGGATTCTGGCAAATCAATATGTAATTTGAGATGCAAAATTGACAGTTTAGTTGCTGTCAAGAAATTAATGAAAACCCTCGCTGAAAAGCGAGGGTTTTTTTATGCTTATTGCCACAAACAAATCTTGACCCATGGAAAACAATCGAGGATTATGAGCGCTATGCACATTTATTTTTCAAAATAAATGGAATTTAAGTTTTGTTACATTTCGACGTTAATTGACGAGTAATTAAGGTCGAACTAAAAACACAATTGAAACGATAACCTAACGGGAGCTTTAAACATGGCGACGATGATTAGTCCAGGTCAGTACAGAATTTCTTTGGCAAATGAAACGCTGACTTCTTCTACAAGTTGGAATACCTTGATTGGGACTAGCACCAATCAAACACTCAAATTAATGGGGCTCTACTATGGTACGAGCGGCACGATTGATATGGGTGGTGGCAGCGATACCTTAATTATTAATGTGAATGCCAAAGCCCGTTTAGACTTAAAGAATACGGAGTATGTTTATGCTGGTGCTGGGAAAAGCGTCAGTCTGCAATTAATGAATACTTCAGGCTCCACAATTACAACTGACGGTACTATTAAAGAAATTACTGGTGGTGGTGGTAAAGAGCACGTGACTTTCGAACACGGTCTTGCAGATGCAGGAACACGTCCAAACGGCAACAGTGTTGTCACTGTAAGTTTGGGTGGTGGTACGCAAGATGTGGTTAACTTTGAACACGCAACACGCGTAGTTAATTTACCTGGTGGTGGCAGCTACACTCAGAACGCTTGGGTAATTTATGCAACGCCTACGGGCTACGCAGCCTACAATAATTTCCGTGATTACACAGTCAATGTTTTAAGTACTGCAGAGCAGTTAACTTACAACGGTGATGTTTATACGCCTGGTTCTACCAATTTATTGATCAGTAACGTGACATTTAATTGGGCTGCTAATGTTGCGAATACTAATTTCATTGTGAACGTGCCAAGCGTGAATGTGTATTTCCGTACTGGTGGTGTTAATTCCTTCCTGGATAATTCCGCTGTTTTTGTCACTACCAATAACGTCGGATTGGCGCAAGAAGCTGGTATTTCTGCACGTGCTGTGGCGGAAGAAGGCGTAATTCGTGTTGAAGCAGGTATTTCAACAGATGATTCTGCAGAGCACTTGTTTATCGGTACCACAGGCGCTGACACAATGGCAGCATCTACCACCAATGCGACCGTACTATATGGCTTTGCGGGCAATGATGATTTGACTGGCAATGCTGGTGCTGACACGATGTTTGGCGGTATCGGTGACGATACAATCACCGGCGGTTCAGGCGATTCCATTTATGGAAATGAAGATAATGATCTGGTGGTTGGATTCGCGACAGGTACGGTGATCGTTGATGGAGGTACTGGTGCTAATACGCTGCGAGTTGATTCGACAGCCGCGATTGCTGGTTTAGCTGCCGCAACTGATGCTGCTTTAGTGAATGTACAAACCGTTACAGCCGCAACAGCGACAACTGGTGTTGCCATTAATCTGAGCGCACAAAGCGAAGCTTTCACGATTATTGGTAGTGGTGAGCAAGATACGATTACCGTTGGTCAGGCAGCGGATACTTTAACGACTGGTGCGCGTGCCGATACTGTGGTGTTTGGAACAGCAGGTTCGTTGGCTGCAGCGATTGATACCTTAATAGACTATGAAGATGATGTACTCGATTTTGGTGGCGATGCAGTCTTGGTCGGTGCTGGCGGTGCAGTAGTCGCTGCGACAAGTGTGAGCACTTCTACCAACGGTAAAGTGACATTTGATGCTGCAGACGATACTCTGGCTGAAAAAATTGCAGCGGTTCGTGCTGATTCCCGTTTAGATGCAGCTAATTCCGTTGCGGTTTTCTCTGATGGTGCAGATTCTTATGTTTATTATGCCGGTGCCGCGACCGGTAATGCAGATGACCAGATCGTCAAACTGACTGGTCAATCCAGTCTCGATAAAATTGTTGTCAGCGCTGGCAATGTCACTCTGGATACCGAACCACCGGTCTCTGGTTTAACGACAACTTTGTCTTTGTTGCCAACGACGACTTCTTGGACTGGTGCCCCTGGCGGCGCTACGCCAACTGGCTACACACCAGGTAATGATGGCAATGCAAATACATCCCAAGGCGATGGTGTGAATGGTGCGACGAATCAACTGATACGCAATGCTGGTGGCAATTTTGGGACGCATGTACAAGGTGGCGATGATACTTATGGCGTAGTTGCTGTTCCAGCAGGATTGTGGAGTACAGGTTTGAACATGTTTGGAACCACCTATACAAACTTGTATATCGGTACTAACGGTTATGTTACTTTCGGTAAGGGTTTCTCTGGTTATTCTCCAAGTGGTATTGCTGGCTTTACTCGCTCGCCGATGATTGCTGCGCAATATGATGATCTGTATACCGATCAAGGTGCGCGAAATATTACGAACGGCGCGGGTTCTGGAACTTCGCAAAATTCTCACAACATGTACTATTTTATCGATGGCGACAAAATTGTCTTCACATGGGATAACGTGGGTTTGTACTCTTCTGCCAGTTCATCCACTTCCGGAAATCTAGGTTCTGCGTTCCAAATTATCATTCACAAGCCAACAGGCGATGCGGTTGCGGATCAAAACTTCGGTATGGAGATTCGCTACGAAGAAGTGACTCAACAAAGCGCGGGCGCAACAGCAGGCTGGACCGCTGGTGACCAGGTCAACTATGGTCTGATCAATGACGGTTCAGTACTGTCAACGGTTGCAACTAGCGCGTCGAATGTGGGGGTTAATGGTGTCTGGGCTTGGGAAGTGAATGGTGGTGTTGTTGCTGCGCCTTACTTCGTACCGGATATCGGGATTGATGCTTCGGGTGTTGATGTGGCGAGTTTATCTTTCCGTAATGCGATGCCAACTGGCTTCACGATTTCTGGTGATGGCAATGGTTATGGTTTTGAAATGGCAGCCGCAGTTGCAAACGGTGCGAACTCTACGGCAGTATTAAATACCATCGCTAGCCCAGTGTGGAATTTGTGGAAAGAGCAGTATAAAGATGGTGTCGCAACCATCACAGTGACGCCAACAGGTGCTGCAAATGCGGTGGCAACGACATTGGACGTCAATATTTTCAGTAATGGTTTAGATACAGTTACTCGCATAGGCGGTGAATTTGGCACGACATTGCAAGTGACCGCGACTTCCAGTTCGCTGAATAGTGCAAGTAATACGGACATTAGTACAATCACGACCGTGCAGGCAACGAATGCTGCATTGATTGATTTGAGTAACCAGACAGAGGATTTTGATATCGCTGGTTCCGCAGGTGCAGACACTTTAGGTGGTGGTCAAGGTAATGATACGATTAACGGTGGACTAAATAATGACGTCTTGACAGGCGGTCTGGGTGTGGACGTGTTCACAGTCGGTGCTGGTGTCGACACTATTTCTGACTTAGGAAATGGTGCTGATGTATTGACCGTAGCTGTTGGCGCAACTGCAAACGCGACACTCGCAAATGGCTGGACAGCAACTGCAGGGACTAATAACCGTGGTACCGCATCGATTGATGCTGCTGGTTTTGATGTTAACTTAACATCAGCTGATGGCACCAGCGCCAATGGTTGGATTATCACTAACAGTGGCACAGCAGTGAATATCGATGGTTCGGGACAGAACGATACCATTACTGGTGGTGCGGGTGATGATGATATCGATGGTAATCTCGGTGACGATTCAATTTCTGGTGGTGCTGGTGCGGATAGTTTCTGGGTGATAGATGGCACAGATTCGATTAATGATTTGGGTAATGGTGCAGATCAAGTCACTATCGGTGGTGGTGCGACAATGAATGCCACACTTGCAGCAAATTGGACACCAACGAATTCAACTACTAATTCTGGCACTGCAAATGTCAATGCGGCTGGTTTTAATGTTGACCTGAGTTCCGCAGGCGGTGTTTGGACCGTGACGAATAGTGCCGTGACTGCAGTTTCGGTAACGGGTTCCGCTGGTGATGACACCATTTCTGGCAATAACGGTAATGATACGATTGTTGGTGGTGGTGGCACAGATAATTTAAGTGGTGGTGCTGGAGATGACACCTTCCGTTATGCTGCTTGGGCAGAATTAGCTGGCGAAACAGTGGATGGTGGTGCCCACACGACAGGCGACACGATCGTATTTACCAGTGGTATTTCTGGTGAAAATTTCCATACAGCTTTCGGCGGTGTCACAAACCTTGAGCGTGTTCAGTTAAGTGGTGCGAATGATATTAATCTTGGAACCGACATGGTTGGTTCTGGCATTACGACAATTTTGACCGGTGCTGGTACAACCAGTATTCGTAATGATGATCCTGTATTGAGTGGTATTACCATTGATGCTACAGCCATGCTTGATAACCTTGTGTTGACACTTTCCGACACTGGTGGCGCTACAGACTTCACTGTCACCAACTTGCGCGGAGATTTGACGGCTTCTGCGTTAACTACCGGTACCTTGTCCGCAAGCGCTGCAGAGGGTGCTGGCTTTGCAGTATCCATGACAGGTGGCAATACAGTTGACACGTTTATTGGTAGTCAAGGCGCCGATACATTGACTGGTAATGCTGGTGACGATACCTTAACGGGCGGCGCTGGTGCAGATACATTTACTGTCACTGCCGGCACTGACACTATTACTGATTTCGGTAACGGTGCAGATATTCTGACTATCGCAGCTGCCTCTGCTGCTGTGGTAACTCTGGGTGGTGGCTTTAATGGTGCTGCGTCAACTAGTAACGACGGAACTGGATCGATTAATGCTAATGGGTTTGCCATCGATATGACTTCTGCGACTGGTGCCAATGGTTGGAGTATCACTAACTCTGGTGCTGGTGGGATCTGGTTGATCGGTTCTGCTCAAAATGACACGGTTGTTGGTGGTGCTGGTAATGAAACTGTATGGGGACGTGGTGGAACCAATACCTTGACAGGTGGCGGAGGTGTTGATGCCTTTGGCGCAGAGGGTAATGATACGATTACCGACTTGGGTTTCGGTGGTGCTGATACTTTAAGTGCCAACTGGGGCTCTTTGGATGTTACCTTGGGTGGCAATTGGACTGCGACAGCATCTTCTGAAAGAACTAGTGGCGCTGCGACCAATATGGATGTTGCTGGTTTTAATGTGAACTTAGCCGCAATTGGCGGTACCAGCGGTTGGAACATCACAAATAGCGGTGCTGCGTCTAGTATTACAGGATCCGCTAATAACGACACGATCACGGGGACAGCTGGTATCGATGTAATTAATGTCAGTTCTGGCGTGGATACAGTGGTCGTTGGATCTTCCAGTGCCACTGGCATCGATGAGGTGACCAATTTTTCCTCAAACGATTTTATCAAATTCGTCGCGGCTAATAATTACATCCATGACACAAATAACTGGGATGGGGAAGTCAGTCTTGGCGCTGCATTAGTGGCAGTTGCCGCAAGTTGGAACGGCAGCAATGGATCTGCGGTTGGCTTTACTTATCTAGGCCTTCAGTATGTTTTCATTGAAAGCACTGCTGGCGCCAATAGTTATGATGCAAATGACGCGGTTGTTCAGTTAGTTGGCACAAACTTGGCTTCACTGACATCAGCCAACTTTATTTTATAAGTTCGTTCATTCTTGAGTGCGTAGTAAAATTAAACCCTGCCTTCTTTTTGAAGGCAGGGTTTTTTTTCGGCATTACAGATTTGTACCTAGGTTTTGCGATTATTTGGTATGAAAATAATGACCCAAATAATTGTTTAATTTTTGTTTTTTTATTTGGATACTTAGATTAAAAAGGGACAGAGATCAGATAGCTTAGCTTTACTTTTGTGCTTATCTGATTGGAGCTAACAATGCTACGTAAGCCAATTTATTATCTGTTGATCGTTTTGAGCTTGAGTGCTTGCGGTGGTTCGGACAACACGCCGAATAATGTGGCACCAGATCCAGCATTACCTTCTGGTACTGGAGCTGATTGGAAGATGGCTTGGGGCGATGGACTGAAGTCCGCGCAGGTGGTTGACCCTGTGACTTTGAAAGTGGTATCGGAGACTAGCTGGAATGTTTCCGCGGTATTTCAGGCACTGTTGGCGGAAACGGTCACTTCCACAATATTGATCGATGAAGGCCCCAATAAAGGGCAACCTACCAATTTACGCTGGAAGGGGACGAATTTTCCATACGATAATCGTTTTCATCCTTTGACTCGTGCAGTTTGTCGCGCGACTGGCGGTGGATTGGCTGGCTACGGTTCTACGGGGTCATATGCTGTTTATGAAGATGAGAACGGTATCGGACGGATTTATGAAGGCCATTTGATTTACCGGATTGGTATGAACGTCGTTTCGCAACATACCGTACCAGGGATTGTGGCACCTACGATTTGTGGAGTAAATCCTGTTTGGTACACGGTTTATTATGACCGCGCCAATGTTGGTCCTGGCACAGTAGTTCTGTATGATGGGCAATAAAATTTTTGACGCAATTTGAATATGATTATTCTCTAGAATGGCTGCATGAAAATCCTTTTTATCCATCAAAATTTTCCCGGACAATTTAAACATTTGGTGCCAGCACTAATTCAGCAAGGACATCAGGTATCCGCTACTGTGATGTCACAGAAGCCATTAGCGTCGTCGTTGCCGCTGACGATTCATACTTATTTTCCTGTTCGTAGTTCAACCCCACAGATTCACCCTTGGTTGATTGATATGGAAACCAAAGTGATTCGTGCCGAAGCGGTGTTCCATAAATTGACCGAGCTAAAGGCTGGCGGTTATCAGCCGGATCTGGTGATTGCGCATCCTGGGTGGGGAGAAAGTTTATTTGTTAAACAGGTTTGGCCTGACACAAAACTTGCCATCTACTGTGAATTTTTTTATCGAGATCATGGCCAAGACATGGGTTTTGATCCTGAGTTTCCTCGCAGCTCGGTTGAAGATGCGTGTCGTTTAACGCTAAAAAATAATAATAATTTTCTTCATTTTGAAATTGCCGATGCCGGAATATCCCCAACACATTGGCAGCAAAGTACGTTTCCTGAAAGGTTTAGAAACAAGATTAGTGTTATTCATGACGGTATCGATACCGAACATGTTCGCCCAGATGATCAGGCGGTATTTGAGTTATCTGATGGCAAAGTGCTGACAAAGAAAGATGAAGTCATCACTTTCGTGAATAGAAATTTAGAGCCATATCGTGGATACCATATTTTCTTGCGAGCGCTGCCACAAATTTTGCAGGAACGCCCGAATGCGTGTGTTGTGATTGTTGGAGGAGACGAAGTTAGCTATGGTGCGAAACCTGACCGGGGTCAAAGTTGGAAGCAAATTTTTCTGGAGGAGTTGCTGCCAAAATTGAACACTGAGCAGTTGGAAAGAATCCATTTTGTCGGAAAAATTTCCTATCCTCGTTTTATAGGATTGCTGCAGGTTTCTAGCCTACATGTCTATTTGACCTATCCGTTTGTATTGTCATGGAGCTTATTGGAAGCGATGAGTGCCGAATGCGCAATTCTTGCTAGCGATACCGCGCCCTTGAAAGAAGTGATTGAGGATGGTGTTAATGGTGTTCTGGTAGATTTTTTTGACGTTGAAGGATTGGCGAATAAGACGATTGCCTTACTCGCCGATGTTTCTACACGTCAGCAACTTGGGCGAAATGCGCGTCAATTTGCGCGACAGCACTACGATTTGAAAACACAATGCTTACCAAAGCAGTTAGCATGGATTGCTTCACTTCGTTAATTCTCAAGAATATAGAATTTGACGTTTGATATTTAAATCAATTGGTATATTGATGTATGTCGCTTATGCTGATCTCGGCCTTGTTATATCGCACTCGGCTCAATCAATTATTTTGAAAATAAGGAAGAATGTATGAGTTCGTGGACACAAGGTTATGTTGCCGATATTGGCTACACATATGGATATTATTCTGAGTTATGCCCGATTAAAGCGAATTTAGCTTTGTTGCATGTAGGGAATTCCTTGTCGCAACAAGGGGATCATTGTGAACTAGGATTTGGTCAGGGCTTAAGCATCAATATGCACGCTGCGGCATCTGGCGACCGCTGGTACGGAACGGACTTTAATCCATCACAGGTAAGTTTTGCAAGAGAGTTGGCTCAAGTATCTGGTGCCGATGTTGATTTAAGTGATCATAGTTTTGCTGAATTTGCGCAGAGAACAGATCTTCCACAGTTTGATAGTATTGGATTGCATGGAATATGGAGTTGGATCAATGATGAGAATCGCTCAATCATTGTTGATTTTATTCGTAGGAAATTAAAAGTGGGCGGGCTTTTGTACATTAGTTATAACACGCAACCTGGTTGGGGAGCATTTGCGCCTATGCGCCACTTGCTGGCACAACATACGGAAGTGATGGGCACAGGCGGCCAGGGGATTGTAGGAAAAATTGATGGAGCGATTGATTTTGCTGAGCGTTTGTTGGCGACAAATCCAGCCTATTTGCAAGCCAATCCGCAAATCACAAAAAGAATTGAGAGAATCAAAGGACAGAATCGTCAATATGTTGCGCACGAGTACTTTAATCAGGATTGGGAGCCTATGCATTTTGATGATATGCATAAATGGCTGTCGCCAGCAAAACTGGAGTTTGTTTGTTCCGCGCATTATGCAGAGCACATCGACGAAGTGAATATCACACCACAGCAACAGCAATTCTTGAAGCAAATTAGCGATAAAGTATTTCGTGAGAGTACCCGTGATTTCATGACGAATCAGCAATTTCGCCGTGATTTTTGGATGAAAGGCGCGCGCCAATTAGGTGCTCGTGAAAGGGGTGACGCCATTCGTGCGCAGCGTGTGATTCTCACTACCGCGCCCGCTGAAATTAAATATCAATTGAAGGGTAGCCGTGGGAGCTTCAATGTCGGAGATAAAATTTACGAGCCGATACTGAATAGTCTTGCAAATTATCAAATCAAATCACTTGGAGAGATCGAAAAAGAGCTGGCTTCTCAACAGTTAGATTTGTCATATTTAGTGAAGGTCGTGATTGCATTGACTAGCGGCGGTTATCTGGCCGCTGTTCAAAGCGATGAGCGCATGGTCAAAGCTCAGTCAGCCAGCGAAAAATTGAACGCGTATATATTTCAACAGGTCGGAGGTCATATTGATTATCGATATCTGGCAAGTCCGGTAACCGGAGCAGCTGTCATGGTTGATCGAGTGGAGATGCTGTTTTTGGCCGCGTATCATCAAAAATTGGAAAGTCAGCAAGCATGGGCTGAGTTTGCATGGAAAATATTGGCAGAACGCAATCACGTATTATTGAAAAATGAAAAATATCTTGAAACAGCGCAAGAGAATTTAGCAGAATTAGCAGAACTAGCGGCAAAATTTGCTTCAACATGCCTTCCCGCAATGCGTGCCTTACAAGTAATTGCTTAAGCTAAGGTCGTTTACTTTGATTTGTACATTCTGGTTATTTACTATAACCAAGGATGTACGATCTGATTATGAAGTGTTTCGTATTGGGGCATTAAATCTTAACTTTATATGGCTGCTTGTATTCGCAGTCAATTTGATATTTGAATGACGCCTGATAGGTTTGCCTTTAGTTCGTCCTTAAAATAATTTAAGAAATGTATTTTTAACTTTTTGGTAACTTTCGCGAGCCACCGAAGTTTGGATCGGGAAGTGCGCCTGTCCTAGAGCACTTGCTACCATCGCCGGTTCAAAATTTGGTTGTGCAGAGGCTTCTACTTTCCTCTGATTTTTCTGAACCTATTCAAGCCCATAAAATAATTTGTAGATTTCGCAAACTAAAGGTAGTATCATTAAAAATGTGATGTGCGTCACATTTTTAATGATTGCTAACGTGGATAATGCGAAACTTTATTTTCCTTGCAAACTGAGGCCATCGGATCTTTTGACGATAGACGAAAGCCGCGACAAGCGCGCACCTGAGCGCAGAAATGAATTATGAAATCTAAATTTCAACTCCCCAAAAATGAAATCGTCGATATTTTGACGACTTTTAAAAGCACTTTTAAAACCGTCGGTGTTTTTAGTGCGATTATCAATTTACTTATGTTGGTTCCTTCTCTGTACATGTTGCAAGTGTACGACCGGGTTTTACAGAGTCGAAACGAAATTACATTAGTGATGCTCACTTTGCTAATGCTTGGTGCCTATGGTTTGATGAGTGCTTTGGAGTTTATCCGTAGCTTTGTTTTGATACGTTTAGGCGCAAAGTTAGATATGCAGATGAATAAACGCATATACACAGCGGCATTTGAGCAAAATTTAAAGCGCGGTGGCGGCAATGCTGGTCAAGCCTTACAAGATTTGACGCAAATCCGTCAATTCTTAACGGGTAATGGCTTGTTTGCATTTTTTGATGCGCCTTGGTTTCCGGTGTACTTGGCAGTGATTTTTATGTTTGATCTTTACCTGGGTTTGTTTGCTTTGGGTGCGGTCATTATCATGGTTATTCTGGCTTATGTGAATGAACAAGTGTCAAAAAAACCTTTAGCAGAAGCCAATACAATGTCGATTATGTCGAGTAATTTAGCGACAAATAATTTACGAAATGCCGAAGTCATTGAAGCCATGGGGATGCTCCCAAATTTGATGTCTAGATGGTATAAGTTGCATGCGAAATTTTTGAATCTTCAGGCAGAAGCAAGCGAAAAATCTGGCATGGTTACGGCAGCGAGTAAGTTTGTTCGGATCTCTGTGCAGTCCTTGGTCTTGGGTTTCGGCGCGCTCTTGGTGATCGAAAATAAAATGACCCCTGGGATGATGATTGCTGGTTCAATTTTGTTGGGTAAAGCTACCGGACCAATTGATCAATTAATTGGCGTTTGGAAGCAATGGAGTTCTGTGAAGAGCGCATACGAGCGTTTGAACGAGTTGTTATCCAATAATCCAATCCGCGAAGCTGGAATGGAACTGCCAAAGCCACAGGGACAGATCGCAGTTGAAGCTGTTACTGCGGCACCTCCTGGCTCCACCGTTGCCGTTTTGAAAAACCTGAGTTTTGGCTTGAATCCTGGTGATGTTTTGGGTGTTATCGGTCCTTCTGGCTCAGGCAAATCAACACTTGCACGTCTTTTAGTCGGCGTCTGGCCTGCTGCCGTCGGTAAAGTGCGTTTGGATGGCGCAGATATTTATCAGTGGAATAAAGACCAACTAGGTCCACATATCGGTTATTTGCCGCAAGATATTGAGTTGTTCGGCGGCACGGTCGCTGAGAACATTGCCCGTTTCGGTGAAGTGGATTCTGAGAAAGTAATTATTGCGGCAAAGCGCGCTGGTGTACATGAATTGATTTTGCACTTTCCGAAAGGTTACGACACATTATTAGGTGACGGTGGTGCAGGCTTATCTGGTGGGCAAAAGCAGCGTATAGGATTAGCACGAGCGATGTACGATGACCCTTCGATGTTGGTATTGGATGAGCCTAACTCGAACTTAGATGATGTTGGTGAACAAGCGCTGGTAGCGGCTTTAAATGACTTACGTCAGCGTGGTAAAACGATTATTTTGGTCACGCATCGTCAATCAGTTTTAGGTATTACCAATAAATTATTGCTGCTGCGGGATGGTGTTGCGCAAGCCTTTGGTCCACGTGATCAGGTGCTTCAAGCTTTGGCGCAAGCGCAACAGCAGGCAATTGCTAGTCAGCAGGCTGCAGGTAAACCTGTATCGCCACAAGCAGGTGCGACGAATGAGGCACCCGCTGATACTCAAGCAAGAATAGAAGCTGCGGCGCAAGGAGAGGACGTAAAATGAGTAATTTAGCACTGAAGAAAAGTGACGTCACCGATGTCGCAGTAACGAATGTCGAAACGATCGAATTAAATACAGATGCCAGCTCTTATGCACGCTTAGGTTGGTTGATCGTTATCTTGGGGTTTGGTGGATTTCTACTGTGGGCCTTAATCGCGCCTTTGGATCAAGGGGTTCCGCTGTCAGGAAATGTTGCGGTGGCGACGAATCGTAAGGTGATTCAATATCAATCTGGTGGAACTGTTGAGAGCATCTTGGTTAAAGATGGAGATCAGGTTAAAGCCGGACAAGTTTTGCTAAAAATGAACAGTATTCAAGTTAAATCTGCACTTGATATTGCAAAGACACAGTTTTATACGGCGAAAGCGACAGAGGCTCGTTTACTGGCTGAGCGTGAAAATGCGAAGGACATCGTGTTCCCAGCAGCATTGTTGCAGGCAAAAGCGATTCCACAAGTTGCGAATAATATGATGGTTCAACAGCAGTTGTTCAGTTCCCGTCGTATGTCATTGCAAAGCGAGTTAGGTGCCGCTGATGAAACCGTAGCCGGACTTCATTTTCAACTGACTGGCTTAGAAGAGTCAATGCAAAGTAAAAAGCAGCAACAGGTATTTCTGAAAGAGCAGTTAGAGAGTGTGCGTGAGCTAGCAAAAGAAGGTTACGTTGCGCGTAATCGTCTGCTTGATCTGGAACGAACCTATGCACAAGTGAATGGCAGTATTTCAGAAGACATTGGAAATATTGGCAGAGTAAAGCGCCAAATAGCTGAATTGACGTTGCGTAAATCACAGCGTCAGCAAGATTATCAAAAAGAAGTTCGTACGATATTGACCGATGTTCAAAAAGAATCTGACGCATTGCAGAGTCGATTAACCGCGTTGCAATATGACTATGATAATGTTGACGTTAAAGCGCCTGTCGATGGCACGATTGTTGGAATGAATGTCTTTACATTAGGTGCGGTAGTCCCGAGTGGCTTTAAGCTGATGGAATTGGTGCCAGTAGGCGATGCTCTCATTATTGAGGGCCAGTTGCCAGTGAACTTGGTCGATAAAGTACATAAAGGATTGCCGGTGGAATTGATTTTCTCTGCCTTTAATTCGAATAAGACGCCGCATATCCCGGGTACTGTTACGCACATCTCTGCAGATCGTACTATCGATGAGCGTTCTGGAATGCCTTACTATAAAGTCCGTGCTGAAGTCACGCCGGATGGATTTAAGAAGCTGGCAAACCTTCAAGTACGTCCTGGTATGCCAGTCGAAATGGTGGTCAAAACTGGTGAACGAACAATGATGAACTATTTGATGAGACCTTTACTTGACCGTGCAGCTTCTGCAATGAAAGAGGAGTGATTATGCAATCTGTTTTTCGTAAATCACTAGTGTCTTCTGCTTGTCTGATTTTGATCGGACTATCTGGGAGTGCTAATGCGATCGGTCTGATTCAGGCCTATCAAGCCGCGTTAAAAAATGATCCTCAACATCGTGCTGCCATCGCTGAGAACGTGTCAGGTCAAGAGTTTCAAGTGATTGGACGCTCCGCGTTATTGCCACAAGCACAATATAGCTACTCGACCGCAAATAACATGGGTGAGTCTATCGCACCTGATGTTTTGGGAAGACAGAAACTGACGCATCTTGATTATCGCAGTACAACAAGAAATGTCACTATTCGTCAAACCTTATTTAATTTGGATGCGTATGCCCGATTTAAACAAGGAGAGGCGCAAACAAAACTGAGTGATGCGCAATTTGATGTTCGCAGTAAAGACCTGATGGTGCGTGTCATTACTGCGTATGCAGACGCAAAATTTGCGGAAGATCAACTACGTCTTTATCAGGCACAGAGAGATTCTTACCTTGAACAAAAGATGGTTAATGATCGTTTGTTTCAAAAAGGTGAAGGCACCAAAACCGATATGTTAGAGACGCAGGCAAAGCTGGATGTTGCAGAGGCTGCGGTATTGGAAGCGACGGATAATTTGTACAACGCGCGAAACACCTTGTCCGGCATCATCGGGATGGAAGTATCGCAGCTTGACGTCTTGCAAGATAATTTCAATGTTGGTGCATTATTGCAAGGAGATTTTGAATACTGGAAAGTAACGGCGGAGAAGAACAATGCGGAAATGCTTGCGGCGGAATTGGAGCTAGAAATCGCTGAGCATGATATTGCAAAAAGTCGAGCTGGACATGTGCCACGAGTCGATCTAAACGCAAATTACAATCGTGGTAAATCAGAAACCGTTGTAACGCAGACGCAAGACAATAATGTTCGCAGTATTGGCGTCCAATTGGTCATTCCAATTTATTCCGGTGGCTATGTAAATGCAGTATCGAAGCAGGCGGTCGCGCAAAAAGATAAAGCTAGAGCCGGCTTGGACAGTACTCGAATCAAAGTAATGAATGAATTACGAAAACAATTTAATACTGTAAAGAGTAGTGTCGCGAAAATTGAGGCATTGCAAAAATCGGTTGCGTCATCAACAATTTTGGTCGAAGCAACCAAGCAGAGTATTAAGGGCGGAGTACGCATTAATCTTGATCTTTTGAATGCGCAGCAGCAATTGGTAACAACGCAGCGAGATTTAGCGCAAGCGAGATATTCTTATTTGATCGGTTTTATCAAGCTCAAGGCGACAGCGGGTGTTGCAAATATAGATGATCTGCATACCTTGTCGGGATTCTTTGCTCCGAATTAAAAGTGAATATTTTGGGTGAATGGGAAGTCAATAAGTAACCAATAAGCTCGTAAATAAAAAGAGTTTAAGCGACTAGCTTAAACTCTTTTGTTTTTCTGCAATCAGAATGATTACTTCCCCGAACCCACCAGCTTCAAAAACTCATTAATCTGCTGTTGCATCCATGCAGGTGCATCGGCCATGATGAAATGTTTGGAGTCTTTGGCGAAGGCCATGTGATTCAGATTTTTTGGAATGTTCGCCAGTTGTTTTTCGTAAGTGGCTTGTACTTGTTCTGCGGGTGTATATGGCGCACCATTTTGTAAGGCACCTAAAGTCAATACTGGTACGCGCACCTTACTTAAAGCAGGGCGCAAATCTTTGCTGGCTAGCTCGCTCATGGTGCGACCAGAAGTCATCGGGTCAGAACTCATCATGTCCTTCGCAATTTGGGTGTGCCATTCTGTGTTGTTTGCCATGTTTTTTGCCATCGCCATAGGATCGAAGCCGGTATTTTGTGGCGGTGGTGGATTGCCAGATTTCTGCATATTTGCCTGAGCTTCTGCGAACATTGCGCCTAATGCAGGTAAGCCGTCCACGTTAATAGCCGCGCCGATTTTGTCGGAATGATTGGCTGCTAATGAGAGTGCTAAAAATCCCCCTAAGGAGTGTCCGATCACGACTGGCTTATGTAATTGCTGCTTCGCGATGTAATCGACGATAGCTTGTTCTTGTGCCGCGATAAAGCCTTTGCTCATTGCACTATTTGGTAATGCTTTTGTTCCCGCGAAACCTGCCAAGGTCAATACGTGAACTTGATAGCGATCTTGCAGTGCGGCGACAGTTTCTTTCCAAACTGCGGATGAAGAGGCGAGACCGGGGATCAAAATTAATGCTGGGCCATTACCGCTAACTTCCACTTTGAATGCTGCAACAGCAGCGGTTGTGGCATCACCACTTACATTGACTTGATTTGCCTGCGGTGCATTTGTTAGTGCATTTGTTGATGCATTGGTTGGCGTCGCCAAGGCTGAAGTCGCTGCTAAGGATAAGCTGATGCTGAATGCCACATTGCGTAATGCGATTGCGTGGCGACGAGATAAAACGAGCGCATTGTTCTTCATGATGATTTCCTTATTGTTGTCAGTGAGTTTGTGTTGCGACTGGAATGCATTGTAAAGATCGCCAGTCACGCTCACCAGTGACAAATGTCATCAGTTTTCTATTAATGTTCAAGCGCTCTTAAGCTTGCTCAGCATCTTTACCATCCTCTCACACGCTCTCTTTTAACAAACGCAATAAAGCCTCAGTATCCATGCGCCCAGCTGCATCACCGCCGTCCAATAAGCTATCTGCCAAATCGCGTTTCTCGGCATGCAGAGCGAGGATGCGTTCCTCTATGGTGTCTTGGGTGACTAGTCGATAAATCGTCACTGGTCGTTGTTGTCCCATGCGATGCGCGCGGTCTGAAGCTTGGTCTTCGACAGCGGGATTCCACCAAGGGTCAAGGTGAATCACGTAATCGGCGGCGGTGAGATTGAGGCCGGTGCCGCCGGCTTTTAAGCTGATTAAAAAGATGTCGCCTTGGCCCGCTTGAAAAGCATCAACACGCTTTTTGCGTTCTTGCGCGGGTGTGCTGCCATCGAGATATTGATAGGCGATGCCCTGTTCATCTAACCAAGCGCGCACGATGGCTAAGTGATCGACGAATTGGCTGAAGATTAAAGCTTTGTGACGATTGTCCAGCAGTTCTTCCACCGTGTGTTGTAAGACAGCGAGTTTGCTGCCGCTGATGTTGGCGTTTTTCATGACCAACTTTGGGTGACAGCAGAAGCGGCGTAGCTTGGTGATTTCTGCCAAGACCTGCATAGACTTACCAGCAGTAGGATCGATCTGTGCGATCTTGTCGATGGCTTCTTGTCGCAAGGCTTCGTACAAGTGGCGTTCTTCATCACTGAGTTCGACTTGCAGATTGATTTCAGTACGTGGTGGTAATTCGCTTAGAACTTGGGTTTTGGTGCGGCGTAGGATGAATGGTTGAATCAGTTTTTTTAGATGTGCACGCACCGCTTTGTCACCGCGTTCAATCGGGTGGCTAAATTTGTCGGCGAAATTGTCTTTTGATCCCAATAAACCCGGATTGATAAAGCGAAAGAGATTCCACAACTCGCCCAAGTGATTTTCCACTGGTGTGCCGCTGGCAATCATTTTGAAATCTGCGGTCAGTGCCATCGCAGCTTGACTGCGTTTGGTCGCGGCATTCTTGATCACTTGTGCTTCGTCTAGCACCACACTATGCCAATGCTGTGCAGCAAAGGTGGCAGCGTCTTGTTGCAGCATGCCATAGCTGGCGATCACGATATCAAACGCACCTAGATCATTCAGCGAGCGATCTTGTTGATAAGCGCGTATCTTGAGTGTAGGGGCGAAGCGGGCAACTTCGCTTTGCCAATTCATCGCCACCGAGATCGGTGCGATTACTAAGGCTGGTCCATTCGGTGCGCGATCTACTAATAGCGCCAGTGTTTGTACGGTTTTACCTAAACCCATATCGTCTGCTAAGCAAGCACCCACGCCCCATTTGGCAAGCTTGGCTAACCACTGAAAACCTTCGAGCTGATAGTCGCGTAATTGCGCTTGTAAAGTGGAGGGTACCTGCGGCACAAAGCTAGCGAGCGCATCGAGTTTTTCGACTTGCTCACGCCAAGCTTTATCAACTTTGAGTTCGCCGACTTCATCGGCTAATTCGGCTAGTGCTGGTGCAGCTAAAGAATTGATGCGTATGCCGTCTTTACCACTTAGTTCGGCGAAGTGGCGTAATTCATCTAGACGTTTGCGGAAGCTGTCAGTCAAAGCGAGGAAATCATTGTCGCCGATTTTTAAGAAGCGACCTTTGCTCGCCTCTGCCATTTGCATTAGCTCGCGTAAAGCTAATACGCGACCATCATCGAGCGTGACTTCACCACCCGCGACAAACCACTCACCTTGTTTCTTAATACTCAGTCGCATATTACCAAGCGAGCGTTGGCCTTGCAGGTGGAAGCGTTCGCCTTCAGGCCAGACTAATTGCAATTGCTCTTCTGGGATGGCTTTGAGTTGACTCAACAATTCCAGACATTGTTCTGGTGTTTGCCATTGCCATTCATTGTTATTCTCTTCGGCTTCATCAAAGGCGGTGCAGCTTGTGAGTAAGCTTTGTAATGCAGTATTTTCCTGGGCTAAGTCACGACTCGCTTGTACCGTTTGCCCATCTAATTCACCCAATACATTGGCTGCACCTTCGCCCGGCGTGAACCAGCCAGCATCGGTTAGTGGGCGCATCAATAATTGCAAGCGCAAACCTTCTTTGAGCGGTAATAAATGGGCATAGAGAGTCTGGTCAGCGGCGACCGTGTGGATGTGCTGTGCTAATTCAGGTAGGTCAGAATGAATTGCCAGATGCGGTGCAATCGCTGCGATCACATCGACTAATTGGGCTTTGGCGGCGCTTGGTACGGTGAGGCCAGAACCGAGGATGCCGGCGATTTGTTTGATCTCTGCGCTGGAACTATAAATGGCTAAACGCGTGGGTGTTTCTTTGCGCACGACATAGGCTTGTTGCGATGTGATCGCTGGTTCTAATTGCAGGCTGATATGATCGTTTTTTTCTTTTAAGAATAAGGCTAATTCGCCTTTGACCACATCGATACGCACATCGGGTGCATCGCTCCAATACACTTGTGGATGGTTGATCAACAGTGGTAAGGCTTTCTCGCTATCCAAATTGTATTCGACATTGCCGTAATAGCCTTCTGTACTTTTGCGTATGCAATTAGCGATTTGTTTATCTTGTGAGGTCAGATACGGCAAGCCATCTTGTTCTTGCGCTAAACGCTTTAAAGCAACTGGCCGACCTTTACTCCACACACCTTTGGCACTGACTTTTTGTTCGCGCGGTTCTAGCCCTGCATGATCGCGTAGTAGCGTAAGTAACCAAACTAGTCTTTGTTCTGCGACGACTTTACTACTATCGTTATTGGTGTTGAGATTTAGTTGGCTCAATGCAGTCAATGCACGTTGCCATGACTCTTCTCTTTGCAGCGCCTTGTACAAAGGAGTGATTGTGTGTTGCGCCTGCCAGGCGGATATTTGAGGAGCATCGCCATAATGTTTGATGAGTAAGGCGTCGGCTTGCGCAGCTAGCCAGTGATAGCCGTTGTTGAGGTAAAGCTGATAGGCAGCACGCAGTCGTTGGTGGGCGTCTTCACGTACTGGTTCACTTTCCCAAAACAATGCCAGACATTCAAACAGCGTTTCCACACCGAGTTCGCGTTGCAGGACAAAACGTTTAGGGGTTAATGGAACGCCCTTAGCCAGATGATTACTGAGCGACTCCAATAAATAATAAGTAAAAGCATCGTTTTGTTTAATACCATCGTCTACCTGTTCTTTGAGTTTTTTACGATTCTCTGCACTATCAATCGCTAGCAAGCAAACTGTATAAAGCAAGCCAAGTACATCACTCAAGTGCACCTTACGTTTGCCGGTATTCTTCTTAATTGTTTTGCTAATGATGTCAATCTGAGCGAGAGCTTCAGCGTAGTCAGCCTGCATGATTGCCATGGCAAACGCATGTGTACCGCGTTGCTCTTCTAAGCAATATTGTTCTAGTTGTTGAAGTAAAGCTAGGTCGCCACGCAGTAAGGCTTGCCAGATCAATTGATCAAGCACTAGATAAATATTTTCGCCAAATTCTGCTAGGTGTTTTTGCACATATTCGTATGCCAAGCGAGCATCACTCGCCGCCCAATTTGCTTGATAAAACAGGTCAGATAGCAGCACGCCCTTAGTGACTTGAGAAAACTGGGAGAAGATATGTTGACCCGCTTCAGTTTCAAACAAATGCTCTGCCAGAACTTTTTTGTCGCCAGTACGTGCTTCGAAAAATTCATGCCGCCAATAGCCGATGCCATCGATCTCATTAACCAGACAAGAGAACAAGAGTTCGCGTCGGCAAAAGGCCGCATTGTGCACCTTCCAATGTTTATATTCCTCACGCTTATTCAAAATTACTCTGATGCTGCTGATCCACGCATGAATATCGCTGTGCGCAAGTAGATGCGCGATGATGGGCATGTGCAAACCTTCATTCAACACATAACCTTTTCCGCTAACAGGTGTGACCAAGTGCTTTTCGTGCAGCACGGCTAGCTGATCTCGCACCGCGATCACACCTGGTACTTCACCTGCTCTTCCAAATGACTCACGTCGCTGCAATAACAATTCCAGCATGACATTTTGGCTTAATGGTGAATCGAGTAGCGCTAAGGCGTAAAGGAATGGAAATTCTTGCGCTTCCAGGTGATCGAATTGGTGCATTTGGTAATTATGTGAGAAGAAAGCAGAAAACCGATTTTACCTGATTTGTGATTTCAATCAGTCTTACGCTGGCTTGCCCACTACTTTTAAATCCATTACTAGCGATTTGTTTTTCATCTACGTTAGGCAACATCAAATGCCTTATCACCAAACACATCACGCCGCCACTCCTGAATCGCCTTAATTACCCACTGGCTGTCATCTAAAGGCAGATCGTGTCCAGCTAGCGGATGGATGTGCAAGGGCGCTTGCCACTTCTCTGCTAAGGTTTGAGAGCAATGAACATCTACCAGTTGATCTTGGCTAGCGGTTAGCAGTAATAGTGCGGTTTTTGGTGCCAGCTTTGGCGCTTGGAATTGCGAAGCCGCGCGTAGCTGGCGCAAGATATTGCTGCGTTTGATTGGATATTCTCGGGCGTAATGTATCCATTGATCGATGATCGCAGCTTTGGCCGACTGATCTGTCATTTGACTGGTCAATGACAAAATCAGTGCTTCGCGTTTTTGGGTTGTTCCGAATAGTAAGGTGCGTATGAGCCGAGGATAATTTTGCGGGCGCAAACGTTGATAGAAGGGATTGTGGGGCGCAAAACTGGTGTTAATTAAGACCATCGATGCTAATTCATCGGGAAACAATTCGGCCCATGCCACGGCGACCATCGCACCAAGCGAGATTGCCAATACGTGATAAGGTGGTTCACATCCTTTCGCTTGTAACTGTTGATGGCAATGCTTTGCCATTTCAGGAATCGTCGTCAGGCTGGATTGTTTGAACAAGGCACCGTTGCCAGGAAAATCGAGGCAAACAATGTCATCATCACCGATCACTTTTTGCAATTGATGTGGAAATTCGCCCCAGTGACGTGATTCACGCATCAACCCTCGCAGCAATACCCAAGTAGTCATGCGTATGCCCTCATTAGCGATACCAGCGTGCGACGGCGCGTTCTTGCAAACGGCATCGCTGCGGTCCCGTGCTGAGCCAATTCTGATAGCCACAGCTTGCTCTTACCAAGAAATCTAACCACGATGCGTGGCGTCGCAATACACGATGTAAACGATGCTCGGCAGTGGGATTGAACATGCCATGTCGAGAGAATAATTGACGTGGATTTTTCTTGACCCATAGCCATGATCCCATTTCTAAAGTCAGAGGTAAAAACGTGTTGGGTGTATGCGTTGTCTTCAAAATGTTCGAAGAGTTTATCGATGTATTTGCAGACGCTAGTTTTTGATGATGTAAGTACAGATAATCCCAGATATCGCCATGCGTTTTGTATTGCAGACTCTGCGGTTCGAACAGATAGCGATGATGTGGATGCGTTTCTTGAAATAGTTCTTCAAGGCGCAGAATATCCGCTAGGTGCGGAATAGGGTGCTCACTATGCGCATGTGGAAACCAGACTCGATCAACTAGACCAAAACCGGAGTGGCAATCAATCGCCATACTAAACTGACGTGGTAACAACTGCTCGCGCACAACTTTACACAAGGCTTGATTTTCAATTTCCATCTCGGCGTCGATGGCGCCGCGATACCAAGGCAAACGTGGGCTGAGTCGGTGCCCTCCCAATAAGAATGGCACTCTGCCATGGGCTTCGACGGGCGCATTGCGCATTAAATCAACGCCATTGGGATTCGCGCGCGTTGATCGCCACATGCCGCCAGGATTGATTAAGGGCATAAAAATTAAACGTACTTGCTGCAATAAGGCTTGCAAGCTTTTATCCCAAACTAGCTGCGATAACAAGCCACGCAAATAGCTAAGCAGCACTTGCGTGCCTATGCGTTCTAAGCCATGAATACCACCAAAAAAACCAATGGCGGGAAGCTGCGGGTCTGGATTGCCGAGTGCCAATTGGTAGACTGGAAAAGATTTATGCCGAACCTTTACTTCACAAGTGACATTGACCTCGAGATGGTTTTTCCCTAACTGGATAAGTCGTTCTAATTCTTGTAATTCTGGGAGTGCAGGCATGTTGATGCAGACTTTCAGAAACGTGCATTAGGGGCAGCGATGAAGTAAGTCAACAATGCTAGTGTAGTCGGGTGATGAAAGCAAGGTAAGCGTGCAACAAGTAGGTATTTTTACGTCTTGTGTTAATGAACTTCAGGCGCTTTCAAAAATAAGAATTTGAATTTGCCTGATTTTCTGCGAGAGAAGATTGGAGCAATCATTCTAAGTTTGGTCATTATTGAGTAATAATCAATTCATAGTATCAAGGGCTTCATCACTCAAAGGCTGCTTATGAAACCCCAAAATACTCGTCGTCAATTTATCCGCCATTTCGCTGCCACCACGGCGGCCGCTTCCACTACGTTGGCATTAAGTGCTTGCGGTGGTTCGGGTACTGCTCCTGTTTATGCTACTTTCGAACATGGTGTTGCCAGTGGCGATCCATTAAGTGACCGCGTGATTATCTGGACGCGTGTTTCGCCATCGAGCAACTATGATGGCAGAGATTTTGAATTGACTTGGCAGGTGGCGAGCGACGATCAATTTACCAAAATCGTCAAATCAGGCAGTATCGTGACCAACGCTAGCCGCGACTTCACCGCGAAAGTGGATGTCACTGGTTTGAGCGCTAACACGGCTTACTTTTACC
The DNA here is from genome assembly GCF_014284275.1 of Affinundibacterium amnicola. Classification (GTDB taxonomy): domain Bacteria; phylum Pseudomonadota; class Gammaproteobacteria; order Burkholderiales; family Burkholderiaceae_D; genus Undibacterium; species Undibacterium amnicola. The sequence goes on along the minus strand of NZ_JACOFU010000004.1, from coordinate 304,178 downwards.
GCTTTAATTTTGATAGCCGTTTATCACCAGTCGGTCGCACCAAGACTTTGCCGGTTGGCAGTGTGCAGCAAGTGAAGTTGGCGGTTGTGTCTTGTTCTAATTATCCTGCAGGCTATTTCCATGTGTACGCAGAAATCGCTAAACAAAACGATCTCGATGCCGTCATTCATCTTGGTGATTACATCTATGAATATCCACGCGATGGCTATGCTTCACAAGATGCCGCAAGTTTAAATCGCTTGGTAGAACCAAAAACAGAAATTGTGACGCTGACCGATTATCGTACACGCTATGCGATTTATCGTAGCGATACGGATTTGCAAGCGGTACATGCTAAGCATCCGTTCATTACGGTTTGGGATGACCATGAATTTGCGAATGACACATGGAATGGCGGCGCAGAAAATCACGATCCTGCAAAAGAAGGCCCTTTCAGCGCACGTCGTGCAGCGGCTTTGCAGGCCTATCATGAATGGATGCCAATTCGTTTGCCAGACGCAACGAAGAATGACCGCATTTATCGTTCGTTTGATTTTGGTAGTTTGGCGTCCTTGCACATGTTGGATACCCGTTTGATCGGGCGTGATAAACAATTGTCCTACGCAAGCTATATGGGTGCCGGTGGTGCTTTTGATGCGGCAAAATTTACTACCGACATGAGTAATCCTAGTCGCCAGTTAATGGGCGCAGAGCAAACAACTTGGTTGCAAGCACAAATGACAAAGTCAGCTGCGACTTGGCAAATTCTTGGTCAGCAGATTTTGATGGCGCGTATGAATATTCCAGCGCCATTGGTGTTGGGGCAAATTGGTTTTTCTGATTACACCACACTGTTAGGAAAAGCGCAGTTAGCGCCAACGACATTGACGGCGACTGAAAAAGCCATACTGGCGCAGCCAGCGATTCCATATAACCTCGATGCTTGGGATGGCTATGTGGTCGCACGCGAAACCTTGTTAGGTATTGCTAAAGCATTGGATAAAAACTTGATTTCCTTGGCAGGTGATACGCACAATTCATGGGCAAGCGATTTGGCTGACCTGAGTGGCAATGCTGTTGGCGTGGAGTTTGGCGTTTCGTCAGTTAGCTCACCGGGTTTTGAAGAATATTTTGCGAAAGAAGATCCAGCGCAAGTCGCTGCAGGTTTAGAGCAAATCATTGGGCCATTGGTTTACGCAGAAACCAAGAGCCGTGGCTATATGATCGTTACCGCAACCCCGACAGAAGCACGCTCAGAATGGCGTTATGTCAGTACGGTGAAATCAAAAACTTATAGTGCGGTCAGTGGTAAAACTTTGAAAGTCTTGCCTGGCAAAGCGAATCGTAAGTTGTTAGCAGTGTGAGCTTAAAAGTGAACTAAGACGATGTTTATGGAAGGAAGCGTTGTACGTCTGCGCTTCCTCCTTTAGTCAATTTCGGTCACTTCAATTTATAGCCACGTAACTTACCAACAATCCCGGTCGGGAAGAAATATACCGACAAAATAAACAAAACACCCAGCCATAACATCCAGCGATCAGGGTGGAATATTTGCGCCAGAATTGGGAAATCAACCAGCGATTCAGAGCCTTGCGCCATCAAATTCTTCAAATAATTTTGCGCGATGATAAAGAGTGCCGCACCGATCACCGCACCATACAGCGTACCCATGCCACCGATCACGACGATTAACAAAATATCGGTCATCACTTCAAAACTTAACATGGTCTTTGGTCCAACGTAACGCAACCATAGCGCCATCAAAGCGCCTGCTAATGCTGCTAATAAAGCAGCTAGGCAGTTGGCGAGAACACGGTAGACAACAGTACGGTAGCCGAGTGCTTCAGCGCGGAATTCATTTTCGCGTATCGCTTGTAAGACTCGACCGAAGGGTGAATTGACGACGCGAAGTAAGAACAAGAATAGCAACACGCAAATGCTAAATACGATGTAATAGGTAATCACTTTGCCATCGATATTGCGCCCTAAAATAGCATTTTCAAATAGTTGAAAACCCGGTGTCAATATTTCTGGAACACGAAAGGTGATGCCATCTTCGCCGCCGGTGAAATCGGACAATTGCGATGCCAATACGGCAAACGAGGACGCCACTGCGAGCGTAATCATGGAGTAAAAAATTGCACGTACACGTAATGCAAACAGACCTATCATTAAGGCCAAGGCGACGGTGATGACCAAGGCGAGTAATATCCCGACAAGCATTCTCGCCCAACCAGGTGTACTCGATGACAATGCCAAGCCAACGCCATAGGCCCCAATTCCAAAGAACATCGTATGCGCAAAGGAAACGATACCTGTATAGCCGAGCAATAAATCATACGAGGTGACCAAGATAATGTAGACGCAAATCGTCGCTGCCGTATTCAAAGGACGAGCGCCGCTGGTGATGAATGGTGCGGCTGCTAAGCCGAAGAATGTTAGCAGCAATAAAGCTGAGAGCAGACGGCTACGCGGCAGATCATCGGATAAGAGTTGACGGAACAGGTTCATAAGATTTTCGTTCACTAAGTAAATTGCTGCAAATTTCTACTTCACACCCTTCTCCCGCTCGCGGGAGAAGGGCCGGGGATGAGGGACGTTCAGCTTCGTCTAAAAGTATTCAGAAGCACGCCATATTTCCTTGGTTTTTGTTCCTGCTATTCAAACTTTGATTGATTTCTTTCAAGCGCGCGTCTAAGCCCCGCGCCGACCAATCGCATACAAACCAGCAGGTCGCCACAATAGGATCGCCATCATCAAAGCAATATTCGACACCAAGGCAAATTTAGGCGCCAAGAATCCCGCGTAATTGGTGACTAGAGCCATCAATAAGGCACCGATAAAACAACCACCTACCGAGCCGAGTCCGCCGATGATCACGACGATGAACACCATCACCATCACTTCGCTTCCCATTGCCGCAGTCAAGGTCTCTTTATACAAGCCCCACATCACACCGCCTAAACCGGCAAGTGCAGAACCGGCGGCGAATACTGCAATGAAAAGACGACGGATACGGTAACCTAGCGCTTCGACCATTTCGCCATTTTCAACGCCAGCGCGTATCAGTAAGCCTAGTTTGGTACGATTCAAAATCAAGAACATAGACAGAAAAACGACGATGCCAACGACCACGGCGATCAAACGATATTTCTCAATCGCAGCGTCACCGATAAAAATCGCGCCACGTAGACTTTCTGGTAGCGGTAAGGGAATTTGTTCAGCTCCCCAAATCACGCCAATGATTTGTTCGGCGACGATCATGCCGCCCATGGTGATCAGAATTTGTTTCAAATGCTGTCCATACACAGGCATGATGATCAGGCGTTCAAACGCCCATCCGAGAATCGCAGTGACCAACATCGCGAAGAGCACTGCTAAACCGAGTACACCCAGATTGATCCACAAAGAATCAATTTCTAACCAGCCCTTCATCGGCAATAGCACCATCGTCGCGGCATAAGCACCGACCGCGACAAAAGCACCGTGACCAAAATTTAAAACATCCATCAGGCCGAACACGAGTGTCAGTCCACTCGACATGATGAAGATCATCATGCCCATCGCGAGACCCGCAACAGTTAAGGTCAGCCAGGTCGGAAAACTGCCTATCAAAGGCAGCATCGCCAACGCTAATACTGGCACTAAAAAGAGTGGCGCTAGATCGCGTGGCTTGCTTGGTAGATCAGGATTGTTCATATGCTGTCATTTACCTATCGCTCAATTTATCTTGGACTTACGCAAAATAGACGCTGGTCTTGTTGTGTTCACCTCGTCGTGCAATTGCACTGTCTTCGGCTCCACGCCCCCGACTAAAACATTCGAGGGCAGGCTCTAGCTAGTGCAATTTTGCGTAAGTCCTAATTCCTATTTTTGCCGAGTATGTTACTGATGGCTTGCCAACGACAAACCCAGCAATTTCTGCTGTAAGTCTTCATTGTCTGCCAGCTCACGCATCGTTCCTGTGTGCACCACGCGTCCATCGTCCATGACTGCAACCGTGTCACCCAAATTTTTCACAAAGTTGAAATTTTGTTCGACCAAGAGGATGGAGGTATCGCTGGCCTTGAGTTCCTTGAAGGCTTCCATCAGACTTTGAACGATCGCCGGAGCTAAGCCTTTGGTTGGCTCATCGACCAATAATAATTTGCGCGGTTCTATCATGGCACGTGCAATCGCCACCATTTGTTTTTGACCGCCTGACAAATTACCAGCGGGATAATTCCAGAATTTTTTCAAGGCCGGAAAGAAACCAAAAATCCATTCGAGTCGCTCGGTATTCATCGCGCCATTGCGTGCTGCCAAATGCAGGTTTTCTTTGACAGTTAAATCCGAAAAGATCGCCATACTTTCTGGCACATAAGCGATACCTGCTTGCGCAATCGATGGCGTAGAGAGCGCCGCAATGTTTTGTCCATCAAATAGAACACTACCTTGGCTGGCTTTCCATAAGCCCATGATGGTGCGCAGCGTGGTGGTTTTGCCCGCGCCATTGCGACCTAGTAAAACGGAAAGTCCGTCACGTGGCACGCGCAGATCGACACCTTGCAAAATATGGTATTCACCAATGTGCGTGTGTACGCCTGTTAACTCCAACAGCATTTGAGCTGCTTGAGTTTGCCCTGCTGGAGCTTGAGTTGCTGCATCAGACATCTTGCGCGACTCCTTTACCTAAATAAGCTTCCTGTACGATGGCCGATGCCATCACGGTCGCTGGTTCACCATCGGCGACCAAAGTGCCATTGTGTAAAACGATAATTCTGTCGGCTAGGGAACGTACTACATCCATTTTGTGTTCAACTAAGAGGATAGTTTTATTTTTCTCTGCTTTCACTTCTTGAATCAGATTCAAAACCACAGGCACTTCGTCTACGCTCATGCCGGCGGTTGGTTCATCAAACATCATGATTTCTGGTTCCAGTGCCAACAAGATCGCCACTTCCAATTTACGCTTGTCACCATGCGATAAAGTGATCACGCGGTCATCGCGACGATTCGCCAGTGCAACGCGTTCAAGATAATGTTCGGCGCGTTGTATCAATTCTTTATGACTCGACCACAGCGAGAAGATATTTAAGCCTATACCAGCACGACTTTGCACCGCCAATCGTACGTTTTCCATCACCGATAAATGCGGAAATAAATTCGTCAATTGAAACGCACGACCTATGCCAGCGCGGGTACGTTTGGCGGCGCCGAACTTCGTGATGTCTTGTCCAAATAAACTGACGCTACCCGAACTCGCATTGAGCTGACCCGAGATCAAATTAAAGTAGGTGGTTTTGCCCGCGCCATTTGGTCCGACTATGACGGTTAAGCTGCCCGGATAAAAATCTGCACTCACTTGATTGACCGCGACATGACCACCAAAGTGGATGCTCAAGTCGCGGGTGCTCAAGGATGGTGTGCTAACAGGTGGCGTGCTAACAGGTGGCGTACTAACAGATGATGTGCTGCTGGTTTGCATGTGCTGTGCGATCTAGAATGAACTATCGTTTGTTTTTTACTGGAACCGGAATATCGCTAGCAGGAATTTCGCGTACCAATTCCAAAATATCCCATTCGTTTTTCTGATCTTTTTTGATCTTGAAGTGATACATGGATTGCAGTGCTTGATGATCTTCTTTGCGGAAATTCATCTTGCCTTTTGGCGTGTCAAATTCCATACCTTCCATTGTGGTAATGAGTTTTTCTGTATTGGTCGATTTAGCTTTGTTTAGTGCGGTGTAGACCGCGCTAGCAGCAGCGAAACCACCAGCGGTAAAGAAATCTGGCGGTGCTTTAAAGCGCTTGGTGTGCTCAGCAACTAACCAGTCATTCATTTTGTTTTTTGGGAAATCATAGTAGTAGTAAATCGTTCCCTGTGTACCTGCATAGGATTTCCATAACTTCATCACGGGCAGAATATTGCCGCCCGGTGCGAGATTGATGCCGAAGCGTTCTGGCTTAAGATCGGCTAACTTATTCATAGGGCTAGGTCCCGCCCACACGATTTGTAATAGACGTGGTTCTGGTTTATTTTTTAAAGCATCAAAAATTCTCTGTGCTGGTGCCGTGAAATCTGTCGTGTTTTGCGCTGCGAATTCTTCGTGCACGACTTTAGCTTTAGAACCTGCTGTTGCCAGTGCTTCTTTCGCAGCTTTGATGGCGTCGCGGCCAAAGGCATTATCTTGACTGAGGAAGGCAATACTGCCGCCGGACTTGATCGTGCTAGCAGCCGCCAAGGCGTCCTGCATAGAGTTGCGGCTGGTACGGAAGATATAACGATTCCATTTATCTCCAGTAATCGCGTCGGCAACCGCCGGTTCAACGATCAAGATTTTTTTGTACTCTTCCGCGACTGGCAACATGGCTAAAGCGGAACCAGACGAGGTCGTTCCGACTGCGATATCAACTTTGTCGTCACCATAGGCTTCCGCTAATAACGCACGGCCCATATCGGGTTTGCTTTGATCGTCTTTGATGATGACTTTGATCTTCTTGCCGTTGACTTCCATTTTGCCACCGGTCAGATATTCCAGGCCCATCATGAAGCCGGTTTCGGTTTCTTTGGCATACGGCTCCAATGCGCCTGTCTTCCCGGCGATCAGCGCGATCTTGATATCTTGTGCGAGTGCTAAACCTGCCGATGTGAGTAAGCTAAATCCTAAGCCCAAGCCGAGTGCGATTTGCTTGAGTTTGAAGTGTTTAGTTTTTTTGTCAGTGGTATGCATAAGTGCTCCTTGGTTTTTTCTATCGTGAATTTTTATTCGACTTGCTGTAAAAAATTCTGTAAAGCTTGTTGCGCTTCCGGTTCGGTCAGCATAGGCGCGTGGCCGATTTGTGGAACTTCAACATACTGCAATTGCGGGCAAACTTGTTTCATATAATTTGCCTGCTCATCTTCCAATAGATCGGAAATAGAACCACGCACCAATAAGCATGGGCGACTTCTACTTAACCGCTTAAATGCCCACCGTCCTAACCAAGACGTCGCTTTCAATTTACCTGTTTTGAGCGGGGTGGCAATCAAGGGATCATACTGCAATTCCAATTCGCCTTGCGCATTCTCAGCAAAAGCACGCTGTGCCCATTTATCCCATTCCGCATCGGTGTTATTGGGAAAGGCGGAGCGGTTAATGCGTTTGATGTACTCGCGTGCTTGTTCCCAGTTGGCACAGTGCATACCATCACCAGCGTATCCAGCGATTCTGTCTAAGCCTTTTTGTGACAACTTGGGGCCGACATCGTTCAATACTGCTGCAGCGATTAACTTAGATTTGCGCAATGCCAGCGTCATGGTAATTAAGCCGCCCATCGAAGTGCCGATGAAGACGGCGCGCTTGATACCAAGTTGGTCCGCCAGACTTACGATATCGTTGGCATAGACCCACGGGTGATAATGCGCAACTTGCTGTGCATGTTGTGAACGGCCACGACCACGCACATCGACGGCGATCACACGTCGTCCTTGTTGCGCTAATAGCGGCGCTAATTCATTAAAATCGGCTGAATTTCGGGTCAGGCCATGAATGCAAATAATCGGTAATTTTGAAGAGGGCAAAGTAGCAGCATAGTCACGCGCATACAAACGCAGACCATCTTTGCTAGTGAAATAAACGTCTTTGTAATCGCTCACGATATTCAAGCCCAAATCGAATTTTTTATAGGTGAATAGTAGCTGCCTGGCAGCACAAGAATTTGGCAAAAAAACGACCAGCCCAGCGTTGAGCCGGTCGCAAATTCTCTAAAACGTTGATGAGAGTGCAGCAGCTGCATACCAGAGCTGCTGCAAATCTCCGTTTTAGAAACGATAGTCCAAAGTCAAGGTGTAAGTGCGTGGATTGCCGTAGAAAGCGGTGGTGCTGCCTTCACCCAAAGTTGGGAATAAATAGCCAGCCACTTTGTAACGTGCATCATTCAAGTTTTTGCCATGTAAGCCAACGCGTACGCGATTATCTGAGCGGCTCCAGACTAAACTTGCATCCCACAACTTGTAGCTATCTTGATCGAGAATCGGCGTCGGTGTTTCGAACTGGTAGGTCTTGCCACGGAAGGCCAAGCCACTGCTCAAGGTCAGTTTGCCAGAGTTGCCCAACATTGCCATATCCCAATCGTAGTTCGCACGGATGCTGGCGGTTTGCTTTGGCGTGTTTTGGAAGACGCGCAAGTTCGCGACATCGATGTTGCCTGCACCAATGTACTTGGTATATTTCGCATCGATGTAGCTGAACATACCAGACAAGCTAAACGCATCAGTTAAACGTGCAGTTGCTTCGAGTTCGATACCATCAATCTTCGCTTTACCTGCATTGGTGGTCACGCCGGCGAAGCTATCGTCTTTACCATCGCCATTGGTATCAATCGCGACTGAGCCAGGGATTTGCACCTCTTTGTAATCGCTGTGGAAAACCGCGATGTTAGTCAATACCGTATTTTTTGCAAACGCCGATTTCAAACCAATTTCAAAGGTACTGATTTGTTCTGGTAAAAAGCCTTGCTTCGCTTTGTCTAAGCTGAGTTTGGAGCCGACTAAGTTCATACGCGGATCAAAGCCACCACCTTTGAAGCCTTCAGTCCATGAGGCATACACGTTTTGATCTGCGCTAGCTTTCCATCCAAGTGAAATACGTGGCGTGAATTTTTTGTCTTCACGATGGAGATCGGATTTCGTTAAATTCGTATCAGTTCTGAACAAAATTGCGCTTGGGTTACCCATCGCTGGTGAACCTGCTGTACCTAAATAAATCTGACGCAAGATAGTTGCTTCGCGTTTGTCGATGGTATAGCGACCACCGATCGATAAGCTCAGATCTTTGCTCAAATCAAAGCTCGCATCAGCAAATGCTGCCCATGCTTTAGTATCGATATCACCTTCAGTGAAAGTGGATGTGCCGAGCAAGCGCACATCAAATTTATTGTAGGCATTGGCATCAATGTAGTAGACCCCAGCAACACCTTGGAACGCCTTGCCAGTGTAAGTGAATTGGAACTCTTGGCTGAACTGCTTGTTTTTATACAGCGCAGGGACATCAAAATCGACCGTGCCTAAGGAGTCAAAATCGATTGGTGCGTAGGATTTGTCATGACGTGAAGAAGTCACCGATTTGAACATCAAGTCCGATTCAATTTGGTATTCAACTAAAGCCGAGAAGCCAGATTGTGTCACTTGTTGTTTTTTGCCGAGCGCGGTGTTTAAGTTAGCACGAGTGTCATACACATTGCCCAATACGGGTGCACCGCTGATTTTACCCACGGTTAAACGATGGCCGTGTTTAGGATTAGAATCATCTTGGCTGGTGTCAGCAGATAAGCGAATGAACAAAGCGCTGCTAGGCAAAAATTCCGCACTTAAACGCGCTGCCGATACATCTTTGTTGTAGTTGTCTTCACCGGTGGTGAAGTTAGTACCGAAGCCATTACGCTTAAATTTTGCCAGTGTGCCGCCAACGCGTACGGTGTCTGACAAAGCGGTGCTGGCCGTGAAGACGCCATCCATTTGGCCATAGCTACCGATCGAGGCTTTCAAGCGCATATCCGTCGCTGGACCCATTTTGCGCGTCACATATTTGACTGCACCACCAATGGTATTGCGACCGTATAAAGTCCCTTGTGGTCCACGTAACACTTCTATGCGTTCGACATCATAAATATCGGCAACCGCACCTTGTGGACGGGCTAGATAGATATCGTCTAGATAGATACCCACGCCAGATTCAAAACCAGCGAGGGGATCTTGTTGACCCACACCGCGGATGAAGGAGGTCAGTGTGGAATTAGTACCGCGTGACGCGCTCATCGTGGTGTTCGGCAAAGTTAATACCAAGCCGGTGATATCGGCGACACCACTTTTCGATAATTGATCGGCGCTATACGCAGTCACTGAGACAGGTACGTCCTGCAAAGTTTCTTCGCGGCGACGTGCGCTCACCACGACTTTAGAAATTTGGGTGTCATCGCTGACTTTCGCCACTGTATCGCTAGATTGCGCTTGGGCAAAGCCCATACCGCTGCCATAGATCGCAAAAATAGCCGCTGCAGAGCGGCTAAGCAGGACGAGATTACGCTTAGATTTTGTTGAGGATGTCATGATTTGTCTCCAGAGTTTTTATGGTTTCGAGTTCACCGTTACTTGCCATTGGAGTGCAATGAGCGGCCTGTCGAAGCGGTACTGCTGTTTTATTTAATTCAGGTGGTATGCGATTGCATTAACACGGATTGCAGTGTGTATGAATTCAAAGCGCTTAGAAACACGAGCAATTGCGCAATCACTGTGCATAAATGCACAGTGATAATTTATTGCTATCGAAAAGCTGCATTTCTGCATGAAAGTAAGTGATTTAAGCGGAATTTTGCAAAAATAGCCCCAAAATTGTGCAGTGCACGCACGTGGTAAGTGCGCAACAAACTGATCAATGCGCTAAGACGGCGCATTTTTCTCTTGATAAAAGTCTATTTTCGGCAGAAAAGAAGCAGATTGCTAAACTTATGTGCTTTGATGCACAATCGACGCATTCCACTCAAACTTATCTGCGAAACGCTGTAAACCGAAAATAATCAAGGAATGTCATGACTACTTTGCCCGAATGGACCGATCTGCGTTTCTTCTTAGAGTTGGCACGCTCAGGGACTTTGTCAGGCACTTCGCGACGTTTGTCGGTCGAGCATACGACAGTCGCAAGACGTATTGATAGGCTAGAAGAACAACTCGGTGCCACCTTGTTTGATCGCAGTCGTGAAGGCTATCAATTGACGGAAATGGGACTGGCTTTATTGCCGCATGCAGAAGCAATGGAAAGTGCGGTCACCGCCGCGCAAGATGAATTGACTGGTGCGCAAATTTCTGTACGAGGCATAGTCCGTTTGGGTGTGCCAGAAATTCTAGGTTCGCGTGTGGTCGCACCTGCCTTAGTCGATCTTTTACAAGCGCATCCGGATTTGAGCGTGGATTTGTTATTGCTACCGCGCTTTGCTAACTTAGCGAATCGTGAAGCTGATCTGGGTGTGATGTTAGATCCACCTAGCACGGGTCGTTATATGGTGACGCGTCTAGCCAGTTTTCGTATGTACATCTACGGTGCGCCTTCGTATTTATCCAAGCATCCGCCGATTAAAGTACATGCAGATTTAATCAAACATGACTTTGTCGATTATGTGCAAGACCGCTTGGCTAGTAGTGGATTGAACTATATGGGTGAATTAGGTTTTACGCCACATCGACGCATGTGTTGCACCAGCTTGGCCGCGCAATGCGAAGCCGCTGCCTTAGGCTTAGGTTTGATTATGGCACCACCTTACGCGGTGCCGGATGACGGACGTTTGGTCCGTGTCTTGGAAAACAACTTCTATGCAGAGCGCTCGTTTTGTTTGGTTGCGCCAACGGATTTATATCGATTGCAAAGAGTGCGGGTGGTGTGGAATTTGTTGCGTGATGTGGCAGAAAAAAATCCGGCTTTATTCATCATACCCAATTAGTCCTCAGGGAGCAGGTAAGTTAGGATTTGCACCTGAACAGACAACACAGTCATCGTGAATCCTTTTACAATGTGCTCTGCATAAATCTAGAGTTCTTCGACCCGCTTTCATGTCTTTCATTTCCTCACCTGCCATTCGATTACGTTTCATTCAGGTGATGAGTTGGTGTCGTGGTCATCCAGTGCGAGCCAGCCTTGCATTGATCTTGACTGCTCTGCTCCTGTTAGACCAAATATTCCCACCACCAATTCCGCGTGATGAGCCTGGCATGGTCGTCGTTGCGCGTGATGGTACGCCTTTACGTGCATGGCCTGATGCCGATGGGGTATGGCGTTTTCCAGTGACGCCGGACAAAGTTTCAGAAAAATATCTCGATGCTTTATTGACCTACGAAGATCGCTGGTTTTACTGGCATCCGGGTGTGAATCCGCTGGCACTATCACGTGCTGCTTGGCAATGGTTAAGACATGGAGAAATTGTTTCAGGTGGCTCGACTTTGAGCATGCAAGTGGCACGTGCCTTAGAACCCGTGCCACGTAGTTTGTCTGGAAAACTCCAGCAAATCGCCCGCGCACTGCAATTGGAAATACGCTTATCTAAACGCGAAATTCTCACCCTGTATTTGAATCACGCACCGATGGGTGGCATCGTCGAAGGGGTAGAAATGGCGAGCCGCAGTTACTTGGGAAAAAGTGCTAGTCAACTTTCCGCTGCTGAAGCCGCATTGTTGGTGGTATTGCCGCAAGCACCTTCACGTTTGCGCCCAGACCGCCATCCCGCGCGTGCGCAGTTGTATCGCGACAAAGTCTTAAAGCGTATGGCGCAACTAAAGCATTGGACGCCAGCGGAAGTCGATGATGCATTGATCGAAAAGGTCGGTGCTAATCCACCGCGCTTAGCTTGGCTCGCACCTTTGGCGGCAGAGCGTTTACGGCAAGCTGTAAAACGCAAAAAAGTTAAAGCAGTGGGAAGTGAAACGACGATTGTGCAATCGACTTTAGATCGCGAAGTGCAGACTTTGTTGGAACGCATGCTGGCAGATAAAGTCAGTCAGTTACCGCGCTTTGTGTCGATGGCAGCGATGGTGATGGATAACAAAAGCATGGAAGTCTTAGGCTATGCGGGTTCCGCTGATTTTTCAGATGAACGTCGTTTCAACCACGTTGATATGGTGCGCGGCATTCGCTCACCCGGATCGACCCTGAAACCATTTCTCTATGCGATGGCTTTGGATGATGGTTTGATTCATTCTGAAAGCTTATTAGCTGATACGCCACAGTCTTTTAGCGGATATGATCCGGGTAATTTTCAAGCGAATTTTTCAGGGCCAGTGAGTGTGTCGGAGGCTCTACAAAGATCGCTGAATGTGCCTGCTGTTGATCTGTTAGATCGTGTTGGTGCCAGTCGTTTTACTGCACGTTTATCGAGCGCGGGTTTGCGTTTACGTTTGCCGAAAGACGCCAGCCCCAATCTGAGTGTGATTCTTGGCGGCGCGGGTACTAGCTTGGAAGAGTTGGTTGGTGCGTATCGGTCATTGGCGATGGCGGGTATGGCTGGTGCGCCGCGCATTACGCCCGATGCGCCAGTGCGTGAAGCGCGCATGATGAGCGCAGGCGCTGCTTTTATCATTCGCAATATTTTGGAAACCGGTGGACATCCTGATCAACCATTTGTCGAAGACGATGGCAGCGGTGTCCGTTTAGCTTGGAAAACGGGCACTAGTTATGGCTTTCGCGATGCTTGGGCGGTTGGTGTCAGTGGTCGTTACACACTTGGTGTGTGGGTGGGGCGACCAGATGGCACCCCCAACCCCGGCTTTTTCGGTGCCAATGTTGCCGCTCCATTATTGCAGCAAATTGCCTTTGCACTGCCCCGTAGTCAAGTCCCGCAATCGCAGCCAACAGAAGTGAGTAGCGCGCAAATTTGTTGGCCCTTAGGTACCGCTGCTGAGCAGACTGCCGCTACGCATTGTCATGTGAAGCGTAGCGCGTGGATTTTGAAAGAGACGATACCGCCAACTTTACCAGATCGGCTGCGTGCACGTAGCTTGTTAGAAAATATCTGGATCGATCCGCAAACACAATTGCGCACTACGCCAGCTTGCAACCCACAAGCGCAACAACACGAAGTCGCGCGTTGGCCTTCGCTATTGGAAGCTTGGCTTAGTCCGCAACGCAAACAAGAATTAGGATTAGTCGCATGGAGCGCCGACTGCCCGCAACTGAATGTGGTCGGCAGTATTAAGTTGATGGGACTTAATCAAGGTAGTCGCTTACGCGCTGCGCCAGGCAAACAAAATGTTATCGTCAGTCTCGATGCCGTCGGCGGCAGTGGCCAACATTATTGGTTATTGGACGGCAAACAGACTGAGAATGCCAATGGTAAAAAGCGGCAAAGCTTTATCATCAATACGAGTGGTGCGCACAGCATTACGGTGATCGATGCTGCGGGTCATGTCGATAGTGTGGGGTTTGTGGTGGATAAGCGGGATTAATCATGTGGTATCGGCATAGTCTGCAAACCATGTGTAGGCGTCCACGGTTAGATTGGTTTTTAAGCTAAAAATACAACTTTAAGTCCCGAACGCGAGCATCTCTTGCTTATGCAATTTCTGCGCCAAAATTTCTAAGTAATGCGTCTGCATACGCAAAGAAAATCCAGCGGAATATGGATTCATAAAACCATGCTTACAGCCAATCGCCACTTCCGCTTGATGGCCGCGTTGCCGTAATTCTTTGACGACAATATTAGGCTGGTAAGCATTTTCATGTTCGGCGAAAATGAAATGGGTATCGCAATGACTTTGGATGTCTAGATGGTCGCGGATCCGTGATCCGTAAAAGAGGGTAGCGCTATCTAGTTGCAGGGATAGTTCTTCACACGCCAGCCACCAGGCACTGGCGCCAGCGCTAAAACCTATCACATGAGTGAGTTGCTGCTGGTCTTGTGCGATGGTTTTGAGTTTTTTTGCAAAAGCTTGTACCCCACCTGAAGCCAAAAAGGCTTGATATGCTTGCTGCTCATTGTTTGTTGCATAGCCAGCGTCAAACGGTGAGGCAATGATGCAAGACAATCCTACGTAACGTTGTAAACTAGCGATGGCGGGCGTGTTACCGAATACATCGGTGACAATTAATACAGTTGCAGGCATTGAGGTAAACATCAGACAAGCTGAGGTGAAGCAAAAAAGAGCGCGAAGCTTAGCGGGTTGAGATGCGGAATGCAAGCTTGCTTAGCATTTACTTCGCATTTACTTGGACTTCACATAGAAGTCCGCGGTTAAAAATGTGCGTTGAGTCGCTAGAGCATTTCCGCAATCGCCCATTGAATTTCCGCCAGTGCTGCCGGATCGCTTTCATTCAAGCTACTTTGTAGTGCTGGCAGGCTGCGTTTGTCGGCGAGATCGCCGAGTGCATGGGCGGCATTGGCGCGTACAAAAGGGTGAGAGTCTTGCAGTAAAGCGGAGATCCTCAAGCTCCAGTGACGTGGTGCAAAATCACCCAAGGCACGCGCAGCTTCAGCCCGTACGAACGGGTCTTGATCATTGAGCATAATCGCAATTACCGCGGCGGTTTCTTGAAAACGCATTTCACTCAATCCCCATAAAGCCAGACGGCGCACGGTCGCGCGTTGATCGTGTAAGGCTAAGACTAGGGCCGGGATGGCTGCCCTTTGTTTGAAGGAAGCGACTTCTAGCGCATGTCGATTGTGAAAATCCGCGCGACGTAGGGCTAGTGCTAAGGCGGTGAAATTAGGATTGTGCAGTTTGTCTAATTCATTCGCCGCTAAGTTGCCAGCCAAGTTTTTATCTGCGTGTTCAGCTCCACCAGAATCGCCATTGCTTAAATGCTGCGTTTGTGTGAACAGAGCATGCGGCCAGCGTAGCTGTTCGCCCGTTAAATTAATGGCAGCTAAGGGCAGCAAAATCACGATGCTGATAATTACGCTAACGATCCAAGTTGATTTACGGACGGCGGCGCGTTGACGATGTGGTTCCAAGATTGCCATGATCCTTGCCACCAGGGGTTTGCCACGCGCGGCTAAAGCATTGACGCTCGCATGTGGCGCATCGGCTTGTTTTGAGACTTGCATCAGGGTTTGCGCATAGCTTGATGCGCTGCTACCGCTTTTCAACACTTTGTCATCCGCAGCACATTCCATATTAAATTGCAGATCCCTGAGCATTAACCAGATCAGAGGATGAAACCAATACAGCGCAGCGACCACGCGCGCTAGGATTAAACTTAACCAATCGTAATGTGCGATGTGCGCCAGTTCATGTCGCAGAATATCTTTGGCTTCAATTTGTTCCTGTTGCGTTAGTCGATTGAATGTCGCACGGTCGATTAAAATCACTGGATGCAGCAGACCCCAACTCACAGGTGCCCGCAGGCGATCAGAAATCATCAACTGCACGGGGCGTTGAATCTGATAGTGCGTACTAAGTTGCGCCAATTTACTCGTCCACATTTGTGCTGTACGCGGGTCTATGTTTTTCGACGACAGTGGCGACGATGCGCGATATAAATGCTGGAGACGCAGAATATCCAACAGAATTTTGAAAAGCAAAAGTACACTGACTGCCGCATAAATGATCAGCACGGTCTTGAGTAAATGAGGCTCTTCTTGTTGACTAATGCTAGTACTAATATAGGCGATGCCCGGTAAGTCGGGCAATAGCAGAGGGGCGTCGCTGATGGCGGAGATGGCTAGTGGCAAACTGATAGGTGTGCTTGGTAACAGCCACCACAGTAAAGGCAAACTCAGTAATGCCAATATGCTGAGCTGCCCGGCTAAGACTTTGCGACTTGCGGATTGTCGCTTGAATAAACTTAATGCCAATAGCAGCGCCAACAGAATTACACTGATCTTGATGACGATGCCGATTAGATCGAGTAATTCCCATGAGCTGGAATTGGCGGTGGGGTTCATCTTCCTTCTTTCTTCGCTTTATCAATTAAGGCTTGCAATTGATCGATATCGGCACTGCTCAATTTGTCCGACATGCCGAGCAACGCCGTTGCGGCGCTGGCAGGAGAATCATTGAAAAAAACGCCGACCAGTTTTTTTAATGCCGAGTCAGCGACTTTGTTTTTCGCTTCCACTGCTTGATAAAAATAGCGTTGTCCTTCTTCACGATGCGTCAACACGCCTTTTTCTTCTAGGCGGCTGAGCATGGCGCGTATCGCCGAGTTGCTAGGCGGTTCGTCCAACTGCGCTTGAATTTGCGCTGCGGTGGCTTCTTGTAATCGATAAATAACTTCCACCACTTGCCGTTCACGCCAAGGCAAATCTTCTAGTCCAATTTTTTCTGTAGTCATAGTTTTCATTTGGTTGGTATTGCGGTAGCTAGGACGCCATCGTCACTTGCGAGAGCCGCTTTATTTCTTCAACAAAGCTTGTTCTGCCTTGGCTAAATTATCTTGATAGCCTTTGATGGTTTTTGGGCTACGTTGTGGATTCGCTTGCGCCAAGCTAATCGCTTTGGTGAATTGCGTTTTGGCTTCGGCAAAGCGACCTAATTCTAGCAAAGCCTCGCCGTGGCTGTCATACACATTATCGGATTGCGTAAACTGCTCAACATTAAAGCGGAAGATGAATTCAGCCATGAGCGGTTGTTTGCCTTTGGTCATGACATCAAAGCCCAATTGATTGATCTCGCCCTCAGAAAACTGCGAAGTCTTTAATGCTGTAAAAACGGTGTTTTTGGCGGCTTCACTTTGCTGATTTTGTAGTTCTGTTCCCGCTTGTCCTAATGCGCTCATTACCGCTTGACGCGCTTGTTGTTTGGCTTGTTGACGCGCGATTTTTTGCGCTTCGATGTTTAAACCTGAAATGATTTGTTCAATCGCATTAATGACTAAGTGTGGTTCGTCATTTTGGATGTGATGACCGCTACGGTTCGTCACCACATGTGTCGCATTAGAAAAGAGATCGGTAAGTGTGGCGTGCAAATTGCGTTTCACCTTTAAAGCGACGGCCGTTTCTTGGAAGAAGGGATTGTTTTTGAATTCTTGCACCGAGCTAAGAATCGCCATCGGTACATCTGGTAAGGCAGCTTGATTCGGCAATTTGCCTTCATCAAAAATCGCTTGCACTAAGGCTAGATCTGCTTTTGCAGACGGTGGTGCCATGCCGGCGAAGCGCTGTTGATCTTGTGTGACTTTCGCGGCGTCAATTTTTCTTAATTCGATTTCTAGGGTTTCATTGGCAGGATCAACCAAGACCAAGCCCGCCACTTGTTGAGGATAAGCGCTAGCAAATTGACGTACTACCCAGCCGCCGTAAGAATGACCGACCAGAATCAAAGGTTTTTTGAGATCTAGCGCGGCGATTAATTGCTGCAATTCTTCTGTATGTTGAAGCAGATTTAAAGGCTGAGAACGCGCCGGAGACTTCCCAACACCAGCACGTGAATACACCAAAATCTGTGCTTGTTTCGCCACAGTGGGCGCGACTTTACGCCACACACTCAAGTCGCTGATAAAGCCAGCTTCGAACACCACGGTGTAAGGGCCATCGCCCGTCACAACCGCGTGCAATTTGCCGTTTTTGATATCGACTAAGGCATCTTTGTCTTGTGCCTGTGCCGTCAAATTAATGGTCAGCAATGCCGCCATCGCGAATACGATTTTTTTAAAAAAGTTTTTCATGATCTTTCCTCTGGGTCTTCAAGACTTAGGATTTACTAATTAGGACTTACGCAAAACAGACGCTGGCGTCCTCGTGTTCGCCTTGCCGTACATATTTACTGTCTGCGGCACCACGCCTAGCCAGTGCAATTTTGTGTAAGCCCTACTAATAATACAAATTGTCTAAAACAAACGCTACTTATGTAGCATGCTGCAAGTGTAGCATGTGCTGATAGTTTGTGCCAGTTATCTGAATAAATCTGCTGAAGCTGCGATGCGTGTCGTCAGAACTTCGCATTTGATGCAAGAAATCTTGGGTTTCGTCACATTGCATGTGCTTGCTTGATCAAAATGCGATGTAATGCTGCTCATTAACTGAAAGGGCTTATCATGACTTTAAACAAGCAGTGTTTTTTTCGTTGGACTGGATTATTGACCGTACTCTTTGGCGCCAGTGTCAGCATTTCGGCGATGCCCGTTAAACAAGTGGTGACAACTTCTGCGACTACTGATGCATTGGCACTCGTGCAAAAGCACGTGCAGGCACAAGCTAACTTCGATCAAAAAACTTTAGACGCGATCACGCACTCACAATACATCGAAGTGTCTCCCGCCGGAGAAGTGGATGAGCGTGCCAAGATGCTCGGTTTTTATGCGATTGAAAACAAAAAGCAAGTGCCAGTCGTGGAAGTATTAGAGCCAGTATTTCGTGAGGTCGCCGAAGGCAAACTAGTCATCGCCAAATTGCGTTACAAGATGCAAGCCGGTGAACAAACCCGCCAATTCTCCATCCGCGCTAGCTATATGCTGTGTAAAGAAAAGGCGGATTGGAAAGTCTGTTCGGCGCAGTACACTGGGATTCGATAACAAAGGTCTTGTTTGTAAACCAACTTCGGGGGGGCATGTAGAACCCATAGCAAGGCTTCGCAAGATGCGATGGCGGTGCATTGAAATAGGGCGCAATGCACTGCGCCTTAACGAGTTGACAGCCCTTTATGTCACTCTCTTGAATACTTGGTTGAGAAGCGGAAGGCGGACTTCGCGGATATTGGGATTCGTTTTAAACTCTTCAATTTGTCGAAGCTCCAGCAAATAGCGATCCCAGAAAGAATTCCATTTCTTCACTTTTTTCGGAGCTGGTACGTGCAACTTCCAATGAACGCGTACACATTCGCGTCGACAAAGCGGACAGAAAAACGCTTCAATATTCTGATCCTTTCTTTGCAATTTCCGACAGTGTAGGCAAGCAAATGTGCGATTACTCATAATGCATAGCGTTGAATCGAAAGGTGTGCATATCAAACAGTAAAAATGAAAGTTGCTCGTACTCGCACATCCTTTTCGAATAGTATGTTAGCGTCAAATTTACGGCTCAGACGATAGATAATTCTTTAGACAGTGCTTCATAAAATTCCACAGGGCCAAGAACAATTTTTTTCGCCAATTCAGACGCTCGTTCTTTAGATAGGTTCGGGCCAAACCTAATCAGTTCACGCGTGATTTCGATATATTTTTCCAAACTAATCTCAGCTTCTTTTAGTCCAAGTACTTTCAACGCCATTCTAGCCCGGCGAAGTGGCTGATTATTTTTGTATATGTTTGACTTTGCTTCTTCGAAATCAACAGCACCTTTTAAACCTTGAACCTTATTGCTCACTTCGGTCGCATATGTACCAATCAAATGTTCAAATTCAGTAACGTCATTTGCAGTTTGCATTAGTAAGTCGAACCTTCGCTTTGAGAGTTCTTTCTTTGAATCGTGCTTATGACCAAGTTTCGAAAGTAAATATGTTGAAACACCACCAATGATTGTACCGGCAATGGTACCGAGGACGGGAAATCCGATTTTTACAGCATCGGACAGCAATTGAGTCTCTGCAGGTGTCATGTTTTCTAAATTTGCTATCGTGATTTGACAAGTTGCAAAGATAACCGACCATCAAAATAAAGACAATTTGTTTCTTTACGTTCGCAAGTCGCTTGGATGCATCACAAATTTCAATATGTCGATCAAGCATGCAGCTCTAAGCAAACGTACAAAAGCATCAATTAACCAAAACCAAATCGCGCAATTTGATATACATCACCTGCGACGTAATTACTCGTCTAGCCTTTTTTAATTTTCGACTTGAATATACAAGCAATCCTCTGAATTCGACACATCGTTTGAACTACATGTTTAATATCGTCCCAACGAAAACCACCTATAATCGCGGCTTTCATTCAAGCGCTTTGCTTAGCGCACAACCTCAAGGATATTCATGCACTACCAGCTTTCCACCTTAGTTCCCAAGATCTCCGCCGTAGGTTTAATTCTAAGTCTGAGCTTAGGTTTAAGCGCTTGTAATCGTCCAACCGAAGCGGTTGATCCTGCGAATTCTGTTGCAGCGATGCAGAGCACTGATTTGGTCGTTGGTACTGGTGTTGTCGCCGAGTCGGGTAAGCAGGTGACTGTGCATTACACAGGTTGGTTGTATGACGCAAAAGCGCCTGGACAACGTGGGCAACAATTTGATAGTTCGGTCACACGTGGCACGCCATTTAGTTTTCAGCTTGGTGATGGTCAAGTGATTAAGGGTTGGGATCAAGGAGTCGTTGGTATGAAAGTTGGTGGGCATCGTAATTTGATTATTCCATCGGATCTCGCTTATGGTCCGGGTGGACGTGGGCCGATTCCTCCGGCGGCGACATTGGTATTTGATATTCAGCTAATTGCGGTGAACTAGGGCAGGTATTTTGTATCCAAGCAGTGTCTTCGAATGCTGAGCGCCGCGCGTATTCAGATGAATCTCGATAATTGATTAAGAATTACGCAGTATTGAATGTAGCTTTTATAGAAAGTCTCGTATGTCAACAATGAATAAGATTGCCATCGCCTTGGCACTGAGCTTTAGCTCATCCGCAATTTTTGCCGCTGAAGTGGGAATTGCTTCGTTTAATTTGGCGTGGATGGGGAGTAAGGATGATTTTAAAAAGCATCTCGAAGTTTGCTCCGCACCGCAAGTGAATTGGTGTGAAACCCGCGCCAGAACCATGCGCGATGCGCAGTCCCCAACGAATGAAGAGGTCGAACGTGCTAAACAATGCCAAGCCAATTTTGAAACGGCTGCTGGCGGTGCAGAAAAAAGTATGATGGTGGCGCCTTGTAATGCTTATCGGCTCAATAGCAATAATTGGCAGAACGCGTATGCGTGGTATGCGCAAAAAGTGCATGGCTTAGCTGCGACGATCGATAAGCTGGTGGTCGACGAAGGGATTTCGATTTTTGCGTTTCAAGAGGTGAGCAATCGCGCCGCAATCCAAGATATTTTAGGTAAACATGCAGCAGATTTTGAATCTTGTGTGGCTGAGCATAATGCGTTTCAAACGGTTGGGTTTGCTTGGAAAAAATCGCTAAGCAAAAAGCCCGTCGTTTGTAAAAATGAAGATGCTTTAGCCATCAAAGAAAAAGCCGATGACGTGAAAGGTATTCGTCGTTTACGTCCGGGCGTGGAGTTGAATTTAACGATAGAAGGAAAAGCGTTTAGTCTCTTGAATGTGCATTTGAAATCGTCGTGCGCGAATCTGGTCAACACAGAACGTTATCCCGCCCGTTTGCTGACCGATAACGATGCGGCGTGCAAGGTATTAAATCGTCAAATTGCACCGTTAGAAAATTGGATAGAGGCAGTCGCGGCAAAGACGCCTATGTTTATCCTGTTGGGCGATTTTAATCGTCGTATTGATGAAGAAGCCGCTGCGAATATTCCGGCAAAAGAAGTGCGCTTGGATGGTTCGGATCCCGCGAGTCCGAATAGCACAGGATCATTTGGTGAAGTGAAATCGCGCGTGATGTGGCAAGAGATTTCGGATGGCACGCCAAGCTTGGTGCAAATCCCGTTAGCAGAAGGATCTGCGTGCAAAGGCTTCGTTGGCTTAGATCATATTTTGTTCAGCACCGCGCTGCATGCGAAACAAGCGAAGGGTTTTAACTCGCTTAAATTGCCTGTGATTCAAGAAGCAGGGCAGAAGATCATCTCTAGCGATCATTGCCCGCGCATCGTTAAGATGAAAATTTAAGTAGATGGATGGGGAGCGATTAGTTTTTTCTGAGTTTAGAAAAGCTGATCGGTTCCCATGGGCGCATCGCCATCAATACGCCGATACCATGACGTTTCTTCAGCGGTGATTGCAGACTTTCTGCGTGCAGTTCTGCAAATTTTCGTTTGAGATGACGTAATTCAGTTTGAAATTTACTCGCGGCTGCTTCGGTTAGCATGCCATGCGTAAAGGTGAAATTTTCCATCTCATGATGAAAGCGTGAATTGAGAAAATCTGGCATTCCTTCTTGTCGGAAGTAATCGCGAATCGGTCCACCCGGTATCCAATCAAAGTCGCGGCTGATGTTTAATCGAATACGGTTGCCGGGCAATAGGCTAATCAACTTCAATTGATCTAGCTTGAGCAAATGCCGTAAGCATTCGGTTTCTGATAATCGATAGGTGCTGAGAATATCGGCCATGCTCCAATGGTTGACCGCGCAGACGGCGACCATCAGCAACACACTGTCGGAAATCAGCTCGGTTTCTTGCGCGCTACTTAAAGTGCTTAACTTTGCCTGTGTCAGGCTGGCTTCTTGTGTTAACTCTGCTAAGCTAAATCCCAAAAAATGACTAATTTCGATAATGCGGTCAAGTGTGATCGGCGCTTCACTGCTGTCGCTAAACATGCGCTTGATGCTGGCTTCTGATAACTGCAAGGCATCGGCAACATCGCGGTAGGTTTTGGCTTGCTGTTTTAGTTGATATTTAATCGTGTTGAGCAATTGTTTGATTTCAGTCATAGCGTTGTGTGCTGGTATTTTGTTGACGATTTTCTTGGTAACTTCGTTGGCAATCTGGTTCGCAGCCTAGTGGCTGATTTGCGCCTTGGATAGGACGATACACTTACTTTACCATTTCGCGCCATCCTTGAATATGTCAGGTGTGAAACCCCTTGAGTAGCGCCTCTTGCGACTTTGTATCAAAGATGATGCAACTTGGTTTATGGCGATTTGGATTCGCACGCTGGTTTGGCATGCTGCAGCTTCTTGAGTTTTTCTTGAAAGCGGGTGAGTGATGGAAAGCAAGTGGCGTTTGTTGCCGGCAGTAGTAGTTTTGGTTTGCGCGATATCCATGTTGATGTATGGCGTGATACCGCAATACGATGCATATCATGTGTTTGCAGATAGCAAAACGTATTTGGGTATTCCGAATGCGATGGATGTGCTCAGCAATATTGCATTCGGTTTGACTGGCCTCATGGGCTTGATCGGCTTAAGTTTGGCCTGGATTCTTGGTCGACGATGGGGTGCACAAGTGACTGCAGATCGATGGCAGCCCCGAGACATCGCTTATCTTGTATTTGTTGTGTCGATTTTTGCGACCAGCTTTGGTTCGGGTTTTTATCATTGGGCACCGGATGATGCGCGGCTGTTTTGGGATCGCTTGCCGATTGCTTGCGCTTGCGCGAGTTTATTGGCTGCGGTTCGTATCGAAGCAATGAATGTTCGTCGATTTTCTGTCGCCGCAGCGAATGTGCTTGTGTTGCTCTTGTTTGCGCTGATTTCGGTACTTTGGTGGAAAAATACTGGCGATTTGCGTTTGTATCTGGTGTTGCAGTTGCTGGCAATTGTATTGATTCCCTTGTGGCAGATGACTTATCCAACAATGCGCCAAACACGTTGGGTCTTTGCGATCGCGATTGGCATGTATGTGTCGGCAAAAGTGGCAGAAATTTTGGATGTGGCGATCTTATCTCACACAGGTTTTATAAGCGGACATACGATCAAGCATTTATTGGCGAGCGGCGCTGCTGCATTGATTATTTGGAATTGGCTGAGCGCGAAGTGCGTGCATGCTAGCGCAGCGACAACTGACTTGAAGCGATCAGTTTGAGGGCAGATCGTTGGCGCTCAATGCTGGTAGCAAAAAACGCTACCAGCCGTAGCGATATATCGTACTTTTAAGATAATAGATATGAATATGCAACTTGATAGCACCTTCGTGTTCAAATGGCGCATCTCTTGTTTATCCGTTTTGTCCTATGCCCCACTATCGTATATTGCCACCAGTTTTTGACTCTTCAAAAAATCTGCGCGTTATGCCATCTGCGATCCATAGTTTGGAGGCGCAGGCTGAACTCAGACAGCAAGCTTTGCAAGCATTACATTATCAAAAACATGCGTCGGTGAAGCCGCTATCGAATACGAATAGATCTGCGCTTCAACGACATGCCATTCCAGCTTTACTCATCCTCGCAACATTGACGACTTTGGCAATTTGGTTTTTTCTATGAACCTAGCTATACCTTGGTTCATAGGTAATTCACTCTGGGGGCGTTCTATTTGTTAGTGAGACACCAGCAATCACCAATAGTCCACCTAACACCATAGAAATTAATATTGCTTCATTCAATAGTAGTGCACTCAAGCTGACACCAAATACAGGCACCAGATTGTTGAAGACCGCAGTACGCGCGGGGCCGATGGCCTTAACGCCTTCGTAGTACCAAACGAAACCAATCACGGTGCCAAACACACCTAAGAAAGCGATCGCGCTTAACACTTGCCAAGTCAATTTGGCAGTATCTAACAAGGGCAACTGATTGACCGCACCCATGCAAAGTAACAGCAAGCCCCATAAGGATGCATAAGTCGTTGCTGCAATTGGTGATAAGCCTTTAAGTGCGTGTTTTCCCAAAATCGTATACGCAGTCCAGGAAGCGACAGCGCCTAACATAAACAATTCACCCGCACCCATCGCGCTAGAGATGTCATGAGCTACACTCAATAGATCGCCGCGTGTGATGACGACTGCAGCGCCGACAAAGGCAATCGCAATACCTAGCCATTTCAAAAATCCTAAACGTTCACGAAACAAAATTGCCATCGCTAATGCGGTAACAATAGGACTAAGCGAAACGAACAAAGCACTACGACCCGCGGGCATACGCTCTAGCGCAGCGAGGAAGCAAATGTTGTATAGAAAAATACCGGTAGCGCCTAGGCCAAAAGTCGCGTGTTTTTGTTGTCTGGTGAGTTTAGGTAAACCGCCTTCGACTCGCCAGGCTAATAAGAGTAAAAATACACAGGCCACTAGAAACCGTCCGGCGGCAGCGATCATATGTGGAATTTCAGTTGATACGATACGACCCGCGATAAAAGTGCCACCCCAAAATAGCGCGACACAGACCAGCTTGAGGTAAACCGATAAAGGTGCTTTGCTCATGGCTCTGACAGATCAGTTAGTTGCACTGCGAACAAAGCGATAAACTTCGTCTGCATCTAAGTGACGTTGCAATTTGCCCTCGAACCAAAGATGATGACAATGCGCCAAAGCTTCACCCAAGGCAAATGTCAACTGATGTGCATCGAGTGGGCGTTTGAACATGATAGGCACGATATCATGTGCCGACAGCGGCGTCGTGCAAGCATCTAACACCTCTTGCAAACGTTCGGCATGATGATCTCGCAATTGTTGTATGCGTGTGTGGATGCCAGTGAAAGGCTTGCCATGCGATGGCAGCACTAAAACATCTTCTGGTAGATCCGCATATTTTTCTAAAGAATCCAAATATTGCTTGACTGGGTTGGCTTCTGGTTCTGCCGCAAATACCGAGACATTGGTTGAAATACGCGGCAACACCATATCGCCCGAGATCAGGCAATTTAATGCTGCGCAATACAACGATACGTGTTCGGGCGAATGTCCAAAACCGGTAATGATGCGCCACGTATGTTGGCCTATCGTGATTTCCTGTCCATCTTGCAAGCGGTGATAGGAAGTTGGTACGGTCGGCACTAAGCGTGTGTAATAAGTTTTGCGTTCTTGAATTTTTTCCTGCATGTCGGCAGTTACCATGCCATGTTTGCGGAAGTGTGGGAACATCGCTGAGCCATCGACCCCCGGCAAGCCGGCCGACATCATGCGTGCAAAGGCGTATTCACCCGTGCTCATGTAGAGCGGCGCATTCCACAAAGTACAAAGCCAATCTGCACTGCCAACATGGTCTGGATGGCAGTGGGTTGCGATGACACGCACTATAGGCAAACCTTTGAGATGCGAGGCAAATAAAATTTCCCAGGCATCGCGAGTCGCATCGCTATTGATGCCGCAATCGACCACAGTCCAACCGTGCGCGGAACCCGCATCGGTTTGGTAGATGTCTTCGATCAACCATAAATTGATGTGATTGAGCGCAAACGGCAAGCCCATTCTGATCCACAACACGCCTGGTGCAATTTCTATGGTTTGACCCGCCTCTGGTAGTTTGTCACTGAGAGGGTAATGCAATGCTTGTTCTTGATGATTCATGGCTATGTGTATGTGGCGCAACAGTGTATTGATGCAGAGTTTTAGGCGGTCAATGTAAATTGACGTTTACGTTAACTGCGTTTCAGGTAAGATTCTAAGTTCAAAACGCAATTGATGTTGGTCTTATCGCGATTTTTGCGAGAATTCACCGAGATTTTTTGGGTGTTTTTAAGATAACTTTCTTGTGTCGCATACAGAAAAAACTTTGAAAAAACTTTAGCAATGGCAACTTATACAATTACCGAATTGGCAAAAGAGTTCGATATTACGCCCCGTGCAATTCGCTTTTACGAAGATCAGGGCTTGATTAGTCCTAGCCGTGAAGGCCCTAGCGGACGCAATCGCGTGTACTCAGCGCGTGAGCGCACACACCTGAAATTAACCTTACGTGGCAAGCGTTTGGGTTTAAGTCTGTCTGAAATTAAACACCTGGTAACGATGTATGACTCACCCAAAGACACAGAAGTTCAGCTTAAAAGTTTCTTGGACGTATTGGCGAAGCATCGTGCTTCTTTAGAGCAGCAGCGCGAAGACATCGAAGTCATGCTAGACGAAATCACCGCGCATGAAGAAGAAAGCCAGCGCTTGTTGGGAATTGTTAATAAGGCAAAATCAAGTTCATAACAAGTAATTACAAATAGTTTGAATTGACGTTTACGTTAACGTCAATTAGAAGTATCATTTTTGACTTACGCAAAATGGTCTTTTAATTCGTTTTGCCAAATCTTTCGACATTCAGGCGGGCATATAATCTCAAGCTCACTTTCTACCGACTTTGAGTCGAACGAGCGAGCTAAAGCAGCTTGAAGTCATATCATCATTACTACCTAGATTGGGGACACTATGCTGCACTTACCAGGTTTAACTTTTGATCATGGCGAAGACATCGCCGCTTTGCGTGAAGCTGTTCAGCAATTTGCTGCGGCCGAAATCGCACCACTCGCTGCGGAAATGGACAGAACCGATCAATTCCCTATGCATCTTTGGAAAAAAATCGGCGACATGGGTTTGCATGGTATGACGGTTTCCGAAGAATACGGTGGCGCGAACATGGGCTACTTGGCGCACATCATCGCGATGGAAGAAATCTCCCGTGCTTCTGCTTCCGTTGGTTTGTCATACGGTGCGCATTCTAATCTGTGCGTGAATCAAATTAACCGTAACGGTAATGCAGAACAAAAAGCGAAATATTTACCAAAATTGATTTCCGGCGATCACGTCGGTGCACTCGCGATGTCTGAACCAAATGCAGGTTCAGATGTAGTTAGTATGAAGCTACGCGCTGACTTAAAAGGCGATCGTTACGTCTTGAACGGCTCCAAAATGTGGATCACGAATGGTCCAGATGCCGACACTTTGGTGGTCTATGCTAAGACCGATCTGGAAGCCGGCCCACGCGGCATGACCGCTTTTATTATTGAAAAAGGCTACAAAGGTTTTAGCATTGCGCAAAAGCTCGACAAGCTAGGCATGCGTGGTTCCCACACCGGTGAATTGGTTTTCCAAGATTGCGAAGTGCCTGTAGAAAACGTATTGGGTGGCGTAGGTAAAGGCGTTAACGTCTTGATGTCAGGCCTTGATTTTGAACGTACCGTCTTGTCCGGCGGTCCACTCGGTATCATGCAAGCTTGTATGGATGAAGTGGTTCCCTACATCCATGACCGTAAACAATTCGGTCAAGCGATTGGTGAATTCCAACTCATGCAAGGCAAACTCGCCGATATGTATTCCACCATGATGGCATGCAAGGCTTACGTCTATGCAGTTGGTCAGGCTTGTGACC
The DNA here is from genome assembly GCF_014284275.1 of Affinundibacterium amnicola. Classification (GTDB taxonomy): domain Bacteria; phylum Pseudomonadota; class Gammaproteobacteria; order Burkholderiales; family Burkholderiaceae_D; genus Undibacterium; species Undibacterium amnicola. The sequence continues at coordinate 275,997 of NZ_JACOFU010000004.1, read as the reverse complement.
GTGCGAAAACCCCAGAAGCAGTGCGCGCTCTGCGCAAAGACGCGGCGGGTGCGATTTTGTACTCAGCAGAAAAAGCGACTTGGATGGCGGGCGAAGCGATTCAGACTTTGGGTGGTAATGGTTACATCAATGAATACCCAGTTGGCCGCTTGTGGCGTGATGCGAAGTTGTATGAAATTGGTGCAGGTACGAGTGAAATTCGCAGAATGCTCATAGGTCGTGAGCTTTTTGCCGAAACTATGTAAAAAGGCTTTAGCCGCAGAGGCTCAGAGAACGTAGAGAGTTTTGTTAATAGCATTTCGTAGGGCGGGTGCAACCCGCGCCGCACGGGTGCACAATGGACTGGCGGCGCGAGTTGCACCCGCCCTACAAATCGGAGACCTCGTGAATTGTTGATGGCTGATTAGTTTAAGATGTGCAGTAAATACATCTCTGCGTCCTCAGCGCCTCCGCGGTGAAAAAATATGCCCCAAATCGCCTTTCCTAAATTGTTGTCTTCGCAAATTGCATTCGACATTGCAAGGACGATACTCGACGGTTTTGATAAGCATTACCGCTTGTTTCGAGCGACAACGCAGATGGCGAAGCAGCGTTTCGAACGCGGTGATTGGAAGGCGGCACAAGAAGATGCGCGTGAGCGGATTGCGTACTACGACAAGCGCGCTAAGGAATGCGTACAGATTCTGGAAGATGAATACGACAGCGAAGATCTGACCGATGAGGTGTGGCGTGAAGTGAAGCTGCATTACATGGGTTTGCTGATTGATCATCTGCGTCCCGAGTTGGCCGAGACATTTTTTAACACCGTCTGCACCAAGCTCTTGCATCGTACTTATTTCCACAATGACTTTATTTTTGTGCGTCCGGCCACCGCCACTGACTACATAGAACGTGACGATACACCTGCGACCTATCGCGTGTATTACCCTTCCGCTGATGGCCTGAGTTTTAGCCTCAAGCGCATAGTCACGAATTTTCAATTGCAAACACCGTTCGCGCATCTGGATGCTGATATTGCCAAAGTCGAAGCGCGTTTGTTGGAACAGTTTGGCGATACACGCTTCGAGCCGAATCATCAATTACAGGTGCTGGCGAATTTGTTCTTCCGCAATAAGACCGCTTACATCATAGGTAAGAGCATCAACGGCAATCAAGAAATGCCGTTCGTGATTCCTATCATTCACAACAAAAATCGTGAATTGATTTTGGATACGGTGCTGTTTGATAACATGCACATCACGGTCTTGTTCTCGTTTACACGTGCTTATTTTATGGTTGATATGGATGTGCCGTCGGCTTACGTCCAATTTATCCGCAGCATCTTGCCACGCAAACCGCGCAGTGAAATTTACACCATGCTGGGTTTGCAAAAGCATGGCAAGAATTTGTTTTATCGTGACTTCCTGCATCATCTGAAATATTCGTCTGACATGATTGAAGCTGCGCCAGGTATTCGCGGTCTGGTGATGTTGGTGTTCGCACTGCCATCGTTTCCGTATGTGTTTAAGTTGATCAAAGACAGCTTTCCACCGCCTAAAGAAACCTCGAAAGCTTTGATCAAAGAGAAGTACCAACTGGTGAAAAATCATGATCGTGTTGGACGCTTGGCAGATACTTTGGAATACTCGGATGTTGCGTTTCCGCGGGCACGTTTTTCGGAAGATCTGTTGGCGGAAATCCGCCGCTATGCACCATCGATTTTAGAAGTGAATGATGATGAAGTCATCATCAAACATCTGTATATAGAACGTCGCATGACGCCTTTAAATATCTGGCTCACAGAAGCCGAACAAAAGGGCGATGATGCAGCGATGGAGCATGCGATAGTTGAATACGGTAATGCAATTAAAGAGTTAGTCGGCGCAAATATTTTTCCCGGCGATATGCTGTATAAAAACTTCGGCGTGACGCGTCATAAACGTGTCGTTTTTTATGATTACGATGAGATAGAAACTATCGTCGATTGTAATTTTAGGACGATACCTCTACCACGCAATGAAGAAGATGAAATGTCGGCAGAACCTTGGTATCCAATAGGGAAGTACGATGTGTTTCCAGAGCAGTTTGGTACCTTTTTATTGGGCAATGCCAAGGTTAAAGAATATTTTATGAAACACCACGCCGACTTGCTGACGGCGCAGTATTGGCAAGAGAGGAAAGAAAGAATTGTGAGAGGAAAAGTGGATGATGTATTTCCTTATCCTCAATCGATTAGATTTGGAGGCGGCTGACGAAATCGCGCCCCAGCGTTGTTGTGCCGTCTTGCCGTGCATGCGCACTGTCTTCGACGACACGCCTAGCTGGGACGCGATTGCGTCAGCCTCTTGAAGCAGAGATCTAGTAGGAAGGCCGTGTGAGTATTAAGTCCCCGCCCCTTCAAGGGGCGGGTTAGGGTGGGGATGGGTTTCATTTGAGTGAGGAATATCGACCATTTGTCGATCGAAACCCATCCCCATCCCGACCTTCCCCTTGAAGGGGAAGGCGAAATGCAAAAATCGTTATCAATAATTTGGAGAAAACCATGAATGACCCTATCGTAATCGTCGGCGCAGCGCGTACTCCTATGGGTGCGTTTCAAAGTGATTTCGCTTCTTTAACTGCGAGTCAACTCGGTGCTATCGCCATCAAAGCGGCGGTTGATCGTGCCGGTGTGAAACCAGAACTCGTCGAAGAAGTTTTGTTCGGCAACTGCTTGATGGCAGGCCAAGGACAAGCGCCAGCGCGCCAAGCTTTGTTGGCAGCGGGTTTGCCGTTTTCTACTGGTGCCGTCACTTTGTCTAAGATGTGTGGTTCCGCGATGAAGGCGACCATGATGGCTTACGATTCACTGTTGGCTGGTAGCAACGAGGTTTTAGTGACTGGCGGTATGGAGTCGATGACGAACGCGCCTTACATCATCCCGAAAGCACGTGGCGGTTATCGTATTGGTCACGGCACGATCATGGATCACATGATGCTTGATGGTTTGGAAGATGCATACAGTAGGGATGAAAAAGGCGGAGGCCGCTCTATGGGCACTTTCGCAGAAGACTGTTCCGCTAAGTATGGTTTCACACGCGAAGCACAAGATGCATTTGCTATTGCCTCAGTCACCCGTGCGCAAAATGCAGCGAACAGCGGCGCATTTTCTTGGGAAATCGCTCCGGTAACGGTTTCAGGTCGTAGTGGCGATGTTGTGATCGACAAGGACGAAGGCCCATTGAAAGCCAAGCTCGACAAGATTCCAAACTTGAAACCAGCATTCAAAAAAGACGGCACAATTACCGCAGCATCATCTTCTTCGATTAACGACGGCGCAGCAGCATTAGTCTTGATGCGCGAATCAAAAGCCAAAGAATTAGGCTTGACCCCGATCGCAAAAATCCTCGGCCATGCAACCCATGCGCAAGAACCAGGCTGGTTTACTACAGCGCCAGTTGGTTCTATCGAAAAACTCTACAAAAAAATCGGCTGGACGACAGCCGACGTGGATTTGTTTGAAGTCAATGAAGCCTTCGCAGCAGTACCGATGGCAGCTATGCACGACCTCGGCATTTCGCACGACAAGATGAACGTACACGGTGGTGCATGTGCATTGGGCCATCCTATCGGCGCATCCGGTGCACGTATCATCGTCACTTTGATTGGTGCATTGAAAGCACGTGGCGGTAAGCGTGGTGTGGCTTCTCTGTGTATCGGTGGCGGTGAAGCGACTGCGATGGCGATTGAGTTGGTGTAATCGTTTTAAGTTCCCTCTCCCGCAAGCGGGAGAGGGCTAGGGTGAGGGTAGTTCAGATGCAGCAGAGCTGATTAGTGAGTCAAATCACGAGCATACAAAATATCGGTTTTAAGAAATGTGCATGAGACTGAACCACCCTCATCCCCGACCCTTCTCCCGCTTGCGGGAGAAGGGAGGATTAAATGAGTAGTTAGAAAAACGGAGCAAAAGCAATGCCCACAGCCTTAATTATCGGAGCCTCGCGCGGTATTGGTCTTGAATTTGCGCGGCAATACAAAGCGGCAGGCTGGCGTGTGATCGCTACTGCACGCAAGCCCGAGGATTTCGCGCAATTGACTGCAAATGGTTGTGAGGCACTACCTTTGGACGTGAATAATCTGAACGATTGCGCGGGTTTGGCATGGCGTCTTGATGATGAAAAAATCGATGTCGCAATTTTAAACGCCGGTGTGTTTGGTACCAGAACTAGCGGTTTGCAAGCGCCAGAGCAAGGCGAATTTGATCAGGTGATGCACACCAATGTGCTAGCTGCGATGCGCTTGTTACCTTTGGTATTGCCTATGGTCGAAAATGCAGGTGGCAAGTTAGCGGTGTTGTCGTCCGGTATGGGTTCAATAAGCCTGCGTGAGAACGCCGTAGCATGGCTGTATCGCGCCAGCAAAGCGGCCTTGAACTCGGTATTGAAAGATGTGTCGCTCAGTACGCAAAAGGTGACATGCATTGCCTTTCATCCGGGATGGGTGCAAACCGATATGGGCGGCGCAGGTGCAGAGATTAGCGTCGATGTCAGCGTGGCTGGAATGCGCGCAGTAATTGCGAATAGTAGTCGTGCGCAGAATGGGCAGTTTTTGAATTACGACGGAGAGTGCTTGGATTGGTGAGCGAAAACCCCTCAACGCCGAGACGCAGAGGCGCTGAGGAACACCTTAAAGAAGAGGTTTCTCTGTTTTCGATTTTCTCTGCGCCTCCGCGTCTCGGCGTTGAGGGGTTTAAAAAAATTTTTAGAAACGAGTAAGACATGCAACTAACATCAGAACACGAAATGATCCGCGACGCTGTGCGCAGCTTTGTGCAAGAGCGCATCACGCCAAATGCTGCACGTTGGGACAAAGAACATCACTTCCCCGCTGAAGAACTTAAAGAGTTAGCCGCGATGGGCGCGTATGGTGTGGCGGTGCCAGAAGAACTCGGCGGTGCAGGTATGGATTATTTGTCGCTGGCTTTAGTGTTGGAAGAGATCGCTGCAGGTGACGGTGGCACTTCAACTGTGGTGTCAGTGAATAACTGCCCGGTATGTAGTATCGGTATGATGTATGCCAATGCAGAACAAAAAGAACAATGGCTGCGCCCCTTAGCACAAGGCGAGATGCTAGGTGCATTCTGCTTAACCGAACCGCATGCAGGCAGTGATGCTTCTGATTTACGTACAACAGCAAAGCGCGAAGGCGACGAATACGTCTTGAACGGCGTGAAGCAATTCATCACCAGTGGCAAGCATGCTGACGTGGCGATTGTGATGGCAGTGACCGATAAAGCGGCGGGCAAAAAAGGCATCAGCGCGTTCTGGGTTGATACCAAAACGCCGGGTTATATCGTCGCCAGTCTCGAACATAAAATGGGGCAACATTCTTCCGATACCGCACAAATCCTGTTTGAAAATTGCCGCATCCCCGCTGCGAACTTGATAGGTGAAGAAGGTCAAGGCTACAAGATTGCTTTGTCTGGCTTAGAAGGTGGTCGTATCGGTATTGCTTCACAATCGGTTGGTATGGCGCGCGCCGCATTTGAAGCCGCTTTAGCTTATGCCAAAGACCGTCGTACATTCGGCAAAGCTATTTTTGAACATCAGGCGGTGCAATTTCGCTTAGCGGATATGGCCACCCAAATCGAAGCAGCACGCCAATTGATCTGGCATGCAGCAAGTATGAAAGATGCTGGCAAACCATGTCTGAAAGAAGCGGCGATGGCAAAATTGTTTGCTTCTGAAATGGCGGAAAAAGTTTGTTCAGACGCGATACAGATTCATGGCGGTTATGGTTATGTGAGTGACTTCCCGGTTGAGCGTATTTATCGCGATGTGCGTGTGTGTCAGATCTATGAAGGTAGTTCGGATATTCAGAAGATCTTGATTGGCCGTGGGTTGATGGATTGAGTTTTTTGATGGCTGTTATTGATATTTGGCACTTTTTGGTTAGCTGCGAATCAATTAATCGTCATTCCCGCGAAGGCGGGAATCCAGTGGCTTTGGAGTTAGGTTGTCGAATATAGATATGATAGGTAGTTCGGCGGACGACACTGGATTCCTGCCTTCGCAGGAATGACAAACACGGAAGTTGCAGTAAACGGTAGGCCTTAAAAGAGGAATGAAAATGAGCAATCGCATCGAATACTGGTTTGACTACGTTTCACCGTACGCCTATCTGACCACGCAGGTGATAGAAGAGCTCGCGGCAAAATATGGACGCGAGATTGAGTGGAAACCTATGCTGCTGGGCGTCGTATTCAAGTCGACCAATTCCAGTCCATTAACGATGCGGCCACCTGTGATGGCGAATTACCACAAACATGATATGGAACGCTCAGCGCGTTACGCAGGCTTGCCATTTGTGTTGCCGGAGCCGTTTCCCATCAATACGCAAAATACAGCAAGAGTCTGTTTGTGGATGAAAGAAGTCGCGCCCGAACGCGTAGGAGAATTCACGCGCGGTGTGACCAAAGCTTATTTCTCTGAGTCTGTAGGTTTAAATGATATTGCATGGTTATCCAATTATGTAACGGATATGGGACTCGATGGCACGGCCGCAGCGGCGGCTTGCAATGATGAGCGTTACAAAAGTCAATTACGTGCGGCCTGCGAAGAAGCAGTTAGCAAAGGTGTTTTTGGTGCGCCTTGGGTGATTGTGGATGGCGAAGCATTCTGGGGTAATGATCGATTACCGCAATTAGAAAAGTGGTTGGCGACTGGCGGGTTTTAAGTGAAAGTTATTTCGCCGCAGAGGCGCAGAGTACGCAGAGCTACTAATGTATTTTTCAGCGTACTCTGCGCCTCTGCGGCAAAGAATTTGGTCTTAAAGGAAACGCATGATGAAAAAAGGCTACAAACAATTAGTCGATGAAGCCACAGCACAGATCAAAACTTATAGTGTGGCAGAGGCGCAAGCGAAATTGGGTGATCCGAATGTGCAATTTATCGACGTGCGCGATATTCGTGAACTAGAACGCGAAGGCATTATTCCCGGCGCATTTCACGCACCACGCGGCATGATCGAATTTTGGGTTGATCCTGATTCGCCTTACTTCAAGCCGGTGTTTGGCGAAGCTAAAGAATTTATTTTGTTTTGTGCGGCGGGTTGGCGTAGTGCGTTGACGACCAAGACTGTGCAAGATATGGGTTTGGAAAATGTAGCGCATATTGATGGTGGATTTGGTGCGTGGAAAGCGGCGGGTGCGCTTACCGCGGTGAAAGAAGGTAAGAAGGTATAAGAATAATGGATGAAAAACTTCAGGAATTGCTGGGGTTAGTTGACAGTGAAGAGTCGTTTGTGCGTTTCATTGAAGGCTTGTCTCAAGATTGGTACGACGCCGAAAGAAAAGAAGCTGAATCGCCGAGTTCGCCATATGGGCGAGGTCATAATGGGTGGGAAAATGGAACGATCGGTGGATTCTTAGAATCCGCATCGGCTTGGGCTCAAGCACCTAAGAATGGCGCAGAGCTTTACAAGAAGCCAGAAAATCTATGGCGTCGAGCTGCAGAGATCATTTATATGGGGAAAATTTACGAGTGAATCGAGTCAGCGTAGTCTGATTTGGTTTTAACTCCTTCCCCTTCAAGGGGAAGGTTGGGATGGGGATGGGTTTCAATCAATTTGCTAAGTACACTATTCGCTCAGCCAAAACCCATCCCCACCCTAGCCCTCCCCTTGAAGGGGAGGGAATGTACAAGTGCTGCACAGTTAGAGAAATAGATTAGGTAAAGCGTGAGTAAAACAATCTGCCCCTGTGGCTCAAACAAAGAATTTGCAAGCTGCTGCGAGCACTACATCAGCGGTAGAGATGCAGCACCAACAGCAGAAGCCTTGATGCGTTCGCGTTACACCGCCTACACGCTCAATGACGAAGCCTACTTGCGCGCAACTTGGGATGAGCGTACCTGCCCCAAAGAGCGCATCGTCGATGGTGGTGCGACGAAGTGGTTAGGTTTGGAAGTGAAGAAACACATAACACAAGAAAAAGAAGCGACAGTCGAATTCGTCGCACGTTACAAAATTGGTGGTAAAGCACATCGCCTACATGAGAAAAGTCGTTTCGTGAAGTTTGATGGAAAATGGTTTTATGTTGATGGAATTTATGAATGAAAACACTTCAACGCTGAGATGCGGAGTAAAACCTTAGAAGAGAGGTTTTCTCTGTTTTCGATTTTCTCTGCGCCTCAGCGTCTCGGCGTTGAGGGGTTTTAAAAATATCAAGCAATGCCGAATAAGTAATCTGGAAAAATTATGACAACCCTAGAATCCAAATTAAACCCTCGCTCTGAGGACTTCAAAGCCAACACTGCAGCGATGCAATTAGTGGTTGACGACCTCAAACAAAAAGTTACCAAGATCGCTCTGGGTGGCGGTGAAGAAGCGCGCCAAAAGCATTTGAATCGCGGCAAATTATTGCCACGCGATCGCGTACAAAACTTGCTAGATCCCGGCACACCTTTCCTTGAATTCTCCCAGCTCGCAGCGTTCAATATGTACAAAGAGAAGAACGATCTGGATGCGGCGCCGAGCGCGGGTGTGATTACCGGCATCGGTCGCGTAGCGGGCCAAGAGTGCGTTATCGTTTGTAATGATGCGACTGTGAAGGGTGGTACCTATTATCCAATGACGGTGAAAAAGCATTTGCGTGCGCAAGAAATCGCCGAACAAAATAATCTGCCATGTATCTATCTGGTCGATAGCGGTGGTGCGAATTTGCCGAATCAAGATGATGTGTTCCCTGATCGTGATCACTTCGGTCGTATCTTCTATAACCAAGCGAATATGTCGGCCAAAGGCATTCCGCAAATTGCAGTGGTAATGGGCTCCTGTACTGCTGGTGGTGCGTATGTGCCAGCGATGAGTGATGAGTCGATTATTGTTAAAAACCAAGGCACGATTTTTCTCGGCGGGCCACCGTTGGTGAAAGCCGCAACTGGTGAAGTCGTTAGTGCTGAAGACCTCGGTGGTGGCGATGTGCATACGCGTTTATCTGGCGTGGTCGATCATTTAGCACAGAACGATACGCATGCATTAGCGATGGCGCGTCAAATCGTCTCGAATCTAAATCGTCAAAAACCGCAAACCGTAGTGATGAAAGCGGTGGAAGAGCCGAAGTATCCAGCCAGTGAATTGTATGGCGTGATTCCGGTCGATACACGTAAGCCATTTGATGTGCGTGAAGTGATTGCACGCGTGGTCGACGGCAGCCATTTTGACGAATTCAAAGCGCGTTATGGCACGACTTTGGTGTGTGGCTTTGCGCATATTCACGGTATGCCAGTCGGTATCATTGCCAACAACGGCATCTTGTTTTCCGAATCCGCTTTAAAAGGCACGCACTTTATTGAGTTGTGTTGCCAGCGCAAAATTCCTCTCGTATTTTTGCAAAACATCACCGGCTTTATGGTCGGACGAAAATACGAAAACGAAGGTATCGCCCGTAATGGCGCCAAGATGGTGACAGCGGTAGCGACAGCGAATGTGCCGAAATTCACGGTGATTATCGGTGGCAGTTTCGGTGCTGGTAACTACGGCATGTGTGGTCGTGCTTATTCCCCACGCTTCATGTGGATGTGGCCTAATGCACGTATTTCTGTCATGGGCGGCGAACAAGCAGCAAGCGTATTAGCAACCGTGCGTCGCGATGGTATCGAAGGCAAGGGCGGTAGTTGGAGTGCAGAGGAAGAAGCTGCGTTCAAACAACCGATCAAAGATCAATACGAACATCAAGGACATCCTTACTATGCATCAGCGCGCTTGTGGGATGATGGTGTGATTGATCCGGCGGATACGCGTATGGTGTTGGGACTGGGATTGAGTGCTGCTCTGAATGCGCCGATACCAGATGCTAAATTTGGGATATTCCGCATGTAACGGTCATCGCGCTAAATCCAATTCTCGGGCGCATTGCGGCGTCGCAAATCCTCGCAATATCGACATATTGCTCCGGTTTGCTTCTTGCACTGCATCCCGATAATTGAATTTTTCGCAGTGACCTTACCTCCAGAGAAGTTGTAGAAAATCGTAAGAAGGAAGTCTCATGTACCAAACCCTAACACTAAGCCGCGAGAACAAAGTCGCGACTGTGACTTTAAATCGCCCCGACGTGCGCAATGCGTTTAATGAAACGACGATTGCGGAGATCACGCAGGTGTTTAATGAATTGAGTAAGGATAGCAGCATCCGTGCAATTGTATTGGCAGCCAACGGCCCCGCATTTTGCGCAGGTGCTGATCTCAATTGGATGAAAAAAATGGCGGACTATACGCACGCCGAAAACCTTGCAGATGCGGGGCAATTGGCGGCGATGTTAGCGGCGATTTACACCTGCGCTAAGCCTGTGGTGGCGCAAGTACAAGGTGATTGCTATGCCGGCGGTATGGGCTTGGTCGCCGCTTGTGATGTGATTGTTTCAGTAGACACGGCGCAATTTTGCTTGAGCGAAGTCAAGCTTGGTTTGATTCCGGCCACGATTTCACCGTATGTGATCAAGGCCATGGGTGAAAATGCCGCACGTCGTTATTTCTTAACTGCTGAGCGCTTCGATGCGGCGCAAGCCCTGCGTATCGGTTTCGTGCATGAGGTCGTGACCGCCGAGGCGTTGAGCGCGAAGGTCGCGGAAATTGTGAAAGCTCTGGTGACAAATAGCCCGAATGCGGTAGCGCAAGCTAAAGTTTTGGTGCGTGATGTAGGTGGTCGTGAAATTACTTCTGAATTGATTGCGAGTACTGTTGAAGGTATCGCTGTGATACGTGCTTCGGAAGAGGGGCGTGAAGGTGTAAGGTCTTTTTTAGAGAAACGGAAGGCGAGCTGGTTGGGTTGAGCAAGTTTTGATCACGTATAATGCTCGGTTTTGCAGTAAAACTCCCTTCTCCCGCAAGCGGCGAGTTGAATATGTGGGGCTGGGGATGAGGGTGGTTCAGAATGTTGCACGGCTTATAGATAACTTTTAAGTCGCTGAATCGCCCTCACCCTAACCCTCTCCCGCTTGCGGGAGAGGGGACTAAAAGCAAATTTCGAGGGCGGGTGCAACCCGCGCCGCACAACCGTTGAACAACAGCGCCGGTTGCACCCACCTTACATGTTATAAATCGCGGTACCAAGTCGCATAGTAAGTTATCAAAAAGAACTAGAAACGATTGAACACAGTGAATACCGAATTGAAAACACCGAGTAACTCTTGGGTAGAACGCAGTTTGCAAAGCGTGTGGCATCCGTGCACGCAAATGCAGCATCACGAGACCATGCCTTTGATTCCGGTGAGCCATGGCTGTGGTGCGTGGCTGGTCGATATGGAAGGCAAGCGTTACCTCGATGGCATCAGTTCATGGTGGGTTAACTTATTTGGTCACGCCAATCCGCGCATTAATGCGGCATTAAAACAGCAACTGGATCAATTGGAACATGCGATGCTGGCAGGTTTTACGCACGAGCCTGTGATTCGTTTATCAGAAAAACTTTCAGCCTTAACGGGTGGTGTACTCGGTCATTGTTTCTATGCTTCAGACGGTGCTTCAGCGACTGAAATTGCTTTGAAGATGAGTTTTCATTTTTGGCGTAATCATGGTCAAACCGAAAAACAAGAATTCATTTGCCTCAAAGGCAGTTATCACGGTGAGACCATAGGTGCGCTGGCTGTCACCGATGTGGCTTTGTTCCGCGATGCCTACGGCCCTATGATACGTAATGCCCATGTAGTGGCGTCACCCGATGCACGTCAGGCAGCCGAAGGTGAATCCGCGATCGATGTCGCGCGTCGCGCTGCTGCGGATATGGAGCGGTGTTTGCAAGAGCGTGCAGACAAAATTGCTGCCGTGATTTTGGAGCCTTTGGTGCAATGTGCGACTGGCTTCGCTATGCACGATCCAGAATATTTACGTTTGGTGCGCGCCTTGTGCGATCAATATCAGGTGCATTTGATTGCTGATGAGATTGCGGTTGGTTGTGGTCGTAGCGGTACTTTCTTCGCCTGCGAAATTGCACAAATTTGGCCTGATTTTGTTTGTCTGTCGAAGGGGATCAGTGGTGGTTATTTGCCTCTGTCTTTAGTGATGACACGCGATAATATTTACCAAGGTTTTTATCATACGGATGTACGTCGCGGCTTTTTGCATTCGCATTCTTATACCGGTAATCCTTTGGCTTGTCGCGCCGCATTGGCGACTTTGGAAATTTTTGAAAGCGACGATGTGTTAGCGCAAAATCGTGTGAAGGCAGATGCCATCACGCAAGCATTGCAGCCATTGGCACAGCACGCTCAAGTCAAGCATTTCCGTCAGCAGGGCATGATGTGGGCCTTTGATGTGGAGTTTGATGATGCAAAAGATAAACAAGCGGCGAAGACATTTTCACGCCGCTTCTTCACGCAAGCTTTGCAAGAAGAATTATTGTTACGGCCTATCGGTAACACCGTGTATTTGATGCCGCCGTATATTTTGAATCAAGAAGAGATTAGTTTAGTCGGTGAACGCATGCTGAAAGTCTTCAATCATGTGATGGGAGAAACGGCATGATTTTGCTCGATCAAATTCAAAACGAGTTAGCGGTATTAGATAGCAAGAGTTTGCGTCGTCGCCGTCGTCATGTCGAGAGCCCCAGTGCACCGCGTGTCAAAGTCGATGGACAAGCCATGCTGGCGTTTTGTAGTAATGATTATCTCGGTCTGGCGGCACATCCTAAGATCATTGCGGCCTTGCAAGAAGGTGCGGATTTGTATGGCGTTGGTAGCGGTGCTTCGCATTTAATTAGTGGTCATAGTCGCGCTCATGCCAGTCTTGAAGATAGGCTCGCTGAGTTCGTATCACCGCATTTAGTCGATGTGCGCACCTTGTATTTTTGCACTGGTTATATGGCGAACCTTGCCGTGTTGGCGGGTTTGGCTGCAGTGTCGGGTAAAGAAACAGAATTGTTTTCGGAATCGCTGAATCATGCTTCATTGATCGATGGCGCCAAACTCTCACGAGCGAAGTTGCAGGTGTATCCGCATGGTGATGTGGCGAGTCTGCGAGCAATGTTGCTAGCATCGACAGCCGCCACAAAAATTGTCGTCAGCGATAGCGTATTTAGCATGGATGGCAATCTCGCGCCTGTACCTGAGTTGCTCGCTTTGTGTGAAGAATTTAATGCGTGGTTGGTCATCGACGATGCGCATGGTTTTGGTGCCTTGGGTGCGAATGGTCGCGGCGTGTTAGAACATTTTGATTTGCATTCGCCCAACATCGTCTATATGGGAACATTGGGCAAGTCCGCCGGTGTTGGCGGGGCCTTCGTTGCAGCGCATAAAGATGTGATTGAGTGGTTAGTGAATAAGGCGCGCCCTTATATTTATACGACAGCGGCACCACCGGCTTTGGCGCATGCGTTGTTGACGAGTTTGGACATCATTCAAGGTGAAGAAGGGCAAGCACGTCGCGCCCATCTGCAAATCTTGATTACGCAATTGCGACGTGATTTGAAATTGAAACGCTGGACCTTGATGCCGTCGGACACTGCAGTACAGCCTATCGTCATTGGCGATAATGCAGAAAGTTTACAAGCGGCTGCGAGCTTGTACGAACAAGGTTTTTGGGTGCCAGCGATACGTCCACCGACGGTGCCGGTTGGGACCGCGCGTTTGCGGATTACGTTATCGGCTGCGCATACGGCGGAAGATTTGGCATTGTTGATCGATGCTGTGAATCGGCTGGAAGTTTGAAAGATTAGAAATTTCTCTCCCGTTAATGATGCATGGTGAATTTGAAATTGTAGGGCGGGTGCAACCCGCGCCGTCGAATCATGGAGCGCCTGAGCAGCGCGGGTTGCACCCGCCCTACGAGAGTGACAATTTAGGAAGTAAAGATAGACTCAAAAGAATAAGATTTAAGAAATGCAAAACAGAACAAACGATTATTTCATCACAGGCACCGACACAGAAATCGGTAAGACCTTCATCACGTCGGTTTTGTTACGCGCTTTCGCGAAGCAAGACTGTTCGACGCTGGGAATGAAACCGATTGCTTCGGGAGCCAATGAAATCAACGACGTTTTACATAATGAAGACGTAGATAGTTTGGTTGCGGCATCGACGGTGAAAGCACCACAAGAAATCGTCGTGCCTTATTTGATGCGTACGCCAGCGGCACCTCATATCGTCGCGGCGATGGAAAATGTGAAGATGGATGTGCAGCACATTGCTAGTTGCTATCAACAGGCGCAGCAATTGGCAGATGTGGTGTTAGTCGAAGGCGTCGGTGGATTTTGCGTACCGCTAGATGATGAAACGAGTACGGTAGATTTAGCGCAGGCATTGTCTTTGCCGGTGATTTTAGTGGTTGGCATGCGTTTGGGTTGCATTAATCATGCACTCTTGACGGCACAGGCTATCGCCGCGAGTGGATTGCGTTTGGCAGGTTGGGTAGCGAATACCGTTGATCCAGAAATGAAATTTTTTGAAGAGAATGTGCAAGCACTTAAGCAACGTTTAGACGCACCTTGCCTTGGTGTGATGCCGCGTTTAGCGGCAATTGATATAGTGCAAGCGAGCCAGTATTTAGATTTGAATTTATTGAAGTAAAGGAAATGAACATGGAACACATGGAACAAGCGGTCGATAAAGATAGAGGTCAAGTGCAAGGCATACAGTTTCACGCACCAGTGAAAGCCATAGAAGCGGAAACCTGGCCGGTTGACGATGTGATGGCATTGTTTGATTTGCCTTTCAATGATTTGATGTTCAAGGCACAGGTTCTGCATAGAGAAAATTTTCCGAATGCCGATGTGGAACTGGCGACTTTGCTGTCAATTAAGACCGGTGGCTGCGAAGAAGATTGTGGCTATTGCCCACAAGCAGCGCGCTACGATACTGGCGTTGAAGCGAAGAAATTGATGGATGTCCGTGAAGTCTTGAGTGCAGCCAAAGCGGCGCGTGAAAGCGGCGCAACCCGCTTCTGTATGGGCGCAGCATGGCGTTCGCCAAAAGATCGTGACATGGAAAAAGTCGAAACCATGGTGCGTGAAGTCAAAGCCATGGGCTTAGAAACTTGCGCGACCTTGGGCATGCTCAAAGAAGAGCAAGCGCAGCGTCTGAAAGATGCTGGCCTCGATTACTACAACCACAATCTCGATACCGCACCTGAATTTTACGATAACGTGATTTCCACACGCGACTATCAAGATCGTCTCGATACGCTCGGCCACGTGCGTACCGCAGGCTTAAAAGTATGCTGCGGCGGTATCGTCGGTATGGGCGAAACGCGTCGTCAACGCGCTGGCTTGATCGCGCAATTAGCGAACCTCAATCCTTATCCAGAATCGGTACCCGTCAATCATTTGGTACAAGTTGAAGGTACACCGCTGCACGGTCTTGATCCACTCGATCCGTTGGAATTCGTACGCACAATAGCCGTGGCGCGCATCACCATGCCAAAAGCCCGCGTACGCCTATCCGCAGGTCGTCGTCAAATGGGCGAAGCAGTGCAAGCCATGTGCTTCCTCGCCGGTGCGAATTCGATTTTCTATGGCGATAAATTGCTGACGACAGATAATCCAGAAGCTGAAGACGACAAGGTTTTGTTGGAAAAATTGGGTTTGAAAACGCGTGGTGTGGTGGAGAAAAAAGCAGGTAGTTGCGGTTGATTTTTTTCGTCGCAGAGGCGCAGAGGACGCTGAGTTTTTTGTTTGATGCGCTGATATTGAATTGAAATACCAAAGATATTGAAAATAAAGAAGTTTTCCTCTGCGCTCTCTGCGCCTCTGCGGCAAAGCTTTTAAATCAAAACAGATAAAGAAAGACTAAATCATGTTTAGCAAAATCCTCATCGCCAATCGTGGCGAAATTGCTTGCCGTGTTGCTGCTACTGCCCGTCGTATGGGTATTAAAACAGTAGCGGTATATTCCGAAGCAGATGCCAATGCCAAGCACGTGGCGGTGTGTGATGAAGCGGTCTTGATTGGCCCCGCGCCAGCGAAAGAAAGTTATCTGCGCGCCGACAAAATTATCGAAGTCGCGTTGGCGACAGGCGCACAAGCGATCCATCCGGGTTATGGATTCTTGTCGGAGAACAGTGAATTTGCGAATGCCTGTGCCAAAGCGGGCATTGCATTTATTGGCCCGCCTGCATCTGCAATTGAAGCGATGGGTAGCAAATCCGCCGCGAAGTCTTTAATGGAAAAGGCCAATGTGCCTTTAGTGCCTGGCTATCACGGCGATAATCAAGATCCTGATTTTTTACAAAATGAAGCGGATAGGATCGGTTATCCCGTGTTGTTAAAAGCCAGTGCCGGTGGCGGTGGTAAAGGCATGCGTGTGATCGAACACAGCAAGGATTTCAAAGATGGTTTGGCTTCGTGCAAACGCGAAGCGATCAATTCTTTTGGCGATGACAAAGTGCTGGCAGAAAAATATCTGCAACGTCCACGTCATATTGAAATTCAAGTATTCGCTGATACCCACGGCAATTGCGTGTATTTGTTTGAACGTGATTGTTCAGTACAACGTCGCCATCAAAAAGTATTAGAAGAAGCACCAGCGCCAGGCATGACAGCTGAACGTCGTGCAGCGATGGGCGAAGCGGCAGTAGCGGCGGCGAAAGCGGTCGGCTATGTTGGTGCAGGTACAGTCGAGTTCATCGCTAATCAAGACGGCTCTTTCTACTTCATGGAAATGAACACGCGCTTGCAGGTCGAACATCCAGTGACTGAAATGATCACCGGTACCGATTTGGTCGAATGGCAACTCCGTGTCGCCGCCGGTGAACAACTGCCTTTGCAACAATCTGAATTGCAAATTCACGGTCACTCTATCGAAGCACGCGTGTATGCAGAAAATCCAGAAAAAGGCTTCTTGCCTTCAATCGGCACTTTGCGTCATGCACGCACACCAGATGCGGTGAATTTTGAACTCGGTGGTTCGCCAAACCCGGCGGCTTTCCGCATCGATAGTGGCGTGCGCGAAGGCGATACGATTTCGCCTTTCTATGATCCTATGATCGCTAAGATGATCGTGTGGGGTAAAGACAGAACCGAAGCTCTGGCGCGTATGGCACAAGCCTTGTCGCAATACCAAATCGTCGGCTTGAATTCGAATATCGCTTTCTTGTCACGTTTGATTACAAGCCCAGCGTTCTCCACTGCGGATTTGGATACGGGGTTAATTGAACGTAATCAAACCGCATTGTTTCCGACACCTGCGCCAGCAAGCTTGAACGCCCTATCTTTTGCCGCAGTGGCATTGATGAGTGCAGAAAATACTGGTGGCAGCGACCCTTGGCAAAGCAATCAAGGCTGGCGTATGAATACGCAAATGCAACGTGGTTTGCAATTTGTGGAAGAACATCAAACGCATGCCGTGCAAGTGACTTATGTGCAGGATGCTTGGACAATTTCCGCAAATGGCAGTAATCAATCAGTGCGACTGGTGCGACAACAAGGCAATGATTTTGTATTAGCCGTCGCTGATCAAACCGTGACTGGTACGGTCGTGCGTGATGGCGAACATTTTCACGTGTTTAGTCAGGGTGTGCATACCGATTTACATTACAACGACGTGTTGGCACATGCCGGTGAAGCCGAAGCCGAAGGTGGCCGTTTGACCGCACCGATGCCAGGCAAGATTGTTGCTGTGTTAGTCAAGAACGGTCAGGAAGTAAAAAAAGGTGAGGCTCTATTGATCATGGAAGCGATGAAGATGGAACACACGATTTCCGCACCGCATGATGGTGTGGTGGAAGAAGTATTGTATGCGGTTGGTGATCAAGTGACCGAAGGTGCGCCTTTGTTGAACTTCAAACAGTAAGTACTTTAGAACCCCTCGCCCGTAAGCGGGAGAGGGGCTGGGGTGAGGGTAGCTCAGATTAGCTGCATAGAATTAAAGTTAGATTAGTTTTTTGAATGATATAAGAATTTCATACGATTTTCACGATCAACCACCCTCATCCCTAACCCTTGTATGCTGTTTTATAGATTGTATGTTCTCGTAGTTGGTTGTATGGTTTTGCGGTAGTAGGTGCCTGCGTAAGGAGTGCGTAGCGCGACTGGAGCAGGCACCTACTACCGCGGGAAAAATGGTAGTTCGTTGGTGAGTTTCCGTTGTTTCGGAAAGTTTTCGGAGGATATTGCATAGCCCGTCCGCCCTTTGGGATACCAAGCCCGTGGAGAAGCATTTGGCATGCAATATCAACCGTTGATCTAAAGCCCGAACAGTTGCTTGATGGCGTGCATTTAATCGTGCATTGACCTCGTATTTGCAAGGAGGGGTAATGATGAACGCTTCTGAATTGATTTTCGTCGGAATCGACGTTTCCAAAGATAGCCTAGAGATGGCCTTAGATGACAAAGGCAAGACTTTGCACATCAGCAATGATGAGAAGGGCATTGCCGAGCTTCACGCGGCGATTATGGTTGCCTGTACACCCGTGGACGCTAACGAGGCACCCCGTACCGTGTCCGCTATCGTGTTGGAAGCCACCGGTGGTTTTGAGCGCAAGGCGGCAATTGCTTTGTGTAGTGCAGGTTTGCCTGTGATGGTGATGAACCCTCGACAGGCGCGTGATTTTGCCAAATCCTTGGGGTATCTCGCTAAGACCGATGCGATTGATGCCAGAGTGTTGAGTCATTTCGCACGTACGCTATACCACTCTGATAAAGGCGTGCAGTTATTGATGCACTTACCTGATGCAGGGCAAGTAGCATTGCATGCTTTGATGATTCGACGCAAGCAACTCGTTGAGATGCGGGTGGCCGAGGATAACCGCTTTGCGATGAGTGAGAAAGCCCAGCGCAAAAGTATCGATGCAGTGCGAAAGGTACTCAATAAAGAAATTGGAAAAATTGAACAAGATATGGATGGACATTTAAAAGAGCACTTTGCCAAGCAGCTAAAGTTAATCGACAAGTGCAAAGGCATCGGCCCTGTCACCAAGGCTTCGCTGATGGCAGCGTTACCTGAATTAGGCTCACTTAGTCACGAGCAAATTGCCAAATTGGTCGGCGTGGCTCCTTTAAATTGCGATAGTGGTAAACATAAAGGTAAACGCATCACCTGGGGTGGTCGCGCTGACGTGCGGTATACTTTATACATGGCCACATTAAGTGCCATGCGTTACAACCTGGTCATTAAAACATTTTACGATCGTTTGATCTCCAAAGGTAAGCTTAAAAAGGTCGCGATAGTGGCGTGTATGCATAAGTTGTTGACCATTTTGAACGCCATAATGAAATCAGGAAAATCATGGGATGACCAATATTTAATCAAAAATCCTTGATTCCAAACACAGTTGCTTCTCCCGCTTGCGGGAGAAGGGAACAAAAGCAAAGGCGACAATGGAAAACATTTCTCCCCACCATCCGCAAAAGATTCCAGAAGATCTGAAAACCTATGCGCGAGAAATGCGTAAGACCATGCCAGATGCAGAACAATTGCTTTGGTATTTGCTCAGAAACAGAAGAGTGGCGGGAGCGAAGTTTCGCAGGCAACATCCCGTAGGTAGTTATATCCTCGATTTTTATTGCGTTGAAAAAAAGCTAGCTGTAGAGCTGGATGGTGGTCAACACAGTGAGCAACAGAACTATGACCAGCAGCGCGACGCTTATTTAGAGCAACAAGGTATTGAGGTTCTACGTTTCTGGAATAATCAAATGTTGCTGGAGACAGAGGCAGTCCTTGAGTCGATATACTTGAACCTTGTTGGGAATAACCCCTCTCCCGCAAGCGGGAGAGGGGCAGGGGTGAGGGCGGTCAAGTAACGGCACAATGCTTTTCCAAATTGGTATATGAAAAAAATGAACATAATTTATTACGCAGCAGGTGCCAATCCCGAAGTCTGGTTAAACGCGTTTCATCGTTACCTGCCCGAGGCAACTATCCGTATTTGGGAAGAAGGCGACAACGCGCCAGCTGATTATGCGCTGGTGTGGAAACCGCCTGCCGCCATGTTGCGTGGACGCACCGATTTGAAAGCGATTTTTAATCTCGGTGCGGGTGTCGATGCGATCTTGCAATTAGGCGACGCCTTGCCGCAAGGTGTGCCCTTGATCCGTGTCGATGACGCGGGCATGGGTGTGCAGATGGCGGAATATGTTAGCCACGCTGTGTTGCGCCATTTCCGCCGTTTTGATGAATATGATGTTTTACAGGCTGACAAGCAATGGCGACCATTGCCGCCACATCGTAAAGAAGATTTTAGTGTGGGCATTTTGGGTCTTGGTGTTTTAGGCAATTGCATTATTGATGGCCTGCGTAGTTTTGGTTTTCCTTTGCTTGGTTGGAGTCGTTCCGCGAAACAGATAGGCGGAGTACAGTGCTTTCATGGCGACGATGGCTTGGATGCCTTTTTAAGTCAAACCAAAGTCTTGGTCTTGATTTTGCCACTTACCACAGAGACGGAAAACCTGATGGATAAAGCAAAGCTGGCAAAGCTAAAACAAGGCGCGTATATCGTGAATGTCGCCCGTGGTGCGCATATTGTGGAAGAAGATTTGTTAGCGCTGATTCGGCAAGGCCATATCGCTGGTGCGACACTCGATGTGTTTCGCGAAGAACCTTTGCCACTCACTCATCCATTTTGGAGTGAAAAACGTATCCATATCACACCGCATATTTCAGCATTAACTGTGCGTGAAGAGAGTGCGAAACAAATCGCTTATAAGATTGCGGCTTTACAGCGTAGTGAGTCAGTCATTGGCGTAGTTGATCAAAGTAAGGGATATTGAAAATGAATGCGCAAGCGAACATACAAGCAAGCTTACCTAAGCAAGTCAAAATCGTCGAAGTCGGTCCCCGTGATGGCCTGCAAAACGAGAAAGAAACGATCTCCGCCGAAGTCAAAATCGAGTTGGTGAATCGTTTAACGAATGCAGGCTTCGTGAATATAGAAGCAGCTTCATTTGTCTCGCCGAAGTGGGTACCGCAAATGGCAACTTCGACTGAAGTCATGGCGGGCATCACGCGCAAAGCTGGCGTCATTTATTCGGCATTGACACCGAATATGAAAGGTTTTGAATCTGCTTTGTTGGCAAGTGCTGATGAAGTGGTCATTTTTAGCTCCGCATCAGAAGCTTTTGCGCAAAAAAATATTAATTGCTCAATCGCGGAATCGATAGAGCGTTTCCGCGATGTCGCCGCAGCAGCGAAACAACATGGCTTGCGTTTGCGCGGCAGTATTAGTTGCGCCTTTGGTTGCCCGTATCAAGGTGAAGTCACGCCGGAGCAAGTCGCTGATGTAGTGAAACTGATGCGTGATCTCGGCTGCGATGAAATCGATATAGCAGACACGATAGGTGTCGGCACGCCACGTCATGTGCAAACCGTGATGCAACTCGTTGCGCAAGAATTTCCTATTGCGCAAATTTCTGGTCACTTCCACGATACTTACGGTCAGGCGTTAGCGAATATCTATGCCAGCATGGAAGTCGGTGTCAGTATTTTCCATTCCTCAGTCGCAGGTCTTGGTGGTTGTCCGTATGCCAAAGGTGCGACAGGCAATGTCGCTACCGAAGACGTGCTATTCATGATGCAAGGCCTTGGTATTCACACTGGTGTTGATTTGAATCAAGTGGTCGATGCTGGTCAATTCATTTCACAACATCTGGGACGTAAAGCCGTCAGTCGCGCGGGTAACGCCATTGCTGCGAAACGTCTTGCATAAAATTTGATGTGCTGAAGTTTCTTTCTTCCTCTCCTACGCTGGGCGACCTCGCGGTCGGTAAAGACAATAATTTTAATTTATTACGCTTGCTAGCGGCCTTCGCCGTCTTAATCAGTCATAGCTTTGCCATGCTCGGTCAACCTGAGCCTTTTGCTGCCAGTGTTGGTAAGAATTTAGGGGCAATGGCGGTTGATGTTTTTTTTATCGCAAGCGGATTTTTGGTTGGTGCTAGTTTGATTCGCACACAAGATGTTGGTGACTATTTGCGCGCCCGTGTGCTGCGAATTTTTCCTGCACTGTGGGTGATGTTATTGCTGACGGTATTTGTGCTCGGCGCGATTTTTACCCGATTTGAATCAACGACCTATTTGAATGAACCACAAACTTGGCGTTATCTTTGGAAGAATTTCGTTCTGATGTCTGGCGTTGAATTTTATTTGCCCGGCCTGTTTGAATCGAATCGTCTGCGCGGCGTCGTGAACGGTTCGTTATGGAGCATGATTTATGAACTGAGCATGTACGTATTACTGCTCTCGAGTTGGATCGTTTATGCCTATGCGCGAAAAGTGCTGAGCGCTTCGCTTGCTTTGATCGCAGGTCTTGGTGGTTTGGCGATTGGTCTGTGGATCACAGATCGATTCTATGTGCTTGAACATAAGCAGTTGTTGCGCTTCGCATGGTTCTTTTTTGTTGGCACTTCTTTTTATTTGCTGCGTCATCAGATCCGGATGTCCGCTAAATTGATGGGCATCATTGCGGCATTAGCGATGATCGCTTTGGCGATTAGCGGACATCATTTTTTGATGCTTTATTACCTCGCACTACCGTATTGCTTGTTTTATTTCGCGTATATTCCGGCAGGAAAACTACGTTCGTATAATCGATTTGGTGATTATTCTTATGGCGTGTACTTGTATGCATTTCCCATTCAACAAGCGCTGGTTTTGAGCGCTCCTGATTGGAGTGTTTTTGGACTAATCTTCACCGCAGGTAGTTTGACTTTTATACTGGCGATTTGTTCTTGGCATTGGCTTGAACAACCAGCTTTGCAATTGCGTAAGCGATTTCTCTAGCGAAGCCACTTCGGTATTACAGAAAATCTTTTACCGGGTATTTTTCTGATATCACCAGTCAATTCTGGTTAAAATGCATAGCACTTTCTGCGAGATCATCAATTGTTCGCAGGAATTTTTTCATATAACGATGAGGGAACTATCATGGCAATGGATGTAATCGATTATCAAATTTTTGGCGACGACATGCAATTCGTAGAGATCGAACTTGATCCGCGCGAAGCTGTGGTCGGTGAAGCTGGTTCTATGTTTTACATGGAAGACCAGATTCAGATGGAAACCATTTTTGGTGATGGTTCTGGTTCGCAAGGCGGTATCTTTGGCTCATTGTTAGGTGCGGGTAAACGCCTAATTACTGGTGAATCTTTGTTCACCACCGTTTACTCAAATCAAGGTAATAGCAAACGTAAAGTCGCATTTGGTGCGCCTTATCCCGGCAGAATTATTCCTATGCATCTGGATCAATTAGGTGGAACGATTTTGTGTCAGAAGGATGCTTTTTTATGTGCTGCGAAAGGCGTGTCTTTGGGCATTGCATTTCAAAAGCGCCTAGGAGCTGGCTTCTTCGGCGGTGAAGGTTTTATTTTGCAGAAACTTGAAGGTGACGGTCTCGCTTTTGTACATGCAGGTGGCGCATTGATCGCGAAAGATTTACAACCAGGAGAAACCTTACGCGTCGATACCGGTTGCGTGGTCGCGTTTACGAGCAACGTCGATTACGATATCCAATTCGTTGGTGGAGTGAAGACAGCTTTGTTTGGCGGTGAAGGGATTTTCTTTACTACACTGCGTGGCCCTGGCCGCGTTTGGTTGCAGTCTTTACCGTTGGCGCGCATGGCGAACCGTATCGTCGGGGCTTCTAAAATCGGTGGTAGTCGCGGTGGAGAAGAGGGGTCTGTATTGGGTGGGCTGGGTAATTTATTTGAGCGTAACTAGTCGATCGATTTGAAAAGCGGGGGACGAAGTCGAAGCCTCGCCTCCCGTTTTTTTTATTACTTCACGATTGCACTATCACATGAAGTTAGTTGGAAGTTGTTGAATACCCATGAGTAAATCATTGGTGGCGACGAAGTCAATAGCGATATTATCAGTGGAGAGTAGTGACAACTGTTGTGGCGCTGGTGGCACGGCAGGCAAGCTATTTCCAAACAAATCACTAATACCCGTACCAGAGGATTTCAAGTTCAATGCCAGATTGCCAGTGCCGGAAATCTGATTCATATATACGCGATAAGCGCCACCACTTAGTGCAATAATAGAACTCAGATTGGCGGTGGTCCCATCGTTGGAAGTGAGGAAGAAATCATCTAGGGTAACGCCGGTGACAGACTCGTTAAACTTCACAATATAACTACCCGTTGTGACGGTTGGGCGAGCCGAGCGCAGTGTTTCGATAGAAGTGATGTAAGGAACAACATCATCATCTAAATGGAGCGTGAGATTTTTAAAGAAACTCAAGCCATTGGCATCAGTCACTTGCACCGAGACCATGTAATCGCGTTCTGCCATCAAGGCAGGATTAATCACCTTGAGACTATTGCCAACGATCGTAAATTTCGCATTGTCGTTCGCAGCATTAGCGGCGCCCAGAGTAAAAGTGTGAATATCGCCAAGATTATTATCCACCGCTGACAAGATCCCCACTGTCGCATTTGCACCTTCTGACTGTGCAACACTTGCATCCGACAGCAAGATATTCGTTGGAGGCAGATTGACGGCAGTAGTGATGACCGTTGTCGCATTAGTGCTAGCGGGTCCCGCATGTTCATCACGCACGACAATAGTGAAGACGGTGGTTTCACTCGCATTGACAGCTAAACGGTTGGGATTCGGTTCAAACACTAAAGCACGTATAGCGGCTTGCATTGCAGCGGGAGTGACAGGGTCATGCAGATAAGAGAGTCCACCATCATTGGTATAAAAACCGCTCAGTGCGAGTGAATTACTGGTGAAACTACCTTTGGCAGGCGTATCGAGCGTGATGGTCGCTGTTTCTAATGCCCCAATATCCGGATCAGTGACGGTAATTGCGGTAAATGGTTGTATGCGAGTTTGATTATTGGTAGCTTGTGCGGCAAGCGCACCGCCAATAGTTGGCAGTGTATTGATGGTATCGATTACAAAATTTGCCGAACTATTGAAGCCAAGTCCGCTATTGCCAGCAAGATCAAGCACAGCAGAGGTATCAACGCTGATTTGATTGCTTAAATCGAACACCCCGAATGGTGGAGTGAAGGTCGCTGTCCAGGTTCTGCCACCATCGATAGAATTCACAGGTGATAATGCGCCAAGCGGAGCTGTCACGGGCAAGGTGATATCGGCATTATTAAAACTAGTCACGGCTTCATTAAAAGTGATAGTGACGATAGCACTGTCACTAAGACCCAGATTGCTGTCTGAAAGAGTAATGGTGGCACTGGGTCGCAGTGTATCGATAGCAAAGGAAGAACTAGTCGTGCTGCCGCTACCCGCATTCCCCGCCAGATCATTGAAGCCTGCGTGATTCAATGTGATGCTGTTGCTGGCGGCATTGACATTGCTATTTGGCGTGACGGTAGCCGTCCATGTGAGGCCTCCATTACTGGAGACAAAGTTCGAAAGACTACCGCTGCTGAAATTGAAATCACTCGCATCAAGATTAACGACCGCTTCGGTGAAATTAATGGTCATCGTCGAGGCGTCACCAATTTTCAGAACCGTGTCACTGATCTCGATTGGATTCGCGAGAGTCGGGGCGATACGATCGACTGCTATCGTGCTACCGTTAGTGAAGCCTGTACTTATTGTGTTGCCCTGCATATCGACGATGTTAGTTCCAGAGGATTTCAAATCTAGGCGTAAATTACCGTCACCAGCTACGTTGTTGAGGACAACTGTGTAGATCTTTCCGGAACCAGCAATGGAGGCGATGCTGGCTGACGCCGTGTTGGTAGCTGTGACAACAAAATCAGTGATATCAACACCAGAGACATTTTCACTAAAGGTAACCGTAAATGAGCAAGAAGCTGCGTTGGTGCTAACTAGGTCTGTAGGTGCAATGCTGCTGACCATCGGCATAACGCGATCGATCGTGTAGATCTGCCCGCTTGTGTACCCACCCGCTATTGCATTGCCAGCACTATCTGTGATGCCGGTTCCTGAACTCTTTAAATCTAATCTCAAAGTGCCGTCGCCGCTGATGCTATCTACGCGAACAGTCCAAGTGCTGTTGGATCCAAAGACGCTTGCAATATTACCGTTCGCCGTTCCTGTGCCAAAGAGTGCAAAATCGCCCAGGCTCACGCCACCATTGGCGATATTTTCTGAGAAAGTAATTTGAAAATCGACAGTGCTCGCATTGGTTGGTGTCGATGAAACACGATTGATACTCAGCACACTGGGAGCAACACCATCGACCAATATTCCTACGGTGCTTCCTACACTGTTTAAAGTCAGGGTCGCGTTATTGCCTGCGACATCAGTGATATTGCCACCATTGGCAGCGATACTTGTGCCTAGCGTAATGCCGTTTGTATCCGTGTTGCCATTGGCGATGGTGTAGCGGAAGGTTAATGCGGATGAATTGCTTCCACTCAGATAAGTCGCATTGACGGTGCCACCTGAGTCGAGCGTTACAGGTATTGAAGGAAGTCCGGTGACAACGACAGTCTCATTAAAATTAACCGTAAAATCCAGATGTTGACCGAGCGCATATGTGGCATTTGTTGGGACGCTAACGCTAGAGATAGTTGGTGTGCTGGTATCAAAAGCAAGTGCGAGGCTACTACCAGCAGCACTGCTATTGCCTACCGCATCTGTGTAGCTTCCAGATACAACACTGAGATTCGCTGATCCCTGGTTGGTGCCTGCAGTTGGCGTGAAGGTCGCTGAATAGCTGCTGCCTGAGCCACCGAAGTTACTTAAAATCCCTCCAGTAACCGCAACGTCATTAGCAGCAAAACCCGTGGCTGCTTCACTAAAATTGAAAGTAATGGTTGCTGTTTCACCTGCCTTGAGGTTGGTGTTACTGCTATTGATACTCAGTGTGGGCAGCTTGGTATCGACAACGAAATTGCTACTGTGAGTGATGCCGACGCCGGGTGTATTGGTTGAATTATAGGTGCCCGCCAAGTTGACCGAAATCTGGTTGTTAGCGCTTTCAAAATGAGCATTCGGTGTAAAGATAGCGGTGTAAGTGATGTTGTCGCTTGTTTGTAAACCTGACAGCACACCATTCGCAATATAAATGTCCGCACTTCCAAAGTCGGTGACCGCTTCGGAAAATGTAAATGTTAGCCCTTGGGTGTCGCCTGCTTTGAGTGTGGTTTGAGATAAATTGATACTGACCGTCGCTGGTGTACTGTAGGGTGTGACGGTACCGAGTATGCCGTTAATGCTAATACCATTGACACCTTGTGCATCACCTAAACTGGCAATGGTTCCGCCAAGACCACCAACGCCTTTGTTACCAGTACTAAGTGTAGTGACCGATGCGGCATCCATCAATAGCGTGCCTGTGGACCAGATCCCACCTATACCTTTCCCCCCAGCACCGCCGTTGCCAGTGCCTGAATAGTTGGCTGCCGCACCGCCACCGCCACCGCCGCCAGCTGCAATATTATTTGAAATTGTGCTGTTAGTGATTTTTAAAGTGCCGCTGTTAAAGATGCCGCCAACAGCACTCCCTCCAGCACCACCGACATAAATTCCGCCGCTTCCACCGCCACCGCCACCGATGGACATTGTGCCATTATTGGCCGTCGCACCAGCGCCACCGACGGTATAGGATGGACCGAGAAACATGACGGTTGCGCCACCGCCGGCACCTCCTGTATCGCTGCCACCAAAGCCGCCACGCTGACCACCATTTGTGCCAGAGCCATTGCCGCCATGGCCGGGACTTGGTGAAGTCGGCATTTCACCGACTCTGTCTTTACCACCGATACCACCTAGACCATCACCAAAGCCGCCACCGCCACCGCCGCCACCGCCTCGTGGATAACCTCCACCAGTGCCACCACCGCCGGACGCTTTATTTGCCGTAACCGTACTGTTGTTGATGACGAGTTCACCAGCGTTGTATATCCCCCCACCCGAACCATCAAAACCAGCTCTGCCTGGTCCTTCTACATTTCCTGTGTTATCGCCACCGTTCCCCGCAGCCAAACCATTAGTGATCACCAAGTTTTCTAAGCTAGCTTTGGCTCCGCTGGCTACGTTAAATACCCGTGTTAGATTTCCGCCATCAATGGTGACTGTGCCGCCACTATTGTTTTTGCTACCGATGATAGTGATGCTGTGCCCTGAGTCTGCTGCGATGTTGATGGTGTTGTTATTGGCAGTAAAGAGAATATCGCCAGTTAAAGTCAAGGTGTCATCAAGGCCATTGGCATTCGCCATTGCCATCGCCGCTTGCAAGCTGGCCAGATCGGAAGCGGATAGCGTCGCTGCGAGGTGATTCCAATCGATGATTTGTTCTGTGTTGATGAAGCTTTGTTTGCTGTCGATGCTGCCAGTGGATATCTCTAAAATCCAATCTCCGCCGCGTTCAGCTGTACCTGTATCGTTTGTCGACGCTGCGATATCTGCATTGGTAGCAAGCGCAAGTGCTTGAATGAAATTTTGTCCCTTAATGCCCGCTGCAACATTACAGCCATACAGTAGTAAGTCGCCGCTTGCGTTTAACGCGTTATTGATGACGTCTAATTCACTTTGATAGTTAGCCAGATTTGATTCATGTAAAGCCGCATTTCCCAATAAAAGTAAGCCATCAGCGCCGTGCGAGATAATCGATATCGAGTCGAGGTTTTGGTAGTCCTTTAATGCCGCTGCAATTTGTTGCAGACCATCTTGCGTTTTGTCGAGGATGACTACGGTGGTGCCAACTGGTACCGCAGCAAGCAATTGTTCGAAATCAGGAAGGCGGCTATCGATAAATACGATGGAATTTGTAGATGCGTGCGATTGCACTGGTAAGAGCAGTTCGCTGGCTGTCACTGATGCTTGTTTATTTTCTTGAGTTAATCCTGATGTTTTGTTGAAGTTCGCGGAAAATAGATTAAATGGTGATACGTGCAGCGTGGTCATAGCGATCTTTTCACTTAAAACAAATGGGATATGAATCAGGTAGTTTGCCGATATCGTGTTGGTGATGAATTGGCAATCAATTGGTAATACAAGTAAGCCTTTATTGGCAAAACAGCTTTCTCAGATCAAATCTTTGCTTCCAAAGTGTTCCATAGCATGAGCAAACAAGGCTTCACATTTACAAAGTTTTTACGAGATCAAATAGTTAGCAACTATGCTGTCTGTGAGTAGGAATTGTCTATAGTCTAATTAGACTAGCGATGGGTGTATGCCTATTGACAGGCTTCGCTTAAAACGGTTGTGAGTCGAACCGAATTTGATGACAGTGAAAAGAGTTTGGTATGGCGATACCTGAAGTTTTCTATCGCATCTGTTGCTTTGTCTGAGCAAGCATTAGTGAGAGCTGTGCATATAGTTGAGAAGGGGAGACAGGCTTATGCAGCAATGGCAGTGCTGATGTACTTGCTTCACGTAAGCGAACTGGTGCGGTATCGCCAGTCACCAAAATGGCAGGAATGTCGGCGTTGCAGAGCGTTCGCACCGCTTGAATGACCTCAGTTCCTTTGCAGTGATCGCGCAAACGGTAATCGCTGATAATCAGGTCAGGAACATTGGTTTCAGCAAGTGCGGTGGCTTCGTCAAGCGATGCAGCAAGATCACAATCACAACCCCACTCATTCAATAGAGAGGCCATTGCTTGGCGTACGATGGTGTCATCGTCGACGACCAAAATTCGTGCTTTGAGTGTGTGTGTAATGAATTGTGGCGTATCTTTTTCATCTTCAAGCACTGTCACGGAAGTCAGTGGTAATCGAATTTTAAATACGCTACCGCTGCCGAGGCGTGATGCTAGTTGTAATTCTAGACCTAGTATGTTGATCATCTTTTGAACAATCGAGAGCCCCAAACCTAAGCCTTTTTGACGATCACGCTCGCTGTTTCCTAATTGTTGGAATTCTTTGAAAATGTCTTCGAATGATGATTTGTCGATACCGATCCCGCTGTCCCATACCTCGAGACTGACTTCGGACTCTTTCTTTCTTGCCACGATCAGTACGCCACCTTTTGATGTGTAGCGAATCGCATTGCTGACCAGATTCCTGATCACCATTTCTACCAACGCCGGATCAGAATTGATCACATAATGCGTTTCCGGTGAACGATAAACTAAGCCCTTTATATAGGCTTGCGGTGCCAGTTCATTTTCGATTTTACTCAATAAATTTTGTAAGCGAAATGGTCGTATATGAGTCTCGACAACGCCCGCTTCGATGCGTGAGTAGTCGAGCAAGGTATGCAGCATTTCTGTCGTTGCATTCGCAGCTGCACAGATGCTTTGTACAAGCTCGCGTTGAGATTCCGATAGTTTGGTTGACTGTAAGACTTCTAGAAACAAACCTTGCGCATGAATTGGTTGGCGTAAATCATGGCTGGCAGCGGCCAAGAAATGCGATTTCTCGACGTTAGCGCGTTCAGCGGCAGCTTGTGCTTGTTCAGCATTTTTCTTTGCTAAATTTAACTGTTCAATCAAATCCAAATTTTCAAAGCGCAATTGTATTGATGCCCGCGCAGTTCTCGACGTATTGTAGGCCTGACCCATCAGGGTAATCGCGTACATTCCGACCGCGATGCCGATAGCCCAATATGCAGGATCGTTGAGTGTAATAACCGCATACACCATAGAGCCGAGTTCAAACAAAAGAAAGAGTGCAAATGCTGGTAGCACCGGCGATAAAATTGACATCGAGTTGGCGGCAATTCCAGCCAATACCGCCAATATCAACACGCTTCCTGCCGTCGTCGCGGTCTGCAAAGCTAGCCAAGCCAGCGCACCCCACACGGCTCCGTCAATTGCATGTAATATCATCAGACGCTTTTGTACGCTGACGATCTGATCTGGATTGATACCTTGTTGGATAAAACGTTTTGCATCATAAACATCGATTAACTTCGATAAGGTGACGGCGATGCACCAGATGCTGAGTCCAATTACATTGTGTTCATTTTTTAAGGTGAAGAACAGTACAAGTGCAACCAATATCCCCGGTAGCATTGAGCTGCCCAAGTTGCGCATTAATAATAATTGTAGTTCTATGCGGATTTTTTTTTCGACGGGATCGTAAGCATTCAGCATTTATGCGATTAATCCCATGCGACGTGCGGTGAATGCGGCTTCAGCACGATTTGATGCGTTTAATGCTGCCAGCAATACTTGAACGTGACAACGTACAGTATTTTCTGATAGATCGAGTTGGCGGGCGATCATTTTATTGGAAAGCCCTTTGCAAACCAAATCCAATACTTCGTATTGCCTGGGGGTGAGTAATTGCTTGTGGCTTGTTGACTTCAGTCCGAATTCTTTTGGTACCTTTGTTAATTGTGTTTCAGGTTCGTTTAACGCTTTAGTAATAATGCGCAAAATGTCATCGGCAGAGCTTGTTTTTGGTATGAAATATCGTGCACCTTTCTCCTGCGCGAGTTGTAAGGTCTCCAAAGAATTATCTGCTGAAATTACAATGATGGGTGTTTCAGGCCATTTTCGTTTTAAAAGTATTGCGCCCTCTAGTCCATTCAAACCCTGTAGTTTTACGTCTAATAAAATCAACGCTAGTACTGGATTTTGCACGCGTAAGGCATCTTCAAGAGAATCTGATTCTACTATTTCGACGCTCGTTAAACTATGGCTAATTAATGCTCTTAGTCCGCTACGGAATAAACTATGGTCATCAATCAGTAGAATAGTTTTGTTTGCCATGTAATTTAATTTATCGAATCAGAACAAAGTTGGTCGACAGAAATTGTAGTCGATTAAATGCTTGCATCGCAGCGGTACCTATTTTCCATTCTCGGCGCTATTAAGTTGGATGTTGTCGTTTGTGTGCTTTGAACCAAATTGGATAGAAAAACAAATAGAAACCCGTCAAACTAAGCCAGAGTAAAGATAGGCCTGTCATACTCATCACGAAGAGTTTGGTGAATTCTCCAAATACAGCAAAGCTGTGAATATCAGACCACAGTTGGTCGCCACGTAATCCAACATTCAGAACAGCGCCGGTAACTGCATCGATTTGGATTTCTCGGGGTGAGCTCCAATTATCTTTTGCTTCTAGACGAACTTTGTACATACGCTTGTTTGGGCGCAACTCTATACGGTTGATGTCGGTAACCTGTTGAGCCTCGGGAAGTTGTAGCGCAAGAATAATGCTAACGACATTTGATGCAGAAATTATCGTGTTGATGTCGCCTGCAGCTCCGCTTTTGCTACTTGGCTGAAGATATTCTAGGTGAGATTTAAACGCGATAAAACTGCCGCTAATTGAAATAATTACGGCAAACAGAACTAAGATGATTCCTGACCATTTATGTATTTTGCGAGAAAATTTAGCAAATTTCAGTGACGCAGCAGCTTTTTTTTGCACACGGTAGTCTTGAGCACTATGGTTGTTTTGAGTGGAAGGAAGCATGCTTTTACTTTAATCGTATATAGGAGTGATCGACATCGGGCTGGCATTTTCAGTAGCATGATCTCGACTGAACGTATTCAACGATTGCTGTGATAAGTTGAATCTGGTTGACTGCGTCAGATTTGTCGATACTTGAAAAGTTCCTGCGGATAAGCATAAGAGGATATCGCGCCTATTTTTGAGGGTAGGCTATTGTATGGCAGATTGATTGAATTGGGAGTGATGACTTCAGTAGCCTTGACATGAAGCTAGGTTAAATACTGCGTTGCGACGCGGTCAAATGTATGACCGCGCCGTAGTGATCGCTCTTTACATCCAAAAATGCTCTTGTTGTTGAATACCCATGAGTAAATCATTGGTGGCGACGAAGTCAATAGCGATATTATCAGTGGAGAGTAGTGACAACTGTTGTGGCGCTGGTGGCACGGCAGGCAAGCTATTTCCAAACAAATCACTAATACCCGTACCAGAGGATTTCAAGTTCAATGCCAGATTGCCAGTGCCGGAAATCTGATTCATATATACGCGATAAGCGCCACCACTTAGTGCAATAATAGAACTCAGATTGGCGGTGGTCCCATCGTTGGAAGTGAGGAAGAAATCATCTAGGGTAACGCCGGTGACAGACTCGTTAAACTTCACAATATAACTACCCGTTGTGACGGTTGGGCGAGCCGAGCGCAGTGTTTCGATAGAAGTGATGTAAGGAACAACATCATCATCTAAATGGAGCGTGAGATTTTTAAAGAAACTCAAGCCATTGGCATCAGTCACTTGCACCGAGACCATGTAATCGCGTTCTGCCATCAAGGCAGGATTAATCACCTTGAGACTATTGCCAACGATCGTAAATTTCGCATTGTCGTTCGCAGCATTAGCGGCGCCCAGAGTAAAAGTGTGAATATCGCCAAGATTATTATCCACCGCTGACAAGATCCCCACTGTCGCATTTGCACCTTCTGACTGTGCAACACTTGCATCCGACAGCAAGATATTCGTTGGAGGCAGATTGACGGCAGTAGTGATGACCGTTGTCGCATTATTGCTAGCGGTTCCCGCATGTTCATCACGCACGACAATAGTGAAGACGGTGGTTTCACTCGCATTGACAGCTAAACGGTTGGGATTCGGTTCAAACACTAAAGCACGTATAGCGGCTTGCATTGCAGCGGGAGTGACAGGGTCATGCAGATAAGAGAGTCCACCATCATTGGTATAAAAACCGCTCAGTGCGAGTGAATTACTGGTGAAACTACCTTTGGCAGGCGTATCGAGCGTGATGGTCGCTGTTTCTAATGCCCCAATATCCGGATCAGTGACGGTAATTGCGGTAAATGGTTGTATGCGAGTTTGATTATTGGTAGCTTGTGCGGCAAGCGCACCGCCAATAGTTGGCAGTGTATTGATG
The DNA here is from genome assembly GCF_014284275.1 of Affinundibacterium amnicola. Taxonomy (GTDB): domain Bacteria; phylum Pseudomonadota; class Gammaproteobacteria; order Burkholderiales; family Burkholderiaceae_D; genus Undibacterium; species Undibacterium amnicola. The sequence continues at coordinate 242,402 of NZ_JACOFU010000004.1, read as the reverse complement.
GTATCGATTACAAAATTTGCCGAACTATTGAAGCCAAGTCCGCTATTGCCAGCAAGATCAAGCACAGCAGAGGTATCAACGCTGATTTGATTGCTTAAATCGAACACCCCGAATGGTGGAGTGAAGGTCGCTGTCCAGGTTCTGCCACCATCGATAGAATTCACAGGTGATAATGCGCCAAGCGGAGCTGTCACGGGCAAGGTGATATCGGCATTATTAAAACTAGTCACGGCTTCATTAAAAGTGATAGTGACGATAGCACTGTCACTAAGACCCAGATTGCTGTCTGAAAGAGTAATGGTGGCACTGGGTCGCAGTGTATCGATAGCAAAGGAAGAACTAGTCGTGCTGCCGCTACCCGCATTCCCCGCCAGATCATTGAAGCCTGCGTGATTCAATGTGATGCTGTTGCTGGCGGCATTGACATTGCTATTTGGCGTGACGGTAGCCGTCCATGTGAGGCCTCCATTACTGGAGACAAAGTTCGAAAGACTACCGCTGCTGAAATTGAAATCACTCGCATCAAGATTAACGACCGCTTCGGTGAAATTAATGGTCATCGTCGACGTCTCTCCGATTCTTAGGGCTGCGTCGGAAAAACTCATGTTGCCGGATACACCTGGCCGAGTTGTGTCAATACTGTAGTTGGGACCGCTGGAATTTCCGCTACCAGCATTGCCTGCCAAGTCTGTGAGCGCGCTGAGATTGAGCGTTAAACTGTTGATGCTATCAGTGGTATTTGCTGATGCGTTTAGGTTCGCAGTCCAAGTGATGCCGCCATCTGCGCTAATTAAATTTGATAGCGTGGCGTTGTCGACATTCACATCAGTCGTTGTGAAGTTATTGACAGCTTCGCTAAACACAAAACTTACTAGCGCAGTGTCGCCGATTTTTAAGGCCGTATCAGAAATGGTAATCGCACTTGCCAATACTGGTCGGTCTGTATCAACCACATAATTAGATGAGGTTGCCGTTCCACTACCCGCATTGCCAGCTAGATCGGTGATACCGCTGTAGTCGAGAGTTAAGTTGTTGAGATAATCAGTGGTCGTATTTGGTGTTAGTGTTGCTGTCCACGTTAAACCACTGTCAGTAGTAACTAAATTCGATAATATGCCGTTCGGGCTGAGAACATCGGTGGTCGTGAAATTCGCAACTGCCTCGGAAAAGTTAAAGGTAACTAAAGCTGTATCACCAATCTTCAGTGCGGTGTCAGAAATGGTGATTGCCGAAGCTAAAATCGGGCGGGTAGTATCAATTTGGTAGTTAGGACTGGTAGTAGTGCCGCTGCCAGAATTACCTGCTAAGTCTGTAACGCCACTTAGTGTGAGCGTGATGGTATTGTTGACATCCGTTATGTTGCTTGACGGTGTCAATGTGCCTGTCCAAGTTAGACCGCCATTGGATGAGGCTAAACCATCAATCATTCCGTTTTCAACGTTTATATCATCAGTAGTCAAACCAGTGATTGGTTCAGAGAACGTGAAGGTAATTGTCGAGGTTTCATCGATGATTAATGCATTGTCACTGATCGCGATTGGCAAAGCCAACGTTGGCGCTATGCGGTCAACTGTGATGACAGAACCACTGGTAAAGCCCGCACTGATCGGATTGCCAAATGTATCGATAATCCCAGTGCCTGAGGACTGTAAATCCAATCGCAAAGTACCGTCACCGTCGATGTTATCGACAACGATGGTGTACACATTACCGCTACCTGAAATCGACGCGACATTGGCCGTTGCTGAGTTGGTGCTTGTGATCGTAAAGTCAGAAATATCAACGCCACTGACATTTTCACTGAATGTCACCGTGTAAGAACTAGACGTCCCATTTGTGCTCGCGGAGCCTGCTGGAACAATGCTGCTAACGCTAGGCGTTACGCGATCCACGGTATAGGTCTGACCAGCAGTAAATCCTGCAGTGATCGCATTGCTCGCACTATCGATTATTCCTGTGCCAGCGCTGTTCAAGTCTAAACCTAGGGTACCTACACCAGTCACACCACTGACTGTGACTGTATAGGTACTACCGCTGCCGCTGATTGCGGAGATGGTACCGTTGGCACTACCTGTCCTGTTCAATGCAAAATCACCGATATCGACATTGCTGATATTTTCGCTGAACACCACATCAAAAGTGAGAATGCTGGCATTGGTGTTGTCGCTTTGTGCACGCGTGATGGTGTTGACGGCAGGTGCGGTACGGTCAAAGCTGTAACTTTGTCCACCGCTAAAGCCTCCTGCGATAGGATTGGTGAGAGAATCAACAATGCCAGTCAAACTGCCGTTCAAATCTAAGCGCAAGGTGCCTTCACCTGTTAGGCTATTCACAGTCACGGTGTAAGTCGTACCGCTGCCGCTCACTGAGGCGATGTTTCCGGCTGCACCACCATTCGTGGTCAAGCTAAAATCCGAGGTGCCAACACCAGTGACACTTTCAGCAAAGGTGACAGTGAAACTGACACTGGTGGCGTTTGTCGGATCGCTTGCAGCCCGGACGATACTAGTTACGCTAGGTGGGAGTGTATCGCCAGTCAAAGCTGCGTTCGGGGTACTTGCTAGGTTAACCTCAGTGTCGGCATTGGTGAATGTGCCTGCACCAATACTGACACTACCACTCAGACTTTGCGTATCTGCTGTTGGTGTGAACAATGCCGTATAGAGTGTATCGTCAACACCATCGACCATCAGATCGCTGATGGTACCGCCACTGACACTGATATCGCTGTCGGTGAAGCCAACTGGTGCTTCGCTAAATTGGAATTGGATGAGCGCAGTATCGCCCGCTTTTAACGGCCCTGCATTGGTACTGATAGCAACGCTTGGATTGGTCGTGACACTAATTGTCAGGCTTGCCGTGTTCGAGTTAGCAGCACCATCATTCACTTGAATATTTAAAACGCGATCTGCTTTAATATCGGTGGCATCAAAAGTAATATTTTGCAATAGTGTAGAAATACGTGCGGGCGTTGCTTGCGCATTGAAATTGATAATCAGGTTGTCACTTCCCGCACCTGTGCCGCCAGTAGCGATGCTGCCAATCACTTGTCCGCCTATGGTGATCGAACTTGCAACGGCCATGTTATTCGAGAGTGTTACACCGGAGCCGGTGCGAATGGCCACACTATCGCCAACTTGACGTCCTGAGCCGAATGCTACGGTCAAACTGCCGCCATTAAAATTGGCATTATCTTCATCCGTGACTGTGGCCACGCTTGCGAGGTCAATTAATATCGCCGATGCACTGGCCAATACAGATTGATTATCTGCTGCGGATAATCCCACAATCGTGGGTGCATCATTAACATTGGTGACAGTGATTGCCAGCGTTTGTGTGTCTGTCAAGCTGCCATCTGATGCGGTCACAATCACATCGTAAATGTTGTTGCCACCGTTGTCGGCAGGCGTTTCGAAATTTGGTGTGGTCTTAAACGTCAACGTGCCATTGGATGCGTTGATATCAAACAATGCGGCATCTGTACCTGATACGCTGTAAGTGAGTGTGGTCGCGGCATCGACGTCGTTTGCGGTTACTGTTGTTACCGCTAGTTGATTTTCTGCAGCGCTGGTGCTGCCACTGCTGCCGCCACCATTACTCGTAATCACAGGATGCTCGTTGACGTTGGTCACAGTCACGGCAATCGCTTGACTATCGGAGGCAAGTCCATCGGACGCCGTGATAGTCACATCGTAGACATTATTTCCACCCGCATCGCTTGGGCTTTCAAAATTAGGCGCGGTAATAAAAGTTAACACACCTGTGGTCGGATGAATATTGAATAAGGCCGCGTCTGCACCTGATTTTGAATAGGTAATGGTTTGTCCGACATCGGGATCTGCGGTTGTGAATGTCATCACCGCGGTTTGATTTTCTGCCGCATTGGCAGTCGCGCTTGCGGCACTGCTATTGTTATTGATGCTTGGGGCATCATTGATTGAGGTCGCAATCGCATTGGTTGCTGTGTTTGCGCGGCCATCACGAACGCCATCACCAGGAGTTAAGGTGAAGGTCGTTTGTACCGTGCTGTTTGGTACGATTTGATTTTCTGTCGGTGTGAAAACTAGTGCGCGTAGCTCGGTATTGAGGGTGGTCAATGAGGTGGTCGATAGTTCCAACACGTAGTTACCCGCCGTGCCGCTTAGTCCCGTTCCACTTAAACTACCGTTGGCTGCGTTGTAGGTAATGGTAACTTTACCTGTCACCGAGTCGACATCACTCACGGTCAAATTGGCGAACGGTAGGATGTTGGTTTTATCGGTCAATGCGCCACTAGTCGTGAAAGTTCCTGCGATGGTCGGCGGGTAGTCAACTGGAATAGTGAACGCTGAGCCATAGGTCACCACCGAAACTGCGCCACTGGTGACTAGGCCATTTGCGTTGGTAACCGAGCCAGTAATCCAAGCACTGGTGATATTACCGTCCTCCGAAAGACTTGGTATGCTGGCAACTTTGTCGGCGTCTGCGATCGACTGTGTTGTGGTTCCCGCACTAGGATTGAAACCGTCAACAAAATAACCAAGTTTGGCGGTGTCGGTGCTACCACCCACCGCCAGATAGTCACCAGATAAGGAGAGTTCGACTGCGCGTAAGTTAGCGACGGGAATCGTACTCGCGACTGTTAAGCCAAGACTGCCATCTGCACCCAAGGTTTGTACGTAGTAAGAACTGGCGGTATTGCCGACACCAGCAACGATGTCGTTGCCAAACAAATCGAAACCGCCGCCGTACATCGGCGCGATCACTGCGGCAGATTGGTAATACGCTGTATTGTAGATTCCAACTGCAACATCGGAAGCATTCCATAACTTCACTTGGCTAGGCGTATAAACATCGTTACTACTGATAGGGACAGCGATATTGCCATGCATATCAATGGCAGCATTCTGCACAACTGGGCTAGTGCTGGCGAATGCTTCAGAGTAACGCGCACCTGAAATGGCACCAGCAGAAGTGTAGCGCTGGAATTCTAGCGATACCGCATTGGTATTGGTGTCGAGAACTGTCCATAACAATACAAAGCCGCCATCGTTGCTGGCTAAGACTTTAGCGGATGGATTGACCGAGCTGGTGAAGCCGATAGGTGCGGTAATCGATTGCGAAACGCCGGCATTGTTGTACATTTGGATGCCGTAACCATCATTGGAATACGAGGACACGACGAAACCACCATTGCGTAAAGCGACAATCGATGCTGCATCATTGGTTTGTATGCTGTTGCTATTATTATTCGTGCCGCCATTATTATTGACGACCGTGGCAACGGTGCCAGTCAGTGCTATCGTGGATGTGTTGCCTAGGGTATCGACGATAACGACACTCAGATAGTCCAAATTCGCCATACCATAATAGTCGGCTTTGTTATTGGCTTGTAATACGACACGGCTGCCATTATCTAATTCGACTGCACCAAGCATCGCGAGCTGAGTAGTTCCTGGTGTGGTGTGGATGTAATCGTTACCGGTTGCAATCGCTTCTTCATTGCTAGCAGTGATTATTCCTGCCAGACTTTGTTGATAGTCACTGAGACTGAGCGCAACTGCATGTGTGGCATTTTGTATGCCTGCGTGGGTCGCTAAAAATTGACCGTTTGGCGAAGCGAACACTTCCATTTGCCAATCGCCACCCAAGGCAATTGCACCTGTGGTATTGGACGACGCGCCAACCGTGACTCCTGTTGCAGATGCAAACTGACTGACGAAATTTTGTCCACTACTACCATCGGCGAGGTCGCAACCATACACCAAGATCATGCCATCCTTCACTAAGCTGCTACCTATCGTTTTTAACATCGCCAGTGATGTGGCGGTGGTAATGGTGCTTGAATTTAAGTAGCTGGAACCTAGTTGTAAACTTGCTGGACTGGCATGAGAAAATAAATGTAATGCCGTCACCGCAGGATATTGCGCTAGAGTTGCAGCGATCTCTGCCAAGCCATCGCTAGCGCTATCTATTAAGACTATTGTCATCGTAGGCGATAAGGCTGCGATGATCTGTTGATAGTCTTTCAGGCGGGTGTCAATCACTGCCAATTGCACGCTATTTGCCAGAGTCATTTCTGTTGTCGCTTGAGATTCTAGTTTCATTTTCTAACCATGATGAAGGCACTACATTGTCTTGTATGAATGGTGTGGAACACCTGTTACATGTCTTGTTTACCAGCATTTATTACTAGAGGGGTCGTTTGGTCGCCACTTTCATGTGTATGCCGCCGAAGGAATTGGTGCCTGGCAAAGAGAAGAGATGCAAATCGCCATCGACCACGCCTGAACCTGCCGAATTCTTGGCAACTCTGCGCTCTAGTTCGACTACATTGCTGCTGGTGCTGATACTGATGTTGTATTGCACATTACTCAAATCGAGCTCATCAGGATTTTGAATAATTTTGGTCGGGCTAAAGCCGACGAAATTGCTAGGCGCCGTGTTGCTTGTGTCGCCAAAGGCAAACACATACTTAATATTTTTGTTGCCAGTAAACCGTATCGAACAATCTAGCCCAGAAATACTCACCGGATACACCACGCCTGTGGTTAAGGGTACACCTGCACCAGGTAAGAACGCGGTATCAACGACGCCGTCATAGCTGCCTTGCATGGCGGTAAATAATTCTTTGACCGTACCATTGCAAACGAATCCTGGTGTCGCTTGCACATTATTCGTGCCTGGGCTAGAACTACTACCACCACCGCCACAAGCACTGAGTGTCAGAAGCGCGAAGCTCAGCACTGATATATTGAAATGAAAACGAGCCATACTCACACACCATTCTTAAAATTATCAAAAAATTGAAGCGACTAAAGTTTTGCTTCAAAATATAGTTGGATCTTTGACCCAAACAATTCGCTTGTTCAGCTGTCCGACTAACTATCCGACGGTGCTGCTTCGCCTTTCGTACTCAACGAGGAGGAAAAACACCTTGCATTGCAATTGCGAAATACATCGTTAAATATGGCTGCATATTGTTATGTGGCAAACCTCCACCGACTGGCGCCAGCGTACTTGGACTCATTGTCGCATTAGCACCGCTAATTGGCGTGTATAAAGGGACACCTTTGGCGCCAATCGCTAAAGCATTGTTTGCAGGTGATATAGCATTACCTGCGGCATCACTTGCTTTCATCAGATGGTTGTGTGACGGGATTTCCGTTTCTAGTAAGCTGACGGCTTCTGTGCCAGCAGACTCACCTAAATCATGCAAAGATAATCCAGGACCTTGACCAGGGTGCATGGGGGCGCGACCTTGAAGATCTGGTAACGCAAAATTACTTTCGCCGTTGCCACCGTAAGTGGTACCTAGCAGGGAAAATAATGCGGTGTTTTGTGAGAGTGGAAGTAATTGTCCATCACAAAAAGCCCAGCCTTGTGGTGCAAAGTTAAAAGGGAAAATGCGGATTTCAGCAACAAATGGATCTGCCATGATTGAGCCTTAATTAGGACTCGGGAATATCCCGAATAAAGAAATAATATAATCAACACAGAGATACGGCATCATGTTGTCGTGTGGCTGGCTTCCGCCAGTCGAATTGATGACTGCTGCATTCATGTCCAGCGTTAACGCAGGAACCCCAGTCGAGTAGGCTTTGATCGTACCCCCAGCTAACATTTTTGAACCTGGAATCGTATGTGTTGCATTGCCGTTTGGTGCGGACGCAGTGGGTGCTTTAGCCAGCACTGTGTGACTATGCGCCGGTATTTGATTGACTGTTAGTGTAACAGTCTCGACTCCACCCGTTTCCGCTAATACATAGCCAGATCCTTGGTGTATCGGCAATCTGCCACGCATATCAGGTAATGCAAAAGTAGATTCACCGTCGCCACCATAGGTGGTGCCGATGAGTTGAAATAGGGTCTCATTTTCGGAAATTGGAAGCAGTTGACCCTCGCAAAACATCCAGCCTGCAGGGGCAAAGTTGCCAGCAAAAATGCGAATTTCACCAACATAAGGTTGTGCCATTTTTTGCCTCTTGTCTTAGGTAGGTGATGGAAAAATGCCTTGCAGAGCAATGCAAAAATTCAGGGTTAAAAAAGGCTGCAAATTAGTGTGTGCTTGTGATCCACCTATGGTGCTTGTGGTATTTTGTGTTGCACTAGTGGTTTCATATACATTGCCAGGTGACTCATCAGAATACATAGGACTTTCCGCTTGTCCTAAGGTGGCACTGACGGGTCTGGCTAAATTTGCGCGTTTGTTCGAAACATTGATCAGGTGCGTGTGAGTTGGCATTTCACTTTGCGAGATTGTGTGGGCTGCTGCGCCACCTTGTTGACCAAGGGTAAAGCCATTGCCGACATGGATCGGTACCCGACCTTGAAGATTCGGTAAGGCAAAATTCACTCGCCCATCACCGCCAAATGTCGTTCCCAATAAAGAGAACAAACCTTGATTTTGATTGATAGGTAGAAGTTGCCCATTGCATAGGGCCCATCCTCGCGGAGCGAAAACGAAACTGAATATTCTGGTTTCTGATAAAAATGGTTCTGCCATAAAATCCTCTTAAATTGGTGTCGAGCTGACATTGTCTGCTTGATAGATATTATTTGATACTTGGCGGTTATTCAAAGATGCGACTGGCTTCACAACAAAAATATAAGCGCCCCGTTCTTCAATCTCATCAAAGCCTAAGCGAGCATATAAACGACGCGCAGGGTTACTGTATTCGACGTGAGCGCTAATACTGAGTTGTTTGGTATCCGCTTCAGTGATTAACTGTTGTAGGAGAAAGGTTCCTATTCCTTGATTGCAATATGCTGGCAATAAATTGATGTCGATAATCCGCATTTCTTCGAGACCACGATGTACGTATAAACGTCCAATTACTTTGGAATCTCGCATCACACAATCAAATTGTGCTTGTTTGAAATAAGTCTGATAATGCGTATGCTGCGCGTCAAATTGCATCGCCAAAAACTGCTGTTTCTGCTCATTAGAAAAAGGAAAAAATTTCATCTCCTCCGCGCGGGAGGAATAATAAATCTCACGCAGCATAGGCATGTCCACTTCTTCAATGGGACGCAGGCTATATGTGAGTGAGGAGATCGCGTGGCTCATAAATAATGAAATCTTTGCAGAGTGTGAGCGTAAAAACGGCGTTAACCGAATACAACTTCGTACTGGGATTTGTCAGAATTCTGATCACCAATTTGCGTCATGAACACTTTCATATCACCAAGTTTTGGGTGTTTGACATCATAGATCTCAGCGGGTAACTGTAGGCCTTGTTGGGCGGAGAATTGCAAGCTGAAAGGCTCGCGGCGCACAGTCGCCGGACGAGGGTCCGCATCGCGAGCATGTGAGGTTGCGTTAGTTAGTTGCATGTGAACTTTATGAATGCCAGCGCCAACTAAAAAATTTTGCCCTAACAGCTGGGTAAAGTCTTGCAGGCCGAAACTACGCAAGCAGAGATGATCTGCATTACTGAAATTGGCTGTGCAACTTGGCAAAACCTCGAGCTCCATTAATGCATTTGCTAAGGAGCTTGGCGCCGTCATTGAGGTAAGTGCCAGAGCACCGCCAAATAAAATAAAACCACGACGCGCTAGATTTTGCTTACTCGACATCTTGATACTCCATTCTCTTCAAAAATTAATTGAATATGGCTTGATAGCACATATGCTTACTGACACGATCAGGGCCGATTGGTACGATAAATAGCTCAAATTGACCAACTGTCGGATGTGTAAAGCTGTAGATTTTTTGCGGCAAGTGCGTTTGATTTTGGCACTCAAAAATAATTGAAAAATGTTCTTTTGGGTGACTTGGTGTACTGACTGCGCTTTCTAACAAAGTTGATACCGATGTTAGCACCAAATTTTCATTGGAACCGCCATCAATCTGCACGCGGAAGTTGTGCCTGAGGCAATCGCAAAACGTCTGATGAGAAGGCAAATTCATTATAATTATCAAAAAATAAATCAGTCGTAATCTTATTGCGAATACGATTGGTAGTCAAGGTTAAGTCTATGTTTTTAAAGGGTAAATTCACTTTTTTGTGAAAATTTTTAAAAAGATGAATGAAAGGTAAATAGTTAAATTTACTTTATTTTCCATGTGGAAATAAATTCGTGTTACTTGGCCATTTTGCGTTTTGTCGAAAATCTAAATTTCGATCTCCAATCGCAAAGTTAAAACAGTTCAGGTCAAAAAAAGGCGGTCAAAAATTGACCGCCCGCTTTCCCCCGATGACGGTTATTTTTTTACATCAGAAAGAAATCCTGATGCTGCTGAATGCCAATGAGTAAATCATTGGTGGCGACGAAGTCAATAGCGATATTATCAGTGGATAGTAGTGACAACTGTTGTGGCGCTGGTGGCACTGCAGGCAAGCTATTTCCAAACAAATCACTAATACCCGTACCAGAGGATTTCAAGTTCAATACTAAATTCCCGGTGCCGGAAATCTGATCCATATATACGCGATAGGCACCGCCACTTAATGCGGTGATAGAACTCAGATTGGCGGTGGTTCCATCGCTGGAAGTGAGGAAGAAATCATCTAGAGTAACGCCGGTGACAGACTCGTTAAACTTCACAATATAACTACCCGTTGTGACGGTTGGGCGAGCCGAGCGCAGTGTTTCGATAGAAGTGATGTAAGGAGCAACATCATCATCGAGATGGATCGTGAGATTTTTAAAGAAACTCAAGCCATTGGCATCGGTAACTTGTACCGAGACCTTGTAATCGCGCTCTGCCATCAAGGCAGGATTAATCACCTTGAGGCTATTGCCAACGATCGTAAATTGCGCATTATCGTTTGCAGCATTGGCGGTGCCTAAAGCAAAGGTGTGGGAATCACCGACGTTTCGGTCAATCGCTGAGAGTAAGCCAACGCTCGCGTTAAGTCCTTCTGATTGCAACACAATTGAATCGGACAGGCTAATGTCAGTCGGTGCTGAATTGACATTATTGATTGTGAGTGTGGTGTTGCTGTCGAGGGCGACGGCCATGTACTGATCGCGGATCATGATGGTGAATGTCGCGACATCACTTGTTCCCACCGACAAACGAGATGGATTCGGTTCAAACACCAATGCGCGAATGGCAGCTTGCATTGCTGCTGGCGAAGCTGCGTCATGATTGTAAGTGGTGCCACCATCGTTGGTGTAAAAGCCGCTTAATGCCAATGAATTGGCGGTAAAGCTGCCTTTGGCAGCATCATCGATGGTAATTGCAGCGATTTCCATTGCATCAATATCGGGATCGGTCACCGTAACGCTGGAAAACGGCAAAATACGCATGGAGTCTACTGTGCTCAATCCTGGCGTGGTACCTCCCAAACTAGGTACGACATTCACCGTATTGATTGTAAAGTTGGGTGAATTGATGAATCCTAATCCAGGATTGCCCAATGCATCGATCACGCCAGCGGTATTTAATGTAATCAGATTGCTGGTATCCAATACGCCGAATGGCGGTGTGTAAGTTGCAGTCCAAGTTAATCCGCCGTTATTCGAACTTACCGGAGATAATGTGCCCATCGGTGTGGTGACCGGTAGGGTTAGATCATCATTTGTGAAGCCTGTGACAGGTTCATTAAAGGTAAAGGTCACCAAGGTGGTATCGACGATGCCAAGATAATTGTCTGATAGGGTGATGGTCGCGGTTGGTCGGAATGTATCGATTGCATAATTCAGGCTGGAAGTACTGCCAGTACCTGTATTACCTGCGGTATCTCTATAGCCTGTGTTATTGAGCGTGATGGTATTGGTTGCGTCATTGACACCAGCATTGGGAGTTAATGTTGCTGTCCAAGTAATTCCACCATCACTTGTGATAAGGTTGGAAAGAACACCATTAGGCACGATGAAATCAGAGATCGTTAAGCCGCTCACCGCTTCGGAGAAACTTAACGACATGATAGAGGTATCACCGATCGCTAATACATTATCTGTAAAGCTCATATTGCTGCTGACCGTCGGGCGTACCGTATCTAAGGTATAACTTTGAGTATATTCGGGACCTGAGTTCGCATAGGTATCAACGACACGTACTTTGAGATTGGTTGTGCCATTTGATAAAATCGCTCCTGCCAGCGACCAGCTGCTTTGACCAACTGTGGCGCTTGCTGTTGTCCAGGAGCTGCCATTATTGGTAGATACTTCTACCGATTCGCCTGCGACCAAAGTGGCACTGAGCGTGCCAGAAATCGTTTGTGTCGCTGTATTGGTAATGAAATCACTTGAGGAAGTGCCTGCGTCGGCAGAGAAACTTGACGCAGTAATTGATGTCGTTGGATTGACACCCGAAACAGTAATGCCATTACCAAACAGATCAAGAATCACGACACCGGTGTCAGCACCAGTATTCCAATCTTCAAGCATCCCAATATTGTACGTCGTCGCGTCGGTGGCGGATGTACCATTCTTGTTCATCCGAAGAGCCAGAGCCGCCTTGTCGGTGGCGCTCATGGTAATGGTAAAGCTGGTGTTGGAAGTGATGTCGACGTCGGAGGTATCTGTGAGCGTGTAATTGAAAGCACCTTGTCCGAATAAACGTACGCGGTCAGCGGTGATGTCATTGTTCGCTCCAGTCAGAGAAAGGAAGTTATTCCCTGTGACGACCAATACACCGGTAGCAACGTTATAAGTGGCGGATGTGACTGTTGGTGCGACAACGTTAGAAACGGTGACTCCATTGCCAGTCAGATCTGCGATTACCACAGCAGTGTCTGCGCCTGCATTCCAGTTCTCCGCAGCGATCAGGTTATAAGTGCTGGCACTAGTAGCGCTAGTACCATTCTTATTCATGATCAGATTCGCACCTAAGCGATCCGTCGCACTCAGTGTTAATGTGAAGGAGGTCGCAGAGGTGATTTCGACATTGCTGGTGGTGTTGAGCGTATAGCTGGCACCGCCTTCACCTTGTAGGCTGAACATATTGGCGATGATGTCGTTCGTCGCACCGAATGTGCCACTAAAGCCTGTACCATTTACCACCAGTACGCCAGTATTGGCATCATAGGTCGAAGAAGTGATGGTCGGGATAGACACATTCGAAACCGTGATGACATTTGTCGCATCGGCGATATTGCCGCCAGTGATGACGCTATTCCAATCATCGGCAGCAGCCAGATTGTAACTAACCCCGTTGGTGGAGGTTGAGCCATTTTTGTTGAACAGCGCCTCAACCGCAGCCTGATCAGCACCGGCTAAAGTGATCGCAAAGCTAGTGTCAGAAAGCACTTCGACATTGCCTGTGGTGGTCAGAGTACGTGTAGCACCGCCTTCCCCAGTGATCGTTAAGGTCGATACTGTGATGTCATTGGTAGCACTAATGGTTTTGACCAGATTGCTACCTGTGACAGTCAGGATATGGGTAGTGACATCGTAGGTTGCTGAGGTAATTGTTGGCGCAGTGACGTTGGCGACGGTAATACTGTTACCAGTCAGATCCGCTCCAGAAGCTGTAGTTTGATTCCAGTTGGCCGCTGCAGACAGATTGAACGTAGTCGTGTCTACAGCCAACGTACCATTGTTATTGAGAATACCGTTGATCGCGAGTTTGTCAGCTGCATTGAGCGTGACAGAAAATGCCGTCGAGCTACTTGCGGTCACGCTGGTAGTTGTTAAAGTATAAGAACCAGCTTGACCAGTAACGGAGAGTTTGGACACGTCGATCGTGTCGCCACCGAAGATGTTGACCGCAGAAACAGTCAATTCTCCAGTTGCAGCATTGTACGCTGAACTCAAAATGGCAGGAGCTGCATTGAAGACAGTGATGGCATTGCCAGTCATGTCCGCAATACTGCCACCAGTGATGACACTATTCCAATCATCAGCAACAGCCAAGTTGTAGGTTGTACTGCTAACTGAAGATGTACCATTTTTATTGAGCAAAGAATCAACCGCAGCGATATCAGCGCCAGCTAAGGTGAATGTAAAGCTGGTATTGGAGGTCACTTCGACATTGCCAGTTGTCGACAAAGTACGTGTCGAACCGCCTTCACCGGTAATGGTTAAGGTCGAAATAGTAATGTCATTGGTTGCACCGATGGCCTTGACTAAATTAGTGCCAGTGACAGTGAAGACGTGGGTGGTGCCATTGTAAGTGGCGGATGTGATCGTTGGCGCTGTGACGTTGGAGACGGTTACTGTGTTGCCTGTTAGGTCTGCGCTCGATGTCGTAGTTTGATTCCAGTTGGCTGCTGCAGACAGGTTGAACGTAGTTGTGTCTACAGCCGACGTACCATTGTTATTGAGAATACCGTTGATCGCGAGTTTGTCAGCTGCATTGAGTGTGACAGAAAATGCTGTCGAACTACTTGCAGTAACACTGGCAGTTGTTAAGGTATAAGAACCAGCTTGACCAGTAATGGAAAGTTTCGAAACATCAATGGTATCGCCGCCAACGATGTTGACGGCCGAGATAGATAAGATTCCAGTTGCAGCATCGTATGTCGAACTGAGGATGCTTGGTGCAGCGTTAGCGACGGTAATACCATTGCCAGTCATGTCTGCAATATTGCCACCTGTGATTACGCTATTCCAATTATCGGCGACAGCGAGGTTATAGCTTGTGGCACTGCTTGCTGAAGAGGTGCCGTTCTTATTGAGCAGGGCATCAAGTGCGGCAATGTCGGCACCAGCGACAGTGAAGGTGAAGCTTGTATCAGAAGTGACTTCGACATTGCCAGTGGTGGATAAAGTACGTGTCGCACCACCTTCGCCAGTGATAGTTAAAGCCGAAATAGTAATGTCATTGGTTGCACCGATGGTTTTCACCAGATTCGTGCCTGTGATGACGAAGACATGGCTTGTGCCATCGTAAGTTGCAGAAGTAATCGTTGGTGCCGTGACGTTCGAGACGGTGATTGCGTTACCAGTTGTGTCGGCACCCGAGGCAGTGGTTTGATTCCAATTAGTCGCAGCGGATAAATTAAAAGTTGTGGTGTCAACAGCCGAAGTACCGTTGTTGTTGAGTATGCCGTTAATCGCGAGTTTGTCAGCAGCATTGAGCGTGACGGAGAATTCAGTCGCGTTAGTTGCGGTAACACTGGCAGTTGTTAAGGTATAAGAACCAGCTTGACCAGTAACAGAAAGTTTGGTTACATCAATCGTGTCACCGCCAACGATATTGACAGCGGAGACAGATAAGGTCCCAGTAGCAGCATCGTAAGTTGAGCTCAAAATGGTAGGTGCTGCATTAGAGACGGTGATGCTATTACCAGTCATGTCTTCAATGTTGCCACCTGTGATCACGCTATTCCAGTCATCGGCGACAGCGAGGTTATACGTTGTGCTACTGCTTGCTGAAGAGAGACCATTCTTGTTGAGCAAAGAATCGACCGCTGCGATATCGGCGCCCGCTAAGGTGAAAGTGAAGCTCGTATTTGAGATGACTTCGACATTGCCAGTTGTAGATAAAGTACGTGTTGCACCACCTTCGCCGGTGATGGTTAAAGCAGAAATCGTTACGTCATTGGTTGCACCGATGGTCTTCACCAGATTCGTGCCAGTGATGACGAAGACATGGCTTGTCCCATCATAGGTCGCTGAGGTGATTGTTGGTGCAGTGACGTTGGAGACAGTGATGCCATTGCCAGTCAGATCTGCAGCGGTACTAACCGTAGAGTCCCATCCAGTTGCTGCAGCTAAATTGAACGTGGTTGCGCTGACGGCAGTGGTGCCATTGTTATTTAGTACGCCATTGACTGCGAGTTTATCTGCCGCGTTGAGGGTAATCGAAAATGCAGTGGCGCTGCTGGCGGCAACACCTGCGCTGGTCAATGTATAAGTACCACCTTGGCCTGTAATAGATAGTTTTGAAACATCAATCGAATCACCATTTGCCATATTGGTGCCCGTTACCGACAAAATTCCAGTGCTGGCATCGTAAGTTGCAGAGGTAATAGTTGGCGATACAACATTGGACACAGTAACGCCATTGCCAGTGGCGTCCGCGATGTTAAGAGCAGCATCCGCGCCGTTTGCCCAATCGTCAGCAGCAGCTAAGTTGTAAGTGGTACCACCAGAAGATTGTGTACCATTATTGTTGAGTAGCGTGCGTAACCCAGCTTTGTCTGTCGCTGACAATACTAATGTGAAGCTGGTATCAGAACTAATTTCGACATTCGCTGTATCCGTCAACGCGTACGTGCTTCCGCCTTGTCCGGTAAGCGTAAATGCGCTCGCGATAATGTCATTTGTTCCGCCAGTACGATGGGTGAATCCCGTTCCGGTCACAAGCAGAGTACCTGTGTTTGCATCGTAAGTAGCAGAGGTAATTGTAGGTGCAGCAACCGTCGCCGTTACACCGTTACCTGTAAGGTCTGCAATAACAACCGCTGAATCTGCCCCTGCTGCCCACTCTTCTGCTGCTGCAACGTTATAAGTTGTTCCGCTAGTAGCACTGGTGCCACTTTTATTGATTATTTGATTGAGCCCGGATTTGTCCGTGCTGCTCAAATTTAAAGTAAAACTGGTGTTCGACGATATTTCGACGTTTGCTGTGTCTGTGAGCGTGTATGTAGCCCCACCTTCGCCAGTTAATGTGAATTTATCTGCGAGAATATCGTTACTAGCGCCATTACGTGTTGTGAACCCAGTGCCTGTGAAAACTAGTGCGCCAGTAGTCGCGTTATAGGTAGCTGAAGTGATAGTTGGTACAGCGACATTTGATACTGTTACTGCATTTGTCAGATCTTGTGTGTTTCCACCATTAATGACGCTGTTCCAGTCATCCGCAGCAGAAATGTTATAAGTGCCACCGCCAGTAGAGCTACCACCGTTTTTATTAAAAATCAGATTAACCGCATCAATATCTGCACCAGCGAGCGTAAAACTAAATGTGCTTGCATCAGTGATTTCGACATTGCTTGTCGTAGACAACGTACGAGTAATACCACCTTCACCAGTGATGGTTAATTTGTTGATGGTGATGTCATTGGTGGTGCCAACCGTTTTGACTAGATTGGCTCCTGTGACAGTAAATACACCAGTTGCGGCATTGTAAGTCGCCGAAGAGATAGTCGGATCAATTACGTTAGACACTGTAATCGCATTACCAGTTAAATCAGCGTCTGCGGACGCAGTAATATCCCAGTTCGCCGCAGCAGCCAGATTAAAGGTAGTCGCATTCACCGCTGAAGTGCCATCCTGATTGAGGATGCCGTTCACCGCGATTTTATCGGCTGCGCCCAAGGTCACTGTGAAGGAAGTAGTGCTGCTTGCAGTTGGATTGCTGGTGGCTGCGGTTAGTGTGTAAGTGCCACCTTGTCCAGTCAGACTTAATTTAGTGACGTCAATTGTGCCACCATTCGTAATGTCTGTACCCGTGACGACTAAAACGCCAGTAGTGGCATTATATGTGGCACTGGTAATGCTGGTAGGGATTGCGATTGAGGTGAACGTCCAAGTTGAATTTGAACTAACACCATTATAAGCATTGCTACTGCCATCTTGGAACGCACCGCTATCAATTAAAACATAGTAACCCGTGTTGCTTCCCAAGTTTGCAGTCGGATTAATTGTCACTTTGCTGTTTGCGCCACCAGTGCCACTACTGAACGTCACTTTGCCAGTATCGTTAGCAGCGATGGTTTCCAAAACTGCGTTGTCAGACTGGCGATAAATTACAATATTTTTTGCAGCAACAGCGGTGACTGCTGTGCCAAATTCAATGTTGAGATTGTAATTGGACGGTACATCAATTGCACCTTTGTTGGGAGATACCACACCTGTAAAGTCGAAGGTATTATTGTCACTAAATTCGTAAGCACCTATGTCCGTCGTGCCGCCACGACCAAAACCACGTGCATCTGTGGTTGGGGCGCCAGTAGTTGTACCTGCACTAATGGCATTGCTTCCACTTGCAATAGCAATTGTTTTCACAGGACCACCATTAAATGCAAGTGAACCTAATGCACTGCCTAGTGTAGTAATTGTGCCAGTCATTGTATTCGTCGAAGAATAATGCAACCCAACTGGTGTGGGGATTAAATTATTGCTTCCAGACATTACGCCTGTATGTGTAACGATGGCGTCGGTATCATCCAATGCGGTATTAGTGCTCGTATTGTTGGCAATAATATTATTTTTCAATACGGCAGTGCCGCCTGTATTAAACAAAGAAAGCCCGCCGCCTCCATTATTAGGCGCGCTTCCGCCATTCCATGCATTGTTTACAATGGTAGAGTTGGTAATGGTAACGTTAGGAGCTTGTATGAGAATCCCGCCGCCGCCGCCCGTTGGAATGTTTCCACTACCTGCCGAATTCCCTGCAATTGTCGTATTGGTGATAGTAATAGTTGCACCTGAGCCGCCAATCATGGCGCCCCCACCATAAAACCCGCTAGGATTAGTGTTGTTGCTAATTGTTGAATTTGAAATATTAACGATGTGATTTTGCGCGAAAACCTCGATTCCCCCACCTCTTCCGGTTGCGCCACCGCTCGTAATTGTATTTCCATCAAAAGTAGAATTACTGATTGTTAAATCACCATTATTTGTTCCAAATCTAAGTCCACCACCGGAACTTCCACTTGAACTATTTTTTATGACGACATGATCTAGCGTTAGGCTACCTGAGTAATAAGACATGACTGCACCACCGCCATAAGCATCTCGTGCGCCTGCCGAAGTGCCATTGGTCAATGTCATGCCGGAAAGCGTTAATGATGAGGTATTTGCTGTCGAACTGGCGTAATCTGCTTGAAAAATTCGAGATGTATTATTTCCACTAATCGTCAGTAAATTTTCTCCTGGGCCGATGATAGTAAATGCGTCTAAATCGCCATCACCGTGTACATTTAATGCTCCACTAGTCAACGTCAATGTCGCAGCACCGCTAGCAAACAAGGCTGGGTCAAATACGATGGTATCGGCTGCCGCATTACCCGTTGCGCTAGTAACCGCAGCACGTAATGAACCTGCGCCACTATCATTTAAATTGGTTACTTTAATGGTAGCTAAATCAAAGCCATAGTCAGTTGCAGCGACCACGTTGGTCTCAACTGCACCGTTTTGATATTCCAATACCCAATCACCACTAATACCCGTGTCGTTGATGGATGCAGCAATATCTGCACCTGTTAACTTAGCAAGTTGGCTGACAAAATTTGCACCCACTTCACCTTTTGCGACATCACAGCCATACAATAAAATATCGGCATCCGACGATAATGCTGCGCGTATTTTTGCAAAACTCGCTTGGTAATCAACTAAGTTATATGACGATACCATCGTATTTCCGATGACCAAATAGCCATCACCACCATGAGATAGTATGTGTATAGCAGTAACATCCACTTTGCCCTGCAAAGCATCCGCCATTTGTTGCACGCCATTTTTTAAGGGGTCTAGGATGATAATTTCGGCGCCAGGTTTGATATCTTTGAGTAGGCTTTGCCAGTTCTGCAAAGTGGTGTCGACAAACACAATTTCATGACTAACGACAGTGGCAGATGCGGTTTTTGTTTGCAGAGATGGCGCGGGTGATAATTGAGTCGAATTACCGTGCTCAATGTTTGCCTCATTGGCGTTTTGGTTCAGTTGTGTGTTAGTCGAGATCATGTTCAATTTCCTGTCGCAGTCGGAATAAATTTGGCGGTAATTACGTTGGCACGGCTGCCTGCTGTGTCTTTCCAGAAAGATAGCTGGCTGTATTGTTGAAACAAATCTGGTGGGAGTATGGTGTCACGTGCTTCGAAACTGACTGCAGGTCTGACTTTGTGCAAGCCTCGCATGCCTAAAGGGGCGTCGAATTCTGGTGCATCGTATTGAATACTATGGAAGTTATGTTCGAACGGCTCCGCACCGATAAAATCGTAAATCAGTGGTAAAACTTTTTGTGGTGCCTGGGCGAGAAGATCATAGTCGATCAATAACATCGAGGCGGCATGCTCACTATAAAAGGCACTTTTCAACGCAGCCCAAGGATAGCCAACCATACGATTGCGTTGGGCTAGTGTTTCGACTCTGCTGTAGACCGTCGCACGCTCACTATCATCATTAAACAGTCGTGTGATTTCATAGGGGTCTGCTGCGTATTTGCGTTCTATGCTATCCATAATCCAAGCCACATTGCGCACGCAGGCAATTACTTTGGAACCCGGAAATTGATCCATCAGCATAGGCAGATGTGCGGTCCACATACGGTTGGTATCAAAGACGACATTTTTATCACTGTGCTCTGCGTAATATGAGTCAAACAAACCGCGCACTAAACGTTTGCGTTCAGGTTTTGTGATCACCGGACCGAACTCAGTACCAGCACCAAATTGATGTAGCATGCTGGTATACAGCGCGCCAACTGGACTCGTCATGCCTGCATGAAAGCGTGGATTCTGCAGTAACAGCGCAGCTAATAGCGTAGAGCCAGAACGAGGTAAGCCGGAAATGAAATGGTATTTTGCTTGCGACATGTTGTTCTTATTCTTTCAAAAATGCTCGGAGTTGTTGAGTTGCGGTAGTTAATTCAGTTTGACTGGTATCGATCACGCAATCAGCATTAGTGGGAGCTTCATAGGGAGCGCCAATCCCAGTCAATTGTAGGCCAGAATCGAGCTTTGCTTTTGCGTATAAACCTTTGACATCGCGTTGCTGGCAAATTTGCAATGGGGTTGAGATGTAGCTTTCGACGAAATGCTCTTTCCCAATGATGTCGCGCGCTAGGCTTCGTCCTTGTAAGCTAGGAGACACCAAAGAAACGATTGCCAATATGCCGTTTTGATTCAATATTTTTGCCGTCTCTGCAACACGGCGACTTTGCTCTTCCCGCTCTGCCATGCTAAACCCCAAGTCTTTCGACAGTCCTTGCCTTATTTCATCACCATCAAGTACGCACACAGGATAGCCTTGGTCTCGCAGATCTTCTGCCAAGGCTCGTGCTAGTGTTGTTTTTCCAGCACCGGATAATCCGGTCAACCACCAGGTTAACAACTTTTTGTTCTTGATAAACGTTGAATTTTCCATCTGATTAAAAATAAAACATATCCTGAAATTCAATTTATTGAAAACATCATCGCAAAGCACGCACAATGTTTTGCTTTAATATTTAAAATTGATAATTTATACAAAGCAAAATTCATACCATTGCTTAAATGGCTTTTTGAGTAGAAGGCGGGTCTGATGCATGTAAATTACACGTAAGATAATTCTTAATGAATCTATTTACATGTTTTTGAGCGCCACTTATGAATCGATAGTAATTCAATTAAATAAGACTTGATAGAAATTTAATGGTTCATTATTGGCTGTGACTGGACGGTTAGTCGGCGGCATCACAGGTGCCACAGACCAAAAATGACGTCCTAGACTTTGGTGATCAAAGTAATAGTTGTCTTGCGCCAATACAGGGCTAGCTGGCGCTGAAAAAACCAACAACATCGGCGTACGGTATTCAGCGGGCAATCCAGGTCTGGCAATTTCAGTCGCTTCAATTAAACGTAGTTCCACTGTGCCAACTGAGGTATGGACGATAAAGCTGCTATGTAAAAGAGCCTGCGCTTGAACAAAACTTAAAGACATGATTTCTCCGGAAAAGTTTTTTGATTAATTGCTGTGCTTGATGTTAGCAATATTTCCATGGACATTACAAAATATGGAATATATATTTTTCTCTGAACTCACAGCAAGTGGTGTGCCAAGATAAGCGATTTTGTGGTGAATAAAATTATTGGGAATGGTCTTTGCTTACTATGTTTGAATTGATTTGTATTGAATTAAATTTGGAGTTTTCCACTTGCTAAACCTGATTTCCCCTCTGACCGCACGCCTTGTTCATGCGAATGACAAGACTTTTCTGGACTTACTGTATCGCGATAGTCGTACTGATCTGCTCACGATACCGCTTGCACCAGTTGCCATGCAACAGATGATTGTTATGCAGCAGATGAGTCAGGATAGAGGTATCAGAGAAACCTATCCAAACGCACAACATTGGCTTTTGCTTTGGGATAGGGAGGAGATTGGGCGTTTGGTCATCGATGTAAATGACTTTGAGATTCGCCTAATTGACATTGCCGTGATATCCACTTGGCGTGGAAAAGGTATTGCGACTCAGGTAGTTCAGGCTTTGCAAGACTACGCAATCCAACTAGGTCGACCGATTAGTCTGGCCGTCCAATGCAATAATGTTGATGCTTTACATGTTTATCGGCGTACAGGATTTAGTGTGCGCAGCAGCGATACTTTATTTGATCAAATGGCTTGGCACCCTGCATCAGTTGACAAGCCGCTCGGATAATCCCCAAAAGAGAGATTTCAATTTATGTCGATATGTCCTTACTTGAAATTACCCTTTTCGTTTGATGTCGCGAAACTTCAGCATGATCTTGCGCTGGCTGTGCGGTCACCTTGGATTAAGCACTTTAATATTCAAGCGTATGAAAAAGATTGGTCGTGTATTCCTTTACGTTCTGTTGGTGGACGTATTGATCATATTTTGCCGATTGATAGTGTGGAATTTCAAGATACAGAAATCCTTGAGCAATGTACTTACTTTCGCGAGGTGATTGCACAGTTTCAGTGTGAGAAAACTTCAATAAGGCTGATGTCTTTGGCTGCGGGTGGCGTGATCAAAGAACACCGAGATGCAGGCTCTAGTATCGAAGATGGCATTACCCGATTGCATATTCCGATACAAACCACGCCGGAAGTCATTTTTACCATCGACCATATTCCTGTGCATTTTTCCGCGGGCGACACGTGGTACTTGAATGCGAGCTGTTTGCATGGTGTGCGAAATGCTAGCCAGCATGCTCGTGTACATCTGATGCTAGATTGCGTTAGCAATTCTTGGTTAGAGCAAGTTTTTAGTCAGGCCGGATGGATTCCGCGCCCCCAAGCTCGTTATCCTGACCCTTCTATTCACGATGGCAATGTGGCCGAGGTGATTGCGCGCTTGCGTCAAGCGGGGTTCCCAGCTGGATTAGTGCTGGCGGATGAGTTAGAAGCGATTGCACTTAGTCCGGCATAGAATGTGTTCGAAAATTCTCAGTGTTGGCACGTGAATTGCTTAGATAAAAATACTACTGAAATCTAATTTTCAAGTAGCTATTAAGAAAAAACTAAGTAATTATATGCATTTTTATATTGCAAAAATAGGTAGAGTTATTTTTGGCTATGCTTGCGATATTTAAAAAATGAAATCAGCGCGGCCGCGCATTTGTTCTTGTTGTACTAACACACTGAGGAGATAAAATGGATGCATTTATGGGCACGGTATTACCAGTCGCATTTAATTACCCACCACGCGGATGGATGTTTTGTAATGGACAGACCATCCCTATTCAGCAAAATTCAGCAATGTTTGCGTTGTTAGGTACGATGTATGGTGGTGATGGACAGAACACGTTTGCTTTACCTGATTTGCGTGGTCGTGTGATTGTTGGCTCGCAAGGACAAGGTCCTGGATTGGCGAATGTCTCGCAAGGTGAACGAGCAGGCACAAACAATGTCACAGTGATCGCTAATGGCACAGTGAACGTTACTTTGAGTTTGGCGAATTTGCCTGCGCATAATCATCCGGCAACCTTAAACTTGGATACTCTTAGTGCCACCACACATGTCACCGTTGGCGCAGCAACTGCCGGTGGATTTACCGCGGCACCAAATAATGGTGGCTTAACTGCTACCGCAAGTGGTGCGTCTGGCGCAGCGATTTATCTTCCAGCGGGAACAGCGCCTACGAGCCCTGTTGATCTTGGTGGTGTTACAACGACAGTCACAGGTAGCGGCACTGTAACGACTGGCAACACAGGCGCAGGAACACCAGTGGTCGCACCAGTAGTTACCAATGCTACGGTTTCGATCATGCAGCCCTATTTGGGCTTGAATTACATCATTGCAATGGAAGGTATTTTCCCATCACGTAATTAGATCGCTGTAATGCATCTAGGAACAGAGGACTTTTTTGTTAACCAGGTTCCTGTTATTCAAGTCTGACTAGACATTAAAGTTCGCCATAAAAGCCAATGTCAGCTTGACATTGGCTTTTTCTATTTGTGCGTCCGCGAATACTTACTACTTCGCGATCATGTCTGTAGCGCTGCGCTTATAATAGTTCTTTTTGTTAACCTAATGGCGCAGATAGGCGTTTTGTGAATATGAAAACTGTAGGCACCAGATATAAATTGTTTCTTACCACGGTTGTAACGGCGCTGAGCCTCAGTTTAGGTGGCTGCGGTGGTGGGAAAAGTGATTCTGAACTCGCAGTGTATAGCGCTGCCCCGTTTTCACCTGCACCTGTCGCCAGCGACATTCAGACTTTTGCTGGGAAGCGAGAAAACTACACAATTGCAAAATTGAGTGCAGGCTATCTTGTAAACGATATGACAAAGAATAGCGATGTGGTGGTTGTCAAGAATAAAAAACAAATACGCTTTGATGACGTTACTGTCAATTTGACATTGGCCGATTTGCTGAATCAAGTTAGGGCTGAGGATCTTCGTTCTGTCATTGAGCTTTACATCGCGTTTTTTAATCGCGTTCCAGAGGCAGATGGTTTAGCGTACTGGTTGGGCGAGCTACGTGACGGGAAAACACTGGAGCAAATTGCGAATAGTTTTTATCAAGCGGCAATTTACTACTCTTTGCAAACGGACTACTCCGCCAACATGAGTGATCACGACTTTGTGAAAGTTATTTATAAGAACGTGTTAGGGCGAAGTGGAAATTTTGCGCCCTCAGCGACTGAAGTTAATTATTGGGCGAATGAATTGGTGCGGGGTGTCAGTAAGGGCAGCATGATACAAAGTATGTTGAATTCGGCACGCACCTATGCGAATGATCCAGTTTGGAAATTTGTACCCGCTTTACTGGATGGTAAATTACAGGTTGCGATGACGTTTTCAGTCAATCACGCGCTGTCTTATTTAAGTCCAGAACAATCGATTCTGAAAACGATGGCAATTGCGGCGGCGGTAACTTCAGTTAGTACGGCGGAGGCACTCAAATTGGTTCCCGTGAAAGATTTGACTACTAATCTGGTTGCGCCACCGAACGCTACTAATTTTGCGGGTATCTGTACGCCTGAGATGGAGAAGGGCTGGGCGCGAGGGCATTTAGATGATGTTTATTTGTGGTATCGGGACATTGCCGAAGTGACGCAGAATGCACCAATGACCACTTCCGCGTATTTCGATAAGTTGCTCGTGAAAGAAAAAGACCGATTTAGTTTTACTTCCCCTCAGTCTGTCATCGATGATTTTTTTCAATCTGGATCAAGTTATAGCTATGGTTACTCCTTACTCAGACAAGGATCTCGTTTGCGTGTTCTCTTTGTCGAACCCGGCTCTCCTGCTGATTTGGTTGGTTTGAAGCGTGGCGCGACGATCAGCAAAATTGACAATACTTCTCTTGATCAATCTGCAAATGATGCGCAATATGCCGCACTTTATCCTTCAAAAGTTGAGACACATACCTTCGAAATCATCGATTTGGATGGGCGCATTCGGAGCACTTTAATGACTTCAACGTTGGTTGTGAAATCACCAGTGTTAGAGTCCAAAATATTAACTGATAACGGAAAAAAGATTGGCTATATGGTCTTCAATGATCATATTCGTACTGCGGAACAGCCTTTGATTAATTCAATCAGAACCTTTCGTGAGTCGGGTATTAACGAAATCGTGCTTGATTTGCGATACAACGGTGGCGGCTACTTATATATCGCCGACGAACTTGCTGCGATGATTGGTGGTTATAGAACTGCCGGTAGTATCTTCGAGACGTTGATTCATAATGATAAATACCCAGAAAAAACCCAAAATTCAACTTCGTGGTTTTATTCCTATGACACAAATAGTCGCCCATTGCCATGGTTGAATGTACCTAGAGTTTTTATCTTGACGGGTAGTCGTACTTGTTCAGCGAGCGAATCTATCATTAATGGGCTAACACCTTTTATGGAGGTGATTTTGATCGGCGATAAAACCTGTGGAAAACCATATGGTTTCCGACAAAAGAATAATTGCGGAACGGCCTACTTTGCTATTGAGTTTTCCGGTGTAAATGCACTTGGACAAGGAGATTATGTCAATGGTTTTACTCCACAATGTAATGTGGCTGATGATTTGGATCATCTGTTGGGTGATCCAAATGAGAAACGACTAGCGGCCGCAATTAGCTACGTGCATACGGGTAAGTGTCCTGCAGCGACGGGGATGGCAAAGCCCTTTATGCCACCCACACAGATTGAAGAGCGTGATCCATATCCTTGGAGAAATATACGTTTAGTTCAATAGGTCAATAAATTGTAGGGATTAGTCCCCTGTAGTTCTAAGTAATTGCGGGAATTCGTGAGTAATGGATGGAAATAAAAGCTTGCAACAATAGATGCGCTATATTTGAAACCGGTGTGTACAAATACAATGAGCTTGCATTGAATTTCTATTTTGAATACTCAACTGAATATCGCGAACACGCTATTTTCATCGTTCTGTTAACCGACGCTTGTGAAAACACAACGGCTTAGCTCAGCTTTTGTAACTAGTTGCACTGGAGCTTTGGAAATCGTGTAAATTTAAAGTCAAATTTAAGCGACTGGTATTTTCTAGCGACTTTTAATAAACGGCTGGTTTCAGATCTTAGAATGTAAGATGGAAAAGATAATTCTTTCAATTATGAGCTTGCTGTCGATTGTTGTGATGGGAAGCGCTCGCGCAGACATTTTCCGCTGTACCACTGCACAGGGAAAAGTGGTGACTTCTGATCGCCCAATTCCTGAATGTATTAGTCGTGGTATGAAGGTGTATACGGATGCGGGGCGCTTTAAGAAAAATATCGCACCACCATTAAGTACTGAAGAAAAACAAAAAATCGCCGACGAGCAAGAACGCAAACAGCGCGAGCAATTGGCAGAAGAAGAGCGAAAAAGGGAAGAGCGGTATTTGCTGGCACATTATCAAAGTGAAGCGGATGTACAAGCGGCGCGTAAACGTGCTGTTGATGTTTTACTGGATAAGAAACGACTGGCGAATGAACAACTAGAGAATTTCAATCAGCTTTTTCTTGATTTGCAAAAAGAGCTTAGCCAGTCAAAAAGAACGACTCAAGAATTTGAGTCTATCCAACGTCGTGCCAATGATTTATCCAGTAATGTGACTAATACGCGCAAGGCAATGGCTTTTTATGATCAAGAGATTATTCGTATGAATCGTGAGTACGACGACACATTAAAACGTTTCCGTGAAACTGTGGGGCGCAGTCGTCGATAAGTCAACATCAGTTCGCTTGCATCTTTCAATGCGACTGGATCAGCATATTGACTTATTAGCCTAATCCCTCACAACAAATCTGACTTGAAGTACGAGAACGATAATCCTCAATAAAATCATCAAAGCTGCCAGTCTGATTTGCTTCCATCGATGCCTGTTCCGCTAGCGAGTTTGCGGCTAGTTGTTCAAAATAGGCGATTACCTCTGCGCTTGGCGGGTTCGCTCTGAATTGCTCAGCGAAATGAAGACTTTGTTTGAGTGCAAATTGCGCAAAGGAATTCTGGTGCTCGGAGATAGCTGCGAGCACGCGCGCGGAGGGCGTTAAATCTGGGCGCTGTAATTTAAGCGCTTGCTGCGAAAGACTATCTTGGTGCTCGCTGGAATGCGCTTGTTCATCCAGCAGTATCGCAAGTGGTTTCAGCTTTGCCAGAATCTCTTCGCCCCATGCTTGTAAAGAAATCTTCCGACCTTGATTTTGCAACATCAGGCCCGGTTGACGGCCATACTTGACAGTCGCGGCAAAATTATCCAGGTTCTCTTGACCTTCAACTGGATTCGTCAGTCGACTTTCATCGAGTGCGCAGAATAACAAGAATGCATCCAAGAAACGCGAGCTTTCCAGATTGATGCCTAATGGTTCAAACGGATCAACGTCCATGCAACGTACTTCAATGTATTGCACGCCACGCGCACACAATGCCTCGACTGGACGTTCGCCAGTTTTGATCACCCGTTT
This sequence comes from Affinundibacterium amnicola, assembly GCF_014284275.1. Taxonomy (GTDB): domain Bacteria; phylum Pseudomonadota; class Gammaproteobacteria; order Burkholderiales; family Burkholderiaceae_D; genus Undibacterium; species Undibacterium amnicola. The sequence continues at coordinate 214,511 of NZ_JACOFU010000004.1, read as the reverse complement.
AGGACGGATGGTTGCGTAAAACTCGTTTTCAATTTGCAGTACATTGCTATTGATTTGCATCCACTCGCCATCTTTTTTAATCCCCAAATCGGCGTACGGTGGATATGGTTTTCTTACCGCAATCGATAAGCTGCGCATGTAATCGAGCAGATTGTTATAAGGCGGCACCAAACCATCTTGCACATTATTTTGATAGCCCAGATCACTCATACGCAGACTGGTAGCGTAGGGTAAATACAAAGTGTCTTCAGACAAGGTATCGAGATTATGTTGGCGTCCGCGTAAAAAGCTTTTTGATAGTGCTGGAGAGGCGCCAAACAAATACATTAATAGCCAACTGTAACGATGGAAATTACGGATCAATGCGATATAACTTTCGGACTGAAAATCTTGCGCGCTACGCGTATCGCCTTCTGCTTTTGCGATAAGTTTCCAAAGATCTTCTGATAGTGAATAGTTATAGTGTATGCCAGCAATACACTGCATGCTTTTGCCATAGCGCAGTGCCAAACCTCGACGATAAACATGCTTGATCATGCCGATATGCGACTTGCCATACCAAGCAATTGGAATGTCTTTTTCTGAGGGTAATTCGCAAGGAATAGAATTATTCCACAGCATCTCATCGTTTAACTTGGTGTAGCTGAAACGGTGGATTGCGTCGAGCTTGTCTAAGGCAATTGAAATATCTTGTTCTGCTGGTGTGATGAATTCTAGTAAAGACTCTGAATAGTCGGTTGTGATCAATGGATTGGTCAACGCCGAACCCAGCGCAAGCGGATGTGCCGTCAGCATCAATTTACCTTGCGCATCGACACGCAAAGTCTCTCGCTCTATCCCACGTAAACCTTGCTGTAAGAGTGGCAAGTGCGCTGGAGTTTGGATGAGGTGAAGACGTTGTTTGAGTAAATGACTGATAGGGCTATTCAAGTTAAGCATCCTTTGCTTGTAGTGTATCGGAGGCGAACAATGATCGACTAGATAAAGTACGCATAGGATAGCCGAAATTTGGAAAACGCATATTCTCCCTCAATTTTCTACCTTCGCCTGAGCCAAAGCGCCTCCTTTGATCTAACACAAGAAAATAAGAGCGAAAAATTTCCCCATCGTGATAAGGCCAATCTTTGTGATGGCATCTGCATAAGATCGTGTTTGCCGGTGGTTGATCTCGCTGCTGGACAGGTTTTATTGCTTACAGCGCGAGCCAACTAGTTTAAGATCTCAGCTTTGTAAAAATAGCTTAATGAGCAGGAATAGGATTTTGAATGACTAGTGTATGTGGCTTGGATTTTGGTACCTCAAATTCGACGGTGGGCTTCCATGATGGATCCCAGGTCAGACTATTGGATTTAGAAGACCAAAAAGCAACCTTGCCTTCGGTAATTTTCTTTAATGCCGATCTTGATGAAATTAGCTACGGACGAGCTGCCTTAGGCGCTTATCTAGATGGTTATGAAGGGCGCTTAATGCGTTCTATGAAAAGTTTATTAGGGACGTCCTTAATCGAAGGACATACCGAAGTGCAGGGACGGCGTCTCGCTTACAAGCAGCTGTTATCTCAATATATCGCCGAGTTAAAACAACGAGCAGAATTGGCAGCACAAAGTCGATTTGAATGCGCAGTATTTGGGCGTCCGGTTTTTTTTATTGATGATAATCCTGCCGCCGACAAAAAAGCAGAGCAGACGTTGCGTGAGATTGCGATTGATGCAGGGTTTAAAGAGATCGCATTTCAATATGAACCAATTGCTGCGGCATTAGATTACGAATCACGTATTGAGCAAGAGGAACTGGTGCTCGTGGTGGATATCGGTGGTGGTACCGCAGATTTTTCGGTGATCCGTTTATCTCCTGAGCGGCGGAATAAAATTGAACGTCAATCCGATATTTTGAGCAATACCGGTGTGCATATTGGTGGCACCGATTTCGACAAATATTTGAGCCTGCAACAGTTAATGCCATTGTTGGGTATGGGCGGAAGGCTCAGCAATGGTATCGAAATGCCTTCGGCAAATTATTTCAATTTGGCGACTTGGCACACGATCAATTTGGTGTATTCGCAAAAAGTAGTACGCGAGATCCAAGATATCAGTCGCGATATTAATGATCCCAACTTGCGCTACCGTTGCGCCTGTTTTTTACAGTTAATAGAACAGCGCGATGGACATTGGCTGGCATTGAAAGCGGAAGAGGCCAAAATTCGCTTAAGTGATGCAGAAATGGTACAGATCAGTTTAGAGCGATTGTGTAGTAAAGATGACCGTTCGCAACAACACGTTTTATCGATGGATAGAGCACAGCTTGATGCTGCAATCGCCCCCTTATTTGCACAACTGAATAAGACGATTGTTGATGCCATTAGTCATGCAGGTATTGACGGTTCGCAGATCACCACAGTGTTTTTCACTGGCGGTGCAAGTGGAATACGTGGCTTACGCCAAGACATAAAAACGTTGTTGCCAAACGCAAAAATGGTGCAAGGCGACGTGTTCGGTAGCATTGGCGCTGGCTTGGCATGGGATGCGAAACGACGCTTTAACGAAATTTAAAATATCTTTGTCAAGATGAGCTTCAAGCAAAGTGGTTTGCAAAACAACTACGATGAAGACTGTTGTAAAGATGCTCCTAATTTGTTGTTGCATGGAAAGGCGGTTGCGATATACTGAAAATACTTTGTTAGCGTGAGTTTCCATGAAATGGAGGCAGCATGTCGGAACAGTTGGATGATGACGAGATACTGATCGAAGAAGACCTTGAAAGCGAGGTGCTTGCGAATATCTCGCAACGTACTTGGAAAATCGCGATTGTCGATGACGATGAAGATGTGCATCGCGCCACAGAGTTTTCTTTGCTTGACGTCAAAATATTGAATCGTCGCCTTGAGTTTATTCATACCTATTCCAAAGCAGAAACCCACGAACGCTTTGCCGTCGAATCCGATATCGCGGTGGTCTTATTAGATGTCGTGATGGAGACTGAACATGCAGGTTTAGATCTGGTGTGTTTTATTCGCGATGAACTCAAATGGCGCGACACCCGTATCATTTTACGCACCGGTCAACCTGGTTATGCACCAGAGGAAGACGCGATTCGCGACTATGATATCAATGATTACAAAACGAAGAACGAACTCACACGCAAAAAATTATTGACTGCATTGACAGCGGCAATTCGTTCGTACGACCAATTGCGCACAATAGAAGCCAGTCGTCGCGGTCTGCATCAAATTATTACTTCCAGTGCGGCTTTCTCCATGCAAGATGGGATTGAGGGTTTTGCTTCTGGGGTGATCACCCAAATTGCCGCCTTATGCGGGGTTCCTTCTGAAGGCCTATTGTGCGCCCAGTGCGATGAAGCGCTGCAATTTGATAATAGTTTTCGCTATAGCGTGATTGCTTCGGCAGGACATTACCGTAGCCTGATGAATCGCCCAATTGACGAGATCGATAATCCGGTGATCCGTGATTCTTTGCGTCGCGCATTGTCAGAGAGAACTTCCTTGTTCGAAGAACATAACATGACCCTGTATTTTTCTGGCAGGGGCAAGCGGGCGATCGCTGCGTTCATCGAATTACCTTACGCCTTATCGTCGATTGATCAACAATTACTAGAGATCTTTTGTTTCAATTTAGGCGTGTGTCTGGATAATCTTGGTTTGGTTAGTCAGCTCAAGAATTACGCATTCCGAGATCAGTTGTTGATGTTGCCGAATCGTTTGCGCTTTATTGAACAAATTGGTTCAGCAATTGAAAAGCGCAGCCCTGATCAAATGGTGGTCTTAATTGATATCGATGATTTTGCAGAAATCAACGATGTACTCGGACACCGTTACGGTGATCTGTTACTGCGCGCAGTGGCGACGCGTTTGCAGCATGCTTTAGGTGATCAGGCTTTCTTGGCGCGAGTTGGTGGCGATGTTTTCGGCCTCTTGGGTAAAGCCCAAATACTGCAACCATTTGAATTACAAAAGCTCTTCATTGATCCGTTTATTATTGACGACACTTCGCATGCAGTGTCGATGTCGATGGGTATGGTCGCACTGGATTCCTATACACAGTCCGGTGCCGATGTGCTGAAAGACGCCAGCATCGCATTGAAACGAACCAAGGCCTATCAGCGTGGCTCGTATACTTTATTCACGCGCGAGATGGGGATTGAAATTCGTGAACGCGCGATGTTGATGCAGCACTTGCATAAAGCATTTGATGCTGAGCGTTTATATCTGATGTATCAACCACAAATCGATCTGAAGAATCGTCGTGTATTGGGATTTGAAGCGTTGTTGCGCTGGCGTACTGACGATGGACAAATGATCCCGCCTGCAGATTTTATTCCGCTGGCTGAACATTCTGGCTTGATCATTAGCCTAGGTGCATGGGTGTTACGTACCGCTTGTTTCACGATGATGCAATTGCTAGATAAAGGATTCCAGTTGGATCGTATTGCGGTCAATGTCTCGGTGATCCAGTTCCGTCAGCCTGATTTTTTTGATCTGGTCGAGAGTGCTTTACGCGATAGTGGATTAGCACCGCACTTTCTTGAGCTCGAGATCACAGAGTCGATGACGATGAGCGGCGCAGGTTTGTTCGAAGAATCGCTTGCACGTCTTAAAACTCTGGGCTTACAGATTGCAATCGATGATTTTGGAACAGGCTTTTCGTCTTTGAGCTATCTAGATAAACTACCTGTTGATCGCTTGAAAATTGATCGTGCTTTTGTGATGCAAATAGACACAGAGAATGGTCCTCGTATCGCAGAATTAATCACCCAACTAGGAAAGAAACTTGGCCTGCAAATTATCGCCGAGGGCATAGAAAGCGAATTGCATTTAGAAGTTTTACAGAAACTAGGTTGTGACGAAGGTCAGGGTTTTTTGATTGCACGCCCGATGTTAGAGAGTGCAATCGAACCATGGTTGCGTGAGTGGAAATAAGTGTTGCCAAACTCCGCGTGATGCATGGTGACTCCTTGGTCGTTTCTTATGTTACTACTTTGCTGTCATGAACTCCTGATAGCCTTTTGCGCGTAATTCGCAAGCTGGGCAAGTGCCGCAACCGTGGCCCCACGCATGCATTTGACCGCGCTCGCCCAAATAGCAGGTGTGGGTATCATGGCGAATTAAATCGACTAAGTCTTTACCGCCGAGGCGTTCAGCCAGGCGCCATGATTCTGCTTTATCTATCCACATTAGTGGTGTTTCTATATTGAGACGACTTGCCATGCCTAAATTGATGGCGACTTGCAAGGCCTTTAAACTGTCGTCGCGACAATCAGGGTAACCCGAGAAATCTGTTTCGCACATACCACCGACTAAAACCCCAAGTTGGCGACGGTAAGCCAGTGTCGCCGCAACCAGCATAAACATTAAGTTCCGGCCAGGAACAAAAGTATTTGGCAAACCATTCTCTTGCATTTGGATCGCAATATTTTCTGTCATCGCGGTTTGCGATAGCTGTGAGATTAATGACAGATCCAGTAGATGATCTTCGCCTAATCGATGATCCCAATCGGCAGATAAACCACGTATTTTTTGTAAGAGCTGCGGCCGCATAGTGAGTTCAATGGCGTGTCGCTGGCCATAATCAAAGCCGATGGTTTCTACGTGTTGATAGCGACTTAGTGCCCATGCGAGGCAAGTGGTGGAGTCTTGTCCGCCACTGAATAAAACGAGAGCGCGCTGATTTTCTATTGTCATTTTTTGTTTTTAAAAAATAGTAGTGATAGTGTCTTGAATGCTTACCTGAAGCTTACTTGTAGCTTACTTTAAGCTTATTTTAAGCTCACGCAAAGCTTGTTTACTTAGGCTTTAAAGTTAGCAATCAATCTGATTTCGTGATTGATATAATTTTCTGTTCTAATACATCGCCATTGCTATCCTGAAAGCGAACCTGTACTGGGTAATAATCTAAATCGATTGCCAGCCATAGTTCGATACGCTGTCCTTGTGCGTCGGCAGGAGGTGCTTTAACGATATGCATTACATTGAGTTCACCAAGTGCGGTTCGAATTTTCATTAAGTCGACTAACTTAAATACCCATGGATCTGCATCGCGCGAACCGGCAACAAACATCGACCATTCTTGTCCAGATTTATGTTGAACATGTTGATTCTGCATCAAGGCAACTAACTGCCAAGTCGCACTTAAGCGATCTTGCTCGCCGCCCTGAATAGGATATTTTAATTCTGATTCAGAGAAGTGAATGACCTTTTGTTCGCGATCGAAATACGTCGTTACCTCACTCCGGCGAAAACGTTTTTCTTGAAAGCGATCTGGAGCAAGTCCGAAATCTTGTATGCTTCCATGACTGCTACTGATCAAAATTTTTCCAAGAACAGCCACTTTCGTTTCTGAATTTAAGCGGTATTGCGTAGCCTTTGAATCTTGCGGCTTAAGTTGCCAACGCACTTTGGCTTCACCAGTCAAAGGAATACCTTTTTGCGTCGATTTCAGACTGTATATGAGTTCTGCAGAGGGCGCGAGTTTGAATTTCTCTGCTTGCGCTGACATCGGGAAAAATGTCGAGGTGAGGCAAATGAACAGAGTGATTAATGAATTAATGCGCATGTCGATTAGTTTTCATTGCTAAATTTCTGCTTGATCATCGTGACGACTTGATTTGTCACAGTGCCGTTGCTTTCTGTATTTCGGATTTGTACCGGATACCAACCTAAGGTGGGTGCTAGCCAGATGTCTAATTGTGAATTGTAAAATCCTGGCTTGGGTGGACGTGTAATGTGAACCGTCATGAGTTTTCCTGTATCCGTATCTAGTTTGCTGTCAATTTCTTCCTCGCCAATCACGCGAAACAGAAATGGTGTGGCATCGCGTCCTTCTGCAACTTGTATGGAGAACTCTTTTCCTGCAGCGAGTTGACTTGCATCAGCAGCACCAATTGCCGCCAATTGCATCAAAATACTCGCCGCATCTTGCGCGCCATTTTCCATGCCGACTTTTTTGTTGGAAGATGAGAAGCTGATGGTCTTATCCTGATGGTTGAAATGGATTGCAGTTGCCGCGCGTGTTTTACGAATATCCTGACTCAGGACTGGCATTAGCCCATAGATATCGGTATAGCCTTCACTGGTAATGGTTAAGAGATTAAGCGTAGTGATCAGGAGATTCATTCCAACTTCAATAGAAATTTTATATTTCTCGTTGAAGCGCTCCCACAATAAGACACCAACGCCTGTAGTCGGGCTCGCGTTGACTTTTGTGTGTGACACTTCCATTTGTAGTTCAGCAGATTTCGGAAAACTCAAAGAAAACGTCGGTGTAGCAGCTGCATCTGAGGGGATTGCTAGGTCTTCTGGAGTCACTGGCATCTCGACGACGCTTGAATGACTTGCTTCCTGAATTTCTGGTTCTTTTTCTATAAGCTCTGGCGAGTTTTCAACTTGCTTGGCTAGGGTATCGGCCCCAGATTTTGTCGTAATCGTTGGTTTTCGCTTTGAATGAACGATAGGTTTTTCTGATGGAGGTTCAGATTGGGCTGGTTCGACAATTTCGGCATCGGGACGTAAATGTACGGTGACTGTCGGTGTGAACTCCGGTGACTGGGATGGGCTTAAAACCTTCCACGAGGCTGACTCCAGCAACATAATATGCAGTAAGATAGTCGCGAGAACGAATAGCCAAGTACTTAACTTGGCAAAATGTCGTTTGAAAGGGAGTTGAAAAGAATCTTGGTGCATACGCATAGTGTAATCGTTCTGGCTTAATCTTGCGATAAGCTACACTGTGATTTTGGGAACGCTTTGCAGCTTCCCGAATTCGTTTTGTTTGGTATAGATCATTTCGTCATTCTTGAGACTTAACCGCGTTTATTTTGACCTTCACTATAGGAGAGGCAATTATGCAAAATCCCTTTCAACAAACAGCCGGCAGTAATGTGAATGATCCGTTGGCATTTGTCAAAAAACTGTGGGGAGATATGCAATTGCCAGGCATGGTGACGCCGACATTGTCTGTTGATGAACTCGATAAACAAATCAAGGATTTAAAGACGGTCGAATCTTGGTTGGTTGTTAACATGAATATGTTAAAAGGAACAATCCAGGCATTGGAAGTGCAACGAGCAACGATTGCCGCACTAAAGACGATGGGAGAAAGTTTTTCGCAGGCGGCAAATGCTTCGCAGAGTGCCGCACCCAATAGCGCTGCACAGGCCGACACGACACATGACTGGCCGATGCACACCAATAAGGAGGCGGCATCCTCGTCCGCTTTTAATGCAACGACATCGTCCGCTGCCGTGCGTGAACCGACGGTCGAAGAGAACGAGGAAAGCGACGAGGATGAAGAATTTGACGCCCCTGTGGAAGTGACACCGAAAGAAGAGGAAAAGCCTGTTCCTGAGGATGCCCCGATACAGGCTAGTCGTTCAGACAGTCCTGCATTTCATAACCCAGCCGCATGGTGGACGGTATTGCAAGATCAATTTAAGCAAGCTCTGAGTCATGCGATGAAAGATGAGGAAAAACCGACCGATCTTCAGCCAGAAGCGAACGGTGGTTCTGTACCTAAGCGGGCAGCAGCTAAGCCACGTACAAAAGCTGGCGCAACAAAACCAAGTACATCGTCGGCCGCCGCTGCGAAGAAAGTAGGAGTCAAGTCTGGCGCAAAGAAAGCCACTGCACCTAAGACTGTCGCCAAAACCGCAGCTCGGCCTTTAGCCAAGACGCCTTCCCGCTCTGCCGCTAAAGTGGCGACTAAAACTGGCGCGAAAATGACTGGAAAAACGACAGGGAAAACATCTGTTCGCAAATAATTCAGCATTGTTTAAATAACGCTGCTGAATTATTTTACGAAATTATTTTATGAAATTATTTGATAGATTCATGCAATAAATTGAGCAGATCTGCTGATTCAAAAAACGGATTATTGTCCATTGCCTAATGCTTTTTCAATGGCAGCAACCAATCCTTTGTTTTCTGGTGTGGTGGTGCTCGCATAGGCTGCTAACACTTTGCCGTTACGGTCAATCAGGTATTTGTAAAAATTCCATTTTGGTGTGGTGTTGGTGGCTTTGATTAACTGCGCATAAAATGGATTGACTTCATCGCCACGCACAGAGGACTTAGCGAACATAGGAAACTTCACACCGTAAGTATTGAAGCAAAAGTCGGCAATTTCTTTGCTGCTGCCAGGCTCTTGTTTGCCGAAGTCATTGGACGGGAAGCCGAGCACAACCAAGCCCTGCGATTGATACTTCGCATACAAAGCCTCTAAGCCCTCGTATTGCTTGGTGAAACCACAGTAGCTCGCAGTATTGACAACCAAGGCGACTTTGCCTTTGTATTGGCACAAATTTTGGGGTGCATCGTCTTGCAATCGATTAAAACTATGCTGTAAAACTTCTGGGCAGCTTTCAGTTTGCGCATGAACGACAGTCGTCGATGAAAAAAATAGCGCGCTAAGAATAAGTAATTTTGATAGAGAAAACATATTGCCTCCTGATGATAATGATTAAAATTCTGATAAAGCCTAGTATTGAAACTTTGATTACTAGACAAATCTGAACACAGCAACCGTGGTGCGTGATGAGACTATCTTAGCGTAAATTGGCGGCGCCTGCCCTTACTGGTTGAGGCCGTGATTTGCTGATTACGCCATCGCACGTTAAAGTGATAAACAATGAACAGAACTTTAGCATCTTGACCAAACCATATAGATTTGAAAATGATTCAAAACCACATACCAAAATTTGAAGAAAAGCTTTGCGAAGCAACGGAATTAGCACAACGGGTGCAGCAACTACCAACACCCGTTGTGATGACGAATGGCGTGTTTGACCTATTGCATCGTGGTCACGTGACTTATCTGGCACAAGCTAAGGCCTTAGGTGGATCATTGATTGTTGCTGTCAATACCGATGCCTCGGTGCGGCGATTAGGGAAGGGCGATGACAGACCGATCAATGCCTGTGCCGACAGAATGGCAGTGCTGGCAGCCTTAGAGTCCGTTGATCTGGTAGTCGCATTTGATCATGACACCGCATTGGAAACGGTACAGTTGGCGCGCCCCGATATTTATGTGAAAGGGGGCGATTATGATATGCATCGCATTCCAGAGGGACAAGCTGTGTTGGCATATGGTGGAAAAGTAGCGGCAATCAATTTTGAACATGATCGCTCCACTACAAAAACATTGCAAAAGTTGCGTCGTCGTCCAGAGTAAAGCAAATCAATGTCACCTCGATACATGGATTAACAAAATTGTGCCGTTTAGTAATTCTTTTAACTCACTGACTTAGAAGCCTACGATGCAACAAGTAAAAGCGATGTTGGCAGCTTTACGCGAGAACTATTTACGTGATCTGCCTGGTCATATTGATGACATTGAGCAATTGTTATTGCAGCTTGAACGTGAGGGTTTTCAACTTCCCTTATGCCAGGAAATGTATCGACAAGTGCATAGCTTGAAGGGGAGTGGTGGTACTTATGGAATGAGTTTTATTAGTGATGTGTGCCATCCAATGGAGGACTTACTGAGCCATTTAATTGAGCACCCTGTGGCAATTGAGCATGGCTTCGTTAGCGCAGCACTGGCATATATAGATTTGTTACGTAAAGCTTGTTTTAGCTACTCAGCACAGCTTGATCCTGGCGTAGAAATGCAGCTGGCGCTATCTCAATTGCGGTTACGCGCTTCAAACAAGGCGTACTCTGCTTTGTTAGTCGAATCATCCGAAGTGTTGACCAGTGTGTTACGAGATATTTTACAAGAAGCTGGTTTTAGAATTGAGATGGCGAATGATGGCTATGTTGCCCTTGGGCGCGTGCTAGCAGAGCATTTTGATTTGCTGATCACCGGATTGGAAATTCCAAGGTTGAATGGAATTGCCTTAATCAGTGCGATTCAAAAATCAGGAGGGCGGGTTGCTAAAACAAATACCGTACTCTTAACCACCTCAGATCACCTCGATCCTCATGTGCACCCTGATTTTGTTCTACAGAAAAATGCCAGTTTAAAAAGTAAATTTCGTGCGTGTATTGAGAGCACAATTCAGCGTGCTACCATACACAAACTGACGCAATATTGATATGACTGTTGACTTGAATTTTGTTGGAACAATGTGTGGCTTTGTGAACTACTTTTTTTGGATCGCGAATATAAATTTTCGCCATTAACTTGAAGCCATATACGATGTACTACAGGTTTATTTTTTTCCATAAGCCTCAATCAAACCAGCAATCGTTTCGAGCGGGACGATTTTATCAACCGCGCCCAATTTCACTGCTTCTTTTGGCATGCCATAAACCACACAAGTCTTCTCATCTTGTGCAATAGTTTCTGCACCGGCTTCATGCATATCACGCATGCCAAGAGCGCCATCGTCGCCCATCCCAGTCATGATGATGCCAAGTGCATTCCGGCCTGCACATTTTGCAACTGAACGAAACAGAACATCAACCGAAGGGCGATGGCGATTCACTGGCGGGGCATCGATAATTTCCACATGATACTGAGCACCACTGCGCTTGACTTGCATGTGTCGACCACCCGGTGCGACTAACGCGCGGCCTGGAATAAGCCGGTCGCCATTCTTTGCTTCCAGCACTTCCATTTCACAGATTTTATTTAGGCGATCGGCAAATGCTTCGGTAAATTTTTCCGGCATATGTTGGACGATAACGATGCCAGGAGCTGTTCGCGAAAGTTTTTTTAGCACCACTTCAAGTGCTTGTGTGCCACCCGTTGAAGTGCCGATGGCGACTAGTTTGTCTGTGGTCACCGCCATTGCACTGGTTAAGCTCGCGTTAAGAGCAGGCATGACTTCATCAATTTTTATTTTGTTAGGTGGTGCTGCTGCCGCGTTTATCGCACTGAGATTACGGAAAGGCCGCAGGTTGGCACCAGCCGCAGCCTTGACAGCTTGAACGATATCGCCAGCATCAATTTCAAGAAAATTTTTCAGCCCCGCTTTGGGTTTCGTAACGATCGCAACGGCTCCGGCTGCTAAAGCTTGCATTGATGTTGCGGCGCCTTTCTCGGTGAGGGTTGAGCAAATAATGACAGGGGTGGGCCGAATCGACATGATCTGCCTGAGAAAAGTAATGCCATCCATGCGCGGCATTTCTACGTCAAGCACAATGACGTCTGGCCAGTTTGAATTCATCTTGTCCATTGCAAAGATGGGATCGGGCGCTGACGCGATGACTTCAATGCCGCTATCTTTTGTTAGCAGAGCGGTTAAGACTTGTCGTACCACAGCAGAGTCGTCTACCAACATGACTTTGATTTTTGATTTCATTATTCTTTCATTTTATCTACATGTTTAACCCACACATCTCCGGACCATAGGTCAAACATAATATTTCGATGTCCGATGCCACCCAAGTGCTCGGACTTAATTTTAAAACCGTACTCTTCAAGTAGTTGCCGACCTATTTTTACATTCTGTTCGGATACCGAAAATACGCGTTGGTCTTGACCTGGGAATTGATTGCCTCCACCAAAAATTTTTACCTCGTAATCATGGACAGAAGTGTGAGAATTTTTGATTTCCTGCAGGAACAGGCGCATCACATCTTCGGCATATTTTCCATCAACTCCAACGCTATGTGGTGTGCGTTTATTTTTGGGTAGCATATAGTGACACATACCACCAATTCGTTTGATCGGATGCCACATAGTAATCGAAACGCAGGATCCTAAAATAGTACGGATGCGTGTTTCATGATCGCCGAAGTAAAACTCTCCCGGTTGTAAAAAAATATCAATATAGAAGCTAGGCTCATTCATAAAGTTTCGTTAGATGTCAGCGATATGCACAGGGAAGTTGTCCCTAAGCGGCCTTCTGATAGATTGAAGGGGCGATTAATTTCAGAGGCGAATCTAAACCATTGAGTGATTCTGAATGACTAACAATGAAATAGCCTCCCGGACGTAATCTTTCGCTGATCTTTTCCACCAGACGTTTTTTGGTGTCGCGATCAAAATAGATCATGACATTGCGTAGAAAAATGATTTCAAACATTCCAAGGTCGGGTAATGGTTCAATCAAATTGGCGATACTAAAGTGAACGCGTTGTCGAATTGCCGATTCGAGCAGAAAAAAATCTTCGAATTCCTCACGCCCTTTCAAGCAGTATTTCTTTAGCAGTTGGCGTGGGATTTTGTCTGCGGCGAGCATGGGATAAAGGCCACGCCGCGCCTTTTCGACCATGCGTGTCGAAATATCCGTGCCTATGACTTCCCAGTCGTTACTATGGAAGGACTCTGCCAGCGTGATTGCAATGGTGTAAGCTTCTTCCCCGCTGGAGCTTGCAGCACTCCAGATACGGATTTGACGTTGTCGTTGATACTGCGGAAAAGCGATATTTTTTAGAAAATCAAAATGCTTGGGTTCGCGAAAAAAATAGGTTTCGTTCGTCGTTAGTAAATCAATGGCGACCGTCGTTTCATCGTCGTACCCTGGGCGACCCAGCAAGGCAAAGTATTCACCATATGTCGTTAAATTGCGCTTACGCAGGCGCTTATCCAAACGCCCCATGACTAACGCCTGCTTACCCTCGTTTAAGGCGATGCCAGTTCGCTCATACAAAAAGCGAGAAATCCATTCAAACTCGTTTTTTTTAATCGCGACCTGGGTGGTAAATTTACTGGATTTAGTGTTCATGCTCCGACTCAGTGGAGTTCGTCAGCGCAGGTGCAATCGATTGTCCAAGGGCGAGCATTTCATCCACAGAAAGTACTCGGTCTAAGTTCAGCACAATAATGAATCGACCATCTTTTTTCGCCATTCCGCTGATAAAGTCCGGTCGGATTTTGGCGCCGAAAGAGGGTGGTGGTTCGATATCCGCGCTGGCAATTTCAATCACTTCATTGACGGCGTCAACGACGATACCAATACTCTGTGCATCTGCTTGATCACTTTGTTCCATTTCAATAATCACGATGCTGGTGCGACGAGAAATACTGGTGGTGCCACGATTAAATCGTGCGGTTAAATCCACCACAGGTACGACACGACCACGCAGATTAATGACCCCTCGGATAAAGTTCGGCATCATTGGTACTTCCGTTAAATCTCCATACTGAATAATTTCTTTAATATTTAATATACCGAGTGCAAAGACTTCGCCTCCAAGTACAAAGGTGAGGAACTGCGCTGATTCGGATGATGACTTGTCTTTACTACTAGTCAGAGCGCCGTTGTTCGCTGTGCTGATTGCATTCATACCGCTCTCCTAAAACCTTTCAAATTTTGCTTCGTCGACACTACTGCTGCCAAAATTTGGTTTGGCTCGTTTGGGGGTGCCGCGAACAACACTGCGCTCGTTAGTTTGTGTTGAATTAGATGACTTGTTACCTTGTCCGAGGTGAAAGAAGCTGACCAATTCAATTAATTGTTCAGCCTGACTTGTCATCTCTTCAGCAGTTGCTGCCAGCTCTTCACTCGACGATGCATTTTGTTGCGTGATTTGATTCATTTGATTCATCGCGGTGTTGATTTGTCCAACACCCGCGGATTGTTCTTGTGATGCTGCGGCAATTTCTTGCACCAGGTCAGAGGTGCGGCCAATGCCGGGAACAATTTCATCGATCAGATCACCCGCACGTTCAGCCGTCTTGACGCTACCGCTGGCCAGATCGCCAATTTCTTTAGCTGCAACTTGGCTACGCTCAGCCAATTTACGAACTTCCGCAGCTACGACGGCAAAACCTTTGCCATGCTCGCCAGCGCGCGCTGCTTCAATCGCAGCATTGAGCGCGAGCATATTGGTTTGATAAGCGATGTCATCAATGATGCCGATTTTCGATGCGATCTCTTTCATCGCCGACACCGTTTGTTTGACTGCACCGCCACCCTCAATGGCTTCTTTGGATGCCTTACCTGCAATGCCGTCAGTGACCTTGGCATTTTCTGCGTTTTGATTAATTCCCGCAGCCATTTGTTCAATGCTGGCGCTAGTTTCCTCTACGCTGGCCGCTTGCTCACTAGCCGCTTGTGAAAGTGCTTGTGAAGTGGCACTGACCTGTTCTGACGCATTCGATAATGCATCTGTCGCGTTGCGCACTTCGCCTACGATGGTCGCTAGTTTTTCGCATGCAGTATTCGCGTCTTCTTTGACTTGGTTAAACATTCCCGGCGCATCGCGTGTAATCCGTTGTCCCAGATCGCCAGTTGCTAAGCCGCCGAATATGCGTGCAATGTCCTCGATCGTTTGTGTTAATTTTTCACTAGCGGAGTTGGCGTTCTTCTTAACGTCGTCAAACATGCCAGTGTATTCACGTTCTATGCGTTGTGACAGATCACCTTCGGCAAATGATTCCAGTACCCGACTGACATCATTGAAGATAATCGAGGTAGTTTCCATCAAAGAGTTGACGCCAGAACAAAGCGCAAGAATCGGCCCTGTTTTTCCATCCAGTGGAATACGTTGACTGAGGTCGCCATCTTTTGCTGCCGAAGTAACTTTTTGCGCCTGCTCGACGGCTTCTTTGAGCATATTTGCTGCATTTATTTGTGCAGTGACATCGGTGGCAATTTTAACGATCTTGAAGATACGGCCCATCTCATCTTTGACTGGCGCATAAACTGCTTGTATCCAGATTTCTTTACGTGATTTGGTAATCCGTTTAAATACGTTACTTTGTGCTTTGCCAGCATTGAGATCCGCCCAAAATTGGGCATATTCAGGCAGGTTAGATTGCAACGGGTCGACAAAGGTACGATGGTGCTTTCCCTTTATTTCATCTAGCTGATATTCGACCAGAGCCAGAAAATTTTTGTTTGCCAACAGAACGTTGCCACCGAGGTCAAACTCGATATAGCCATAAGATTCGTCGATTGCATCTAACACGCCCTTGGCATTTTGACGTTCGAGTTCCTGTACCGTGATGTCATAGCGCACGCCTAAGTATTTTGTCGGTTTCCCGTTTTCACCCAGGAATGGTGCGATGACTGCATCGACGTAGTAAGGCGTGCCGTCTTTCGCGCGATTTTTGATCACCCCGCGAAATGTACCGCCGCGTCCTATGGTCGACCAAACCTGTTTAAACGTCTCTTTCGACATATCAGGATGACGGGTGGTGTTATGTGGTTTGCCTATCAATTCATCTCGGTTATATTTTGACACCTCAGTGAATTTATCATTGACCGTGACGATGTCGCCTTTCAGATCCGCAAATGAGACGATGCTGGTGAGATCCATGATGTCAGATCGGACTTTTAATTCTTGTGATAGCTCTGCTATTTGTTTTCGTAGTGCTGCCAGCTCAGTGGCCTGTGCCTCAAGTTGCGCGCCACTGACCAGTTTTGAAATCCAAGATGTATTGACTTGACTCATTTCATATCCCCTAAAATAGTGTGAGCGTATCTGATGAAAGTAACGAAATTCGGTTGTTCATATTGATTTTGTCTATATCAATAGCAGCTTGAAGAATCAATGCTGTCATTAATAAATTAAATCAAATTAATTTAAATCCATTCATGCATGGAAGTGGCATCGCCTTAAATGACTTTGATTGCATGATCTTTTTACCTATTAGAATTTTGCGGCACTGCTAGTAGTCGTTTCTGCTCCATTCTTGAGTAGTGTTGCGTCATACTCGTCACACTTAAAATTAAGGCGACTTCGCCACTGCCTAAAATGGTGGAACCACCGATACCTTGCAGATGGCCGAATAGTTTTCCTAGAGGTTTAATGACGGTTTGAAATTCACCCATCAGTCGATCAACTACCAAGCCAGTTTTATTCGTGCCATTGCCGATGACAACGACATTCTGACGGCGTGGTTCTGCGCCCTCAATTTCAAACATTTTTCGTAGACGAATAAACGGTAACACTTCACCGCGCAGATCCATAAAATCACGCTCTGCGCACTCTTTAGGTAGCTCGACACACTCCACTACTTGGTCAAGTGGAATGACAAAGGAAGATTTACCGACACCCACTAAGAAACCATCAATAATTGCTAAAGTAAGCGGCATGCGGATGCGCATGGTTGCCCCTACGCCGATTTCACTATCGATGTCGATACTGCCTCGTAGCGACGTGACATTGCGTTTGACAACATCCATGCCAACACCACGACCTGAAAGATTTGAGATCTGATCTGCGGTTGAAAAACCAGGTTCGAAAATTAAGGCATAAATTTCTTTATCGCTTAATGCGGTGCCTTCTGAAACCAAGCCTTTTTCAATGGCTTTCGCCAAAATTTTGTCGCGATTTAATCCACCGCCATCATCGCTGACTTCAATCACAATACTGCCAGATTCGTGATAAGCATTGAGCCGTAAAGTTCCTTGGGCTGGTTTGCCGCGTGCGATTCTGATCGAGGCAGCTTCAATGCCATGATCCATAGAATTACGAACAAGATGCATCAATGGATCGCCAATTTTGTCGACGACAGATTTGTCAACCTCAGTATCCCCACCCGAAATTTCAAGCAGAATATCTTTACCAAGTTCGATGCTGACATCGCGGACCACACGTTGGAAGCGACTGAACGTCGTACCGATGGGAACCATTCTTAATTGCAATGCACTATCGCGAACTTCTTCTACCAATCGCATGACTTCACTGGTTGATTCGAGTAGTGCGACATCATTTGATTTTGTTGCCCGAAGATTCGCACCGGCTCCTGCGATGACTAACTCACCGACCAGATCAATCAATCTATCGAGCCTCTCCGCATCAACACGAATGTTTTGTTTTTCTCTTGCTTTGGTATCTTTAACTTGCTGTTGTTTGTGAAGTGCGGCATTTAAGATAGGTTCTTGCAGCATCTCTTGCTTGACCAGAATTTCTCCGATCGGCGCCTCATGGGTTTCTCCGCGCGTGATGCCTTGACGCTGCTTTTGTAAATTCAAACACTCTTCCAACTCATGCTTCGTTAGCACACCACTCTTAATTAGAATTTCTCCGAGCAGTTCATCATCATTCGGTAAGTTGTTGATAATGTCGATGTACTCATCAATTTTGCTGCGCGGCGGTACGATACGAATAACACTATCTTCGCGCACAAATTCAAAAACGTTTTCAATGGCTTCTTTGCTCGCACTACTTTTGAGTACGACTTCAAATCCAAGGTAACAACTTTCCGCATCCATCTGATCCAACTGGGGAATGTTGTCGGTAATGGTTATCAGATTAATGACATCGCCCAAAGTGCTCAGATAGCGAATAAATGACAGTGGATCCATGCCGTTACGCAGACAATCCGATCCGAATCGAAGCGATAAATACCAGTTTCCCGAGTCGACTAAACCGCCGCCAGAGGATTGCGCATGTTGTTCGTGTTGTTGCGCAATGTCAGAGCGTTGATCTGGCGAGTTACCATCAGCGAATTTGCTTAGCTGTTCATGTAAGGCAGTACCCGCAGACAGTTGTTCAGCGGTTCCTTCAATATGACCAGAAGCGACACCGTCAATCAGGTTGCTAATGTGATCGCGACACGGCAGCAGAACCGCAATTAAGTCAGAGGAAACGGCAATTTCTTCGTTGCGTAGCATATCTAGTATGCTCTCCACCACGTGGGTGAAATGAACAATATGGTCTAAACCAAACAAGCCCGCAGAACCTTTGATGGTATGGGCTGCGCGAAAGATTGCACCGATGGCATCGTGCGGATTATCGTCATGTTCCAGACCTAATAAACCGTCTTCCATATCTTGTAGTAATTCGCGGCTTTCGACTACAAAGGTATCTAGCGCAGCCTTCATTTCATCTTCAAAACTCATACGAAATCTCCCGCGATTTACTCAAGTTAAAATAACTTGGTCACCAAACGTTGCTGTCATATTGCACATCTCTAAGACTTCTAATACTGCTTTGCTATGCATGGTGTAACGCAGTTTTTTGTTGCGTCGGATGGCTTCTTGTTTCATCAAAATGAGTACTTGTAAGCCCGCGCTATCCATTTCTGAAACTTGCGAAAGATTGAGTTCCAACTCATCATCAGATTCAAGAAATTCTTGTAGCTGAAGTTTCTCTATCGCGGCGGTATAAATTGTCAGCTCGCCAGAAATTGCATGTGAATTCACATTGCACCTTTTACGGTAAGATAAGTTTTGAAACTGCAGCAAGCATTTGCGCTGGTTGAAAGGGTTTAACTACCCACGCTTTTGCGCCAGCAGCTTGGCCTTGTAGTTTTTTACCTTCTTGGGATTCCGTAGTCAGCATGATGATGGGTGTGAATTTGTACATAGGTAGCTTTTTCACTTCCTGTACAAAAGTAATACCGTCCATGTTGGGCATGTTTACGTCAGAAATAATCAGATGTATCTTCTGCCCCTTCAATTTTCCTAGGGCGTCTTTACCGTCTATTCCCTCAATGACTTCGTAACCAGCGCCACGTAAGGCCAAACCAACTACTTGTCTGACAGATGCGGAATCGTCTACTACCATTACTGTTTTTGCCATGTTATTCCTCGATCATGAAATGTTTTTGAAATTTGACTAAAGCGAGTGAAGCACCTGCCGCACATAATGGCGATGTGTGCAGAGTATTTGTGAGGGCTTTGAGAATTGTGGTCTGATTTGGCGCAACATCAATGCACGGCTAAACGCTTGCGCGTTTAGTATCCGCAAGGTGCGGCGTGATTTAGCTGGCGTGGTGATTAAGTTCATCGTCTTTATTGCATATGGTTGATACCACAACGAATATTACGAACTGCCTTGATACCTTGCTGACCTGCACAAATCTGTCAAACCACTCAATCAAAATGTGTTAAGACTTTGGCTGATGGCAAGATGGATTCAGATTGTTATTTTGTTGCTTTGTAGATATAGCTTAGCATGCTTCCAAATGGACTTGTGATATTTGTCGATCGATATTCTGCAGTTTTTACAGGTAAAGTTTTAAAGATCTTTAAATCTTCAATTGACGTGATTTTTTTAACGTAAAAAAGAACGGAGAATTTGATGATGTCAAGAAATGACGGTGGCGTAACAGCGCACTTAATTTGCTTGGCTTCGTCTGAATTGGCGCTGTGTTTTGTGGGATTTGTATCAAACGATGAAGAAATTTTACAGGACTACTTTACATGTAAATGCCCTGTAAAATGCGTTGAGTTTGATTGAGGCAGGTGTTGTATCTGCGCTATATACAGCGAGTTTGACGCTGAATTTATTCGTTTTATTCACCACCAGCAAAGCCATTTTGCCGCCAGGCTTCATACACTACGATCGCAACAGTATTGGATAAATTTAAGCTACGGTTGTCTGGACGCATAGGTAGGCGAATGCGTTGTGATCGCGGAAATGATTCGCGTAACTCCTGTGCGAGGCCTCGTGTTTCAGCGCCGAACACAAAATAATCTCCTGCTTGAAAGGCGATCGATGAGAAGGTGGATGATCCATGCGTCGTCATTGCAAAAAGGCGAGAGGCCGGTGGCTGTTCACTCGCGATGAACGCATCCCAGTTCTGATGTACTTTCATTTTTGCATATTCATGATAATCGAGACCAGCGCGTTTTAACTTGCTATCTTCCAAAGGAAAACCTAGTGGCTCGATTAAATGAAGCTGCACACCGGCGTTGGCGCACAAGCGAATAATATTGCCAGTATTGGGTGGGATTTCTGGTTCGACTAAAACAACATTAAACAAGGCGATTCCTTTAATGAAGAGAATAAGTGAGGTAAATCAAGTATCGCATGATAGCGCATCGCGCATGACTTGATCTCGGCACGTTCATTAATTGATGCAAATTGTTTTGTGAATTATTGCCTTACCGTGCGTGCAAAAACGAAGTTCGAAACGCGCGCTGCGCCATACCGCTTGAGTAGTTTGGCGATTTCATTGAGCGTAGTTCCGGTCGTCATTACATCATCAATAATTCCTACGTTTTGACCATCGATTAAATGCACTAAGTCGGGATGAATTGAAAATGCGCTTTGTACATTGCGATGGCGTTGATCTGGATGTAGCTGGCTTTGCGGTAAGGTATCTTTCAGCCGCCAAAGTAGATCTGAATACAGTGGTATGGCTAGTAATCGGCTAATTGGGCGGGCAATTTCCATTGCCTGGTTAAAGCCGCGTGAGATTAATCGCTGTCGGCTTAGTGGCACCGGGCATAAAAGCGCAGGCATATTGGTGCCGCTGTCCCGATGCTGACAGATCGTTTTCCCTAAAAGTCGTGCAATGGTTTCAGCCTGAAATAAGTGGCCGCCAAATTTTAGTGCTAACACGATGCTATCAATCGGTGCTTGATAATCTGTGCAAGCTAGCGTGATATCAAAAAAGGGTGGGGTGCTGAGACAAGCGCCACAGAGCTGCGTCTGTTGAGTGAATAGTGGTAACGCACACTTGGTACAGCGAGGCGTTTGATTTACCAGAAAGTGAGTGTGACATGCATTGCAGATATTCGTTTCTGATACTGAGCCACAAAGTGTGCAATATGTTGGTAGCAGAAATTGAAAGATGTTATGCATATTTCGAATTGGTAGGGATTAAAAAGATGCGTCGCGATAAAGCAAATGACAGTCTGAACGGTTACACTTCTGCGCATTCATCATCAAGGATTCTGTAGACATGCTGAGTATACAATTAAAGTACAAATTGACATGTCTAATTTAAATTATGTTAAGTGCACCAATTCAATTGTCTGAAGTTCGTCGTTTGTTCTCCACGCCAGCTAGAGTGCGAGACTCTCTTTTTCTGCGTCAGGAAGTCGCGCAAAGAATGGCCGAAAAGCTTGATTTGATCCGGATTGATGCCAAACGGGTTGTCGATGCGGGATGTGGTGAGGGAGCTGATTTGCTTCGTCTAAGTGAGCGCTTTCCGCAGGCACAGCAAGTATTGGGAATTGATGCCTCATGGCAGGCCTTGCATCGATCTGAAATCGCGAGTGTCTCCGCTGGCTCGGTGTTACGCGGTTTATTCAGCCGTTTTCTTCCTGATCAAAGTAAGCATGCGAGGGATGCAAAGCTTGCTGTAACTTGTGGCGATTTTGCAAAGCTCCCTTTGGCGGCAAATATGGTTGATGTGCTTTGGTCTAATTTGGCATTGCATTGGCATCCGCAACCAGATCAGGTGTTGCAAGAGTGGTTCCGAGTTTTGGCGCGTAACGGTATCGTGATATTTTCCAGTTTTGGTCCGGATACCTTGCTGGAATTGCGACAGGCTTTTGCGCAAATAGACGATGATTCTCATACTTTACCGTTTGTTGATATGCACGATTTTGGCGACATGTTAGTAGCAGCCGGATTTGCTACGCCAGTGATGGATGTTGAGCGCATCACTTTGCGTTATCAAGATGTGCAACGATTGTTGGCAGATGTTAGGGCACTTGGTGGAAACCCTCTTTCGAATCGTCGTCGTGGTTTATTGGGCAAATCGGCCTTCGCCTATTTAAAGACTGAGTTGGAAAAAAAGCGCGGAGAAGATGGACGAATTCCTTTAACAATCGAAGTTGTATTTGGGCATGCCTTTAAGCCCGTTCCCACAAAACTTGCCAGTGGGGAATCAATTATTCAATTTGACGCCATGAAAAAATAAATAAATTTCAGCAATTTTTATTGCCAATAAAAAAGTTTGATGGCCTTTATTCCTTAGCAAAAATCAAGATTGTCAATATGATTTTGCGCAGCTGAACCATGATTTCTTCTTGATATAGCTCAGCTTTACGCTTTATACTCTCGCAGTTGTGGAAGTTGTCAGTATTTTCTTTTGGCAATTTCTGTTGAAAATTCTAATAGGTTTTTGGGGAAATCATGAAACATGCTATGCGATTAAAGTCGAGAACGCTTGGCGCCTCCTTGGTGCTCGGTGCTTCGCTTTTGACTGCTGGGATGCCAGCTTGGGCCGTTAAAGATAGCCCAGGTGGTCCTGCCGTCAAGCAGTTAAACCTGCAAACACCCGTGACACAAATCGCGGAGCAAATCTACTCCATCCATAACCTCATGCTTTACATTTGCTTGGCGATTTTCGTTGCAGTGTTCGGTGTGATGTTTTATTCCATTTTGAAACATCGTAAGTCTTTGGGTCATAAGCCTGCGACTTTCCATGAAAGCACAACGGTTGAGATCTTGTGGACGATCGTGCCATTCTTCATCGTGATCGGCATGGCGTTGCCAGCGACTAAGACTGTCGTGGCAATGAAAGATACGTCGAATGCTGATATCACAATTAAGGCAACGGGTATGCAGTGGAAATGGGGTTACGACTACCTCAAAGGTGAGGGTGAAGGTATTGCATTCTTGTCGACCTTAGCGACTCCACGTACTCAAGTCGGTGCTCCAGGCCTTGCTCCTACAGAAGCACGCGGTGTGAATTATTTGTTGGAAGTGGATAACGAAGTTGTTGTGCCAGTCAATAAAAAGATCCGCATTATCACGACAGCTAATGACGTGATCCACGGTTGGACAATTCCAGCTTTCGGTGTAAAACAAGATGCGATTCCAGGTTTCGTTCGTGATACTTGGTTTAAGGCAGAAAAAATTGGTACATACCGTGGTCAATGCGTTGAATTGTGCGGTAAGGAACATGCGTTCATGCCTATCGTTGTACGCGTGGTATCCGATGCAGATTACACCGCTTGGGTTGATGGCAAGAAAAAAGAAATGGCTGCGAAAGCAGATGATCCAACAAAAGTATGGACCGTCGATGAATTGAAACAACGCGGAGAAAGCGTCTACACAGCCAATTGCGTTGCTTGCCATCAAGCTAACGGTAAAGGTGTTCCAGGTGCATTCGCCGCTTTAGATGGTTCGGCAATGGTCAATGGCCCGAAGGCTGAACAGATCAACATCTTGTTGAATGGTAAAGCAGGCATGCCAGCATGGAAAGCTACATTGTCAGATACAGAAATTGCTGCGGTGATTACTTATACCCGTAATAGCTGGTCGAATAAGGCAGCAGAAAATATCGTCCAGCCAGCCGAAGTTTTGGCTGCGCGTAAGTAATTGAACAGGAGATAGAGATGAGTAATACAGTAGCTGATCACGCACACGATCACTCTCATGGTCACGACGACCACGCACACGATCATCATGATCACCCGCATGGCTGGCGTCGTTATTTGTTCGCAACCAATCATAAAGATATCGGTAACTTGTATCTGTGGTTCGCATTCTCAATGTTGATGCTTGGTGGCGTCATGGCCTTGGGTATTCGCAGTGAATTGTTCCAACCAGGTTTGCAATTGATGCAGCCAGAGTTTTTCAATCAGTTGACCACGATGCACGGCTTGATCATGGTTTTCGGTGCGATTATGCCGGCATTCGTTGGCTTTGCTAACTGGATGATTCCATTGCAAATCGGCGCATCCGATATGGCATTTGCCCGTATGAATAACTTTTCATTCTGGTTGATGCCACCTGCAGCATTGCTGTTGGCTGGTTCCTTCTTTGTTCCAGGTGGTGCAACTGCTGCTGGCTGGACTTTGTATGCACCATTGTCGACACAAATGGGGCCTGGTATGGACTTAGCGATTTTCGCTGTGCATATCATGGGAGCATCTTCCATTATGGGTTCGATCAACATCATCACTACCATCTTGAACATGCGCGCTCCTGGCATGACTTTGATGAAGATGCCTATGTTCTGCTGGACTTGGCTGATTACTGCGTATTTGTTGATCGCGGTTATGCCAGTATTGGCAGGCGCGATTACGATGACTTTGACTGACCGTCATTTCGGCACGTCTTTCTTTAATGCTGCTGGTGGCGGTGATCCAGTGATGTACCAACATATTTTCTGGTTCTTCGGACATCCAGAGGTATACATCATGATTTTGCCAGCCTTCGGTATCGTTTCCCAAATCATCCCAGCATTTGCACGTAAGCCATTGTTTGGTTACGCATCGATGGTGTATGCAACTGCATCTATCGCGATTTTGTCCTTCATCGTTTGGGCGCATCACATGTTCACAACCGGTATGCCAGTCACGGCACAGTTGTTCTTCATGTACGCAACGATGTTGATTTCGATTCCAACTGGCGTGAAAGTGTTTAACTGGATTGCAACGATGTGGAAAGGTTCGATGACTTTCGAAACACCTATGTTGTTCGCTGTTGGTTTTATCTTTGTATTTACGATGGGTGGCTTTACAGGTTTGATTTTGGCGGTAACGCCGATTGATATTCAGTTGCAAGATACTTACTACGTTGTGGCGCATTTCCACTATGTTTTGGTTGCGGGTTCCTTGTTTGCCTTGTTCGCTGGTTACTACTACTGGGGACCAAAGTGGACAGGTTTCATGTACAACGAAACACGCGGTAAGATTCATTTCTGGATGTCTCTGATCACTTTCAATATCACTTTCTTCCCTATGCACTTCTTGGGACTCGCTGGTATGCCACGTCGTTATGCTGACTACCCAGCACAGTTCGCTGATTTTAATTTGATCGCTTCAGTGGGTGCATTTGGTTTCGGTTTGATGCAGGTTTATTTCATCTTGTTCGTGGTCATCCCATCGATCAAAGGTGGTAAGCCAGCGGGTGATAAGCCATGGGACGGCGCTGAAGGTTTGGAATGGACTGTGCCAAGCCCAGCACCATTCCATACGTTTGAAGAGCCACCTGTGTTTAAATAAATAATGGAATTTGACTCCGGCTAACGCTGGGGTCACCTGAAAAATGAAAAACCAAAATAAAACTAATCTCAAAACTGCATTGATCTTGGCATCGGTGGTTTTGGTGTTTTTTATTGGCGTGTTCGCAAAGCAAACTTTCTTGCGTTAAGACTGAATCGAGATTTACATGTCTGAGGAATTGAAGCAAAAGGCAGCGGAAGTGAGCGGCGAAGATCAAGTAGTTACCAAAAAACTTAATTTCTTGATGCTAAAGAAATTAGTGATTATTGCGGTAGTGATGTTCGGCTTTGGTTACGCTTTAATTCCGATTTACAAGCAGATTTGTGAGATTACTGGTATCAATATTTTGACACCAAAAGATATCTCTGCTGATGCTGTTGTGAATTCTCAAGTAGATAAAAGCCGGTTAATCACGATTGAATTTGATGCAAATACCCAGGGACCTTGGCGTTTTCGTCCAACCGTTTCTAGTTTGCAGGTGCACCCCGGTGAAATGGCGCAGGTTGTTTATGAGGTTGTGAATAAACAATCTTATAAAATGGATGCACAGGCAATTCCGAGCTATGCGCCACAACAAGCTGGAACGTTTTTCAAGAAGATGGAATGTTTTTGTTTTCAGCAGCAAACATTGGAAGCAAATGAAGCACGTCAAATGCCTGTATCGTTTTTTATTGATCCCGCATTACCAAAAGATGTGAAGACAATTACCCTGTCTTATACTTTTTTTGAAGTTGGTCTAAAGCCAACGGCGAGTAAAACAGGATCGTAAAATAATACGACATCGATTTCGAATAGATCGAAAGTGCGCAGGTAAATATGGACGACTTAAAGCAAGCATCAAAACGTAAAGCATCGTTTTTGGCGACCATGAAAGCGGTGTTGTGGTCGTTTTTAGGAATACGTAAGAAAAGTGCTTATGAACAGGATGCAGCACAACTAAACCCTGTCCATGTCATTATTGCAGGATTGATAGGCGCGGCAATCTTCATAACGGTGTTGGTTTTGATTGTGAAGCAGGTTGTTGCAAAATAAAGAAATTAAAGAAATTAGTTAATATTAGTTAATAATTGAGTCTAAAAAATTGTATCGGGAGATGGAAATGAGTTCTCACAACGCTAGTGCACCTTACTATTTTGTGCCAGGTCTTTCACAGTGGCCAGTCTTAGGTGCTACTACTTTATTGCTGACGATGATCGGTGCATCTGCCTGGGTGAATGGCATCACATGGGGTGCTTACCTCAATTTAACTGGTGTCTTTTTGACCTTGGTCGTATTGTACAAGTGGTTTGGTGATGCGATCGCTGAATCAGAAGGTGGAAAATACAGTGCACGTATTGACGTATCTTTCCGCTGGAGTATGAGCTGGTTTATTTTTTCTGAAGTGATGTTCTTCGGCGCATTCTTCGGCGCTTTGTTTTATGCGCGTAGCATCAGTATGCCTTGGTTGGCAGATTTAGATCACAAAGTATTGTGGCCGGATTTTGCTGCACAATGGGGTAATGTTGGCCCAGCAGGTACGGTTGAAGCGTTTAAAACGATGGGACCATTCCCAATCCCAACCATCAATACCGCGTTATTGTTGGCATCTGGTGTGACTTTAACGATTTCTCATCACGCTATTCGTGAAGGTCTTCGCGCTAAAACAGCCATTTGGTTGTTTGCCACCATTTTGTTGGGTGCAGTTTTCATGGGATTCCAAGTTTATGAATACATGCATGCGTACAGCGATTTGAATTTGAAATTGACCTCTGGCATCTATGGTTCTACATTCTTTATGTTAACTGGCTTCCATGGTTTCCACGTCACGATGGGCGCGATTATGTTGTCAGTTGTTCTGTATCGCTTGATGAAGGGGCACTTCACAGCAGAGAATCATTTTGCATTTGAAGGCGCAGCTTGGTACTGGCACTTTGTCGACGTGGTATGGTTGGGCTTGTATGTCGTTGTGTACTGGTTATAATCGCCACTGCTGAATTAATACAGTTGAAGAAAAAGCCGCACTGTGTGCGGCTTTTTCTTCATGTGGCTTATCGTAAAACTGTTTGATTTAGCGAATTCCTGTGGGCTGGATTAATCCATAGTGATTAGCGATCAAAATTAACACAAATAGACTCACGGAAAAACCGACGCGAAAAGCCAAAGCCTTTACGGTACGATTGCTTTTTCCTTTGTCTTTCATTAGATAAACTAAAGCTGAGCCTAAACTAAAAAAAATGAGTAAGAAGGCGATGGCAACCAGAATTTTCATGATAATCACTTTTTCCGCAAAAGAGCTATTGTAATGCT
The DNA here is from genome assembly GCF_014284275.1 of Affinundibacterium amnicola. Lineage (GTDB taxonomy): Bacteria > Pseudomonadota > Gammaproteobacteria > Burkholderiales > Burkholderiaceae_D > Undibacterium > Undibacterium amnicola. The sequence continues at coordinate 186,737 of NZ_JACOFU010000004.1, read as the reverse complement.
TAAGTCCCGATTGATTCGTATCTTGCCCTTGCTTGCCACGGCAATATTATGTGCGACTGGTATTGCATTGGGAAATTGGCAGACTAGGCGAGCAGAGGAAAAGGAAGCGATTGCCGCGGTCATGCAGGAGCAATTACGACAAGCGCCTGTTGTCCTGAGTGGTTCGCAAGATTTCGGCCGCTTGCGAGCATTTCAAAAAGTAAAACTTAAAGGCCAGTTTGCGCGTGACTGGTCTTTGTATCTGGATAATCGCCCCCTTTATGGCGTGGCCGGATTCTATGTTCTCATGCCATTTAAGATTGATGGAAGCAAACAATCGGTCTTGGTGGCGCGTGGCTGGCTGCAGCGCAATCCAGTGGAACGGACTAAAATACCCACTTTGCTGACTGATCAAGGCATCATTGAGATCGAGGGTGTCGTTCGTGATCAATTAGATCGCACTATGCAGCTCGGAAAATCTGAGATCTTAAAGCCCGCCAGCATAGTTCAAAGTGTGCCATTTGATGATTTGCGCAAGCAAACTGGATTGGCAATAGTTGATAAGGTATTGGAGCAAACATCCAATGCTAGTGATGGTTTGATACGTGATTGGCCAAAGCCGTCGGCTGGGTCAGATAAACATCGTGCTTATGCATTTCAATGGTATGGCTTGGCTTTGATGGCAGCCATCTTTTTCGTTGTTACAGGAATTCGTCGTGGAAAAAACAGAAAATAAAAAAACTGCTGGTCGTTGGAAATTGCTAGCGGTTTTGGCGGTGTGCGCATCGCCATTGATCGCATCGTATTTCACTTATTACGTGATTAAGCCAGGCCCGAAAAACAATTATGGTAGCTTAATTGATCCGCGCCAACATCCTATGCCAACTTTGGGTTTGCAAAGTGAAGAAGGCAAAGTTATTGAGCTCAGCAGTTTAAAAGGTAAGTGGCTGATATTACAAATAGATGATGCTAGTTGCGCTGAAGTTTGCCAGCGTAAACTGCTGGAGATCCGCCAATTGCGCCTGGCGCAAGGCAAGAATATGGATCGCATAGAAAGAGTTTGGTTGATCACTGATGCGCAAGCAGTCGCAGAAAAATTAAAACCAGGTATCGCCGGCACACATTTACTCCGCAGTGATAAAAGCAAGTTAGAAAAATGGCTGCCAACGGAGTTGGGTACCAATCTTCATGACCATATATATCTCGTTGATCCTTTGGGTAATTTGATGATGCGTTATCCAAAAGATGCTGATCCGAATAAGATCAAAAAAGACTTGTCTAAGCTGCTCAGGGCATCGGCAATCGGCTAATTCATTAATCCATATCATGCTACTTCAACTTGCCATCATTGGGATCTTGTTTGCGGTGATTCCGCTCGCTTTCGTCCTGTTTTCAAAAGAGCAGAATAAGTATAAAAAGCTAATCGCTGTCACGCTTTTCTTAACTTTCGATCTGATTATTTTTGGCGCGTTCACGCGTCTAACGGATTCCGGTTTGGGCTGTCCCGATTGGCCTGGTTGCTATGGAGAGGCGAATCCATTCCAAGCACATAGTGAAATCAAAGCTGCGGAAAGTCTTTTGCCGACTGGTCCTGTGACGGTAGCGAAAGCATGGATAGAAATGATTCATCGCTACCTTGCCATGAGCGTGGGTTTCTTGATTATGCTGCAAATGGGTATCGCTTGGTGGCAGCGTAAGACCCGTCCATTTTCTCCTTGGCTAGCAACCAGTTTGTTTGTCTTGGTTGGCATTCAAGGAGCGTTTGGCAAGTGGACCGTGACGATGAAGTTGCAGCCAATTATCGTCACCATCCATTTAATCTTGGCACTGATTATTTTGTCGATGTTGGCGTGGGCATGGCAGCGGGAATCCTCGCGCTCTGAGACTAATTATTCGCGGCCCTTGTATAAGCTCTTACCGATCGCTTTCATCATTTTATTGATACAAGTTGCACTTGGCGGTTGGGTCAGTACTAACTATGCAGCGCTCGCATGTCACGATTATCCATTGTGTAATGGCGAACTTGTTCCGCAGCTTGATTTTGAGCACGCTTATGTTTTGTGGCGCGAATTAGGGCGCACTGGTAGCGGAGATTTCTTACCTTTTTCAGCGCTGATTACGATTCACTGGGTGCATCGTAGTTTTGCATGGATCGTGTTTGCTGTGCTTGGTTATGTCGCTTTTTTAAGCCGGAAGCATGCCAATACAAAAACACTATCAAATGCCGTTTTGGCGGTTTTACTGATGCAATTGATAACAGGCGTAGCGACAATCTATTTCTCTTGGCCACTTGCGATTGCTGTTTTGCATAATGCAGGTGCCGCAGTGCTTGTGCTGTTGCTGAGCATGTTAAACTATCGGGTTCGCTCCAGCGTTGCTAATGAATCTTAATCGCACCCAATGACAACTCAAAGTACTTTGTTAAATCGCTTTTCTCAATATGTGGCACTCACCAAGCCACGTGTTACCCAGCTTGCTGTTTTTTGTGCTGTGATCGGCATGTTTTTGGCCACCCCAGATTTGCCTGACTGGCGCATCGTGCTGGCTGCGACGATAGGCATTTGGTTGCTAGCAGGTGCTGCTTTTGCGGTCAATTGTTTAGTAGAGCGCGAAATTGATGCGCGCATGGCACGCACAGCGCGTCGCCCTAGCGCGCAAGGTGAAATGAGTACCAAGCAGATTCTCGTTTTCTCATTTCTGATAGGTGGCGCAGGCATGTGGATTTTATATGCCTTGGTCAATCCGCTCACGATGTGGCTGACCTTCGTTACTTTTGTTGGCTACGCTGTGATTTACACGATTATCTTAAAACCTGCGACCCCACAAAACATCGTCATCGGTGGTTTATCTGGCGCGATGCCGCCAGCTTTAGGTTGGGCTGCGATTGCCAATGAAGTGCCAATGCAAGCCTGGTTATTGGTGTTAATTATTTTTGTTTGGACACCACCACATTTTTGGGCGCTGGCGATGTATCGCCGAGATGACTATGCGAAATCAGGTTTGCCAATGTTACCGATTACGCACGGCCTTGAGTTCACACGTTTCCATATTTGGCTGTACACCATCGCGTTGTTCGCAACGACCTTATTGCCTTATGCAGTCAAGATGAGTGGCATCATCTATTTGGTGAGCGCAGTGATTTTGGGGCTGGGATTCTTATGGTACGCGTGGCGCATTTATCGCCATTACGATGATGTGTTAGCGCGTAAAACCTTCACGTTTTCGATAGTCTATCTCTCCTTATTGTTCGCCGCATTACTGGTCGATCATTACATTAAATTTTGATATGAAAACACTTTCTAGACGTTCTGTTTGGACGCGAATTGTTTCTGGCGGTTTAGCTCTTGCGGCTGGTTTGATATTGAGTGCATGCAATAAGCCAGAAGAGAAATTCTTGAATACCGATCTGACGGGTCTTTCTTACGCTAAGGATTTCGCCTTGATTGATCAGAATGGTCAACCACGTAGCTTGGCAGATTTTAAAGGCAAGGCGGTGGTTTTGTTTTTTGGTTATACGCAATGTCCTGACGTTTGCCCAACCACCATGTTTGAGATGTCTAAGGTCATGACTCAGCTTGGCCCTTTGGCTGAGCGTGTGCAAGTATTATTCGTAACAGTAGATCCAGAGCGCGATACGCAAGAGCTATTGGCTGCTTATGTACCGAATTTTGATAAACGCTTTTTAGGCCTTTATGGGAATGCGGAAGCAACGGCCAAGGTTGCGAAAGAATTTAAAGTGTTCTATCAAAAGAGCCCTGGCAAAACACCTGATAGCTACACCATGGATCATACGGCGGCGAGCTATGTGTTTGATCCGCAAGGCAGGATTCGTTTATATATTCAATACGGACAAAAAACAGAAACTATCGTGCATGATTTGCAAATCTTATTGAAGTAGAGCTTCAGATCTGCATTGTGAGTAGTGAAGCGTATAAAACAAAAGGCACTCAATTGAGTGCCTTTTGCGTATACCTAATAGAAATTGCTATCGCTTACGCAAATTCAGTAAGTGCAGTTTTCATTTTCTTTAACGCAGCGCTTTCGATTTGGCGAATGCGCTCTGCAGAAACACCATATTCATCCGCTAATTCATGCAAAGTGGCACCAGAGCCATCATCATTTTGCAACCAGCGCGATTCGATGATGCGGCGGGAGCGTGGGTCTAGTTTCGCTAATGCTGATTCTAAGCCTTCACCTTGCAAGCGATCGTATTGCTGCGCTTCGATGACATTGGTTGGTTCGCCAGCATCGGTTTTTAAGTAAGCAATCGGCGCAAATTTTTCATCTTCGTCATCGCTAGAACCTTCCAAAGCAACATCGCGACCGGACAAACGCATTTCCATCTCAATCACGTCTTCACGTTTGACATCAAGCTTACTCGCCAAGCTGTCGATCTGCGAAGGTGTCATGGAATCCAGACCTTCTTTATTCGAGCGCAGATTAAAGAACAATTTACGTTGTGCTTTTGTCGTTGCGACTTTCACCAAGCGCCAGTTTTTCAAGATGTATTCATGCATCTCGGCTTTGATCCAATGCATGGCATAAGAAACCAAACGCACACCTTGATCTGGATCGAAACGCTTGACTGCTTTCATCAAACCGATATTGCCTTCTTGAATTAAGTCTGCGTGTGGCAAACCATAGCCCAAGTAGCCACGTGCAATCGAGACAACCAGACGCAAGTGCGACATAACTAATTGTTGCGCAGCGTTCAGATCATTATGTAATTTTAATTTTGTCGCCAGATCGATTTCTTCTTCGTGCGATAACATAGGCAAACGATTGACCGCAGAAATATAGGCATCAATATTGCCTAAGGTGCCGGAAAACCCCAGTGCTAAAGCGGTGCTGTCCGAAGAACGCAAAATGCCTTGTGCTGATGTTTGTGTCATGTTTCCTCCTGATATCAAATCAGATTGTATCTATAGAGCCGTACCAAAAACATTTTCTGGTACCTTCAAGTTCTAATATTAGCACTCAATCGGCATGAGTGCTAATAATCTGTTTATTTTGCGGAATTTCAAGGTGTCTGCTGTAAAAAAATTAATTTTCACTGGCATTTCAGTGCCGAAATTTGCATATAAGACCAAATCAGGTACTAAAAGTTGCACTGATGCATGAATTTTCCTCAGGATCAGGCGGCTATTTTTGATAATTGTCGACGTACCGAGAGGTAAGCACCGCATAAACCAAGTAGCTTACTGATGAGAATTAAGCCCAGGCTAGGCAAGATGCCAAGTGGGCTGAGGTGAAACTCTGAAGCATACAATTTGGCGAATTCGGCAATTGCTTGATTCAGCGGTTGTAAAGAGAGTGCAACTAAACCTAAGGCCAAGCCACCCGCTAGCACACCTAGCATCGCGCCAGTATAGTAATACGGCTTATGAATGAAACTATTCGTCGCGCCTAACATACGGCTGACGCTAATCTCGGCTTGATGGGAAATCACTTGTAAGCGCGTCGCATTAAAAATCACCACGATCACAACCACTGCTAAAGTTCCCGCTAAAAATAGTAAGGCCATCTGCAATACGTGTAACAGTGCCGCTAGACGTTTTACCCATGCGGAGTCAACTTGCACTACATCGACGTGATCGAGACCTTGCAATGCTCTGGTGAGCTGCTCAACTTTCGTGCTGTCCGCACTAGATAAAGACAGTACAAACGCATCGGGCAAAGGATTGCCGCCCAAGGTCGCTAAAACTTCCGCTAGATTATTCGTGCCTTCCATCGCTGCCAATGCTTTGTCTTTGGCCACAAAGCGTAGCTTGGCATTGATCTGTAAATCCTTTAGGGTCTTTTTGATCGGTGTTTGTAAAGCCGCTGCATCTGCTGTTGCTAATTCAGGTTTGAGAAAGACACTGACTTCTGGCTCTATCGATAATTGTGAGGCGACAGGGCGTATGTTTTCTAAAACTGTTAAGCCCGCTATGGGTAAGGATAGGGCGATTGCGATGACTAAAACATTAAACAAAAAATTGCCAGGCGCTGCGCGTAAATGGGTAAACGCACTGCGCATCGCGTAAGCATGTTGGCGGAACCAGTTGGTCATATCTATCCTTGAAATCTGATTTAAGCGGCAACAGCTGGCTCGACTGATGAGGTCCAGGAGTCAGTAACTTCGCCTTTGCTCAAATAAATCACGCGATTGGCCTGATCTAAAAATTGCTCATCGTGACTAGAAATAATGCAAGTGACGCCCGAACGTTGAAATGCTTTTAAGGCATTGATCACGATGATGGCATTATCGCGGTCTAAATAAGCGGTAGGTTCGTCTGCCAAAATGATTTTGGGACGATTGACGATGGCGCGGGCAATGGCGACGCGTTGTTGTTCGCCGCCAGATAAGGCCAGTGGCGAGGCAAGCGCTTTGTCCAGAATATTTAAGCGATCCAAGGCGGCACAGGCGCGGGTTTCAGCTTCGTTGGTGGATTCACCAACCACGATCATCGGCAGCATGACATTCGCCAATACGCTACGATCTAGTAACAAACCTTGGCCCTGCAAAATCAAGCCCAACTTGCGGCGTAAATAAGGCAAGCTGCTACTTTTCAATTGGCCGATGTTTTGACCATTCATCAGTACCATGCCGCTGCTGGGTTTCTCTAAGCCAGCAATCATGCGTAATAAGGTTGATTTGCCCGCACCCGATGGGCCAGCCAAGAAAACCAATTCGCCATCGCCTATCGTTAAAGAAACATCGCGTAAAGCGTAGATATCATTGGCATAGGCTTTGGTCACATGTTGGAATTCAATCATAGTGCGCTTTCCTTCATCGTATTTTGAGCAAATTTATTGCAACAGCGCGTCAACAAATTCTTGGGCATTGAATGCTTGCAGATCTTCAATTTGTTCACCGACACCGATGAAATATACGGGAATTGGACGAGTTTTTGCAATCGCTGCCAAGACGCCGCCTTTTGCCGTGCCGTCAAGTTTGGTGATGATGAGTCCAGTTAATTGCAGCGCATCGTCAAAGGCTTTTACTTGTGTCAAGGCATTCTGCCCGGTGTTGCCATCAATGACTAATAAGACTTCCTGAGGTGCGCCATCCATGCCTTTGGCAATCACACGTTTGATCTTTTTGAGTTCTTCCATCAAATGTAATTGTGTTGGCAAACGACCCGCGGTGTCGACCATCACGACATTGGTACCTCGTGCTTTTGCTGATGCGACTGCATCGAATGCAACTGCGGCCGGATCACCAGATTCTTGTGCAATCACGGTAATATTATTGCGTTCGCCCCACACCATCAGTTGCTCACGAGCGGCAGCGCGGAAGGTATCGCCCGCCGCCAGCACTACGGATTGACCATGCGCATGCATGTGTTTAGCGAGTTTGCCGATGGTGGTGGTTTTGCCGGCGCCATTCACGCCAGAAATCATCATCACCAGAGGTTGATGGCGGCCCAGTTCAAATGGCTTTTGCAAGGGTGTGAGCAAATCGAGCAACAAGGTTTTGAGTGCAGCTTTGACTTGCTCAGCCTCAGTCAGCTTTTCTTCTTTTACTTTGCGTTTTAAGTTGTCGAGCAAATGCATAGTAGCTTCGACGCCCGCATCAGAGGTCAATAAAGCGGCTTCTAGCTCATCATATAAATCATCGTCGATCTTGGCACCAACGAATAGGGTGGTCAAGTTGGAAGAGGTTTTCGCTAAGCCTTGTTTTAAGCGTGCGATCCATGACAATTTTGCTGGTGCTGGTGCTGGTGCTGGTGCTGGTGCTGACTTCGCTTCCAACTCAGCTTCGACCTTAACCTCAACTGCTGCGGGAGCATGGGCGAGTTGACTGTCTGCGTTGATGTTAGATTCGCTATGATTGACCTGATTTGCCGTATTGCTGGTCTCGGAAGCCGTTGGAGTTGCGAGGACTTCGGGTGTTTTTTTTCTAAAAAAGCTAAACATTGATGAATTTATACTCAAAAGTAGTGTTGAGATGATTCGCTGATGGTGTCCTGAAAGCTAAGACAAATCTGTGCGATCGGCATTGGATGCCAGAGAATTGCAAAGCTAGAGCGAAAAACCTTTAGAATGCTGCCATTCTAACAGAGCCTAACCGCGATTTTCCGCTGCCCGCTATGAATCACAACAAGAATCGCCCGAATCCAGCCGCATCACAAGCCAAGCCAGCTAAACCCGTTAAGCATAACCAGACTAGTCACCAGATTCGAATTATCGGTGGCGATTGGAAACGCACGCCTTTGACGGTGATCAATGCTGAAGGATTGCGACCAACCCCAGATCGTGTGCGTGAAACTGTGTTTAATTGGTTAAACCATGTTTTTCATAGTCAATGGGTATCGATTTCTTGCTTGGATGTATTTGCAGGTAGCGGTGCTTTGGGATTCGAGGCTGCAAGTCGCGGTGCTGCGAAGGTGACGATGTTAGAAGCATTCCCTGCAGCATTCAAACAACTTGAGCTAACAAAACAGAAACTGAAAGCTGAACAGATCCATCTACAGCGAGGCGATGCGCTTTTACTATTAAAGACTTTGGCAACCCGTGTAGACAAATTCCAGCTTATCTTTCTTGATCCGCCATTTAACCAAGGTTTTTTGGAAAAAGTATTTCCCATTTGTGCTGAATTATTAGCCGAGGGCGGTGTCATTTATGTGGAATCAGAACAAATGCTTCCCGCCTTGGATACCGCTGATACACCGGCGTGTTACCAAGGATGGCGTATCTTGCGCCAAGACAAAGCAGGCAGTGTGCACTTTCATTTGTTGCAACGCAACACTGAGTCCGGTGAAGCTGGTTAAAATCTGGGATAATGCGCGTCTTGCTAAGTCAATTAATAAGTAAGTGAAGAACTAAGCGAAGAAGTCAGTAAAGTCAAAGAAGTTAAGTCAACGAAGCATAATGAACTTAACCAATAAACTCTCTACACCAAGGAAATTACTATGGTCACAGCAGTCTATCCAGGAACATTTGATCCGCTCACGCGTGGCCATGAAGACTTGGTGCGTCGTGCTTCAGGTTTGTTTGATACTTTGATTGTCGGCGTTGCGGACAGTAAAAATAAGAAACCGTTTTTCTCATTAGATGAGCGCTTGAGTATCGCCAATGAAGTCTTAGGACATTATCCCAATGTGAAGGTAGAAAGTTTTTCTGGCTTGCTAAAAGATTTTGTACGTAAAAATGACGCCAGAGTGATCGTGCGTGGTCTGCGTGCGGTATCGGATTTTGAATATGAGTTTCAAATGGCAGGCATGAATCGCTATTTACTGCCGGATGTCGAAACCATGTTCTTAACCCCATCTGATCAATATCAATTTATTTCCGGCACCATCGTGCGTGAGATTGCGCAGTTTGGGGGAGATGTTTCAAAATTCGTGTTTCCTTCAGTCGATGCATGGCTAAAGAAAAAAATCGCAGAGCAAAATAAGTAAGTGAAAAGTAAGTAAAAAGTAAGTAAGAAAATTAGTTAGTAACGAAGATCAATATGGCCCTATTAATTACCGATGACTGCATCAACTGTGATGTATGTGAACCTGAATGCCCCAATGAAGCGATTTATATGGGACCAGAGATTTACGAGATCGATCCGAACAAATGTACGGAATGTGTTGGTCATTACGATGAGCCACAGTGCCAGCAAGTCTGCCCGGTGAGCTGTATTCCTTTTAATCCTGCTTGGCGCGAAACGAAAGAGCAGTTGATGGCGAAGTATGAAGTTTTGCAAGCGGCGGCGAAAAAAAGCTAATTTTCCTTTGATTCATTTCGCCTAATTTACTCTGCCTCACGCACGCAATTGCGTCCCTGATCTTTAGCTTGATATAGGGCGCGGTCTGCGCGCAATAGCAAGGCCTTCGCCGCACTATCGATTTCCCCTAGGTTGTGATCATCAGACAAAGTCGCGATCCCGATAGAAATTGTCACATCGCAGATACCGCTTAAGCTCAATAAAAATGGTTTATCAGCGATACTAGCGCGAATGCGTTCTGCGACCAATAAGGCATTGGTATGTGATGTATTGACCAACAAAACCACAAATTCTTCGCCACCAAAACGGCCTATGGTATCGCTCAGCCGGAGTTCCGCCTTAATCCGTTTTGCGACTTCACGCAAGACATCGTCACCACCTTGATGGCCATGCTGATCATTGATGTTTTTGAAGTGATCAATATCCAAATACATGCAAGCAATGCCGTAATGCTGGCGCCGCGCCCGTCCAATTTCTTCCAACATTCTTTGCTCTACATAGCGACGATTACTCACGTTGGTGAGTGCATCGGTTAAGCTGATTTGAGTTAAACGCTCACTGTTGATGACGTTTTCTAGGCAAATGGCAATGATAGAAGCGAGTCGTTCAATGAAGTCGGTTCCCATGTCGAAGGAGAATCGTTCAGGATTCATGCTACCCAGATTCAGACTACCCAATAATTTACTTTGACGTATTAACGGAATGATGGCAACGCTGACTGGTTGCTCAAAGCAAGGGGAAAATAAGGTTTGGTGCAGGTCAGTTTCATAGTTGCCTAAGACGGGCTTTTTCAGTGGACGTGCTTCGATTTGTAGCTCGGTTTCACTTTGTACAAATAATAGAAACGGGAATTCTGTGCTATCTACTTTTAAATCCGCCAGCATATCTTGTAGATTATGTTGACTATTGACCAGACTCAAAGTGACTTGATCAAGTTCACACAACTCTGCCAGCGTCACGAAAATATGTTGAATGAGTTCACGAAAACTATGTGAACCTATCAGTTGTAAATCTAAGGTCTGATGACGATTCAAAATGTCTTGATTATGCCGTGCTTCGATTAATAAGTCCTGCAATTGAGCACGGACAAGATGCACTTCATTATGGGTAGCATCAACAAGATGATTCGAGCCAGAGATCAACGACTTATCCATAGAGTTCTTGTGTACTGTGATTCAAGAGAGGTGCTTTTGGCAGTAATGTCACTACTGCATCACAACTTTACCATAGCCCATTGATCAAGCACATGAACTTACTATGTTTAACAAGTTTGAATTCAATGAAGTTCTACGTCGTGCACACATTTTTGTCGCTGTAATGCGACATAGTTTCTGTGTGTTATGAAAAACTGAATTTCGTCCCTCGCCAGATACAAAAAGTTGGCTCGGAGCATCGCTGAGAATCTTCCATACATTCTACAATTCGCTCATGTCGAATCTTCTATGAATTCGTTTTCATTGAATCGAATTGCTTCCTAACCAGGGCTTGTTTAGGTTCTACTATTTCACAGTCGAGGCTATATTACTTGTGTATTGAAGAATGTCGTCGTCAATAATGTCAGCGTTCGACAGTGGCAATGTGTATTGTCTTTTCTCGTTAACTTTATATACCGACTTTAGTTTTGGTGTATCGAGTGTCACGGTGTTCATCCCGTCAGGCGCAAAGAAATAAACGCTTATGGTTTTGGTGCAGGGGTTGCCAGCTGCAAACAATTTCACAAAGGAACTAAATACTACTGAGACATCCTGTTTCTCGATTGCCCATCTTACTTGGCACTCCAGTCTGAGATCCCCCATACGCTTGACGTCTTTAGCTAAATTCTCGCTTTTGACATGGGCGACAAAATGGAACTGACCTTTAAGCTTATTCAAAATGAGGTCATATTCGTCCTCATGTTTGAGAGCAATGTCCGGTAACTGAAATTTGCCATCTGCATCGATTGGGATATTGATTGAGGTTTCATCGCTCGCTAGACGCATCGTGACGCCTTCTAAGCTTAGTTTTTTTGATCTGGGGATAAGGATGAAAAAGAGCTCTGAATTGGGAGCTAGTTTATTGTACTCGGCATAGGCTTTTAGGCCTTTCTGCATTTGTGAATACGATTTGAGTTCTAGGCCTTTTTGCGAAGACACTTCGACCCTACTTGTGCTGTCTTTGTTTTCATCTTGCGCACTTGCCGTCAAGGTAGAAAGGAAAAAAAATAGATAGCCGATGAATTTTACAATTTTCATTTGCATTGATCGCTTCAGTATTGAGTAAGGGAAATTTTTGAAGTTGGCTTCGTGATCTAAACTAAGGGAGTGATAATGATATGTATGATAATAAATGAGATTAATTTAGTCTAGTCTTTTATTTATTGTTTTGGGTTCTTGAGTAACAAAATCGCGCTGTTATTTAGGACATTGGGTGGCATAAAATAGCATTTAGAAATACAGCGTCATGAGACTTGTGAGAATTGTCTTGACCTTCATTCTCACACCACTAATCATGGTGCCTCAATCAAAACAAACCACGACAATTTGTCTATGAAATCACCTGTATTTTCATTTTGTGTTTTTGTATTTCTCTTTACATCGAACAGCTTCGCTCAGGAAGCGTCGGCGACTTCGTCAGCGGCAAAGGAGCAAAATCAAGATCAAGTAGAATCGGCCCAATCGATAGAGATTAATAATGTCAAAAACCCCGACTGGAAATCATACAAAACCATGTTGAAAGGCTTGGATGCATTTGAAAAACATCACGCTCATGCTCCTCGCGCCGAGCATAAGTTTATTTTGAAGCCGCGTAAGCAAGAGGCGAGTTTGATTGGTGTCAGTTTGCGTTTGGCCACAGATGAATTTAGTCGTCCTATCGTTTTAAGTGAAGACGGTAGCTTTAGTTTGCCACGTGATTCGCAGGCAGAAGCGCAAAGTGCAGAGCTGATGATCAATCGTAAGAAAGACTTATTTCGTTGGTGGCCTTTAGTCCGAAGTCCAGCTGTGTTGCCGCATCAGCGACGCTTAGGTGATTTGCGTTTAGAGTGCGAAATGTTTTGGGCGATACATTATGACGATTTGCCTTTCGTCGCGAGAAATTTGGTGCGCGCTTTAGGTGGGCCATGCAATACAAAAAAAGTGACTTTGAGTTTTCCCGCCGAATTCATGGGTTTAAAAGAAGCGATTTTAGTACAAGGAGAGCGTCGACAAAATTTGGTCGTTGACAAGATTAAATCAAGTTACACACTAAGTTTATTGAATGCGGAATTCACGGATGATGCCTTGATTGAATTAATTTATGAGAGCATCGAAGGTAATTCGCAGGAACCACGCCTACGCAATTTTAATGGGCTCAACGTGACAGCTGGATTTTGATTTGGCGCTTCTTCCAACATTGGCAGCAATAAAAAATCCCAGATAGACTGGGATTTTTTATTGAGGGAGACTGTCCGATCATTCGTTGCTTAAATTATTCAGACTAATCAAAAGCGTCAGAACAGTTTAGACGTTGAATAAGAAATTTAAAACATCTCCGTCTTTTACAACATATTCTTTACCTTCAGCGCGCATTTTACCGGCTTCTTTTGCGCCAGCTTCACCTTTGTGCGCGATGTAATCATCAAAGGCGATGGTTTGCGCGCGAATGAAACCACGCTCGAAATCGGTATGAATCACACCTGCTGCTTGTGGTGCAGTGTCACCGACATGAATCGTCCATGCGCGTACTTCTTTAACACCAGCAGTGAAATAAGTTTGCAGGCCGAGGAGTTTAAATGCAGCACGAATCAAGCGGTCTAGACCTGGTTCTTCCATGCCCATATCTGCCAAGAATTCCGTTTTGTCGGCATCATCTAAATCAGCAATTTCTGATTCAATCGATGCGCAGATCGCGACGATAGGCGCATTTTGTTTTGCTGCAAACTCAGTCAGTTGATCAAGCAATGGATTGTTGGTGAAGCCAGTATCAGACACATTGGCGACATACATGGCTGGCTTGGCGGTAATCAGACACATCGGTTTGATTAATGCCATTTCTTCTTTGTCTAAGCCCATAGCGCGGATCGGCTTTGCTTCATTCAGACCAGGCATGATTTTCTCAAGCAAGGTCACCAACTTGAGCGCATCTTTATCGCCCGAACGCGCTTTTTTGTTTTCGCGGTGAATCGCTTTTTCGACCGAACCCATGTCGGCTAAGCATAATTCGGTTTGAATTACTTCGATGTCATCTAATGGACTCACTTTGCCGGCAACGTGAATCACATTGTCATCTTCAAAACAGCGAACTACATTGACGATGGCATCAGTTTCGCGAATGTGCGCTAAAAATTGATTGCCCAAGCCTTCGCCTTTTGATGCACCAGCTACCAAACCAGCAATATCGACAAATTCAACAATCGCGTTTTGTACGCGCTCAGGTTTAACGATTTCAGACAATTGCTTTAAGCGAGGATCTGGAACTTCAACTACGCCGACATTTGGTTCAATGGTACAGAAAGGATAGTTTTCCGCTGGAATGCCCGCTTTAGTTAAAGCGTTGAAAAGCGTAGATTTGCCGACGTTAGGTAGGCCGACGATGCCGCATTGAAGACTCATGATGAACTTTGCTCAGAAATAAATGCGCAAATTGTTCATTGCGCAAATGAAAAGATTATGGGATTTAATCCGCCATTTTACACTATGTGCTTTTCATTTCAGCTTATTCGCTGTCTCGTGCGGCTAGGAGGCATCACTCTACTCTACTTAAATGATAAGCGATTCGTGTACTTGATAATCTGTGCAAGAAGATGCCGAGTAATATTGCTGCAACCGTCAGGCCTAGTACCAAGCCTATCCAAAAGCCACTAGCTTCCATGGGTTTGACTGGGTGCCAAGGCATCCAATCTGGTGCTAATCCTAAGGCGATGCCGATCGGTAGAGCGAATCCATAGAAGGCCATGATGTGAATAAACATCGGCACGCGCGTCACTTTGTAGCCACGTAAAGCACAGGACAGTGTTACTTGCGCTGCATCGGATAATTGGAAAATGGCCGCTAGTAATAATAAGTTGGCTGCAACTTCTTGTACGGCTGGATCCGACGTGTAGGCAGCCGCAACCTGATGGCGAAATATGGTCATTAAACTAGCGGAGACTACCGCAATGACTAATGATATGCCGACGCCAGTCCAAGAAACGAAACGGGCATGAATGACATTTCCCTCTCCTAAAGTCTGACTGACTCGGGTGGTTAATGCGATTCCTAAGCTCATCGGGATCATAAAAATCAGTGAAGAAAAATTGAGTGCTATTTGATTGGCAGAAATTGCAATTACACCAAAACGAGCCACTAATAGTCCAACTGCACAAAAGGCGGAAACTTCTGCAAAGTAAGTTACACCGATCGGTAAGCCGATGCGCAGCATGGAGCGAATTTCACTCCACTTTGGCATTTCTCTGTGCGTAAATGGAAAAGTTTGTTGATAAACAGGCGCGTGATGTACCCACCACAACATCGCACCTAGCATCAGCCACATTGCGACACCTGTTGCCAGTGCACAGCCAGTTGAGCCAAGCTGCGGGAGACCAAATTTGCCGTAAATAAAGAGATAATTGACCAATACATTAAATATTAACCCAACGATCGCAATGACCATCACAGGTTTGGTTTCATTCAGGCTGGTGGTGTAACTATACAGTGCGCGATACATCGCAAATGCGGGCATTCCAATACTAATGACGCGTACGAATTCAGTGGCTTTTTGTTGAACGGATGCTTCAAGCTGCAAGTAGTCAAATACTTCGGTCGAGAGATTTAGCAGCAGGCAGGCGATGACTCCGATGCCAAACGCCATCCACATTGACTGTCGCATAATGTGAGGGATTTTGTTGAAAGCGCCTGCACCGACTTCATGCGATACGATCGCATTGATGGAGATCATCACTCCCATCACAGTCACCAAAATGATAGACCAGAGTGAAGCGCCGAGTGCTACTGCAGCTAAATCTCCGGCACTGAAATGTCCAGCCATCGCTACGTCAGCCACGGACATGCCGACAGTCGCAAGTTGACCAATGAGTACAGGCCATGCAATTTGCCAAAGCTTCGCAAGCTCGGTACGTATTTTGGTTTTCATGAATTGGAAATGGAGTTCTTCTAGTTCGGATCATCTTACCTGAACTGCCAATTTTGTTGGTTGTCGCACATTGAAAAATTTTGATAAAAAAACTTGACTTATGAATAGAGTGAAATTAAAGTGATATCACTTTGATTTCAATTGAATGTCCGAATAAGTCCATGTCTGTGTGTAAATTTTATGGAGAAAATGATGAACCAAGAGAAAAACCTGCCCATTAAAAAAGTAATTCAAGAGCATCGTTTGCAGTCAAAAAATGGCTATCTGATGCTAGCCTGCGGTGTGATTTTGCATCTTGTTGGGATTGCTCTTTTGGTGACGGCCGACAGTCATACGATTTTGAGTGTGATGGTAAAGCTGATGCTTAATGTGATTGGTGCAATGATTTTTGCCGGGTTGTACATGTTGCAGCCTAACGAAGCGGTTTTACTTTCACTCTTTGGTGAATATAAAGGTACTGATCGCAGCGAGGGACTTCGTTGGGCCAATTTTTTATACACCAAGCGTAAGCTGAGTTTGCGTGCGCGCACCCTCAATACGCCACCATTAAAGGTCAATGATAAACGCGGTAATCCAGTCGAAATTGGTGCGGCGATTGTGTGGAGAGTGGAGGAAACCGCTCTGGCTATATTTAATGTGGATGATTTTGAGCGATTTGTACAAGTGCAGGCGGAAGCCGCTATTCGCCATCTCGCTGCACAATATGCTTACGACGATGGTGAGGATTTGGCAACTGGCGAGACAACTTTGCGTGCCGGTATGGACGTGGTTGCGAATGCGATGCGGCAAGAATTGCATAATCGTTTTGTTGCTGCCGGCATCGATGTAGAAGATGCCAAACTCACGCATTTGGCTTATGCACAAGAAATCGCACAAGTCATGCTGCGTCGTCAGCAAGCCGAAGCGATTATCAGCGCTCGTAAAAAGATTGTACAAGGCGCAGTCAGTATGGTGGAAGAGGCGCTGCAGGGTTTGTCAGAGCGGAAAATTGTAGAACTTGATGACGAACGTAAAGCCGCGATGGTGAGCAATTTATTAGTTGTACTGTGTTCTGATAAAGAAACGCAACCCGTTATTAATGCAGGTACTTTGTATAATTAATTGCTGGGCTTACGCCATTTCGTCGATTGATCGTTAAATTGTATGCGCCGACGCTTTTGTAAAATCGACGATAATTCGACATTAATAAATTAAGAAAAGTGAGTTCTTTATGCGGTATCAATCTCGTCAGTGGATGATTCTATTGTGGATCTTACTGCCACTGAGCACTTTGGCTGTGGCAGCGTTTGGCTTAGATGGTGCGACAGCGCAGAAATCAGTCTTGATCTGGAAAGTCTTCGGCTTAATGATGCTAATTAACTTGCTTGTGCTAACGCTCTTTGCACGCTTAAGCATACAGCTGGAAGAAGACAAATTACGCTGGTATTTTGGCTTGTTCGGACGCCCAAAGTGGGAGTTAGCTTTGTCGCAGATTCAACGCGTGGAAATTTGCAACACTAAATGGTACGAAGGCAAAGGCATACGATTCACTGCTGAAGGCATGCTGTATAACGCGGCAGGTGATGGCGCTGTGCGAATCTATAAAACCGATGGAAGCAAAATTCGATTAGGCTCGTCGGAGCCTGAAGTGCTATATCAGAAAATTAATGCGCTGCTTAATGGCTCAGGTCTTAGGGCACAGGGCACAGCATAAGCAAATATTCTTCAATGTGAGTCGTCATGGCAAGTCCTGGAAAAAAATCTTTCCCGCTACGTATTGATCCCGTGCTGTGGACTGAAATCGAACGCTTGGCTGCGCAAGAATTGCGTAGTGCTAATGCACAGGTCGAATATTTGTTGCGCCAGGCTTTGGCTCAACGCGGTAAAAAAATACCGGCATCAACTAGCTCTGAGGTCGATGATTAACTAGTTGCTAAAAGTAAACACTGAGCGTTTTTTTGGGGATGACGATCACGTGATCGTCATCTTGCTCCCTTCTTATTATCAATTGCTTGCGCATCGCTTTAAGCAGTTGCTTTCCAATTTTTCATCATTTAATCGAAGTTGAGAAAATGTTGCATTGCAATATTTATTTTTTTGCGTGCCTTAATTGAAACTAAGTTTACATATTTAAGTGAAAATTTCGCCTGCAAATTTGAGGAAATTTCCACAAATTGAAATTAATTTGGATTTTTTCCTTAGGAATCTTGTATTATTCGAACCTAATTAAATCAAGAAATGAAAATTATTTTTCAATAATCTGCAATTTAATAGCCAAAGTAGGGAACTACTTCCACTTTGGAGTCATCCAAGAATTTTGTAACAAAATGAAAGAGTTGATATGAAACTGAAACAAATGACGAAAGCTTTGATCGCTATTGGCGTTCTTAACTCCCTCGCTGTGGCTGTTCCTGCTTTTGCGCAAGAACAAAAAATCCAACGTATTGAAGTAACTGGTTCTAGTATTAAGCGCACCAACATTGAGACTTCTGCTTCTGTGCAAGTGTTGACACGCGAAGATATTATTCGCAGTGGTGCAAACACAGCGCTGGGCGTTATCACTGATTCAGTTGCTGTTGGCGTAAGTTTGAATTCTGCATCTCAAGGTTCTGGCGGTTTTGCGACTGGCGCATCTGCTGCTGGTATGCGTGGTTTGGGTAAAGTAGCGACTTTGGTTTTGGTTAACGGTCGCCGCATTGCACCATACGGTTTGTCTGATGGTGCGCAAGACAATTTCACTAACTTAGACGCAATCGCATCTGACGCGATTGATCGTATTGAAATTTTGAAAGACGGTGCTTCTGCGATCTACGGCTCTGACGCAATCGCAGGTGTCATCAATATCATTTTGCGTAAAAATTACCAAGGCGCAGAAATCAAAGCTGGTTACCGTGTCGCTGAAAATTTTGCTGACAACCGCAGCCGCAATGTTTCCGCAATCTATGGTTACGGCGATGTAGAAACAAATGGTTTTAACACCTATTTGACTATCGAAGGCTATAAGCGCGATGGCTACACAACCGGTGATTTGCGTGATAAGTACCCAGAATGGCATCGTCAAACACCAGGTCGTTCGACTTGGGATGCGAAAAGTGCTTACACGCCAACGGGTAATTACTTCATCAGCAGTACCAATATTAAAGCAGCGCCAGGTTGCCCGGCAGCAGATATCGATCCTATCGACAAGCAATGTAAGATGGACATCTTGGATTACGCTGGTCAAACGACAAATAACGAACGTTATGCATTGGCCAGTAATACCAGCTTTAAAATCGGTAAAGAAATTGATGCAAATTTCGAATTAACCTACGCAAACGCTTATAACTCCTACATCGTTGGACCATCCACAACGCCAGCGACAACTGGTTCTAGTATTTGGTACAACGTGTACGGCGGCAAGATGGTCGGTCCATTCACGTATCCAAAATTGCCAGTAGGCCATCCTAGCAATCCATACACAACACCAGTTGAGTATCGTGCTCGTATGATGGATACAGGCGATGGATTCAATTTCAATAAAACGAATTCTGAGCAGTATCGTGCCATGTTGAACCTCAACGGTACATGGGGCAATTACGATTGGAAATCTGCTTTCGGTCATATGGAATCGACAGCGGACAAGTCCACACGTTCTACTAGCGCTAAGGGGTACACCGATGCGATCGTGAATAAGACCTACAAGTTCGGTCAGAAAAACGATATCGCGTTGTTAGAAACAATGTTCCCAGTCCGTACAACGAAAGGTAAAGCAACAACGACCTTTTTCGATGCGACAATGACTGGCGAAGTAATGCAATTGCCAGCGGGTCCATTATCAGTTGCTGCGGGTATTGATATCCGTCGTGAAGCTTATGAAATGAAGAGTTCCGACAATGTCTTGAATGGTGAGTTAGTTGGTATTTTCGGTTTGCAAGTGAAAGACACGCGTAACCAATATGCGATCTTTGGTGAAGCGACAATTCCAGTGATCAAAGACCTCGAAGTTAGTGCCGCATTACGTGCTGATAAACAAGGTGATTTCGATGCACACGTTTCTCCAAAACTCGGCTTACGTTACACCGTGACTGATGCCTTGTTGGTTCGTGCAACTGCTTCAGGTGGTTTCCGTGCGCCAAACATCGTTGAGTCTGGAAATGGTTTAGGCCGTAGTTCTGTATCCAATGGCAATATCGATCCACGTCGTTGCCCAATCGCGACTGAATTGAACAATTTGATTCAGAATAATCCAAATGCAACTACTGCTGATAAGACTTTAGGCAATAGCTATCGCAACACAGATTGCTCAGCAAGCTTGCCAAGTTTTGTCGCTTCAAATCCAGATTTGAAGCCAGAAACTTCACGTTCATACACTTTGGGCTTTGTTATGGCTCCAAGTAAGCAATGGTCATTTGCAATGGACTACTACAATATCGAGCGCAAAGATCAAATCGGCACGCGTTCAGTAGTGGACATCTTGAAAGGTGAAGCAGGTCTGCCAGCGGGTCAATTGTTGCGCGTTGATAATTCAGCCTCTGACAATGAATTCATCGCTTTGGTGAAGAAGTATGCACCAACAACGACAGCAAACTTCCAAAACATCGGCAAGCTTGGATTGGTCTATAACCCATACGTCAATAGCGGTAAAACACGTGCTTCAGGCTTAGATTTTGATGTGACTTCAAGATTTAAGATTGCTAATGTTGGTGATTTGCGTTTGAGTCTCGATGGTAACTATGAGATGAACTACCAGACTTACAGCGTTGCTGACGGCAAATGGAATAAGAACGTTGTTGGTACATATGATCGTGGTGGTCGTATGGGCGCGAAAGTGACTGCAGCCTTGAAAACAGGCAACTGGGACAATTCTGTCGTTGTAAACTACAACGGTGGTTACAGCACAAATAGCATCTCTTCACCAACTTACTGCGCGACACAAAAAGTTGCTGCGGAAAATATGGCTGCTTGTGAGCATGTTGATGAATCTATCTTCGTGAACTATAGCTTGTCATACTCTGGCATCAAAAATACCCGTATCAACTTCTTTGTTGGCAATTTGTTCAACTCAGAAGGTCCAGTAACATGGCGTGATGGTTGGGCTCCAACTTTCCGTACATTCTATGTAAGTGGAAGTTACAAGTTTTAATGACGGAGGGATATTCAGGTGAGGTATCACCTGAATAAACAAAAAAAGCCTCAGACAATGCTTTGTCTGAGGCTTTTTTGTTGGATTAATGTTTGGATCGTTTAGACTTACTTTGCCACTGTATGTAACTTCGTCATCGCGTCTGCAAATTCTCCCTTGATTAACATAGGAATAATCTCTAAGCCGCGCGCAATCGATTCATCAATTAACGGTTGTTCTTCTTTTCGCGGTCTATGCAAAACAAAATCTGCGACGCCTTGTTGTAAATTCAAAGTACGGGGATGGCCGATGCCTATGCGCATGCGCCAATAATCTTGGGTGCCAAGTGCCGCTGTGATGTCTTTGAGTCCGTTATGCCCGCCTGAAGATCCACCTTTTTTTAGCTTAGCGAGACCAGGGGCGATATCGAGTTCATCATGCACAACCAAGACTTGTTCTGGCAAGATTTTGTAAAAACGGCAGAGCGCACCGACCGATTGCCCAGAACGGTTCATAAAAGTTTGCGGTTGTAATAGCCAAACTTCTTCACCTGCGATGCGCGTCTTCGCAACCAAGGCATTGAAATTTTTATCGCGCTGCAAGCCGCTGCCAGCGAGTTGATCGATCAGCCAAAAACCCGCGTTGTGACGGGTTTGTTCATATTCAGGGCCGGGGTTGCCTAGGCCTACGATTAGTTTGATGCTCATAGTAATTTAAAAGTTTTTTGGATCAAAAGCTTTGTCGCAGAGGCGCAGAGAGAGCAGAGTTTTTTTGAGGAATTTCTCTACGTACTCAATGGCGTGAGCTTGTTTTCTTTCTTAATGCCTAGTCGCCCGTTCTTGTGTCACTCCTGCGTAGGCAGGAACCCAGCGGCGTTCGTTGAACAACTGACGACACTGGATTCCTGCCTGCGCAGGAATGACGACGAATTACGTTCAAATCGCTCAAAAGCCTTGCCACATGAGCGCAGGACACGCTGAGTTTTGTGATGAATTTCTCTGCGTACTCCGCACCTCTGCGGCAATGCTTTTAATTCTTCTTCAACAAAGGCAACAAATAATGCCCAGTCACACTATGCTCATTCGCCGCCACATCTTCCGGCGTACCACTGGCGATAATGCGGCCACCACCGGCACCACCTTCGGGTCCCATATCGACAATCCAGTCCGCTGTTTTAATCACGTCCAGATTGTGTTCAATGATCACCACGGTGTTACCTTGATCGCGCAGACGGTGAATAACTTTCAAAAGCAAAGCGATATCGTGGAAATGCAAGCCCGTAGTCGGCTCATCCAAAATATACAAAGTACGACCGGTATCGCGCTTAGATAATTCCAAGGATAATTTCACGCGTTGCGCTTCGCCGCCCGACAACGTGGTGGCGCTTTGACCGAGGCGGATATAACCTAGACCCACATCCAGCAGGGTTTGCAATTTACGTGCAATCAAAGGCACAGGCTTGAAGAATTCATGCGCATCTTCGACCGTCATTGCCAGAATCTCGTTGATGTTCTTACCTTTGTATTGCACTTCCAAAGTTTCACGGTTGTAGCGTTTGCCGTGGCACACGTCGCAAGGCACATAAACGTCCGGCAAGAAATGCATTTCAACCTTAATCACGCCATCGCCCTGACAAGCTTCGCAGCGTCCGCCTTTGACGTTGAAGGAGAAACGACCTGCGCTGTAACCACGTTCTTTGGCGACGGGAACAGTCGCAAACAAATCGCGAATCGGAGTGAACAAGCCAGTGTATGTCGCTGGATTCGAGCGTGGCGTACGACCAATTGGCGCTTGATCAACCGCGATGACTTTATCGAAATGTTCTAGGCCGCTGATGCTTTCAAACGCGGCTGGTTCGGTTTGTGAACCGTACAGATGGCGTGAGGCAGCCAGATATAAAGTATCGTTGACCAAAGTTGATTTGCCGGAGCCAGAAACACCTGTCACGCAAGTCAGTAAACCGACGGGTAACTTCATCGTGACTTTTTTCAGATTGTTGCCAGTCGCGCCAGCGATCACAAATTGTTTTTCGGGATTGAAGGCCGTGCGTTTTTTCGATACTTCAATTTCCAACGCGCCGGATAAATATTGCGCAGTCAAAGAGCGCTTGCTTTGCATGATGTCGTTGAGAGAACCTTGCGCGATAATTTCGCCACCATGTACGCCAGCACCGAGTCCCATATCGACAATAAAGTCGGCGCAACGGATCGCGTCTTCATCATGCTCAACCACGAGAACACTATTACCAATATCACGTAAATGTTTGAGCGTACCGATCAAGCGGTCATTATCGCGTTGATGCAAACCGATAGAAGGTTCATCCAAAACGTACATCACACCCGTCAAGCCTGAGCCGATTTGTGAAGCGAGACGAATCCGCTGCGCTTCACCACCCGACAAGGTATCCGCACTACGATCCAGTGATAAATAATCGAGGCCGACATTGTTTAAAAACGTCAGGCGTGAGCTGATTTCTTTAATGATGCGATCCGCGATATCGCGCTTCGATCCTGTGAGTTTTAATTTGCCAAAAAAATCCATGCCTTCACGTAAAGGCATCGCACTGATTTCATAAATCGCGCGCTCTTGTTTGCCATTGCCGACTTTCACATAACGGGCTTCAACGCGCAATCGCGCACCGTGGCAAGACGGACATTCTTTTTCATTGATGAATTTTGCTAGTTCTTCTTTGACAGCCATCGAATCGGTTTCGCGATAACGTCTTTGCAGATTGGTGACCACACCTTCGAACGTATGTTCTTTGACGACAGTGCGACCTTTTTCATTCACATAGGTGAAAGGAATGCTTTGTTTGCCCGAACCATAAAGCACGACTTGCTGTGCTGCTTCTGGTAATTGTTCAAACGGCAGATCCAAATCAAAATCATAGAAAGCCGCCAGGTTAGACAACATCTGGAAATAGAATTGATTGCGTCTATCCCAGCCTTTGACTGCGCCGCTCGCTAAAGATAAATTTGGGAAAGCGACGATGCGTTTTGGATCAAAGAATTCGATATGACCGAGGCCGTCGCATTCAGGGCAAGCGCCCATAGGATTATTGAATGAGAACAGACGTGGTTCTAGTTCTTGTAAGCTATAGCCGCAAGTCGGGCAGGCAAATTTGTTGGAGAATAATTGTTCGTGTCCACTATCCATATCAACGACCAGCGCACGACCTTCTGCAATACGCAAGCAGGTTTCAAATGATTCTGCCAGACGTTGCTTAATGTCGGCTTTGACTTTGACGCGATCGACGACCACATCAATCGTATGCTTTTCAGTTTTCTTGAGTTTCGGCAAATCATCAACATCATAAATCTTTGCGGCATGCGTGCCGCTTTGCACGCGGAAGCGTACAAAACCCTGCGCCTGCATTTGCTCGAATAAATCGACATGCTCGCCTTTGCGATTCGATACTACTGGAGCCAAAATCATTAGCTTGCTGTCTTCCGGCATCGCTAACACGGCATCGACCATTTGTGAAACCGATTGTGCAGCTAAAGGATTTTCCGGATGATCGGGGCAGTACGGTGTGCCGACACGCGCGTACAGCAAACGCAGGTAATCGTGAATTTCGGTGACGGTACCAACCGTTGAACGCGGATTGTGTGAGGTGGCTTTCTGCTCGATAGAAATCGCTGGCGACAAGCCTTCGATCAAATCGACATCGGGCTTTTCCATTAATTGCAAAAACTGGCGTGCATACGCAGACAGTGATTCCACATAGCGTCGCTGGCCTTCCGCATACAAGGTATCAAACGCCAGCGAGGATTTACCCGAGCCTGATAAGCCGGTAATCACCACCAGCTTATTGCGTGGCAGGTCTATGCTGATATTTTTCAGATTATGCGTACGTGCACCACGAACCCGGATCGCATCCTTTTTGGGGAGCGGCATGTCCACGAGATCGAATTCGATTTCTGCGGGCGCGGACTTCAGGGATTTCTTAGTTTTGCTAGTGGTCATGAAACAATTCCTGCTGGATTTCTGCTGATTAAAAAGATTCTAAGTGCTATAAAGAAAAGAATATTTATTCAATTCACGATATTTCCCATTTTTTGGAACAGGATTTAATCTCAGTCAACCGAACAAACGCAATTCTGGTTCGCATTTCGAAATGAAAGGCGAGCAACCTGATACTATAACGGGTTTTCAAAAATAAGCGCGAGTGTCATCATAAATTGTCCCGAGAATCATGGTCAGGGATGCAGACACTCAGTTTTTGCCTGAATTTTGCAGTATTAGTCTTATGAATAGCGCAACACCTATGAGCTCACAACCGCTCACCTCCACATCAGTTTCAAATAAGATGTCGTCCTCCGAAATTCGCGCAGGCGCATCTTTGGCATCCATTTTTGCATTGCGCATGTTTGGCTTGTTTTTGATTCTGCCCATTTTCGCGATTCATGCCAAAACCTTGCCGGATGGCGACAATGTTGCCTTGGTCGGGATGGCAATGGGAATTTATGGTCTGACGCAAGCCTGTTTGCAAATCCTGTTCGGTATAGCTTCGGATAAATATGGTCGCAAGCCCGTGATTATTATTGGGTTGATTTTATTCGCTGTCGGCGCTGTGATCGCGGCGATGTCGCATACTGTAATGGGCATTTTGATCGGGCGCGCAGTGCAGGGTGCTGGAGCAATTTCAGCGGCGATTACCGCCTTGTTGGCAGATACCACGCGGGAAGAACATCGCACCAAGGCGATGGCGATGGTTGGCGGGTCGATTGGCATCAGCTTTGCGTTGTCGCTAGTGTTAGCACCTGTCTTGTATCAGCGCATAGGCATGGATGGCATATTTATTTTGACTGCCATCATGGCGATTGTGGCGATAGGCGTTGTGACTTGGATTACGCCAGATGCACCTTCACTGCCGACGATTAAAGTACCGTTCATGCAGGTGTTAAAAAATCCTGAGCTGATGCGTTTAAATGTAGGCGTTTTTGTTTTGCATTTGAGTCAGGTTGCCATGTTTGTTGTGGTTCCTTCGGCATTAGTACAATACGCACACCTACCGTTGGATCAACATTGGCAAGTGTATTTGCCAGTTGTGTTTGGTTCCTTCTTTGTGATGTTACTAGCGATTATGCGCGGTGAACGTAGTGGCAAGATGAAGCAGGTTTTTGTCTGGTCGATCGCCTTATTGATGTTGGTGCAATTGGGCTTTTGGGGCTTCTTGGAAAACGCCACGATGCTGATAGCGATGCTGTTTGCCTTCTTCCTCGCGTTTAATATTCTGGAAGCGAGTCAGCCATCTTTGGTTTCGCGTCTCGCACCACCTTCCGCCAAGGGCGCGGCGCTTGGTGTATATAACACTTTGCAAGCATTAGGCTTAGCCTGTGGCGGCTTCATTGGCGGTTGGATGAAACAACATATCAGCGCCAGTTCTGTGTTTATATTTACTGCAGTTTTATCCCTGATCTGGCTTATAATCGCAAGCCGGATGCCGGAACTGCCTAAGCGCGCCAGCAAACCGGATTCTGAAAATACGAGCGACATCGCCAACGCGGTCTAGCCAAGATTTTTAGAAACGCAGTAAGCAAATTTGTCCTCCTGTAGGGAAAACATTTTTGATCTATTGAAACACGCGAGTTACGTTGATAAATTATTTTTGAGTGTAGGAGACATTGAATATGGCATCTTTGAATAAAGTGTTAATTATTGGCAATCTGGGCCGTGATCCAGAAACCCGCTACATGCCAAGTGGCGATGCAATGACCACCATTGCAGTAGCAACCACAGAATCGTGGAAAGACAAACAAACCGGTGAAAAGAAAGAAGCGACCGAATGGCATCGCGTGACTTTCTTTGGCAAATTAGCAGAGATCGCTGGTCAATATCTGAAAAAAGGTTCACAGGTTTACATCGAAGGTAGCTTGCGTACACGTAAGTACACCGACAAAGACGGCGTAGAAAAATACGCAACTGACATCCGTGCCGATGAAATGAAAATGCTAGGCAGTCGCCAAGGCATGGGCGGCGGTGGCGGTGCTCCTATGGATGATGACGGCTACGGCGGCGGTGCTCCAGCGCCACGTCAGCAACAGCAAGCCTACAGCGCGCCGGTGCAACAAACACGTCAAGCTCCGGCTCAGCGTCCAGCACCGAATTTCTCGGATATGGATGACGATATTCCGTTCTGAAACCTGGTAAGTTAATATAAGTAAACAATGGCCTATAACTCTCTGATTTATAGGCCATTTTTCTTGGTGCAAATGCAATGTCGCGACTGCCAGCTTCCTTATGCTGTTTTCGAAGACCAAAATCATCAATCGTGGACAAATGCTTTGTAGCTAAACTCCGATGACACTAACTTCTAATCAACGTATAAAACAGTTGATTGCCGAAATACTTTCATGTTTTGCAGATTTTAGACCAAAGAATCCTAAAAAACGGATGTTAATATTTCCCTTACTTAAATTAAATATATTTATAAAATATCGAAGCGAATGGTGTTAGCCTTACATTTGCCGAAAGATGATTGCTTAACGCGCAAAGTGGAATCGATCGAGTTTGTAGTCAATCCATCTTCATTTTAATAAAAAGGTGAACATAATGAATCGTAGAAATTTACTGAAAACGCTCAGCTTAAGTTTAGGAACTGGCATTGTCACGACGGATGTTTTGGCGCGAGTTGGAGAGAATACTTATAGTTACCTGATTGGAGAAAATTCGAATCACCAACCCATATCCAAACCTGTCACGGTGATTACTTGTGGTGCTGGAAGTCGAGGAAATGTTTATGGAAATTATGCGACGCAATTTCCGGAGCAACTTAAAGTGATTGGCGTCGCGGAACCAGTCGCTTTTCGTAATGAGAAATACGCAAAAAAACATCAAATTGAGGCTGCGAACCGATTCGATACTTGGGAAGATGTATTTAAAAAACCAAAAATGGCAGATGCGGTGATCATCTCGATGCCGGACAATCTTCACTACGAGCCTTGTATGCAAGCTTTGCGTCTCGGTTACGACGTGTTACTGGAAAAACCAATCGCGCCCACGGAAAGAGAATGTAGAAATATTTTGGCTTTGGCCAGAAAGACTGGGCGAATTGTCGCTGTATGCCATGTATTGCGATACGCGCCGTATTTCGTCAAGATGAAAGAGTTGATCGCCAAAGGCGCAATTGGTGAAGTCATTAGCATGCAGCATCTTGAGCCAATTGAACACACCCATATGGCGCACTCTTACGTGCGTGGCAACTGGCATAACTCAAAACAGACTACGCCGATTATTTTAGCGAAGTCCTGCCATGACCTCGATATCATGAAATGGGTCATTGATAAAAAAGCTGAAAAAATTGTCGCGATGGGTAATCTAAAATGGTTCCGCCGCGAAAATGCACCAGCAGGTAGTACTGCTCGTTGTACCGATGGATGTCTGGTCGAACGCTCTTGCCCTTATTCCGCTATTAAGGAGTATGTCGACGTCGTTGGCAGATCGCATGTTTTAGACATTCCTGAAAATGTTCCTGATCGCAAACTTGCTGCGCTCGAGAGACTTAAAACTAGTAATTATGGCCGCTGTGTCTATCGCATGGATAACGACCAACCCGATCATTACGTATCGAGCATACAGTTCAGTGACAACGTCACGGCCAGTTTTTCTATGGAAGCCTTTACCGCGTATCACGGAATACGTACACGAGTGATGGGTGCGATGGGTGATATGGTTGGTGATATGAATGAGCTCGTTGTTCATGATTTCCGAACCAAAAAAGAGATGCGATTTGTTCCTGATGCCGAGGATGTTGCCGGATACAAAAACAGTGGTCATGGCGGTGGTGATTGGTTACTCGTCAAAGATTTTGTACAGGCGGTTGCTCAGCAAAATCCAGCGCTATTGACTTCAACTATTGATGAGTCGATCGAAAGCCACATTATGGGTTTTATGGCGGAGAGTAGTCGTAAGAATGGCCGCGTAATGGAGGTAAAAATCTAGTTGCGCGCCATCATAAACATGGCTTAATTTGGTTTTAAGAAAAGCGAAGTCACCTCCCCTTGATTCGGAGAGCTCGACATTTTATTTCAATGAAAAAATGCCGTGGCGCACAATGGATCGTTTGTTTTGGTGATCAACAATCTTAGTTTTTGAACTTGCAAAGAATTGAAGCGAGGATGTGCTGCAAGCTTGGAGAAAATGCACCATTGTGTCGTCTTATCACTTCTATGAAAAATGCCTATTTGCCGATTTTCTTATATTTTTTGCGGATTTATCCATAGTGCTTCGTCATTTTGCTTGCTACTATGTCCGCGACATCGTAATAAAAATATGCTGTTGTAAAGTCGGCGTGAGTGAACTGAATTTATTTTATTAAGTCTCATTTGCAAGCCTAATTTGCAGGCAAGTTTTGGCGCGATGCAAAAAATAAAGCATTTCCAATACATTAAAAAAAGGAAAGCAAATGGAGACAAAAGCTAATTTCAATGCACGTTTGTTGTTTACTTCGAACTTGGCGATTTTTACGATCGGTTTAGGCTTCGCCGTGCGCGCCGCAATAGCAGATGATTTGCGTGTGAAAATCTTCAATGTGATTGATGCTGCACAGTCAGCAACCATGGTCGGTCAGGCATTAGGTATGACCTTTCTTGGTTTCGCTTTCACACTACTCATCGGGAGCTCATTGGTCGATATTTTGGGCTCCAAACGTATTTTGGTTTTCTCTGCCTTGAGCAACTTGGTCGGAAGCTTACTGGTGTTGTGGGCTTCGATCCGCCCAGTCGATGCGAGCAGTTATACCATCGTCTTGATTGGTTTAATGTTGACCGGCTTAGGATGGGGAGGCGTCGAAGGTGCAGTGAATCCATTGGTCGTCAGTATCGATCCTGATAACAAGATTAAGCGCCTCAACATCTTGCATGCCTGGTGGCCAGCGGGCATTGTGTTTGGCGGATTATTCAGTATTGCAGTCAAAGCTTTTGGATTGCCTTGGCAAACAAATTTGGTGGTGCTTTGCTTGCCAGCCTTCGCAATTATCATGCTAGTGCGTGGTCAAGTTTTTCCCGTCACCGAGCGTGTTGCGCAGGGTGTTTCTTATGCAGACATGTGTCGTGAACTGTATCGTCGTCCGCAATTTTTGGTCTTCTTATGCTGCATGTGGTTGACGACCTCAAGCGAACTCGCTCCCGGTCAGTGGGTTGATCTTACTTTGAGTCATACCGTTGGAATGAGTGGCATTTTCATTCTGATCTATGTTAGCACCCTCATGTTTGTAATGCGTCATTTTGCAGGTCCGATTGCGCATCGGTTATCCAGCATCGGTTTGTTGTGGGTGAGTAGTTTGTTGGCAGCGATAGGCTTGTTCGCACTCAGCCGCGCAAATAGTCCAGTGACCGCTTTACTGGCAGCCACAATTTGGGGTGCTGGCGTTTGTTTTATGTGGCCGACGATGTTGGCGGTTGTCTCTGAACGCTTTGTTCGTGGTGGTGCCTTGGCGTTGGGTTTGATGGGATTTACTGGGGGTATGGCGATACAGTTTCTATTGCCGGCGCTTGGGAAAATTTTCGATGAAGCAAAAAATCTCGCAGCCGGTGGCGCTGAAAAACTGGCTACATTAACTGCAGAGCAATCCGCCCAAGTCATCCAAATCGCGTCAAGAGAATCCTTTCAAGCTATCGCGATGGTGCCCCTAATTTTGTTGCCAATTTTTGCGGCGATCTGGTTGCACGATCGTCACCAGAGCAAGAAAATGGCTGCATAGGCTACGCTTCGCGACGGATAAATTTCTCACTTCAGATTGTGATATTCAATGACGGCAATGGATGTTAAGAATTTTTATGCGAAGCACGGCATCTCGTCACCCTATGCCATCTTCGATCTACTTTCCGATACGTTCTATTTTGCAAAAAATTGCAATGGGCAATTCGTTTGTGCCAACAAACTTCTGCAAGAAAAATTTGATTTGGAAAGTGCCGAAGATGTCATCGGTAAAACTGATTTTGATTTCTTGAGTCACGATGTTGCCAGTCGTATTCGTGAAGACGATCTCGCTGTGATGGCAGGGACACTTGTGGTCAAAGACAAATTTGAGGTCGTGGTCGGTGTGAACGGTAAATTGTTTTGGTTGTTTACGACTAAAACGCCGATTAGGAACCGCAAAGGCGTGATCGTTGGAGTGGAGGGTTTTAGTCGAGATGCAGAGCGGTCGCAAAATATTATTGAACCATTTCAGGTCTTTAAATCGAGTATCGAGTACATGCAACGCGAGTATATGAATGACATCAATATTGCTGATCTGGCGGAACTGGCGTGCATGTCTTTAAGCACCTTTGAACGCAAATTCAAAAAACATTTTTCGCAAACGCCAATACAGTACATCAAGCACTTACGCATTCACCAAGCTTGTAAATTATTAGCGACGGGATATGGCATTAAGAAAGCGTTTTCTGAAACGGGATTTTGCGATCAAAGCTATTTTACTAAAGAGTTTCGTGCAGTGATTGGTATGACACCACGACAATTCTCGTTACTAGCAGAACAAACGAAAGTGGCTTCGTAATTTAGGAAAATCAACAAAAGATAGACATTTAGTTGGAGACAAAAATTGAAAAATTCGTTTCACAAAATTAGCTACTTGGGAGTGGGTATGTTGTTGAGTTTGAGCCTATTGAGTCCCAGCATCGTTCATGCCCGGCAAACAAGTCAGACTGCAAATAGTCAGCCCGTAAGCAGTCAGAATGCAGTTAAGTCCACTCAGTTCCCTCAACTGAGTGTGCAACTGTGGTCTGTAAAAGAAGATGTTAGTAAAGATTTTGAAGGCACACTAAAGAAGCTTGCTGCGATGGGATTCCAAGGTGTCGAATTCGCGGGAGATTTTGGCCTCTATAAAAATGATGCGCCAGGTTTGAAACGATTTTTGGATAAAACCGGTTTACAAGTATCGGGTGCGCATGTTGCTATCGCACAGCTAAAGCCAGATAGCTTCGCCAAGGTCGTTAAGTTTTATCAAGATATTGGATGCACTAAGCTCATCGTGCCAAGCGATGCGCGCGCGGGCGATCCTGTCGGTGTGAAATTATTAGCGCAGGATTTAAGTTCACTGTCTAAACAGTTAAGGCCATTCGGCATGCGAATTGGTTTCCATAACCATAGCGTCGAAATGAACACCTTTGAAGGTCAAACGTATTGGGATGCTATTGCAAAAAATACGCCACATGAGGTCATTTTGCAGCAAGACGTTGGCTGGACGAGTTACGCAGGTAAAGATCCTGTTTTGTTTGTTAAGCGTTATCCCGGTCGTACCTTGACGACACACTATAAAAGCAAATTGCCGGTGAAGTCCGCTCAGACCGATGGTGGGAAATTTTATACGACCATCATCGGACAAGACAATATTGATTGGGACGCTTTGTATCAGGCGAATGTTCAGGTTGGTGGTACCGAATGGATAGTGGTTGAACAGGAAGAGTACCCAAATGGATTAAGCCCGATGCAAAGTGTAGAACAATCTTTACGTGGATTGAAAGCTGTTATCGCGGCACGAAAAGCAGGTGCTGCTCGCCCTCACAATGCGCTAACACCAAGTGAGCAGGCCAATGGTTGGAAACTTCTGTTTGACGGCAAGAGCACCCAAGGTTGGCACGCTTATGGTAAAGCGTCAGTTGGAAGCGCCTGGAAAATCTATCAAGGCGAATTGCAATTAGATGTTAGTAAAAAAGATGGATGGCAAACCTCTGGAGGTGGCGATATTGTCACCGATGAACAATTTGATCATTTCCATTTGCAATTGGAATGGAAGCTGCAGAAGAACGGTAACAGTGGCATTTTCCTGTATGTGAACGAAGATGCGAAACAGTTTCCTTACGCCTGGAACACGGGCTTAGAAATGCAAGTGTTAGACAATGATGGTCACGCCGACGGAAAAATTTTCAAACATCGCGCAGGGGATTTATACGATTTGATTGAGGCAACCGAGGCCGTTGCCTTAGCTCCAGGACAATGGAATCTCGTCGATATTGTGAGTGACCGCGGCGAATTGGATTTCTATCTGAATGGACGTCATGTTTTGAATACCCGTTTATGGACAGACGCCTGGAAAGATTTAGTTAAGAAAAGCAAATTCAGCAATATGCAAGGTTTTGGCGAATCAAAAAAAGGGCATATTGGTTTGCAGGATCATGGTGATGCGGTCAGTTTTAGAAACATGAAGATCCGCCGTCTTTGAACAAAACACGAAACCCGAAAAAGATTGAGAAATACACTTTAAGAAGAAAAATATGGACGAGAATTTTTATGACGCGATTGTGATTGGCTCTGGCATTAGTGGTGGTTGGGCAGCCAAAGAGTTAACCGAAAAAGGCTTGAACGTTTTGTTGCTGGAACGTGGTCGCAATGTGGAGCACGTGAAGGATTATGTCAACGCCATGAAAGAGAATTGGGAGTTTCCTCATCGTGGTGGTCGAACACAAAAGATGATCGAAGACTATCCAGTGTTGAAACGTGATTATCCTTTGAATGAAACGGTACTTGATTTTTGGGCGAAAGACAGTGAAAGCCCCTACACGGAAGTAAAACGATTTGACTGGTTCCGTGGCTATCAGGTAGGTGGTCGTTCGTTGATGTGGGGACGTCAAAGTTATCGCTTTAACCGCTGGGATTTCGAAGCGAATGCCAAGGAAGGAATCGGTGTTGATTGGCCGATTCGTTATGACGATCTCGCGCCTTGGTATAGTTATGTGGAGAAATTCGCAGGCATACAAGGTAGTAGAGATGGTTTGGATGTTTTACCCGATGGACACTTCATGCCCGCAATGGAACTGAATTGCGCTGAGAAACATGTGAAGAAACGGTTGGAAGAAATTTACAAAGGTCAGCGTCATTTGATTATTGGGCGCTCTGCAAACATTACCGAACCTTTACAAAATCGCGTGAACTGCCAGTATCGCAACCGGTGCTGGCGTGGCTGCCCGTTTGGCGGCTATTTCAGTACGCAATCTTCAACCTTGCCTGCGGCAATGGCGACTAATCGTTTGACTTTGCGTCCATTTTCTATTGTGACGCAAATTCTTTATGACAAGAATACGAAACGTGCACGTGGTGTTGAAGTGTTAGATGCAGAGACCAATCAAACCTATGAATTCAAGTCCAAGATCGTGTTTGTTTGTGCATCTTCGTTTAACTCAACTTGGGTACTGATGAACTCAGCCACCGATGTGTGGGAAGGTGGTTTAGGTAGTAGTAGCGGCGAGCTCGGTCACAATGTGATGGATCATCATTTCAAATTAGGCGCGGGTGGTACGGTGGAAGGTTTTGGCGATAAGTATGATTTTGGACGTCGCCCGACAGGTATTTATGTTCCGCGTTTCCGTAATGTCTATGACGATAAGCGCGATTATCTGCGTGGCTTTGGCTATCAAGGTGGAGCGGGGCGTGGACGAGGCGTTGAGATTGCTGAATTCACGATTGGTAAAGAGTTGAAAGAAGCAATGAGTGTACCGGCTGAGAATTGGGGTTTCAATATCACGGCCTTTGGCGAAATGCTGCCCGATCATTCGAATAAGATCAGTCTCGACCGTACCAAAAAAGATAAATGGGGTTTGCCTGTTTTGGCGATGGACGTCGAACTGAAAGACAATGAAAAACGTATGCGTATCGATATGGTGAACGATGCGAAAGAAATGCTCACTGCGGCAGGTCTAAAGAATGTTTACACCTACGACAATGGCTACGCTGTAGGATCAGGTATCCATGAAATGGGTACAGCGCGCATGGGACGCGACCCCAAGTCTTCAGTTTTAAATGGAAACAATCAAGTCTGGGATGCGCCTAACGTTTTTGTTACCGACGGTGCATGCATGACTTCAAGTTCGTGTGTTAATCCTTCCTTGACGTATATGGCGTTGACTGCACGTGCAGCCGATTTTGCCGTGAATGAGCTTAAACGTGGAAATCTATAACGCTTGATACCTACCGAAGAAGAAAGCAAAAAAATCTAAGAGGAAAATGATGAATCGAAGAGAACTCTTGCAGTTAGTCGCTACGATGACGGGAATGGCAGTGGTTGGTGGCGAAGCATTTGCTCTAAATCTAGGAACGGGCTTATCTTATACCGCTGGATCAAGTGATATCCGTTTCCGGTTGACTGCGCGCGAGATAAATTTACTTGATGAAATAGCGGAAACTATTATTCCTAAAACGGATACACCTGGCGCTAAAGCCGCCAAGGTAGGGCGCTTCATGGAGGTAATGGTGCGTGATTGCTACACCAAAGCACAACAAGATGCCTTTGTCGATGGTCTGAAGAACTTCCCGAGTTTGTGCTTGGAGCAATATCAAAAAAGTTTCTTTAGTATGAGTGCTAAGCAAAAGCATGAAATGTTAGTGCGCTTGGAAAAAGAAGCCAAAACCTTTAATGCCGGCCAATCCGAAAGAGATAAAGAACGACGTCACGCTCTCGATACGGAAAATAAAGACAACGATTTTGCGCGGCAAAAAGAATTCGAAAGCCTGCCAAAGCATTTTTACACCATGGTAAAACAGCTGACCTTATTAGGCTTCTTTACCTCCGAAACTGGTGCAACGAAAACCTTACGTTATGTGGCGGTACCAGGTCGTTATGACGGCAATGTACCTTATGTCAAAGGGCAGCGCGCCTGGGCTTAATCTCGTCGGGTAAACAAATTGTAGGGCTTTAGCGTGGTTGCTGTTTTTGCTTTGAATAAAGAAAGAAATCTATGTACACATTAGATCGTCGTAGCATGTTAAAACAACTCTCACTCGGCACCATTGCAATGCTCGCACCGAGTGCCTTTCATCTGGCGAAGGCACAAACTATGGGTTCGTTAAAGGGCAATATACGTCATTCGGTTTGTCGATGGACATTTTCGCATCTGAGCCTGCCGGAGCTCTGTGGTTTGGTAAAAACGATCGGTTTTTCTGCTGTGGACTTAGTTGGCCCAAAAGATTGGCCAATCTTGAAAATGCACGAGATTGATTCTTCGATGTGCAATGGTGCGGAAATCGGTTTGACCAAAGGTTGGAATGACCCGCAATATCATCCAACGCTCATCAAGAACTATCTTGAACACATCGAGTTAGTCTCAAAAGCGGGTTATAAAAACCTGATCTGCTTCACAGGTAATCGACGCGGTATGGACAATGAAGTCGGTTTAAAAAATTGTGTCGATGGATTGAAGAAAATTATGTCTCACGCGGAGCGACATGGCGTCGTATTACACATGGAAATACTCAATAGCAGAATTGACCATCTCGACTATATGGCCGATAGCAGCGATTGGGCATTCGAATTGTGTAAGCGGATTGACTCGCCAAATATGAAGATGCTGTTCGATATCTATCATGTGCAAATCAATGAAGGCGACATCATTCGCCGTTTGCGTAAATGTACACCTTATATCGGGCATTACCACACAGGTGGAGTCCCAGGACGCGGTGAAATTACGGAGGGACAGGAGCTAAATTACCGTGCGATTATGAAGTCAATTCACGCAACCGGTTTTCAAGGTTACGTTGCGCAGGAATTTTCGCCCTCAGGTACTACGCCTGAAGAAAAAGCCAGCTCTTTGAAGCGGGCTGTTTTATTGTGTGACGTCTAAATTTAAAGCAAGCTCTGACAATTCGTATGAACAATTCAAAACAAAAAATTCGTATCGGCATGGTCGGCGGCGGGCAGGGTGCGTTCATTGGTAATGTACACAGAATCGCCATGCGTATCAGTGATCGGTATTCACTCGAAGCAGCGTGTTTTTCTTCTGATCCGCTGCGCGCCGCTGCCAGTGCGGAAGAAATTGGAATTCCTGCAAATCGTAGTTATTCTGATTTTCAATCGATGGCACAGGCCGAGGCAGCAATTGAAAACGGCATCACGGCTGTAGTTATCGTCACGCCGAATCACTTGCACTTCCCCATTGCGAAATGTTTTTTAGAGCATGGCATTCATGTTATCTGTGATAAACCTTTGACCATGACCAGTGCTGAAACAAGTGAACTGATTACCATCAGTGAACGTGTTGGCAAGCATGTATTTGTCACTTATAACTACACAGGTTACCCAATGATAAGGGAAGCTCGTGAACGCGTGCGATGCGGTGACCTCGGTGAAATACGTATTGTTCAAGTCGAATATAGTCAAGATTGGTTAGCCACAGCACTCGAACAGTCTGGACAAAAGCAAGCAAGCTGGCGTACTGATCCCAAGCAAGCAGGTGCCGCTGGCTGCCTTGGTGATATCGGTGTGCATGCTTTTAATTTGGCACATTTCGTTTCTGGTATAACACCCACCAAAATTGCGGCAGACCTACATTCATTCGTGCGCGGTAGAGTGCTGGATGACCATGCGCAAGTCTTTATGCGCTATGCCAATGGTGCACGCGGCAGTCTGCTAAGTAGTCAGGTAGCGGTTGGCAAGGAAAATCATTTGCGGCTGCAAATTTTTGGTGATAAAGGATCGTTGGATTGGTGTCAAGAACAACCCAATCAATTGAGTTTTTCTACGCTAGATGGTGCTATGCAAATATTGAGTAGAGCACGCCATCAAATTAGTCAGGCGAGCCGAGATATTAGTCTGATTCCCGCTGGACATCCAGAAGGCTATCTCGAAGCATTTGCTGTGTTGTATACGGAGTTCGCAAACATCCTCGCAGAACCAGTTAAGCCGCATGTTGGTGCCAATAGCAATGCTGAGCATATTGCTATCCCTGCCTATCTCGATCTTTGTTTTATCGAAGCTTGCATTGCTTCATCTGCACAAGATAGCACTTGGGTTTCGCTGAAAACCTGATAAGTCTGAAATGGCAAGGCTTACGATGTTCCGTATTAATGACATCAAAAATAAAACTACAACTAAAACTAAAATTAAAACCAAACTAAAAATTCAAATGAGATTGAATCTATGAAAACCATCAAAGGTCCAGCAATTTTTCTCGCGCAGTTTATTCGCGGTGAGGCACCGTTTAACACGCTCGATGGTTTGGCTAAATGGGCGGCCGACAAAGGCTTCGTTGGAGTACAAATGCCGAGCAATGTTGGCCATATTTTCGATCTAGATAAGGCTGCCATCAGCCAGATTTATTGTGATGAAGTAGCAGGCAAACTTGCTGAACATGGTTTGGTTATTAGCGAGTTGTCGACGCATCTTCAAGGGCAGTGTTTAGCGGTTCATCCTGCTTACGAGAGTCTTTTTGACGGCTTCGCACCAACGCATGTGCATGGCAATTCAGCCGCCAGAACGCAGTGGGCGACCGAACAGCTCAAACTCGCGGCACAGGCATCACGTCGCTTAAAATTGAATGCCAGCGTAACATTTTCTGGCGCTTTAGCTTGGCCTTATATGTATCCGTGGCCGCAACGTCCGAATGGCTTGGTCGAACTTGCATTCGCTGAATTAGCAAAACGCTGGAAGCCGATACTGGATATTTATCAAGAAAACGGTGTCGACCTCTGCTATGAAATTCATCCCGGTGAAGATTTGCATGATGGTTTGAGCTTTGAACGTTTTTTAGACGCAGTTGGTCAACATGAGCGTTGTCATATGTTGTATGACCCAAGTCATTTCGTTCTGCAGCAACTGAATTATCTCGATTTCATCGACATCTATCACGAGCGCATTCGTATGTTCCACGTCAAGGACGCCGAGTTCAATCCTACCGGCAAATGTGGTGTTTATGGCGGCTACGCCCCTTGGTTGGAAAGAGCAGGCCGTTTCCGTAGCGTGGGTGATGGCCAGGTTGATTTCACTGCCATCTTCAGTAAATTGGCCCAGTACGATTACAGTGGTTGGGCAGTACTGGAATGGGAATGCTGTCTGAAAGATAGTGAGACTGGCGCACGCGAAGGTGCAGAATTTATTAAACGCCACATTATTCCGACGGCCAAGCGTGCGTTCGATGATTTTGCTGCGAGTGCGGTGGATGCAGTCGCATTGCGAAAGTTAATTGGTATTGCTGAGTGATCGCAATGCGGTACGTTTTACCTTGTGTATTGATATTCAGCGCGGTTCACCATCAATAAGCGTAGCCATTAGCAAGGATCCTACAATTCAATTTGCATCTTTTGCTTGTCGGTTTGCGCAGAAGTCACTTTATTAGATATAAATAGACAAAGGCCTACAAGTCGTCGACTTATAGGCCTTTGCTCCTTCAATATTACAAAATGTTCGGTGACCTTATTTTTAGGTTTCAGCCAGGTTATTTTTCAATCTTGAACAAATTATCCCCCGGTGTCCGGTCGATACGCAGTCGTCTTGGATCGATCTGAGTATACTGCGGACGTTCAGAGCTACGAAGTTTGAGAACGCTGCGATCTTGTGTGAATAGGTTTTTCGTTAGCAAAATTCTGTCCGCTTGTTTTTCGGCTGGGAAATTGGTAAACAGCGCGACTTCGATTTCTTCATCAATGCGTTCTTTCTCTTCAAGATTATTGGCTTGGTTCACGACAAATTTGAGCGTACGGAGATCAATAGTCGTCTCGTATTCACCATTTGCCAATTGCACCGATTTTGCATTATGTACCGTGAAATCATGAAATACGACGCGCTTGAATAAATCATCAATCACCTTCTTCTGCGCAGCATCGGCTTGTTGATAAAACAGATTCAATAAGTCCAAAGAAGTTGGCTTACGTGGATACGCGAAATCTGTGAGTAAATTACGTAGCGCGATATTGATTTTCTCTTCGCCAATCAAGCCCATTAACGCGTGCATACTATGCTGGCCTTTGTTGTAATAAATATGCGGTTCCATACCAACACTAAACAAAGGACGTTCGGTGTTTTGGCTATAGGGACGTAAGCGTAAGTAACGGTCGATTGCCTGATGTATCGCCTCCAAGTTTGCCGTCTCGCCGTAGAGCTTGTTCATCATGACGAGTTCTATGTATTTGCTCAACACTTCCGTCAACATGGAATAGCCGCCAAGGTGATTCGGATCAATCGCAAATCCCCAAAATTGATGCGCAAATTCGTGCGAGACGCCATTTAATAAAGGGTTCTTTTCAGCGCCTCGATTATCTAAGTTAAAGAAGCGATTTTCCACACCCAGATACATGCCGGGTTGCGCGCTACCAAATGATTGCGTTTTAGCAAAGTACGGTAATTCCACCACGGTGAACTGCTTATCAGGATACGCTTGTAAATGCGTCGCAAAATAATCCATTGTTTTAGTCAAGGCATCCAGTACCAAGGCGTCATCTTTATCATGTTTAGGACTGCGATAAAGGCGAATATCCACACCATTATGCCGCGCTTCTTTTATGGCAAATTGCGCCGAGATCATTGCCAATTGCAATGCGACTTTATGCGATGCTTTGTAGTGGAAAAATTGACGCCCCTCTTGCTGCCATTGCCGCTGTAATTGGCCGACCGTCACCATCGTTTGGCGGCTGGTAAGCGGTGTCGACAGTGTGGCTTCAAAATGCGCACGATCTTCTTTTGCAAGTTGATCGCGCTCACTAGGAATCGCCAATTTAGAAGACGCTAAGCCACGGCTTTTACGCTCTTGTTCATCGCTGATCATATAGCGTGAATCGAAACCAAACTGTGGCAACACATCTTCCAATTCAATATAACTGCCACCTTTGGTCACCCAATGTTCACCATCTAATTTAGCAAAAGCATTGTGTGTGACCGCCAAGGATAACTCCACATCTCGTGTCTCGTTTGCTTGCATCGCGGGTTCCAGCGCAAACCAATAGCTTTGATATGTAGCATCATAAGAAATCAGTTTTGCACCTTTGATCTGCATACTCTGTTGTAGGTGTGGTTGCTTGAGTACATTGACTAAAATTTTGCTAATAGGCTGCGCGCTTTGATTCGTGATTTGGAGCTGAGCCTTGGCCTGATATAAGCGTTGTTCCGGTTCTATATCCACCTGAAAGTTGACGCTAGTGATGGTCGGTTGCGGCAAATCCTTATATTGACCGTATTGTTTCTCGTACTGTTCCATCCACGCCAATTTGTCTTTCGCGTTGATGTAGGTATTGAATACATTGGTCTGATAAAAAACGTAGCTACCTGAAGCAATAAAACACATCACAAAACTAGCTAACCAACCTTTACTACTGCGCGTCCATGATGTGGCAATCAAGTGCTCACCCCTGCGCCAAAATTGCACCGCCAGCAGGCCAAAGATGGCACCTAATGATAGCCAGTAGAAGCTGTACCAATGGAAAGCCTCGTGGTGATAAATTGTGTTTGCCATTTCGGAGAAATAAAACTTCGGACTGTAGGCGAATACCAGCAAAGGATGCTTGACGTTTAGTGCCTTCCATAAAATATCGAGACTGAAGACACCGATGGCAAGCAAAAATCCGACTGCTTTGTGTTTCGCAAAACACTGCAAAAGCAAACTCAATAAAGCCACCGACAGAATTGGTACACCTGCGTAATAGTAAAGCAGGGCATAGGCGGAGAAATTGAAGTCTGTTATGCCACGCAGCAATTGAAAGACAATCGCGGTCAACATGCTCGCTGTGATCAGACTAAAGAGAATCGCTAGGACATTGCTGAGTTTCGCGAGAAAGAAAGTAAAGTTGCTGGTCGGTGTTGCATCAATAATCGCATACGCATTGACCGCTCTGTCATTCCAATATAATTCAACGGCA
Source organism: Affinundibacterium amnicola (assembly GCF_014284275.1). Lineage (GTDB taxonomy): Bacteria > Pseudomonadota > Gammaproteobacteria > Burkholderiales > Burkholderiaceae_D > Undibacterium > Undibacterium amnicola. Next base: position 145,332 of record NZ_JACOFU010000004.1, on the reverse strand, counting down.
TAGATGACGGCGACCAATTTCCCGAAGATGATGAAGGGATCCAACAGCGATTCTAAGATTAATTCGCTCGACGCATAATAAGGCTGGGCGCCATTGATGGGGCCTGTCAACATTTCCACCGTCAGATGGACCGCTGTAAAAACTATCGTCAATATCATTAATACCCAAAAGACTTTCGCTCTGGCCAAGCTTGCATATTCTATTTTGAGTTTTGAAAACCAAATATCGATATGGAAATCCTCAAACTGATGGTTGGGGACGACCGCTTGATAAGGCTGAATCTTTAATCCAGAGGTGGTCGTTTCTAATTCCACTTTTTTAGAACGTTCTTCTTGTAATTTGAATGTGAATCGTTGATAGGTATAAGCGAACATCGATAGGCTGATCGCGATCCACAGCAAACGATTACTCAATAAGCTGCCAGAGAGTTGCGGTTCCATCTGATTTCTTTGTGTGTTTACCCAATATGCGGATTGCTCAAAGTAGGCGATCAAGCCGTAAGGCTCCAACAAGGCAGAAAATCCATAATTGCCACTGGTGAGTGGTGAAGATCTGGCTAACAAAGGAGAGTTACCTAATACGGAAGCGATCACGTACAACACGTACACAACAATCGCAGCCACATAGACCGCTAACATATTCTTGGTAAAAATTGCGGTGGCAAAAATGATAGACGTGCATAGCAAAACGCTAGGCATGATAAAGATGGCAAAGCTGGATAAATAGTAATGCGGCCTGAATGGGCCTATTTGCTTGGCGTCTAAAAAGAAGCTCGTCACTATCATGGCGAGCAACATCGCAAACATCACTAGTAGCGCCGCAAAGAATAGTCCCAAAAAGCGGCTCATCATGTAGTGAAACTTGTCGAGCGGCGTGGTGAATATCATGGACTCGGTTTTATATTGACTGTCACGCAGCAATACGGGTGTTGCTAAGGCACACACCAGAAAAATAATATTAGGCGAGATAAAAAGTAGCGTTTGGGTAATCGCGTAGGAGGAGTTTGCGTACAAAAAAGCCGAGCCGCGCTGGGTCGTGATGAGCGAAGCCAATGCGCAAAACAATAAAATGCCGAGCCAGAATCCCGCCTGTTTAAGATACAGTTTTAATTCGAATAGGACTAAGCGATTAAGCATGTTGCGCTCCCTTTTCAAATTTTTTCAAGGTCGCAAAATACACATCTTCTAAACTGGCAGAAATCAGTTCGAAACCGATTTCTGGTTGGAACTCACTTTGTATCACGATCTGTGTTTGCCCGGTGACTAGACGCTCAGAGATGACGTTGAAGTTTTCTTTGTACTGTGCAGTTTGATTGCGCGGTAGCATCTTGCTCCAGATGCTGCCATCCATTTCTTGAATGAGATGTGCTGGCTTGCCTTGTAAACACACTGCACCATCAATCAAGATCGCCATGTTAGGACACAATTGGCTGACATCTTCGACGATATGGGTGGAAAGGATGACGATGACGTTTTCACTGATTTCGCACAATAAATTGTGGAAGCGATTACGCTCCTGTGGATCAAGCCCGGCGGTCGGTTCATCCACAATAATCAAGCGCGGCGAACCAAGTAAGGCCTGCGCAATCCCAAAGCGTTGACGCATACCGCCTGAATACGAACTCACATCTTTTTTGCGCACCTCATACAAATTGGTTTGATGTAGCAACTGTTCAATTTGCGCTTTGCGCGCTTTATGATCTACCACGCCTTTCAGTAAGGCGATGTGATCAAGTAAGTCATAACAAGATACTTTAGGATAGACCCCAAATTCTTGCGGTAAATAACCTAAGCAACTGCGTAAGATGTTGGGGTTTTGAATCACATCCTTGTTATCAAAACTAATTTGGCCATGCGAAGCTTTTTGCAAAGTCGCGATGGTGCGCATCAAGGATGATTTACCCGCGCCATTGGGGCCAAGCAGACCAAATAATCCCGGTTCGATATCTAAGGAAATGGATTTAAGCGCATGCACGCCGTTGTCATAGGTTTTAGAAAGATTGCGTATGGTTAGCATAGTTACCTCTGTTAAAAGGATTAGGGCATGCGCAAAATTGCGCTGACTAGAGCCTGCCCTCGAATGTCTTAGTTGGGGGCGGGAAGCCGAAGGCAGTTTGCGTAAGTCCTAAACATAAAAGTTTTAATCACTTTCATCATACTGGTTGTAAAATCAAAATAAATACAACAATGACGAACGACGCATAAACCATGTCAAACGACAATTCATTCTGAGTACGAGCTTGAAAACCTTCTTAAAAATATTCTTGGTGAGCGGACTGTATGCCGGTGTGTTATACGCCGTTTATCGCTTAAATAACTCTGATCTGATGATGGTTTTCATTACGCTGTCACTCATGATTCCTATCGTGTTTCTGATATTCGATAAATTCAAACAAGCGCAAGTGATAGACCGTTTGCATCAAGAGACTTTAAAAGCTGAACTGAATTTATTGAAGAGCCAAATCAATCCACATTTTTTCTTTAATACGCTCAATAATTTGTATGGCCTAGCCGTTGCTAAATCTGATCTCGCGCCGGAAGTGATTCATAAACTCGCACAAATGATGCGTTTTACGATTTATGATGGGCGCAAAGATAGCGTTAGTGTTGAGGAAGAAATTGCTTATTTAGAGAATTTCATCGAACTCAATCAGATACGTCAGCAACATCAAATAGATATACGCTTTAGTAAAAATATCGCAGACCCTAAGCAGCGCATTCCGCCACTGTTATTTATTAATTTGTTGGAGAATGCGTTTAAGCACGGTGTAGAAACCTTGGCGTCGCAGCCCTATATTCATTTCAGTTTACATACCAGTCATCAAGCAATCGCATTTATGATTGAGAATAATTTTGATGCGCAAGTGCTTGCGAAAAATAAATTGAAAAGAGGGCAGGGCGGTCTAGGTACGGATAATGTTCGGCGTCGCTTGGCTTTACTTTTTCCGAATAAGCATCGATATCAATGTTCAGTGAATGAAGATCGATATACCGCGAAAGTGGAAATTGATTTGTGTTGAGTTAACCTATTTTTCTTTGAGAATGCCAAGAGTTTTTGCATGAGATTGAACTATTTAATCATAGATGATGAACCCATCGTTCATACTTTGATACGAAAATTTGCGGACGATTTTGGCACGCTTGATTTTGTTGGCAGTGTTTTTCGTGCGAATGACGCCCATTCTGTTTTGGAAAAAAATAAGGTCGATTTGGTTTTCTTAGATATTCAAATGCCTGGATTAACCGGATTTGAATTCTTACAGACACTCGATAAGCGACCTTATGTCATTATTGTCTCTGCTCACAAAGAATATGCTTTGGAAAGCTATGAGTACGCGATTACCGATTACTTATTGAAACCTTTCAATGCTTCTCGCTTTTCTATTGCGGTAGAAAAAGTGCTGCAGGATTTGAAGAGAGTCAAGGCGATACAAGAAAAATTGCTTGAATCCCACCACGCAGATTCAAAGACCATCTTTATTAAGGATGATAGAAAGCAGCATCAGTTAGCGTTGGATAAGCTGATTTATATTAAGGCAAACGGAAACTTCACTTCTGTTTATCATACCGGCGGACATATACTTAGTCAGATGAAAATTTCTGACTTTGAGAAGATCTTACCGAAACAAAAATTTAGCCGCGTGCACCGTTCCTATATCGTTGCGCATAGTGGAATCACCCTCGTGAAAGCAAATGAAGTGCATCTAGGTGAAGTAGTGATTCCAGTTGGTCGGGTTTATAAAGATGATGTCGCAAAGATTCTTCAAAGCTGATGTTGAAGATTGGGAAATCGTCCTTGCCGATGTTGTTTTTTATTAGATTAAAAGATTCATTTACCTGTGTAGTGATGTGTTCAACATTGGATCGCGGATCTTGGTATTGAGTGGCTTTTTTGAAAAATATTCAGCTTGATTTAAGCAGAAAATCTGACATATAGTTGAGTTGAACTATTCTATTGGAACAATCATTTGTAGAGACCTCTGCACAACCTACTGCGCTTCTCGATTCAAACTTCGACCGCTCGCTACGGTTGTGCAGAAGTCTCTTGTATGAAGTATCGCGCACATAGGTTGATAACATGACTTCAATTTTCCCTATCTTTCCTACTGAATCCACCGAGGTGGACACAGTCGAACCATGCGGCGGTTGTCGAAGTGATACGCCATTTGAGTTGGCGTTTGAATTTGCTTATCAGCCGATTGTTGATTTTGCGTCGCGAACAATTTTTGGACATGAGGCGCTCGTTCGTGGGCCGAATGGTGAATCGGCCGCGAGTATTTTGGCGCAGGTGAATGATAGTAATCGTTACCGCTTCGATCAATTATGTCGTGTAAAAGCAGTGCAGGGCGCAGGACGCTTGGAAATGCAGGAATTTTTGTCGATCAATTTTTTGCCCAACGCTGTGTATAAACCAGAAGTGTGTATTCGAACCACGTTTGAGGCTGCGCGCGAGCATAACTTTCCAATTGAAAGAATTATATTTGAAGTTACTGAGGGTGAACGCGTACAAGATCGCCCTCATCTGGTCAATATTTTTAGACAGTATCGCAATTTTGGTTTTAGAACTGCGATTGATGATTTTGGTGCCGGGTATGCTGGCTTGAATTTACTGTCAGAATATCAGCCAGATATCATTAAAATTGATATGGATTTGGTGCGTGGTATTGATGCAGATAAAGCGCGTCAAGCAATCGTCAAAGGGATTGCCACTATCTGCGAAGAATTGAACATTCAATTGTTAGCGGAAGGTATTGAGACCCGTGCTGAGCGTGATTTTCTTTTTTCGACCGGCATCAGTTTGATGCAAGGTTACTGGTTTAGTAAGCCTGTATTTAAAGGCTTGGGGATCATCCCCCAGGCTGCATGGGAATAGTCAGTTTGTATATCAGCTTGCGATGTATTGAGTGAGGCAAAAATATAAGGTCGCGCGTGTTTAGATTGAGCTCGGAAATAACAAAGCCTCCCGCGAAGGAGGCTTTTACTTTGTATGCCTTAGCTTCTAAATCAAGTCTAGCGTCGATTGAACTCAATAAACTAAATTCAATTGGAACACCACTGTTGTGCCGCTGACTTCGTTACCAACGATCAGTAAAGGTTTGCTATTTGGTGATTTGTCTGCAGGAATTAGTGCTAATCCTTCAGGGCCACGATCGCCAGTTAAGGCATTGCGAGTATTGAGGTAAGTGACATAAGTTGGTGCTGTTGGATTGCTCACGTCATACACGATTACGCCACCGACCCGTTCCATACCAATAAACGCAAAAGTCTTATTGCCGAAAGTGCCGACAACAACACCTTCAGGCTCTGGACCTTTGCTGGCACTGCGTCCATCGAGCGTATTATTGTCATGGCTGGCGTTGAAAGCGACATTGCTGAGCGCTTTCGTGCGTTGTTCGAGGTCGTCGCCTGAATCAAATACTCTGACGATATCGCTGGACCAGATTGAGAATGAACGTGCGCCAAACGCAAACAATTCTGTACACAATCCTGCGGCATTTTTACCTGCACTACCACCGTTCGGTGTAGTCGTGATGCGCAGACGACCGAGGTTAGAATCAAATAATAAATTAGTCGCTTCGCTGCCGAATACTGCGGGGTCTAAACCTAATTTGCAATGGGTGGCCACACGCGTCTCTTCGTTAAATCCCGGCCAATCAGCGCGCGCGTCACCTTCATTCGCGGTGATCAGGTAAGTACTACCATTGACTGTATAGCGTGCAATTGCATCAGGCAGATACATACCCTTAACTGGTTGTGGAGCAATTTTGACGACGGGTGTGCCGCTGTTGGTGTTGGTGCCGCCATCCTCATCACTAGCATCTAAACCTGCACCCGCAACATTGTGACTTTTAAAGCCCAATGGCTTGATTGCAGTGACTTTTGCGCTAGCGATATCGACAATCGCAATCGCATTATTTTCTTGCAGCGTGACATAGGCAGTTTTGTTATCAGCACTAATCGCGATGTATTCTGGTTCCAGATCTTGCGCAGCATTGGCGCCAGGACCATAAATACGAACACCGCTTGCGCGCAATTCTGCTTCTTTACCGATATAGGATTTGAAGTCAGCAGTGCTGACTGTCGAGGTGCCAGTGCGATTGACGGTGATGACACTGACCGAACCTTCAGGATCAACCGAATCAGCTAAGCCATAACTGTTCGGTTCTCCTTCGTTTGCCACAATCAGCATTTTTCCGTCAGAAGTAAATGTCAGCATATCAGGCAACGCGCCGACTGTGACGGAATGTAATAGCTTTAGATCCGCCGCATTATAGAATGCGACTACACCTGTTGAAGTCTTCAATTTTCCTTCGATTGCAAGGGCAACCAAGCCATCATGTATCGCAACGCTATTCACACCACCGCCGAGACTGCTGATATTAATGGTGCTAATTAACTTGGGCGCAGTCGGTGTGCTTAAATCAAGTACATCAACGGAACCATTGGCGCCATTAACAACAAATAGGCGTTTACTAGCCGGATCAAATGCCGTAATTTCGGCTGCACCAAGCGCAGCGCCGTCATAGCTGCCGATTTTTTCCATCGTCATGCTGACTGGCGTTGGTGCAACTGGAATTGGCGTCTCTTTGGTGTCATCGCTATTGCCACCGCAGCCGCTCAAAAGTGAGATCGGAATAATAAGTGATGCCATTAATGATGCCAATGAGTGGCGTTTACTTGCGTTCTGCATGAATGTCCTTGGTCAGAAAAATGAAATGAAAAACCGCGCTAGATAAACCGCAGATTGTTTCAAGCTTTGATGACGGGGATGTGACATGCGAACTGCTAGATCGGACTGGTTCGCGGACGATGCGTAGCTTATTAATTCATGAGCGATGAGAGATGAGTGATGAACAATGATAGAAGAAAAATCATTGCGCACCGCGCGTAGGAAAATTCGCTAAATGAATGTATCTACTACTTGTAAATTGCTTCTAGCATTTACACGCATTTAAGCGCATGCAGATGCGCTTAGGATTTTTCAAATTTATTGGTATCGATGTTAAAGACCGTATCTGGAATGCGCAGGTGAGGAGCGATGGTATCCGGTGGATCTTCTGGCGCAATACTGTTAAGCCATAAATCCATTTTGCTATTTGCCATCAAGCCACTATCAGCCTGAAGCTTATCGCTATGATTTTGTTGGGCTCTTCTTTCTAAACGACGAAGTTCTTCCTGTGCTGACACTGGCTGGTTGACTGAAGCTCTCGCTGTCGGGCTTTGGTTTTTTACTAAACGTTCACGCCTTTGTTTATCGCTGCTTGCTAAGGCTTCTTTCTTTTGACGTGCCTTTATGCGTTCCTCTGCTGCCTGAATTTCAGGAGTTTTCTTGAGAGGCGATTTTGCGTGAGATTCTTTATCGATACCTAACAGTTTTTTCAGGAAATTCATTGTTCGTCCCTATGTTTAATATTTCTAATTGATCTTAGTTAATCCCAGCGATTGCTGGGCACTACTCAAAATAGTTGTTTAATTAATTCTTAGGAATAAGCAGGAACTGTGCCTAATAAGGCCAATAGAGTGATTTAGTTAGCAGAGGGCGCTTCAAAAAAGGAATAAATGCGATGCGCGTCCATCCTTGATTGTTTTCGTCAACATTTGCCGAAACTGGATAGTCACTCACTGTAATTGTCTTCGCTTTATGTTTTGCTGGATGTGCGGTAGGTTTGCAAATGAATACTCGTTTCAGTATTTTGGATTGCCTTGATCAGCCGTATTCTTTCTAGTACCGAGGACAGTTCCGATAAATTGGTGGCACGCAAGCTTGCTAATAAATCCCAGCGACCATTGGTGTCGTGAATTTCTTCTATTCCTGGCTCACCCAATAATGAAGCAATGACTGCACGGGTTTCGTTACCTTCGACGGCGATGCTAATCCATGCGTGAATTTCATTCTGTTGTGCATCTGGTCGCAAACGAACTGTATAGCCAACGATGATGCCATCGTCTTCAAGCTTGGTAATACGATTGGTAATGGTGCCACGTGATACTTTGAGCTTGTGTGCAAGCGTGGCAATGCTCATTCGGGCATCGGTGCGTAATAAGCTAATCAGTTGTTGGTCTAGTGCGTCCATTTTGTGCATTTCGATAATTTAGACTGTCATTTTGGCAGAAATTTGATGAATTTGGTACATTTTTGCTGATTCTGTTTAACATCGACATCCCGTAAGATTCTTCCATCAAGATTTTTTAAGAACTTACGCAAAGTTGTTGCAGCGAGATTTACCGGAAATTGTTATCGTCATTTTCAACGGTGAAGTGCTTAGTTTTCTCTCAGCTGGTTGTAGAAATTTTACGCAAGTTCTCATTAAAACCTCAAATAAACGGAGACTAAAATGAGTAAGCAAAACCACACAACACCATCTCAACAAACCATCACACCACGCCGTGCTGTAACCCAATATTTAAGCGCAGAACGTGTCGCCGAAATTATTAACAAACGCGGTATCGGCGCTTGTATTACTGGCGTTGCTTCCTACATCAATCAAGATTTTTTACGTTGGAATTCTTTCGACAAATGCGCGCGTGTTGCGAATCACTCTGATGTTGGCGTGATTGAATTAATGCCGATCGCCGATGACAAATCGTATGCGTTTAAATATGTGAACGGCCATCCAAGCAATTATCGTTTTAATTTACCAACCGTGATGGCATTTGGCGTTTTGGCCGATGTCGAAACCGGTGTGCCAGAACTGGTCAGTGAGTTGACTTTGACGACGGCTATCCGTACTGCTGCGATGTCTGCGGTTGCTGCGCGTGCTTTGGCGCGTGATAACTGCAAAACCATGGCGATCATTGGTAACGGCGCGCAAAGTGATTTCCAAGCTTTGGCATTCCACCATTTACTTGGTGTCGATATGTTCCATTTGTTCGATATTGATAGTGCAGCGACTGATAAATTAGAAGCAAATTTGCACAAAATGGGCTTGCAAACCAAACGCTTTGCTAGCACCAAAGAGGCGGTCAAAGGGGTTGATATTATTACGACTGTCACTGCCGATAAAACCAACGCAACGATTATTACCGCAGATATGATAGAGCCTGGTATGCACATCAATGGTGTTGGTGGTGATTGCCCAGGAAAGACAGAGTTACATGCTGACGTTTTGCGCATGGGACCAGTGTTCTGTGAATTTGAACCGCAATCGCGTATTGAAGGCGATATGCAACAAATGCCAGCTGATTTCCCTGTGACGGAATTGTGGACAGTATTGTCGGGCAAGGTAGTAGGCCGTAGCAGCCCTGATCAAGTGACTATTTTTGATTCCGTTGGCTTTGCTTTAGAAGACTATTCCGCATTACGTTTTATGCGTGACGTGGCAATTGAAATGGGGATGAGCGAAACTTTGTCTTTGATCCCGGCGATGGAAAACCCTAAGAATTTATTTGGATTTATCGGTGATAATGCCAATTCCACTTCATCCGCAAGCGTCACAACACGCACAACCCCGGCATTTGTATCTTAAATTGCGTGGCCACATCTTCGTTGAGCTGAAGATAAGTCGTGATTTAGTAATGACTTAATCGCAAATAAAAAGTTTATTAAAAGCCTGAATTTTTTTAAATTCAGGCTTTTTTTGCGTTTAAACGTGGTTTACGACAAAAATAATCACAAAATTTTTTAAAAAACACGCAATTTGCCAGTATTTGTGTCAACCGGACTAAAGCGGATAGCGTTTTTTGCCTAACAGCAGCTTTGTCGAATCCATAAAAGACAAAGACATTTAGGGAGTTGTCAAAATGATCTACGAAATCTTAGTCCGCCCGTCTTACAATAAATTGATGACATCAGATCATCTGATCTGGGTTGAGAGCAATATGCCGACCCGTTTCTTTGAGCAATGGTTGCGTGACCATGCTTTATTGGATGGCAGTGGACGTTCTCCTATTGTTCGTTGGGGTATCGTACAAACGCAACGCCCTGCACATTTCCAACTAGCGACGCAAGAATCGGCTTTGACAGATCGTATTGCTGAATTGATGAGCGGTGCGACACATTTGGCAGAGATGCCTGCAGTTCGCATGGCAGCAGTTGCCAAAGCACCAGTTTTTCTCGCAGCCTGATTAGGTACTGCTAGCGGATGTAGAATTGAACTGCATTGAACTAGATTGAAACGAATACAGTTTAGTCAAGACAAAACGAGTAAATAGGCTGATCTAAGGTGATTGGCTTATCTATTTGGTTTTAGAAGCATTCGCGTTGTGTATTTGCGTATTTTGCTTTTGATTTTTCAAAAACTGCCAACTAGCTTGGCAGTTTTTTGTTTACCAGTGATTCCCGATATTGATTCAATATTCATCGCCTCGCGTTCAGATAATTGAGCTTGGCAGCATATAGTGCAAGGTCTTTTTGATTGCTGCTGTTTTGTTTCGCCAGATTGAGTTCTTTTTCAGCATCCGCTATTTCACCTAAGCGGAAATGTGCTAATCCTAACCAGAAATGAAATTCGTGATAATCCGGTGCTCGTTTAAGTTCTCGCTTGAATAAGGATTTCGCCGCTGCATAATCATTTCTATTCATCGCAGCCAAGCCTAACTGAAAGAAGTGAAACGGGGGATGGGGTTGTTCATCGAACATGCGTTGACTTAATTCATTCGCTTCAGCGACACGGTCAAGACCATTGAGCGTTTGTACCATATTCGACATCGTCACTAAACTTTTTGGGTTCAGCGCTAATGCGGCGGTGAGTGCTCGATACGCAGGTTCAGCTTGATTGAGTTTCATATAAATAACGCCGAGGGTATTGTAAGCTGCTGCAAATTGATTATCTGCGTTGATTGCTGCGCGTACCCACCAATAGGCTTGATGGTAGTCATTACGTGCTAAAGCCTCCGCGGCACGATTGTTCATGAACATCGCAATGATGGTGTTCTCGTCAATTTCTATCGAACGCAAATTTGCTGCTTCACCACGTTGTAAAAAATCGACGATCATTGGTTCAGAACCAGTATTGTCTATGGTCATCGCCAATTTTCTTTGGCCGAGTACGATATTGACGTGCTCACTAGAAAAATATAGTTCGCCAGCACGGCTCCATTCTTCTTCAAGAAACACCTTTTGATACGTTGTTTTTAATCCCATCTGCTTGGCAAATGCCGCCGTCATAATCACTAAAGATAAACAATTGCCGGAACGTGTATCAAAAGTGTCGGAGGCGTTTCTGGTATAGCTCGAGTCATAACGTAAACGCAGTTTTCCTTCATCATAAAGCGCCATATACAAGGCACGTTGATCGCTGTGGATTCTTGATTGCTTGCGGATCTCGCGATCGAGAAATTGTTGCATGGCAGGATTGAGCTTGAAGACAGTTTCAGCACTGACAGGCTCAGCGGGTGCTGTGAAAAGTTCATCATGAAAAAGACCTGCGTCAGTCTGTAGTACAGGTTTGCTCACACATCCATTGAGCATGAATAGCTGGCTACAGCAGAGCAGGCTGAGTATCAACAAGCGTCGCATGGTGGCTCTTTCGGGTTAGTTTAGGGCGATGTTTTTAGAATAGCTTTTGATTTCGACACTGGCAAGTTATTCTTTGATTAATGTGCAGCACACTGTCGTCATTTTCATTTGATTCAACGACGTCAAATAAAAACGCCATCGTGAGGATGGCGTTTGCGGGGGGGCTGAATTACATTAATGGTGCAGACGTTTATGTTTGAGCGACGACCAGAATGACGCCACAATAAATGCCACACCGATCAGACCAGTAAAAATTTCTGGGATGTGATATTTGATGCTGGCAAACATGATTAAGGCCAAAATACCAATTGCATAATGTGCGCCATGTTCTAGGTAGACGTATTCTTCCAAGGTGCCTTGACGTACCAGATACACCGTCATCGAACGCACGAACAAAGCGCCTATCGCCAAACCTAACATGATGATGACGACATCGCTGGTGATCGCAAATGCGCCGATCACACCATCAAAAGAGAAAGAGGCATCGAGCACTTCTAAATACAAGAAGCCACCTATGCCGCCGGTTTTGACAACGGCACCTACATTGATATCGGTGACTTCTTCTTTTTCAAGCAAGCTGCTAATGAAATCAACACCAACATACACGATGATGCCCCATACGCCGGACAGCAGCACCGCATACTGCTGCGCGGCATCGACCAAGCTGACGCTGCCGACCACGACGCCAAGCGCAATCAATACAGGAATGGAGCCGATACGACCAAAGCTCGCAATTTTGGCTTCGACATTGCCTAACCAATGCATTTCTTTTTCATCATCGAGTAAGAAATTTAAAAATACCAGTAATAAGAAAACACCACCAAAAGCGGCGACTTCGGCGTGATGATTGATTAAGTGGGTAGAAAATTCTTTGGGATTGTCGATGGCTAAATTCCACACTTCCGCCATGCCTAAATCAGCCGCTACTGCTACGATCACCAACGGAAAAACCAAGCGCATGCCAAATACGGCGATGATGATACCAACAGTTAAAAATAGAGTTTGCCAGAATGCATTCCAGTTTTTTAAGACCGAGGCATTCACGACGGCATTATCAAATGACAGCGAGATTTCCAATATCGCCAAAATCATTGCAATACCAAGGGCGCTAGCTGCTGCGGTTACGCCACCGTGGGTGTAACCCCAATAGGTGGCAATGCCTAAGCAAATTAGAGAAATGAGAATAGAAAGTCGAAAATGTTGCATGCTTGTTTAGTCCAATTGGGTAAGGCCACCGAGCTATGTCAGGGCAGAAAATGAACTGCGAGAGTGCCACATAATGGGACTAAGGCGCAAGCTGTAATCAAACGCCGCAGCGAGAAAGGTTGTCAGGACGACTTTAGTTGACTTCTGCAACAGCAGTCTCACGTACCAATTGCTTCAATTGCGGCAAACAAGAACCGCAATTGGTGCCGCAGCGCAGAGCTTGTTGCAAACTTCCTAGGCGTTGTTTCTCATCACCGTTGCGTAGTGCCAAGTCTTGTTTAATTTGTTGTGCTTTGATGTTGAAACACGTACACACGACTTGATTGTCTTTGCCATGTTGTGGCGCGCTGCCGTTAGCAGGTTTTGATTGTGCCAATAATGCAGGCGTAATCGTCAGCACCTCTTCGTCTAATAGCAATTGCTTGAGCCAGCTCTCTGCCGCAATATCGCCTGCCAAAGCGAAACCTGCGATGCGTTTTTGTGGCAATAATGCGGGATCATTTTCTATCAGCAGTTGACGTGAAGTGCCGCGTTTCGCATCGCCATATTGCAAGACTTGCTCGCCGTGCAGACCGAGTAAGCGGCTAATCTCTGACATGATGTCCGCAGAAACGGCAGTCAGGTTCGCCGCCCTAAATAGTAAGCCTTGACGTTCACGTCCAAACAAGACGCAACTGGCGTAAGCGAAGTGTGGGTAATATTGACGCAATGTTTGCTGTAATTCCAAAATACGTGCCGGATCTATCCACACACAGGCGATAAATTGCCAAGCGAATTCCAATTTAGTAATTTTGACCGCGCTGTGTTTTAGTTCTGGCTGTTTAGAAATAGGATCGAAGGCGGGATTGCATAGGCTATTTACGCCGAACAGAGTTTTGCTTATGCCATCGTCGCTGTGCAGAGTTCCAGAAACAAATTCTTCCCCCCAATGCATCGCGATAAAACTTTGTCCCGCTTTGAGTTGATCGCTCGCTTTGGCGATCAGAATTTGCGTGCCCCGTTGATTACTGACTTCGACAAAATCGCCATCTTGTATAAAGCGTCTTTGCATATCTTGCGCTGTCATTTCTATACAAGGTTCGGGTGCGTGGGCATACAGTTGCGCCACCAAACCAGTGCGGCTCATGCCATGCCATTGATCGCGTAAGCGTCCTGTATTTAAGGCAAATGGATGACGTGGTGTGATTTTTTCTGTTGTGGCGACATAGGCGCAATTGATAAAGCGAGCTTTGCCGTTGCTGGTGGCGAACTGGTGGTTCTCGTAAAGGCGTTGTTGTCCTGCTTTTGCATCAGCAGGGTAAGGCCATTGCTGCGGCCCTTTTTCTTCTAACAAAGAATACGACAAACCAGTAATGTCGAGATCGCGTCCAGCCGTGCTATCACGATGCTCATCCCAGATGGTCTCTGGATTCGTATAGGAAAAATCAGGCTGCGTTTTATTCAATTTCTTCGCTAGGATTTGCGCGAATTTTGTCGCAATTTGCCAATCATGATGCGCTTCGCCGGGTGCTGCAATCGCCGCCCGCACGCGTGAAATTCTGCGTTCAGAATTAGTTACCGTGCCGGATTTCTCTGACCAGGTTGATGCAGGTAAAAGTATGTCGGCATACGCCACCGTTGCCGTGTTGCGATAGGCTTCTTGCACGATCACCAGTTCGGCTTTTTCTAATGCTGCACGTATTAAATTTTGATCCGGCATGGATTGCGCGGGATTGGTGCAAACGATCCAGATGATTTTGATTTCGCCAGTGCGCACCGCTTCAAATAATTCGACTGCGGTCTTGCCAGGTTGATCAGGCACACTAGGAATATTCCATAGCGCTGCCACTTCAGCACGGTGTTCAGGATTACTCAAGTCACGATGCGCCGATAACAGATTCGCCATACCGCCCACTTCGCGCCCGCCCATCGCATTCGGTTGTCCAGTCAATGAGAATGGCCCCGCGCCGGGTTTGCCGATTTGCCCGGTCGCCAAATGCAGATTGATCAGCGCACTGTTTTTTGCAGTACCGGCACTGGATTGATTTAACCCCTGACAATACAGTGATAGCGCGGCTTTGCTCAGACCAAACCAACGTGCCGCCTGGATCAAATCTTTTTCGGCGATACCACAAATTTGCGCAGTGAAGGCGGGCGTAAAATCACGTACGGTTTGTTTGAGTTCGGCAAAGCCTTCGGTATGCGCGGCGATAAATGCGGTGTCAATCAAATCTTCCCACAAACACAAATGCAGCATGCCATGAAATAGCGCGACATCGGTGCCGGGTAAAATCGCCAAATGCAAATCAGCTTCCCGCGCCGTATCGGTGCGGCGTGGATCAACGACGACGACTTTGAGATGGGGATTGTTCTCGCGTGCTTGCTCTATACGGCGATATAAAATTGGATGGGCATACGCTGTATTTGAACCTGCAATAAAAATTAAATCCGCCAGTTCTATATCTTCATAACTACAAGGTGGTGCATCGGCACCCAGACTTTGCTTATAGCCAGCGACGGTGCTTGACATGCATAGACGTGAATTACTATCGATGTTATTCGTGCCGATTAAACCCTTGGCGAGTTTATTGAAGACATAATAATCCTCGGTCAGCAATTGCCCAGAGATGTAAAACCCCACGCTATCTGCACCATGCGCTTGTATGCAGGTCGCAAATTTGTCTGCCATGCTTTCCAGGCAAGTTTCCCAATCCACGCGTTCTCTGTCTTGATCTCGTGCAGTACGCATTTCAGGATACAAAGCACGTACTTGTTGTTGCAGCACAGGCTGCGCCGTCAGATGCAAATTACTGCCCTTGCTGCATAGCTTGCCAAAGTTTGCTGGATGCGCAGGATCGCCGCGTACGCCAGTGACTTGTGTGCCGTCAGATTCAATGATGACGCCGCAGCCGACGCCGCAATAACAACAGTTAGATTGAGTCTCGTGCATAGTTTCTGACCTTGGCCCTTGGCTTGGAGTGAAATTAGGTTTCAATCGCTAAAGTCAGCAATTCGTGACTGCACAAGTACACTTGATCTGCTTCTACTTTGACACTGAATTTCTGTGTACAACCTTCATCCGGCGATACCGCACAGCCGGTCGGTAATTCTATGTTCCAGTTATGCAAAGGGCAGGCGACTTTTTCGCCAAAGACGATGCCTTGTGATAAGGGGCCGCCTTTGTGCGGGCACTTATCTAAGAGCGCGAATACTTTGTCTTCGGTGTTTCTGAAAATCGCGACGTCGGTATTTGCTTGCCGTTTCACGACACGTGCGCCGAGGACTGGGATGTCGTCTACGCGACAGATGACTTGCCATTCTTGGGACATGGTTTTTCCTTTGTTTTAAGTTCCCTTCTCCCGCAAGCGGGAGAAGGGTTAGGGATGAGGGCAGTTGAAGTACTGCAGACAAAATCGCAATTCAAATAAGAAATTTATAATCATGTATTAAATGATGTATCAACTTTGTGGAACCACCCTCACCCCAACCCTCTCCCGCTTGCGGGAGAGGGAGCTTGTTATCGAAACTTACTTTTACAAACAATCTGACGATTACCCAACAATCCGCTCAAACTGCCGCGTATCCACTTGCGCCTTCTCAGGCTCATGCCAAGGATCAGCTTCACCTTCCAATGAAAACAACAAGCGTTGATACAACTCTTCACGTCGTGCAGAATTTTCTAGAATTTCTTGTTTCACATAGTCGAGACCAACCCGGGCGAGGTAGTGCACGGTGCGTTCTAAGTACCAACCTTCTTCACGATACAGTTGCAAGAAAGCGCCTGTGTACTCCATCACTTCTTCATGCGTTTTGAGTTTGACTAAAAATTGCGCGACTTCGGTTTTAATGCCGCCATTGCCGCCTACATACACTTCCCAACCCGAATCTACCCCGATCACACCGACGTCTTTGATGCCTGCTTCGGCGCAATTGCGTGGACAGCCGGAGACGGCGAGTTTGACTTTGTGAGGTGCATACATACGGGCTAATTCACGTTCTAATTGTTGCCCCATGAGCGTGGAATTTTGTGTGCCGAAACGACACCATTCACTGCCTACGCAAGTTTTTACCGTGCGCAAACCTTTGGCATAGGCGAGGCCGGAGGGCATACCGAGGTCTTGCCAAACTGCGCGTAAATCTTCTTTCTTCACCCCGAGTAAATCAATACGTTGACCGCCGGTGACCTTGACGGTGGGGATATTAAATTTATCGACCACATCGGCAATTCTGCGCAGCTCTGAGGCATTGGTTTCGCCGCCCCACATCCGTGGAATGACGGAGTAAGTGCCATCTTTTTGAATATTCGCATGTGAACGTTCATTGATGTAACGCGATTGCGGATCATCCACCGCTTCTTTCGGCCAAGTCGAAATCAGGTAGTAATTCAAAGCAGGGCGGCAACTTGCACAACCATTCGGCGTGCGCCATTCCATGAATTGTTGAACCGCTGCCACGGTCAGTAAGTGATTGACTTTGATGGCTTCACGCACCGCATGATGGGAGTGATCGGTACACGAACACATGGCCTTGGCTTTGGGTGTTGCAGAGTAATCGCCACCTGCTGTGAACATGATGATTTGTTCGACCAAACCCGTACATGAGCCGCAAGAGGCTGAGGCTTTGGTGTGTTTGCGCACATCTTCTAAAGTAAACAAACCTTTTTCTTTAATCGCTTTGACTATCGTGCCTTTGCACACGCCATTGCAACCGCAGACTTCGGCGGTATCAGGCATCGCCGCTGCTTTGGTGTGGCCTTCGTGGCCGACATCGCCGGTATTCGATTCGCCAAACATCAACGAATCACGAATCTCAGCAATGTTTTTACCTTCGCGCAGTAGCTTGAAATACCAGCTGCCATCAACCGTGTCACCATACAAACAAGCACCGATCAGCTTGTCGTCTTTCAATACCAGTTTTTTGTAAACGCCACCGATAGGATCGGACAGGATAATTTCTTCCGTATCTTTGCCGCCCGAGAAATCACCTGCAGAAAATAGATCAATGCCCGTGACTTTGAGTTTGGTGGAAGTGACGGAACCTTGATAACGACCGATACCAAAATTGGCTAAATGATTCGCGCAGACTTTTGCCATCTCAAACAAAGGAGCCACTAGGCCATACACCGTGCCGCGATGATTGACGCATTCGCCGACCGCATAGATGCGCGGGTCATAAGTTTGCATGGTGTCGTTCACGATCAAACCACGATTGCAATACAAGCCTGCGGATTCCGCTAAGGCCGTATTCGGACGAATGCCCACTGCCATCACCACGAGTTGCGTAGGGATTTCTAAACCATCAGAAAAACGTATGGCTTTGACGTGACCGTTTTCATCGCCTATCAAGGCTTCGGTATTTTTTTCTAATAAGAAATTGAGTCCGCGATCTTCTAAAGATTTTTGTAGCATCTTGCCAGCCGTCAGGTCGAGCTGCCTATCCATCAACCACGCAGGCAAATGCACAACGGAGACATTCATGCCGCGCATCTTCAAACCATTTGCGGCTTCTAATCCGAGCAAGCCACCACCGATCACCACGGCGTGCGTGTGTTCTTCTGCCGCCGCGATCATGGCATTAGTATCGTGGATGTCGCGATAGGCGATCACACCTTGCAAATCTTTGCCAGGCACAGGCAACATGAAAGGCGAGGAACCTGTTGCGATCAGCAATCTATCGTAGTCGGTTTCCGTGCCGTCTTCGGCGATTACAATACGTTTATAACGATCAATCTTGACGATCTTTTTGCCTAAATGCAGGGTGATATTATTGTCGGCATACCAGTCAACATCATTGAGCATGATGTCTTGTATCGTTTGTTCGCCAGCTAAAACTGGCGACAATAAAATTCGATTGTAATTGGCATACGGTTCAGCGCCAAAGACCGTGATGTCGTACAAATCCGGCGCGATCTTTAGCAATTCTTCCAAAGTGCGAACGCCTGCCATGCCATTGCCGACCATGACGAGTTTGAGTTTTTTCATGATGAAAATCCTTAATGTTTTTTTGGTGCTCTAGGCGACTTCTTTGCTTGGATGCGATTGGCGGTGATATAAAAATTCCAGCACCGCGCTGCGATATTTGGCGTATTGCGCATCGTTGGCTAAAGCGACCCGTTCACGTGGCCGGGCTAATTCCACGGATAAGACTTCGCCGATCGTTGCGGCTGGACCATTGGTTAGCATGACGATTTTGTCGGACAGGAGTACCGCTTCATCCACATCATGCGTGACCATCACCACTGTCGAT
The DNA here is from genome assembly GCF_014284275.1 of Affinundibacterium amnicola. Classification (GTDB taxonomy): domain Bacteria; phylum Pseudomonadota; class Gammaproteobacteria; order Burkholderiales; family Burkholderiaceae_D; genus Undibacterium; species Undibacterium amnicola. The sequence continues at coordinate 126,444 of NZ_JACOFU010000004.1, read as the reverse complement.
TGCGTCTTCGCGACGATCTTGAGTAACTCGTCTTGTAAGTGCGCGCGGGTTAATGCATCGAGTGCACCGAAGGGTTCATCCATCAATAAAACTTTGGGTTCTATCGCCAGTGCCCGTGCGATGCCTACCCTTTGTTTCATACCACCAGAGATTTCGTGGGGACGTTTTTTATCAGCGGCGGTCAAGCCTACCAAGGCCAAAGCATTGCGAGTGCGATTGATAAGCTCGGTCTTACTTTCGGTCGCAGCAAAGACGCGCTCTACCGCCAGATAGACGTTTTCAAAACAAGTCAGCCACGGCAATAGCGAGTGATTTTGAAACACCACACCACGCTCAGGTGAAGGCCCGGCGATTTCGCGATTCGCGCACAGCAATGCGCCGGAAGTGGCAGTGGTTAATCCTGCGATCAAATTTAATAGCGTCGATTTGCCGCAACCAGAATGACCAATCAGTGTAATGAATTCACCTTTGGCGATGCGCAGATTGATCTCACGTAGAGCATGAAAGCTGCCTTTTTTGGTATCGAAGCGCATCTCCACATTTTGGATTTCTATGTACTTCTTATCGTTCGCTTCCATAGTGTTAGGCTCCTGTTTCTTCGTAGGTGACCGCACGTGCCATCGCTACTAGCGCTTGTTCTAATAACAGCCCAACTAAACCAATCACTACAATCGCGATAATGATGTGCGGTACATTCAAGTTATTCCATTCATCCCAGACCCAGAAGCCGATACCCACGCCGCCCGTCAACATTTCCGCGGCGACGATCACTAGCCACGCCGTGCCAATTGCCAAACGTACGCCAGTTAACATATACGGCAGCACGCTAGGCAATAAAATGCGGGTTAAGATTTTCCATTCGGAGAGGTTTAATACGCGCGCCACATTCATATAATCTTGCGGCACACGTTGCACACCGATCGCGGTGTTGATCACCATAGGCCAAATTGAGCAGATAAAAATAGACCAGATCGCCGCAGGATGCGCTGCTTTGAAAACTAATAGACCGATGGGCAACCAAGCCAATGGCGAGACCGGTTTGAGCAAACTGATAATCGGATTAAACATGCCCGCCATAAAGCTGAAGCGACCGATCATGAAGCCGAGTGGAATGCCGATCACCGCCGCTAAACCAAAGCCGACTGCCACCCGTTTGAGAGATGCATAAATATTCCAACCTATGCCTTGATCATTCGGGCCATTTTGGTAGAAGGGATCAGAGAAAAGTTTGATTGCTTCTAGTAAAGTGACCCAAGGCGAGGGCAGCGAGGTATTTTTCTCTGCAATAATTGCCCAGATCAATACCAGCATGGCTAAGCCCAAAAATTGCGGCAAGAGCTTGAAGGCAATCGCTTTGAGTTTGATTGTAATATTAGAGAATGCAGAGGGCTTGACCATCATTGTTTCCTTCCTGAGTGCTAATGCGCTAGCCGTTGCAGCTTTGGGTTTCTCCGCTGCGCTGGTATCTGCATTAGCCGAATCGCTTGCTGAATAAGTTGAAAGCAGAGTCGTCATCGCGCTTCCTTATGCTTTGATCTTAAATGCAGCGGCGTACGCAGCAGGATTTTGTCCATCCCATACCGTGCCATCAATCAGCTTGCTCTTGCGCATAGGGTCTTTGGGGACATTGACTTTCGCCATCGCTGCGCCATCTTTGTAAATGTCGATACGATTGACTGCTTTTGCGACGCCCAAATAATCAGGATCAGTTTTCAATAAGCCCCAACGCTTGTGCTGAGTTAAGAACCACATGCCGTCGGATAGGTAAGGAAAATTCACCGCGCCGTCATTGAAAAATTTCATGTAATGCGGATCATCCCAAGTCTTACCTAAACCATTTTGGTATCGCCCCATAATGCGTTGATTAATCACGTCAACAGAAGTGTTGACATAGGATTTCTCGGCAATGATTTCTGCCATCTTTTGTTTGTTCATCAGCGAGGCATCTATCCAACGGCTGGCATCGAGAATCGCGGCAATCACTGCACGCGCAGTTTTAGGATATTTTTGTGAAAATTCAGCGGTGCAGCCTAAGACTTTTTCAGGATGATCGCGCCAAATGTCTTGCGTCGTCGCCGCAGTAATGCCTATGCCATCAGCGACCGCGCGATGATTCCATGGTTCGCCAACGCAGTAACCATCCATATTATCGACACGCATATTCGCCACCATTTGTGGTGGTGGTACGGTAATGACTTTCGCGTCCCTCATAGGATTGATACCATGCGCCGCCAGCCAGTAATACAGCCACATCGCATGCGTGCCAGTAGGGAAGGTTTGTGCGAAGGTATATTCACGCTTTTCACGCGCCATTAATTTAGCGAGACCCGCGCCATCGACCGCGCCTTTGTCGGCGAGTTTTTTAGAGAGCGTAATCGCTTGCCCATTATTATTCAGCGTCATCAAGATATTCATATCCTTCTTCGCACCACCGATACCGAGTTGTACGCCATACACCAAACCGTACAAAACATGCGCGGCATCGAGTTCACCATTGACTAATTTATCGCGTACGCTGGCCCAGGAAGATTCTTTGGTTGGAATAATTTTGATGCCGTATTTTTTGTCAAAGCCCATCACCGCCGCGATCACCACCGATGCGCAATCAGTCAGCGGGATGAAACCGATTTTGACTTCTTCTTTTTCTGGTTTGTCTGAACCCGCCGCCCACGCGGTGTTCGCAGTGCCGATGGCGCCCAGGCCTAACATGCTGCTTGCTCCAAGACTGACCATGCTGCTGGCACTTTGTATAAATTCGCGGCGAGTTTGATTTTTGCCTGACAAACTGGTGTTGAGTTCGGTAGTAGCGTTTTCATTGTTAGCACCTGTTTCATTGGTTTTGGTGATGGACTTCATTTGCTTATGCATGGTCAGACTCCAGCGTGATGGTTTTCAAATTGCATGGTCAAAACGAAAAAAGGCGTCTTACTACCACGCTCATTCGAGCAGGTAGGAAGACGCCTTTGTCTTGTGAAAATTGCCGCCGTTAGCAAATTTTCTGGGTGTACCAGCTTTGGTACTTAGTTTTATCTTTGCAAGTAGCGTGCCAAGTAAGGTGCCAAGTAAGCTGCCAAGTGGTTCTATGCCAAATTATGTGGAATTAGGGAAAATTTTGTAGATGATTTGCTAAAGCTTTGCACCGCTTTGGACGCCAACTTGGTGCAATGCACCAAATCGTGGCGGTAATTAACCAAGCAAATCGGCCACGTCCAATATTCTTTGGGCTAGTTCGACCAGCTTCAGATTCTTTTCCATCGCTTGCTTACGCAGGCGTTGATAAGCTTCGTTTTCGCTAAGTTGATGGCGCGCCATTAATAGGCCTTTGGCGCGTTCTATGGTCTTGCGTTCGGCTAGCTTGTTTTTGGTATCGTGCAGTTCAGTGCGTAATTTTTGATCCGCCTGAAATCGTGCCACTGCCACTTCTAATACTGGTTTGACGCGCTCTACCTGTAGGCCTGCCACTACATAGGCAGAGACGCCAACTGCCATGGCGGATGCGAGTTGTGAAGGATTATCTTCCTCCGTGAATAAGACAATAGGACGCGGTGCATCGCGGCTGACTAACACTAATTCTTCCAACACATCGCGCGCATCCGATTCAGCATCGATGATGATCATGTCGGGTTGCAATTGCGTTAAGCGATCAACTAGATACATATCGCCGGGAATAGACGCAATGATGTTATAGCCCGCTTGCAGCAAGCCTATGCGCAAGTCGCGTGAACGTGTCATTTGTCTTTGTATTGCAGATGCATCCTGATCGCTTTGTTCAGAAGCTGCCATGACGGTATTAATGACGACGATCTTCAAACTAGAGGCGTGTGGATCAGACAAGTAATGCTCCAATGAACAATCGAAAAATGCATAAAAACGATGGCGAACAAGATGGTTCATGCAATATTCGCGCCATGCCTGAATTGAATTACGCAGCCAGAATTCACTGTTTGCAAAAGAAAAGCGAATTGCACACAGACTACACGCTCAGCACATGCTGTGATCACATCTGTTTTTTATAGTGTGGACTTGTTATTTCTAATAGGTGTTTTATGAAAGCTAAGATTCTTCTGATCGTACTACCGCAAACAGAAATTGGTCAGTGCATGCTGACACCAACTTCGCTTGAGCACATCCATCGCCTTGCGACTATTTGGCAAGATGCAGGTTACGCTGTTGAACTATTGAATGCAGAAACTGCAAGATTGAATTTATTCGAAATCGTGCGAGAAACGCGTAGGCAAGCACCTCACAGCGTCTGGATAATGAATGCAGAAACTGGCTCTGTTCACGCCTTGGTTTTGGTGTTGATTGCGATGCTGAGATCAGCCTTGCCAGCTTTGCCAGTAATATATAAAAATCGGGTTTTTCATCATTGTATCGGTCAGGCCAAGGTATTTTCCACTACAATGTCCCTCATTAAATCAGCCCTGCAAAATACCTATCATGGCAAGACTTCCGCGCCTGGTTATTCCACATCAAGCTCATCACATCACACAAGCTGGTATCGATAACAAAACGATTTTTGTTGATCATGCCGATTACCAAATATTTCTTGATTGGCTCAAGTTAGGGGCGAAACAGTTTGCAGTGCAAATTCATGCGTATACGATTTTGCCAGACCGCTTTCATTTGCTGGTGACACCCACAGATGAATTGGGCTTGGGAAAATTGATGCAATGGCTGGGACGCTATTACGTTCCATATTTCAATACGAAGTACAAGCGTAGCGGTTTATTATGGCAGGGCAGATTCAAAGCAAGCGTGTTGGAGGCGACACAATATTTTTTACCTTGTTGCGTGATGTTGGAAGAAATGGCAGTACGCCAGCATTTGGTGCAAGACCCTAGTGCTTATCTATGGTCTAGTTGTCAGCATCATTTGGGGATGCGCGCCGATCCTTTATTAGCTGATCATGCGATGTACTGGGGTTTGGGGAATACACCATTTCAGCGTGAAGCTGCGTATCGTCAATTACTAGAGAAAGGTTTGCCATCGAATCTTTTGCAAACCATCACTGACGCTACCAATAAAGCTTGGGTGCTTGGTTCTTCGACATACAAAGCAGAAATGGCAAAACTGACCGAGCGCAGAGTGGAGCCTGTTGCACGTGGGCGCCCCAGAAAGAAAGTGCCGATTTCGGCATGAGAAAATATGCGGATAGTAAAGTAGCCGTTGAAAGCGGCTTTGGAAAGAATTTGCAGGGGCTAAGGTCCTTACTTTTTATCACCACACCTCTGCACAAGCTACTGCGCGGCCGAATTTTGAATCTGCGATTTTGCCAATACGTCGCTGCGCTCAAGCACAGGTGCGCTTCTCGATCCAAACTTCGACCGCTCGCTACGGTTGTACAGAGGTCTCTGCAAATCAGAGGCGAAGTTACTCGCCAACTAATTGCACGGCGTCGATTGTTTTGTAACCACGTTCCAAGTTATTCGCGATCGTAATTTTTACCGCCTTCACTTTATAAGTGGTTTTTTCGAAGCTGCGTACAAACCAAGTACGATTGCCGCGTTTATCGCCTTTTTGGTCGCTAATACCGTCCCACACTGTGTTCCATTTACCCTCGACACTTTGCAGTTCGATTTTATTAATGGATTCAACGCCTTTACCATCGTCGAACACAATCCGCACTTCGCTTGCAGAGACTGGTTTATCGTAATTGACTTCCAGCCAATCAAAACCAATATCTTGACGACCATTGGTCCAAGATTTTCCGTCGACTCCACCTTTCACATTGGTCGCCATATTGTAAGGGGATGCACCAGAACTACCTTCATCACCAAATGTGGAACTGGCTTTCGCACTACTTCCCCACTGTGCCTTGGTATCATTCAAATATTGATCTTCCATCTTGGCATAGTCCATCAACGCTTTCTTTTTCTCTTGCTCACGTTGCTCTGCCGTTGGCTCCACTGCGATAGGTTCAGCTTTATTTACAACTGGTGCTGGTGCAGTCGCAACCGGTGCTGGCTCACTGCTAGCCACTTCAGCAGAAGCTTCTGGTGCTTTCTTATTGCAGCCAAATGCCAACAGGCAACTCAATACGATCAGTAAATGCGAAGCGCGGGATACATTGTTCATGGGATGCTCATTTTAAAAAAGATAAATGAAAAATCATGTTGAATAAACATGAAGCGAAACCTGCATTCTATGCGAGTTCGGGTGGAAGACTGTGAGAAATTGTAAGTATTATTTTTAATCCTGAACTTTCTGTTGTGTGCCTTAGGGAAGCGCAAACTGCACTCAATTGACAATCGTGATTATTTCACCTAGTTCTCACCCAGCGACTTCATTGCAACTAGGGATGATTTTTTTGTGCATATTCTTCTGCTGTTATTTGATAAATCAGACTTTGTTCTTGGCCTGGTACATCGTCGGTTCTGCCTATCATACGCAGACCGGCTTTTTCCAGTGTTTTACGTGAAGGCAGATTTTTCGGTCGGACTAAGCCCAATACAGCATCTCTTTGGCGCACCACAAAGGCCTTATGCAGGCCAGCATCGGCTATCGCGCTGCCAATACCCTTACCCCATGCAGTTGGCGATAAACGAAAATACAAATTCAAGCCCATCTGCGTACCAATTGTCGTATCCATGATGCCGCCAAAGCCAACTACATGCTGCGGCTCGTGTACCAAACTAACCGCCCAGTAACCAAAACCATGCGCCTCCCAATGTGCGATCCAATCTCGCAGTGCTAGCTCAAAACGTTTTGGTGTTGGCGGACCAAAAGGATTAAATCGATTCGTTTCAGGATCGCAATGTATTGCGATGCCAGCATTGAGGTGATCTTGGGTCACAGGTTGTAGAACGATTTTCTCTATCATTTTTATCGTGCTAATTTAATTAGGTCGTTGATCACTTAGGACTTATGTAAAAATGTGCTGTCTAGTCGAACTTAATAACGCTAGCGACTGTTTGGTTACGTCCACTCACTTAAATTCGTTTCCTAAGGTCTCACTTCCTCACCTTCATTCAAGATCAGCAATGGTATCTGGCCTTCGGGCTTATCTTGAATTCTTTGGCGCACCGTCAATAAACGTTGTAAAGCAGAATGACTGCTGTGATCGCCCATTTTCCAACTGGCATTGCCATAGCCCCAAGGGATCATGACTTTGCAACCTAAATCGACAGCGGCGCTGAGGGCATCTTCGGGTGTAGTGTGGACATTGCGATAGCGGGCGCCGTCTTCTTTGTGATAGTAAGATGCGATGGGCAATAGGCATACATCGATGGCGCCGTAACGTTGGCGAATATCTTTAAAGTGTTGTGAATAACCGGTATCACCCGCAAAGAAAAGGGATTTTCCGTGTGACTGTAAAAGCCAGCCATTCCATGAACTCTTGGCAAAATCTTCGTAAATCAGTGGTACTAAAATGCGATTACTGAAATGATGCGCGGGCACAGCATGAATTTGTAGCGATGCGAAGTTTTGTTGACTGTACCAGCCCATCTCATGGATCTGATAGCCAGCTTTGGGGAAGGAATCAGCAAATCCAAGCGGAACCAAATATTGTGGTTTGTTGCCCATCTTTTCAATGTCAGCTTTATTGAAATGATCGTAGTGGATATGCGAATACAACACCACGTTGGCATTCGATAAAACCTGATCACTTAGACCTTGTGGCAGCCCACGGCTAAAACCTTGCAGCAAATGAAAACCCCAATTCACTGGCCAATCAAATTGTTGGCTCACCGGATCGAGCAAGATTTGTTGACCATCCGTCGTGGTAATTTGAAAGCTGGCGTGACCAAACCAACGTACTTTGAAACCACTATTTATTTGTACTGCGGGCTGCGGGCCAGTGTAACGACATTGTTCCGCTGGGCTTTCGCTTTGACATTGCAGTGTTGCTTGTTGTTGATAACAATCTTTTTCACAAGTAAATGGATATGTCTTCTTACCAGGATAAGCATTTTGGTAGCGACCGTCTTCACTGACAACTTGCTTGTAGTCAGGCGCGTGGCTTACTTTTATTTGATTTTGATGGCCACAAGCAGACAGTAACAAGGTGAATGGAAGTGCCAAACCAAGTAGGCTTGAACGTTGAGATTGTGGTGATCTTTTGCGCATAGATTGACAAATAGTTTGAGAGAGCTGGCAGTATAAATTCATTCAGTCATGTTTTCTGAGCTAAGCGCATTGACGGTATTTATCAGATATCGATCGGGCATGAATTACAGTTTGAGTATGGCGCGAAATCCACGTGCACTGTAATAAGACTGCGCGCCGTTGTGATACACAAAGACATGACCGTAGCGACGATCACAAAAGAGCGCACCACCTAGTTTTCTGATTGCCTCAGGCGTGCGTATCCAGCTAGAAGTTTTTTTGTCGAATTCACCGAATGCTTGCAAGGCTCGATACTGTTCCTCGTTCATGAGCTCCACCTCCATTGCAGCCGCCATATCGACCGCACTGTCGCTTGGCTGATGCTCTTTGCGTGATTCCAATCCTGCTCGGTCATAACAAAGACTACGCCGCCCGATCGGGCTTTCTGCAGAAAAATCACAGAACAAATAGGTGTCACTCGATGCGTCATAAGTAAGTACGTCGGGTTCGCCACCTGTGCGTTCCATTTCATTGAGGCTGTTTAGTTTGTCAGGATTTTTTTCTAATTTTTTCAAAATAGAAAGCCATGGTAGATCGCGATGACGAGGAAAATTTTTCTCGAATCGTTCGTGCAAGATCGCGATGATGTTTGATGAGGCACTGGTGTCGGATTTATTTTTCATGGTGATAAAACCTTAGCGAAGGACTATGCTGAATGTGCGAGGAAGCGAGCAGATTGACGCATTATTCTATAGTAAAGTTAAATCAATTATTGCTGCTTATGTGCTGCTTATGTGCTGCTTATGTGCTGCTTATGTGCAGCTTATGTGCAGCTTACACGCAGCTTATGCTCACTTGATACACAATGAATGCATAGCAAATGCTTTGCAATTGCGCTGTCAATACGCCTGCTATCAAGCTTTGCCCCTGTTGTAAAAAGATCGCTTTCCCTGCTTTGTGGTGATGCTATGTGCCAGCTCAACTGAAACCTGTTGACAGTCAAGATGCTGGTTGGCAAAGTGGATTACAGCAGGAATCCTGATGATTCTCTGTGTCATTTCGCAGGTGATTTGTTGCATAGTTTGTTAAAAAATATGATCAAACGAACCAAGTTGGCTTACATCGTGATCACGATGTTGCTTGTCTTTTGTGTGTCTGCCTATGCATCATCGACCTCGGAATTGCGCTTTCAGCGCTTGACCGCTTTGGGTGCCGAGCAATTATCCAGCTTGTCCTTACTGCAAGACCGGCAAGGATTTATCTGGATAGGGACGAACAATGCCGGTTTGTATCGCTTTAATGGCTATCAAACTGAAAAGTATCAAAGCCTAGCGACAGACGCCTCAAGTTTGCCACATGACCGTATATCCGCCTTGTATGAAGATGGTGACGGGCAGATTTGGGTTGGTACGCAAAACGGGCTGGCAAAGTTTAATGCTGAAACAAATAATTTCACACGCTATCTACCATCGAGCGGCGCGGCAAATCAACGCATTATTAAATCCATCGTATCTGACGGTAAATCGGGCTTTTGGATCGCCACTTGGGGTGGGCTGCAGCACTTTGATCCTCTGCAAAGTCGTTTTACTTTATATGTACACGATGCGGCACGAGCCGACAGTTTGGCGACCAATGATTTGAATGCAATCGCAGTGGATGAGCGCGGCGGTGTGTGGGCTGGAACTTGGCCCGCAGGTATTGATTACTTGGCACCAGGTTCAACTAGTTTTCGTCATTTTCGTATTGATAATGCGGATCAACCAGACTCCAAATTAAATATCGTCCGATCTACCTATCTCGATGCGCAAGGAATGTTGTGGATAGGCACAGAAAATGGCATTGTGCTCTGGCATACCGCCACTGATTGGAGCACGCGGCGACGTGTCGATACACCCGCTAGCAGAGTCAATCATATTTATGCAGATCGTCATGGTGTGGTTTGGGCGGCGACGCTTTCTGCAGGATTACTACGATGGGATGCCAGCACAAAAAAGTTTAAGCAATTCGTCAAGCAAGCGATTGACCCTTATAGCTTGCCGTCTGACGATGTACGCGCAGTTTTACATGATCGTGGCGGCATGCTCTGGATTGCGACGTTAACGGATGGCATCGCGATCACCAATCTCAATAGTAAAGGTTTTCAAAGGATCATTCCTTTTGATGCGGATGCGCAAAATCCTCGGCCAAATAATGCGATTGGTCGTATTGCAGGCGCAGCGGATGGGCAGATCTGGCTTGCGAATAATAATGGCGTGGCTTTGTTTGACTTAAGTAGCAGTAAAGTGCTGAAGCATTATCGGGCGCATAAAAATCAACGCGGATCTCTGAGCAATGATCTCGTCTATAGTTTGCACAAACAAGAAAATGGCCCGTTGTGGATTGGTACCTCAGTTGGTTTAAATCGTTTGGATGACAACAATGGGCGCGAGGCACAATTTACGGTGATTCAATTTGGTAGCATTGCCGATGATTACATCAACACGATTGCTGCCGGCGACGAAGGTGTTCTTTGGCTAGGCACAGGGAACAGCCTGATTCGTTATGAAATAAAAACCGGTAAACATCATAAATATTTATCTGATCCTGCCGACCCTGACAGCCGCAGTGCAAAGGGAACGACGACGATTTTACAAGATAGCAGAAGACGTTTATGGGCGGGAGCAGAATGGGTTGGTGGTGGCTTAGATTTGCTGGATCAAAAGACCGGTAAATTCACACACTTCCGGCATGATGCATCTGATCCGACGAGTATCAGCGCAGACAATATTTCTTCTTTACATGAAGATGCGAAAGGACGTATTTGGGTTGGCGCATCGAATGGCTTAAATCAAATTATTACATCGCAAGATGGACGGATTTCGTTTCGACATTTTTCTGATAGCCGTAGCATTGGGCCCGCGAAAATCGTGGCGATTGAGAGTGACTTACAAGGCAGGCTGTGGCTTAGTACGGTTAACGGTTTAATTTGCTTTGAACCGGATAGCGGTGTGGTAAAACGTTACACGGCAAGCGATGGTTTGTCGGATAGCTTTTCTGGCGCATCGTATCGAGATAAACAAGGCGTGCTGTATTTTGGTGGCACAAAAGGGATTACCTCGGTTTATCCAACCGCAGTGCGTAGCTTCTCGACACCTCCACAGCTAGCAATCACCGACATCAGCGTTTTTAATCGCTCATTGAAGTCTGGAAAGCCACCTACAGGCGTGAGGCTTACAGGGCCGGTTACCGCACCAAAGGAGCTCACAATTAGCCAACAGGAGTCGGTTTTTTCGATTGAATTTGCCGCGCTGCATTTCACCAATCCTGCACAAAACAGATACGCTTATCGCTTGGAGGGTTTTGATCGTGATTGGGTTGAAGTTGATGCTGATCGACGCAGCGCTACCTATACGAATTTGAATCCAGGTGACTATGTTTTTCAGGTGAAGGCAGCAAATGATCTTGGGGTTTGGAGTGAGAAAGTCGCTAGTGTGAACATCGCGATACCACCAAGATATTGGCAAACCGTGTGGTTTCGATGGTTGATGTTGTTTGTCGTGGCAGGATTATTGTTTGTGATTTATCGCTGGCGGGTTGCACATTTAACCCGTGATCAGGCTCGATTAGAATCGTTGGTTGCAGTGCGCCTGCAAGAGCTGGTAGCGCAACAACAAGTCAATCGAGACAACGCTGAACGCATGCAAGCGATTTTACAAAATGCAGCCGACGCGATTTTGACAACCGATAAATACTGGACAATAGAATCGTGTAATCGCGCAGGTTTAGCCTTGTTTGGCTGGCAGCTTGATGCGATTAAGAGAATGCCTTATGCCAAATTGTGCGCTGAAGATGTGAGCGATCAATTGCAGGAGCGGGTCGCGAGCGAAGATTTTGCCCAAAAGGGGCATAGCGAAATGGAATTGCAGCAAGTGCGTGCCGACGGTAGCGTGTTCTTGGCTGAGTTATCCTTGAGTGGTTTTGCAGATGCAGGGCAGAGAAAATTTATTTTAATCGTACGTGATATCACAGAGCAAAAACGGGTTGAACGTATGAAGACACAATTTGTTTCCACCGTTAGTCATGAGCTGCGTACGCCTTTAACGGCGATACGTGGTGGGCTTGGATTAATGGTTGGCGGTGTTGCTGGTGAGTTGCCAGTTGCTGCGGCGAAGTTGGGGCAAATTGCTTTAAATAACGCAGAACGTTTGGCACGTTTAATCAATGATTTGCTGGATATGCAGAAAATTGAAGCGAATATGATGGATTTCAATTTTCAGAAAATACCATTGTCGAGTTTGATTGCCGATGTATTGGAATCGAATCAAGCTTTTGCGCAACGATTGGGCGTTTCCTTATTGATTGATAGCGATATTCCGAATCAAGCATTGCGTGTTGATCCAGATCGTTTCGCTCAGGTGATGGCGAATCTTTTGTCCAATGCCTGTAAATATTCGCCGCAAGGCGAGCACGTCAGATTACGCTTGACGCCTAATACAGAAGGGCGAGTTAAAATCGAAGTGATTGATCGTGGTCCTGGTATCTCTGCCAATTTCAGTGAAAGAATTTTTCAAAAATTTTCACAAGCAGATGCTTCCGATACGCGCGCAAAAGATGGCACAGGATTAGGGTTAACAATCGCCAAAGAAATGGTAGAGCGCATGGATGGGAAAATCGGTTTCTATCCAAATCCTCTTGGTGGTACGATATTTTTTGTTGAGTTTCCTATGCTTTCGGTTGATCGACAAATTTGATTTTGAAGAATTTCAGCTTTAGAAATATTCGACCTTGGGAGTTCACTTCTTTACCTAGGAATTAATTCGATAGGGATTGATGTGCTCGTTTTACTTTAGCGCTTTGAGTGCGTCATCAATTGCATCAGGATCGAAACCAGAAATTTTACGATTGCCAATCAGAATGAGTGGCACAATTTCCCCACCTAGCTTCTGAAAATCTTTCTCTCCTTTTTTATGCATATCAACATCGTAATCGACGATGGCAATCTTTTTATTGTGAAAGTAGTTGCGTGCTTCTTTGCAGTAAGGGCAAGTAGCCGTTCCATATAAAATGATCTGAGATTTTGTGCCCGCATAGAATTCAGAATAATTTCCTTCGACGTAGGATTTCTTTGTCAGTTCTTTTAAGTTGATCACAGCATAGCCGATGCTAAATCCGAAGAATATCGTCACGATAAAGAAGAGGCTTTGTTTAAGATAGTGAGGGAGTTTCATTTTGTTTTTATTCGTGAATAGGCGAGGATATTTTTACTTGCTATCTGCGGACACTTTGACCGGATAAACGATAAAAATTAAGTCATCCCCTAGCAATTTGAGGACGACTTAATCTGCATTGAAATCGCATACGATTAGCAAAAATCACGCAGTCATTTATCAGTATTACTAGTTTCCATGCTTGTTGCAGTTCTTTGTGCAGTTTGCCCACGAAGTGTTGCAAGATTGTTTTTGTTGAGGTGTGCTTGCTTTTGCCAGACACTTAGCTTTACCCATACCGCAACCTTGCAAGCAGCCCCCATTATTGATTGCGCTTGCAGAAAACGCCATTCCAATACCGATGGAGCACGCCAGAGCCAATAATAATCGCTTCATAAAATCTCCTTTTGTAAGAATTAAATAGTTCATTTCGACGAAAATTACTTACAGCGATCAGACGGCTGTTGTACCAATTTCGTCAACGAAAGAATATGGGTTCTGAGTTACGTCTGCCATTCGGAAAATGTCTCGGAGATATCGATGAAATCACGATAAAATTGGCGTGGGATATTGGTGATGATGCTAGGAAGAACTAGAGTTACTACTTAGTGTAGGTACAGATCACCAAGCATAGACAATTAAAAATCTTGATCAAGTTTAAATCTGGACCGCGGAAATACACAGATGCAGTCGTGCTTATTGCAACCGTGCTTTGAATAAGATCTTCTATATCTTGTACATGCATACCTAGCAGATGAGCGATGACCGCGATAATTGAGGTTTCAATAAATAAGCAAAGTTTGATTCCAACTTGAGTGAGTGAATGTGCTTTCGTTTCGAATTGATTGATTCACTAATCGATAAAGAAAAAATCATCCCCTAATAGTTTGAGGATGATTTATTCAATATTTCGATCGCATACGATGTACAAAAATCACACAGTCATTTTTCTTTCTATTTGAAATTAGCAATTAGCTTTGCATGCATTGTAATTGTCGCTACACTTTTTCCGTTCTACGTCAGTTTTTGCCTTTCTATTACAAGCTTGTGCAGCGGCTTGGCATCCTCTTTGACAGCCTACTCCGGGACCTGGTGTAGGGTCAGCGCTAGCAGAAAGCGCCATCCCAATACCGATAGAACATGCCAACGCAAATAGTAATCGTTTCATAAAATCTCCTTTTTTAAGAGTAAAATAATTCATCACGACAAAATCATTCACAGCGAATAGTTGGCTGTTGTGCTAATTTCGTCAATGAAAGGATATTGATTCTTCGAGGCATCTACTATTCGGAAATTATCTCTGTGATATGGATGAATTTACGATGAAATTGAATTGGCGTATTGGTGATGATGCTAGGAAAGTTAGAATTACTACTTAGTGCGGATACTGAACACTAGTCATAATAAATTGGAAATCTCGATTAAGGTTAAATTTTTGTCGCAAAAATCATTGTAATAAGTGTGCCTCTTGTAGCATTGCGTCGTAAAGGATCTTAGGTTATTTGAGAACATTCAATCGATAAAATACGGAAGAAAAAAACATTCCTGCATGCGGTTAAAGAAGTTCCGCATTGAGGAATGTCTCGTTTATGTGCTTTGATAGAACTAAGATGAAGATGTTGATGCCAATGATGATGCTCACCACTCCAAATATTCAATCCCACTTTGGATCTGCCCAATAATTTGCGCCTGATTTTCTGCGCTTTCACTGAAACTCACCAATACTTCAGCGCGCGACATATCGCCGCTATTGAGTTTGTAGTTCCAGTAATCAAAGCCACCGTGATCTGGCGCACGATGCAAGACATTTTGATAGAGCGTGGTGATGAAACTCGCATTGCTGGTGTAGCTTCCATACAGCGTTTGGAATTCAGCAGAGCGATAAAATTCATTCGCCACTCTGGTCAGATTCATGCCGTCGTCTAATTTATTGATCCAGTAACCCAGTCCTTCCAAATCGGGTTTGCGGTCAAAGGCGGCTTGGTACAAACGATAGGCCTGACCTGCTGCGCCATTCACATCGAACGCCAATGCATAATCATCAAACAGTAAGCGTTCGATTTGCACGACTTGATCAGTGCCTTCTTCGCCAAGCTTGTCTTTGATCATAAAATTATTCAGGCTACCGCTGATATTGTACTCATCGATGTCGCCAGCCATGATCAGGAAGTCAAGCCCACTGCCACCATGGAAATAGTCATTCCCCGCACTGTTGAGGATGGTGTCGCTACCACTATAGGCTTCGATATGGTCATCCCCTTTACTACCACGCAAATAGTCATGGTTGTAACTACCATACACATCCAAACCTGCCATTTTGCTCGCTTCTAAACCAATCACATAATCGGTTGGCGCATAAGACAAATTGCTGACTTTGACGAAGTAATCACCACGCGAATAGTCGCCGTTATAGTCAAAACTGATCAGGCCATCTGTCGTTAGATTGGCGACGCTCGTATCAACACTACTCAAAGGTGTGCCATAGCGATCTGTGACAGTGACGCGAATACCGCTGAAATTTTCAGTCCACGCGTTTGCATTGCTATAGTTATTGATGACATCCGTAGATAGTAGAATGGAGTAATGCCCAGGGCCATCAAGATTGAGTTGGTACCAATCAGTCATATCATTGGCAGATAATTTTCCGAATGACACCATGTCACGCTGGACTTTAAAAGTCGAACTCAAACCATTCGAATCAAAGCCTTTAGTTTTCTCATCAAAATAACTACCATCGCCATATACGTATGCCATAAAAACTCTCCGCTCGCTCGTCGAAAATCAATAATGCTGAAATGAATTCTAAATACCAAGCTTGCATGCACGCTCAGTAGCTCAAATTGATTGAGTACTCAAAATTCATATTCAAAGGGGAGAGACAATCCGCGGTTACCTCTTGAGAGATTTAACGTTGGTGTTTTGAAATGCGATGACAGGATTGTTAAAAAAGTTTAAATGGCAGTGTTCTATAGCGAATCCATAATCAAGCGTGGCGAGCAATTGTTCGATGGTAGCTGCTACATTGTGTACATTGCGCCTTCAAGTTCGCGAGTCGAGACCAAACACGCGCAGCTCTTGTTGGCAGTGACAAGCTTTAGCGATGCGTGCCGCCCAAGCGATGGCCTCGTCACGTGTAGCTAGTTCAAGCACAGTAAAACCACCATTTAACATAGGCGCCCAAGGGTAACCGCCCAAAGTGATCGTGCCATCGGCAGCGACCAACACGGGTGGCATGCTTTCGTCAATGCCGCCAGCGAAGACATACACCCCTGCTGCTTTTGCTTCTTCGATGACCGCATGCACGTCGCGGCCAACTTCTGCTAATTCGTGATCAGGTACTTGCATTGCTGCGCTGGGAAAGGAGATTAGGTATTTAGACATGGGGCTTTTTTATAAGTGATGGTGATTGGAGTGCGTTGCCTCGCGATATCGTGATTTAATTTATGTCTACTTAAAATACGGCCTCAACGTTGACGCTGAGCCGATTGGTTAGACATCGCTACGGTGCCACCGTAAGAACGGCACCCTCTGGCAGGCGACCGCCGCGGAGAACTGCACTCATAAGCAATGCGTCCGCATCGGATGTCGCGCTTAAAGCAATATCCCGCGTGAGAGGGCCGGAAATCCGAAGCCTGACCATGACGCGACCATCCCATTCGACAACGACGTCCTTGCCTAGAGCGTTCTGCGTCCTTGCAGTGACCCTAGACGCTGCAGCGTCGCTAAGTCGAATTGCGAGCTCGGGGCGGCCTCGCCCATTAAATGGTCGGGAATCCGCCACATCGGATTCGACAATAAGGGGATTATCTCGTTCGCCTTGAAGTGTTACCTTGAAGCGGCCAACCGTTCGAACCAAGTACTCCACCTGCCCAGAGGTCGGGGTCCACCCTGAGAAGCGAATCTTGATTCGGCTTCCTTGAACTTGAGCAGAAACGGAGTCAAACATGCTGGGCTTCAAGCTATCGAAGCGCTTCTCGATTACCTGAGCAACGCCCGCAATTTGAGATGCTTCCTGCCCAGAGACCTGCAATGAAATGGAGCTTGTTGCTGCTACTGCTGGGACTGCACTGAATGTAAGCGCGAGAGCAAGAAGTCGCCGATTGAATTGAATGGTGGCGTGATGGTTCATGTTGTTCTCTGATGTTTAACGTTTAGTTCCCTGGAAATAGAGAGCTAGTGTGTAATTTTGGGTAACCAAATATAGTACATAATAACTGTATGTTTATACAGCTCGAAAAAAATGCTATTTAGTGAAGCGATGAACACCAGCGCGAATAACGACAAGTCGTTGATTCGGACAGGCGATCATCGCTTCAGGTGTAAAGCATTTGAACGGGCAAAATTTTGGAGAGTTCGTGGATAAAATTGCTTTGCCGTTGCTCGCCGCTCTCTATTCCAGAGAACGTTTCACTAGAAAGGGACATCGCAAAAACCGCGATGCCCTTCAGTTAAATAGGTGATCGGAATGCGACCATCACAAATATGTAAAAGTGAAGACTTATTCGCGATTCCTATCAACTGCTATGTTAGCTCGCAACTCTATGACGATGCTTGGAAAATCTTCTTGCGCTTTTTCACGACGTGCCGCTAGCGCGCCTTGGTCTGGGAGACTCTTAACAAATTTGAAGGAAACGTGGCCCAAGACTAGAACTATCCCTGCCGCAAGGAAGTTCTTAAATGCAGCGAATCCAAAGGCGATCCCGAAAGTGGCTAGTGTAATCATTAGTGGCACTCTATCCAGCCAACGTTCTCTGGCCGTACTCGCTACTTGGATAGCTTCGTTGACGATTTCGTCGGGGATGTCGGTTCGATATGCTGTGTAAGCGTAATTACCTGCAGGGATGACCATATCGCTGCGAATGAGTGGATTTGGTTTGAATTCTTGGAAGGTCGATTCAACTCCACCAAACGCAATGCGACCACCCAAAGAACTGAACTCGCCTGTCAACTTATCGTCTGTTAGGCAGTACTGCATGATCTTCTCGGGAGGAAATTCATTAATGTACAAGTGTAAAAGGTAACCGCCATCCGCGCCCGTTGGAAGTCGAATAAGATGTTTACTCGCTTCAAGTTCGTGAAGCCCTTTTTCGTTTAATGGGTGAGTTCGAGGAATCGCCTCAGTGTCGAACAAGGCCATTTCAGCAATGTCGGTTCCAGCAGAAAGTCGATGGTCGGTCATGAAAGCTTGTTTTAAAGTGAGAAAAACCGAAGTTAACACATTCTTAAATTTTCATCAATAAAGTTCCAAGTCTCTCAAAACCCGCGCCAACTATTGTTCTTTTTTGTTATACCTGTATCAAAACAGGTATAACAGAGTGAACATGAGAGTCCTGCACATTTGATCTCTTTCATGTCCCCGCTGTGGCTTGCACCCACTAGAGCTTCCTCAATTAGTTTTGCTCCTCCATGACCACTTTTTGCTTGATTTGACGCCTGCACATCGTCGCTACGGCGAATTTCATATTGGCTCCCTTTGCATAATATATTTACTCCGTCCCCAATAAAAAATACCAAAAAATAAGACCAGTTTTTATAAACTCTGACCCTAATTTTTCTTGTTGTGAAATCTTTTGCGCTGCACTATTCTTGAGCCCAAGTTTGATTTTTTTATTGTCGATTGGGTGATTTCCAAAACTTTATTTGGGATTGTTCAGCAAGCAGATTGAGGTACTTCGGCAACGAAGTGCAGCAATGCAACAGCAGGGGGAACTATGCAAGTACAAGGTTTATACGATCCAAGTAACGAAAAAGATGCCTGCGGTGTCGGTTTTATTGCGCATATCAAGGGTAAGAAGACGCATGCCATCGTTGAACAAGGTCTGTTGATTCTGAAAAATCTCGATCACCGCGGTGCGGTGGGTGCCGATGCTTTGATGGGTGACGGTGCGGGTGTCTTGATTCAGATTCCTGACCAATACTATCGCGAAGAGATGGCGAAGCAGGGCGTGGAATTGCCACCGCCTGGTGAGTATGGCGTGGGTATGATCTTTTTACCAAAGGAACATGCGTCGCGTTTGGCGTGTGAACAAGAGATAGAACGTGCGGTGCGTGCTGAAGGTCAAGTGGTGTTGGGCTGGCGCGATGTGCCAGTCGATCGTGAAATGCCGATGTCGCCGACTGTTCGTGAAAAAGAGCCAGTGATTCGTCAGATCTTTATCGGCCGCGGCCCTGACATCATGGTGACCGATGCCTTGGAGCGTAAGCTCTACGTGATCCGTAAATCGGCAGTGCATGCGATTGAGGCTTTGCACCTCTTGCATGGTAAAGAATATTTTGTGCCGTCGATGTCGGCGCGTACCATCGTCTACAAAGGTTTGTTGCTGGCGGATCAGGTCGGTGTCTACTACAAAGATTTGCAAGACGAGCGTTGTGTGTCTGCTTTGGCTTTGGTGCATCAGCGTTTCTCTACTAATACTTTCCCAGAATGGCCGCTGGCTCACCCTTACCGCATGATTGCGCATAACGGCGAGATCAATACGGTTAAAGGTAACTTCAACTGGATGCGTGCGCGTGAAGGCGTGATGAAGTCAGCCGTGTTGGGTGATGATTTGCAAAAACTGTATCCACTGATTTTTGAAGGCCAATCTGATACCGCAAGTTTTGATAATGCGCTGGAACTCTTGGTGATGGCCGGTTATCCAATCGCCCAAGCGATGATGATGATGATTCCTGAGGCTTGGGAAAATCACACCATGATGGATGACAACCGTCGCGCTTTCTACGAATACCACGCCGCGATGATGGAGCCATGGGATGGCCCCGCAGCGATGGCGTTTACCGATGGTCGTCAGATCGGTGGCACTTTGGATCGCAATGGTTTGCGTCCTGCACGTTACATTATTACTGATGATGATTTGGTGGTGATGGCTTCTGAATCTGGCGTGTTGCCGATTCCAGAAGCGCGCATCATCAAAAAATGGCGCCTGCAACCAGGTAAGATGTTTTTGATCGACTTGGAAGCTGGTCGCATCATCGACGATAAAGAAATCAAAGATACCTATTCCAATGCCAAGCCTTACAAGCAGTGGATTAATTCTGTACGTATCAAACTTAATTCGCTCAAAGGTGAAGAGGACAATACGCCAGAAGCGGCTTCGCTGTTAGATAGACAGCAAGCTTTCGGTTACACCCAAGAAGACATCAAGTTCTTGATGGAGCCGATGGCGGTATCGGGCGAAGAAGCAATTGGTTCTATGGGTAACGATTCATCCTTAGCGGTGATGTCGAACAAGCTCAAGCCACTGTATAACTACTTCAAACAATTATTCGCGCAGGTGACGAATCCACCTATCGATCCTATCCGCGAAGCGATGGTGATGTCGCTGGTGTCGTTCATCGGTCCAAAACCGAATTTGCTCGACACGAATAACATCAATCCACCGATGCGTTTGGAAGTCTCGCAACCAGTATTGGATTTTGCGGATATCGCGAAACTGCGTAACATCAGTGCGAATACTGGCGGTAAATTTAAATCTTACGAGCTCGATATTTGCTATCCAGTCGCATGGGGTAAAGACGGTATCGAAGCACGTCTGGCGTCAATTTGTGCAGAAGTGGTGGATGCGGTGAAATCCGGTCACAACATCATGATCATCACCGATCGCAAGATGGATGCAAACTTTGTGGCGATTCCGGCCTTGTTGGCGACATCCACGGTGCATCAACATTTAGTCAGCAAGGGTTTGCGTACCACGACAGGTTTAGTGGTCGAAACTGGCTCCGCACGCGAAACACATCACTTCGCCTTGCTGGCAGGTTATGGCGCGGAAGCCGTGCATCCTTACTTAGCGATGCAAACGCTCGCGGATATGGCGACTAAATTGAAAGATGTGGACGCAGAAAAAGCCATCTACAACTACACCAAAGCAATCGGCAAAGGCTTGCATAAAGTCATGTCGAAAATGGGTATCTCGACTTATATGTCTTACTGCGGCGCGCAGATTTTCGAAGCCGTGGGTTTGAATAAATCTTTGGTTGATAAATACTTCAAAGGCACCGCGTCGAATGTTGAAGGCATAGGCGTTTTTGAAGTTGCAGAAGAAGCCTTGCGTTTGCATACAGCCGCGTTCGGCAATGATCCAGTGTTGGCGAATGCCCTTGATGCCGGTGGTGAATATGCATTCCGTATCCGTGGTGAAGACCATATGTGGACGCCGGATTCGATTGCGAAGTTGCAGCATTCCACACGTTCAAATAACTTTAATTCCTACAAAGAATACGCTCAAATCATCAATGATCAATCCAAGCGTCACATGACTTTGCGTGGCTTGTTTGAATTTAAGATTGATCCTAGCAAAGCGATTCCGCTTGATCAGGTTGAGCCAGCTAAAGAAATCGTTAAACGCTTTGCGACTGGTGCGATGTCCATGGGTTCTATCAGTACCGAAGCGCATGCGACTTTGGCGGTAGCGATGAATCGTATCGGTGGCAAATCGAATACCGGTGAAGGCGGCGAAGACCCAGCGCGTTATACACAAGAGTTGAAAGGTATTCCGATCAAACAAGGCGCAACCATGGCGTCGGTGATTGGCAAAGATCAGATTGAGGTTGATATTCCTTTGCAAGAAGGCGATTCTCTGCGTTCACGTATTAAGCAAGTCGCATCCGGTCGCTTCGGTGTGACGGCAGAATACTTAAGCTCCGCTGATCAAATTCAGATCAAAATGGCGCAAGGTGCGAAGCCAGGTGAAGGTGGTCAGTTGCCAGGTCATAAGGTGTCTGAATACATCGCGAAACTCCGTTTCTCCGTGCCAGGTGTGGGCTTGATTTCTCCACCTCCGCATCATGATATTTATTCGATCGAAGATTTGGCGCAGTTGATTCATGACTTGAAAAACGTCAATCCACGTGCATCGATTTCCGTGAAGCTGGTGTCTGAAGTTGGCGTCGGTACGATTGCGGCTGGTGTGACAAAAGCGAAGTCCGATCATATCGTGATCGCAGGTCATGACGGCGGTACAGGTGCTTCACCTTTGTCATCGGTGAAACATGCAGGCACACCATGGGAACTCGGTTTGTCAGAAACCCAGCAAACTTTGGTCTTGAATGGCTTGCGTGGTCGTGTGCGTGTGCAAGCTGACGGACAAATGAAAACAGGTCGTGACGTCGTGATTGCGGCGATGTTGGGCGCAGATGAAATCGGTTTTGCTACTGCACCTTTGGTCGTAGAAGGCTGCATCATGATGCGTAAGTGCCATTTGAATACTTGCCCAGTTGGTGTGGCAACTCAAGATCCAGAATTGCGCAAAAAGTTTTCTGGTAAGCCTGAATACGTCGTGAATTATTTCTTCTTTGTCGCCGAAGAAGCACGTCAAATCATGGCGCAATTAGGCATCCGTACTTATGACGAATTGATTGGCCGTGTGGATCTTTTGGATAAATCCAAAGCGATCACCCACTGGAAAGCGAAGGGCTTGGACTTCAGCCGTATATTCCATCAAGTCGATGCGGGTGCCGATGTGGCGACGCGTCACGTTGATGTGCAAGATCATGGCCTCGATAAAGCCTTGGATAACAAATTAATTGCGCAAGCCAAATTGGCGTTGGAAACCGGCGAAAAAGTCTCCTTCATCCAGCCTATCAAAAACTTGAACCGTACAGTCGGTGCGATGTTGTCCGGTGAAGTCGCAAAACGTTACGGTCATGCTGGTTTGCCAGATGACACGATCCATATTCAATTGCAAGGTACTGCAGGTCAATCTGCTGGAGCATTCTTAGCGCGCGGTGTGACCTTGGATTTGGTCGGCGAAGGTAATGATTATGTCGGTAAAGGTTTGTCAGGTGGTCGCATCATCATTCGTCCAAACACCGAGTTCCGTGGCTGGGCAGTCGATAACATCATCTGCGGTAACACTGTTCTGTACGGTGCGATTGCTGGTGAAGCTTTCATTAACGGCGTGGCAGGTGAGCGTTTCGCAGTGCGTAACTCCGGAGCGCTGGCAGTGATCGAAGGCACCGGTGATCATGGTTGTGAATACATGACAGGCGGCACGGTGGTGGTACTTGGCGCAACTGGCCGTAACTTCGCAGCGGGTATGTCTGGCGGTATCGCTTACGTCTACGATCCCGATGGTGAGTTTGCACCTAAGTGCAATATGTCTATGGTGAGTTTGGAATCTGTCTTAGCGGGTGATGAACAAGAGAAAAACGTCGCTAAATCCCTATGGCATGCTAAGACTCGCGGTGGTGAGGCGGAAACCGACGAAGCAATTTTGCGCAGTTCGATTGAGCGTCATTTCAAACACACGGGCAGCACGCGTTCACGTAATTTGTTGGACGACTGGGCGCGTAGTCGCGCCAAGTTCGTCAAGGTATTCCCACACGAATACAAACGGGCTTTGGGTGAGATGTTTGCGGCGAAACAGGCTGACGTCAAATTGGAAAAAGCGGCTTAAGGAATCAAAACCTCTCAACACAGAGGTAAAGGCAGGCCTTTACGAGTTAGAGAGAAAAGCAGGAGAAAGTTTGAGTAGTGGTGAACTGGTTTTCACCCCTTCCCCTTCAAGGGGAAGGCTGGGATGGGGATGGATTTTAGTTGGGTGAGTTGTTCTAAGTTTGCACGACCGAAACCCATCCCCACCCTAGCCCTCCCCTTGAAGGGGAGGGAATGTTCAAAGACCTTCGAACGTTACTCGTTATCTCTGTGTTGACAGGTTTTATACAAGTTTAATTGTGCGCATTGCGCCTAGCTAGATTGAGGTTTTATCATGGGAAAAGTAACAGGTTTTATGGAATACCAGCGCTTGCAAGAAGCGAGCGAAGCGCCTAAGGCGCGTTTGAAGCATTACAAAGAATTCTTAATGCACTTGGATGATGGTCAAGCAAAAATCCAAGCAGCACGCTGTATGGATTGCGGCATCCCGTTTTGCAATAACGGCTGCCCGGTGAATAACATCATCCCTGACTGGAATGATTTGACCTACAACGGCAATTATCAACAAGCTTTGGACGTGCTGCATTCAACCAATAACTTCCCAGAATTTACTGGAAGAATTTGCCCGGCACCTTGCGAATCCGCTTGTACACTCGGGATTAATGAACTGCCAGTCGGCATCAAATCGATAGAGCATTTCATCATCGATAAAGGTTGGGAAAACGGTTGGGTAAAGCCACAAATCCCTGCAATCAAAACCGGTAAGAAAGTCGCTATCGTAGGCTCAGGTCCAGCAGGTTTGGCAGCGGCTCAGCAATTGGCACGCGTTGGTCATGACGTGACAGTCTTCGAAAAAAATGATCGCGTCGGTGGTTTGCTACGTTACGGCATTCCAGATTTTAAGATGGAAAAATCGCACATCGACCGCCGCGTAGAACAAATGCAAGCCGAAGGCGTGACTTTCCGCACTGGTACTTTGGTCGGTAAAGATTTTCCATCGACGATTACTAACTGGGCAAAAGAAACCGTCTCTCCAGATGATTTGAAAAAAGATTTTGACGCCGTGATCGTCGCAGGTGGTGCAGAAGTACCGCGCGACTTGCCAGTGCCAGGTCGTGAGCTCAAAGGTGTACATTTTGCGATGGATTTTTTACCGCTGCAAAATAAGGTGAATGCAGGAGACAAGATCAAAGACCAACTGTCCGCAAGTGGCAAACATGTCGTGGTCATTGGTGGTGGCGATACAGGTTCCGATTGCGTCGGCACCTCCAATCGTCACGGCGCAAAATCAGTCGCTCAATTCGAACTGATGCCACAACCACCAGAAACAGAAAACAAGCCGCTCGTTTGGCCTTACTGGCCAACCAAATTACGCACATCTTCTTCGCACGAAGAAGGCTGTGATCGCGATTGGGCGGTGGCGACTAAACGTCTAGAAGGTAAGGGCGGCAAAGTAGAAAAACTGATCGCTTGTCGCGTCGAATGGAAAGACGGAAAAATGAGTGAAGTGCCAGATTCTGAATTCGAGATGAAAGCCGATTTGGTACTGTTAGCGATGGGATTTGTCTCACCAGTGGCGCAAGTCTTGGACGCTTTCGGTGTCGACAAAGACGCACGCGGCAATGCCCGCGCTACGACTGATGGCGAAGGTTGCTACAAAACCAATGTCGAGAAAGTCTACGCAGCAGGTGACATGCGCCGTGGTCAGTCTTTAGTCGTTTGGGCGATCCGCGAAGGCCGCCAATGTGCGCGTGAAGTCGATATGTTCTTGATGGATGAATCGGTTTTACCGCGTTAATTTTCTGCGATGAATTGAAGTCGTATAGTGTTTTTTGAGTAGCACCATGTTGTTTAAGGTTTCCCTCCAATGTATTCATTCGTGAATGTATTGGAGGGTTTTTTTATGGGTGATTCATTTCCGCTTAAGACGCAAATAAATCAAAAACGCGTTGGATGTAAGGATCCAGAAACTCGTCCGACCAATCGGGAATGCGCTTAGTCCTTCCCACTTGAAAACACAATAAGGTGACAAAGGCGTATTGATCTAATCCCTAACTAGAGACCTCGACTATTCAATGAGACCGATATGACTAACTTCCTCAAAAAAATCCTCTCCGCTTTCGCGCTTTTCTTCGTTTTTTCCAATGCGTATGCACTAGATAAAGAGCCGTACACGCAAGCGCGTTTTGATGCATTGCAAGCCTCCGGCGCTGTGGTGTTGATTGATATCTATGCGCCTTGGTGCCCAACTTGCAAGCAACAGCAAAAAGTATTTGAGCAATTTCGCGCTGCGAATCCCAATAAAAAATTTACGATTCTAGTGGTCGACTATGACAAGGACAAAGAAGTCGTGCGTCAATTCCGAGCGCCACGTCAGTCCACTTTGTTACTGTATCGCGGCAACAAGCAACACTGGTTCGCAGTTGCTGAAACGCGTGTTGAAGTGATTTCTGCCGAGATCCTCAAAGCCATCGACTACAACTACAATTAATGTTATGCCACTCGAATTTGCTTCCATCACCATCGCCTTTGTGGCTGGTGTGCTCAGTGTCTTATCGCCTTGTGTTTGGCCTTTGGTTCCGATCGTGATGACGTCCGCCATTGGTCAAAGTCGTTTAGGGCCAATTTACTTGGCGCTTGGTTTGAGTTTGTCATTCGCCATCGCAGGTGCCTTCTTATCCTTTATCTTGCTCAATTTGGGCTTGAACCCGGATGCCTTCCGTTCTGTCGCCGCCGTGCTGATGGTATTGGTGGGCTTGATCTTGGTAGTCAAACCCTTAGCCGAATGGATCAACCAACATTTGTCGATGCTTAGTAGCCGCTTGGATATTGGCAGTGGTTCAAATAGTCTAGGACAGTTTGGCGTCGGCTTGCTGCTAGGCTTAGTGTGGTTGCCTTGCGTTGGCCCAACCTTGGGCGCGGCAATCGCTGTGGCGTCGATAGGTCAAGACATGGGGATGGCATTCCTAGTGATGTTCGCCTTTGGTATCGGCACGGCTTCTGCTTTATTGCTAGCAGCGTTTGTTTCGGGGCAGGTGCTAAAGCGAGTTCGTCCAGGATTATTTAGTCGGGTGGCGAGTGCCAAAATGGTGTTGGGCTATCTACTCATCGTGCTCGGCGGCGTGATACTCGTGGGCTTAGATAAGACTTTAGAAATTTACGCTAATCAAATCTTGCCTGATTGGGCGATTTCGCTTTGATGTGAATTGGTTTGAGGTGCAGGTTTAAGATGGGGATGGCGGTTGATGCTGTCTCCTTTTTTTTGTAAATAAGAAAGATCTTGCTCCGTATATTGTTTGATTTCGCCGAATTTCTGGAGCTCAAATACAATCATGCAATCTGCATCTTTTGTCGATTTGGGTAAACCTAGTTTTTAGTTGGTATAAACAATTTGATCCAAGTTCCATGCGGGTTTGCAAAGAGTTGAAACAAATTGCTTTATTTTTGATGTCCGGTTATCTTTTTAACTTATCAAATTAGCTCAGGTTAAATTTCATGAATTACTTCATTAGAGCATTACCAATTACCATTGCGCTCCTAATGCTTCCTGCTGTTTCGCAAGGTCAAACAGGAAAAGTTTTGCCGACATTTGATGAAAAACTTGCGAAGCCGCTCTTGGTTGTTGCGGATCTTGCTCCAGGTGCGTATTTTGCGAATCCTCCCAAATCTGCTAAATGTAGTCAACCAAACGTTGTGTGTATCGACTTTGACCCGCCGCCATTTTCTCTTATAGCGACAGTTAGCTCTTCAGTATACGGCGGTGATGTTCAGCAGAAGTTAGAACTGATCACGCGCGGTCACTTCGGGATGCGAGACTACGAAAAAGGACTGAACACAGTTCTCGTGATGATTAAAACCGACGGTCAGAATTTTATTATGCCAAGGTATGCCAAAAAGAGTCTAGTCAAAAATAAGAAAGATGATTTGGTTATGTTGATCTTTAGTAGTGATCCTATTTCATGGCTACCGTGTTCAGTGTCTGACTTGAAGGAAGAAATTTCTAGTGATGAGTTTGAATTATCACTAGAAATTCCAGAGCACGAATTTGGAGCTTATAGAGTTGAAAAATTCCCTGAATATTTTCATCGCACTGCAACAGGTGCGATACCCCGATATGCGATCGCTATTTCAAAACTTGGCGCGCATCTAAATCATTTAAATCCAACGAATGCGCAAATGTCTTGTGTTGACAATCAGATGGCAGTGAAATGAAATTTAACATGGTATTCGAAAATGACGAGCGAATGAGTGTATTGCTGGATTTTGCTACGCAATGCGCGCTCATTTCACCTCAACATTCGGCGTTATGGCAAAGCTCATGAGTGGTTTGAATATTTTGTGTGGTGAATTTCAGGCCGATGAAAAATCTGGCTCGGCGTTTGAGCCATGTAGGGCGGGTGCAACCCGCGCGGTATATCGGTCGATCAAATTAAACACATAGGACAGGCGGCGCGGGTTGCACCCGCCCTACAAGACTTTTCAACATATAACTTTAAAAGACGTTAGCGCTCACTACAAATACAATATGAACTCAATCTTCAAAGCTCCCATTAGCAGTGGTACCAAGGTCACCTTGGTTTTTTTTGTCGTAGTCAGCATCATCAATTTTATAGACTTCATCTTCTATGTCCAAGAGCCTCGCAAAATGATTTCCGCGATTGGTTACGCTTTGATGGCTTACGGCACTTATAGAAATGGTCTGACCAAAGAAGCGCTTGATCTAGGCGGTCGCTACGGCTTAATCGTAGGCTTTGTTTTGGTGGTTGCGGGGTTTGCCATGCGGTATCTGCCATCAGCGCTAACCTGACATTGGTTCAGCCATGTAGAGTGTTTGCGAGAAGGTTCTGGTTGCCGAATCGGTTTTGCCGCGTTGATTTTTTGAGATGAGTTGAAGTGGTAAAGCGTTTTTTGAGTAGCTCGATGTTGTTTAAAGTTTCCCTCCAATCTGTAATGATGTTCAGTTAAGCCCAGCAAGATGCACTGTCATTCCCGCGAAGGCGAGAACCTAGTGTCTTTAAGCTGTTACGTCACTGGTTTCCCGTCTGCGCGGGAATGACAAACTATGAGCTTGTTCGTTTAACTGAACGGCATTACCCTCCAATCTGTCCTTTATCGTATATGTTGGAGATTTTTTTATGCGCGATATTCGCTATTTAAATTGATCAGAGTTTTTCGATCTGTTATTGATTTGAATCAAATTTGATGTGCTAAGTTCGTCGCGTGATCTGCCTTCACAATAATTAACAATTGAAGTGCACATTCTTTGCAATCGATTTCCGTACGGAAAAAATCACCGAATATAATTGACCCTCCAAATTGGTCATGCCGATTCTAATTATTTTCGTTTTGGGGAATGCAATTGTCTTTCAATATCTTTGGTCCAGGCAAACAAATCATGCGCAGCTTGCGTATGCCAGCGAAGTTTTCGATTATTGTCGTCACCCTGCTTATTCCGTTGATGATGCTCCTGTATTTATACGTAAGCAGAGCAAATGCTTATATTGAATTTGCAGAGCATGAATCGACTGGTGTTTATTATCACGAACACGTTAACCCCTTGATGGATGCGGTTTTGCAGCATCGTGGACAGGCTTTACTGCGGCTATTAGAGGTGGAAGATAAAACCGTCACCAATGAAGCAGCATCGGCCATTGAAAAAGCTTTTAATAGTTTGGAAAAAATATTGACTGAGCGTGATCCGTTTCAGCTAAAACCGATTCTTAGCACTGCGAAAGAAGCGTGGGTAGACGCCGAGAAAACGGCTTACACAGAAACAGCTAAAATCACTGCTAAATACACCAAAGTGAATGATGCTTTGATGGAAATTCGCAGACAGATTTCCGAACAATCTAGTTTGGCACTTGATCCCGATGTCGATAGTTATTACTTAATGGTTGCAGCAACCGAGAAATTGCCAGCGATGACTTCAAACCTAGCACCATTGCGCGGCTTGGTTGCATATGTCGCTGCCAAACCGGATCAGGCCGAGACAATTAGAACACGTATCGCCGCATTTATGGCATTGATCAAACGCGATACCGCAGAGGCAAAAGATGCTTTGTCTAGAGTGCAAAAAGTTAATCCAGATGCCTTGAAGGGAATAGACCAACAGGTATTTGAGCGTACTGACGAGTACTTAAAATTGATTCAGAACACCATCATGGGTGCGGAGGTTAGCGGCCAAGCGAAAGCAATTTATAACGCTGGTAGTGAGGTGATTTATGCAAACGAAGCATTGACCGAAAAAACTTTAAAAGCCTTAGGTGTGGCGTTAGAACTGCGTGTTGATAGCCTGACCCGTCATCGCAACTTGATGTTGATCGGCGTGATTGTTGCTCTATTTATTGCGATGTATGCCTTATACACTTTTTACTTGACTTCAATGAGTGGCTTTAAGAGCATGTCTAAACGTGTGAACATGCTTGGCGAAGGTGATCTGACCACATCAAAGCTCGCGATTGGTAACGACGAAATTTCTGAATCGATCAACATTTTCCGCCTGAGTGTGCAAGCGCTATCGAAGATCGTCGCGGGTGTTCGTGAATCGGCAGAGTCGATTAGTTTAGCTACCACTGAAATCGCTGCGGGCAATAATGATTTAGCAGAACGTGGTGCCAGAATTGCAGGAACGGTTCAGCACACCGCTGAAAATATGGATTCTCTCGCTGCCAAAGTGACCCATAATTTAGAGAATGCGAAGCAAGCGGATCAACTCGCTTTATCTGCATTTCAAGTTGCTACTAAAGGCGGTGTGATTGTTTCTCAGGCTGTAGAAACGATGGAAAAAATCACGATTTCATCTCGTAAAATTGGCGAAATTACCGAAGTCATTAATGGCATCGCTTTTCAGACCAATATCTTGGCATTGAACGCCGCAGTTGAGGCCGCACGCGCTGGTGAGCAGGGTCGAGGTTTCGCTGTGGTTGCCTCCGAAGTGCGCAGTTTGGCACAACGTAGCGCCAGTGCAGCGAAAGAAATTGGTGATTTGATTCGTGATTCGATACAAGATATTGAATCGGGCGCGCGCTATGTGAATGATGCTGGCAGCACGATGAAAGAGATCGTGAATTCGGTCCAAAGCGTCACGGTAATTATGGATCAAATTACGCGGGGTTCAAACGAGCAATCACATGAAATCAATGAGATGGCAGAGGCTGTGCGTGAAGTCGATGCCAGTACCCAGCAAAATGCTGCGATGGTCGAAGAAATTTCTGCCGCGGTGATGTCTTTAGAAGAACGCGCTAATTTCCTCGCCGAATCAGTGAAGACCTTTAGAATTGATGCGCTTCCTGCGACTAAGTTGGTGGGGTATTAAACGACCAGTCGACCAGTGCTGGGTTGACGATATCTTTTAGCCTCTGCGAACTCTAATGAAGCCAAGTGCAGTTTTGTGATCGTCTTCAGGTCATTTCGTTGTTTATACTATGACAGCAAGAATTCAATGCATATAGAGTGTTGATGGTAATGTAAAATAGATAATTTTATATTTCGTTAGCCTCATCTCTATGAATTTGCTTCATTCCTTGTCACCCACTAAGCTCGTCTTGGTATTTGGTCTATTGTTGCAGTCCCTTTTTGCGACTGCATCCGTTGATCTCGCCTCACCTTTACCTGTTGACCCAAGTGTCAAAATTGGGAGACTCAAAAACGGCTTAACTTACTACATTCAAAAGAACGACAAACCTAAGCAGATAGTGGAGTTGCGTTTGCTGGTGAAGTTCGGATCGATTCACGAAAGTGATCAGCAACAGGGGGCTGCGCATTTTATTGAGCATTTGGTTTTTAAGAATTCAAAGAACTTTAAGAACGAGACCTTGCGACCGAAGTTGGAAGGAATTGGCTTGCAGTTTGGACGCGACTTAAATGCTTATACCGAACATGAATTAACTCGTTATGAAATGTCATTGCCAAGTTCAAAAAAGGAACATGTGCAGATTGGTTTGACAGCTTTAGCCGATATCGCAGGACACGTTGAGATACGTGTAGATGATATTTCAGCCGAAGAGGCTATCATTTTAGAAGAACAGCGAATTAGAAATAACTTAGAACTGAGGAAAACTTCCGCAACTTACGATCTGACTTTGCGAGGAACAAAGTATCCATCTCGTTCGCCAATTGGCGTGGAGGCCATACGTAAAAATTTCACTGCGCCGATGTTACAGCAACTGTATCGGCAGATGTATAGGCCAGATCAAATGGCTTTGATTGCGGTTGGCGACATTGATCCGTTGGCCCTTGAAAAAGCCATTCAGAAATTGTTTTCAGGGTTGCAGAATCCGCCTCAAAACGCGGAACAGTTTACCCAAGAATTACCTGAATTTGGCGAATCCAATTTAGTGATTTTCACTGATCCGCAGCAAAGTACACACCGATTAGAGTTGACTTATCAAGTACAAAATCTTGGTCCATTTCAAACGATAGGCGAATTGCGTCAAGGTATGCTTCGCACGCTTTACTGGGATTTGCTGGACGATAGGCTAAGTACTTATAGCCCGCTCTTTACTCGTGCGGCTGCGTTGAATTCGAATTTATTGAGAACAAAGAAACGACGCGCGATTGTTTTTGAGTATCCTAAACCGGTTGATGCAGCAAGTACACAATCGGCTGCAAAAGCGGCGATTAGGGCCGTGATTGGACGACTATTACAAGTGCAGAAATATGGTTTTTTAGAATCAGAATTAAACGACAGGCGCAAAGTCAGACTCAATTCATTTGAGCAATCGTATCTTGAACGAGACAAATTGAGTTCTGATTCTTTCGTCAATGATTATGTCAATCATTTTTCTTTTGGCGAGAATCTCACAAGCACAGCGCAGTATTGGGATCTGATGCAGCCACTCTATTCAAGCATTACTTTGCAAGAGTTAAATGACTATGCGAAAGCCCAGTTGCTGCCCGAGAGTAAACCGCAGATGCTTTATATTGCACCAAAAAGTGACGAAGAATGGCTACCCTCGAAACAAACTATCTTGGCCACCATTGCGGATGCACAAACACAAAAAGTTGAGCAGGTTGTAGCGAGATCGGGAATCAAGTCGTTGCTAAAGACACCCCCAACATCGGCTGGAAAGATTGTTTCGGAAACGCATAATGTGATCTACGGAACGACAGAATTCAGCTTGTCAAATGGCGTCACGGTCATCATCAAAAAAACTGACTTTACGAATAACAAAATCAGTATGTTCCATCAATCTCTGGGCGGCAGCTCTAAAGCGCCGATCAATCAAGTGTTAAGTGCCACCTATGCGCCCAATTTAACCCTATCAATGGGGTTTGATGATCTTTCACCACGCGCGGTGCAAGAATTTTTGCAACCGAAAACGGTGGCTCTTGGAATCAATTTGACGCCTTATGTCGAAACGATTTCTGGGAGCAGCTCAACGCTCGACTTGGAGACATTATTGCAGTGGAACTATCAACGATTGGTGAACTCATCGAGAAGCAAAGCGCTATTTTCTTCTGGATTAGATCGTATCAAGCGAAATTTATTGGAAGCGATTGAAAGACCAGAGATGATTATCCATGATCAGTTCACTAAGCTGGTTTACGATAACAATCCGCGTGCTATGTTTATTCCGCCGTTTGACGAGGTCGAATCTCTCAACATGGATAAGGTGATTGCCAGTTTTGATCAACTACATCAAAATTTTTCGGGTAGCTATTTTGTATTTGTTGGCAATGTTGATGTAGATACGATGCGCCCATTGCTGCGGAAGTATCTGGCGAATTTACCGGGCAAGGAACAGGCAGATCAGATTCAGCCAGAATATCCTCTGCCTAAACGCGGCATCCGTAAGAAGGAAATCTTTGTCGGCAAAGATAACAAAGCTTCTGTTCGGATTATATTCAATGGTGCATTTAATTACACCGAGGAAGAAAGCCTAAGATTCACGCTGCTGACAGATATTTTGCGTTTGCGATTAATACAATCATTGCGTGAAGAGCGCCAGCTAATTTATGCCAGCGGTATTTCTAGCCAATTGTTCCCCATCGCAGGGGGGCGATATCAGTTGGCCTTTATTTTGCCATGTGCGGCAGAGCAGACTGATGCGGTCGTGAGCGCATTATTTCAAGAGATTCAACGTTTGCAAAAAGACCCACCTTCAATGGCAGAGCTCAATCAAGTGAAAAAGGCTTGGACGCAGTTACATAAAGAGCGCTTGCAGGACGACGATTACTGGGCAAGGCAATTACTTGAATCGAAGTTAACTACGCCGACTGCGCGATTATTATTTGCACCGGAAAAATTACTGAAGACGATTTCTCCAGAGTCGGTACGTGTGGCGGCGAACTATTATTTGGATCAAGAAAATTATGTGCAGTTAGTTGCTAAGCCAGAAAATTTGGCGGTCATAGAGCAAGCTGAAATTGAAGCGTACAAAAAGATTACACCGCGTGATCTTGGGTCTAGTCAGATTAATGAAACCTCAATTAGGCTTGCTGCGATAAGTAGAGCGCTGGCTAAGTCTGTAACTAGAAATGAAGAATTCTGGAGTTATTCGGATAGTGCCCGAGAGATATTGGAGCTTAAAACTCTGGAAGATAGAATCGGGGATTTGAAAGTAAGTACATGTCTTTCCAAAGCGAAGCAGACGCAGTTGGATCATATCCGTATCTTGTTGGCGCGTTTTGATTTGGTCAAGCTAGCGGGCACCGCCAATCAGAAAGATGAAAAGCTATCTTTAGAAAAATTGAATAAATATGCCGATTTATTAACGACTGAAGTTGAGCTATTGAAGTCTGTGTCGGCACAAATCAGTCATTGTGATAATCGCGTTCAATGAGTTGTGTGTAAGTTTGCGTTTGTGGGTGATGTTGCGCGAATGCGGGTAACGCGACCTGGCTTGTCTATCCTCGTGTTACCGCAATTTTGCTCACCTTTAGTTATTCGTAGGTGGCTCTTCTGCGTTAACCTCTGGCGCACAGAGTGGCAGGATCAATTCAAATATCGTTCCTTTACTAACACGGCTTTTGACTTTAATGCTGCCACCCAAAATCGCCGTCACAATGTTGTAACTGATATGCAAACCTAAGCCGCTGCCACCTTGCCCCATGCGGGTGGTGAAGAAAGGATCGAAGATGCGGTTGAGGTTGTCTTCGCTGATGCCTTTTCCATTATCTTTGATTTGAATGCGGACATGAGACGCGTTTAACTGGCTTGCGATAATTCGGATTTCACCGCTCTTATTTTCATCGAAAGCATGTAGCAAAGCGTTGATGATCATATTACTGATGACTTGCCCATACGGTCCCGGATAGCTATCCATTTCAATATTTGCGGGAATTTGTATTTTTAGCTGATGAAGATCACGCCGTATCCGCCCGCCTAAGGTTGATGCGACTTCGGTGGTGACAGTTTGTAAGTTAAATACGCGTCGTTTATCAGAGGTTTGATCAACGGCGATTTGCTTGAAGCTGGTAATCAGATTGGCTGCGTTTTCTAAATTTCGCATGAGTAGTGTGCATGCTGTCTTCGCTTGTGTGCTGAAATTTTCTAAGCGAGAACGACGTATGCTGCCTGATTGAATATCTTGCCCCAATTGCGCGCTTAATTCATCAAGCGAGCTGGCGGTGAGCAGGCTATTGCCTATCGGTGTATTGAGTTCATGTGCGACACCAGCGACGAGTGAGCCGAGCGCGGCTAATTTTTCTTGTTCTACTAATTTGCTTTGGGTGAGTTGCAAACGATGATAAGAGTTGGCGTTGTCAAATGCCACGGCAGCGTAAGACCCTAATGAGCGCAAGATTGTGATGTCGTTCTCATGATAAGAATTGCTGGCATCGTTTTGCAAGGCGATTACACCCATCACCCGATTATTCAACATCATCGGAACATAGATTGCTGAGCGCGGCATAGGCTTTGATTTGCCATCATCCTGTTTGATCTGGCTAGTATCAAATTCGAGGCTGATAAAGCTATCTAATTCTCTGGTATCGAGTGTCAGATTATTGACCAGTAATTCTTTTGCCGATAAGACGCATTGCGTTGCAGGTTGGTCGCTTGCATCGAGGCTACGTTGATAAGAATGAATTGGCTTGCCATTTTCTATCACGTAATCGAAGCGAATCACACGGTGTTCCCAGTCAACGATGCCAATACCAAAGGTGTTGCTCGGTATCAGATCTTGCACATAGGTGTACAGGCTTTTTTCGATGGCGTGGATTTCTAACGATGAGGTAATTTGCTTGCCCATTTCAGCGAGCAACGCGATTTTATGACGCGCCTGATCTGCTGCGTCTTTTTGTAAGATTGCTTCACGCGTGCGTTCGATCACTTCGTGTTCTAAACGTTTTTTATTCTTGCGTAGCCGTATTGTATAAAGCTGCATGCCACCGAGGATCGTCGTGCCGATTAGGATGAACCATAATGCATAAGCCCAATGCGTTCGATACCAAGGCGGAAGTATCGTGAATTGATAAGCAGCTTCTTCTGCCAGTTTGCCATAAATGTTTTTCGCTCTTACCTGAAAGCGATATTTTCCTTCTGGGATATTGGTGTATTCCTTGGCGCTAATCCGCGTCCATTCGCTCCAATGGTGATCAAATCCCTCTAACCGATATTGAAATTGTGTACTGCCTGGCTTCTCGTAAAAATCAGCGGCGAACTCAAACATTAAGGCATTTTGTTGATAGCTCAGTTGAGGGATGTCTTGCGCCGCTTGCGTTAAGTGAAAAACTGTTGACGCATCTTGAATGCTCCTTGTTTGCTTGCCAAAGCTGCCTTCGAAAATGCTTTCGGTCGTATTGGCTGCAACTCGTCTGATCATCGCCGAAAAGCTTTGTGTATAGTCTTTGTCGGTTTGTGTCTGAACACGGTATAGATTTTCACCCGGTAACCAAATACTACCGTCGGGATGAACATACAGTGACTCATCGCTAGTGATTAATCCACGAAATGCCTGATTCTTGTTGAGAAAAGTCCCATCATGACTTTTTTCTAGCAATTGTACGCCTTCCGAAGTTTGCAATAAGTAGCCGCCATGTTGATCTGAATTGAGATCGCTGACGTTCATACTGCCATCACTAAATTGCTTGCCGAAGCGTGCGTCTGGACTAAATTGCGTTTGATCAGATGCATCTGACCAAGGCGCAATTTTTGCGCTGTATAGCCCCTTGCTGGTGATTGAGAACAAGGTGTCGTCGATAAATTTTGCACGATTTCCAATCAACTGCGGCAGTCCATGCTTGATGCCGATTCTGTGAATACTTACCTGGCTAGGATCGTCACCAACAAAGTGAAGCCGCAGTAATCCTTGTACTTCAGTTGATAGCCAGAGATCACCGCTGGCATCGGCGGTAATCCGGCGAATATTTTCGTGAATTTGCGGAACTTGACTGAATAATTTCCATTGTCCATTTTCACGTTTGAAGATTTCTAGCCCACCCATTTTCCCCATAAACAGATAGTCGGGCCAGCGCGGTGAGCTGCCAATTGCATAGCCGTCGCTTCCTGAGCCAGCAATGCGTTGTGTTTGATTATCGACCAGTCTGAATAAGCCTCGGCTGGAGGCAATCATCAAGTCACCAGCGATTTCTTTGAACTGCCAGATTTCGCCCGGGCTGTTAGGGATCGCAACAAACTGTGGCGCGTCTTGTTTTTGTTGATAATGAAACGGCAGCTTGCGGAGTACGTTTTGATAAGTGCCAACATAAAATTCACCACGATGCGCGATACTAGAAATAGAGATGCCATCAATGCCGTTGCGGTTAGTGTAGACCGTTTGTGGCAGGCTCAATTCGATGTGCGAGATGCCTGAATTCGTACTCGCCCATAAATTATTGGCTCGATCTAACATCACACTAGCGACGGTATTGTCGATTAATCCCGCATTACGCGTAATCGCAGCATGGACTTTACCTTGGCGATTGAGCAAAATGATGCCGCCTTTGATCGTGCTGATCGCGAACAGATGTTCACCAACCGGAATCATCTTGTAAAGGAAGAGATTATTGGTGTCAGTTAGATGATCGATTTCTGTTGCGAACTTGTGTACGAGAGGTGCCGATTGATCGCGGCTGAGCGATTGATAGCTTTTCTGCGCAGCATTCCACAGCGGTGAGAAATCTAATCTGAGGAAGTCGCCAGAGGCGCGTGCAGCCAGTACTTGATGAGGACCAAAGTAACTTAATACCACACGTTTTCCATTGCCAACCTGTGCAAAATCGGGAAGAGGAATAATCTTTCCAGCAGCGATCATGCTGAGACCAAGCTCACTGTCCACATACAAAAGATGATCGTTCATCACCATCGCTTGAGAGGATGCGAACTTGCCACTCAAGACGCTGATCTGCCCCTGAAAAAAACGAAAAATTCTGCTGCGGGTTAAAAAATACACACCGTGAGAGGTTGCTTCAATCTGCCACACGTCGTTGAAATTGCGTTCATTCTCGGGAATTTTTTCAAGCAGCGAGATAGCTTCTACTTTGCCTTTTTTGTCGACAGCCAGATAACCAAGATCACCAATAGAACCATAAAAAATTGTTTGATCAGAAGCAATCGCCAATGCCCGCATCATAGGATTTCCCTTGGTGCTAATCGATTGCCAGCGCTGTCCGTCAAACTCAATTAAACCTGATGAATTACCGAAGTATAAAACGCCGCGCTTATCTTGAACGGAAATCCAATTTTGGCTATGTGCTTTATAAGTTTTTGAATCGTAATTATTAATGAGTGGAGCGCCAGACATGGCGGCTATAGAATCAGCGCGCGGTATCGCCTGTGCGCAGACAGAAATCGATACGCAGAAAAGGCTCATGTGAAGGCAAGTTCTGATTTGGAGCCTTAATGCATTCCAAGATGACATCACCGCGCACGCTCCCTTTCGGCCCAAGGATTTTTATGTAAATGCAAATTTTTTGTACGAACTTATTATGCGTTCTAGAAGCCTAATTTTTTATTTTACGTACAGCACTAATTTAGCATCGAATTTTTGTTGTACCCTTGGTGATGCTGCTTATTACTGCGAATTAGTTGCTGTATGTTCACATTTAAGGCGCATGAGATCATTTTGGATTATTTACTTGTCAATAAACCTTAATTCAGAATATCAGCTTCTAAATGTGCTACTTGAATGAAACGAGGGTATTGACTTGCAAATGCTTTTTTTAAGCTGATTTTTTATCAGGGCTTACCCAAAACAGACGCTAGCGCGATTTTGTATCAGTCCCATTTTATGTATGTTGTTTCGTTCACTCTGCTTGGAAATGGAACTTGAAGCATATTCTTTGATCTATGCTCTGATGGAGAATTTTGGATTGAATTTGTCACTGTAAAAATAAAAAAGGAACATGAAGATGCGCGCTTTTCATTTGAAGTTTGGCTTGCTTATTTTCAGCTTGCAGTTAAACAGTCTCGCAATCGCACAGCAAGTGGCTTTACAGGAATTAGATCGTCAAGAAAGCAAATCTCTGCACGCACCTTACGAATTTCGTATCGCAAGTTTTTCCAAAGATGAGGGCAGCTATGGCAGCGGCGCTTTAGTACTCTTGATCAGCAACGATACTAAATCAGCGATCATTAATTTGAATGGCGTGCGAACCGAATTGCGTGCGCTACAAGCAGAGTCAACAGCAGATTGCAAAACCGGCGCAACGCGCCAACAAGTTTATGCCAAAGACCAATTGCGCCTACAAGTGAAATTGAAATTGAAAGCAGGTGAAGAAGCCTGTTGGGCGGAAGGTTTAGTTTCTATTCGTATGGATAAACATACCCATCGTTATCTGGTGAAGGGTGTTAGTGGTTTGTGATGGCAACTTAAAGTTACGAAAGTATTTTAGAGGAATCTTTTATGTTTTTATGAAAAATGTCGGTCACAGAGGTACTTTGTGTGCCGACATTTTTTCATTGTTCTTTACATGCCTATATTTTAAATATGCAAAGCGTGTCCTAGAGCACGCAGCGCGGCTTCTTGCACCGCTTCGCCCAAAGTTGGATGTGAATGAATCGTGCCAGCGACGTCTTCGAGCGTTGCCCCCATTTCGAGTGATAAGCCAAAAGCTGCACTCAGCTCAGAAACCCCTTTGCCAACGGCTTGCCAGCCGACGATCAGGTGATTGTCTTTGCGTGCCACCACACGCACAAAGCCTTCGCTCGATTCTAAAGTCATGGAGCGACCATTGGCCGCAAATGGGAACATCGCTGTGATGCAATCTATACCTGCGGCTTGCGCTTCTTGTGGTGATTTGCCGACCACGACTAATTCGGGATCGGTGAAACATACGGCGGGGATAGAAGCCGGGGTGAAATGACGACGTTTGCCCGCGATGATTTCTGCCACCATTTCGCCTTGTGCCATCGCACGGTGAGCCAGCATAGGTTCGCCTGCCACGTCGCCAATCGCCCATACATCACGCATAGACGTGCGGCATTGATCATCAATTTTGATGGCGCGGCCATTCATGTCTAGCATTAAACTTTCTAAGCCAAAACCTTCCGTGCGAGGGCGACGTCCAACTGCTACTAAGACTTTATCGCAAGCGAGTTCAGATTCTTCACCGGCGGCGTTTTTCAAGCGCACTGCATTTTCATCTGCATTCAAACCTTGTACGGTAAGGCCGAGATGAACTTCAACACCTAATTGTTTGAGTGCAGTTTTGACGACCTTGGTCAGGTCTTCATCGTAAGCAGGCAAGATACGGTCAAGTGATTCCACGACGCTAACTTCAGCACCGAGCTTGCGATACGCGATGCCGAGTTCTAAACCAATATAGCCGCCACCGACGACCACTAATTTCTTTGGAATTTCTGTCGGTGATAAGGCTTCGGTTGAGCTGATGACTTTGCCACTGCCAGAACCAAAGGGCATAAAAGGAAGTTCTACTGGTGTTGAACCAGATGCGATTAATAGATGTTGGCAAGTGATACGTTGCACCTCTTTGCCATCTTGCATTACCGCGACGGTTTTACCATCGAGAATTTGCGCCCAGCCTTTGACCACTTGTGCGCCATTTTTTTTGAGCAAGGCACCAACGCCCGTTGTTAAGCGTTTGACGATGCCGTCTTTCCAGCTGATGGTTTGGACTATGTTGATGCTGGGAGTGCTGACTTGTATGCCGATAGATGAACCGTGTGAGTAATGCTTGGCTTTTTCAAATTCCTCAGAGGCGTGGATCAAGGCTTTGGATGGAATACAGCCGATGTTGAGGCAAGTGCCGCCGAGTTGATCGCCTTCGATGAGTATGGTGGCAATGCCGAGTTGTGCCGCGCGAATGGCAGCGATGTAACCGCCAGGGCCACCGCCAATCACGATTAGGGTTGTGGATGTTGTTTGCATAATATTTTCTTGAATCTTGATAGAGTTAATCGGGCTTCATGTTAGTTGTCATCACGATGAAGATTCCCTCCCCTTCAAGGGGAGGGTTAGGGTGGAGATGGGGTTTTTGTAGCGCGATCAGTAGTCTCTGTTGCACAACTAAATCCCATCCCCATCCCAGCCTTCCCCTTGAAGGGGAAGGGGTGTTCATTGCGTTCCGACCTCACTCAATAAACAGCGTAGCCGGGCATTCCAAATACCCGCGTATCGCTTGAATAAATTGCGCAGCATCCATGCCATCGACCACGCGATGATCGAATGACGAAGATAGATTCATCATCTTACGTGCGACGATTTGGCCGTTGCGTATCATTGGGCGTTCTACCATTTTGTTCACACCTATGATGGCAACTTCAGGTGAATTGATGACGGGGGTAGAAACGATACCGCCGAGTGCGCCGAGGCTAGAGATCGTAATTGTCGAACCTGATAATTCCTCCCGTGTCGCTTTGCCTATGCGGGCTGCTTCAGCTAATCGTCCCATTTCATTTGCATTGCTCCACAAATCACGTGCTTCGGCATGGCGCACTACGGGCACCATCAAGCCTGCTGGTGTTTGCGCTGCAATGCCTAAATGTACGGCGGCAAATTGGGTGACTACGCCAGCCTCATCATCGTAGCGTGCATTGATTTGTGGATAGTCGCGTACTGCTAAAACGACGGCACGCATCAATAAGGGTAACAAACTGAGCTTACCGCGTTCTTTACCCCACTTTTGATTGAGTTGCGTGCGCAGAGCTTCCAGTTCCGTGACATCGACCTCTTCGACGTAGGAGAAATGTGGAATTCGACGTTTTGCGTCCTGCATTTTTTGCGCGATTTTGCGACGCAGACCGATGACGGGAATCGCGGTTTCTTCATGTAGTTCGCGATAGCTATTGCCGCCAGAAGCAATCGGCGTTGAGCCGCGTGCAACATAGGCATCTAAATCGTCTTGCGTAATACGACCTGCTGCGCCAGTGCCAGGAACGAATTGCAATTCCACGCCCAGATCCCAAGCACGGCGACGTACCGCTGGGGAGGCGATGGGTTTTTCACCATTGGCGCGCGCTGCGCTTGGAACGCTGCTGGTTTTTGCTGCCGAAGTGGCTGTTGCCGCGACAGGCGCTTTAGCCGGCGGCGCTGTTTGTGCTGCTGGTTTCTCTACAACTGGCGCAGGCGCAGCTGCGACTGCAACTGGTTCTGCTTTTGCAGGAGCAGGCGCTGTTGAGGCTGCATTCGCATCCATATTCCCAGCACCTTCGACTTCAATCCGAATCAACTCAGATCCCACCGCCATGACTTGACCCGCAGCGCCGCCAAGCGCTAGCACTTTGCCATGCACAGGACTAGGAATTTCGATGGTGGCTTTGTCCGTCATGACGTCCGCCATCACCTGATCTTCGGTGATCATATCGCCGACTTTGACATTCCACGCGACTAACTCAACTTCTGCAATACCTTCGCCGATATCCGGCATTTTAATGACATGAATACCCATCTTATTTCTCCATCGCACGTTTGAATGCCGCGGCAACGCGGGCTGGACCAGGGAAGTAATCCCATTCTTGCGCATGCGGGTAAGGTGTATCCCAACCCGTCACGCGTTCGATCGGTGCTTCCAGATGGTAGAAACAATGCTCTTGTACGAGTGCCGTCAGTTCAGCACCGAAGCCGCTGGTACGCGTCGCTTCATGCACAACGACGCAACGACCTGTTTTTTTCACCGAGGCTAAGATAGTCGGCAAATCCAAAGGCCAGATGCTACGCAAATCGATGATCTCGGCATCGACACCACTTTCCGCCGCAGCCGCTTCAGACACCCACACCATCGTGCCGTAAGTGAGCACGGTCAGATCTTTACCCTCGCGGAAAACCGATGCTGATTCCAATGGC
This sequence comes from Affinundibacterium amnicola, assembly GCF_014284275.1. Lineage (GTDB taxonomy): Bacteria > Pseudomonadota > Gammaproteobacteria > Burkholderiales > Burkholderiaceae_D > Undibacterium > Undibacterium amnicola. Next base: position 83,650 of record NZ_JACOFU010000004.1, on the reverse strand, counting down.
ACCGTGTAATAACCTTCAGGCACATCGCCCATAGGATGTTTAGACCAAGGAACAACAGGTTGATCATGATGACCATTAAACGGACCGTTATAAATGCGCTTAGGTTCTAAGAAAATCACCGGATCATTATTCTCTATCGAGGCGATCAACAGACCTTTCGCATCATAAGGATTGGATGGCATCACCGTGCGTAAACCACACACATGGGTGAACACCGCTTCCGGACTTTGGCTGTGCGTTTGTCCACCATAAATACCACCGCCACAAGGCGTACGTATCGTTAATGGTGCGGTGAAATCACCGGCAGAGCGAAAACGCAAACGCGCTGCTTCAGAAACAATTTGATCGTAAGCCGGATAAATATAATCAGCGAATTGAATTTCGATAACGGGACGTAAACCATAAGCGCCCATACCGACTGCCACACCCACGATACCGCTTTCAGAAATTGGCGCATCGAAGACACGTGACTTACCGTATTTTTTTTGCAGGCCTTCGGTGCAACGGAATACACCACCGAAATAACCAACGTCTTGGCCGAACACCACCACATCATTATCACGCTCTAACATCACATCCATCGCTGAACGTAGCGCCTGAATCATGGTCATGGGCGTGGATTTTCCCTTTACATCGTTACTCATTTTTAGATCCCCAATTGTTGGCGTTGCTGACGCAAATGCTCAGGCATTTGCTCATAGATGTCCTCAAACATTTCTGCCGGACTAAATACATGGTTGTCTGCCAGAGAGCCAAATTTCTCAGCTTCTTTCTGCGCAGCGATCACCATCGCCTCTAATTCTTTTTGGGTATCCTCATGTTCTTGTTCTGACCATGCGCCTTGATTGATCAAGTATTGTTTTAAACGCGCAATCGGATCACCTAAGGGGAAGTGATTCGCGTCATCTAAAGGACGGTATTTCGATGGGTCATCCGATGTAGAATGCGGACCTGCACGATAAGTGACCCATTCAATCAGCGTAGGGCCAAGATTGCTGCGCGCACGTTCTGCCGCCCATTTGGATGCCGCATACACCGCAAGAAAATCATTGCCATCAACGCGTAGAGATGCAATCCCACAACCGACGCCGCGTGCTGCAAAAGTCGTATTCTCGCCACCAGCAATCGCTTGGAAAGTCGAGATAGCCCATTGATTATTCACCACATTCAAAATCACTGGTGCGTGATAGACGTGGGCGAAAGTCAGTGCGGTGTCGAAGTCAGCTTCGGCAGTTGCGCCATCGCCTATCCATGCCGAAGCGATCTTGGTATCGTTCTTAATCGCCGATGCCATCGCCCAGCCGACCGCTTGTATGTATTGCGTCGCGAGATTACCAGAAATAGAAAAGAAGCCGGCTTCTTTAATCGAATACATGACTGGCAATTGGCGACCCTTGAGTGGATCACCTTCATTCGACATGAGTTGGCAAATCAAACCATGCAAGGGCACATCGCGCGCCATTAAAATACTTTGTTGGCGATAGGTAGGGAAGCACATATCGTCGCGATTCAAGGCCATTGCTTGTGCAGCACCGATCGCTTCTTCGCCCAGGCTTTGCATATAGAAAGACATTTTCTTTTGGCGCTGTGCGATCAACATACGCGAGTCGAAAATGCGCGTCTTCATCATCGCACGCATACCAGCGCGCAGGGTTTCTATGCTGATGTCTGGTGCCCAAGGACCAACGGCATTGCCATGCTCGTCCAAGACACGTATCAGCGAGTAAGCGATATCGCGCGTATCGACCGGTGTGACATCCACTTCAGGGCGTCGCACTTCACCCGCAGGCGATAGTCGCAAATAAGAAAAATCGGTAGTCTGGCCGGGACGGCCGGTGGGTTCCGGTACGTGCAGACGTAACGGTTCTGAGTGTGGCATGGTTTGTCTCCTTGCTCAATTGTGTTAAGCAATGTTAGGCAATTGTGGTCATTTTTTACTGCACCTTTGTTGTGGTGCAGCATTCCTCTTTAATTGTGGCGTTTAAATCTTGTGGAGTTACACGCCTCGAAAGCCTTCAATCTTTCTGGCGCAAAGTATCCACAAAACACATGCTATTGGCAAGTAAAGTTAGCTTGTTTGTTGATCTTGTCTAAGAAATTTTGTGCTTGATTTATTTTGCTAAGTGAAGAGGGATTCTAAGAAATTAAAATGCTGCGCTGCCGCATTCGTGCGTCGTTATGATAGATGTGTTTGTGATCGAGAGGCCCGCTTGAATCATCTGTCATTTAGCGACGTTTTTGCTTGATTTAGTTAACCGTCGGTTCTTTTACTTTGCTTAGATGTTGTTTATGTTAGCGGCAACTTCTTGATTCGCGATTAGGATCGTGTGGTGCGCAATAGCCGTAATTTTTTATCCTTGCTTCACGCCCCTTTGTGTTTGAAATGACGACCGAAACCTCGAATAAGTCTCCCCAAGTTTCGCGACGGGGTAAATGTACTGTATCGCTTGAAATATGAAAGTTAAGTGTGACCGTAGCCTTACATACATTATGTCCATTCCGATTTTTCAGTAGTCGATTTCTTAGCCACAATGCGTAGTACTCTAGGACGCCAGAATATATCGTTGGACTGGGGCGACTATTCTTCTTCAGTAAATCTAGTTCTATGCTATTGAGTTTCAATTCTTTTGCATACAGATAGATCTTTCCCAGCGCCCAGTATCCTTCTATTTCATTGTTTCGACTGATGAAAGAGCCGCAAATCCCCGCAGCAATATCTTTAAGTTCGTGTGCTCGCATGTTCTCTTTAGTTGTTGTCGCAATATGGAATGCTTGATTTCATTGGAAACTTCGCATGTGAACAGCATATGCTTCATTTTTTCGAATCTTGAAATTTATTTGTAAGTGTTCGTTTGTGATCTTGCTGCTGATTGCGTCATCGGTCAATAACTTTGAAAAAAAGCAGTCGAATAATGCCTATTGTTTGTGTAGATGCGAGATTGGCACTGCTTAATCTCAGAGATTTTTTCGAGTAGACTAATAACTTCAAACATCAAACCAAATCATCATGTCCAAAACTTGCAAACTCGAAGATGTATCAGGTCGTGCGATTGAAGCACCTTACACTTTTTATCTGCCTTCAGCGGAGCTAATCGCGCAACTGCAAGCGGGTGATCTGATTAAGCTGATTTTTGAATGCGAAACTGAAAATGATCAGGGGTGTACTGCCGAGCGCATGTGGGTTGAAATTATCTCTCGTGACGGAGATCAATTTCTAGGTAGATTAGACAATACGCCGCGTTTTATTCCTGACTTGCATTTACATGATGAGATCGCTTTTTCTTCTTGTCATATTATTCAATCCCAAAAAGATGATCCAATTCCCAGCTTGGCAGATAAATATAACGAGCGATGCTTTGTCACTAGTGCAGTGTTGCAAGATCGGCGTCCGGTGAATATGCTTTATCGCGAAGCGCTTGAGGCTGAAGATATTGAGCGTCGATTTAGTGGCTGGACTTTGGCGGCAGGCGATGAAACTGATGAATATTGCGATGACGCCAAAAACTGGCACTTTGTTTCCTTAGGTGCAGTTCTAAATATCGATGATAAATTTCGGTCACTGATTGACCTTCCCTTTACACATGAAGTGGAATATTTGTGGAATGAACAAACTAAGATGTTTGAAGAACAGCCCTTAGCCGATTGATTTACCAACTGAGTTACCAGCGAAACTTCTACTTATGCATCCTGATAAAGTTTGTCGTGAACACCTGCGAGACCTGACTGATTTGCCGAACATTGGTAAGGCATGTGCTGCAGATTTGATTGTGTTGGGTATTACTTATCCTGAGCAATTAATTGGGCGTGATCCTCTCCAGATGTATCAGGAATTGTGTGTACTGACGCAGCAAAGACACGATCCTTGCATGATAGACGTGTTTATATCCATTACGCGTTTTATGGCAGGTGAACCAGCGCAGGCGTGGTGGAAGTTCACCGAAGAACGCAAGCAGATGCTGATTTGTAGCGGGCAAACTAGCTAGGGCGTGTTGACATAATATTTGGGCAATGCGTTCTTAGCAAAACGCAGGATGGCAAGGCGCATCTCGCCGCTGCGGCTGGCCGCCCCAGCAAGAGATGCAACGCTGTCCATCGTGCGTTTTGCTAAGAACCCTTCGGGAATGGCCGAAATGGACACATGGCGTTGTTGCAAGTCGCTTACAGTGCCACAGTTAAAATTCGCTGCGGCGCGCCTTGACGGTGAAGTCAGGGTTTCGAGCAGCATGCTGCTTGCTGGCGCAACAAAGCATCTTTGTAAAGATGCTTTCCTTCAGCGATAGCCTAGCCCTGTGTCCATTTCGACTCATTCGTATGCCAAAATATTATTTCAACACGCCCTAGTATTCATCTCTCAAACATCGCACCATCTATCGCACCATATCTTCAAATGTGGCTGTGCTTTAGTGTTGTTTGACGATACCTTTGGGCTTGCGATGTAAGCCGATCTAAATAAATTTGGTTTCGCATCAAACTTCACCCAGACTTTGATGTCTTAGCAGCGTGTTTTAAGTGGTTTTTCGATGTATAAAACACCATAAATAGACGAAATAATTAAAATTGCTGACTTTAGGTTCATTTATTTTTACTAAATTTCAGTGAGGTTGTGGAATTTAATTTGGCGAATTTGCATTCGTTTAAATTTAATTTAAAAATTATTGATTTTCATTGAATTTAATTATTTCGTTACATTTTTCATAGCATGGGAAGGCAACTCAATTTCCCGTTCTAGTTTACAATCTCGTTTTTATTTCAGAAATCAATCGTCGTGCCCAATCTAGTTGAAATTCGTGATTTGCAGTTTGGCTATGGTAATCGGCATATTTTGTCCGGTTTGAACATGGATTTTCCGCGTGGCAAAGTGATCGCCGTGATGGGTGGATCTGGTTCTGGTAAAACTACCATTTTGCGTCTGATCGGTGGCCAAATTACACCGCAGCGTGGTCATGTTGCTGTCAATGGTGAAATTGTTCATCAATTAAATACATCCGGTTTATATGCTTTACGTCGCAAGATGGGCATGCTGTTTCAGCACGGCGCTTTGTTTACTGACTTAAGCGTTTTCGATAACGTTGCATTTCCATTACGTGAGCATGCCAAGTTACCAGACAGCATGATTCAAGATTTGGTGATGATGAAGTTAAACGCAGTTGGTTTGCGTAATGCAGCAAAGTTAAAACCATCTGAAATTTCCGGTGGTATGGCGCGTCGCGTTGCTTTGGCTCGCGCGGTTGCACTTGATCCACAGTTGATTATGTATGACGAGCCATTTGCTGGACTTGATCCTATCTCGATGGGGGTGACGGCAACTTTGATTCGTAATCTAAATAACGCACTTGGTTCTACCAGTATTTTGGTATCACATGACGTGCATGAGACTTTCCTTATCGCTGATTACGTTTACTTCCTGTCGCAAGGAAAAATTGTGGCGCAAGGCACACCGAGAGAGATGTTGGAATCAACCGATCCTTATGTGAAACAATTTGTGCATGCAGAAAGTGATGGGCCTGTACCATTCCACTATCCAGGTAAATCAATGGCGCAAGAAATTGGTTTGAAGTCAAATTCTGGAGACCAGACATGATCGTGAATTTAGTCAGTCGTCTTGGTCGTTCTACGCGCGAAATTATAGAAAATCTCGGGCACGCCAGTCGTAGTTTCGTCAGTATTGTGATTAACGCACCAAGCCTGTGGCGTCGACCGCAGTTGATCGCTGATCAAGTCCATTTCATTGGTAATTACTCTTTGGTGATTATCGCAATCTCTGGATTGTTCGTTGGATTTGTGTTGGGCTATCAGGGTTATTACACGCTGAATCGCTACGGTTCAGAAGAGGCACTTGGTTTATTAGTGGCATTGTCATTGGTGCGAGAACTAGGGCCTGTGGTGACAGCATTGCTATTTGCCGGACGCGCTGGCACATCATTAACAGCAGAGATCGGTTTGATGAAAGCCGGGGAACAGTTGGCTGCCATGGAAATGATGGCGGTTAATCCTTTGCAGCGTGTCGTCGCCCCTCGTTTTATTGCTGGTGTTATCGCATTGCCTATATTGACGTTGATCTTTAATGCCATGGGCATCATTGGTGGTTATCTGGTTGGTGTTTCCTTAATCGGTGTGGATAGCGGTTCGTTTTGGTCGCAAATGCAGGCGGGTGTGGATATTTGGAACGATCTTGGGAATGGCATTATCAAGAGTATTGTGTTCGGTTTTGCGGTGACTTTTGTGGCGCTCTATCAAGGTTATGAAGCAACCCCAACTCCAGAAGGCGTGGCACGTGCTACGACTCGCACGGTGGTGATTTCATCGCTGCTGGTATTGTGGTTGGATTTCTTGTTGACCGCCTGGATGTTCCAATAAAACTGTTTTTGAAATTTGAATTTTTATAATCGCATTTGTCGTCCTTGTGCACAAATGGATTTTAGTAAGAGGTAAATGATGGAAAAGAAATCGATAGACTTGTGGGTGGGTGTGTTTGTTTTACTAGGTGCTGCGTCGCTTTTGTTTTTGGCGCTAAAGGCAGGCAATATGAGTAGCCTGTCATTTGAGCAGACCTACGATGTCACCACAAAGTTTGACAATATTGGTGGTCTCAAGCCAAACGCAGCAGTCAAGAGTGCGGGTGTGGTGGTTGGTCGTGTTAGTTCAATTAATTTCGATGACAAGAGTTTTCAGGCGACAGTCACTTTGAAGATGGAAAAACGCTATAGTTTTCCTAAAGACTCTTCGGCGAAGATTTTGACTGCAGGTTTGCTCGGTGAACAATACATCGGTTTAGAGGCTGGCGGTGATGTGAAAAATTTAGCGGCGGGTGACAAAATCACCATGACGCAATCAGCTGTTGTTCTGGAAAATTTGATCAGTCAATTCTTGTTCAGTAAAGCGGCGGAAGGTAAGGAAGAACAAAAATGAGTTTTCGCTTTTTAAATTTAATGACTTTGCGTACTGTGGGTGTCCGCTTGTTGGTGTTGTGCATATTTGGTATGACAATGACCGCTTGTTCCACGGTGACGAAAGTGAAGTCGAAGGCATTGGTCACCCTAGAGAAAGTCAGTGAAACCACTGGTATCGGCAATAATCCCGATGATCCTTTGGAAGGCTTTAATCGTTCCATGTTCAATTTCAACGAGAGTCTTGACGCCTCTGTGCTAAAACCAACGGCGCAAGCGTATCAATCGATGACACCAGATTTTGTGCAAACAGGGATAGGTAATTTCTTTAGCAATATTGGCGATGTCTGGACCGCGGTGAATAATGTTTTGCAAGGAAATATCGGTGATGGTGTCAATGACATTTTGCGTTTCGGTGTGAATACAACTATCGGTTTAGCGGGGCTGATCGACATTGCGAGCGCTGCTGGCATGCCCAAGCACCGCGCAGACTTTGGACAAACACTAGGCGTATGGGGTGTGCCTGCCGGGCCCTTTGTGATGCTGCCGATTTTGGGGGCGTCTACTTTGCGTGACACGATTGCGACACCGATAGATTTCAAAGGGGATATTTTGTATTCACAGACTTCAACAGCGGTGAAAAATTCTACGTCGGTATTGAAAGTGATTGATAAGCGTGCCTCAGCTTTAGATGCTGTTAGTTTGATTGAGGAAGCTGCTTTAGATAAATATGTGTTCATTCGCGGTGCATATTTACAAAGAAGAGAAAGCCAAATTAGTGCTGGTAAAAAAGAAGAACAGGAATAGTTCGAAAAGTGTACTTTGTCCATTCAACATGACGGGCAGGTGCGAGGGAGATAGTTTGCGTCAACCAAATGCCATCGAGTACGGTTAACGCATCAGTGCAGTTTAAAGAATGAATCCCATAAGTCAGGAAAATATGATGAAAAAAATTAGTCAGTTCTTAGTAAGTTTATGTTTAAGTGTTGGTTTGATTGCTTCGGTGCACGCGCAAGAAGCCCCAGACGCCTTGATTAAGCGTCTGAGCACAGAAATCATCGATGCTGCGAAAACAGATAAGAGTATTCAATCTGGTAATCGCCAGCGGATTAATGATTTGGTTGAAGTGAAGGTTCTGCCACATATTAATTTTGAACGTATGACTTCATTAGCTGTGAGTAAAAGCTGGCGTACAGCTACACCAGAGCAGCAAAAGCAATTGGTGACAGAATTCCGCACTTTGCTGATTCATACCTACTCAGGTGCGATTACCCAAATTCGTGATCAGCGCGTTGAATTTAAACCATTTCGCAGCGCGCCAGATGATACTGAAGTCGAAGTAAAAAGTTTGGTCATTCAAACTCGTGGTGAACCTCTGCAATTGAGTTATCGCTTAGAGAAAACAGCATCGGGTTGGAAGATTTTTGATATTAATGTTCTCGGTGCTTGGTTAGTAGAAACTTACAAAGGTAGTTTTTCAGCTGAAGTTAGTAAAAATGGCGTTGATGGTTTGATCAAAACTTTGACTGAAAAAAATAAGAAGCTGGCATCAGCTTCTGCGAAGAATTAATTATTTATAGAATGTCGGAGCTCAGCATGGTCTTGCAAGATCAAGAATTAAGTTTGCGTAACGCAGTGTCCGTTTCAGAAGCGGGCTTGCAGGCTATTCATGCTGGCTCTGAACAAATAGATATGACACCATTGCAGATCGTTGATTCTGCTGCGGTGGCGGTCATGTTGGCTTGGCAACGTCAGGCACAATCCCTTAACCGCAGTCTGCAATTTATCGGCGTCCCAGCGAGCTTGATAAGCCTAATTTCGCTCTATGGATTGACTGATTTCTTTAAACTCGTCGAAGCCGCCACACCTGAGCGACATTGATCCTCAACCCATCTATATCAATTTGTCTATACAAGCGGTTCAATAAAGCGCAACCCGTAATCAGACAAAATCCCCTATAATCGAAGGTTTTCACGGCAATTGTCGTGATCTTGTTTTGGTATTCTTATTTCGAAGCGGTCGAGCTAAGTGCTCACTAAGAAATGATATGCCAACTACAGATTATTTTTACTAGCACTCAGTTCACAATCAATACGCATAAGCGCGAATGCCACATGGCCGCCATACAAATTAGCAATGTACAAAAATCCTATCAGTCTGCTGGCAAACCGCTACAGGCCTTAGGTGGTGTTTCACTTTCGATTGAAGAGGGTGAATTTTTTGGCTTACTTGGACCGAACGGTGCTGGTAAGACCACGCTTATCTCAATTATTGCGGGTTTAAATCGTGCCGACTCTGGACAAGTTTTAGTGCAAGGTCATGACGTAGTGCGCGATTATCGTGCGGCGCGTAGCAAGCTCGGCGTGGTGCCACAAGAATTAGTGTTTGATCCCTTTTTTACGGTGCGCGAAACTTTACGTCTGCAATCCGGTTATTTTGGCATCAAGAATAATGACGCCTGGATCGACGAGATTATGGAAAACCTCGATCTGAGCAATAAAGCTGACGCGAATATGCGGGCTTTGTCGGGCGGTATGAAACGCCGGGTTTTAGTTGCACAGGCCTTGGTTCATAAACCGCCAGTCATCATTTTGGATGAGCCGACGGCGGGTGTTGATGTTGAGTTACGTCAGACTTTATGGAAGTTTATTGCGCGCTTAAATCGTGAAGGCCATACCATCGTTTTAACCACGCATTATCTGGAAGAAGCACAGGCCTTGTGTAATCGGGTTGCGATGTTAAAAGCCGGTAAAGTGGTGGCGCTCGATACCATGTCTGCTTTGATTAAGCGTATCTCAGGCTCGCAAATGAAAGTGCAACTGGCGCAAAGCTCATTGTCAGCCCCCTTACCATCTTCATTGCATAATCTGATTATTCCCGCAGATACCCAAGCTGAAGCGAATAGCTTTGCATTGCGGATTACGAATTATGCTGAAGTTGAGCCAATACTGGCTAATTTACGTCAAGCGGGTTGCGTGATTGAAGATCTGCATTTGCAACAAGCCGATTTGGAAGATGTGTTCCTACAAATTATGGGCGGAGGAAATCCACAATGATAGGCTTCCGCACCTTATTGTATAAAGAGGTTTTACGCTTCTGGAAAGTCGCGACGCAGACGATTACCGCGCCTATCATGACGGCGATGATGTATCTGCTGATTTTTGGTCAGGCTTTGGAGGGGCATGTCAAAGTACATGGCGTCACTTACATGGCGTTTTTGATTCCCGGTTTGGTGATGATGAGCGTCTTGCAGAACGCATTTGCGAATGCCTCTTCGTCGTTGATTCAATCCAAAATTACCGGCAATCTGGTGTTCATAATGTTGCCGCCTCTCTCGCATTGGGAAATGTTTTTTGCCTATGTGCTAGCGGCCGTAGTACGTGGTTTAGCAGTCGGTTTAGGCGTATTTGTGGTGACGGCCTGGTTTGCGCATTTGAGTTTTAGTGCGCCTTTGTGGATCGCCTTGTTCGCTTTGATGAGCGCCTTTGTACTTGGCACAATGGGTTTGATCGTTGGTATCTGGGCAGAGAAGTTTGATCAGCTCGCAGGCTTTCAAAATTTCGTGATTGTGCCCGCAACCTTTTTGTCGGGCGTGTTTTATTCGATTAATTCACTGCCACCAATCTGGCAAACGATTTCGCATTTCAATCCCTTCTTCTACATGATCGATGGTTTCCGTTATGGCTTTTCAGAGCAATCGGATGTTGATCCTGTACGTAGTTTGGTGATTGTTACTATCTTCCTAGTCGCGTTGACTGCAGTCGCAATGCAGATGCTGCGCAGTGGTTATAAGTTACGTCACTGAGTGCGACACTGAATTGCAGTATTGAAGAACATTACAAAGTAAATTTTAAAAATATTTTAGAAAGACATATCGTGTTTCCTACACCAGAACAAATTAAAAACTACATCGCTTCCGGCTTGGAATGTACACATCTGGAAGTCGAAGGCGATGGGCAGCATTTCACCGCCGTGATTGTCTCGCCAGCTTTTGTAGGCAAGCGTTTGATTCAACGTCATCAACTCGTATACGCCGCTTTGGGCGACCGCATGCGTGAAGAAATTCATGCTTTGTCGATGAAAACTTTAACTCCGGAAGAATTTCAATAAGCATGGATAAGTTACTGATCACAGGCGGCAATCGCCTGAATGGCGACGTCATAATTTCTGGCGCAAAGAATGCTGCTTTACCGATTTTGTGCGCAGGTTTGTTAAGCGCTGGCGATGTCGTCTTGCACAATGTGCCGCACTTGCAAGACGTCGCAACGATGTTGAAATTGCTCAAGCAAATGGGTTTGCAAGTGACCGACGAAAACGGTGTCGTCACTTTAAATGGCGCGGCGATTGATAAGCTGGAAGCCCCTTACGATATGGTGAAAACCATGCGCGCTTCAATCTTGGTGCTTGGCCCTTTGCTGGCACGATTTGGTGAAGCAAAAGTTTCCTTGCCTGGCGGTTGTGCAATTGGTTCCCGTCCTGTCGATCAGCACATCAAGGGCTTGCAAGCGATGGGTGCTGAAATCAATATTGAAGCGGGCTATATTCACGCCAAAGCCAAGCGCTTGCGCGGTGCTCGTATCGTGACCGATATGATCACGGTGACAGGTACAGAAAATCTGTTGATGGCAGCGACCTTGGCGGATGGCGAAACCGTATTGGAAAATGCGGCGCGCGAACCTGAAGTCACGGACTTGGCGAACTTGCTGGTAGCGATGGGTGCAAAAATCACCGGCATCGGTACCGATCGACTAGTGATACAAGGCGTGGAAGCCTTACATGGCGCGACGCATACCGTGATCGCAGATCGTATTGAAACGGCGACTTTCTTGTGTGCGGTAGCAGCGACTGGCGGTGATCTGACTGTTAAAAATACGCGCAGTGATATTCTGGATGTGGCTTTGGATAAATTGCGTGAAGCTGGCGTGATTATTACGACCGGTCCTGATTGGATACGAGCGCAGATGAGCGGACGTCCAAAAGCAGTTGGTTTCCGTACTACCGAATATCCAGGTTTTCCGACCGATATGCAAGCGCAATTCATGGCTTTAGCTTGCCTTGCAAATGGTACTGCGCGCGTGACCGAAACGATTTTCGAAAATCGTTTCATGCACGTGCAAGAGATGAATCGCCTCGGCGCGCATATTGAAATCGATGGCCATACCGCAATCGTGAACGGCGTAGAAAAATTGGTCGGTGCACCGGTGATGGCAACCGATTTACGTGCTTCCGCTTCTTTGGTGATTGCTGGTTTGGCGGCGCACGGTGAGACCTTGATTGACCGCATTTATCATTTGGATCGTGGCTATGACCGCATGGAAGTCAAATTGTCAGCGGTAGGCGCACAAATTCAACGCGTTAAATAAAGAAACCGCTACAAATTCAATTCTAGGGCGCATTGCGTCGTTGCTTGTCCTCACAATACCGGAGTATTGTTGCGGGAAGCGTCTAGCACTGCATCCCTATAATTGAATTTTTAGAGGTTTCTTGGAGCAAGCTAAATAGAAAAGTAAATCGATATGAGTTCTCAGCAACTGACTTTGGCCTTATCCAAAGGACGCATTTTTGAAGAAACCTTACCGCTGTTGGAAGCGGCGGGTATTCACGTCACGGAAGACCCTGAAAAATCGCGCAAGCTGATTTTGGCGACGAATGATCCTGATGTGCGTGTGATCATTGTGCGTGCTTCTGACGTGCCAACCTATGTGCAATATGGCGCCGCGGATTTTGGTGTGGCGGGTAAAGATGTGTTGTTCGAACACGGTGGTGCTGGCTTGTATCAACCGATTGATTTGGGTATTGCCAAATGCCGTATGTCGGTAGCGGTGTCGGTTGGATTTGATTATGCAACTGCGGTGCGTCAGGGGGCACGTCTGCGGGTAGCGACCAAATACACAGAAACAGCGCGCCAGCATTTTGCTAGCAAAGGCGTGCATATCGATTTGATTAAACTGTACGGTTCTATGGAATTAGCACCCTTGGTTGGCCTGTCAGATGTGATCGTTGACCTGGTCAGCACAGGCAATACCTTGCGCGCCAATCATTTGGTTGAGGTAGAAGAAATTATGGAAATTTCTTCGCGCCTGGTAGTGAATCAAGCGGCCTTAAAACTCAAACGTGAACGTTTGCAGCCTATCCTCCAAGCATTTGAACGTGCGTCGGAGGGCAAGTAATGGCTCCCACCATGTCGTTCGCTACGGCACTGACCCGTTTAGATTCTACGCAAGCAGGGTTCGCACAAACCTTACGCCAATTGTTAGCGTTTGAAGCGAGTGAAGATGCCGCGATAGATCAAAGTGTGGTGCAGATTTTGCAGGCGGTGAAAACGCGTGGCGATGCGGCGGTGCTGGAATACACGCAGCGCTTTGATCGTTTAGCCACCGTCAGCAGTATGCAAGCGCTGGAAATTTCGCAAGCCGATTTACATGCCGCGCTCGCTAGTATTTCTAGTGAACGTCGCAGCGCTTTAGAAGCTGCGGCACAACGTGTGCGTGCGTACCACGAAGTGCAAAAGCGTGAATGCGGTTCGGCCGGATTTTCTTACACTGAAGCGGATGGCACCGTACTCGGACAAAAAGTCACGCCTTTAGATCGCGTTGGTATTTATGTGCCTGGCGGTAAGGCCGCTTATCCTTCTTCCGTATTGATGAATGCGATTCCAGCAAAAGTTGCTGGCGTGCGTGAAATCATTATGGTAGTGCCGACGCCAGATGGTGTGCGTAATCCCTTGGTCTTAGCCGCTGCCGCCATCGCTGGCGTTGATCGTGTATTTACTATCGGCGGAGCGCAAGCTGTTGCCGCTTTGGCTTATGGCACAGGCAGCATTCCGCAAGTCGATAAGATCGTTGGTCCCGGTAACGCTTATGTCGCGAATGCCAAGCGACGTGTATTCGGCACTGTTGGTATCGATATGATCGCCGGCCCATCCGAAATTTTAGTGTTATGTGATGGCACGACAGATCCCGATTGGGTGGCGATGGATTTGTTTTCGCAAGCGGAACATGATGAACTCGCGCAGTCGATTTTGTTGTGTCCTGATGCGGCCTACATCGATGCCGTCCACGCGAGTATCGACAAGCTGATTACGACCATGCCGCGCGCAGAAATTATTCGTACTTCACTCAAAGATCGCGGTGCCTTGATCAAGGTGCGTGATATGCAAGAAGCCTGTGATATCGCGAATGATATTGCGGCAGAACACTTAGAAATTTCCGCAGAAAATCCGCAGCAGTGGGCAGATCAAATCCGTCACGCGGGTGCGATGTTTCTTGGCCGTTTTTCTTCTGAGGCTTTAGGTGATTATTGTGCAGGGCCAAATCACGTATTGCCGACTTCACGTACCGCACGTTTTTCCTCACCTTTGGGTGTATATGATTTTCAAAAACGTTCATCGATGATACAAGTCAGTGAGCAGGGCGCTCAGACACTGGGCAAGATCGCAGCGGAACTCGCTTACGGTGAAGGCCTACCAGCCCATGCACGTAGCGCTGAATTGCGTTTGAAGGCTCAGGCATAACCGCTATGAATTGCATAAAACCTCTCAACACAGAGAAACAGAGGCACCGAGATGCACAAAGTCTTTTCTCAGATTCTCCTCTGTGTCTCTGTTTCTCTGTGTTGAAAGGTTTAAAAGTCTTTTTTGCGATAGAGAAAACTATGCAGGCTTTCGCAATATGACTAGCTTCATCAATCAGATTTTCAACGAAGATGCCATCACCGGTTTGCAACGCATACCCGATGGCAGTATCGATTTGATTTTGACTGATCCGCCCTATGGCTTGGGTAAGGATTACGGTAATGATTCAGATAAACAAGAAGCGGCTGATTATCTGGCATGGACGGAACGTTGGATAGATGCGGCACTGCCAAAACTCAAACCGACCGGATCGCTGTATATCTTTTTGACCTGGCGCTATTCTCCAGAAGTCTTCGTGATGCTGAAGCAGCGCATGACCATGATTAATGAAATTATTTGGGATAGACGTGTGCCATCCATGGGCGGCAGTACTCGCAGCTTCTCGTCTGTCCATGACACGATAGGTTTATTTGTGAAGTCGAAAAACTATTATTTCGATTTAGATGCAGTACGTATTCCCTATGATGCCGCGACCAAGAAAGCGCGTTCACGTTCGATATTTGTTGGCGCCAAATGGTTAGAGCTAGGTTACAACCCTAAGGACTTATGGAGTGTTTCGCGCCTGCATAAAGAAGATGCCGAGCGAGTCGAACATCCTACCCAAAAACCTTTAGAAATTATTCAACGCATGTTGCTTGCATCTTGTCCTGAGAACGGTGTGGTACTTGACCCGTTTATGGGTAGCGGTACAACTGCGATCGCAGCACGACGTTGCGGCCGGCAATTTGTCGGCTTTGAATTAAATCCAGAATACTGCGCCATCATAGCGGCGCGTCTTCAATCGGCAGAGGCAGAGTTACAAGTTCTGAATAATCAACCGACCGAACCAGTGCGGGCTAAACCTGTGTTGGCCAAAGCAAGTAAGCATATTAGTAAAGCTAAGACTAAAACTGTAGCTGATAAGGCGAAAGCCAAAGGTGTGAAAACTGCAGTTCGTAAGAAGAGCGCAGTAGCACTTGAAACTTGATTCCGGTTTGAACGAATATCTCAAAATTATTCAAGAATTATTCATCGATTTTTAAAACGAGCAAAAGCCTCATGTCTTTAGTAGAAAATATTATCCGCGCCGACGTGCGCGCCTTGTCGGCATATAACGTGCCGGATGCAACGGGTTTTCTGAAACTCGACGCCATGGAAAATCCCTATACGCTAACGCCGGAGCTGCAACAAGCGCTGGCCAAACGCTTATCTGAAACTGATCTGAATCGTTATCCTGTGCCAAATTATGCTGGCATCAAAACCGCGCTCAGCACGCATTTTGGTGTACCTGAGGGCTACGATCTGGTGTTGGGTAATGGCTCAGACGAATTGATTGCGATGATCAGCATCGCCTGCGCGAAACCGGGTGCAAAAGTGCTAGCGCCTTTGCCAGGTTTTGTGATGTACGCGATGTCAGCAAAATTTGCAGGTATGGAGTTTATCGGTGTGCCGCTCAAGACCGATTTCACTTTGGATAAAGCAGCGATGTTGGCGGCGATTGCAGAACATCGACCTGCTGTCACTTATTTGGCGTATCCGAATAATCCTACTGGTACTTTGTTTGATGCTGCGGACATGGAAGAAATTATTCATGCGGTTGGTGATACTGGTGTGGTGATTGTTGACGAAGCGTATCAGCCATTTGCGCAAACCAGTTTTATGTCGCGCTTGCCAGAATTTTCTAATTTAATTGTGATGCGTACGGTGTCTAAATTAGGCCTCGCGGGAATCCGTCTAGGCTATATGTCAGCATCGGCAGAATTGCTCGAAGAATTCGATAAAGTCAGGCCGCCGTACAACATTAATGTGTTGACCGAAGCAGCGATTATTTGCCTGCTCGAACACGCAGAAATCTTTGAAGCGCAAGCTGCGCAATTACGTGCTCAACGCAGTGAGTTGTCTAGTCAACTTGCAGCCTTACCGGGTGTAGAAGTTTTCCCGTCAGCGGCGAATTTTTTGCTGATACGCGTGTCAAATAATGCGAAAAGTGAGACTTATGGCAATGAAGTGTTCACAAAATTATTGGAACAAAAAATTTTAGTGAAAAATGTGGGTAAAATGCATGATCTTTTGCAGAACTGCCTACGCATTACTGTGAGCACGCCAGAAGAAAACGCCTTATTTTTAAAAGCATTCACTCTAGCTTTAAATATTTAAACTAATAGCTAACAATCACCAGCTAAACTCATCATGCAACGTACAGCGCAAGTTACACGCAACACTAACGAAACCAAAATTCGTGTCGCCATCAATCTCGACGGCACTGGCAAACAATCATTGAAAACTGGCGTGCCATTTTTAGATCACATGTTGGATCAAATTGCCCGTCATGGTTTGATTGATTTGGATATCGAAGCCGATGGTGATTTACATATCGATGCGCATCACACGGTGGAAGATGTCGGCATTACTTTGGGTCAGGCATTCGCGATTGCGATCGGCGACAAAAAAGGCATACGCCGTTATGGCCATGCCTATGTGCCACTTGATGAAGCTTTGTCACGCGTGGTGATTGATTTCTCCGGCCGCCCAGGCCTTGAATACCATGTTGATTTCAAACGTTCCATGATAGGTTCATTTGATGTCGATTTGACCCATGAATTTTTTCAGGGTTTCGTCAATCATGCTTTAGTCTCTCTGCATATTGATAATTTGCGCGGCGAGAATGCGCATCATCAATGTGAAACCATTTTTAAAGCCTTTGGCCGTGCTTTGCGTATGGCAGCTGAATTAGATCAGCGCGCCTTGGGTACCATTCCATCCACTAAAGGTAGTCTATAAAAGAGCTTAAGTGCTATATCGATAAGTATGTCGCTGTAGCACCTACAACCTTCACTATGTCTACTCCACATTTATGAATAAGATAGTTGTTGTCGATTACGGCATGGGCAACGTGCGTTCCGTCGCTCAGGCCTTTCGCGCAGTTGCACCTGAAGCGCAGATCGTGATTTCAGGCGACATCGCCGATATCCGTTCTGCTGACCGACTTGTTTTGCCAGGTCAAGGTGCTATGCCAGATTGTATGGGCTGTTTGCAGGAATCCGGTTTGCAAGAGGCGATTTTGCAAGCGGCGCGTGAAAAACCTTTATTTGGCGTCTGTGTCGGTGAACAGATGTTATTTGATGTCAGCGCCGAAGGTAATACGCCTTGTTTAGGCTTGTTGCCAGGCAAGGTTGTGCGCTTTGATTTGAGCGGACAATTGCAAGAAGATGGTTCCCGTTATAAAGTGCCACAAATGGGTTGGAATCGCGTCCGCCAGTCGCAAACACATCCACTTTGGAATGGCATTGCTGACGACAGTTATTTTTATTTTGTGCATAGCTACTATGTTCAGCCAGAACAGGCGCAAGATGTGGTCGGTACCACTGAATATGGTCAGGTATTTACCGCAGCTGTGGCGCGCGAGAATATTTTTGCAACGCAATTTCATCCAGAAAAGAGCGCTGCAGCCGGATTGCAACTGTATAAAAATTTTGTACACTGGAACCCGTAGGCCTTGAATTATTGAACATACGTCAAACTTATTGTCTGTTTTACTGTCTGTTGTTTTACCTCAATTTTTTATTTTTAATTACCCTATAAACTCATCATGCTGCTCATTCCTGCTATCGACCTGAAAGATGGTCACTGCGTACGTCTTAAACAAGGCGATATGGATCAAGCCACTGTATTCTCTGAAGAACCCGCCGATATGGCGCGCCACTGGCTAGAACAAGGCGCGCGTCGTCTGCATTTGGTGGATCTGAATGGTGCCTTCGCTGGTAAGCCAAAAAATGAGGCGGCGATTAAAGCGATTATCAAAACCGTGCGCGAGTATGCTGAAGAAACCGATACCGAAGAAGTGCCCGTGCAACTGGGCGGCGGTATTCGTGATCTCGATACGATCGAGCGCTATTTGAATGCCGGTATTTCTTACATCATTATCGGTACAGCTGCGGTCAAAAGTCCGGGCTTTTTAGCAGATGCTTGCAGTGCTTTTCCAGGGCAAATCATTGTGGGTATCGATGCCAAAGATGGCAAAGTCGCCACAGATGGTTGGAGCAAAATGTCCGGTCATGATGTGATCGATCTGGCACAAAAATTTGAAGGCTATGGCGTAGAAGCGATTATTTACACTGACATCGGTCGCGATGGCATGATGGGCGGTGTGAATATTGACGCGACAGTGAAATTGGCGCAGGCCGTGACGGTTCCTGTGATCGCTTCAGGCGGTGTGCATGTATTAGCCGATGTCGAAGCTTTATGCGCCGTGCAAGATGAAGGTGTAGAAGGCGTGATCTGTGGTCGTTCGATTTACGAAGGCACTTTAGATTTGTTCAGCGCACAAGAACGTGCTGACGAACTTAGCGGTGATCTTATCTACGAAGAAGACGAAGAATGACTTTAGCAAAACGGATTATTCCTTGTCTGGATGTGAATGCCGGGCGGGTAGTCAAAGGGGTTAATTTTTTAGAGTTGCGCGATGCCGGTGATCCGGTGGAAGTTGCGCGTCGTTATGATGTGCAAGGTGCGGATGAAATTACTTTCTTGGATATCACCGCATCTTCCGATGACAGAGATTTGATTTTGCCTGTGATAGAAGCGGTCGCTTCACAAGTGTTTATTCCCTTAACCGTCGGTGGCGGTGTGCGTACAGTGGCGGATGTGCGGCGCTTGTTGAATGCTGGTGCAGATAAAGTTGGTATGAATACTTCTGCCGTCACCAATCCGCAATTGGTCGCAGATGCAGCACATAAATATGGCTCGCAATGTATCGTGGTCGCAATCGACGCTAAAGCCGTCGCGCCAGGCAAGTGGGAAGTGTACACGCATGGTGGTCGCAATGCGACGGGTCTCGATGCGGTCGAATGGGCACGCAAAATGGCGGAATTGGGTGCAGGTGAAATTCTGCTCACCAGTATGGATAAAGACGGCACTCGTTCAGGTTTTGATCTGGCCTTAACCCGCGCAGTGTCGGATGCGATTGATATTCCGGTGATCGCGTCGGGTGGCGTCGGTGGTTTGCAAGATCTCGCAGATGGCATCAAACTCGGCGGAGCCGATGCCGTATTAGCAGCAAGTATTTTTCATTTTGGACAGCACACAGTGCAGGAAGCAAAACAGTTTATGGCAGCACAACATATACCAATGAGGTTAGCATGAGTTTTCGTTGGTTAAATAAAGTGAAGTGGGATGAAGTCGGCTTGGTTCCTGTCATTGCTCAAGAAGTTGGTAGCAATGATGTGGTCATGTTCGCTTGGATGAATCGTGAAGCGCTGAGCCGCACAGTAGAAACTGGCGAAGCGGTGTATTGGAGTCGTTCGCGCAAAAAACTTTGGCACAAAGGCGAAGAATCCGGTCACGTGCAAAAAGTGAAAGAGATTCGTTTAGATTGCGACGAAGATGTGATTCTTCTGAAAATTGAACAAGTTGAAGGTATCGCCTGTCATACCGGACGCCATTCTTGTTTCTTCCAAAAATTTGAAGGCAATGTGGACGAAGGTGAATGGGTGACGGTTGATCCTGTGCTCAAAGATCCTGAAACCATTTATAAATAAGCGCCGCACAGACTATGACTCAAGAAACGATATTGAATCAGTTGGCAGCCGTGATAGAAAGCCGTAAAGCGATCAATGGTGGCAACCCTGAAACTTCTTACGTCGCTAAATTGTTTCACAAAGGCGATGA
The DNA here is from genome assembly GCF_014284275.1 of Affinundibacterium amnicola. Lineage (GTDB taxonomy): Bacteria > Pseudomonadota > Gammaproteobacteria > Burkholderiales > Burkholderiaceae_D > Undibacterium > Undibacterium amnicola. Next base: position 63,484 of record NZ_JACOFU010000004.1, on the reverse strand, counting down.
TGCGATTTTGAAAAAAATTGGTGAAGAGGCGACCGAAACCGTGATAGCAGCAAAAGATGCGCGTGTTTCGGGCGATACGTCAGATTTGCTGTATGAATGCGCCGACCTCTGGTTTCATTCGCTTGTCATGTTAGCGCAGTATAATTTGCACCCGCAGCAAGTATTAGACGAGTTGGCTAGACGCGAAGGGATTTCTGGAATAGAAGAAAAGGCTTCTCGCTTAGATAATTAATCATTATTGTCTACGGCATTTTGTAACAATTTTTGAGTGAACTGTATGGATAACTGCATTTTTTGTAAAATCGTTGAGAAGCAAATTCCAGCAACTATTTTGTATGAAGATGATGAATTGATGGCATTTAATGACATCAATCCAGCAGCACCTGTACATTTCTTGATTATTCCCAAGAAACATTTGTCGAGTTTGGCCGACGCAAAAGCCGAAGATGCCGTATTGTTGGGTAAAATGTTGGAATTAGCACCTAAACTGGCAGCGCAACAAGGCTGTGCATACACAGAACATGCGGATGGATCGAAGTCCGGCGGTTTTAAAACCGTGGTGAACACAGGTCCTAACGGTGGTCAGATTGTTTATCACTTGCATATGCATGTGATTGGTGGCACGAAGTTGTAGTCACTCGCTGTAAATTTTATTGATCGATTTTTGGGCTTAGGCTCTAAAGGAAGCATGATGGGTTCATTTAGTATTTGGCATTGGTTGGTCGTCTTGGTTGTTGTGGTCTTGGTATTTGGCACCAAAAAACTCGGCAACGTTGGTAGTGATTTGGGTAAAGCCGTCAAAGGTTTTAAAGATGGCGTCAAAGGTGATGAAGATAAATCGCCAAAGGCTGATGAACAAAAAACCATTGATGTCGATGCAAAGGATAAGTCGACACACTAATCTTCGGATGGTGTTAGAACAGATTTATGATAGACCTCGGACTGACCAAGCTCGCTTTAATTGGGGCAGTGGCCTTGATCGTAATCGGCCCTAAAGATCTTCCCAAAGTAGCGCGCATGGCGGGCACTTTGTTTGGTCGTGCGCAGCGTTATATTAGCCAGGTGAAATCCGAGGTGAGTCGCGAAATCGAAATGGAAGAATTGCGCAAAATGCAGAAAGAAGTTGAATCTGCCGCGCAAAATTTCGAGCAAGATATTCATAAAGAATTTTCTGAGGCACAGCAAGAGTTAAATGAGCTCGTGCAACCCGATTCGAATTCTATTTATTCCGCTTATGATCATCGAGCCTCTGCTTCTAGTGAAGAGATGATGGCAAAAGCTAAGAATTTCCGCCGCAGAAAAGTCGCCAAAACTTCGAATATTCCACATTGGTATAAAAGCCGTCACGGACATCGCAGTCAAGTTATTTCTGGCGCTGCACGGATGGCTAAGCATCGTGTCAATCGCAGTACATCATCGAGTTTTTTCTAAATGCTCTCAATAATTCATTTCAGGGCATGCCATGAGTGACAATAATTTTTTGGGTATGCAAGATACCTTTATTTCTCATCTGGTCGAGTTGCGCGATCGATTAGTTAAAGCTTGTGCTGGCGTGGCTGTCATCTGCGCGGCCTTATTCGCCTGGCCTGGTCCTTCAGCGATTTATGATTTCTTGGCGCAGCCTATGATTGCTGCCTTGCCAGCTGGCGCTAAGATGATCGCAACCGGCGTGATTTCACCATTTTTGGTGCCGATGAAAGTGACCTTGCTGTTGGCGTTTCTCATCGCTTTGCCTTGGGTTTTGTACCAAGCTTGGGCTTTCATTGCGCCTGGCTTATATGCACATGAAAAACGCTTAGTCGCCCCATTGGTGATCTCGTCTTCATTTTTGTTTGCCGCCGGCGTCGCTTTTTGTTACTTCTTTGTGTTTGGTCGGGTGTTTAAGTTTATCGCTGAGTTTGCGCCGACCTCGATTACTGTTTCACCTGATATCGAAAATTATCTCGATTTTATTATGTCGATGTGCTTGGCGTTTGGTTTGACTTTTGAAGTACCGATTGTGGTGATTGTGTTAGTACGAACAGGTATTTTGACCGTTGAAAAATTGAAGGCGATACGCTCATACGTGATCGTTGGTGCTTTTATTATCGCTGCTGTCGTGACACCGCCGGACGTGGTGAGCCAATTGGCCTTGGCGATTCCGATGTGGATGCTATTTGAATTGGGATTGTTTATCGCGCCGATCTTTGTCAAAGCGACGCAAGCGCCGACCACGCCACCTGATCAATAAAGTGCCTTAACTGAACTCGGCTGCCCTCAGCCAAGTCACCAAAGGTAAGGCGGTTTTAAAGCCGCCAAGCAGTGTCTTGTGCACGTCCTCGTACAACATGCCGTCTAAAGAACACTCCGTCCATACCATCATGCTTTTCAATTTCAAATACTCGATCAAAGCGTGTTCAGGGTCGAAACCTTTGGGTGGACGTATTAATTTTCCTTCTTCCTGTAGTTCGCCAAAGCAGTTTTTCATTGCTTTGTTTTTGATCAGCTTTTTGAATCCAGTATCATCGTCAAGAATATGTTGACGAATGTTCTTTAGACGATCTGCTGGTGGCATATATTCACCGACCGCAAATAATAATCGATTATCCTGACTGATCTGAAAGTAATAAGCTGGGCCACCACCTTCGCTAGGTTTCTTGCGGCCGCTAGGTAAAATGGATGCGGAAAAGTAGGTCTTATAGGGAGATTTATCTTTACCAAAACGCACATCCCGATTGATGCGAAATAAGGCTTTCTTGGGATCGCATTGCGCGATTGTAGGGTCAATTTTGCTCAATTCTTGAATCAATCGCGTCACCATCTGCAAGAACTCGGCACGCAAAATATCGTAGCGTGGCTTGTTCATAACAAACCACGCGCGGTTATTGTTTTCTGCTAGCTCAAATAAAAAGCGGCTAAGTTCTGGTATGTGCATAGTGCTTATTCTTCCGGCTTAAATGGAGGACGTTTGCCGACCACGATATCCAATTGAATTTCATTTGATTGCCGCACGACTTTCAATTTTGCTTTGGAATTGGGTTTGAGTTGCGCGATCTGGTTCATCATCTCACGACTATTCAAAAATGGCTTGCCATCAATCGCGATACAGATGTCGCCAGGTTTGACACCCGCTTGGTCCGCTGGGCCACCACGTACAACCGCGGCAACAATCGATCCTTTGGTTTGTTTGATGTTAAAGCTTTCTGCCATTTCTTCCGTGATGTCTTCAGGACTAATGCCGAGATAGCCGCGTACCACTTGCCCATCGGTGATGATGGCTTCCATGACCATTTTGATGGTGGATACAGGAATCGCAAAACCGATACCCAGTGAACCGCCATTTTGTGAATAAATCGCTGAATTAATACCGAGTAAGTTACCGTTCGCATCCACCAACGCACCACCAGAATTGCCCGGATTGACTGCTGCATCCGTTTGAATGAAATTCTCGTAAGTGTTGATGCCAACACTATTGCGACCTAATGCAGAAATAATTCCCATCGTGACAGTTTGACCTACGCCAAATGGATTGCCAATCGCTAAGACGACGTCACCGACGTTGGCTTCTTCAGAGTGACCTAGCGTGATGGTTGGTAAATCTTTTAGATCGATTTGCAGTACCGCGAGATCGGTGTCTGGATCTGTACCAATTACCTTGGCGGTGGCTAACCGACCATCTGCTAAAGCGACCTCAATCGCGCCAGCGCCTTGAATGACGTGATTGTTCGTCAGGATATGGCCCTGCGGACTCATGATCACCCCAGAGCCGCTACTGGATGGACGTTCTGATCTAGGCTTCGCTTGTTCGCCAAAGAAGCGCTTAAAGAAGGGATCGCTTAGCAGGGGATTCTTATTGTTAGAGCTGCGCGTCGCACTGATATTGACCACCGACGACATCGCTCGCTTAGCAGCCAGATTATAGGAACCTGGTGAATTGTTTTTACTGCTTGGCGCTTCCCTCAAAGTAGCTGACGAAGTCAGGCTCAGATTCTTATTAATCACCAAGCCTTGTTGTACCCAATTCGGCTTTAAGCTGGTTACAATAAACCACAGTGCTAAACCGACGGTCACGGTTTGAGCGAATAATAGCCATAAACGACGCATCATGAGGAATGTATGTTAAGAAAATCAGTCGAGAGGAATGCGCTTGCGCAATTCTTAGCCAATGAATTACAAGTCGCACGTTTCCGTGATTATTGCCCAAATGGGCTTCAGGTGGAAGGGCGCAATGAAATTAAGCGTATTGTTAGTGGTGTTACTGCTTGCCAGGCCTTACTTGATGAGGCCGTTCGGCTTGAAGCGGATGCCATCCTGGTACATCACGGTTACTTTTGGCGAGGCGAAGATATGCGGGTGGTGGGACAGAAATTTCAACGCTTGAAAACCTTGATTGAGAATGGTATTTCCTTATTTGCTTATCACTTACCTTTAGATTCTCATCCTGCGCTGGGGAATAATGCCCAATTGGCCAAGTTGTTTGGATTTGAAGTTTGCGGCCGATTTGGTGAAGATGAATTGGGCTGGCTGGGTAAATTATCTGCGGGACAAGTTCTGAATGTAGCGCAATTGGCCGCGCATATTTCAACACAACTTGGGCGTGAGGCCTTGATGATAGGTCAGGCCGATCAGCCAGTGAATATCATTGCCTGGTGTTCTGGTGCTGCACAAAACATGTTGGGTGCAGCAATTGAGGCCGGAGCTAGTGTATTTATCAGCGGTGAAATATCAGAACCAACTGTGCATCTAGCAAGAGAATCTGGCGTGCCGTATTTAGCTTGCGGACATCATGCGAGTGAGCGTTATGGCGTACAGGCTTTGGGTCAATTGATCGCACAAGAATTTGGGATAGAACATCAGTTTGTCGATATTGATAATCCGGTTTGAGCTGACTAAATGACGACACAGAGTTTTAAATCAAAAATGCCACCTTGGTTGGTGGCATTTTAGGTGGCATTTTTTTGCGGCGATGTGGATCGATATGCTTACTTCTTCAGCGCATCACGAATTTCACGCAGCAAGACCACATCTTCTGGCGTTGGTGCTGGTGCTGCTGGGACGGCTGCGGCTTCCGCTGCATCTTTTTTCTTCATCAGATTCACTAAGCGCACCATTTGGAAAATGATGAAGGCAAGAATGATAAAGTTCAATGCGATAGTTAAAAAATTACCATAGGCAAGAACGGCACCAGCTTTTTTTGCTTCTGCCAGCGTTAAATCAGCCGCTTGTCCATTTAATGGCAAATAGTAATTGGCGAAATCTAATCCGCCAAAAATTTTACCGACGACAGGCATCACGATATCGCCAACTAAAGAATCAACGATCTTGCCAAATGCGGCACCAATGATGACACCAACCGCTAAGTCAATGACATTGCCTTGTGCGGCGAAGCTTTTAAATTCTTGCATCATGCCCATAAATTTCCCCAAAGTAGTTTTAAGTAAGTGTAAGTAAAAATCTGAAGTATTTGCGCTAAGAGTATGGCAAAACAGCAATATGATAATCCGCAAAAACCATATCAGCTGAGAGAATATTGTCAATTCTTGTGAATCAACTACCAAATTGTTGTTATTCCTAGTCCATGTGGAAGCTGATCGTGCACTTTTGCATGAAATTTTCGTAGCATGTGGGTCATTTCCATGGAAAAACGGTGTAAATCGGTCTGTGAAGCATCTTTTTCTTTAATTCACCTCCCAGCTCCTTTATAATTTAAGGTTGTAAGAAGTGGGGTTGTGCTTCGTCAAGTTTTGATTTTTGATAGATTGGGGTTTGTATGAGTATCGAAAAGCAGGTCGATCCAAGTCGTCGCGGCTTACTCGTTGCTACCTGTGTGGCAGGTGGTGCAGTAGGTGTTGGCACGGCGGTTTCACTAGTGAGTACTTTTCAACCATCCGAGCGCGCAAAAGCGGCGGGTGCACCGGTTGAAGTGGATATTTCCGCTTTAAAACCAGGTGAAATGAGCACGACAGAATGGCGCGGTAAGCCAGTGTGGATTTTAAGACGTACACCAGAAATGATGGAAAGTCTGAAAAAGACAGAAGCAAAATTGGCGGATCCAAAATCTGAGAAGCCATACACGATGGATATGCCAGCGTATTGCGACAAGCAAACGCGTTCTCGTAAAGAACATAGTGAATTTTTGGTCACTGTCGGTATTTGCTCTCATTTGGGTTGTTCGCCGATTTCCAAATTCACGCCTGGTGCGCAGCCTTCTTTGCCAGATGATTGGGAAGGCGGCTTTATTTGCCCATGCCACGGATCTACGTTTGATTTGGCTGGTCGCGTTTATAAGAATAAACCTGCGCCACAAAATCTGGACGTGCCACCGCATATGTTTTTATCAGATACCAAAATTATCATCGGTAAAGATGAGAAAGGCGAGGCTTAATCATGGCATTTGTTGAGAAAAAACTTCCTGACGATGCGCCTATCGCAGCGAAAGCATTGAATTGGGTTGATTCCCGTTTTCCACTGACGAAATTGTGGAATGATCAATGGGGTCAATATTACGCGCCAAAAAACTTTAACTTCTGGTACATCTTCGGCTCATTGGCGATGTTGGTATTGGTAATCCAGATTGTTACCGGTATTTTCCTGGTGATGCATTACAAACCAGATGCAAAGTTAGCATTTGAATCAGTTGAGTACATCATGCGTGAAGTGCCGTCGGGCTGGCTAGTGCGTTACATGCATTCGACCGGTGCTTCCGCCTTCTTTATCATTGTGTACTTACACATGACACGTGCTTTGTTGTACGGCTCATATCGTAAGCCACGTGAATTGATCTGGTTGTTTGGTTTTGCGATTTTCTTGTGTCTGATGGCAGAGGCTTTCTTCGGTTACCTCTTACCTTGGGGCCAAATGTCTTACTGGGGCGCACAAGTTATTGTGAACTTGTTCGGCGCAATTCCTTTCATCGGCCCAGATTTGTCTTTGTGGATTCGTGGTGACTATGTGGTGTCTGATGCGACATTGAATCGCTTCTTCGCTTTCCACGTGATTGCGATTCCTTTGGTCTTGTTGGGCTTAGTAGTAGCGCATTTGATCGCTTTGCATGAAGTCGGTTCTAACAACCCTGATGGTATCGAAATCAAAGAAAACTTAGATGCAGACGGCCACCCAGTTGACGGTGTTCCTTCTCATCCTTACTACACTTTCCACGACATCTTTGGCGTGACAGTGTTCTTGACGATCTTTACTGCAGTTGTGTTTTTTGCGCCAGAAATGGGCGGTTACTTCTTGGAGTACAACAACTTTATTCCAGCCGATTCATTGAAAACGCCACCGCACATCGCTCCAACTTGGTACTTCACGCCGTTTTACTCAATTTTGCGTGCCACGACGTCTGAGTTCTTGTTTGTGATTCAAGCGGGTGTCGCGGCATATGTTGCGCTGATCTGGTTGAAGTCTTCTTTGGGCTTTATGACAAAGGCAGCAATTGCAGCGGTCGCATTAGTGGCGATCATCGGCATGATGCCTTTCGGTTTGGATGCAAAATTCTGGGGTGTGGTTTTGTTCGGTGGTTCTGTTGTGATCTTGGCTTTCTTGCCTTGGTTAGACGTGTCTCCAGTGAAATCGATTCGTTACCGTCCAGATTGGCACAAATATGTGTATATCGTATTCGGTATCGCGTTCGTCGTTTTGGGTTACCTTGGTGTGCAAGCACCATCACCGATGGGTGAACGCGTATCTCAAGTATGTGCATTGATCTACTTTGGTTTCTTCTTGTTGATGCCTTGGTGGAGCGGTATGGGTACGTTCAAGACTGTGCCAAAGCGCGTAACGTTTGCTGCGCACTGATCAGATTAAGCGAGGAAAAACTAGCATGAAATTACTTAAAAAACTGATCCTTACATTGGCATTCGCTCCAGCATTGGCTTTAGCCAGTGGTGGAAGTTTCCCACTGGATCGTGCGCCAGAACGTACTACTGATCTGGCTGCGTTGCAGAATGGCGCAAAGCTCTTCGTCAATTACTGTTTAAATTGCCACTCTGCAGTGTCTATGCGTTATAACCGCTTGCGTGATATCGGTTTGACGGAAGACCAAATCAAGAGCAATTTATTGTTTACCGGTGAGAAAATCGGTGAGCTGATGAAAACTAGTCTGAGCGCGAAAGACGCGAAAGAATGGTTTGGCGCAGTTCCACCTGATTTATCGGTGATTGCCCGCGCTAAAGCTTCTGGTGCAGGTACTGGCGCTGACTGGCTCTACACGTATTTGCGTACTTACTACAAAGATGAAAGTCGCCCAACTGGTTGGAACAACATGTTGTTCCCTAACGTTGGTATGCCACATGCTTTGTGGGAATTGCAAGGTGTGCGTGGAGCAAAGTTTGAAGAAGTTAAAGATGCACATGATCCATCTAAAATGGAACACAAATTCGTGGGCTTCGAAACTTTAACGCCAGGCACGATGAACGCTGTTGAATATGACAATGCCATCGGTGATCTTGTTGCTTATCTTCAGTGGATGGGCGAACCAGCGCAGAATGAACGTAAGCGTTTGGGCGTTTGGGTTGTGATGTTCATGGCTTTGCTGGCGACCTTAGCATGGCGCTTGAATGCCTCCTACTGGAAAGAAGTGAAGTAATCGTAAATTAGTCGTCCATCAGATAACTGGTGGATGTGTCATCCCAGGGTGAGGTCTGCTTTTTGCACCTCACCCTAATCGTTTTTAAGGAACTATAAAAATGATGGTTCTCTACTCAGGTACAACCTGCCCATTTTCACAACGTTGCCGTTTAGTCCTGTTTGAAAAAGGCATGGATTTTGAAATTCGTGACGTTGATTTGTTCAATAAGCCAGAAGATATCTCCACGATGAACCCGTACGGTCAAGTGCCAATCTTGGTTGAGCGCGAATTGGTTTTGTATGAATCCAATATCATCAACGAATACATTGATGAGCGCTTTCCGCATCCGCAATTGATGCCTGCTGATCCATTGCAACGTGCTCGTGCACGTTTAATGTTGTTCAATTTTGAAAAAGAATTGTTCGTACACGTGCATACTTTGGAGAACGAAAAGAACAATGCGTCTTCTAAAGTATTGGATAAAGCGCGTGCTGAAATTCGTGATCGCCTGACGCAATTAGCACCTTTATTTGTAAAAAATAAATACATGCTCGGTGAAGAATTTTCTATGCTTGACGTAGCAGTAGCTCCATTGCTGTGGCGTCTGGATCACTATGGTATTGATTTGTCAAAAACAGCTGCGCCATTGTTGAAATATGCAGAGCGTATTTTCTCTCGCCCTGCTTATATTGAAGCATTGACACCTTCTGAAAAAGTAATGCGTCGTTAATGATATCTGCGATCAGGTTTTGCATTGAAATCTGGTCGCAACTTTTCGAAACTATTTAGAAAGTAATGCAAGCTCATGTCAGGAATTTCTACAAAACCATATTTATTACGTGCCATCTACGAATGGTGCACTGACAACGGCTTTACACCGTATATGTCGGTAAAAGTAAATGGTGCGGTACAAGTCCCGATGGAATTTGTGCGTAAGGGTGAGATTGTTCTGAACATTGCATTTTCTGCGACAAGTGGTTTGAAAATGGACAATGATGCAGTCAGTTTTAAAGCTAGGTTTGGTGGCGTTTCGCGCGACCTTTATATTCCTGTGCGTAATATCCAGGCGATTTTCTCTAGTGAAAATGGTCAAGGCATGGTTTTTGATGATGTGGAAGATACCCTGGACTCTGATGCGCCAGTTGTCGAGCCAGTCAAGCCAGTGATAGGTTTGGCTTCGGTAAGCAATAAGGAAGAAAACCTCGTGGCTGAATTGGAAAAACAGGAAGACACAAAAGAAACACAAAAAAAACCAGAAAAACCTTCCCTAAAAGTCATAAAGTAGTCTATAATTTTGTTCTTCAAGATTCGTTGCAAAACAAATTGTATTGCAAGCAGTGTTGAAAAGATTACCGCCGGTTTAGCTCACTTGGTAGAGCAGTTGACTTGTAATCATCAGGTAGCCAGTTCGATTCCGGCAACCGGCACCAGTAGCACTAAGGGCTCACAGAAATGTGAGCCCTTTTTTATTGCGTTGAGAAAGTTGGTCTGTCTTCTCTGCGCATCTTTTCAACGTATTTTTCTCAACATATCTTATCGGCAAATTTGGCGTTCTGTGTTGATTTGTCTTCCGCTAGCTAAGCATTTTTTTGGAACCGCGCTAGGTAGTGAAGTATCACGATAAATTCACACGCCCGATCATATGAAGTATCGCTTGCGATGCAGAGATACCACGCTGAGGCAAATCTAGGAAGTTATGCTATAGAGCAATAATTCTTTGTGCCATAATGCCTCAAATTACCCCCTTCGATGCACTTCGATTATTGGTTGGACATACTGAACATGCGATTGCTTGCGCGCAAAATCTGGAAACTTTTTTATGGTGTCGCCATACTATTCTTGATGAATAGTATGAATGCGACTGCGGTTGATTTAAAAGCTTACACGGAAGAGTGGCCGCCATATAATTTTCTGAATGGCAAGGACGTAACCGGCATTTCGACAGACATCTTACGTACTGCATGCATCAATGCAAATTTGCATTGTGAATTTCAACTCGTACCCTGGACACGCGCTTACAAAACAGTGCAAGAAACAAAAAATACCTTAATCTATACGATTGCTCGCATTCCAGCACGAGAGGGGCAATTTGTTTGGATTGGTCCTATTTTGCCTCGAACTACTTGGGTTTACGTACGGGCGGAGCTTGCCAATGAAATCCATACTCTAAAAGATCTCGACAAATTTAAGGTCGGTGCGATTCGCGCTGAAGCCTCATTAACTGAATTGCTTGAAGCGGGAGTATCGAAGTCAGCAATTCGTATTTTCAATTCAAATAGCGATGAAATGCGCATGCTGAAGTCAGGCCAGATTGACGCTGTGGTTAACACCGAAATTGGGATGGCAATGAATCAACAGCAATATGATATTCCCGCCGGCAAGTTGATTAAGCTGATCAAGCTTTATGATGGAGGCTCTTTGTATTTCGGTATGAATCTTGGCTCTGATCCGACTCTTATCGAGAAATTGCAAAGTAGTGTAGATAAGCTACGTCGCGAGGGAAAAATGAATGCGATTGTTCAGCGCTATACGAAACCGCATTAACTAGCTGTTGATTATTGCCGTTGTACGGCCAATTCTTAACACCGCAAATTTGTGCTCAATGTTGCTGCGTCCTTGTGCTGAATTTATCTCATCACTTATAAGACCGAAGTCATGTGCCTGCTTTCAATATTGAGCGCCACTTTTCGTTGAAGTCTGTGCAAATATCAAACGTGGAAACTTCCGCATAAGCATCGCGAGCGGCCGAAAATTGGATCGAGAAATTGTATCAACAGATTGGATTGAGTGACTGGATCGAGATGCACACTTAGGCTAGAGCACGGTGATGCATTTGCAAACAGCAGATTTAAAATTTGGTCGCGCATTAGGCTAGTTGAGTTTTCATGTGTGTTTGAGTTCATTCTCAACATCTACACATGTCATGCTGGCTTGGATGAAAGCGCTAGAATCAACATGAGCCGTTCCGACAAAAAATGGGCGAAGTTCATAGCACATCTGGTGTGCTATGAACTGGAAATGCCTCTATAAAAAATCAATCCTTCCTGTCGATTATTTCGGCGCTTGCGCACTGCCGAACATAAAGCTAAAACCTGTCGCAGTTTTACTAGCTTTCTGTGCTGTGGTGGCAAAAGCATGGCAGCCCATGCAGCTATTTCCTTTGGTTTGCATGAATGTTTCCAATACAGGGTTGATCAAGGTGTTCGTGCTGATGTCGCCTGGCTTGCCAGCAGAAAGTGGTACCGTCTGTGGGATTGGGGTGCTCAGATTGAGAACTGTTTTAGACCATTGCGTATCGACCATGGCGTAGTATTGCCAAGGTGATTTGGCGTAGCCTTGTGTGATGATTTTCTGAGCTTGTGCGTTGATTTTTGCGGCATTCACATCATCGGGAAATACCTGCACCACTTGGGTAGGGTTAGTTCCTTTGGTGTTAACCGGTGTTTTGCTCGTGGGATTATTGAAACTGTAGGCTTGCTTACCTGTTGCACCCATCAACGGTGCATTATCCACCTGATAAAAAGTCGACCACAGCCCAGCATTTTGTTTACCGCCGCTAGCAAAGATATGAAATCCGACCAAGCCGATTGTGACCGCTTTACCATCAGCAGAGCCAGGGACGTATCCTTTGGCAAGATGAAAGCGTCCGGAGCTTGCTTCGACTGGGGTAAGCACTTTCCAAGCTGCTTTAACCTCAATCGAGCCAGACGGCAAAATAATGTTCGTCGTTTTAGCGAAGGTGGCTTGTGTGGTGGCGTTATATAAGCTGTTTTGCGTGATGTAGTCATACTGCGTTTTGTTCATCGCCACATCGTAATACACGGGATTTTTCTGTTGGTCGTATAGAATATTTCCATCTGCCTGGGTGATTTCATCGAGTGGAATGTTCGGACTTTTGCGCGCTTTCAAGGTTGCTTGAAGTTTGGCAACGGTGGGTGATACCTTCGCGGTACGTGTCAACATTCGCATGCTGCCCGCAGCGAATTCACTTGCGACTTCTTTGGGAAGCGTTGCATTGACGACTTGATTATTCCACGGTTGTGGCTGAGCGCCATTTGGAAGGAACACTTGCTCTTCAGTGAGAAAACTTTCCCAAACAGTTGTTCCTGGTGCGCCAAACAAGGCCGAAGTGTCGGGGATGCCGCGTTGGCCTGATTTAGCGGGCCAGTTCAGATAGATAAAGGTTTGCCACATCGCGCAATCTGCGCCAGGATTGGTGAATTCACCATTGCTGAGTTTAGGGATGGGTTTCAGCTCAACCCCAATTGGATTTAGACCACCACAGGGAAAGCTCGGAACTGGGGGAGATTTAGGTGTGGAGGGGGCTGAACTTTGTGCTAGCGCAGCGGTGGCTGATGCAAGGCTAAGCGCTAAGCCCACAAAAATTGTGGACAGTACACCTCGGTTGTTGTTGCGACTGAAATCGGGTCGTTGCATAGTATGTTTCCTCCTAGTCTTGCAGCCAATGGATTGAATAGAGAAACAAGAAATAGCTAAAGAGTGAGCGACCTGATTACGTCGAACTGTAGGCGACCTGCTCCTAAGAATTAGCTAATATTTGTTTCGCTAAGAACTTAACAGGTGGCAGGTAAAGAAATCATCAATAGGCGATTCTGCTACACCGGTTATTCACGTACTCGCAAACATCATGCCAGCCAAAATAGGCTTCTTTTGGGAATACTATGGTTTCTTAACGTGTAGTTTTTAGTGATTTACATGTCAAGTGACCAATTATTAAGTTCATATCAGCCACAGTGAGTCAAATCAATCACTAGAATCGTTTGTTCGAAAGCGGACTTGTTCACTTTCGAATTGACGACAGCTTGAGTACAACAGAGATCGAAAGTTTTTGTACGAATGAAGACGCTTGGTTTCAGATAAAGGAGATCTGTGCAAGACCAACTGTGCGCCAGTTGTGTAGATGTCTCTAGAAGAACCCTCCCAGGCACAGAAATCGACATGGCATTGCATCTCACTTTTCTATCTTGGGTACACAGCTTGTCGAGTACTTTTAGATTCAAAGGCTGAAACCACGCTACAATCATTTTCAGCGTCGGTCATGGTGACTTAGCTTGTTGCAACTTGAGGAGGCTGTTACTGATGTTTTACACATTTGCGATCTTGTTGGTTTTTCAGTGTCTGGGTGAAGCCAGTGTGTTTGTTTTGGGTTTGAATATTCCAGGTCCAGTTGTCGGAATGTTGCTGTTGTTTTTCGCTTTACTCGCTTCGCCACGCTTGATGGCAAAGATTGAAGAATCCAGCCATCATGTGCTCAAGCACATGTCTTTATTTTTCATTCCAGCGGGTGTTGGGATTATGGTTTCTGCTAATAGCGTTTCACAACATTGGATTGCCTTGTTGCTCGCTCTTGTCGTGAGTACTTTGTTGACACTTGCAGTGACAGCCCTGAGTATGCGTTGGTTGATGCCACACCATGTCGCGTCATCCGATCAGCTTATGGATGCTAGTACATCGTCGCAAACACCATTAGAAAAATCAGAAAAATAACATGACATCAATCTTAGAACTTGCGTCTACGTGGAACTACCTTGCCCATTCGCCACTATTAGCAGTTAGTTTGACGTTATGCGCGTATCTGCTTGCAATGTGGATTTCCTCTCAGTTTCATTTCTCGCCGCTGGCCAATCCAGTCGTCATGGCGGTTGCTATGATTATTCTTGTGCTGAGCGCGACAGATATTTCCTATGAGCGTTATTTTGTTTCTGCACAGATGATCCATTTTATGCTTGGGCCTGTGACGGTTGCGCTGGCAATTCCTTTAGCAAGACAATTACCAAAGCTGCGCCGTAGTTTGCTTCCTTTGACGGTCGGTTTGTTATGTGGATCATTGACGGCGATCATCTCTGCTGTGCTCATCGTGATTTGGATGGGTGGTTCGCAAGAATTAGCTTTATCGATAGGCCCAAAATCAGCGACGACGCCAATTGCGATGAGCATTGCCGATAAGATTGGTGGCGTCCCCTCAATTGCCGCCGCAATCGTTATTTTGACTGGTGCATTCGGCGCCTTAATAGCGCGCTATTTGTTTAATTGGATGCGCATTAGTTCACCAGAAATCCGTGGTTTTGCAATTGGCTTAGCGGCACATGGAATTGGAACGGCGCGTGCATTTCAGGTCAGTAAAGAAATTGGTACTTTTGCCGGATTAGGAATGGGCTTGAATGGTGTTCTGACCGCGTTGCTGGCACCAAGCTTGGTGCCAGTGATTGTGAATTACTTCTTTTAGCAGAAGCTAATTCTGTCTTGCTGACGGTTTGATGCTAAGTCGTTGATGCCAGTCAGTTGATGCTAATTAGTTGACACTACACAGTCGATTCTAATTTGCACGCATTCAATTTATGCAGCGACGAGAACGGGCGTAAAACCAGCTTCACGTATCGCTGCTTCAAGTAAGGCTTCATTCTGCGCTGATTCAATGCTGACTGAATGTGCAGCCAGGTCGATGGCGATGTTGGCCTGTGCATCCAGCTCCTTGATTGCTTTGCTGATGGTCGCTTCGCAGTGCTTACATGTCATATCTTCAACTTGAAACTGTGGCATGAGAATTCTCCTGATCCGATTGTTTGAATGACGTGATTGTAGATGCTCTGAATCCTGTTCGCTTGCGCTCCGTCATGATTTTTTAAGATTTTCTTGACCTTCCCATGGTGGGAAGCTATATCCTGATTTCTACGGTGAAGCCTGCGGCAAAGAAATCCTTGCCCGAAACAACTAAGACATTTGAGATGATGGCCAGATCAGAGGAAAGTTCTATGAATAGTAAATTGAATTTGCAAATTGAGGGCATGACCTGTTCGTCATGTGTGCGGCGAGTTGAAAAAGCCTTGCTGGCGACCGATGCTGTGTTGGAAGCAAGCGTCAATTTGGCCACTGAGAAAGCCAGTGTTAGCGTGAAGCCCGGTGCAAATATTCAAGCAGTGATCGCTAGCGTAGAAAAAGCAGGTTATCAAGTAGCGACCAAAACATGGACATTGACGGTCGCGGATATGAGCTGCGCCTCATGTGTTGGTCGTGTTGAGAAAGCGTTCAAGGCGGTGTCAGGGGTATTAGATGCCAGTGTCAATCTGGCGACAGAAAAGGCGCAAGTAACAGCGCTAGCAGAGGTCGAACTGAGTAGCTTGTTAGCGGCAGCAAAAAAGGCTGGTTACGTCGCACATCTGGTTGAAGACAAGCTCAGCATCCATACCTCGCCCCGAGCAGGCTTGAGTCAGGGCTGGTTGGTAGTGATCGCGATTGTGTTGAGTTTGCCGTTGATGGCGCCGATGTTATTGGCGATGGTGGGAATTGATTTGTTGATACCTGGCTGGTTGCAGCTAGCATTGGCAACGCCTGTGCAGTTCTGGCTTGGTGCCCGCTTCTACAAGGCTGGTTGGAAGGCTGCATTAGCAGGGAGCGGTAATATGGATTTGCTGGTAGCGATTGGTACCAGTTCTGCCTATGGATTATCGATCTATCTGTTATTGGACGCAGGCGAACACGTGGCGCATGGCATGCAGCATCTGTACTTTGAATCATCGGCTGTGGTGATCAGCTTGGTGTTGCTTGGTAAATGGATGGAAGCGAAAGCGAAACATCAAACTGTCGAAGCGCTACGAGCGCTAGAGTCTTTACGCGCCACGACTGCCTTGCTACGTCGTGATGGGGTTGATATTGAAGTTCCTGTCGCCGAACTAAAGGTCGGTGATTTGGTAATTGTTCGCCCTGGTGATCGTGTGCCTGTCGATGGTGAAATTATCGAAGGGATTAGCCATCTGGACGAGTCGTTATTGACTGGTGAAAGCATGCCCGTCAGCAAGCATGTCGGTGACATGGTGATTGGCGGTTCTGTGAATGCCGATGGATTGTTACTGGTGACTGCGCGCGGGATTGGCGGTGCTACCATGTTATCGCAAATAATTAAACTCGTCGAAGATGCGCAGGCGGTAAAGGCACCAATACAAGCGCAAGTTGATCAAATTAGTGCGGTATTTGTACCTATCGTTCTCGGTATATCTGGATTGACTTTGCTAGCATGGGGATGGATTACTGGAGATTGGCAAGCTGCATTGTTGAATGCCGTAGCAGTACAAGTCATTGCATGTCCTTGTGCTTTGGGTTTGGCAACACCGACGGCGATTATGGTAGGTACAGGCGTTGCCGCCAAATTCGGTATCTTAATTAAGGATGCACAGGCGTTGGAAATTGCACATAGTTTGACGGCCATTGCATTTGATAAAACGGGCACCTTGACTGAGGGTAAGCCAACGGTGGCCGCAGTGATTAGTCATGCATATAGCGAAAAACAAATATTGGAATGGGCATCGGCTGTACAGCAATACAGCGATCACCCGCTGGCACATGCGGTATTGCACAGTGCGCAGAAGCAAGGCATAAAGCTCCTTGCTGTGACGGATGCCAAGGCATCTCCAGGTCGTGGCGTTCAGGCGCAATTAGATGGTGCCACGGTATATCTGGGAAACCTGCGCTGGATGCAGGAATTGGGTGTCAATGTGAGTGCATTTGAGCAAGCGGCGCAGGAGCAGCAGGGTTTTGGTCGTACGGTTTCATTTTTGGCTTTATCGATGGATGGCGATTTGCAATTAGCTGGCTTGTTGAGTTTTGGTGACCAGGTAAAAGCCAGTGCAATATTGGCAGTAAAGCGCTTGCATGCATTGGGGGTGAAGTCGATTATGCTCAGTGGCGACAATTATGGCAGCGCAAATTCTGTGGCGGCAGTTGTCGGCATTACAGAGGTACGTGCGGAAGTTCTACCAGCGGATAAAGCGAATATTGTGCGTGAATTGCAGCAGTCGGGCTTTCGGGTTGGCATGGTCGGTGATGGCATTAACGATGCTCCTGCGTTGGCGGCAGCGGATGTGGGTATTGCCATGTCTACCGGAACCGATGTTGCAATGCATACCGCAGGCATCACCTTAATGCGCGGTGATCCCTTACTGCTTGCCGACGCGATTTCCATATCGCAGCGAACCTATCGTAAGATTCGTCAAAATCTTGGATGGGCGTTTATTTACAATATTGTCGGCATACCGTTGGCGGCTCTTGGCTATTTGAATCCGATGCTGGCGGGTGCAGCAATGGCATTCTCTAGCGTCAGTGTGGTGTCGAATGCTTTGCTATTGCGTTATTGGACACCTACATCGATGACTGAGGAAAAACCATGAAGGGGATGAACATAGGTCAGGCCGCACAAGCTTCAGGTGTTAGTGCAAAAATGATTCGTTATTATGAAAGCATAGGATTGATACATGCTGCAGGGCGCACTGATGCCGGCTATCGGCAGTATGGTGAGAATGATGTACATACACTGCAATTTATCCGACGCGCACGTGACTTGGGATTTTCATTAGAGCGCATACAAACCTTGCTTGGCTTGTGGCGAGATCGTAGTCGGCAAAGTGCAGAGGTAAAAAAACTTGCTGGCGTATATATCGCTGAGCTTGATGAACAAATTCAAAAAATGCTGTTGATACGTCAGCAATTAGAACATCTGGCACAGGCTTGTCACGGAGATCAGCGACCAGATTGTCCGATACTTGATCGGCTGTCCGACGATACACATAAAGCCTGTCACTAAAACACCAAACTCATGGTGTTTTAGTGACTGAGTGACCATCAAGCGACGGAGATTAGGCTTTAGGATTGATTCTGACCAAAGTCGATTTACCGAATAAGCTTTCGATCAGATCGACTGCCAGAATCGCGGTTTGATTGCGTAAATCTAAAGCTGGATTGAGCTCAACCACATCCAATGAACCAAGTAAGCCTGTGTCTGCAATCATTTCCATGCACAGTTGCGCTTCGCGATAAGTCGGGCCGCCAAGAACCGCGGTGCCGACGCCAGGTGCGATATCAGGATCAAGACAGTCAAGATCAAAACTCACATGCAGATGGGTGTTCTGATCAATGCCTTCTAAGGCTTTCAACATCACCGCACGCATGCCATGTTCATCGATATAGCGCATATCAAAAACGGGAATGCCCATGTCATGGATAAACTGGCGCTCGCCGTCATCGACGCTGCGAATACCGATTTGACGAATCTCATCTGCTTGTATCGCTGGTGTGTAGCCACCATAAGCAATCAGTTGCTCTGGACCATGTCCCATCAAACACGCGACTGGCATGCCGTGAATATTACCGGTTGGGCTGATTGTGGATAAGTTGCTGTCTGCATGCGCATCAAACCATAAGACGCGTAATTTCTTACCATGGTCCTTGCAATGTTTAGCGACCGCGCTAATTGAGCCGATTGCCAGACAGTGATCGCCACCTAACATCATCGGCATATGACCTGCTTGTAACGCACTGCTGACCTCGTTATAAACTGCCTGATTCCAATCAATCGCCTCATTTAAATGACGTAAACCATTAACTGGTGCCTGCCAAGGGTTTGCAGGGCCATGCAGATTGCCGTGATCGATTACGGCTAATTCTCTTGCTTCTAAAGCTTGAACTAGACCAGCGACGCGCAAGGCATCTGGTCCCATGCCTGCACCTTTAACGCTTGCGCCGACATCCGTAGGTGCACCTATGAGTGAGATGGTTTTCATTATTGAGCATTCGCTTTCAAAAGAGCTGATTGGATTAGGTGCTGCAATTTGTGTGCGAATAGTCTGCACGCAAGCACATCGAATTCATGTTCATCGTCGCCAAACTCAATGACTTGAGGGCGTTGATAAGGCTGAATTATAGAGCTAAATAGAAAATTTTTGATTTCGTAATTGTTGGATATAATCTATGAACGAGAAATTAAATTCCTAATGTGCCGATAATTCGTAATTTAATTCCTCTTTTATTATTCTATGTGGAATTTTTGAACTTCATGAGGCTGGAATGGATAACTACGATTTAAGTATATTGCGTCATTTGCAGGAAGATGGTCGCATCAGTAACTTACAGCTAGCCGAAAAGATCCACCTTTCGCCACCGCAAACCTTGCGTCGCGTTCGCGCCTTGGAAGAAGCGAAGGTGATTCGCGCCTACACTGCTCAGGTTGCGCCAGAAGCGATTGGTCTTGGCGTGATGGCTTTCGTCAGCTTATCGCTTGATCGTGAACAATACCGAAATGTGCGTGAAATTGAGCGTAATTTACGCGCTTTTCCCGATATTATTGAATGCCACACGATTTCGGGGGATTTTGATTATCTATTGAAGGTCGTCGCCAGTGATCTCAAGAGTTTGTCACAGTTTTTGACCGATAAATTAATGCAAGTGCAGGGCGTTGGCAATTTGCGCTCGATGATCTGTATGGAAGAAATTAAGCCTGTCAGTGCATTGCCGATTCGTTAAGTTGTGCCATTGGACGCTTCTTAGACGTTTGAGAGATGTTTAGGAAACGCTCGAATCTGCGACTTCTGCAACGAATTGCAAATAAATCCTGACGTAGGTGATTGCCTGCGGGTAAAATGCCAATTTTGTACGAAATTGCGGCAAATTCTCGTCTGACTCACTAATCAGGGCGGCGGTGCTTGAAGCAGTTTTTTTAAAACTCATCTATAGGTGAACTTCATGTTAAAGAAAAATATTCTGGCTGCGGCCTTCGTTTTAGGTAGTGCATTAGTTAGTGCTCATGCGGCAGCACAGGTTTCTTATTTTGGTGGTTCTGTTGGACGTGCAAAATGGAATTTTGATTGTGCTGGTTCAACAAGCTGCCACACTGCAGCTGCTAGCTGGAAGCTGTATGGCGGCTATGAGTTCTCACCTAATTTCGGTGTTGAAGGCAGTTATATCTATTTAAATGAAGTCGGCGCTAGTGATTCCGCTCTGAAGGCGACTTTTAATGGTCGTGGTGCAGATTTGGCCGCGATTGTAAAAACGACGCCGATGAACAATTTTGTTGGTTTCGCTAAATTAGGCGTCGCCTTTATGAAAGGTGAAATCGTTGCAAGTACACGTGACTTCGCTGCATCTGAAACACACTATTCTGGACAGCCATTAATTTCATTGGGCGCTTTGTATTACGTCGATAAGAAAATCGCGATTCGCGCTGAAGTTGATCACCGTCGTGTCAAAGTTTCAGGCTTTACACAGACCACTTCTGGTGTAACTAATTTCTCGATTGGTGTGCAATCCGAGTTTTAAGTTCGCGTTACTAGTGTGAATTTTCCAAATCAAGATCTTATGATTGAAATTTGATGGAATTTCCGTGATCTAAAACGGTAGCAATAAGTGGTTCATACGTCGTTAAAAGCAGCCCGCGCGGCTGCTTTTTTCATGCCCATCTAATTTGTAGCTTTAGTTCAAAATTGTGCTAAGTGGTAGGACAGTTTAAGTTATCTGGATTGACCAAATAACTTATTTTGGTGAACCAAAAATACATTTGGTAAGACCAATTGTTGTTTTTTGGACGATTCAAAGATAATTTTTTTATGCAATAAAAGTGCTTTTTTAGTGCAAATAAGATTATTTTTATTTGGAAATATTTTTTTATTTGGATGATTTTGGTGACTTTTAGTATTGTTTTGGTTGAAATTGATGTATTTATGATTTTTTTTAAAACTAGTTGATCTTTCTCGGTGGAAGAGTTTTTTGTAAAAATTAATATTTTGATACTGTTGAAAGTTCTCGCGTTGGCTTGGCAAATACTTTTAGAATCGAATCAAAGTTAGAGAAGTCGAAAGATGTCGGGCTTGTTGCGGTACTTTTAGAGCGTCTGATCAGCGCCCGATAGTCTGCAGTAAAGCAAACAATATTTTCGCCATCTGACTCAATAAAAATTATTCGAGACCAAAGGATGAATATCATGCGCAACAGAAATTTAAGGAAAGACATCGGTCGATTTGCCTTTACGACTTCCGTTTTGGCGATGGCAATCAGTGGTGCTTATGCTCAGGAAGCGAAGCCAAAAGTGGATGAGCAACCGACGCTAGTGGTCATCACTGGTTTGCGTGCATCATTGGAAAGTGCGCTCAACAAAAAGCGCGATGATAATGGCATCGTGGACGTGATCAAGTCTGAAGACATGGGTAAGTTTCCTGATACGAATCTGGCTGAATCTCTGCAACGTATTCCTGGTGTTGTGATTGATCGTGATGCGGGTGAAGGGCGCAGTGTTACAGTGCGTGGTTTGGGGCAAGACTTCACGCGAGTTCGGATTAATGGTGTGGAGGGCTTGGCCACCACAGGCGGTACCGATAGTTCCGGTGGCGCCAACCGCTCACGCGGATTTGATTTCAATGTATTCCCATCCGAATTATTTAATTCACTGACTGTTCGCAAGAGCGCATCTGCAGATGTGGACGAGGGCTCACTCGGCGCGACTGTCGATCTGCAAACCATGCGCCCATTTGATTTGCGCGGTTTTAATGCGACCGTGATGGCCAAAGGTCGCTACAATGATTTGTCACAAAAAACGGATCCGCGTGTTGGTTTCTTAGTGTCGAACACCTTCGCGAATAATACCTTTGGTGCTTTATTGTCCGGTGCGTTTTCTAAGCGACGCGTTTTTGAAGAAGGCTTTAGTACGGTACGTTGGGACAATGGACCATCTTCTGGCGGTTGGTGTGCACCGATGGGTGTGACGCCGGCCAATCCGACAAACTCGACCGCCACGACTTGCGGCCCCGCAGCACAAGGTGTATCGCGTTTGCCAGGAACTGCAGACAATATCGCCGCCTACAATTTAGCTAGTTCCGCGAATAATTTTGTGCCACGTTTGCCACGTTATGGCCGTTTGACGCATGATCAAGATCGTCTTGGTTTAACCGCTTCTTTGCAATACAAGCCACAACGCGGTACGCTGTTTTCTTTCGATATGTTGTATTCAAAATTAGATGCAACACGTCAAGAAGATTTTCTGGAAGCGATTTCTTTTAGTCGTTCCGCAAGCCAAGGTGGTAAGCCGCAAACCAGTGTCGTAAAAACTGAATACGCGCCGAATGGTGCGCTGCTGTACGGCATGTACAACGGCGTCGATGTGCGTGCAGAATCGCGCTTTGATGAGTTGTCCACGACCTTCACACAACCAACTTTGACATTGGACCATCAGTTCAGCGACACTTTCCGCATGAATGCACGTATTGGTCGCGCAACTTCCAAGTTCGCCAATCCTGTGCAAACGACGACGACGTTGGATGCGATCAATGTGAACGGTTACGCTTTAGATTTCCGTGGTGATGATCGTATGCCAGTGATCACGTATCCATTTGACGTGACCTCCGCAACAGGGCCGATGACTTTGGCTACCGTGCCACAAGTGACGTCCGGCACACAGGCGGGTACGGTACCGAACACCACGACGAGTGAAATTCGTATTCGTCCGCAAGGCGCGAACAATCGCAATGATGTTGTGCATCTTGATTTTTCGTGGGATGCGATTGAAGATAAATTGACTCTGCGCGCTGGTGCAGACTTGAAGAAATATAATTTCGATTCTTACGAGTCACGCCGCGTCAATCAGAATGACACGATCTTCGCGCCGAATGCAGGAACAAATATCGCGAGTTTAACGACCCAATTAACCGGTTTTGGTCGCGGGCAAAATCTGCCAGCAGGTACGCCAACTTCATGGTTGATTCCTGATTTGAACGCGATTGCTAAAGCTTATGACATCTATTGTAATTGCTTGAAGAGTGGTCCAGCAGGTGGCCCAGGTGACTTTACTTTGTCGTCGATTACGAATGGCAATGCACGTGGTAATAATCGTGCTGTCGAAGAAAACGATAAGAGCGTTTTCTTGATGGGTGATTTCAATAATACTGTAGCTGGTTATCGTGTACGCGGTAACTTTGGTGCGCGTTATGTACAGACCGAGCAAATCGCGACAGGTTATCAAGCAGCAGGTGGTGGTACACCAGTCACTGTACGCAATACCTATAACGACTTTTTGCCATCGGCGAATATCGCGATTAATGTGAGCCGTGATTTTATTGCGCGTTTCGCTGCCGCTAAAGTAATGGCGCGTCCGCAATTAGGTAACTTGAATCCAGGTGGCACGATTTCAACTACAGGTACGTTGTCAGTTACTAGTGGAAATCCTTTGTTGCAGCCATTCCGTGCCGATACCTTTGATTCCAATTTTGAGTGGTACTTCGGTAAAAATGCATTCTTAGGGTTGGGCTTATTCCAGAAGAATATTAATACTTACATCCAAAGCATTCGTACTAACGTCGCGTTTAAAGACACTGGCTTGCCAATGTCCTTATTGCCAGCGAACTTTACTGGCGAAGAAGTATTTCAAGTTACCGCACCAATTAATACCAAGGGCGGTAAGTTGAGTGGCTTTGAGTTGAATTATCAACAGCCATTTACTTTCTTACCAGCTTGGGGCAAAAACTTCGGTACTTTGTTGAACTACACCTACGTGAAATCGAAGATTGAATATGTGGTTTCACCGACTAGTGCAGTGACGATTACAGATGATCTTTTGAACTTGTCACCTAAGTCTTGGAACGCGACTTTGTATTACGATGATGGTGCATTCAGTGCGCGTGTTTCAGCATCTAAACGTTCGTCTTTTGTGACCCGTGTTCCAGGTCAGAATAATAATGATGTGGAAGGTAAAAACAGCACCGTCAACGTCGATATGTCTGTCACTTACAAGATCAATAATCAATGGGAGGTCAGCTTTGAGGGCTCTAATCTGACTAACCAAGCCAACGATCAATTCATTAGTCGCTTGCGTGATAGTGTGGTGGTCAACAATGTGACTGGCCGTGAGTATTTACTGGGTGTTCGTTATAAATTCTAAAGTTTCATCCTCCCCAGGACGAAAGCGGTGATTGGTTTGATTGATCATCGTGTGCGGTAGACGATAGCGCAATTTAACAAGATTCCCCGTTAAGTTGCGCTATTTTTTTATGTCCAAAGCTGATACTAGTAAGAACGAATTTGCCGAATTTATTAGCTCTACAGCGACTCGACTATATGAGAAAAGTGATGTGTCAATTGACTGCTATGTTACCCAATGTGCGAAGTGCGACTCAATATCGTTTTCAATTCAATCTTTTTATCGCACTGACTATTCTCGTCAGCTCTTTTATCCCTGTGTCCAGTCGTGCGGGTGAAATCGATACGCTGCTGAAGAATTACACGTTTCCAAATAATATTGCCTGGCTGGATGACGTGCTTGGCGGGCAAGGTGGTCAAATAATTCGCGTCACAAATTTGCAAAAAGATGGACCAGGTTCCTTGCGTGCTGCTTTGGAAACCAAGGGCGCAAGAGTGATCGTATTTGAAGTCGCCGGCGTTATTGATTTGCAGCGCAGCGTGCTTCAAGTGAGCGAAGGTTTTGTCACGATTGCAGGGCAAACTGCGCCATCACCGGGAATTACTTTAATTCGCGGAGGGATAAATATTCGTGCATCGAATGTCATCATTCAACATCTTCGCATTCGAACCGGTGCGGACGGCCAAAGTAAAGCGAGTGGCTGGGAAGTCGATGGCTTGAACATCTCAGCAGCACATCATGTCATCATTGATCACTGTAGTATGAGTTGGGCAATTGATGAAAATATGTCGGTTTCTGGGCCGCGCTTTAAAGGTAATACGCCAGATGAATGGCGCAATGGGACTAGTCATCATATTCTGTTTTCGAACAACCTAGCAGCGGAAGGCTTGGCTGAATCCACGCATACTAAAGGCGAGCACTCAAAAGGGAGCTTGGTTCATGATAATGTGACTAAGGTGATCTTTTATCGCAATATTTGGGCGCATAACGTCGAACGTAATCCCTTATTGAAAGGTGGTGCTCGTGCGACAGTGGCGAATAATCTGATTTATAACCCGCGCTCGAAGGCGATTCATTACAACTTGATGGCACTTGAGTGGGGGGATCATGCTTATCAAACAGGGCAGTTGAATGTCGTCGGCAATGTATTGCGTGGTGGTATGTCGACCAAGAAAGCATTGCCACTAATGATGTTGGGTGGTGATGGAGATCTCGCTTATTTTGAGAAAGATAATATCGCAGTTGACCAGTTCGGAAATCAATTGCCGCTATTTGGTCGCTATGGCGAAACGCGTGCGCAGTTCTTGGTTCAAGCAGCACCAATCGATTGGCCGCGAGGGCTGCAAGTGATGGATGCGAGATCAGTGGAATCGGAATTGCTACGCCATGCAGGTGCCAGACCTTGGGATAGAGATAAGGATGACACTCGCGTGATCTACTACATTGCCGAAGGACGCGGAACGATCATTAATGACGAGCGTGAAGTCAGTGCTTATCCTCATACCAAGGAAGTGCAGTTGGGCTTTTCTGAACAGGATTGGGATACACAGAGATGGTTGCCTAAGTTGAATCGCAAGTGACGATGCACAATACAAAAATAGAATTGAGAAAAATTTAGGCCTGACCTCCATTCCGCGGCTCTGCTGGGGGGGCTTACCAAGGTCGTGATCTATACGACGGTCGGTTTGAAACTTCTATCTCTACCAAAAGAAGGAGTTTCAAACGAAAGAATACCAAAGTTTGAGTCACCTGAGATGGGATTGTAAATATCGCATCGTGTTTATACTGAAATGCAGAAGGAAAGTGATTTATGGAGCGTTGTGTCAGCATTTCGGTGAGATATTCCGAGATTTAGCGCAGCAAAGAAAGTGTAAGGTGGTTGAAGGGCATTTGATGAAGGATCGTGTTCATGTATGCCTGAGTTGTATTAGCTACAGTTACGATAAATCCTACCTCAACAACCAGATCACCTTTAACAACAGAGTTAAAAGAAGGGGGGCAGCATCTCATTTCCCGCGAAGATAACACTGAATTTTACTAAAAGCATACATTTTCTATACATTTCAAAGAATATTTCCGAAGTATCAAAGGATGTTGAAATGTATAGTATTAATTCTTTCTTATTATTAAGGGTGGGCGATGTCTATTAAACGTTTAAAGGATGTCTTATTTTTTTCCTCATTGGTGTTGCTATCGTCGGCGTGTAACAGCATCGAAATGAAAACAAGCATGTCATCAGAAGAAGGTGCAGCGGCTAAATCGCAATCTGCAGATGTGAACGCCCAAATTGATGCCATTGTCGAGCAGAGAATCAAAGATGGCGGGATGGTCGGAGTTGGTGGCGCCATCATCGTGAACAAGAAAGTAGTCTGGATGAAAGGATATGGCTTCGCCGACAAGGAACACGCGATAGCATTCACTCCCGATACAATTATGAACATAGGATCGATCAGCAAAACCTTCACTGGTGCAGCACTGATGCGAGCGGTACAAGAGGGGAAAGTCTCCCTTGATGAAAACATCAACTCCTACCTACCTTTCAAGGTTATCAATCCCCATCATCCGAGCGAGCCCATTACGCTAAGGCAGCTAGCTACCCACACCTCGGGAATCACAGATAGACAGGCGGCCTACGAAAGCGTGTATCACTTCGGAGGCGATTCCCCGGAAGCGCTTGGCGGGTTCCTGCAGCGCTACTTCGCCCGCGATGGTAAGCTTTACTCTAACGACAACTTCCTCAAGACCAAGCCCGGCACACACCGCGAGTACTCGAACATCGGCGCTGGACTGGCTGGTTACATCGTCGAGCGTGCGGTCGGTGAAAGGTTAAACGCCTATACCAAGCGCCACATCTTCGCCCCTCTACGAATGAGCAACTCAGGCTGGTTTCTGTCTGAGATTTCACCCGCTAAGCACGCCCGACTATACGTGGCGCAAGGTCTCCGCATTCCTATTCCACTTTATGGGATAACGACATATCCCGAAGGCGGCGTCCGAACCTCGGTCTCCGACCTCGCTAGGTTCTTTGCAGCTCTGTTGAACGACGGCGAATATGAAGGGGCGCGTATCCTTAAGCAGAAGTCAGTCGAGGAAATGCTCAGGTTCCAGTACACGAGTGCAAACAAGCCAGATAATGTCAACCTTCAAGGGGAAGACTCGGTCAACTCTGGAATTTTTTGGGCCACGAAGCACGACACCACCAGGATCGGGCATAACGGATCCGATCCTGGAGTGAGAACAATCATGCTGGCAGATCCAAATAAGGAAATAGGGGTGATCCTATTTACAAACACCTCGATGCATGACGAAGAATCTGGGCACTACTACCATATCTTCGAGACACTTTGGAAGCATGCATTGCAAATTAAGACTCAAGCAGATAAAGCCGCGAAACAATGAGGTCTAGGTAGACACGGGGTCTGTTCTAATGTTCCAGTGATGAGCTCACGGTGGTAGAGGGCGTGCAGTTAAGTTACTCAATATGGCGGTTGCGCTGGATTAGTTGGCATCGTGATCGGCGCTTTGGCGATGAGTTTGCTGTTTGATCGCTATATCAAAGGCATGATAGGCATTATCGCCATTAGCTTTATGCTGGATCGCATTTTCCAGTTACGTCAACGTCTGCATTGGCAACAGCTACCGGGCAAACACTTTGCACGCGTATGTGCGTTGGTATCCGGTGTGACCAGTACTGTTGCGCACGCTGGTGGGCCACCCATTTTGGTATATCTGATGGCAAAGAATTTGGCTAAGCAAACCTTTGTCGCAACTACTGCTGTATTTTTTACGGTGCTCAATGCTGGAAAATTGTTGCCGTATGCAGCAATGGGATTTTTTACCTTGGATAGTTGGAAAATCGCCGCAAGTTTGGCGGTGTTCGCGCCTTTGGGTGTGTGGTTGGGTTTGTATGTTTTGAAGATGATTCCTGAACGCTATTTCTTCTCACTCGCTACAGCTTTGTTGGGTATATCAGGAATCAAGCTGCTGTATGATGCGCTTCAATTTTGATGCGTATTTTGCGAGTCATTGCGAAAACAATGACTCGCATGCTGTAGCGTAAATCAAGACTAGGTAGAAATCGTTTCCGAATAAGATTTGCCATTGATCGTGATATTTTTCAATTGCAGATTCTGTACATGATGTAAGAACCATGGCGCCTTATCATTGCGCACTGTGCCAAAGTCGCAATTAGTGATGCTGACGTTTTGTATCGGCAAAATCGCTTGTTTTGTTTTGCCGTTGTAACTAGAAGCGACTGGCCCAAGCAATACAAATGCTTGGTAGCTCGAATAATTTCCTCCACCGATATTGACGGTACCAACTTTGATGTCAGAAATATGGATGTCAGATATCACTGGTGGACGGGTACGTACGCTGTCATCTGCTGGCGCGTAATCACAATCAATGGTGATCACCGCCCCCGCTGTGGATGGAACGGATTGAGGTGCAATGACTGAATCTGGTAAAGGCTTATAAAACGCAGGCATGGTTTTGACACCATTCGGAATGCTGACATCACGCACGTAGAAGTGACGTAAGAAGCCACCACGATTCATATTCGTTTTCATACGTATGGCTGTGTTCAAAGGGTCGTGATCCCAATTCATGTTGCGGAAATCTAAATGTTGGGCGTAGATGTGCTCGATCCCTGCTGCCATTTCGCTACCCAAAGTCACGGCACCATGTCCACTATTCATGACGCAGTGTTGAACAACGATATTGCGCGTTGGGCCAAATTGCGTATCGCGGTTTTTCCCTGATTTGATCGCGATACAATCGTCGCCTGTATTGAAGGTACAATTTTCAATTAAGACGGTATCGCAAGATTCAGGATCAAAACCATCGCTGTTGGGTCCCATGCTATCCATATTCACTTTGTTGATATGGACTTTGCGGCATTTCACGGGATGATGTAACCAGAATGGCGCAGATTGGATTTTATAGCCTTGTAACAGAACATTGTGACAGCCGATTAACTCAATCATGCTTGGACGCAAATAATGTCCAACGCCAAATATTCTGCGCGCAGTCGGTATGCCAAGTTCAGACAACACAGGCAGAAAGCGTGAGTCTGTGCGCCATTTATCGCCTATCCCTTGCACTAATTTTTTCGCATCTTCAGTCAGGCTAGGTGCTAACTGATCCAGATTGTCCGGGTTGTTAACATTGACATTCACTTCAGAAAATTGAATCGGTTTCTTAGGATTTTTACGACCCTTCCAATCCCACCAATTGCCTGAACCATCCTCAAATGGTGTGCCACCTTGGCCATCAAAAATACTGGTCCAATCTTCGCCAGTGATGGCAATATTTTTTTCATTGTAGGCATAGACCATCGGTGAATAATTAAGGCAATCATTTCCTTGCCAGCGAGAGATCACGAGTTTGCCATTTTTACCGCAATCGATATCGCCATACTTGGCATAATCGGCTGGATTAGCACTGAAGAAGACATGCGCATTCGCGGCAAGATGTAGATGAACATTGGAGCGTAAACGAATGGGTCCCGCGCAATACCAATTTCCAGCAGGAACGACAACGCGCCCACCACCGGCTTTATTACAAGCCAGAATTGCTTGATTGATCGCTTGATAGCAATCGAACGAGCCGGTCTGAGGCGTTGGAATGACGCCCTCGATCGCACCTTCCGTATCTGATGCAACTTGCCCGTTGATGTTTCGCAGCTCGCATGGTTTAGCACCGAATTGCGTCACCAGAAAATCGCGTTTGGCAAATTTAAATGGTTTAGCAAACTGCCCGATGATTTGATCGGCACGTTGCCACGGATCTGGATTTGCTTTGGGGGTGATCGCTTGGCTCAGTGGTGAAAATGTAGATAGACCGAACAGGCTGGCAGCGCTGGAATGGCGCAGTAATGCGCGACGCTGTGGGTTAATTGCTTGATGTGTTGGCATGAGGTGCTCGCTAAATTGGGTCGAAAATTAGGTCGAAAACTGATGTGCGTGTTTTGCTTATGAAAGCAAATACAGTCAAATATAGAGAAAAATTAAGGCAAAACTTAAGGCTTCTGATTGTTTATGCTGCTTAAACTCACTTTGACCGGATCACGATAGCGTGCAGCCATTTTGTTTAAGTAATCTAGCCAAGCTGCTTGTGATTTCACATCGCCCCAACGATCCCAAATGGCGCCAGCGTAGTAAGTCATTTTTTGACCGCTAACGACAGGTTTTAAGATAAGGTGGTTAAGATTATCTTCGCTATAGCCATTTGCATCAGGGAGAATGATTGCCGTACCAATTGCACCGTTACTCGATTGCTCTATCCACTGTGATAAAGAAGATGAGCTTTGATCTTTGTCTACCTGAATCTTTGCTTGTTGTCCTTTGTCAGACGGCGTTTTGTTCAGGCCGACGGCGGCGACTAAATTTGCATTCGAGGCTGGTGCATTAAATTGAAACGTACTTTCAATTTTGTCGAGGTAATGACCCGCATCAATGGTGAAGCGTTTGGTTTCCGTGACGGCAACGCCAGCAGCATCCCAACTTTGGTAACTCAATTCAAAGATTGTGCGGATTGGTCCATTGGCGAGTATTTTCCAATGCGAATAATTGATACTGGTATGCAGTTGTTTTCCATCCCAAATACCGGTGCCACCGCAACCGCGAGACCTGCCTACGTTGTACATGTCGAGGCCTTCACCTTCATCCTTATGGTAATGATCGTGTCCCTTGTTATACCAACGATCAACAATCGGATAGGGAACACGCTTAAACCAGATGTCGATGCCACTCGTCACTAACACTTCCTTCGTGACCCCAGCTGGAGCTGGAGCAGCGAGTGCGGGACCATAAGTACGGTGTGCAATTTTGTCGGTTTCCCACGCAAAATCATCGAGTCGCTCAGGTATTTGTCTGGCGAAAGTTTTTGTTTCGAATACTGGCGCGACGGTATCGATTTTTTCTATCGTAAAACTCGCCTGTTTTTCTCCAGCGGCAAAATGATGTTGAAAGATCAGTTCGCCATAAGCAATGCCAACTCCTTGTGGGTCTTTCGCTTGCGGCGCAATATTCGTCACTTGATGTGGCAACACTTTGCCGTGTTGATCTTTGATCGCAATTTTTTGTATCAAGGCGCCTGGCAAGTATTGATTGACTTGCGCCCATGGAATCGTGATGGTCTCTGAAGGACGCGCATCGGATAGTTGATGGCTTACCGTTACCTTGAACTTGTCTTGTGCCAGACTGATCGCGGGTAAAAGACACAATGCAAGCGCGATTGCCTTGAGCTTAACGTGCATGTTGCGCTTACTGGATTGGTTCATCTTATGGTGGCTGAATTGAAGCATATCTCGTTCCTATCACTATTACATTGAGGTGTTTTCCATTTTCCTGCGCTTGGTTTCAATGATGTTCGCGGTAATCTGTTTTTGCCGTACCCGTTGGCACGTAATGATAGGTTCTCACTTTATGTTCAATATTAAATGCAGGATTTTTCAACATCTGTATGACTTCAGCGCCGGCCATCAGCATCGGGCCATATCCGTGTAAGGCTTCGACGCTGGTTGGACGATTGTAGTAATACGCTTGATCGCTCGCAAAAGTTGTGCCGACACAGATTCCTTCAATCTCGCCTTTGTCGGTGATGCGCGTCGATAAACCTATCCAGCCTGCTTGCGCAATCGAACCCCAAGTGCTTGGGCTAATCCATCCTTGATTGACGGCATGTGCAATCGCATACACAAACATCGCACTTGCAGAGGTTTCGAGATAAGAGTCATTTCTATCTAGCATTTGATGCCATAAGCCTTTACCCGATTGAAGCTCGGCAATGCCTTTCAGGTTCGCACGTAATTGATTCAGCACTTTCGGATAGCCAGGATGGTTTTTCGGTAGTACGTCGAGCAGGTCAGACATCGCTAATACCGCCCAACCATTTGCACGTGCCCAGTAGAAGCGTGGTGCGTCAGGGTTATTTTCGTTCCAACCATGGGTGTATAAGCCGCGTTGTGCATTGAACATATACGCCGACATTTGTAGAACATTATTCACCGCATCGTCGAAGTAGGCATTGTCGCCAGTGAGTCGCCCTAATTCCGCCAGCGCAGGAATGCCCATATACATATCATCTGCCCACAAGGATACTGCCTGTGGACGTTTGCGTGCGAGTGTGCCGTCCGCTAAACGGAACTGCTGTTTGGATACCCAGTTGCCGCAGATCTGGATCATATGATTTAAATCTGGCCCAACTTTGGCGAATCGCGCACGAATTAGCGCAGCGCACATGGAGCCACTATCGTCTAATGAACGAGGGTCTAAAAAACGTGAAAAACTATTCGCACGTTCCAAGTGAAATTGCGCTTCTTGCGCCTTGAAATATGGCATGGTGTCAGCGAAGAAGCGGAAATGACGTTCGGTCATATTGGTAAAGCGTGTGTCATCTGTAGCGGCGCGGGCTTTTAATAAGCCGGAATGCACCACGCCCATCTCATACACCATGATGCCGTAATCGCCTTTGCTTGGCTCAAAGATCGCTTCCTTTATTGGTTTTTTTAGATCGGTGATGGGTGCGCCAGTCGATTTATTGATAATCCGCGTTGGTGTCGTTGATTCAAGATGGTTACGAATCTTATGTAAGGAATCGGTAATCTCTTTAATGACGGGTTTTTTATAAGGAATCGGATAAGTTCCTTCTCCCTTGTCTGCCAAATTAGGATTATCTGGATTTCTATATTGCTTATCGGCCAATGCAATATCGCTTAGCAGGCACGAGCATAGTAAGGAGCAGAGCAAGGTAGTCTGGAGTTTCATAGCAGTCTCTTTATGGTTTTGAGTTGATCGTTGTCGAATACGGCAATTGCAAAGGCTGAAATTTGGTCAGACCATTTTAATGTGGTAAGACCAAATATGCAATGTGGACTAGCCGAATGTCGTATTTTTATTAGAGAATATTTTCAAATATGGATGTGACTTTATGACATAAGCACCGCGATGCTGATGTTTAAGATTTATTTTAGTTTGAAAAATGTGCGTTGACTTGTCGTGAATTATGGATAAATTCAGACCAAAGAGATGCAAACGACAAAGTTAGATGTTTGTCGTTCGATGATGAGGTGTTGAGAGGGAAAAGCGGTGAACTTATCCGCGTGAGAATGTTCGGCTGACTCGATCAAGATGGGCGCGCATTGCTTGTTTAGCACCATTCGCATCATGAGCGGCGATCGCTTCTAGAATGGCGCGGTGGTCAAGCAGTGTTTGTTTGCGTAATTCTTCTGTCTGAAAATGCTCTTTCAGCTTATGCCACAAACTACCACGCTGGTTCCACAAATATTCAATCACACCAACCAAGGCGCTATTGCCGGTAGCGCGCGCAATCGCTAAATGAAAATTACGATCTGCCATTTCATTCTCATTGCGATTGTCATGATGACGCTCCATTTCCAAGACCGCTTTGAGAATCGCGTCAATTGCGGAGTCTGTTGCGTTTTTTGCCGCAATCGCAGCAACTTCGGATTCAATCAATCGACGTGCAGATAAGACTTCAAATGGACCAGGGCCAACTTCTAACACATCCGCATCCGCTTTTGCTTGTTCACTAACGTACACACCCGAACCACCACGTACTTCGACAATTCCACCAAGCTCCAAGGCGATTAAGGCTTCCCGTAATGAGGCGCGACTGACATTCAATTTACTTGCGAGATCGCGTTCCGAAGGAAGACGTTCACCAGCGGCGATATTTTCATCTTTAATCAGTTGTTGGATGCGGTTAGAGACAACGCGATATAAGCGTGGTTCTGGCGTGATATTGTCTAATGCAGCAGCAACTTTTTTCATTGAATTTTAACGTCGTAATGAGTTTGAGATTGAGTTTGATAGTGAGTTTGGTGAAGAACACCGAAAATGGAGTAAAGCTGACAAGGTTTATTCTAAATTGGTCTGTCCAATGTCGCAAGCAGTGATTGCGTGGAGAACCTTGTTGAAGCTTGTGAGTGAGTGCTTGTGTACTTAGGTTACGGGTTGAAGTGAATTGTTGAAGTGAGGTAGCAAGTGAGTTTTTTAGTGCGGTAGAAATATTTTATATAAATCGAATTGATTTTGTCGCTTGTCTATTAAAATAACTTTTTTCAATGGCTATTTTTAAAAGACGATTATTCATGCGATCACTACTCTTCCTTGCTCCGATTCCCGCTTTGCTGATGAGCATTGTCTTAATGCGGTTCGCCGATGTCAGCAAGATTTTGTGGATACAACAAGTGGTGCTTGGTGCGCTAGCTTTAGTTTGTGCCTATGCATTTTCCAATCGGCGATCTAGTGGGTGGTCAACTAAGAGTCAGGTATATTTGCTTGTGTTTTTAAGTCTGCTACTTTTCTTGCCACCTTTGTTGGATTCTTCGACGAGTCCACAAAGATGGTTAGTGCTGGGAGGCTTTCGTTTATACATCGCAGCCTGTGTACTCCCGCTGATTCTAATTCTGCTAGAAAGTTTGATTCATGAAAATCGGAGTGATACGAGCTCATGGATTTTCTTTTATCCTGTAATTAGCCTTGCTTTAGCTTGGCAACCCGATGCGTCGCAGAGTTTGGCGCTTGCCGCAATTGGTGTAATTTCTATTGCGCGTTCAGGTGCTAGAACATTGATGAAGGCAAGTTGTATTGTGCCTTTGTTGGTCGCGACGATGTGGTCGTCAGCACAGCCAGATCCGCTTCAACCAGTGGCTTATGTTGAAGGAGTGATTCAATTAGCAGCAACGATTCATATAGGATTTGCTGGCGTATCCTTACTATTTGTTGTCTTGCCACCACTGATCCTAATTTTAATGGGGCGTCGATACCAGCAGTCAGGATTTTTTATGCTCGCTTTGTACTACTTGGTCATCGACGTTTGT
Source organism: Affinundibacterium amnicola (assembly GCF_014284275.1). Taxonomy (GTDB): domain Bacteria; phylum Pseudomonadota; class Gammaproteobacteria; order Burkholderiales; family Burkholderiaceae_D; genus Undibacterium; species Undibacterium amnicola. The sequence continues at coordinate 28,402 of NZ_JACOFU010000004.1, read as the reverse complement.
GCTTATTTGCAATTAACGCCGATGCCTTTATTAGGATTCGGTGCAGGACCAATATTGGGTTACGCATTCATGGCATACGCTGCTAATCGAAAGCTTCATTGAACCTTGATTGTCGAACTTAAAGCGTTCTGACTCAATCGAAATTGTGTTAATCGATTGATGGAAAGTGTGGATCTTAATAGATTGTTTGCCTAGTTTTTCTTGAGTAAAGACTAGGTCTGTTGTATCACCGTCAAATTACCACTTTAAGTTTCAATAAATCTCGCGGTAAATTGCGTAAGAGGCTCCATTGCTCATTGATTCGTGCACAATTGAAGCACGAAATTGATGATCGCTTAATTTATTAAACTATGGAGAACGCACTTGAAACCAACTTACCAATGTATTCGATCAAGCCTCAAACACAACTTGCGTTCAGCTGGAATAGCAGTGGCGCTGATGGGCGCTTTTGGTTAATTCGCTTACGGTGGAATAGCGATTGGATCGCTTGAAATTCCAAAGTATCTATCTTTCAGTTGAAATTCATACGCAATAAGTGACCTTGTCATAAATGGTATTTTTGGGTCTCAGATAGCAAGGATTCGCTGTCTAGACTATATGCCTTCTTCACTTCTATAAATCATTGTTCTTAATAGAATAATTTGGAACATGAGAGTTACCTTCATTGTGGCTTACATCGAACCTACATCAATTTCAAAGCAAGTAACTCTCACTTTTCAAACTTGTACTTCAGATAAATTTTATCTAATTTAACTATTATTCTTCCCAACCACGTTTCCAGCATGGGCGAGACTCATCTTCGATAGTTTCGTAATAATTAGTAACTTGTCCCGAAGATCCAGAACTTGTGCATCCTTGAGTGTAGAACCCAACGATAGTTGTGTGGCTTGCATCGCTGTAATAGGTGCGGGTGAATGGATACTTTGGCTGTGCGAAAGCGACTGCAGAAATAATTGCGCCAGCGATCAATGTAGATGCTAAAGCGATTGATTTAATATTTTTCAATTTTAAACTCCTAAGTGAATATTAAAATTACATGCAACTAATGGTTGCATATAAAGTATATTTCAATGCCTATAATTTGTGTAAACAATTTTTGCTTGATGCAAAGCTATGATTTTTAAATAGTGCTGATCAACTTTTGCCTTTTAGAAAAATTAATTCACTCTATGCGAGGGCTCTTGGAATGTTATGGTCCAATGATTCTTATTAGCTCTGTTGGACAAATGATGTGTGTGTTTGTCGCTCTTGGATTTAGGTTCATAGCGGGAGTGAATCAACAACCAAGAATTTCATGCCGTCTTTGTGTTATCTTGCAACACACATTTGTACTTTTTAAAGACCACGAGGATACCTTTACTTTATTTCGGTGCAGGATCGCTACTTTGTGATTCATCGAAGGCGTTTACTTGTAATCGAACTCTGTAAAAAAAGTGAATTCGTCGATTGTAGGTTAGGTTTAGCTTGATTCCGTCGCGTTACGAAAACTCCAAGTCAAGGTAATTTATTTTTGCCATGTATTTTTTGATAAATTATTTGTTGTGGAGCAATCAGGCTGTGTGGTTAATTTTCAATAAAAGACCTTAGCTCAAGCTGATTTGCATTTAATTGCGTACTGTTTGGTGCACAATTGAAATTCAATACCGACGATTTAATTCATGGAGAACGCACTTGAAACCAACTTACCAATGTATTCGATCAAGCCTCAAACACAACTTACGTTCAGCTGGAATAGCAGTGGCGCTGATGGGCGCTTTTGGTCAACCCGCATATGCTGCCGATAGCGAACTGAAGACCGCCATTGCAAAAAATTACCAATCTCAACTCAAACCGCTTTTCGAATACTTTCACCAAAACCCAGAGTTGTCGTTTATGGAAACCAATACGGCGGCACGTTTGGCAAAGGAATTGCGCGCAGCAGGCTTTGAGGTTACCGAAGGGGTTGGCAAGACGGGAGTGGTCGCGATCTTGAAAAATGGTGCGGGATCATTGGTGATGCTGCGAGCAGACATGGACGGCTTACCGCTAGAAGAAAAATCGGGTTTGCCTTATGCATCGAAAGTACAGCAAAAAGATCCAGATGGAAAATTGCAGCATGTGATGCACGCTTGTGGTCATGATGTGCATATCACCAGTTTAGTTGGTACCGCAGTACAAATGGCCGCGCGTAAGCAACAATGGTCGGGTACCTTGATGTTGATTGGGCAACCAGCCGAAGAGCGAGTTGGTGGTGCGGCCGCGATGATGAAAGATCAAATTTGGAAACGTTTTGGGCAACCTAAGTATGCGTTGGCGTTTCATGTTGATTCTGGTTCAGAAGCGGGCAAAATCGTCGCAGAAGAAGGATCTCCCTACTCAGGCGTCGATACTGTGGAGATCACTGTGCACGGTGTCGGTACGCACGGTGCATATCCGCATTTAGGTAAAGACCCAGTGGTGATTGGTGCGCAAATTGTATTGGCTTTGCAGACCATCGTTACTCGCGAAGTCGCACCACGCGAACCAGCGGTAATCACGGTAGGTTCTTTTCATTCGGGAACCAAATCCAATATCATTTCAGATCAAGCGAAACTGCAATTAAGTGTGCGCAGCGAAAGCAAAGAAACGCGCGCTCTATTATTGTCTGCGATAAAACGCGTCGCACTTAATACAGCGCGCGCAGCAGGTTTACCAGAAAATTTGTTACCAGAAGTTGTGGAAGTTGATACCCCAACGCCACCCACTTTGAACGATATTCCACTGACCCAGCATTTGAAAAAAGTATGGACGGAAAAACTAGGCAAGGACGCTTTTGCTACACCGAAAATGCGTGACGGTATGGGCGCAGAAGACTTTCCTTTCTTCGTGAGTGAGCCGTATATTCCCAGCGTGTATTTTTCAATCGGTGGCACGCCAAAAGAAGATTTTGAGAGAGAGAGTAAAGGCGGCCCTGCGGTACCAGGTCATCACAGTCCTTTATTCAAGATTACCCCTGAGCCAGCAGTGCGTGCTGGGGTTGAAGCGAGTGTGATTGCTTTGTTGGATTTGTTGAAGAAGTAATCGTGATTTGATCAAAACTTTCAGACTGGTCAAATAAAGAAGCTAGATCTAGAATTGATGTTCAAGATTGAGAGGCATAACAATACAAGAATTTAAACTATGCAGGTTAATTCGCTGTACCCGCAATTTCATCAAGGATTTCATTTCCTAAATGCGTAATGTCACCCCAATCGATGAGCGAAAGTTGACCGTTGTTGCAAGAAAAACGATTGATGCTCGCGTTGTAAATTGTAATCGTCCGTTCGGCATTGAGCGGTAAATTCATGGCAGCGCGATAGGCGCATTCGAGTACGCCGCCGTGAGCGACGATGGCGATTTTTTTACCTTGATATTGTGCTGCGTAGTGCAAAATTGCGTTGACAGTGCGTTGTTGAAATTCACGTATGCTTTCGCCGACATTGTCAGCATCGTCTTGTTTTGCGGGGAAATGAAAATCAGGATCGCGTGAACGCCAGTGTGCGTATTCATCCGGATAAAGTTCGGGCAATTCGCTATACAGTTTTCCTTCAAAATCACCAAAGCACCGTTCGCGCAATGCCGTGTCGATGCGGGTTGGTAAGCCTTGTAAGCGGGCGATCTCGCCAGCCGTTTGCATAGCGCGTTGTAAGTCGCTGGAAATGATCGCTGACAGTGGCTCTTGCTGTAATCCTGCTGCTAATGCTTTGGCTTGACGTCGCCCTTCAGCATTGAGTGGGATATCTAAGTGGCCTTGCAACTTGCGCACAGCGTTCCAAGCGGTTTCGCCATGGCGAATGAGTAAAATTTCTGTTCGCACTATTTCTGCTTTACTTGTCTACTTTGGCTTTGGTTTGTAACCAGAAGGTTACCGGGCCATCATTGGTCAGCGTGACTTTCATATCAGCACCAAATTGGCCAGTTTCGACGCGTGCATGTCGTTGTTTTGCCAACGCGACAAAGTGATCAAACAGTTGCTTACCGAGTGCAGGTGGCGCAGCTGGTGTGAATGAGGGGCGTGTGCCGGATTGTGTGTCGGCGGCAAGGGTAAATTGCGGGACTAACAGCAATCCCCCTTGCACATCGCTCACACTGCGATTCATCTTGCCAGCATCATCTGAAAACACGCGATAGCTGAGCAATTTACTTAATAATTGCTCAGCATCTTTTTCGGTGTCATTGCGTTCAGCACAAACCAGTACCATCAGCCCAGCGTCGATGGCGCCGATAGTGACGCTATCGACGACGACCTTCGCATTGCTTACTCTTTGCAGTAAGGCGATCATGCTGTCAGCGTGACTTTCGCAAATTTACGTTTACCAACTTGCAGCACAACCGTACCAGCTTGCACTTGTAATTGCTTATCGCTGATCACTGCACCGTCGATACGCACACCGCCTTGATCAACCATGCGCATCGCTTCTGAAGTCGATGCACACAGATTGGCTTGTTTCAGTAATTGTGCAATACCGATTGGTGCACCGCTCAATGTAACTTCAGCGATGTCGTCAGGAATACCACCTTTGGAACGATTCACAAAATCTGCTAAAGCATCTTCCGCCGCTTGCTTGTTGTGGAAACGCGTGACGATTTCTTGGGCAATCGCGACTTTGATATCGCGTGGATTTTGTCCTTCAGCAACTGATTTCTTGTATTGCGCGATCTGTTCTAAAGAACAGAATGACAGCAAATCATAGTAGCGCCACATCATTTCATCAGAAATGCTCATGACTTTGGCGAACATGGTGTTCGCTGGCTCGGTAATCGCGATGTAGTTGTTCTTAGACTTGGACATCTTTTCGACGCCATCCAAGCCCTCTAATAAAGGCATGGTCAAAATACATTGCTGTTCTTGTCCGTAGTCTTTTTGTAGCTCACGACCGACCAACAGATTGAATTTTTGATCAGTTCCACCCAGTTCGAGATCTGCATGTAAAGCGACAGAGTCATAGCCCTGCATCAATGGATACAAGAACTCGTGTACAGAAATTGGTGTACCGGCTTTAAAACGCTTGGTGAAATCATCTCGCTCCATCATGCGCGCGACTGTGTATTTAGATGATAGCTGGATCAATCCACGTGAACCAAGCGGATCGCACCACTCGGAGTTATAGCGAATTTCCGTTTTACTAGGATCTAATACTAAAGAAGCTTGTTTGAAATACGTCTGCGCATTTTCTTCGATTTGTTCGCGGGTGAGTGGCGGACGAGTTGCGTTACGACCAGATGGATCGCCGATCATCGAGGTGAAGTCACCAATCAAGAAAATGACGGTATGCCCTAAATCTTGCAATTGGCGCATCTTATTCAGCACCACGGTGTGACCCAGGTGCAAATCAGGTGCTGTAGGATCAAGTCCTAATTTAATGCGTAGTGGCTTACCTGTTTTTTCGCTACGCGCTAGTTTTTGTGCAAATTCCGATTCAATTAGTAATTCATCGACACCGCGTTTGGTAACTGCCAATGCGTGCTGCACTGCATCAGAAAGCGGCAAAAGAGTGGTTGCGCTTGGCGCTTTGTCATTTGGTTGTGGCGAAGTCATGATGGTATTTGCTAATTAATTAAATAGAATTCGAGATGAATCAAAGTAGGTCAAAAAGTTTTGTAACAAGACTAGCGAAAAAAATCGCTCGCTCGCATAATCGTTAGCTTGCATTATTCGCCATTTGCTTTACAATCGGGCGACTAATTTTCGCCCCCATTTTAGACAATAACTTAATAAAAATAAAAGAAGTGGGTTTGCAAACAAGCTATTTGGTGCCAGATTTCATGATCTGACAGCGAAATATCAATTTTAACTTATTGCATGCGTTTATCCGATAAATTCCGTCAATTAGCTGCAACTACGCAAGTTAAAGTCAAATCCCTGATCGAAGTCAGTATTGCGAACGCACGTGGTATGCGTGCATCGCGTGTGATTCCGTTTACGGGTTTGTTCTTTGCTGTATGTGCAGTGGGTGCGGTCGGTGTTGCTCCATTAGCACCAGACGCTTCCAATCTCCCGGTCAAGACGGTGACTCAAGACTTGGTTTTGCCATCTTTAGATGAGCAAATTTCTAAAATCGTGTTACAGCAACAGCACTATGTGAAAGAAGAGAAGATACAACGTGGCGACACGCTGGCATCTTTACTTCAGCGTTTGGGTGTTGATGATGTGAATGCTAGCAATTTTTTGAAAACAGACCCAATTGCGCGTGGCGTTTTACAAGCGCGTGCTGGTAAATCGATACGCGTCAAAACCACCGACGAAGGCACTTTGGAATGGTTGCGTGTGGGTTTAGATGGTACTGATAATGGTGCTAAAACATTGTTAGTATCACGTCATGATCAAAATGGCTTTCAAGCTGCCGAGGTGAGTGAGCAATTAGAGCGCCGTATCGAGATGCGCTCAGGCGATATTCAATCATCATTATTCGTCGCAACTGACAAAGCCTTGATTCCAGCGGCTGTAGCAGATCAAATCGTGAAGATGTTTGAAACCAGCGTTGATTTTCGTCGCTTGCAACGGGGCGATTATTTTAACGTTGTGTATGAAACATTCTGGCTGAACGGCGAATTGGTCAAGACTGGTCGTTTATTATCTGGTGAATTTAAAAATTCTGGAAAATTATCACAAGCGGTCTGGTTTGATGAAGGTGCTGGCGAGGGTGGTTACTATAGTTTCGACGGTAAGTCTTTGAAGAAAGCTTTCTTGAAATCGCCATTAGAATTCTCTCGCGTCTCGTCCGGGTTCTCTATGCGTGTGCATCCCATTTCTGGGAAATGGAAACGCCATACAGGCATCGATTTTGCGGCTGTCACTGGCACGCCGATTCGTGCTTCTGCTGATGGCACCATTGATCATGCTGGCCCGCAAGGCGGTTACGGCAATATGGTGATCATTAAGCACTGGAATGGCTACAGTACTGCGTACGCGCACATGAGCCGCTTCGCACCAGGTGCGCGCAAAGGCACGCGCGTAAGCCAAGGTCAAGTCATTGGTTATGTTGGTTCTACAGGTTGGTCAACTGGGCCACATTTGCATTATGAATTCCGTGTGAATAACGAACCACGTGATCCAAATACGATTAGCGTGCAAAGTGCGGCTGCGCTGGCGGCACATGAATTGCCGAAATTCAGAGCTGTCGCTGCCGATATGGCACATCGTTTTGATCTGTTGCGACCAGAGCGAAATTCCGCAATTTTGGTGGCGGCACGTTAATTCAAAACTCTCCATTTAATGGAAGCCGAACTTAGTTCGGCTTTTTTGTTTTGCTCACTTATTTTAGGCCTTTCAATATGCGAGAAAAATCGACACATTACATTGGTCTGATGTCAGGAACTAGTTTAGATGGCGTTGATGGTGTCTTGGTCAAGATGCCAGAGCACGAAGGTGCAAGTTTGCAATTGCTCGCTAGCGCGCACCTTCCTTTTTCGGTCGATTTGAAGAAACAAGCGATGGCGTTGCAACAAGCTGGTGAAAACGAAATTGAACGCGAAGCCTTATTGGCGAATCAATTAGCGACAATCTATGCTGACTGTGTGAGTGAGTTGCGCCTTCAATGTCCTGATAGCCAAGTGCAAGCCATCGGCGTACATGGCCAAACAATACGGCATCGACCCGATTTGGGTTTCACCAGACAAACGAATAATCCGGCTCTCCTTGCTGAATTAACTGGCATTGATGTGATTGCCGATTTTCGTAGTCGCGATATTGCAGCGGGCGGGCAGGGCGCTCCTTTAGTTCCTGCATTTCATCGTGCGATGTTTGCCAAGTCAGGCGAGTGCCGTGTGGTGTTAAACGTTGGTGGTATTAGTAATATTAGTGTTTTATACGCAGACGGTCGGACCATAGGATTTGATACTGGGCCGGGCAATTTGTTGATGGATGCGTGGATACATCAACACCATGGTGTTGCTTATGATGCAGATGGTGCGTGGGCAGCGCAGGGTCAGTGTGATTCGACACTGTTGGCCAGCTTATGTGATGAAGTGTTTCTACGAACGCCTCCGCCAAAAAGTACCGGGCGAGATTTATTTCACCTACCTTGGTTGCAAGCGAAATTGGATAAGCTCAGTGCTCTTAGTCCAGTTGATGTTCAGGCCAGCTTGTGCAGTTTTACCGCGCAGACAATCAGTGAAGCAATTGCCGAGTTTGCGCCGGATTGCCGGGCAGTTTATGTATGCGGAGGCGGGGCGTGTAATCGGACATTGATGCACGAACTTGCACGCAGAATGCCGCAGCTCCATGTGGATACAACAGACTGTTTGGGGATCGCGGCCAATCACGTTGAGGCAATCGCTTTTGCTTGGTTAGCGCAGAGGTTTGTGCAGGGGAAGACGGCAAGCCTGAGTGAAGTAACTGCTGCACGCGGCGCACGTGTTCTGGGTGCATTGTACCCAGCTTGATTTTTCTCATTCTAAGATAGATAGCGACAAATAAGATGACATTAAAATTTCTCTATATTGCCGATCCAATGTGTTCTTGGTGCTATGGATTTAGTTTGGAGCTGCAAAGATTTTTGGCTGACATGCCAGACGCTGAGTTAGATATTGTGCTTGGAGGACTACGTGCTTATAACACCCAAAAAATGGACGCAGATCAGCGCGACATGATCTTGTCACATTGGGAGAAAGTGCAGCAAGTAAGTGGCTTGCCGTTTGATATGACGGGTCTGAATAAACCAGACTTTATTTATGATACGGAACCTGCTTGTCGTGCAGTCGTTGCAGCGAAAATGCTGACGCAAGACATGCCGACTATCATTAACTTTGCAGTGTTTCAGGCAATTCAGCACGCGTTTTATGCCGAGGCTAAAGATATCACCAAAGAAGCGGTGTTAGCGGAGATTGCAGTGAAGGCTTTGAATGAATATGAGCAAAGTGAAATCTTTGATCAAGAAAGTTTTTTAGAAACTTTATGCTCCGCCGAATGCAAAGACGAAACACGTCAACATTTCCAACAGATTCAACAATGGGGTGTGCGAGGTTTTCCAGTGTTGTTATTGGTGCGCGAGGATGGATTGCATATGCTGAGTTCTGGTTATGTGAAAGCGGAAATTCTTATCGAGAATTTGAGAGAAATTTCCGTAGTGTAGTGGGAGTGCTGGCGTTAAGTTTTGATTGTCATTTAAGTAAATTTTACTTAAATGACATTTATTTCAAACTCTCGAAAACATCGTTTGTTTTATTGCGTAACCGATGGAAATTGGCTGTTACCCATCATTATTTCAATTTTTGAGATCGCTCGAAGATAGCTATTTGAATTGAGTTCCCTTGTTGCGCATGATATTATTGCTAACTTATTTTTGGCGATAAACTTCTAGACAAATACTTCATTCCTACATTGGTACCAATAAATAGTGGTAGTTACTGAGTGTTCAATGTATAAGTTCTTTTCAGCTCCGCCCTTGGTGTAATTTCCTCTATTTTTATGTCTTCAAATCGCGTTCATTTCTCAATAGCAAAACATGCGCAATGGGCACCTGGACTCAATTCGGATCAGGCTTGGCAAGAATGGTTGCAGCATGCATCTGTCATACAAGAATCTGATGGGGAATCGCCAGCAGTTAAAGCGATGCCAGCGATGCTGCGTCGTCGTGCTCGATTACTTGGTCGCATGGCGCTGGAAGTTGCTTATGCCTGCGTGGATGATGTGAACGAAGTACCAACGATTTTTTGCTCACGCCATGGCGAGGTTATTCACTCAATTGAGCTCATTAAAGAACAAATAGCGGAAGGAAGCGTTTCACCCATAGGTTTTAGTTCGGCTGTTCATAATGCGACGGCAGGCTTGTTCTCCATTGCGCGTAAAGACCGCAGTAATCATATCGCGATTGCGGCGGGTTCAAGCACGATAGAACATGCAATCATAGAAGCATGTGGATTACTTGAAGATGGCGCGAAAGCAGTGTTACTGGTTAATTATGAACAAGCATTGCCAGAATTTTTTCATGAATTCGAAGAATGCATTGAGCAAGCCTATGCATGGGCTTGGTTAATCGTTCCAGTAACTAAAGACAGTTTTAGCTTGCATTGGAATAATGCGCAAGCGAGCTCGAACGAAAACAATGACATAGCAATTGACCTTCCTCCGCCAGGATTAGAAATTTTGCGTTTTTACTTAAGCGAGCAACTCATATTGGAACGCATTGTGGGTAATCAACGTTGGCTTTGGTCACGCAATAATGTCACCGTCTAAGTTACGGCAACAGGCTGGACGTCTATGGCGACTGTTCGCGACCGGATTTAGCTTTAGTGCATTTGGCATAGGTGGAATTATCTTGTGGCTGCTGGTCTTTCCTTGCTTATATTTTTTTGTTAGACGGCCGAGGATACGGATACATTTCGCCAGAGCCATTATTCGTTATAGCTTTCGCGGCTTCATTGGTTTAATGAGTTTTTTGGGTGTACTACGTTATCAAATTATTGGAGAAGAAAAACTGGAACGGAAGGGGCTATTGTTGCTCGCTAATCATCCCAGCTTGATTGATACGGTTTTCTTAATGGCGTTTGTAAAGCATGCTGATTGCATCGTCAAAAGTGGCCTATGGAATAATTTATTTACCCGTGGTCCAGTGCGGGCGGCGGCCTATATCAATAACGAGCAAGGTAGCGAATTATTAGAAGCTTGCATCGCTACACTCAAGGACGGGAATAATTTAATTATTTTTCCTGAGGGAACAAGAACACCGGCCAACGGTGACATACAGCTAAAACGGGGTGCTGCAAATATCGCGGTTCGGGGCTTACAAAACTTGACGCCAGTAGTCATTCATTGTGAACCTCAAACCTTAGGTAAAGGTGAGCCTTGGTGGCGAATTCCAGAGCGGCAAGTGCAGTTTGTTATTGATGTAAAAGACGATATTCCGATTCAAAGTTTTACCGAGACAGGCGATTCTGAAGTGATGGCAGCACGTCATCTGACAGAATTTTTACAACACTATTTTAACCAGGAAAAAGCACATCATGCTTGAACAAGAAGTCAAAGAATTGATCATTGATGTTTTGCAACTCGAAGACATAGAGCCTGCCGACATTGATAACGCCGCGCCACTTTTTGTCGATGGTTTGGGCTTAGATTCGATCGATGCATTGGAATTGGGCGTCGCACTACAGAAGCGCTACGGCATCACCCTCTCTGCCGACGCAGAAGACACGCGCCAACATTTCGCTTCGGTGAATGCGCTGGCAAAATTAATTGAAACCCAAAGAAAGAAGTAAGGAAATACGGCCATGGTTGTTGTTAGTGAAATGAGTAAAGATGAATTGTTTGTATGGGTCGTTGATCTGTTAGCAGACATGTTTGAACTGGACAAGTCCAACCTCACGCTGGAGTCCAATTTATATGCTGATTTGGATATCGACAGCATTGATGCGGTTGATCTGGCGGTCAGATTAAAACAAATGACGGGCTTGCGTTTGCAGCCAGAAGTATTCAAGCAAATTCGTACTATCGGTGATGTGATCGACGCACTCTCGAATTTAAAACCGGAGTAATGTCTAGTAATGTCCATTGACCACCGCTTGTTGACCGCGCTCACGGTCATTCTTACCCTAATCTATCCCTTGGCAATCTGGTTTGGCAAAGGGCAGGTAGAACCGCGCTGGTTGGCTGTGTTATTACTCGTTTTAGTTGCAACACGTTTACCTGCATTGAAAATCAGTAAGCTGGCGCGCTGGTCGGCGTTGTGCGGATTAATGATGGTATTGGCTGCCGTTTGGACCAACGCTTTATTGCCCCTGAAACTCTATCCGGTCTTAGTCAATCTGGCTTTTCTCATCGCGTTTGCTTACAGTCTCTCGACACCACAATCTATGGTGGAACGCTTTGCACGGATTACCGAGCCTGACTTGCCGGACGTGGCGGTTCGCTATACCCGCAATGTGACGAAAGTATGGTGTGCTTTCTTTGTGTTTAATGGCAGCATGGCACTGATCACCGCGATCTGGGCATCGCAAGAAATCTGGACGCTGTACACCGGCGTGGTTTCCTATCTTTTGATGGGAAGTTTATTTGTGATCGAATATCTGGTTCGAATTCGATTTAAGCGCCGTCATCATGTTTAATCTTCACCAAAATTTATCTACTAAGTCTGTTGCTGCGAAATCTGTCAGCATCATAGGATGGCAAGCTCAGACCGCGATTACGCGCGAGATGTTCACCCAAAAAGTAGCGACCTGGCATGCAAACATCAGTCAAATACCGCAGCACAAAATCGCACTCTATCTCAACGACAGCATAGAATTCGCGGCAGCATTATTTGCCGCATGGCATGCGCACAAAACGGTTGTTCTGCCAGCAGATACTTTAGAAAATAATTGCCGCAATCTGGTCAAAGAAGTCGATGTCTTTATCGGTGAATTTCCTGATCAATACAGGACGCAACTGCGAACACAATTTCAGACGCAACTTCAGACGCAACTTCAAACTCAATTGCCTGCAATCGTCAATTCTGCTTTCGCAGCCAGTATGGCGCGTACTGATTTTCTGCCAGTATTAGCAGATGAGTTTCCTGCTTTGATCGTGTACACCTCAGGCAGTACTGGTGAAGCACAAGCCATTCCCAAAAAATGGTCGCAACTGTCCACCGAAATTGCTACGCTAGAGTCACTCTTTGGCGAAAAACTAGGCTCAGCGACCATCTACGCCACGGTGTCGCATCAACATATTTATGGCCTATTATTTAAAGTGCTGTGGCCTTTTGCCACAGGCCGTGCAATCTATGCGGATGCGCTCAATTTTCCTGAGCAATTACAGCAGCATTTGGCAACAGGTACTTGCGCATTAATAGCCAGTCCCGCGCATTTGAAACGTTTGCCTGCACACCTGGATTGGGCCAAAATAAAAACGCAATTGCGCGCGGTCTTTTCTTCTGGTGGTCCTTTAAGTATAAGCAGCGTCGAGGCGATCCAATCGCTCTGGGGACAAACGCCAATTGAAGTCTATGGCAGCTCAGAAACAGGTGGCATCGCCTGGCGTCAGCGTGTTCAAACGCACCAAGAAGCTTGGCAGGTTTTCCCGCAACTGGCGTGGCGTATTGCTGCCGATAATAATTTGCTAGAAATCCGATCACCACATCTGCCTGATACCACATGGTTCCGCCTTGCCGATCAGGTCAATGCGATAAACCAACAGCATTTTCAATTACTCGGACGTCAAGATCGCATAGTCAAAATAGAAGAAAAACGTATCTCGCTCGATTTGATGGAAAAGGCTTTGCTGTCTAGCGGGCTCGTAAATGAAGCTCGCTTGTTGCTTAATACTGAACTGCTCGTTGAACAGAATAGTCAGAGACAAAACATCTACGCCTTCATCGTGTTAACGGAACAAGGGCAAGCGATTTTGCAAGAGCAAGGGAAATTCGCATTGAATCAACAATTGCGCGGCATACTCAGCAAGCATGTCGAAGCCATCGCCTTACCACGTCGGTGGCGCTATCTGGATGCTTTACCTGTCAATTCACAAGGTAAGACAACACAGGCGCAGTTGCTGGCTTTATTAGACAAATTAGAAAATATAGAACAAAGCCAAGACAAACTTGAAGTCCAAGGCGATTCAAATACATTAAAGAAACAACCGATAAAGCCGAACTGGCGCCTATTAGAACAAGAGCCTGAGCGCGCACTTCTCGAAATTATTGTCCCTCAAGACTTGCTGTATTTTGAAGGACATTTTCCTATTGCACCTGTACTTCCCGGTGTAGTGCAAGTTGATTGGGCAATTCATTTCGGCAGACAGTATTTTGCGTTACCAGAAAATTTCTGCGGTATTCAAGCGCTCAAATTTCAACAAGTCATCTGTGCAGAAACACCCGTGTATATGGAACTGATTCATCAAGCACAAAAACAAGCCTTACAGTTCCGTTATTTCTCAGACGCCGGGCAACATGCCGGGGGTCGTGTTTTATTTGAACAAGCTCAAACTCCATGTTAAATAAAAAATTCTCGCCTGAAAAACAAAGTGCTTTTGCCGCACGTTTTGAAGCACAAAAAATTGCTTTCGGCCCAGTCGTGTTCCAGTGCGTACGTTATGCATGGAAACGAGGTATGTTGCAAGCTTTGGCTGATGCAGGTAGCGAAGGTATCTCACTAGAAAATTTAGTGGCGACAGAGAAATGGAGTCGCTATGCTTTAAAACTGGTGCTGGAAACTTGCTTGTCTGCTGGCATCGTCTATTTACGTGAGGGCCATTATGTATTGGATAAAACAGGCTATTGCGTACTGACGGATTCCATCACGCAAATCAATATCAACTTCACGCATGATGTCTGCTACCAAGGCCTGTTCCAGCTTGAGCAATCGCTAGACGAAGAAAAGCCACTGGGTCTGGCGAATTTGGGTCCATGGGCGACAATTTATGAAGGTTTATCGACGCTGCCAGAACCGGCAAAAACCAGTTGGTTCGATTTTGATCATTTTTATTCCGATACCTCCTTCCCGAGCATCATGCCTGACGTATTTGCGACTGCGCCACGACGTGTAATGGATATTGGCGCGAATACCGGTAAATTTAGTTATGCGGCATTAAGTTATAACCAAGAAACTGAATTGCATTTGGTTGACCTACCAGTGCAGCTCAAAGTTGCGGAAGAAAATTTGAATGCACAAGGTTTGCATGAGCGTGCGCATTTTCATCCGACTAATTTACTCGATACCACAGCGACCTTGCCCGAGAACATGGATCTGATCTGGATGAGCCAATTTCTCAGTTGCTTCTCCGAATCCGCTATTTTCAGCATCTTAGAACGAGCAGCAAAGGCATTAGTGCCGAATGGACAATTGCTGATTATGGATACTTTTTGGGATAGGCAACAATACGACATCGCCTCCTATTGCTTAATCAATACCTCGCCTTATTTCACGGCGATGGCGAGTGGTAATAGCAAAATTTACGAGAGCACTGATTACATCCGTTTGGCAGAAGCGGCGGGATTAAAATTGCTCACAGCGCGCGATGGTATTGGCTATTGCCATTCCTTATTGCGTTTTGCAAAAGTAGCTTAAATTTTTATTGATCTCTATGTCTGCGTTGAACTCTAATTCGAATCCTAGCTTTAAGCCCTGCGTGGTGATTCCCGTTTATAACCATGAGCATGCCATTGCGGCGGTGGTTGAAGCGGTGCTGCGTTTTGACACACCTTGTATCTTGGTGGATGATGGCAGTAGCCATGCATGTGCAACGGTACTTGATCAGCTACAGCAAACATATTCAGCGCAAGTCGTATTGTTAAGGCATGTACAAAATCAGGGCAAAGGTGCGGCGGTCTTAACTGGATTTGAGTACGCGGCAAAAAATGGCTATAGCCATTTACTGCAAGTTGATGCCGATGGTCAGCATTGTGTCGCCGATATCGCAAGATTCTTAAAACAAGCAGAGACATATCCAGCCGCAGTCATCGCTGGCTATCCGATTTACGATGAATCGGTTCCCAAGCTGCGCTTGTATGCACGTTACCTAACTCATGTTTGGGTTTGGATTAATACACTCTCCTTCGCCATCCGCGATTCTATGTGTGGCTTTCGAGTCTACCCTGTTGCCCCCGTGATCACGTTAATGTCGCGACACAAAATTGGTTCGCGTATGAATTTTGATACGGATATTTTGGTACGTCTGTATTGGGATGGACTTGAAGTGGTGAATGAAGGTACACGGGTTGGCTACCCAGCCGATGGTGTCTCACATTTCCGCGTATGGCGCGATAACGCTTTGATCACCGCCATGCATACCCGCCTATTTTTTGGCATGCTGTTGCGTCTGCCACATTTATTGATGCGTACAATAAAGCGCACCAAACAGAAAAAACGAGACTAGCATCATGCAAGAATCAAAGAAAATGCATTGGGCCAGTTTGAATGAAGTCAGTTTTGTGGCTGGCATGCGTTTGCTCTTTTGGATCTACCGTCTGCTCGGGCGCTGGCCTTTCCGCATCGTTTTGTATCCGGTGTTGTGCTGGTATGTACTGACGCAAAAAAAAGCGCGAAACGCATCGCAAACCTACTTGCAACAACTTAACACGCATACGTCTTTGCAAGTTTCAACCAGCTTACTCGGTGTGATCCATCACTTCGCGGCCTTTGCCGAAACCATACTCGACAAGATGCTGTTATGGGGCGGTTTGTTCAAGGTTGATCAGGTCGAATATTACGGACAAGAATCTTTGCACCAACAAGTCGTGGAAAAAAAGGGTGCGATATTAATCTGTTCACACCTGGGCAATATTGATATGTGTCGTGTCTTATCGCGTCGCTTTCCCGAAGTCAGACTGACTATCTTAGTGCATACCAAACATGCACAAAGTTTCAATCGCATGATGGCAAAACTTAATCCAGACAGTCAGCTCGATTTATTGCAAGTGACCGACATGACACCCGCTACCGCGATACTGTTAGCGGAAAGAGTCGCGCAAGGTGGTTTTGTGGTGATCGCAGGCGATCGTGTACCGGTATCGCCCAACCCACGCGTGACTATCGCCAGTTTTTTAGGGAAACCAGCCGCGTTCCCCATAGGTCCGTATGTCTTGGCTAGTTTATTACGCTGCCCTGTCTATCTTTTGTTCTCCTTACCCGTTAATGGTGTGCCACAAGTGCACTTCGAATTACTCTGCGAATCGGTCAACCCCAAACGCTCAGAACGAGAACAGACATTTCAAACATTGGCGAGCAAGTACGCTGAACGCTTAGGCGCTTTTTGCGAACGTGCACCGCTACAATGGTTTAATTTTTATGATTTTTGGCATCTGGCTGGTGACAGTACCAGCAGTGCCGCTTCCCAATTGGATATTTCTGATGCATCCCGCTGACCTCAATTCCTCCCAACCTGTGGTTCAATTTGATCGCTCCCGTTTAACGATAGAAGATATCGTCGCGCTGGCGCAAACCAAGGCGCAGGCAAAACTATCGACCGCGCCCGAGTTTCGTGCGGCGATTACCCGTGGTGCTGATTTTTTAGATCGCTTGCTACGCGAAGAGGGCACGATTTATGGCGTGACAACGGGTTACGGCGATTCTTGCACCGTCAATGTTCCCGCCGATTTAGTCGCTGAATTGCCTCATCATTTGTACACCTATCATGGCTGCGGCCTCGGTCAATATCTGGATGCAGAGCAAACCCGCGCGGTACTGGCGACACGTCTGGCTTCCTTGTCCAAGGGTTTTTCTGGTGTCAGCATAGAGTTATTAGAGCAAATCGCCGGCCTGCTCGATGCCGATTTATTGCCGCTAATTCCCTCCGAAGGCTCGGTCGGCGCCAGCGGCGATTTAACACCGCTGTCTTACTTAGCAGCTGTCCTTTGCGGCGAACGTGAAGTCATGCGCAATGGCGTACAAATTACGGCGGCACAAGCATTGCAAGAAGCTGGCATGCAGCCTTTACGCCTGCGCCCTAAAGAAGGTCTGGCCATTATGAATGGCACAGCAGTCATGACTGCGCTGGCCTGTCTGGCCTACGATAGAGCTGCGTATTTGACCCAATTGACTACCCGCATTACAGCGATGGCCTCGATTACTTTAGACGGTAACGCTCACCATTTCGATGAAACCCTGTTTTCAGTGAAACCGCACGCTGGTATGCAAAACATCGCGGCTTGGCTGCGTCAAGATTTACCTGCGGGCGAAGCAGAACGCAATGGCAAACGCCTGCAAGATCGTTACTCGATACGTTGCGCGCCGCACGTGATCGGTGTACTGGCTGATGCCCTGCCGTTCTTCCGTCAGGCGATTGAAAATGAATTAAACAGCGCTAACGACAATCCGATTATCGATGCCGATAATGAACGCGTTTTACATGGCGGACATTTCTACGGCGGCCATATTGCTTTCGCCATGGACGGTATGAAAAATGCGGTGGCCAATCTGGCAGATTTGTTGGATCGTCAAATGGCATTGATGGTCGATAGCCGTTACAACCATGGTTTACCCGCCAATTTATCTGGCATGCAAGGTCCACGTGCAGCGATTAATCACGGTTTGAAAGCCTTACAAATCAGCGCATCGGCCTGGACTGCCGAAGCACTAAAACTCACCATGCCAGCTTCGGTCTTTTCGCGTTCAACTGAATGCCATAATCAAGACAAAGTCAGCATGGGCACAATTGCCGCCCGTGATTGCCTGCGCGTGCTTGAATTGACAGAACAGGTTGCAGCCGCTTTACTCATTACAGTGCGACAGGGTGTTTGGTTGCGCCAGCAAAGCAATCCTGAACTAACACTATCGCCATCGGTCACTCAGATGATGCAAGCGCTGGAAACACAAATTGCACCGATACAAGAGGATCGTCGTTTAGACCCAGAGTTGCGCGAATTACTGGAAAGTATGCGGTCGCAAAACTGGCAACTGTATGTGTAAACTGGTTTTCAAACCTTATGTCTAAAATCATCCGTAAAAATAAGCAGATCAGCAAATGGTTCGCAGAAACAGAACTGCAAGTGCAGTTCTTTGATCTCGATCCTATGCAAATTGTCTGGCATGGTAATTACGTGAAGTATCTGGAAATTGTGCGATGCGCGCTGCTCGATAAGATCAATTACAACTATGAACAGATGAGAGCATCGGGTTATGCCTGGCCTGTCATCGACATGCAATTGCGTTACATCGCTTCTGCCAGTTTTGGACAAAAGCTGACATTGCGTGCCGAGATTGTGGAATGGGAAAACCGCTTAGTGATTAATTATCTGATCAGCGATGCCAGCAACGGACAAAGACTGACACGCGCCAGCACCACACAAGTCGCGGTAGACATACATAAAGGCGAAATGTGTTTTGTCTCGCCTCCGATTTTGTTTGAAAAATTAGGAATACCAGCATGCTAAAAATTAAAATAGAAATTAAAATCTTCTGCCTGAATTTGATACTGCTGTCTGGCTTTTTCAGCGATCAAGCCTTAGCTGCAAACCCGGTGCCTGCCATTCAAAACATGCTGGCAAAACCAAAAGTTCTTTGTGGTCGTTTCGACCAAACCAAGCATTTGGTGGGTATGAAAAAACCGCTACTATCGAATGGACGCTTCTGCGTACTGGCGAGCAAAGGCGTGCTGTGGCGCACCTTGCAACCGTTTCCAAATACCTTACGCCTGACGCGCGACGAGATCGTCCATTTTCAAGGTGAACGCATGGCGATGCGTTTAGATGCTAAGCAAGAGCCCGTCGTGCGTATGATTAACAGTGTCTTGTTTTCCCTCTTGTCTGGCGATTTAAGCCAGCTCGAATCTTTGTTTGAAGTTGAAGGTAGCGTTGACGTAACTAGTTGGAAAGTCAATCTCAAGGCCCGCGAAGCTGCTTTAGCTAAGGCCATAGGCGTGATCGCACTGGACGGTGGCATCTACGTCAAAAATATACAAATGAACGAAGCTAGCGGTGATCGCACCAGCATCGTTTTTTCTGAGATCAAAACTGGTGAAACTGCCATCACCGCGGAAGAGGCTGCTTTATTTTGAAACGCCTGAATTTACTTTTTTCGATGAAAACCAAGGGCTGGGGCTGGTTCGCCATCTGGGCATTGGTCGTTGCTTTATTGGTGGCTCACAATAGCTATCTGTGGCTGGGTAAACGCATCACACCAGATACCGATATTCTGGCGCTGTTACCCGTGCAAGAACGCGATCCGGTATTGCAGCAATCGTTTACCCACATGGTCGATGCTGCGCAACAGCGTGTCATCGTTTTGATTGGTGCAGAAGACTGGGAAGATACAAAAAAAGCTGCGAATGCCTACACCCAAGTGCTCGCCACGCACAAAGACTTATTTGACATCACCAGCTTAAGTGAAAAAACCCAAAGCGATTGGCTGGCACCATTCCAAAAAAATCGCCTAGGCTTACTCACCGTACAACAACAAAATCAGCTTAAAACCGGCACATCCGAGGCATGGGCAAATACCGCATTAAGCAAACTTTATAGTGCGTTCTCTGGTCCTAAACTCGGTGCATTTCAAGACGATCCTTTTGGCACTTTCGACACCTGGGTACAAGAGCGAGCACAAGAAACGCCAGTGCGTCCACGTGATGGTCATCTGTTCGTGGCAGACGCCAAACAGCAATACATCCTGCTACCTATTACTCTAGTGCCGCCCGCATTTTCGTTAACCGCGCAAGAAAAAGTTATTCCACTACTAGAACAGGCAGCGACGGCAGCACGTGCCAGCGCATCACAAAATCCCAACAACAAAATCGAGATCATCAGCACCGGCGTCGTGCTGCATGCTGCTGCCGCAGGACAGCAAGCCAATCAAGAAGTGTCAACGATAGGCTTAGGTTCGCTGATTGGTATCATCGTATTGATGTGGATCAGCTTTCATTCCTTGAAACCTATCGGCCTGATATTGCTGTCAATCGGCGTTGGTTTCTTAGGTGCTTTATCGGTATGCGTTTTACTATTTGATCGCATTCATTTACTGACGCTAGTATTTGGCGCCAGTCTGATTGGCATCGCACAGGACTATGGTATTTATTTTCTTTGCCATCGTCTGGGAACCGCCCAAGTCGATTCCCGAACTTTGCTCAGACAGTTAATTCCTGGTCTCTTGCTGACGTTATTGTGTGCGATTATTGGTTATCTTGGATTAGCGTTAACGCCATTTCCAGGCTTACGCCACATGGCAGTATTTTCTGCGGTGGGTCTGATCTTTGCCTGGTTCACCGTGGTTTGCTGGTTTCCACAATTGGTCCATGCGAACTCACTGAAAAGTGGCAAACTGGTTGAGCGCTACAATCATCTCTTGCAATTTTTCATGCTGCCGCAGAAGTCACGTAGTCTCTGGATCGTCGCGCTATTGATTTGTGTCGTCAGTGTTTATGGTTTATCACGTCTTAGTACCAATGACGATATCCGTTCTCTGCAAACGCCACCCAAACATCTGGTCAGCGATCAAATGAAGTTTGGTAAATTGTTAGATGCGCCAACACCGGTACAATATTTTCTGGTACGCGGCGAATCGGCAGAAGTTGTTTTGCAACGTGAAGAGAATTTAAAACGTGCTTTAGATCCGCTGATCACACAAAAAGTATTAAGTGGTTATCAGGCGATTTCCAATTGGGTGCCTTCAATGAAAACCCAAACCGATAATCGCGCACTAATAGAAGACAAGCTTTTAAGCAAAGACGGCCCACTCAAAATCATTGCTGAAAAAATCGAAGAAGATGCAGCGTGGCAGGCAAACATACGGCAACATTTATTAGAGTCAAACCAGACACTGACCGTAGAGAACTTTTTCCTAAGCACGGCGAGTCAGGCCACGCGTCATTTATGGCTGGGCAAGATAGACAATCATTACGCCAGCATCGTCGCGATCAAGGGTTTGAAGTACGGCGAAATTAGCAAGTTAAGTCAACTTGCTACGGGCGTAGAAGGTGTGCAATGGGTTGATAAGATTGCCGAAATTTCTTCTGTGCTTGGACGCTATCGTCAGAATATGGGCTGGGTATTAATCGGCGCTTATTTGCTCGTTTTCGGCCTGATGTTTCACCGTTATCGCAAGGACACCTGGCGCACGCTGGCACCAGCCGCGCTGGCAAGTATTTTTACACTAGCGCTACTGGGTATCAGTGCTCAGGCCTTACAGTTATTTCATATACTGGCCCTAATGTTGCTGCTAGGTATAGGGGTAGATTACGGCATTTTTATGCAAGAACAAAACCGCCAAACCACTGAAGAGGCAGCAACACAATCCAGAAACTTAGCGTGGTTGGCAACTGGCTTATCCGCCGCCAGCACCATACTTTCATTTGGCTTGCTTGCTTTGAGCAATACGCCCGCTTTGCGTGCCTTTGGATTAACGATGTTAATTGGCACGGCTTTGGTCTGGTTTATTGTGCCTTTTTTCATTCACAATAAAAATACGGCGCAAACCTCTACCGCTCATGGAGAAACCGATGCAAGCTAATCTGACATGGACAACTATGGCCTTCAAGCATTTCAAACATCTCGCAATCAGCCTCAGCATGGTAGTCCTGCTGAGTGCATGCAGCGAAGCGCCACCGCCTGCGGCAAAACGTCTTAATCTGAAACTAACACCAGCAACACTGGGCGCGAATATCAGTATTCAGCAGCACTTAAAAGTAGAACGTGAAAATAAAACGGATGATCTTGATGCTGCATTAGAAATTGATAAAGAGCGCTTGGAATTAGTGGGTCTGGCATTTGGACAACGCGTTTTGACTGTGCATTTTGATGGCAAAGAAATCAAAACCTGGCGTCACTTCATGTTGCCGCAACAAGTGCGTGCCGAAGATGTGCTGGAGGATATTCAGTTAACCCTGTGGCCAGTGGAAGTTATCGCACAACATTTACCCCCATCATGGCGCATCACCGAAATTGGCCGTGATCGTGTGCTGTATGAGAACGATACCGTCATCGCCAAGATTCATTACAGCGAAGAAGCACGCTGGGCAGGCACCGTGACTTTGGATAATCTGCATTACAAATATCGCCTGACCATACAGACAGCCAAAGAATAAAAATCCTATGACATTTTTTCTCAATGCATGCGGCATTATCTGCGCGCTGGGCGACCAGCTAGACGAGGTTAAGCAGAACTTACTCAAGCACGCGTGTACCGGTATTCGCATGACCGATGCCTGGTCCAGCGGCAACAGCTTGCCGTTGGGCGTGGTGACATCCAAGTTACCTGAGATTAGTCATCTGCCGCCTCACTTACAATTAAAATTCGGCAGTCGGAATAATCAACTGGCGCTAGCTGCATTACAGCAAATTCGCCCTGAGATAGAAGCCGCGAGACAAAAATACGGCGCAGATCGCATAGGTATCGTGCTGGGTACAAGTACCTCAGGTATTAGCGGCACTGAACAAGCCTTACGCTATCACGCTGAACATGGTGTATTGCCACCAGATTTTCACTACGCGCAACAAGAGATGGGCTCAGTTGCTGATTTTCTTGCCACCGAATTGCAAGTGAGTGGACCTGCTTATGTGCATTCCAGCGCTTGTTCTTCCAGTGCCAAAGCGATGGCGAGCGCCGCCCGATTAATTAAGATGGGTGTATGCGATGCCGTGATTACTGGCGGCGTAGATAGCCTGTGCGCGTTTACGGTCGCCGGTTTTTCGGCATTGGAATCCGTCAGCAAGCAACAATGTCGACCTATGAGCCTGCATCGCGATGGCATCAATATTGGTGAAGGTGCGGCTTTGTTCTTAATGTCCAAAGAACCTTCTACTGTTGCTTTACTAGGCTGGGGAGAATCTTCGGACGGCCATCATATGTCAGCCCCTGATCCGACAGGTGCTGGCGCTATTTTGGCGATACAACAAGCGCTGAATCGTGCAGAAATCTCTGTCGCAGATATCGACTACATCAATATGCACGGCACTGCTACACTGCAAAATGATGCGATGGAGTCCCGCGTAATTCATGCGTTATTTGGTGAACAAGTTTTGGTCAGTTCCACCAAAGGCTTCACGGGGCATACGCTGGGTGCGGCGGCGGCAATCGAAGCTGCTTTATGCTGGATTAGCATGCAAGACGACAATCCTGAAGGTCAGGTGCCCGCGCATTTATGGGATGGCGTACCTGATCCCGAATTACCGACGCTCAATTTAAGTCAAAGCCAGAGCAAGCTTGGCAGACCGCTACGTTATGCGCTCAGTAATTCCTTTGCTTTTGGCGGTTCAAATGCCAGCCTGATATTAGGGAGGGTAGACCATGAATAAAGTGAAGGAAGAAGCACGCAGCTATCCGCCTATTCATAAACTGGTTCCGCATCAAGATCCTATGGTCTTATTAGATAGCGTCGTCATGGCGGACGAAGAAAATCTGTGTGCCGAAGTCACTATCCATGCAACCAGCCTGTTTTATGATGGTAACGGTGTCGGTGCTTGGGTTGGCATTGAGTACATGGCACAAGCAATCGCTGCCCATGCTGGCTATCTGGCGCATACCAGAGGTGAAGCTGTCAAAGTGGGCTTCTTGCTTGGGACACGACGCTTTGAAAGCCGGGCGGCACAGTTTACACTGGGCGCTATTTTGCACGTTCATATTCATCGCGCTTTACAGGGTGATAATGGTTTGGGTGCATTTGAATGCACAATACACGATACAAAGCATCCTGAAACAGCCTTAGCGACGGCCACCATTACTGTGTTTCAGCCCAACAATGTTGCGGATTTTCTGCAAGGAAAACCGATATGATTTTGAGCAATACCTCAGGTCAGTAAAAAATAGCTCTACAAATAATTTGCCCAAATAAGTGGCTTCCAAAAAATAAGTACGACATTTTTATGAATAAAAATCTAAGCATACTCGTAACAGGTTCCTCACGTGGCATAGGCAAAGCGATTGCCTTGCGCTTAGCACGTGATGGTTACGACCTCGTCCTGCATTGTCGTAGCGAACGTCAGCAGGCAGACGCCGTCGCACAAGACATCATCAAACTAGGCAGGAAGGTGCGCGTATTGCAATTTGATATTAGTCAACGCGAACAAACTGCAACGATCCTGAATCAGGATATAGAAGAACACGGTTGCTACTATGGTGTAGTGTGCAATGCGGGCGTCGCGCGCGACAATGCTTTTCCGGCGATGTCAGGTGAAGATTGGGATCTCGTCATGCAAACCAATCTGGACGGTTTTTACAATGTACTCAATCCCTTGGTGATGCCACTGGTACAGCGCCGCAAACCAGGGCGCATCGTTACCATGGCCTCGGTATCTGGTTTGATCGGCAATCGTGGACAGGTGAATTACAGCGCCGCCAAAGCTGGGATTATCGGTGCCACCAAAGCTTTGGCAATCGAACTGGCAAAACGCGCCATCACCGTAAATTGCGTTGCACCAGGATTAATCGAAACCGATATGATCAGTGAAGTGCCTTTAGAAGAAGCCATGAAACTGATACCCGCGCGCCGGGTCGGCAAACCGGAAGAAGTCGCCGCGGTCGTCAGTTTTCTGATGCATGAAGACGCCGCCTATGTCACACGACAAGTTATTTCCGTGAATGGAGGTATGGCATGAATCATAGAGTCGTGGTCACAGGCATGGCAGGTATTAGCCCACTCGGTAATGATTGGACCAGCATACGCCAGCATTTAGGTAGCTACAAAAATGCTGTCGTGCGCATGGACAATTGGGCCGACTATGAAGGCCTGAATACGCAATTAGGCGTACCCGCCGCACCATTCGAATTGAATGAGCGTTACCACCGAAAGGCCATACGCAGCATGGGTCGGGTCGCATTAATGGCAACCCGTGCCAGTGAACTAGCGCTGGAACAGGCCGGTTTGCTGGAACATCCGCTACTGACCAGTGGCAAGATGGGCGTGTCTTTTGGATCATCGGCCGGCACACCCAGCGCCATCGGCGATTTTGGACGCATGATGGAAGAGCGCACCACCAAGGGCATTAACGCCACCACCTATATCAAGATGATGGCCCACACCGCACCCGTCAATGTTGGTGTTTTCTTCGGCATTACCGGTCGCGTCATTACGACTTCGTCGGCCTGCACCTCTGGCAGTCAAGGAATAGGTTACGCTTATGAAGCGATACGTAGCGGTAAACAAATCGCGATGGTCGCTGGCGGCGCAGAAGAACTTTGCGCCACCGAAGCTGCGGTATTCGACACCTTATTCGCGACCAGTGTTAAGAACACAGCACCAGACACCACGCCTAGTCCATTCGATGCCAAGCGCGATGGTTTGGTGATAGGTGAAGGCGCTGGTTGTCTGATATTGGAAGAGCTCGAACATGCACGAGCACGCGGCGCTACCATCTTCGCAGAGTTGGTTGGTTTCGGTACGAATAGCGATGGTTGTCATGTCACTCAACCGAATGCAGAAACTATGAAGATCGCGATGCAATTAGCTTTAGAAGATGCCAATTTGCAGCCCGATGATATTGGCTACGTAAATGCTCACGGCACTGGTACGCAACACGGCGACATCGCCGAATCGCATGCCACCGCGCAAGTATTTGGCGCACGCATACCGATTAGCTCTTTAAAAAGTTATATGGGACATACCTTAGGTGCCTGCGGTGCTTTAGAAGCCTGGATCAGCATACAAATGATGCGTGAAAGCTGGTTTGCGCCGACTATCAATCTGACGCAATTAGACCCACAATGCGCGGTACTTGATTACATCAGCAATGAAGCGAGAGAAATTCATTGCGATTATGTGATGTCAAACAATTTTGCGTTTGGCGGCATTAATACATCACTCATTTTTAAAAAATGGATGTGAGAAACTAAAAGCACTTTAATGCCAAATTTTTGATCTTAAATCTTCACTTGTAAATCACTATAAGGAAATAAAAAATGAAACCCTTCATCTTCGCTGTCTGTAGCATAGCACTCGTCACTACACTCAATCTTGCAAGCAATGACGCACATGCAAATGATAGAAAAGTGATGTTACCAATAGTAGGAGGTATGGCAGCGAATGATGCCACTGCGCGTCTGGGCGATTCAGTCAAATTCTATTTCGGCAAACAAGCAACGCCAGCAATTGAGCAACGATTTGTGTCCGACAAAACCAGTAAAAAAACCAATGCCTTCGGCAAATCGGATGAAAAAGCCTGTAACTGGGTATTCTTATCCGCTATGTTGCAACTACAAGCACGTGCCAAAGAGCTAGGCGCCAATGCGGTCATCAATATCGTCAGCAATTACAACAACGTGGAATTCTCCAGCGAAACAGAATTTGAATGCCATGCGGGCGCAATCATGGCAGGTGTCGCACTTAAAGGCGACTTCGTTAAGATCAAAAATTAATCGTATCGTTGAGCAAGGTGAAATCTCACTATGTACATTTACCTTGCTCATCTCAAAGACTTTCCAGACTCGCGCTTAGATAGTCTGAAATGCGATCTTTCTCACGACGAGATGGCGCGTTACCTTCGTTTTCAGAGAGCGGAACGCGCCAGACAATTTCTCGTTGGTCGTTACTTACTCCGCCAACATCTCGCTTTGCATTTGGGCATATCAGCAGCAGCAGTGCCGTTAATCGAACAAGCAAACAATGCACCCTATTTAAATTTACTGAATACCGAAAAACCTGGATTTAGTATTTCACATAGCTGGGAATGGATCGCTTGCGGTATCAGAACCGACGCAAAAATCGGTTTAGATATTGAAGTCATTGATAGACAACGTGATGTGTTGGCGCTAGCCGCACATAGTTTCGATGCACAACAAAATGCGACGTTACATGCTTTAAGCACAGCAGAACAGAGTGAGTATTTTTATCGTTGTTGGGCGGCTCAAGAGGCGCAGTTGAAATTACATCTAGCTTGCCAGGATTTACGCCATCTACCTCATCCAGAACTTGCCATTGCTGTTTGTAGCGACAAAGCTTTTACTCAAACGCCAGAAATACTAGAGGTCATTTAGTGACCAATCTAACTTCAGAATCAGCTTCAAAGCCAGCTCCATAGCCAATTCCAAATTCCCGGCAACGCTGGTTTAACACTACTATCTTTAGTCGTTTTCAACAGGGCAGCGCGCAGCATCTCATCATGCTTGTCGTAAAAAGGAAGTGTTGTCGTCGGCATCTCTAATTCTTTTGCCACATCTAGCAAAATCTCTAGATACTCTTCCATGTGACTCGCGGTGTAACGATTAATATCATGGAAAGTCACGACGATAGGCGTTGCACCATCAAGGTTCGGTAATTCTCCCGCCTGCCAGCGTGGGCGCAAGGCCAACAACATTTTGCGCATATTCTTGCGCTTGGTAAAACTAAAATTAAAGACATAAATCACACCGTCATTGGCACTCAAATCCGTCAATAACATCTGCAGATTATTTTCATGGTAGATCGCTAAAGTCTTTTCGTCATAACTCCAAAATGGTGGCCGTACTAACTGTGGTGAACTACTTCGCACATCCGTCAAGTCAGCAATACCTTGTTTCAATGAACACCGCAATTCTTGTTCAGATAAAAAGCGATGATTGGCATGTCCTGGTGTCGCTGTATGAAAGGCCAGCTCATGACCCGTGTCATGCATTCGTTTTAATAGCTTACGACCATGCTCAGAACCGCCAGCGCCTTTGGCCTGAGTTTGAGTAAAAAAAATGGCTTTGATGTCGTTCTGAAAAGGATTCGTCTTCAGAACATTCAATATTTTTTCGCTAGGATTGTCATACTCGGAGGCACTAGGGCCATCATCAAATGTCAGTAGAAATCGAATGGGAGTAGGGGAGGCGGCGGGTGAGTTAATCGAGATACTTTGTGGCTGCTCTGCATGTGAAGTATTCAAAAAGGGAATATATATGAATAAAAACAATAGATAGCGAAAATAGATGTAGTTCATCTTAGCGGCAGAGACTGAAATGTTAGGATTTTACGGCATTGTCTATTAGGGCGTGTTGACCTAATATTTGGGCAATGCGTTCTTGGCAAAACGCAGGATGGCAAGGCGCATCTCGCCGCTGCGGCTGGCCGCCCCAGCAAGAGATGCAACGCTGTCCATCGTGCGTTTTGCCA
>NZ_JACOFU010000032.1 GCF_014284275.1 Affinundibacterium amnicola | reverse complement strand
CATTGTCACCAGCAACACCTGGTGCACCTGGTTCGACTGTCGTGATCGTTGGTTGATCATCATCGATGATGCCGCCATTACCTGTCACGCCACCAATCACTAATGGTAAAGATTCTGGGGAAGCACTGTCGACGACTGCATCGTTAATTGTGGCGACTGTGACTGTGAAACTGCTGACACCGGCTGGAACAATCAGATTGCCACCAACCAAAGTGACACC
>NZ_JACOFU010000031.1 GCF_014284275.1 Affinundibacterium amnicola | reverse complement strand
CAATCAGATTGCCACCAACCAAAGTGACACCGTTATTAAACGTTGGCGTCGCGTTGTAATCACTACCCGCAGTTGCTGTACCACCACCTAAGTTATAGGCATAAGTCGACGCAATCGTTGTCGCTGCTGACAAGGATACCGTGTAGACCAAGCTCGTACCTTCAACCACATTGTCACCAGCAACACCTGGTGCACCTGGTTCGACTGTCGTGATCGTTGGTT
>NZ_JACOFU010000030.1 GCF_014284275.1 Affinundibacterium amnicola | reverse complement strand
CAATCAGATTGCCACCAACCAAAGTGACACCGTTATTAAACGTTGGCGTCGCGTTGTAATCACTACCCGCAGTTGCTGTACCACCACCTAAGTTATAGGCATAAGTCGACGCAATCGTTGTCGCTGCGCTTAAGCTGACTGTGTAGACCAGATCATTACCTTCGATGACCGTGTCACCTGCAACACCTGGTGCACCTGGTTCGACTGTCGTGATCGTTGGTT
>NZ_JACOFU010000003.1:598922-599755 GCF_014284275.1 Affinundibacterium amnicola | reverse complement strand
GTCGACGCAATCGTTGTCGCTGCGCTTAAGCTGACTGTGTAGACCAGATCATTACCTTCGATGACCGTGTCACCTGCAACACCTGGTGCACCTGGTTCGACTGTCGTGATCGTTGGTTGATCATCATTAACAATCACTGTAACAATATTATCCACATCCAAAATGGCATTCGTTGGTGTCGATAAATTCACTTGATAGTTTTCATCTCCCTCAAACACAGTGTCATTCGTAATTGATACGGTGATGATTTTACTTGTCTCTCCCGGTGCAAATGTCACGCTACCTGCTGTCGCCGTATAATCACTGCCCGCTAACGCTGTGCCATTTGCCGTACCATAATTCACACTCACCGGTGCTGCACTCGCTGAACTTAAGCTGATTGTGTACGTGATTGTTCCTGCCGCTTCATTGACAGCTGCTGGCCCACTGATACTGACTGTCGGCACTGTGCCATCCGTAATCGTACCAATACCGATAACCGAACTTGTATTTTGCGCGGTTGCAGCAGACAAGCTAATGGTTTCGGAACCCTCCAACAATCCATCGCTAATCGTTACAATACGCACCTGAAAGCCACTTGCACCAGCAGGCACTATTACCGAAGAACCCAGAGTATTCCATGTCACACCACCATCAGTCGACACTTGCTGAAGTCCCGTGTCCGCGCCAAGTGTGGCAGTACCTGAGAGAGCACTAATTGATACCGTCGTCGCCGTCGTACTCGTACCACTTAAACTGATTGTGAAGACTAAATTGCCGCCTTCTCCCACCGTCGGATTCGAGACATTCACGACCGTCAAGCGGTCATCGTTATTACCGCCAGTTCCTGTGCC
>NZ_JACOFU010000003.1:0-598824 GCF_014284275.1 Affinundibacterium amnicola | reverse complement strand
AATCCATTCGCACCTGCTGGTACCGTCACCGTCGAGCCCAACACACTCCATGTTGCTCCGCCATCTGTCGATACTTCTTGCAAGCCAGTATCCGTACCTAAAATCGCACTGCCTGACGATGGCGTTACTGTCACTGTCGTCGCCGTCGTACTCGTACCACTTAAACTGATTGTGAAGACTAAATTGCCGCCTTCTCCCACCGTCGGATTCGAGACATTCACGACCGTCAAGCGGTCATCGTTATTACCGCCAGTTCCTGTGCCATCATCATGAATCACTGTCGTTACCGTGCCCGTTCCCAATGTCGCATTGGTTGGTGCTGATAAGTTCACTTGATAGTTCTCATTACCTTCAAATACCGTATCATTGGTGATCGATACCGTGATGGTTTTACTTGTCTCACCCGGCGCGAATGTCACGCTACCTGCTGTCGCCGTATAATCACTGCCCGCTAACGCTGTGCCATTTGCCGTACCGTAATTCACACTCACCGGTGCTGCACTCGCTGAACTTAAGCTGATTGTGTACGTGATTGTTCCTGCCGCTTCATTGACATCTGCTGGTCCACTGATACTGACTGTTGGCACTGTGCCATCCGTAATCGTACCAACGCCTACTACCGCACCAGTATTCTGTGCTGTCGCTGCCGACAAGTTGATAGTTTCTGCACCTTCGAGCAAACCATCATTGATGGTCGCCACTCTTACTTGGAATCCATTCGCACCTGCTGGTACCGTCACCGTCGAGCCCAACACACTCCATGTTGCTCCGCCATCTGTCGATACTTCTTGCAAGCCAGTATCCGTACCTAAAATCGCACTGCCTGACGATGGCGTTACTGTCACTGTCGTCGCCGTCGTACTCGTACCACTTAAACTGATTGTGAAGACTAAATTGCCGCCTTCAACAACACTTGGACTAGATACATTTACCACTATTGGACGATCATCATTTGTACCACCAAGGCCATTGCCGTCATCCTGAATAGTGGTAACAGCAGTACCGCTACCAATCGTAGCATTGGTCGGTGTTGACAAATTCACCTGGAAATTCTCACCACCTTCAAATACTGCATCATCAGCGATATTTATCGTGATCGTTTTACTAGTTTCGCCTGGAGCAAATGTGACGCTTCCAGTTGTCGCGGTAAAATCGCTTCCCGCCAGCGCAGACCCATTACTTGTATTAAAATTAACCAGAACAGAAGCTGGACTCGCTTCACTCAAGACCACCATAAAAGTAACCGTCCCACTTGCTTCATTTACACTTACTGGACCACTAATACTTATAACGGGAACAGCACCGTCCAAAATAGAACCTTGTGCCACAACATTAGATGTATTGCTAGATGTACTCGCAGACAACGTGAAGTTTTCCGTCCCTTCAATTACACCGTCATTCACTGCTGACACACGAACAATTACAGTAGTTACGCCAGCTGGCACCAAAACGCTGCCACTCAAAGGAACAAAAGTTTGACCGCCATCAACAGATACCATTTGTGTCGCAGTATCGGTTCCAACCGTGGCTGAGCCTGAAAGCAACGCCAAATTCAAAGCCGCAGGCGCCAAATTATTGCCCGTCAAACTCACCACGAAATCTTGCATACCGCCTTCGTTCACCACACCAGCAGTAACGGAAGTAACGGCCGTCGAATCGGTGACTTGTTGAGTACCATTTGCTGGTGGTGGCTCAATAGCAGCAGATTCGTTTGTAACAACAACATTACCAGAAGTCGGAGTAACATTTTCTGCAATACGCTCTACCCGAACGAAACCGTTACCCTCACCAATATCGCCACCACCAAGGCCAGCTGCGGTTTCTTCTAATAATTTATCGAGGCTATTTTCACCAACGATTGCATTGGTAATATTTTGTGCGGATGAATCAGCCGGAAGTAACGCGGATTTTGCAACTTCAGCTTGGGCAGCGGCAAACACAGACGCATCAAGCGTCACAGTTTCATTTTGACGTACCAGGTAGTTATACCCAGAGTCAAAAGCAAGTTCGACTTGCGCGCCAGGGGCGGTGATGATGATGTCTTTTTCATAAACAACATCACCTACTTTTAATTGATGTTGTTTACCATCAGGAGACTTAATGAAAGCTTGACCTTGAAGTGCAACTACTTTGCCAATAATGTTTGCCGAATTTGCCATTGCGAGTCTCCAGACGGATAAATTGAATATCCAGACTCTAACAAATCAACTTCTATCGGGTAATTGTACCTAGGTACTAGAAACAGGCGATTTAACCTTCTTTAACAAGCAAAGCTAATTGCAGCCGATTTTTTAACTGCAGCTTGTCAAGTACAGCACCGACGTGCGCTTTCACTGTACGTTCGGTAATATGCATTTTTAGTGCGATTTCTTTATTGCTCAAGCCAATCGCGATGGCTTTCGCAACCTCAAGCTCTCGACCAGTCAACAATTTCGACCACTTGCCTAAAGCGCGATCCAATTGCGGCTCTTCGACAGAACTACCACCCAGCAACTTCTGCATAATCGATTCACCAATCCAAATACCACCTTGCTCAACTACACTAGCAATATTCAGCAAAACTTCTAATCCAGCATGCGTATTACAGTAGGCCTTCGCCAACATTGAAAACGCCGCTAGTGCCTCGAGATCATTTGGAATATCACTCATCACCACAATCAAAGATTGCGGCGCGTGCTGCTTCACCGGGGCTAATTGCTGCGCTATGGTTTGTCGTGAATTCAGATGAAGCCAGACTATCGACTTGACTGTCGCAGACAATTCAGAAATCGGAACTGGCCTGATCACAGGAAAGCCTTTTTGCAAAGCCGCAGGGATCTGCATCGTATCGGAGCAGAATAAATGTGACGTCACACAATTTTGATCAAACAATTTCATCACCTAGCGCTCTGTAAATGCCGCTTGTTTTGCACGCAAAACTGGTTTTAACATATAAGAAAGTATGGTTTTTTTACCGGTAATAATATCGACTTCGGCCACCATACCCGGAATAATAGGCTGCCCACCTTCTAAGGTCGCCTTATTGGTTGAGACCCGCACGGTGTAAAAAGTATTACCGCGTTCATCCGTCACAGAATCGGCACCAATATGTTCCAACTTCGCCTCCAGCCCACCATAAGTCGCAAAATCATAAGCAGAAAATTTCACCACAGCCTTTTGTCCTGGCACCAAGAACGCGATATCTTTTGGTGCCACTTTTGCTTCTAAAATCAACTTACCGTCACTAGGAACTACCTCAATCACATCGCGCCCAGGTTGCACCACACCACCGACGGTATTGACCAACAAACGCTTCACGGTTCCGCGTACTTGCGAACGAATCGCCGTTTGCTTGACCTTGTCCGCCAAACCGGTACTACTTTGAATCAAGGAATTTAGACGCGCCATCGTTTCAGAAAGTTCTTTACTCGCATTATTACGTACGGCAAGTTCTACTTCTTGAATCTTACGCATGGCTTCAGACATCGCGGCACCAGAACGTGCAATCTGCGCAGTCGCAACATCTCGCTCACCTTTAAATCGAGAAACATCGCGCTCAAGACGCAATAATTCAACTTCTGACACCGCTCCTGTTGCGAGTAAAGGCTTAGTCACACTTAATTCTTTTTGACTAGATTCGTAAGCATTTGTTGCCTGCTTCTGACGTGCAATCGCTTCTGCTTGTTCTTGACTACGTTGTTCATATTGCTGTCTGGCGATAGAAACTTGGGCATTTAACTCTGACGTCGCAGTTTCATATAATTTTTGTTCTTCTTGCGCGGTTTTAGGATCTTCGGTCACAACTTCTGGTGGCGGTATAAACGCCTTACCTTCGCCAATCGCCCGCAGGCGCGCTGCCTTTGCCGTCAGTGATAAATACAGTGAACGATTTTCGTTGACCGATGCTTCGAAACGTGTGGGATCGATTTGCAAAAGAATCTGGCCTTCATTCACCACTTGACCTTCTTTTACCAAAATATCGGTCACAATTCCGCCATCTAAGCTTGGATAAACTTGCAACTGCTGGGAAGGAATAACTTTACCTTCACCTTTCGTAATTTCATCCACATGCACAAACGCCGCCCACACCACAAACAGCACAAAAACAACAATCACTGAACGCAGCAATACGCGGGCACGCAAAGGTTCTTGTTGTGCAATGATGCTATCAGCGTCACGCATAAAATCAGATTCAGGCAAGCTGACATCATCTTGCCAACGCTGCAACCACCCACCCGGCGTCATGCCTAAACGCAGACGTAAGCGTTCCAGAATAGAGAGAATAGCAAGTCCAAAACGATACCAGAACTTCATAATTTTGCTCTTCCTATTTGGCCAGTTTGCAGCGCATGCATGACTTTATCGCGCGGCCCATCGGCAACGATCATGCCATGATCGACCACGATGATACGCGTAGCCAAATCCATCAGGCTAGGCCGATGCGTAACGATAATCATCGTTTTATGTTTACCGTAACGACCAATACGCTCTTTAAATTGCGCTTCTGAAGGATAATCCATCGCACTAGTCGGCTCATCAAGCAAAAGCACTGGCGGATCCAGCAAGGCCGCTCGGGCTATGGCAATACTTTGGCGCTGTCCACCAGAAATCGATTCGCCACGCTCACTAATTGCCATATCAAAACCTTCTGGATGGCTGTTCACAAACTCAGTCAAGCCCGCTAATTCTGCTGCGGCAACGACGGCACGATCATCTGCATAAGGCGCACGAATCGTAATGTTTTCTCTTAAGGTGCCATAGAACAACATAGAATCTTGCTCGACATAACCGAGGTTTCTACGCAAGTCCGCAGGGTCAAGTTGACGCAAATCGACATCGTCTAACAACACCGCACCTTTCGTCGGCGCATACAATCCCAAAATCAATTTTTCCAAGGTAGATTTGCCAGATCCTATCCGACCAATAATCACCACATGCTCACCTTGGGCAATCTTAAAACTGATTCCGCGTAAAGCTTCTTCCGTACGTCCAGGATAACTAAAGAAAACATTGCGAAATTCAATTTGTCCCTTGATCTCTGGCCTGTGCACAAAGGCAGTTTCATCACTGCGCTCGGTTGGCGTCGCCATGATTTTTTCCAAGGATTCAAGAGAATTTTTCGCGCCTTCAAATTGCAACATTAATCCCACTACTTGGGCAACCGGCGCCATAGCGCGACCAGCCAGCATCGTCGCCGCGATCAAACCACCCATGGACATCATTTTTTCTTGAATCAAATACACACCAGCAATCACCACAGCGACATTTACAAGTTGTTGAATCGTGGACGCGCCATTAATACTTGAGGAAGACAACAGTTTAAGTTCAGAATTCACTTTCGCCAAAAATGCCGTCGTCTTCTCCCACTTCTCTTGCATCTGACTTTCTGCACCATGCGCTTTAATCGTTTCTAAAGCCGTCAGGCTCTCGACCAAGGTAGAATTTCTCAACGCAGCGGCACGGAAAGTTGTCTCCGACAATTCACGCATTTTATGCTGCACCGTATAGCTATAGATCACCACCAAAATAATCCCAACAAGCGGAAGCAAGACGAGCGGCCAAGCAATCCATGCCAATACAAACAAAAACAAAATAGCAAATGGCAGATCGATCAAAGCAGTCACAGTCGCAGATGCAATGAAATCGCGCACCGTTTCAAATGAACGCAGATTTGAGGCAAAGGCACCAACCGAAGCAGGACGCTCAGACATGCGCATACCCAACACACGTTCCATAATCAAGCCAGATAGTTTCAAATCAATTCGATTGCTCACCAAATTAATAAAATGTCCGCGCAATACGCGAATCCCATAATCTAGCAGCAGCACCAAAGTAATCCCGCCTGCAAATACCCACATAGTTTGAATCGCGAAATTCGGCACCACCCTATCGTACACATTCATCGTAAACAAAGGCATGGCGATGGCGAACAAATTAATCAGCAAAGCTGCAGCCAAGATATCTTTAAAAATCGGACTTTGCTCAAGCACAGCGCCCCAAAACCAATGGCGCTGAGGGACCTCAACCAGTGGTGGCGTACGTCGATCAAAACGGAAATGAGGGCGAGAAAAAATCGCCACACCGGTATAACGTGCAAGCAACTCTTCGCGACTGAGACTCACCGCGCCTTGTCCAGAATCTGGCATCAATAATTGCGCGCGCGCTCCATCGCTGCTCCAGCCTTGTAATAAGCAGGCTTCATTATCTTTGAGCAGTAAAATAACCGGCATTAAAGCCGCATCAATTTTGAACAATTCACGACGCACGACTTTGGCTGAAAAGCCTGCATGCGCTGCCGCTCTAGCAAACAAAGACGGGGTTAATCCATCCGGCGGCAAGGGCAAACCTGCAGTTAACGCCGCACGGGTACTGGGCCGTCCGTGGATTCTGGTCAATTCAACTAAACAATCGAGCAAAGGATCGCGGTGCAATAAATCCTCTCGAATACCCGAGCCGAATCCTGTGCTATTGCTTGGCTTACCAGTTTGAGGTGATAGATTTTCTTGCTGAGTCATTCGATTGCCGCCATTGTAAATCCCTACCATTACACTATAAGCTTCGCTAAATGCTATTCAGTGAAGTGCATCCGCCAGCAACTAGCGCTTGAGCTTATCTTTAACCCAGATTTTCCATTAGGCGCACCTGTGGTGCTATTTGTGCGCTGACGGCGCATTTTTGATCATTTTTGCCGCTTTTCGTTGTCAATAGCTTGCTATTGACGTCTCATTCGCGACAAAACTGCCTCAAAAAGTGCATCCGTCATCATCACAAATCCTAATGGAAAATCTGGATTTAAAGGAAAAGCTGATCTGGTTGATTTTACAATAGCAAAAATATTCCTGAAAGGAAATTCGCAAGGAAAACTCCGGCATTTACAATTCTTAACGATTTTATGGCAACAAGCCGATCAATCGTCTTTATTTAAGCCAGCCACGACGTTTGAAATACCAAAATGGTGTAATCGCTGAAACTAACATCAAGCCTAAAGCAAATGGATAACCTAAGCTCCAGTCCAATTCAGGGAACCAGACTTTGAAGTTCATACCATAAATACTCGCAATCAAAGTCGGCGGTAAGAAGGCAACCGACGCGACTGAGAAAATCTTAATGATCTTATTCTGGTTAATGTTAATGAAACCGACGGTGGCATCCATCAAGAAGTTAATCTTATCGAACAAGAACGAAGTATGTCCATCGAGCGATTCGATATCACGCAAAATCTGACGTGCTTCTTCAAATTGTTCCGCATTGAGCAAACGTCCGCGCATTAAGAAGCTGACCGCACGCCGGGTATCCATCATATTGCGACGTATCCTACCGTTCAAATCTTCCTCTTGCGCAATCGCATTCAAAGCCACTGCGGCATCCTGATCTGAAAAGTCTTTTTGCAAGACTGCACGGCTGACGTCTTCCAAATTTTGATAGATACCTTCAAGCGCATCCGCAGAATATTCGGCATCGGTCGCGTACAAATCCATCAACACGTCTTTGTAGTCGGCAATCGAACCAGGGCGTGACCGTGCTCGCATTCTAACCAAGCGAAATACCGGCAAATCCACCGTATGCACAGAGAACAAAATTTCGCGCGCGAGAATAAACGCCACCGTGACAGTGCGTGCTGGCTCATCATCGTCGTCGTCATCAATTAAAAAATCCGTGCGCAAATGCAGATCACCGTTATCCGCCTCGTAATAACGCGCTGATGCCTCAATATCTTTGACTTCATCTTCACCTGGCAAAGTGACGCCATAAATACCCTTAACCCATTCACGCTCTTCTTCATTTGGATCAGTCAAATCAACCCAAACTGGTAAAGTGTTTTCTAGGTCTTCCCGGCTCTCAATATGTATTTGGCTCAGACGTCCATTATGCAAAACGAATACATTGATCATCTCAAACTCCTTTATCGCGTTGGTAACTCTGACGAGTTCATGCGACGTAAAATAATTTCACTGCGTCTTTGCAAATATGCTGAGCCAGTGTTCTTGTCATAGTATCTGGGCTTGGGCAGCATCACCGCCAGCCTGGCAGCCTGGGAAGGCGATAAAGCTGCAGCACTGATGCCGTAATAATGACGCGCAGCCGCCTCCGCACCAAACACACCAATTCCCCATTCGACCGAATTCAAATAAATTTCAAAGATGCGCTCTTTATCCATACACATCTCTAACATAAAGGTAATGATTAATTCCTGACCTTTACGGTAATAGCTGCGTTCGCCAGACAGAAATAAATTCTTCGCTAACTGTTGCGTGATCGTCGATCCACCTGAGACCACTTTGCCTTTTTTCTTATTCTTTTCAAAGGCTTTTTGCATCGCATCCCAATCCACACCTTCATGATCAGAGAAGCCATCATCTTCCGAGGCGATGACTGCACGCTTTAAATTTCTAGAGATTTTTGAATAATCGACCCACTTATGTTTCAACACAAACTTAGGATCTTTTTCTTGCAAAATCGCTTCCTGCTTGCGCATAAAACTGGTCGAATCAGGATTAAAACTGCGCCACCAGATAATTTGAATCAAAAAATACAATTGCAACAGCAAAAACAAACTCACCGGCAATACGACTACCCAAAATAGAATACGTTTCAATGTCATGTTCAAGCGCCCTCTACTGGTCGAAAATGGGCAAATATTGGTGCTGTTTCTGGTCTAACACCACGCCAAATAAAAAATGCTTCAGCGGCTTGCTCAATCAACATACCCAAACCATCACGTGTTTGTGCACCACATTGTTGGGCGTAGAGATTAAAGCGCGTTTGTGTATCGGCATACATCATGTCATAAGCCAAACTCGAAGCACTAAAAATACTGCTTGGAATCGGCGGCACTTCGCTTTGCAAACTAGCTGAGGTCGCGTTAACAATCAAATCAAAACTGCCATCCAATTGCTCCCAAGTTTTTGCCTCTATTTCACAATCCGAGCGCATGGCAGATTTTTTAGCCATCTCAACTAATTCCACCGCTTTGGACAGAGTCCGATTGGCAATCGTCAAACTGGCTGGCCGTTCTTCCAACAAGGGTAATAAAGCACCACGTGCCGCACCACCAGCGCCTAGCAACAAGACGCGACGTCCATGTATCGGTTTAGAGGCATTGTGCGTAATATCCCGCACCAGGCCAATACCATCTGTATTATCACCGATGATTTCACCTGCAGAAAATATCAAGGTATTTACCGCCCCCGCCATCGCGGCACGCGCACTCAATTTCTGCGCCAACGCAAACGCTTCCAACTTAAATGGCACCGTCACATTCGCACCCTTGCCACCTATTTCAATGAACTGCTGCACAGACGCAGCGAAACCATCCAGTGGCGCCAAGTTCGTTTGATAATCCATGGCTTGCCCAGTTTGTTTGGCGAACATGGCGTGGATTACCGGTGATTTACTATGGTGAATAGGATTTCCAAAAACGCAGTAAAGATCCGCCGTCTGTGTCATTGCTGACCTCCGCGCATCTCCGTTTCTAATTGCTGTTCACGGGTAAACTTAAAGCGAGTGATCACGATCCAAATATCGTCTTTGTCTTTTGAGCGCATATTCGGCGGAAAATTACCAAAAGGTGCCGCTTTTCTGATGATTTTTAATGCCGCTGCATCCAGTGCACGATTGCCCGAGGTTTTTTCAACTTTCGGCCCACCGCCTTTTTCATAAATAGTGCCATCCTGAAAAATCGGGATATAAATAATTACTTCACCGTACAGCTTCTTGCCGTTCACTTGCGGGAAATTGAGCGTACCAACTTCTTCCACTTTTTTCTGCAAAGCTTTGTAATAAATTGCATGTCCTACTGCTTGCGTACTTGGCGATAAAAAAGTTTTGCGTGGACGTTTGTTTTGATCTTCTATCGTTTGCGAGATTTCTGCAATGGATCGCGCCAGCATTTTATTGCTGTCTAATTGATCGCGACCATTTTCAGCTTGTTGATTTTCCTCTAGCTGTTTTTTATCCAGCACACGTTGCGACTTAAAACGTGTTTCATTGCGCACTTGATCGATCAATTGCTTTTGACGCTCTTCTAACTCTTGAACTTTTCGCTGTGCGACCAAGACACTATCGCCATCTTCAGTTCTACGCATATCTGGCAAAGGTGATTTCGCCCGACCTTCATCATTTGCGCCGCCACCGTCCAAATTCACTTGCGCTAATGCTTGCGCCTGCATAGGGCGTTTCGCATGCTTGGCATTGACTAAAATGATTTCTAGACCAGGATCTTCTGCCGGGACAGGCTCCGCTTTGGGCATCACAAAATGCACCATCAACACAATGGTGTGAAACAGTACCGATACAAAGATCGCGGCACTTAAAATCAAATTATCGAGAACTATTTTCACAAATCAAATCCCACGCTACATTTTTATTCGACTTTACGCGATACCATCTGATTCTACATTTGAATCTAGATCAACATTTTCCGCCACTTCAGCGACCGAATTCGATTCTTGCAGCGTCACCTCATCCGCTCCTTCCGTAGAACTTGCGCTTGCAGTACTGCCGTCAACACCTACATCTGCCGTCACTTCAGGCTCATCTTCCGGCGCGTCTTCTAAATCTTCTTCCGTCAGCGTCGTCAGCATTTCCAGCAAACGCACCTCTATGCTCAGATCCAATTCATCCCAACGGATCACTTCTAGTCTGACTTGCGCCCCGCGTGCCATCTGCGGCATGCCGGGCAGACGAATAATCAAGGGGATTTCTAACAAACGCAAGACTTCATCTTTTAATACAACAGCATCGACTTGATGACGATTTTCCTGCCCCAACCAACGCAAACACCAATAACGTTCCATATTCGTTTGGAAGTCGCCATAGGCTGCATAAGCCGCATCAAATCCAGAGACAATCGCAAACAGATCCGCATCTTTTGGTTTAAATGGCGCGACCAAAGCGGCGGTCACACCGTGCTGCACGCATGCGATGATTTGCCATTGATTCACTAAGTCAGTGTAACGACGCAAGGGCGAAGTACTCCAGGCGTATTGATCAACACCTAAGCCCTGATGTGGCGCAGCATGCGTGA
The DNA here is from genome assembly GCF_014284275.1 of Affinundibacterium amnicola. GTDB lineage: Bacteria > Pseudomonadota > Gammaproteobacteria > Burkholderiales > Burkholderiaceae_D > Undibacterium > Undibacterium amnicola. The sequence goes on along the minus strand of NZ_JACOFU010000003.1, from coordinate 587,819 downwards.
CCATACGCACTTGCATCTTGGCAGCCCAACCACCCGAGCCACCACCCTGCGCACGATAGATGCCCGGAATGCCGTGATCCGCCAGCAATTTACCCCAAGTGCTGTTAGCCAAAATCATCAGCTCAGCAACAATCTTATCGAGTGGTGCACCACGCTTGCGGCGCACGATGCTGACCACATCATCTTCGACATAAAAATTGAAATCGACACGATTGGTCTGCTCTGGTTTCAAACCAAAACTTTCGCGTTTGACCATGCGTCCCGCTTCTAATACTTGTGCCCACTTCCACAACAAAGCGATATCGGCTTTATGGGCGTATTCACCAGCATCATTGGCGAGATTTTCTTCCGTGACTAAGGCATCGAGCTCATTATGTCGGAGGTTGGCAGACATAAAAATCGCTTCAACTTTGGTCTCGGTGCCCAGTATGCTCCAGTCCTCCGTATTAACCGTCACATACAGCGACACTGCTGGACGAGTCTGGCCTTCACCCAAAGTATAAATCTCGACTAGTTCATCCGGCAGCATCGTGATTTTGTCGCCGGGCATATACACGGTTGACATACGGCCCCGTGCAATCACATCTAATGCATCGTTGCGCTGTATCCCCAAAGCCGGTGCCGCAATATGTATGCCAACCTTGACAGTGTTTGCATCGATAGGCGTAATTGAAAACGCATCATCAATCTCAGTCGTGGTGACATCATCAATCGAAAACGCGCGCACATCAGCCACCGGCAAATCCTCGGGCAAGCTAGGTAATGGCGTTTGTGGGAATCCTGAACCTTTCGGAAATTGCTCAAGCAAAAATTTCGACAGATGAAAATCTTTCGCGTTTTTTAAACCACCGCTAGCCAACATCAAGCGTGCCGGATTCATTTGCAATGCCGAGCAGGCTTCGACTAAGGCTTTGTATTCGATGCTGTTTTTGTCTGGCTTAAACAAGAGTTGCAAACCCAGACTCTTGAATTGTTCAGGCAAGCGACATTGTTTTAATTCGTCGACATAAGCAGCTTGAATAATCGCTTGTTGTTTTTTCTTTTCTATACCCGCCAAGGCCGCCTTTAGTGCCGTTTCGGGTGCTGCTTTATAACGGCCTCGACCTTTTTTATAGAAGTAAAATGGCGCGCTATGCAAGGCATAAATCAAACTAGCCGCTTCAACTACTTGTGGTGCATGACCAAAATATTCAGCACCTAATTCAGCAAAACCAAACTCTTCTTGACCCGCAACTTCCCACAAAAACTCTAGATCGATATCCGCTGCTTGTTGCTTGGATAGTTCCAGTAAATCTTGCGGCGTTGGCGTCATGAATTGCAATAAAACGTCTTTGGCCTTGACCTTGGTACGTTTACCACTGGCGAGTTCTACTTGATAGGCTTCACCCGCTTGCGATAACACACTACCTGCCTTGAAATCACCAGATTCTTCAAAAAATAAATTCATGCTGTCTGTCTTCTAAAAATTTCCACGTTACTGCGACGTTCTCGAATTTGATCGCACTCGCTAGCGCAAATCCTGTATCGTCGGCAAAAATACTTCTGTCACCAATAACTTCGCGCCATGACGTTTAAATACCGAACGTCGCGCTAGTAAAAATGGGCGATAGTCAATCAAGCCACTTCTTTGTATACGTCGCATCAATGGATGGCTCCAGCCCAAACGCGCATACTGTAACTCTCCACGCTGCACCAGCGGATCATTAAACAAAGTCGTACCTAAAGATCGATTTCCTAAAGACGCGAACAAGGGCCATTCTTGGGCGTTGGCAGTGAGTGGCACGATGGTATGCGCATACACAACAGCCACATCATCACAACGCAATAAGACTTCGCGCTCTGTCACCTGCTGCGGTCTCGCCAAACCAATTTCTGCAAACTCATCTTGCAAGCACATGGCTCGCCCTTGATACAAACGTTCTACCCGAAACTGCTGGCTATGCGCGATCAGGCGTGCCGTGAGTGAAGCACGATTACTCAGCCAATCAGCCATACATGGCGTGGTTTGGACGCCATTAATATGCTGGTGCCAATGCGCAAACGCTGGCCGGTGCAATCCCCCGTTCAAATTTGGCTGTACCAACTTCACAGGCTGATCAGATGAAAAACTATTCTGCATCACAAAACGCCATCACAGTCTGAATATACTTGGCGAACTCACTCACACCATGATCACTACCCTGAATGACGAATTGCTTCGCCCCTGGATAATGCGCAACCATTTCACGCCAATCTAAAACTTCGTCGCCCGTCGCTGCCATTAAAAAATAGCGCTCTGGCCGAGTAATTTTGTCGATCGTAAATTGCTTCAACTCAGCTATGTACTCATGCTTAAACTCAAACGGCGCATCGCTATGAAACGCGGTCGTAACACCCACATATTTTTCTAAATCGCGCGGTGGTTTGACTGCTGGATTCACCAAAATCGCCTTGCAATGATTTTGCTCGGCCAGATAAGTTGCGTAAAAACCACCGAGGGAAGAACCGATTAAAACCAGATTATCCCCACGATATGCATCAATCAATTGCTGCGCCAAGGCTATCGCTTCGGCGGGCGATGCGGGTAATTGAGGACAAATAAATTCATCCGCACGCCCGATCGCAGCAAAGTGCTGCGCCAACAGACGCGCTTTCAATGAGCTGGGAGAGGAACGAAATCCATGCAAATACAAAATCATCGTCGTATCTGCCGGTTTATTCCGAAGCCTGCGTCGAAAATTTTTGCGCCAGTGCATCGAGTATTAACTGATGCACACCACCAAAACCGCCATTACTCATCACCAAGATAGAATCACCAGCTTGTGCCTGGTTTACGATATCGGTGACTAAAGCATCCAATTGGTGATGCGCTTTTGCTTTTGCACCCAAGGACGCAAACGTATCACTCAAATCCCAATGGATCGCGTCTTTACCGTTCTGCGCACCATACACATATACCAGATCCGCGGCATCTAAACTGGCGGGCAAAGCTTGCTTGATCGCACCCATTTTCATGGTATTCGAACGTGGTTCCAGCACGGCCAAGATGCGTGCGGCACCAACTTTCCGGCGTAAGCCTTGCACGGTGGTGGCGATTGCGGTCGGATGATGCGCGAAATCGTCGATCACTTGTATGCCAGCCACTTCACCACGCACTTCCATGCGACGTTTCACATTAATAAATTCCGACAAAGCAGCAATCGCGATGGCAGGTGCGACACCAACATGGCGCGCTGCGGCGATCGCAGCCAAGGCATTCAGACGATTATGGGCACCGTTTAAATTCCAACGCACTGTGCCTTGCAATTCAGCTTTGAAATACACCTCGAAATCTTCAGATTCACTTAATTTCAGTGACCACTCAGCCTGCGTATCCAATGCATCATCGCTAAAAAATTCTTTTTCGCTCCAGCAACCACGTTGCACTACGCGCTCTAAAGTCTGCTCTTTCGCATTCACGATCAATCGGCCAATGCCTGGCACGGTGCGAACTAAATGATGGAACTGCGTTTCAATCGCGGCGACGTCTGGAAAAATATCAGCATGGTCAAATTCCAGATTATTCAGAATCGCAGTTTTTGCGTGATAGTGAACAAACTTACTGCGTTTATCAAAAAACGCAGTGTCATATTCATCGGCTTCAATCACGAAGAAATCTGATTTTTTGCCCACGCCCTCAACCGTATCACCAGAGAGTCGTGCCGAGATGCCAAAATTCAAAGGTACGCCACCGATCAAGAAACCGGGTGCATAACCCGCATACTCCAAGATCCATGCCAACATCGATGAGGTCGTTGTTTTGCCATGTGTGCCTGCCACCGCCAACACCCATTTGTCGCGCAAAAGTTGCTCGCCTATCCATTGTGGCCCGGAGACATACGGCAAACCGCGGTTCAAAATCGCTTCCATCAGGGGATTACCGCGCGACACAACATTGCCGATCACAAATAAATCCGGTTGCAGATCAAGCTGTACTGGATCAAAACCCTCTATCAGTTGTATGCCTTGGGATTCCAACTGTGTACTCATGGGCGGATAGACGTTCGCATCACATCCCGTTACCTGATGCCCGGCTTGCTTTGCCAAAACGGCAAGCCCACCCATAAAGGTGCCGCAAATACCTAAAATATGAATATGCATAAAATAATGCCAACTTTCCAAGATGCATGATCATGAATGCGGCAAGCTTCTTCCTGCACATCCGATTCATTTTGACCAATTTTTTTCAATTGCCGCAATTCTACCTGAGCTACCTGACAGACAGGACTAAACCGAATGCGATATGATGCGCAAATGACGAATTTTATTTTTAATGATGGCGACTCCGTTGCCCAAATACGTGATGAAATTGCATCACTAGCGGCAAAATTCATCGCTGAAGAAGGCGCCGAATATGGCGCGGCCAAACGTCGTGCGGTCAAACAATTACTCGGCAATCAAAAATTAAATGGCAATATCCTGCCGGATAACGCACAGATTGAACAAGAAGTCCGCGAGTACCAAGCATTGTTTTTTGCGGATACACAACCAGCGCGCCTACGGCACTTACGCCAATTAGCCGCAGCTCTCATGCAAGAATTAGCGCAATTTAATCCTTATGTGATCGGCGCAGTGTTCAATGGTACGGCTGGTGAACATTCAGATATTTATCTGCACCTCTATACCGACAATAGTAAAGATGTCGCGATTTTTTTATTGAACCTTGGAATCGACTATGAAGTCTCAGAGCATCAAGGCAAACGTGGTGAAGCATTGGAAACGCTAAGCTTTATCTACAAGAATGAAGGCGTTCATTTATTGGTGCATGCGATGGATGATTTACGTCACACGGATAAAAATGGTCGTGGCAATCTGAATAATTTACAGACATTAATTGAAACAATTGAAAGCCCTAAAGAACATGATGAATAAGCGATTTACGATTTCCGCGATACTGATAGGCTTAGTTTTCGCAGGGCTTGGCGCGACACTAGGGGCAAAGAAATTCGAACCAGCACCCGCGGCAGATAGTGCCGCTCAACAACTATTCGGACTCACGCTCAATGATGCGAGCGCGAAGCCACAAGCCATTAAACAATGGCAAGGAAAATTTCTGGTAGTTAATTTCTGGGCAACTTGGTGCAAACCTTGTGTCGATGAAATGCCAGAATTAGTAGAATTACAAAAAGATTTGGCGACCAAAAATGTGCAATTACTGGGTTTAGGTATAGATACGCCAAGCAACATCGCTGATTTTACAAAAAAGCATCACATTACCTATCCCGTATTTGCCGCTGGCATGGATGGCACTAGCCTTTCGCAAGCAATGGGAAACAAAGCAGGTGGCCTTCCATTTACCGTCTTAATCTCACCAGATGGCAAAGTCTTAAAAGCCTACACCGGACGCCTAAAAATGCCTGAATTAAGAGCTGATATCCAAAGACTGAATACAAAAAAATAAAAAGATACTGGATTTTTACTTGCCAATAACGAGTAATTAACGGCAAAATGCCTGCAACTTCGGCAAACTCATCAAATTCTATGGCACGCAAGATCTTGCTCATTAACGGTCCCAACCTGAATTTATTAGGTACCCGCGAACCAGAAGTGTATGGAAAACAAACACTTAGTGACATAGAAAATGCAGCACAGCAACAAATCCAGGCGGTAAATGGTGAATGTTTATGCTTTCAAAGTAATCATGAAGGCACCTTGATCGACCGAATTCATGCAGCACGCACAGAAAAAGTTGATGCAATTATCATCAATCCAGGCGGCTACACCCATACCAGTGTTGCTTTGAGAGATGCTTTAACAGGCGTCGCTATTCCATTTATAGAAGTGCACATCTCCAATATTCATCAAAGAGAAGCATTTCGACATCATTCTTATCTTTCAGATATGGCAAAAGGCGTTATCTGCGGTCTGGGCACAGACGGATATCGCTTTGCGATTGACTTTGCATTAAAAAACCTTTAAATTCTCGCATCTTCACGCAATTAACCCACATTCATCATATAAAATGAATTGCGTCTATTCCAAAAACAGCGTTTAAGCGACCAAAAGTACGCTTAATTGCACTGATAAACGTCCTCAATTTTCAGGAGATTTCACATGGATTTAAGAAAACTCAAGACCCTCATCGACCTCGTTGCAGAATCTGACATTTCAGAATTAGAAGTCACCGAAGGCGAAGGTAAAGTTCGCATCGTGAAATCCGCACCAGCACAGCAAGGCCAAATGGTGATGATGCAACCGCAAATGCAAGCAATGATGCAACCAGGCATGTCAGCTCCGGCAGCAGCGCCAGTTGCAGCCGCTCCGGCAGCACCAGCAGCACCTGCTGCAATTGAAGGTCATGTTGTTAAGTCTCCAATGGTCGGCACGTTCTACCGCGCCGCATCTCCAGGTTCTGCACCATTTGCTGATATTGGCAAAAATGTCAATGCTGGTGACACATTGTGCATCATCGAAGCGATGAAGCTTTTGAACGAAATCGAAAGTGACTTCTCAGGCAGCATCAAACAAATTCTGGTCGAAAATGGCCAACCAGTTGAATTTGGCCAACCACTGTTTATCATTGGTTAATGTCAGCTCGATCGGCTCGATCAGCTTGATGACGCTGTTTGCTTCGCCGGTTAAGCTGGCGAAAACAAAATTGAATGCTCCTAAGCTCCCGGGCTGCAACCTCTGCCAAAGCAAAATATATTATGTTTGAAAAAATTCTGATCGCCAATCGTGGCGAAATTGCCCTCCGTATTCAGCGCGCCTGTCGTGAGATGGGGATCAAAACCGTTGTCGTTCACAGTGAAGCCGACCGCGAAGCCAAATACGTCAAATTAGCAGATGAATCTGTATGTATCGGCCCTGCCCCGTCTAATCTCAGTTATTTGAGCATGCCAGCGATTATCAGTGCAGCCGAAGTCACCGATGCGCAGGCGATCCACCCTGGTTATGGCTTTTTGTCTGAAAACGCCGATTTTGCAGAACGTGTTGAGCAATCTGGCTTTGTCTTCATCGGCCCACGTGCCGAATCTATCCGTTTGATGGGCGATAAGGTTTCAGCGAAACACGCGATGATAGAAGCTGGCGTACCTTGCGTACCAGGTTCTGAAGGCGCTTTACCAGATGATCCTAAAGTGATCGTGCAAACGGCGCGCAAAGTCGGCTACCCAGTCATCATCAAAGCAGCTGGTGGCGGTGGCGGTCGTGGTATGCGTGTGGTTCACACCGAGGCAGCATTATTGAATGCGGTAACGATGACCAAGACTGAAGCAGGTGCTGCATTTGGCAATCCTGAAGTCTATATGGAAAAATTCTTGGAAAATCCACGTCACGTGGAAATCCAAATTTTGGCCGATCAGCATGGCAATGCAGTCTGGTTAGGCGAGCGCGATTGCTCCATGCAACGTCGTCATCAAAAAGTCATCGAGGAAGCACCGGCACCAGGCATTCCACGTAAAACAATTGAGAAAATTGGTAACCGTTGTGCAGAGGCTTGCCGCAAGATTGGTTATCGCGGCGCAGGCACTTTTGAATTCTTGTATGAAAACGGTGAATTCTATTTCATTGAAATGAATACCCGCGTGCAGGTTGAACATCCAGTCACAGAAATGATTACTGGTGTCGATATTGTTCAAGAACAAATCCACATCGCCTTCGGTGACAAGCTGCGCTTCAAACAATCGGATATCGAATTGCGTGGTCACTCCATCGAATGCCGTATCAATGCGGAAGATCCATTCAAATTCACACCTTCACCTGGACGCATCGCCACTTGGCATACGCCAGGCGGTCCTGGCATCCGAGTTGATTCACATGCGTACGCTGGCTACTTTGTTCCACCGAATTATGATTCCATGATCGGTAAAGTCATTTCCTACGGCTCAACTCGTGAACAGGCGATTCGCCGCATGCAAATCGCTCTGTCAGAAATGGTTGTCGAAGGTATACAAACAAATATCCCGCTACACCGCGAACTCATGATTGATGCGCGCTTTATCGAAGGTGGTACGAACATTCACTACCTCGAACATAAATTAGCGGATATGCCAGTATTGTCAAAGAAGGCAAAATAAATTTCGTAGCGCTTAGCTAGTTCGGTAGTTTCCACGACGCGATTGAGATACTATATTCAATCGCGTTTTTTGATTTAAATCGTCGCTATTTTTTTGGCGTACGAACATGTTTTTTGAAATTGAAAGCACAATATGGCCTGGGTAGAAATCATCATTGAAGTCGCTCGCGATCACGCAGAGAATTTATCCGATGCTTTAATGGATGCGGGCGCTTTGTCGGTTTCGGTCGAAGATGCAGACGAAGGAACAGATGCAGAGAAACCGCTATTTGGTGAACCAGGTATGGAAATCACCGAACGCGCTTGGGAACGCAGCCGCGTCGTTGCGCTGGCAGATACCGATATTGATCACGCTGCCTTAGTCGCCAATGCGGCTTCATCAATCAAGCTGGCAGAGGTACCCGCATTTACCACCCGGAATGTCGAAGAACAAGATTGGGTACGCTTAACCCAATCCCAATTTGAACCCATTCACATCGGCAAAAATATCTGGGTCGTACCAAGCTGGCATGAAGTACCCGATCCAAGTGCATTGGTTTTAGAACTTGATCCTGGTCTCGCCTTTGGAACTGGCAGTCACCCGACTACACGTCTATGCATGGAATGGCTGGAAGCACACGCACCACAAAATTTGTCTGTGCTCGATTACGGATGTGGATCAGGTATTCTGGCAATGGTCGCGAAAAAATTACAGGCCAATAAAGTCATCGGTGTCGATATCGACCCACAAGCCATTGAATCAGCCAATTTCAATGCAGAACGCAATCAATGCGAGATTGAATTTTCTCTGCCTGAAGAGTTCGGTGAGAAATATCCAGCCTCACATCAATTTGATGTCGTCGTTGCGAATATTTTATCCAGCCCATTAAAACTGATGGCACCAATGCTGTCTGGTCGCGTTGCCGCCGGAGGCGCACTCATTTTATCTGGCGTATTAGCCCGTCAAGCTGAAGAAGTGGCCGCCGCGTATGCGCCATTTATCCAATTAAGCGTGTGGCAAGAACGCGAAGGCTGGGTAGCCTTACATGGTCGCCGCAACGCTTCTGCCAACTAAGCTTCTTTCAACTCATACCATATCATGGCGCTCGCGACCCAATGTCCTCATTGCTACACCAGCTTTCGGGTCGCTAACGACCAGCTCAAATTGCACGCTGGCATGGTGCGTTGTGGTGCCTGTCAACTTACCTTCAATGGTATAGAACATTTGCTCGCACCAGGTGAAGCACCTCGGACAGCGCCAGCCTTGCAGAAGCCAGAAGCACCAGACGAAACTCAGAATGTTTCACCGGATTTGAAGGTCGAAACCAATGCGCCTGAAGAATTGCCGCAAACGACTGCAGAGCCAACTGTTATTGCTTCAGAACTTGATACCAGTGTCGAAGAAAATTCGAGCGCAGACAATGATCTGGAGCTGGCGCAATCAACTAACGCCTCTATTCCCAAAGAACAAAATCAAGAACCAATCATTGCGTTCACAGAGGTCGCATCGGCTACGCCAAATCAAAATGTTTCCACAAATAGCACTTCCGCAAGCGATATAGCGCAGGACTTAGACTTCAGTTCTTCCTCAACGTCACATGAAGATATCGATCTTCAACAAACGCTGCCAGTCGAATCATCTATCGATGTCAACGCCAACGCAGATGATGAAACTGCGATTGCGGATGGAAAGACTGATGCGCTTGACATAACAGAAGATGACATCGACGCATTTGATCAAATGTTTAAGATCACGGCGTCATCTGAACAAAGCGCTAACGATCAAGTGGTCATAGACATCGCAGCAACAGTGGCACCGACAGAAGTAACGACAGAAGTACCGACAGAAGCCACAACAACTGCAACAGAATCAGCGCAAGCTAATCTGATAAAGCAGTTTTCAGCGCAGTTAGAGACAATCGAACCTGAATTGGGTGTTCAACCCGAAAAAGACATTCCAAAACGCCAAGCTCCTCCACTAACTGGCAAACTGGAATTTGAACTGACATCCGAAGAACAAGCCTTAGTAGAACAGGCTGAATTGCTGCATCAATTAGAGCTGGAAAACCGTGCTGCAATTCTCGACGAGGACGCGAAAGAATGGTCAAGGCATGAGCCCAGCTTTGATGAGAAAATGTCGCTGGAATCTTTCACTCCCGATCCAAATACAGTGGAAGACCCATTATTTCCCAATAAGACGACTAGCCCGCAAAGAATCAAAGAATCGCCAGACAGCCTTACTGAGCAAGATGTATCGCACTCCGGCGACACTGACGATACGGATGTCACGCCAGGATTTGTACTATTGGCAGAAAAAAAACGCCGTTATGGAAAATGGCAAACCTTCGGGTGGTCAGTATCTTGTTTGATTTTGCTGATGGCGATTGTATTGCAAAGCACTTATTTCTTCCGCTCCACAATTGCAGCGGAATGGCCAGCAACAAAACCGCACTTGCTACGCGCGTGTCAGTTATTGGCATGTCAAATTAAATTGCCCGCGCAAAGACAAATGTTGGAGTTGGCAGGTAGTGAGTTATTAATCTTAAATGAAGAGCTCAGAATCAACACCTTGGCATTTCAGATTCAAAACAAGAGTAATACCGCACAAGAATGGCCTGCGCTTGAACTGACACTCAAAGATCTACGTGGAAAAACGGTGTTGCAAAAGGTCTTTCAGCCGACCGAGTATTTGAACAATAAAGCTGATCTGGCCAAGGGTATCGCAGCACGCAGTGAGAGCAATCATAAATTGCACTTCGAGTTGAACACGATCAAAGCATCCAACTACGAAGTCGGTATTTTTTATCCTTAAGCCCGAAACGAAATGCCAAGGGCTCTCGAGTTCCGGGGCGCCTCACACATTTTTGCGCAAATTCCGATATCGCTCTGCCCTTGCCGAAATCGAGGCAATTAATTTTTCAGGGTCGATCGGCTTGGTTAAGAAATCATCAGCGCCAGTTTCCATCGCTCCTAACTGCTTTTGCATTTCTGTTTCCGAAGAGAGAAAGACAATCGGAATTTCAACATAAAGATTATTCTGCCGTATGACCTTTGCCATCTCAATCCCATTGCACTGTGGCATATACAAATCAGTCAAAATCAATTCTGGTTTAAACTTTTTAATGGCCTCTAAAATTTGCGTAGGATCCATTAATGAGCGCACATGCATTCCTGCGCTGCTCAATACAGCGTCGAAAAAACTCAAAAAGAACTCATCGTCATCAACTACCAACACTCGATAAGAGCGCACCGTATTTTTCGCGATTTTCTCATCAATTTTGACACTCAGTGCTTGCACATCAATTGGTTTAATGAAATACCCTTCTGCGCCTTCACGCACAGCCAACAAACGATCTTCGAAATTATCAATCGCAGAAATATAAATCACTGGAAAACTGGTAATCACTCTGGTTGCCATCGCACTTTTTGCTAACTTGCCGCCTTCTGAATCGATATCTATTACAGCGGCAGCCGGTGCTCTGACCAAGATCGCAGCGCGAAATTCTTCAAGGTCAAAAAAACCGATCACTTCATGGTCAAAAGCACCCAAGGCGGCGGACAGCTCATGCATATACGCGGCATCCGCAGAGTAGATATAAACCAGATCACAATATTTTGACTGACTACTTTCAGGTATATCATCCATGTCTTGCTCTCCTGGTGTCGCATGAGCGATCACATCATCTGATTTTTCTGCACCAAATTCAAACATGCTTTGTGTCATATTTTTTCAATTCACAAAAGATTAAATGATCAGGCAATACGGCTAGTCACACAGCCAATTATTGGGCTGCAACATCACCCCACAATTGCCGCATACTAAAACGCATCACGATTTGATCTCGATGTAAAACTTCTCGTATTGCATGTAATGGTTTTTGCGTATCGCGTTTAATCGGCGCAGCCAGCGGCACACCACGTGGCCCGAGCAAGCAATGTACATAAGGCGTTGTGGTCGTCGCGCCTTTGCTAGTAACAACTCCTATCGCGCCATCTTCCAAACGAACGAAAGTACCGATAGGATAAGTTCCAAGCTCACGAATAAACAAAGTCACCAACATCATATCGACCGTATTTTTACCACCAATCAAAATATCTCGCAGCGCTGCATTTGGCAAAAGCGCTTTACGATAGCTACGCGCACAAACCCTTGCGCAGTAACGATCTGCGATCGAGATAATCTTAGCATTCTGCGGTATTTCAGCACTACGTTTCTTTGCTGGGTAGCCACTACCATCTTCATTCTCATGATGATGCAATACCCAAGATAACCAAGCTTCATCATGAATTCCGGCCTGCATTAATTGTTGCACGCTATCTTGCGGATGGCGAAAAATTAATTCCTGCTCCTCTGCATTCAGTCCTTCGCTTTTTTCTTGCAAACGCTCTTGCTGTCGCAACATACTCAAGTTCATGGTAAGGCAAGCAGCGGCCAACAAGATCAACTCATCTTCCGACTTTTTAAGTGCTTTCCCAATGACTATCGCTACTACCGCACTATCAACACAGTGACGCGAAGAATAATTGCCTTCTTGATGCAATAGTATGCAGCCCAAAGCAACATCTGTATCAATGCGAGTGGCAAACAAAACATACTTCGCTAATGTGAGAAATTTTTCGCGTGGATTTTCCACACTACTCAAATTGTATGAGAGGGTACGTACATCATTACGCACCTGAGAAATGAGACGGACAACAGATGGTTGCTCAACGACTTTAGGAATTTTTTTGTCTTTATCGGCGCCCTCTAATACAGCGCCATCAACATACAGTCCGCGCTCAATAAGTGCCTCGACCTGATGCGTATTATTCACCACAAACCCACGTCTCAATAACAAGTTACCATCAACGCCAAAGATATCCCATTGCAAGGGCTGACCTAGCACGATATCCGACATAGAAATGCGTTTGTTCGACATGCATTACCTCAACAAGACGCGACGCAATGAAATACAAATCAGACGAAATTGAATGATTTGACGCTTCACTCTTATCCTAGCAGAGTATTTCTACACTGCCGAACTTTCTTGGCATACCCGACTTATTGAAGCAACACTTATGCAGGCGCTATATCAAGGAATTAACAATCTTTAAGCAAATGAACTGACATTGAAGGTATTTGAAATTCGATTTTTACTTGGAAGCTGCGGATAACAACCCCAAGAATTATTTTAACTAGATGTTCAAATTGAGAATCGCCAGCCTACTCTGCGCAGTATCCACATGATCATTGCAAATAAGCCAGTAAATACCGCAGCAAACAAAAAAGATGTGAAGTAAGGACTCGTCCATGAAGTAAAAGTAGGCACCAAATATGCATTGTAAATTGTATCGCCCCAACTTGTAGCGGCCAAAATACAAGTGGCGAACCAAGAACCAGCATACGCAGCAATCGCATTCACGCCAAAACTTAATCCTATCGCGGGTGCTTTTCTTTCATCCACCAAACGATGCATTAGCCATATCAATAAGTAAGCGAAACCTGTGGTCCAACAAACGAATGATGGTGTCCATAAATGTTTATTGAGTGGCAAAACAAGTGCCCAGATAGCACCAAGTAAGCCTAGTAACAAACCGAATTGCCATAATTTATGTGTCTGCCCCCGACGCAGCATTGCGCCAGCCTGAATGCCTAATAACACTGACACCATAGCAGGCAAGCTACTAAGTAATCCTTCGGGTTCTTGGGCGAAGCCGGTCTTCGCATCGTAGCTGTAAGCCAAGTTACCCAACAAACGCGTATCGATCTGATCAACCAAATTCAAATTTGGCTCGTAAGATCCAGTCTGTGCAAGTAAGTACCAGTAGCACAATAAAGTACCAACAATCACAAAGCATTGATAACGCAAAGAGCGAAGGTAAATCAGCACCAAGCCTGCAAGCAGGAAACACAAGCCTATTCGTTGCAATACGCCCATCAAGCGAAATTCCCGCCCCGGAATCAAGGCAAGCGCAAGCATGTGCAAAATCACGCCCAATGCGAAAATTTTACAAGCGCGCCAGATAACTGTCTGCGCCAACTGACTAGCCTGAATGCCCTGCTCAAGTTTAGGTGTCATTGCAAGATACAAAGACACACCAACGATTACGAGAAAAAAAGGGAAAATAAAATCCGCTGGATTCGCGCCATGCCAACTTGCATGCGACAACCAAGGATAGACATGATTCCAATCACCTGCATTGTTCACTAAGAGCATCGCAGCAACGGTGAGGCCACGTAGCGCATCAATGGATGAAAATCGCTGCCCACTTGATTGATTCAATTTCGTATTCTCTTGCATAGAATTTTTCACCTTCCAGATTCACAGATCAACCACAGATCAACCACAGATCAACGCCACTAGGTCATTTCAAACAGCCTGACTGAACGCAAAATGCGTGTATCCATCAATTCAAATCAGATCAAATCAGGTCAAGCTTGATTTCAATATGTCAATACCACTTATTAGATTCCTTCAAAGAGCACGGAGAGCAAATGAAAATTAGAAAATACTTAAATCTTGTTTTTTATTAAGTAAATTTTAGTTCAAAACCAAATTTTGTGGCCAATAAATCAAAAATAAAATTCAGTATAGTTGTATATTGGTACTTAAGTGGCATTAATTTTGTAAAACCAGTTGACCTAGACTTGCAAGGCTAGTAAGTTGCTACTTGGTTGCGACTGAGTTGCCACTTAAGCGCCCGTCCAAAATATAAAATCAGATCGTGTAGGTCGATAAACGACCTTGCCAAGTTCTGCGCTTAGTATCTGAAAACATTTGAATTCACACTGGAGATTTTCTACATGAACGACAGTAAATCACGTCACCCACTCACTTGGGTGCCCTCTTTGTATTTTGCAGAAGGCCTGCCATTGTGGGTGGTTCTAATTGTCGCAGGCGTTATGTTCAAGAGCATGGGCGTTTCCAACCAAGAAATCGGTCATTGGACCGGCATTCTCGTATTGGCATGGGCCTTTAAACCTCTTTGGAGCCCATTACTGGAAACCTCCAATAACAAGCGTTTTTTCGTCGTGCTCTTTCAAATGATAGGTGGCGTCGCACTAGGTCTGATTGCGCTCACTTTACAGTTTTCAAACACGATTGCAGTCGTTGTTGCTTTACTTGGCGTGATCGCTCTGGCATCTGCAACCCATGACATCGCCGCGGATGGACTGTACATCGCCAGCCTCTCGACCAAGCAACAAACCATGTTTGCGGGTTGGCAAGGCGCTTTCTACAATGCCTCTAAATTTGTTATTTCTGGTGGACTTGTGGTCCTCGCGGGCGACTTGCAAACAAAGATGAAACTTCCAGCCGAGCAAGCCTGGTCTATCATTTTCGCCATCATGAGCGTGGGATTGATTGCCATTGCGATTTATCACCTGTGGGCTCTGCCAGCAAATCCACAATCGAATACTGCGCCAACTACGATCAAGGAAGGTTTCGCCACTCTGCGAGAAGTGATCGTTGATTTCTTCAGAAAGCCTGGTGTTTGGATGGGTATATTATTTATCTTATTGTTTCGCGCAGGTGAAGCGCAAGTATCCACAATTGCACCTTTATTTTTGCTAGATTCTCCAGCTGCTGGCGGACTAGGATTAACGACCGCACAGGTTGGTTGGGCATATGGTGCAGCCGGCACCATCGCATTTATCGCAGGAAGTATTGTCGGCGGCTATTTTGCTGGCTGGTTAGGTTTAAGGCGAAGTATGGTTTTCTTAATCATAGGAATGAATCTTCCTAATCTGGCGTTCTTCTTTCTCTCCAGCGCAATGCCGAGTGATTTAACGATCATTACCGCCGCTATTTTCATTGAAAATTTTGGTTTTGGATTTGGCTTTGTGGGTTTAATTCTCTATATGATGCAAGTGCTCTCAGTTGGAAAATATCAAACGGCACACTATGCCTTTGGCACCGGCTTCATGGCACTTGGGCTGGTTTTATTTCGCACCTTCAGCGGTGATATTCAAGCGGCATTGGGTTACAAAAACTTCTTTTTATGGGTCATTATCTCGGCGATTCCTGTCTTAATACTGTCACTGCGTATTGTTCCGGAACCAAAGGATGAATCAATTGATTCAGAAGCAATCACAACAACTGAACCAGTTAAAGCTGCTTCTTAAAACGCTATTTAACCCAGATTTCCCATTAGGATTTGTGATGATGGCGGATGCACTTTTTGAGGCAGTTTTGTTGCGAATGAGGCGTCAATAGCTAGCTATTGACAACGAAGAGCAGCAAAAATGGCCAAAAATGCGCCGTCAGCACACAAATAGCACCGCAGGTGCGTCTAATGGAAAATTTGGGTTTAATCTAGGATGCTGAAGTTCAAACTTGCGCATACTGACATAGTGATGTGAAACAAAAAAACCGGGATATTCAGATCATCTGAATATCCCGGTTTTTTTATGCACTATGAACATAGTTTTACAGTAGAGACCAGCTCAATTTAATTACCAGTTCACATCACTTCAAGTTAGTTGATCAAAATTCGCAACAGGCACTTTGCCAAGCGCGTCTACCTTGCCAGCTAACCAATCCGCAACCGCTTGAATTGCGGGTTCAGCAAAGCCATAAGAAATCAAAGCTGGAGCTGCGATATCCAAAGTTTGAAACGGGTTCCACAAAACCAAATGCAAATCCGGTTTCCAGGTTTGGCGTGCACGTTCGTTGTAGCGAATTCTGACTGTTGATGCCAAGATGATTGTTCGTCCATCCGCTGGAATACTTGTCCAATCAAAGCTCGCTGCATCATCAAAAGTGCTCGTTTGTACGTCATAAATTTGCGACAGCATTGCGGCAAGCTTATACGCTGGAATACCCGCTTCTGAAACGCCATCACTAACCACGTCAGCACTGATGACCAAACGCACTTTGCTACCGGGTTTCGGCGGCACCGCTTGACGATAAGTTGTCAGGCCGCGTTGCCAAGCTTGCGCCATCAATACGCGATCAGCGTCCTCTATTTGCTTTTCATATACACCAGCAGCACTTGGATAACGTTGCGCTAATTGACGAACACGTTCAAGTTTTTTCTGCACATTAGCGTACGGAATTTCTCCGCTTTCAATCGCAGATGCCAGCGCATTTAAGGTTTCTATTTGCGTCTCAGTATTACCAAGCGCCATCACCATATCAGCGCCTGCGGCTAAGGCTTTCACTGCGGCTGCGCCAACGCCATAGCGCCCTGCAATCGCATGCATGTCCATGCCGTCGGTAATAACCACGCCATGATAATTCCACTCGTCACGTAAGATCCCAGTCAAGATCGTTTTCGACATCGTTGCTGGATTTTCCGGATCAATTTGCGGATACACGATATGCGCAGTCATCATCGCTGGTGCATTTTTTGCTGCGGCTTTAAATGGAGCTAACTCTAAAGCATCGAGTTCAGCACGTGACTTATTTACTTCAGGCAAATCGCGATGAGAATCGACATGCGTATCACCGTGACCAGGAAAATGTTTAATGCAGCAAGCTACGCCTTCACTCAAACTACCTTCCATCCAAGCACTCGCTAATAGATGGGCTTGAACTGGATCTGCACCAAATGAACGTTCAGATATCACTGGATTATCAAGGTTATTATTCAAATCCAATACTGGGGCGAAATTCCAATTAAATCCCAATGCTTTAACACTACGAGCAACCGCAGCGCCAACTTGACGACATAGTTCAGGTTCATTACTTGCACCGAGTGACATCGCTGCAGGAGGCTGTGGCACCCAGGTTGAACGAACGACCGCACCACCTTCTTGATCAATACCAATCAAGGCTTCGGGTCCCATCACTGCACGTAAATCAGAAGTGAGTTTTGTCAGTTGCTCTTGATTCACCATGTTTTGACGGAACAAACAAATGGCGCGAATATGATTCTCACGAATGAAATTTGCGCTCGCTTCGCTTAATACAGTTTCTGGCATACGAATCATGATCGATTGACCAGCAATGCGGCGTGCTTCTTCTCTACTAATATAGTTCATTACATTTCCAAAAAAGAGGCTAATGAAAATTGGGCAAAAGAAAAGCGGGCATCATACTTAATAATTGCCCGCTTATTTCAATCAGTTCGTCTTCGTGACTTTACTTAAGTGACGTGGCTTGTCTGGATCTAAGCCACGTGCCACAGACAAATGTGCCGCCATCACGTAGAAGGACTGAATTGCCGCGATAGGATCAAGATCTGGGGTGGCTGTAGTGGCCAATGTCAAATTACGTTCCTTGACATCAGCAGGTGCAGCCAGCAAAACATTCGCTCCGCGTCCACGCATTTCTTCTGCTAATGCAATCAATCCCGCTTGTGCTGGGCCACGCGTGGCGAAAATCAATAATGGATAGCCGTCATCAATCAAAGCCATCGGGCCGTGTTTAATTTCTGCGCCACTAAATGCCTCTGCCTGAATCACCGAAGTCTCTTTAAATTTCAATGCTGATTCCAAGGCGACTGAAAAACTGATACCACGACCAACCACCATAATACGTTGCGCCGGCACCAAAACATCCAAGGCATTAGACCAGTCTAACTGCGTAGCCTCATGCAAAACCTGTGGCAATTCATCAATTGCGGCGAGAAATGCCGGATCGTTTTGCCAGTGCCCAGCCAAGCGAGCACCTGCCACCAATGAAGTAATAAAACTCTTGGTCGCCGCAACACTTAACTCCGGGCCAGCGTGTAGTGGCATCGTCCATTGTGCACCTTGCGCCAGAGGTGACGCTGCATCATTGACTAAGGCGACAGTGGTCGCACCGTGTTCGCGAAAATAACGAATCGGCTCCACCACATCTGGGCTTTGACCGGACTGAGAAATCGCAATCGCTAAGGCATTTTTTACTTGCAATGGTGCTTTGTTTAATGTGACCAAAGACATCGGCAAAGACGCAACAATATGACCCAAACGCGCCATCATCAAGTAAGCGGCATAGTTCGCTGCGTGATCCGAACTACCGCGTGCAATGGTCACCACAGAAGACGGTGGTGTAGCACGCAAAAACTGTCCTAACTCTATAAATCGTTCACGATCATGGCCTAACTGTGCAGCGACAAATTCCCCAGACGAACACGCTTCTTTAAACATCTTTGAGCTCAATTTTTTCTCCCTCAATATAAACAGCAACTAGATTTAAATCCCGATCAAGAACTACTAAATCTGCATAAGCATTCACTTGCAGACGGCCGCGATCAGATAATCCTAAAAAATCTGCTGCGTAGGTAGAAACACGTTTAGATGCATCGTCCAGCTCTAAACCAATCTTGACTAAATTTCTTAATGCCTGATCCATCGTCAGCGTACTTCCAGCCAAAGTACCATCTGCCAGACGAACACCGCCCAGGCATTTATGCACCACTTGACGACCAAGCATGTACTCGCCGTCTGGCATGCCAGAGGCAGAAGTAGAATCGGTAACGCAATACACCTTAGGAATAGCACGCATCGCGGCTTTAATAGCACCCGGATGGACATGCAATAAATCAGGAATAATCTCAGCAAAATTCGCATGCGCTAATGCTGCACCGACCATGCCCGGTGAACGATGATCAAGACGCGACATCGCGTTATATAAATGTGTGAAACTACTAGCGCCGTTCTCTAGCGCCGCAACACCATCTTCGTAGGTGCCTAATGTGTGCCCCAATTGCACTCGCATACCAAGCGCCGTCAATTGACTCACCATCGCCAAATTACCCTCAACTTCTGGCGCTAAGGTAATTAATTTTATCGGTGCAATTGCATCTAACTGTTTAACTTGTTCTAACGATCCAGCATGTGCGAAATCGGGCTGTGCACCCAACTTACCAGGATTAATGTACGGCCCTTCTAGGTGCACACCTAATACACGTGCAGACCCAGCACTTCGCTGTTGGCAAACTCCGGCTAAAGCGTGCAAGGCAGCTTCCAAATCAGACATGGGTGCAGTCATTGTTGTCGCCAACATGCTGGTCGTACCATGTTGCGCATGCATACGCGAAATCACTTCTACCGCATCACCGGCTTCCATCGTGTCTTTGCCACCAGCGCCATGTACGTGCAGGTCGATAAATCCCGGCAAAATATAGACCGCATTATTCGAACCTGGATCACCTGGCTCACCCTGAATATCGTCTATTTTTTCGGAAAAAGAAATATGACCTGACACCCAACCGCGCGCAGTCAGCACATTTCCTTTGATAGTTTGTTGCGGGCGTTGCTGATCCTGCTGGACTGAACTCATCTAAACAACTCCACCACAAAGTCATAGTAATCACTACGGCAATATGAATGCGTTAATTCAACCGCTGCACCATTTGCGAGATAACCTACGCGGGTAATTAACAACATCGCCGTGCCCTGTTTTAAACCAATTAATTTTGCTTGTTCTACCGTTGCGCTAACCGCGCGAATATGTTGTAGCGCTCGGGTCGGTGACGCATTATTCTGATCAAGGTATCCGTACAAGCTATCTGTTACCAATTTAGGATTCGGCAAATACAGATTCGGAATTGTTGTACTCTCTATCGCCATCACAACGTTGTCAGCGGTACGCAAACGCTTTAAGCGCGAGACGACCGAATGGGGTGATAAGCCCAAAGATAAAATCTCCTCTGGTGAAGCCACGCCTGTCTCACGCGACAACCATTGTGAACCCGGCATAAAACCACGTTGGCGCAGCTCTTCACTAAAGTTAGTCAGACGTGACAAAGGCTGTTCCAACTTGGGTGTGATATAGGTGCCGGAGCCATGCTTACGTGTTAGCAAACCACGTTCACATAACATCTCGATTGCTTTACGCGCAGTCACACGTGAGATATCCAAGGTCTCAGCCAATACACGCTCAGAAGGCAATGCCTCATCCGGCTGCCAATAACCATTGTGAATACCGTTCGCCAATTTATTCGCCAGTTGCAAATACAGTGGCGTTGAACTATCACCATCAGGTTTAAAATCGAGCAGTTGTGCCAGCATATTTATTCCTCTGAGTTTCTGGAGTTTTTGAATTGAACTACAGCTTCATCAATTGGTTTTTGACCAAGATGAGCGCACCAACAGCAGAGTCTCCGATAGGTTTCGTCACTCGCTGCAATAATTTTTCTGGCAAATAATTCCAGATCGCTTCTGCCAAACCACCACACAAGGCGACTGGCATCGTGCCACTTGGATCGAGCGCATTTGCCATCTTTTCGACTTCCATACCTGCTTCCAAAAGGATACTTCTTGCTTTTGGATTGCTTGACGCATACTGAATAACCAAAGGAGCTAATTGTGCAAATTTCGTTTGCGTTGCTCCACCTAACCAAGCAAATACCGCATCTTTATTACCACCACAAAAATCCACAATTGCGATCGCAAAGTTGTCCGTTGACGCCCGTCCATCGAGTACATGCTGCACATGATTCATCGCGCGCAAACCCATCCAGGCTCCACTTGCCTCATCACTAGAAGGAAATCCCCATCCGCCCACCTCACGACGACTACCATCTGCCATCATGACCTCGCCAACACTACCAGTTCCTAATGCAATGATTGCACCTGGCTTGCCTTGATGCGCCCCAAGTAAAGTAGTTCCGGCATCCGTCTCGGCAATCAACAAACCAAAACCAGGATTCGCGGCGACAAATTCAGCAGCCCACAATTTATTATTGACGCCAGCCAAACCACAACCAATCGCCATCTGTTGAAAATCTGGAGCAACAATACCACTTGTTGTAAATGCTTGCTCAATTGCTGCTAGAATAGCTTGCCACGCCGCGGTTGCACCATGCATCAATCCAGATGGCCCAGCGGAACCGCGTGCAAGCTCAATACCATTACTGTCAGTCAACACGATACGCGTACCTGTTCCACCGCCATCAACACCAATTAAATATTGAATCTGCGTTTGTTGAATTGACTGTATTTGCTGAGTTTGCTGCATTTGGTTCACGATATTTTCCAACAAAAGTAAGCACTGCCTAGCATTCAACTTTAGACAGCAGTTAAGACATAAGAACACTTTAGGTGTTTCCAAAGTGGCTGTCAATAGGTATTTAAGTGGTATTTAAAATTTTACCTAATTTGCTGCAAATTCAAATCAAATTACAGACATCTTGTCGCTTATCTTTTTGAGATAAGAAAACTTTGATTTTCCACTTCCACTAGACCAAGGCAAGTCGATATTGCCAACGCTAGTCCATCAAAACAAAGTAAAAAAATCAAAGCCCTCTCATAGGCGTTACTACATCAAGATGCATCCCACAAAATTTCAATTGAAAAAAAAGTGACGAAGCTAAAGGCCTCGTCACTCCTTCGCTGACGCTTTCGAACAAATTGGCCACCCCTTTCAACCAGGGTGACCTATTCTCCGCTTACATCTTCGCGCGCAGTGTCAAATAATACTGACGGCCACTTTGATAAATAGAACGTGGTTGATTTTCATTCAAAGCGAAATACTTCAAAGTAGGCTTATTCAAGTTATGTGCGTCAAATGAAAGTGCAAAATTCTCATTGATTTTATAACCGAAAGAAGCAGACAAAGATCCCGTTGCAGCTTGAGAAAACGCTGTTTCGCGATCCAAGCCACTGTAGAACGCTGAACGATAGCTATAGGACAGACGCGCATTGAACGTGTCATCTTCATAGTAACCACTCAAGTTATACGTATTCTTTGAAGCACCAACAACCTCTTGATCTTTCGCATCTTTTGCATCAGCGTACGTGTAGTTAGAGGCAAAACCAAAATTGGCACCGATAGGCTGTTCGTAAGCCAATTCAAAGCCTTTGACTTTCGCACTAGTATTTACTGGCACACTCAACACGTACGGAACCATTGCACCTTGAGGAATTGCAGCGCTGGTTGTGAAGTAGCTACGTGAAACCTGACCAATACCAACATAGCTAGTCAAATCCATGTAGTACACGCTACCGGACAACAAGGCACGCGGCGCAAAATACCATTCCAATGAAGCATCAAAGTTATTTGAGCGAATTGGTTTCAAATCTGGATTTGCACCACTACCGCTGCCAATACCTGTTGCCGTCGATGGTGGGCTCAAACTAATTGCACTAGCCAATGCACCAAAGTCAGGGCGTGTCATTGTTTTAGAAATCGCAACACGAGCGACCAAATCTTTTTGCACATCAAAACGCAAATTCAAACTTGGCAAAATATCGTTAAACGTATTTTCAGTTGTCGCGAAATGGAAAGTACCAAAATCAGATGTCTTCTGACCTGCACCAGGACCGGTCAAAGTTGAAACGACGTTCTCTTTCGTTTGCACATAGCGCAGACCGACGTTACCACTCCAACCCTCGCCTTCCATATTTCCCTGTACATAGAATGCATTGACGTTTTCTTTCAATGCAAACTGCGTGCCGTAGTCAAGGCGCGTACCATTATTATCACGGTTCGAGTACTTGTTAAATTCAGCCAATTGCGCCGGCGTGTAATACCAAACATTCGATGGGAAATTGCCGCCTAAACCTGAACCATAGTTAGAAGGATAAGTGCTCACCGATGATGGGAATTTAGCTGGATCATTTTGTGCAATAGTACCTACTGGGCACCAAGTCGATTGAGACCAATCCCATGGAGCTTGTGTACCAGCAGCGTTCTTACAGCCTGGGCCTTGACCAAGAGCAGCACCACTACTACGCTTATGTTCAGTAGCACGAACACCAAATTTCAGGGAACTAAATACACCTTGATTTAATTGGTATTCGCCATCCAACTTCGCCCATGATTCTTTGTCATCAACTACCGTATTTTGATAACCGAATACCCAACCCAATGTGTCATTTGAACGACTAGCGTAATTTGTATTTCCTAATTTCCAATCTGCTGCATTGTCAACACCATTGATACGATAGGAAGCACCTGAACCAATACCTACGTTCCACTCTGCCACGTCTTGTGTTGGCGTTTTACCTTTGGCTTTCGATGTACCCAATTGACCATTGAATTTCAGATCAGCATTTGCTTTCCAAGTCGCATCGGCGCTAAAGAAATTGACTTCTGAACCAGCATCTGGACGGGAAATTTGATCATAAACGCCATAAGTCTTACCCGCAATTGGCTTAAAAGTTGCACTAGTCAAGGTTTTTACGCCATTGTTGTTTGCCACTGTATAGCCTGCCTCTGGAGCTTGACCATTACCTGCATCAATAACACTTGAACCCCAGAACATGTAGTTACGGTTGTAGTTAGCAGCATCTAACTTCGAACTAAAGCCACTCAATACCACATCGAACTCATTGCTTGGCTTAAATTGCGCACTAACCAAACCACCGGTACGATGACGTGTCTGTTCGAACAAAGCTGAACCCATCAAACTTGGATAGTAAGCGCCTGCCAAATCTGGATTTGATTTTGCAATTGGGCTACCCGCAACGATTTGAGACCAACCTAAAATTTCTTGACCATCACGACGCAAACTACGTTTTTCTGAGAAAGCTTGCACCATCAGACCAAACGTATTTGCATCATTCTTCCAATTGATCAAACCGCTAATTTGCGGATCTGTTTTCTTAGGCAATTCAGCGTAAACAACACCAAGTGAAGCTTCAGCAGTTAATTGCTTTTTGAATTCTAAAGGCTTGCGCGTAATCACATTGATAGAACCAGCAACACCGCCCTCGACCAAGCTCGCTTGTGAAGACTTGTTAACTTCGATACGTCCAACCAATTCAGAAGGCAACAAGGTGTAACTGATAGAACGACCGACACCTGCGCCAGATTGATTCAAAACGAACCAATCACCAGCAGCCATGTTGTGACCATTAATCAAAGTTTGTGTCAAACTTGGATTCGTACCGCGCATACTGACGCGATCATTTTCATCGAAACCACCTTCGTTACCAGAAGCTGAACTTGTCGTGACGCCAGAAACGCGCTGCAAAGAATCTGCAACGTTTTTATCAGGCATCTTACCGATATCTTCTGCAGTAATGACTTCGATATGTGATTCTGCATTACGCTTTTGATTCAAGGACTGCTGCATGGATGCACGAACACCCGTTACAGTCACTTGCTGCGCTTCTTCTTTCTTCGTATCTGCTTGTTGTGCTTGCGCTGACATTGCTGTTGTCATTGCGGCAGTAACGATCAACACAGATACCGCAGAAGCGATAGGCGTCAAATTCAATCTCAAATTACTTTTCATGTATTCCCCCAAGGAGTTCATCAAATTTATTCATCAAACATCTAATGCACGGCAAATTTACAAATCCAACTTACCTTGCGCAATTAATCCTACTCATTTAAGGAAATCACTTGATTAGTTCAAAACCCCAGAAGCCACAACATCACGGTCAATAAATATGCTGACCTTGCTTCTCCAAACTAATCATTCACTACCGATTTCCCCAAACACTCCTGCATCTGACTACGTCAATCTTAATTACTCCCCCCACAGGAATAGTTAGCAGATCTCGAAGAGCTTTCACTTTAATTTTATTAATACCAATTGTCAAACGGTATTCATGTGGTATTACATTTATTTGATTGGTATCATGCAACTAATCATCATTGGTATTAGCATAAAATAGAGGTGCGACAACATAAGCAATTGTTTTTAAACAGATTTATAAATAAAATCTGGCCATTATGAGCGAATGGTATGTTGACTCAATCCAACATACCAATTTAAAAAAATGAGTTATTTCTGAGTACCAAGAGAGTTTGCTAGGCGTCGCGCAAATTATTCGATTATTTTTCAAAAAAAACATCACATCACGCAATCGGAAATTGCTACGGATAGAAAGCTTGACCCAAACAGGGCAAGCGCGCGATGATGGGGATGATCTCAGCTTGACTTGACTTAACACGGATGCAGCATGACATGTCGATTCAAATGTAGGCTAAGCTGAGCACCTAATTTGTACACCAGTTAGTACACCATTTAAATTCCTGTATGCCACAACACTATCTCGCAAAACTCACCTCGCCAAAACGCGATGCAAAGGCAAATCTGCATTTGGGGGTGACTTTATGTTGGATCGCTGGAGCACTCAATGCTGGAGGTTTTTTGGCAGTTGGCGAGTACACCTCGCACATGACAGGCTTACTTTCAAGTGCAGCAGATGAGTTAATTCTCGGGCACAGCATGGCAGCACTGGCGGCATTATTCATGATGCTTGCATTTATTTGCGGCGCCGCTTGTACCGCATTAATTGTGAACTAC
The DNA here is from genome assembly GCF_014284275.1 of Affinundibacterium amnicola. Lineage (GTDB taxonomy): Bacteria > Pseudomonadota > Gammaproteobacteria > Burkholderiales > Burkholderiaceae_D > Undibacterium > Undibacterium amnicola. Next base: position 561,691 of record NZ_JACOFU010000003.1, on the reverse strand, counting down.
GCCAGACGTAATTTCCCGCGTTTTATTTATTCCCCCGTCTTATTTTTAGAGGCTATTTTGCTGCTGATTTTCGGCATGTTAGGGCAAGGACTATTGAAGCATGAAATGATCACCGTCTCATTCACAGCAATTTTATTGTGTTACATGATGGGCTTGCAGAATGCGCTGATTACCAAAATCTCGCACGCGGAAATTCGTACCACGCACATCACGGGCCTCATTACGGATATCGGTATTGAACTCGGTAAACTACTTTATTGGAACCGCGATCAAGAACGCAACCACAAACGTGATCTTGATTTAAAAGTCGTTGTGAACAGACAAAAACTAAAACTACATAGCATGCTGGTGTTATCGTTCGCGATTGGTGGTGTGCTAGGTGCCGCAGGTTTTAAATACCTAGGCTTCATTTCCAGTGTGCCACTGGCGCTCGCTTTAATCGCCTTAGCAATCGCACCGATGCTAAGCAAAGCAAGCGCCCAAAAAAAATGAGCGCAATCAAGATAATTTGAAGGCGCTCAATTCACTATCGCATGAGGACTGAGAAATAAGAAATAAGGAATAAGGAATAAGACCAGATTAATTTGGGGCAAACTAATCCGGATCCGATCTCAATCCTTGATGCAAGAGAGAATTTATTTCTTTGCCGCTTTGATCACCGATAATAATTCAGCTCCAGAACCAAAACTCATTGGTGCTTGTGCTGCCATCCACGCAAATACCGCATAAGTCGCCGCAGCTTGATTGATACGCGCTGGTTCAATTTTATCGAAAGTATCATCTGGAGTATGGTGCAAATCAAAGTAGTCATCTGCTTTTAAAGCTAATCCAAAACTCGCCGCGCCAGCCATTCTCAAGTCACCCATATCAGGCCCCGGAAATGCATTATTATCCCCAGCCTCAATTCCCAAAGGAGCGAGTACTGTATGCATTTGCTTGACCAATGGTAAGGCTTCTGCTCGCACAAATGATGCCATCTTGGTGACTGGCCCTTGCCCCAAATCAGCCTCAGCCGCCGCTTGAATTCTCGCAATTTGTGACTGATGGGCGGCCAAGTAAGCTTTACCGCCAAACAAGCCCTGCTCTTCATTCGCAAATAAAACGACGCGGATACTGCGCTTAGGCCGTAAACCACTGCGCTTGATAAATTCAGCCGCTGCCATAGTGATCGCACAACCAGCACCATCATCAATCGCACCTGTTCCCAAATCCCAAGAATCTAAATGGCCACCAATCAAGACATACTCGTTCGGCAATTCACTCCCCGTCATCTCACCGATCACATTGTAGGAAGTATAGGTGCCTGCAGCACTGGCGCTGATTTCCAACTTCAATGTCACTGGTTTACCACGCTTAATCATACGTGCAACCATATCTGCATCAGGATTAGACATCGCAGCGGCAGGAATTTGCGCAACATCAGCATCGTAAGTCATCACGCCAGTATGTGGTAAACGATGACTATCTGTACCGACTGAGCGAATCACAATTGCCACGGCCCCTTTACGTGCAGCTTCAGACGCGCCTTTAGAACGACCCGGAACTACGAGGCCATACTCGTTTGAATTTTGCATTTTATGATTGATGAAGACAATCTTGCCGCGCACTTTGTCGATTGGCGCTGCCTGCATTTCTTTCAAAGTCGCAAACTCAACGAGTTCTGCAGTTAAACCATTTTGTGGCGTCGCGACAGTATTCCCCAGGGCCGTAATCACTAAAGCTTGCGGGAACGGTGCAGTAATCTCTGCCTTTTCAATACCACGCTTCCAGCTGGGAAAAGTGACGGGTTCTTTCCATACTTTATCAAAGCCGAGCTCTTTAAATTTCGCTTCTGCCCACGCAACTGCCAATGCATCCCCCGGACTTCCAGCCATGCGTGGACCAACCTCGGTCGTCAATGACTCCAAAATTTTATAACTTAAATTATCAGTACGCGCTGCGTCGCGTATCCAAGCTGCGGTCTGCAATTCTTTTTCAGAAAAAACCGCAGCCTTGTTGTTTTCTTTGGTAGCGCTCGCGAACGCGATAGTTGAAGTTAGCAAACAACTTGTCAACACCGCCAGACCTGTTTTTTTCAGCCTCTGCACATCTTTACGATTAAACATGTTTTTCCCTTATTGATCATTTTTTCTTGTGATATAAAACAAAATACCGCTTGATGACGGTGCACCAAACAGACCATTCAAGCCCAACAAAGTTCCTCAGCATTTTCCCACTAGATCGGTAGCAAGACAGAAACTTCTTACTGCCGAGTAAGTAAAATTTAGCTAAGTCATTGATAATAAATGATTAAAATTCAAACCCACAAAAGCCTTCGATTTACTTTACTGGCTAGGAATATCGACTATACTTAGCATCGTTGCATCAAAGAAATTTTACTACTCTGATTTTAGTTCAAGTCTTCTATAAGATATAATACATAGGTAGGTTAAAATACGAACTTGGCAAAACAAAGCTATTCTGACGTGATTAAGTGAAAATAGCAGCCAAATTTGATTGACGTAAGATTGACGTAACATTGCCGTTTTTGCCCGCGGATCACATGACTGATACAGCCAAACACGCTTCCAAGCCAATACGTGAGTTCTTTATCCAAGGCCTCACCAGCGATGGCAAACAGTTCCGTCCCAGCGATTGGGCCGAACGACTGTGTGGTGCCATGTCATGCTTTCGCCCGGAAGGCGGCAGAAATGCACATTTGCAATACTCGCCTTATGTAAGACCCATTCTTCTCAATGGCGTGCGCTCTGTTGTGGTGAATGAGGCTCTGCGCGAGATCGAACCACTGGCCTTTCACTTTGTAATGAGTTTTGCAAAAGACAATGACTTGCAGATCGTCGATGCTTGTTTGTTACCCGACCCCGCTCCACCAGCAACGTCTGCTTAATTTATCGTCGATTCCTGGTCATCAATAAACCAAGCGCAATCGAAATAAACAAACTCACTCCCCAAGCCAACACGCTGGCGATCATAAAAAATGGATCTAGCGATCCTGATTCCAGATAAGCTAACACTTCAAAAAATACGGTAGCAGTCAAGGCAGACATCACACTCGCCAACAGAAATCGTCGTTGATAGTGGTGCCAGAAAATCGCCGACGCAATCGCAATCAAGCATAAATAAACGAAAGACATGCCATTCCCGATCTAAGGATTTTATTCGCGGATGTTACGATGTAGTAGGCTACAATAAATAGCTTCCACCAACAACTTCAAGCCAGAATCAACTCGGCCAGAATCAGATCGATATGTCAGGGCTCAAATATGCTGTCTAGGCTAGCCAAGTAGCGAAATAGCGAGATGACAAAATCCACAGTCTGAATCAGAATCTACCAATACGGAACACAATATAAATATCATGCTCGCCCCAACCCACGTACAAATGATCGGTGCAATTCTATTTGCAGTCGCCATCATTCATACATTCTCAACAAAATTCTTCGAGCGTTTGGCGCATGCGAAACCTTCGCATTCTGGCCTCTGGCATTTATTGGGAGAAGTGGAAGTCGTCTTTGGTTTCTGGGCTTTCGTACTCATGCTTGTCATTTTTGGCTTAGAAGGATCTAAAGCCGCTACTGATTACATCGATTCACGTAACTTCACAGAACCCATGTTCGTGTTTGCAATCATGGTCATTGCGGGCACCAGACCCATCATTCAAACCGCGATGTCGACGGTCAGAATCGCTGCCAATTTCTTACCATTGCCTGGCAGCCTAGGTTTGTATGTGATTGTGATGATCACCGTCCCCCTGCTCGGCTCCTTCATTACCGAACCGGCTGCCATGACGCTGGCCGCACTCATCATTGCAGAGTGTTTTTTCTCTCGTCCAGTGTCAAGCCGCTTTAAGTATGCGACTTTAGGTTTGCTTTTTGTGAATGTATCAATCGGGGGCACACTGACACCCTTTGCCGCGCCGCCAGTTTTGATGGTGGCAGGAAAATGGGGCTGGGACATGCATTTTATGATGTCGATGATAGGATGGAAGGCAGCGGTCGCCATTAGTATCAGCACGCTTTGTATGGCGGCGCTATTTCACCGTGAGTTAATCACGCTACCGCGTAGCAAACCAAATAATCAAACACAAAAGACACCGCTTGTTTTAAGTATCGTCCATTTTCTATTTCTGGCTGGTGTAGTTATTTTTGCCCATCATCCCGCCATTTTTATGGGTTTGTTTCTGTTCTTTCTGGGTATCACACAAGCCTATCAACAATATCAAGATCGCCTGATTCTGCGCGAAGGCTTATTAGTGGCCTTCTTTCTCGCTGGTTTAGTGGTGTTGGGTGGTCAACAACAATGGTGGCTTCAACCTGCCTTACTGAGCATGAGCAGTGATCAAGTTTTTTACGGGGCGACCATTTTGACCGCAGTGACCGACAATGCGGCGCTCACCTACTTAGGTTCTTTAGTGGACGGCCTGTCGGATAGTTTTAAATATGCCCTGGTGACAGGCGCGGTGACTGGCGGAGGTCTAACGATCATCGCGAATGCACCTAACCCTGCCGGCTTTGCCATTTTGCGCGGGCATTTTAAAGATGAGGCAATTCATCCAATTGGACTATTTCTGGCAGCGCTAGGGCCAACTATCATTGCGGCCGCAGCATTTCGATTACTTTAAAAAAACAGCCTTTTAGCTTCTGTGTTGTACTTATATTCTCTTAGCCTCACAATAACATCACGACTTTCTTAGACGGATCCATCAACTATGATTCTTGGCCACTTGCATCAGATACAAACAATACACTCCAGCGCCAGCACCGAGATTGAGCTTGCCTTACAACATTTGCGCGACACCGACTATCTGCAAGTCGCGCCCGGTAAATATCCAATCGATGGCACGCGTATGTTCGCCATTGTACAAGATCCAATTACCCAGAACTGGGATCTTGGTTTTCCAGAGTTTCATGAACGCCACATCGATGTACAGTGCTTGCTCAGCGGGGAAGAAGCTTTAGGTTTTTTACCAGCAAACCCGAACTTAAAACCGACGGATAATTTTCTGGCAGAGCGTGATATTGCATTTGTAGCACAGCAAGAAAACGAAACAAAAATTGTACTTACTCCCGGCATGTATGCCGTCTTCTTTCCTGGTGAATTACATCGACCGTGTCGGGCGGTCAATCAAGCAATGCAAATCAAAAAAGTCGTGATAAAAATTTTATCCAGATAACCGAAGATTTTTAGCCAGCACCTACGGTATGCTGCGCAGGTTCTTTATTTTTACTGATCTCCAATTTATTTAATTACTTTTCAGGAGCAAATTCTATGAAACGCTTTTTATTGATCGCCCTTCTCGCTACAAGCTTAACTGGTTGTGGCTACAACACACTACAACAACAAGACGAAGCCGTATCTGCCGCATGGTCAGACGTCTTGAATAACTATCAGCGCCGTGCTGATTTAGTACCTAACTTGGTCAATGTCGTGCAAGGTTACGCCGATCATGAAAAAGAAGTCTTGTTAGGCGTGACGGAAGCACGCTCCAAAATTGGCAGCATACAAATGACACCCGAACTAGCAAAAGATCCTGAGGCTTTAAAGAAATTCCAAGAAGCGCAAGCAGGCATGAGTTCGGCATTGTCACGCTTAATGATGATCTCTGAAAACTATCCAGCTTTAAAAGCCAATGATAATTTCCGCGATTTATCCGCGCAATTAGAAGGTACAGAAAACCGTATCACAGTGGCACGTGATCGCTACATTAAGAGTGTACAAACGTATAACGTCACTGTTCGTTCTTTCCCAAGCAATCTGACAGCGAAAATGTTTGGTATGAACGTTAAACCCAACTTTACCGTTGAAAACGAAAAAGCTATTTCAAACGCACCAAAAGTTGATTTCGGTAAGAAATAATGTTGACAGTGAAGTCTTTCACACAATATTGCCTGGCCTTATTGCTTCCTATTATTTTTATTTTAGGATGCAGTGAGGCAGCGGCAGAACAAATTCCCGTTCCCAAACTGTCTAAACGGGTTACCGATTTAACTCAAACACTGACACCAGCTCAGACCGAGGCATTGGCGCAAAAGTTAGCGAATCTTGAGAAGACAAAAGGCAGTCAGATCGCTGTACTCATGATCCCGACGACCGGAGAAGAAGGAATTGAACAATTTTCCATTCGTGTTACCGACGAATGGAAAATTGGTCGCAAAGGCACTGCTGATGGCGTCTTGTTTCTCATTGCAAAAAACGATAAGCGCTTAAGAATCGAAGTCGGCCGCGGTTTAGAGGGAGCATTGACGGATGTCACCAGCGCTCGAATTATTCGCGAATTTGTTCGTCCTGCGTTCAAGCAAAACAATTTTTACGGTGGTATTGATATCGGTATCGACAAAATCACTGCGGTGATCGCTGGCGAAGAATTACCGCCACCGGCACCCAGCCAAGGTCAGACTGCGCAATTTCAAGACGATGGCAAGATTTTAGGATTGCATCCACTAGTTTGGTTAGGTTTATTAATTGCCGGATTTATCCTCAACAAAGTACTTGGCCCATGGCTAGGTCGCGGTGGTTTAGGTCTGGGTAGTGCTGGGGCTGCCTTGTTTGCGGGAACACCATTAGGAATGGCTGCACTCGCAGGATTACTGATGGTAATCATTTACAGTTTGCTCAGTAGTCGCTTGTTTTGGGATTTGGCGGGTGCGGTTTTACAAAGTGGCGCAATTGGTGGATTTGGCGGCGGTGGAGGTGGCGGAAGCGACAACGACGGCTTTAGCGGTGGTGGCGGTGATTTTGGTGGCGGTGGTGCCTCGGGAGATTGGTAATGACAAACAAACGAGTTTGGCAAAATTTGCGCGCGCAACTAAGCCCAAATCCATATCGTCAACATTTTAACGATACTAATCGCCAGCGTCTCAGTCAAGAAATTGCGAAAGCGGAACAAGGGCATCGCGGAGAAATCCGCTTAGTCGTTGAATCGCAACTGCCATTTTCTGTTGTACGTTCTGGCACAACAGCACGTCAACGCGCGATTCATTGGTTTTCGGAATTGCACGTTTGGGATACCGAAGAAAACAGTGGCATTTTGCTCTATATCTTACTCGCCGAGAGAAAGATAGAAATTGTCGCAGATCGTGGCATCCACAAATTAGTTGATCAGGGTGAATGGAATAGCATCTGCGCGCAACTCCAAAACGAATTGGCGGCGGCACATGTTGTCGAAGGTCTGAGCGAAGCATTAAGTGCATGTGCACGCTTACTTCGCCAACACTTCCCGATTGCTGAACATGCCGACAATCCAGACGAGCTTAGTAACGAACTGATCTTTATGCCTTAATTTATTCCTTAATTTTTTCATCAAAACTTTCATCACAAAAACTGGCAGAACCACTTCGTTCTGCCAGATCACTCTACCAGTTCGGCATTTTAACCACGCTAAACTTCGCTTTATCTCCTTGCCACTGCTTGGCAGCTTCACGACATGCTAAAGTGCCGTGGTTTTATGTTTCTTTCTCCGGTTCCATTGGCTAATTTTTTGCGCACTCGTTGACGCACTCGTTGGCCTATTCATTAAGGAAATCTTCTATGAAATTCATCAAAACCATCATCGCTTCAAGCATGGTACTGCTCTCCACTGCGAACGCGTTTGCAGATACACAAACGACCAAATATCTGATCTTTGTTGAAAATGGTAAACAAGCAGGCGAACAAATTGTTCAGCGTGATGACCAGGGCTTAACCAAGGTTCGTTTTATCTTTAAAGACAATGGACGTGGTCCAGAACTCAATGAAGAATTTCGACTTGGTGCAGATGGTCTGATCAAAGAATATAAAGTGATGGGCAATTCAACATTCGGCGCGGTTGTCAATGAAAGTTATCAGCGCACTGGCGATCAAGCAGAATGGAAATCGACCTCCGAACAAGGTAAAAAAACCGTCAGCGGCTCTGCTTTATATATTCCACTCAACAGCTCATTCGCAATCGGTTCGCTTTCTATCACTGCACTAGAAAAATCGGCAGATAAGCGTTTAGCATTGCTGCCATCTGGCACGCTTTCTCAAAGTAAGATCGGTGAATTAGAAGTCAGCAATGGCGACAAAAAACAAACTGTACAATTATTAGCACAAACCGGAATCGGCTTATCACCAACTTTTGTCTGGGCCACCACTGGTGCCGAACCGCGCTTGTTTGCGGTGGTCATTCCTGGCTATATGAAAATGGTCGAAGAAGGCTGGCAGGCCAACGGTGAAGCGATGGCTAATTTCCAGAAAGCTGCTGAGAGTAAGGTGCTCGTTGAAAGAGCGAAAAAACTCCAGCATCCCTTATCTGGTTTGACTGTCATCCGTAACGCGCGAATTTTTGATAGCGATAAAGCACAGCTCAAAGCGGCATCAGATGTTTATGTACTTCGTGGTCGCATTACCGCGATACTGCCAGCGGGTTCACCAGTTCGTGGCGCGGTTGCGGAAATTGACGCACAAGGCAAAATTTTATTACCAGGCCTGTTTGACATGCACGGCCATGTTGGTCGTTGGGATGGCGGATTAAACATCGCTGCTGGTGTGACCAGTGTGCGCGATATGGGCAATGATAACGCCCAGATGCAGTTGCTACTCAATGAAATCAGTAACGGTAATCTCCTTGGACCACAGATCGTACCAGCAGGCTTTTTAGAAGGAGAAAGTCCCTACTCTGCTAACAATGGTTTCGTCATTAAAAACCTAGCCGAAGCAAAAAATGCGATTGACTGGTATGCACAACACGGCTATCCACAGCTCAAAATTTACAACTCGTTTCCTAAAGAAATTTTAAAAGATACCGTCGCTTATGCGCACTCCCGTGGTTTGAGAGTATCAGGACATATTCCCGTTGGACTACGTGCTTTCGAGGCGCTCGATGCTGGCTATGATGAAATCCAACACATTAACCAAGTGATGTTGAATTTCTTAGCGACACCAAAAACCGATACACGCACCCTAGACCGATTTATTTTGCCGTCTGAAAAAACGGTCGATATCGACTTCAATTCAAAACCAGTTAAAGATTTTATTGCACGCTTAAAAGCTAAACAAATCGCGATTGATCCCACACTCGCGACCTTCTCGTTTTTAAGGCAAAAAGACGGTACGATCAATCAACCATTTGCCGCCATCGCTGATCATATGCCGCCAGATGTACGTCGCGGTTTCTCAGTCGGTACAATGAAGATCGCTGATGATGCAACCCATCAACGCTATGAAAAATCCTACGCAAAAATGATCGACTTTGTTGGGCGTTTGTACAAAGCGGGTGTACCGATAGTCGCTGGCACAGATGAGCTCACTGGCTTCACGCTGCATTCAGAACTAGCACTCTTAGTGAAAGCTGGTTTAAGTCCTGCACAAGCATTGCAAGTCGCCACCCGCAACGGTGCGATTTACACCCGTACCCAACATGAACGTGGCTCCATTAGCGTTGGTAAACTGGCGGATTTAATATTGGTTGATGGTGATCCAACAAAGAACATTGAAGATATTCGCAAAGTATCCGCAGTGATTACCCGTGGCTATTTGATGTACCCGAGCGAGATTCATCAAAGCATGGGAATCAAACCATTCGTCAATCAGCCTCCAACACTAAAACAATTGCAGCCTGTGTCAGCATCGAATCCTATTGGCATGAATGAAGGTGCAATGCAGCGTTTCATCGGTACTGCTCGTCACGATTAAGTTCGAGTGCGCTGGCTTCGTCGGCCAGCGCTTTCACTTTTGGCTTGTCATGTGAGATCAGTGTCGATTAAGATGGCGCTCCATTTTTGAGATCTTTTTTTAGATCCATGCATGATATCCCTTCATGATATCCCTTCATAATATCCCTTTATAATGCTGATCTTTTTAGAGCAAGCATCACCACGTCGTTTCCGAGGAAGCCCTATGCAATTTAGTGAAATTTTATCCACTTTGCCGAGTATTGATCATCTCGCAGCAATCGAATTATATGCAGGCGAACAGCTCGCCGCGCTGATTGAAAATAAACCCGGATCTGCTGGCAGTGTGCGCGTCTATCACGCACTCTTTGCAGAATTTGGTGAAATCAATGCCGCTGCGGCACACAAGGGTTTGGAAATTTATGCCGAACATACAGCTGATGCGATCGCATTTCCGGGGAAGCATCCGAATATCGACAGATTATTAGAAATCACGCATAAACAAGATCAAATGGCGATCAATTATCGTGTTCAGCTGATTCAGAAATAGATTCAGAAATAAGCCGTTGCAGCATTTCCCGTCAATCAAATCAACCGATATGAGATTTGGGATGCGTTAACTTGATTGCTGTTCTCTGATCAATGCGTCGCATCCATTCGCTCTAATTTTGCGATGGCTAGTTTTAAGGCCTCAAAACAGCGCTCATCAATTGCGGTATGCAAGTTCTCCGCCATGATTTCTAAGGTTTTCGGAATCGGTGTGGCACCGCGATAAGGACGCTCTGCGGTGATCGCATCAAAGATATCTGCGGTTGTAATAATTCGGGTCTCTAAAGTAATGTGTTCCGCGCTCAATCCACGCGGATATCCTGTGCCATCTAATTTTTCATGATGCGCGGCCGACACCTTTGCCAATTCAGAAAAAGCAGAAATCCGCGACAAGATTGTTTCGGTATAACTGGCGTGTAATTTCACTTCATCCCACTCGGAAATATCCAGCTTCCCTGCTTTATCCAAGACACTATTACTCACGCCAAGTTTACCTACATCGTGCAATAAAGCCCCGCGCTTCAACCACCTTCTGCGTTCTGGACTAAGCTCTAACGCCTCGGCGATCAAATCGGTATAGAGTGCCACCCTCGCACTATGTCCACTGGTGTAAGGGCTCTTGGAATCAACGACTTGACCAAACGCTGCCGCGATATCGTCTAGATAATCATCGTCTAAAGGTACTTCGTACGAACGCGGTTCTAGAGCCACAACACGACTGGTAATGTCATCCGCGCGTAAAGCGAACCAAAATTCTTCTTTTTCAGCGACTCGCTCAAAAGCATCGACCAATAAAGGATCAAACCAAACACCTGAGCGTTCACGAATTTCATTTAATGCGGCTTCAGCGCCATCGGCAATCTGGAATACATCAATCACTTGCGCCAACAATGCGATACGCGAAAACATCGGAATCGTATCAGCCTGCAATCCATCGGGGCGACCTTGTCCGTTGAAGTGCTCATCCAAGCTATAAATACCTTGCGCCACGTCTTCAGAAAATCGTAAGAGGCGTGCGATCTCCGCACCACGTTGACAGCGAGTAGCAATCAACTCTTGTGCGATATTACGACCATCTCGCAAAATGGTTAACACACTACGGAATCGCTCTGCTAATCCAGCTTTCAAACCTGTATGTTTGAGCACGAAATGTAAGACTTGCGGCAAGCTGTCGCCGACGGTTTTGAAATCACGCTTAAATTGCAGATCATCCGTCAAATACAGCTCGCAAATACGCGCTGCGTTGCTGCTACATCCTAGATCTTTCAACAATAAGGTGTAATACAAGTTCCACAACTGATCTTCGGGCAAATGCATTTCTCGACCAATATGCATGCCAATCCAACAGCAACGTATGCAATGACCTTCTGGTTGCCCTTCTGTGATATCGAGCGCATGACTTAATGCGCTGATCAATTCAGATAGTTTTAATCCGGGCACGGTCTGATTGATTACGCCGTCCTGATTCATGATGGCTTGCGACATGTGACATCCCCTTGCGCGATCTTTGCCTCGATAATCGAACGCAGTTCAAACTATTCGAACGCATTCAACTACAGCAGAGCAAAGAATACATCAAAGCTTGAAGTTTTGCCGAGAAGAAACTCATCTCCTCGGCAAGACGCAATAGCGATCAAATACCCTGCAATTTGTGGATGCCATCAAATTCGGTGTTATTTACCAATCGCAAACAGAATCGCATTATTGATCGCATAGACTTTTCCATCAGCACCGACGGCTGTTGGCGTATATGATTCGCCTAAACCACTAGTCAAACGTATTTTTTCACTCAGCATATTTGTGCTGAGATCCCAGCGATAGAGAAATCCATCCTCACTATTCACGATCACTGATTTTGTAAATGGATCAACCGCCGCAGTATTAATACACCACTCAATGAAGCCACCCGGCACATTTGGATCCGGGGTTGGTGCCAACATGGTAATCACTTCTTTCATGGTTTTCACATTGGCGAACTCATCATCTTGGGCGTTATGCGGATCGATAATCGCAATTTCATTCATACCATTGCCTGAACCGGCACGTTCGTAATTGTTATATTTCACCATCAGTAAATAAGAAGAATTACCCTTGTAGCTAGGAACTAAATTTGCTGGCACGATGGATGGCGTGTCATCCCAGCCAAAAGAGCCGGGCAATTTGGTTTGCGACAAATCTGCATTAAAGTGCAATAACCAACCGCGCGCATTATGCGAACCATAGGTCTTTTCTAATACGCCGATATACACATCACCATCTGGACCAACCAATGGCGAGGCCGTACTGTCATCGGAAATATTCGCGGCACCATTTTCATTCGGATCGATTAACTGTACCTTGGACTTTAATGCCAGACTAGCCGTGTCTAAAGCCAGTAAATAACCTGTCTGGCGCACACCAGTCGCGATATTATCGTTCGTCACGACATACAAAGTCTTTTGATCTTTGGAGACAGCAAATGCACTATTCGTCGCCGGTTTTGCCACTCCTGTGCCAGGCGCTAAATTTGCGACACTGACCCAGCTCGCTTTACCATCCGCAGCGATTCTTGCTACACCACTACTTAAACCAGCTGGGTTGCCAGCAGCTGCAATAAAGCCAAAATAAATATTGTTTTGCGTGTCAATCGTAATCGGCGTATTGATCATAACCGCCTTATCCATTGCGGCTTTGTTCGCGTTGTAAACCGCCTCGCCATAAAACACTAAACTCTTTAATGTGCCACTGCTCGCATCTGCATCTTCGCGATAAAGTACTTTACCGCCAGCACCTGGAGCATACAGCCGATTATTGGCAGCAAGCGTCACGTTATAAGCTGGCGTCCAGCGATGGGCTGGCATGATGTAATCGGAATTTTCCGACCACAGTAATTTCCCATCATTTCCGTTACGCGCCTCAAAACGATAGACCAAATCAGCCGCCGACTTCACTGGCAAAATCACGGTATTTTTTGCGGTGATCACAGGCGAGCCATAATGCACTAGCAAGTATCCCTGCGTTGAATATTTGGGCGCGACATCGACTGGCGCCTGCCATACAATGCGCGAAAAAGACTGCGTTGCAACGGCAGACAGTCCGTCATGCTGTGCATTGGCCCCATGGCTCAACCATGGTGGCCCTACCGGATTGGGATTCACCGTCCCCGTTCCATTGCCATTGCCAGGCAATGGCGTGACGGTATTGCCGCCACCAGATCCACCGCATGCGGCAACGATGGATGCGATCGTGACCGTTGTTGCCAGCGTTAAACTCACTCTTCGCTTAGACTTATCCCAAGCGCTCTTAGCAAATACTGAATTGAATGTAGTCATTTTCTGTCTCGTCTTTATTTTAATAGTCACGTTTTTGAACGTGTTACATGCACATATGGATTTTACAAACATCGCGGAGATACAAAAATATTTACCGCTTTGCATATCAAGAATAATAAGATTGGCGCAGTTTATGAAAAAACTCAAGTAAGATTCGAACAATTATTAAAAGTTTTTTCGAGATACCTTTTGATTGCTGCGATCAATTCCTATTTCACTCATTCTTTGCATTGACCAACCACCATGCGCTTTTGTTCCAAAATTGCCACGATCTTCATATTAGTTCTTTCGCTAAGCGCGTGTGAAAAAGCAGCGGAATCCAATTCAAATAGCAGATCAGCACTGGCACTACTTGGCGAACCGACACCCATTTCGAGATTACAAGCAGAAGCAAGCAAGCCGATTTTATTTGTTACCCAAGTGCCTGTGGAAAACGATAACAATACTCGGCTTTCCGCTTTTGCCAATCATCGAACTAGTGTGAAAGACGTCCCACGCGGTGGCGATTTGATGTTGCATTACCCCGACGGTAGCTTACGTAATCTGACCGCCGAAGCTGGATTCGGCATGACTGGCTTACAAGCCAACAAAGCGATTGCCGTCAGAGAACCATCCGTTCATCCTGATGGTAAAAAAGCGGTATTTAGCATGCTCATTGGCTCACCGCTAAAACAAAGAAAATTGTCGACGCAAAGCAACTTTCGTTGGCAAATTTACGAAGTGCAAGGATTAGAAAAGAATCAAAAAGCAGTCATCCAAAAAATACACAATCAGGATGCGCGATTCAATAATATCTCGCCGATTTACGCAGACAATGATGAGATTATTTTCACGTCGGATCGACCACGCAATGGCGACTTACATCTGTATCCTCAGTTGGACGAATACGAAGCAACACCGAGCATTTCTGGCCTATGGAAACTCAATCCCCTCACTGGAAAATTACAATTATTAAGCCATACACCAAGCGGCGCGTTTAATCCTGTGATCGACCACTTTGGGCGCGTCGTGTTTACTCGTTGGGATCATTTACAGCAAGATCAATTAGCAGATCGAGATCGTGATGCCTTTCGAAACGGCGTCGCACTGCCTTTCAAATCATTTAATTATGCCGACGAAACAGCGCATGCGAAACGACTCGATAGTCGACAAGAAATCTTTCCAGAGTCTCGCGTCGGTAGCGAGAGCGCCTACGGTCCGGTTCATGCGTTTCGCAGTAATTTTTTCAGCATCTGGCAAATCGATCAAGATGGCGCAAATGAAGAAACAATTAATCATGCTGGCTTGCATGAACTCTCTTTTGGTTATCTCACACCAAGCTTTATGCAAGATAAGAATCTCAGCAAGCGTACGCGAGAAGAACTTCATCGTAACCAGCTAGCACTAAGGCGCGAAGGCGGCATTTTTCACTTACGCGAAGATCCACTTGAGCATGGTGTTTTTTTTGGTATTAATGCGCGTGAATCCGCGTCCTTCACCACAGATAGCATTATTAAAATCAATGCAAGGCCAGATATCAATCCTGAACAAATGCAAATCATCGCAGTGACGCGCATCGACAAAACCGATAATTTAAAAGATGGCAGATATAGAAATCCGCTGCCGCTCTCCGATGGCAAATTAATCGCCAGCCATACAAGCAATCAATTACCACCTGAACCCGAAACCAACTTGCGCGACTTACGTCTGAAATGGCTGCAAGCCTATCCTTCATCGCAGCACTTCACAGCAGGTACTCCGCTAACGAAAGGCATACGTAAATCGCTCAGTTGGTGGGATGGAGACCAGCTCAAACGCTTTCAAGGAGAGTTATGGGAACTCGATCCTGTTGAAGTGAAGACCCGCAAACGGCATCCAACAAGAACGCCGCAACTTGAATCGCCTGAACGACGTATCTTTCAAGAAGAACAAATTGATGAAATCGCGCTAAGAAAATGGCTAGAACAACATCAGCTCGCCCTGATCATCACGCGGAATCAAACCAGCCGTGACCGTGCCGATTTGCAGCAACCCTACAATTTGCAAGTGCCGGGAGGCACCAAAACGATCTCGTCGTTAAACCCTGAAGGCAAGTTGTATGCGATCCAGCATTTTCAAATCTTACAAGCTGAACAAATTCGCGGCTACACCGACCGTCCAGGACGAAGGCATATTGCACAGGCCATTAAAGATTTTCATCCAATGAATTTAAAAACAGCGTCTCAATCGAAACAGCCAACCAGCATTGATAATAATGAAAATAGTCGCAGCAGTGTCGTCATCGCCAAAGATGGTTCAAGCGCTGCATTTGTACCCGCCGCACGTGCTCTTACTTGGCAAACGACCGACCCACAAGGCAACCCGGTGGTCAGAGAAAGAAACTGGATAAGCTTCAAAGCGGGCGAAATTCGGGTATGCGCTTCTTGTCATGGCGTGAATCACCGCGATCAAGCAAATTTCCCTGCACCGATGAATAAACCCGAAGCCTTGCGCGAACTTCTGGCACGCTGGAAGCTTGGCAAGTAACTGAGTGAGTGATTTATCAAGTACCTAAGTTAGTTAGTAAGAGATTACGCAGAAAAACTGAGCTAGATACGTCAAAGAGAATAGAAGTTAAGCGAAGTTAATCGCATTTTGTAGAAAATATCGCGAAAATCAAATTGAAATACACAAGACTTCTATTCTTTACTTGAGCGCAAAAGTAGCTTCCATTAGAAAATTAAAAAAATCATCTGGTATTGCATCGCAAAAACGGACAAATTCAAAGTCTTTCAGAGCTAAATGCCTTTATAATCAAAGGTTTTTGTTAAGCCATTTTTCTGCCTCGCAAAATTAGACGAAATGACCCTGCTTAACATGCAATTTACATAAGAATTATTGGCCTATGAAGGTTTTTCGTGGATTACCAAATGCCGCCTCACGTGCGCCCTGCGCTTTGGCAATTGGCAACTTTGATGGCGTACATCTTGGACATCAAGCGCTCTTGTCCGATTTACGCGCAGCCGCGACACGTCTCAACATTGAAGCTGCGGTGATGAGCTTCGAACCGCATCCACGTGCATTTTTCGCACAAATGCTCGGTGACCTATCCAAAGCACCAAGCCGTATCGCCAATTTACGCGACAACTTATCCGCGCTCGATCAGGCTGGCATAGACCGCGTAATTGTCGAACATTTTAACGCCCATTTCGCAGCACTCAGCCCGGAAGAGTTTATCCAAAAGATTTTAGTTAACGGCCTGCATGTGAAGCTGGTGATGGTCGGCGATGATTTCCGCTTTGGCGCAAAACGTGCAGGCGATATTCATACTTTGAAAGAAGCCGGCGAACGTTTTGGCTTTGTCGTGCAAACGATGAACACCGTAGAACGACATGGCGAGCGCATTTCTTCCTCTGCCGTGCGTGCTGCATTAGTGGCAGGCAATTTCGAGGAAGCTCAACATTTATTAGGACGTCCATATCGAATTTCTGGTCACGTCGTGCACGGCCAAAAGCTAGGTCGCACTTTGGGATTTCCCACCTTGAATTTACGCATCGCACATCACAAACCAGCCGTGATGGGGATTTTCGTCGTACAAGTGCATGGATTGAGCGAAGCACCTTTGCCTGCAGTGGCTAGCATGGGCGTACGCCCAACCGTTGACGATAGTGGTCGTGTATTACTCGAAACGCACATCCTCGATCAGCATGTCGATGCCTACGGCAAAGTCATCCATGTCGAATTTTTACAAAAGCTACGCGACGAAGAAAAGTATGTCGATTTACCGACCTTAACCGCCGCCATTGACCGCGATGCCGATCTAGCGCGTAGCTATTTCAAAAGGCGAGTTGGATCGGCAACGGATCGAATTTGAAGAACGCTCGGCAAGTTCATAAAAATATAGGATGAAAAATTAAAAAAATTTCGCCGCAGAGGCGCAGAGGACGCAGAGAAAAGCATCAACACTATTTAGATTTGTCATTCCCGCGTAGGCGGGAATCCAGTGGCGTAAAGCCGTGGTCGCCGAAAGACGCTGGATTCCTGCCTCCGCGAATGACATAAGAATCTCAGCGTACTCTGCGCCTCTGCGGCAAAAGCATTTGACCTTCATCCAAAGAATTCCAAAATTTAATTTAAACGAAGAAAACTATGTCTAACGATAAGCAAGCAAAAAAAGAAGCCGGAAAACCTGCAAGCAAGTATCCAGTCAATATGACTGAAACCCCATTCCCTATGCGTGGAGATCTCGCTAAACGCGAACCACAATGGGTAAAAAGCTGGCAAGAAAAGAAAATTTACGAGCGCGTGCGCAAAGCAGCAAAAGGCCGACCACAATTTATCTTGCATGATGGCCCTCCGTATGCGAATGGCGATATCCACATCGGTCACGCGGTCAATAAAGTATTGAAAGACATGATCATCAAAGCGCGCACCATGGCTGGCTTTGATGCGCCTTACGTGCCAGGTTGGGATTGCCACGGCATGCCTATCGAAATCCAAATCGAAAAACTGCATGGTAAAAATTTACCAGTCGCTGAAGTCCAAGAAAAAGCCCGCGCTTACGCCGAAGTGCAAATCGAACGTCAAAAAGCCGACTTCATCCGCTTGGGTGTTTTGGGTGAATGGGATAATCCTTACAAGACCATGGCTTTCGGAAACGAAGCCGGCGAGATCCGCGCGCTCGGCAAGCTCTTCGAAAAAGGCTACGTGTATCGCGGCTTAAAACCAGTCAACTGGTGTTTCGATTGCGGCTCTGCTTTGGCGGAAGCAGAAGTTGAATACGAAAACAAACGCGATCCATCTATCGATGTCGGCTTTCCGTTCGCTGAAAACGACAAGTTAGCGAAAGCTTTCGGCCTCGACAAATTGCCACTGGAAAAAGGTTACTGCGTGATCTGGACCACAACACCGTGGACCATCCCATCCAATCAAGCTTTGAACATGCATCCAGAAATCACTTACGCTTTGATCAAAACTGAGCGTGATGGTGAGCCATGCCTGATTTTGATGGCAAAAGACTTGATCGAAACCGCTTTCACCAATTGGAATTTGCAGCCAGAAATCATCGCGACTTGCTTGGGTGAAGCCTTATCACTGATCAAATTCAAACACCCACTGTCTTCAACCCACGAAGGCTATGATCGCTTTTCACCTGTGTACTTGGGCGACTACGTCAGCACAGAAACTGGTACCGGCGTAGTTCATTCCGCACCGTCCTACGGTATCGAAGATTTCCAGTCCTGCAAAGCGCATGGCATGAAAGATGACGACATGCTCAACCCAGTGATGGGCGATGGGCGTTACGCATCTTGGTTGCCTTTCTTTGCAGGTATGACGATCTGGGAAGCATCGAAACCTATCTGCGATAAATTGCGCGAAGCCGGTACTTTGTTCTCGCTGAAAATGTTTGACCACAGCTACATGCATTGCTGGCGCCATAAAACACCGATCATCTATCGCGCGACTTCACAATGGTTCGCTAGCATGGACAACACACCTGCCGATGGCGGTGCCAGCTTGCGTGAAACGGCATTGAAAGCGATTGACGAAACAGCCTTCTTCCCAGGATGGGGCAAAGCGCGTTTGCACGGCATGATCGCGAATCGTCCTGACTGGACGTTGTCACGTCAGCGTCAATGGGGCGTGCCTATGGCGTTCTTCCTCAACAAAGAAACTGGTCAAATTCATCCACGTACGCCAGAGTTATTAGAACTCGTCGCCAAACGTGTTGAAGCCGAAGGCATAGAGGCCTGGCAGAAAATCACCGTAGAAGAAATGCTCGGCGACGAAGCGCCAATGTATGAAAAAAATCGCGACACATTGGACGTGTGGTTTGATTCTGGCACCACGCATTTCACAGTCTTGCGCGGCTCACACAAAGCACAATCGGCTTACCCTGCAGATTTATATTTAGAAGGTTCCGATCAACATCGCGGCTGGTTCCACTCGTCTTTGTTGACGGCGTCTATGCTCGATGGTCATGCACCTTACAAAGCCTTGCTCACGCACGGTTTCGTGGTCGATGGCGAAGGCAAAAAAATGTCCAAATCTTTGGGCAACACCTTAGCGCCGCAAAAGATTTTTGATACTTTAGGTGCGGACATCTTGCGCTTATGGGTGGCGTCTTCTGACTACTCTGGTGAAATCTCTATTTCTGACGAAATCTTAAAACGCGTCACAGAATCGTATCGCCGCATGCGTAATACTTTGCGTTTCTTGTTAGCGAATACCTCGGATTTTGATTTCAGTAAAGATGCGGTCGCCGTGAATGATTTGATGGAAATCGATCAATACGCGATTGCCCACACAGCGGCATTGCAAAAAGAAGTGTTAGCACATTACGAAGCATATGAATTCCACCCTGTCGTCGCCAAATTACAATCTTTCTGCTCAGAAGATCTCGGTGGTTTCTACCTCGATATTTTGAAAGACCGCTTGTACACCAGCGGCACAACGTCATTCGCACGTCGTTCTGCACAAACAGCGATCTGGCACATCACGCAAAGCTTGTTGCGCTTGATGGCACCAACGCTGTCGTTCACCGCGGAAGAAGCATGGCAGAGCTTCGCCAGCGCCGAAGCCTTTGCTGGCAGCGACGAAACCATCTTCACACAAACTTATTACGAGTTGCCAGCGATCGCCAATAGCGAAGCACTCGAAGCAAAATACACGAGTTTGCGTGCGGTACGTGCCGATGTGACGAAGCAATTAGAAGAAGTCCGCGTATCGGGTGCGATTGGTTCTTCCTTACAAGCCGAAGTGGTGATCAAAGCCAGCGGTGATAAGTTTGGCGTGTTGAGTAGCTTAGAAGATGATTTGAAATTTGCCTTGATCACTTCAGCTGCCAGTGTAGAACAAGTCGCGACCGAAGCCGACGAAACAGTCGTAGTCAGTGCATCGAAA
Source organism: Affinundibacterium amnicola (assembly GCF_014284275.1). Taxonomy (GTDB): domain Bacteria; phylum Pseudomonadota; class Gammaproteobacteria; order Burkholderiales; family Burkholderiaceae_D; genus Undibacterium; species Undibacterium amnicola. The sequence continues at coordinate 541,342 of NZ_JACOFU010000003.1, read as the reverse complement.
TACCAAAAATGCGAACGCTGCTGGCACTATCGCGCCGATGTGGGCGTGAATGCTGAACATCCAACTTTGTGCGGTCGTTGCAATAGCAATTTGTTTGGCGCGGGTGAAGTACGTAAGTACGCGTAATGTAAGACTGTAGGGCGGGTGAAACCCGCGCCGCTCGGAAAAAATTGAAGTCCGAAACAGCGCGGGTTGCACTCGCCTTACAAAGATACAAGTTCCCTCTCCCGCAAGCGGGAGAAGGGAGTTAACTACAAAACTGACAGCGATATGGCCACGAAAAAAACCAACACCTTCTCAAACAAACCTAAATCCTCCAACGGATTATTCGGCATTTGGCTAGGCATCGCCGCTATCGTCATTTTGCTTGACCAAGTGACCAAAATCACGATAGAAAAAGCCTTTCACTACGCTGAACTCTATCCAGTGACCTCGTTCTTCAATTTAACTTTGGTCTACAACAAAGGTGCGGCATTTAGTTTCCTTGCCAATGAAGGTGGCTGGCAGCGTTATCTCTTCACGGCGATTGGTGTGGTCGCTTCCATCGTGATTACTGTACTACTCAAAAAACACGCAGCTCAAAAACTATTTTGCTGGTCACTCGCGCTCATCATGGGCGGCGCTATCGGCAATGTGATTGATCGTTTGCTGTATGGTCATGTCATCGACTTTTTAGATTTTCATTACAAAGACACCTACCACTTCGCGGCCTTCAACTTAGCCGACAGTGCGATCTGTTTGGGTGCGGCTTTGTTTATTTTGGATGAATTACGACGCGTAAAGAAATAAGGAAACAATCATGGCTTCCCGACTCGCTGGTAAAAAAATCGTCCTCGGTCTCACAGGTGGTGTGGCTTGCTACAAGGTTGCTGATCTATGCCGTTCTTTAGGCAAACTCGGCGCAACGGTGCAAGTCGTGATGACGCAAAGTGCCACGCAGTTCATTACACCAGTGACGATGCAAGCCTTGTCGGGCAATACGGTTTATACCGATCAATGGGATGCGCGCATCGCCAACAACATGCCGCACATCGACCTGACGCGCGATGCTGATGCGATCCTGATTGCGCCGTGCAGCACCAATTTCATCTACAAATTAGCGCACGGCGCGTGCGACGATTTACTGTCCACACTTTGCATCGCCCGCCCCGCTCACCTTCCTTTATTCATTGCACCTGCGATGAACGTAGAAATGTGGAGCAACCCAGCGACGCAACGCAATGTCGCACAAGTTGAACAAGACGGCATCAAAGTCTTCGGCCCAGCCGCTGGCGAACAAGCATGTGGCGAAGTCGGCATGGGTCGCATGTTAGAACCAGCGCAAATTTTGGCAGAACTAGAGGCGGCATTTCAGTCAAAAACATTGGCAGGCAAACGCGTCTTAATCACCGCTGGTCCAACATTTGAACCTATCGACCCCGTGCGCGGCATCACCAATTTATCGTCCGGTAAAATGGGTTACGCGATTGCCCAAGCCGCGTGGGAAGCTGGCGCGCACGTGACACTAGTCTCTGGCCCTACAGCACTCGAAGCACCTTACGGAGTACAACGTCAACAAGTGCAAACAGCGCAGCAAATGCACGATGCGGTGATGGCACAAGTACAGGCACAAGACATTTTCATCGCCGTGGCAGCGGTGGCCGATTGGCGCGTAGCGAATGCCAGCGATCAAAAAATCAAGAAGACCAGCGATAGCGACACGCCACAACTACAATTCGCGCAAAACCCAGACATCCTAGCTAGCGTCGCCGCATTAGCAAAAGCGCCGTACTGCGTAGGCTTTGCCGCAGAATCAGAAAACCTACTCGAATACGGTGCAGCCAAACGCATCAAGAAAAACATCCCTCTCTTAGTCGGCAATATCGGCCACCAAACTTTTGGCAAAGACGAAAACGAGTTGGTGTTGTTTGATGCGAAGGGACATCAGGCTTTGCCTAAGGCGGATAAGCAGACCTTGGCGAAGCAGTTGGTGGATGAGATAGCGAAACGAGTAAAGCCGCAATCGTAGGGTGCGCCGCGCGCACCAAACTGAATCGATACACAAATTCAATACACAAATTAAAAACAACGGTGCGCATGGCGCACCCTACTGAAAAACATGAAAAACATCGACCTCAAAATCCTAGACCCACGCATGAAAGACCAACTCCCTGCCTACGGTACACCGGGCAGCGCTGGGCTTGATTTACGTGCATGCATAGACGAAGCGATCACCATACAACCAGGTGAAACTGTGTTGATTCCAACTGGCTTAGCAATTCACATTGGCGACCCAGCATACGCCGCCATGATCTTGCCACGCAGCGGCATGGGCCACAAAAACGGCATCGTGCTTGGTAATTTGGTTGGTTTGATCGATTCCGATTATCAAGGTCAGCTGATGATCTCGACTTGGAATCGCGGGCAAAATGCATTCACTTTGAACCCGATGGAACGCTTGGCGCAGTTGATTATTGTGCCTGTTTTGCAGGTCGGTTTTAACATCGTTGAAGAGTTTGGCGACAGTGAGCGTGGTGAAGGTGGATTTGGTAGTACGGGTAAGCATTGAGGAACTAAATCCCTTCTCCCGCTTGCGGGAGAAGGGTTGGGATGAGGGTGGTTCAGCAAGCAAACATCTTGGCGTGCTCGAACAAACATGAAGTAATCAAACCAGCTGTGTAGATTTCTGAGCCGCCCTCACCCCAACCCTCTCCCGCCCGCGGGAGAGGGAGCTATGAAGTAAATACTGGTCTGGTAACTGTTTAAGAAGCCATCAACCATTTTACCGTCACTCCTGCGAAGGCAGGAGTCCAGCGACTTTCGTTGATCAACCAAAGACGCTGAATCCCCGCTAAGAACATGCGGGAATGACAGACTTTGCAGTAAGCTTAGTTTTCGTCAGTACGCCAAACTCGAAACAAAAGAAACATTAGAAACAAACAGCAATAAACTAAGCAACACAAGCCCAACTCAACAAGAGCAAAGGCAATTAAGTAACCAACACAAATTGGTTTTAACAGCGCAAACAGATATCATATGCGCCACCCGAGGATTTCTAAAAATCTCATTTGGGGATGAGACGCTAGGCGTACACCGCAGCAATATGTCAATATTGCGAGGATGTACAACAACGCGGATCGCCCCATATGAGGTTTTGAGAAGTTCTCGAATAAATATTGGAGAAATAAAACATGGCAACTTTCAGCGTAAAAGAAGTCCTCAACGGCAAAGCCCCGAGCGACACCAGCGTCACGGTTCAAGGTTGGGTACGTACCCGCCGCGATTCCAAAGCCGGCGTATCCTTCCTGGCATTAACCGACGGCTCATGCTTCGGCACTTTGCAAATCGTTGTACCAAACACCTTAGGCAATTACGAAAGCGAAATTTTGCACCTGACAGCAGGCGCATCTTTCTCAGCGACTGGCATGGTCGTGCCATCGCAAGGCGGTGGGCAAAGTTTTGAAATGCAAGCAGAAAGCGTGCAAGTATTTGGCTTGGTCGAAGACCCCGACACCTACCCAATTCAACCAAAACCACACAGCATGGAATTCTTACGTGAAAACGCACACTTGCGCGCACGTACTAACATCATGGGCGCAGTGGCACGTACTCGTCACTCCATCGCACAAGCGATTCATCGCTTCTTCCATGAACAAGATTTTTACTGGGTCAACACACCGATCTTGACCGCATCCGATTGCGAAGGCGCAGGCGAAATGTTCCGCGTTTCTACGCTGGATATGATGAACTTCCCTAAGACACCAGAAGGCAAGCCAGATTTCAGCAAAGACTTCTTCGGCAAAGAAACCTTCCTCACCGTGTCTGGCCAGTTGAACGTCGAAACCTATTGCATGGCCTTGTCCAAGGTCTACACTTTCGGTCCCACCTTCCGCGCAGAAAACTCCAACACCAGCCGCCACTTAGCTGAATTCTGGATGATAGAACCCGAAGTCGCCTTCGCTGATCTCAAACAAAATGCCGACCTCGCCGAAGCGATGTTGAAATACGTTTTTACTGCGGTCTTGAACGAACGCGGCGACGACATGGCCTTCTTTGAAGAGCGCGTAGAAAAAGGTGTGATCGCCAAATTAGAAAACATGATCGCCAAACCTTTCGTGCGTATGGACTACACCGAAGCGGTCAACATCTTGCAAAACTGCGGTCAAAAATTCGAATACCCAGTCGCATGGGGCACCGACCTGCAATCCGAACACGAACGCTACCTCGCCGAAAAACACGTAGGCGGCCCAGTGGTTCTGCAAAACTATCCGAAAGACATCAAGTCTTTCTACATGCGCATGAACGACGACGGCAAAACCGTCGCTGCGATGGATATCCTAGCCCCAGGCATTGGTGAAATCATCGGCGGCTCACAACGCGAAGAACGCTTAGATGTATTAGACGCGCGCATGGAAGAAGTCGGCTTGGCGAAAGAACCGTACTACTGGTACCGCGACCTGCGCCGCTACGGCACTGTGCCGCACGCAGGTTTTGGTTTGGGTTTTGAGCGCGCTGTGTCTTACATTACTGGTGTGGGTAATGTGCGGGATGTGATTCCGTTTCCGCGTACACCGGGGAATGTGCGATTCTAATTTGTTGGTTTGAATTTGAATGAAGAGGGGCGACTGATGGTCGCCTTTTTTTATTGGTATTTTGATGATTAAACCGGGCGCTTTGAAATTCTGTGATGTGCACTTTTTTGTCGATTTTTTATACCTCAGGTTTATACAGTATAACCGTTTGCAACCAAGCTCCATGCGGGTTTCAAGAGACTTGAAACAAATTGTCTTTTTTAACGAGCCAAGTTAATATGCATTTTTGTCAAATTAAATTAAAGTTGGGCGGCATAGGAGGCAGCAATGCGAACGGAATTGCAGGATTTAATTGAGCGCATGTGTCTATCGGAACCTATAGTTGATTCTAGCCAGTCTATTTCGTGGGCGGCGCATCGAGAAGCGGAAATGGTTACTGATAAATCCATTGCAGCGGAGCTATCCACCTTTTTGACAGGAAGAACTACGAAAGGACAGCGCAAGGCCGCTTACTTCATCCTCGGTAAATTAGGCAAGAATACTCAAAGTCATGAGTGCGCTGATGCACTGATCGGCTTCATTAACAAAGAGAAAGACAAATACGTGCTGTCGACAATGCTTGATGTTCTCGCTGATATCCGAAAGCCAATAGGAATAGATCTAAGCCCTGTTTATCAACTGCTTGGGGACAGTCGTTGGCTTGTCAGACACTCCGCGATCAAATCCCTAAAGAATTCGGAATCTTCTGAGGCGGAGGCGCATGTGCTAGCCCACCTTGAGGTGACCGAAGATCCTTATGACATCGTTTATTGCCATGCAACTCTGAACTGCATTGGAACGGAGTTGGCCATCCCGCTACTTCAACGTGGCCTTAAATCTAGGAAACGCGATGTAAAATCGTCGGCAGATCAGGCTATATTGGCCATTCAACATCGTACGCTGCCGCCCAACTCAACATTCGACACGGACGCTTTGCGCCCGTCAATTTAGCGTTAAGCAGACCCTGCCGAGCCGACGGGAAAACCCGTTTAAATCAGCGAACATGGATAGTTCTGAGCACAAGAAAGGATCAAAAATAAAAAAATGAGATTGATCTACCTAATACTCACATTGACACTAAACGTTTCTTGCGTTGAAAAGGAATCAACAGAAGAAGAAACTAGCATGCCAGAATTGGTAGTAGCTTCAAAGACCGAAACCCTAAAATTCACTTCTGGGATTCGTGCGATTTTTCAAGACAGCAAAGGTAACTATTGGTTTGGAAGTCAAAATGAAGGCGTAAGTTTCTATGATGGAAAATCGTTTAAGTACTTTACAACTAATGATGGTTTGTCCAACAATCAAATCCGTTCAATCCAAGAAGACACGAATGGACGAATCTGGTTTGGAACTGCAAGAGGAGTAAGTGTGTATGACAAAAAAAGTGGGGTAACCAATTATCTGACAAAAACCAGCGAACCAAAATATGACTGGAATGAAACCAATGGAGACTTATGGTTTTATGCGGGTGAAGAAGACGGAATAAGTCGTTCTGACGGAATGGACGTGAACTACTTGATTTTCCCAAAACCAAAAAATAAAAGTCCTGCTAGTACTTATGGCGTAACTGATATTTCAAAAGCAAAAGATGGCAAAGTTTGGATTGCGACTTATTCTGCACTGTTCAGTTATGATGGTAACAAAATAGACATTTTCGAAAACGAAAAACTAAATTTAGAAGAGAATAAGGTTTTACACATTAGAAGTGTATTAGCCGATTCCAAAGGACGCATTTGGATAGGAAATAACGGGATTGGCGTACTACTAAAAGAAGGTGAAACGACAATAAATTTCTCTGAAAAGAAAAACTTAATTCATCCAAAAAGCACAAGAAATGGAAATAAGTCAGAACCAGGCACACTCGAACACGTCTTTGCAATTGAAGAAGATCTAGAAGGGAATGTTTGGTTTGGAGATAGAGATACTGGAGCCTGGAAATACGACGGTAAAACTTTGACAAACTATTCAATTGGTGACAAGACATCTAGTCCAATGACTTGGACAATCTATAGAGACAACAAAAACAACATGCTTTTCGGAATGGCAGACGGAAATATATATCGGTTCAACGGAAAGGTTTTTGAGAAGCTGTTCTAAAAAACACAAAGGCCGTAAGGTGTAATCTTTTCGTAAGGCGTATTGCGCCGCATATGATTGATCATGGTGAACCTTCATTTTCATCGGCTCGTTTAATCAGCAAATAAATTGCTTTGTTGTTTATTGAGCGATCGTCAGACGGTGCAATACACCTTTGGCTATCACACCCTACTTGCTACTCACCAGATCAGCCATATAGAGTAAGCACGACAAAGCTGTGCCCACCCTGCGAATCATCCGACGAATTCGCAACAATTTCACGAACCCGGTAAACCATATGGGGGCACAATTTTGTGGGAATCAACTCCACCTACAAAAATTTGCTAAACTTAATCGAAGATAGGTAGATTGAAATAACTGAGAGAGATTTTGATGAGTTTTGAAACCATGTTAGTACAAGCCGAGCAATCTTCGCACGTAAAGATGGAGTCGGGTTGGGGGCAAGGTCGCGCTATTTTTGGTGGGCTCTTGGGTGCACTGGTCGTCGCGCATATGCAAGCGCGCCTGACCGGTGATGCCAAGCTGCGTGCCCTGACGATTTCGTTTGTTGCGCCTGTCGAAGTGGGTGAAGTTGAATTTAAAAGTGAGGTGCTACGCGCAGGAAAATCGGTCACGCAAATGCAATGCCATTTACTTCAACAAGGTAAGGTCGTATTAAGCGCGCTCGCCAGTTTCGGTGTGGCACGTAGCTCGCAAGTGGTCGTCGCGAGTGAGGCCGCTCCCGATTTTGGTGGCATCAACGATGGCTTGTCCTTTCCTTATCTCGAAGGAATCATCCCCGAATTTACCCGCAAGATCGACTTTCTTTATAAAGATTGTGATTTGCCGTTCAGCGCTTCGTCCAAGTCACATATCCATGGCTGGATGCGTTGGAAGGAATCTGCTGGAATGAGTGCTGAAGTGAGCGCTGCATGTGCGCCATTGTTGAGCTTGATAGCGCTCATCGACGCTTGGCCACCAGCGATTCTACAAATGCTTGACCGCCCCACCCCCGCCAGCAGCTTGACTTGGACTTTAGAATTTCCAAGCATAGACGAGACAAGCCTATCGCAACAAGCTAATCCATGGTGGCAATACCGGGCACACACGGATGCCGCACACAACGGCTACGGCCACATCGCAGCCGAAGTCTGGAATGAACATGGTCAACTCGTGGCGATTAGCCGCCAGACAGTGACGGTGTTTGCTTAAGCTTAGAGTGATGAATACGGCACAGCGTAACCCGGTAAATCGCAATCTTTTTACGGAAAAGCCCATAACTCTTTTGCTATACCCATTCCAATAAACTTACCGACCCAAGCAACTATCATCGCCAATAACAAACGCTTCAATACGCTGCGGGTTCATCCCTAACAATTCTGACAAATTACTACTATGCGTTCTCAAATAGACTTACTTGGACAAAGAATTGCACTTTTAGTCGAGCGCCTTCGTGCTATGGGCTACGTGTTTGACGACCCCAAGCAAGTATTTCCAGGCCCTGAAACTGAAACCGAAAATATCATCGAAAAGATTGAGCGTGAGGTTGGCGAAATTCCAGAAGCATTGAAACTTTTTTGGAGGCAGGTAGGAAGCGTCAATTTAACTGGTCACCACCCATCTTGGACTGAGACTGAATTTTGCCCAGACCAACTCATCGTCTATCCAGCTTCCTATGCGCTCTACTACTTGGAAGACGAGTGCGGAAACCGTCTTGAGTATGACCAACCATTTCAAATTATTGTTGCACCAGACGAACTGCACAAGGTCAATATAAGTGGTGGAGCGCCATACTCAATCAGTGTTCCTGCCGTGGCAAATGATCCTCCTCTTAATGCATCGCCTGTAACTGAGACGTTTTTGGAACACATTGATCGTTCGTTAAAGAGTGGCGGATTTCCTGGTATAGAGGGCGATCAAAACCACAATTGGCCCATCACCAAGCTAAGTTGCTGATTACAAAATTCATTTTCATCTGTCTATTGTATCGTGCGGTACTTAATCAAATGATTCGCTCCACTTTTGTTAGAAAGATTAAAAACCTAAATCATCGTTAGGAATACAAGATTTGAAAACCGGAACCTGCTGAGAATTGTATGCCTAACAAACTGAGCGTTACAAAAAGGAAAATTCAATGAAATTCATCCCACTTATTTTGACCATGTTGGTTACATTGTTTAGCAATCATGCTGCTAACGCCGACACGATTGATACGCTCGTCCTAAAGGAAATGCAACGACAGCAGATTCCCGGTGTCAGTATCGCTGTTGTTCATAAGGGAAAAATTATTAAAGAAGAAGGCTATGGTCTAGCGAATATTGAGCACCAAGTCAAAGTCAGCCCTCATACGATTTTTCAATCAGGTTCTGTCGGCAAGCAATTCACTGCAGCACTCATTCTTCTATTAGCAAGGGATGGAAAGCTCGACTTACATGACTCCATTGACAAATATCTAGATAATTTGCCCAGTGATTGGAAAACGATCACCATTCATCAGCTGCTAAGCCACACCTCGGGTTTAGATGATCCTTACCGTATATTGGACTTTAAGAAGAACTACAGCGACCAAGCACTCATCGAACTCGAAACTACTGTTCCCATGCTGTTCAAACCAGGCGAAAAATGGCTGTATTCAAATATGGGCTATCACATGCTGGGCTTTATTGCGAATAAAGTCGGTGGGCAATTTTATGGCGATCAATTACGCCAACGCATTTTTGAGCCACTTGGCATGAAGACGCGTGTTATCGATGAACGTGCGATCATTCCTCACCGCGCTGCTGGTTATGATGTGGTTGATAAGGAATGGAAAAATCAAGCTTGGGTGTCACCTAGCTTAAATCGAACCGCAGATGGCAGTCTTTACTTAACCGCGCATGATTTAGCTTTGTGGGATCTCGCCTTATATCAAGATTTTCCGTTAACGTCGGCTGAAAAAAAGCTGAGCTGGACTCCCGCTCAACTGAATAATGGCAAGTATTCTCAATATGGCTATGGATGGTTCTTGTCCGAGACAAATGGAAAGAGAAATATCGAACATGGTGGTGCGTGGCAGGGTTTCACAACGCAAATAAGTCGATATGTCGATGACCAGTTGTGTGTCATTGTCTTGACGAACAGATCGCAAGCCAATCCCAAGCGAATCGCCGATCTCATCGCTGCTGAAGTTGTGCCTGCATTAAAGCAACATGTAAAACCCTAGATCAATCGAATTCAGCCATGTAGGGTGCGCAAGGTTTTTGTTCTCACACCAATCGGCGTAATGAACAATGCAAAAAATCTTATGCCCCCTCGATTTTTTCGAATCTATATATCCGTAACGCATGGGCACGATGATGCCTTACCCACCCTACACACTTATTTTTACAATTCGATCTCGCTTACGCAGATAATGTGAGCTTCTTCGATCAAGCCCGCTGGTCGTATGAATACATCTAATCACGACACTACTTCGACCATAGACCAACTATATCGACAGTCATCGCGGCACATCTTTGCAACCTTGGTGCGTCTACTCGGTGACTTTGATTTGGCGGAGGAAGCACTACACGAGGCATTTCGTGCTGCGATGGAAAAATGGCCTGCACAGGGCATTCCGTCTAACCCGCATGCATGGCTAGTTTCTGCAGGACGCTTTAAGGCGATTGATGGCATACGGCGAAATCAGCGTTTTACCGCTTGGGATGAAGCTGCGGAACAGGCAGAGAACATTGCAGACGAGACGCCGACTTGGGATATCCTGCAAGAACAAATCTTGCTCGAAGACGATACGCTGCGCTTGGTGTTCACTTGTTGCCACCCTAGTCTGACATTTGATGCGCAAGTCGCGCTGACGCTGCGCGAAGTTTGTGGCTTAACCACCGAAGAAATTGCCAGTGCGTTCTTGCTGCCAGCGCCTACCTTGGCACAACGCATCGTGCGTGCTAAGAGCAAAATTCGCGATGCTCGGATTCCCTACCAAGTACCGGATGCAGCGGAACTTCCTGCGCGACTGAGCAGCGTCTTGCGCGTGGTTTATTTAGTATTCAACGAAGGCTACTCGGCATCGAGTGGCGATATGCTCACGCGTGGTGATTTGTCGAATGAAGCGATACGCTTGGCGCGTTTGTTACGTGAATTGCTACCTGACCAAGCGGAAATTATGGGTTTATTGGCGCTCATGTTGCTCCATGAATCGCGGCGAGCTGCGCGCGTCAATCTGCAGAATGATCTGGTTCCACTCGATGAACAAGATCGCAGTTTATGGAATGCCGAATTGATCGCCGAAGGATGTGCCTTGGCGGAACAAGCGCTACGCACTATGCAATTCGGCGCATACAGCCTGCAAGCCGCAATCTCAGCCGTGCATGCAGAAGCACCGACAAGTGCGGACACCGATTGGCTGCAAATCGTCGGCTTATACGATGCCCTATTTCGTTTGGAACCCAGTTCTATTGTGGCACTCAATCGTGCGGTGGCAATTGCGATGCGGGATGGGCCAGCGGCGAGTCTGGCCTTGGTGAGCGAACTGCTGCAAGAAGAATCGCTGCAAAAGTATCACTTGGCGCACGCAGCACAGGCCGACATGTATCGCCGTTTGGCACGTTATCAGGAAGCACAATTTGCTTACGAGCAAGCTCTAGATTTGACCAAGCAAGGCGCTGAACAGCGATTTTTACAAAAACGCATTGCCGAGATGCGTGGCCTTTTAGCGAAGAATTAGCGGTAACTTAGAGTGTAATCATGGAGAACTCAAAAACTTTACGACCCTTTGAGAAAATAATTCAACATATTTTTTGATCTGGTGTCGATTTACGTTTCAGCCATTCGACTAGTAGTAGATTGGGAACAAAATGTCATGCAAAGTATCGCTTACAAATAACAAGTATCACGTTAGTCCCCAACCCATTTACATCAATTAAAAGGAGATTTTTAAATGGCAACAGGCACCGTTCAACTTCACCGCGTTCTCAAAGCTAACCCAGACAAGGTCTATCGTGCGTTTTTAGACAAAGCTGCGATGGCTAAATGGATTCCACCTTATGGCTTTACTTGCACCGTCCACCACATGGATGCCAAAGTCGGCGGCACTTTCCGCATGTCGTTCGAAAACTTTACAACTGGCCATTCGCATGCCTTTGGTGGCGAGTACTTGGAATTAATCCCAGGTCAATTGCTGCGTTACACCGACAAATTTGAAGACCCCAATCTACCAGGCGAATTACTCGTGACCGTATCGCTCAAAGCGGTCGCTTGTGGTACAGAATTGAATGTGATCCAAACTGGCATTCCCGAAGTGATTCCCGTAGAGATGTGTTACTTGGGATGGCAAGAATCTTTAGAGCAATTGGCGAAGCTAGTTGAACCAGAAATCGCTGGATAAGCATCAACATTTAACTCATTCATCACTTTAAGGAAACACTATGCCAAAAATGATTTTTGTGAATCTGCCGGTCACCGACCTCGCTCATTCGATTACTTTTTACACCGCGATAGGCGGTAGCAAAAACCCGCAATTTTCAGACGATACCGCGGCCTGTATGGTGTTATCAGAGAGCATCCACGTGATGCTGCTAACACATGCCAAATACAGTTCTTTTACGGCTAGGCCGATTGCTGACGCGCGCGCCACCAGTGCTAGCTTATTAGCACTGACTTTCGATAGTCGAGACGAAGTCAATGCCACATTGGATCGCGCCGTCGCAGCGGGTGGACTGGCTGATCCCAATCCCCCACAAGATCTTGGCTTTATGTTCAGTCGTTCTGTGCAAGATCCTGATGGCAATGTGTGGGAGATTTTTTGGATGGACCCTGCCGCATTGGCTAGTGCTTAAACTTCGTAGCAATTAAGGAATCCTGCCATGAAATATCTATGCTTAGTTTATCTGTCTGAAGAAAATTGGAATGCCTGCCCCGACACCACTTGCTTTACATTTGCCGAGCAGTTGGCAAAAAGTGGGCACATGATCGCCGCTGAACCACTGCATCCAATACAAACCGCCACCACGGTACGCGTGCGCAATGGCCAAATGGCGATGACCGATGGGCCATTTGCTGAAACCAAGGAACAACTAGCAGGCTTCTATTTAATCGACGCTAAAGATTTAAATGAGGCGATTAACTGGGCTGCAAAAATTCCACCAGCCAAGTTTGGCAGTATTGAAGTACGGCCAGTGCGTGAGTTGGATTTAGGCGCGGCCACAGCATAAATGCCAGCTTAGTCAGAACGACTGACAAGGCGGAGAATCACCTCGCTTACGCACTTAACTTAATTTAATAAGGAAGAATCATGGCAAGGACAATCACCATCAGCTTACCCGTCAAGGATATCAACACTTCCAAGGCATTCTATACAGAGCTAGGCTTTAAATTTAATCCGCAATGTGGCGACGACAGCGCAGCCTTAATGGAGTGGAGTGAAACCATCAGCGTGATGTTGCTGACCCATGAAAAATGGAGTAGCTTCACAACACGCCCAATTCCGCCCAGCACATCAAGCGAAGTCGCATTAAATATTTCTTGCGAATCGCGCGATGAGGTTGATGCAATGAATAATATCGCATTGGTGAAAGGCGGCACTGCCGATATCAACCCAGTGCAAGATCATGGCTTTATGTATGGTCGCGATTTCGCCGATCCCGATGGTCATATTTGGGGTGCGGTTTGGATGGATATGTCGGCGATTCCGTCTGCGCAATAATTTTCAGCAATCTCGAACAAACTTGCAAATGCTGCTCGCTTCACATTAAAACATCGCTGATAATTGAGGAACTAGCTGTGGGCAATATGTGTCCAAATCCTTCCCGCTAATCGCGTTTTTGCAATTGATGTAAAGCTAGCTTTATGTAGTATCGCCAATAACATCCACGTTCATTAATTACCATTAAAGGAGTGAAATCATGCAGATCCCAGAACCGCAAACAGAACATCTTTGGCTACAACAACTCGTCGGCGAGTGGACTTTCGAATCCGAATGCCTGATGGGTCCCGATCAACCGCCGATGAAAACGACAGGGAATGAAGTGGTTAAGCCTTTGGGAAAATTGTGGACCATTGGCGAGGGAACCAGCGATTCGCCAGAAGGCGGACCATGGAATTCAATTATGACACTGGGATACGACCCAGAAGCAAAGCGCTTTGTTGGCACTTTTATCGCGTCGGTGATGACGCATTTATGGCCTTACCTAGGCACACTCGATGCGTCTAAAAAAATTCTGACACTCGACTCTGAAGGCCCAAGCTTCGCGAGTGATGGCACGATGACGAAGTATCAGGATATCATCGAATTCATCACGCCCGATCACCGCACACTGACTTCGCGTATGCAAAGTGAAGATGGTACTTGGCATCAGTTTATGTGCGCGCACTATCGTCGCAAATAATGTGCGTTCGCAAAAATTTTGTGATCTTTTTTCATCTTCAATCACTGGGACGCTACGCCAATGAACACAGAACAATTCCGATTGAATTCTTATCCCTCTACCACGGCGCTGCGCTTGCGCCAACTGCGAGTAAGCATGATCGCGGTGATCTCATTTTTGTTCGCTCCGTTTGCCTTCGCAGATGAAGTCATCACACTCAAGACTCGACCGGGTGTATCCCAATCTCTATTACTTTGGGAACCTCACGCTTCAAATCCAGAAACGGTCATCTTACTGATACCCGGTGGATCAGGAAACATCGGTCTGAGTCTGAAAGATGGGCAAGCAACGGCAGAAAGACCGCACTTGTTTCTGGGTCAACGAGAAGTTCTCTTACAAGAAAAGATGGCCGTGGTTGTGATGAACGCGCCCTCTGATCAAGAAGACTTAACGCAGGATATTCGCATTTCATCCAAGCACGTGGCAGATATGCAAGTAGTTGTACAGGAAGTTCAACGTCGTTTTCCAAAAGCACGTCTTGTGATTATGGCACATAGCCGGGGCACAATATCTGCTGCTTATCTGTCGCAGAGCTTAGGCGATCAGGTTAGCGCATTGGTACTTCTCTCTGGATTGTATCAAGCATATCTTCCCGGGCCCAAAATGCCATCAAGCGGCCCAGGTCTATCGAAAATAGATTTGTCATCGTTGAAGATTCCCACGCTGCTCGTCCATCATGCGAAAGATGCTTGTCCGGTGTCACCGATTTCCGACTTCTTGCCCATACTTCTTCCAAAAATTGTGGTTGATGGCATCGCCAATAACGACAAGGTCGCACCCTGCGGGCCAGGTTCAAACCACTGGTTCACAGGTAAGGAAAACGCCGTTGGTCAAGAAATCATCAACTGGATTTCTGGAAAACCATGGAAACCCAGCTTACCGTGATTGATGCCCCCTCGAAGCTGGGGGCTTCTTCCAATTGACGCATAAGAGAGCATGCATTAATACTTTAAAGGTCGACACGATCATTCTGCGTCTACTTCCCCATCCTTTTTCAAAGAATCCATGCAAGAACTTTCACAACAAATCGATTTCATCCTCGAGCTAGACAAACTCAAAGCGGTCTACCGTAAAGCGCTGATCAAAACCGATAATAATCGCTACGAAAATAGTGCTGAACATAGCTGGCACATTTCCTTGACCGCACATGTGTTGGCACCGTATGCGAATGAAACTGTCGATATTTCTCGTGTGACTTTAATGCTATTGATTCACGATATTGTAGAAATCGATGCGGGTGATACTTTCGCATTTGATCATCACGCGGTATTGGGCGCACAAGCCGACAAAGAAATCGCTGCGGCGGAGCGTATTTTTGGCTTATTGCCGGAATCACAGCGTCACAAGATTACTTCACTCTGGCATGAATTTGAGCAAGCAGAAACGCCCGACGCACAATTTGCCAAAGCGATGGATCGCATTCTGCCCTTAATCCAAAACATGCAAAATGAAGGTGGTAGTTGGGCGCAAAATAAAGTATTCAAACATCAGGTGATCAAGCGCAATCAATATCTCGAAACGTCGGCACCGAAGCTTTGGAACTACGTACTAACGCAAATTGATATCGCCACCGAACGGGGTTGGTTGAAAACCGAATAATGGTATGCGCCTTGTATCTACGTGGTTAGCATTCTAAGCGTTAAACAAATTGTCTTCTGTGATGCATCAAGTTAGTATGCATTTTCGCTTATGCAATACTCAACATCATGAAAGTAATCGTGAAACGAATCATCCTCTTCTGCATGACTTACTTTTGTTTATTGTCACCGGCAGCGCATTCAGCTGACTTCAGCAAATACAAAGACACCAATCAATTAGTCTGGGACGGCAAATTTGAAACAGCCGTCAAGAAATACTTTGGCTCTAGAAAGTTCGATGCATTTTATCCAGCCGGATCGCTCTCTGCGCAAATTCTTGACGGACTTGGTGGACCACCAGATCAAATCAAGGAATTCGACAAGTCCATATTCATTGCATCGGCATGCCGTCCGCATAGTTGCGAAGAAAAAGCGGCGGTTATATTTAAAAAACCTTCGACGATTTTGGCCTTTGGAGTCATTCATTTTAATTGTAAAAAAGAGGGATGCGACTCGTCTCCGAAGTTAAGCATTTTTAGTCAGAAAAATATCAGTATTGATGTGAAAAATGCACTCGAAGCTTGGGCGTTTTCGGTAGCTGATCGCATTCCCCTTGAACTTAAAATTGCACACTAAAATGCTGTTCAAGCATGTTCTGGGTGACAGCCACTACAAGACGTTTTGCCATATCGATGCAAAATACATTTCACTTAAAAATTAAGGAAAGTCACTATGTCCTACTCTTCTGGCAACCCATTAAGTGACGTTACAAAAGCCTGCCCTAAATGCGGTTCTTACGGGAAAACCCGAGGTGAGTTTCGTGCTGCTGGTGGCTTTTGGTCGTCGTTTTTCGACTACAGCAACAAGCGCTTTCAATACTTATCTTGCAAGAAGTGCGGCTACACGGAATTTTATAATTCGTCGATTTCTGGCGCTGCGAAGTTTCTCGATTTTTTGGGTGGTGGTTAAGTCGATTGCTTGACATCGACAAGTGGTGCAGCACAGCGACAACCAATGCGTATGTAACGCGCAACTGATAATCTTGCAAAGATTAGAACATTGTTTGACCGAGGCAGCAGCATGAATTATTCTGAACTGCTATCTGAGTTGCTATCTGGACTGCAAAGTAGCTTGGCATCGCATTGATGCTCTTGATAAGATTTTTTCCCTTACACTTAACGCGGCCTGAGCACGATCAACATGAAACATGCAAAGCACTTGAACAGTAAGTTTTACTTAATGTGTTTTTTGTTTTTCATAGCATTTTGCGACGTAAGCACAGCGCAAACCAAACAGACCACGATCAACATCACCACCGAATATCTTTATCCTTTGAATATTGTCGATAAAGAAGGCGGACCAATTTATGGACAGTCTGCCGATAAAGTACATGAATTATTCAAACGCAGTCAGTTGCCCTATCAAATGAGCGTCATGAGCTGGAACCGCGCATTTGAATTGGCCCGACATCACGCCGACACCTGTGTATTTTCCACTGCGAGAATTAAAGAACGAGAGTCTTGGTTTCAATGGGTAGGCCCCATCGCTACTGGGAACTGGGCGATCTTTGGCAGCCCTGACAAATTAGGCAAAATCACCCGACTTGAAGATATCAAACAAGCGAGCATCGGAACTGAAGTTGGCAATGTGTCGGTGCCCTATCTTTCGGACAAAGGATTTCGCTTGGTGACCTCAAATGAATCTGCAACCACGTTTAAGAATGTGGCATTGGGTCGCATCGACTATGCAACGGCTGGCGACATTCATGGAAAGAAAATTATTGCGGAGAATCATTTGGAAGACAAAGTTATTTTTCTCTTCAATTATCAGACATCCGATTACTACTTAGCCTGTCATCCCAAAATGAGCGCAGAAACCATCGCGTTACTCAATGCGAAGCTGCGTGAAATGAAGCTTGACGCTACCTATAAAACGATCGATCTTAAGTATTAAGTGCATCTATGAGAAAAATTATTGCACTAGAATTTATCACGCTCGATGGCGTGATTCAGGCTGGTGGTGGTCCCGAAGAAGACACGAGTGACGGCTTCGTCTATGGTGGCTGGCAAGTGCCGCACTCAGATGCAGTGTTAGGTAATGTGATGCGAGAGCAAATGAGCAAACCATTTGAGCTTTTATTAGGGCGCAAAACCTTTGACATTTGGGCTCCCTATTGGCCGCAACATGGCGACTTCTGGCCTGCGGTAAATACCGTCACCAAGTATGTCACTTCCAATACCTTAAGCGCTCATGCCTGGCAGCCGACAGTCTTTTTGAATGAAAATATTGTCGACAAAATCAAACAGCTCAAGCAACAAACTGGACCTGATTTGCACCTGTACGGAAGTGCCAATTTGATGCAAACCTTGCTCAAACATGATTTAGTCGATGAGCTATGGCTCAAAATTTATCCGATTACCTTAGGTAGTGGAAAACGTCTATTCAACGAAGGCACGATTCCGGCCGCGTTCAAAGTCACTGAAAGTCACATCACTTCCACTGGTGTGATCATCGTTAATTATGCACGTGCGGGCGTGGTAAAAACCGGTAGTTATACATAGCGGGATATCTTAATAGATCACTGCGTCCGAGTACGCATCTCGAAGCGCTAGAAAGCACCACCGGCAAACGCATTCGCCTCATTCTTTAGCCACTGCTCAAATGCCAGAAGTTCTGTACATTTCTGCAGGTCTTTTGGGGTAACCAAATAGTAGCTGTAATCCGATGGGGCAATTAAATCAAACAAGCGTACCAAATTGCCGGCAGCAATTTCGCCTGCCACCAAACTATGTCGCGCAACAGCAATGCCCTGGCCCGCTTTGGCAGCGGTCAACATTAAGTTGCTATCACTGTGGTGCGTCTCATGCTGAAAACTATCGATATCAATTCCAGCAAACTGGCTCCAATTCAACCATTCTCGCCCATTTTCCACACACAAAATCCGACAATTTCGTAGTTGTTTTGGATTAATTGGAAAACGCCCGCCATTGAAATCGGGGCTGCAAACTGGGTAGAGCTGATCATCGAGCAATTTTTCAGCATCGTAGTCTTCCCATTTTCCAAGACCAAAACGGATCGCAATATCGGTCTTGGTTTTATCGAGATTGACCAAGCCAATTGCCGCTTGAATATGGATCACCAAATCAGGATGCGCGGCCTGAAATTGTCCCAAACGCGGTAATAGCCAAAATGTTGCAAATGACTGCAAAGTCGCAACCCGAATCGCTGGCGTGCGTTTTTCTGTTTTAACTTGCGCTACAGCACGAGAGATTTGACGTAACGCTGGCTGAATTTGCTTCAGCAATTGCAGACCTTCCGCCGTTAATTGCATCTGTCTGCCTTTACGTTCAAACAGCGATGCGCCCAAGGATTCTTCTAGTAAACGCATCTGCTGGCTAATCGCGCTATGCGTAATGTGTAGCTCTGCCGCCGCCAACGAATAACTTTTATGGCGCGCAGCAGCTTCGAAGGTCACAAGCGAATTTAGGGAAGTAGGAAACATCCTGTATTGTTAGATTTTCTAACAGCAGATGTCAATAAGTATCGTTCGCTTTTTATCGCTTTACTCTTTACGATAGCCTTCTCTATTCGCTGTATTGAAATTTGTCCACTTCCTACATCAAGCAAAGAAATCGCTATGTCTAATGCAAACTTAACCCGTCTCCTGCTACTAGGCTTAATCTGGGGTACCAGCTTTATGCTGATGCGTATTGCTGCACCTATTTTTGGACCGATACTCACGACCTTTGGCCGCGCGAGTTTAGGCGCACTGGCTTTATATTTATTTGCACGCCATATGGGCATCACGTTTCACTGGCGCCGCAATGCCAAGACGTATTTCATCATCGGCCTAACAAATACTGCTATCCCATTTAGTTTGTTTGCCTGGTCGGCGTTGTATATTCCCTCCGCTTACATGGCGACCATGAATTCATTAGCGCCTATTTTTACGGCGGTATTTGGCTTCTTCATGCTAGCTGAGCGTTTGAGTGCCCTGCGTATTGCGGCTTTTTTATTAGGTCTGGTCGGTGTCGCGATCTTGGTTGGAATTGGGCCGACGACGGTGACGCCACAGGTTATTGGAGGCGTACTGATGGGCATGGGTGCAGCGATTAATTACGGTTTTGCTGCAACGTATACCAGAATGCATGCGAAGGAAATTCCTTCACTGGCGACTGCCGCGGGTAGTCAATTTGCTGCTGCTATCGCCCTGCTACCGTTTGCGATTCCTTCAATGCCTCACGCGATTGAGCATGGTACTGCCTCTGCTTTATGGTCGGTCGTGATACTCGGCGTCGTTTGTACTGGTATCGCCTATGGTTTGTTCTTCCATTTGATCTCTACTGAAGGTGCTAGCAAAGCGGTTACGGTGACATTCCTGGTACCAGCAACGGCATCCATTTGGGCTTGGCTGTTATTGGGTGAACCTATCACGACAGGCATAGTCACCGGCATTGCGGTGGTCTTAGTGGCGACGGCGATGTCTTTAGGAATGCTGAAGAAGCCTGCATTTTTAGGTGGATAGATGGGTAGCAGGCTTACTAGCGGATATTGAATAATGTCGAGATAATGGTGCGCGCTGTGCGCCCTACTATTCGCTGTGACCAAGAGAGTGCATAAGAGTACATCTGTCATTCAAACCAAGGATGCCCGGCAATGCAGCGGCATCCTTTTTTCTTAGTACAAAATTGCCTTTTTAAATATCTCAAGTTAATATTCATTTCGGTTAAATTCAACCAAAACTAAGCTACACAAAACCAAGCTCAAAGGAAAATTGTATGCGTCCAAGCTCTTTGTCTCCTTGTATCATTACCAGCAAAGTTGATGAATCCCGCGATTTTTACCTCAAACACTTTGCCGCAAAACTCAGCTTTGATTGTGGCTGGTACATCAATCTCGAATTCGGCAATGGTAGTTCCCTGCAATTCATGGCACCACAAGCAGAACAAGTGGCTTGCAATCCAACAGGATTAACTTACAATTTCTGTGTGAATGATGTCGATGCCGAACATCAACAACTCGTGTCATCAGGACTAGTCCCCGTCATGCCGCTTGAAGATCATCCTTGGGGTGATCGGGGCTTCGCTGTTCAAGACCCAAGCGGTATCGTCCTATACATCTACTCTGAACGCGAACCAAGCCCTGAGTTTAAGCCTTTCTATAAAACCTGAACCAGAAAATCATCATGCAAATCACTGTAGAAACCACCATCGCAGCGCCAATCTCCACGGTATGGTCGCTTTACAATACGCCAGAACATATTAAAAACTGGAATGCGGCGTCTGACGATTGGCATACGACGGCGTCCGCAGTTGATTTGCGCGAAGGTGGTGCTTTCTCCTCTCGTATGGAAGCCAAAGATGGCAGTATGGGATTTGATTTTGCAGGAGACTTCACCAAAATCATCGAGCATGCATTAATCGAATATACCTTCGGTGATCGCAAAGCGACGATTCAATTTGTAGACACGGCAGAAGGCGTCAAACTCAGTATCACATTTGAAGCTGAAACCACTTACTCCACAGAACAGCAACAACAAGGTTGGCAAGCAATTTTGAATAATTTCAAACGCTATGTGGAAAAATGAAAAAGTGGGTTGTGCCTTTTTTAGAACACAACAAGAACCAACCCACTCAGTCAATAGCAAAGCCCTACTGCAAATTAGTTGGCAAGCACAACATGGTGCTGGGCATCAAACGTCGCCACTGCATCTAATACCTGTAAGCAAGTCACATCCAGCATGTTAGCGCTATACAGTGCGCTTGGATTTTTTAACGTAATATGACGAAAGACAGCAGGACACTGTTGCTGAAATATTTTCAACGCAGCACTCAACGGCACCGCATTAAATTTCATCCCAAATCGTTCTTCTATATCGGTAAATATGGCAGGAACATCGGTACAAGCCAGATTTGAAAAATTCACTGTCACAGGCAATTCTGGCTGGCGTAATTGCGTTTTGGCCGTACTGCCGGGACAAGCCATTTCCGCTTGTTGCAAAAGCTGTTTTATCGGTAAATTCTTTGCACTCAAATTCATGGAATGGCGGCTATCGATCTGCATCCAAGCATAGGCAGCCGTGGTCAACCCCATACTCAACAACAACACAGTGCTAATACATTTTTTTGTCTTACTTGCTGATTTACTTTCATTCACAAATAGTCGTTGTATTCTATGTTTCAACATATTTTTTCTCCCGATAAGAGATGTTGCGGTGGATAAGAAATGCGTATGCATTTCGGCGTAGTGATGCAAGGTTTCTGCGTACAACAAAGGACTTTGAAGAACGCTGATCGCTAAATCATCGCAAGCGTTTTCACGTTCTTGATCGAGCTTTGCGCTGATCCAAAAAATAAACGGATTAAAGAAATACACTGCCTTCATAGCACTCTGCAAATTCGCCAATAAAATATCGTGGCGTCGAATATGTGCTAACTCATGCAATACGATTGCGTCAATTTGTTGCGGACTCATGCCCAGCAATAAACTCGCAGGTAACAGAACCACAGGTTTGAAATAAGCAAAGACACACGGGATAGTGATCTGCGTTGAAAGGCGAAAACTGATCGTCCTTCCTATTCCCAACTGATGTGCTAATTCGCTGAAACGCAAAAACCAATGCGCTGGTAAATGTTCAGTACCACGCTGTGCCAATTGACGATCACGCGACCATTGCCACAAAGTCTTACTACACATCAGCACAAAGCCAACACTCCAGCAGAAAATAATCAACGACAGGTGTTGATTGAGCAGCGAACTGAATTGCCCAGCCCATGTTGTGTCCTGTTGAAATGGGATATACGTTGCGACCCTGCCCTGCTCGCTAAACCGTAGGGTCAACACGGTTTTTTGAAAATATGAGAAAAACGTGACGACACTCAATACCAAACAAACACCCAAACCCACTGCCAATATTTGATAGCGCAACGCGGCTTGACTACTGCGAGTTAATTTCAAACAAATCATCAGAAATACACACAGCACAGCAGCTTGCCAAACGGAATGCAACAAGCTCCATGCCAACGCATGTAAAAGATCAATACCTAGCAGATCAACTATGTCAGCGAGGGATGGCATGCGCTGTATCGCAGGTCGTAGCACGGCAAGATCGCTCATTGATCAGCTTCCATTTTTTTCAGCAAAGCCTTGATTTCGGCCAGCTCTTCTTTAGTCGCTTTCTTATCTTCAAATAAGCGCATCACCATACTTGACTTAGATCCGCCAAACGCACTTTGCAATAGGCGATCCACCAAAGAAATTTGCGTCTGATGCTGTTGTTCTAAAGGGAAATAGATATGACTCTTGCCATCTTTCTTACGACCCAGCAAACCCTTTTGCTCCATGATTTGCATGGTCTTTAGCGTCGTGGTGTAACCAACGGGCCGTAGTTTGCACAACTCATCATTCACTGCTTGAATTTTGCTTTCTCCAAGTCGCCACAAGATGGCGAGAATTTCTAGTTCTGATCCCGTTGGATTGGCCATATTTTTTTCACTCCTTCTGTTCTTTAGTTTTACTTAAGTTCTGCTTAACTTCAGCTTAGTTTCGGCTTAGTGTCGATTGAGTGTTGGTACTCACAGCACCAATTACGAAACACTCCGTAGTTTTTCCAACTATATACGAAGTTCTTCGTAGTTTCAAATAAAAATGTTGTTTTTTATATTAATCGTAAAATAAAACAGAAAGGCCAAACGATGGCGTGTTGACCTACCATGCGCGACAAAGTGCCGAATTGAAAGCGAAAGACCTCGCATCTCCGCCCTTCATTTCACGGAAGAAATCAGATAATCCTGACATTGGCGAACACTTGATTGCGCCAACTGGCATTCACAACTGCGGGTTATGGCGTATCGGCAGTGCGATCTCAATCTCTTGATGGAAGGAAGACCATGTTAGTCGAACGCGAAGCAGAGAGCTGCTATCTGGGACAATTTATTCCCCTGCAATATCATCACAATATGTTGATGGATGCGAATCGTATGGACAATTTTAAGGCGGCGATTCAGCGCCACGTGTTTGAAGGTGCGCGGGTTCTTGAGCTCGGCGGTGGCACTGGCGTCTTATCTTGGTTCGCAGCGCAGTCAGCTTCCAAGGTCTATTGCGTCGAATTCAATCCAGATATGGTGACAGAGGCGCGTCGTTTGCTGTCGATGAATCACCATGGCGATCGAGTAGAAGTCATTCACGCTGATGCGTTTGAATATTTGCCACCAGAACCCGTCGATTTCGTGATCTGCGAAATGATACATGTAGCGATGCTGCGCGAGAAACAAGTCGAAGTCATCGAAAATTTCAAGCATCGTTATGCGGATAAATTCCCCGGTGTCAAAATGCCGGTTTTTATTCCAGAAGCGATCTTGATGGCAGTACAACCGCTGCAACAACGCTATGATTTTTCTGGCTACCAAGCACCGATTATTCAATTCCAGTTAGGCGGTGTTTTCACTGCCGACACACTGGAATTAGGTCAACCAGCGCTCTACAAGGTGATTGATTTTTGTGAGCCGAATGATTTATGGGTGCATTGGGAAGGCGACATGCTGATCGAGCAAAGCGGCAAATTAAGCGCGCTGCGTTTTATCACAAAAAATGTTTTGGCGGTTGTGATGGAAACCAATTCCACCATCGACTGGCTCAATCACTACATGGCTTTGCCCTTGGCGCAAGCAATTGATGTGAACGCAGGCGATGTGATTCGTGTAAGTTTTCAATACCGCACTGGTGGCTCAATTGATTCCTTACAAAACAGCATACAAGTGAGCGTCAATGCGGCAAGCCAACACGCACAATCACATGGTCGATTGAGTATGGCAGAAGCTTAAAAGATCATTTGCCTGAATCCACGTTGATCTCTGTTTCAGGCAGCAACATCGCTCTCACCACCTCTGCAAACGAGTGGCACTGTTCCGCGTTTTTTTTGACAGTGCCACAAGTTGAATCTCGTCCCCCTCTTGAAACATCAATCTCTACGCCAATCTAAGCAAATAAATAGGTGAATAAAGCACCTTCTCTCGCTTGTCGAAGAAGGGATTTTGGCACATATACTTAGTTTTTTATCTAGAAAATCCACGCAAAAATAGTCTGTGCAGCGCTATGCGGTTTCAGTATAATCACTGGCTGTTGTTTCATAAATGACTTAGCAAGTACCCTACACGAACTGAGTTTTCATTTCTCAATTTGATTCTCAACATGACAAAATTATTTCATCTCGTCTTCATTTCTTTACTGGCACTGTGCAGTTTGTCGGCGCAAGCACAAATGCGGAAATGCGTGACGGCTGACGGTAAATCCATCTACACCGATGCACCATGTGCCAGCAAAGTGACTGGTAAGTCAACCGAGGTGAAAGATACAGAAGCGATCAAGCGCGCCTCTAACCTGAATGGCCAATTAAGTTTGGAGAAAAGTTGCTGGGTTTTATCGCATCGCAATTCTCAGTGCTATCGTGCAGCGAATCTCGAACTAGAAACTGTATTTAAAGAAAATTGCACTCTACCGATTAAAGAGTTCGAGCGCACACAGGAACAAACCGAAAATAACAAGAAAAAATCTTATTCTGGTCGCTACTATAGCCGCTATGATCGTTATGAAAAAAACGAAAAGCCAGCTGAAGCAGATGATCTTGAGTACGCCAACCGCTATGTGAATAAAAGTCGGGCAGTTCTGCAATGCGAATCGGTAGAAAAAGATATGTGGGATTTTGTGAAACGTCACTTCGCCAATAAAGTTTCTGCACAAGACACAAAAGCAATCAACCACAAATTGAAAATCTTGCCAACGCGTGAAGAAAAACCTTGGCGTGAATATTGATTCAGAGATATTCGCCTCGTGAATGCACTTTCAGGCAAGACGTAATAGCATTTCCATCATGCGCCAGCTTAGACTGGCGCATTGTTTTAGTGGTAAATCACATCTCATCACAACGAAATATGAGCGCTGAAAAATGAGCGCATTTTGATTTAAGAAAGTAAGTAGCAATGACACGCATAATCATCATCTTAATTTGCGCCCTCGGCATCGCCTATTACACCGTGCAGATTTACAGTCTGAAAGATACGATCTCACTGACCAGATCCGCCCCAGAAACAAAGTCACCTGCTAAGACAGTTGCCAAGCAAACTGTGCAGCCAAAGATGCAATTTCAATTTACGATGGAATCAACTGATGTTGATTTGATCGAAGGCTGCCGTCAGCTTTTTCGTGACGATGATAAATTACAATTACAAGTAGACCCCAAGCAGACGAATAAAGCGATCTTAAAAGCGGAACGGAATTTTGACGCCAAAGATTTAGAAGTCACACTAAAATTCAGAAGATCACTGCTCGACAAAGGCTGCTTGCAAAAAGACAGCGATGTATTTGCGATCAAGGTTGTTGGATAGCTTGTTGATTCACTGACGAAATCAAAAATTTGTATTCGACAATTCACTGCGGACTGAGCCATGCGATACAAGGCCAACGGAACACCATGCGGCCACGCCCACAGCAAATTGAAACAGTCTATTCCTATCAGGACTTTCGCAAAATTGCGCTAGCTAGAGCCTGCCCTCGAATGCCTTAGTCGGGGGCGCGTCGCCGAAGACAGTACACTTGTACGACGAGGCGACTGCAACGACGCTAGCGTCTGTTTTGCGTAAGTCCTACCTATAATTGATACAAATAATTGAGCTTGATAAACGCCCGTCGTCCGGTGCGCAAAGACAGGTCTTGCGTGCGCTGCAAATACGCAGGATTGCCGATCAAGGCTAAGTTTTCTTGACGATTGCCATAACCCGCGATCAGACTCGTTCCCGGAGAAAGCAGATAACTCACTTGCAAATCGGTATTGAGTTGCTTGCCCGATTCCAAGCTACTCAAGCGCGGATTACTCGCCAGTTGATGATAGTCCGCAATCAAACGCAAACCCAAAAAACGATTGTGCTGATAACTAAGCTTAGTTCGCCACATCAGATTGCGATAAGCGGTCGCATTCCCAGCAACACCAGTTACGCTTAAATCATTCCACAATAATTTTTCTTCGATACGCCATTGCGGATGCGGCATGAAAGTCAGGGTAAGATCCATGCTGCGACCTTGTCCCAGCAAAGACGAGACGCCAGCCGCTGGCGTGTAATTGATACTATCCATTGCACCAAATTCCGCCATCGCACTTAACCAACTCAACCAACTGCTTCCCACGCTCACAAGCCAACCTTGTTTGCGATACTCTTGTCCTGCGTATTTTTCATAGCCATGACGGCTAAACACTTCCAACCATGAATCGCGACTTCCTTCTGCCACCACACCAACATCTAACGACCAATCTTGCAGCTGATTGGATTGATCGCGTGACACCGTGCTGTTACCAATAAAGCCAAGCCGTTGTAAGTCTTCGGCATCATCCAAATGCCACAGATACATACCCTCTTGTTCCAGCTGTTTGACATCGGTGCGCGGCAAGAATGCCAGGTTGCTGGAAAACGCGCTGCTAATGTCCGAATACTTCGCCAGATATTCCAAATGTTTGCCCTGATGTTTGGCTTCGATATAGCCCAGGTGCCCGCTCAGTTTATGACCATCAACTTCACTTTGGCTGCGCGCCATCTGCGCTTGAAAAATCCAATTATCGTCCAGTTGAAATCGCGCATCCAATCCAACGACAGTGTCCGTTTGCTGATCGGTGCGACGATCTGTGACCAATCCACCCAAGCCAAAATCATGCGTCAAATCGTTCTGCACACGTGCCATTCCAATCTTCGCCTTGGCCTTGCCATCTTCCCCTGCCGCATGATCATCAATGAATAAACCGCCATACGCCCAGCTGTCTTGGCGACCAGTGATACGCAAGCCGGCTTGCGGTTGCGCTATACGACGCGAGAAAAACAAAGGCGTTGGGGTATGAAAGAAACCTGCATTTTCCAAAAAGAATGGACGCTTTTCAGGAAACAAAACTTCATAACGCTTATCAATCACGATCTGCGGCTCATCGGATTCAACTTCACTAAAATCTGGTTTGATAGTTAAATCAATCGCGCTTGCATCGCCCACCACCCACTTCGCATCCAGCCCAGCTTGCACCTTATTATCTTGTTGCCAGCGCGGCGTGGCGTGGTTTTCGGTATTGAGTAAACGTGAATTACCCAGATAGACAAAGGGGTTCACCTGCACATTACGCCCAGCACTGAGTTTTTCTGGAATTTGCATACTCGCCGCTTGCGGCACAAAGCCCGCTACTTGCTTAGAAATATGTGGCCAGAATGATTCTTCCCCCAAATGCGTAATCGTGCGGCCAACAGTCACGCCCCAAGTCTGCACATCAGCGCTTTTAAAACGCAAACTCTTAAACGGAATCGCCATACTCACCACATAGCCATCGTCTGTTAATTGCCCATCTGATTGCCATTGCGTATCAAAATTTTTATCTAACTCCAAACCTTCGGTGCGTTTCGAATCCATTTGCACACCGTAAGGATTCACAAAAAAAGAAAATGCACGGCGCTTATCGTGAAAGGTATCAAGTTCCAGAATCACAAAATCATCCCCCACAAAATCTTCGCGCTTGGCAATACGGGCACGCACATTCTTCGGATCTTCCTTCGCCACAAACACCGCATAAAAATGCGTATCGTCGTAAGACAAGTAAGCCGTGGTCGCTTTTGATACTGGATTGCCATCGCCCGGTGTACGTTGTTTAAAATCACGCACCACAAAACCAGCATCAGCAGGAACACCGCCTACATAGTCTTGTAATTGTGGTGGCGTTTTTGCGCGCGGCAAAGTGAGATCAGTTTGCGCAAACGCAGCAGAGATCATCAAAGATAAACAAAATGCGATTGCGGTTTTCATCGCGGTTTTTTTAAACATAAAATTTTTTCAAAGGGTAACGAGACTAAATAAATCAGGTAGACGACTAAAGCAGTAATGATCCCCGCAAAAACGCTAAAGTAAGAAATCATTTTCTTAGCAAGTTCAATTTAGCGCGCCCCTCTCTCGCATGCGGAAGAAGAATCGGGGACGAGGAATTTTCAGGCACAGTTAACAATATTTCAGGGCATGAAAACGAAAGCTGTGCGTTACTCTGTCAATGTGGAAACAGTATTCAATGAATGCCAGGAAAATAAACATTGCCCTTGGAAAACACCAGTACCACATGCAACTAGATCAAAGCAAAAGAATAAGCCGATTTGAACATAAAAAAAGTAAAAAGTTCAGTGAGACGCTAACACCGAACTAACATCGAACTAGCATCGAACTTACGCCGACCAAACTCACTCACATAAAGATTGATTCCATCGATGTCTAGTCAGATTTTTTATGATTGCATTAGGGCGTATTGACCTAGTCTGCATCTTGATGCGCTTCGTGATACGTCAAAACTTCAGACAAAGTATTTGCGCCTGGTGCTGAGTTTTGCAAAACCCAACCAGAAGCACTGATCACCAAAGCGGTGATTAAAAAAGGCCAGATGGTTTTCTTAATGGCGGTTCCTAACCAAGCGGTTTCAGGAATTTTTTTCAATCGTCGGTACAAACCCGTTGCCAATAAAAAATCCACACTTAATTCCGCCAATAACATCGGCGCAGAATACACAACATACAGTGTCGATAACAGCAAAGCGAGTACAAATGCCGCAATCGCCAAGGGAATCACCAAATCATCGGCATCACCTACACCAGATAAAGTATCACCGATGCCACTGCTACTACTGCCACTACTGCCGCCGCCACTACCATAACTACTACCATTGCTAGCAGCATTACCAGCTTCACTCAAATCAATCAAAGGTTCAGAAACGCTACCAGTATCATCAAATGAGGCGCTTGCACCCGCACCAGAAAAATCACCGTCCTGCCCGCTCAATTGATTCATCGAAGCAATCGCATCACCTGAACTAGATATGGAACTCGAGCTTGGGCGCGAAGAATGATAAGCAATGTCCAACACCGCCTCTGCCACATCAGCCACGTGCTCACGTTGTGTTACCAGCCATACTCGCAAGAGGCCAATGAAGCCAATATAGGCAATGCCAAACGCGCACAGATAGCGCAGCCACATCGTCTTCATACCCGAATGCAGCAAAATAAACGAACTCAAAAAACCGATCAAACCCGTCATCAGCACCATCAACATCATTTGCAAACGCGGATAGCCGTCTTTTTCTATACGAGATTTGAGGCTTGACACCAGATGAGAGCGGCTTGGTTTGTTCGCCATGTTGCTAGTTTTTTTGGAGGTCTTTTTAAAGTTCGTCATAGAAATATCGGAGCAATTCAGGGCAAATCAGGGCAATAGAGCAAACTTGATTATATTGAGCCGCACAAGAAATGAAATCAGCCAATTAGACTAGGGGCGCCAAGATAGCATAAGTAATATAAACATCACTAGAAAAAACTAATCTAATCATAAACAAAAAGACCTAAAGACCATGTAATTTCGCTTGAAATGCAATTTCATACAGCGTACTCAATAAATTTCTCCCTGATTTTCACCGTGATTGCCAAGCTAAACCTGAGTCGATTCAGCGCCCCAAAATCAAGCGTAACAAAGAGCAATCAATGGTAAATTCTTTGCAAAACACACCACAAACGACAGCACAAGCGCAAAACTGCCTAAATATGCTGCGCTACGGTAAAATGTTTGCTATTACTGTATCCAATCATCCCCATTTTTTCGTAAAGATTTAGCAATGAGCAACGATAACAAGCACAATATCAAGAACGATAGCAAAAACCCAGAAGCCCCTGTTATTTCTAACTTCCTACGCGGCATCATCGATCGCGATCTCGCCGACGGCAAATACACACGCGACGGCCTGCCGAATGTGATCACCCGTTTCCCCCCAGAGCCTAACGGCTACTTGCACATCGGTCATGCCAAATCGATCTGCTTAAACTTCGGTTTAGCGCGCGATTACCAAGGCCGTTGCCACTTGCGTTTTGATGACACCAACCCAGAAAAAGAAGATCAAGAATACGTTGATACCATCATGGACAGCGTTAAATGGCTGGGCTTTGATTGGAACTATGGCGAAAAGAACGGCGACAACTACAGCGGCGGCAGCCACCTCTACTTCGCCAGCAATTACTTCGACACCTTCTACGCAATTGCTGAATACCTGATCGAAGCAGGCCACGCTTACGTCGATAGCCAAAGCGCAGAAGACATGGCAGCCAACCGTGGTGACTTCTCTAAACCAGGTGTGAACTCGCCTTTCCGCGATCGCCCAGCAGCAGAATCACTAGCCCTGTTCCGCCGCATGAAGGCTGGTGAATTTGCCGACGGTGCGCACATCGTCCGTGCCAAGATTGACATGGCATCACCGAACATGAATATGCGCGACCCAGCGATCTATCGCATTCGTCACGCGCATCACCACAACACCGGCGACAAATGGTGCATCTACCCAATGTACGATTACGCCCACCCACTCGAAGACGCGATTGAAAACATCACGCACTCGATCTGTACTTTAGAATTCCAAGATCACCGTCCGTTCTACGACTGGATCATCGCCCGTGCTGCAGAAGGCGGATTCTTCAAACAACCAGTGCCGCAACAATACGAATTCGCACGCCTGAACTTGACTTACGTCGTCACCTCCAAACGCAAGCTGCGCCAACTGGTCGAACAAAACATCGTCAGCGGTTGGGACGACCCACGCATGCCAACCATCGTCGGCATCCGTCGTCGTGGCTATACGCCAGAAGCGATCCAACTCTTCTGCGACCGCATCGGCGTATCCAAATCTGACGGCTGGATCGACTACAGCACCTTAGAAGGCGCACTACGTGACGACCTCGACCCAAAAGCACCACGTGCCACCGCCGTCTTGCGTCCACTCAAACTGATCATCGACAATTTCCCAGAAGGAGAAAAAGTCGCGTGTACAGCCCCTATCCACCCACACCACCCAGAACTCGGCAACCGCGAATTCACCATCAGCAAAGAACTCTGGATAGAACAAGAAGACTTCATGGAAGAACCAAGCAAAGGCTACTTCCGCCTCTTCCCAGGCAATAAAGTGCGTTTGCGTTACGGCTATGTAGTCGAATGCACAGGCTGCGACAAAGACGAGAACGGCAACATCATCGCCGTGCACTGCAACTACTTCGCCGACAGCAAATCCGGCACAGAAGGTAGCGCCAACTACAAAGTCAAAGGCAACATCCACTGGGTCAGCGTGTCAGACTCTTTGGAAGTCGAAGTACGTTTGTACGACCGCTTGTTCACTGATGCAAACCCAGACGCAGGCGGTAAAGACTTCATGGCTTTGTTGAACCCATCGTCATTAGAAACGATTCGTGCTTATGTTGAACCTGGCATGGTTTCGGTTGAACCTGATACTCGATTGCAGTTTGAACGGCATGGGTATTTTGTGGCGGACCGTGTGGATTCTGTGAAGGGTAAACCTGTGTTTAATCGGGTTACTACTTTGAAGGATAGTTGGGGGAAGTGAATTTTTTTTGCGTAGGTTGAGCAAGCACTTTTTTCAACCTAACATTTTTCTGCAATGAATGTTTAATTGGCTTAACAGCCAAAACAACATCATTGAACCCACGACATATAACAGATTATTCAAGGGCAAAAAAATGATAGATGGGATGCTAAATCTAACAGAGCTTGAAGTGACTAGAGCAATTTCTGCCATCAGCGCCGCCAAGGAAAGCTTGCCTTCGAGTGACCCACGTATGGAGGTTTTTCAACTCATAATTGAAGGGCTAGTTTCAATACAAAATAGTACGGTTAATGATTTCAATAAAACTTATTTTCTTGAGGTTCATGCTACATCGTTTGCAGATAGCATCAAGAATATAAACTCAACAACCGAGTTCTCAGAAGATAAAATTTTCTGGCTAATCTTTCACATATACGTAGTATTTAAAGAACGCTCGTTCAGAGAAGGGTTATTTTCTAATTTTATCCTAAGAATAGAAAGTTATTTTGACTCAAACATTTCCTCTCTTACCTCTGAGCAAAAGATTCGAATGGAGTTTTTACGTTTGAACCTTCCTAGACATTTATTGAACCAAAGTGCAAAAACGCTGGTACAAGAGCACTCTATTATGATTAGCGATGGCATTGAAAAACTAGAAAAAATTAACAGCAAAATAAATGAATGGGAAGGTAAAATCACCCAATGGAAATCAAGAGCAGAAAACCTTGAAAACAACTTAAAAGAGTCTGCTGAAAAATTAAATTTTGTAGGACTTGCAAAAGCTTTCTCTAATCTAATTGACGAAAAGAATGAGGAAAAGAAACTGCAAATTAAATGGATGACAATTTTCGGGATTTTTTTGCTTCTCTTACCAATCTTTTCAAAGCTCACCACTTCTTATCTGAACGTCGAACTTAAATTTGAGCTTACTGCCTTATCTTATATAATGCCGTTCATAATTGCCGAATTAATATTGCTATACTTCTTTAGAATTTTTCTTCATAACTTTTACTCAATAAAAGCACAACTACTACAGCTAAAACTCAGGCATAGCCTCTGCGCCTTCATTGAAGGCTATGCGGAATTTATAGAAAAATCTAAGAAATCCGGTGATGCCAAACTATTCGAAAAATTTGAAGCAATGATTTTCAGTGGAATATCGCCTGATCCACAGAATGTACCGAGCCATTTTGATGGAATAGAACAAATTTCAAAAATAATTAAAGAATTTAAAGGACAATAAACTCGATAAGGCGCCAATAGCGAAGCACGCGAATGTGAGAACTCGGTAAGGCGCAATCTTTTCGTAAGGCGTCAATAGCGAAGCGTATTGCGCCGACTGGAATGGTTACGAAACGGCGTGTACGCGTCGCAATTCCACCCTACAAGTGCTTTTACTTCCGAAACTGCTAAAAAAAATTATTAGAAATCTTGAGAAAAATTGAAATGAACTTTAAGAAAAAAACAATTTCTTTTTTGATTATCTGGGGAATTTTTCTTTGCCTGTACGGAATAATTATCTTATTTAATTTATTTATTCTAAGTCCGTTGATAATCCTTTTTAGAGAAGGCTATTTAGTATTCTTCCAAAATATTGAATTTACACTGGACGTAGTTAGTTCTGGTGTTTTGGGGTCATTTTTAGCGGCATTTGTTACTTGG
Source organism: Affinundibacterium amnicola (assembly GCF_014284275.1). Taxonomy (GTDB): domain Bacteria; phylum Pseudomonadota; class Gammaproteobacteria; order Burkholderiales; family Burkholderiaceae_D; genus Undibacterium; species Undibacterium amnicola. The sequence goes on along the minus strand of NZ_JACOFU010000003.1, from coordinate 507,663 downwards.
TTTTGGGCTGAGTTTTTTCCGCGTATGAAAATTAAATAACTCGGTAAGGCGCAATCTTTTCGCAAGAAGTTCGGGGTCAGGCCTTACATTTGACATGGTTCCGTAATGAAAGCAGTAAGACGCCTCAAAAAAACGAAGCGCTGCGGGTTTATCAGCGGTTAATCCTGAGGGCGCTGCGTTTGAGGCGGGTCGTATTATGTTGCGTCGGCTTGATGAGTTAGCAGCATCTGGTCGTAGCTTTGCATTTGAATCGACATTATCTAGTCGCACTTTTTCTGTGTTTTTGAAAAAGCTCAAGGCGCAGGGTTATCGCATCAATCTCTGTTATGTCTGGCTCGACAGCATCGCACTCGCGCAAGAACGTGTAGCATTACGTGTAAAAATGGGCGGGCATAATATTCCACCAGATGTGATTGCGCGGCGTTATGCTCGTAGCATACAAAATTTCCGTGATTTGTATTTGCCCATCGCTGATCGCTGGCGTGTCTACGATAACTCAAATGAAAGCAATAGCCGTTTAATCGCACGTGGTGGCGAGGAAATCAACACCGATATCTACGAGGAGGACGCATGGAAAACGATACAAACAATGTGAACGACTTTATCACTCAAAAATTTGACGACAACGAAGCTATGCAAAAAGTAGTTCAAAAAGCTGTCACAGAAGCAGTGGAAAAAGCACGCAAATTAGGCTATCTAAAAACGCCTGCTGTACAAGAAGAAACTATCGAATACAAATCTGAATAAATCACAACACAATGAGCACATTACTCGATGAAATCCAACAGCTTGATATCGCTGAACGTATTCAATTGGTAGAAGACTTATGGGATAGTGTCGCTGCTCGTACTTCTAACTTCCCAATCACTGATGCACAAAAGGCGGAGCTTGATCGTCGTTTAGCAAAGCGTACATCGGCAAAATCTGGTGGCGTCAGCCTTGATCAAATTGCTCAAAAACTCGGCGTAATTCGGTAAAGCGCAATCCTTTCGTAGTATGGAATCATTCAAAAACGGTGCAATACGCTTCGCTATTCCCCCTACAAGAACGGGGTCACCCATTAGCCCCCAGTAATCAAGAAGTCGAACCAAATACTCTCACATTACCGCGATAATTTTTAATACATCACCACAGGTCTGTTTCAAAATGCCATCGTGCCTTTTGCTTCGTCGTGTGGTTGCGTGAATCGAACCAGTCACCCATGTAGTTCTAGAGAAAATGCTATTGCTGTTTTCGCCCAAGTAGCGCCGCTACTCCAGAAGCATCTCCGTATCTACTAATACTTGGAGCGAACTCTTAGTACACCAAAACACCAGCAACTTAACAACTAAGCTCAATCACTTTTCGCTAATACCGATCTCTAATTAAGCGGCGTTCAGCACTTATGCACTAACGAGGAAAATTAAAAATCACGCTAGCTCTCTAAGGCTCTTTATTTGTCTCGCGAACTCTTCAAAGAAGAGACCTACATGCAGGCCATCGACGACAACATGATTCACCCGAATGTTGAAAGGCAAAAGAGTTTGCTCTGCGTTGGTGACATATCGCCCCCATGAAACGCGTGGGATTGCGTCGTCTTTATCTAGGCTTAAGGTGTGATCCAGACCGGTGAAAGATATCCACGGTAAGGAGGATATGAAAACTAAATCATCACGCCCCGCCGCTTTACTCAAATCAAAATAGCTAGTCGATTCTTCGACTGCTTGCTTCAACTTGTCGTCAAATCGTTTTAGGTCATTGTCAAAATCCATTGTGATGATTCTGAAAAGTTCTTCACCTTTTTTGAGGTGCGTGAAGGAAGGATGAACCGCATCATGTAAGTACACCGAGTCGTCACGAATGCGATATCGAAAATTATCAATTTGATTCATCGATTGAATCGTCAGAAAAATCAACAAACTATTGATAGAGATCGATTTTGATTTTGCCAGTTCGGGCAATCCGGTGATATCGACTTGCGTGTTGACATTGTAAAAAGGCAGATCGACTTTTCTAAAGAATGCAAAATGCTCTCGTCTGTTCCAAGTGCTGATGTCAATTTTTTTCATGGTGAAATTACCTTATATTATTTGTCGAATTAGTTGTCGATATTCTTTTTATCTTGAAGGTACAAAATTGAATGAATATGCTTGGTTCGATGTTGCAGGCCTTGCAGGCCGACTAAGGGTGGACATCATACCTAAAAGCATCAGCGTATGGCAGTTCATCATTCACACAAAGTTCAGAATCGAAGCAACATGGGGAGAAATCTTGACATGCAACAATTGCTCGGCAAGCGTCAGTTGAAGACCCGCCTCCGACAATGTCTTATTTGAAATTTCTTGCATTCAATCACAAGTGTTTGTAAAGTGCCAATTTTAGCGTTTAGCTTGCGCGTACTTTGACTTTGACTTTGGCTTACAGAAGGAAATCCATGAGAATGAAGTTCATTTCTATCTACCATTACGGTATAGCAGCCATCGTTCTTTGCCTATTTTCTGGCGCGTCATCGGCCGTGGTGCCGAACGGAATTGCGACAAGCCCGCCGAGGCATACAGAGAAATCCATACAGACAATTGCGATTAGTGGGCTGCGTGATCAAGACTGGCGTTCCTACAAATATTTTTTGCGTGGCATAAAGGTGTTCGAAGAACTTCATTCGCTGGCGCCAAAAACCGATCTTACTTTTATCTTGCGTCCTCAGGTTGACGGCGTTGATTTAGGGAAGTTGACGATGGCGTTGGAGAACGATGATTTTCGACGACCTATTTCGGTGAGTGCCGATGGCATCTTCAAATTGCCGAATGATCCGATTGCGGCTGAGAAAAATGCTGAGGTATCGATTAATCAAAAAAGAAATCTCTTCAAATGGAATTTTTTAGCAATACGAACGCCAGGCTTGGCAGCGAATGAACGCCGTATCGGTGACCTGCGTTTGACTTGCGAAGTATATGTGGCGATGGAGAAGTGGGCTAAGATTCGAATTGAGTTTGGTCTGACGGATGAAGTGTTTTCTTCAAATGTCTGCCAACATGAAAAAATCTTTTGGACCTTTTACGAGCCGCAAATCTTAAAGTCCGCAACCATTGTGAATGGAACTTATCGTCGCGAACTCGACCTCACGCCAGATGGATTCGGTTTCAGTGTTTTCTTGGGCGCACCATTGATGGATAACGACAGCGTGATCGTGCTCAAATTCGAGTAAGGACGACGAGGTCAACTCGGTAAAGCGTAATCGTTTATTTGGCATCAATAGCGTAACGTATTGCGCCGTATGGAATCGTTCAGAAACGGTGTAATACGCTACGCGATTACACCATACAATGTTGTTGCACTTATCGACTGATGGAGAATTTCATGGATCTGACTACACTTAAAATCATCAATTGGAAAAGTCTTAGTTTCAAAAACAAATGCTGGTTCGTATTGTTTATGAGCTTCGCTTCTTTGTGGATTTTTGTGTCTGTTGTTTTGACTTTTAAAAGCAGCGATCTAAATCAACTACAAAGCCTATTTTTGCCGTTCGCTATGTTGGCTTTTCTCTTAAACCCCGACGCTTTTCAGAATCCTCAGCATTTCAACAAATCACATTTCCCACATATCAGCAAAATCTTTTTTGGTATCGCTATCTGCTTTTTGTGTACGCCTTTTTTGCGTTTATTCATTAATTAAAAAAGCGTGGGATCAGCAAAGTGAGACCCAATCTGTCATATCGCGTCAATCGCGTAACGTGTCGCACCGCATGTGATCGTTCAAAAACCGTGTGCAGCGTTTTACTATTGCACGCCAATCTGATTTAAAAGATTGAATACAAGGTTGTTCCGACACTTAGCACAATGAGTTTTTTATCGAGGTTCTATTTTTGAACTTATGCATTAAAAATTATGCTCAAAATTTAATCGAATCAGACGATAAGGTGCTTTTGTTTCGATTTTAGAAGTAGTGAATTTTGACTGATAAAATTCAAAACTATTAGCATAGGCACGCTTCAATGCATTATCGATACTGAGGCGCAATTGCGTCTTCTTATCAAATTTCCACAAGCCATACACATCGAGATTGGTTTGTGCTTGATGCAGTTGTCGTTGACTCGAACTCACCATGAAAGGATTACCGTCGCGGTAACGCAAACTGGCGCCCAGGCTTACAGGTAAATCTTTGGCGGTATAGTCAATACTTGAATTGACAGTCAATGTAATCGGTGAGAGTCGATTATCGGGGTGCGGTAGATTAGATACCGAGGTCCAATTTTTCGACACCGCAAAACTGACATTCAATTCAGGGGCGTTTTCGATCAATCGTTTCAACGGGAATTGCGTATCGATGCTGATAGTCTTGCTGATCGCATGCCCGGCGTTCACATATTGTTTCCACCAATCGCCGTCGATGTTAATGATATCTTGTCGGTGTAAATCTTCTATCTTGCGAAAGACCGAGCGCACATTGTAGTTCCATTTATCCGCACCGTTGTGCTCATACGCGGCCTCCAATGACCACGCCAACTCTGGCTTCAGACGGGGGTTGGCGAGATCGTTAGGGTTTTCTATTGAATTATTGACGAGCTTAAATCCTGGGTTAACTAACTGAAAATTAGTCGGCGCATTATAGCTACGCGCAACACCGATGCGTATGCGATCTGTATTGTCAGGATTCAACTGCGGTAGCTGCCATAAAGTTTGCACAATAGGACTCCAGACATTCGCTGAGAATTGTCCAGGAAGTAGTTGATTGCCTTCCGTTTCTACTCGCACGGCCTCCCAACGTAAGCCAAGAGAAACGGATGAGTTTTTTTGAAAACGCCAGTCGTCTTGGACAAATAATGCAAGGCGCGACACCACCGAACGAGTAATTTGGTCATTTGCGATGTTGGTCGTAATTCCATCGCTGCTCGCTTCACGATCAACGCTGATGCTCCGTTCGTTGACCACCTGACTACTGCCATTCCAACCACCCACAATGTCATGGTTTTCAAACCCTGGTGTTCTTAATTTCAGCGTGCTATCGAAGCCTCCGCTACGACGGACACGGTTGATGTTACGGTCTAAAGCTAGTATCGCGTCTTGAGTAAAATGAAGTTGGTTCAAATAATTTTTTGTGTAGCCGCCGTTCACACCCAGTGTCAAATCAACATTGACATCCTTCCACATACGATCACCGATTCTAAATGTACTGTACGCTGATTTAGTATAGTCATTGACTCGCACCTTTTCATGGGCAACTGGCAAAGGATCGCCCACGAGAAATTTATAATCCTCAACTATCTCGACTGGAAAATTATAAAAGGTGAATCCCGAATCCAAGCCAACATTAAAACCGTCCGGTGCTTTGTATTGAATTTTCGGATTGATACTGATCATTTTGCTTTTAAATTTACTTTCAAAACGCGTTTCATATTCATTGACGATGACATTGTTTGCATCACGCACGTTTACGGACGATATTTTTGGTGGCCCAAAGGCATTCCGATCTACCCCTGCCGCAATCGACAAAGCATAGGAAATTTTGTCACGCGTTCCCGATCCGCGCCAATCAAGTTTAGCCGCTGGTAGATAAGCATCACTGACGCTCAATTTAATTTGTTGCTGTGCTTCGCGCGGAATCTTCTTCAGAATAATATTGATCGTGCCTGCGATAGCGGCACTACTAAACTCTGCACTGCCGAGTCGATAGATTTCAACACGATCAATCATACTCATGGGAATATGGTCAATATTCGTGCTACGTAGTGGTTCACCATCGAGCAGGATTTGTGTGTACTGAGCCCCCATCCCCATGAGTTGAATCACGCCGTTACTGACGATCACACCCGGCACTCGTTTCATCGCATCGCTAATACTCGTATCGCCAAAGCGCATCAATTCAGCATTGGCCACAACAATCTTCGCTGAAGCATCACGCTGTGCGTTTTCTGTGGCTGACTTGGCTTTTACTTCAACTTGCTGGGCTTGCTGAACTTGCTGGCCTGCGCTTTGTGCTTGAATGCCAGGACTAAAACTTAGTAATAACGCGCATGCTAATTTCGTTGAAAGGCAGTTTGCAATTAGGATATTTTTCATCTGGGATTGATTGGTCATCACCTGAATTTACATTACTCTTAGATGAACAAAGTTGTTTGTGGTAGGCGACAATATTGCATATCAAAAATCAGCCCCATTATTTTTGCAAAGCTTTTTGATATTCCTCGTTTTGTATTCAATTAAACGTGCTCAGTTAAATACCAGCCTCCTTCTTATACACTTTTAACCAATTTGAAAAATTATCCCCGGGATCATGGCCACGTACCACTTCTTCCGCGATTTCCATATCCGGTGCCTGTTCAAATTTTTCAAAAATAGCATTAGCGAGTAAATTGGTATGATGTGCAATTTCCTGATCGTCATCTGATAAATCTTGAAGGCTTAAAATATCATTGAGATCGCCCTCCTCCAAAGTATCGCTGACCTTACGATTATTCGCTTTGGAGGTTCCTGATTTATGCTTCCACTTAGAATTGGTAGTGTATTTACCGACGTATTGATCTCGGCTCACCGTATTGTGCTCGCCCGGAATCACAGCAGAATATTTTGCCACTTCAGTATTGGCTTTATTATCGTATTCTCTGGTTGAATCTACCTTGTAAGGCATGGAGTAAATTGTCTTGTGGACGATGTTGTCTGTCTCGCCACCCGTAGTTGGTTTGGCATAGCAAACGAATTTTCCACGCCCGTCGGTATCGATTTGCTCCGCCTTTACTTGATAATCCACTTCGTACTTCTTACCTATCCAGTGTTTAACTTGTTTTTCGACTTCTTGATAATGCTCGCCATTAGCTGCTGTTGTGAGCGGAAAAAGATTATTGTAGTGAGCTACGCCCCCCAGATCATGATTCAACAAATGCCCCCGAACCCAAGTGCTATTTGTTCGACTCTGAAGTTGATCAAACAAGCTATTAAAAGCATTGCTCCCTGAGGTATCCGTTCCAATCTCTGGCTTCTTAGGATCAAGATGAGCACTCATCAACGTGCCGACCTTGCCTGTCACTGACTTATTTTTTCCGTAGTTAAAGGCAAAATCAGTCAAGGGGCCGTATTCAATGGTTGTTGCCAATTGAACGGGATTCATCGAAACGTTGCTAAACAACTGCCTTGTTATATGGTTTGAATCCGCAGTATAAGAGCGAGACTTGGTTTGTAAAGCACGCGCGCCCATGACATCGGCCTCACTCTCCAAACCGGCATCATCATTCACTGTTACGCCACTCTTCATTTGCCGCGTCGGCTTTACCCTACCCTGCGCCTGCTGCACCACATGCCAGGCTTCGTGCGGCAGATATTGCTCCTGCCCTGGCGCAACATGAATTTCACTTCCTTGTGCGTAAGCATGAGCATTCAGTTGTGCAGGTTGTGAGGAGTTATAGTGCACCTTCACATGATCCATGCTCATACCAGATAATGATTCGATCCCGGATTTGAGTTGATTGGGCAAACCTGTATTGTTGGGTTCCGTTCTTTCTACTAACTGTGCTGGTCCGAATTTGGCTTGTAGAGGCTCCTCATCTTCTACGCGTTGCACATTTGAGAATTTGCCTTGTAATAGTTCTTCTTCTGCTCTTTGAATTGGATCAAACTTACTCTGCAACAGCTCTTCTTCGACACGTTGCACGACCTCTGCTTTGCCTACCATTTTTGCCTGCAAGAGTGCGAGTTGACTCACTGCCGAACTTTGATTGGCTCTACTTTGCACCTGACGTTGTATCGATTGGGTATCACGAGTATCAAATACTTGCGTTGCGCCAGATTGCCTGAGTTGGGTAGCTAATGTGGAACGTGCACTGTGCTGTGTATATGATTGGTCCGCTAGCAGAGATGTACGCGTTTGCATTTTATATCCTTTCTATTGCTTACTGTCCTAACTTATTCTGATTTAGTATAACCACTTCACTCTTACAACAAAACAGTTATTTTTTTACATGTAAATTAGTGCCAAACGCAAATTAAACTGGTCTTGTATAAGCAATGCATAATCTGCGCCAGGTAATAAAAAACGTCACATTACCTATTTAAATAAACAAACACAGAGGAAGGTTCTAACATAAGGCCTATCTCACATAACCAACATCTCCAACATCTTCGCTATAAGACTATACTTTTTTAATCTTCTTTTCTTTTGTCTAAGCTTTATAGTTAAAATAGATGCTTATTCTGATGGCATTTCCTTTATGCGAGGCGATTCATGAGTTCAACTGCACCGATGCAACAAGCGAAAGCAGACACGTTCACAAATTCCGCGCAACACACCAGCCAGTTGACAACGCAAAGCCAACAAATCAGCGCAAGCGACGTAGGTGAATTTGCTGATCTGCGCCCACGGACAACGACGCAGCGCCAACGACAAGATGCAGCTAACCATAGCCTGCAAAGTCGTCAACTCAAAACCTTTCAGCACATTGCACAACACAGCGGACGTGCCGCACAACTCAAAAGCATGGGTGCCATGATGGACGCGCCAGCGGTACAGCGCATGAGTGAAGAGGAAGAAGCGACACAGGCAAAAAGCGTAAGTGAAAATACTGCGCAACTTGAAACAGCGGCAGAAGTGCCAAAGCCAAATAACACCGGCCTCCCCGACAATCTCAAATCTGGGATTGAATCGCTATCTGGTATGAGCATGGATCATGTCAAAGTGCACTATAACTCCTCGCAACCTGCGCAGTTAAACGCACATGCTTATGCACAGGGTAGTGAGATTCATGTGGCACCCGGGCAAGAACAGCATTTGCCACATGAAGCTTGGCATGTGGTACAGCAAGCCCAAGGTCGGGTACAACCGACGATGCAGATGAAAGCTGGAGTGGCGGTGAATGATGATGTGGGGTTGGAGGCTGAAGCTGATGTGATGGGGGAGCGCGCAATGCAGATGGTCAGCGCGCAAACTCGTGTGCCTGAAGTTGATGCGCAAGCTCAATATCCGACACCATCATCGCAGTCGATGGGGATGGACGGCATACAAAGAAAAGTGTTAATTGAAAATAAACCATATTCATACCAGGATGGAACAGAAAGACTACACGGATCTGGATCCAATATGCAACACACCTTTGCACCTACGAATAAAGTGAAGGCGAGAGAATGGTCCAATGATTCTTGGAAGAGACATTACGAAAGTGTGAGTGAATTTCAAGATCACTCATCTGGTGCGCCAGTCAATGTAGGTGTTTTTGAAGCACTGGGCTTGTGGTACGAGCTTCCCTTTAAAACCGGAACACCATTTGTACTAGCTGAAAATCATAGTACAAAAGTGACCCCCATCATGAAGGAAAGTAATCGTCGCGGAACCATTCTGCACGAAAGTAATGGCGTTATTCCAATCAAATCGAAAGAAAAGGCACTGAAACCAGATGCGCCTGCCGGTTTTCATAAAACTGCAATGGAATCGGTTATTGCGAAGACTTTGTTTGGTGTTGTATACCACACCGCATCAAGAATGAAACCCAAAGTAGCGCCGAACTATATTGTCGAAAGCCCAGCGATATGGATAGAACATTATGCCGCGGCAGACGAAGATGGCAAGGGAAAAGATGATATGCAGCGCCCTTACTATACCAATGAAGCAGGAATCAAAGTTATACAAGGTGAAAATCTTGCTGGAGAATATAGTTCGATTAATACGATGAAAAGAGTTAAGGATCAATTTGATGCTGAAGCAGAAGACTACATTGCCCATTCAGACAAAGAACGGGCAATAACTTATGTGAGAACCACCAAAGAAGCACTGGAGGTATGGTGGACCAATATGCTCGAAGTTAGTGAACTCTATAAATCACCGGAGCTTAACGCTGATCGAATCGCGGAATTAGAAACCGCGATTGGTACTCAAAGAACGAGAATCATCGAGCGCTTAAAAACATTATTCAATGATGAATATAAAACAGAAATAACAACCAAACCAGAACAAGGAGATGGTGGTCTTGAAGAAAGAAGGCAAGCAGCACTGGCTGCTGGCCTGCGTGGTGAATTAGCGGGCGCAATGGCAATGAGAGACCTTGCAATGTTGACTGTCATTCTCAATACAGAGGACTGGGGTGATCACGAAATGATCGCAATGGGAGCAACACATGTTCAGACGCTCAAGTCAGTAATTCAAAGCAGAGTGGGTTTGCAAGTGATAACCCGAGACGAGTTTATTGATGGCAGCAAAAACGCTCTATAGTAATTAATTGAAAATTAAGAGTAGGAGTCATATGAAGGAAATGCTCAAGCTTAGCTCAGGCAGGCAGCACTCGACAAGTGCGTTGAGCTTCCAACATACAAATCAAGTAACTAGCCTGACTAGACGAAAAGATTTTTAGATTCTTTTTCTAATTTACCAAAAGAAATATTGTCGCCTTCCAACGCCGCTTCAAACGTCACGTCAGCATCTTTGTCTGCCTTGTTGAGGGCTTGCCTCATCGGGTTTTCGAAGTAAGATCGGTAAGGTCCGTTGTTGACACCACCATCTTGGGCAAACACGTTTTTCGGATCACTCCCTTTGCCACCATTTTGTTGTGCTAGGATATGTCCAGATTGTGCAACAATGAAGCTATTGTTAAATGTGCCGCCCGGATCTATCACTTGATCGGCAACTGTAGCTTTAACACTGTACTTTTCCACACCATTCCAACCATAATCACCTGCATCATCTCCATTACTGAAATCAGATGCTTGCCCTTTCGCCTCCACATACACGTTTCCTTCATATTGCGTTGCATCGACATCGACAGCAAGCTGAACCGGCAAATTGGCAAAAAACTTCTGTTGCTGCATACTGTCCCTCATTCGAAGTTGAAGTGCATGTAAACTTTTCTGTCGTGGACTGTTTGTCATCGTCGACTGTGTGCTCATCAACTGCATAGATTCATTACGAGTATCTTGCTGAAAAGTTCGTGTGCTAGGATCCACTTGCTTTGTTTGCACAGTATCGCTTTCTCGCGATTGAAATTGCGATGTCAATTTAAAAGTCTGCATGATGAAAAAGCCCCCTACTTCGAAATCAAATTAAATGGATAACCGTATTGAATCAAATAACACACGAAAAGGCTATCTACTATATGAAACCGTTTAGAAACGATAAATACACTTACTATTGCACCATACAATACCTAGAGAACTGAGTCTGCGCCAACTTCCCAACACCGCATCAACACTATATCAATATTAAAACCACGCTGATTTTTACGGATGAATAATCGCGGTCACACGACGTCTTGCGCGTTCACGCATCGAACATTCACGTAGCGTGTCGGCGAGCGGCTCTAAGTTTTTAATTCCATAGAGCTGAAGCTGCGAATAACTGGTGTCGGATGACCTCAATTGCAATATGCAATAGCCCATCAGGCGCATACCAAACGGTGAATTTAAGTCGAAGTGTTCTATCGTAAAAAGCTCAACATTATCTTTTACTTTTGAAAAAATGCCGCGTTCTAACTTCACCCTTTGCGTCGTAATTTCATAATGCAATCCACGCGCTATAAACCAGTAGTATAGATAAGCGATACCAAGTGTTAGTACCACCGCAATCCATTGCCACGCACTAAAAATGGTAGCTGGGCGACCAGCAAACAGAACCTTTTCTGCATCATGCTCGACATTTGTCTCGTGTGCTTGCAGATCAGTGTTACAGAAGCGACATTTGATCGCAACTGCTTTAATGGTTTCGCCGCAAACAGGGCAATCTTTAGTCTCGCGATTATCAAGAGTATCGTTGGTGCTCATAATGTCTTTGTTATCTCCGCAGTGCTCATTAAAGTGCGTAGTCTGCCATAAAGTTTTGTTTTCTGAGAATATTCAGCCTCATAACTCCCTTTTAAACTCGCAAGTCATAGTCATTTGCACCAGCAGCATCTTCGCTCATGGAGTCAACTCGCCCTTGGCCTTCACTCAACCAAAGTTGCCTTATCTCTTCTCGTACTGTGTCATTATTGATGCCATAGCGCTTGTGAAAGAGCGAAGTCCATTGAACCCATAGCGTGCGAAAGTCCATGTAGATGAGGCGATCATGGTCATCTGGATCTGTAGTATAAAATTTGGATTCATTCGTAAGGTTGGCGCCAAGTGCTGCGACGCAATTAAAACGGCCACCTTCAGCGATCACTTTCGTGATGGCATCAACTCCCTCTTCTTTTTCCGCAAGTGTTGAGTCGCCAGCCTCTGCAGCATTCATTTGCTCATCAACTGTGGTACTAGAATCGCTGTGGTGGGTCATACTGTATTGATCAAGAGGTGCAACATCGGAGGTACCGTCGCGAGTGCCGCCTGTGCCATCGCCATACTTGGCAACTCGCGCCATCGGGGCATTGCTTCCCAATGCATTTACATGCGTGACATAACCTCGATGAGCTTCTGTAAACTCAATATCGGTAGCGACATTACCACCGCCCGCTATGGGACTGGTCACTGAGATTTTAACAGGGTCAACCAGCGGAAGCGCTGCCCAATTGCGTAAGTGATCCATCATGGCTGGTGTACGCCACGCAATACCCGCATTTTCGCCATTTGGGGAATAGGTGTGTACCGCCATACTGCGGTTTTGATCACTTGCGACAGCTGGGGCAGGAATCGGAACTCCTGCCCCAGTGAGCTGTTGATAAATAAGATTGCCTTGTGCAGCCGAGGCGCCGCGCCATGCATTCAGTGTTCCTCTAGAAATAAATGAATCCGCACCATTGCCTAAACTAGTTCCAAAGGCACGGTATTCGGTCTGTATATTTTGTACTGCAGCGTTGCGATTTGCTGAAGGAGCAAGCGCGATGGTGTAATGATTGAGAGTGGTAGGTGACTGGTCGTCAAACGTGGCAGCCGCGCCAACCGGAGCCAGTGCAACACCAGCACTAGTTTGCGGGTGTACTTGCCTTAGCTGAGTCACACGTTTGCTATTGTTGACGATGTCTTGTCGACGTTGTTGGGCCACTTGCTGAGAGCGTAGATCTTGAATTCCATGCTGGTTGTGATCTGCTGTGCGCTGCGCGTGTGTTTTTGCTTGCACAGTCCCTGCATTATCTTTATCTACGTTAGCGTAAATTGAAACCATAATGCCCCCTTGGACGTGATTTGTGCGATAAAAAATTAATAACCTTTGATTAAACCCTTGAATGGCTCATCTGTCGTACCAAGCGATTTACTGCCTACGGTTGCTGAGACATCAACAGGAATTTCCAGTAGTCGCGTTTTATGTTCGGGTTTATTTTTTTCTGTATCGACGGCACTGGTTGCGATGATCTCATTGACCTTGTCATTGCTGATTTCGGTAGTGTTGACTGTATACGGGACGACATCGCCTACTTTGGCACTTAACAATTCTTGGTTAAACTTTTCTTCTACACTCTTCTCCCAGGTTCCACTTTCAAAACTTTGCTTCCATGGCCTGACATTTATCGCTTTGCCCGAACCACCGATACGATTCGGTATCATATGAGCGCTCATGGCCGATTCGCCTGTGTTTAGGCCAAGCTTTCCTAAGGATGCATCAACACGGGAACCAATCTCGTAAGCCTCCCCCCCTTTTGCAACGCCATCCAATTTGGACCGTACAAGGTTCCAGTCATTAAGATCAGGCGCTGTAATCACTGTTTTGATCTTGACTGAACCGTCATATGACTTGAGCTGCATCGCTTTATCCCCCATCACATCAGCCTCACTCTCCAAGCCGGCATCGTCATTCACAGGCACGCCTTGTTTCATCTGAGTTGTGGGCCGTACTCTTCCTTGCGCCTGCTGCACAACATGCCAAGCTTCGTGTGGCAAATGCTGCTCTTGCCCTGGTGCCACATGAATCTCGCTACCCTGTGCATAGGCGTGTGCATTCAGTTGTGCTGGCTGTGATGAGTTGTAATGGACTTTGACATGGTCCATGCTCATGCCTGAAAGTGATTCGATACCAGCCTTGAGTTGATTGGGTAATCCTGTATTATTGGGTTGAACTCTTTCCTCCAACTGTGCCGTTCCAAATTTAGCTTGCGCGGGCTCTTCGTCTTCCAAACGTTGTGCCACCGCGAACTTCCCTTGAATTGGTTCTTCCTCTTCGACGCGTTGTACTGCTGCGAATTTACCCTGCACTGGTTCCTCGTCTTCAACACGTTGTACCGCATCGAATTTGCCTTGCACTGGCTCTTCGTCTTCGACACGCTGTACCGCATCGAATTTGCCTTGCACTGGCTCTTCCTCTTCGACGCGTTGAACCGCATCGAATTTAGCTTGCACTGGCTCTTCGTCTTCAACACGTTGAGCAACGTCGGCTTTAGCAGCCATTTTTGCCTGCAGTAACTTCAACTGGCTCACTGCAGAACTATGACTTGCGGTATCTTGCGCTTTGCGTTGCACGGACTGAATATCACGGGCATCAAGTACCTGTTTTGCACTCGACTTGAATTGCGTCGAGTGCGTGGCGTGATGAGACGGCACCTGCTCTGCTTGCAGAGATGAACGTGTTCGCATGATGAATCCTTTCACTTAGATCCAGAGAAAGCTGGCATTTTCAGTCCACTACCAATTTCTGAAAAAGTTAATCTCGCAACGCTGCATCTTAGATTTGTCGTGTTGGTGTTTTTAAGCTAGTTGAGTATAACCACTTACAACTTACAATAAAACAGTTATTTATTTACATGTAAATTCCTTGCAAAGCATGCGCAAAGTTATTCCAGCTGGGCGTGCCAACGAACTCCGTCAAAATCAAAAAAAACTACACCCATGGTCCTATTGTCACTGTCACGGTTTGGCTGCCAACGTTGTAATTAGTTTTCGCAGGAACATTCAAGCTGCCAGGCCAACTACCCGGCGGAATATTTTGACTGCTCGAACCAACATTCGGGTTTTCGTCCAAACTAAATCCATAAACCATGGCGAACTGTCCGCTAGAGTTCAATCCAAAAATACTAGTGCCTTCGACTTTGCCGGTGTGGAAAAATTTTGCATACGCGTCGTACACTGAAGGCGCTTGGTTATAAGCGTTATTGTGGTTCGAGTACCAATTAGAAGTGTTTGTCCACGCATCTGATGAATAATTTGTTGGTATCGTCGAACTAGAATCCATGACACCATCTAGCACTACACCACGTGAAAACGCTTCAAAAATCGCGGCTTCTATTTGACCAAATGCGGCATACTCAGTTGGTGATTGCTCAGAAAATAAAACTTGAGCCGAGTCAGCATATTGGCTGCCACCGTTGGTCACATTAATTTGTGTCACTACACCGTCTTCAATAGTCGCGACCGCTACTGCCGACGTACCGTCATTTCCCTGAGGACTAATTGCAACTAGCGGCGGTGCAATATATCCGCTGCCACCATTTGTTACCTGGATCGCCACAACCACACCGTCTTGCACAATAGCATTCGCCGTTGCTTGAGTCCCACCATTGGATCCCCGAACAGATTGAACAAAAGGCTGAACACCAGCAAAATCTGACTTTGGTACCACGATCGACATTTGATCTGGACCCGAAAATGTAAACTGCGTGCCATCACTCGATCCTGTGTAAGTTCCAACAGTAGCACCATTTAAATAAAAACTAAGTTGGTTACCAGAAGTGAAAAGTGCATCGACTGTATTCTGCCAATAATCGCTTAAGCCTGCCGTAGTGGGATAAATTGCTAACCAATCTTTTGGTGAAACAATCGCAGAAAACTGTGTTTCAATCAGTTGCGGATAGCCAGCGCTAGTTGGGCTTGTAAACAGCAGTTGCGAGAAATTTGTCCCACATGGATCTGTACTCATAAACGAAGTAAAAGCGGTCGCGATTTGCGCCCGCGATATTGATGTGACGACACCGTATGTTGAAGTATCTCCAGATACGGTAAATGACAGGTTCATGCCAAAAGAATCCACTGCCGAAACATCGTACTGCGCGTTCGGGCCAAATTCAAAAATATCGTAGGGCCCAGCTGGGGCGACACCAGGTACACCTGGAAAAGGATAAGCTGTGTAGCCGTTAAGTGGATAATCAGGGGGCGTGTCGGTGGCTGACGTCACGGTGAAAACAAGGCGATTATTACCCGAGTTTGTCACATCCGGCACATCAATCGACAATCCATTATTGACATTAATAAAAGGTGCTGTACTGGCCACCGCAGCGGCAGAAAAGTTACCCTTCGTCTGCAAGGTCTGAAACTTAGTCCCGTCCATGGCATCAGCCATAAATCCAGCAACCCAAACGGTGTATTGCGTGGCATCAAGGCCAGAATTGTTTTCGATTTTGATTTGATTAAGTGTGCTCATGAAGGTTTCCTTTTTTGATTGCGCAATATTTGTTGTTTACAGTTTGTTCGTATTTTTCGGTCTAGCGATGGGCTATTTCAATCAGAAAACATTGTCTGAAAATGTCCAATAATTTAACGTCAGCAAACATCATGCCAAGTGAAATACAAAGCGCTATGAAATACATTCATGACTCTGAACGGATGTGAAAAAAAAATCACTTCAAGTTGATTGTTGTGTTTTGCGTGTTAACTTTACGTGTCAATCAAAATTGCCCAATGATTACATTTCAGTTGCTGTCATTCACGTTGACGATAATAAAAAGAACATCTTTCATATTGACAAGGCTTGCGTAAAACCGCCAAGGTTTCTTAATGCTCGAGTTCAGCCACAGCGTCGTTGTTGCAGTCCCAACGCACTTTAGCACTGCCTTTGTCGGTGCCCCTAACAGTAACAATCTGGTGTAGATCTCATTGCGAATACAAAAGTCATATAAAAATTAATTGACAAAAGTTTCCAAGGAAACCAAAATACGTTTCCATAGAAACAAATTTAATTTCAATAACAATTGAGGCACATGCAATGAAGCAAACGCAGAATTTAGTACCTAGCGAATTGGATGCGCATCTTGGATTCTGGATGCGCTACGTATCCAATCAAGTATCTTCGCGCTTTGAAAATCAACTCACATCCTATGAAGTAACGGTCACAGAATGGGTTGCATTACGCGCACTTTATCAGCAAGCGACAACCACCCACGCAAACTTAATCGATGAACTTGGAATGACCAAAGGTGCTGCATCAAAGGTCATCACAAAACTTGAAGCTAAGGGATTAGCGTCAAGAAGCTATGCGGCAGACAGTGCGCGCGATCAGGTACTTTATTTAACGCCAGCGGGGAAGCGTTTAGTACCAAGACTCGCCGCAGTGGCAGACGAGAACGACGATTTCTTCTTTGGCCATTTGAGTAAAACCAGTAGAGAAGAATTAATGTCGATGATGCGAGATCTAGTCGCCTATCACGAGATGAAAGAACTACCAACTAAATAAACCAAGCAACAAACATTAGAGAAAATCATGAACGCAAAAGAAGCTGTTATACATCAAACCTTTCAAGCATCCCAAGCAGGAACGATTCATTTCGGTCAGGTCATTGGCGCTTTAATCGAAGTTGGTGTCGAATCTTATTTCGTTGATTACCGCACCCGCCAGATAACGTATTACTTCCCTTCCGATGAAACGCTGTCTTTGACCTACGAATCAAGCAACGATACTATCGGCGAGTCATTTTCCCAAGCAGATGTAAAAACCGCCATTTTGGGAGCACAACGAGGGGAAGTCATGTACCCTGAGTTTAAACGGCTATCGCAAGCAGCGGGCTGCATAGGTTATTTTGTGTGGATAAAAGGCCGTCACGTTTCCTATCTTGGTCGTCACGGCGAAACCCATATAGAACATTTCCCGAACTAAGCATGAACACAAAAGAAGATGCACACCCATCGGAGTTCGGTTGTTCGTGAGCATCCTCCATACCAACAAGGTAGAGTGGATTGACAAAATTCTTTTTTAACATCGTCAACATCTGCGCATTTATTCTAGTAAAAAAGTCAGTGCATTATGCGAGCAAGCAACCTCAGTCTAGGATTGCTTAGTCACTAATTTAGCTACAATGTATTGGCAAAAACTATTTTTGACGATCTACAAAAAATACCTCACACTGCGACATCACGGCATGCTCTGCAAGTCGTTCTGACTAAAAACCCTTCGACCTTACTGGCGAAGATCACTTAATTCTTCACGAATGACGCACTATGAACTGTAAAAATTGTACAAATAAAATTCACGGGAACTTTTGTACTTATTGTGGGAATGCGGCAAAACTGAAAAGAATTGACGGGCATTTTGTATTACATGAAATTAAGCATGTTTTACATTTTGAAAAAGGATTTTTTTTCACCATCAGAGAACTGCTACTTCGCCCAGGGGAATGTATCAGAGAATACATTTCTGAAAATCGTAGCCGCCTCGTCAAACCTATCATTTTCCTCATCGTCACGTCCTTGATTTATACCTTGGCTGAACATTTTTTTCATATTGAAAAAGGTTATTTCAAAATCAGCGATGATAAGGCTTTAACCGTCAATGCGATTTCAAACTGGGTACATAGTCACTATGGCTATTCCAACGTGATGATGGGCTTATTCATCGCTTGCTGGCTAAGAATTTTTTTTAGAAAACTCGACGTTAACTTCTTTGAGATTTCGATACTGCTATCTTTTGTGATGGGTATTGGCATGCTTTTTCTCACTTTAGCAGCCATGCTAAGTGGTACCACCGGTTTCAATCTCATGCCAGCTTTCAGTTTTATTTCATTTGTCTATCTGTCGTGGTCTATCGGTCAGTTTTTTGATGCCAAAAAGTGGAGTAGCTTTATTAAAGCAGGCGCAGCTTATCTCTTAGGATTTGCGACATTTAGTGCCTGTACATTATTAGTGGGATTTGGGTACGATGCGATCATGCGGTAAGGCTCATTGAATAATCGGCCTTTCCGCTTGCCTACATGACTGTAGCGCTGTGTGTCCTATCTTAAAAACCTCAATCGCCGCCACCAATGAAAAAAATTATTAGCTTAATGTCGATCGCGATAGCGACAATCCTTAGTGTTTTTGCCTTGGCCTATTACATGCGAATGGACAGCTTTGCGTTCGCCTGGGCCTTAAATTTTCTACTCATGATGTGGATATCTGCTTTCGTTGAAGTAGTAAATAGTCCGATGAAGTCTACTTACTATGATGAAAAAGAATGGGAGCGAAAAGGAAAAACATACACCTATTTTGGTGTCAATCTTTTCAGAAAATTACTAGTTTTAGTTGGCTGGGAAAAGCTAACTAGAAAATCTAGCCCTATCGAAAAAAACACGCAGGCTTTGCTGCATTTACATCATCAAACAAAAAAATCAGAATTAGGCCACTTAATTATTTTGATTATTGTTCTTGGATTCACACTTTTTGTAGCGATCAAATTAAGTATGATGCAATCTCTATGGCTGATGATTTTAAATGTCTTACTCAATCTATATCCAGTGATCCTGCAACGATACAATCGACCAAGAATACAAAGAGCGATTCAATTGAGCAAACCAAGAATTACTCGCACCTGAATTCGTCCAAATGATTGATGTTAAATCATTGCAGCATCGGCATATTTATTTTCGCTCTCGTATAGAGAGCGGCCATGTTTTTTCTATCGTTCATGCACACCCATCAATGTCAACATAAAAATGTGTGTATCGATATGGAACGATCGTTTGATTAATTGATTGATTCATTGGGTAATACCGCCAAAGCATTTTTCAATCTTGACGCACGAATCGACTACTGGCACACTGAGGCTTCCATCAAAATCACAGGAGATAAAACATGAAAACCATCGATATTGCTCTCCTGTCGGCTACCTGATCGTCCTGCTTCATTTCTTGCGACTTTATAAGTTTCACTCACTTCTTAACTAGTGTGTTAATGCGCGACTGATCACGCGCCGACTTCCACTTTCTTTCATTCGTCCTCGCACGCCTTGGTTTTGACTAGGCCTGCGAGCTACTTTTGTACGTTGATCATCGACGTACATCATGAATTTGGATAAACACACTGATCATGATCAATTTTGATTTCGCCTCACTACGCCTCATCGGCTTAAACCCAGCTATCGCCCACCAGTTACATGCATTGGCAAGCTATTTTACGAATGACACAAGCGTACAAGTAGCACGTATTACTGAGATCCATCGCGATAGTTTGATACTACACAATGGCAACATCAACTTGCAGGCACGCGCTTCACCGCGCTTATTACATGAATTGGCAGCCGAAGAATTCAGTTTGGCTGTAGGTGACTGGGGCCTGCTCAGCGGCACACCCACTAGCGCTTATCATTTCATCGCCCGTATGCCAGCGATCAATCATCTGGCACGCCGCAATAACGAAGGACGTCTGCAAGTACTTGCTAGTAACATCGACACCGCCTTGTTGGTGATGGGCTTGGATAATGACTTTAATTTGCGTCGACTAGAGCGTTACTTAGCATTGGTTCACGCGGCTGATGTTACGCCTGTCGTACTCCTAAGCAAAGCCGACACACATCCTGATGCTGCCGACCGTCAAGCAGAGGTAGAACAACGCCTTTCTGCAAACATTCCCATATTTGCCGTGAATGGACAAAGCAGCGCCACTATAGAGTTGTTGTCGCCATGGATGGGCGCAGGGCAAAGTCTGATCTTGCTAGGGTCATCTGGTGCTGGCAAATCAACGCTGACCAATACACTATCGAACAGTCAGCAAGAAACAGGCGCAGTACGCGCGGGCGATAATCGTGGTCATCACACCACCACGGGTCGTTCACTGCACCAATGTCCCGGTGGCGCTTGTATCATCGACACCCCAGGCTTACGTAGTCTACAACTCAATCTCGACGAGACAGCACTCAATGCAAGCTTTACGGATATCGACACGCTCGCGACAGCATGCCAGTTCCGCGATTGTAGTCACCAAAGCGAACCAGGATGTGCAGTTCGCGCTGCCGTCGATGCTGACAGGCTCAAGAACTACCAAAAGCTGTTACGTGAAACACGTCGCAATCAACAAACGCCGCTAGATAAAATCGCCGCAAGGTCGAAGTGGAAAGCGCTAG
Organism: Affinundibacterium amnicola; assembly: GCF_014284275.1. Classification (GTDB taxonomy): domain Bacteria; phylum Pseudomonadota; class Gammaproteobacteria; order Burkholderiales; family Burkholderiaceae_D; genus Undibacterium; species Undibacterium amnicola. The sequence goes on along the minus strand of NZ_JACOFU010000003.1, from coordinate 486,792 downwards.
TACGCTCAGTCAAAGAAAAGGAGAAATTGAAACGCGGTTCGACATAACAAGCTAATAAATGCCCGGTTCTTGCGGATTTCCATCATCCACAAGACACATTTCTAAATTGCTTTGCCCCATGGGATAATGCTGCATCTCACAATCATAGAAATCCCATGGCAATTTTCGATCAATTACTGCTTTTATTCAGCGGCTTAGGTGGCATTCATGGATTGCTGCTTGCGGCTTATTTATTTTTCCGTAAGCCTGGAGCATGGAGTAACAGGTTCCTTGCTGGTGTCATTTTCATGCTGAGTATCCGAGTATTGAAATCGGTTTTATTTCATTTCAATCCCGCCATTGGAAAACAGATTTTGCAGTTGGGCTTATCTGCCTGTTTTCTAATTGGCCCTCTGCTATATTGCTATAGCCTACAATTCTTAGGCATTTACCGCCACGCCTCGCTGCATCGCCTGCACTTAATCATTCCTGCGACTATGATCATCGTGCTTGGGGGACTGTTCCCCTATCATCTGCATCCGCAGCTTTGGGGTGGTTTATTTTACAAAATCATCAATTATGTTTGGCTCATTTATACCTTGCTTTCAGTCTATATATTGTGGCCGAAAATGATCGCCCTCAACTTGACAAACTGGCGTCAACAAATTGATCTCATCATCGTATCAAGCATTGTGTTCGGTAGTGGACTAATTTGGTGCACCTATTACTTCGCAACTTACACCTCTTATATCTCTGGTGCGTTAACCTTCACTTTCCTAATAAGCATCGGCGTACTTACCGTATTCCTGCACATCCAACAACAAAAAAACAAAGTTATCAGTCCCTACGCCAATAAAAAAATTTCCGTCAACGATGCAACGCCATTAATCACCGAGCTGGAACAGTTCATGATTGCTCAGCAAGTCTTTTTGGATGCCAATCTGGTGATGCCAAAGTTGGCGAAAATGTTAAGTTGGTCAACGCCGAAACTGTCGCAACTATTGAACGATAACCTTCATCAATCTTTTAATGATTTTGTAAATAGTTACCGAATTGAACACGCAAAAACCTTATTGCAAAGTGATACTGCCATGAAAATGGAAGAACTGGCCGAGCGTTCTGGCTTCAATTCTCTCTCCACTTTTTATACCGCATTCAAAAAACATACTCAGCTTACACCCGCGAAATATAAAGCTCTTCAAAGCTTACCAAATTCTGAAACTATAAATTCGTAATCCGAAATTGTAATACGCACTAGTTCTGTATCCGCCAGCATCATATGCTTGCTCCTGTTTTTCACTCACACAACACAGGAGCAACAATGCGTTATTTGTTCATTTTAATCATCGTCTTTTTCTTCCAACAATCAAGCTTAGCATCGGACCTCGCCTCCACCAATCAGGCCAGTGTCACCGCCATTCAGCAAGTGCTTCGCGATTACATCGAAGGCACTTCCTATAATAGACGACAGCAAATCGCCAAAGCATTTAATCCCGCGGCCGATTTATTACTAGAAAAAGAAGGACAGGCTTTTACCAAGGTCTCGGTTGCTGAATACCTCAGTTGGTATAAGCCTGAAAATCAAGGAAAGTTTAATGGCCGCATTGGCGAAATCTTGCAAATCGACGTCAACGGCGATTTAGCAACGGCCAAAGCCGAAATCCTTATTCCTAATCAACAACGTCGATATATCGATACTTTTCTGTTGAAAAACATCGATCAGCAATGGCAAATCATTAGCAAAGCCGCGGTCAAACAAGCCTCAACACAAAACGGTGCTCGTATACTATTTATTCTCTCTAGCGCACACTTTCATGGCAACAGTAAATTGCCGGCAGGTGCCAGTTTTTCAGAAATCGTCAACGCTTATCATCGCTTCAAACAAGCGGGTTATACCGTGGATTTCATTAGTCCTGAGGGCGGCGCGGTGCCGCTTGCCTATATCGACACCTCTGATACACTGCATAAAGCACACTTATATGACAGTGAGTTTATGTTTGCTTTGAAACACACCAAAAAGGCGAATCAACTAAAAGCGAACGACTATCGCGCGGTTCATTACATTGGCGGCAGTAATGCGATGTACGGCGTTGCAGATAATCCGGACATTAGTCGTTTAGTGATGGAGATATACGAGCAGCATAACGGCATCATTTCATCTGTTTGTCACGGAACAGCGGGCATCGTTCATCTGAAGACGAAAGATGGAAAATATCTCGTCGATGGAAAGAGAATTACTGGCTACCCTGAAGACTTCGAAAAACCGAACGCAGAATACTTCAAGCAATTTCCTTTTCTCATTAAACAAACGGTCATCAAGCACAATGGTGATTTTCAGTTTAGCAAGCCTAATGGTGCTTATATCGAGGTTGATGGACGTGTTGTGACAGGACAGAACTATCTATCCTCCGCATTAGTCGCAGACGAAATCATCAAACAGCTTCAGAAAGAGCGTATGAGTACCAAGTAATCGAAGGAACACAAAATACACCACTAAATTTCTCCTTCCCCGCTTGAAGACGCGGGGAAATCATGCCCCTAAACCTATAGGCCACGGTACCCCGATCTGCCAAGCATCTTGTGTTCACTATATCTAATTAAAAAATGAATCGATGAACTAAGGCACAAACAAGTTAATTCACCCTGCACTAGACAAGCTATTCTTGTTTCACAAATAACGCTAAATTCATGCTTGGAACACTTCGTAATCTACAACGCAGATACAAGGTTTCAGTAAAAATGTAAGCAACTTTGTACAATTTATTACAATATTTCAGTCGATTACTTTTATATAATACAAACAAATGAAACTGTTTATATCACCTTATCAGCACGCTTAATTCTTTAGCCAGATCAAACAATGAACTGGCAGTAATCTGAATTCCATCGTGCTACGTTCGTGAATTGGATAAAAAATGATCGCACGCAAAGCCCAGCTAATTATTGCTAACGCTAAAAATTCCGGCTATTTATCCCCTACTAATAAACTCTACCAATCGTTTGATAGTTTCACCTATGTTTCTTCATTCTCTAAGCAATTCGTTGCGTCTTTCAAGCTGATCGTCTTGTTTATTGCCATGATGTTTGCGGCTTCGCCTAGGGCATCTGCACAAGATTCAGAAGGAAAAATTATCACACGTTCCGAGCTTGGTGCATGGCACCTTCGATACGACGAATCGACTCCTGGTTTGAACTGTGGTATCCGCTTCATTCCAGGCAAACGCAATGTAGATACAATCGCCATATTTGGCCCCACATCAAAAGCTGCCTACGCAACGCTATTATTTTCTGGCGCGCAAATTCCTGTAACACGCTCACCAAAAGAAATTGACTTAATCCTGCGCATGAAGGGATTACCAGAGTCAAATTTGAAAGGCGTCATTTTGCCAAAGCAAGCTGACACAAGCACCAATAATTTAATGATCGCTGCTGGCGATATTCGTAAATTATTACAATCCATGCGCGATAGTGAGGATGGTCTCGGCCTATTAGTTAGCCGCGAAGTCATTCCACAATATATTGTCGATTTAAATTACGATGGACTTGATAAAGCCCGCACTGCCATGCTTGATTGCATTGCTGGCCGTCCTATTAGCGGTCAAAGCATGGATGCGGCTTTGGCAGAAATCCGCCCATTAGGAAAATCGACGATCAGTGGCCGCGCGTATTTCAAAGGTGCATTACTGGCCGCAAAACAATACCCTCCCAAAGGCAGCGGTGCTGTAGGTTTGATCTGGATGAGCGATGAGTTCAAAGCGTGGTTCGAGGAAGTGAAGGCGAGTAAGAAAGTTCCAGATCAAATTCCAGAGCGCATAGCAAAACACTTTATGAGCACAAAAATTCTGGATAATGAAGGCGGTTTTTCCTTCATGCGTCTGCCTGCTGGTGAATATACTTTAATCGCTAATTTCAGCTACAGCAAAGAGATCAACGTTCCAGAAGTAGTCGGTCAAACTCACACATTTAATGCCGCTGGCGTTCATCTCGGCACACGAGATAATGTCATCAATTGGTCGTACATCATCAAACAACCAACGACCTTCCAAAAGCAAGTAACGATCAAGAATGATGGAGAAACCTTGGATGTATCTCTCGACAAATCACAAATCTTTTGCTTCCTGGTTTGCTTTTAATAAGTGCCATGAAATCAGAAAATTTGCTTGTATCTGCGAGCCGAGTATTGGCTTTGTTGATTAAGCTGGTTGTAGCTTTAAATAATTTACATTCACTGATTGATAGTACGCATCTTTGTTCATCTCAATCAGTCGTCAGGAGATCTTTCATGTTTTCGATTAAATCATTCGGTGTAGCAACATTACTAATGACTATGATAGGTAACGCGAATGCGGGTTGGGTACTGTTTCACCAGCAAGGAAAAGCTGGGCAAAGAGAAGCGTGGTATGCAGAGATTACACGTGTTTCTGATCGCACCGAAATAGATAATATGCTAGGCAAAGGCAGCGAAATTATGGCCAAAACTAGTGTCAAAGAACTGCCAGTGATTGTTGTCTACGAATCGGTCACCGCACCAGAATGGGATGAACTAAAACTACAATTCGAATGTCTGAATAAATATCGAGTATTAACGTACAGCGAAGCCGCGAAAGCAGCGAAAATCGCCAAACAAGAAGGCAAGCCTTACAGCTCATCTGTGATCGCCGATGGCTGGAACGATCCACAAAAATGGAAAAGCCCAGTGAATATGCGCATTGCTGCACGCAGCTACACTGTCCCTAGGGTTGACCTTTCGAATCGACCAATTCCGCAGACAGCATGGGCGCTAGATGGCAACGCCGCGATGATCAAGGCGCAAAAGTTTGCATGCCAAGAGGAAGATGTTCGCAATACCTTGCACGAAGCCACAGCAAACGGTCAATTCAACAACGGCATCTTCAATTCTGGCTTACAAAAAATCGGTGTACAAGAAGCTGTTCATCCGCTAGAAGCAAAAACCGTGATTGACCTACTCAATCTAAGTTGGGAAGTCCTTTGGAAAGGTAGTAAGCGCGCCGATCCGTCTGGGCTTTGGGTAAAAAAACTCAGCCCAGAAGATAAAGCTCGCAACGAAATTCAGTATGCTGCCATCGAGAAACAGATGAAAAAGCAAATGGATGCCGCACAAAGTTTCGCGCAACCAAAAATTGAGGAATACCAAGCGGAACAAGAGTTTCTCGAAGTTGTACGAAAAGTCCGCGGCAACAGACAAGTTGGCCAAGAAGAAAGCACTTTGCTTTCTGTCTGGCAGGGCAAACCTGAAGAGCAAGTTGGCGCTAGCATGGGAGCACCGCAAGTTAGTGAAGCAGGTGGACTAAAATTCTTGAACTACCAATCTTCGTTTGATAACCGTTCAGCGTTAGTCAGTGCTGCATCTGGAAGGGTTCTCTCAACACAAGGCGCAAGTGGCAGTTGTCGGATTAGTTTCATCACCGCACCAGACCGGAAAAATATTTGGCGAGTTGCTGACATTCGTATCGACTCGCAAGGAGAGGTTGGCGGTGGCGTTTGCCGTGGATTGTGGCGTACACCTGAAAATCTAGCACTGCCATCGAAAAAGTAAGATGCAAGCGAGATTGCAGGTTCTAGAGAAATTTCCCGAAAGCTATCGTGAATATTCAAACTCACCGCAGAGCGTTAGGGCGGTCGAACATTGGAAAACATCCAATTGAAAATCATTCGATCGAAAATGAAAGATAAAATTTTGAATCGAATTAGAAGGAAAAACGAGTCAAAGTATTGCCCTCTCAATGATTGAATATTTGAACAAAAAACGCCACTGAATTGCATCATAATGTGCGATCAAGTTGCACCAATTGTGCCTTTGCTCACACTGAAATGAGCGGTTGGCCGCCCACAAATTTATAAAACACTGAGCCGCATCGCGGACAGTCCGATCGACTGTCTTGTCGGGCGCTAAAAGCCTATTAGCGTCGAAGCTCATTTGGTGCGATAAGGCTGCAAGAAATATCCAGCGAGCTTCCACTGCCCATCCTCAAGCGACATGATCACCTTTTCTTCAACAACCATCGAAGCGAATTCCGACTTAAAAACGACGGCATAGAATTTTCCTGTCTCACCGGTTAACATTTTGCTAGAAAACCCGATGCGTTCTTCCACTCTGTCTTTGTATGTACCGAATGCCGCACGAATACCCTTCAATACACTTTGCGAAGCCTCTTCAGACATATCCTTTGTTGCGATCCGAGACGTTTGACTCGATAGATTCGCGTAGTCACCGGCATCCATGAGCTTCAAAACATGTAGGACAGCGTGATTTACCTCACCTCTTTGGTAGTAGGTTCCTCGGTCAACCACAGCAGTTTCGTTTGTTTGGGCAATGGCAGAAAGCGAAAACGCTGTTGCAAAAAATAGAAAATATATAGTGATTTTTTTTGAGAGTTTCATGGTATCTAATAGTTATGATGGTTCGTTGCTCAACGCAGACTTGAAGGGCGCGCGCGCCAATCAGTAAATTTAGGGGAAGCGCATAATCGCGCGTCATTTTCGAAAGTCATGTTAGCCTCAATACCCACTAGCCCGCTCAAGACAATATTCATCGAACCGTGTAGAAAGTTGACCATTCAATTGATCGTCTGAAACAAAAATCAAGTCAGACATAAATTGAACAAGATCAAAATCAAGAATCCGGCGCTTGACCAGTACTGCTTGTACTTGCTCTCTAATTTCGTTCGCGATTTTTCTACGACGCTCAACATGCGAGGCTTGAATGAAATATGGGAGATCCAACATTATATCTACGTAGAGAATGCTGGTTGCTTTCACTAACCGAACTCGTTGCTTGAGCATCAATGCCGGGTCTTGGCAGATCAGAAAAAGCACCAGCTTCGTAAGTCCTGTTCCGTAATTCCGTTCCTCGAAAAACGCGTGAAAATCTGCGACCTTTACTGCATGATCTATTTTTGATTGCCAAGCAATGTCATGGTTTAGGTGTACTTGCATTTTTGATGGCTAACTTGTTTTCCGCGACAGTTCGTCGAATAAAACCGACACAGTTCGCATAAAAATTTTAAAAATATTCTTAAAACCCTTTTGCAGTAAGGCTCTTCATAGATATGCTGCATATTTAATCAGTATTAAATTTTCTATGAAAACCGACACTGCAATCCCTTTGCATTCTACCAAGCTTCTGGATCGCGTCAAGGAAGCAATTCGGCATAAGCACTGTAGCGCCAGCACTGAACAAGCGTATGTGTATTGGTGCCGCTCCTAAATCCGCTCTCATCAACTTAGGCATCCAAAAGACATGGGGAAGGAAAAGATAAACACATTGATTACTCATTTTTTGACGTGCATTTGCTATTGGCGAAGCTGTTATACAGTACAGGGATGAGGCTCAATGGCGCTCAATTTGCGAGTCAAAGATTTAGATTTTCCGAATCAGACTCTTACCGAGAGAGAGTAAAAGAAAGAAGGATCGCAGTTTGATGTTGCCAGTTGGCTTGCTAGACTTGCTCAACGCGGAGTTGGCGTTTGCCAATAGCATATGGGCTAAAGATCGTGCTGGTAATGTAGCCGCAGTCGCTTTGTCGTGGAACATCGCTCGCCTCTCTGCGACAGTGGGGCAAACTTGGCCTTGGTATTGGGTCTTTCCACAGGCGTGCTATGTGATAAATACAGCATCGGGCCGGAACGTTCGGGTGCGATTGACCTTAACTTCTCATCGCGTCGTTTAACAGTTTGTCCCAGTCACAAAAAATAAACTGAAGTTGAACAGACTGGGGTTGATTCATCCTATTCCGTAACTCACACCAATAATTTCATCGTTGGTCGCATACTAATGTTACGTATCGCTTCGCATAGATAAACTTCGACTCGCTTTTTAATCGCAAGATGGATGACTTAGTTTTTGGTTCAACATACATGTCTTTGAACAACAAAACCATAGACATGCTCCACAAGTCGCCGTCACTATTCGGACAAAATTACTCCGTCGTCTTGCCTTGCTAAGAAACACAACTACTTAATTCCATTTTTCTGAAAGTCGCAATATGTATCGATTTATCTCAAGCATGTTTTTACTAGGCGCTATCCTCACCTCTAATGCTCATGCTCAAACCATCTCAGACGCCAATGATGCTTTTGAAAAAAAGGATTATGCGACTGCAACTTCCATGTACATGAAATTAGCCGAAACAGGAGAGATGATTGCACATCATCGTCTTGCTCTTATCTATTTTAACGGTTTAGGTACACCAAAAAATTACCAGCAGAGCTTGCACTGGTTTTCTAAAGCGGCAGAACGTGGCATGCCTTCTGCCTACTACAACATAGGTCTGCATTATGCGAATGGTTTAGGTGTTCCAGCTGATCAATCCATGGCACTTAGTTTCTACCAGAAAGATGCGGAACGTGGCCTGGCGATGGCGCAATCAAACCTCGGTCAGATGTATGAAAATGGAGTAGGCACCGAAATCGATATCCCGAAAGCATTATCGTGGACCCGTAAAGCAGCCGAACAAGGTTTGGCGGCAGCACAGCATAATCTGAGTACGTTCTATATCAATGGCAAAGGTGTACCAAGAGATCTAATACAAGCTGCAAGCTGGGTTGAAAAAGCGGCTATTCAAGGTGAGGCCAAAGCGCAAAATAATCTAGGCTCATTTTATCGCGCTGGTATTGGCTTTGAAAAAAGTGATGTGCAAGCCTTCAAGTGGTTTGGCAAGGCAGCCGATCAAGGCCTAGCCGATGGCCAGTACAACTTCGCCCGCGCATACGAAGAAGGCCGCGGCACTGCGAAGAACACATTGCAAGCGATCGCTTGGTATCAGCGGGCGATAGAACAAGGACATCCCAACTCGATGCACAACCTCGGTCTCATTTATCTTGAGGGACAAGGCGTTCAGAAAGATCTTCAGCAAGCGCTCGATCTATTCACTAAAGCCGCCAGCAAAGGCTTTGCCAATTCACAAATTAATTTGGCCATTATGTATGCGACTGGCAATGGCGTTAAAGCCAATTTGGCGAACGCCTATTTCTGGTTCTCTTTAGCTGCGGCGCAAAACAATCCTGCTGCAATTGAAAATCTGGCGATCGTTGAGAAACAAATTACACCAAAACAGCGTATGGAAGCGCAAGCCATGCTCAAAAAATGGAAGCCATAAATTGGTAAATCAGGTCAACTATCAACTCAACGAGACCTCTGCACAACCGTAGCGAGCGGTCGAAGTTTGGATCGAGAAGCGCACCTGTGCTTGAGCACAGCGAGCATCGCAGATTCAAAATTCGGCCGCGCAGTAGGTTGTGCAGAGGTCTCACAACACAGGTTGATAAATGGCCTGCCCTCACTTAAACTGAGCTATCGTTTAGTTTTCCTTTTTTCAATTTCATGAGACTATTTTAGAAAAGCCCATTCTAATTCCAAGAAAGCACCTCATGAATATCGAATCCCCCATCACAGACAACAAATTTGACAACGAATTTCTCGATGAGATCGAAGTTCGCGTACTAGGTTCCCTAGCAGAAAAAGAAGCAACAACCGCAGATAATTATCCTCTCTCTTTGAACGCACTGCTCAATGCCTGCAATCAACTGACGAGCCGCGATCCAGTAATGACTTTAACGGAATCACAAATCAGTGAAGCACTTGATCGACTAGCCCTTAAAAAGCTGATCAGTATCACGCATCAAGCCGGTGCCAGAGTGGCGAAGTATGAACATCGTATGCGTTTGAAATGGATGTTGGAACAAGACAAACTCGCCGTATTAACCATCTTGATGCTCAGAGGTTGGCAAACTGCAGGTGAAATTCGTAGCCGTGCTGGACGCCTGCATGAATTTACTAACGTTACTGACGTCGAGAAATCACTAGATTTTTTAATGAACAAATATCCGCCATTAGTAACGAGACTAAACTTAGCTCCAGGCACCAAAGAACCTCGTTACGCGCATTTAATTTGCTGTGACGAAGTCGCAATCGAACAATTACAAACGACTACACCAAACATCTCAACACCTTCAGCTACTCATAAAGATCGAATGACAAATTTAGAGGAAGAAGTTGCGCAATTGCGTAACACTGTGACTGAACTAAGTACGCAGTTTGCCGAGTTCAAGAAGCAGTTTGAGTAAAGAAATCAATTTAAAAAAAGAAGGTGATTTTTTCATCAAATCGGACATGTCTAAGTTAAAGCTCACATGTAAAATTACTTTATTCAGAATAAATCAATCATTCGGAGAATTGAAAATCGAGAGTTTGAAAAATCAAGCTTGATTTACAAATACCCATGCAAGACTGGCCAATATTAAAGAATTTCTGGGAGCGCTATTGTGATCCTACTTTCCAAGCCAATGCTGTCACCAACTTTCCTTGGCGACGCATGGTGCAAGCTTTGTACGCGAATCATATTGCGCATCCAGTGGCCTTGAAATTCGTCTTAGAAGAACGCCCCAGTCTTGACGCATTTCGTGATTGGATTGAGCGATCTAAGGCTGAATACCAAATCCTCGATCAAGAGGATGAGGACAATCAAGATGAATCTGCGTACGAATTGACGGCAGAACAAATCGCCTTTTGGGAAGAAAATGCTTACCTCGTTTTACCACAAGTCATCGATGAACAAGCATGCGCTGAAAGCCGTCAAGCGATCTTGGATTTCCTGCATGCTAATTTGAACGAGCCAGCCACGTGGTACAGCGCGCAATCGCGACAGCAAGGTTTGATGCTTCCTTTATACAATCATCCTCGCTTAAATACCAACCGGGGGTGCAAACGGATTCGTGCTGCTTACGAACAACTCTACGGCTCCAAGACAATTTACAAAACCATTGATCACCTTAGCTTTAATCCACCGGAAACAAAGACGTTTACGTTTCGTGGAAATGGCTTGCATTGGGATGTCAGCTTAGCCTTGCCGATTCCAGATCGGTTTCAAGGACTCTTATATTTAAGCGATTGTAACGAGAGTGAGGGCGCTTTTCATTGTGTACCGGGATTTCATCATCGCATCACGAACTGGCTAGCCGATATCGATCCAGATCAAAACCCTCGCCTAATTGCAGAACAAACACTCACCGCAAAGGCGGTACCGGGTAAAGCTGGTGACTTCGTGATTTGGCATCAAGCGCTGCCACATTGCGCTACGCCGAATCGTGGAGCAACGCCACGTATGGTGCAGTACTTAAGCTATATCCCGAATGACGATATTGAAAATCCGATTTGGATCTGATGTATCACAAGTATCAAAAAAAGAACAATCTGTTGAGTCCCCACTAGATCGTTAATTGAAACTTCGATTCGATTCAAGATCTGAAGCAAATCGAAGTTCGATGACGATTGCAGTTAAGCCATCACCACATTTTCTAAGTGAAAACTAAACGGCTGCGAGTCAGCACCCGGGCCACCTCCCGTCATAACGATGTCAGCACTTTGAATGCCAAGCAAACTAATTTCGGTATTCACTTCTGAGATAATCGCAGCATTGATAATCTGTCCTTGCTCTACCTGTGACACAACACCAATCCAGATTGTCGGTTTAAATTGAAATACGGCTTCTTGCTGCGGCGCTAATCCAGTTTTTGTCGCAAATAGTCTTCCTGATTTATAGATATTCGCACTGATGGCTCCTTGCTGCAAGTTATTCAACACTGCAATTTCCCTTGGATTATTTGCTGTGCCCGCTGCGCGTAACTGATCACCAGATTGCGTCAAAACCATTTCAAATTTTTCTCCGTCTGAAGCTGTCAATTGCGGCGTGTAGTTACCCCAGCTATCACCAGCGCTAACCGAATTTTTTAATGAATAGACAAACGGATGATTACATCCCTGCCCGCAGTTCTGAATGACGGTCCAAGCCACATGTAACTCATCGTTACTCGTGGTCACATTTTTTGCAAATATCAATACTTGTGAACGATTTTGGTCATTTGAATGATTGATGAAATTGAGTTGAATATCCATGTGTTACTCCTATTTTTGAGTTTAATCAGTCGATTGCACTAAGCACAAAAATGGTATGCAATTTATGTACCATCTTGTGTCAATGACTGATTGATTCAAACCTACGGCGAACAAAGCCTTGTAAAGGTGAGCCACAGATCCGAATAGAAACGCTTTACACGTCAATTTTTATGTAAATTGGTGATGCCATTGCGATTGCCGGATATTTTTCGCATGACCGAGAAGCTAGCTAAAGAACCCTATTCATCGCCAAGCAGGAGTAGAATCTTGATCGCGGAATTAGGTATGTAAGAAATGTACTCAATAACAAATCTGCTTCCGGCTGAAAATCTATTTCAAGCAATATCTACGATTAGAAAGACAGTGTGCATAGCCGGCATAGGCTTCTGCCGCCGATCTCAAGTAAGTAGGTGTGTCTTGAAATAGGTTTTTAAATTAAAGGGCGCAACATGAACGCGATTCAAAATGAAGTACTTCATCAGATTGTGATTGTTGGTGGCGGTGCGGGTGGATTGGAGTTGGCAGTACGCTTAGGAAAACGTCTTGGCAAAAGGAAAAAAGCGCGCATTATTTTAATTGATGCCAGCCGTACGCACTTATGGAAACCCTTACTCCATCAAGTCGCCGCTGGCACCTTAGATAGTCATGCGGATGAACGGGAATACTTCGCTTTAGCACGTAGTAAACACTTCGAATTTCGACTTGGACGTATGCAGGGTCTGTCGCGCGACAAGAAAGAAGTTTATCTGGCACCAACCTTCGACGAAGAAGGCTTGGAGCTATTACCACAACAAGCAATTCATTACGATCAACTCGTCATTGCACTAGGCAGTCAAACCAATGACTTTGCCACCAAGGGTGCAAAAGAAAACTGCATCATGCTTGATTCTTTGCAAGCTGCTGAGCGTTTCCATCACAAATTAATCAATTGTTGTCTGCGTGCGCAATCGCAAAAGCAAAATGCTGGCGAGGGTCGCTTCACTGTCACCATCATTGGTGGTGGCGCGACCGGCGTGGAATTAGCGGCAGAATTGCACATGACCACCAAGATCTTATCTAGCTATGGATTGGTCAATTTTCATCCAGAAAAAGACTTAAAGATCGTGATTGTCGACGCTTCTCCGCGCTTACTACAGATGCTGCCTGAACGTTTGTCCGATGCGGTCGCAAAGGAATTGCGTAGCATCGCCATCGAAATTCATACCAACGAAAAAGTCATTGAAGTAAGTAAAGAAGGCGTCGCGATGGCGAGTGGGAAATTTATTCCCAGTGGTATCGTGGTATGGGCTGCAGGTATCAAAGCACCAGACTTTTTACAAAACATCGATGGACTAGAAACCAATCGATTAAATCAATTGGTCGTTCATCGTAATTTGCAAACCACAATAGATGCCTCCATTTTTGCCATTGGTGATTGTTGCGCTTGCCCACAAGGCGAAGGTTTACCCAATGTGCCTCCACGCGCACAATCTGCGCATCAGCAAGCTTCTTGTCTGGCAGATTCTTTATGTCGCGCACTCGAAGGAAAGTCATTAAAGGACTTTACCTATAAAGATCATGGCTCGCTGGTATCGCTCGGTAATTACAGCACGGTTGGTAGCCTGATGGGAGCTATTGCCAGCGGTTCGGTTTTTATTGAAGGAAGCTTAGCAAAATGGATGTATTGGTCACTGCATAAACATCATCAGGTGGCTGTCAATGGCTGGTTCCACACCTGGCTATCAACATGGGCTGAAACTATCGATAGAGTAAGAAATCCTCGGATCAAATTACATTAATCCGCTGAAACAATATTTAAAAGCATGCGTGATTTTGTTTCAGCAGAGCCACAACTATGATTGATCACTCATTGGGAGGGCGGTGCAAAATACTCGCACCCTCGCCTTCCCGCCCTTGAAAAAAACTGGCGGATGCCTGCTCTGCACAGTACATACGAAGAATTTGCATCGCAATCCGTGTTTGCTGATTTTCTTGTAGTTGCACAATCAGCCTTGCTTCTGCGAATACCGGCGTGCCGGTTGAGGTCATCATCACAGGATAAGGCCGATAGCGCGGCTGCACTATCCACTGATCGCCCTGCCCTGCCGAACTTAATTCATCAAGTTCTTTCGAGCTTGGACCTATTTTTAAATCTTTGCCGCCACAAGAAAAAATATTTTTAGCGACCAAATCGTGCGCTGGCAAGTTCAAATCATGCCATTGATTAGCCTTGACATTTTTTGGTTCAAAAGGAATCTTGAGCTCAGCGGACAATCCTTTATGAACCAGAAAATACCAGGCTGGATGGCTGTGCCAATTCAATTGTGTTGTTAGTAGTCGATGTGAAAATTGATCGCTCTCTTGCAGCTCACTGAGGATCAATCGATTAAGAATTTTGTCATGCTGCTGACGTACGCCATGCTGCTTAGAAAACAAGCGACCCTTTGCATCAATCTCAATTTGATGTGGTTCAATAATAGGCATATTCCACAGCAATGAGGTCGCATGCAAGTCAAATAACGTACCGCGTTGCCAAGCTTGATATTCCAGTAGCGCAGGACTCTCGCCTCCTGCCAGCCATGAACGACTAGACTGCAACCAAGACTGCTCCGATTTCGCTCCTTGCCATGGAGGGCAATCAGCCAATTGCGGCCAGAGTTGACTATGCACCTGATGCAGTCGATAACCCATTGTCAGCAAAGAGGTAAATGCTTGAAATTCAACCAAGCGAATATCCCAAGCATCGCCGTCACAAATAATGGCGTAATCGATGGTAAGTACATCTGCGGCAACGCCCTGCGTCCACCCACTATTTTGTACAGCTTGCGCCTGCAATTGCGGCTGCAAGATTTGACACAATGCCTGTGCTCTTTCTATCAACTTATCCTGCAAACGCTGTGAGGCAACGATAGGCCATTCAGAAAATACCACTGCTTGGTCTGGCAAATGTGGCGTTCCTGCCATTTGTGCCCACAATTCGTGCATACGCTGTTTAGATTGTGGCGCACATCGTTGCAACTCAAAACTTAATGGATGAAATGGATGATCAGCACTAGCTGCTGAGTTATTGCATGTATTGTGCTGGCGCAAATTGTGCATCCTCAGTTTCATGAATTAAATGCTGAACCAGCGTTTGATAATTTTCCGAACGTTTGAAAATACCACGCTGAATATCTGCCGATGCACCTTGAATAAACAGAGCTTGAATCTTCTCACGCATACGTTCTAGCAAGCCCAACTCCTTCGCTGCTGGTGTCAAACGCAACAACCATTGATCAAAATAATCATGCAGACTGACTGGCGTCTCACTATTCCAATCAATCAATGCGGCTGCCAAACCACGTCGGCGAACGCGCCATTTGTTTTCTTCTAAACACGCACGTGACAAAGGTTTTGGCAATCTGCCTCGCTGATAATCTTGCACCAGTGTCGCTACTTCGCATTGCAATAATGCAGTAATTAGCCAGATATGCTCAAGTGAAGGCGTAGCATCACAAATTCTGACTTCTAAGGTGTGATAACGGTGATGCAAACGTAAGTCTTCCCACATGCCGTGCTGGGCTTCTAAGGTGCCGACCTTACGCAATAACTCTATGTGTTTAAAATATTCTTCTTCTGAGCGCCAGATATCCGGTGTCCCCATGCGCGGTAAGCGATCTAGCATCGAATGTCGCCAACTTTGCATGCCTGTGTCACGCCCCTCATAAAATGGCGAACTCAGAGAAATCGCCAACACAGGTGCCAAACTATTACGCAAAGAATTAAACACCGCCATTGGTGGAATTCCTTTTGGCAAACCTAAATGTACGTGGAAACCATAAGACACCAAGCTACGCATGATGTCAGCATACTCATCGACCAAACGAATATAGTGCTGATGTTTATGCAGATCTTTATTGATCTCTTGCTCTTTCCAATTCGAGAATGGATGAACGCCAGCAGACAAAATGCGTTGCCCCTGCGCCTGCGCTCTTAAACGAATAATTTCACGCATCGCGGAAACACTGGCAACGATTTGATCTGGCGTATGACAAATCGGTGTTTGTAATTCAACCACCGCCTTATGCAATTCACAAGACGAGCTACCATTCTGATCGGGATAGTCAAGCTGGCCGCGATCAAAATCATGCGCGACTAATTCCAAACTATCTTGATCGACAATTTGTAGCTCTTCCTCTGCACCTAATGTAATCAAGTTCTTCATGCCCCGCCCTTATTCTTCATGGATATCACCGCCAGATTTACATCGCAAAAATTGACCTAAGAGCTGATTCACAGTGACTTAAATATGAGTAAACTGAAAATAGTCTTTGCAACAGTTTAGTGGGGGAAGCGCTAATTCAATTGCAATAGTAAAGGGCAATAAGCCATCTAATTTAAAGAATTGATCTAGTACGACGCTCATCAACATGACTCACGTATGCCTACCTAAGCCGCAAAAAGCTCAGAATATGGTAGTGCTAATAGGTACTTGGTTAATCTGGTAGAGAAGCAAACTTATTTCCTAGTGTGCGTTTGCAATTTTTAAAGCTTCTAGATTTAAGTCCTAGTATATTAAGGAGTACAATGCGGCTTCATTAAGAAAATCTAAAGATAGACTTATATTCGAAAACCTCTGGGGCGTTTTATGCATTTTTGGCGCAGGGCTGTCACCATTCTGCTTTTGTCGATACAGCTTCCAGCAATGGCAGTAATCGTCATTCGCACAGCAGCCCAAGAATCATCAGAACCCAAGTACATCTCCATACATCATGACGGACGACCAGCAATCGGCGGAATCTGTGTCGATATTTTTCGCGCCATTGAAAAACGTACACCTGAAATTCAATTTAGCGGTGATCAAGTCTGGATGCCGAGGTTACGCATCGATGCCAATTTCATTAACAATCGCATCGATGCCATCTGTGGCGTACAAAATATTGATCGCAATACAGCGCAATACAAACTATTGAGCACTCCACTCTTTTCTGTGGACTATTTGTTGGCGGTCAGGGCCGACGATCCAATTGAAGTCAATAGCTGGGAAGATATTCGGGCACTAGGAAACGATGGCACCATCTTGGTGATTCGCGGTTTTGGGATTGTCGATATCTTGCAAGATATTGGCGGCCTCAAGATCGATAATGGTGCTACCTCGTCTTTATCCAATTTACGCAAACTCTTAGCTGGTCGTGGTCGATTCTATTGCCACCGTTCTCCTGGCATTAAAAATTCGATTAACCGCGAAGGATTTGAAAAACAAGTCCGACTACTTGAAAATCCTAAGTTATCGGAGAAATTTTATATGGGTTTGAGAAAAGACTTACCTGAGAAACAGATCAAGATGATCAATGACGCACTCATTTTTCTGCAAAAAAGCGGTGAATTGAAGCGCATTTTTGATCGATATCGTGAATAACATCATTCATAAAATAACCCACTGTCGTACTTTTTTCGAACGTAGTGTCACTCCTCATTTTGATGTCATATTAAAATATTGAACTACAACTTCTGTTTCGTACAGATTAACCAATCTATAATTTTTCTACATATAAGACATCGAAATGAGTGTATTTTATATGACTATATTTTGTATTTTCCGTACTGTGGTGGCCGCACGAAACATTGATAATGCCGCATACTTCTCCTGAACCGCTCAATATCAATCAAAGATCAATTAATATTTCCTTTGCTAATCTGGCGGCATGCACACGTAGCTCAGGAACTGCAATAGATTCCCAGTAACTCGCTTTCAACATAGGTCCTATATAAAAAAGATTCTCCACTTCTCTACCTTGATCATCAATCGTTTGGTATTTTGATGTAGTCAGAATACCGACATGTAATTCGTCGGCGCAAATCAATTTATCCCTCACTAATTGCTGTATCAATGGATGTTTAATTTGATTTACATCCGAATTAGGTCCAGTGGCATTAAAAAGACCTATAGCCTCTATTACATCCACAATTTCTTGCCTACGTCTTTTAATTTGTACACGCCAACCAGACGACAGAGGTTCAATACTTTCAACTCTTGCAGCAAGCACTTCAACTTGACCACATTCAATAAGTGAAATGAATCGTTTATATGCGATGGGAGCTAATCGGTGTCGATGCGTGTCCCAGTACGGCAATATTTTTGTTAAAAATCGTCGCCGTTCATAAATTGATAAACGTCTCCAAATTTCTGGAATAAACGGGCGCAACTCATTTATCACATCGCGCCAATTACCTTCACTTACTTCGCGACGTGCAATTTCTGTACGAATAGCGCGAAGAAAAGCTCTAACAGTACTGGGGACTTCTGAAAGAATATCTAACAAATTTTTTGCTGGAATTTTCGGATTTACGCGATGTGACTGCGGTATCAAACCTCGACGAGAAACAAGCACCATTTTTCTTCTCACCCCTGAGCTGCTTAGTTGAAAAACCAAATCAACTGCAGTTAACCCGCTGCCTACAACTACTATAGGATTTTGTCCTTCATCTTGACAAAGGGCCAAAATATCCTTTCTTTCTAAAAATACTTTGCTACCCATCTCCAATTCATTTTGTCGAAGTGGATTGGATGATTCGAAATGCCCAAGCGCTAAAATCACTTTATTGACTGTCAAAGTCTTTTCCGATGACATGTGAAGAGAGAACAGTGCTTTTCCTAATTTAGCAACAGCATCCACGTTCGCACAAATTACTTCAAAATTGAAGGTAAATTCATTCTTTGCCTTTAATAACAAATCTTCTAGATAATCACCATAAATTCTTCTGGAAACAAATGTTCCCTCATGATAGGCGGGGTCGATTTCTTGGCAATAGCGAACAAAATGTTGCGAATCATCTGGAAATGCACTCATATTTCCAGCGGGCACATTAAGTAAAAGATTATCATCCCATGTACCATATGCAAGCCCTCTACCTGGATAAGAATTTTGATCAATCAAACAAATATGTAATTGTTTTCCTGAGCTTTCTTTCGTCAGTTGCACAGCGGTAAGCAAACCACTAAATCCGGCTCCAATGATAGCTACGATAGTCATAAATTTCGTGTAAATAGGTAGTCAAAAATTGCTTCACAATTTGAACAATTCACATTCAAATTATAATCTCTTGTATTCGATATCTGCGCCAACATCAACAGCAAACGCGAGATAAGTCTTATCGATAAAAACATAAACTAGTAAAGTGCGCCGAACATTGCCCAAAAAAGATGAAGGTATTGTTCGTCACAAAGTAAATTTCTCTGTCAATTGTCGTACACAATACTTCATTTCGTGTAGTCACCCAGCATTTTCCGACTCAAAAGAAAGCTAAATAACATGCTTAGATTAACCAACTCAAATGACATTAATTTCATATACGGTTTGTACATGCACCCAGAAGTCAACCCCTTCCTCTTGTACGAGCCTATGGACAAACCAGCATTCGCGCCTATTTTCAAGCAATTATTGGATGATGGCGTGTTGTACGTTTTTGAGGAAGCAGGAATATCGGTAGGCATGTTCAAGTTAATTCCCTTAAAACATCGAACTTCACATATTGCTTATTTGGGTGGTGTCGCGATTGATCCTGATTTTGCTGGCAAGGGTTATGCTAAAAAAATGTTTGAAGAGATTATCGCCTTGGGAAAAACCAAGCAATTAAGGCGCATTGAACTCAGTGCCAGTGTTGAGAATACACGCGCAATTAGTTTGTATGAAAAATGCGGTTTTCAAGCGGAAGGTGTGCTGCGAAAATACACCTATCTGAAAACTGAAAACCGCTATCTTGATGAATTACTGATGTCTTACTTATATTGATTATGAAACAATGACACGTCGTCGCTGAAATCAAATCACTTCGTGATTCCAGCGATGACCCAAACTTAAAGAGCTCAAAATTTCGGACGTACTAAAGTTGGCGTACCACCGATATAACGCTGCAACCAATTTTGTACTTCCCAATACCAATAGACGGAATTTTGCGGCGACAAGATCCAATGATTTTCATTCGGGAAAATCACCAATCGAGATGGCACTTTCATGCCTTGTAAAACACCATATAAAGCTGTGCTATTCACATACGGCACGCGGTAATCGAGTTCGCCATGCGTCAATAACATCGGCGTCTTAAAATTCTTCGCGTACGACATAGGATTATTCTTTTGCATCACGTCGGTATCGCTCCATGGATTCCCGCCCAAGGTTTTTTCAAATGAATAGTTGGTCGAATCAGAACCATATTGCGTGACGAGATCGTTCACACCTGCATGATCAATAATCGTAACAAAGCGATCGGTATGACCAGCTAACCATGCCGCCAAATAGCCGCCATAACTAGCACCCGCCGCCGCAATACGTTTGCTATCGATATTGCCGAACTTTTGCATCAGATAGTCATTCGAACGCAAGATATCCTGCGTAGGTTTGACACCCCATTCTGAATTAATGCTGCGCGCAAATTGCTCACCAAAACCTGTCGAACCATGACGATTGACCCAGCTAACGATATAGCCAGGCGCCGCCATTGCATGCGCATTCCAACGGAAATTAAACGCATTGCCCACCATGGTGTGTGGTCCGCCATGCATGAGTTGCAGCAAAGGATAGGTTTTGGATTTATCATAGTCAGGCGGCAAAATCACCCAGCCCTGTACCAAATCATCATTTGCACCTTTGAATTGATACGACTCGACTTTGCCTAGCTTCAACGTCGCCATCAACTCATCATTAAAGCGCGTTAATTGGCGCACCGTCTTGGTTGCTACATCCATACTATAAATTTCATTAGGACGATCAAAACTACTGCGCAAAAATACTAACTGATTGCCGAGTAATTTCAACTTGGAGATGCCTGCATCACGAATCACGCGTTCAAATTGATTGCCATCGCTTTTGCTAGTAAATATGCTCGTTTCACCTTGATCTTCAGCGACCATCCACAGCTTGCTCAAGTCCTTGGTACTTTGAAATTCTGCAATGGAATAATCGCGCGCTTCTGTAACAGGACTATGTTTTGCCGTTGTCACATCATAGCGCCACAGCTTTGCCGAGCTACCATCGTACAAAGGAGTATTGGTGCGTGTGTAGTAAATGCTTTTGCCATCGGCAGAAAAGCTTGGCGAAAAATCAGGTCCACGATTCTCGCTAGTGATATTTTTTGCGTTTCCTAAGTCGTCTAGTTTCAATAAAATCAGATCGGGATTATCTGCTTCATGATGCGGCGCAGGGATGGAATTGCTGCTGTAGACCAGCGTATTCCCATCAGGTGAAATCGTGAAATCAAAGGTACTGGAAGAACTAAATAAGTCTTTCGATTGCGGCGTCAAATCTTTGATGGATTTACTACCTAAATCCAATTGCAAGAAGTGCGCAGACAATTCATCAGTAAGCCAGTGATCAAAGAAACGATAAACTCTATCCTCGGTGACTTTTGCCGTCATCTTACTGTCACGACGACGTTTCATTTCTCGCTTCATCGCCAGCATATCATCAGCGCTCCACTTCCCTTTGAGAGCTGGAAACGCCTTAGTGCCGACAAACAAACTGTTTCCGTTCGGATGCCACTTGGGGTTGATCACACCAAAAGGTAGTTCCAGCACTTTTTCAGCCTCACCACCATCCAAACGCAAAATATACAGCGCTGGCGCTTCGTCATCGCTGCGACGCGAAGTGAAGGCGATACGACTACCATCCGGGCTCCACACTGGCGCACTATCGCTAGCGTCTGCGGTGGTCAAGCGACGTTGATTGCGTCCCTGGCTATCCATCAGCCAGATATTATTCTGCGCACGATTTTTCTCTAACGACCAAGTTTGTACCGTAAAGGCAATCCACTTTTGATCAGGGGATACCACGGGATTATCAACCCGCTTTACTGCCCACAGATCCTGTGGCGTCATCACGCGACCAGAAGTATCCGCATGGGCGGCACCGAAAGCACCAACAGTGCTAGTGAGAAAAACCACCAGCGCTGCTTTTTGAAAAACTTGTTTAGCATAGGCATATTTTATTTTCATTATTTCATCCTTACTTTTTCAATAGTTAAAAGACGTACCAGATTGGCTTACAACACCGAACGTCAGCGAGAATACACCAAGCAAAAGCAGTTCGCTCATCAATATCGTTTAAAATCTCGCCTATCGGTAAATGCTTACCCCACCCTACACTGCGACTATGCCCTTCTCTCAACTCGGTCTTTCCAATACCTTACTCAATGCGATTCAAACGCGCGGTTATGCGCAGCCAACCGCGATTCAACAAGATGTCATCCCCGTCATGTTGGCTGGTCGCGATGTGTTAGCGACCGCGCAAACAGGTTCAGGAAAAACTGCCGCTTATTGCCTACCTTTGCTAGAACGCTACCTCAAGCAAGGCCATAGTCAAACCCGTGTGGTGCAAACATTGATCTTGGTACCGACCCGAGAATTAGCCGTACAAGTTGGCGACACCTTACGCAGCCTGAGCCTAGGCGCAGCGCATCCACCCAAATTAGCCGTCTTATTTGGCGGCATTTCAATCAATCCGCAAATGCTGCATTTACGCGGTGGTGCCGACATCGTGGTGGCAACGCCAGGACGTTTGCTCGACTTACATAGCAAAAATGCGATCAAGCTGGATCAAGTCACTTGCCTCGTATTAGATGAAGCCGATCGCATGTTGGCCTTGGGTTTTGCCGACGAATTAAAACAAGTCTTGGCGCTATTAGCCACACAAAGACAAAACTGTTTTTTCTCAGCGACCTTCGCGCCGAATGTCGCTGAATTAGCCCAAGCCTTATTAATCGATCCCGCTCGCATCAATATCCCCGATACCGATGAGAGCAAGCCTGACATCACGCAAAGAGCGATCATGGTCGAGGCCACGCAAAGAACCCAACTGCTCAAACACTTACTCCAAACTGAAAAATGGTCACGCGTTTTGGTCTTTGTCGCCACCAAATATGCGGCAGATTTATTATCAACCAAATTGCGCCGAGCCCACATCAGCGCCGAAGCTTTTCACGGTGAACAAACCCAAGGCAAACGCAGCCAAGTCATCAGCGACTTCAAAGCATCCCGCGTCAAAATCCTAGTCGCCACCGACGTCGCCGCACGCGGTATCGACATCTACCAATTACCCGTCGTGGTCAATTTTGATTTACCCCGCTCCAGCGATGATTACACCCACCGCATCGGCCGAACAGGTCGCGCTGGTGAAGCAGGTTTAGCAATCAGCTTTATCTGCGCCGATCCCGCCAACGAAGCCCACTTCCGCTTAATCGAGAAACGTCACAACATCAAAATCGCACGCGAGCAAATTGCGGGATTTATTCCTAGTGAAGAGAAACTGGTGCTTGCGCAAACTGCTAGACCAGCAGATCCGAATGGTGGTGTTAAGGGTAAGCGCCCGAATAAGAAAGACAAATTGCGGGCGCAGATGTTGAAGTGAGTTTGTATCATTTTCTGTATGCACTCGTGCCCGTAACTCCACGCAAACGACTAATTTTCTAGTCAATGTTATCTGGAAATTGGTAATTCAAAAAAATGCAGCCTAGTCTAAGCTAGATTGGCGCTGTGCATAGCGAAACCCGAAATCAAAATGGCAATCTTTACGAATTTTATGCCTGCTGAGCTATGCTATGCAATGCGCCCACAAAATTCACTTTAGTATGTTGCAGCCTATAGTTCTTGTGTTTTCATGGAACGCCTACAGAATTATTTCGAAGTAACAGGTTAATTAGATTTCTTATTGGCCAATTTCTCAAGTCCACCAACTACACTATCAAGGATTACTTTCGTCACTCTTAGCACATCAGTATCGTCGGGAAATGTTGAATAGCCTGCTCTAAAAATTTCAAGCTCTAGTGTTCCAGTAGTCTGAAAGCTAATAGAAAAGTTATTTAAGTTGAAGTAAATAACAATAGATAAAAGAAAGCTCTCAGATGAATTTTTTATAAACCCTTGTGCATGATAAAACAACTGTATTGTTGTCAGTGGTTTGGTAGACGATTCCGTTATTAATTGCTCGACTAACTGATGAATTGGTTTGTCTTTAATAATGCCTGTTTTCCCTTCATTTTGATAAATAATATGAAGTTTTTTCAAAGCAAACAAAGGATCTATTTGAACAAATCGACTTCCTACTCCCTCAAAAATAGAGGATACCATTCCACTTACAAGGAAATTTTGTTTCTCTTGCGTTTTCTGATCTTCACTTCCACCTGATTCTGTTTCAATTGCTTGGCGCAGAAGGTATATTTTTTTATCAAAATCACCCAGCTCATCAATCGGTTCACCACGAGCAGCTTTCATAAATATGTTACCCGACTCGATAAGGGCTTCAGCTACAAAAATGACGAATTCGTCAATTTCGCCAGCATCGGCTTTCTGTAACGCAAGAAAATATTCAGATTTCTTCTCTAGTTTAAGGACAACTGGCAGATATCCTAACTGCATGAGAATCAAATTCATAAGAATACGGGCCATTCGTCCATTTCCATCATCAAATGGATGAATCGCAACAAATTGATAATGAAAACTTGCAGCTAGAGTGACTGGATGAAGTCTTTTAAGTTCACGCTCCTCTCTAAACCAACGAACCAAATCGGCCATTTTTGAAGGTGTTTCTTCTGGACTAGCGAAGAAGTATGTCTCCCCAGTGCTTGTAAGCACATGGTTAGCTGTTGTTTTATATTTCCCGATTTCTATTTGACGCGTAGTTCGAAGGCCGTTATGTGAAATGCTATAAGATTCATATGGTTCTACTAAAAGTATTTTGTGAATCTCCCGAATGTCCGCTTCAGTTAAATCCTCCTTGTTTCGGATAAAATCGACTAGCACGTCTATTACTTGATTGTGTCCGCGAATATCCAAATAGTCTTTAAATGGTTTCCCTTTTGCAGTAAGGCCGTGCATGATAAATGCTCTGGTCTCACCATATGTTAGTGAATTACCTTCAATTGCGTTTGAGTGGTAATTCCATTCAAGTCTAAATTTTTGAAATACGCGTGCTTCCTGCTCAGAACTTATTGGTCGCACGGTGTCAATTTCAAGTTGAACTCTGTCAACTTCATTCAGCGTTTCCTTAATATTCATGGCTTTCCTAATTTGGGATATTATTCCCTCTGATAAGTGCATAAAAACCACCAAAACACATTAAAAAAATTAAACTTTTAAAGTGTAAAATTTAGCATTTTTTAAGATGACTGTTTGTACAATGTACACTAATATTTATCATATCCTACATCCTGACACAAGAAATTAACTTGGCAACATGCTAGTTCATAATCGCCTCTTTAAATTATATAAAGAGACAATTTCCAATGAAAAATACCGATCCCCACATCGATACCTACATAGAAAAATCCGCCGATTTCGCGCAACCCATATTGCGACATATTCGCGAGATGGTGCATCAGCATTGCCCAGATGTCAGCGAAACGATTAAGTGGAGCATGCCGCACTTCGAGTACAAGGGCAGTATCTTTTGTCACTTCGCCGCATTTAAAAAACACTGTGCGCTGGGATTTTGGTACGGAGAATTATTACAGATTGATAGCAAGCTTGAAAAAGCCATGGGGCAATTTGGGCGTATCACAAGCTTGGCCGATTTACCGGACGAAAAAGCCTTCGTTCAGCTTTTAAAAGAGGCGATGAAGTTACACGATGCGGGTGCCAAACTGCCTTCGCGCAACAAAGAAAAAAGTGAAAAGAAAGAGCTTCAAATTCCCTCTGATTTTTTAAACGAGTTAGAAAGAAATTCTGCGGCTTTGGCGACTTTTGAGGCTTTTCCTTATTCGCAGAAAAAAGAATATGTCGCGTGGTACACCGAAGCGAAAACCGAAGCCACTCGAACTAAACGATTACAGCAAGCGATAGCATGGATGGCGGAAGGAAAACGTCGTAATTGGAAATATGAAAAGTGTTAAGCCCTGCTGTATTCAGGCTAAGATGAAAATCGTTTTTTTGCGTAGAGTTCTATCATTTTCATAGAACGCCCATAATGAAATTGCATTTGTTCATCGGTGTAACGATGATCGCTGCCAACCGGACACGCGCGTCGAGCCAAACAAGTATTCTTGCATAGGGAATCTGCTTGCAGACGATACGCTAAGCAAGCTTCTAAATTAAACTGACCATCATCTAAAGCACGTGGTGGACAAGCACTGATGCATGGTGTGCTCTCGCAACTGATACATGGTGAAGCACTCTCTTTCATTGGTGTGACGGCTAAATCTGTATTTGCCAACACCAAAGCACGATAAGCAAACCATGATCCAAATTCTGTATTCACACCCACCATAAACGGTGATGCATGATGCCAGCCGGCGAGTTTGCCTAGTTCTTGCAGACTCACGGTATAAGCACCGGGATACACGACTTCATAGCTAGCCGATGGATGTTCTGACTGTAAATATTGCTGGACTACCGATACCGTGAAAGTATCAATCGGATGTGCCTGATTATCGACGTCTTTAACGCGTTCATTGAAGGATTGCCAAAATTGTGTGCCTGCATGACCGATCAAAATTAGTTGCTGATAATTTTTCGCCTGCGGACAACGTTCAAACAGAATTGCTTTGACATCCGCAGACAGATTCGCGATTGCAAATACGGCATGGCAATTTAAACCCGCGTCGTTCAACACGGCTGAATTTAGCGTCTGAAAAGGATTCATCTATTTTAATAAATACAAAAAAGTCGGAGTTGCGATTGTAACGAGCAATGCACGTCTATCTGCTAGACTTACAAAAAATAATTTCAAAATCAATGATGACACATCCTCTCGATAATATTTTTTGGCATAGTTTATCTGACGCGCAATCTTGTTTTGCCGCAGGTGAAGGTGATGCGCGTCGCTATGCAAAAGGCTTCTCTCCTATTCTCGGTTTTGCGAATGCGTTGCAGCCTGATTTTGATGCGATCAACGCGTATTGCGAACCTGGCGAACTGTTTTACTGTGCTGGTTGGATTGGCACGATACCTTCCGGCTGGACGCTTGAAGTCGAGAGCACGATGTATCGAATGCTGTGGGATGGTGTAATGCCGCCAGAAGATGCGACTTTTCAAGCTAGACGTTTAAATCCTGATAATGTAAAGGACACACAAGACGCGGTGAGCTTGGCGCAGTTAACTAATCCAGGTCCATTTGGTATGCGCACAATCGCCTTAGGCGAATATCTAGGATGCTTTGACAAGGATGATCGTTTAATCGCGATGGCAGGTGAGCGTAGTTATGCACCGCCCTATCGCGAGGTCAGCGGCGTTTGTACGCACCCAGATTTTCAAGGTAAGGGGTTAGCGAAACGCTTA
This sequence comes from Affinundibacterium amnicola, assembly GCF_014284275.1. Classification (GTDB taxonomy): domain Bacteria; phylum Pseudomonadota; class Gammaproteobacteria; order Burkholderiales; family Burkholderiaceae_D; genus Undibacterium; species Undibacterium amnicola. The sequence continues at coordinate 459,676 of NZ_JACOFU010000003.1, read as the reverse complement.
ATGCATCGTCTTATTCGACGCCAATTACTCGCTGATGAAATTCCTTTTTTACATGTCATGTATAGCAATAGTGCAGCACATGAGCTGTATTTACGCATGGGTTTTCGCGACTATTGTCAAACTGCGGTGCGTGTCATTCGTCGCATTGAATAAGGAGAGACGCTGCAATTACATGTTGACTCTCGTCAAACCACGGTGCTTGCTGGCATCAAGCAAGCGCAACACACTGGTATGGTAAACTCTCGGCTCTTCAATTTGATGCCGCATAGCTTTTATAGCAATGCCGAGATACCGAGATGACAACGCCAACTACCCAATCTGAACTCAATCAATTATTTCCTCAGCCACTCTGGCAATGGTTTGAACAAATCTGTGCTATCCCCCACCCTTCCAAGCATGAAGCCGCGTTAAGCGCGCATATCCAAGCTTGGGCGAAAGAGCGTGGCTTACCAGTGATTGTCGATCAAGTAGGTAACTTAATTATTCGCAAAGCAGCGACTGCCGGCATGGAAGACCGTAAAACCGTCGTCATTCAAGCACACCTCGACATGGTGCCGCAAAAAAATGCCGATAAAGTTCATGATTTTTTGACTGATCCAATTGAAGCTTGGGTCGATGGTGAATGGGTCAAAGCACGTGGTACCACTTTAGGGTCAGATAATGGCATAGGCATGTCATCAGCACTGGCTATTTTGGGGGCATCCGATATCAAACATGGTCCGCTAGAAGTGTTGCTCACTGTCGACGAAGAAGCAGGTATGTCAGGCGCATTTGGCTTACAGCCAGGTATTTTAGAAGCAGAAATTTTAATCAATACCGATTCTGAACAAGAAGGCGAAATCTATATGGGTTGCGCTGGTGGTGTCGATGCAAAAATCCAATTGCCTGTGCAATGGCAAGATGCTGATCTTGCGCACTTAGCTTATACCCTGAGTATCGCAGGCTTAAAAGGGGGTCATTCTGGCGTCAACATTCATCTAGGACGCGGCAATGCAAATAAATTATTAGCGCGTTTTTTTGCCGGACATGCGAGTGAATTAGGCATCGCGATTAGTCAAGCGCTAGGCGGATCGTTACGCAATGCCATTCCACGTGAAGCACAATTCAGCTTTACTTTACCAGTTGAAAAACTCGATTTATTGCAGCAACGTGTCGCGCAATATCAAGCGATCTTGCAATCAGAATTGGCTGCAACAGAACCGAACCTACGATTAAACATCAGCGACTGCACAGCTCCAGAAAAAGTATTACAAAGCAATTCGCAACAACAGTTAATTCATCTAATCAATGCCTGCCCAAATGGCGTGATGCGCATGAGCGATGAAGTTGCTGGCGTGGTAGAAAGTTCGCTGAATGTTGGTGTGGTAAGTACCGAAGCCAACCATATCAGCATTATTTGCATGGTGCGTTCTTTGATCGATAGCGGCCGCGCGTATATCGAAAGCCACCTGCAGTCTTTATGTGATCTGGCCGGTGCTAGTGTGCAATTTGAAGGACGCTATCCAGGCTGGAAGCCTGATAACAACTCCCCTGTGATGGCGATTGTCAAAGAGACTTACGAAAGCATCTATCACCGCGAACCTGAAATTATGGTGATCCACGCTGGTTTGGAATGTGGTTTATTCAAAAAACCCTACCCGCATTTGGACATGGTTTCTATCGGCCCGACTATACGCTTTCCGCATGGTCCAGATGAAATGGTGAACATCAAAACAGTGGGTCAATATTGGACTTTGCTATTGGCCGTTTTAGAGCGTATTCCAGCTAAATAAATGCGCTAACAAAAGTCACGACTCGCTGCAATAAAATTGCCCAGTAAGTGACTCATATCGACCAAGCGTTTGGCAACCAGATGGTGTACTTTTCCATCGGTCTGCCAAATGCCATAGACGCCCAATAATTTGGCTTCCCAATCGCTATGCGTAACATCAATGGGTTGTATCACAATTTTGTGACGCTTAGCATCTTGCGATAACTAGGATGGCGAATAAAATCCCATCAATTGAGAATTGAGTAATGCACATAAAAACACGGCGGATATTCGATTTTATTTTTGTCTCTGCGCTGATGCCGTGCGGATAACGCTGTTGCGCACCTGTGTACACCTCTTGACATAGAAATGAAGCCGGCGTTTGTCCTTGTAACACCAACTCATATCGATATTCATAGCGCAGCTCAATGCAAAGTTACATAAACTAGCAATGCGCAAAGTTTCTTGTATCTCTGACTCAGGATAAATATTACCTAATCGTAGACGTGAACGCAGATGTTGTTCTGCATTCGGTGCTAAATCGTAAGCACAATCAGCAATCGCCTTACCTAGACGTATAGCGCTGAAAGTATCTACGTCCACCACCAAAACAGTATCTTACGCCGCGCAAGAACATGCGCCACCACACCCGCCCATACCGAGCACGGACATCAGATTCGGTACACTGCCACCGCACATAGGGTAAAGAATATTTTCTTCTTTCACATTATGCTGTTGGATCAACACATTCAAGGTATCTATCGTCGCCAAGGCGGATTCAACTTGCCCTTGCTCGATCTCTTCCATCGCTTGATCACGTAATTGACGGATTTCTGCATGTTCACCACGCATCACCACTGTAGGGCCGTTGATCATGCCCGTAGCTTTTTCGAACGCAGGAAACAAGCGTTCTTCTTCCAGACGGAAATGGTGTTCTAACTGCTCGTCGAACAAGCGGAAATTTCTACCAGCTGAAGCCAGATCCGCTTTATGCAAAGCCGCTTCGACGCGATTTAACTGATCGTCACATTCTTGGTGCTGTTTCACCAAACTCATCATTGCTTGCGACATGATTAACCCTCAATTTTATTCAATAGGGTGCGCCATGCGCACCACTTTTTGATATGTTCCAACGGTGCGCACGGCGCACCCTACTTTATTGACATTTACTGCACCAAAGGCGTATCCGCGCCTTCGAGTTCTATGCCGCTGATCTTGGCTTGTCCAACCATCAATTGCAGATACTGACGCATCGCGTGATCGTGGCTAGCTCTTTGCATAGCATCAGCGATCTTGCTTTCTACCTGTTCGAACGGCAGCAATTTCCCTGCCAGTTTGCGACCAAGCTGCACGATATGCAGACCAAAACGGGTCTCAACTAAACGTGGCACGATCTTGTGTTCTTCGGCTGAGAAAATCACTTTTTCAAATTCGGGAACCGTGTCGCCGCGTGTCAGTTGCCCGAGATTGCCGCCGACTTCACTCGATGGGCAATTCGAATTCGCCTTCGCCATCGCGGCAAAATTCGCTGGATTATCCAACAAATCCTGCAACACTATTTCCGCATGTTTACGCAGATTATCTAAATCCAAGGCTGCGGTAACTTGAAACAAAATATGATTCGCTTCGACCAATTCACCCACCGTAAAACGCTGCGGATGCGCCTGATAATGACGCAGGCATTCTTCTGAACTTGGCTTAGGCACAAGCACTTCGCGTACCAACAAGGCTTCGATTTTGTCTTCATCCTCACCTTGTAAACCCAACTCGTTTGCCTTATCCAACAAAACACGACGCAAGACCAAAGCGGTCATCGCACTCTTCATCGGATCAGCTGCACCTTGATGCTCTGGCAGTTCTTTTTCCATCTCAGCATCGCTGAGTTCGTAACCATTAACTATGACGGGCATGATTGCCTCCTAAAAATTTATTGCTGGCAATTTGATTCATTGTCGCTCCTGCGCAGGCAGGAGCCCAGTGTCTTTCGTTGATCACCTGACGTCACGGGATTCCTGCTATCGCTATGGGAATCAACGCATGCATGCGTTGATCGTTCCGTAGGCGAGCAGCATGCTGCTCGTATTCCCTACTTCACCATTCGCAGGAATGACGATCAGCGTGGACGTACCAACTGCCACGCACGACTTAAATAACCAACCGATGCAAAACCGCTCCACACGTGAACCAAACGAGTGAATGGGAAGATCACGAACAAGCTCAAGCCCATAAACAAGTGTGCCTTGAACAAGAATGGTGCGGTCACGATGTAATTGGCAGCATCACCTTTAAAAGTCACGATGTGCTGTGCCCACGTCATCAACAAGACCATCATGTGGCCATCTCTATGATGCAAAGATTCAAAGATGGTAGACAAGCCTAAGCCCAAGGTGATGAAAATCCACAATAACAAGATTTTGTCGCCAGTTTTCGTCACTGCGGAGATACGCGCATCGGTAAAACGACGGTGCATCAAGATCAGCAAACCGACCATGCACAAAGTGCCAAATACGCCACCCATGACAATCGCGATCATTTGCTTAAAGCCGTGTGAAATTCCCAAGCTATCCCACACAATCACCGGCGTCAGCAAACCGACCATGTGACCGAAGAACAAACCGAGCACGCCGATGTGGAACAAGATATTGCCAACACGCAGATTACCGGCATGCAGCATTTGCGAAGAATCACTCTTCCACGTATATTGTTCGCGTTCAAATCGTGCCAAGCTGCCGAACAAGAAAATCGCCAGAGCGATGTAGGGATAGATCCCATAGATAAATTGATGTAAGTAGTCCATGATGTTTCCTCTTATTTACTTTGCATTCCAAAATTCACGCGTAGATGAAATTGACTTACTGTATTCCCTCCCCTTCCAAGGGGAGGGTTAGGGTGGGGATGGGTCTTGGTTGATTAATGAATGTATCCTTTTCCAACTACAACCCATCCCCATCCCGACCTTCCCCTTGAAGGGGAAGGAGCAACACATACAAATTAATCAGCGCCTCGTCCCCAATCGACAGTTAGCCCCGCAATTCAGAACCAGCAGCATTGGGTTGGCGTGGATAAAAATTAATCGCCTGCGCACCGCCAGATGCTCCGCTGGATGAGCAAGACAAACCCGGCTTCAATAATGGCTCAACACCATCCGCGCCCGGACCAAAGGTTTCCATCGCATCATCCATATCCCGCACTGGTGGCTCGCCTTGTTCTTGTGGTACCACATCGGTAAATGAAGTCAGTAATAAAAACGCATTCGCATACGGACTGTCTTTGCGTTGCAAGCGGATACCAATTGCCGCTAATACGTGGATGGCTTCACCCAAGAGTTTTTCTGCGGTTTCTGCATCAACTAGGCTCAAGAACTCCAAGAACAGTGGCACATAATCCGGTAATTCGCTCGCTTCTGGCTCAAAACCATAACGACGATATTCCGAAATCAAATCCACCATCGCCTGACCACGATCACGGCTTTCACCATGGATGTGTTCAAACAAATGCAAGGCAACTGATGGCGTACGATCAAAGGTACCCACATAGTTTTCTTGCACGCTGATCAAATTGTTTTCTTGCAAATAATTGAGCAATGGCTGCACTGCTTCCAGAGTTTCTGGATCGGCGGCTAACTCCGCACGAATTTCTGGCAAAGCAGCGATCAGGTCGGGCTGCGGGTAACTGAGTAGTGCGGATAAAATGCGATAAATTTGCATACGATTTCCTTTATTATTTGTGACATTTATGGTGTCGTTTCATGCTTGAACATTCCCTCTCCCGCAAGCGGGAGAGGGTTAGGGTGAGGGGCGTTGAGTCATTCGAAATGCTTGATGTATCCCGACAAATCATTTCACTCGCGACCAACCGCCCTCATCCCCCGCCCTTCTCCCGCTTGCGGGAGAAGGGAGCTATTCCGTTGTCGACAACTTTTTCCGCGACTTAGGCATATCCACAAAAATCACACTACCCTGCGGTTTCTTGCCAAACAAGGCACCATCAGAAGTACCACCCGAGCAACCATTACCAAAAGTAAATCCACAACTACCTTTTTCGTTGAAGCTGTCTTCCACCATTTCTTTGTGTGAAGATGGAATCACGAAACGGTCTTCGTAGTTCGCGATCGCCATGGTTTGATACATGTCTTCGACTTGCGCTGCCGTCAAATCAACTTGTTTCAAGACCTCATGATCGAGTTCACCATGCACGACTTCCGAACGCTTGTAAGCACGCATGGCTAACATACGCTCTAAAGCTTTCAAGACTGGCTCTTCTTTACCAGCGGTCAGCAAGTTCGCCAAGTAACGCACAGGAATTCGCAAAGATTTCACATCAGGAATAATGCCGTTCATGCCCATGTGGCCTGCTTCTGCCGCTTTTTGAATTGGTGACAGAGGTGGTACATACCACACCATAGGCAGCGTGCGATATTCTGGATGCAGTGGGAACGCAATCTTCCATTCCATCGCCATTTTGTAGACTGGCGACTTCTTCGCAGACTCAATCCAGCTTTCTGGAATGCCATGTTTGCGCGCTTCGGCGATCACTTCTGGATCATGCGGATCTAAGAAGCAATCTAACTGCGCTTGATACAAATCTTGCTCGTTCGGAGTCGATGCCGCTGCTTCGATTTTATCGGCGTCATACAGCAACACGCCGAGGTAACGGATACGGCCTACGCAAGTTTCGGAACAAACGGTTGGCTGACCTGCTTCGATACGTGGATAGCAGAATGTGCATTTCTCTGCTTTGCCTGAACTCCAGTTGTAGTAAATCTTTTTGTAAGGGCAACCAGAGATACACATACGCCAGCCGCGGCACTTGTCTTGATCAACTAAAACGATACCGTCATCTTCACGTTTGTAGATCGAGCCAGATGGGCAAGAAGCTACGCAGGCTGGATTCAAGCAGTGTTCGCACAGGCGTGGCAAGTACATCATGAAGGTCGATTCGAAAGTGCTGTACATTTCTTTCTGCACGCCTTCAAATAACTGATCACGACTACGTGAGCTAAATTCACCACCTAAGTCATCTTCCCAGTTCGGGCCCCAAACGATCTTGTCCATTTTTTTGCCAGTGATGACTGAAATAGGACGTGCGGTTGGTGGCGTCTGTGACAATGGCGCATTTTGCAAGCGCTCATAGTCAAAGGTAAATGGCTCATAGTAATCGTCGATCGATGGCAAATTGGGATTCGCAAAAATATTCGCCAAGATGCGCAATTTTCCACCTTGTTTTGGCTCTAATTTGCCTGCCTCATTACGATGCCAGCCGCCCTTCCACTTCGCCTGATTTTCCCATTCTTTAGGATAACCAATACCAGGCTTGGTTTCGACGTTATTGAACCAGGCATACTCAACACCATCACGACTAGTCCAGACGTTTTTACAGGTCACGGAACAGGTGTGGCAACCGATACATTTATCCAGGTTCAACACCATGCCTACTTGTGCGCGAATTTTCATGACGTTGCTCCTTCTGATTCTTCCAACTTACCTTCCAACCAATCCACTTTTTTCATCTTACGCAAGACGATAAATTCATCACGGTTACTACCAACCGTGCCGTAATAATTGAAGCCATACGCCAACTGCGCATAACCACCAATCATGTGTGTCGGTTTCAATACCGCACGCGTCACCGAGTTATGAATACCGCCGCGCTTACCAGAGAGTTCTGCGCCCGGTGTATTGATAATTTTTTCCTGTGCGTGATACATCAAGCACATACCTTTTGGCACACGTTGGCTAACCACCACACGCGCTGTCAAAGTACCGTTACTGTTAAACACTTCGACCCAATCGTTATCCACCAAGCCCGCTTCTTTGGCTTCGATTTCCGACACCCACACATGCGGGCCACCACGGCTCAACGTCAACATACGCAAATTGTCAGAATAGGTTGAGTGAATACCCCATTTCTGATGTGGCGTGATGAAATTGAGGACGATTTCTTTTTCACCATTCGGTGATTTGTTCAACATCGGCGCAACGGTCTTGGTATCAATCGCTGGTTTATAGACGCACAAACCTTCACCGAAATCGAGCATCCAGCGGTGATCCTGGTAGAACTGTTGACGACCAGTCAGTGTGCGCCATGGGATCAGTTCATGCACATTGGTGTAACCGGCGTTGTAGCTGACTTCTTCCGATTCCAAACCAGACCAGGTCGGTGCAGAAATAATCTTGCGTGGTTGTGCCTGTACATCACGGAAACGGATCTTGTCATGTTCACGACCGACTGCCAGATGCGTATGATCGCGGCCAGTAATTTTGCCGAGGGCTTCCCATGCTTTGACTGAGACGTGACCATTGGTTTCTGGTGCAAATGTCAAAATCATTTCGCAAGCATCAATCGCCGTTTCCAGGCGTGGGCGACCTTTTGATACGCCCTCTTCTGTCACCACTTTGGTAATGCCACCGATTTCATGCACTTCATGTTCGGTGTTCCAGTTAATACCTTTACCGCCGTTACCAAGCTTGTCTAACAAAGGTCCAATCGATGTGAACTTTTTGTAGATTTCTTTGTAGTTACGTTCTACGACAATAAAGCTAGGTGCAGTCTTACCTGGGACCAAATCGCACTCGCCTTTTTTCCAGTCTTTAGGCTCGAAGGCTTGACCGAGTTCACCCGGTGTATCGTGCATCAATGGTTGCAAGACGATGTCTTTGCGTGTACCCAGATACTCGCCACCGATTTCGGTAAATTTCTTGGCGATACCTTTGTAGATTTCCCAGTCGGTTTTGCTTTCCCACAAAGGCTGCACAGCTTCACTCAATGGGTGAATGAAGGGATGCATATCAGAGGTATTCAAATCGTCTTTTTCATACCAAGTTGCAGTTGGCAACACAATGTCGCCGTACAAGCAAGTCGTACTCATACGGAAATCAAGTACGGTCAATAAATCTAATTTTCCTTCGGCGGCTTCTTCACGGAACTTCACTTCCGATGGCTTCACCGCTTCATCTGGATCATCGAACAAGGCATTTTGTGTGCCGAGTAAATACTTCAAGAAGTACTCATGACCTTTACCTGAGCTACCGAGAATATTCGAACGCCATACAAACATATTGCGTGGGAAATTCTTAGGATTATCTGGATCATCGCAGCTCATATTCACGGCGCCAGATTTCAAGCTTTGTTTCAGATATTCTGCTGGTTCCAAACCTGCTGCTGCCGCTGCATCACAGACGTCGAGTGGATTGGTTTCTAACTGCGGTGCCGATGGCAACCAACCGAGACGTTCCGACTTGGCATTCATATCAATCATGCTCATGTGACTGACTTTGGATTTATCCGCAGTCGGCGCGAGGATTTCATCGATATGCAATTTCTCATGACGCCACTGGCTCGTGTGCGCATAGAAGAAGCTGGTACCATTCATTTGACGTGGTGGACGGGTCCAATCAGACGCAAACGCGAGTGGAGCCCAACCGAATTGTGGACGCAGTTTTTCTTGACCAACGTAATGCGCCCAACCGCCACCAGATTGACCTACGCAACCGCACATCATCAACATATTGATAATGCCGCGATAAATCATATCGTTGTGGTACCAGTGATTCAAAGCCGCACCAACGATGACCATGCTCTTACCATGTGTATCGTGTGCATTCTGCGCAAATTCACGGGCAACTTGAATGACCAAGTCACGTTTCACGCTCGTGTGTTTTTCTTGCCATGCTGGTGTATAAGGTACGTCGTCATCATACGATGTCGCAACCGCGCCACCCAAACCTTGATCCACGCCGTAGTTGGCCATCGAGAGGTCATATACTGTCGCGACTAAAATCTCAGAGCCATCTGCCAATTGCACTTTACGCGCTGGCACATTGCGCAAGACCATATCGTTGGCATCGGCACCACCGAAGTAGTTAAAGCCTACGCTGACCACTTCGTCATGTTTCGCTACCAAACTCAATTGTGGATCAATCTCACGACCTGAGCCGCCATCTTTTGGTTCCAAATTCCAGCGACCAACTTTTTCGCCGTCATTGACTTTACCTTCGCCCCAACGATAACCGATGGAGCCATTTGGAGAAACGATCTCGCCTGTGCTTTCATCAATCGCGAGTGTCTTCCAATCACCATTATTGGCTTCATCCAAACCGCCTGGCAATTGCGATGCGCGCAGCATTTGATCTGGTACGAAGCAGCCATTGCGCTCTACCAAACGTACCAACATCGGCATGTCGGTATATTGTTTAACATAACTACGGAAATAATCAGATTTACCTTCGAGATGGAATTCTTTGAGAATCACATGACCCATCGCCATCGCCAAAGCCGCATCCGTACCTTGCTTAGGTGCCATCCAGATATCACCAAATTTCACCATCTCACCGAAGTCAGATGAGACAGCAACGGTCTTCGTACCTTTGTAACGCACTTCTGTGTAGAAGTGGGCATCTGGTGTACGTGTTTGCGGTACGTTAGAGCCCCATACCATCAGGTACGTCGAGTTATACCAATCGGCAGATTCTGGTACGTCAGTCTGTTCACCCCATACTTGCGGGCTGGCTGGTGGCAAATCGCAGTACCAGTCGTAGAAAGACAAACAAGCGCCACCGATCAAAGACAGGTAACGTGCACCAGCAGCGTAAGACACCATGGACATCGCAGGAATTGGTGAGAAACCAATCACGCGGTCTGGACCGAATTTTTTCACTGTGAAGGCATTCGCCGCAGCAATGATTTCTTGTGCCGTATCCCAATCAGCACGTACAAAGCCACCGAGGCCACGTACCGATTTATAACGCTTGGCTTTGACTGGATCTTGGCTAATGGATTCCCATGCTGCAATCGGGCCCATGGTCTTACGCGCCTCTTGCCACATTTCCATCAAGCGACCGCGGATCATAGGGTATTTCACCCGCTGCGCAGAGTACACATACCAGCTATACGAAGCACCACGTGGGCAACCACGCGGCTCATGATTTGGCAAATCAGGACGGGTACGTGGGTAATCGGTTTGTTGGGTTTCCCAAGTAATCAAACCGTTCTTGACATACACCTTCCACGAACAAGAACCGGTACAGTTCACACCATGGGTAGAACGCACGATCTTGTCATGCTGCCAGCGGCTGCGATACGCATTCTCCCACTGTCTATCCTCATCCACCACCGCACCATGTCCGTCAGAATAGGTGGATTTCACCTTAGACATGAACTTCAATCTATCCAGAAAATGACTCATCTCACACTCCTTGTTGTTTGAGATGAAGTGAACCTGATGTTCACTCCACTTTGACATGATCAAATTTTAGAGAGTTGGGACAGAGTCGCCCATTCTTCAGAGCGGTGTCTGAGGGCAAGCATTGGCACTAGGGTGGGATAGTTCTTTGGAACTAGAAAGATGAGGAGTTATCGACTGCCTGTAGATTATTTTTTACACTTTCATGCTAAGGTACAATCTAAAAATAATAATTCACAAGTGCAATTTACCTACACAAAAATCAAGAAATAGATGAAGTACAAATTTTCGTTCGCAATTTTCTATATTGTTACATTAGCAAAATCCCATCCCTTTCAATTCGAGTGAGAAAAAATGACTATCGCACAACAATTTGCGTTACAGCGCACTGAGAATAAAATAGCTTTTTTAGGTTCACTTGGGATAAAAGATTTTCGAAAAGTACTGGCTTCAATTCACAAAATAGTAAACGATCTTAAATACCAAGAATTAATACTCGATTTTACTAGCTGCACTGCGGCATTTTCCGGAGCAATGCTTCCAATTTGTAGTTATGTAATGTCACTTAGAGAATCAAGAATTGAAGTGTCAATTATTTTGCCAGAAGCGGAAAAACTTAGCCGTTTATTTGTTAATACTAATTGGGCACATTATATTGAACCTCGTAGATTTGAACTATCAAAAAGACTAAGCACTACACAAGTTCCGGTTTTATCTTTCAAATCTAGTGAAGAGCAAAATGAATGTGTAAATCGCTTGATTGATTGCATGTTGAAATCTGTCGCTGGTTTAAGCCGAACGGATTTTGCCGCAGTCGAGTGGGCACTGAACGAAATCACAGATAATGTGTTAAATCACGCTGACTCTAAAATAGGTGGATTAGTGCAGATGTCCGTTTTTGAAAGAACAAAACGTGGTGTTGAATTCACAGTCTGCGATGCTGGAATTGGAATTCCAAAGAGTTTACGATCTGCGAAACCTGAACTACTAACTGATATGGAAGCACTTGAAGCAGCAATTAAAGAAGGTGTCACGCGAAATACTAGTACGAATCAAGGTAATGGTCTTTACGGTTCATATGAAATTTCACGTATATGCGATGGAACATTTGACATTCATTCTGGGAATGCGTTGCTCAGTTTATATAAAAAAGAACTCTCTCTAAAATCCGAGAAAATACCCTTTGACGGAACTTTGGTTGATGCACGTATTGACTTTTCAAACCCTGGCTTACTACAAGAAGCACTCAAATTCGGAGGAAAGAAACATCGCCCCCTCGATTTTATTGAAAGTCGCTATGAGCAAGACAATTTACAAAAGATAGATTTTGTCATGTCGCAAGAATCGCGTTCATTTGGTTCGAGACTAGCAGCTCGCCCTGTAAAAGTTAAAATCGCTAACTTAATTGAAATGTGCGAAGGTCAAAAAATAAAAATTGACTTTAGTGGAGTTCCTGTCATTTCTAGTAGTTTCGCAGATGAAGTATTTGGGCATCTTTTCGTTGAACTTGGGCCAATGCGTTTCATGAACGCACTTGATTTTGTGCACTCATCGGAAACGATCATAAGTCTAATCGACCGTGCAATTAAACAAAGAGCCGCGTTAAGAAATTAGTCAACTTCGTGTCTTACCTAAACTTGTTTCAACTAGCTCAAGGTTAGCTGATTCCATATTCAAAACACATAAAACGTAAAATCATATTACCATCTGTAGGTAGGTATCAAAATCAACACAATTTGATCGGCATTTCATGCACGGTTTTGCGCTATAATCGCTCACATAGCTATCAATTAATGAGGTCATTTATGTCTAAGCTAAGCACCACACCTCGCTCTTCAATTTCAGGAAAATATTTAAGCAAACCTTCTGCCAGCGCAGAGCTTGAGGTTTTTCGCAGCGTTGTATCTGGATTAAAAAAAGATCATGATCGCTTGCGTAGAATTACCATTAATGCTGGCATCTCTACTTCAACCGGAAAACTCAAAAAAGCGTACGCGGGGTAGAAAATTAATACCGGCTCAAGATATGAACTGTTGCCAAGCTTTCTTCTTTGCTTCCATGGCACAGATGTAAAAACTGCAGAAGCAATTTTTGCAGGAAAAGCTCATCTTAAACCAAGTGAAAATGACTATGATTGGCTAGGTCACGGGATTTATTTTTGGGAATATAGTCCTCAACGAGCCTATCAATTTGCACAAGAAAAATTTAAATGGCAGAAGAAAAAAGATAAAGTTGCAGTTGTTGGTGCCATTATTGATCCCGGCCTTTGCTTTAATCTATTAGATGCCTCATCTCTTGGTTTTTTAGAATATGGGTATGAGGCACTATTAGAAGATAGAGGTAGTATTGACCTTCTTCCGAAAAATGGAGATGGGAAAGAACTCTGGAAAAGACAGCTCGATTGTGCTGTCATTAATATGGTTCATCAGATTCGAACCGAAACTCAAAGTGAAGACTGGGTTAAGAAAAACCCAAGAAAACCCTCACTCGCGTCCTACGATACAGTTCGCGGTGCATTCTGGGAAGGTGGTCCGATTTACAATGGCGCGCGGATAGAAAAGAAAAATCACGTTCAAATCTGCGTAAGAAATCTAGACGCAATCAAGGGTTATTTCAGACCAATTGAAGACTAATTCGATTGTTGTCGCGAATTAGTCCTACTCTACTTTTATCACACTTCCGTTTCAATTCAACGACCCTGTCCAATCACCAAACGGTCGCTCAATTCAGCATTCCCTTTAGCAATCTGCCGAAACGCGGAACTAATACGTTCATCACCTTCAACACGACGCAAGAATACAACAGCCGCCTTGGCAGCACGCATCCAACTTTCGCGTTCATTTGGCAAAGGCAAAGCAGGATTCAATTTCCGTTCAATCAATTCCGCCCCACGCTGCGGCGCATACATCATCGGCAGCATGTCATAGGCTGGCGCCAAGCGCATATCGAGTAAGAAAGCTAGATTACCGTCGTGCATATCTGTGTTGCTTATCATGCGACCAAAATGCGCCAACAGTTTTATTTGTGGTGCAGTTTCTTCTGAAATGTAATTCACATGCGAGGGCGCATCTGCGCCGTCTGACCAATTGCCTGTTCCACCAAATAGCGCCGCATTCAATTCATGCAAACTGCAAACACAAAAGCGTCCAAATTCACCATGCCGATCAATACGATCGACCTCATAGAATGTACGTCCTGCAAATTGGTAGCTGCGGCTAGTCATGTAACGATTATTAAATCATTGATAAATGAAATTTTCATACATAAAAACATCTCATTTTACATTTTAGATGTAACGATTTATGTAACGATTCATATAACGATTTAAATGTGTAATTTGACTGACATCGTAGCCACTCAAATGGAACGCCGTAAAAATAGCGTTTGGCCTAGATTAAATCCCTCTTGGCCTTATCCCGGCAGAAACAGGAATCCAGTGACTTTGTGCTTTTACGCCACTGGATTCCCGCATTCGCGGGAATGACGATACCTAGTGCAAGGTTTAACTGAACAGATTATTTCTAATCAGGACAGACCGCTAATCACGCCATTATCATCAATATCAATATGCAGTGCGGCAGGCACAGCAGGCAAGCCCGGCAAGCGCATAATTGCGCCCGTTATTGGCACTACGAAGCCCGCGCCTGCCGCGATTTCAAATTCACGTACCGTCAGTTCAAAGCCGCTTGGTCGTCCTATCAATGCTTCGTTATCCGAAAAAGACTTTTGTGTCTTGGCGATACAAATCGGTAAATGACCTAGGCCTAAACCTTCTATGTGTTTAATATCCGCCAAGGCCTTAGCTTGGAATACGACGGAACCTGCGCCGTAGATTTTTTTCGCGACGGTTTCCACCTTGGTTTTGATGTCGCTATTCCAATCGTAGAGCGGGGTATAGCGACCGTTGAAGCTTTCTACTGTCTCAACGACTGCGCGAGCGAGTTGTGTGGTGCCTTCTCCGCCTAGTGCCCAGCCCTCGGATAAGGCAACGCGCGCGCCTAGTTCTTTGCAGCGCGTTTTTAAGAATGCTAGTTCTTCATCGCTATCGCTGCTGAAGCGGTTAATCGACACCACCGCTGGCAAACCAAATTGGGCGATGTTTTCTAAGTGTTTTTCGAGGTTCGCAAAACCGACTTTGAGCGCATCGAGATTGGGTGTGGTCAAGGTTTTTAGATCTTGTCCGCCGTGATATTTCAAGGCACGCACGGTGGCGACGATCACCACTGCGGATGGACTTAAACCCGAGTAGCCGCATTTGATATCGAGGAATTTTTCTGCACCCAGATCCGCACCAAAGCCCGCTTCTGTGACCACGTAATCCGATAAAGACAAGCCTAGTTTGGTTGCCAATACTGAGTTGGTTCCCTGCGCGATATTCGCGAATGGGCCGCCGTGGATAATGGCTGGATTACCCTCTAAGGTTTGCACTAAATTCGGTTTAATCGCATCTTTTAACAAAGCCGCCATCGCGCCTTGTGCTTTCAGGTCTCGGCAATAAATTGGTTTATTGTCGTAAGTGTCGCCCAAGTAAATATTACCTAACTTGGTCTTTAAATCTTGAAAGGATTCTGCCAAACAAAGAATCGCCATGATCTCGGATGCCGCGGTGATATTAAAGCCAGCTTCACGTGGATTGCCACCCGGACGACCGCCTAAACCCGTAATAATGCTGCGCAGGGATCGATCATTCATATCCATCACGCGCTTCCATTTCACCGTGCGCGGATCGATGCCCAAGCTCTCTTTTTGGAAATAGATATTATTGTCGATCAAAGCTGCCAATAAATTATTCGCTTTTTCAATCGCAGAAAAGTCGCCAGTGAAATGGAGGTTGATATCTTCCATCGGCACGACCTGTGAATAGCCACCACCTGCCGCTCCGCCTTTGATGCCAAACACAGGTCCAAGTGAAGGCTCACGCAGCACGACGGTGGTCTTTTTACCGATGCGATTGAGGCCTTCAGTGAGGCCAATAGAAGTAGTGGTCTTTCCTTCGCCCGGTGGTGTAGGCGTGATCGCTGTGACCAAGATCAATTTATTCTTTTTGATTTTTTCTGGATCGATCAAGCTCAAAGGCAACTTCGCTTTGTATTTGCCGTAATGTTCTAGGTCATCAACATCCACGCCTAATACTTTGGCAATCTCGTTGATATGCTTAAGTTGTGCACTCTGGGCGATTTCTAAATCGCTTTTGACTTCTTGGTTTGCCATATTAATTTCTCTCGTGAATAAACAAAGGCGTACTAAAAATAAATTCCGTCTCTTTTGAATTGGAACTTTGGGCAAGCACAATATACATAAATTCACGAGAAAACTCTTATTATTTCTCAGGAATTAACTGTAAATATGAATAAAAAAAGCGTAAAGTACCAAGAAAAATATTAATAAAAATCGCGAAAAAATCAATGGAGGCCGTATGCGCAGCATCATTCTTTCAGTTATCGTGCTAGGACTTAGTGCATGTGCAACGCCACAAGTTGCTGAAATGTCGCAATCACCCCAAATGACAATCGCCCCCAAGCAAATCACTTGGCACGATGGACATTTTCAAGCTGATGAGACGGTGCTTATCGTCCCCAAAGAAGAGGTTTTTGCATTAAGTGATGCGTTAAAAGAACAATTAATGCGAGAAGAAATTCAAGCGCTTTCCAACATTTCAAAAACACGCTACTTACTAGATTTGGTTTACACCAAAGACTCGGCCGCGTTCGCCTATAACTATAAAGAAACTACTACGGCCAAAACGACTTGGGAAAACAAACGTGGTAACTGTATTTCTTTAACCATTTTGGCCTATTCGATTGGCCGTGCACTTAAGCTGCCGATCGTGATGCAAGAAGTTGACATACCAGTGCAATTCGATCGTCGTGGTAATTTAGATTTTTTGAGTTCGCATGTGAATGCGATGATCATGCAAAAAGATTTCTGGTTTGAACGCGAAGGAGAAAATCGCGGCTATCTCATCGTTGATTTTGAGCCGCAAACGATGATTTTGCACCGAGGACGCGCGTTAAGCGATGAGGAAATTTTATCGCGCTTCTATAACAATATTGGCGCAGAATATCTGGCAAAACAGCAGAAAAATGCGGCCTATGCCTATTTCAAAGCAGCTATCTTGCGTGCGCCGAATAATTCACTTGCCTATAGCAACTTGGCGGAACTATATCTGCAAACGGGTTTATATCATCAGGCCGAAGAGATAATTACCCATGCCTTGAACATCAATAAAAATGATGTCATCGTGATGCGCAATATGCAAAAACTTTTGCAATCACAAAATCGTCTTACCGAAGCCGCAACTTTCACTCAAAGAATAGAAGCTAGCAATGCGGAAAATCCACATTATTGGTTAGGTTTGGGAATACAAGCAGTCAAAAATCAAGAATATACAAGCGCAATCAAATATCTGGAGAGAGCCAGAAAAATGGCGATAGGTTTCGCCGACATCCATAGATATCTCGCAGAGGCGTATCTAAAAACCGGAAACATGACAGGCGCGAAAAGTGAAATTAGCCAATTAATCGACCTCGTTCCCGACCACCCCAAATCGATCTTATTGCGCAATAAATTTGCCGTCCGTTGAAGCGAGAATCCATACACTGCGCCAGCAATACGTGCATGGCGCAGTCATTTGAGTCGATTACGTCGATCAAGTCGTTTAGTTCGTCACGACCTTCCCATCTTTCATCACAAATTTTACTAAACGTACGCGTTTGATTTCTTGACTAGGATCGCCTTCGACTGCGATCAAATCCGCTAACAAACCGCCACGCACGCTTCCGATTTTATCAGCATAACCAAATGCTTTTGCATTAATCGAAGTGGCTGAGCGTAAGACGTCGATGGCTGCCATGCCATAGTCCACCATCAATTCCATCTCACGTGCGTTGTCACCGTGCGCATACACGCCGACGTCGCCACCCATGCACATATTCACACCAGATTTCAGCGCAAGTGCAAAGCTTTGGCGTTTTGCTAGTAGTCTCGCTGGTTCAGGGTCGAACCCTTTTTTCCAGCCGCGATATTGTTCAATGGCGTCGCCTGCCGCCAAGGTCGGACACAAAGTCACGCCTTTTTCTTTCATGCGTTTAAAGACTTCTGCCGTGCCATTGTCGCCATGTTCTATGGTAGACGCGCCAGCCTCAATCGCGCGCAACATGCCGGCTGGTGTCGAGGCATGCGCCACTAACTGACGCTTGCCACTGTTCGCGATATCTGCCATTACCGCCATCTCCGCTACGGAAAAAATCGGCACCGCCTCGCCATCCCGTCCGGCCCGATAATCAGCATAAACTTTGATCAGATCAGCGCCCTTACCAATTTGGCTGCGTACTTCCTGCGAGATTTGTTCAAGGCCAGAAACTTCGGCGGCACCTTGTGGTAAATCCAGATTGGGATTTTGGCTCTTCGGCCCATACGCTCCCTTTGCTACCAAGGCTTTGGTGGCAATGATCATCCGTGGCCCGGCGATCACGCCTTTTTCTATGGCTTTCTTCAAGCCCACGTCGTCGTATTCTGCCCCCTCGGTTCCAAGATCACGTACGGTCGTAAAACCAGCCGCTAATGTCGCCTTCGCATGGTTCACCGCACGCACCACACGCTCGGCACGGCTTTCCTTTAAAACTTGGTCATCCCAACTGACTTCATTGTATGGATGCAGCAATAAGTGAGAATGCCCCTCGATTAAACCGGGCAACAAAGTTAATCCTTTGAGCTCAATTACGCGGGTATCTGCTGGTAATTTAAAGCGCATCGGACCAGCTTCCAGGATCTTATTATTCTTCACCAGCACGACCCAATCTTGCTGCATTTGCTGGCCATCGAACACCCGATCGGGCTTGAGTAAAATCATCGTATCGGCTGCGACAGCAGGTGTTGGGGACAAAAACATCGCACTGCCAATCACACTTGCTCTGAGTATCGTTTTAAACATGGTTCACCTTTTATTGGAGCTTTAAACCGGAATCTCCCTTGCCTGTTTGTGATGCGTTGGCGACCTATCCATCAACAAATAAACAAGGATTTATACACTTTTTGCAGCGAGACTGGCACCATGCCGCTCCCAATTTTGCCCATCAAAACCGACAATACGCACTTTTGATGGCTGCGTCTTTAAACATCGTAAATTCACATCCATACCATCGGGATTGGAACGTGCAACATAGAAAGGTTTGATTCCGCAGATGCGACAAAACTGGTGTTCGGCGACACGCGTGTTAAAGCGATAGGTCGTCAATTGCTCAGCACCAGATAACAAACGAAATGCGCGCAGTGGCACAATCAAATGCAAAAAACCTGTCATACGACAGATTGAACAATTGCAGTCTTCTACCTCGACTTCATCTGGTGCATCCACTTCAAACTGTATCGCGCCACAATGGCAACACCCTTGATAAATCATTCGACTACTCCCGTTTTCGTTTCAAATTCTAATAACTGCCAATCCACTCACAACAGCAATAGTAGCAATAAGCGTTGCCATAAAGCATGCTTGTTTCTGTGCTTCAACAGAAGTAAAAGCGATAGTGTGTGATTTATGCAAACTTCTTTAAATAATCGCGGTTTATCTGAGCTTGATCGGATTTATCAAACAATCTAACTTAAAATTCATTCCAATTATTTTAAGAACTGGTGTGCTATGGCGACTTCTCAAATATCTTCCAACAAACTGCGATTTTGCTTTGTCAATTTTATCTTGGGTTTGTTATTCAGTATGGTGATAGGCGGCCAGGCAACGGCACAAGAAACGCGACCGCTACCAATCATTGAAAAAGAAATTGCCACTGATCCCAACATTGAACATCAAGTGCAATTGCAACAAGAGCTCACTAAACTGTTGGCAGAAAACGCACGTATCAATAAAGAAAAAATTGAGTACCTCGAAGCACAATCTCAAAAAGTATTTTGGACGCAATGTCTGATTGGTTTCTTAGTGCTCATGATGCTAGTTTCCCTCTTTTCTTTCTGGCGCTTGCATGTGCAACATAAGTTCCAAGATGGTATCGACGCGTTAACGACATCCATCAAAAATTTTCAAGATTCTTTGTTTTCATTATCATTTATCGACACATCACAACTGAGTACAATTGGTAGTGTGTCGTCTTTTCACACCACGGATATTGATGCGGCTAACACACAACAAGGAAGTCATAGTGGTTTTAGAAGAACCTTGAATCCAAACACCGGCAGCCATGGAACAAATGGCCCCAATAATGATGAGTTTTCTGATATTCGCGGCTTTTTCGACGCCTGGCTCAATGTGTATAAACCTGGTGATCCTCGCTATGAAGAAGCATTAGCAGCGGCAACGAAACCAAATTCGCCAAAACCTTGGCTACAGGCTCTCGATAGCTCTCGCCAAAATAAAGATCAATCTGGCTTTGAATCGATTAGCAAGGAATTGAAAAAATTCTTTAATATTAAATTGCTGCCTTGGCAGAACTCTGACAATGCAACAAAAAAACAGTTAAGCGAGTATCCGCATGTCGTCAGCAAAATTATTGAATTCTGGCCAAAAGATGAGATCGTGATTTATCTCGAACGCTTGTTAAACAATTCAAGGATGAGTCCGCGTGAAGGTTTTGATCTGAATATTTTTCAACAATTAGAAAGCTTATTGGAACTAGCACAGCGTGAAGACCGCCCACGTCAAATCCAACAACTCAGAGAAATGGGTATCGCTGATTTCTTGTTTTCGACTCCATCCGCGGCGACCAAATCTGCTGCAATATTATCAAGCGCGAATCTTGCACCTGATTCTGTCAGCAGACCAAATAGAGTGACGCCACCTGTCGCCATTCAAACGTCGGCCAACACAGAGCAAACAGCATTATCAACAGTGCACAGCGAGCCTGCGGTGCATACGCGTTTATCTGCTTTATCTACTACAGCAGCAACAAACTTAGCAGCATCGTCGATCACGACATTTGCCGCCACGAAGGAAACCGTTTTAACGAATAATAGTGCTAGCATCGGCGTCAATACCAGTGTCAATACAGTTGCAGATCCCGTCAATGTAGCGGGCGCGCATGAAGTTAGATTACAACTAGCACAGGCTTATCTCGAGATGGCAGACACAGAAGGTGCTTGTTTATTATTGGAAGAAGTCATTCGAGATGCAGCACCAGCGCAGCAAGCACATGCTAAACGCCTACTCGCTGACATAGAAAAGAAACGTGCAAACTTAGATGGCGGGAATAACAAAAGTTACTTCCATTAATTTGGCGAGGAATGGCGTGTACATGGACTTGTCTTAGTCACTTGCACGCCAATTAAAACTCTTCAGCAGAAATCTCTCCATCATTTGGTCAATTTGTTTTCTGCAAGCTGCGCGCTGACTGCAGCAAAAAACGCTTGATCATCCACAACCGCCGAGCCTGTTGGTTTGACCTGCGCGCCCCAGACCACGATCACCAAATTATTGCGCGGATTCAAGTACAAATACTGACCATGAATCCCAACTGCGGTATAAGCACCATCTTGAAATCCCTGCTGACTATTGACTGGCCACCACAAATAGCCATATGGAATAAAATCGCCCTGACGCAGGCGCTTGGGCGTTCCGGCTTCATAAGTCCAGGCAGTTGGTAAAATGAGTTCTTTCGCCGCCAAACCACCGCCCAACATAAACAAGCCAAAGCGACCATAATCACGCAAAGTAGCACTAAAGCCACTGCCACCAATTTCCACACCATTTGGCGAATCTAGCCACCAAGTAGCATCTGCTTCCATCCCATATTTTGACCATATACGCTCCTGCAAATACGCCGACAGCGGCATGCCAATTGCATTACACAATAACTGGGCAGCGATTTGCGTTTCGCCGGTGCTGTAATTAAACCGACTACCCGGCACAGATGCTTGTGACAAACTTGCCATCACGCGCATCGCAGATCCCGGCACTTGAGCGATTTGTGCTTCTAATAGCTTACGCCGATCAGATCGCGGATCCGTATAAGCTTCATTCCAACGCAGGCCTGAACTCATGGTCAAGACATCACGCACGGTGACCTGTTGATAAGCACTCTCTTTAAGCTCAGGAATGTACTTGATCACCGGGTCATCTATATGGCGGATCTTGCCTTGTTTAATGGCCGCGCCAATTAAAGTTGAAGTAATCGATTTGGCGATCGACATTGACATCCAGCGTGTCTGCGCTGAGTTTCCATAACGATATTTCTCTAGTTGGATCTGTCCATCTTTGAGTATCAGTAATCCGGCAACTTGGTTCCATTCCAAATACTGGTCTAATGAGATCTTCTGACCTCTATCGTTAAAATACAACTGACTGAGCTGTTTTGCAGCCACAGGCAAAGCTTTAGGTTTTACAGACTTAACGATACGATTACTAGGGAACAAACGATCAATATTACGGAAAGTATTGACCGCTATCGCAGGCGATAATTTTCCATCATAGATTTCACGCACACTCCCGATCGCTTCCATCGCATGCGGATACATGTTTTTATGCTGTGCAGACGACGATTTCTGTGTTTGTTCTTGCACCCGCGACTGCACCTGGGCTTGCGCAAGTGCATTTTCTAGACTGACCAAGACAAGCAAATTCAGGTTAAGAAAAATTAACAGATGCCGGATATGCGTCATAGAGCCTCGATCCCAAAATAAAAAAGCGTAAAAAATGTCGGAATATTATCCCTTATTTTTTACGCTTTTTTTCTACTGACTTGTAGAACCTAGTTGGCTCCGTATTTGTACCGTATTTTCGCTCGCAATTCGCTTACTTCTGAACCTGACTTAAACTCAGATCGACGCTAATGGCTTCTTTACTTTTATTCGACCACATCCAGCAATAGTCTTGACTTTGCTTGGCCTCAAATTGCTCAGCGGCGGTATCACGTGCCAGATATTTCACTGGCAAAGTCACTTTCTTACCTTCGTGAAAATGAATATTGAAGTCCAAAGGCTTCGCGCTTTGATACTGCCAATCAATCTTTAAGCCTGCTGACAATTTTCCGCAGACCTCAAGTATGCCACCAGCTTTAATTTTACCGCGATGCTGAAAGCGCCCGTGCTCATCCCACTTCAAGTCAACCAGACTTGCATTTGCTAAATTCGGCAAACCCAAGCCTGCAGACATCAGCAGAAATGCCGCAAAAATGCGCTTGCTGAAAATACTGATGTTTTTACCTGCGTCCATACTAATGCTTGTGTTCGTGCGCATGTTCTGCTTCCTTAGTGTTTCCCTTATCTGCTGGCTTTGTACTGGCTTTTTTCACCATCGCAAATGGCGTAAAACGCGCTTGCTCTGCTGGTTTACCCGCCATCGTCACAGTTAACGCACCTTTTAAATTGGCATTCGATGCATAAGTCGCTTTACCAACAAAACGATTCTCGCCTTCTGGCACCAATTCAACAGTCGATTTTTTCGCGCCCTGTACCAAAGTCAAAGTCGCTGTTGCACCTTTCGTCGCAATACCTTTATTGGCATGATCAGTCACATACACGGTTACCGGATTTTCTTTCGCGGTTTTACTGTCCGGCGCTAACACCAGTTCAAAATGATACACGCCCGCCATACGGGTTTGACCACCGTTGGGCGATTTGATCGAATCAAAATATTTATCATCATGCGCATACGCGCCACCAATGCTGGCGGCACTGATTGCAACACTTGCTAATGCTGTAAAAACAAACTTTGAGAGTTTCATATTATTTCCTTTTTAAAAAAATATACCGAATGACGATTTCAATTAAAAATCAAAATACTTCTTGCTGATCATCATTTTGCTTAGCCGCTAACAAATTCAATAAAGGCTTTTCCCCCCAACGCCAGAACATCAGCGGCGTTAACACGGTGTCGAGCAAAGTTGAGCTAATCAGTCCACCAAAAATCACCACGGCGACCGGATGCAAAATTTCTTTACCTGGTGCGTCAGCCGAAACTAATAGTGGCAATAAAGCAAACGCAGCAACTAAGGCTGTCATTAAGACTGGCGTTAAACGCTCTAGTGAACCACGAATAATCATCTCTTTGCCAAATTTTTCGCCTTCAAACGCACATAAATTAATATAGTGACTAATTTTCAAAATACCATTGCGGGTTGAGATACCCGCTAGAGTAATGAAGCCGACCAAAGCCGCGACCGATAAGGTCTGTCCTGCTAACCACAAGGCAAGCACCGCGCCGACTAATGCCAATGGAATATTCCCCATAATCATCATGGTCAAGGCAATCGAACGATAGCGACTGTACAGCACTAAGAACATCAAAGACAAAGACACCAAAGACAACAAGGCGATCAGATTCGAGGCTTTTTCTTGTGCCTGAAATTGTCCTTCGAGCGAAGTCGAATAACCAACCGGTAAAGCCTTTGCCGCTAGTTCTTCACGTATATCTTGTATCACTTGTGTCATATCGCGACCATCGGTATTTGCCGACAAGACGATACGACGACGTGAATTTTCACGATTGATTTGATTCGGGCCGTCGCTTTCTTCGACCTTAGCCAATTGCGATAAAGGTATGTGACCTCGTGGCGTTTCTATCAGTAATTGTTGCAAGGCTTGTAGGTCACGACCATTTTCAGGCAGGCGCAATAACATGTCGAAGCGGCGATTTCCTTCGATGATCTGCGTAATTTTTTCGCCTTCAATTTGTTGTTGCAAGCTGCGCAATAAAACGCCTGGCGCGATGCCATAGCGTGCAGCTTGTTCATAATCCACATGAATTTTAATCTGCGGAATCAAGACTTGTTTTTCAATTTGCAAATCAGTGATCCCCGGCACGCGACCTAAACGCTCACGCAAATCATTGGCGATATTGCGCAAAGTATCGAGATCATCACCAACCACCTTCAAAGCAATTTGCGCACGCACACCAGACAACAAGTGATCTAGGCGATGTGAGATCGGTTGACCAACATTACTATTCGCGGGCAAGACTTTCAGACGTTCACGAATGTCGTGAATAATCTCTTCACGACTGCGTGTTGATTTCTTCAAATCCACATCCATCTCGCTGTAATGCACACCTTCGGCATGTTCATCCAATTCCGCACGACCAGTACGACGACCAACTTGCGTGACTTCCGGCACGGCCAACATTAATTGCTCTGCCAAGCTGCCTAGGCGATTGGATTCTTCCAAAGATGTACCCGGATTAAGTACCAGATTGACCGTCAAGGTACCTTCATTAAATGCTGGCAGAAAAGCACGCGGAAAAAATGGCACAGCAACCGCAGCCAAAATCACTGCGCCGATGGCAACAGCGAACAAGCTACGCACATGTTGAAACGACCAGTTTAAGAGTCGTGTGTCCCACTTCTTCAACCACACCACGAGCGCACTATCGCCATGGGCAAGTTGCTTCATCTTTGGCAACAAGAAGTAGCAGAGAACGGGGGTGACCGTCATCGCTACCGCCATACTCGCGAGGATGGAGACGACATACGCAATGCCGAGCGGCGTGAACAAACTACCTTCAATGCCGGGCAAGGCGAATAAAGGAACGAAGACCAAGACCACAATCACCGTCGCATACACAATCCCACTACGAACTTCACCAGAAGCATGCGCGATCACCTGCAAACTTGGCAAAGGATTGGCTAACAAACTATTTTCTTTGAGACGTCGCAAGACATTTTCCACATCCACGACCGCATCATCGACTAACTCACCAATCGCGATTGCCAGACCGCCAAGTGTCATCGTATTGATCGACAAATCCAGATAGCGGAAGACCAATATCGTCGCCAACAAAGACAAAGGAATCGCGACTAGTGAAATAATTGTTGTGCGGATATTCAGTAAGAATAAGAACAATAAGATCGCGACCATGATGGCGCCATCACGTAAGGCATCATTCACGTTATCCAAGGAATTCTTAATAAAATCCGCTTGGCGGAACAAGAATTGCGGCTGCTCTACGCCTTGCGGCAGATTTTTACTCAGCTCCGCAATCGCTCTTTCAACTTCACGTGTGAGCTTGACGCTATCGGCGGTCGGTTGTTTTTGTACTGACAAAATTACAGCAGGTTTACCTTTATACCCACCATCGCCGCGTTTAAACGCGGGTGCAATCGTGACGTTTGCGACTTGTTTCAGCAAAATCGCTTGCCCTTGTTTCATCGCGACCACGACGTTTTGCAAGTCTTCGATGCGACTGGTGCGACCGATTTGTCGAATCAAATATTCACGCCCATTCGCTTCGGCGAAACCGCCGCTGGTATTCGCACCGAAGTCTTTGAGCGCGGCTTCGACTTTGTCGAGTTCTATGCCCAAAGATTGTAACTGCGCAGGCTTGATTTCAACCCGATACTGACGAACTTCACCGCCAATCGGCGTGACTTGCGCCACACCGGGGATATTTAACAAACGCGGACGCATCACCCAATCGGCGTACTCACGCACCTGCATTGCCGAGGTGCTAGTCGCAGTGTTCGCATCCGCACTAATCGGTAAAGCGATCAATAAGATCTCGCCCATGATGGAAGAAATTGGGCCCATCTGCGGCGTGACTCCAGCCGGTAACTGTTCACGCACTAGGCTTAGACGTTCTGCAATCTGTTGACGATTGCGGTAGATATCCGTACCCCAATCGAACTCCACATAGATAATCGACAAGCCCACGCCTGACACCGAACGCACGCGCGTCACGCCGGGCATTCCGTTCATGGTGGACTCTAAAGGAAAGCTGACCAATTGCTCAACTTCTTCCGGCGCCATGCCTCCGGCTTCGGTCATCAAAGTGACGGTGGGTTTATTCAAATCGGGAAAGACATCGACGGGCATCTGTCGCATGCTGATCAAACCGTACACGATCAGCAAGATAGACGCAGCGAGAACGATCAGCCTTTGGCGTAAGCTGGTATTAATAATGAATTGGAACATGGGCTGCCTTCTTTACTTCACTTGCGCTAATAAACTAGCACCAGAGGTCACGACACGTTCATCTTCTTTCAAACCAGAGACGATAGAAATCCGTTCGCCATCCAGACTATGCGCCACTACTTTACGCTGTACAAAACGTTCCGCTTCGGTATGTACCCAGACGACTGATTCGCCGCCAGTCAATTTGATCACCGAAGAATTCGGCACAGCGTATCCCGTCGTCAGACGTTTGGTTTGAATAATGACTTTGATCGCCTGCCCAACTGCGACCGCAGTCGATCTACCCGACACACGAAATAATAAAGGAATCGCTTGTTCACGCATTTGCTGCCCGCCACCGACAAAGCTCAGCGATAAACTAGGCGTAAGATTATTTGATGCGGATGCTTGCGATGAATTCCAAGTTGCAGTCGCATTGGCGATATCGGTGGTCAGAATGGGATCATAGGCCAAAGCTTCCACCATCAAGCGATTCGGATCAATGATTTCAAACAGCGTTTCTTTCGCATCAAACACTTGCCCCGTGACCGCGTTGGCAACACTGATAATGCCCGATACAGGCGCAATTAAAGCTTCACTTTTGGAGAGACTAGCCTCGACTGCGGCCTTACGTTTCTTCAAGGCTTCGTAATCAAAACGCGCCGCCTCCACCGTGGCTTTTGGTAAAGCATCGGATAGTTGTTCAAAGCGATGCACCTTACGTTCAGCAATCGATAATTGGGAGTCGATATCTGCCAGAATCGATTGGCTATTGCCACGATCTAGACTCGTCATCACAGGGCGTAAATAGGCCAATACTTGTCCCTTAGTCACGCGCTGTCCCAAACTAGGCAAACCAGATGGGCCGGCCTCAAGACGCCCAGCCTGGCTCGCCTGCACCCGTCCGCCTGCATTTGGATCCGCCATGATTTTGCCATTCAGTTCTATGGTATTTGGCAACTCAGCTTGCTCAGTCAATAGCGTGCGCAATGCTAATTGTCTTTGTACGATTTTGGGAACAAATAAACTCCCGTCGGATAAACGCTGGGCGGCAGTGGCATCTAAGATGCTTGGTTTTGCGTTTGCCGCTGCGCTAGATTTGGTCGCGGGTTTAGCTGGTTTTTTACTATGATCTTCGTCGCCGTGCGCTTTTGCCAGATTGAATTGGGCAACTAACACAAGGGGAAGAATGACAGCAGAAAATTTCATCGTTGATTTGAACATGGTAAATAATTTCATGACTTAAGCTCCCCAAGCAGAACGGCGCTGACGACGCTTCAGTAAGATGGTGCCACTCACGATTAAAATGATGATGACCAAACCGCCCAAGGCGATCCACCACCATGGTTTGCCCTCTTCAGGATGATCGTGCGCTTCTTCGCTGAGATCGGGAATTTCTAAACTCGCGGTCATGACATCACCTAATTCACCGGCCTGGACCGAAATCGATAAAGGATATTTCCCGACTTTTTCCATCACGCCTTTACTCAATTCGATCACATACACACCCGGCGCAGTTTGCTTGGCGATGGCTTTCAAGACACTGCCGCTTTCCACTTCAATCTGCGCATCAGCGACCAAGCTATTATCAGCAAATCGGTCAAGATAAATAATCAGCGAACGGCCTTGCAACACCGCGACTAATTCGAAGTCTTCCGTTTGAGCACTGGCGCGCGGCGCTACTTGCATCGTCGGTGCCGCAGGCGCGGCATGTTCATGGTCATCATTGCCATGCGCGTTCGCCGTTCCGGCTATCTGCAGACTAAGCAACAATGCAATCAGGGTAAAAAGAGACTTCAAAACACACTCCTTACTAGTGTCAATACCGTGCAATACGAAAAATAGCCGCTATTATCGCTTTCACATCACTACAGCTAGCTGACTGGCAGATTACAAATCTGTAATCTTGGTGGAATGAATCGGTGTAAATGGGGTTTTAGTGGAATTTGGTGGAGTAAGTTGGAATTTCGCGGGTAAAATTGGTAAAAATTGGCTAGTCACAGCCAACTACGACCGTTTCCTCCCATCGCAATTTCACCAAAAAGCTAAACCTTGAATGAAAATTCTGATCGTCGAAGATGAACAAAAAACAGGTGATTACCTGAAACAAGGTTTAACCGAATTCGGCTTTAGCGTCGATCTTGCACGCAATGGTCTAGATGGATTGCATTTGGCAAAATCAGGAGAATACGATTTGCTAATTCTCGATGTGATGCTACCCGAGCTCAATGGTTGGCAGGTCTTAGAAGCGCTACGTCGTCAAGGTCTGCAAACACCTGTTTTGTTTTTAACTGCAAAAGATCAAGTCGAAGATCGCGTCAAAGGTCTAGAACTCGGTGCCGACGACTATTTGGTCAAGCCATTTGCCTTTTCTGAATTGGTCGCACGCGTCAGAACTTTACTGCGCCGAGGCAAAAATCAAATCGAATCAACCAGTTTGCGGGTCGCCGATCTTGAATTAGATCTCCTCAAACATCGCGTGACACGCAACGGACAACGTATCGAACTAACCGCAAAAGAATTCTCACTACTTGAACTCTTCATGCGTCGCCAAGGCGAAGTCTTAACGCGCTCACTGATCGCCTCACAAGTATGGGACATGAATTTTGATAGCGACACCAACGTGATTGAAGTCGCCATGCGTCGCCTACGTAGCAAAATCGATGACCACTTTGAACCCAAGTTAATTCATACACTACGCGGCATGGGTTATGTGCTTGAAGTGAAAGAAGTCTGATGCCTAGCCTCTCGCAACTCTCGCTCACCGCACGTTTAACACTCTTCTTCACCAGCTTGTCTTGTGTGGTCTTGCTTAGCTTGGGCTGGCTGATTGGTGCGTCGATTGACGAGCATTTTAAAGAGCAAGATCATCATGCCTTGAGTGGTAAATTGGAGCTCGCGCAGCACATTATTGAACGTGTGAATAGCGAGCAAGACGTGCGTAATTTGGCGGATCAGCTCGGTGATGCTTTGGTTGGTCATCATGATTTGGCAATCACGATCTTAGATAACCAAAACAAGGTGATTTTGGCTTCTGATGTGGTGGAGTTTCCAGCGCAATACTTACAACAGGCAAGAACACAAAGTCGTTCTACCCTGTTTTCTTGGGAAGCGAAAGGTGATCATTATCGTGGTCTAGTGAGTGTATTTAATACCAAAGATCAGCGATATGCGCCCATCACTGTGGCGATCGCGACGGATATCGCGCACCATCAAGAATTCATGGCGAGTTTTCGCAAGACTTTATGGCTGTTCGTCTTTGTTGCCGCTTTGTTGACTGGCGTATTAGCCTGGTTCGCTGCGAGTCGTGGCTTGCGTCCATTACGCATCATGCGAGAGCGTGCTGCTAAAGTCACTGCGAGTAAATTGAATCAACGTCTATCAATCGAAGCCGTGCCACCAGAGTTGGCGGATTTGGCGCACAGCTTGAATCAAATGCTAGCAAGACTGGAAGAAGCCTTTCAACGTTTATCGGATTTTTCTTCTGATCTCGCGCATGAACTACGTACACCAATCAGCAACTTAATGACGCAAACCCAAGTGTCCTTATCGCAAGCCCGCGATGCACAAAGTTATCGTGAAATTTTAGAATCGAATGCCGAGGAATACAGCCGTTTGGCGCGCATGATCGCAGATATGTTATTCCTTGCGAAAGCAGAAAATGGCTTGAGCTTAGTGAATGTTGAACAAGTCGATGTGGTGCGTGAACTCAAAGATTTATTTGAATTTTACGAGGCACTCGCGGATGAAAGAAAAATCCACTTTGATCTGCAAATTGATCAATCAAATGATGCAGGAGTATTGATACAAGGTGATCGGTTAATGTTACGTCGAGCACTCAGCAACATTTTATCGAATGCCTTGCGCTACACACCTGAAGGCGCAAACATAGGGATACATCTGCAACAACAGTCCGCATGTTTGGAAATCAAAATCTGCAATCCCGGTACCACAATTCCTGCGCATCATCTGAGCCGCATCTTTGAACGTTTTTACCGCGCCGATCATGCACGTCAACATGCTGATGGTGAAGGTTCAGGTTTGGGCTTGGCGATTGTCAAAGCGATTATTGATGGTCATCGTGGGCAAATCACGGCATCTTCTGACAATCAACTAACTTGTTTCACGATTCATCTGCCGCAATCGAATTAAAAAAAGCGCCTTGCGTACACACGACAAGGCGCTTCATGCAGTGACATCAAGCTAGTTTTACTGACTTAGGCGTTTCGCCAAAGCGTACAAAAATTGCTGACCTTCATACAAGGATTTCACTGGTAAGCGTTCATTCAAACCATGCGCGTTAGAGCCTTCCGGATAATGAAACATCCCACTAACACCATACGTCCAGATACCTGCATTATTCAAAAAACGACCATCAGTCCCGCCTGGTGACATCGTCGGCACCACCGGAATACCCGGCCACATTTGATTGGTGAGATCGGTCACTGCCTTCATCAATTCGGGATGTAATGGTTGTGCTGGTGAGGCGGTAGCGACACCAACCGGCGTAATCTTTATGGCACCGTCGGCCAATACCGTTTGTATTGTTGCTTGGGTCTGTTCTACCGTTTCACCCGGCAAGATACGGCAATTCACATTCGCCTGTGCGCGTTGTGGCAAGGCATTGCTCGCATGTCCAGCATTCACCATCGTGGCGACACAAGTCGTACGCAGACTAGCGTTATAAAATGGCGTGCTCGCACTTAAACGGGCTAAGGCTTCGGTATCGACTGGTTCACGCAAGATCGCTTTCATATCCGCTGCGAGCTGCCCACTTTCCAAAGTCGCCATGGTGTCAAAAAAGCCTCGCGTGGTTGGCGTCAGGCGGAACGGAAAATCAAACTTGCCCAGACGCGATAAGCCATCGGATAATTGATAAATCGCATTGTCTTTACGTGGCACCGAACTATGTCCACCAGTATTCGTCACTTCCAAACTAAAACTTTGGAATATTTTTTCACCCGCTTGGATACCATGTCGTACCGGCTTGCCATTTTTATCTAAACTGCCGCTACCACCTTCATTCAAAGCGAGTTCGGCGTCGATCAAATCACGATGATGTTTGAGTAAGTATTCAACACCATTGTGTTTGGCGGGCACCAATTCTTCATCGCAGGTGAGCGCCAAAATCAAGTCGCGGTTGGTCGTCAATTTTTCTTTTTTATAGCGCATCATATTGGCAACGAAGATCGCCGCCATTGCTTTGTCATCCGAGGCACCGCGCGCGTAGAAAAAACCATCCTCTTCGATCAATTTAAACGGATCGCGTATCCAATCTTCACGCTTTGCTTCTACCACATCAATGTGTGCCAACATCAGTAATGGTTTTTTACCATTGGCTTTATCGCTAGACGTCGCTTTCAATCTAGCGATGAGATTGCCTTTTTTGGGCGCATCGGGCGGCACGACGATGTGCATATCAGCATCGCTATAGCCAGCCTTTTTCAAATGCTTCGCCATCGCTTTCGATGCCGCGGTGCAGCTACCAACCGAATTGGTGGTATTAATTTCGACCAATTCTTGATAAATGGCGCGTAGTTGTTTTTGTTCGGGATTTAAGTTCTGCGCGTTAGCAAAGCTTGCGCCGCTACTAAATGCGATGGCGATCAGTGCGCTGGTGATTTTGATGCGAGATTGAGGCATAGCATATTCCTAAAATAGATATCGACGTAAGAAAATCGTGTTGAAAGCATTATGAATACATATTGATTCGGAATGTATCATCATAGTTCCACGCAAAGATGCGATTACCCAGATTAACAACAAACGTCGGCATTTTTACGAAGATTAAAATATTAATTTTGGATACTAAGACGCTAACCAAACGGTCACGATCAAGCCCTGTCCCGCCGCTTCACCGAGTTCTAATTGGGCATCATGACTACGCACAATACTTTTCACGATCGATAGTCCTAAACCACTACCAGAAGCACTGGCACTTGGCAAACGGAAGAAGCGTTCAAACACCTTTTCTCGCATCTCAGCTGGAATACCAGGTCCACTATCACTCACACGCAAAAAAGCACGCCCATCGACACTACCGCAAGCAAGTTCAATTTGACCACCAGCTGGTGTGTAACGCACGGCATTATCGATTAAATTACGAAGCATGATGGCCAAAGTATCTGGATTCATCAAACAGGATGCGGCTTGTAAGTCGCTTAGTAGGTGTAACTGTTTTTTTTCCGCGATACTGGTAAATTCCGCCACTTGTTTCGCCAAGAACTGCTGCAAATCATAAGTCTGTAATGCGGGATCACGCGCGTCTTGCGGATCGAGTTTCGATAAAGTCATGAGCTGTCCGACTAAACGCGTCGCCCTATCCACACTAATCAGCAAACCCGCAGCGGCCTCGTCGCGTTCCTGATCATTACGAGCGCGTTGGATCACTTGCAAATTCGCTTTAATCGCTGCCAGTGGCGTCCGCAATTCATGCGAGGCATTGGCAGTAAATCGCTGTTCCTGCTCCATCGCATGACTAACACGTTCAAACAAATGATTTAAGGCAGTCAGCAATGAGTGCAATTCCACCGGCGCGCCAGCCAGATCGACTTTTTCTAAATCATTTGGTGTACGTTGACTGACTTGGTCGGCAGAATGTTGTAAAGCGCGGAACAAACGATTGATCATCCACCAGATTGCACCCGCCATCAGCGGCAACACCAAGACCGCAAAGAGTAACAATTTATAAGCGAATCGTCCGCTGATATCTTTACGGTGACTGATAGGTTCGGCAATTTGAATTTGCAAACGATGCGGGGCATTCCAGATCGAGTAAGTACGCCACGGTTGTCCGTTCAATTGCGTCCAACCAAAGCCGCTAGTCGTATCGGTGGTGAGTGGTGTTTCTGGCGCTGCATTATTTCGATACAGCAGGCGTTTTTGTGTATCCCAAATTTGCAATAACAAATACTGGCTGTGTTTTTCGACATTGGACTCAGTCAAAGTGTCAGCCGTCGAAGCCAAACGTTCCTCGGCTTCATGATCCGCCAAAGTCAGCAGTAGATGCGCAGTTTCAGCCAGCGATTGATCGAACAATTCTTGGCTTTCTTGATCAGCTTCGATATACACCACGATGCCACTAAAGCCCCAGATCGACACAGTGATCGCCAAGACAATCGCTAAAATTGAGCGACGCAGTGACCAGCCTTCGCCTTCTTTCATCGCTAAATTCTTTAGTTCAATCTTTCGCAATTCCATATTTGCTTTACTCGCTGTCGCAATTTATTCTTTATCAATCACATAACCCACCGCATGCAAGGTGCGAATCAATTCTTTACCCAGCTTCTTGCGCAAATGATGGATATGCACTTGTATGGTATTACTTTCGATTTCATCACCCCAGCTATACAGTGCTTGCTCCAGCTGATCTTTGCTAATAATTTGTCCGATTTGTTCAA
The DNA here is from genome assembly GCF_014284275.1 of Affinundibacterium amnicola. Lineage (GTDB taxonomy): Bacteria > Pseudomonadota > Gammaproteobacteria > Burkholderiales > Burkholderiaceae_D > Undibacterium > Undibacterium amnicola. The sequence continues at coordinate 425,517 of NZ_JACOFU010000003.1, read as the reverse complement.
ATAAAATCTGCAGAATATTGAACTCGCGCGTCGTCAAGCTAATCGAATCACCATGCAATTTGACTTGTCTGGCGGCGGTATCAATTTCCACACCTCGATGGCTCAATACTTCACGACTACGACCTGCCAAACGACGCCGGACTGAGCGGATTCTGGCAGCTAGTTCATCCAAGTCATAGGGTTTAACAATGAAATCATCCGCACCACTATCTAGACCCATGATGCGATCAGGCACTTGATCTCTGGCGGTCAAAATCAAAATTGATTCATCAAATCCTGAGGCACGTAATTTTTTTAGCAAAGACATCCCATCCTGTCGCGGCAATCCTAGATCAAGAAGCAAGCATTGATAGTGATGTAGTTTGATCGAGATTTCTGCATCTTCTGCTGATTGCACCCAATCGACCGCATAGCCAGATTGATCCAATCCCAGCTGAGTGGCGCGCCCTAGTTGGGGATCATCTTCTACCAACAATATACGCATCTTTTTCCTCGGTATTTTTTTGCCAATAAGGACAGACTTTAATTTTAACGATCTACAACAAACTACAACAAATGTGATTATTCACGCATAGTAAGCCTGACATGTTAAGGAGTTCTTAAGAACCCACAACTAGAATGGCCTCATCCTTTCCTCAATGAGACTATTATGCTTACTTTAATTCATCAAGAAAAACAATTTAGCAAGCTTCTACTCCTTAGTGCACTTGGTTTCTTCAGTGTTGTGCCCAACAGTGGTGCACAAACAAATTCTCAGATTCATATCAGTCAGCAGCAAATCACTCGCTCAGGAATTCGCATTGAAGCGGCAATACCCGCCTCGAACGGTGGCTTAGCCGCAAATGCGAACCTCGCTGACAAAGGTTTGCGATTATCAGGCACGGTTGTCGCCGCGACTTCCGCAACACAGTTACTGAGCGCTGTTGTGAGCGGTGTAATTCAAACGATTCACGTCAATCCTTTGCAAGAAGTCAAAGCAGGAACGCCGATTGCGACTATCTTTAGCCAACAATTGATGGAAATGCAAAGAGAATATTTGCAATTAGCCACGCAAGCGCAATTGGCACAAGACAAAGTCAATCGCGATGAGAACTTATTTAAAGAAGGCATTGTGTCACAGAGCCGACTACAAGAAAGCCGCGCGCAAGCGATGCAAACGGAAGTTGCAGCAAGCGAGCGTCGGCAGAGTTTGAAGGCGGCAGGCCTAAGTGATAAGGCCTTAAAGCAATTGCTCAAAACCCGAAGTTTAGTAACGACTACCGCGATTTATGCCAAATCGAAAGGGACAGTGCTGGATTTGCAGGCTCAGCTTGGACAACGAATCGAAGCAGGTATGCCGATCGCTAAACTCAGTGGCGATGCGCCATTTTGGATAGAATTCCAAGCCTCAAAAATTCAGGCAGCACAAATTCGTATCGGTGACATGTTGCAAATCAAAGACTGCGGCAACGCTAAAGTCATGGCGATTTCACCGCAAATTGATGCGGGCAATCAAAGCATTATTATTCGTGCGCAAGAAGTTAATCAGGCGAAACAAGCCTCATGCTTGCGCTTGAACCAATTTGTCGAAGCTAGCCATATTGGCCATCAAGTCGTCAAAAACAGTTATGGTGTGCCAGCAAATGCCTTGGTACGTAGCGGCAATCAACAATATGTGTTCGTAAAAAACAATCACGGTTTTGAGGCACTCGAAGTCAAAATCGTTTCAGGCTCCCCCGATAAGATTTGGCTGACCGGCAATTTCGGCAGCAATCCACAAATCGCCACGCAAGGTTTAGTCGTACTCAAAGGTGCATGGTTGGGATTAGGTGCAGAAGGTGAGGAAGCACCTGCACCGACGCCAGCCCCTGCTCCGGCCACCAAAGCAGCGAACAAGGGTGGCAATCAGAATGCAGCTTCAGCAAGTGAGAAGAAATAATGTTAGCGCGCCTTATCGCCTTTTCTTTAGCTCAACGACTATTGGTTCTCGTCGTGACAGTGGTCTTGATCGCAGCTGGCTTTCAAGCTTTTCATAATCTGCCGATTGATGCCTTTCCTGATGTATCGAGTACGCAAGTAAAACTCATCATGAAGGCGCCTGGCATGACGCCAGAAGAAGTTGAAACCCGTATCGTCGCCCCGATAGAACAAGAACTACTCGGCATTCCACACCAAGTGATTTTGCGCTCGCAATCCAAATATGCGCTGGCCGATATTACTTTGGATTTTGAAGATGGTACCGACGTCTATTGGGCGCGCCAGCAAGTCAATGAGCGCTTAAATGGTGTGTTGAAAGATTTACCAGCTTCGGTCAGTGGCGGTCTGGCACCAATTACGACACCGCTTGGTGAAATCTTCATGTTCACCATCGAAGGCCCCCTGTCTTTAATGGAAAAGCGCACTTTACTAGATTGGACGATACGCCCACAGCTACGTAATATCGCAGGTGTTGCCGATGTCAATACATTAGGCGGCCTAGTCAAAAGCTTCGAAGTCATTCCCAATCCAGTTGCCTTAGCGGCGCGCAAGGTATCTCTACAACAATTACAAGATGCGCTCGAAAGTAATAATCGCAATGATGGTGCAGGTCGTTTGAATAGCGGCGAAGAATCCTTGCTGGTACGCAGCGACGGAAGCATTCGCAGTATCGATGATGTACGTGCGATTACGATAGATCAACGCGGTGGTGTTGCGGTAAGAATTGGTGATGTCGCCACGGTGACGATAGGTCAATTAACTCGTTACGGCAGTGTTACCAAAGATGGCAAAAGTGAAGCGGTTCAAGGTTTGATTTTGGGAATGCGTGGCGCCAATGCACAAAAGGTAGTTGAACAGGTTAACCACCGTCTCAAACTCATAGAAAAAACGCTGCCACAAGGTACGACTATCAAGCCCTTTTATGATCGTGGTAATTTGGTCGAACGCGCAGTGAATACCGTCACCAAAGCATTAGCGGAAGCGACGATCTTAGTAGTGATTTTGCTTTATCTATTTTTGGGGAATGTGCGTTCCGCCTTAGTGGTTGCGTGCATCCTGCCACTCGCCGCGCTCGGCACCTTTTTATTGATGCGACAATTTGGATTGAGCGCCAACTTAATGTCATTGGGTGGTCTCGCCATAGCCATTGGTATGTTGGTAGACGCCGCTGTGGTCGTGGTCGAAAACATTGAGGCACATAGCGCTGATAAAGAGCGCCCCAATTTTTCTAAACTACATATTATTTATCGTGCCGTACGCGAGGTCGCTGTGCCAGTAACCGCTGGTATGGTGGTCATCATGATCGTATTCTTACCGCTATTATCGCTACAAGGTTTAGAAGGAAAATTGTTTGCACCTGTGGCGATGACCATTACTTTTGCGATCGCTGCATCTTTAATTTTATCGCTCACAGTGATCCCTGTATTAGCCTCATTCATGATGGGACAAGCACATCATGAACCGCCATGGTTAGTGCGTAAGCTAGAGGCAGTGTATAAAAGATTGCTAACACAAGCGCTGCAAAACGCAAAAAAAGTGATGCTAGCATCGGTGGTCGCTTTAATCGTCACCGCCGCCCTATTCCCTTTCATCGGCAAGTCTTTTATGCCGAGTTTGGATGAAGGCGACATCATTATGCAGATTGAAAAGCTCCCTTCGGTGAATTTGGATGAATCCACAAAATTAGACATGGCAATTCAAAAGCGCATCTTGGAAACCGTGCCAGATGTGCTGAATGTGATCGCTCGCGTTGGTTCTGATGAATTAGGTCTTGATCCAATGGGTCTGAATGAGACCGATACTTTCTTGGTGTTGAAACCGCATGATGAATGGAAGAGTAAGAGCAAAGAAGCCTTAATCGATCAATTACGCGCCGTCACGGCGGAATTCCCTGGCGTTAATTTTAGCTTCACACAGCCTATCGAAATGCGCACCTCAGAAATGTTATCTGGTGTGCGTGGCGATCTAGCGATTAAGATTTATGGCAGCAATAACCAGACACTAGCGAAACTTGCTGACAGCGTCGTTAAAACAGTGGAAGGCATACAAGGCAGCGAAGATGTTCTAACGATCAAAAACAGTGGCGTGCAATATTTACAGGTCGATATCAACCAAGATGCCGCTGGACGGCTTGGTTTAAGCGTTGACCAGATTCAGCACGATTTACGCACCATGGTTGAAGGACGCCAATCTGGCATCGTGATTGAAGATGGTCGTCGCATTCCTTTATTACTGCGCGGTAGCTCGTATTTGCAGATGTCGGCCGATCTATTTCAACAAATTCGCTTACCCATCGCAGATGGTACTTCGGTCGCCTTAAGTCAAGTTGCCGAATTGAAAATGGTTGATGGGCCAGTCAAAATTGAACGCGAGAATTCTTCACGCGTGGTGGTAATACGTGCCAACGTGCGTGGTCGTGATTTGGTTGGCTTTGTTGATGAAGCCAAAGCCAAAGTCGCTGCGCAGATCAAATTGCCGGAAGGATATCGCCTTTCTTGGGGTGGTCAATTTGAAAATCAGCAACGTGCGGCAGCGCGTCTTGGTGTGGTTGTACCGATTGCTCTGTCTTTGATTTTCTTCTTACTATTCGCCACACTCGGTACCGTCCGTCAATCCGTCTTGGTGTTTGTGAACATTCCATTCGCGATGTTAGGTGGCGTGATTGCATTGGCAGTGACCGGCGAATATTTATCAGTACCGGCATCGGTCGGCTTTATCGCACTCATGGGTATTGCGGTCTTGAATGGCTTGGTGATGATTACCTATTTCAACCAATTAGTCGCGCGTGGTGTACCGATTGATGAGGTGGTATCAGAAGGTGCTTTACGCCGCTTCCGCCCTGTCATGATGACTGCCAGCATCACCGCATTCGGCTTAATTCCTTTATTACTCGCAACCGGACCAGGTTCAGAAATTCAACGACCACTCGCGATTGTTGTCATCGGTGGCTTGTTATCGGCAACGAGTTTGACACTCATCTTGTTGCCTATTTTATTTAAACGCTTTGGTATTGCGCCGTCAGAACCAGTGCAAGCGAATACCAATGCCAACACAGAATCAACTGCAGGTGATCAGCATGACTAATACTTCTACACATCATAATATGGACAGTATGTTGACTCTAGCGATTCCGCTCAGTCTTACTGAAGAAATCTGTGATTTTCTTTTACTCAATCCGCAATGGGCTAGCGGCTTTTCGATTGTCGATGCACAAGGTATGGGGCAAGGTGCGGCGCTCCTTACTGCGATTGAAAAAGTGCAAGGCCGTAGCAAGCGCAAACTCATCATGGTAGTTGGCGAACAAACACAATTAATGCAATTAGTCACAGCACTCGGTGAAAAAATTAAGAATAGCGATGTCGCCTATTGGGTCACGCCAGTCAATAGTTTCGGGAGATTTTGATGTTTAAGATAAAAGTAAAATCAGTGGCTCGTGTGTGCTTGGTCGCGACTGGACTGCTGGCTCTGCCCGTTCTAGCAAATGACGATCCACTATCCATTTTGCCGCCTGACGCCATGGTCAGAAAGAGTTTTGAAAAGGTGCCGCAACTTCGTGCTGGCAGTATGGGAATCAATCTAGCAGGAAATCAAAAATCTCGTCTAGAAGCTGGACATTATGAATGGACCGCCAAAGTCGGTATCAGTCGTCGCACCGACCAGCTAGGTGAGCGTTTTCGTGAGCAAGAATTCGCACTAGAACGCCCTGTACGTTGGTTTGGCAAAGCGGATAAAGATCGCGCCATCGGCGATAAAGGGATTGAGATAGCAAAAGCGAGTTATGCCGATCAATGGCATGAGACCAGCCGCGCTTTACTGAAAGATTGGTTTGAAGTCATACGGGAAGATTTCACACAAAGACAATTACACCAACAACTTGAGATCGCAGAACAACTCAGCGTCATCGCGGCAAAACGTGTGAAGGCAGGTGACGCTGCAAAGTTCGAACAATTGTTTGCCGAAACCGAATTGCAACGTGTGCGTGCGCTAGTACAGCAAGCAGCGCAAAGATTGGAATTGGCGACCCAAGTATTGCAAGCGAACTACCCCGACTTACCGCTACCAAGCGCAAGTAGTTTGCCACAACCGGTCAATATGCATGCACAAGATGCAAAAAGCACCGAGCACTGGCTAGAAAAAATTTTGGAAGACAATCACGAATTAGAATTGGCACAAACCGAGGCTGAATACGTCGGTCTACAAGCAGCGCGTATCGATCAGGATAAAATGCCAGATCCAAGCTTCGGCATACGTTCAAGTCGTGAACGTGATGGCCAAGAGCGTGTCGTCGGCTTTAGTATTTCTATGCCATTTCCAGGTGCAGCTCGTAGCAGTGAACGAAGCGCAGCACTGACAAAGACGCAAATCGCTAATGAGAAATTACAGCAAGTGCAAACCAAGGTAAAGCTGATGGCAAGACAAGCAATTACCGATAGTCAACGTACTTACTCAACTTGGAAGACACTGGAAAATCTAAAGCAGCAAAGTTTACAACAAGCCAATCTAATGCAAACCGCGTATCGGCTTGGCGAAGTGGGGATTACAGAAGCACTCAACACCCGAAAAATGGCGTTAGATTCGGCGATTGCTGCCGACACTGCACAAATCGAAGCACTCGCCGCTTATGCCCGTCTACATTTAGATGCGCATTTAATTTGGGCTTTAGATTAATCTTTCCAGGTGATCACACAAATAAAAATGCTCCAAGAGTTTTATTCAACTCTGGGAGCATTTCTATTTTCACCAACTAACTGAATCGTTTTAGATACGACGCGACGAAGTCAATCTTTCGAGCTACGCAATATTTCAACACTCAGTATGTCAGGCATGAGCGGTATTTGTAGTATTTAAGGCCGTCTGCGCGGATTGCATAATCTCTTTACGGAATTGGAAGTGCATCCACACCAAAGACACGCACACGGTGCCGTACAAGAGCATGAAGCAAGAACTACGCACACCAGTCAAATCAACCATCGCACCAAACATGATTGGCAATACAAACCCACCAAGACCACCAGCCAGACCAACGACGCCTGATACCGCACCGATATTGTGGGTGTATTCATCTGAGATAAATTTGAACACGGATGCTTTACCGACCGCCATCGCGATACCGACAACAAATAATAAACTAGTAAAAATGATAGGCGTCAATGCGATGTTAAATGCCTGTGGCCCTGTCACTGTTTTGATCGTGAATTCAGTCTGAGGATAAGACAACAAGAAGAACGACACCCAACATACCCACATAACCCACCAAGTGACTTTATACGCACCGTATTTATCAGACAACCAACCGCCGAAAGCACGCAACACACCACCTGGCAAAGAGAAACAAGCAGCCAATAATGCAGCGTCCTTCATATCAAAATCGTATTCGGTCACATAATATTTCACCATCCACAAACTCAGGCCAACATAGCCACCGAACACCACGGAATAATACTGACAATAGCGCCAAACTTTAGGATCTTTGAGCATCTTCAATTGCTCACCAAAACTCGCGGTGGATTTTACATTGTGACTAGGATCGGTAGATGAAAACGCCCAGAAAATCAGTGCTGCAGCCAACATCATCACGGCATATACTTTCGGGACCATCACCCAACCAGCTGAAGCAATAATCGCTGGCGCAATAAATTTATTCACTGCAGCACCCGAGTTACCAGCACCAAAGATACCCATCGCTAAGCCCTGACGGTCTTTTTTAAACCAGCGCGCAACATACGGTGTGCCGACAGAGAAAGAACCACCAGCCAAACCGACGAACAAACCCAGCACCAGAAAGTGCCAATAAGCAGTCGCATAGCTGATCAGATAAATCGGAATCACGGTGCTAATCATTAACAGGAATAAAACGATACGCCCACCGAAACGGTCCGTCCAAATTCCAAGTGGAACACGGATCAATGAACCAGTTAACACCGGCATCGCGGTCAACAAGCCAAACTGCGTTTCGTTCAACCCCAAGGTCTTTTTAATCGGAATGCCGATCACACCAAACATCATCCAAATTGTGAAACAGATGGTGAAAGCCAGCGTACTGGCACCCAGCACCGAATTAGCTTTTCCTGAACTATTTACCTGCGTAGTCATTATTTGCTCCCTTAACATTTTTCAGTACTGTCAGCTTAGGGGAGTTTCACAAAATGTTAAATTCGCCTGAAGTAGGCAAGGAACTAGGCTGATCAGGCTAGGGATACGCCAAAAGAACTAGGCTAGATATGTAGGACTCACGCAAAACAGGCACTCACATTGATGTGTTCGCGTCGTAGTGCACATAATCACAGGCTGTGGGTTTAACTCGCTATAAAGGTCAGTAAAGTTTTTTAGAAATAGGAATAAATTTCCCCGAACACCTCCAGCTACACTCCGAATATATAAAACAGGAAGCCGGAAATATCATTTCAGGATGGAATCAACACCGACTTTGGCTATAGTTCACTTTCATTATTAACGAATGAAAGCTCATTTGATGTCTGCTACAACTACCTCACTTTATCTCTCGTCCGCATGATAGTACGACCATCTATTTGATGCTGTGACATGTTTTCCCTCACTTTTGTCACTGCCTAGCATTTGCGATAAACCCAATTTGCCATCTCAACCCCGGAATGAAAATGAATAAATTTTTCCTGTCGATCTTCTTGTTATTACACCGCATTCGCGACATTAAAGCTGCTATTAAAAAAACATTTCTACTATTTATTTTATTGGTTTCGTCACCGCTCTTTGCCCAACAAACAGCCAATATTTCCACCTTTCATCGACTCTTAATTTTTAATGACAAGAGCGAGTTGATGCTCGTTCGCATCAAAGATTCAGATCGCTGGGTCACACCAGGCTGGTATCAGGACGAGCAACTGACCATAAAGCAAGGCTTAGAACAAGTGGCTGGATCTTACGGAGTGAAAATTTCCCCTCCAGTGCTGAGAGGCGTCTTTACGCTCAAAGATGGACAAAGCCGTGTGATTTCAACACGACTTATTTATTCGACCAAGATAATCAGTGGAACACCCGAAGCGCCGCCAATCATTGGAGAGATTAAATGGCTGCCCGTGCACGAGGCGGCCAAAATAGTCACCTACCCGCATATCTCCATGCAATTTATGCAAATAACTAAGTATCCCAATATCGTATGGGGTGGCACGCAATACATGCCCCAAGATAGCAGCACCAATAAATCTGAAATTGATGCGTTTTATCCGCTAGTGAATATGTCAAAGTAAGGTGGACGACGCAGTGTAACAATTGAACTAAATTACCTCCGGCAAAGCCGGAGGTTGAGTATTAGTAAGCGAAGAACAAAATGGTCTTAAAAAAAAGCATCTGCCATCATCACAAATCCTAATAGAAGATCTGAGTTAAACTATCGCCTGCGAAACAGTTCTTCATAAGAAAATCACAATGAATCAAAATCTCAGCATCGACGAATATGATGCACTGGAACAAATTACCAAATTACCTAGAGGCGCTCGCCCAAGTGCCTGCATTTCACGCAACTCCAAGCGCTTAGTCGGCATCAAATTAATTGCGCATAAGCGTGATGGTAGTTTTGAATTAACCGACTCTGGCAAGCAAGTCTTATTTATCAAGCAATGTATCGATGGATTGCGCGCGATTGCGGCGAATCCAGACTTCATTTTGAGTGGTCCTGTCGCGACTTTCTTAGGGAAAAAAGCGCATATTGAAGTTGATGCCGCCAGCGGTAAAAACGTGATCACCGCACGTGGTCTTGAATGTCTGGCCGATATCGAAGCGACCAGCGTACCAGCAAAACAATATTAAGTTGTTGCCTTCACCGCTTGGCGTTGACCGAAGAAGTAAGCGCCAAGCAAAGCCAATCCCGCTAGTAGCACCCACAGCCAATTTCCAAAACGAATATACGGCGTCAAACCGCGCATGCCCTGCACTTCGCCCGCTAAGGTGCCACGTGTCAGTGTATCCAAACGCGCGACGACCTGACCGCGTGCATCAATGATGGCGGTGGCGCCAGTATTAGTTGATCGCAACATAGGACGCCCAGTTTCCAGACTACGCATTTGGGAAATTTGTAAGTGCTGAGGGATCGCTGTCGAATCACCATACCAGGCAAGATTCGAGACATTCAATAAAATATTGGCTGCACCTTGTTGTGTGGCCGACTGCGCACGCAATTGTTGAGCGATCTCTTCCCCAAACAAATCTTCATAACAAATATTCGGCATTACCCATTGATCTTTCACCGCCATCGGTGCTTGCAACACGCCAGGATTTTGATACTCACCAAGTGGAATATGCATCATATCGACGAACCAACGGAAGCCAAATGGAACGTATTCGCCAAAAGGCACCAGATGGTGTTTATCGTATCGGTAAGGCTCCGCACCTAAACCAATCACGCTATTCGAATACTGATCATTGCCGTCGTCACTGACCACACCGATCATCAAACGACTATTCGTTCGCTGGGCAAAATCTTGTAATCGTGGCAGATATGTCGGTGGTAAGCTGGTCACCAATATCGGCAAAGCAGTCTCCGGTACCGCGATCAAATCGGCTGCTTGTGCCGTCATTAAATCGGCGTACATTGCTAAAGTCTCTTCCAGAAAACTAGCATCGAATTTCACACCCTGATCGATATTCCCTTGCGCCAAACGTACGCTAATCGGCTTGCCTTTGGCCTCAGTCCAATTAATTTGCTGCAAAGCCAAGCCACTACCCACAAGCAATAGCAAACTCAGGCTGGCATGGATGCGCGCAGATTGATGCATGATCAACAGCGCGATGCACGCAGCCACCAGCATTGCGACGCCAGCTAAGCCATAGACTCCCAATACCGGTGCATAGCCCGCCAGCGGACTGACATTGTGCGCATAGCCGACCGACAACCAAGGAAAACCGGTAAACAGATGTCCACGTAAAAATTCTGTCGCGGCCCAGGCAACAGGGAATAGCAGCAATACGCTGAGCGCATCGCTAGCCTTCCATTTTTTACGCAGAAATTGCACCAGAACAAAACAGAATGCAGGAAAAATCGCCATAAAGGCGGCCAAGAGCGATAGCGCGATGATACTCAAAGCGAGTGGCATACCACCGTAGCGCGACATGGCGACCACTAACCAACAGACACCAATCACAAAGCTGCCGAAGCCATAACTCCACCCCAGCACCGCCGCCTGCTTCTTATTCCACTCAGGATGCGATATCAACATCGATATCATCACAGCAGCGCTGATTAATTGAATAGGCCAAATGAAAAAAGGCGCGAATGATAAAACATTCATCGCCCCTAATAGCAATGCCACGAGACTGGCCCGTGGCACTGAGAGTTTTTGCAACCAAGAATTCACAGCCAACATGCCAGCTTAATCTTCCGAACTATAGTTAGCACTGCGCTTTTCAACCAATACAATTTGAACCTGACGCGCATCCGCACGCAAAACTTCAAAATGCAATTGACCAATACTGAACTCATCGGCTTTGTGTGGCACACGTTGTAAGTGATTCGTAATAAAGCCACCCACAGTATCGGCATCAGCATCAGTCAATTCGGTACCAATGACTTCGTTAAATTGTTCGATTTCAGTCAAACCTTTTACTCGCCAACGTTTACCGTTGCCCTGATTTTCCAACACGATGATGTTATCTTCCTCTTCATCGAAATCATATTCATCTTCGATATCACCGACGATTTGTTCCAATACGTCTTCAATCGTAATCAAGCCAGCGACCGCACCATATTCATCGACCACCATCGCCATATGATTACGATTAGCACGGAAATCACGCAATAAAATATTAAGACGTTTTGATTCGGGAATATAAACAACCGGGCGCAGCATCTTGTGTACGTCAAAACTCTCTTCCGCGTAATAACGCAGCAGATCTTTTGCCAGCAAAATACCAACAACTTTGTCACGATCACCATCGACGGCTGGGAAGCGGGAATGTGCAGTTTCCAGCACTTCTGGCATCCATTCAGCAATTGGCTTGGACACATCGACCACGTCCATTTGCGAACGCGGCACCATGATGTCACGGGCAGATAAATCGGAGACTTGGAAAACCCCTTCAATCATTGCCAAGGCATCGGCATCGATCAAATTACGTTCTTGCGCGTCGTGCAGAACTTCTAACAGCTCTTCGCGGTTTTCGGGTTCAGGAGAAATTAAGGCGGTCAATCGTTCAAATAATGACCTATGTGGTTTAAGGTCAGATGGTCTGACCTTACTAGAGTGCTCTTGCATAATGGGCTTAACGCCGTTGTTTCAATCCTACAGGATACAACATCTGCGCGGTTTTCCCAAATTTTGCGGGGATTTTATCTGGAAAACCACGTCAGCAAACAGCGCGATTGGTCAAAGAAACTTGGTTTACATCGCGAGCGACATCAACAAAAAAGTAAAAATAAGTGAAAATAACTAAGCAATCAATAAGAATTGAAAACGGATTCAAACACTTAGCGCAAAAATCTCAAGCAAAATCGATCATTTTATTTCTATTCACGATAAGCTATCAGCATACGTATTCTTTAGTGCTCTTCGTCCGCACTGAAGTTGGTAACCTGATGGGATTTGGATGTACGCTGTTTTTTATTACTTGCTAGTGAACCTGATTTGTTTTGCACTTTTTACATGGGACAAAGTGGCGGCGCGACGTCATCAATCAAGAATTGCAGAAACCATTCTACATCTTTGGACCATCCTTGGTGGCGCTGTTGGTGCCTTATGTGCACGTCAGATTTTCAGGCATAAAACCCAAAAAGCGCTATTCACGCTGATCATCTGGGTGAGCTTGATATTGCATAGCTTAGTCATCATCGCGATTTACACACCGTTTTTCGACACTTCACCGTATTTTCGATATTAATCAGTCGCCAATAGATGCTGATCCACTCAGCTAGTTTCGGCTAATCTCGGCTAATAACGCAACACAGTATAAGTAGGCGCAGCATTTTTATTGAGATGAACAACAATTAATCGATCGTATTCGTCGTCCGCGACGTTTTTTGCGGTATGCACACCTAAGCCTTGCAAAATATCGATCAAGGTATTGGAATGACCAACCACCAGTGCATTGCTGTCAGTCGCGCTGAGTTGATTAGCTAAGCTTCTCGATTCTTTTGCTGCATAAGGCGTCAAACTTAATTGACGCGCCTCGGCCAAGGGCGCAGCGGTCATTTGAGTGCGCTGAAATTCAGTTACATAAATGCGCTTCACATCGGCATCACGCAATATGTTCGCCAAATTCATCGCACGGTTCTTTCCTTGCGCACTCAGCAAGGGATCGCGACTTTCATCGACCTTCTCGCCGTGACGAACAATAAAAATTGTCTGGAACGACCACGCCTGTGTGCTCAAAGTACTTAATACAATGCAAGCAGCCAAATAGATCTTCTTCATCGCGACATCCTTTTTAAGTTCATCTTCAAAGTCGGGCTTAAACGATATGCTCGTGCTAAGCCAGCATGTGCCTATGCTACTCGTTAAATTCCCATTTTTTCCAATTCGCTAAAACCGCATTCGGATATTCTGCACGACCACGACTGCCGTTATAACGACCTAATGCCAAATATAAATTGCCGCCCTCCATATCGATATACATACGTAGAATCGAGCAGCCATAACGCAAATTGGTTTGCATCTGGAAAAGTTTTTTAGGATCGCCATCACCTATCACACGTGACCAAAACGGCATCACTTGCATATAGCCACGCGCACCGACAATCGATACTGCGTATTTTTTAAAACCAGATTCGACCTGCATCAATCCCAATACTAAGCCAGTGTCCAAACCCGCCCGCTTAGACTCATACCAAACCGTTTCGAGAAATTCGATACGCGTTTGCTTGTCTGGCATACGCCGTTTCAACCTATCGGACATTTCACCTAGCCAATGCAGGTATTTGATGCGGTCTTCAATTTTTTCAAAAGTTGGCTTAGGTGGGCGTGGATCTGCCACCAGTTTGGCGAGCGCCAATCGGACAGAATCAGCGATTGCCTCTTCCTTCTGATTTCCCGCCACAGCACATTGCGACAAGCCAAATAGCAAGACAAAAAAACAAACGCGAGTTTGTTTCTTGAATAAACAAACTCGCGTCATTACTGCATTGAACAAATTCATGCGCTATTTACTTTGTCTGCAATTTAGTCGTCAGGAAATTGAACATCTCAGCCACCGCGACATTACTAGCCTCCGCATCACGGCGTCCTTTGTATTCCAAATTACCTTCTTTCAAGCCACGATCACCGATCACCACGCGATGTGGCACACCGATCAACTCCCAATCAGCAAACATTGAACCCGGACGCAAATCACGGTCATCTAACAAAACATCAACGCCTGCGGCCAATAATTCGGCATACAGTTTCTCTGCTTGCTCTTTCACTGCTGAACTCTTCTCCATGCCCATAGGACAAATCACCACTTCAAACGGCGCAATCGCGGTTGGCCAGATAATGCCCTTGTCGTCAAAGTTTTGCTCAATCGCGGCGCCCAAAATACGCGTGATACCAATACCGTAACAGCCCATTTGCAATAACTGCGGCTTGCCGTTTTCATCGAGGAAAGTCGCTTTCATGGATTCAGAATAGCTAGTGCCGAGTTGGAATACGTGACCAACTTCGATACCGCGTTGAATTGCTAATACGCCTTTGCCGTCAGGTGAAGGATCGCCAGCAACCACATTGCGCAGATCAGCCACCAGTGGTTCTGGCAAATCACGACCCCAGTTCGCACCCGTGAAGTGAAAATCTTCCTCGTTCGCACCGCACACAAAATCGCCCATCATCGCAACAGTACGATCTGCCACCACTTTAACCGGCAATTTCGTATTTACTGGCCCGAGATAACCTGGCTTAGTGCCAAAGTGTTCGACGATTTCTTCTTCTGTCGCGAAACGGTAGTTTGCTAAGCCCGGAACTTTGCTGGCTTTGATTTCATTTAATTCATGATCACCGCGTATCAGCAATAACCAGACTTGCTTAGTGACTTTGTCTTTCTCTTCGGTTTCGACGGTCAACACTATCGACTTCACTGTGTTTTGCAAAGGAATATTCAAGAGCTCGGCAACGTCTTCACACTTAGCTTTGCCTGGCGTTGCTGTTTTCGTCAATGCTTGTGTTGCTGCCTGACGTGCATCGAACAAAGATAAGGCCTCCGCAGCTTCCATATTCGCCGCGTAATCTGAAGTCGGGCAATACACTAAAGCGTCTTCCCCTGTTTCGGCGATCACGTGGAATTCATGCGAACCTGTACCACCAATCGCACCGTTGTCCGCCGCCACTGCACGGAATTGCAAACCGAAGCGGTTAAAAATGCGGACGTAAGCGTCATACATATTTTGGTAAGACTTTTTCAAACCATCCAAATCACGATCAAAAGAGTAGGCATCTTTCATCGTGAATTCACGACCACGCATCAGACCAAAACGTGGGCGACGTTCGTCGCGGAACTTGGTTTGAATATGGTAAAAATTCAGCGGCAACTGGCGATAAGATTTGATTTCTTGACGCGCAACGTCGGTAATCGCTTCTTCTGAAGTCGGCTGGATAATGAAATCGCGACCATGACGATCTTTTACGCGCATCAATTCCGCACCGTATTTTTGCCAGCGACCGGTTTCTTGCCATAACTCGGCTGGTTGCACGACCGGCATCAACATTTCTATCGCACCAGAGCGATCCATCTCTTCACGTACAATTTTTTCAACTTTACGAATGATGCGTAAGCCCATAGGCATGTAGTTATAAATACCAGAGCCGAGACGTTTGATCATCCCGGCGCGCATCATTAATTTATGGCTGACGATTTCGGCGTCGGCTGGAGCTTCTTTTAAAGTGGAAATGAAAAAACGTGTTGCGCGCATGACTAATTTCTTTTCAATAATGGAGGTTTGGAATGACATCAAAATGTTGCCCGCATTGTGCCGCAAAATTCCGGCATAACTCAGGTAATGAGTGCCATGATTTCTGAAACAACAATACTTGAACTTTTTTGTTGAAGTCCTAGGTTATAATCAACTCAATTTTAAAGGATATGCTGGCTCATGCGCTCACTCTTTGCATTTTTGATGATGGTTTCGACTGCTTAATTGCATTTTTTACGCCCAAACTCGGATTTTCATCGGTATTTTTCAGAAGATTCCAGATTTTCAAGCTTAAAAACTTCGCCCATCAAAATAATGAATGAGCCCTGACCACGTTTGGGAATACTTAACAATTCGTTTAGGGACACATAAAATCTCGCCGATTTATTTCCGTGCGGGCTTTTTTTGTGAGCAAGGATTTTGCAAAATGCTCAATACCAAATGCGCAATCCACCCTAATCGAGTGTTAATTAATTCCCAAGAAATAATTGGGGTTATACCATGTTGGATCGTGAAGGCTTCAGGCCTAACGTAGGCATTATTATGCTGAACGCCAATAATGAAGTCTGGTGGGGCAAACGGGTGCGCGAGCATTCTTGGCAGTTTCCACAAGGCGGCATTAAATACGGCGAATCGCCGGAACAAGCCATGTTCCGCGAACTCGAAGAAGAGACTGGCTTGCTCCCCGAGCATGTCAAGGTTTTAGGTCGCACCCGTGACTGGTTGCGCTACGAGGTCCCCGACCATTTCATTAAACGTGAAATTCGTGGACACTATCGTGGTCAAAAACAAATCTGGTTTTTATTGCGCATGATAGGTCGTGATTGTGATGTGAACTTACGAGCCAGTACACATCCAGAATTTGACGCTTGGCGTTGGCATGATTATTGGGTACCGCTAGATACTGTGATTGAATTTAAGCGTGGCGTTTATCAAATGGCGCTACAAGAACTATCTCGCTTCATTCATCGTCAAGATAGTCAGCGCAAGCCCTATCATCAGAAACGTCGTCATCCAGATAACAAAACCGATGCGGCAAATCAAATGACGGTAGAAGCAGCAATTGAAACCAAGATAGAAGTGCAGATGGAAATTCAAATCACCACTGAAACTGCGACTCCAGGCACGGCGAACGACTCACCAAAAACAGAAAGCTGATTATGTACTCGCGCACAAACACCAAACTCTCACAGCTTAGCTTGCAACAGGTATTGCGTTTGTGCTGTTTGTGCGGCTTGTCTGCGTACATGCTGTTGCCGGCACTCGGACATGCACAAGACGAAGAGGATAAGGCTGCCAAAGTATGGGTTGATAGCCCAGTAAGCTTGCCAGCAGCACCTGTGACAGAAAATTTGTTACGCTTCTATAGCAATGCCAATCAAGTTTTTTTCATTGATACTAAATCGATTAGCATTGTCGCCGACGGCAGCCTGCGTTTCACACTGGTTTCTAGCAGCCAAGCTGGGGCAAAGAACGTCAGTTATGAAGGCTTACGTTGCGACGGCAATCAAAAACGTTTGTTCGCTTTTGGTCGTGCAGATGGCAGTTGGTCAAGCTCACGTCGCAATGAATGGGATACGTTTTCCAACAAAGGCGTGAATCAACATCACAGTAGCTTAGCTTGGGACTTCATTTGCGAAGGTGGTAGCATCTCGGGCAATCTTGACAAGATTATTCAACGCATTCGTCTCAATCAATCTCTACGTCAATTCCATTAATTTTGTCTCTGCACAAAAATTCAGCAATGTAATTTGCATGTAGCGATCTGGTACTTGCTAGATCAAAAGCAAAGACATCGAAGTAAGCGATCAGTTTATTCCCTGATAGCCTCAATCGCAAAACGCAAAGTGACTTCATCGCTGACAAATGGCACATAACGCCCCATTTCAAAATCACTGCGCAAAATTTTTGCAAAACCATTGGCACCGCAGGCAGTTTTAAAATACAGCGGCATAAAACGGCAATGAAAATGCGTCAATTCAAACCGCACTTTTTTTTTAATGTTCTTGATACTCAAATCGCCTTCAATCGCAATCACCTTGCCCGCGTCATCAAAGACCAAACTATCTGATTTAAAATTAATTTGCGGATAAGCATCCACATCAAAGAAACTCGCCGAGCGCATGGCAGTGTCGAACAAACTGTTGCCAGTACTAACAGAAGCCGCGTCGATCACCAACTGTACTTTGCCTGTTCGCTTATCCGCATCAAATTCTATCGAACCAGAATTCTTATCAAAGCGGCCTTGTTGCAGCGATAAACCCCAATGCAGGTATTCAAACACCGAATAGGTGTGTGTGCTATCAATCACATATCGGTCTCTGGCCCAAGCAGAACTAATTGCGCCGAAAACGCAATAAACACCTAGCAAATAGTGCAGCAATTTTTTAGAGAACACAGCATAGCCTCACTTCATCATCATTTTTTACGATGCACTTTCTTACGCGTCGCATCAAAGCAAACCAAACGACACAGACAATACGAAGAAATTTAACACAGATTAGAGATTACCTATCATAGCGAAGCTTGCTTGCCTATTGAGCATCGACGTGTTAACGTCTTTCGCTAACATCTAGTCAACCAAGCATATAGCAGAATCATCCAAACATGTATCCAATTCACCTTCTTCTCGCGCTATTCCTAATCGCCACAACAAGCAGCGTTAAGGCGACGCAAATTCCTGCATCTACACGAACGGAAATTAGTGCGCTCTTCAAAAAACTAATTGACTCAGGTTGTCAATTCAATCGCAACGGTCATTGGTATTCAGGCACAGAGGCACAATCGCATTTGACTAAAAAACTCGATTATCTGGAAAGAAAAAGTATGCTTAAGACCACCGAAGATTTCATCAAGCTGGCAGCTTCAGCGAGTAGCTATAGCCGCAAAGCTTATTTGGTTAAATGTGGCTCCACACAGGCGATCGAAAGCAAGATCTGGTTAAGCGATCAATTAAAAATTTTGCGCGAATCCAAATAACTGCCCACAAGAGAAAAAATTTTACGAAACACAAGCTTAGCAAAATAACGACATCAATCACCCGTATCAAAAATTTGATCTAAAGAAAAATGAAACGAGCGCTCTTTATCTGCACACAAAACCGATTACGCAGCCTAACCGCAGAGCAAATATTTGCATCGTGGCCTAATGTAGAAACTGACTCCGCAGGATTAGGCAACGATGCCACCACGCCACTCTCTTCCGAGCAGATTGATTGGGCAACCATCATCTTCGTCATGGAGAAAACGCATCGCAGTAAGTTGTCGCAGAAATTTAGACGCTATCTCAGTAATAAGCGGATTATTTGTTTGGATATTCCGGATGAGTATGAGTTTATGGATCCGGTGTTGATTGCTGTTTTGAAGGCTAAGGTTGGAAAGTTTTTGATGTAAATTTGTGCGTGTTTATGATCGTTCAGATTCGACCTTTTCGTTTTCTCAACTTTCTGTTGATCGGGTGTGGCCCGACCTACAGACCATAGATCAACCACAAAAACAAATACTGTAGCGGTCAAGTTATTTCGGGCACCAAGATAAGTTTTTTCTCTGCCATTTGTTGTTCATAAAGATTTGGTGGCAAATTTCCCAAAGTTAAATGCAAGCGGACATTGTTGTAGAAGGCAACAATATAGTCCGCAACATCATTCATGGCCTCTCTATGGTTAGCGTATTCTTGACGCCATACTCGCTCCATTTTTAAATTCAAAAAGAAACGCTCCATAACAGCATTGTCCCAGCAATTACCTTTACGACTCATGCTGCAAGCAAAACCGTGTTTCGTTAATAATTGTTGGTACTTGGCACTCGCATATTGACTGCCACGATCTGAATGAACAATTAAACCTGCACTAGGATTGCGTTGAACAATCGCCATCTGCAATGCTTCACACACAAGCTCTGATTGCATATGGGGTGCCATTGCCCAACCGACGGCTTTGCGTGAATTTAAATCCAATACCACTGCCAGATATAACCAACCGCTGCGTGTACGAATATACGTAATATCTGAGACCCACGCGGTGTTCGGTTTAGCTTGTTCGAATTGACGATTCAATTTATTGTCGGCAATCGGCAGATCATGTTTGCTATCAGTCGTATGGATAAACTTGCGCTTCCACACTGGGCGAATGTCATACTGTTTCATAAGCTTGCGCACACGATAACGACCTGCTATTACTCCTTGTTGCCGCAGGCTTGTTTGCAAACGGCGACTGCCATAAGTGTGGCCACTAGCGGCAAACGCCGCTTGTAAATGCACACTAATACAACAAATTATTGCAGGTCGCTTTTGACGCTGTTGTGATGCGTAATAACCCGACCGTGAAACTTCGAGAACGCGACATGCGTGTACTGCCGGTATGGCCTCCTTTTGCAACTGCTGAACCAATTGGTAGTTCATTTCAGTTCCCTTGCAAAGAAGGCCGACGCTTTTTTTAAAATATCGCTATCCATTCTCAGTTGCCGATTCTGCGCTTCTAATTCACGGATACGAATCTGATCTGACGTTAAAGGCTTACCTATGCCAATTTGCCCATGTAGCTCAACATCGACTTGATCGAGCCAACGACGAACCGCCGTCTCGCCCAAATTCATGTCTTTGCATACTTGCCTTACACTTAAGC
The DNA here is from genome assembly GCF_014284275.1 of Affinundibacterium amnicola. Classification (GTDB taxonomy): domain Bacteria; phylum Pseudomonadota; class Gammaproteobacteria; order Burkholderiales; family Burkholderiaceae_D; genus Undibacterium; species Undibacterium amnicola. The sequence goes on along the minus strand of NZ_JACOFU010000003.1, from coordinate 405,094 downwards.
CTTGCTCGGTTATCATTCGTACTACCTGCAGCTTAAAGTCAGCGTCAAATGTTCTACGTTTCGTTTTCATGTTCTTCCCTCAATACGTGAATTATCCACCTATCTTGGTGTCCGTTATTATTAGACCACTACATTCAGGCACCCTTGAGATCACACAAGAGAGACGCACAGCCTCGTGGCGCAGACACAACCCGCGCCGTCAGAATTTTCAAGATGTCAGGATGGTAAATTGAAGCGAGAAAAATATTTGAACGATTAAACGTTCAATGTGATTTACAGCGCGGGTTGCACCTGCCCTACATACCGTCAAGTCAAAAACCAGTCGTTACATTCCCAGAGGCTGCAACAGAGCCTGCAAATCCTCAATATTAAACTTCGCAGAAAACGCAGCATCACTACCAAGTACACCTTCAGCCAATGCTGCTTTACGTTCTTGCAAACCTAATATGCGCTCTTCTATGCTGCCCTCGACTACCAGCTTATACACGAACACATTCTTATCCTGACCAATACGGTGCGCACGTGAAGTAGCTTGCTCTTCGACTGCGGGATTCCACCACGGATCCATGTGAATCACCGTATCGGCAGCCGTTAAATTCAAACCTACACCGCCAGCTTTCAAACTGATCAACATGATAGGCGGCGCATTGTCATCAGCTTGATTTTGAAACCGCGCTACCACCGCGCCTCGTTGTGCTACGAGTGTTTTTCCGGTCAAACTCAGAAACGGTAAAGTCAATTTCTCAAGCTGCAATGCAATCAAATCTAGCATTTCAGTGAACTGAGAAAATACCAAAATACGTCGCCCTTCGGCTACCAAGCTGGGTAACATATCGCTGAGCATTTCTAGCTTTGCGCGTTCCATCGTTTCGGGTGTTTTCGCGCCTTTTAAAAGATAAGGGTCACAGCAAACCTGACGTAGTTTTAAGAGTGCATCGAGTATCGTAATCTGACTGCCAGAGAATCCTTTGTTCTTTAGAATTTTTCTAATTTTTTCATCGGCTGCGACACGCACACTTTCATACAATTCACGCTGCTGCCCCTGCAATTGCAATCGTTTAATCACCTCGGTCTTGGCGGGCAACTCACTCGCCACTTCATCTTTACGTCGCCGCAAAATGAAGGGGCGCACACACCGTGCTAATAATTGCGCACGCAGCGTTTCACCATTGACTTCGATAGGTTTACACCAGAGCCTTGTGAAGCTGCGCATATCACCCAAAAAGCCTGGCATCAAAAAATCAAACTGCGTCCACAATTCACCCAGATTATTTTCCAGCGGCGTGCCCGTAATACACAGTCGATGCCGCGCACGCAAACGACGTACCGCATCAGCACCGCGACTGGAGGCATTCTTTACCGTTTGTGCTTCATCCAAAATGAGGAGGTGAAATGTTTGTTGTTCCAAAACGGCTAAATCGCGCCACAACAAAGGATAAGTCGTCAACACGATATCGACCTCAGCCATCTGGGAAAAATTCTCAGCACGTTGCGCACCCTGTAATGCCAATACGCGCAAACTTGGCGCCATGCGCTGTGCTTCTGCCTGCCAGTTAAACACCAGTGAAGTCGGTAGCACAATTAAAGCAGGCCTATCCAAACGCCCCGCTTGCTTCTCTATCAAAATATGCGCCAAGGCCTGTGCCGTTTTACCCAAGCCCATGTCGTCGGCCAAAATGCCAGCAAGATGATGCTCACGCAGATACTGCAACCACGCGACACCGTGCAATTGATAAGGCCGCAAAGTGATACCCAAACCTGCTGGCGCAGAGACAGGCCTTAATTCACCCACCATTTGCAAGCGTTGCGCCAATTCACGTAACCCCATATCGCCACGCAATTGCCAGCCACCATGCACACCAGCGCGCGCGGCCTGACTATCGAGCAAAGACTGACGCAAAGCCTCAAGTCGATAGCCATCCCAAGCCGAAAGTTGCAAAGGCCCCGTCAGTTTGTCTTGCAAGCGCTGCTCATCTGTCAGCAACTCCAACATATGAATGACGATGGCTTTTAAAGGCGCGGCCAAAGCATCAATACGCTTACCACCAGGCGCACGCAATTGTATGACCGCCAGATCATCAATCGCCGCCACCTGCTTCGCATCCAACCACCGCGCATCCCGCCGCAACAGATTCGCCAACATGGGCACCAGATCCACGATCTGCCCGTCAATTTCCACACCCAGACTCAACAACCAAGAACCTTCACGCGCCGGCAAGCCCAAAGGCACGATAGTCGGCGCATAACCACGCATAGGCACGGCGACCTCTTTACCGATCACTTCACCACTAACAGGGTCAAGTATCAAATGCCAGGCATCCACAGTCACGCTCTCATGCGCAAAACCCGGACGCACCACCACCCGCCAACCTAGTGCCTGCAAACGCGGTAATTCTTCCGCCCAAAAATCCGCAAAAAAATCTTCTTGCTGTAAACTCCACAGCGGACCAAATTGCAAAGCGGCATCTTCACTGCGCCATTGCAAACTGCTTGCTGGCACAGGCTGCAAATTCAAATCCCAAACTTTGTCGAGCGCATCCGCTTCTGCGCCGAGATCGCGAACCAACACGACCGGCTGACCTTGTGCGTCTTCCATTAAATGGGTGGAGTGAGGTCGGCGGTTTAATAGTGTGATTGGTGCTGGTGTTGTCCAGCTCAAACCTTGGTCTGTGGTGTAAAGCCAGTCAATTTGGACTACCGTGACACTGCCGCCACGCGGGCCGAATGTGCCTGTGGGTTTCATGCCTAGTAAGCCGTCACCTCGGTGTAGGGTTTGCAGGGTGATGCGGGGTTGGAAGTGGGCGTGGTGGCTGGTTGGGGGTGGCATTTGGGTATCAATACTGTCTTCAGTTTGAAAGAAGTATACCGTGCTTCTTTGATCTGCATTTTTTTTGCGTAGGTGTTAGCGTGAACACGACCTATCGTTCGTCGCTTGTTTTACCTATATCGAGAACTCAGTCGTCACCAAATAAGTCACGGGATTTTTGCATTACTATTTTGTTTTCTCGTTTGCTGATCTTTCACAGGTCGGGTGTGGCCCGACAGCCAATTACCTTTTTTGCTTCGCCAAAAAAGGTAATCCAAAAAAGGCGACCGTAGACTCGCCCCTTCGGGGTGCTTACGCTTCGCTTCAGCATAATTTGTGCGTCACAAAAAATGGGAAAGTGTTGAAACTCGCTTCGCTCAAACAACAACACTTTCTTATCCATTTTCTGTGACGCACAAATTACATCGTCTCAAACGGGGGTAGGTCAAAAACAACTACAACATCAAAACAATCAGTCTCGACGGACATGCTTTTCCTACTGCCAGCAGTAGGTCGTTGCTTTTGACTTTGCTTTTGACTTTGCTTTTGACTTTGCTTTTGACTTTGCTTTTGACTTTGCTTTTGACTTTGCTTTTGACTTTGCTTTTGACTTTGACTTTGATTTTGACCTTCACCCACTTCTGACACTGCCAATTGTGCTAGGCAGAAATGGGAAAAAGAGAGTCAGATGTTTGAGCGTAGCGAGTTTCTGACTCTCCCCATTTTTGTCTTGCACAATTGGGCACCCGAAGGGCAGTGGCAGCGTGGTCGCCTTTCTTTTGCTGCCTTTTCTTTGGCGAAGCAAAGAAAAGGTAGTAGCTGTCGGTCTACCACCGACCAGAGGTCAATGAAATTAGCTGAGAACTACATATCGGATGAGTCAAACGAAATTATCCATATCGACAAACATCAAATTTCATCAACGAACGCCACTGGACTCCTGCCTTCGCAGGAGTGACGAGATGGGTAGCTCGTCGGCCTACCACCGACCAAAGGTCCAAGAAATTAGCTAAGAATTACATATCGGACGAGTCGGACGAAACCATCCATATCGACAAACATCAAATTTCATCAACGAAAGCCATTAGACCCCTGCCTTCGCAGGAGTGACGAGACTAATGGTAATTTGAAAGGTCTTCCCTTAAAGAAAAGACCGAAATCAAATTCAAAACCCCTCCCCTACTTCGCCGAACAAATAAACGGATACTCCCGATTATCAATAATCGGCTCCACCCCAAAGAAATCATTCAACACCGATTCCGCCGTGCAATAAGCTCCCTCCACCCAAGCCTGATCATTCGAGTATGCTTCACCAACGATGAAAATATTTACATCCGTCTTGTCCATCAACTGCGATGGCTTGCGGATTTTTTGTTGCACGTCTCCGATATTAAAATGCGAGGCCCAGGCATGATAGCCAGCGTTGAATGGTGGCAATGACCAATCCATATAGGCTGCTTCGACAGGTGCAGGTACCATGCTGTAATCCGAATTGGGGCCGAAGTGAATCTCTGCCAATTGCTTGCGCAGCATTTTAACCATGCGAGCTGGCACTTTTTTCGGGCCTTGTAAAGTCTGTACATTTTCATTCGTTGGAATATGCTGTTCCTGATCTGGCTCTAGTTCCATCTCTTTCCAGAACGTGGTGTAAGCCTCATCGTCATAACTAGCTAGCAAACCGTAGATAGGTTTGGCTGTTACGTCGCTGGCATTATTACCGAAATACACGACTTGACGAATTGGTGTGTCTGTAACACTGGGGCCAATCGTGTTATTCAGCGTCACTTGCAGCAAGTCATTTTCGTGTTTGAGACTCATGCGTTCTTCAGTGATCGCTTCGACAGCACTAATCAAATCCGCTGCACTTGAATACGGCGTGCCGACTAAACTACTCAGGGCTTTTAAAGTCGTCTTCGATAAGCCCATTGCTTTCAATTGCACGACCGCGCGTTGTGTGACTTCGTAGCCAGTTAATTGCGGTATATAGGTTGGTGGGTTGTCTGCATCGTCAGTCCACCAAGGCGTATCAAAAAACATCCCGACTTTGTACGATGGCTGCATGATGGCGGCTTCCAAATACAATTGGACTTTGCGGTGATTGAGGACATCGATCACACCAGCATCAGCGTCGAAGCGCGAACCTTGCGCCACTTGTTCAATCGCATGACGCGGCATCGCTAACCACGCGGCATCGGTGGTTTTGCTGCCAGCTTTCTTCCATGGATTTTCACGTGTCGCGTAACTGTAATGAATGACTTTGTCTTTGGCGACGATAGCTTGCAGGCGCGTGTTGGGGTGATAGTTAAAGATCACGCCCTGCGCTTTGGCGAGTTTCACGATTTGATCGAATAAGGCATTAAACATACCGGAATAACCGATGTTAATGGTCTTGTATTGATTGCCCGGCGTGAATTCATTATTCGCTTGAAACGCGTATGCGGAGTTCCAATTAATCACGTTGGAACTGTAGCCATTACCATCTGCCGCGTAGCAATATCCCTCACTACCTAATTGGTCGTACATCAAATTCCAATAACCGATATCTTTCAATTTATCGCCTTTTTGATAAACCGAGGCATCACCGGTTTCCACCTTAATCACCCCATCACGATAAAAAGTGTCCCATTGACGACGCGTCAGATTTTTATTCACAGACAGTTTTTCTAAGGTAGAGAAACCGTTATCGGGCGCGCCATCTGCGCCATAATGATCGACGTGATAAGGCGCAGGAGTTTGTGAAGTAATTTGATTTAAGAAAAAGTTCTTGCTGCGTAAATAGTAAAGTGGATTGGTGGATTCATTAAACGGCACCGCATATTTATCCAAACCTAATTGCTTAATCACGGTCGTGACCACGCGATGTCCAGGTGCTGTGCCGTTATTGGCATCTTTGGCATTCATATCCCAATCCGAATAGCGCATGCCGCCTAGTTCCAAGTAGGCCTGCGTCTTATCGTTTTTGTAGTGCCAAGTGCAAATACGGGCGCCTGCTGCACGGGTGCCGGGATGTGCTTTAGAGAAGTCATATCGTCCCCAGTCATAAAGTTCTAGCGTGTCGCCTTTGGCGAGTTTTTTACTCTTGTCTCTGCTATTTTTAACTTCGCCGTTCAGTAAACGCCAAGCCGTGTATAAACCTGCAGCACCAGCGCCGAAGATGGAATAGGTTTTTGTATGTGAATTTGCTTTCGCCATGAGAATCTCCTAATAAATGATAGATAGCTTACTGATAAATAGACGCATGCTTACACCGGTAAAGTTTCGTTACCCAAACGTGCCATTTGCTGTGGTAAATCTTTTTCTGGAATACAGACTTCCACCAAAATAGGCTGCGACTTGATTTTCTTAATCAGTGGTAGAACGCGCTGTAATTCCTCTACCGTTTCAACTTTAAAACCTTTAGCACCAAAGGCTTGCGCCAGTGCCATGTAATCCCATTTCGGCAAGATATCGAAGCTATCAAATTTGTGTTGCGGGCCAGCTTCAAAAGCGCTCATATCGACATACACTTGTTCAATCGCATAAACGCCATTACTCATGACGAAGATCACTGAATTCAACTTATTGCGTGCCAATGTCGACAGCGATTGACAGACCATCATAAAACCGCCGTCGCCAGCTATCGTCAAGGCACGTTTGCCACTGCCCAATTGCGCGCCCGATGCTGCACCGGTTTCAAAACCTATACATTGCCAGGCGGCGGAGCTGATATAGCTACCTTGCTTCATTCCTATCGCATTACTTGCTACGTACATCGCACTACTGACGCCATACACCATAACGATGTCGTCCATCATCTTTTGATCCTGCAAGAACTTCATGGTGTGTTGGAAGAAACGGTTGTAGGTGATGACTTCGGGTTTGTCATTCCAACGTGCGTCCGAGTTTGAAACCCAAGGCTCAGGGTAAATTGGTTTTACAGGCGCTTTGACTCTTAAAGGATAGGCTTTGGATTTCTGAAAGCGTTTTAACAAAGCCTCCATAAAATCTTGCATCATCACGCCTTCGTATTGAAAGTAACCTACTCGCATTTGCCCTATTGAGCTTTGTATCATTTGCGGATATTTGTTTTCCATCAGCCACAGATAATCGTCGGTGAGTATGGTTCCGAGTGAAATGATACAGTCGGCCTCTTCCACCGTGGTGATGACGCTAGCAATCGATGCCTGATCGGCATAGGTGCCAATAAATTGTTCACCCACTTCGTCGACCACGGTTTTTCCTAAAGTTGTCGTGGTGTAGAGCATGCCGCTGGCATCGATGATTTTTTGTAAGAGCTTACTCAATCCAAATCGTAATACCTCAACACCGGCAAAGATCAAAGGTTTTTTCGCCGCAGTGATCTGCGACCATGCCAGCTCTACCGCATTTTCTAAAGCTAATGCTTCGCTGTGGATGCTCTGTGCTTTTAATGGCGTTGTCGATGGACGTGGACAAGCTTCACCCCAAACCTCTTTATAACAAGCGATGTACACAGGACGTTGATGAGTTAGTGCGGCGGTCAACAAGGCATCAATTTTTTCTGCGGCACCGACCGAAGTACTCAGTGTTTCAGACGCTACGGTGACATTTTCAAATACATTCTGATCAGCCGCCAAATTACCCGTGGAATGGTGAAAAATCATGCCATACATATTGGTCTGATTGCGCATATCCGCGCCTGGGCAAGCGCTAATCACGACGATAGGGCTACGTTCTACATAAGCACCTGCGACAGCATTTAAAGCGCTAAATGTACTCACGCCATATTGCAAAGACACTGCGGCTAAGCCCCTAGTGCGTGCATACGCATCGGCAGCGTAAGTCGCATCAAGCTCATTGACTGCACCGATGGTTTTGATGCCATCGAACACTTCCAAAGCTTGCGTGAAGTGTTTGACATAGTCACCGGGAATTTGAAAAACATCGGTGACATTCAATTGCAATAAACGGGTTAACAGGTAATCAGCTACGGTAAAGACTTGACGGCTCATGGTATTTTCCTCGGCTTGTTGTCGACTTATTGTCGGCTTATTGTCGACACGTGATTGATTTATGATCCGCATGTTGAATCGACTCATTTCATCCATGGAAGAGAGGTTTCAACATACTGAACAATGCATTTCAATATTTAAAACTTAGCAATTTGCATGCCAAGCGATGCAAGCACTGAAAAGTGCATGATCCATCTTGAATAAAAACGATGTAAATAGAGATGAATGGATACCGAGCATTTGAGCTGTGGGCAACTCAAGCTAAATCCTGCCCCTCAGATTTAACGCGTTAAACGCCTACTTACACGTAAGAAGCTGGCCTGAAGTGCGCCATCAACATTGGTCAACTGAGCTACTTTTCAAATTTCACCGTTTATCCGAGTTATTGCCCGCTTAAGCCATGTATTCGAGCTTTGGTCTGAATTCGCTAGTTAATCGATTGCACATCCGTAGAATCTGCAACTCTTCGCACGCGCATATCACAATCTCGACACATTTACCTCTCGATCAGGAACACGCCATGCCTATCTTAAAAACTCCATACAAAATAATCGCAAGCTTGCTAATTCTTAACGGTGTCAGTTTTCTTGGTATCGCTAACGCGCAATCGAATACAAATGCGAATACAAGCACAAACACGAATACGCCATTGCTCGGTCTATGGAATTTTCAAACGGTAATCGGAACAGAAAACGAGAAAGACGTTATGGGCTATGGCGTCATGAAGATCGCTCCCAAGAACAAAGCGGCACCGCAACAATTGACTGCGAATATAGTCTGGCTAGACGATAAAGGCATAGGACGCAGCACACGAGAAATGCAAGGAGAGCTGCAAAATGCGCAAGCCGTATTCGCGCATAGCACCATACGCACACACACGACTGGCAAAGGCAAAGCTGTCGATACCGAAGTCAAAGTCATCTGGACACTGAATGCAGAAACCAATACGCTGATTGGCACTCGACAGGTGCGTCGAGCCGATGGCGGAACGGATGACGATGATACGACCAAGCCTGTGAATGGCACACGCTCCGCGGCTACCAGTCTACCCGCAGTCATTCCTGTCGTCGCACCACAAGAACGTGGCCCATCCACCGCCGAAGAGCGTGCGCATGCCGTCAAAATTGCAGTCGATGCTGAGAAAAATTTACAGCTCGTATTTGAGCAAAACAATGTCTGGTTAGATCAATGGATTGCTGATATTCCCGATCTTACTTTCAACACGGGTGCGGTCGCTAATTGGTTAAAAACGGCAGCGCCAACAGAATTACGTGCGCAACTCTATTTCCAATTTTGTGCCAGTGCGATTGCCTTTCAAATCAATAATCCTACACTAGCCGAAAAACAAGCTGCCTATGATCTCGCTGGATTGGAAGGCGTGCTGCGTGCATATGAAAAATTAGTGAGTACGAATCCTATTCTGCGCTCGGCTAAATTAACAAAAGCAATTACGGCAAGAGATAAGGGTGAGTTGCCTGCTTTCGTTCAAACGCTGTCCGGTCGGGATCAGTAATTTTTTCAAGTTGAGAATGCAAAATTGTAGGGCGGGTGCAACCCGCGCCGCCAAGTCATCGAGCACCTAAGCAGCGCGGGTTGCACCCGCCCTACGAGATCGCTTAAATAGTAGACACACATCAAATAAAACCATGACAAAATTCCTGTTTACAATCTTCATCGGCATTAGCTTCTACAGCACCTCGAGTCAAGCGCAAGATGCCACCGCCCAGCGCATTATCGCTATCGGAAAAACCGATCCACAAGTGATGCAGCATCTGGATATTTTGTCGAACCGCTTCGGCGGGCGCACTACTGGTAGCGATGCGTATACCCACGCAGCAGCGTGGGCGGCAAATCAATTGAATCACTGGGGTAAGCAAGTTGGCATGAAGGCAGAGTTAGAAGTTGCCGGGCAAATGCCGCTAGGCTTTAATCGCGGCCCCTGGTTTGGCCAAATATTGGGTGCTTCGCCACAAACACTGAATTTTGCGACGCCATCATATTCATCAGGAACCAAAGGCATACAAACTGGTATCGCGATGATAGCCCCACCTAACAATATCGAATTAGAACAGCGCCTGAAAGAATTTAAAGGCGCTTGGGTATTGATACCCGGCGAAAGCGCTGGCGGACGCGACGGCGAGTTAATTTACAAAGCGAAAATCCTGACACAAAAATTAATCGAGGCTGGTGCATTAGGCACGATACAGTCCGCCGAAGAGCCTATGCACATTTCGACCAGTGCCCCGACTAGCTGGGAAAATTTACCGGCGCTACCCGATATCAAACTCGCCGCTAGTCAATATCAAGCGATTCAAAAACGCATCCAACAGGGCGAAAAAGTCATCTTAGAATTTGATATCCGCAATTGGTTTTATCCCGGACCAGTCAACTATCATAATGTCGTCGCCATACTCCCCGGCTCTGACAAAGCAGATGAAATCATCGTGCTCGGTGCACATCTCGATAGCTTTGATGGTGGCACAGGCGCGGCAGATAATGGCGCAGGTTTTGCCACAGTAATGGAAGCGATGCGCCTATTGGCACAAGCCGGCGTCAAACCCCGTCGCAGCATCGTCATGCTAGGATTTGCGGGCGAGGAATTAGGTTTGAAAGGTGCATATGCCTATGTGGAATCGCACGCCAAAGACTTACCCAAAATTCTGATGATGCTCAATCGTGATAGCGCACCTGGGGCGATCACGGGTATCACTATTCCTAGTATGTGGAAAAGTAGTTTTGAGCGCGTGAGCCTAGATTTGCAAGGCGTACATCCCATCTTTGAATTTGAAGCAGTGATTAACGACAAAGCGCGCGATAGCACCGCAGCTTTTCGTGGCAATCGTGGTAGTGACGATGCCGCCTTTACGCAAAAACGAGTACCTACACCACGCTTAATCAGCAGCACTGATTTTGATTACCCGCAAGTACATCACACTGTGCTCGATACCTATGAAAAAGTGCTGCCATTTCGCACTGCGCAACAATATTCAGCCATCGTGATGGCCTTGATAGCATATGAAATTGCGAATGCGCCGGAGGAGTTGAATACTCAAGGCTATTACTTGCCGATAGCGGAAAAAAAACCTTGAGTTTTAACAAGAAAATTGATGAGATAGCTACTTCTTGATGACATCCCGATTCAACAAGCGAACTTGCGCCTCTTCAAGTCCGCCATAATTTTCAAGATTTTCAAAGCCTAATTTTTTGAGCGTTTCCAGAGCGATGCCGGAGCGACGCCCAGAACGACAATACAAAATAATCTTGTCTTCTTTCGCCAACTTCAGTTTCTGAATCTCCGTCGCGATGACCGAATGATCAATATTAATCGCGCCGGAAATATGTTTTTCCGCATATTCTGAGGGGGTACGTACATCAATGACGACTGCCTGCGCAAAACTCTGTATCGAAAAGAACATAGCCACAAAAAACAATAGTATGGTCTTCATACACCCTCCGATTAAATTCCAAAATTAAGCTTACGCTTCTGAATGATAACGCGTCACCAATTCCACTTCATTTTTAGAACCCAAGAACACTGGCACACGTTGGTGCAAAGCAGTCGGTTGAATATCGAGCATGCGTTGTTTGCCGTCGGTCGATGCACCACCTGCTTGTTCAACGATCATCGACATAGGATTCGCTTCATACATCAAGCGCAATTTGCCAGCCTTGTCCGGTTCACGCTTGTCGGCTGGGTACATGAAGATGCCGCCGCGATGCAAGATACGATGCACGTCGGCGACCATCGAGGCGATCCAGCGCATATTGTAGTTTTTGTTAAGTGGGCCTGTTTTACCTGCCAACATCTCGTCAACATAACGCGTGACTGGTGGATACCAATGGCGCACGTTGGACATATTGATGGCGAATTCTTGGGTGTCTGCTGGGATTTGGATATTCCGTTCTGTCAGCACCCATGAACCCATTTCACGATCCAAGGTAAAGCAATTAACGCCATTTCCCGTGGTGAATATCAACATGGTTTGCGGGCCATAAATTGCATAACCAGCGGCGACTTGTTGACTGCCCTTTTGCAAGAAGTCTTGCTCGGTCGGTGCCCCCATACCTTCAGGTGCTTTCAAGACCGAGAAAATCGTACCGATGGATACGTTGACATCGATATTACTAGAACCATCGAGTGGATCGAACAAGAGCATGTATTCGCCTTGCGGATAACGGTTTGGAATTGGATGGATGGTTTCCATTTCTTCCGATGCCATCGCCGCTAAATGACCGCCCCATTCATTGGCTTCTAACAGAATTTCGTTCGACAAAATATCAAGTTTCTTTTGCACTTCGCCTTGCACGTTTTCTGAATGTGCCGTGCCTAAGACTTCACCGAGTGCGCCTTTACCAACAGCATGGCTAATCGTTTTACACGCGCGTGCAACGACTTCAATTAAGAGGCGCAATTCAGCTGGGATACTATTATTGAGCCTTTGCTCTTCGACCAGAAAACGGGTCAGACTAATGCGTTTCATATTTTTCCTTCTTAAAAATAAATCTTATAAAAATTTGTAATTTGCAGACAATTGAGCCGAGACTCGTATTACTGATTCGGATTTCATGATGTTTTGGTGCGCACTGCGCACCCTACACAGATCCAGATACTTATGCCGCTAAAGCTTTCGTAATCACTTCCAATACATCCTTCGATAAATTCTTCGTCGCAGCGACTTTTTGCAAAGCGGCTTTCATCAATGCCTGATTCGCTTTTGGATATTTCGTCCATCGATCCATACTACGCGCCAAACGTGCCGCGACTTGTGGATTGAGTTTATTTAATGCGACTACACAATCAGCCCACAAGCTATAACCGCTGCCATCAGCTGCATGGAAACGCGCTGGATTGGCATTGCAGAATGCGAAAATCAAACTACGCGCACGATTCGGGTTACTCATACTAAAGGCTTTGTGTTGCATCAGAACTCGTACTTGTTCGACATCGGCTGTTGGCGCAGTAGCTTGCAAAGTGAACCATTTATCGATAACCAAGGCTTCGCTTTCAAACTCTTGATAGAAATGCGCCAAGACTTGTTTACGGGTTTTGCTGTGTGCTTTGTCGAGAGCCGATGAACAATGCAACATCGCGTTTAAAGCAGCGATACGATCAGTCATATTTTCTGCTTCTTGATACTGCGTGTGAGCCAGGGCATACGTCGCCGTATCTGGCCATTCCACCAAATACGCCAAGGCGCAATTTTTCAAAGCGCGCTTACCAGCGGATAGTGCATCCGGACTGTATTTGCCTGGCGTTAAATTATCTTGATAGGCTTGCAGTAAATCGGCCTTTAAATGCTGTGCTAAAGTCGCCCGCACAAATTGGCGCGCTGCGTGAATACTCTGGGGATCAGCAATTGCCATCTCTTCGGCGATCATGATTTCGGACGGCAAGGTCAAGACCAATTCACGGAACGCAGGATCGAGACTTTGATCGTTTAAAGTCTTGCGCAAAGCATTGATGAACAAATCATCTAAGCGTAAAGACTCCCCTTGCTGAACCGAATTAACTAGCTTTAGCAAACGACGCATCGCTAAACGCTGTCCTGCTTCCCAGCGACAAAATGGATCATTATCATGCGCCAGCAAATGCGCCAATTGCTCATCGCTGTATTCGAATTCCAAAATCACAGGCGCAGAGAAATTGCGCAGGATGGATGGCGTGACTTCACGATCAATATTCGCAAACACGAAACTCTGCTGCGCTTCTTTCAATTCCAAGACCTTGGTCGTACTGCTCGCAGAGTCTCCTTGCAATTGCAAGGCCACATCGTTTCCTTCAGCATCAATCAAACCAAGCGCCACCGGAATATGGAAAGGCAGTTTCTTTACCTGTCCCGCTGTCTTAGGACAAGTTTGGCTCAGCGTCAAAGTATAGGTTTTGGCAGCTGCATCGTAATTTGCTTGCGCCTTAACGCGTGGTGTACCGGCCTGGCTATACCAACGTTCAAATTGCTTCAAATCACGTCCATTCGCATCCGCCATCGCGGCACGAAAATCATCACAAGTCACCGCCTGTCCATCATGTCGCTGAAAGTACAAATCCATGCCTTTGCGGAAGCCATCATGACCCAGTAGTGTGTAATACATACGCACAACTTCTGAGCCTTTTTCATACACGGTCACCGTGTAGAAATTATTGATTTCAACAAAAGAATCGGGGCGCACAGGATGTGCCATCGGACCTGCATCTTCAGGGAATTGTAATTGACGTAGCACACGCACATCTTCAATGCGTTTAACAGCGCGACCTGTCTCGTTACCAACCAAATCACCTGAAAATTCTTGATCACGAAATACCGTCAAACCTTCTTTCAAAGACAATTGAAACCAGTCGCGGCAAGTCACGCGATTACCAGTCCAGTTGTGAAAGTATTCATGTCCAACCACCGATTCAATGCCAGCGTAATCAGTGTCGGTAGCAACACGAGAATTCGCCAACACATACTTGGTGTTGAAAATATTCAAGCCCTTGTTTTCCATCGCGCCCATATTGAAATCGCTGGTGGCAACGATCATGAAGCGATCAAGATCGAGTTCCAAACCAAAGCGCTCTTCATCCCAGCGTATACTATTTTTGAGTGAATCCATCGCATGCTGAGTTTTGTCGAGATTGCCCTCTTCCACCCACACTTGCAGCAAAACCTTACGGCCGGATTTGAGTTTGTATTTTTCTTCCTGGCACACCAACTTACCGGCGACTAAGGCGAATAAATATGACGGCTTTTTGAATGGATCTTCCCACTTCGCATAATGACGTCCATCACCAAGATCACCTTGCTCAACCAAATTACCATTCGACAGCAATACCGGATACAGCTTTTTATCACCGCGTAACATCACGGTATAACTCGCCATCACATCAGGACGATCTGGGAAGTAAGTAATCTTACGGAAACCTTCAGCTTCACATTGTGTAAAGAAATTGCCGTTGGAAACGTAGAGGCCAGACATCGTGGTATTTTTGTCGGCGGCGATCGCTGTTTCAATTTCCAGCGTGACTTGGTCTGGCGCATTACTGATGACCAAGCGCTCTTTACTCAAAGTGTAAGCCGATTTTTTCAGATTCACGCCATTCATACGCAATTGCAGCAGCTTGATATCTTCGCCGAACAAAACCAAATCTTTTTCCGCACTGTCATGATTGCGGCGCATCGTAATGCGCGTTGCGACATGGGTACGTTGTGGATGCAAGTCGAAACCCATTTCTACAGTATCGACCCAAAAGCCAGGAGCGATGTAATCTTTACGATAGATGGTAACTGGTGTGCCTACTGGCATGTCTTGCGCTGGTTTTCGCATAAATTTTACCCAAATCAATAGAAACAACTGCCGAAAGTGGTGTTATTCGCCAGATTAAGAATTGTAAGTCGCTATTTTACCAAGCACAGACACTGATAGGCTGTTAATGCAAAAATTTGCTGCTTATTATTCATCGTTAGCGACAGTATTCGGCGTTAAAACATGGGCTTAAATAAAAGCTGAAGCAAAGATTCAAAACAGAACAATTTCTTAGACAGATTCATTATCTCAAAGTGGTATGCAAACCGTTTCAATAATACCTGCGTTAACTGATCATGCAGACTTTCATGTGAATCCAGATCATGATAGAGTCATAACAATAAACATAGTCCACTCAGTTCTAGTATCATCAAGCAATACCGGAGGCAATCATCATGAAAAAATTTACAGCGGGCTTACTATTATTGAGTGCTTTTTTGCTCACAGGATGTGCGAGCACTTTTACCAGCCACATCAAAACAGTTAACCAACTGCCTGAAGCCCTTCAGGATAAATCCTATACCTTGACTGAACACCCAGAACAAGCAAAAGAACCCGAGTATCTACACGCTACCGAAGACATCAAGGCACGTCTGCAGGAATTAGGCTTTAGTGAGGTTGCATCCGAAAAGGCAACACTAAAAATCAGCCTACAATTAATATCGATTCCAGGGAACGTACATGTTTCTTCTTTGTATGGACCCGTAAGCTATATTGTCACGCCGTCTGGAATGGTAATTCCTATGGGTGGTTTTAATACACGTCTCTTATATTCCGGCTTTCTGCGTTATCCTTATCCTATGGGAGTACGCTCCGTATTTTATCCACGTTACATTCGACCATTCTATTCACCTTTCGCATTTGGTCGCTTGAACGATCCTTTTTATGGCTCCCAATTAGAAGCACGCCAATATTTTGATCACGGAATAGAAGTCCGTATCAATGACGCAAAAACCGGGAAACTACTTTATGCCGTCACCGCAAAAACCAATCAGGCAGATGAAAACATCGATCCATATATTGCACTACTTGTAGAAAGTGCTTTACGCGAGTTTCCAAATAAAACTGGTGAAAGCAAGGTCGAGATTGAATTAGAAAAGTAAATCACCTTAATCAAATAAATAAGCCCCAAACTTCACAGATTGGGGCCTATTTATATCTTCAACATTTCCGACATCTCCGACGAGATCAGTAGAATCACATCAACATCACACCGCCAAGTCCTTCAGCGCAAAACTCAGAGCACGATCAACGAGGGAATTGGCTAAAATAGTACTGACAGCACCAGCACGATATTTCGCTTCCAAGTCTGCCAAAGAAATAGAAAAAGCCTGATCACCTTGACGGCTAGCAAAAATAAAACTACTCCGCTTTGGACTAATCCATGCCAGTTTGTAACGTGTAACCTGTTCTGCATCTTCATTAAATGCTAACCACATCCCACGTTCCAAAGCTGCGACTTCTTTGTTTGCCTCATCTTCTTCTTGCGTATTTTTTCCATGAACAAAACGTTCTAAACGACGATTACTCGCACGTTGCGCAATATTGACAGCAATCTCCAATTGTCGACGTGGTGACAATTCCAACGGCGCTCTTGCCATTGCAGCATGGCGTTCAGCCAGCTTAGAGAAAAACAAGACACGATCGGGTTCATCCCAACGAATCGCATTTAACCACGCATTTAACAAAGTCAACATCGCGGGCAGTTTCGCAATCAACTCTTTACGTTCGTCAGGACTATTTTTCGGTTTAAGACTCCAGATCAAATCATCCATGGTCTTTAAGGCATTTTCTAGGGCATGCGGCTTTTCTTCTTTCACACTATGCGCGATGGTCAATATGCGTATCCATTGCTCTTCCAGAAAAACTTCTAAGAAGCCTGCCACTTCGCCGGTCTCAACCCGAATCGCCACATCGTGCTCAGCAAATTCCCTAGCAACACGCATTTTTTCTTCGCTCAACGCAGTTTGTACAGGTTGACTGATTGCTGCCTGCGCTTTAGATTCTTCTTCTTTCAAATAAGACTCTAAATCAGAAACAACATCAGAAAACAGATCTATATGTTCATCAAATTCGGACTGGACGCGCTCGATTACATCGCCAATCACCCCCAGCAAAGGATCAGAACCACTCGATTCCGAATCCATTAACATCCCTGAGTTACCCAAAATATCTAACAAAGTACGCGCCGGATGTGATTCTCTAAAAAAGAAATCGCGGTCAGACAATGCTACCCGGACAATCGGAATTTGCAATTGTGCGATCATATTTTTCACATCATTGCCTAAACTCTGATCAGCAAAAATATAATCAAAAATACGCGCTAATAATTCGATAGTATTACGTTCAAGTAAACTCAATTTTTGCGCAGATGGTGAATGCAATACCTTGTGCAAGCGTGATTTTAATTGTGTTGTACTGATTTCTTGCTGCGCATAACGGACTTGCATTTCACGCAAATCTTCAAAGAATTGTTGGTCAATCGTCGCTTTGTCCGCGTGATCTTCCTCTGCGTCATGATCTAGTTGATTCGTTAGCGTGTCACTCACCATCGCCAGACTGCTCAATCCATGATCAGGATCGGTATAAGGCAATTCAATTTGCCCAGAAAAAACGCGTTTTAATTTATCTTGTAAATAAGGATCAAGACTAAAAAATTTCTGTACTGGTAAATAAGTGGCACTGCCGGTGGATGCATCTGAAGCATCATCGCCATCTGGACGAATTCCACGCGCCATCAGCTCTTGATTAATCTCGTCTAAAATCGGATTTAATTGCAAGAAAACTGCTGGTTGCAACAAGCGTAAAATTAACAAATGCGAGGCTGGATTTGGATCCAATTCCATCCATGCTTGATGCACGGCTTTAACAAAAATCTCAGGTCGAAAAGGATTTTGTGACACATCAATTGGCATGCGATACAAAATTCGTCCAATCAAAGTGTTGAGCATTACCAAAGGCTCGGCATTCAAAACTTCTAGCGCGTGACTAGCATTGCGCAGCAAAATTTTGCCTTCCATCTCCTCGTAAGTTTGCGCAGTATTGTCTAAATACTGTTGATCCTTCTTCACACGTTTTCTGGTGTTAAAGACACTAACCTCTTTAGTTAAAGCGGCATTAATCTGACCAGCGACCAAGCGATAAAATGTCGTGCTATTGCGCTTGATTAATTGATGCGCCTCTAAACTCAGCTTTGCCTCTTCAGGTCGTACTGCTTGATCCGACAGTTTAAATAATTGATCGGCCAATCGATTGGATAAGGCTTCCAACTGCGAGGACACAAGATTGGTCGCTAAAGGCACCATACTTTGTAAAATCAACAAGCGCGAGGCACTCGATGATTCCGCTTTTCTCCCTTCGGGCGTAAGCACACTTGCCGCACTACTTTTGGCTGAACTTGCAACAACAGGGCTGAGTGGAATGTTATCCATGGCTTCATTAAATTAGTAAATCGGAGACGACAATCCTGCACTAGGCTGTATGGTAAGCCTCGGTCGCGAAGGTGATAGCAACGATAAGCGCAACCGCAAATAAGAGTATCAACAATAAGCGACCAAACTTAGGACTGCCGTCATCTTCTGTCCGTTGATCATTATTTTCTGTCGGAATTTCTTGTGTCATAAACTTTCTTTACTTTCTAGAAACACATAAGCAGCGATATGTCGAATGCTTGAGTATATGTTGTTTTCAATCAATTCGACTAGTCGTTGCCGCTTTTCATCAGAAGAAAATCATGGTTTCTTCAGTTCTATTGATTCAGCATGATACTTAGATTGTTTTACAAAAGCGCCAACACAAACAAGTAGTCAATTTACATTAGTCTATTTGCGACTCAATAAATACATGCCAAAAATCACCAAGCTGGCACCAGCAAACTGCCAGATAGTAATCACTTCATTTAAAAAAATATAGCCCAATATTAAAGTGGAAACTGGACCTATCATGCCAGCTTGCGATGCTTTTGGTGCTCCAATCTTTTGCACTGCAAACATCGTCAAAAACACCGGAAACACAGTACATGCGATCGCATTCACAAGCGATAAAGACAGTACGGGCCAAGCTTGTATCAACAAATCAACTGGTCGCAGCAACAAAAACTGCAAAATACAAGCTGCGCTAGAAATACACATAGCATACGAAACTAAACGCAAGGAGCCAATCCGCGCAACCATTTCACCTGACTGAATCAAATAACTAGCATAGGCAATCGCAGAGCCAAGTACTAAACCAGCGCCGAGCACTACTTGCTGCCCATGAAAAGACAAATCATGCATAAACACCAGCACAATGCCTGCATAAGCAATGCCGAGTGAAAGATATTCGATGGGGCGAATCTGACGCTTAAACCACCACACATGAATCAACAAAACAAAGGATGGCGTCAGGAATAAAATCAATCGCTCAAGTCCGGCCGAAATGTATTGCAATCCTAGAAAATCCAGAAAACTAGATAGGTAATATCCAACTAAACCTAAGCCAAACAAACGCCAGCGATCAGGCGCCGAAAGCAGCGGATGCTTGCGGCTTTGCCACCAAGCGATTGCAGCAAAAATTGGCAGGGAAAATAACATCCTAAAGGCAATTACCGTGACAGCATCTAGACGATAACCATACAAAAGTTTTGCGACAATCGCTTTTGCAGAGAAGAGAATGGCTCCGGCAATTGCTAAACTGAGACCGATCAGCTGATTATTTCTATCGAGATGGACTGACTGCAAAAGTATGCTCCTGAAATTTACTACGAGTTGCCATTACCATTAAGCTTAAGAAAACTACGGCAGCGCAGACAAAGTAAAACGATAACGCGAATAAAAATGATGTTGACAGCGATGAACACTAGCTAAATTGGCAGAAGAATTTCAAACTGTGCACCACCAATTTCTGACTGCGCAATAGTAATGCTACCGCCGTGCAAAATCACGATTTGCTTAACGATCGATAAGCCGAGGCCAAATCCACCAGTAGCCCGGTCGCGGCTGCGGTCTAAACGATAAAACGGTTCAAAAATCTTTTCTCTGTCTGCTTCGGGAATGCCGGCACCATCATCTTCAATCAAGATAACAAATACATTGGATCTCTGCAGCATGGTGAATCTGATTTTCCGTTCAGCATACTTAAACGCATTCTTCAATAAATTTTGAATTGCGCGTATCAACAAACGTTGATCTGCGTGAATCTGCGCACTATTCACATTGAACACTTGCTGCAAGTCTATATTGTCTGGCATAGGCGGCAAATGTTGCAAACAACTGTCCATTAGTTCTTTGGGATCGAGCGGAATTTTATTCAGCTGCCCCTGCGCATCAAGCTTGGCCATATTTAATAGCTCAGAAACTAAGGTGTTAAGTTCACCTAAATCAGATTGCATAGCCTGTATTCTGAGTCGGTGTTTTTCTCTTTCAGAATGCATTTCTGCACTATCTTGCAATATTTCTAGCGCAAATTCTAAACGGGCAATTGGCGTTCTGATTTCATGCGAAACCGAATGCAAAAGATTTTTTTGAGAATTAATCAATTGTTCGATGCGACCCGCCATCTGATTAATTTGTTGCGCCAAAGGATAAATACTGGCTTTGCTTGAAGTATCAGCGCGTACCGACAACTCGCCTTCGCCAATCGCAGTTGTCACTTGTGATAATGCCTGAATATCACGCCAATGCGCTCTCGACCAAAATGCAATTGGAATCAACAACACGAAAGCAACAATCACAAACCGAACAATCTCTAGCTGAATGTTAAACCAGTAATCGATCGGCAAATTCTGTACATATAAAACATCTTCATCACTGCCGATATATCGTTCACCGTCCAAATCAACTCGTCGAAACAATGCACGGTTTGCGGCATCAATTACGACTCTGCCATTTTGCAATTTCTTAATTTGACCACGATCTACTTTTTCAAGCGCTTGAGCCAATGGGATCAATTCAAAATGAACCTGGGAGACTTCCCTTACTTTGTTTAAGCGAGCCAGCCACTCGTCCGTCGCGGCCTTATCGATGTATTGCTCGATCAAGAAGATCTGCGGCGCAGCCTGACGCTCTGCATTTTTTTCAATTGGATCACCAAACATCCAAGTAATCGCGGCATACACCAACACCGTGGAGAATGCGATAGAAAGTAAAACCGGAATTAAAAATCGCAAGAAGAGACGATTCACGAATGGCCTCGATGACGATGATCAAATCTAATTTTATTGCAAAAATACCACATAATTTTTCTCCTCGCTGACTATTTTATAAGAATGCATAGATCAAATACGAGGTTTTTACAGAAATTCCTTGGTTTTGCGCACATTTCCATACTTTGTACAAATTGACGACAAATTAAACTTAATTCAAGGAAGACTTGAATTTGAATCAATTTTAAGATGTGAACACTGAGCATAAAAATTTTAAAACTGCCTGCATCGGCATCTATCCAACCCATTTGGTACAAAGGAATTCGTATGTCTGCCTTAATTTCTCGTCTCTGTGCAATATCGTTAATCGCCAGCCTAAGCGCCTGTGGCGGTGATGGTAGCGTTAAACAACAAGATTCGGCAAAAATTGCACCACCGATTGCGAACAACGAATTTTTGAATTTGGTCAAAGACGCAAGCTGTGCGAATTTCAGGAATCGTCTATTCATCGTCGATCAAAAATACGTATTGTGGGATAAAGCGGGAAGCTGCGCAGATGCTTCTTACGCACAAAGTTTATATGGCAATACCGTACAATCGCTACTCTGCACTCATGCCGATTCGATCGCTGGCCCACGCACTAGTTGCACTGATAGCTCAGCAGAAAGTTTATTTAAAACGATGATTCAAAATCTCGATAAAGCAGATCTTGGTTTGGGTACTGGACATCAGGTGCAAAGTTTGACCATTCCTAACTCAGCATCAAATGTCATCGCAATTAAAGGATTGCCTTCACCGCTTTATCGGGGTAGCAATCCCCAAAACACAGTGATTAAAGACCAACAAAGCTGGAATAACTTCTTAACGGCAGCCAATTTCTCACAAGGTATCAGTTTATTGACACCCGATTTCAACTCGAAAATGGTCTTGGTCAATTTCTTTAAAGCAGCAAACAACTGCAGCATTACACGCTTCTTAAAACTGAGTTCAGATGGCCAAAAACTGATTGCTAATTACTTTCAAGAAGAAAGAATTGCGATTGCCAACTGCGATCCGGGGAGCCAGACAGCAAGTACTCCTATGCACATGGTTGAAGCACCTAAGATTAGCTTACCTGTAGAGTTCATCGATGTCAGTAAATCTCTTGTGATCCCACAAAAGAGTATCACTGGCGTTAACTCTGGCATTCAAGATGCCCGCACACTGGTCATAAAAGATCAGGCGACTTGGAACAATATTTGGCAAGCACATAACCGTGAAAGCGACGCATCACAAGCACAAGTTGATTTCTCTAAAAAAATGCTAGTTGCTGTGTTTCTCGGCACACGTGGATCAGGTTGCTACAGAATTGCCAATTTACGCATATGGCGTAACGCTGGCAAATTAGCCGCCACCTATTATGAGACCGAACCCGGTCCACAAGATGTATGCACCACCATGATCACAACGCCCTACTACATCGTTGAAGTTGACCTGAGTAATGAACCGGTGGAATTTAACTCAGTTAAGGCACCTGTGGACTTATTATTCTAAACAAAAAAAGCTTAATCTCATTTTTCTATGATTCAGAATTGAAATTCAACCCTGAAATTATTTCTCAATTGTAAAATGCTGAAGGGTATAAATCATTTTTTGCAATTTTGAAAATTCACGATGAAGAAAATAACCAGCTTTCTAATCGCTGCATGTACTTTTAGCCATGCAGCATACGCGCAAAGCCCAGCACAAAATCTGATGCCAGATGGCAGCCATGATATGTATTTGGGCTTAGGTGTCTTATCGCGTCCTTTGTATGAGGGTGCTGCTAGCTCAAAACGCGTTGCAGTACCCGTCTTACAAATGCAATGGAGCAATGGACTTTTTGTGGCAGGAATGAGTGCAGGCTTGCATATGTCAAATCAGTATGGGCATGAGTTCGGTCCTATCATCATGCTTGAACCTAGCCGAACTCCTGATGGCACATCCAATACGATACAGTCGCCAGCATATGGTCAGTCCAGTGTGGTTGGACCTGGCTTAGAACAAAAATATCTCAAACAAAGTAACCGTTTAATAGGTATGGAAAATATCCATACACGATTATTAGCGGGAGGGTTTTACAACTTTCATGTTAGTAACAACTTGTGCAATACCAATACGCTGGTATTTGGTGCTGGCAATAATCGCCAAGGAATAAGGCTGAGTTCTGATCTTCGATACCACTTCAAAGACATTGCTCGTCATCACCAGCTGATCGTTGGTGTCGGCTTGAATCTAGTTAACAAAGCATATGCAGATAGTTATTTTGGCGTCAGCGAAGTTGAAGCTGGACGAAGCATTAATTCACCATTTGAATCGCGTGCCGGTATCAAAAATATTCACGCGGAAGCTTTTTGGAATTGGAATCTAAATGCATCTTGGTTAATTACCTCAAAGCTCAGTTTAAGCCAATTAGTAGGAAGCGCTAGTAAGAGCCCGTTAGTAGAACGTAAGACTAACGTCTATGTATCAACTGCACTGGCTTATCGTTTTTAGATTAAAAGAATAGTTTTCCATCTCAACCACTTATAAGCACACTAGCACATCGTGAAACTCCGTAACGCACTCTTCGCTCTTCTCACACTGACTTTTGCACACCATGCATTAGCGCAGTCTGCTGGCGAAGCAATACGTACAAAAGATGCTGAATGGATGAGCTATCGGGATGCCTATAAAACGATGCTTTGGTTTGAAAAATATAGCAAAGCAAAAAATCTCATTCAACTCCAATTACAAGTTGTACCAACGGATAAGTCGCTTTCAATTGATCAGCTCAAATTACACATTCTAGGAAAAACGACTCACCTTGACTTACCACTTGATGCACTCGGGCGTGCTTCCCTGCCTTTATTAAAAGCCGCTTATGATGACAACGCAGAGCTCGTCATTAATCAAAAAGAAGGACAGGCAGGATTTCGTTTTAGAACTAGTATTAATCTAAGAGCAGATGGCATTTATGAACTAGCAGATCTTCGCGCCGCCTGTGAGCAAACTTTAGGCTATCAAGCGTATATTGATCCCTCGGCGTATCGTGGAAAACGTTGCATTGGTGTGCGATTCGCGTTTGCTAAAAAAGATGCAGCCGCCACAGTAGAATTTAAATACTTAACGCAAAGTACCAATCTGGCTTTGACGGAAAATTCAGGTTTATGGCCAGATAGCCCACATCATTTCAAAACCAGTAATGTGATCTTTGGTGCCCCCGGTAATGTTCCTGCATTTACCCAAACAAGTCCAAAAATAGAAAAAGGGCAGATACACACACGTACCAGCCCTTTAGCGATCATCGCGCTGATCGAATAAACGATCAGCGCAACTCTTGAGACTTACTCCCATGCAGAGGGAGAAAACAAATAGCCCTCACCCCATACTGTTTTAATTTTCTCAGAATTTTGATCATCGAAACGACGGCGCAAACGTGAAATCAAGTTGTCGATACTACGATCTAGTCCATCAAATTCAATACCTCGCATTTTCTTCAAGATATCATCACGCGATAATACTTTGCCGGGTGATTCAACCAACACCATCAATAATTTAAACTCGGTGTTAGAAAGATCAACGACTTGCTGACGCCAATGTACCAGACGATCACTACGGGAAATCGATAATGCGCCGAATTGCAATGTATCAATATCTGCAGCATTACTGACATTAGCGGCACCTGGAATACGTCGAACCAGCGCTCGCAAGCGCGCCAGCAAAATTCTTGGTTGTACTGGCTTACTGACAAAATCATCAGCACCTTGCTCAAGTGCAGAAACCTCATCATATGAGTCTTCACGAGCGGTCAGGATTAAGATCGGCGCACGGCTAATTTCACGAATCTGACGGCATACCACCATGCCATCTAAACCCGGCAACATCAAATCTAACACGACCATGTCTGGCGAGGTCGATTGGAAATGTGCCAAAGCCAAATCCCCGCGTGACACCAAATCCACGGCGAATTCATAGGCTTGTAAATATTCGATAATTAAACTGGCGAGGCGTTCATCGTCCTCAACTAACATGACACGAAACATAGGCGTTCTCCTTCACCGCATTGTATAAGGACTAAACGCCAACGGCAATCCTCTGAGAGAAAAGAAGTCGCTGAAAGAACTACATTAGGAGAGAAAAGAAAGTGTCGCTTTAATATGAATTTGGTCTAGCTGAGCAATAGCAGAACTAAAAAACCAGTTACCAATATTATCAAGCCCATCGAAGACGAAGGCCATCAAAATTAAGCAGCAATTGCTACGGCTCGCGCTGGAAATTGTACGCAGAACTTACTACCAACATTGACGCTGGATTCAATCATCAATTGCGCGTCATGACGAATCAGCACATGTTTCACAATCGCCAATCCTAGACCTGTACCTTGTGTCTCTCGAGAACGACTTTTATCGACGCGATAAAAGCGTTCGGTTAAACGTGAAATGTGTTCTTGACTAATGCCAATTCCATTGTCTTGCACCACACACTTTGGTCCTTGTGGCGTGTTTTTCCAGATTAACTTAATTTCGCCATGCTCTGGCGTATAACGTACCGCGTTCGTCACCAAGTTGCTGATCGCGCTACGGATTTCATCACTGCTTCCCTGGATATCGGGACCGTCGAATTCCAAGCTAATTTGATGTCTGCCAGCAGACAAAGCCTGTGCTTCTTGGCAAATGTGGCGCAACATTAAATGCATATCGATATGTTCTGTACGGACTTTAAATTCCGTGGACTCAAGGCGACTTAAGGTCAGCATATCTTCCACCAATCGTTGCATACGCTCGCCCTGCTCTATCATCAACTTGACATGCGAAGATCGAATGGATACTTCCATATCTGGCTGCATAGACGCGATCTCAAGAAAACCATTAATTACGGTTAATGGTGTGCGCAACTCATGCGAAGCATTTGCAATAAAATCGCGACGCATCATATCAATCCGCTCTGATTCGGTAATGTCATGCGTGACCAAAATTTGACGGCGATTTTCAAAAGGAATCACATGCACAATCAATTTTCTATCGCGCAATGATAATGTGAGTGGTGTCTCATAGCGACCAAGAATAATATAATCAATAAACTCAGGCGTACGAACTAAATTCGTTACACGCATTCCTTTATCTCGCGACAAATCCAAGCCCAAGTGATGTTCAGCGATGGGATTACACCATTCCAAAAACATCACGTCATCCATAATCACCAAACCATCTGGCAACAAGGTCATCGCTTGTCGAAAACGTGCCAGCCATTCAGCCAATTCAGATTGATTCTTTTCATCGCCACGGCGAAGCTTATATAGGCGTGAAAAAATTTCTGTCCACGCCCCCCAACCATCAGGCAAGCGCGCGCTATTTGGATTATCCAGCCAGTCGGACAAGTTAAGTAGGTATTGCAATTGCACGACGATCAAAGCGATCATACTAAATAGCGCTAATACCAAGCCTGTCACCACGCCAAAAAAATAAGTAGCGACGGCAGACAAGGCCAGAATGATTGTCATACGGACAGCGGCTGAAATCCAAAAAACAAGATGTGGGCGCATTATGGAGTGATTCAAAATGAGTGACTGAGAAAGAATATCTCAGTCATGATAAGACAAGCGGTAACAAAACTATAGAATTAATAGCGATTACTTTTCTGACAGCATGTAACCAACACTACGGATCGTTTTGATTAATCCTTCCGCATTCTTCAGAACCTTGCGTAAACGAAGCACATGTACGTCAACAGTACGTTCTTCAATCACTACGTGGTCACCCCAAACTTTATCCAGTAATTGACTACGTGAGAATACCCGTTCAGGGTGTGCCATGAAGAATTTCAATAACTTGTACTCTGCATGTCCAATCTCAATTTTCTTATCATCAATTTTGACTGTGCAACTGACCGGGTCTAAATGCACATTGGCGATCACTAAGCTGGTTTGCGCGTGTTCTGGACTCTTACGACGCAACATCGCTTTGATACGCGCCGTCAATTCACGCGGTGAGAATGGCTTGGTGATGTAATCATCAGCGCCATGATCAAGACCTGAAATCTTATCTTCTTCCATGCTTTTTGCAGTCAACATAATGACTGGCATTTCATTGAAGTTACGATCAGAGCGGATTCTAGATAGCAGGCGCAGACCGCTTTGATCTGGCAACATCCAGTCGAGCAAAATTAATTGTGGCGTGCGATGCTGTAAAAATTCCCAAGCTTCTGCCGTATTTCCAACGGCGACGGTATTCCAACCTGCTGCACGCAAAGTAAAACTAATCAACTCACTAATCGCAGGCTCATCTTCTACGATCAATATCGTGGTTTTATCAACTGACATAGGGCTTTATTATTTTATTTGTTTCATTAATCGAGATTGTACGCGGTGCGCCTAAGAATCTCGCAACGCTCGCACTCGCATGAGTTCCAATAAACTGGGCCGCATGCGAGTCTGAGAATAAGCCTCAACCTAAATTAAGCTTGAGGTAAATTTTTCTCTTGCGAATTTTTCTCTTGCTTGCTGGCGACGTAGTCGGAGTGACGGATATCGCGTCCTTCAACGATGTAGATCGTGTGTTCAGCAATATTTTTTGCATGGTCACCAATCCGTTCAATCGCTTTTGCTACCCATAAAGCATCAAGTGCAAAAGAAATCGTGCCTGGATCTTCCATCATAAACGTAATCAAATTACGCATGATCGAGCGGAAATCGCTGTCAATGATTTCATCAAATGCGATTAATTGCACAGCTTTAGCATCGTCATGACGCGCGAATGCATCCAAAGATTGATGCAACATCTGCCCAACGCTATTGGCCAAAACGCGTACAGTTTCATAACCACTGAACATTGCATTACTACGATTTTTATTCATCATCTCTTGCGCAATGCGCGCAATTTTTGTTGATTCATCGCCAATGCGTTCCAAGTCGGTAATCACTTTACCGGTTGCCATCACAGTGCGTAAATCGTTAGCCGCTGGTTGACGTTTGACGATTAAGTGACTACACATATCGTCCAGCATCACTTCTAAACGATTGACTTCTTCGTCCGATTTAACAACCGCTGCTGCGTGTTCGCTATTGCCGGTGCGATAGCAAGACATCGCATCCTGAAAATGATTTTCAACTAAACCGCCCATTAATAACACTTGGGAACGGATTGCTTCTAAATCGTGATTGTACTGACTCGATGAATGTTCGCCTGTCATAGTAGCTCCTGAATTCTGATTGATCGTCAATGGTATCTGCAAAGTGTTCGCTACAATTAGCCAAAACGCCCGGTAATGTAATCTTGGGTTTCTTTGCGCACTGGGTTCATAAAGATATTATCTGTCTCACCAAATTCGACCAACTCGCCCAAATACATATAGGCGGTGTAATCGGAACAACGTGCCGCTTGTTGCATATTGTGCGTCACGATAGCGATGGTGTAGTCTTCTTTCAGCTCATTAATCAACTCTTCAATCTTCACTGTCGAGATGGGATCAAGCGCGGAAGTTGGTTCATCCAGCAGCAATACTTCTGGCTTAACCGCAACACCACGTGCGATACACAAACGCTGCTGCTGACCACCAGACAAACTTAAACCGCTGCTACTCAATTTGTCTTTTACTTCGTTCCACAAAGCGGCTTTTTTCAATGACCATTCGACACGTTCATCCATCTCGCCTTTAGACAGATTTTCGTACAAGCGAACACCAAACGCGATGTTGTCATAGACTGACATCGGGAACGGTGTTGGCTTTTGAAAGACCATACCAACTTTGGCGCGCAACATATTGATATCTTGACCTGGCAACAAAATGTTTTGACCGTTATAAATAATTTCACCAACAGCCTTTTGACCTGGGTACAAGTCATACATACGATTAAAAGTACGTAACAAAGTCGATTTACCACAGCCAGAAGGGCCGATAAACGCAGTCACTTTTTTATCATAAACTTTCAAATTCACATCTTGCAGACTACGATTACTTCCATAATAGAAATTCAAATTCTTCGTTTCTATGCAAGCTTTTTGCTCTACTACAGGTTTTGTATTTGGAATCATGATGTTCAGCTCTAAATTATTTATGCACTTTTTGTGCGAATACAGTACGTGACAGAATATTCAACGCTAAGACACTAAAGGTCACCAGCAAGGCACCCGTCCATGCAAGGCCGCGCCAATTATCGTAAGGGCTCATAGCGAACTGATAGATGACCACTGGTAAATTAGCCATCGGCTTATTCATGTCCGTATTAATAAATTGATTGTTCAAGGCAGTAAAAAGCAGAGGTGCTGTTTCACCAGAAATACGTGCCACGGCCAGCAATACACCAGTCAAAATACCTGCTTTCACTGCCTTCACACGAATGAATAAAGCGACTTTCCAACGTGGAGCGCCGAGTGCAAATGCCGCTTCACGCAAGCTTGTCGGCACTAATGCCAACATATTGTCAGTAGTACGCACCACCACCGGTATCGCAATCAAAGAAATTGCTAATGTACCTGCCCAACCGGAGAAGTGTTTAATGTGAGCGACATAGATTGCATATACAAATAAACCAATCACCACAGAAGGTGCAGACAACATAATGTCCGTGACGAAACGGGTCAAATCACTGAACCAATTTTTCTCACCATATTCTGCCAAATAGATACCTGCAAGTATGCCGATCGGCGTACTGATCAAGGTCGCGAAACCCACCATCATTAAACTACCCAGTAAGGCGTTCGCTAAACCACCACCTTCCTCACCTGGTGCAGGCGTTGCCGTTGTAATTGCTTCCCAACTCAATGAGCCTAAACCTTTTGTGACCAAAGTCAGCAGAATCCACATCAAGAAAAACACACCCAATGCCATCGCAGCGGTCGAGAAGAAAATACCAATTTTATGTTTGCGCAAACGCGACTTATAAACAGAATTCACAGCAGCTTGGGTCATTTCACACCTTCTTTTCTTTTCATGCCAAGTAACAGCAATTTTGCAGATGCCAACACCACAAATGTAATGACAAATAAGATTAAGCCTAATAAGAATAATGAGGCGACATGCAACTCAGATTCGGCTTCTGCAAATTCATTCGCTAAGCTAGAGGCAATACTATTTCCGCCTGCGAAAAGTGACCAATGTAATTTATGCGCATTACCAATGACAAAGGTAATTGCCATCGTCTCACCAAGGGCACGCCCTAAGCCCAACATCACACCACCAATAACGCCTGCTTTGGTGTAAGGCAAAACAATTTTGCGCACCACTTCCCAACGAGTGCAACCTAATCCATAAGCAGACTCTTTCAACACAGGCGGGACAATTTCGAACACATCACGCATCACAGAAGCGATGAAAGGAATAATCATAATTCCGAGAATGATGCCTGCGGTTAACACACCAATACCGATCATTGAGCCAGAAAAAAGCACGCCCACTACGGGCAACTTACCCAGAGTACTAGCCAGAAGCGGTTGGCCCCATGCACTAAAAAATGGCGCAAAAATAAATAGCCCCCACATGCCATAAATAATACTAGGAACACCTGCCAACAATTCCACAGCTGTACCGAGCGGGCGCTTCAGCCAAACTGGGCAAATCTCAGTCAAAAACAATGCGATGCCGAAGCTAATAGGAAAAGCGATTAATAATGCAATACCTGAAGTTACTAAGGTACCGACGATAGCAATCATGCCACCGTATTTATCATTGATTGGATCCCACTCTACTGTGGTAATAAAGGCGAATCCGAATTCTTTCATCGCCGGCAATGCGCCGTAAAACAAAGATACAACGATACCGACCAAGACTAATAAAACCATCAGCGCAAAGCTAAAGGTCAATTTATGAAACAGAAAATCTTGCAATTTCTGTTTTCGCATAGTCGAACTATGCGCAATTGTTTGAGTTGTTTGAGTGCTTGTCATCACTTGACTATCTTCCTGTATTTCATCCCTGACTAACGAAGATGAAGAGTTCTAAGCTGGAGTAGATATTTTTTTACTTTTTATATGCAAACATCCCAACCAAGAGTCGGGATGTTTGACGTCATTTACTTCACAATAATCAACACAAACTGATTAATACAAAGCCTTACCAGATGCATCTTTCAAACTTGCTTTCCAGCTCGCTTGAATCAATTTAACGACATCCGCTGGCAATGGAACATATTCCAATTCAGTTGCCATTACAGAACCATTTGCAAACGCCCAGTCAAAGAACTTAACAACTTCTTGTGTGTTCGCTGCATTCGCTGGCACTTTATGTAACAAGATGAAAGTTGCACCACTGATAGGCCAAGTTGCTTTACCAGCTTGATTCGTCAAGATCACACCCATACCTGGTGTTTTCGCCCAATCAGCACCAGAAGCAGCTGCTTTAAAGTTCGCATCATCTGGCTGT
Source organism: Affinundibacterium amnicola (assembly GCF_014284275.1). Taxonomy (GTDB): domain Bacteria; phylum Pseudomonadota; class Gammaproteobacteria; order Burkholderiales; family Burkholderiaceae_D; genus Undibacterium; species Undibacterium amnicola. The sequence continues at coordinate 373,560 of NZ_JACOFU010000003.1, read as the reverse complement.
ACAAATTGACCATCCAGATTTTTCACTTGTGTATGGATCATTTTGTTACGCTTAACATAAGCATACTCAACATAACCGATAGAACCCTTGATACGTTGTACGTTTGCGGCAACGCCTTCATTACCTTTACCGCCCAAGCCTACTGGCCACTTAACCGCAGTGCCAGAACTAACTGTGGATTTAAATTCTGGGCTTACTTTAGACAAATAGTCAGTCCAGATAAATGTCGTACCAGAACCATCAGAACGGTGCACAACAGTAATGTCTTCTGCTGGCAATTTCACACCTGGATTAATCGCAGCGATTTCTGCAGCATTCCATTTAGTGACCGTACCCATATAAATCTTCGCCAACACTTCACCAGTCATCTTCAATTGACCTGGAGCGATACCTTCCAAATTAATCACTGGTACCACACCACCGATAACCGCAGGGAACTGCATCATGCCGTCTGCGTTTAAGTCTTCTATCTTCAACGGCATATCTGTCGCGCCGAAGTCAACTGTCTTAGCCTTGATCTGTTTAATACCGCCACCAGAACCGATGGATTGATAATTAATAGTATTTCCCGTTGCTTTTTTGTAAGCATCTGCCCACTTAGCATAGATTGGGTAAGGGAAAGTCGCGCCAGCGCCAGTGACTTCAGCAGCGTGCACAGACGAAAAAGCCAATGCAGCACCAGCCGCCATGACTAAAGACTTAACAATACGATTAAATTGCATATTGACCTCATGTAATTGGGAAAACAAATCTATAAATCTATCTATAAACCGATATGTAACTTCAAGAATTAAGCATGTTGCTTGTGCACTGAAATAACATGAGGCGAACTTTACTAGCCCATTATTACAAGAATATGACAGACTTTATTGATCTATGAAATATTTGATTTAATGAAATAATTCTGTCACAAACTTGTCACAATAGATAACTACAATCTTTGCAAAGTTTAGTACGCCCCCGTGCCAAACACCGTCTTTACCATTAGATCAAAATCAAAATCGCAATGATGAATCCTGATGTCACAAATAATGTCATTGACACGACAGAAGCAATCGAGGTTAATGCAAGTTCCTCTATTCCAACAGGCGGTACCGTGAGCCATAAAGCGACAAGTGATAGTGAATCAGCATTAATGGCAGCTTGGGGATTATCACGTTCCGCCATTTATTTAGACAGAGAAACCTCACAGATCGCTTTTAATTGGCGTGTATTGGCGCAAGCAGAAGACAAAAGTATTCCTTTGTTAGAGCGTCTAAAGTATTTGTGTATTGTTGGTAGTAATTTGGATGAGTTCTTTGAAGTTAGAGTAGCGAGCTTGTTGGCGCAAAATACCATCGATGGTCAGCTTGCCCAACACGCCGCATTCACTAGCATGATGGGACGCATAGACAAAGAATGCCATGCGCTGGAAATCCGGCAATATGAAGTCTTAAATCAAGATATCTTGCCAGCGCTATCACGCAAAGGCATACATTTATTACGCCACACCGAAAGAACCGAAGCCCAACGCGCTTGGGTTAAATCCTATTTCGACCGCGAAGTACGCCCCTTATTAACACCGATAGGCTTAGATCCAGCGCATCCGTTTCCACAAGTCGTCAACAAAAGTCTGAACTTTATTGTTTCACTGGCTGGCAAAGACGCCTTTGGGCGAGGTACCGCCATCGCGATTGTGAAAGCGCCACGGGTGTTACCACGAGTTATTAAGATTCCCGATGAGCTCACCGAAAAAGGTCAAGCCTTCTGCTTACTCTCTTCAGTCATCCACGCGCACATTGGTGATTTGTTTAATGATCGTGAAGTGCTCGCCTATTCACAATTTCGTGTTACCCGCGATAGCGATTTGTGGGTAGATGAAGATGAAGTAAAAAATTTGCGCCAAGCCTTACAAGGCGAATTACAAGGTCGTCAATTTGGTATGGCCGTGCGGCTGGAAGTTGCAAAAAACTGCCCAGAAGCTTTGTCACAATTCTTACTCGAACAATTTTCGCTCAGTAAAGATCGTCTGTATGCCGTCGATGGTCCGGTCAACATGGTGCGACTGTCAGAATTAATCGATCATGTGAATCAGGCCAATCTGCGCTTCCCTGCTTTTTCTGCTAAGCCGGATACCAAACTGGCGCAAAAAAATATTTTCGATGTCTTAAACAAACAAGATATTTTATTGCACCATCCATTTCAGCCCTTCCAAACGGTCATCGATTTTATCCGCACGGCTTCACTCGATCCTAACGTGCTGGCGATTAAGCAGACGATTTATCGCACGGGTATGAATTCTGATTTAATGGAATCCTTAATCACTGCCGCTCGCATGGGTAAGGAAGTCACGGTGGTGGTGGAATTGATGGCGCGCTTTGATGAAGAAGCCAATATCAATTGGGCTGATCGCTTACAAAGAGCGGGGGCGCAAGTTGTGTACGGCGTGGTTGGTTTAAAAACCCACGCCAAATTGGCTTTGGTGATTCGACGTGAAGAAGGTGGCGGTCTTCGTCACTATGCGCACTTAGGTACTGGCAATTATCATCCATCAACCACACGCTTTTACACCGACTTTGGTTTATTGACCGCGCATCCGAAAAAAGCAGCGGAAGTGAATGAAGTTTTTATTCATCTCACTGGCTTAACCAAACCGAAGAAACTTGAGCACCTGTGGTTAGCACCATTTTTCTTACAACCAAAGATCATCAAAGCCATTCGCAATGAAGCCCGCATTGCGCGGGAAGGTCGTCCTGGTCGCATCATTGCCAAGATGAATGCCTTGGTTGATGAGTCGGTGATCCGTGCTTTATATGCAGCTTCTGCTGATGGCGTTAAAATTGATCTGATCGTACGCGGTGCTTGCACCTTGCGTCCTGGTGTGCCTGGCCTGTCTGAGAATATTACTGTGCGCTCTATCATCGGACGTTTTTTAGAGCATTCACGTATCTATTACTTCCGTAATGATCTGGAACACGATGTTTATCTTGCGAGCGCGGACTGGATGAGTCGCAATCTGTTCCGTCGCATCGAAGTGGCGTTCCCAGTCTTAGAAAAAAATCTCAAAAAACGCATCATCACTGAGGGCTTAGATCCCTATTTAAAAGACAATCAAAATTCTTGGGTACTGGCCTCCGATGGCAGTTATGAGCGTAAAAAAGTGCGCGGCAAGCAAAAACCGTTTAGCGCACAACAATACCTGATGCAGACTTTGGGTTCACCAGAATCCGAAGATGAATGAGGACACGCTAAGGCAACAAAAAGAAACTGAAGGAAAAGAGATGGACTTAATTCTCTGGCGTCATGCTGAAGCTGAACCAGGTAGTGAAGAACTAGCCGATGCTTTGCGCCGCCTTACGCCTAAAGGTCAAAAACAAGCGCAGAAAATGGCTTACTGGCTAGATAGTGTTTTGCCTGACAATTGCAGAATTTTAGTCAGCCCTGCAATTCGCACCCGAGAAACCATGGCCGCCCTTTCTAAACTGAATCGTAAATTCAAAATTGCGCCAGAAATTGGAACTGAGGCAAGTGCGAACGATTTACTGAAAGCGGCAAATTGGCCAGATTCACGCGAATCTGTACTCTTGATTGGACATCAACCCAGTCTAGGAGAAGTCGCCGCACAATTAATTACGCCACAACAAAATGAATGCGCTGTGCGTAAAGGCAATGTCTGGTGGATCACACAAAAGGAACGTGATGGTGAAGGTTTGAGGACTTATTTGAAAGCGATCATGTCACCAGACTTGATCATCAAATAAAAGAAAGCAAAGTTTCAGGGGCAACTTGCAATCAATGTTTTACGCCCAACAACATTTTCCATTCATGCTGGCAAAGCGACTTGATGCAGCTCTGTATTTTGTTCTTGATGTACGACATCATGCCAAGTAACTAATCGAAGCTCTCCGTCAGCCTCCTCAATTAAGGCCGATAAACTCTCCACCCAATCACCATCATTGCAATAAATGATGCCATCAATATGACGAATTTCAGGCTTGTGGATATGGCCGCAAATCACACCATCAAGACCACGCTTACGCGCTTCGTCCGCTAATGCATCTTCAAATTTGGTGATATAACTTACAGCATTTTTGACCTTTGATTTCAAATATTGCGATAGCGACCAATAGGGTAAACCTGCGCGGGCGCGCCACTGATTAAAGACTTGATTGACTTTCAAAATCACGGTGTACATGCTGTCACCTAAATAAGCTAACCACTTAGCACAAGCAATCACGCCGTCAAAGCGATCACCATGCAACACCAACATGCGCTTACCATCCGCTGTCGTATGCACTAATTCATCACGTACTTGTATGCCACCAAAGTCGAGCTCAATGAATTGACGTGCAGCTTCGTCGTGATTGCCGGGAACAAAAATCACATTCGTTCCCTTCTTGGCTTTTTTCAACACAGTTTGCACGATATTGTTATGGGTTTGATCCCAGTACCAACGTCGCTTTAACTGCCAGCCGTCGATGATGTCACCGACCAGATATAAAGTTTCAGATTCGGTTGCTTTCAAAAACTCGAGCAAACGTTTGGCCTGGCATCCGGGAGTTCCAAGATGCAGATCAGAAATCCAGATAGTTCGAAAATGTTTAATATTTTTTTTAGGCGATTTAGGCAATTTTGGATGCTTTAAAAGCTTTTGCATTTTCTTCTCGAGGAACTGATCTGCTGGCATCATTTGGCGATATCCTCAGTGCCGTAATGCTTGGCGTAACGATTATCTAAGTTGGCTAGCGGCAGCATCACAAACAAATCTGCGCTATGGAAATCAGGATCCCACGCCGGTTCGCCACAAATCCAGGCTCCCGCGCGCAAATAGCCTTTCAACAGCGGCGGAATACGCGCCTCGTGTCCATCATCCATACTATCTAAAGGAAAAGGCAGATGCGGCGTTACACGATAATCTAAAGGAGCGAACGCTTCCTCGTTGAAACCACGATAAATTGCTGCAGCATTATGGCCGCCATCAGCAAGACTAATACTGGCGCAGCCAATCAAAAACTCGCAACGTTCCTTACGCATATATGCGGCTAAGCCGGCCCACAGCAACATGATCACCGCACCACTGCGATAGTCAGGGTGAATACATGCGCGCCCTGCTTCTGCAATGCTGCCGCGAATATTTTGCAGGCGAGACAAATCAAATTCACCTTCAGAATAATAGCGTCCGATTTGACGTGCTGCATTCGGACTCAAAATGCGATACGTGCCAACCACTTTCAAAGATTTAGTATCGCGCACAATTAGATGATCGCAATATTCGTCGAATTCATCTTTGTCTAAGCAATCATCGTTGGCCAAAGCCGTTAAGCCCATCGCCTCAATAAAAACTTTATAGCGCAAACGCTGGACTTCTTTGACTTCCTTTTTGGTACTGGCAAGACTGAGACTTAGTTTGGAAAAATTTGGACTGGCATCGCCCGGTATCGTCAACACTCTCATGCGCTGGTCTCCTTTATTCAAATCAGCATTTAGCGTGCAGAATAAAGAGCGAATACTTCAAGACTGTGACAATTACATGTCCGTTTTGTGACAATGTAAAAGTACAACAAAGCTGACCTGCTTCATCAGGTTCATGCGCCAGTCATGAAATACCCCACCAAACAAAAGAAATATTGCATAATCACAATTATTCTAAAACTCAGGAGGTCCAATGAGCATCGCACTCACTGTTTTCGTCAAGGCGCTCATCGTAGTACCCGTAACCCTGTTACCAATTCTTAATCCCATCGCAGTTGCCCCTATCTTCTTGTCAATGACAGGACCAATGGATCAAGTCATGGCAAACCGATTGGCCAAGCGAATCGCGATTAATTGTTTCTTCTTATTAATGGGTGCGGTCTTTGTCGGTTCTTACGTACTTGACTTCTTTGGCATCTCATTACCAATCGTTCGCGTTGCTGGTGGCATTGTGGTTGGCATGGCGGGTTGGAAATTACTCAATGACCAAGGCCAAGATAAACTGCGCACTTCAGTCGCTGCCTCAGCCGACAAATGGACCAAAGAAGAATTGCGTCGCCACAGTTTTTATCCATTTAGTTTCCCGCTCACGGTTGGACCCGGCGCGATTGCCGCATCCATCACTTTAGGGGCGCAGTTACCAAATAAGCCTGTTGACTGGTTAATTACGGGTTTAGCCGCGACGATTGGTGTTTTTCTGACCACGATCGCGATATTTTTGTCCTACCGCTTTGCACGTAACTTAGAAAGCTTCTTAGGCGACGTTGGCGCAACCGTCTTGATGCGTTTATCTGCATTCATCTTGCTGTGTATTGGTATCGAAATTGGCTGGTCTGGCTTCTCTGAATTATTAGAAGATTTGAAGATGCGTCGATAAAGACTTAGCCACTTGCTGTCAGCAATGAAAATGGCTTGTTGATCCCCGTAATGCCGATTACAAGGATCAACAAGCCATTATGTTTTAAGCCACTGGGCTAAGGTGTTTTTACCTAAGCAGCCTCTGTGTCAGTTGCATTCACATCTTGTAACATTAATGCATGTTCAACTTGTGTAGACTCATCGCCGACACGACTTTTCCATGCTTTCATAAAGTAAATTCTTTCCAGCTCAGTTGGTGCCTCGTGCCAAAGCACCATCAGCGTACCTTTGTGATCATGTAACTTCGCTAGCTTAATAATGCATTGCTCATTTCCATCTGCATCTGCCAAAGCGATCGCATAGCCATATACCCGATTTAATCGCTCGATCCGATCTGGTTCGGTCTCACTGTGCGTGGCTGAGATTTTGGCGTGATCTAAAAACATAGCATTCTCCTGAAATTCTTAGCATATGAAGTTTTTCATTTTAGCCCATCACTTACCAACCCGGTATGTTTTAAGCAAAATCAGCGGGATGTCGCCAAATAATCAACTCGTGCTTACAACGATTCCAGGCAAGAAACAAAGTTTTACTTTCCAGCAGGCGGACAATTTGCTTTAATAGTCTGGATCATCACTCTCCATGTCAGGCAAACTCCGCATGTTCATCGCAAGGGAATTATGAAAAATGCCTATCTCTATTTTATCGAACGTATTCTGCCTAGCAGGATTAGCTACCGCTTAGCCCTCAGTTACTTATTAATTCTCTGCTTATTTATTATTGTTGTCGTTCGCAGCGTAACGCAAGTGCAGGACGTATCACGCCGCAGCCAAGAGTTTGCCAGCCAAGATTTACAAAAATTACTACAAGTACAAAATCTAGCGCTCGACATTGAGGGTTCGACCAGTGCCTTAGTCTTGATTTTCAACGCGACGCAAGAGAAACGCAAACCAGCTTATGACGCGATTGATGCCAAGAAAAAACACATCGACGAATTAATTCAAAAACTCAGCGCAGAATCTGACGATGAAGTCCAGCTCATCTGTTTGCAAAGATTGGCGGTAACACATCAAGAATATCGCCAGTCGTATTTGAATTTATTTGATGAGATTGAACTTGATAATCCAGATGGTGCAAAACAAGTCTTCGAAACTCAAGTTGCTCCCGCACGCCAAGCATTTTTAAGTGAAAGCAATGTGTTATTGGATCTCGCCAAACAACGCATACAGCAAAGGCAAGAAGAAGAACAAGAAGATCTGGAAAGACTCAAACTCCAAATTCTTGCTATATCTGTCCTTGCTGTGTTGTCAGGGATCGTACTCGCATTCATCACCCAAAGCAGCGTAGTGCAACCATTAAGTATGTTGGAGCAAAGTGCCTTGAGAATTGCCGCTGGAGATTACGGCAGTAAAGTGCCGCCTACCCGCACCACCGAGGTGGCGCAAGTAAGCCATGCACTCAATATCATGACGGATGCGATCGCTAGTCGCGAAGCAGAAATCGAACAGCTAGCGTATTACGATAGCTTAAGTAATTTGCCCAATCGGACACGCTTACTGAGAAAATTTGAACAGCAAGATTTGCAACATCATGCCATGATCTTGATGGATGTTGCGCGTCTAAAAATCGTCAATGAAACTTTGGGTTTCGGTACCGGCGATACCTTAATTGTTGAAACCAGCCAGCGTCTGCAGCGCGCACTAAGTCATCATACCGATACGATGACTTTCTTAGCAAAATTTTCTGGTGGGCAGTTCGCCCTATTTTGTGCCGCCAAACCAGATTCAGAGTCAAACACCAAGCGTTTAGTCGAACAAATCATCAATGATATTAAGCTGGAACTCAACGTCCCTGTTCAATGCGGTAACTACAGCGTAGATGTGAATCTGGTATTTGGTATTGCCTTGGCAAATTCTGAAACCAAGAATTTAGCCACGTTAATTCGTAACGCTGAAGTTGCGTTATATGCGGCGAAAGAACATAGTGAAACTAGTGCTTGGTATTCTGATGCGCAAGAAGCATCGCGCTTAGGCCACCTAAGTCTGTTATCAGATCTGCGTTCTGCGATTCAAAATAATGAATTGCAAATGTGGTTGCAACCGAAGATCCACTTACATGATCTGCGTTGTTATGGCTTTGAGGCACTGGTACGTTGGCAGCATCCACAACGTGGTTTTATATCACCCATTGAATTTATTCCTTTCGCGGAACGTGCTGGCTATATCAGCCATGTGACTAATTGGATGCTACAACAGGCAGCACAAACCTTGGCTAGCTGGCAAAGCCGGTATCCACATCTAAGCATTGCAGTCAATGTCAGCACCAATGATTTACGCGATCAACAATTTCCTGAACGGGTCAGGCATTTAATTCAGCAATATCAGCTTAGACCAGAAAATCTACAGCTAGAATTGACTGAAAGTGGCATCATGGAAAATCCCGATAATGCGATTCCCTTGCTACAGACCTTAAGAGCCACCGGAATTGGCCTATCGATTGATGATTTCGGTACAGGCCATTCCTCACTGGCTTATCTACAAAAGCTTCCGGTATCCGAATTAAAGATAGATCGCAGTTTTGTGATTGATATCGACCAACAGGATTCAACGCAAAAGTTGGTGAGAACCATCGTCGAGATGGGGCATGGTTTGGATCTACATGTGATTGCTGAAGGCATAGAAACACAAGCAGAACGCGACACCTTAATCAAGCTAGGTTGCGATTCTATTCAAGGTTATTTCGCTAGCAAGCCACTACACGGTAACGCTCTGGAACAGTGGCTACAATCATTGCCAACTGACCGAGCCTGAGTGTCGGCTATCGATCTAAGTCTATGCTTTATAATGGCGGATAAATTTCCCCCTATCGCATTTTCTTAGAATTTAATTATGATCGTTCTTGGTATCGAATCTTCTTGTGACGAAACCGGCATTGCTTTGTACGATACCCATCGCGGATTGCTATCCCATGCCCTACACTCACAAATCGCCATGCATCAAGAATATGGCGGCGTGGTACCTGAACTGGCTTCCCGCGATCACGTCAAACGTGCCCTGCCTTTATTACAAGAGACTTTGGACAAAGCGCAAATGAATCTGGCCGATATTGACGCCATCGCCTATACACAAGGCCCGGGGTTAGCTGGCGCTTTGCTGGTCGGTGCTTCTGTTGCATGTGGCTTAGGTTTAGCTTTAGACAAGCCGCTCATCGGCATTCATCATTTAGAGGGGCACTTACTGTCACCCTTACTCGCCAGCCAGCCACCTGAATTCCCATTTGTCGCGTTGCTGGTTTCTGGTGGACACACCCAATTAATGCGTGTTGATGGAGTCGGAAAATATAGTTTATTAGGCGAGACGCTCGACGATGCTGCAGGAGAGGCATTTGATAAATCAGCCAAATTACTTGGGCTCGATTATCCAGGTGGACCGGCAATCTCAAAACTGGCACTGACCGGAGATCCGCTGGTGCATCAATTTCCTCGCCCGATGTTGCATTCTAAAGATTTAAATTTCAGTTTCTCTGGGCTTAAAACTGCCGTACTCACCGCAGTAAAAAAATACCCGGAAGCTTTAACGGACAATGATAAAGCCAATGTCGCACGCGGTTTTGTCGATGCCATTATTGATGTGTTGGTCGCCAAGTGCCAAACCGCAATGAAGCAAACTGGCTTAAAGCGCTTGGTAATTGCTGGCGGTGTCGGTGCCAATCAACAATTGCGCGCGGCATTGAATGCTGCTGCCAATTCGTCCAATCCGAAAAAACGTTTCCAAGTCTATTATCCAGAACTAGAATTTTGCACAGACAATGGCGCAATGATCGCCTTCGCAGGTGCGATGCGCTTACAAGCTTATCCTGAGCTAGCAAGCAAAAACTATAGCTTCAATGTACGCCCGCGCTGGCCCTTACACGAATTAGTTTCGGCATAAAAAAAATCCCTCGTACCAACAGGCCGAGGGATATTTTTGTCTTCGATTTTTCATCAAGAAATTTGGCTAGTTTGGTGCTCCATGCCTAACAACAGATTACTTCTTCTTACTACCAATACGACTTTCTTTACCACTCATCAGGTTCGCAATATTTGACGCATGACGATAAATTAATAAAGCACTCATTACCGCGACAGCCAATAATGTGAAATTCGGGCCGAATAACAGACCATAATAAAATGGCGCGAACAATGATGCGATGAGTGCTGCGAGTGATGAGTATCGGAATGCATAAGCAACGATCAACCATGTCGCCAACGTTGCCAAACCTAGCCAAATATTAATCGCCAGTAGAACGCCCAAAGCAGTTGCCACGCCTTTGCCGCCAACAAATTTGAAGAACACTGGCCACAAGTGGCCGACAAAAACTGCTAAACCAACCGCCGCGATGGTCGTGCTGGTTAAAGCAAACTGTTCCTGAAAAACCATTGCCAGCCAAACCGCCAACCAACCTTTAAAACCATCGCCAATCAGTGTCAATACTGCAGCGGCTTTATTCCCCGAACGCAGAACATTGGTGGCGCCAGGATTTTTAGAACCATACGTGCGCGGATCGGATAAACCAAATAAACGACTTACCACCACGGCAAACGAAATTGAACCGATTAAATATGCCGCAACAATTGCGATCACTGCATTCATCTATTACTCCATCCTATTATTTTAAATTTAGTTTTGAATATTTTTTAGCAGAACAAGCAGACAAGCGCCACATTCTTACACATCAGTGTATGAAACTCTAGTGGATTTAGGGGAATGCCTTCTCTACAAAGCGCAATTGACGGGCTTGGCGGATAATAATTCCAACAGCAATGTTGGCGCGATGCCTATCAAATAACCGCGACGACCACCGTTCAAGTATATTTTTTCCAAATCTAAAATCGATGCCTCGACATAAACTGGCATTGCTTTCTTAGTGCCAAATGGTGAGGTGCCGCCGATCATATAACCAGAATGTCGCTGCGCCACTTCTGGCTTACAGGGTTCCACCGACTTACAAGCAATTTGGCGTGCCAGATTTTTGGTCGATACTGTTTTATCGCCATGCATCAACACAATCAAGGGCTTGGCATGCTCATCTTGCATGACTAAGGTTTTTACCACGACATGCTCTTCCACACCAAGCTCACGCGATGACACTGAAGTGCCGCCGTGCTCTTCGTAAGCATATGGATGCTCAGTAAATGTAGCGGCTTTTTTTCGCAGTAATTGGGTCGCAGGAGTTTCTGATACGTGTTCTTTTTTTGCCAAGATACTTCTCACAAGGTCTTTAAATATCAACTATTTTAACCGCGCGGATGATGCTGTGCATGCAGTTGTTTTAATCGTTCTCGCGCCACGTGTGTGTATATCTGTGTAGTCGAAATATCTGCATGCCCAAGTAGCAATTGCACGACACGCAAATCCGCACCATGATTCAGTAAATGTGTTGCAAACGCATGACGTAGTGTGTGCGGTGACAATGGTGAAGTGATCCCAGCACTCGCTGCGCATTTTTTAATCACCACCCAAAACATCTGACGTGTCATTGCACCGCCACGCGCGGTTACAAATAGAGCATCATCAATCTGCCCATCCAAAATTGCAGGTCTGCCCTCACTCAAGTAACGCTGCAACCACATCCGCGCCACTTCACCGAACGGTACTAAGCGAGTCTTGCTGCCCTTACCTGTAACTCGCAAAACGCCATCATTCAAACTTACTTCAAACGATTTCAAAGACACCAATTCCGTCACACGCAAGCCGCAAGCATATAAGAGTTCTAACATGGTACGGTCACGCAAACCCAGCGGTGTCTGATCGTCTGGTGCTTGCAATAGCGATTCAACTTGCGCTTCACTCAATGTTTTTGGCAAGCGATCGGGCTGTTTCGCCGATTTCAATTTGGTACAAGGATTAACGGCAATCTGATTTAGCCGAAACGCTTGCTGGTAATAGCGCTTCAACACCGACATACGACGATTCACCGAAGTCGCTTTAGAACTACTGTGCTTCGCCGCGACATAAGAAAATAGTTCTAACTCAGTTACCTGCAACAAATGTTTTTGATGCGTATGGTGCAACCATTCCGCAAACAAACGTAAATCGCGCCGATACGCCTCTAAAGAATTTTTCGCCAAGCCATCTTCTAACCATAAGCTATCGCAAAATTGGTCAATTTGCGCTTGCACCTGTGCTGGTAATTCTGTCGCGACTTTTTGCTCTACAAGCTTTACCACATAGACTCCTGATGCTGAGTTGGTTCGGTCTTACTGTACTCAGGCACACACTCTAAACGTAAAAGATAACGTTTGACACCTAAATGAAATCCGGTTTCGTCATCATGATGCGCAAAGCCACCAAGACCGCCAGACGCAGTCACACGATGACATGGAATCACCAGTGGGAACCAATTCGCACCGCAGGCCTGACCAACTGCACGTGGCGCTGACGCGATATGCTTTGCAATTTGTCCGTAAGTGCGTACTTGACCACGCGGGATACTGGAAATTGTCTGCCAAACTTTGTGCTGAAAAGTTGTTCCGACTGGCTTCAATGGTAGCGTAAATTGAAAATCAGGATCAGCAAAATAGCGATCGATCTGTTCAGCGGCAACTTGCGCGACCGCATCCGCTGGCGACTTTTCTTGAAAGCGCGGTGGTAGATAAACCAGTTCACTCACATGTGCATATTCGGTACGCACGCCGATGTAACCAAAGGGAGTGGGCACAATTGCGGAAAAAATTGCCGCTTCAATGATTGATTCGGGAGTTGCCATCACATATCCATTTAAAAGATTTACGTGATTGTCCTACAGAAACGCGCAAGAAAAAAGGCGCATCCAATGGATGCGCCTTCTAAAATTTTTCACGTTCGGGCTGTTTAGTCTCTTTGAACAGGACTCAGCTTATCTTGAAACGTGAATCTCCCCCCCTTTTGACTGCGCCCTACAAGGCACTATTATTGCACTTCCGTATTTCGTGTTTGCCGCTAATTTCCAATGATTTTTCGACTATCAGCATTTAATTTTGTATTGCACCTGAATCTACATTTCCTCTACATTCGCGATCATTTAATCTAGCAAATGATTAAGGTGTGCGAAATATAGCATGGCTTCTTAGCAAAGCGATCAAGGCATTTCATTAAAAAAAAAGCTTTGTTGCATTTGTGCTTCTGCAGCAGAGAAAGATCGCAAATCTCAAAAAAAATGTGCTAAATCAAAAATGATTTATCTTATTTTCCGAGTGGAAATGTTTTAGGCTAATTGACACACCATAAAAAATGCCACGAGCAAAGTCGTGGCATTCAAACTGACACTAAAACCTTAATTGATCTCCGCTTAGTTAGCAGTCTTAGCTGTAAATCAGGCGCGGCAACCAAGTTGAAATGATCGGCACATAAGTAATCAACATCAAAAAGGCGATCATCGTCATCAGCCAAGGTAACACTGCGACTGTCAATTCGGTGATACCCATTTTAGCGATGCCAGTAGCCACATAAAGATTCAAGCCAACTGGTGGATGACACATACCTACTTCCATATTCACCACCATAATAATGCCGAAATGCACAGGGTCGATACCTAACTTCATCGCTACCGGGAACAAGATAGGCGCCATGATTAACACGATAGAAGATGGCTCCATCACATTGCCTGCCAACAGCAATAAAATATTCACCACCAACAAGAAACTAATCATGCCAAAACCGCTATCAAGTATCCATGCAGCCATCGCTTGCGGAATATTTTCACTCGTCATTAAGAAGGAAAATAAAACGGCATTCGTGATGATATACAAGAGCATCGCCGACATCGCAGCAGAATCAATCAAAACTTTGGGCACTTGTTTTAGGCTCATATCTTTGTACACAAAGACCGCGACAATAAACGCATACACTGCGGATACTGCAGCCGCTTCTGTCGGCGTGAACATACCGGAATAAATACCACCCATTACAATCACGATCAGCAATAAGCCCCAAGCACTTTTACGGAAAGCGACAAATCGGTCTCCCCAAGTTGCTTTGACCATGCGCGGATAGTTATGCTTGCGCGCTAAATACCACGTCGTCAAACCGAGGAAAAATGCCAGCATTAAGCCGGGGATCACACCAGCCATAAACAGTTGGCCAACAGAGGTATTAGTCGATACCGAATACATCACCATCACGATCGAAGGTGGAATCAAAATGCCTAGAGCACCAGATGTCGTTATCACACCGGCACCAAATCCTTTTGGATAACCTTGTCTCACCATCGCTGGCATGATGATAGAGCCAATCGCCACCACGGTCGCAGGTGAGGAACCCGACACTGCTGCAAACAAAGCACAAGCCATCACACCAGCAATTGCTAAACCGCCATGCCAATGTCCAACCATTGAAGTGGCAAAATTAATCATGCGCCTGGCAACCCCGCCATGCGTCAAGAAATTACCTGCCAGAATAAAGAAGGGAATCGCCATGATTTCAAACTTTTCGATACCAGTAAAAAGCTTCAAGGCAACCGACTCAATTGGTACCGTCGTCATCGTGAACAAGAAGGTCAACACAGTTAAACCGAGCGCGATAGAAATCGGCATGCCGGTTAACATGAGCAACAATAACAGACTAAAAATAATCAGCGCGTTCATGCTTGTACCTCTTTATCCAGACCTTCAACATGCGAATGATCATGCTTAGGCAATTCGCCGCTACGAATGAAATGCCAAGCCACCTGCAAGAAGCGGAAAGACATCAAAAAAGATCCAAGTGGAATCGCCATATACACCCACCACATCGGGATTTCCATATCCGGTGAAGTTTGATCAGTCTGCGCGATGCCATATACAAAAAACGAGCCTAAACTACCGATGATCGCTGTGAACAAAGCGCCAGAACCAAGGCTGATCAAGGTGAACAGTTTCCGATTCTTTTCATTCATACGATTAACCAGCACATCAACCCCCACATGAATGCCAGAACGCACACCATAAGCGGCACCAAATTTCGCCATCCAGACGAATAAATAAATCGTCAATTCTTGTGCCCAACTCGTATTGAGGCTGATCAAATAATCCTGCACCACAGGAATATCAAAGCCCGACATATAGCGATGTACAACCGCGATAAAGGTAATCAAAGTCGCCGTTGCCATCAGCAAGGCGATCAAATACTCTTCCAAGTGATCAAGCAATTTCATGCCAGCTCCCGGTAAGAAAAAAAATAGATTGTTAGGAGTCAATCCAGCTGTCTTTTGCTGGATTGACGAGAGAGGAGAACTATTGCAAGCCGACTTTATTTCAAGCCCAATGCTTGCGCTTCTTTATGCACGCTTTGAATCAGGTCTTTACCGATACGCCCTTCCATGGAACGTTGAACTGGCATCAAGGCTTTGACCCATTCAGCACGTTCTTTATCAGTAGGAACATAAACCGTTGTTTTGCCCGATTTCTTCACTGCTTCTAAGGCATTATCGTTTTCGATTTGCGCAATCGCATTTGCGTATTGGCTTGCCGATTTCATCGCCTTATTTAATTCTGTACGAATGTCAGCTGGCAAGCCATCCCAGAATTTTTTGTTCACAATGACTGCATAGCCAAGGTAACCATGATTCGTCATGGTTACGTGTTTTTGCACTTCGTGCATTTTCTGCGTGTATAAATTCGATGGCGGATTTTCTGTACCATCCACAACACCTGTTTGCAGCGCCTGATAGACCTCAGAGAAAGCCATCACCTGTGGATTTGCACCAAGTGCTCGCATTTGGGCATCAAGCACTTTAGACGATTGTATACGCAGCTTCTTGCCTTTTAAATCGGTCGGTACTCGCATAGGAATATTCGATGACATGACTTTAAAACCATTATCCCAAAATCCCAAACCAGTAATACCTTTTGACTCTAATTTAGCTAATAAGCTTGCACCAACCGGACCTTCCGTCACGCGATGCAAAACATCACGATTTTGAAAGATATAAGGCAAGTCAAACACCTCAAATTCTTTTACACCCAGCGGGCCAAACTTCGCCAACGACGGTGCCAACATTTGCACCGCACCGAGCTGCAGCGCTTCTAACTCTTCTTTGTCTTTGTACAAGGTACTGTTTGGATAGAGTTCGACCTTGACTCGACCTTTGGTTGCTTTCTCAGCGAGCTCTTTAAATCGTTCAGCTGCTTTACCTTTTGGCGTGTCGTTCGCAACCACATGACTAAATTTGATCACAATCGGATTTTGCGCCATAGCTGTGCCACTCAAACCTAAGCCTGCTGCAAGTAAGGAAGTCGCCCCAATTGCGCTGAGCAAATAACGCAGGGTATGACGTTTTTGCTGATGAATATCTTGATGTTTCATAAAAGTCTCCTAGTTTAATAATTGTGCAAACATTATTAGCCGTTCACAGACAATTACACAACTGTGGTTAACCACAATGTCGCCATATAGTGACAAAAGCTTGTTAAAGTGCGCTTTGACCAAGAGTTCAGCTACACTTTTGATATGAAAATCAAGACCTTACCTAGTCAGCTATTCCCAAGCTCTTTACCTTGGTTGCTGCCTATTGTTTTGGTGCTGCTATTCGTCGCGGTGTTGATCTGGCTACCTTGGCAAGCGCAAAGGATGGAAACCAACGAGCGTCAAGAACAATTAATCGCCGATACTTTGTGGGTGGAACAAGCCTTGCAATTTCAGCTGAATCGTCATCAGGAGAGCTTAGCGAATATTGCCGAGGATTTCGCTAGCGGCAAAGTCAGCAATGATGTGCTTAGCGCACGTTTGCGTTTATATGCGACGAATAATCATGAAATTGCCGATCTCGCTCTGTGGGACGCGCAAGACAAGATGGTAGCGAGTAATATTGAAATCCATCCAAATTCGCCGCCCGATTCTTTTACAGAGGCGTTGAACGCTAACGCGAACTTCACCCAGCGATTACACAAACCTTCTTGCGTGAAGAGTCAACAACAAGCCGCCAGTCTAGTCACGCTATATTGCCGCTTTCCTTTATTTCGAGACAAAAGTTATCTCGCCAGCGTGACGGTTAGCTATCGACTACAAACTCTATTAGATGAAACTGTACCTTGGTGGTTTGCGCAAGAAAATGAAATTTCTTTATATGATCAAGACGAAAAACTTCTGGCGAAACGTGCAGCTGGCGGCCCTGGGAAAAACGTCTATACACATAATCGCGCACTTGAGTTTCCGCAACTCAGTTTAAATCTGCATACCAATAGCACGAAAGCAGAACCAAAACTACTGTCGAATTTATTGGTCGTATCTGTAGTGTTACTGTCGCTAGGTCTGGTATGGAGTTTGATTGCACTATGGCGCGACATCAACCGGCGCTTGCAAGCAGAGGGCGCATTACGCAAAGAAGCCGCTTTCAGAGCTGCGATGGAAAACTCGTTAATCACCGGTCTGCGCGCACGGGATATGGAAGGCAGGCTCACTTACGTCAATCCCTCCTTCTGCAAAATGTTAGGTTTCCCAGCTGAAGAACTCGTTGGAAAACTTCCACCTATGCCGTACTGGGCACCAGAAGAAATCACCGAATACGAAAATCGTTTCGCGCAAATCTTGACGGGCACCGTACAACCTGAAGGCTTTGAAACCATCTACCAACGCGCCAATGGCGAACGATTTCCAGTCTTGATTTATGAATCCCCCTTAGTCGATGACAACGGCAAACAGACTGGCTGGATGAGTTCGATCTTGGATGTCTCTGAGTTAAAACGTGCGCAAGAACTCAGTCGCCAACAAGAGGAGAAATTGCATCAAAACGCGCGTTTGGCGACCATGGGTGAAATGGCGTCGATGCTCGCACATGAACTCAATCAACCTCTTGCCGCCATCTCAAGTTATGCAACTGGAGCCTTAAATATTCTCAAGCAAGAACAGCAAATTGACCAGCAATCCCTAAGCGAAGCTTTAGAAAAAACCACGCAACAAGCGCAACGCGCAGCGCAAGTCATACGCAGCGTGCATCAATTCGTCAAAAAGCGCGAAGCGAGTCGTGCTTTGTTTCCAATTTCTACCTTGCTGCAAAGTGTGATGCCTTTGATCGCACTACAAGCGCAAAGTGCGCATATCCACGTGCAATATCAAATCGACCCCGATTTACCAGAAGTCTTAGGCGATCAAGTGTTGATAGAACAAGTTATCTTGAATTTGACCCGTAATGCGATCGAAGCGATGCACAATGTCGCCTATGCAAAAAGACAGATGCAAATACACGCACACGTGATTGCTGACCCACATCTACCGCACAGTCAGTTGCTGCTAATCCAAATTATCGATCAAGGACATGGCGTCACGGCAGAAGTCGCCGAACAATTATTCTCGCCTTTTTTCTCTACCAAAGCGGCTGGTATGGGCATGGGTTTAAACATTTGCCGGACTGCGATAGAGTTTCATGGCGGCAGCTTAAAATATCGCGCTAATCCTGCGGGTGGCACGGTGTTCGAATTCACACTCCCTTGCAACGCCAACAAAGATGAATCAAACATGGAGCAAGCCTAAGCGATGTTACATATTGTTGATGATGAAGAAGTGGTACGAGACGCCCTGCTGTGGCTAGCACGCTCACGCCAGATCGAGGCAAAAACTTACGCCAATGGTGAAACATTTTTAGCTGCTATTGATGAAGCAGCCACATCAGGAACTGGCTTAAGTTTTTCCCCCAAAGGAGATTGTCTGTTACTCGACGTCAGGATGGCGGAACTCAGCGGTACCGCCTTATTCGATATCTTAAGCGCTCGTCAATTAACCCAAAGATTACCCGTGATTTTTCTCACTGGGCATGGTGATGTACCGATGGCGGTGGATAGTTTGAAACGCGGGGCCTTCGATTTCTTTGAGAAACCGTTTAATGACAATGCCCTAATGGATAGAGTTGAACAAGCCTTACAACAATCCATTAAAGCTGGTGAAGCCCATCAAGTGCAATTACGTTTGCAAAGCTTGTCGCAACGAGAACATGAAGTGCTTGAGCTGATTTTACAAGGCAAGATGAATAAGAACATCGCTGACGAACTCGGCATCAGCATGCGCACCGTGGAAGTGCATCGCGCCCATATTTTTGACAAAATGCAGATCAAGTCTGCGGTGGAGCTAGCGGGCTTATTGAAATAATCTAGGCTAGATGTTGCGCTAAAGCCCACTGCACATGCTCGCGCACAAGCTCCGAACTATCGTCCAAACGCGCCTGCAAGGCTTGTACAATATCCGCTCTGCCTTTGAATTCACTTGCGGCATTCCCCAACCCCACGGCGAGATTACGCAACCACTTCTCATAGCCTATGCGCCGGATTGGACTGCCCTCCATTCTGCGTAAAAAATCGGCTTCGCTCCAAGCAAATAGGTCGAGCATCGTGCGCTGATCCAAGCCATGGCGCACCTCGAAATCATTCACCGTGGCAGTTTGCGCAAATTTATTCCAAGGACAATACAGCTGGCAATCATCACAGCCATACACGCGATTACCAATCAGGGGACGCAATTCAACAGGAATCGCGCCATGTAGTTCTATCGTCAAATAAGAAATACATCGCCGCGCATCTAGTTGATATGGCGCGACTATCGCCTGCGTCGGACAAACATCAATACAGGAACGGCATTGACCGCAATGATTACTGGTCGGCGGATCAACCGGCAAAGGAATATCGACAAGAATCTCACCTAAGAAGAACAAAGACCCCGCTTCACGGGTCAGCAATAAAGTATGCTTACCACGCCAACCTAGGCCAGCTTTCTCTGCCAATGCCACTTCCATCACGGGCGCAGAATCGGTGAACACACGATAACCAAAATCACCAACTTTCGCGGCAATCGCCTCAGCCAAATGTTGCAAACGTTGGCGCAAGACTTTGTGATAGTCCCGCCCTCGCGCATAAATCGAAATTACGGCTTGATCCGCCGCACGCGATTTTTCGACTTCGCGCCAGTCATCTGGCGTATCGCTGGGAAGGTAATCCATACGTGCCGTGATCACCCGCACTGTTCCGAGCACCAACTCATCGGGTCGGTAGCGTTTGCTGCCATGGCTTTCCATATACGCCATCTCACCATGAAAGCCAGCGGCAATCCAAGCTTGATAGCCATCCACCACATGCGACAAATCCACATCGCTAATCCGCACATCGGCAAACCCAACTTGCTTGCCGAGTTCTTTGATTTCTTGCGCAAGTTGGACGTAATCAGTCATGTTATGGTATGTTTTGAGCCTTCTAAGGCAGCAAAGAATTCAGAATGCAACATTATAAGACAAGCTTGGTGGATGAAGCGGCAACACAAGCCCTAGGCAAAAGTTTAGCGCACTGCTTACAGGTGGGCATCGTGATTAATTTACATGGCGATTTGGGCGCAGGTAAAACCGCCCTAACCCGCGCCATCTTACACGCTGCGGGTCATCAAGGCACGGTCAAAAGTCCAACCTATACTCTTGCGGAACCGTATGAAATCCTAGTGCAAGGACAAGTCACCAAATTAATGCACTTTGACCTTTATCGCATGCGTAGCCCTGATGAGTTTATCGAAGCGGGCTTTCGTGATGAAATGAATGAACAAACCATTTGCATCATCGAATGGCCTGAGAAAGCCGATGGCATTTTACCTTTACCCGATTTAGAAATACATTTTGCTATTATTGATGTCGGGCGCGAGGTAGAATTGCGCGCCTTGTCAGAAAAAGGCAAGGTCTGTTTAAGCCAATTGCACTTTGCACCAAATCTTTAAGTTTGAATTGATTATGTCTAGCCGCCCTCCTGCTCCACGCCGTATCTTCCTCAAAGCAGGCGCTACTCTGGTTCTATCCGTGCTCGCGCCTGCGGCAGCAAACGCGATGCAAATTTTGGCGGTGCGGGTTTGGCCCGCGGCTGACTATACGCGCGTTACTTTAGAAAATGATGCGGAGCTTAAGGCCACGCATTTTCTGGTCAAAGATCCGAATCGCATGGTGGTAGAAATTGAAGGTTTGACTTTAAATTCCACTTTAAAAGACCTCGTCGCTAAAATTCAAACCAATGACCCTTACATCAAGCAAGTGAGGGTAGGACAAAATCGCCCGAACGTCGTGCGTCTGGTATTTGATTTAAAAGAAGAAATTAATCCGCAAGTTTTTAGCTTAAAACCGATTGGTGATTATCAACATCGCTTGGTGTTTGATTTATATCCTGCCAATCCAGTTGACCCAATCACTGCCTTAATTGAAAAAGGCGAATGGCAAAAAGACGATGCGCTTACGGCTGCCATGTCTGGCAATGGCAAGGCCTATAGCACAAGTAGTAAGAATGAAAATAAAGTCGACGGCAAGACGGAACAAAAAACTGACAAACCGGTCGGCAATCAGCAAATTCGCATGATTACCATTGCTCTAGACCCCGGTCATGGTGGTGAAGATCCCGGCGCAATCGGTCGCGCTGGCAGTCGTGAAAAGGACGTGGTCTTGGCCATTGCCAAACGTCTCAAACAAAAGCTAGAACAAGAAGACAATATGCGCGTGATGTTGACGCGTGATGGCGATTTTTTTGTGCCGCTGCAAACCCGCGTAAAGAAAGCGCGTGGCGTACAAGCTGATTTGTTTGTCTCCATCCATGCCGACGCGTTTATCGAGCCAAGAGCACGCGGCTCTTCGGTATTCGTTTTATCGGAAAAAGGTGCAAGCTCGACCGCGGCTCGCTGGCTGGCAAAAAAAGAAAATGACGCTGATTTGATCGGCGGCATCAATCTTAAAGATCAAGACAAGCAGTTAGCTGGTGTCTTACTCGATCTTTCCACCACAGCACAAATCAACGATAGTATGAAAGTGGGCAAGGTGGTTTTAAAGGAAATTTCAGGGGTAAATCGCTTGCATAAACCGGCTGTAGAACAGGCCGGATTTGCGGTCTTAAAAGCACCGGATATTCCTAGTATTTTGATTGAATCCGCCTTCATCTCCAATCCCGAAGAAGAAGCGCGCTTAAGCGATGAAGCCTATCAGGATGAATTAGCGGAAGCGATTGTCAGAGGAATTAAGAAATACTTTGCCAAAAATCCGCCATTGAATCGTGGGAAGATTGCTTGATACTTGCTGTTTGTTGTCACTCCTGCGTAGGCAGGGATCCAGCGGCGTTGGCTAAACAATTGAAGACACTGGATTCCTGCTAAAGGCACGCAGGAATGACGAACAAGTCTATTCCGAAATTTTCTTCACCTCGCAAATGAACGAAGCACTTAAAACGAAGGAACATGTAGGGCGGGTGAAACCCGCGCCGCCAGTCTATCGAGCACATAAGCAGCCCATAAGCAGCGCGGGTATCACCCGCCCTACGAATTCTGCACTGCCACAAGAAATTCAATGAAAGTGTGCAACTAAGAGAACAATAAAGTTGAGGCTCACTTCGTCATTCCTGCATGCTCTTAGCAAGAATCCAGCGGCGTTAGTTGAACACTCAAAGACGCTGGACTTCTGCCTACGCAGGAGTGACGACCAATTGGAGAATTTTTCCAATGTCTAGCAACTAAACTCCCATCAAAACGCCGGCACCACAGCCCCTTTATACCGCTCTTGAATAAACTTCTTCACTTCCGGTGAATTCAAGGCCGCAGCCAATTTCTTAAATGCTGGGCTGTTCTTATTATCTTCACGCGCGACCAATAAGTTTGCATACGGCGAATTCGCATCTTCGATAAATAAGGAATCTTTTAAAGGATTCAATTTCGCCTCAATAGCATAATTAGTGTTAATCAAAGCCAGATCAACTTGACCCAAAATACGCGGCAAAGTGGCGGCTTCTAACTCTTTGAACTTCAAATTTTTAGGATTCTCGATAATGTCTTTTTTGGTGGCGGAGATATTATTCATATCCTTTAATTTCAACAGTCCCTGCTTCGCTAATAAAATCAAAGCGCGCCCAGAATTGGCTGGATCATTTGGAATCGCAATCGTCGCGCCAATGGGCAAATCGCTGAGTTTTTTATACTTACTAGAATAGCCAGCAAATGGTTCTACATGCACTTTCACCAGCGGCACTTGCAGATCATTTTTATGGCTTTTCTTAAATTCGTTCAAGTAAGGTTGCGTCAAGTAATAATTACCATCCAAACGCTTTTCATTGACCTGTACGCCGGGCTGAATGTAGTCGGTAAATACCTTGATTTTCAGCGTCACACCTTGTTTAGCAAGCTGAGGTTTAACGAATTCCAAAATCTCTGCATGTGGGACAGGATTAGCTGCAATGGTTAAAGTGTCTTGCGCTTGCGCCATACTCGTGCACAAGAACAAACTCAAACCAGTAAGGGTAAAAATACGACGACTTTGTTGGAATAAAACGGACATAGCAACTCTCTGTATTGTGATGAATTTTTTGTGACAATTTTCTTAGTGCGACGAAATGATTTTCACTCCTTCCCCCTATCAATTATGTAGGGGAAGGCTGGGATGGGGATGGGTTGGGTTCTATCAAAATGCACAGCCTTGCCAACTAAAACCCATCCCCACCCTAGCCCTCCCCTTGAAAGGGAGGGAACTTTTAGTAATGCACAAACTTGTGTGGTGAATGATGATTACTTACGCGTAAACTTAGCGACTAACAAATCGCCCCACCATTGAAACAACTGAACCAAGATCACCAAGATCGCCACCGTCACGATCATGACTTCAGTTTGAAAACGTTGATAACCATAACGCAAAGCCAGATCACCCAAACCGCCACCACCAATCACGCCCGACATCGCGGAATAAGACACGAGAGCAATCGTCGTCACCGTCGCCGCTGCCAATAATCCCGGCAAGGCTTCTGGCAGCAATGCTTGCAAAATGATTTGGTGCGTTTTAGCACCCATCGCCTGACAAGCTTCGATGATGCCTTTATCGACTTCACGCAAGACGTTTTCGACCAAGCGTGCAAAGAATGGCGTCGTACCGATCACCAAAGGTGGAATTGTTCCTGCCACGCCCAAAGAAGTGCCGACCAAAATCAAAGTCAAGGGAATCAAGACAATCAACAAAATAATAAAAGGCACAGAACGAAGCATGTTGACCACGAACGACAAAAGCGCATAAACGCCGCGTTGTTCCAACAATTGTTTTTTACCGGTCAAAAATAACAGTACACCCAAAGGCAAGCCTAACAAAATAGTGAATACCAAAGAAACGCCTGTCATCGTTAGCGTATCAAGCGTCGCTTGTAAAATATCTTCCCAATCAATCACTGAAAAATCCATCTTAGTTCTCCTGCGTTTGATCTGCGGTGGGATTAATGGAACTCTGAACCAAGTGATTCAACACATCAACGCGAATATTTGCTTGTCCTAATAGCTTTAAGACTTTATCAATTTCAGATTCTGATCCCAATACTTCGACAATCAACTGACCGTAAGGTGTATTTTTGATTCGGGCAATCACACCTTGCAAAATCGTGATTTCTGCACTGGTCTGCGCAGTGATGCGGCTCAGTATGGGTTCATGCGTTGCGTTACCAACATAGGTTAAACGCAATAGATAACTATGTTCTGCAAGATTGCCTCGCTGGGCTAACTCTTGCAGCAAACTCAAATCCAAGGCTTGATTTTCTGCGACCAAACTTTGTGTAACCGCATGACGTGGATGCAAAAACACTTCGACCACATTGCCAGTTTCGACAATTTCACCACTATCAATCACTGCGACGCGATCACAAATACTGCGTATGACTTGCATTTCGTGCGTAATCAAGACGATCGTCAATCCCAGCTTTTGATTAATGTCGAGCAGCAGCCGCAAAATCTGTTGTGTCGTTTCGGGATCAAGTGCCGAGGTCGCTTCATCACATAACAATAAGTGCGGATAGTTAGCTAACGCACGAGCGATGCCAACTCTTTGCTTTTGACCACCAGACAATTGGGCTGGATATTTATTCGCATGCTCTTGCAAGCACACCAATTCGATCAATTCGGCGACCCGTTTTGCACGCTCTTCAGCGGTATATTTTCCGGTCAACTTAAGTGGAAATTCAATATTTTGCGCAACGGTTTTCGCGCTCAATAAATTGAAATGTTGGAACACCATACCAATACGTTGACGCAGATTCTGCAACTGAGTCGTATCGAATTGGGTGATGTCTTCACCCTCAAAAATCACCTTGCCACGACTTGGGCGTTCTAATAAATTCAATGCTCGCAGCAAGGTACTTTTGCCAGCGCCAGAGCGACCAATGATGCCAAACACTTCGCCTTGTGCGATGTGCAAATTGATATTACGCAGCGCAGAGACTTGTCGTCCCTGCACCAAATAATCTTTTTCTAACTGCACGATTTCTATCACGGAGGAATTCCCTTTTGGTTGTTCGCGATTGAGCAAGGCTGGATAAAGCCGAACCAACAATCAAGACATTCTATAGAACTCGCCTAGCACTTTCCAATCTTTTAAAAAGCTTAGCTTATAAGTCCAAAGAATTTAGAGCCTTATGCAGAAATGTCCGCATCAACTTCTACCGTAGAATCGCATGCCACATCCGCTGCAATCGAGCGACGAACCCAATATCGTAATATAGGTTCTAAAAAAACAGGCAGAACAGACAAGTAATGTGCAGGGCGCAGCAGCATACCGCATCGATATTGTCGTGCTTGGGCATGCCATTCAAGAGCACGACAACTGCCGCGCCACTGCCAAAGAAAAAGTCGAGAAACGGGACAAGGACTGGCTGCACAACAAACGCCACAGCCATTACAGCATTGTCCCGCTTTCGGTTTGAGTGGTGCCTCTGACTGCAACCAAATTACTTCATGCTGAACGCCAGAGGGTTTCATCGACGAGAAAAATTAAGAAGTTTTCTTAGCAAATAACTTACGACCAAACTTCCATGCCAAACCCAAAATAATCGGCACAATGGCTGCACCAACACCGATCATCACAATGATAGAAAGATTATTTTTAATCAGAGGAATATGGCCAAAATAATATCCAGCCAAAATCAAAGAGACTATCCAAAGAATAGCGCCAAGCACATTGTAGAACTGAAAATTACGATGACTCATTTCAGAAAAGCCCGCGACAAATGGGGCAAAGGTACGCACGATCGGTGTAAAACGCGCTAAGACGATGGTTTTACCGCCATGCTTTTCATAGAAAGCATGGGTCTTTTCCAGCGCACCTTTATCAATCCAACGTGAATTGCCCGCCATCACCCTGTGACCAATCGTGCTTCCTATCCAGTAATTAATCGAGTTACCTGAGATCGAAGCAAATAACAGAATCGCAATTAGAAACCATGGATCCATGGCACCAGCGGCGCAGAAAGTTCCAGCGATAAACAACAGGGAATCACCAGGCAGAAACGGAAAAACAACGAAGGCGGTTTCACAAAATATGATCGCAAACAGCACCACGTAAATCAAGGTGCCATATTGTTCTATCAGTTGCCCCATCTTATCGACATGCAACACCATATCCAAAAACTGCATAAAATCCATAATGCTCAACTTTCAGTGAGGGCAAATTCTATTGATTAAATTGAATAAAAAAGTCACGAGAGATCGACTCGCGGCGACATCATACACTAAGCGAACACAGTTATAATGCCAGCATGACGACAACATTATCTCCCCGCCCCATTCAGGCGCTGCCTGATCATTTAATTTCTCAAATTGCTGCTGGCGAAGTGGTGGAACGACCCTCCGCCGTAGTAAAAGAATTACTCGAAAATGCATTGGATGCCGGTGCTACGAGTATCACCGTACGCTTGGAAGAAGGCGGTGTTAAACGCATCGCCATTATCGATAATGGGCGCGGCATCCCTGCCGATCAGTTACCACTGGCGGTGCAACGCCATGCAACTTCCAAAATCAGTTCCTTAGAAGAATTAGAAAATGTTGCGACCCTAGGTTTTCGTGGTGAAGCATTAGCGTCAATTTCCTCGGTCGCGATTTTGACTTTGACCACCCGCACTGCCGAAGCACCGCACGCTTGGCAAATTGAAAGTGGCAAAATCACGCCGGCATCTGGTGCGCAAGGCACTACGGTGGATGTACAAGATTTGTATTACAACACGCCAGCTCGCCGTAAGTTTTTAAAATCGGAACAAACGGAATTTGGTCATTGCGCCGAGGTCGTGCGTCGTATCGCATTAGCACGACCTGATGTTTCGTTTTCTTTATCGCATAATGGTAAAACCGTTGATCACTGGAATGTCAGTGCGATCGACAAACGTAGTGCAACGATTTTGGGCGATGGCTTTGCCAATGCGCGCTTAGCCGTTGACGAATGCGCAGGACCTTTGCGTTTGCATGGTTTCATCGGCTTACCAACTGCTTCCAAAGGCCGCGCCGACGCGCAATATTTTTATGTGAATGGCCGCTTTGTACGCGACAAACTATTGACGCATGCAGTCCGTGCCGCCTATCAAGATGTCTTGCATGGTGATCGTTATCCGTCCTACGTCATCGCGCTCGACCTCGATCCCGCACTGGTCG
The DNA here is from genome assembly GCF_014284275.1 of Affinundibacterium amnicola. Classification (GTDB taxonomy): domain Bacteria; phylum Pseudomonadota; class Gammaproteobacteria; order Burkholderiales; family Burkholderiaceae_D; genus Undibacterium; species Undibacterium amnicola. The sequence goes on along the minus strand of NZ_JACOFU010000003.1, from coordinate 345,880 downwards.
ATGTCAATGTGCATCCGTCCAAGATCGAAGTACGTTTCCGCGATAGCCGTGCCGTGCATCAATTTGTCTTCCATGCGGTCAATCGTGCGTTGGCACAAACCTCGGCGACTGCTTTCGGAACCGTGCCAGCACCAGCAACAGCAGGCTTAGGCGAAGCGACAAGCAATAATGGACGCATGCCGTGGATAAGTGGCGAGCAAACCAGCTTTTCAGCGCAATTTGCATCGCCGGCTTTTGGCATCAAAGACAGTGATCTAAACCAAAGTGGCAGCTACGGTGGCAATGCAGGTAATAGTGCTGGCTACGATTACAGTTTCATGCAACAACGTGCGCAGGGCGCAGGCGTGGCTCAATCCGCAGAAAGTTACGGCGCATTTTTTGGTGGCAAGACAGCACAAGCCGGTGAATCCAATCTACCAAACGACGATCATCCACTCGGCTTCGCACTCGCCCAATTACATGGCATCTATGTACTAGCACAAAACAGTAAGGGCTTAGTTCTAGTCGATATGCATGCAGCACACGAACGCATTTTGTACGAGCAACTCAAAAATGCTTTGGACGAAAATGCCATGCCTGTGCAATCATTATTAATTCCCATGACCTTCCACGCCGATGGCATCGAAGTCGGCACCGCAGAAGAAAATCAAGATATTTTAAAATCACTGGGCTTTGATATCGCGGCTATCTCACCGACTACATTAGCCGTGCGTGCGGTACCTGCTTTATTGAAAAACGCCGACGCCCAATCTTTAGCGCGCGATGTCTTACGCGAAGTTCGCGAATTTGGCGGCTCACGTGTGCTAATCGATAGACGCAACGAATTACTCGGCACCCTCGCCTGCCACACCGCCGTGCGCGCCAATCGCAGCTTGACGATTGTTGAGATGAACGCGTTGTTACGCCAAATGGAACAAACTGAACGTGCCGATCAATGCAATCATGGACGACCAACTTGGGTGCAACTGGGATTGAATGACCTAGATAGGATGTTTATGCGTGGGCAGTAATGTCATCAAACACCTTATTCGGGCGCATCGCGTTGTTGCACTTACTCGCAATACCGACGTATTGCTCCGTCCAGCGCCTAGCACTGCATCCCGACTAAGACGTTTTCTGACATTACTAGAACTCTAAGGTCTCTAACAATTTTAAAAACATGCACCAACAAAAAATCATCGCCATCATGGGCCCCACCGCTTCCGGAAAAACCGCAGCGGCCTTGGCGATTGCGCGTGAAGTTCCTGCCGAAATCATTTCTGTCGATTCGGCGCTCGTCTATCGCGACATGAATATAGGCACAGCAAAACCCAACGCCGAAGAGCTCGCCGCCGCCCCGCATCATTTGATCGACATTATCGATCCAAGCGAAGCCTATTCCGTCGCCCAATTCTTAAACGACAGCGCACGATTGGTCAAAGAGATACGCGAGCGCGGCAAGCTCCCGATTTTGGTTGGCGGCACCATGATGTACTACAAAGCCTTGATCAACGGCATCGACGATCTACCACCAGCCGATCCCGCCATCCGCGCGCAACTCGACGCTGACATGGTAGAAATTGGCGCACCAGGCTTACACGCACGGCTAGCGCAAGTCGATCCGATCACAGCAGCGCGCTTGCAGCCCAACGATAGCCAACGCATACAACGCGCTTTAGAAATCTATCAGCTCACAGGGCAAGCGATGTCCTCGCTCATCGCCCAGCAACCAAGAGCGGCAGCGCCTTTCGACTTATTGCCGATATCTCTAGAACCAAGCGAGCGCAGCTTCCTACACGAGCGTATCGCCAAACGCTTTGGCATCATGTTGGAACAAGGATTCATTGACGAAGTGCGCCAACTCAAGCAAAGACCCGATTTGAATGCAGATTTGCCATCCATACGCTGCGTAGGCTATCGCCAAGCTTGGGAATATTTAGATGGCAGCATAAGCTACCAAGAAATGCGCGAGCGCGGCATCATCGCCACCCGCCAGCTAGCCAAGCGCCAACTAACTTGGTGTCGCTCAATTCCAGAACGCGTGATCGTTGATTGCACCAAAGACAATATTAACGAACAGGTTTTACAGCACAGCCTCGCCACCATCGCAAAGAATTAATAGGTTTTTAAGCGATGTTAAGCTATTTTAACGAGATCACGGTAGCAATCCAGATTAATTCTTGACGCACCACACATCCACTGGCATAATCTTGGGCTTCTTGGTGATATAGCTCAGTTGGTTAGAGCACAGCACTCATAATGCTGGGGTCGGTGGTTCAAATCCACCTATCACCACCAGAACACAAAGCCCTGTTAGCAATAACAGGGCTTTTTTGTTTTTGTTGTAGAAAGAAATAAACATATCATTCTGCCTTCTAGATTCCCCGCAAACTCACTTACAATGCTTGCGAGCAAATCAATCCGTGACTAAGGACTAGCACAATGGGCGACATAGTTTACGTAATGACCAATGAAGCGATGCCAGGCATCATCAAAATTGGTTACACCGACAATATAGAAAATCGCATCAAAACTTTAGATCGCACGTCTCTCCCCCTTCCGTTTGAATGCCACTACGCAGCCCGCGTTGCAAACGCGTTCGAGATTGAACGCATTTTGCATACCCTGTTTGCGGAACAACGCATACGACCCAATCGTGAATTCTTTCGTTTATCGCCAGAAAAAGTGGTTACGGCATTGCGCTTAACGCCGCATCAAGATGTCACGCCACGCATCGGGATATTCGAAGACGCAGAAGAGCAACGTGCTGTTACAGAAACACGCGCAAGACGTGATCGCATTAATCTGCGCGCAATTAATGTGCCTGTCGGTGCAGAACTAGTTTTTTCTCGCGATACCGACATCAAATGCACAGTGCTCAATGAAACCCAAATCGACTACCAAGGAACAGTCACCAGTCTATCACGCTCAGCACTCAACATTCTGCAAGCCAAAGGTTATAGCATAGGCAGCGTCAGTGGCTCGGTCTTTTGGATGTATGAAGGTGAAACACTGGACGAACGCCGCCAACGCATTGAGAGCGAACAATTTGAAAGTGCACCGTAGCTCAGCATGAACAACTCATGCGTTGCAAAGATTTATCCAACAAAAACACAAAAAAACTAAGAACAATATGACCGACCAAAACGAACAAGAATTCCTCAACAATCTAGAGAAAAAACTCTGGACCAGTGCCAACAAACTTCTGCCCTCACTCGACGCCTCGCAATACAAGCACGTCATGCTGGGGCTGGTGTTTTTAAAATATGTGTCCGATGCGTTTGATATTCGCCGTGACGAACTCAAGGCGCAATTCACAAATCCTAAACACGACTATTTTATTGATCCCGCCGATTTTGATGACGATGCCGACTACCAAACCGACATCGCAGCAGAACTTGAAGGACGCGATTACTATCTAGAGACCAATACCTTCTGGGTGCCGCCCGTCGCGCGCTGGCAATTTTTACGTGACAAAAACAAAGTCGTTATTGGCGGCGCAGAATTATCTATTCAAGTCAAAAACAGAACCAAGAAGATTAAAATCAGTTCGGTTGGTCATTTAATTGATTCCGCCTTAGAAGCGATTGAACTCGATAATGAGAAAAAACTCAAAGGCGTACTCAATAAACGTTATACCCAACTGCAAATCGACCAAGCCAAACTCTGTGAATTGATTGATTTGATTTCCACCATTCCGTTTAGGCACAAATCCTTATCAAGCAAAGATATACTCGGCCACGTCTACGAGTATTTTCTAGGGCAATTCGCATTAGCCGAAGGCAAAAAAGGCGGCCAGTTTTATACACCCAAAGCCATCGTCAGTCTCATCGTGCAAATGCTAGAGCCCTACAAAGGCCGCGTGTACGATCCAGCGATGGGCTCGGGTGGTTTCTTTGTACAGTCGGAACAATTCATTCGTGAACATCAAGATCGAAAGACGAAACAATCAAGCGGGAATCTTGAAATCTCGATTTACGGCCAAGAATACAACCACACCACCTGGCAACTTGCCGCCATGAACATGGCAATACGCGGTATTGATTTTAATTTCGGCAAAGAACCAGCCAACACCTACACCAACGACCAACACCCTGACCTGCGCGCCGACTTTGTGATGGCGAACCCGCCTTTCAATATGAAAGAGTGGGACACTGGTGTTGATGACAATGACCCGCGCTGGGTCTATGGTCGCCCACCATCAGGCAATGCCAATTTTGCGTGGTTGCAGCACATGCTCTACCACCTGGCGCCAAATGGCAGCATGGGCTTATTGCTGGCCAATGGTTCCATGAGCTCTAACACTAGCGGCGAAGGTGATATTCGCAAAGCGTTGATCGAAAATGATTTAGTCGAATGCATGGTTGCCCTGCCGGGGCAACTCTTCACCAACACCCAAATCCCCGCTTGCATCTGGTTCCTGACCAAAAACAAAAACGCACGCACGGCGGCAAGTGGTCGTCAACTGATAGACCGCAGAAACAAAGTGCTGTTCATCGATGCGCGTAATCTCGGCTATATGAAAGACCGCGTGTTACGCGACTTTACGCAAAATGACCTTAACAAGATATGCGATGTGTATCACGCATGGCAAACGGGTAAAGATTATGAAGATCAAAAAGGCTTTTGTTCTAGCGCGAATTTGACTGAGATCCAAAAACACGATTACGTACTGACACCAGGTCGCTATGTGGGAGCCGAAGATGTGATAGATGATGGAGAAGCTTTTGTCGACAAAATGGCACGTTTGACTGCGCAATTGAAAACGCAGTTTGAAGAAAATGATCGATTGGAAGCGAAGATTAAGAAGAACTTGGTGGGGTTGGGCTATGAAATTTAAGGAGTACTCGTTCCGTAGTCTATTGTCAGAGATTATTGATAATCGAGGGAAAACAGTGCCAACCGCTGAGGAAGGCATTCCATTAATTGCGACAAACTGCATTAAAAACGAAACTTTGTATCCTTCGTACGACAAAGCAAGGTATGTGTCTGAAAACACATATAAGACTTGGTTTCGTGGGCATCCGAAGCCTGGAGATATGGTTTTCACGTGCAAAGGCTCACCTGGGAGAGTTTGTTGGGTACCTGATCCGATAGATTTTTGCATAGCGCAAGACATGGTGGGCATTCGTGCAAATGAAAAAATTGTTTACCCTAAATATCTTTTTGCATTACTCAGATCAGAAGAAACCCAAAATAAAATCTTGAACATGCACGTTGGGAGTTTGATTCCTCATTTTAAAAAAGGCGATTTCGGAAATCTCTATTTCGATATCCCTTTGGACATGGAGTACCAAAGAAAAGTTGGCGACACTTATTTCGATTTTTGCCTAAAGATTGAGTCGAACCGCCAAACCAACCAAACCCTAGAACAAATCGCACAAGCCCTATTCAAGAGTTGGTTTGTCGATTTCGAACCCACACACGCCAAGATCGCCGCCAAAGAAGCTGGCGCATCGCCTGAAGAAATCGAACACGCCGCCATGTGCGCCATCAGCGGCAAAACCCCAGACCAACTAGCCCAAAACCACCCAAAAACAATAACGAAACTAAAAGCCACCGCAGCCCTATTCCCAGGTGTTTTGGTGGATTCGACGTTGGGAAAGATACCGGAGGGGTGGGTAGTGAACAACTTAAAGTCCGTCACAACTGAAATACGACGAGGCATTTCCCCAGCATACGTGGATGAAAATGGCGTCTGCGTCATTAATCAAAAATGCATTCGAAATCACAAAATAGATTTTTCATTTTCTAGACTCAATGACCCAATCAAAAAGAAAGTTGAGGATCGCCTGCTTCAAGTCGGCGATGTACTAGTTAACTCGACTGGCGTTGGTACACTCGGTCGTCTTGCGCCGATCAGATATTTGGCCGTACCCACAGCTCACGACAGCCATGTAACAGTCGTCCGAGCAAACACTAGTGAAATATCGAGGTCATTTCTAATAGGCTTAATGCTTGAAAATGAGACGTTTATCAAGGCTAGCGGGATTGGCAGTACTGGACAAACTGAACTTAATCGGCAAGTCTTAGAAAATATATCCTTTGCAAAGCCAACACTGGCTTTAAGTCTATTTTTTGAGTCAATCGTCGAACCTATGAATCATCAAATTGCAATCTTTGAGCAACAAGAAAGCTCACTCTCCAAAACAAGGGACAATTTATTACCAAAACTGCTCTCCAATGAATTGGAGGCCGGGAATGTCAATTGAAAAAGTAAAAAAGAGCACCGAGTTAATTGAAACGGTCGAACGTTTCTTACAAACAGGTTACGAGGCGAATCATCAGTTCAATGAAGCAATTGATGGCGAAGAGCCACTTATAGTCAGAAGCATTAAGGAACCTGACAATGAATATCGCTACGACGCCAGCGAAATTCTTTATTGGGTTGATCGAAATGCATATTGGGATGAATTCGATAGTTGGAATGGCGAGCAAATCAAAGACAAGTATTCTGCCTGTATTAATTTCATTCAAGATACTGACCAATCCGCAGTTTTTCTAGATCTTGTCGCACTTATTCGTAAGAAAAAAATTGCGCCATTTTTGGGGGCAGGCGTTTCTCGCGCGGCGGGATACCCAATATGGGGCGAAGCCTTGCAATCCCTTAGCAAAAAAATCGCCAGTTTTGACGCGACTGCTTTTCAAGAACTACTTCAGGACAATAAATATTTAGAGGCAGCACAAACCATCGCGGATGCCTCACAGGTTCAGTTAAATAACTATGTCCAAACTACGTTTCGTACTAAGTTTGAAAACGAAGAGGATCGCGAGCAAATTCCACGAATATTTAAACACCTTTACAGACTCGCTAACGGCTGCATCATTACCACCAATTTTGATCCGCTTATAGAAGAGACGTTTAAATTGAAAGGTGCTCCGTTGACCGACGCATATATGTATGGTCTGCAAGCGGGCAATAATTTTGTCCAACGATTGCTCAAGGGTGATCGCTGCATCTTGAAGTTACATGGTGATGCGAGCCAATCTTCGTCTTATGTATTCACCGCAGAACAGTATCAAAACGCTTACGGCGATCCTATCGATTTTAGCAAGCAACTGCCCCGAGCATTGCGCCAAATCTATATTTCAAATTCATTGCTTTTTCTAGGTTGCTCCTTGAATCAAGATAAGACACTTGAGCTATTTCAGCAGGTAAAAACGAGTGCAGAGTTTGATATACCTGAGCATTTCGCCTTCTTACCTGAGACTAGTAACCCGTCCGAAAGACAAGCTACAGAGGAACGTTTGTTGATATTGAATATTCGTCCGATCTGGTACTCTAGTGAAAATTACCATGAAATGCTTCCGTTGCTTATTGAGTTAGCGATTGATATCTCTGAGCATCGTCTGAACCTCAAATAATCAGAATTAAGAAATCGAACGTTATGCTTGAACTTAACTCCTTAACCGATATTGCCGCATTGCGTGAAAGCGTGGACATCGAATGCAAACTCGCCCAAGGCCGCGATGGCAAAGGCGGTTTGCCGAATGATCTCTGGGAAACCTACAGCGCATTTGCGAATACGTCTGGCGGCGACATTTTCTTGGGTTTAAAGGAAAATAAAGATCTTAGTTTTGATTTGCGCGGTGTAGAAAATGCAGAAAAGGTCTTAGAAGATTTTTGGAATAATCTAAACAATCCTCAAAAAGTAAGCTTTAACCTGTTACGTGACTCCATGGTCACGGTGATCACGATTGAAGGAATGCGCCTGATACACATTCACGTGCCACAAGCGAGTCGGCAGCAGAAACCCGTTTTCGTCAATAATAATCCTCTGACAGGAACATTTAAGCGCTTAGGTAGTGGTGATATGAAATTGCAGCGCGATGCTGTAAGTCGTCTTTTGGCGGAACAGAGTGAAGAGAGCCGCGACGCAGAGATTTTGGTGGGCTATTCGATTGAGGATCTTGATCTCGATAGTTTGCGCGTCTACCGAAATATGTACAGTACTCGTGCGCCTGATCACCCTTGGAACAAGGTCGACAATCAGGAATTCTTAATACAAATCGGCGCCTGGCGTCGCGATCGTGTTTCTGGCGTTAGTGGATTGACGAGAGCTGGTTTGCTCATGTTTGGACAATATCGTCCAATTATGGACGCTTTTCCAAACTACATGGTTGATTATCAGGAAAGGCCTGAAGCCAAGACCGAAGCTCGGTGGATCGATCGGATCGTGCCAGATGGCACTTGGTCTGGGAATGTTTTTGATTTCTACCAAAAGGTTATTCGTAAACTTACCGCCGATTTAAAAGTCCCCTTCACAATGCAAGGAGATCAGCGACAGGACGATACCTTAGTACATAAAGCGCTTCGAGAAGCGTTGGTCAATACTTTGATTCATGCCGATTATTCAGGGCACGCTTCTATTCTTGTGGTCAAACGCCCTGACATGTTTGGTTTTAGGAATCCAGGCCTGATGCGTGTTGCCATTGAGAGTGCCGTGCAAGGAAGTGAAAGTGATTGTCGCAATCGTATTCTGCAAAACCTATTTCGATTTGTAGGCCTAGGAGAAAATGCAGGTTCAGGTTTGCCTAAGATTTTTGATGGTTGGAAGAGTCAACACTGGCGACAACCACTACTCAAAGAGAAAGCCGTACCGAACGACCAGACGCTTTTAGAGTTACACGCATTAAGTTTGGTACCGGAGAAAACAATTCACTTTTTACGAGAGTCGATTGGTTCAAAGGAATTCGACTGTTTGAATGAAACTGAGCGTCTTATTTTAGCCACGGCTCATATTGAAGGTACAGTCGATCACCGACGATTGATGCAGGTACTTGATATTCATCCGAAAGATCTATCCGCCACCTTTAGTGGACTGATTGAGCGAAGTTTACTCTTACAAGAAGGTGCTGGAAGAGGAACCATCTATTTTCTTGCCCAAGCTCGGCTAAGTGATGACATTAAGGAAATTTTTGGAGATGATTTTTTCGACGACTCAAAGAAAGTTGTGGACTTCAATACATTGACTGATAGCTCTGGGGGTTTGAGCGGAAGGTCTGGGGGTTTCAACAATAGCTCTGGGGGTTTGAGCGAACTTCAATTATTAGCTGAGCCTGTCGCATCCAAAAAGAAAGTTTCAAAAGAAGTTGTCGTAAAGACCATTCTCGAGTTATGCCAAGACAAGGCCTGCACATTGGGAGAATTAGCCTCATTACTTAAAAGATCAACAAATGTAATCCGAAAAGACTATCTCCAGCCAATGTTAAAAGCAAAACAATTGTTCTACAAGTATCCGACCAAACCAAATCATCCTGAGCAAGCTTATCGATCCGCTAAAGAAGAGTTAGAAAATGATCACTGAAGACCAACTAGAACAACTCTGCCTCACTTGGTTTGCTGAAATTGGTTATAGCTATGTCTGCGGCTATGATATTGCGCCAGACGGAAACAGTCCCGAACGGAGTGATTATCGTCAGATCATTTTGCCAGCACGTTTATTGTCGGCTCTGCAAAAGATTAATCCCCATATCCCCGCCGCCACCTTAGAACAAGTCGCGCTACAAATCGCTAAGCCAGAAACACCGATACTGATCAAAAATAACAAAGCCTTTCATCAGCTTTTGCTGGAAGGCGTGAAGGTGGAATTTAAATCGCAGGAAGTCGATGCCAACGGCAATGCTGAGAGCAAGATCGATTATGTGCAGTTGATTGATTTTGCTAACACTGGCAACAATGAATTTTTGGTCGTCAATCAATATTCTTTGGCGGGCAGCAAAGGTAATCGCCGCCCTGATGTGCTGGTGTTTATTAATGGCATTCCGCTCACGGTGTTGGAACTGAAAAATCCTGCCGATCAAAACGCCGATATTTGGCAAGCGTTTCAGCAGATACAAACCTATAAAGAAGAAATTCCTGATCTGTTTATTTTTAATGAAGCGGTCGTGGTGAGCGATGGTTTAATTGCGCGTGTGGGTTCGCTCACTTCCAACAAAGAGCGCTTCTTGCCGTGGCGCACGGTGGCGAATGAACATGATAAGCCGCTGTTTGAGTTTCATTTAGAGACTTTGGTGAAGGGATTTTTTAAGCCCGATTTATTCCTTGATTACATACGCTATTTCATTTTGTTTGAACTAGATGGCGACAACATCATTAAGAAAATCGCGGGTTATCATCAATTTCATGCTGTGCGTGAGGCGGTGCGTGCGACGGTGATTGCGGCACAACGTCCCGATGGACGCAGCATTGCCCAGCCTCGTGCCAATTATGCCAACGAAGTTGTAGCAGGCTCAGGTAAAGCGGGCGTGGTATGGCATACGCAAGGTTCGGGTAAATCGATTTCTATGCTGTGCTATGCGGCGAAACTGCTGGCGCAGCCTGAGATGAACAATCCGACCATCGTCGTGGTGACAGATAGAAATGATCTGGACGGTCAACTCTACAATACCTTTTGCATGGCCCAAGAAGCGCTCAAGCAAACTCCGGTACAAGCGGATGATAGAGATGATTTACGTGAATTACTCAGCTCACGTCAGGCAGGTGGCATTATTTTTACGACGGTGCAAAAGTTTGCTTTGTTGGGTGAGGAAGCTAGTCACCCTATTCTCTCGACGCGCCACAATATCGTGGTGATTAGCGATGAAGCGCATCGTAGTCAATATGGCGACAAGGCCAAATTCAATACCAAGACTGGGCAATACACGTTTGGCTATTCCAAGCACATGCGCGATGCGTTGCCGGAGGCATCGTTCATCGGCTTTACAGGTACACCGATTGATTCTGCCGACAAAGACACCAAGGCAGTGTTTGGTGACTATGTTTCTATCTACGATATTCAAGATGCGGTGGACGATGGCGCGACCGTGCCTATCTATTACGAATCACGTTTGGCAAAACTCGACATCAATCAGAATGAGATAGAAACCCTGAATGAAGAAGTCGATGAAGTCATCGAAGATGAAGAAGATGTTGCTAGCCGTGAAAGCACCAAATCACAATGGGCGGCTTTAGAAAAACTGGTCGGCAGCGAACCGCGCATGCAACAAGTCGGCAAAGACTTAGTCGCGCACTTTGAAAACCGCATCGCCAGCATGCCGGGCAAAGGCATGATCGTGTGCATGAGCCGCGAAATTTGCGTCGATATGTATGACGCGATTGTGGCGATCAAACCTGAATGGCACGATGCAGATCCGACCAAGGGCGCGATTAAGATAGTGATGACAGGTTCGGCTTCGGATAAATCCAAACTGCAGCCGCACATCTACAACAAAGACACCAAAAAGCTGTTTGAAAAGCGCTTTAAAGATGTGAACGATCCTCTGCAATTAGTGATCGTGCGTGATATGTGGCTGACGGGTTTTGATGCGCCGAATTGTCACACCATGTATATCGACAAGCCCATGAAAGGCCATAACCTGATGCAAGCGATTGCGCGGGTGAATAGGGTTTTCAAAGATAAACCGGGCGGTTTGGTGGTGGACTATATTGGCATCGCCAGCGAGTTAAAAAAGGCACTGCACACTTACACAGGCTCACAAGGCAAAGGCCAACCCACCCACGATACACGTGAAGCCTATGCGATTTTGTTGGAGAAAATGGATATCGTGCATGCGATGTTTCATGGCTTTGATTACAGCGAGTTTGAGACCAAGGCCTTGCAGCTATTGCCTAGGGCGATGAATCACTTGTTGGGAATGAAAGGTGCTAGCGGCGAGCTCGATGGGAAGAAGCGTTTTCTCGACGTAATGGCGGCACTCAATAAAGCCTATACGCTGTGTAGCACCATGAGTGAAGTTGAACCTTTGAAAAAAGAGATCGCGTTCTTAAGTGCGGTGAAGCACGCGATCACCAAGTTCACGACCATTGATAAACGCCGCACCGACGAAGAGAAAAATAGTGCGCTCAAACAAATCATCGATAACGCGATTATTGCCGATGGTGTGGATGATATTTTTAAAATGGTGGGCTTAGACAAACCAAATATCGGTCTGCTCTCCCCTGAATTTATGGAAGACGTGGCGCGCATGCCGCACAAAAATTTGGCGGTAGAACTGCTGGAAAAATTACTGCGTGACGAAGTCAAAGCGCGCATGAAAACGGATGTCGTGTCTGAGAAAAAATATTCAGATCGTATTTTAGAAACGCTACGCAAGTACCATAACCGCGCTATCGAAACCGCTCAAGTGATCGAAGAATTGATCAATATGGCGAAGGAGATGGCAGCCGATGCCGAGCAAGCCGCCAAACTGGGACTCAATTCCGACGAGATCGCCTTCTATCGCGCTTTGATCCAAAACGAATCTGCAGTGAAAGAACTGGGCGACAATAATCTGCGGGAACTGGCTAAATACGTTACCGAGCAATTACGTTCGTCAACCACGGTCGATTGGCAGGTGCGTGACAGTGTGCGTGCCAAATTGCGTAATTTAGTACGCCGCGCTTTGAAAAAGTGGAAATATCCACCAGATAAAACGGATGAAGCGATTGATTTGTGTTTAAAGCAAGCTGAGGTCTTGAGCCAGAGCTGGTCAAACTAGCCAAATAATGCGATTTAAAAAATGTTTCTATTTAAAGTCAGTGTTTTGACAATAAACGCCTATCACTCACTCAAGCGACAGATATATTTCATTTGCAATACAATAAATCTGGCAGTGCATTCAGCTTCAATGTCCAGTCTGAACTTAGCCATGTCATTAAAAATTGCAACAACCAAAGCGAACAAAACATCAATTAATACGCCGCCTTAGCTGTTGTCACAATATGACCATTTATCGAATAGCGGCATGCTTTCTCTAAAAAGAATACGCGAAATCTGACTGACCAAATCATCAAACTAATGCCTGTACATCGCCCCCTACGATTCAAGCTGGATAAGTGCCAACATATATTGCAGGAACAATAAAATAATCGACTCGTGCTGGAGGCACTAAATCGAATTACCCCACACGATGTGGCGCTCGCAGTCTTTGCTCTGGGAACACTTGCCCCCCTCTCGCATCACCAGCACATCAACATCTGCGATATCCGTTTATTTTAGTAATGCGATCTTTTGCCTCTACTGGATCCATCCTAATAAGAAAACCAGTAAAACTAGGACGAGCTTTATTTTGCGCAAACGACAGAAGCAAAAAATATCTTTAATGAAAAAATAAGGCCTAGATTCTTACCATACATTAAAGTGCTACATAGACAGATCCGTGTATCAAAAAATAAGCTTGTCGTTTAATTTGCAGTACAAAAAAATTCTACTGGATAAATTCATGATTTTCCTTGAAGATTGATAAAACTTTAAAGCAACGCCTATGAGAGTTAGTCATACAGTTCGAGCCAAACTTTTCGTTTTCATCAATCAAAGTTCTCTCTATGAATAACAAAATAAAAACCGACTTAGATAAAACAACTGCTGGCAATAAGCGACGGTTTCTCTATATCGGCATTTGCTTTGTTATTCTATTTTTCATCGTCGCTTCCATCATCACTCTGCTATACCTGAGGCAAGAAGCGAACGCCCGCGTGCAACGTTCGACTGAAAATTTAGCCAGTTCACTACAGCAAACATTTGACGGCATCATTGATACGATAGACGTTGCTTTGCTGTCGGCAGTCGATGAAATCAGTCGGCAACAAACGATCAATAAAGTGGACATCGATAGCATTAATCACTTGTTGCTGCGTCAAGCTCGGCGTGTGCCACACCTGGCATTTATTCGTAGTACGGATCAATTTGGCAAAGTCATCTATGGTGTCGAGAACGGCAGCAAAACAGCGTATTTAGACGATCGAGAATTCTTTAAACGATTACGCGATGACCCCAATGCTGGTTTGGTCATCAGTCAGCCAGTGTTTGCGAAAATCGCTCAAAAATGGGTGTGGGCTTTTGCACGCCGCCTCAACCACGCTGATGGCTCATTTGCAGGCATGGTATATGCGTCTATTTATACAGATGAAATCGAAAAACTCTTTAGCCAAATTCATATGGAGGCAGGTGGATCCATTGCAATTCGTCATCAGAACATTAATCTAATTGCCCGCACCACATTTGAAAGAAGCAACCCAATTCCGACTGGAAGTACCACGATTTCTCAGCCGTTTAAAGATGCACTCAAAGCGAATCCTCAATCGGGCAGTTACACCAGCGATGCCAGCAGCACAGATCCGATCACCCGCATCTATTCTTATCAACGCAGTAGTAAATACCACTACCTGATCAACGTTGGCTTAGCAACCGAAGTGGCACTCTCTGGCTGGAGAAATCAGCTTACTGCGGTAAGTCTAATCATCACACTATTCACTTTATGCCTGCTCTACCTTGCTCGCAAGATTGACCTAGCATGGCAGCAATATGATCGTGCTATCGTGACTTTAAAGCACAGTGCAGAGCAATTAACAATAAAACACCAGACACTCATCAATTCAGAAAATCAACATCGCTCTCTACTCGAAAAATTACACACCGCGATTGTGGTACATGCACCTGATACCAGCATTATTTTCAGCAACTCACGCGCCGCCGCGCTATTAGGTTTAAATGAAGACCAGATGCATGGAAAAGTAGCGATGGATCCAGCATGGAGTTTTGTCGATGAAACTGGTAAAAAATTAGATCCCGATGCCTATCCAGTGAGGCGAGCGCTGCTATCGCAACGATCATTTACCGAAATGGTCATGGGAGTCCGACTCCCCAATATTCATGGTATTCGATGGATGCAAGTTAGTGCGTTTTTAGAAAATGATGAACACGATCAACTCAAACAGATCGTCGTCAATTTTAATGACATTACACAACAAAAAGAAGCCGAGTTACGTTGGCAGTTCGCACTTGATGGCGCTGGTGATGGTGTGTGGGATATTGACTTGGTCAATGGTAAAGGCAATTTTTCTCAGCGTTATTTAGAGATGCTCGGTTATCCGACAGGAGCATTTGCTGAAGACTATCGAGAGCTGTTAGATCTCATTCATCCAGAAGACAAAAACCTCTTGCTGAACGAGATGCAGAAACATTTAAGTCATCAAACTCGACAATTCTCCGCTGAGTATCGCATGCTCTGTAGTGATGGTAGTTACAAATGGATTTATGGTCGCGGCATGGTTGTGAGTACCGATGAATTCGGCAAGTCTCTCCGCATGGTCGGCACACATACCGATATCTCGGCGATGAAAAATGCGGAAGAAAAAATCTGGATCGAAGCTAACTACGATGCATTAACCAAACTGCCGAATCGTCGCTTATTCTATGATCGCATCGAAGAAAATATGAAGAAGGCAAAAAGAGGAAAAGAAAGTATCGCTTTACTCTTTATTGATCTGGATCGCTTTAAAGAAGTGAATGACACACTGGGACATGATGTTGGAGATCAGCTATTAATTCAGGCGGCAACACGCATCAAGGAGTCAGTGCGCGTCTATGACACCGTCGCGCGTTTAGGTGGAGATGAGTTCACTGTCGTTTTAACGGATATACACGATAGTGCTGATGTCGCACATCTCGCAGAAAAAATTATTCAATACTTGTCACAGCCATTTGTGATCCATGGGGTGGAATCTTATGTGTCAGCAAGCATTGGTATCGCCTTATATCCCGACGATGCCAGCACGGTGATTGAACTGACAAAGAATGCCGACCAAGCCATGTATTCTGCCAAAGACAGTGGCAGACAATGTTTCCGATTTTTCACCAAGACCATGCAAGAAGATGCAACGCAGCGGATGCGTCTAGCCAACGATATGCGTCATGCACTCAAACAAAATCAATTTCTGGTCTACTACCAACCCATCATTGATTTACAGAATGGCGAGATCTACAAGGCCGAGGCTTTAATACGTTGGCAGCATCCTGACTTGGGATTCATTTCTCCCGCCAGTTTTATTCCTATTGCAGAAGACACTGGCACAATCCATCCAATTGGCGATTGGGTGTTTTCTCAAGCACTGCAACAAGTGCAAGCTTGCCAGACACTGCTAGGTAGAAAATTCCAGATCAGTGTCAACAAATCTCCGGTGCAATTTCTGGTTGAGCGTAGCGATCAGCATAACTGGTTAGATCAACTAGCCGCCTCGTCTATTGATGGTGACAGTATCGTGATAGAAATCACCGAAGGTGTGCTGATCAACAACGATGTCCGTGTAACGCAAAGTTTATTGCAATATCGAGATGCAAAAATCCAAGTAGCGATTGATGATTTTGGTACTGGCTATTCGTCTTTATCTTATCTGAAAAAATTCGATGTTGATTACTTAAAGATTGATCAATCATTTACACAAAATCTTACGATCGATTCCTCTGAATATGCGCTGTGTGAGGCGATTATTGTGATGGCACATAAACTTGGCATTAAGGTGATTGCCGAAGGGGTTGAGACAGAACAGCAAGATCAACTATTGAAGCAAATGGGCTGTGATTTTGGCCAAGGTTATCTATACGCCAGACCATTGCCTGCTCCACAGCTAATCGATTTTTTACGCCACCAAGCCAGCTCTAAGCTCGGTGAATTTATCGAATAAAAATCCATCGAATAAAATCAATCAATTGACTGTCAAAAATAAAAAAGCACTGAATTAATAAACGCAGTGCTTTTCTACTGGAAGGCTTCAATGTTGAGTAAAGCGATAAACGTTTTTTACATCTTAAGCCTTACATCTTAGTCTTTACATATTAAGTCTTACATCTTAGCCTTTACGAATTACAAAATGTTCGACTACATCCCGCAAATTCGCAGCTTGTTCAATCAAACTTTCTGAAGCCGCCGTTGCTTGTTCAACCAATGCTGCATTTTGCTGCGTCATGCTATCGATATCATTGACTGCCGCATTAATTTGTTGAATGCCTGCATTTTGCGCTTCACTGGCGGCGGCGATTTCCGCCATGATGTCAGCTACATGTTTAACGCTGCTAACAATTGCCTCCATCGTCTGTCCCGCCTCATCCACCAAGCGGCTACCCTGATCGACTTTTTGAGTCGAATTACCGATTAATTCTTTAATCTCTTTTGCCGCACTCGCGCTACGCTGTGCCAAACTGCGAACCTCAGAGGCCACCACAGCAAAACCACGTCCCTGCTCACCCGCTCGTGCAGCCTCAACTGCTGCATTCAACGCCAAAATATTCGTCTGAAAAGCGATACCATCAATCACACCGATGATATCAACAATTTGTTTTGAGCTATCTTTAATCGATCCCATCGTTTGTACAACTTCACTCACCACCTCGCCGCCCTTACGCGCAATATCCGAAGCTGCCAGCACCAATTTATTCGCTTGGACGGCATGTTCCGTATTCTGCTTTACAGTCACCGTCAACTTGTCCATCGTGGCGGAAGTTTGATCCAAAGAATTAGCCTGCGCTTCGGTTCTGTGTGACAAATCAGCATTTCCATCCGCCATTTCGCGTGAAGCATCGATGATGGCATCGACCCCTTGCTTTACCTGACTGACAGAATTGTGCAGCATTTCAATCACATACACCAAAGCCTTGCCAGAGTCGCTAGCCGGATGCATTTCATGATCGCGCAAATTAATCACACCATTTTGTCCATCCAACTCGGATGTGTAATTCATTAGCTCAATTTCCTGCACACGATCACGGCGAATTTGAACAGCGATATAAGACAGCACCGCAGCTTCGACCACTACATAAGCTGCGTGCGTGAGAAAAATAGCAAAACTGGGTTTAGTAAAACAAATTACACCGAAACCCAATTCCTGTAGATAGCCAAAACTTGCGTGATGCACGGCAATCGTTAAGGCAGCGACCAAGATCACACGCCAATCCGCGTAAATCAGCAGGAATGCCAAAAATGCAAAGATACCAAAATGCAGTTCGGTCATGCCTAAGGCTTGTTGTATATGCAGGGCGCAAAAAGACATTAAGGCGAATGCATTCACCAAACGCGTCACTAATTGACCTGGAAATACATACATTAAATATGCAGGAACCAATAACAAAGGCAAACCAGCAAAGAACGCCATCTTCCAAGTGTCATGCCAATTCGCCAGCGCAAATGCAAATACCTGCATACCGACTAAGATGGCAAAAATCAATTTATCTGATTTTGCATACGAAGCATCCATTTTGGATAGTAATTGATTTGACATGCAGAACTCCTGAAAGGCAGAACATCATCTTGAATAGATGACCGAGATTTTTTTGCTACGCTTAGTTTACTCCACTCCGCAACCATAAGCATCAAGCCTGATGCGAAAGCACACAAATTCAATTAAACCAATATTCATCAACGGCACTTAAACTAGCGGTTTGCGGAGTGGTGAAATTATGTGGCGGAATGATGTGGTGAAATGGGAGAAGACAGTGTGACGCAATCACGGTAATGGGTGAACTGCTAGCAATTGAGCTGCTAACAAATAAGTCCTACCCACGAATTGCAAGAGATAACCGAAGCGCCATGATTACCACCAAACTGTGACACACAAGTTTTGGTGGCAGCGCAATGCGCTTATTGGTACAAAGAACTACGAGATTGGATGCATGAAAAACGCCTCAACAATCTTAATAAACGACACAAGCTAAATCGCTTAGAACAACATACAAATTAAACTAAAACCTAATTCAGACTCAAACTCACGCTCACACTAAAATAAAAATAATAGCCTCGTGATCTTGATAGCGTTCAATTTTATTCTGCTGTCATCTTGGCTTTTTCAGCAGCAGTCAAACGTTTCGCGCGAATCTCAACTACCTGCGTCACGGTCATTTGTGCCATTTCTAAATCATAAGCCAATTTATCTTCGTCACTCATACGTTTCGCACTCACAGTCACCGATTGAATCGGTGCAACAGAAGCTTCAACATCAGCGCTTGTCGCCACGTTCACGATACCGACAAAAATCAAAGATGTTAAGCAAGCAGAAGCAGCGGAAACGATGGCAGTTGCAGTTAATGTTTTCATGATAGTTCTCCAAAATAAGTTTTAAAAAATGATGCGAAATCTAAGTATTTTTCGCTTCCTACATTATCGATTTGCACTTCGTTTTGCATTTCGATGTGTGTACTATATCCAAGCCAAAAATCAAGTACCAGGGCTATGCGACGAAATGCATAATTGCGGGATTCAAGTACTAAAAATGAGGAATTAATGTTTGTGATCAACGATCTGATCTAATAAAAATGCAGTGCTACCTACATCATCTCTGACGCAAAAAATCTCTTAATAGATTTAGTTTCAAATGCAGTTTCAAATACCAATATTCAGCGCAAACATTGAACGATATTTTTGCTCTAGTAAGATTCATGAACGACAAAAAATATGCGGACAACTGATATTCAGTTTCAACGAAATGATGAGAGTAGATCTGGAAGTAAATCAGGGAATAAACAAAGAAATAAGACATGAGTGCCTGAAGAGAAGCAATAACACTTAACTCTCTTCATCGCCGTGCTGAGAATAGCAACGGGCGGATTCACTGTAACAAATAAGAGTCGGCACTCGAACTCTTTTGAATTATCTGCTTGCGCTCAATCTTGCGGCAAACATCGATAATGAACTGATCTGCAAGCTAGTCTACGAAAGGCTCTACAAACAGTTTCACAAACCACGTAATAAACTACTCAAGTACAACGAACTGTTTTTCTTACTCTGCAGACATTGCCGCTTTTTGCTCTGGCGTTAAACGCTTTGCGCTGATCACGACTGTTTGCATCATGGATGTTTCTTGATCATAAGCGAGTTTTTCTGCTTCTGTCATACGAGCGTGACGTACTGTAACAGTTTGTATCGGTGCTGGTGATGCTTCAACTTGGGTCGTAGTTGCGACGTTGACGATACCCACAAAAATTAAAGAAGTTACGCAAGCAGAAGCTGCAGAAACGATGGCGGTTGCGGTCAATGTTTTCATGATATTTCTCCTAAAGATGTCGTTAAATGATGTCAAAGTTTTGCTTGGTTTTTGTATCGAACCGTGATTCGATGGGTGTACTGTAATCAAGCTTTCAGTCAAGTGCTATCGACATGCGACGAAATGCAAAAAGGGCGGGATTAAGCTACAAAATCGGCACTTAAACGACAAATGAAAGAGCGGTACCGCAGCACCAGTTCAGTGAGAATAGAGATGAAAATGTCAATTAAGCCATCTATTGAAGTGCCATAACGCAAGTGCAGAGACGCTCTGGAGAAAATCTGCAACAGATCTCTCATGCAATGACGCTTGGCTTAGCGTCATTGCGAGACAGGCTATCGACTATGTGAGGTCAGTTTTGCCAAGGGCGAAGCCAAGCTAACGCCCGGTGCCTGATTGCGCGCAGCCGGCTTTTTGGAAACGGGTGTGGCTTCATCAAGACGCTCATCCGCTTCACCCGACATTAATCCTGCGGTGCCGGGATTGCGCCCCATTGCTACGCCAACAGCCAACATATCAATCACCAACAAATGTAAGATCCGGCTAACCATAGGCAAATGCGTTGTGACGTCTTCGACATGGTCAACAATCAAGGCAACGTCGGCTTTACGAATTAAAGGCGAATGACTAGCGGCAATCGCAATGATTTTCGCACCACGTTCACGCACTTTTTCAGCGACTTCTAACAACTCAGGTAGGCGGCCGCTACTACTGCTAATAACAACCACGTCTTTATCACTTAAAACGCTCGCAGACAACAGTTGTAAACGCGAATCGGTGTGCGCAATACTTGGAATGCCTAGTCGTAAAAATTTAAATTGTGCATCTTGGGCTACCACGCCATAGTGACCAATGGCGTAAAACTCTAACTTGTTCGCTCTGCTAATCAATTGAATTGCACGCTCTATCATGTCGCGATTTAATTGACTGCGTACCTGCAAGATAGACGATGCGGTATTTCCCAACACCTTTGCGCCAAGCTCTAAAGCAGAATCATCATCGGTGACCTGGATATGTGTGACAGGCACCGTGCCAGTCAAGCCCGATGCCAAGCGCAATTTAAAATCGGACAAACCTTCACAACCAAGTGAGCGACAGAATCGAATCACCGTCGGTTGGCTGACATCTGCGGCACGGGCAATCTCGGCGATAGGATCATTCACCACGGCTCTGGCGTGTGCCAAGACATGATCAGCGACGCGTAATTCAGCGGGTGACAGGTCAGCACGAATACGCCTGATTTGCCCTAAGATTGCTGAGCCTGGCTCTGTCTTTAAAGTACGTAGCTGCGCATCCAAAATTGCCGCCGCCCCCATAAAAGTGGCATGTTCAGCCGTGATCACAAATGTAGGGATCGCCGCAACATAACGGCTAAATCGCCCTTTTTCCTCAAATCGTGGTCGAAAACTTGATGCTGCAAAATACTCACCCAAACGCGGCACAATACCGCCACCAATATAGATACCTCCCATCGCACCCAAAGTCACAGCGAGATTTGCCGCAGCGGTTCCCAACAGAGCACAGAACACGTCAAGCGCCTCAATACATTGCGCATCATGTTGATCAAGTGCATGTTGGGTAATCTCTGGCGCAGTCAATTCTTTAGGTTTAACTTGCGCATGTTCAGACAAGGCTTGATAAATCAACTCTAAGCCCGGGCCAGATACCAAGCGCTCAAAAGAGACGTGTGCAAAGTGTTTCCAAACATATCGCAAGATCACGATTTCACGTTCATCTCGCGGCGCGAAACTGGTGTGACCACCTTCAGAGCCAAGCGAGATCCAGCCATCACCAGCAGGAATTAAACCCGAGGTTCCTAAGCCGCTACCTGGGCCAAGTAAACCAATCACGCTTTGTTTGCGCGCCTCGCCGCCACCAATTTGCTGCACATCATTTGCCCCAAGTCTAGGCAAGGCCATTGCCAAGGCAGTGAAATCGTTCACGATCAATAAGGTATCAAAACCTAACTTTTGCCGCATTTCCTCAATCGAAAATTGCCAGTGATAGTTAGTCATACTGACTTGATCACCATCGACCGGATTAGCAATCGCCACCGCAGCATGTTCGATATGCAGATCAGGCAAACTTTGCAAATACGCTTTTACGGCAGAATAAAAGTCTGCGTAATCCGCACACAACAAAGAATGCGTATATTGAAAATCACCTTTTCCCATTTCGAGCGTAAATCGTGCATAGGTTCCGCCAATATCCGCCAGTAAATGTGGCGTCGGATGCTGGGCACTTTGCGCAGATGAAGTACGGGCAACTTGATTGGCTTGCATAGGTATCCAAAAAAATAAGGCTTTACTGCCTAAATCAGGCGACGAGAATGAAAAAGCAACTTACTCGCTGCAAATTCTGCGATAAAACGAACAGACATGCGAGTGAAAAAACAAGAAAACACATTGTAGTCTGACTAGACTGGATTTGGATATATCAGTCCACTTGATGCCTTTTTAAGTAGTTCAGATTCCAAATAACAAATTTCTTGTAACTAGACTACAGATCAAGCACGTAGTCAGACGAGTAATTATCCTAGTCAAATTGATATTAATCAATTTTCACTAGCGACTTCCTTAACTCATTTTTAGTCTAAAGCACCAAAAAATCAACCACTTATATAAGGGGCATCTCAACTAAACATCGATGCATTATCGTATGCAGGCTGATTCTCAGACTACAACTTGTTCTTTCAAAAAGAATTCTTTCGCTGAAAACCACACTTTCAAAGAAATTCTCAAATCATCGAACAAAATCATTGCAGCATTTATGTAGTTTTGCTACATTCATTCAAAATATTTCCGTAAATACCGATTTACCCGGACTCGCAAGCAATAAAAGGCACACTGCCCCATCACGGCAATGTCGACCGAAACAGAATGCGATTTACGCTACAGGATTAACCCGCAATGACAACAGCCTCTAATTTGCCGGCAACAATAACAGCGCCCTACCCTTGGCTGATCGCCGATATCGGCGGCAGCAATGCTCGCTTTGGTTGGGTCGCTGCCGCTGGTGCGGACATTACACAAGTAAGAACTTTGGCGGTGGCTGACTTCGCCACGCCAATTGCCGCTAGTGAAAAATATCTGCAGCAATTACAACAAGAATTAGGCGATCAATATCAAGCTCCAAGATGCGCTGCTTTTGCAGTCGCGACTGCTGTCGGGCAAGAGCAAATTCAATTCACCAACAGCCATTGGCAATTTTCACGTGCTGAGGTGAAAGCTGCTTTGCAATTAGATCGATTTATTGCCCTCAATGATTTTGAAGCTTTGGCCTTATCTCTTCCCCGTTTGAAGGCTGAACAGATACGTGCGCACGGCGCGCTACCACAACATTCAGGAACACTGGCGGTAGTTGGCCCGGGTACAGGCTTAGGCGTGGGATCGGTCATAGAAACTCGACATGGCTGGATCGCGATACCGGGAGAAGGCGGCCATGCAACCTTGGCAGCGACAGATGATTTTGAGGCCAGCGTGCTCACCCACGCGCGCGCGGAATTTAATCATATCTCTGCCGAACGATTGTTGTCGGGGATCGGTATGCCCGTTTTATATCGTTCTGTCGCGCGTAGCATGCAAGTCGAACCACAAGAGTTAAGCACAGAACAAATCGTCGAACGTGGCTTGCAAGGTCAAGATGCCATTTGCGCCAAAACGCTGGACTGTTTCTGTGCATTGCTTGGTAGCTTCTGCGGCAATATTGCGCTCACGGTTGGTGCACGTAGTGGTGTGTATATCGGTGGCGGCATCGTACCGCGTCTTGGCGACTACTTTTTTCAATCGCGATTCCGCGCAAAGTTTGAAGCGAAAGGTCGCTTCCAATCTTACTTACAACAAATTCCAACGGCGCTCATTACCGATACCTTGGCAGCACTTAGTGGTGCGGCCTTTGCTATTGAACAAAGTGAAGATTAAGCCCTATGCAGCGCTGCGCATTTCCTCTGATGATCTCCCAAGTCGCCAAACTGCCCCCACTCAGTAAGGCGTTTAGCAGCGCTGCATTTTTTCTTTCGTCACCTTCATTCACATCAAGGCTTTTCGTAGCTTGCTCCAAATTACTATTAATCCTGCTTGCGTCACTGCTCATCATCTCAGCCAGCCCAATTGGCAATGCGATGGCGCAACAAACAAATGATCAGATTCAACGCATCGAACCTGCTTCTTGGTGGATAGGGATGAAAAATCCAGAAGTACAACTGATGGTGCACGGGAAAAATATTGCGGAACTCAGTCCTCAAATTCAGCATCCGAGCGTCAGCATCAAGCAAGTGCATCGTAGTGACAATCCTAATTATCTGTTCATCGATCTAAACATTACTAGCAGCACGAAACCCGGCGTATTGGTGATCAATTTTCTGCACGCTCAAAAAGCGATGGGTAGCATTGATTTCCATTTACAAACAAGACGCACAAATTCTGCACAACGTGCAGGTTTCTCGCCACGCGATGCGATTTACTTGTTAATGCCAGACCGCTTCGCCAATGGCGATAAGGGCAATGATAATCAAAAGAATTACACCGATCGTCTTGCCCGCGATGTACCAGGTGGACGCCATGGCGGTGATATTCAAGGCATGCGCCAACATCTCGATTACATCGCCAAACTTGGCTTCACCATGCTCTGGCCAACACCCTTGATGGAAAATGCACAAGCAATCAACTCCTATCATGGTTATGCCGCGAGCGATTTCTATCGCATCGATCCGCGCTTTGGCAGCAATGTGGATTATCAACAGTTCGTCAAAGAAGCGAAGAGCAAAAATATCGGGGTCATTCAAGATGTGGTACTCAATCATATAGGCTCTCAACATTGGTGGATGCAAGATTTACCGAGTAAGGATTGGCTGAATTTCCCCCTGCAATATACTGAGACGAATCATATCCGCAGCACTTTACAAGACACGCACGCTGCACAAATCGACAAACAAAAATTTGCTGATGGATGGTTCGTGAAAACCATGCCGGATCTCAATCAACGCAATCCATTCTTAGCCAAGTATTTAATTCAGAACAGTCTATGGTGGATAGAATTTGCTGATTTATCCGGTCTGCGCACCGATACGTATTCTTACTCTGACAAAGATTTTCTGGCGCGCTGGTCTCAAGCTGTGATGGAGGAATATCCCAATCTGAATATCGTTGGCGAAGAATGGAGCATGAATCCGAATATCGTCGCCTATTGGCAGCGCGGTAAACAGAATCACGATGGCTATCGCTCATTCGTTCCAAGCTTGATGGATTTTTCTGTCTATCAAGCTTTGCACGCAAGTCTGGTTGGTGGCTATGGTAAAGATGCTGACATGATGACGATGTATGAAGCGATTGCGAATGATTTCATTTACGCCGATCCAGATAATCTAACAATCTTTGAAGGCAATCACGACACGCCACGTATTTTTTCTGCGCTGAATGAAGATATCGCCTTAAACAGGCTCGCCTTCGCGATGTTAGCAACGCTGCGCGGAATTCCGCAAATGTTTTACGGCGCCGAGATCTTGATGACCAGTCCAAAACAACGCGATGATGGCAAGGTTCGTGGTGATTTCCCGGGTGGTTGGGAAGGTGATCACGTCAATGCCTTTACCGGAAAAAATCTGAGTGTCGCACAACAAGAAATGCAAAATTTCGTCACGCGCTTATTCAATTGGCGTAAATCTACGACTGCAATCCACCAAGGAAAATTGTTGCACTTTATTCCTGAGAATAATTGCTATGTGTATTTCCGCATACACGACAAACAGAAGATCATGATCATCATCAATCGTAACGAAAAATCACTCCAGCTCGATTTAACGCGGTTTAACGAAGTGCTACAAAAACCCCATCAAGCACGCGAAATTATCAGCAATCAAAATCTTGTTTTAGAAAAAATGCTCAAGGTCGACGCCAAGACCGCGATGATTTTAGAACTGCACTAAGCCAAGTAACAAGCCAATAAGGCAAATCCCCCCCAACGAGGTCACATCATGAAAAATTTACTTTTCTCACTCTTACTCAGCATAGGCGCATTGAGTGCATTACCAGTTACAGCGCAAACTCGAAGCGAAGTCGTGCATCCAGCATGGACAAAAAATGCCACTATTTATGAAGCGAATATTCGTCAGCACTCAAAAGAAGGCAGCTTCCAGAAGTTTGAAGAATATCTGCCTGAACTCAAAAAAATGGGCGTGAAAGTCATCTGGCTAATGCCGATCAATCCTATCGGTGAGAAAAATCGCAAAGGCCCTTTAGGTAGCTACTATGCTGTGCGTGATTACCAAGGTGTCAATCCAGAATTTGGCACACCTGCCGACTTCAAAAAACTGGTGAAATCCATTCATGCACAAGGCATGTATGTGATTATCGATTGGGTGCCAAATCACACGGCCTGGGATCATCCTTGGTCTGAAAAGCATCCTGAGTTCTACAAAAAAGATAAAGACGGCAAATTTGTTCCACCCGTACCAGATTGGGCAGACGTGATTGCACTTGATTATAGTAATCAACAATTGCGCAAAGAAATGTTGGAAGCGATGCGCTTCTGGCTCACAGAATACAACATCGATGGTTTCCGCTGCGACGTTGCTGCGATGGTGCCGACAGATTTCTGGAACGATACTCGCAAAGAATTAGACAAGACCAAAAAAGTTTTCATGCTAGCAGAAGCGCATGAGTTCGAATTGCACGAAAAAGCCTTTGATATGACGTATGGCTGGCAATACAAAGACTTGTTTAATGAAATCGCTCAAGGCAAAAAATCGGTCAAAGATTTAGACGCGTATTTAAATGGCGAAGAAAAACATTATCATCCTGATGCGTATCGCATGTTGCACATCACCAATCATGATTTGAACAGCTGGGAAGGCACGGAGTTTGTTCGACTCGGTGATGCGGTAGAAACCTTTCTGGTGCTATCCAACATCATGAAAGGCATGCCTCTGATCTATAGCGGACAAGAAGCCGGTAATAACAAGGCATTGAATTTCTTTGAGCGCGATCCTATCGAATGGAAGGCTCATCCATTCAAACAGCTCTATACCAAACTGTTTCAATTGAAAAAAACGAATAAGGCTTTATGGAATGGTTTAGCGGGTGGCGAAATGCAGCGTATTCACACTGGCGCCGATGAGCATGTGTTTGCATTTACACGCGAAAAAGAGGGCAACAAGATAGTTGCGATCTTTAACTTGTCGAATAAAGCACAAACAGCCGATATTCAATCCGCACTGGCTAAAGGTAAATTACGTGATATCAATAGTGGCGCAAAAGCCCCACAAGGCGCTAACGTCAAATTTAATCTCAAGCCTTGGGAATATAAAGTGTTTGCGCAATAGTCAAAATGCAGTATTATGCGTATCAAATTCATGCCAATGTCATAGCGCAGAGTCGTAATACCAGTTTGTAGTAGAGGTAGTAGGAAGAGACGAAGTAGCACCAAGAAAATTAAACTATAAAAAGAACGCCAGCGTTTAACATTAAACGCTGGCGTTTTTTATTGTCTGATCGATTGGTATTTGCTGGTTAGCAGCATTTAGAGTTAATGCACCGCACACCAGCATCAGAAACAAGCACCAACCTTACCCCCTCAGTAAAGTAGAGAGCCACCTTTTTCATATTTTTTGTCTGCCGATCAGCAAATTTGATCTAGCTCAAGACGCATGTTGCGGTGCGCAACTACACTGTTTCCATCAGGTTCAGGAAAAAAACGCTCAAGCAAAAGAGTCATCAGAATCCACAAAATCAACATCCGTATTCATAATTTACATTGATAATTTATAGTGATAATTTAGTTTAATAACCAAGGAAAATGAAAATGAAAAAGCTCGTTCTCGCACTCTCTTTAGCATCAGTTGGTTTCATCAGCGCAGAAGCAATTGCACAAGATAGCCCATGGTTGGTTCGTGCACGTGTTGTGAATATCGACACCGCAAATAAATCTGATCAAGTTGGTGGTGTTGGCGCGGAAGACCGTATTACTGTGGGCAAGAAAACTATTCCAGAAATCGATATTTCTTATTTCTTCACACCAAATGTTTCTGCTGAATTGATTTTGACTTATCCGCAAAAACACGATGTGTACTTGGACGGTAACAATATCGGTACATTCAAACATTTGCCACCAACATTGTCTGCACAATACCACTTCGCGCCAAACGCTAGCATCAACCCTTACCTCGGCGTTGGTGTGAACTACACCAATATCTCTAAAGTGAATTTGTTAGGCGGCAAAGGTAGTTTAGAAAGCAGCAGCTTTGGCTTGTCTTTCCAAGCTGGTGTTGATTTCGCGATCGACAAAAATTGGTCTTTGAATTTGGATGTGAAAAAAGTACAGATTCGTAGCGATGTCAAAATTGCTGGCGCAAAAGCAAGTGCTGTTAAAGTTGATCCATTGTTGATCGGTGTTGGCGTAGGCTACCGTTTCTAATTTGGGTTTAAGCTAGTCGTACTTAAGTCCACAAAGTCGCCGCGCTGACAGCCCGGCGACTTTTGTATTTATCAGACCGATATTAAAGCTTAGGGCGCTTTTGCTTTCTTCGATTTGCCTGCATTGTTGGATTTCTTCTTGCTCGGATTTTTCTTCACAGGATTCGTCTTGTGATGCAATTCCGATGTCTTCACGTTGGTAGAACTGGTAGCTGTGGTTACCAGCGCAGCAGTTTCTATACTTGTGCCTGAATCTGCGCTTGGCGATACGGTCACGTCAACTTCTGCCGCTAAGTTTTTCTTATCCTGTTCGTCAGCCAGCGCAGGCAATTTCGCCATCGCCATATCGAGTACTTCTATCCAATGCATGACAGGTGTTTTTGTTCCAGATTGCAAATGCTGCTGGCACGCCATATTGGCACTGATAATGGCATCGGGATGAGTTCGCTCCAATGCGGCAATTTTATTGTCACGTAATTGCTTTGCCAAAGTCGGCTGTAAAATCGAATAGGTGCCTGCAGAACCACAACACAGATGACTATTCTCACAGCCACGCACATCGACACCAAGACTACCCAAGATCGCTTCGACCTTGCCTTTTACTTGCTGTCCGTGCTGCAAACTACATGGTGAATGCCAAACCAGTCGCTGAGAGATTTCTCCGCCAATCAAAGCGATCAATTCTGTCGTCAAATTTACCAAATATTCACTCAGATCCACAGTCAGCGCGCTAATCTGCTTTGCCTTTTCTGCATATTCAGGATCATGCGCGAGCAAGATTGCATAATCTTTGACTGTCACGCCACATCCAGACGCGGTCATTACAATCGACACATCGGATTGACTGGCCTCTGAAGTCTGATTGATCAATGGCCACCACGCATCAATATTTTGACGCGCTGCTGCCTTTGCGCCAGCCTCATCACTCAAATGCAAACGCACAGCACCGCAACAAGTTGCTTGGCTTGCCACAACTGCCTGTATTTGCAAACGATCCAACACCCGCTTGGTTGCGGCGTTGATATTCGGCGCCAAACTAGCTTGCACGCAGCCTTCCAATAAAATCACCTTGCGACTGTGCTGGCTGAACGGAATCTCGCTGGGCGCGGCCATCGCCGGAATTTTTTCCTGTAGTTGCTGCGGCAGTATGGGCTTCAATCGGCGCCCCCAGCGTAAAGCATGTTGAAATAAGCGTGGATTACTCAAACCATTTTTCAAGGCTGTACGGAGTAATCTTTGCGACCAGGATCGCCCAACTTGTTTTTCTACGATATCTCTTCCTATTTCCAACAAGCGCGCATAGTCAACACCAGAAGGACAAGTCGTTTCGCAACTGCGGCAGGTCAGGCATCGATCTAAATGGGTTTGTGTTTTTTGTGTTGCTTGCTGCCCCTCCAACACTTGTTTAATGAGATAAATCCGTCCACGCGGACCATCTAGTTCATCGCCCAATAATTGATAGGTCGGACAAGTCGCATTACACATGCCGCAATGCACGCACTGGCGCAGAATCTGTTCAGCCTCTTGCCCCTCAGTTGTGTGACTAAAAGTGTCGCTGATTTTGGTTTGCATACGTTTAGACCATCATTTTAAATAATTCAATTAAGCACTAAAAACACACTAAGAAAACAAGCGGCCGCGATTAAAAATAGACGCGGAATCAAATGTTTTCTTCAAATGCTGATGAATCTTCAGTAGTGGCACGCTCAAGGGCGTAAAGATGGGCTGTGCAGGATCTGCGTAGCGAAATTGCGTTAAGTGCCCACCCATTGCCTGCACCTGCTCGCGCAATGAATGCATTGACTCATGCGTCCATAACCACCGTTGCGAGCCGCCCCACTCGATTAAAGACTTGGATCGAATTTTTAGTGCAGGTGCCGTCGAAGGTAAGGAAAGGCGCAATAAAGCCAAACCATCTTCCGGTATAAAAAAATGATGTTCATGATCACATAATTTCGCCCAATACGAATGTATCTGTTCAAGTTCTTGCCCGCCTAGCTTTTGCTTTGCCAAACGTAAGGCGGATTCCGAACCTGATAAACGAATCAGCAATCGACCTGCGTGATAGCAACTTGCTGATATCGGCAAAGCCTGTCCCGCCCAAATATTCAAGACATGTAATGCATCTTGTTCGGACATCGCAAATGCCAGACTGGTTTCACATGCCGGGCGAGGCATCACTTTAAGCGTGATATCCAGTAATAAACCCAAGCTTCCCATGGAACCCGCCATCAATCGTGAAACATCATAGCCAGCGACATTCTTCATCACTTGCCCACCAAAACGTAAGAACTCGCCCTTGCCATTCATCATCGATACACCCAGCACATAATCACGCAGCGCACCATGCGTTGCGCGCCTGGGTCCAGATAAACCTGCTGCAACCATGCCGCCCAAAGTAGCGGTCTCACCGAAATGCGGCGGCTCAAACGCCAACATCTGACCATGTTGCGCTAACAAGTTTTCTATTTCTTGCAAAGGAGTTCCCGCGCGCGCTGTGATATACAACTCGGTCGGTTCATATTGAATGACGCCGCTATAAGTTCGTGTATCTAGTATGTCGCCAGCCACAGACTCGCCGTACCAAGATTTGCTCGCGCCGCCTTGTATACAAATTGCAGAGCCTGTTGCGCTTGCAGCCAGAATCTGTTGACGAAACTGCTGCAACAATTCCTGATGTGTGTCACTCATCATCAAACTCAATCATCTTTCAGATTAAAAGCGAGATAAATCAGGAAAACCTATTTTCCCCTGACTTACATGCATACGCCCAAATTCAGCGCATCGGTTTAAGGTTGGAATTGCTTTACTTGGATTGAGCAGATTGATCGGGTCGAATGCACGTTTCACACAAAAAAAACTAAGCAATTCTTCGGCATTAAATTGCACACACATCGAATTCAATTTCTCTATTCCTACGCCATGCTCGCCAGTAATGGTTCCACCAAGTTTGACGCACAGCGCTAAAACCTCGGCACCAAATGCTTCCGCTTTTTCAAATGCGCCAACATGGTTCGCATCAAACAAAATCAATGGATGTAAATTACCATCGCCAGCATGAAACACATTGGCACACACCATCTCATAACGCTGTTCCATTTGACGAATCGCATTCAAGACTTGCGCCAGATGTTTGCGTGGAATTGTGCCATCTACACAGTAATAATCAGGTGATATTCTGCCTGCCGCAGGGAACGCATTTTTGCGACCAGACCACAGTTTCAAACGTTCAGCTTCGCTAAATGACACAGTCAAATGACTTGCTCCAGCAGCATTCAAGATTGCACTCATGCGTATCACCTCTTCTGCTACCTCTTCCGCATTTCCATCTGACTCGCACAAGAGAATTGCAGCAGCACTGATATCGTAACCAGCATGCACAAAAGGTTCGACCATCCTGATTGAAGTTTGATCCATCATTTCGAGTCCCGCTGGAATAATGCCTTCCGCGATGATTTGTGCAACTGCGTGTCCAGCTTGTTCCACTTCACTAAATGAAGCCACAATCACTTGTGCAGTCTGCGCTTTCGGAATCAATTTCACAGTGACTTCGGTAACGATACCGAGCATTCCTTCCGAACCAATGAACACAGCAAGCAAGTCCAAGCCAGGTGAGTCAAGTGCCTCGCTCCCCAACTCAAGAATGTCACCATCCATCGTGATGATTTTTACGCGCAGCACATTGTGGTTAGTTAAACCATATTTCAAACAATGTACACCACCAGCATTTTCTGCAACATTGCCGCCTATGGTGCAAGCTAACTGTGACGAGGGATCGGGTGCGTAATACAAACCAGCATCGGCAACGGCGTCTGAGATGGCGAGATTGCGCACACCTGGTTGTACTTTGGCCGTTCGCGCATAGGCATTGAGTTCCAAGATTTTATTGAGCTTAGCGGTCGATAAAACGATACCGTTTTCGATTGGTGTTGCGCCGCCAGACAAGCCAGTACCCGCACCGCGCGGTACGACTGGTAATTGAAAATCACGACAAATTTTGAGTATCGCGACGATTTGCGTCTCGTTGTCAGGCAATACAACGATCAGTGGCAATTGCTTGTAGGTGCTTAATGCATCACATTCATACGGACGCGTATCTTCCGCATCGGACAAAATACTATGCGCGGGCATTATTTTGCGCAAGGCTGCTACGATAGCGGCTCGTGTCTTTGCACTATTCATCCAAACACCTCATGGTTTCACTGATATCAGCGATCACGATGAGTGTAGCCTGTAGCGAAGAATTTGTGAGTAGGAAATAATTATTAGATAAAAAAAAGACGCCGCAGCGTCTTTTTTTGTATGCAGCCGACAATTAGCTTATGCAGAAAACGAAGATCCGCAACCACAAGTCGATTGCGCATTCGGATTTTTAATCACGAACTGAGCACCTTCTAAATCATCTTTATAATCGATTTCAGCACCGACTAAATACTGGTAGCTCATCGCATCAACCAGCAATTGCACACCATTTTTATCCATAATGGTGTCGTCTTCATTGGTCACTTCATCAAATGTAAATCCGTATTGGAAACCTGAGCACCCGCCACCTTGCACGAACACACGTAATTTCAAATCTGGATTACCTTCTTCTTCAATCAATTGTGCGACTTTAGCAGCCGCACTATCGGTGAAAATAATTGGGGTTGGCATATCAGTAACAGCATTCATCATTTTCTCCTGCTTGTTGGCTCAAATTAGCACAAATTAGTTCAAATCAGATAGCTATTATAGACCTTATTTCGCAAGCTAGTTAGATGCCGCTAACTTCAAGACCGGCTCGGCATTTTGATCATGCGCAAGCTTTCCTGAAACTAAGGCGCCGTTCATCATTTCCAGTGCTTTGTAATGCACATCGCCCGAAATTTTTGCCTTGCTTTGCAATTCAATCAATTCAGTAGAAATCACTGGTCCATTAATCACACCGTTCACAACCACATGTCCGGCGCGAACCTCGCCATCAATGACGGCTTGCTCTGAAATCACCAAAATACTTGCCGTACCTGATTCAGCAATCACATTGCCTTTTACGTGCCCATCAATGCGTAATCCACCTTTAAAGTGAATGTCGCCCTCGATACTGGTACTTGAGCCGATTAGGCTATCAATGGTGCTTTTATTTTTACGATTAAACATGCAAACTCCTCTATCTTTTTAGAATATTGACAGTGTTTAATAAAAAGATCGCCGCTTATTAAGCTAGGCAATACACGACGAACTTACAAACTAAGCGATTGCTTAGCGCGTAACTCACCTTTTTCGAGAACTGTCATCTGTGCTGATTTTACGGTAACACCTTCTGGCAAAGCAATTTGTCCCTCTAATCTTTGGTAATGCTTAAACGAGAGTTTTAACTTTGCCGCCTCACCTGATTTAGGATCAGGAAATTCCATCATAACAGGTTTACCATCTTGAATTAGTGTCAAGCTGATATGCATTTCACCACTAAATTCACGAACCGTCTTACCACCTTGCATCACCAAGGCACGATAACGTAACTGGTTGGGAGCTGCCAATTCCATCTTTGCTTTTTGCAAAGTAATGCCCTGTGGACGATTAGCAGAAGGCATTAAACTCTCAAAAAATGCGAGATCGTCTTTGATTTTATTATTTTCGGCTGTCAAGGCATTGATTTGATCGGTCAATTGCTTTTGTATCGACTTCTCAATATTTTGCTGACTTTCTATGGTGGCCGCCACTGCTTGCAATTTGTCACGCTCCACAGTCAAGCTGCTAACTTTATCTTGCAAAGCAGTCATCTGCTCTGGCGAGAACTTAGGGCCAAAGGCAAAACTACGCCCCATGTCGTAAGTCCACATCGCGATTGCACCACCTAATCCAATTACCACTGCAAACAAGGCAAACTTAATCGGCCAAGGCAAATGCTGATTGATCGTCATCTTTGACGCTGTCATGCGACGACGAAAAAATTTAGAAATTGGCATAGTCAGGCTCAGATATCAGCTTAAGGATTGACTGGCACATGCTGCAAGCCAGTGCTTTCATCCAAACCGAACATGATATTCATGCACTGCACTGCCTGACCAGAAGCGCCTTTGACCAAATTATCCTGCACCACCAAAATCACAACATGTTTGCCATTGCCTGGACGGTGCAAAGCGATACGCAGCATATTCGAAGCACGGGTTGAGCGCGTCTCTGGGTGAGATCCAAATGGCATGACGTCAACAAAAGTTTCGTCTTTGTAGGCATCTTCAAACAAGGCTTGCAAAGCCTCATTGCTGATCTCTTTGGTTAATTGTGCGTATAAAGTGGAATGCATGCCGCGTATCATAGGCACCAGATGCGGGGTAAACAAAAGTTCGACTTTATCTTGAGTCAGACGCTGCAATTGCTCGATGGTTTCAGGTGTATGGCGGTGTCCGGCCACACCATAGGCTTTAAAACTGTCACTAGATTCAGAGAATAAAATCCCGATTTCTGCTTTACGACCTGCACCTGAAACACCTGATTTGCAATCAGCGATCAGATTACCTGCATCAATCACGCCAGCTTTCAATAAAGGCGCGAAGCCCAGTTGCATGGTCGTTGGATAGCAACCAGGATTACCGATCAAACGTGCGCTCTTAATTTTGTCACGATTGAGTTCAGGCAAACCATACACAGCTTCGGGCAATAAATCTTTGCAGCTATGTTCCATGCCATACCATTTTTCAAACTGCGCCACGTCTTGCATACGGAAATCCGCGGCCAGATCGATCACCTTCACGCCATTCGCCAAAAGTTCTGGTGCCTGCGCCATCGCCACGCCATGCGGGGTCGCAAAGAACACCACATCACACTCATTTAAGTTTGCTTTATCGGGCGAAGAAAACGCCAGATCAACACGGCCACGCAAGGAAGGATACATTTGCGCCACTGGTACGCCATCTTCCTTACGCGAAGTAATGGCAGTCAATTGCGCTTGTGGATGGGTCGCTAAAATTCTGAGCAACTCCACACCTGTATAACCTGTTCCACCTACGATACCGATCTTGATCATTTTTACTGTCCTAAACTGAAGCTGATGCCGTTAAGAAATTATGCGTGCATTCTAGCAGCCGAAACCTGAATTCCCAATAGACGATTGTTTCTGTTTGCCTTATCAAAAGGCATTTAAAGCTTTTTGCCGCAGAAGCGCAGAGGACGCAGAGGTTTTCTGGTGCAAGTCATTAATTCATGGCTTGTCATTCCCGCGTAGGCGGGAATCTAGTGACTCCAACTGGGCAAGCGAAAATGCTTCATCGAAATCAAAGCAAAAAACTCTGCGCCCTCTGCGCCTCTGCATCGAAAAAAATCCTAAATTACCAAAATTAAGGCGAAAAAAAACCGCCAAAATTTGGCGGTTTTTTGTTCCAGCAAAGAATCTGCAATAAGCAAATTAACGCTTGGAGAATTGTTTTGCGCGACGTGCTTTGCGCAAACCAACTTTTTTACGTTCAACTTCACGAGCATCACGAGTAACGAAGCCAGCTTTGGACAATTCAGATTTCAAAGTTGCATCGTAGTCGATCAAAGCACGTGTGATACCGTGACGAACCGCGCCGTATTGGCCAGATTCACCACCACCGTGTACATTGATCATGATGTCGAATGTTTCGAGGTGATTAGTCAACTCGAGTGGTTGACGGATAACCATCAAGCCAGTTTTACGAGAGAAATATTCGTCAGCTGGTTTGCCGTTGACAACAATCTTGCCGCTACCTGTTTTCAGGAATACGCGAGCAACTGCGCTCTTGCGACGGCCAGTTCCGTAGTTGTAATTACCGATCATGGCTATTCCTTAGATGTCGAGTACTTGTGGTTGCTGAGCTGCATGCGGATGCGTTGCATCTGCGTACACTTTCAACTTCTTGATCATTGCGTAACCGAGTGGGCCTTTAGGCAACATGCCTTTAACAGCCTTCTCTAACGCACGGCCTGGGAAGCGAGCTTGCATTTTTTGGAAGTTCGTTTCGTAGATACCACCTGGGTATCCAGTATGACGATAGTAAATCTTGTTCAGAGCTTTAGTACCAGTCACGCGCAGTTTAGCTGCATTAACTACGACGATGAAATCGCCCGTGTCGACGTGTGGAGTAAATTCTGGTTTATGCTTGCCGCGTAAACGGAGTGCCACTTCGCTGGCAACACGTCCGAGAACTTTGTCTGTCGCGTCAATCACGAACCAGTCGCGCTGAACCTCATGGCCCTTAGCGGAAAAGGTTTTCATGTTGAATCCTAAATAAAAAGATAAAAAACACCCTGATTTCGGTGGTTCTGCCATTGCTACTAAGCAGACGCTCCCTTGTTAAATTCTCTCCTGGGCGAACAGAGAGTCGGAAATTATAGTATTTTCAAAGACTTAGCGCAAGTACTCTTTACGCACTGTTTAAGTTTTAGGCAGTTTTGCAGATAATCTTCTAGACGGCTTGTCGTCAACAGGCATCAAACCTAGCTATGCGATGATAAAAAATGCAAAAAAAACCCGAAGACTTGGCTTCGGGAATAAGTCACTTGGTGTGACAGAGGAGATGCGTGAAGAGATTAATGACAAACTCACACGAAATCTGATTTGCATAGTAGGCGAATCAACTCAGTTATGCGAGAGAAACTTAATACCATCTAGAAAGTATCGAAATTCGCCACCCGAAGTAGCAGATTTCGTGCTTTTCTAGAGCATTAAGCAGCAGAAATTCATCTAAAGCACTGTGATTTGACATCAAAACAAGATCTGTCACGACTCAGTTACAATAGAGAAGTTTGTATAAATGCCCACACGGAGGAAGAAAATGGAAGTCAATGTAGCCTGGGCCGGAACTTCCGGCATGAGTTTTTTGGCAAAGACTGGATCTGGTCATGCGGTATTAATGGATGGCGCAGTTGAAGGTGGCGGCCATAATCTGGCGCCTCGCCCAATGGAAATGGTCTTACTCGGCACAGGAGGTTGTTCTGCCTATGACGTGGTATTAATTTTACGCAAGGGAAAACAGGACGTACGCGGCTGTGAAGTGAAGCTCAGCGCAGATCGCGCCGAAACCGAGCCTAAAGTTTTCACGAAGATTCATTTCCATTTCATCGTCACAGGTCGCAATCTCAAACCCAACTTGGTAGAGCGTGCGATTGCACTTTCGCATGAAAAATACTGTTCCGCATCGATCATGCTCGGTAAAACGGCAGAAATGTCACACAGCTATGAAATTATTGAAGACCTGACACTTGCCTCTGAACACGAGAAGACGGAATTGTAAAATGAAGCCTAAACATCAACGAGCATTTTCGTGAGTTCATGAAGGTAGTTTAGCGAATAAAAATGCCGGATCATTTCCGGCATTTTTTATCAATTGTGATCCAACAGTCTAAACGACTTCATCACGACTAAACATCGCTGTATAGCTAAAATAAAAAGTGCAATACATCACCAAAGAGATCGTTAGCATCACGGGCAACAACAGTACGCCGAGTACACCGCCACTTAAGCTCACCAACAAGGCGACGAAACTCAAAATGCCACACCAAGCCAGCAAATAAACCATAAATGCTTTACGTGCGCGCCAGACTGCGAAGAAGCTATAAAAAATCGCTTTTGCAACACCCATACCATGCCACATAACCAGTGGTGCGCCATACCAAAATCCCATCGCCGCAGGTGTATAAACCGCAAAGAAAGTCAACATGCCCCAGCCGATATCCGATTTCACCAAGGCTTTTTGATCGGCTTTCGATGGATCCGTTAAGTAATTCCACAAGGCACCATCATCAACAGGTATCGAACAAGCAAGTGAGCCGACCAAAGCCATGGTGTACAAACAACCTAACAGTAATAACGGCTTTAACGCTGGTGAACGAAACACAATGAGCAGCGAGCCAGTTGCAATCGGCTTACCTTGATCCACATCTCTGCATGCGTGCATGATGCCCATGCCCAACACGGGTCCGAACACAAAGGGCAAGAAACTGCCCAGATAAGGAATCAGGCTCAGACCCAAATTAAAAAAGATCAAGCCAAAAAACATAAACAGCAGTTCAAATGGATGTTTTTTGAATGTCTGAAAACCTTGCTGTATCCATTGCAAGCCCGCTTTGGGGATCGGTGTATTCATTTGTTTAGTCTGTTTTTTCTATTTAATCGACATTCGGATTTCAAATGTCGAACTTCAATTCTGCGGCAAAGCTGGAACTGGTTGTGAAATACGTAAGCGTAAGATGCGTTCAAAATGGGTAGGGTCATGCGGCGTCAACATTTCGGCATCACGAGGTTTGTAAAAATCATAGACCCGAGATAGCCAAAAACGGAAAGCTGCCGCACGCAACATCGGCTGCCAAGATACAGCCTCTTCCGCGGTAAATGGACGCACTGCGTGATACGCGCTTAACATCGCATTCACGCGCGCCAGATCCAATTCGCCAGTTGTTAAATCAATACACCAATCATTGATCGTCACAGCGACATCAAACAACCAAGTATCGCAACCAGCAAAATAAAAATCAAAAAAACCCGTCAAGCGCTCGCCATCAAACATCACATTATTGCGAAACAAATCAGCATGCACCGGACCTTGCGCCAAAGCCTGATAAGTTGATGTCAATGCAAATGCTGATTGGAACGCGATCTCTTCTTGCATCAACTGGCGATTGCTGTCCGATAAAAATTCCAATACTTTAGGTACAGTGATTTGCCACCAATCTAAGGAGCGTAAATTAGGCTGTTGAATCGCGAAATCACGTCCCGCCAAATGCATACGTGCCAGCATCGTGCCGACTTCTGCACAATGTACAGGCTGCGGTTCCATTTGCGAACTACCATTCAATTTACTAACGATGGCAGCAGGTTTGCCGTGCAAGGCAACACATAATTCACCATCTGCATTAGCAATCGGTGCAGGAACTAAAACCCCACGATCAGCTAAATGACGCATCAGTTTTAAGTAAAACGGCAATTGCTCGAAATTCAAATTTTCGAATATCGTCAGAACATATTCCCCCTGCTCTGTATCGATAAAAAAATTACTATTTTCAATGCCTGAAGCAATACCTCGAATATTCAGTGCCTGACCGAGCGGGAACTGCTTCATCCAGGGGGCAAGGTCTTCCAATGTTACCGATGTAAATACAGCCATATCTATCCACTATGAATGATAGGTAACTCTCACAATTCAAAATTCTAAGCTAGGCGCTAGAAAAGATTTTAGCTCGCCGCCTATGCTTGATAAGACAGGGATAAAAAATTCCACAACTAGGCATCGCTTCGAAATTTGAATGATAGGAGTTACCCTTATTTTTTCTCTGCCGGCATCGAGGCCGACGCTGCGCTTGCTGCAGTTGCAGAAGCAGGGGTCGATGCAGCTTTCGCTGCAGGAGGCGCGACTGATTTGGTAGAACCAGTCTTTGAAGTGGAATAAGGGCCTGGTGATAACACTGGCAAAGATTCGACTTCCTTCGTCTCTTTCTTACCGCCAAACTCCATCACTTTCCATTGCGCTGCGCGATTAGCATCACCTTCTGGGGTACCTTTCGGCGCATTATTTGGTTTCACCGTATAGGTGCTTTTGCCAGTACGAACCTGGACTTCTGTTACTTTACCGTTGTCTTTACGTTCAACGGTTTTTAACTTATTGCTCTCTGGCTTAATTAATTTAATATCAGAATCTGGACCTTCTTCTAGTTTTTCCAGTTTTGGTGGCGGTGGTGCCGTCTTTTCTTGAGCGATAGCCGCAGTGGATGCCGAAATTGCAAAACAGGTAGTCACTATCGTCGTGGCTAAACTAGTCAATAAGGTCAATGAGCTTTTCATGATTTTCACTTTAGATTCAATAGAAATACGAATAATTGCCCAGCATTGTAACAAAGCCCGAGCGTCCTTAGCAGGAAAGTATGTCGACTTGCCCTAGCGCTGAATCGCTTTTTTAATAGAGCAAACGACGACGCGAAAGAAAATAGCGTCAATGATAAGAATAGGACAACTATCGGACTAGCCAACGACGCAATGAAAAACTCAGGGCATCAACAGCGGCGACCAACAACAGCATGGCCAATATCACCGTCGCCGCACTCGACATCTGAAATAAGGACAAATGGTATTTCATCATTTGCCCAAGACCACCTGCACCAACCACGCCCAAAATGGCGGCAGCACGGATATTATTTTCCCAACGATACAAGGTGTAAGACAACATCTGCGGAAAGGCTTGTGGTAAGCGACTGTAAAGAAATGCCTGTGTGGCAGATGCGCCATTGATTCGCAGACTGGCTTCAATTTCAGGAGGACTATTGTCTAAGCTTTCAGCGAACAAACGCCCAAATACACCCGTGGTATGCGCAGCTAAAGCGATGGTGCCAGCAAACGGCCCTAAGCCGGCGGCAATCAACATCATTGATGCCCACACTAACTCAGGAATAGAACGCGCCACATTCAAGAATAATCCTGTGGTCACTTCTAAGCTCTTTCCAAAGCGCCCACTCGCTGGCAAAGCGAGCAACAAACCTAGCACTGCCGCAATCAAGGTACCTAAAGCTGACATCGACAAAGTCTCTAGTGCCGCATGTCCAACTTTGACTAACATCGGTGCGCTCAAATCTGGCGATGCAAATCCACTTAAGAATTCTCCCGCATTACTAAGCGCATCTTGCGTCAGCAAAGCGCGCCATTCCAATTGCAAACTCCAAAAGCTGGTGGCGACCAACAACAATACACCGGTAAGAACCAGTGCACGCGTCATCGTCCACACGGGCGGCGCGACTGGCATCGCGGTTTGCGAATAGCTTGACCGTAATCTCATCGATTCAAACTCTTTCTCGCGACATGGCTGAGCAAATCGGCTGCGGCAACCAACACAACAAATACGCACAAGATAGTCGAGACCTCTGCGCCTGCCAGCATTTTCAAGGATTCATCCATGCGCTGCCCCAAACCACCAGCACCGACAAAGCCCATTACCACCGAACCACGAATCGCACATTCCCATCGATAAATTGTGTACGACGTTAGTTCCGGCAAGGCATTCGGCAAAGACCCGAATAAGAAAGCGGATAAACGACTACTACCATTGCGTAATAAAGTATCGCTGGCATGGGCATCACTGCTTTCCAAAATTTCTGCATAGACCTTACCCAGCATGCCTGCATAGGTCAGTGCGATCGCGAATACACCTGCAGTTGCTCCCAAACCCACAATACGAACAAACAACAGGGCCCACACCAACTCGGGCACGCTACGCAGAATCACCAAGATCCAACGCACGATTTGCCGAATTAGTTGAGATGAGATACGCATCTGCAAACGCCCAATGCGCGAGATCGATAAGTGTTCAGAAATAATAAAGGCCGCGGGTATCGCGAGCAGCAATGCCAAGACCAGGCCAGCCGTGGCGATGGCAATCGTCTGCCAAGTCGCGACAAGCACAATCTGTAAAAAATCGGCGGAGAGTTCGGGCGGAAAAAAGTTTAAGATAAAACGCCAGCCTGCTTGCAAACTCTGTTGATCAAGCAGTATCCAAGGTTTAAATTCTGAATACACCAACATCGGCCATAGCAAGATCAAACCAAGAATCGTCCATGTAATACGGCCTCGCCAAGCTGGGTCGCTTGGAACATCAAGTCGAACTCCATCGGTTTTGGATAAAGTTGATTGAGAAAGTTGTGAAGATGAAGAAAGTAGCGGCATCAAAAACACCGTACATGCTCAATGGTAGTCGCATCCTTGCTCGTGATGTCCACAACTTGTTTGCTAGATTCCGCATTTTCATATAATGCCGCAATCATCGCATCAGTGACTGGCTTGCCATCAATCGTGTCAAACATGATTTTTCCATCACGTAAGCCGATAATGCGCTGAAAATGTGCGCGCGCCAATTCCACTTGATGCAGACTGCAAATCAAGGTCGCGTTCGCTTGTTGCGCCTCTTGCTGTAGTACCTGCAAAGTCTGTAGCGCCAAGCTAGGATCTAAAGCCGACAATGGTTCATCAACGATCAACAAACTTGCTTCGGACACCAACAAGCGTGCCAAGGCACAACGTTGGCGCTCACCACCGGACAAGCGATCAACCCGCGCATACAGTTTATCTTGTAATTGAAAACGCGATAAAGCCTGCCATGCCAAAGCAGGATCGACAGGCTTAATGAGATTGCGAAACGCTTGCCATAAATTCCAATGCGGCAGGCGCCCCGCCAGCACCGACGTGACGACACGTTGACGACTAGGCAAAGGTGGCGTTTGTGGCGCTAAAAATAAATGGCGACGCAAGATATGTCGCTCGCGATGTGACAAGCTCCACATGCGCTGCCCCATGAAATAAAGCGCACCTTCGCATGGCTGTATCGCGGCTGCCATCGTATGCAACAAAGTGGTTTTGCCAGCACCAGATGGACCAATAATCGCGATCTGTTCACCCGCACTTACCTGCAAATGAATCGACTGCAAAGCTGGCACCGCATCGCGTGCGGATGCCAAATGACGCACCGACACATTTTCTAATTGCAGTAGGTAAGATGTATTTTCTGGCGACACCAAATCCGACATTATTTCAACAACCCAGCCTGCTGCGCAGCGACTTCAATCGCTTTGTAATTGTCAGCTTTTGTAGGAATAAAACGCAAAGTTCTTTGCAGATCCAAAATCTCTTTATCTTTCGGATTATTACTATCCAAACTTAAAAAAGCATCGCTGATTTTTTTACGCAACTCAGCAGGCATATCGCTGCGCACAGTCCAGTTGTAATCAAAATAGCCGGGAGTTGTGTAGAACACACGAACCTGTTTAACATCGACTTTATTTTGACTCACTAACTTTTCCCACACTGAAATATTCAAAGCACCAGCATCGACTTTACCACCCGCCACTGCCGCTACCGTCGCATCATGCGCACCTGAAAAGGCGATGCGTTTCATATCCGTATCGGGATTCACTTTGGCATTTAATAAAAATGAACGCGGCATTAAATGTCCGGAAGTGGAAGATTCTGAACCGAAGCTAAAGGTTTTGCCTTTTAAGTCTTCTAATTTATTGATCGATGGGTTAGTAGTAATGAATACCGATTTAAACTTCTCATCTTCTTCACGCTGCACCAAAGGAATCACTTGGTCTTTGCTGCGAATTTTTGCCTGCACAAAAGTAAAGCCACCAAACCACACCATATCGAGTTTGCCTTTAGTGAGGCCTTCAACCGATGCAGCGTAGTCCGTGACTGGTGTGAACTCCACTTTCATTCCCAATTTCTTCTCTAAATATTCACCCAATGGCTTAAATTTGCGTTGCAATTCCGTTGGCGCTTCATCAGGAATCGCCGATACACGCAAAACCTGCTGGGCATGCACGTTGCCAACGCCAAAACAAGTCAGCGACAATAATAAGGCGAGAGAAAAACGACGTGAGTTTGAGATTTTCATGATTTTTGGCAATCGAAGAGAATGAAGAAGAAGCCCGCATTCTAAGCGAAAAGCGGGCTAAACGAAGGATGAAGCGCGATCTTTTGTGGGTCAGTACAAAGCCTCAAAAACATTTACAAATACAACATACGCTGACGCTCTTCGTCTGAAGGTTCAATATCGTGCGCTTCATAGAAGGCAAAAATCGCATCAACAATATTTGCAGGTTCATCAATCACTTGTACCAAATTGAGATCGTTATCTTCAATCAAACCCATATCTGCCATCTGTAATCGGATCCAATCTAAAAATCCTTGCCAGAAATTAGTGCCAACCAAAATCACTGGAATACGCTTGCTTTTACCAGTCTGCATCAGCGTCAACACCTCCATCAGTTCATCCATAGTCCCAAATCCTCCTGGGAAAATGATATAGGCATCAGCGTATTTAACAAACGACACTTTGCGTGCAAAGAAATGCCGAAAATTCAAAGAAATATTCTGCCAAGGATTGGTTTTTTGCTCGTGTGGCAATTCAATATTCAAACCCACCGACGCCGAAACGCCCTCATAGGCACCGCGATTGGCGGCCTCCATAATCCCGGGGCCACCACCAGAAATCACCGCAAAACCCTCATCGGATAGGCGTTTTGCCACATCAACGCATTGCTGATAATACGGATTTTCTGGCTTAATTCTGGCAGAACCAAAGATTGTGACCGCTGGCCCTAAGGCCGACAGACGTTCGGTAGATTCGATAAACTCTGCCATAATCGTGAACATATGCCACGAC
Source organism: Affinundibacterium amnicola (assembly GCF_014284275.1). Classification (GTDB taxonomy): domain Bacteria; phylum Pseudomonadota; class Gammaproteobacteria; order Burkholderiales; family Burkholderiaceae_D; genus Undibacterium; species Undibacterium amnicola. The sequence continues at coordinate 301,565 of NZ_JACOFU010000003.1, read as the reverse complement.
TCACGGGCTTTTAAGGCAGTCGCCTTATCTTTGTCTGTGATCTGGCGCAGTTTCAAAATTCTTTTTCCGCTGTCATTCATACCTAAAATCCTTATGCAAAAAACTCTGTTATTAGTCGACGGCTCTAGCTATTTATACCGCGCTTTCCACGCCCTGCCCGACTTGCGCAATATGCGCGGCGAACCGACAGGTGCGATTCACGGCATGGTCAATATGATGCGCAAGCTGCGCCAAGATTATCCCGCAGCTTACATGGCTTGTGTGTTTGATGCCAAGGGCAAGACCTTTCGCGACGATCTCTATCCAGAATATAAAGCACAGCGCGCGCCTATGCCAGACGATTTACGCTTACAAATCGAACCTATTCATCAGGCCGTCGCAGCGATGGGTTGGCCTATCTTGATGGTCGAAGGCGTAGAAGCGGATGACGTGATTGGCACGCTCGCGGTTGAAGCCACTGCACGCGGCATGAACACCATCGTCTCCACGGGCGATAAAGATCTGGCGCAATTGGTCAATGCCAACGTGACTTTGATCAACACCATGAGCAATGAAAAACTCGACGAAGCGGGCGTACTCGCCAAGTTTGGCGTACCGCCAAATCGCATCATCGACTATTTAACCCTGATCGGCGACACCGTCGATAACGTCCCTGGTGTGACCAAGTGCGGCCCCAAAACTGCGGTCAAATGGCTGACCGAATACGATAGTCTAGACGGCGTGATCGCCAATGCCGACAAGATCAAAGGTGTGGTTGGTGACAATCTGCGCGCGGCTTTAGACTGGTTGCCACAAGGCCGAGTCTTAATCACCGTAAAGACCGATTGCGATCTCGCTGGCCATCATATTTCTATCGACGAATCACTCAAAGCGAAAGAAGAAAATCGTGAGGAAATGATCGCCTTCTTGCAGCATCAAGGCTTCAAGAGTTTATTGCGCGAGTTTGGCGTTGATCCGGTAGCAGGCTCAGCACCAAGCAAAGCGGCACCAGCGCAAGGTGGTTTGTTTGGCGACGACGCTACTAACAATGCTGTCGCAAGCACTACGCCCGCAACAATCCCAGCCGCGCCCGCCGTCACACATTACGAAATGATTTTGACCGAAGCCCAGCTCGATACTTGGCTAGATAAAATCAATCAAGCCGCCCTCACCTCGGTCGATACTGAAACCACGTCGCTAGAACCGATGAACGCGCAAATGGTCGGCATTTCTTTATGCTGCGAGGCTGGCATAGCCGCTTACATTCCACTGGCACACAATTATCCGGGCGCACCAGAACAATTGAATCGTGAATTTGTGCTCAGCAAAATGAAGGCGTGGTTAGAAGACGCGAGCAAGGCCAAGGTCGGACAAAATCTCAAATACGACAGCCACATTTTTGCCAATCACGGCGTGCATCTGCGTGGCATTTTGCATGACACTTTGCTGCAATCCTATGTCTTCGAATCACACAAATCGCACGACATGGATAGTTTGGCGATGCGTCATTTAGAGCGTAAAACCATCAGCTTTGAAGAAGTCTGCGGCAAAGGCGCTTCGCAAATTGGCTTCGACCAAGTCGATCTGGAACGCGCCACTGCTTACGCGGCAGAAGATGCCGACATCACTCTACAACTCCATCAAGCAATGTGGCCGCAAGTTGAACCTTACGATAAATTACGTTTCATCTACGACAAAATTGAATTACCAACGTCCGTCGTTTTACAAAAGATAGAACGCAATGGCGTGTTGATTAATCGTGATTTACTCGCCACGCAATCACATGAAATCGGCAATCGTTTATTAGAGCTGGAACAAAAGGCATACGAACTGGCTGAGCAGCCATTCAACTTAAATTCACCCAAACAACTCGGTGAAATTTTCTTCGGTAAACTTGGTCTACCCGTCGTCAAAAAAACGCCGTCTGGCGCGCCATCCACCGACGAAGAAGTTTTACAAAAACTAGCAGAAGATTATCCGCTGCCAAAAGTCTTATTGGAATACCGCGGCCTCGCCAAACTCAAATCGACCTACACCGATAAATTGCCGAAGATGGTCAACAGCGATACCGGTCGCGTACATACCAACTACGCACAAGCCGTTGCCGTCACAGGTCGCCTCGCATCCAACGATCCGAATCTGCAAAACATTCCGGTACGAACTGCCGAAGGTCGCCGCATCCGTGAAGCCTTTGTCGCCGCACCGGGCAATAGCATCGTCTCCGCCGACTATTCACAAATCGAATTACGCATCATGGCGCACATCTCTGGCGACACGAGTTTACTCAAAGCCTTTGCAGACGGCGAAGACGTACACCGCGCCACCGCCTCCGAAATTTTTGGCGTCACATTAGCGGAAGTCACCAGCGAACAAAGACGTTACGCCAAAGTGATTAACTTCGGCCTGATCTACGGCATGAGCGCGTTCGGCTTAGCGGGCAACCTCGGCATAGAACGTAGCGCAGCGCAAAGCTACATTGACAAATATTTTCTACGCTACCCAGGCGTCGCGCACTACATGGCCGACACCAGACTCCAAGCCAAAGCCCACGGCTATGTAGAAACCGTCTTCGGCCGCCGCCTCTGGCTACCAGAAATCAACAGCCCCAACGGCCCACGCCGCCAAGGCGCAGAACGCGCTGCGATCAATGCGCCTATGCAGGGTACGGCTGCAGACTTGATAAAACTGGCGATGATTGCGGTGCAGAATTGGTTGGAGACCGATGGCTTGCAATCCAAAATGATTATGCAGGTGCATGATGAATTGGTGCTGGAAGTCGTGGCTGAAGAGTTGGAATTAGTGAAGCGTAAGTTGCCAGAGTTGATGGCTGGGGTGGCTGAGTTGAAAGTGCCTTTGTTGGCTGAGGTGGGCGTGGGGTTGAATTGGGAAGAGGCGCATTAATTCACCGCCATAAATCCCATTCTCGGGCGCCGCGCGTTGTTGCTTGTCCTCGCAATACAAATGTATTGCTCCGGGAAGCGCCTAGCGCTGCATCCCGATAATGGAATTTCTGGGGGCGAATTGAATTGTGTTTGGTGGGTACAGTGAGCTGTGAGTATCTTTGACACTGAAGTGGATAGGCACTGATTTATTTAATATGAAGTGAAGAATTAGTATGAATCACTTATTTTATTAACTATTTGATGATTAAAATTAAAAGCCACTATGAACACTTTCTCTGAATTTGAAGAATCACGTAATCAAAGATTGTTGACATCAAAAGCCTATTACCGTTACCAGCCGAAAGATACTGCTGACGATTCACGATTGAAAAATCTCTCATCTGAAAAAATATGGTTTTCAGCTGCGAATTCTTTTAATGACCCAATGGATATTCGGCTAAAAATAAAGAACCATACTTATCGTGGACCATTTCCAAATGAGGACAGCTTACGTGCAGCGATGAAATGTTTATTACAATTAAATCCGAATGCACGAGACCATTGGTTCTATGATGATGAACTTTTTAATAAAATCAAGAAATGGTCTGAAACAGAATGTCTAACTCTTAGGAATATAGGATTAACTAGCAGCATACTACGTCGTTTTAACCAGTTCGGTATCGCTTGCTTTTCACCGATATGGGATAACCAACTAATGTGGGCTCATTATGCAAGCTCACATCAAGGATTTTGTATTGAATACAGCGTTAAACCAATGAAAACTGCGTTAGAAAATCAAGGTGACTTTTCTCAATTTCATGTCCAGTACTCAAGCGAGCTACCAGAATTATGCGTCTCTGAAGCCTTGTTTTGTCCACACACCACATTAGAGCGGTTACTCGCTACAAAGCATACTGATTGGGCTTACGAAAATGAATGGCGACTAGTACATTACAGCAAACAAAATCAGTATATTGATATACCAGCAGGTATGGAAATTTCTGCGTTAATTGCAGGTCTTAAAACTGATCCATCATATTGGAAACAAATAAAAGAAAAAGCCGATTTATTCAAAATCCCAGCATTACGAATAAAAAAGAGGGATTATTCATATGAGTTAGAAATGGTGCCAATAACGTAGCTAATTAACTCTGTAAGACGTAATCTTTTCGTAAGGCGTCAATAATTGCGCCGTATGAACCTTGATTATGGCGATCCATCGTTTTCTTTGGTACATTGGATTTGCAGATAAATTGCTTCCCCGTTTTTCACATTACCATCGGACTGTGTAATACGGCTTTGCCTATTACACCCCGCGCACTAAATATCAATCTAATATTGCAATTTATTACACATTGACAGATCATTACGGTTTATTTTTACGACTACAAACCGATGCAAGCAACGACAAATTCCTCGCAAAAGAATAAACCCATAAGATTCAAATATAAGCCGAAATTTTTACGGCTCTTCTTTCTAATTCTTGTCTTAGCGCTTCTTAGCTATCTCGCAATAAATGACGCTATACATAATGAGCGTGGTTTAATCATCAACAATATCTTCCATTTCTCACGCCGCGGCGCGACCGTCTTCTATTCAATTATCGGCCTTTTCCTCTCTGTCGCTCTTTTCATTTTGATCGCACTTTTCTACACAAATATCACAACAAAAAAAGAGATTTTTATTTTCGATTCTCAAATTAATTTACCCAAAAGTGCATTCAGCAGTGAAATGATTTCGGTCAAATATAAACATATCCTTAGTCTGAAATTAAGGACTATAAAAAAACAAAGATCAATACTGATAGAACATAGAAACGGCACCACCGTCATTGGCGAGGAGATGTTAGAAAATAAGGCAGCTTTCGAGAGCTTAATGCAACACTTAGCTTTTTATAACAACATATAAAAAGTAAGGTGCAATCTTTTCGTAAGGCGTCAATAGTCGCAGGCGTATTGCGCCGTATGAACCTTGATTATGGTGAACCATCGTTTTCTTTGGTACCTTGGATTTGCAGATAAATTGCTTATAGATTGGCCGTACTCAACTTTTCATTCATTAGTTCAAAACGGTTTGTATACAGAAAACTGGGCTAGTAGTAAAAGCGATTTACCAGATTATGATGATTGAGATCCCATGAACTTTAAAGTAGCGACTTTTTCTTTCTCTTTTCTTTGCATGTTGACGCAGGCTTATCCGTCGATTGCTGACGACGCATCGGTTCGAAATTCTTGGATCGCATGTGAGAAAAAAATAGGTTCATCGCAATGCTGGAAACCTATCGAACAACATTTTCAAACGCTGACGAAACCAACAAATCAAAGACGCTTTGATGAATATTTACTCCAATATTTTTTTCTGGCGAAAATGGCACATATGGCTGGCGATTTAGCAGATGCAGAGCGCCTATTACAAACCGTTGAGCAACTAGAAATTGAACGCAAAACTTTTGCACCATCTACCAATCCTAGCCTGACTCCGGTGATCGAATATGATCGCGGACTACTTCATCTAAGCCGCCACTCTTACGAACTCGCTTTGCAGGCATTTGATAATGCAGAAAAATCGACGTCCAGTATCAATCAAGATAGGGAATTTAAACTAGAAATCTCGATTGCAAGAGCATCAGCATTGATTGGATTATCGCAATGGTCGGCCTTGGAGATTGAGTTAGCAAAAATCATCAGCTCACTTAATTTTAAGGAGAATTCTCCAGCCATCGTGTGGCCAATTGGGCCGCAGTTGACTGGACCTTACGCCAAAGCGAGGAGAGTCGCTGCCGCTTATGTCCGTTTGAATCAACTTGATCTTGCCTTGTCCATCCTCGATCAAGCTGAGCGCGAAAGACGACAAGCAATGTCCATCAAAACTGCCGAAGTGCCAAAAATTATACGACTAGACAAGCCGTGGGCAGACCTCTGTCGTCCTATCGACTTGATGATGGATAAAAGCGAAATTCTCATTCGGCAAGGAAAGCTTCAAGAGGCAGAAGCTCTATTAAACGAGGCATCACAACAAGAGCACAAGCAAGATCCAGCCGATCAGAAACGCCTACTACTCAAACGTTCCAATATCGCTGCATTGAAAGGCGACATAAAACTGAAAGCACACTACCTAAACGAGGCTGCGGCTATCATTGACAGTAATCAAGAAAAATTTGATCCCACGATTAACACCTTCAACTTCCTCAACTAACAACGCAATTAATCAACCAAGACTTGAGCTATGCACACAATAAACATCTTCAAAAAACCCGTTCTTAATACCAAACTCCGCCCTCTCCTGCTCATCACTAGCATCGCAATTCTAGGCCTCACGCAAAGTGCGAACGCAACCAGAGTTGGAATTAGCATGCCAAGCGCGCCAACACCAGCATCGCCACAAACTGCCTGCAAATCCCTCGATGATTGGAATGAACCTACGCATCCACGTCGCATTTATGGCAATACTTGGTATGTCGGTACTTGCGGGATCAGCGTCGTCTTAATCGCGACGCCACAAGGTCATGTGTTGATTGATAGCGCACCAGAAAAAGCAGCTGCAGCTGTGCGTCAGAATATTCTATCTTTGGGTGTCAGACTCAGCGACATTAAAACGATTTTGCTGACCCACGAGCACCATGATCACATGGGTGGTGTGGCTAGCATGCAAAAAGCCACGGGGGCAAAAGTTTTAAGCCGTAGTAATGTTGTTGATGTACTCAAGACTGGTAAAAACGATCGTCGCGACCCGCAATTTAATGAGCTAACTGGCTTCAATCCGATTACCAATGTTCATGGATTCGAGGACAGTAGCACCATCAAAATGGGCAATACACAGATTCAACATATTCCCATGTCAGGCCATGCGCTAGGCGGTTCGGGTTGGGCTTGGCTGGAATGCGAAAAATCAATTTGCAAAAATCTGGTATTTGCAGATAGCTTAGGATCGATCTCTGACGATACTTACCGCTACTCCGCACCAAACTCTTTAGGAGTTGCGCTCAAAGAAAGTAGCGAACGCCTTGCGAAAGCTACTTGCGACATTTTGATCACTGGCCATGGAACCGCTAGTGACTTGTTGGCGCGTTTGGATGGTAAAAAACCACTAATAGACGAGAAAGCTTGCGCCAATTATGCCCAAGCTGGAGCACTTCGTTTGGAAACAAGACTGCAGCAAGAGAAGAACAAGTAAGGCGACAATTGACCAACTTGCTTTACCGTTTTTTACTGTAGAGCCATCGTCAGACAATGCAATGCCTATTTTGTGATTGCATTGTCGTCGTATCTGCTGGGTTTCTTGGATGATGACTGTTGCTAATCCAGCACTGTCGTGCATTTTGAAAATCACATTCTCATCAGCATCGCGTATATTGCTAATACGCCTATGATTTCTTCCAAAGGCGCTTATTGAATTCAAACGTTGAAGGGAGACAAGATGAATTTACTACAATTATGGTTACCAATTCTCGTCACTGCGATAGGCGTATTTGTTGCCAGCAGTTTGATCCACATGGTTTTTAAATGGCATAACTCAGAATATCGACCACTGCCAAACGAAGAGGATGTACGTAAAGTATTAGGTGCCGCCAAACTAGATGCGGGTCTGTATTCCACACCACATTGCACGGATATGAAAGAAATAGAAAGCGAGGCAATGCAACAAAAATTTCGTGAAGGCCCCGTCGCTTTTATTACGATACGTGCAGCTGGCGTACCCGCGATGGGCAAATATCTATTGCAATGGTTCATACTAAATGTCGTGATTGCCGGACTAGGTGGCCTGTTAGCGTTACAAGCCTATGGATTACATGCCAACCCTGCGGTTGCGGGACACTTCGTCGGAATTTTTTCTCTGATCGCCTATGGCTGCGGTACGGTACAAGAATCGATCTGGATGGGCAGGCCTTGGTCATCCAGCCTCAAAAATTTGCTCGACTCGTTGATCTATGGCACCGTCAGCGCGGTCGCGTTTTGGCAGTTGTGGCCAACATCATAAGCCGGGCATATCAAGTTCAAACAAAGGTGTAATTGCTTGAGCAATTGCACCTTGGGTTTATCAGCAACTCAATAATTCTTGCACAATCAATGGTGCTTTATTGTCAGATTAAATTCTTAGATTAAATTCTCAGATTGACATCGCACAAAAGCATTCACGCATTCTTTCTTACAACAAGATCAACTGAATCTGTTCTACGTTTGGTAGTCAAAGCCTCAGTTGAACCACATGGCAACACGGCGCTACATAAACACATCAAAAAATCAAATTAAATCATCAATTCAACGTACACAAAAAGACACAAACAAAACGATAAATCGCTGTTGAAAATAAGTCTGCAGGTGTATTCTGATTCTTAATATTATTGCGATATTCAATTACATCATATACGCAAAAAAATAAGTGAAAACATAGCCGTTTTGGCGCCACGTGTTACCGGCCTGTTTTCCTCATAACGAGATAATAAAGGAGACTTGACATGTTTAACTTTGATCGTCTGCACAATATTAATATCGCCAAACGCCTTGGATTGCTTATTTTCAGTGCCATACTGGGCATCGTCGTTCTTACGACGGTTTTCCTTTTTTCTGAACGCGCATTGATACTTGAAGAAAGACAGAACAGTGTCAAACAAACTGTGGAAGTCGCACATACTTTAGTAGCGCACTATCACGAACTGGCAAAGCAATCAAAAATGAGCGAATCAGATGCCAAGCTTGCTGCGATTGCGGCGGTGAAAAGCATACGCTATGGCGATGGCGACTACATCTGGATTAATGACATGCGGCCTTACATGGTAATGCATCCGATCAAACCCGCAATGGATGGCACTGACTTATCAACAAACAAAGATCCCACTGGAAAATTCCTATTTAATGAATTTGTCAAAGTGGTCAAAGCCCAAGGTTCAGGCTATGTGTTTTATATGTGGGCAAAACCAGGTCATGAAGAACCAGTACAAAAGGTCTCATTTGTCAAAGGTTTCGATGCTTGGGGATGGGTTGTCGGTTCTGGTGTTTACATCGATACCGTCGATGCCACAATTTATAAACAGTTAGTGAATGTGGCGGCAGGCTCAATTTTATTAGGGCTGATTTTATTTGCTTTTGGCTTTATTGTCGCACGCGGTTTACTCAAACAGTTAGGCGGCGAACCAAACTATGCTGCGGACATTACCAGTCATATTGCGGGTGGTGACCTGACAGTTGACATCGACCTAGATAAAAACGACAAAAACAGTCTTCTGCATTCGATTCAGACTATGCGCGATAGCATCAGTCAAATTATTAGCCAAGTACGCCACAGCACGGATGCCATTTTGGTTTCCTCTAGAGAGATTGCCTCTGGCAATATGGACCTATCCTCGCGTACAGAATCGCAGGCAAGTTCACTGGAGGAAACGGCAGCATCAATGGTAGAACTTACCAGTACAGTCAAACAAAATGCCGACAATGCACAACAAGCGAATCAACTAGCAATGTCTGCATCGGACATCGCGATTAGAGGCGGTACAGTAGTCTCTGAAGTAGTCGCCACCATGGGAACCATCAATGCCTCTTCTCAAAAAATTGTTGATATTATTTCAGTGATCGATGGCATCGCATTTCAAACCAATATTTTGGCGCTCAATGCAGCGGTAGAAGCCGCACGCGCAGGCGAACAAGGTCGAGGATTTGCGGTAGTTGCATCAGAAGTCCGAAGCTTAGCGCAACGTTCGGCCAGCGCAGCAAAAGAGATCAAAGAACTCATCAATAATTCAGTAGAAAATGTAAGGCATGGTTCTTCGCTGGTCGATCAAGCAGGTGACACGATGAAAGAAATCGTCGAGAGTATTCATAACGTCACTAGTATCATGGCCGAAATTACCGCTGCATCTGACGAGCAAACTACTGGCATTGAACAAGTCAATCAAGCCATCGCCGAGATGGATAATGTCACCCAACAAAATGCAGCACTAGTTGAACAAGCCGCAGCTGCAGCCGCAGCCATGCAAGAACAGGCAGATCATTTAACACAACTGGTCAGCGTGTTTAAGATCAATGATGATGTGACTCTTACGAAAGCCCCGAAAAAAGCCCCGAAAAGAGGACAATCCAACAAGACAACAAAACAGCTTAGTATTTCTAAAACCTAAGCAGAATTGAGCTATTTGCACATGCTAAGCAACGACAGCGCAATCATTTATTGCGCTGTTTTTTTAAGTTAGAACTTACGCAAAATTACGTTAACTAGGCGCGGCATCGAAGAAAGTACAAATTATAGGGCGAGGCGATGGTAACAACACTAGCGCCTGTTTTGCGTGAGTCTTGGTAAGTTCTATATGTCAGAAGCGTGACATCTACTCCGCTCGCATCATCACATGAATCCGTCTGCTTTTAGACAGTGAATGGTACATAGTGCTTTATCTACAGTTAATTCCATTGATCAATTCAGGCATCGCGTCATACACTTGCGGCTTGGTTCTTGACTCTTGATTCTTGATTCTTGACTCTATACGCATGCCTATCACTTGGAGACACCTATGAATTTTCCGCAACATCTTAAACGCAATTGCTTGATCGCTGCTTTATGTGGGACTAGTTTGCTGGGAATTGCACAAGCACAATCGCTAGATATTTTGCAAGCTAGCGCACTCAAGCAAGATGATTTTGTGGTGACAATGGTGCGTCAATTGGAGTTGGAAAAATATAAGGCGACGATTAAGTCCTTGACTGAGTTTGGTGATCGTCGTCAGGGTACCGAGCGTAATCGTCGTGCTTTAGATTGGATAGAAGCACAGCTAAAGTCCTATGGCTGCACCAACACCGAGCGTATGCAATTCGATTATACGCAAGCACCACCGGCAACTCCGGGAGCCGCGCCAGCGCCACGTCGCAATGTGATTCCTAGCGGTGGCTTAGGTGGTGCACCTGGTCAAGGTGGTAGTACTTTATTTGGTAAGCGTGCGAAAACTGGTGTGAATACTGATCCACTTTTGCAAGCCGATGAAAAATTACGTGCCTTAAATGCTGAACAAACTCCGGTTGGCACTTCGCAGCGCGAGAACGTTTACTGCACCAAGATAGGTAAAACCAATCCCGATGAAATGTATATCGTCGGCGCGCACTTTGATGGTATTGGCTTTGGTGAAGCGGCGAACGACAATGGATCGGGAACCGCATTGGTGATGGAGCTAGCAAGAATTTTTAGCGCACCCGGAATCGAAACCGATAAATCGATACGCTTTGTGTTTTGGAATAACGAAGAAAGTGGCTTGAACGGCGCATATGCCTATGTCGCGCAACGCAAAGATTTGCAGGGCATAGAATCGCCAAAAGGCTCAGGTAAATACCCGGAGCCAAAATGGCTGGGCATGATACAACATGACATGATGCTGTGGGATCACGGTATGCCAACGGTAAAACTCGATGCACAAGGCAAGCCTGTAATGGGAACTGATGGCAAACCGATCTATGTTTCACCGAAAGAACAGAGAGCCGAAGCCGATGTGAATATTGAATTCCAATCCACTGCAAAACAAGCCGAAGGCGCAGCGAAGTTGGCGTGGTTCTTCCGCGCGGCGAATGATAAATATGCGACTAACTACCCAGCGGCTGTCGGCTTTCATATGACCAATACCGATTCAGTACCATTTATGGATTTAGTCCCTGCCATCTCCTTACGCGAAAATGAGCGCGGTATGCATATTGGCGCCGGTTGGAATCCAAACTGGCATCAACCTAGCGATGTGTTCACGACTTATTCTGATAAAGATTTTATGTTGGGATTAAATGCGGCGCAGACAACTTTATCTGCAGTGGCGATTTTATCTGGGGCGAAACCCATCACGACCAAGAAACAGTAAAGACAATCTATACCGATAAACCTGATTGGCAGGCCAGTTCAGATCTGGCCAGCCCATCATCTTGTTTCCACATCCCGGTAATTTAACGAAATTTATCGTTTATCCATGATGCCTTCCTCCCTCTTGCGCTTATAATTCTGGCATTTGTCATTAAAATATCAATCGTCATGCTGGTTCGTTTGGAATTAGCGCTTAGGATTTGCATGAATGCTATATTTCGCCCCCACGGCAGATTTAAGGTTTGGACAGAGGGACAACTTTTGATCACCGAATTAACCGGTCCATGGAATCGTGAGCTGGTGGAATACTGGGCGGCGCAAGCCTTTCAACTAGCTAGCACGTTTTCTGCAGAACGTCCTTATATCGGCATTACGATCGTGCATGATTCCATCTTATGTCCCGGCGATGCGATTGATCGCATTGCGCGTGCAATCGAAGTTAGTCAGACTAAACTCCACTGCATAGAAAACGTGATTGTTGCAGCAGATGATGTCGATGGAAAAGAGTTGGTCAAATCAACCTACCATCGCATTGGATTGCGTCATTTCTTTCCTGATTTTGACAGTGCCAAGATGTGGGCTGAACAGACAATCACGAAACGTACCACGCAATCTACTTAAGCACTTTAAGGGCATTTTGCCACTTTCCGCATAGAGAAACCAAGTTCCACCGCGATAAGCTCTGCCTCACCACACTAGAACTATTTCCAGTTTCGCCCCAAGCTCGGCTATGATGTTCACTATCATTGATGGAGGCAACATGGCATTATTTGATCATCTCTTAGTTATCTTGCTGCTCGTAGCAATCAGTGGCTTTTTTTCTATGTCCGAGATCGCTCTGGCAGCAGCTCGCAAAGTCAAACTACAAATTCTGGAAACCGATGGCGATCCGCGCGCCAGCAAGGTCTTGGCGCTACAACAGGAGCCTGGGCATTTTTTCACCGTGGTGCAAATCGCACTGAATGCGATTGCGATTCTGGGTGGTATTTTGGGTGAGCAATCTTTGACACCCTACTTCGCCAAAATATTTCATTCGGTGTTTGGTGATGCGAGCTGGATTGATACTTTAAGCTTTCTGAGTTCTTTTATCTTCGTCACCTCAGTATTCATCTTGTTTGCAGACCTGATGCCAAAGAAACTGGCAATGGTTGCACCGGAGAGTGTGGCGATGTTTGTCGTTGCACCGATGATGCTGTGCGTTAAATTGTTTAAACCTTTGGTGTGGATATTTAACGGCTTGTCGAATTTGATTTTTACGACCTTCAAATTACCCACTGAACGCGATGATCAAATCACCTCTGATGAAATTCATGCAGTAGTCAATGCTGGCGCAGAAGCCGGTATTTTGCAAACCCGCGAACACGGCATGATAGGCAATGTGTTTGAACTGGAAAGCCGCACTGTTCCCTCCGCGATGTCTCAGCGTGACAGTATCGTGTACTTAAGCCTGCAAGATAACGAGGAAAGCATACGACAAAAAATCGCCGAACATCCGCACACCAAATTCTTAGTCTGCGATGGGCAAATCGATAAAGTGGTTGGCTATGTCGAATCCAAAGATATTCTCAAACGCATCTTAACCAATCAAGCTTTTTCTAAAGTACAAGAACTCTCATTACGCACTGCTTTAGTCGTTCCTGATTCGCTGACGTTGTCTGAGATGCTGGAGCAATTCAAAGCCACGCGGGAAGACTTCGCGGTGATCTTGAATGAATACGCCTTAGTGGTTGGCATCATCACCTTGAACGATGTTTTAAGCACCTTAATGGATGGTATGGTGCATCCTTACTTGGAAGATCAAATCGTACGCCGCGATGATAACTCTTGGTTGATTGATGGTGCGACCACCATAGAAGATGTATGCCGTGCCTTAGATATCGACGATTTACCAGAAAGCGGCAATTACGAAACCATTGCAGGTTTCATGATGACGATGCTGAGAAAAATTCCCAAGCGTACCGACTTTGTGATGGTTGGTGATTACAAATTTGAGGTGGTTGATATTGACCAGTTTAGGATAGATCAATTATTGGTAGTGAAGACAAATAGGAGCGAGACTGGTTAAAAAATTCTGACATATTTTTTTCTGTATTCACTCCCTTCCCCCGCAAGCGAGAGAAGGGACATTCAAACAAAAGTAAGGAGCCTATTTGATTTTCTTCGCTGGCGTATTACGTCCACCTTGCGTCAAAATCAATTGCGTGACTTTGCCATCCGCATCTTTTTCGAACTTCAACTGTCCGCCAACATCAGGCGCATTAAAAGTGTCTGCGCTGATTGGCATGATATCCACAGGTCCTTGCCCAGTCGCTTGTGTGACATAGCGATTACCTTCACGACGCACGTTCAAGACAAAGTTAGGTTGGATCTGATAATCACCTGCGAATTCTGCAAACTGTTCGACAGACATAGCAAAGGCTTTTGGTGCTTCTGGCAAAGCTTCATTTAATTTTGGATGTACCACTGCATTGCCATTTTGGTGTACCACCACATCGCTAACTTCTCCCTTGGCATTGCGATTAAATTCGACACGCAATAAAGAATTTTGATCTTTAAAAAAACCATTTTGCGAATAGGCTTGCATTTCTGTTCGTGGGCCGTCGGTGCGCGTCATGACTAATTTATTTCCTTCGCGCACAACGATACGACGATTCTTCTCATCAATACGATAAACACCCACATATTGATTCAAAGTTTTTTCATCAAGCATAACGGTTTTAAACTCAGGAATAGGTTTGCCGATTACCGCTGCTGCCAAGCGCGATGCGATCATTTCTGGTTGCGGTAAACCACGATCTGCATTGTGCAAGACTGCGACATACACTTGATCTTTTGGCAGACGTAAGGCGTAAGTTGAAAATCCAGGAATACCACCGCCATGCGAAATCATAGGCTGGCCTTCAAACTGTCCGACGCCCCAGCCATAGGCATAATTGGTGTCCTGACCATTCTTTAATTTATAGGAAGTAAAGGCACGTTTCCAGCTATCGGCTTTCAGTAATTTACCGGCCGTGATCGCGGCATCCCACTTCGCCAAATCATCCACGGTCGAAGTAAGAGAACCAGCAGCATAGGGCTGTGTCATGCTGATCTTCATACTAGGATCAAAACCTTCACCGCGTTGCGAATAGCCTTGCGCACGCGCTTGCTGACTACGTTCGTGACCTTCGTGCGCGGTGTTATTCATACCCAAAGGTGTGAAGATACGCTTGGCAACATAATTTGCATAAGTCTCGCCGCTGACCTTTTCTATGATTGCACCGAGCAAAAAGTAGCCAGAATTATTGTATTTATAGGACGTGCCAGGCTCAAATTCCAAGGCATCATTTTTAAAACTATCGACCATTTCACTGACACTGATATCTTTGACCGACTTCGCCACAAATCCTGGTTTACCGGTGTAGCTTGGAATGCCTGAGGTGTGCGTCAATAAGTGTTCGATGGTGACCGTTTTACCAGTTTCAGGATAATCAGGGAAAAATTTTGTGACAGGATCATTCAAGGCAATTTTGCCTTCTTCCACCAATTGCAGAATCGCGACCGCAGTGAACTGTTTGGTGATCGAACCTAAGCGCATGACGTGATCCGCTTGCAGTGCTTCTTTATTGCGGAGATTGGCTAAACCATACGCCTTACGCAGCAAGGTTTTGCCATCCTTCATCACGATCACTGTGGCACCTGGCTGATCTGCTTTATAGTAGCCAGCACCAATCTGATCTAGTTGCTGTGTTAGTGTTGTCGCACTGGCGGCTGAGGGCTTCATCTTTGCCGCATCTTGTGCATAAGTAATCGGGGATTGCAGGAGCAATAAAGTAGCGAAGGCGATAGGTGTTAAAGCGATAGCGTTTAATTTGGACATGAGATTTCCCTTCAAAAGGTCATTCAATATTCGTAGTGCTTATGCAAAACCAGCGTTGTTGTTAGCACCCAGCGGCGACAGTTTTGCATAAGTTCTGATGAGATACGTAAATCGTACAACAAGGATATTTCTAATTATTCAATTGCATGGACTCATCTTAACCGTAGCAAACCCGGCTTTTAAAGGTATTCCGATAAAACGCAAAAAACACAGCACCAACGGCATTTGTCCGGTCATGAACAAAAATCCAAATGTGAGTTTAGGCATTTGGATTACAATAAAAAAGACTCAACCAAGCTATTTCCTCGATTTTGAAACCACTCAAGTTATTAATTGTTGAAGATAATCCGCATATTGCCAAGCAGCTTGGTGATTTCTTGTCTGGTCTACGCTGGCAAGTTGATTTTGCCAGCGAAGGAAAACACGCTGTGCAACTTGCCAGTGCCGAACACTTTGATGTGGTGTTACTGGATTTAAATTTACCAGACATTGACGGCTTTCAAGTCTGCCAACAGATCAAAGCGCAAGCGCCGAGCAATGTGCCTATCTTAATGTTGACTGCACGTGATGCGTTTGAAGATAAAGCACAGGGCTTCGCGACAGGTGCGGATGATTATTTGACCAAACCATTTGATTTTCGTGAAGTGGCTTTACGTTGCGAGGCTTTAAGTCGTCGTCAACAATTGCATGTGAAGCAGGAAATACAGATCGGCGCTTTACGTTTATTTGTCAGAGAGATGCGTGCTGATTATGCGGACCAGAGCATTCCGCTGACCCAAGTGGGCTTTAAGATTCTGCTCTTACTGGCGCAAAAATATCCCGACGCTGTCAGTCGTTCACAAATTTTGCATGACATCTGGGGTGACGCACCACCGCAGAGCGATGCTTTGAAATCGCATATTTATAGCTTGCGCAAACAGCTAGAAAGTGTGGCTGGATATGACTTGGTGCACACGGTGCATAATCTTGGTTATCAATTAGTGATGCACGATGATGTTCGCCCGATTTAAAACTAGTATCAAGCGACAACTCTTTGTGACGCTGGCCAGCTTCACGCTATTTTTATGTGTCAGTTATACCGGTGTAGCGGTCTTGGTCGCCTATGTTACCGAAGATGCCGTGCTGGAAAGCATCTTAAGTTACGAAGCAAAAACCCTACGCGACCAATATGCGAAAACTAGCCTATGGCAACCACCGCGCAGCAATTATCTGCAACTGATACCAAACTTTGCGCAGTTGCCAGAGGCCGTCCGAGCAGACGTGCAGGCTGCCAATCTTGAAGGCAGAAGCAAAGCTGAAGTATTCACAAAACTGCGCTTACATTATCACGTACTACGCCTGACCGACGATCAACAAGGCGCGTATCTAGTCGCTGAGGTCAGTCCATTTTTAGTCGTCAATAATTTGTCTAAAAATTTGGCTGACTTCATGTTGGTAATCGCCCTATTAATGACAGGTAGCGCTTTGCTATTGGCCTATCGTTTAGCGCGACATATTGCTGCTCCGCTTTTGCAATTGAATGATGAACTCAGATTAAGTGTTAAAGATCAACAAGCACCAACATTCTCTGCATCAGATCGTGCTGACGAAATTGGATTTTTGGCGAAAACATTAGCGCATAATTTGCAGTCATTACAAGAGGCACTAAAACGCGAAAGCTTGTTCACGCGTGATGTCAGCCATGAGCTTAGAACACCCGTAACCATCATTAAGAATTTACTACATCGCGACGCTAATGCTGCATTGACTCAAGAAGATCGCCAACTCTTGACCTCGTCCATGACAGAGATCGATCAGACCTTAGAGATATTATTAGCTCTGGCGCGTGCAGAGAATTTGGCACTACAAGAAACCGATTTACTGGCACATCTAGAGCATGCCATTTTAAATCTAGAAAAGACTGCACAAGCGCATCAACACCACTTCACGCTCGACTTGGATGAAGCTGTGTTTGACAAAAAAACGACGGCGATGGCGAATCCACATTTGCTGACATTGTTGTTCAATAATTTGTTAAACAACGCCTTATTTCACGGTGGCGATCAAGTCATCATCAAAATCAATATCGACACCGATCATATCGTCATCGGCAATGCTATTGCACCGCCTATGCCATCGCATACGAGCGGCTTTACCCATGGTAAAAATCTACTGACACGTATCGTTCACGCACTCGATTGGCAAATCGATTTTCAACACCGTAACAATTATTTCGAGGTCAGCATCAAGCTGAGCCCTAGGGAAAAATAAGCCAATCATTTCACTTAAATTTCAACTCTAAATTCCAATATCAAGGTTCAATTCTTCAACAAATTAATTAAAGAAAAACATTAAATCCAAACGCACTTCCTTCTGCAGAAATGTAAAATCACTTAACAAAGTTCATTTCAGCATGCCTTTATCGGTCATTTTCTGTAATTGCTGCTTAAACCGCAGAAGTAGATCCTGAGTATTATCGTAAGCAGTGTGAAAGTGACCAAGTTTGGCTAGTTTATCTTTCATGTCCCAAAGCGATTGAATATCCTCACGCCGTAAACTACCAGTTGTAATTGACTCGTCCTTGAAAAAAGTAAGGATCTTCGGCAAGCCCTTGAGCTTAAATTGGCTATAGGCTATTTCAAATTCTTCTGCAGTATATTTGCCCGCCTTGGTCGAAAATAAACTAACAAAAACATCGCAATCGTTGATTACATCATTATAATCATCCTGCTTTCGAGTGCTTGATACAGAATCAAGAAAATTTTCCCATCGAATGATTTCCAAATATTGCCCAGTCGCTTGATAGCGATCATTTTCGCGCCGAAAATGCAATTCAAATGAATCTCGATCAGCCAATAGTTCATTGGATGATGCTAAAAAAATCTTTACTGTCCGGGGTGTCGATAGTTTGCTATTTTTAGCCCAATCTGGCTGATCTGCTGTTTCGCCTGCATGAACGCCATCCAACAACATACGTACGTCAACTTTTTCAAGACTGCATTCGCACTCAACTTGCGATACGTTTTTCTCAATCCGCCGAAGTAAATTGCGCTCTTCAAACATAAAAGGTTGCACTGCATCGCTACAATCTTTACATATGCACGGAATACGCTTCGCAACTCTGTCATGAAGACCAGGAAATTTCTGATTAATCGCCTCCAATTCAGTTGCCAGCACATTCAACAATACTTTGCGCTCTGGACCCCGTGCACGCAACTCAATTTCATCTCCGGAGGGCAGAAGTTCTGAAGTAGCGCTACTATTATTATGATGAAAAAGTACGCAAGTCAGACAGGCATCAGTTGGGTCCCCCGTTAGTCGATGCTGCCGCACCATTAACCGGCTGACAATGCCCTTCGGCATAAATTCATACCGAAAACGTACAACCAGATCGCCCATTTGTGGCCAGCCAATGAGTGCCTGCGGTTTATCTGGCATCAATAACTGTGGTGCAAACCACGTTGGCGTTCTACTATGTGGTAAAAGATAGCACAGTTCAAAGCGCTGCATCAACGCCAACAGCTCCGGATGCATATCAACATACTCACTGTCTCGCCAAATACGGACACAATCGTCGCGATCAAAAAGTCCATGACGTGCCTTCACAATTTCATCATCAAGCACTCGATAAACGGCATGCGTCGCCCACGTGTTCTGAAGAATGACAGTTCGCGCAAGTAACGGATCATCTTGAAAGTGCAAAAACACGCCGAGGTCATGAAAATAGCGCGACAAATGCAGAGCTTTAACGCGGTCAAACGACAAATGACGTCCATAAATTGCAAAGTATTCTTGCTGGCTGATGTGTGCCACTTGCTGCGCACGTTCTTCAATTTCAGTGCGCACTTTGATCCATTTAGCTGGCAATTCTTCACCTATATGTGGCAGATTGGCAGCGTAGTCAGCAATTGCTTGCCGCAACAAATCGGCTGCATACGCATTTTCTAAATTCCCCTTAAAACAATCCTTCACCAATGGATATCGGGCCGTAATTCCATCCATGCCAATCGCCTTGCTACGTCCAGATTTTTCATTTTGAAAAATAAGTGCCGGACTATTATCGCCAAACATCTCTATCAAATCTAGCCAATCTTTGAAGCCAGGATCAGATACCGATTTATGATCCTTACGAGTATCATCTAATAGTAGATATAATGATCGGCGCGTAAGAAAAAATTGATGAGTTGCATGATAAATCTCTTGTCCGCCAAAGTCCCAAACATTTAAGCGAAAAATGCGTCCATTTTCTAATGGAAAATCATGCCTATAAATGTCAATTCCCTTAGTACTTTCTTGCTCAGCAGGTAAAGACTCACTTGGCTGATAAAGGCGGCGTAGCAGGCTAGTTTTTCCTGCACCACCTTCGCCAAGAATCAACATCTTTGCTTCGTAAAGATGATCAACTTCACCTGCTTCACGCTCACGGAAATAGCTGAGGATTGCTTCATTGCCCTGGAAAACTATTTCGATCGGCGGAATGGTGAGTGGACAATTTGCAACAGTAATATCGCCCTGAATATTTGTAAAGACTCCACTACCACGCTCTAACATTTTACGCAAAGGAGAAAGGTCGTTCACGAAAGTATTGTCAAGATTAAGGCTTCGTAAGGAGCTTAATTCAGATAGTGGAGACAGATCTCGAACTCTGGTCGAGTCCAACCGAATTGTTCGCAATTCACTCAAACTCGACAAGGGAGAGAGATCGGTAACTCTAGTCGAATTTATCGAAAGGTGCAGCAGAGCAGTTAAGTATGATAAAGGAATTAAATCACTAACTTTTGTAAAACTAACTCGAAGTGCTCTTAACTTACTTAAACTCGATAAAGGAGAAAGATCATCTATATTCGTAAAATTAACACTTAGCTGTTGCAATTCTCTTAAATTGTGTAGTGAAGCGAGGTTATTTACCCGAGTCGAATCTAATACTATTAATTCCAATGCATCTAAAGTCGACAAAGGAGAAAGACTACGCACTTTAGTCGAATTCAGGTTAAGTTTTCTCAACCCAATTGAATTTGACAACGGCGAAATATCAACAATTTGAGTTGATGAAAGATCTACGACGACTAGCCCTCTGAGATTGGACAATGGGGTGATGTTGTCAATTAATTTCGAGTCGCAATACAAAACCTGTAACTTTTTACTTTTACTTAATGCATCCAAATCACTTGGTGCGCAACCCATCACATTTAGATTACGTAAATTACGCAATCCAGCAATTGGATCTAAACCTGAGACACCTGTGAAATTTAATCCAATATTTTGAAGCATTGGTAGACTAGCCAGTAAAGAAATGTCATTTAGAACATTATGCCCCCCAGCATTTTGTATTCGGTGCCTTACGAATCTATCTGATTCCCAATCCTTCCAACCCGCTCCCAAATTCAGTGTTTCCAGCCAAACTAGTTCTTTCAATTCTTCCGGCAACACTGTCAACCCACAATTTCCCAAATCAAGCAATTTTGCTCGACTTTGTTTGTTTTCATAAATTAGCTTTAAAGCAAGTTCGGACATGGTATTTTTCTTTTCTGGCAATTTTTGAGTTGAGATATTTAAGGCAATAATCGCGACAATAAAACAAAGGCTAATAATTATAAAAATTAAAGTATTCCATATTTTCAGAATACTCGTCAGTTTTTTTACCCATACTTTCTACTCAAGAGATGAGTTAGAACATATCGTCATATCCATCATTCACAAGAATGCTTTATTGGGGTGAAATGATATTATTTAATCAATTATTGAACTTTCGATTATGAATAATTGTCGAGAAACTTCACCAAAATTTCACCCTCATCTCCTTAAACTAAGCCCACTTTTCATAGCATTGGCTATGTAATCTTAGTAAAGAAAATGTATGAAATCACTTCGGCTATTTTTGAGCACTGTCTTGTCTCTCAGTTTACTGGCAACTGCATCTTTGTATGTCGAAAACGTACAAGCGCAAGAAAAAGGGCTCACCCACAAAGAAGAAAAACGTCGCTACATCGTTTACACACCAAAATCCTATGCCAGCAATCCTGATAAACGATATCCGCTGGTATTGAATTTTCATGGTGGTGGAATGACAGCGCGCGAACAGATGTTGTACACGCAGATGAACAAAGCCGCCGATCAATTTGATTTCATCGTGGTCTATCCGCAAGGCCTCGGTAATGTCGGGAAACAAGATTGGAATGTGGGCTTTGGCACTTCTTACCAAGACGGTACCGACGATGTCGGCTTCACTGATAGTTTATTGAATCAGCTGGAAAAGAATTTCCGCATTGATAGTTCAAGAATCTATGCAACAGGTTTATCACGTGGTGGCTTCTTTGCGCAAAGATTGGCAGCAGAGCTCTCACATAGAATCGCCGCGATTGCTTCTGTCGGTGCCAGCCTTCCTGTGCCTGTCGAACAAAACCAAGTTCCACGTGGCGAGAAAAAACCTGTAGGCGTGATGATTGCCATGGGTACTGCGGATCAAGTGGTGCTTTATGCTGGCAAACCAGATGGCTATTTGTCGGCACTGGCAGGTTATGAGTATTGGATACAACAGAATACTGGCAAAGTCAGAGATGCAACAATGGAAAATAAACAGAGCTTCAATCGTGATCCCAACGATGGTACGGATGTCGACATAATCGAAAACAAGGTCGGGCAATATCAAGCTAGCTTGGTGACTATCAATAATGGCGGCCATACTTGGGCGGGCGCTGATCCTTTCAATATTGGTTTACCGATTGGAAAGACTTCTAACGATATCAATCTCAATGACATCATTTGGCAGTTCTTTCAAAAGCATCGTCGATAAGCATTTAGTTCAACAAGACATCCAAAGCCTCGCGGTAACGGCGGCTACCATTCACTTTGCTGCCATTTTTTAATACCGCGACAAAGTCGCCATTGAACATATTTTGTAGCTCTTGTACTGAATTGATGTTGACGATAGATGAGCGGGCGATACGGGCAAATTGTGCTGGATCCAATCTTTGCTCCAGACTGCTCAAGCTTTCACGCAAGAGATATGATTTATTGCCTTCTGATCTGCGCACTTCTATCTCTACATAATTACCAGCAGCCTCGATCTTATCGACATCATTGATGTCGATAAGGATCACGCGCCCATTATGCTTAATCGCCAATCGCTTACACCAACGCTGAGGCTCCACCCATCCCAATTCTTGCAATACGTTTTGTATTTGCGCCCTTAGCATGGTTGGCATGCTATTAGATGTTTTTGCTTCAGACTCTGGCTGTTGCGGCACATGTCTGTTCTGCATCTGCCGCCTCGCCTGCTGTAGTGCTTGTTGCAAACGCTGCGGATCAACTGGCTTGAGTACATAGTCAAGTGCATGCACCTCAAACGCACGTATCGCATAGGCGTCATAGGCTGTCACAAAAATC
Source organism: Affinundibacterium amnicola (assembly GCF_014284275.1). Taxonomy (GTDB): domain Bacteria; phylum Pseudomonadota; class Gammaproteobacteria; order Burkholderiales; family Burkholderiaceae_D; genus Undibacterium; species Undibacterium amnicola. The sequence continues at coordinate 278,660 of NZ_JACOFU010000003.1, read as the reverse complement.
ACCATAGGCATGCATTCAAGGCCTATCCCTGCAATTACATCAAAGCCACTTAGCTCTGGCATTTGTATATCTAAAAATACCAAATCAGGCTGTAACTCCGCAATGCTGGCAATCGCCGCGGCGCCGTCTGCGCATTGTCCAACAATTTCAATATCGTCTTCGGTCTGTAAAAGCTGTTGCAAGCCACGCAAAGCAATCGGTTCATCATCGACTAATAAGGTGCGTATGCTTCTCATGATGTTCCTTCTTTTTCTGCGAAAAAATGCGGTATAAGTATCGTGACCAAAGTACCGCCTTGCGGCAGGCTTTGAATGTCAAAATGCGCACGATCTCCATATAACAGCGCAAGACGCGCTTTGGTATTCGATAAACCGATTCCCTCTGGATTCAACATGGATGGGTTCGACAATGGCAAACCTTTGCCATTGTCTTGTATGCTCAGGCGCAAGCCCTCCCCTTCCAATTGCGCGGCAATAATGATGTGACCTTGCGTTTGACGTTCTGCCAAACCGTGGCGCACAGCGTTTTCTACTAAAGTTTGTAATAAAAAACTAGGAACCTGTGCCGCGCCTACATCATCTGCGATTTCAATCTGATAATGCAATCGTTCTTGAAATCGAATTTTTTCCAAAGCCAGATAAATCTCTAAAAAAGCGACTTCTTCACTTAAACTGATGAGCTGACCGGAGGTGTTTTCTAAAGCACGACGTAACAGACGGCTCAGTTGTAACAAAACTTGATGCGCCAAATTCACATCTTCGCGCATCAGCACGGCAATGGTATTGAGAGCATTAAACAAAAAGTGCGGCTGCAATTGCGCTTTCAATGCTTGCAAACTTAATTCACTCAATTGCGCTCTTAATTCAGCCTCACGCCGCTCGCGTTCACGATGCAGCGCTATCATGTTTATTGCCTGCGCGATGGCAATAATCAGCCAATACACGGGTAGATTCAGTAAGATCGTCGTACCAAATAATTGTGAGAAGGTTGCCCACCAATTGATACCGACACTCATCGCACCAACGTAGGGCGCGACGACTGCATAGGCGGCCAGATCGAGAATAGCAATCACAATACTGGCAAGCAGATGAATCATGAGATGCGTGCTAATGCGCGGCTTACTGAATGGAAAGCGTCGCAACAAGTTCAAGGCCACAGGAGTGAATAGCGCCCACAGATACGACCAAGCTAACCAGATCGCCAGTGTATGCAACAAGGCTATGGGTTCGCCACGTACTGCGCGGGCGACCCATGCTTGCGTGCCTAGCAAAAGTCCCACCAAGGTCCATGCCAGACCAATGATGACGAGTGGAGATTGGAAGAACTTTACTTTGCTCTGCGTTTCCATAGGCTTATGTTACAAAGACTCATTTTATTTTGCTGCATTACTGCCAGAACTAGCATTAGGCGCAGGTAACAAACCTAACTGCTTCATCAAACCTAAAGCATCACCAGCAGTCCATTCTTCTGCAATCGCACCATCTACAAAACGAAATACCGTGGTACCACTGGTTTGCACATATTTCCCAGTAGCCGGTATGCCATTACCCGTGCCGCTGTTAGTGCCGCGCGCAGTCCAACGCACAGAGACCAAATCCCCTTCAGCAACGACTAAATCAACATTCACTTTCAAATCAGGAAAAGCCTGACGCCAGCCCTTTGCTTCTTTGATGCCATCGGCATGCGTGAATGTTGCTGTACCACCGCCACGACCAAGGAAATCCTTGGTGTACGCGACTTCGAATTTACCCTGACTCAAGCCTTCTTCATACACTTTTATCGCGGCAGCTTTGTTCTTAGCCAATTGCCGCTCACTCACCGCCGGTCTGTCAAGTAAGTTACTAGCGTGCGCAAACTGTGTCCCTGGCAAAGCACAGCCTGCCAAAATAGCGACTAACATGAGTGTAATGATTTTCATATTCCTATCTCCAAAAGTAAAGAGCAAAACGCTCTGAGATAGCAATCTAATCCTCGTGTTTTTTAATTCGTAGAAATTTGTGGTGAGTGGTGAAGTTACTGTGCTATCCGGTATTTTTTTCGTGATCAAAATCGACCTTAGATTGCCCCCTCGATTCAATATGTGCCTTGATTCAACTTTCACTGAACAAGATTTATCTGAACTATTTACTCTCAATGCACTCTCAAAGTACTCTCACGCATCGCTAAAAAATTCAAGGGAAAACCAGACACATGTTGAAACGCTACGCAAAAAGACTCATGAAATGGAGCGTCATCATTCTTGGCGGCTACTATCTACTCACTACCTTGATTTTCGGTGATGAAAGTTTGAATGAGCGAACCGGTGTTTATAACTACCAATGGTCTGGTCTCGATGCACTATTTAATCAAGAAGACTTCGCATTTAATGTAAATCATATCGCGCCAGCTAACTTGAATGGCATTGATGGCCCCTACATTGTTGCCGATCAAAAATATACAGTGAATGCCAAATCAGAGCTAATAACTGAAACCATGTTGCGTGATCAAAGCTTCGTTGTCGAAGTTGGAAATGCGGATCAGGATCAATTTAATGTTCAATTGCAGAGCGCTTATTCAACTGAAACAGATCACTATGCCCTGCCTGCAAAGATCCTAGCAATCTCAGACATTGAAGGTAATTTCGATGCTTTTCACAGCTTCTTGATTGCGAACAAAGTCATCGATAAAAATTACGATTGGATTTTCGGTGATGGACATCTCGTATTGAATGGCGACTTCGTTGACCGTGGCAATCAAGTCACTGCCGTGCTATGGCTGATTTATTCTTTGGAAGAGAAAGCCAAACGGCATGGTGGCAAAGTGCATTTCATTCTCGGCAATCACGAGATTATGAATATGTATGGCAATGTCACGCATGCAGAACGTCGTTACATTGGCATTGCACAACGCCTCAGTGGCGAAAAACATTGGGAGCAAGCTGGTAAATGGCTGTATTCAGACAAGTCAGAAATCGGTCGCTGGTTACGCAGTAAAAATGTTGCTGAAAAAATTGGTGGCTATATTTTTGTGCACGGTGGCTTGCGCAGCGAGCACCAACAAGCGCAATTGCAGATCGCCGATATCAATCGCATTGCTCGCCAATTTTATGGACTTAGCCCAGATAACTACCCAAATACACCAACAGAAAAACTCGTACTCGGCTCTTACCACAGTCCTTATTGGGATAGAAGTTTGTCGATGTCCTTTTTATTACGCGCTACATTTTTAGCCTATGACCCACTCAATGCCGAGATACATCAACCTGATCAAGAAGAAGTCGAAAAAATTCTTCATCATTTTGGCGCCGAAAAGATCGTCATTGGACACAGCGTCGTCAGCGATGTGCGCATCGACTACGCCGGCAAAGTCATTAAAATCGATGTCAAGCATGGTCAGGCAAAAAATCTGGCAAGTACACAAGGTCTGTTCATCGAACATGGGAAAGAATTTTTGGTGAATGCACAAGGCCTGCGTCAATCATTTCAATCACAGTAAGATGTAATTGACATGACAACATGCTCACATAAACTCACATCAAATAAACGTTTCTCTATGGACTTCTCCTCAAAGATAGATCGTCACCTTTCATAGCATGAACAGTTTAATTCTTCTATTTTCACCAATTCTTGAATCCGATTCGTTTGCGACAACGTATATAGCTAGGTATCGCAAACCCGCGTCACTTGCAAAAAGTGGCGCACTTTTCGTTTTTATTTTTTGGAGATAGCCATGAAACAAACAATTCGCCTCGCACGTATTGCACGTATTGCACGTATTACCGCAGCAGCATCCATTTTGGTTTCATTAACAGCATGCGGCTCCACCTTAATTGCACCTGAAACACCTGCTGCGATCAGCGTTCCAGCGGGAAACCAGTTAGTCATGATCGCTGTGGGTAGTGGCGATTTAACTTATGAGTGTCGTGTTAAAGCGAATAGCACAGTTGCCTACGAATGGGTGTTTGCGGGACCGAACGCAGTGCTAAGTGACAAAAATGGCATGGTAGTCGGTAAATATTACGGTGGTCCAACATGGGAATCGAACGACGGCAGCAAAGTCACGGGTAAGCAAATCGCAATTGCACCTGCCTCTGCAACAGCAATTCCTCTGCAATTGGTCAAAGCGAACGCAGTTCCTAATGCGCCTGCCATGGGCGCGATGACAGATATAAGCTATATTCAACGCCTAAACACCATGGGCGGCATCGCACCAACAGATAGCTGCTCCATCGATAAATTGGGTGCGAAAAAATTGATCAAATATCAGGCAGATTATTTTTTCTACAAAGCGAGCTAAGCTGAATCATTCCTTATAAGTCATGAGTCATGAGTCATGCATGATCTGTCAGACCATGAGAATAATCATGTACCGCTTTATTCTCATGGATGATATGTAGATTGATTTTTTTGTCTTTGTCTCGCTTCTGGGTACAAACCCTGCGGCTTTCTACTTCATCAAACAGAAAATACCTGCCTTGTTTATGCGAAAATATCCTTACTTGGTTTTTTCGTAAGTAATTTCTCATTTCAAGGAAGATGATTTTATGATCCAGCTCTTTTATTCGCCCGGTACTGCTTGCCTTGCACCGCATTTTCTTTTGGAAGAATTAGGAATAGCTTACGAGTTGGTTTTAATCGACACCGCCAAACAACAACATCAAGAAGCGACTTACTTAAAACTTAACCCCAAAGGCAAGATACCGTTTTTGATTGACGGAGACCTGCACCTCAGTGAGAGCGCTGCGATTTGTTTGTACTTGGCTGAAAAGTACGCGGATGCAAAACAATCGTCACATTTTAATCCTGCAGTTGGCACGACTGAACGGGCACGTTTATATCAATGGATGTTTTACTTGTCCAATACCTTACAAGCGGAATTACTCAGCTACTTTTATCCCGAACGTTTAAGTAACGACGAGGCTACCGCTGTGCAAGTAAAAGCACACGCGGAGCAACGCGTCGCCGAAATGTTGCGCTATATCGATACGCAACTCAATATAACGCCCGGTACTTACTTGCTCGGTCAAGAACTCTCTTGTGCTGATCTATTTTTATTCATGCTATGTCGCTGGACGCGTGGCATGACGAAACCTGCTCGCGAATACCCGCATTTAAAACCTTACCTGCAAAAGCTATTTGATCGGCCATCGATACGAAACAGTTTGGCGCAAGAAGGAATTAGCGCGCCTTACTATTAACCCCAGATTTTCCATCGGTGAGAAGTGTCAAACTTCTCACCTTAAGATTGCTAGCAAGCATTCCAGGGTGCCTGACCACTTGTTCTGAATTCCCAACACTTTCGCAGCTGAAAATCCGTTTAGAGACTAATCTCTAATTGCGACAAATCTGCTATTTCTCATAGCTAAACAAGTTCTTTCTCAAGCTTTCTTGCGCATTTTCTGCATGCTTTTTTGTTGCAACGCAAATTGACCCTGCTTGATCTGATTTTGATAATCCGTGCAGACCACTTGAATTCAAATCGACGAAGTTCAGATTACGTCACAACAATAACAAGCGGTCATCTACTCACTAGGCGATATAAAAAACCATCCGCATAGTGTGCTCGTTTTTTCATCCAAGTTGGTCTCAATGGGAGTCGCATGATGAAGTTCAAACGTTTACTGATCTCTTTAGTTTTACTCGCAAGTGCAATCGTTTCAAATATCGCCAGCGCAGAAAATTACACTTTATGGGTCAATGGTCGCGGTGGTGGCGGCGTGGTTGGCAACTACGGCAGCTTTACTTATTGGGGACCAGCGTCGACCGCTGCTGGTGTCAATAAGAAAGCCGTGAATTGGGATGGCTATAACAGCATCGCATCGCAAAATGGCAAAATCCGCGACGCACTGGATTGCTTCTGCACGGGGAACAACTGGTGCTATATCGCAACGCATAGTGCTGGTGACTTAATGATGGGTTACACGCTGGCGAATTATGGTAGCTCTTCACGCATGAAGAAAAATGCAGTCGCCAATTCAGGTGGGCAATGCAGTAACTCAGACGGCACCGCGCAAACAGGCTGGAACATCAAATGGGTGCGTGCGGCATCTGGTGCCGGTGGTGGATCAGAATTATCTGATGCAGGTTCATGGGCATTGACCGAACCTTTGGTAAAGGATTTGAAGACTACCACGGCTCGAGCCATGTACAACCACAACAACACCGCAAATGTTTGGTTCTATATGTACGCTGGTGCAAAAGGTACGGTCTATTCTGGCATCTTACCTGGACAAGATGACGAGGCAGTTTCCTATCACAGCACAGGTGGTGTTGCTGGTAGTTCAGGGCGCTCTTTGTGTAATCCTAGCGATTGGTTATGCAATGATTTAACGATGGGAACTGCTGCCAATGAAGGCGGTTCGACCAAATGGTCCTATCACTCGGTCGTGTTCCGCGATGACAACGAGGCCTACAATCACTATGCGAGCGGGAATTGGCTAGGAATTATTTCGGTAGTTCGAACGGCGGTCGTCAATAGCGCACTTTAGTTGTTGCCAACTACGACAGGATGCAAGCCGACATGCGCTTTGCGTCCTGTTGTTAGTTTGGTGGCTCAACTAAGTCCATCAGCTAAATCCATCAACGAATTTGAATCAAATCAAGTTCATCAAATAAAGTCTCCGTGAAATCAACGCCTTCAAAATCTGGAAATTCCGGAAAAAATACCAATCCATCTCAAGCCTATCCGCAACACTGGTTCAGGTCAAAAATAGCAATCACGCTTGGTAGCATCGTGGTGGCGAGCCTTGCTTTTCTTACTTGGAAAAGTTTAATTCCGTCAGACGATAATCCATTGCCAGCCAATCAGCACATCAATAGCCAACAACAAACTGAACCGGCCGCAGCAGTACAAGCAAGCACATTACCTATCGCAATGGCCAGCCGAGAGGAATTGCAGAAAAAACTCATCAGCCAACTTGAAGAAGTCGATCACACATTATGTAGTTACCGCGAAGCGAGTAAGTATCCGATGAACTCACGTCCTATCAGTGAACATCCTGATCAGATTTATCCAAATCAAGCCATTACAGAAAATCATGCGATGCGAAAACCTGATGGCAAAACCGACGCATCGATACAAATTAGTTCAAGTCAATCACGTGTGTATCTTGCTGCCAATGAGGACGTGCGCTTTAGCCTGCAAGCCAAAGATGCCAATCAACAAAGTGTGCCGCTGTTTGTGACGCGAGCATTTTCTAACACACTCAGTTTCAACGCTGATCGCCCTATTGCCCAAGTTCCCCTAGCGTTTGCCGACAATGGTCGCGATGGTGACGCGCAAGCCAACGATGGTATTTCTAGTGCGATTTTGCATCCAGCGAATAGTAGCTTTTCGACTTTCAATGGAACCATACGCACCCAGATCGAGTACACAGTGAATGGTCAAGCTGGCCGCATGTTTTTTGATGTCATCTATTCGCCCGAACTGCCCGCGACATGGGCGGGCAAGATCCGCGATGTCATCGAAAATGGTGCCTTAGTTTTTTACTTGCCAATTGAAGTCAGACAAGCAGGTCGCTACATCATCAATGCACGACTGGACGATGCAAAGGGTCAAGCATTTGCATTACTAAATTTTAATGAGTTGCTGCCACAAGGCCGGACTGAAATTAAATTGACTGCAGCTGGGAATTTATTACGCGATCAGGAGGCCAACTTTCCTATGAGCCTGCGCGACGTCGATGGCTATTTACTCAAGGAAAATGTCGATCCAGACCGCGCACTCATTCCGCGAATCGAAGCGGTCGCTCATAAAACCAAAAATTATTCGCTGAAAGGATTCTCCGATGCGGAACCAGACACGGAAGAGAGAAGACGACATTTGAAAGAATTTAACAAGGATGTTGAGCTGGCCAAAGCAGCGTTGCTGGCATTTGACCCGGCACAAGCGCTTCGCCCATATCCACAAAGCGCCTGTAGCTTGAAACGTCAAACTCTCGCCACAGGACTTAGCGCAAAATAACATCCACGCAAATGATGCAGTCTGATGCAAGCTAAAAGAATTAAGCTTTAACCATCAAGATTAATGCGGCTGATCAATTGCGCAAGCACAGCCTCAGCTTGATCATTCTCTACTTGGCATGTCCCGGCATTTTCATGGCCACCGCCACCATATTCGAGCATCAAAGCGCCAATATTAGTTTTCGAGGTTCGGTTCAGAATTGACTTACCGGTCGCAAACACCGTATTTTGCTGTTTCAATCCCCAAAGTACATGAATGGAAATATTAATCTCCGGATACATCGCGTAAATCACAAAGCGATTTCCAGCAAAAATCGTTTCTTCATTTCGCAAATCCAAGACGACCAAGTTACGAAATACCTTTGCACAACGACTAATCTGTTCTTTGCACTTTGCCGCGTGTTCTTGATAAATCTCTACCCGCTCCTTAACGTCAGGTAATTCCATGATTTCTTCGATCCGATGATTACGACAATAGTCGATCAAATCCATCATCAGGTTGTAATTAGAAATCCGAAATTCGCGGAAACGCCCCAAACCAGTACGAGCGTCCATTAAAAAATTCAGCAAATCCCACTTCTCTGGATTCAAGACTTCTTCGCGGTTAAATTGCGCAGCATCGCCTTTATCGACCGCGGCCATCATGTCGTCCCAGTCGGCAGGAAAAACTTTAGCGCCACCATAGTGATCATAGACCACACGCGCAGCCGATGGGGCTTCAGGGTGAATCACATGATTCGTGCGTTCACCTGGATTACGTAGGGTCTCAGATAAATGGTGATCGAATGCGAGGTGTACGCCTGGTACAAAAGGTAGGTTGGTTGTGATATCTCTATCATTCACCTCCACTTTGCCGTCTTGCATGTCTTTAGGATGAACGAATTTAATTTCATCAATTAACGCTAAGTGCTTGAGTAAAACCGCACAAACCAAGCCGTCAAAATCACTGCGCGTAATCAAGCGATACTTTGGGGAAGTTGCAGACATGAGCCACCTCTCGATAAGAAGGAAGTTCTAGTCTACTCCAAAGGCTTGGTGATTTCGAGAAATATTGCGGGGAAAGTCTTGGCTGTTGTGTTTCGATTCACGCGGTATGATCTTCGCCCAATTCAGCTTCCAAAACTTAGATTCCAAATAAAAAAACCTCCATCTGAACGATGGAGGTTTAGTCTGAACCTAAGTCAGTTTTATTTCAATTTCAGTAACGTACCTGCGCACGATAAACTAGTTTACTACTGCTTTCCGCTGGAACAGTGACTTTCCAAACTGCAGTGTTACTACTCGCCTTCGTATGTGGATGATTGCTACTCAAAATCTGCCAATCACCAGGCATGGGTTCCTGAACCGTCACCGTCACTGGTTCTTTTTTTGCATTTTTCAAAACGATCTCGTAGCCGCTTTCAAAAATATAGTTGTACTTCGATGTACCGGCGATCTTCTTAAAGTCTGTTTGCTTTTTATCTGCGGTCACATCAAATGCGTCACCCAGTTTCAAACGTACTTTTTCATTTTTTGGCGTATGGTCTACACTATCCTCACCGATGAATTGTGCATTGCCATTACTGTCCTTCTTATACACACGAATCACCCCCTTCGGTAAGGGCATGCCAAGTTGTGCACTTTCTTTATTGTCGAATTCAATGAAGGCGCCAATCTTCATTTTTTGTCCTAAATCACCATATGCAGACTGGTAATAATAGTCACTGCCTTGCAACAAAAACTCTTTACGAGCAGGAACGCCAGAAGCGCTTAATAGTGCTACTTGCTTAGTTTGCTTCTCGGCGATCGTCGTTAGACGATTTAGTGTGTAGAGATGATATTCAAACAAAGACTCTTCCTGCATATCCGCAACTTTAGCAACCGGAGCGGCTGCCATCGTCATAGCCCGACTACCTGACACAACAACTCTCTCTTTTACTTGATTCACATCGCCTGCCACCAGCTGCAACTTCGCATTACGGTAGCTGGCGCCACTGGTGTTAGTTAAAGTCACCCAACCAGACATATCTAATTTGTCTTCGTTAACATTCAGTTCGACCACATAGTCGGCTTTCCATGCTAAACCGCCAGTCAGGTAACTTAACTCCATATCTTGCGGCGCATTACTTGTATTATTCAAAGACATCACAAGCGTTGGACGATCACGCAAATTTGCGGGGACGTCATCGTAAACAATACGACCTGGAATGCCAGTCTCAATCCGGTTACCAATCTTCAATACCACACCTTCATTCGCCGCCAAGACTTGCGCTACTTCACTCGTTTCCACCCCTGTCGTTGGGTGAGTACGCAATATGGTCACTGTTTGACCAACATACTTTTCCAATAATTTTCGCGGAGTTAGCAAATCAAAATCAAAGTTTTGTTCAGTGACGGATAAGCTGCCCGGTGCAGAAACACTTCTGAGTAATGCGGTTTCTGGACGCATTTTGGCGCTGACGTCACGAAAAGCTAATGCCGTCGCACCACGCTTCAAGTTCACTTTTCGCAAATCTTTTACCAGTGCCAGATTCTCGTTATAAATAGTCACAGCGACTTCACGCTGATCGTTCAAGGTACTGCGTTGCTCGGTATCTTGCGCATAAACATTCGCTGAACATGCTAATAAGAGTGAAACGCAACTGAGTGGATAACGCATCATTATTCCTTCCTTCAAATAAACAAACTGAACCAAACGAAGATTCACAGCCCTCATCAATCCATTGTTACACCAAATAAAAATAGAGTTGCGGGATGGCGGACATTAACACGCGACTGACTATTTGCAAAACAATTAATGCAACTAATACTGAGAAATCGATACCACCCATCGCCGGCAAAACACGGCGAATTGGCTTCAACAGAGGCTCATTTAAAGCACGAATAATCGGCGCTAAAGGGGCATAGGGATTCACAAAACTTAAAATCGCCTCTAACACGAGCAAGGCCATCAAACCGTAAATTATCCACTGCAATAATCGAAGCAAAGAAGCCAGTAATAAGACTGGAAAACTAAACTGACTGGCAAATAAGGATTCAAGTAGGATGGACACTAGTGCGACCAGAAAGGCTGCAATCAAACTCGCCCAATCAAGTCCACCAAAGCCCGGCACCACTCTGCGTATCGGTTTAACCAACCAATCGGTTATTTGATAAATCGCCTGCCCGAGAGAACTTGGCGGGCGTAGGCGTAGTGCCTGCATCCAAAACCTTAACAACAAAAAACCAGCGAAAATACCCGCAAGGATTTCTATGACAAATCCGAACAATTCATAAAACATGGATGCTTCCTCAAAAAAAAACCCACTGGGTGATTAACACACAGTGGGTATTGTGCCTGAATAAAACCAGGCGTCCAAGTAAGAAAATTACGCTGGACGTGTACCAGTTGGGAAAGGCCAAGCTGCCGTTGGACTGACAACTGTCTTTGCTTCTGCTGGTGCTGCTGCAACGGCTGCAGCTGGCTTTGCGGCAGGTTTAGCTGCTGCTTTTTTCGCTGCTGGTTTTGCTGCGGCCTTTTTTGCGGCTGGCTTAGCCGCCGCTTTTTTTGCTGCTGGCTTCGCTGCAGGTTTTGCCGCTGGCTTAGCTGCTGGTTTAGCTGCCGCTTTTTTCGCTGCTGGCTTTGCCGCTGGCTTAGCTGCTGCTTTTTTCGCTGCTGGCTTTGCCGCTGGTTTAGCTGCTGCTTTTTTCGCTGCTGGCTTTGCCGCTGGCTTAGCTGCTGCTTTTTTCGCTGCTGGCTTTGCCGCTGGTTTAGCTGCTACTTTTTTCGCTGCTGGCTTTGCCGCTGGTTTAGCTGCTGCCTTTTTCGCTGCTGGCTTTGCCGCTGGTTTAGCTGCTGCCTTTTTCGCTGCTGGCTTTGCCGCTGGCTTAGCTGCTGCCTTTTTCGCTGCTGGCTTTGCCGCTGGTTTAGCTGCTACTTTTTTCGCTGCTGGCTTTGCCGCTGGTTTAGCTGCTGCTTTTTTCGCTGCTGGCTTTGCCGCTGGTTTAGCTGCTACTTTTTTCGCTGCTGGCTTTGCCGCTGGCTTAGCTGCTGCTTTTTTCGCTGCTGGCTTAGCTGCTGGCTTAGCTGCTACTTTTGCCGCTGGTTTAGCTGCTGCTTTTGCTGCTGGTTTAGCTGCTACTTTTTTCGCCGCAGGTTTTGCTGCTGCTTTCTTTGCCGCCGGTTTCGCCGCAGGCTTAGCTGCTGCTTTCTTGGCTTCTGGTGCTGTTGCCATTTTGTTTCTCCTTCACGTTAGTCGGAAAAAATCAGATTAAAGTTAAAATCCGCTCGCTTTCTGGTAAGCGGATTATTCATCGGCACAAACATGACTTCTGGTTGCGCTAATGAATTCGGCACCGACCTCTTATCAACTCCTGCAGGTAAATAAGATGGTCATATGGCTTTGTCGTTTGCCCCTTTTTATTCTTAATAACAGGCAGACCTTAACGATTGATGACAACAGCCAAAACGCTACTTGTAAAAACTAGCGTCGGAATTCTCTACTATGTAATTCTTACATCAGCCTTCACATGATAATTAGTTTGAAAATCACCCAGATGAATTTCCAAACACAAAAGCGCAACACCCAGCCTCGCCGGGGTCGCGCTATTTTTATTTACCACATCGAATGAGTCTAAAAAGTTCATTCAGTTTTGTGAAGCCTTTCTTGTTCAATTACTTTGGTCGCATTTTACTGTCTTTACGATTTCTTGTCTTGAACACTTTCGACTACAAAAAATTATTCCCACTTATTTATTCCCAATTGAGTGCACCACCTGTTTGATATTCGATGACACGGGTCTCAAAGAAGTTACGCTCTTTTTTCAGATCGATCATTTCGCTCATCCACGGAAAAGGATTTTCTTCTTGTGGGAACAAAACATCGAGACCGATTTGTTGCGCGCGACGATTTGCGATGAATCGTAAATAGCCTTTAAACATTGGCGCATTCAAGCCTAGTACTCCTCGCGGCATTGTATCCTCTGCGTAACGATATTCCAACTCTACCGCACGTAAAAACAACGCTTTAATTTCCTCGCGAAATTCTGCGGTCCACAAATGTGGATTTTCCATTTTGATGGTGTTGATCAAATCGATTCCGAAATTACAGTGCATCGATTCATCACGCAAGATGTACTGGTATTGTTCAGCGGCACCCATCATTTTATTCTGACGACCAAGCGCAAGGATTTGTGTGAAGCCAACGTAGAAGAAAAGTCCTTCCATCAAACACGCAAAAACGATCAGCGAGCGCAATAGCGTTTGATCTGTTTCCGTAGTGCCTGTCTTGAATTCTGGGTTAGTCAGTGCATCAATAAATGGAATCAGAAATTGATCTTTATCGCGAATTGATTCGACTTCATTATAAGCATTAAAAATTTCCGCTTCATCTAAACCGAGTGATTCAACGATGTACTGGTATGCATGCGTATGAATCGCTTCTTCAAACGCCTGACGCAATAAATATTGACGGCATTCCGGTGCTGTGATGTGACGATAGGTGCCGAGCACAATATTATTTGCAGCCAAAGAATCAGCAGTGACAAAAAATCCGAGGTTACGTTTGACTAAACGACGCTCATCTTCAGTCAAGCCATTTGGATTTTTCCACAGCTCGATATCGCGCTGCATATTGATTTCTTGCGGCATCCAATGATTCGCACAACCCGCCAAATATTTATCCCAAGCCCATTTATATTTAAACGGAACTAATTGATTCACATCGGTCTGGCCATTGATGATGCGCTTATCAGCGGCATTCACGCGACGACCGAGTTCTTCAGGCGTGACCGCTTCTGGCTTAGTCACCAAAGCGGGATTCAACGCGACATCTTGTGTTTGCAAGCGCGTTTGATATTGATCAAATGCCGTTGGTGCTTGTGCACCTGGTTGTGCGGCCGAGCGTGGCGCCGGTGCCGCTGGAGCTACTTCATCATCCCATGAAAGCATGTGATTTTCCTTACGATGTACTGTTGATGATTTGGCGCTTCATCGTGTAAGCATTTTCAGCGTTCAATCGCTTAGCGCCAAGACATGGTTAAATCTTGTCAATGCTATCGATGTGGCCTCTGCACAATACATGCACAGAGACCAAACAACGCATTTATTGGCAGGCTTCGCACTCTTCAAAACCTTGATCACCTGGACGCAAATAGCATGCTGCGCCATCTGCTTCATCGGCTTGTGCCGCTGACGCTGCCGCAACTTCCGCGCTAGCCGTGTAGCCGCCGTTACCGCCGTCAACCGCTACCGCATTCAATGCACCAGTTTTACTAGTCGATTTCTCGGTATGCGTTGCACCGATCGTACGCAAATAATAAGTCGTCTTCAGGCCACGCAACCAAGCCAATTTATAGGTCTCATCCAATTTCTTGCCTGATGCACCAGCCATATAAATATTCAGTGATTGCGCCTGATCTATCCACTTCTGACGACGGGAAGCGGCTTCGACCAACCAAGTCGGGCTAACTTCAAATGCAGTTGAATACAATTCACGCAGATCTTCCGGAATACGATCTATCTTCGCTAAGCTACCGTCAAAGTATTTCAAATCAGAGATCATCACGTCGTCCCACAAGCCGTAATCTTTCAAATCACGTACTAAGTGTTCATTAATCTCGGTGAACTCACCAGACAAGTTCGATTTCACGTACAGATTTTGGTAAGTTGGCTCGATACAAGCAGACACACCAATAATGTTCGAGATTGTCGCGGTCGGCGCAATCGCTACGCAGTTTGAATTACGCATACCGTATTGCTTAATATGCTCACGCACGATAGACCAATCCAAAGTTTCAGAGCTATCCACTTCCAGATAACCACCGCGCTCTTCTGCCAACAATTTCACAGAATCTTGCGGCAAGATGCCACGATCCCACAATGAACCAGTATAAGAACTGTAACGACCACGCTCTTTAGCCAATTCACTTGATGCCAAATAAGCGTAGTAACACACCGCTTCCATCGAAGTATCAGCAAATTGCACAGCATCCATGGTGGCGTAAGGAATGCGCATCATGTGCAAGCAATCCTGGAAGCCCATGATCCCCAAGCCAACCGGACGGTGGCGCAAATTCGAATCACGTGCTTTTTTCACCGCATAGTAGTTAATATCAATCACGTTATCGAGCATGCGCATCGCGGTTGTGATGGTGCGCTTGAGTTTTTCATGATCCAGTTTGCCGTCTTTCAAATGCGCAGGCATATTCACAGAACCCAAATTACACACCGCGATTTCGCTGTCATTGGTATTCAAAGTGATTTCTGTACACAAATTAGAGCTGTGCACCACGCCGACGTGTTGTTGTGGCGAACGAATATTGCAAGGATCTTTGAAGGTAATCCATGGATGACCTGTTTCGAACAGCATCGACAACATCTTGCGCCATAAATCTAAAGCGGCGATTTTCTTCGACAACTTAATTTCACCGCTAGCTGCTTTCGCTTCATAGGCGGTGTAGGCTTCTTCAAAAGATTTACCGAACTTGTCGTGCAAATCAGGTACGTCAGATGGTGAGAACAAAGTCCAGTCACCCTTTTCCATCACGCGCTTCATGAACAAGTCTGGAATCCAGTTCGAGGTATTCATGTCATGCGTACGGCGACGATCATCACCGGTGTTTTTACGCAACTCCAAGAATTCTTCTACGTCCATATGCCAAGTTTCAAGGTAAGCACAAACTGCGCCTTTACGTTTACCACCTTGATTCACCGCAACCGCAGTATCGTTGACGACTTTCAAGAATGGCACCACACCTTGTGATTTACCATTCGTGCCTTTGATATGCGCACCCAAAGAACGCACTGGTGTCCAGTCATTACCTAAGCCGCCTGCGTATTTCGCTAGCAAGGCATTTTCTTTGATCGCCTCGTAAATACCATCGAGATCATCTGCGACTGTCGTCAAATAGCATGAAGACAATTGTGAGCGCTGCGTACCACTATTAAATAGTGTCGGCGTAGAACTCATGAAATCAAATGAGGACAACAAATTATAAAATTCAACAGCGCGCGCTTCGCGATCAATTTCATTCAAAGCCAAGCCCATCGCCACGCGCATATAGAAAGCCTGTGGCATTTCGATACGGATATCGCGAATGTGCAAGAAATAACGGTCGTACAAAGTTTGCAAACCGATGTAACCAAATTGCAAATCACGGTCGGCTACCAGCGCGTTGGCCATTTTCTTCAAATCAAACTGACCCAACTTGGCATCTAATAAACCAGCTTCGATACCTTTTTTGATAAATTTAGGGAAATACTCAAGGTATTCTTCAGCAGCATCTTTTTGCGCGACTTCTTTACCGAATACTTCTTTACGTACTGTATGCAGCAGCAAACGCGCTGTCACTTGACTGTAGGCAGGCTCTTTTTCCATCATCGCACGAGCCGCCAAAATAGCAGACTTATGCAATTCTTCGACCGGCACACCATCATACAAATTCTTCAAAGTTTCGATCAGAATCGCTTCTGCATCCACTAACTTTTCTAAACCCACGCAAGCGGCTCTGATTAAAGCGCGCACTTGTCCGATTTCCAAAACTTGCGGACGACCATCGACGATCACATGAATTTGTGGCACTGCAGCGCTTGGTTTACCTGCCGCTTGCGCTTCCAATTGTTGACGACGCTCTTCCATGCGTTTGGCGCGATACAAAACATAAGCACGCGCGACATCATGTTCACCGGAACGCATCAAGGCTAGTTCAACCTGATCTTGAATATCTTCGATATGAAAGGTGCCACCATTTGGCTGACGACGCATCAATGCATTCACTACAGTTGAAGTCAACTGTTCCACCAACTCACGGATTCTTGCAGATGCGGCACCTTGCCCACCGTTCACAGCCAAAAATGCTTTGGTTACTGCGATCGCAATTTTGGATGGTTCAAAACCAACGACAGCGCCATTACGACGAATAATCCGATAGTCGCTAAAACTGGCAGTTGGTGCGGACGAGCGCATTTCTAAACTTGCTTGTGCAGCTGCTGCATCAAATGATTGGGATGGTGATATTTCTAGTGAAGAGTGCATTTCGCCTCCAGGTTCAGGGTCTTATTAAGTATTAAATTTGAGGTCAGACTAACTAAAGTGAATATCTGCTTATGTACTGCGAGATCTACTAAAATGCTGTGCTGCAAGAGGTCAACAGATGATCGACCTCAATTCAAATTGGCTCATACATGTCTTGAATTTCCCCCTCAATCCATCCGCCTGAGCTTACGAAAAAACGAATGTGGTTGATGAAGAGCGTTCTTGTAATCGAAACCAATACTGGCTAAATTTCGACTCAATTCAATCAAGACAGCTTAAAAAAATAATTTTGGGAAACATTCCAAAAAACACTAGATCTAGTGCGTTTATTTTTATTTGCACTAATTCTAGTGTCTCAGTCGCAAGAGCGCAACCGCTTTTTTTCACAATCACCCGATATATTTCAAGCAAAGTACCTGCTTCTGTTTGACATTGAAAAACCCACAAAATTATGCGGACTACGACGTGAGTGATCACTAACATCGAATGCTGAAATCTTGTGCAAGAGAAGAGAGAATCTCAATCAAGCGAGGTGAGCAGCGCACATCTAGATGTCTAAATGCGACAAGAAAAAATCACAAAAAAACCACAATTGTTTTCAGTGGCTCATGATTTTTCTATTTTGCGCCGCCACTTTATGTGGGCACAAGTAGTTAGCCCTAGAAATGGGTTCGCGATTCTAGCGAAGGGAGACTCATAGAAGCAACTGAGAAGATGCATGCAGATTGAATTGGCGTCCCGCTTTAGTACGGAAGCAAGAAAAAACCTAGAAAAAACTAGTGCTCTACAGCCCATCCGGACAAGCTCTGCTGATATCTAACCCATTCAAAGAACGGCCCCGGATCGGTTTTCCGACCAGGTGCAATATCTTGATGGCCCGCAATGTATTGAATAGGAAAATGTCGCAGCAAGCAATGCGTCAATTGTTCGAGACTGTGATATTGCGCATCGCTAAACGGACTGGTGTCACACCCCTCCAACTCAATACCAATTGAGTAATCGTTGCACCCATCTTGCCCATGAAAACTCGATATACCGGCATGCCAGGCGCGCGCCAAGCCCGACACGAATTGAAATAATTGTCCATCACGCCGGATCAAAAAATGACTAGAAACCTGCAAGCCACGCAAATCAGAAAAACTCGGATGCGCATCGCAATCAAGCTGATTTTGAAACAAATCGAGCACATAATTCCCGCCAAATTCTGCCAGCGGCAAGCTGATATTATGAATCACTAGCAAATCAATCTTGGCACTTTCAGGACGTGGTCCGAAATTGGGCGACACCAAAATCTGTGCCTGCTGGCACCACCCTTGTGCATCCATCTGCCAATCGCTAGCAGCTGGTATCTCGCCTTGAAAAGGATTAATCCGCTTCAGTATCATGGATCTTTAACTTCTGTATCGAGTAACGCAGTTGTCGGAAGCTGACACCTAATAATTCAGCCGCCTGCGTGCGATTATTACGTGTCTTTAATAAGGCGGCACGTATCACTTCTCGCTCAATTGTCTCTAAATATTCTGGCAGTACACATGGCAAATCAGGCTTAGTAAATACCGATAGATGTTGAATTTTAGTGTCATCTTGCACAGTTTCTGCAACTGGACTCTGATCTGAAAATGGTAAAACTGAAGCTGGTGCAGCTTGCACTTCCGTTGGCGTCGCAGCACGGAAGCTCGAACGCAATCCAAGATCAATCACATCGATACAGCCGTCATTGGCAAATGCGGCAGCTCGCTCCAGAATATTTTCTAGCTCACGGACATTGCCCGGAAAATCATAGGACAGCAAGGCCGTTAATGCCGCTTGATTTAAACTGATGGGGTATCCTGGCGTAGCCAATTTCAACAGTATGCCAGTCGCCAGCTCATTCACATCGCTTAAACGTTGACGAAGTGGTGGCAACATCAGCTCAATCACATTTAAGCGATAATACAAATCCTGCCGAAACTTCCCTGCCGTGACGCAGGCCTCAAGATTTTGATGCGTCGCACTTAGAATCCGCACATCAACGGCTTCTTCCGCCGTTGCGCCAAGTTTTCTCACGCGACGCTCCTGAATCGCTCGCAACAACTTGACTTGCATTGCCAAGGGCAAATCGGCAACTTCATCTAACATCAGGGTGCCGCCATTGGCCGCCTGGAAAAATCCATCGCGATCTTCATTCGCTCCAGTAAACGCACCTTTGCGATAGCCGAAGAATTCCGCCTCCATCAAATTTTCTGGAATCGCGCCGCAATTGACCGCAATAAAGGGCTTATCTGCTCGCGCGCTATTTCGATGAATCTCACGTGCTGCCAATTCTTTACCACTACCAGATTCTCCAGTAATAATCACTGGCGCCATACTGCGAGCAAGTCGACTAATTTGCGAACGCACATGCTGTATGCCTGGCGATTGTCCAATTAAGAAGGACGGGCTTGAGGGCTTTGCCGCAACAATAGCGACTTCTTCAGCAGGTTTCACTTCCTGCATTTGTAAAGCAGATCGAACTAATTTTCGCAACTGGTCCAAAGCAACTGGTTTGGAAACATAATCAAAAGCCCCGGCCTTTAATGCAATAACCGCATTATCAGTGCTGCCAAACGCCGTGATCACGGCAATCGGTGTCGACTTATAGTTAGCACTAACTTCTTCCACCATTTCCAAACCGGTGCCATCAGGCAGACGCATGTCCGTCAACACCAGAGAGTATTCGTGTTTGCCTAACAGTCGTCGGGCAACCTCCAATGTCTCTGCCGTATCGACATCTAAGCCCATCTTAATTAGTGTGATTTCTAATAGTTCGCGCAAATGGGCTTCATCATCAATCACCAGAATGCGTGCTGTGTTCGTCAACTCATTTGGATTCATGATTTTCATTCGAAGAGAAATTAATAACGAAGCGGCCACCCGGCTCTATACCGTAGGTGTGAGTATCATCGTTTCTGTATTCGTAATCGAGTACAGCATGATTATTCAAACATAATTCGCGTGCCATATACAGTCCCAAACCAGTACCTTTGCTGGAGGTTGTATAAAATGGTTCAAATAAATGTGACCTGACGATCGACGAAATTCCAGGACCATCATCTTGGATATGCAATTCACGACGACTACCTGACGATATTTTAATGATTAGACGAATACAGCCTGGTTTGCCGCTTGCATATCGCACCGCATTGGAGAGCAAATTTGTCACGACTTCATGCAAATGTCCCGGATCAAATACCACATGAAAATGTCCAGAGTCACTGAGATGAATCATATTTTCAGCGATTCCACGTGTCTCAACAAACTCTTGCACGATGCTTCTGACTTCATCCATTAACAGAATCGGAGCGAGATTCATCTGGGCTTTACGCGACAATTTCAAAATATCTTCAATCAATTGATTCAGTCGCGCCACGTTATCTTCCACAATTTTCAGCAAACGACGTGCTTGTACTTCATTGTGCACATCCTCACCCAGCAACGAAGCCGCATAAGAAATCGATGATAAAGGATTCCGTACTTCATGCGCGATGCTTGCGGTTAGTCGCCCCATCGATGCTAATTTCAACTGTTGTGCCTGATTTTCCAGCTCCGACACGTTTTGCATAAAAATGATCGTGCAAGGCGTTAAGCGCAATCCCAGATGATCGAAATCTCCCTCATCAATTCGTACAAATCGCAGTTTTAAATGGGTAGCTGCTTCATGCGGCGCCTCTGCGGATGAGATATTCGGCAGTGTTGCCCGCGTCTCGACAAAATGACGAATCGTGACAAAAGACGCACCTTCGTTACGCAGCCAGGTTGTGGTATCCGGGCGCTGACCATCTGCCCATTTATCTAAGGCCTGAGCTATCGGCTCAAGACTAGTTATTTGACTTAATCGTCGTTTTTGATCAGCCGAATAACGCGCAGTTGCAATCCCTAACATGCGCTCCGCGGCAGGATTCGATTCAAACAAATAGCCATCTTGATCAATCACCAAAATGCCATCGTCCATATCTGCAATGACGGTGCGATTAATCGCTTGCTGCAAAGCTAATTCAAATCCACGCTGATTGGCTAATTCTTCTTGTCCAATCAAATTTTTGGCCAGGCGATTTAAAACATATACCACCGCAAAATAGGCGGCACCATACAAACCAGCTTGCGAAATAATATTGCTATCTTCGTTCTGTAGCACCTGATAGGTATTGACCAACAACAGAAATAAAGAAACCGCTGAGACAAAAGACAGTGCCAACAACATTGGCGCCAAAATACCTAGTCCCGCTAAAGGGAATAAATACAAAATCACCAAGCCACTTTTACTACCACCAGCACCTGCATACAACATAGAAATCACTACAACATCCAGCGCAACCTGCGTCACCAGTTGCAACAAGAAGCGCTGCTGCCATTTCCATTTCAACAGTACAAAACCAAAAGAAGCGAGCAAATAAATTGCCGCTATGATGCGTAAAAATGTCGGTTCAAATACCCAATAGTCAGTGAATGACTTGAAACTCAGCGAAAGTAATAATGCAAGTGCGACCAATACCCGCGACATATTGAGCGTCTGCAAAGAGCGCCACAAAGTCGCGTTAACATCAACGTATTTGGTATCGTGTTTGATCATTGCACAGTTGACGTGTTATCAGAATTTATGAGGTTTTATGGCGCTTTTGAAGCAGCATCGGCATGCTCAGCACTGCAATAATTAAGTTCGCCTCGCACCACCACTTCTGAGGCAGGGAAATACACCTGGCAGTGAGCGCAACTGAGCATTGTTTCAGCCTCCTTTGCGTTGGTACTCGAAGTGAACTGTTCATCCGCCCATTGATTGCTATTGGGTCGTGCAGATTCGCTAGGGCGATTCGCCGGCGGAATATTCGAACGAAAATTTTTTCGTAAGGCCAGATAAACTAATACCGCCAATCCTAGCCACAAGAGTAACTTCATAATATGCCCCGATGTAACACAACTTCCATCACGAAGCGACTACCGACATACGCAAGTAACAGGCTTAAAAAGCCAAACAAGGTAATCCGCAACACTGCTTTGCCACGCCACCCTCGCCATTGACGTCCCACTAACAAAACCGCAAACAGCAACCAGGACAGTAGCGACAAGACTGTTTTGTGATCCCATTTAAATGCCACGCCAAGAAATTGTTCAGAAAAAATCACTCCGGAAAGCACAGTCAAGCTGAGCAAAATAAAGCCCAAAGTTACCAGCAGAAATAAGATATGTTCCATTTTCAATAGCGCGGGTAAACGATCAAGCGCCTTTTCCAACCAAGATTGCACAGGCTTACCACGCATACGATGAAGGTGCAGATCTTGAACATACATAATCAATGCATGGAAAGCAGCGATAGTTAAGGTGCTATAGGCTAACAAAGCGACCCCGACATGCCAGGGAAACATCGAAGGCTTGTTCCCTAAATGAACCAAGCTACCAGGAAATAGAAGTGGTAATAATGCGGTAATCGCTGCCTGTGGCAAAATCAGAACACGCAAACCATCTAAAGAAAAATTCCGATTCTCGACTAAATAAACTAAGATCGAGACCCAAATTGCCGCAGACCACATAATGGCAAAGCCGATTCGTAAAGCATTTTCGGCATAGATACTCATACCCAAAGCTAAACCATGCACACACCAGGCTAGTACGGTTAAGGACATCGCCAACGCTTTACGACGATCGGGAATAAATGGGCAGATCACATATAAGAGCGCTGCCGCGATAGATAAATAAATTAGCATGACTGAAGTTTACACTATGTTGAGCTTATTTTTTTCCTGATTGCTAAGGCACATTCTTCGCTTTTCCCGTTTGGCAGCTTGGTGTCTGATGAACTAGCGAGTTTGTCGCAATGACGATCTTCGACTTTGCGCCATCGCAAAGAGTTCATCAAACCTGCTTCAAGCCACCTAAATCAAATTAAATCAAACCAATTACCGCAATGATTAACGCAAATAAGTACCAAACGTCTTCAAGCATAAAGGCTAAAACATCCTTTACGGAAACTATATCAGCTGCAATTACAACATGCTTGGTTCTAACTGCAAAAAGCTTGTCGGATTCACTTGACTAAGAAAGATCGCTTCTAGATACTGCGAAGCACTCAAGAACCGGGCTGTAAAGTAAAGATAGCCTTGGATATAATGGGTAGTTTAAAAACATGTAGCCTTTTTTGCAGGAATTAAAATGAAAAAATCACTTTTCGCTTTAGCCGCACTCACTCTCACCGGCGGCTTTGCGCAAGCCGATGAAGGTATGTGGATGCCGCAACAGTTACCACAAATAACTAAACAACTCAAAGCAGCGGGTCTTAAATTAGATCCAAAATCCTTAACTAAGTTGACCGAATTCCCTATGGGTGCGATTGTCAGCTTGGGTGGTTGCTCTGCTTCATTTGTTTCCCCTCAAGGCTTGGTTGCAACCAATCACCACTGCGTCTATGACAGCGTGGCACGCAATTCAACACCAGAACGTGACTTGCTGGCGAATGGTTTCCTTGCAAAAACTTTGGCAGAAGAATTACCAGCTGGTCCAGGCTCACGCATTTTCGTCACGACAGAAGTGACCAATGTTAGCGATAAAGTGATCACCGCAGACGTCGCCAAACTGGTTGGCAAAGCACGCGTTGACGCGATTGAAAAAAATCAAAAAACCATGGTCGCTGCTTGTGAAAAAGAAGCTGGCTATCGTTGCAGCATTCCTACTTTTTACGGTGGCTTGGAATTCTATCTGATTAAACAGATGGAAATTAAAGACGTACGTTTGGTACACGCACCAGCCGAAGGCGTTGGTAAATTTGGTGGTGACACCGATAACTGGATGTGGCCACGTCACACTGGTGATTACGGCTTCTACCGCGCTTACGTCAGCAAAGACGGCAAGCCAGCAGAATTTAGCAAAGACAATGTCCCTTACGTTCCTAAGCACGTATTGAAATTAGCAAAAGATGGCTTGAAAGAAGGCGATTTCGTCATGGTATTGGGCTATCCTGGCCGTACTAATCGTCATCGTTTGCCAACAGAAATTTCTTACACTTTTGATTTCGAATATCCCAATTTCGTCAAAAATTCTGCGGAAACATTAGCGATTATCGCTGCGGAAACCAAAGACAATAAAGACGCAAGCCTGAAATATGCAGGCATGGTTGCAGGCATCAATAACTATTACAAAAACCGTCAAGGTATGTTGGATAGCTATGCAGGTAGCGATATTTTGGAACGCAAAACCAAAGAACACGCTGATTTGAAAGCTTGGGTCAATTCCAATCCTAAGACCAAAGCAGAATATGCAGCCGATATCGAGAAGATTGAAGAAATCTACGCAAAACGCGATGCGACAGCGAAGAAAGAATCTTATTTAGCGTCTTCCTCTCCTCGCTTCTTATCCACTGCACGTACTTTGTATCGCTTGGCGCATGAAAAAACCAAACCAGATGCAGAACGTCGTGCTGGTTTCCAAAATCGTGATCTGCCACGCTTCAAAGCCACGGTTGATGGCGTAGAACGTAGCTACGATGAGAAAGTCGATAAAGCTTTGGTGTTAAACAGCTTAGTCAAGTACGCAGCAGCACCAGCGGCTGAGCGCAATGCCAACTTTGATAATGCGATGGGCATTAAAGACGGCATGAGCAAAGATCAATTAAA
Organism: Affinundibacterium amnicola; assembly: GCF_014284275.1. Classification (GTDB taxonomy): domain Bacteria; phylum Pseudomonadota; class Gammaproteobacteria; order Burkholderiales; family Burkholderiaceae_D; genus Undibacterium; species Undibacterium amnicola. The sequence goes on along the minus strand of NZ_JACOFU010000003.1, from coordinate 254,108 downwards.
AGCCTTGCTGGATCAAATCTATGCTGGTAGCCAATTTGGTGACAAAGCGGTTCGCTCAGCTTGGTTGAATAAATCTGTTGACGAATTCAAAGCAAGCAACGATAGCTTCATCAAGGCAGCTGTAGCGATGTACGACGAGAGCATGAAGCGTGAAGCAGCTGATTTGGAATCCGCGGGTAATTCTCAAAAAGCCTACGCTAGCTACATGAAAGCAAAAATCGCTTACATGAATAGCAAAGGCCAAGCGGTTTATCCAGATGCCAACAGCACTTTGCGTGTGACGTTCGGTAAAGTCGCAAGCCGTCCATTTGGTGCGGATGGCACGACTTGGACTGCATTTACGACAGTCAAAGGTATCACAGCAAAAGCAACTGGCACTGGCGAATTCAATGCGCCAGCCAATCAGTTAGCAGCAATCAAGGCCAAAGACTTCGGTAAATATGTTGACCCGATGTTGAAGACAGTTCCAGTCAATTACTTAGCGACTTTGGATATCACTGGCGGCAATTCAGGTTCAGCGGCTTTGAACTCCAAAGGCGAATTCATTGGCTTGGCATTTGACGGCACTTTAGATTCCATCATTGCTGACTGGGATTACAACAAAGCGTCTAGCCGCTCTATTCAAGTCGATTTGCGCTACATGTTGTGGCAGATGAAACATGTTGATAAAGCAGATAACTTGTTGAAAGAAATGGGCGCGGAATAAGCTGCTCAAATTTAATCAGTAAATTAGCCACGTTGATTAAGTTCAACGTGGCTTTTTTATTTACACAAACACCATGAATGCCGAGGATATACCCATAAAACCCGCTAGACATCTAAGGAAATGCCCTCGTTTCGAGTAAAATACGGGCTGATCTAAATCGGTGTAGCACTTGCTAATCCGGTTGCAAAAAATTCCATGGTGCCGCAACTCTGCATCACTGTTGTTATCAAGTAGAAGACAAATAGAAGGTTTACTATGCTCGACAATCTGACCCAGCGTCTCGCCAAAGTCGTTAAGACCATGCGCGGCGAAGCGCGTTTAACTGAATCGAATACCGCCGAAATGCTGCGCGAAGTACGTATGGCTTTATTAGAAGCCGACGTTGCCTTGCCTGCCGTGCGTGAATTGATCGCCCGCGTCAAAGAAAAAGCGATGGGTGAAGATGTCATCGGTTCTTTAACCCCAGGACAAGCCTTGGTCGGTGTCGTACAAAAAGAACTGGCATCACTGATTGGTGCAGATCTAGGTGAAGGCGCTTCTGAACTGAATTTTGCCACCCAACCGCCAGCAATTATTTTGATGGCAGGCCTGCAAGGTGCGGGTAAAACCACGACCGTTGGTAAGCTCGCTTTATATCTGCGCGAAAAGAAAAAGAAAAAAGTCTTAACCGTCTCCGCCGACGTCTATCGTCCAGCGGCGATTGGTCAGTTAGAAACTGTCACTGCACAAGCAGGTGCCGATTTCTTCCCGACCACCATCAATGACAAACCCGTCGATATCGCTTTAGCTGCGCTCGATTGGGCGAAGAAACATCATCATGAAGTCTTGATTATCGATACCGCAGGTCGTCTCGGTATCGATGAAGCCATGATGCAAGAAATCGCTGCCGTGCATGCAGCGGTGAAACCTATCGAAACCTTGTTCGTGGTCGATGCGATGCTGGGTCAAGATGCGGTCAACACAGCAAAAGCTTTTAACGATGCACTGCCTTTAACCGGTGTAGTTCTTACTAAACTCGATGGTGACTCACGCGGCGGTGCGGCATTGTCCGTGCGTCATGTGACTGGTAAGCCGATTAAGTTTGCCGGTGTTTCTGAAAAGCTGGACGGACTCGAAGCCTTCGACGCCACCCGCATGGCAAATCGTATTCTCGGCATGGGCGATATTCTGGCCTTGGTCGAATCCGCCCAAAAAGGTATGGATGTCGAAGCGGCCAAAGGCCTGGCAGAGAAGATCAAGGTCGGCGGTAAGTTCGACATGAATGACTTCAAAATGCAATTAGGCCAAATGAAGAACATGGGTAGCTTATCGAGTTTAATGGATAAATTACCAGCGCAATTCCAACAAGCCGCCAGTGGCGCCAATATGGATAACGCGGAAAAACAAATGCGTCGCATGGAAGGCATTATCAATTCCATGACACCATTAGAACGCGCAAAACCAGATCTGATCAAAGCCTCACGCAAACGCCGTATCGCCACTGGTGCTGGCGTGCAGATACAAGAAGTCAATCGTATGCTGGCGCAGTTTGACCAAATGCAAAGCATGATGAAAAAACTCAAGGGTGGTGGCATGATGAAAATGATGCGGGGCTTAAAAGGCATGATGCGATAGGCGCCATATAAATCCAATTCTGGGGCGCATTGCGGCGTTGCGCCTCCTCGCAATACTTATGTATTGCTTGCGGGCCGCGCCTTGCACTGCATCCCCATAATTGAATTTCTAAAGCCGCCTATTTACCCCTGATTCCCAATCAACTTATCGACATCCTCGCAATACCAATGTATTGCTGTGCTTGGCGCCTAGCGCGACATCCCTATAATTGAATTTCTGCAAGCAAATCGCTTTGCTTTTTTTTGAATAAAACCAAACCAGCTTTGTTGGGTTTTCCAGAATCGTAGGTTGGTGCGGAACGAAGTGAAGCGCAACATCGCTTAAATAACTTAAGCACTTCAGTAGGGTGCACCGTGCGCACCGCACACATAATCCGAAACTTTGGTACGCTCGGCACACCGTACAAAAAATACGCAGTATGCGTCAGCATAGGTTTTACGTAAGCCCTTCCCCACCATTAAAATTCTGCAAGCAAATCACCCTCGACTTCCATTTCCATCTCCAAATTCCGCTTTAAACACCAGCGCATTTCCCACCTAAATCCCCCTCCTGTTTTTCCTCAATATCTCAATGTCTCTACGTTGAGAAGTTTTGATTTTAGGTTTTTCAAGACCCATTTTCATCCACAACAAACCCATCATTTGCCCCACTCTGCAGAGGAAAAACGACATTTTTCCCTCTGAAAACCACGTCTCGCATGATTTCTCACACTTTTTTCGCAAAAAGCAAAAAAAAACACTTGCATCGCTCTGTAATCGGCACCACTATAAGCACTGCGTGAAATGGCGCATTTTCCAAGACAATTGTGAAGGAGCCTCAATATGGCAACAGCACCAAAAAAAGCAGCAGCTAAGCCTGCCGCGAAAGCAGCAGCGAAACCAGCAGCAGCAAAAAAACCAGTAGCAAAAGCAGCAGCTAAGCCAGCGGCAGCACCACGTAAGCCAAATGCAGCTTTCATGAAGCCTATGACTTTGTCTCCAGTATTGGCAGCCGTAATTGGCGCAGCACCAATGCCACGTACTGAAGTAACAAAAAAAATCTGGGAATACATCAAGAAGCACAAGCTGCAAGACGAAGCAAACAAACGCAATATCAATGCGGATGACAAATTGAAAGCCGTTTTCGGTGGCAAGAAACAAGTCTCCATGTTTGAAATGACGAAACTCATTTCTGGTCATCTGTCCTAATCGGATCTGATTTCCATATTGCTTTGGGCAATGCTTGGGTCGTAAATCTTACTACCCAAATCCCAAACAAAAACGCCCGCATCGCGCGGGCGTTTTTGTTTTTATTAAAGTCACTTGCCGCTTCGCTTTATCGTCCTATGAGAATTCGCCATGACTTCCCGTTCTAGCCAAAATAAATCTGTGCAGAAACCACCATCAAAGAAGAGCGCTGAACTTAGCTCGTCTTCGACAAGCTCGCCATTTCATCCACGCAACCTGCATCAAGGCAAATACGATTTTGAAAAATTAGTTCAAGCCGACAAGACTCCTCAAGAAGAAAATCTGGCGCGCTTTATTCGCGCCAATACGTTTGGGGAAATAAGCATAGACTTTGCTGACGAGAAAGCAGTCAAAGCCTTGAATCGTGCACTGCTTCAACTTCAATATGCTGTCAATTCCTGGAATATCCCCGATGACTATCTATGTCCACCAGTGCCAGGTCGTGCTGATTATATTCATAATCTGGCTGACTTATTAGCCAGCAGCAATCATGGAAAAATGCCTAAAAAGGCCAATATACAAGCGCTTGATATTGGCACTGGAGCGAATGGTATTTATCCCTTAATCGGTGCCGCAAGTTATCAATGGCGATTTATTGCAAGCGATATTAATCCAAATGCCATCGCTAACCTCGATCAGATTTTGCTCGCTAATCCACAGCTAAGCGACAAGATCCAAACACGTTTACAAACAGACCGCAGCGCTTACTTTCGCAACGTGCTTCTCGATGACGAGTGGTTTGATTTCAGTATGTGTAACCCACCCTTTCATCACTCTCTTGCCGATGCTCAGGAAGGTACGCAAAGAAAGTGGAGTAATCTCGGACAATCACAACAATTGAATAAGCTCAATTTTGGTGGGCAAGATGCCGAATTATGGTGCGATGGAGGAGAACTCTCCTTTATTCAAAATATGATTAAAGAGAGCGAGGCATTTTCAAGCCGCTGTTTTTGGTTTACTAGCCTAGTATCAAAAGCGAGTAACTTACCAGCGATCAAGACTGCATTAAAGCAGGCAAAAGTTCAAGCAAGCAAAACGATAGACATGCAACAAGGCCAAAAACAAAGCCGCTTTGTTGCCTGGACTTTTCTCAATCCAGTACAACAAGCGGCTTGGGCAAAATTACGTTGGTAAGCGCATCTCAAATTTCAGCAGGATTTATGAATACTTCATGGAACCTGCGTTTTTTATTCATCGATATCTTTGCTTACGATCTTCTTACCTACTCAGTGAATGTATCACTCGGACTTATTCGCTGCAAACAGTAAAGGTATCCACGCGGTGACCTGCGCTTTGATCCAGTGAATATCTTCATCGGAATTGAATCTTGCATAAGAGAAGAAGTAAATAACCTTGCCCTTGACCATTGTGCTCGTCATACCCAAGGCCATAGGAATCTGTTTGATTTCGCCATTCACCGTTGCCTGCACCAAGGTTTTTGCGACCAAGGAAACATAGCGATCATCACTCAATACTTCAAGAACCTTCATCTCTCCTAATTTCAAATTAAGATCTGTTGCCTGATTAGTTTTACCATCTTTTGTTATACGATCAACTGCGCGATTAATCTCTGACTGCATCAGTGCGGCATGGTCGTCGAACAATTTCTTGTATTGATTCTTCAACTGATCTCGCACCACAGAAAATTCTTGCGCAGTCATGAGGGTATCTTCGGTGGCTCGCAAAGTTTGCACCATGAAGTAGCGGTGCAATTGCGGCGCGGTTTGTGCCAGTAAAGCCTTAACATCGTCATCACTCATAAAAAAACCAAGCAGTCGATTTGTCGAAGCCGTCATGTTCTCGCCAAACTTGCGCACACTCGGGATCATCGGCGAGGGATCTGAATAATTCTTTGGCTCAGGGATAGCAATACGTGTACCGCCGACATTCGCTTCAATATTTTTATCAACGGCATACGCATTGCCGATAGAAAGAACGAGCGTCAACAGTGTCATCAAACGCGCTAAATAGATCGCCATAAAGTATCCCTTATAAAAATCAACATTATAAATTCATTACAGAAGTGCTACTGATAAATTTCAAAGCCCTTGAAAGAACAAATAGTTTGCATCATTTGTCCGCTTCTTCAATCACGGGCTATTCATCAATATCCTTGAAAAAAATGTGCTTATCCATAAATCTTTATCAGCTTTGATGCGCCTCAAAGCATGCTTGAAAACACAGCGTTTATTCACCGCGATTCTGTTGCCATCTTTCCAAAATTGACCGCAGTCAAGGAAAGCAAATCCTTAGCCACCTACACTCAGTGACGTGGGGAAATAACATCCACAACATCAATTAGCAATGACAAATCCCTCAGAAAAGTCAGCGCTTTTTATGATTTACATTCACTAGGGGTTAAACGACATGAACTCATCGTTCACCAAGTCAACCGCCAGAAATATTTTTTATGGCGGCTCTGTATTTTTCTTCCTGTTATTTCTCGGACTCACATTCGATACGATGAATACGCTACCCAAGCGTGATAACAGTGCCAACCTGACTGAATCTGCCATACGTGGCAAGAAGATTTGGGAAACCCGTAACTGCATCGGTTGCCACACTTTGCTTGGCGAAGGTGCGTATTTTGCGCCTGAACTCGGCAATGTTTACAAACGCCGCGGTCCAGAATTTATTAAAGCTTGGATGGCAGCACAGCCAACTGGCGCACCTGGTCGTCGTCAGATGCCGCAGTTCAATTTGAATGAAAAAGAAATGAACGATCTGGTCGAGTTTCTGAAATATAGCTCAGAGATCAATACCAATAACTGGCCGCCAAATATCGAAGGCTAAGAGCGCGACACCTTTCAACGATTCGTGGAGAATTTTATGCAATACAAATCACAGGCCGTCGCGAAGCCCTACTTTATCGCGGCAATTGCCCTGTTCGTTGGCCAAATTCTGTTTGGTCTGATCATGGGTTTGCAATATCTGATTGGTGACTTCTTGTTTCCTCTCATTCCATTTAATGTGGCAAGGATGGTGCATACCAACTTGCTGATCGTTTGGTTACTGTTTGGATTTATGGGCGCAGCGTATTACCTGATCCCTGAAGAATCAGAACGTGAACTACACAGCCCAAAACTGGCAATGTTGATGTTCTGGGTATTTCTGGTCGCAGGTGCTTTGACTGTCGTTGGTTATCTGGCGGTACCTTACGCATCACTCGCCCGATTGACCGGCAATGACCTACTCGAAACCATGGGACGTGAATTCCTCGAGCAACCTTTACCGACCAAAGTTGGCATCGTGATTGTCGCGCTGGTGTTCTTATTTAATATTTCTATGACCGTTTTACGCGGTCGCAAAACTAGTATTAGTCTAGTGATGCTGGCTGGTTTGTGGGGCTTGGCGATTTTCTTCTTATTCTCTTTCTACAATCCTAGCAATCTGGTGAAAGATAAATTCTACTGGTGGTGGGTTGTGCATTTGTGGGTAGAAGGCGTTTGGGAATTGATCCTTGGCGCGATGTTGGCTTTTGTCTTGATTAAAGTTACTGGCGTTGATCGTGAAGTGATCGAAAAATGGTTGTACTCGATTATTGCGATGTCTTTAATCACTGGCATTATCGGTACGGGTCACCATTATTTCTGGATTGGTGCACCTGAATACTGGCAATGGTGGGGTAGTATTTTCTCCGCCTTAGAACCGATTCCATTTTTCATGATGACGGTATTTGCATTCAATATGGTGAATCGTCGCCGTCGTGATCATCCAAACCGTGCCGCAGTATTGTGGGCTTTAGGTACAGGCGTGATGGCTTTCTTGGGTGCAGGTGTTTGGGGCTTCTTACATACTTTGTCGCCAGTGAATTACTACACGCACGGTACGCAAATTACCGCAGCACATGGCCACATGGCTTTCTACGGTGCATATGCGATGGTGGTCATGACGATGATCAGCTACACCATGCCGCTGATGCACGGACGTCAAGCCAATAGCAATAAGGCGCAAGTCGTTGAGATGTGGTCGTTCTGGCTGATGACGGTTTCCATGGTATTTATTACCTTGTTCTTGACCGCTGCCGGGGTCTTGCAAGTTTGGCTGCAACGCGTTGCAACGGCGCCGCTCAGTTTCATGGCAACACAAGATCAGATCGCGATTTTCTATTGGTTGCGCTTAGCTTCTGGCGTCGTGTTTATGATTGGATTGGGTTTATATATCTTTAGCTTCTTTGTTAGTGGAGATAAAGCCGAGAATCCATCTCAGGCTTCATAAGCAGAACAACGCCCGACAAAACATCGTCGGGCGTTTTTAGTTTTGAGCATCGATGTTATTAGGACTTACGCAAAATTGCGCTAGCTAGAGCCTGCCCTCGAATGCCATAGTCGGGGGCGTGTCGCCGAAGACAGTACGACTGTACGGCGAGGCGACAACAACGACGCTAGCGTCTGTTTTGCGTAAGTCCTATATTAGGAAAGTTTTTCATGAACGATTTAAGTCATCAGACATTTCTCGCACCCACTCCAGCGCAAACGGAAATACCGTTTTATCAACCGATTGCGAATGAGTGCGCCTTGTTTGAACTCGCTTATCAACGCCAATTACCATTGTTGATCAAAGGCCCGACGGGCTGTGGCAAGACTCGATTCGTCGCCCACATGGCAGCGAAATTGGCACGCCCTTTAATTACCGTCGCTTGTCATGATGATCTGACTGCAGCGGATCTGGTTGGTCGTCATTTAATTGGTGATGGTGAAACTCTGTGGTCAGATGGCCCACTCACGCGTGCCGTGCGTCAGGGCGGCATTTGCTATCTGGATGAAATCGTCGAAGCGCGCAAAGACACCACCGTGGTATTGCATCCACTCACCGATGACCGACGCATTCTGCCGATTGAACGCACAGGCGAAGAACTCGCTGCCCCGAATGAATTTATGTTGGTCGTGTCGTATAACCCTGGCTATCAAAATTTATTGAAGAATCTCAAACCATCAACCCGTCAACGCTTTTTGGCAATACAGTTTGATTATCCCAATGCCGAATTAGAACAAAGCATTTTGATGAAAGAGGCAGGCATCGATTTGGCATTGGCAACCCGCTTGGTCGATATTGCACGGCGTTTCCGTCAGCTTAAGCAACATGATTTAGATGAAGCCGCCTCAACCCGCTTACTGGTCTATGCCGCGAATTTAATTGCCGCTGGCTGCCCGGTGGTAGAAGCCTGCGCCGCCGCACTGGTCGAGCCTTTGACTGACGATCTTGACACGATCGCAGCTTTAATGGAAGTCGTTAAATTGCACTTCAGTAGTAGCAAATCATCAGGCAAAACGCCATGAAAATTCTAGAACCCACGAAGGAAGAAATTCAAATCGCAAGCACCGCAGCAACACTATATTTGTTGAACATTTTGCTGCTGCCGTTTGCCGCCTTCGTATTGCTGCTGGTACTTTATCAAAAGCAGCGGCACAACGTCTCGACGCTGGTGCAATGCCATCTAATCCAAGCGATGCGCGCCAGTATTTGTGCTGGTTTTATGCTGATCTTAGTCAGCGCTGGCATTTTGCTTTTTGGCGATTGGCAGCATGTGGGTACGTGGATGATTTTAATTTTATACGTCTTATGTGTGCATTCAGTCTTCATCTTGTTCGGGGTCTTTGCGCTAACCAAGGCATTGTCTGGCAAATTGTATTTCTATCCGCTGATAGGACGATCTGCGAGTCAAGGCGGAGAAATAGCTTAAACGAGCTTCAGCATGCAAGTAAAAACACACTCAGGTTTATGGGGCGTACCCGTCCAACAATGGCGGCGCTTGACACAAGTCGGCTTCTTTTTGCTATTCGTCATTGCGCCGATATTTGACATCTTTCGGTTAGATCTCAATCTCAAGCACTTCATCATCTTCGGCATGGATTGGACTTTAGGTCTGAACGATTTTGTTGCTGGCAAAGATACCGCAGGACAAGCCGCCAAAGCCATTTTTCTGCACGCGATCTTGCCCTTAATTCTGGTCGCAGCAACGGTGATTTATGTCGCCTGGAAATGGGGGCGGATTTATTGTGGCTGGCTGTGCCCGCATTTTTCTATTGTCGAAACCATCAATCAAACTTTGCGCCGCGCCATCGGCAAGCAAAGTTTATGGGATAAAGAAGCTCTGCCAACCCGTAATCCTGATGGCAGCGAAACCAAACTCGATGCCATCTGGTGGTTCGGCGTGATCCCACTTGTCATCATTTGCGCGATCACTTGGGCGACCGTGTTGCTGACGTATCTACTACCACCAGCAGAAATCTACGGCAATATCTGGCACGGTACTTTAACGCGCAATCAAAGCATATTTCTGATCGCGGGCAGCATCGCTTTCTTTGTCGAATTTATGTTTGCGCGCCACCTGTTTTGCCGCTATGCCTGTGCCCTCGGTCTATTCCAAAGCTTGGCTTGGATGTCGAATGACAAGGCGATGGTGATCGGATTTCAGCGAGAACGCGCCAAAGACTGTTCGACCTGCTACTCGGCCTGCGATCACGTTTGCCCTATGCGTCTCAATCCGCGCAATGTGAAACGCATGATGTTCGCATGTGTGCAATGTGGTCAATGCACCGATGCCTGTACGCAAACACAAAGCGACAATCCGCAAGGCAATTTACTCGAATGGGTGAATCAAGCCTATGCAGAATCGGAAGCGGCATTAAACGGCAGCACGGCACGTGTTATTCAAATTAAGTTGGAAAAGAATAATTCAATACCGATCCATAATACGAAGAACAAAATTCAATCCTAGTCCACAGCAACGCGGACAATACATTGCATTTGTAGGGCGGATGCAACCCGCGCCGCCAAGCCGTCGAACAACCAAGTCCGACCTATGAGCCGCGCGGGTTGCACCCGCCCTACAAAAGGTGAAAGATCTTCAAATAAGAAAGTAGCAAAATGGAAGAATACATAGGCGGCCTATGGGATAGATTGATCACTCGAGTCGCATATCAAGGTTACCCAGAAGCCCGGGTGGAATTAGCGCAGATGAAAAACATTGCTGCGACCTTTTTCCGTGCACTTGGCGGTGATCCCGGCATCAATTTGCAATCGGGTTCTGCCAGCACGCACGGTGCCCGTCGTCGTTGGTTAGAACGGATTGCCGGTATCGGCGAAAAAACCGAATTGACCTGGGCAGATGAAACGACTTTGCACCTGCCTGCCTACATCGATTATTTCCCTGAAAGCGAACTCAATCGTGAATTGTATTTATGGCTGCTGGCCTTAGTCGCGCATGATGTCAATCCCGATGCTCCCTACTTACAACGCAATCAATCCGCAACCCTGGCACTACTAAACGCTTTCCCCTCTTTGCAAGAACGCTATGCCCGTTTGGTGCAAGCGACACTCGCACGTCGCCCTGATCCAACAACATTGAAAAAGCAAGAAGCGGAAAACGAATTACGCATTCGCCAAGCCTTGTTAGAACCAGGAAGTGTACCAAACGAATTAAAAAAGGTCGGGCGCAAAGAATTCAGCGTCGTTCCAGTCGCACTATGGTTACATCCGCGCGCCAACGCCAACAACAAAAGCAGCAAACCCGCCAGCAAGCTCACGCCGGAACAAGCGCAAGGCAGCGCAGCACAAAGCGACACCGAGCAACGCAAGCGCATGGCAGAGCGCACTGACATGCCCGACAATCCTAGCCCGTTCATGTTGCTATTCCGAGCCGAGAGTCTGTTTTCCTGGGCAGAATATGTGAAAGTGAATCGCCCCTTGGATGAAGACGACAATCCCGATGCGCAAAGAGCAGCGAATGATTTTGACGTTTTAAGCGTGGCAAATGATGGCAAAAGCACTGCCAGCCGCGTACGCTTCGATCTCGATTTACCTGCCGAAGCCGATGATGATCTATTACTCGCCGATGGCATCTTGTACCCAGAATGGCATTACAAAAAGCAGCAGCTCTTAGAAAACCATGCGTGCATACAAATGCTGTTAGCACGCGATGCCGTAGCACAAGTCCTACCCGTCCATCTACGTGCTACCGCCAAGCGATTACGTCAGCAATTTCAAAGTTTGACACCAGAGCGCCAACGCCTGCGTGGACAATTAAGTGGCGATGATATTGATATCGATGCTTGCGTACGCTTTAGTGCGGAACGGGCTGGTGCAAACAATCACGGACTAGCGGTTGCCAGCCCCGGCTTGTACCTGGACAATCGTCAGCAAAGCCGTGATCTGGCTTGTCTCTTACTCGCAGATTTATCCGTGTCCACCGACACCTGGGTGAATAATCAAGCACGCGTGATTGACGTGATACGTGATAGTTTGTATTTGCTGTGTGAAGCCTTGGCCGCCACCCGTGACCGTTTCGCCTTATACGGTTTTTCTTCGGTACGACGTGACAATGTACGCTTTCATATCCTCAAAGGCTTTGACGAACAATATAGCGATCAAATACGCGGGCGCTTGGCGGAAATTAAACCCGGTTTCTACACGCGCATGGGTGCCGCGATTCGGCACGCGTCGGCTATTTTGCAACAACAAAAAAATGCCCGTCGCTTACTCTTAATCCTCACCGATGGCAAACCCAACGACCTCGATCAGTATGAAGGTCGTTATGGCATCGAAGACACGCGCGTTGCTGTCCACGCAGCGCGACAATTAGGATTGATTCCCTTTTGCGTCACGATCGATGAAAAGGCCGAAGATTACTTGCCGCATTTATTCGGCGCAAAGGGCTATATCGTCGTCAAAGATGCGGCGGAACTACCGCAATTATTGCCGCGTTTGTATGCGCAACTGACACAGCAAAGCTAATGCAAATCATTTGACACCAGAGAAAGAATCGCTCTACAATCCGCGCCAGGGTGCGAAGGGGCGCCCTCCCGCACAAGACGCGTTCACCCTCAATCCTTCTTTTGATGTGATTTCACCATTTCGTTTGACGTCAGCGGGCCGTCAATAAACGAGACGGAGATTGATCATGTCATTTTCAATTTTATTTACAAGCTTATTTATACCTAGTCCCACATTAAGCGCCTTCCCATTCATGGGAGAACGTTCATGAATATCGTATTAAACGAACTCAAAATCAGGGCATCTTTTTTACACAAAAAACTGAATCTTGCCGATCCCGCTAGTTTGGCTTTAGTAGAGAAGTTAAGCCGTAAACGTCAATGGACCATTCCAGCTCAATGGCAACATAAGCATTGCTTGAACTTGGTCGCAGCACAAGTTGGTTTCCATGATTGGCAGCACGTCCATCACGTGTTTTCGGGCGCAGCTATACCTGATGATGATTTCGGTGATTTTTGGCATCAGGATATGGGTTTCACGAATCACTGGTTTGCCGATTATCAAGAGGCATGCGACTACCTTACCAAGCATCCCCAGAGTTTTTTATTACCCTATCGTCGTCAATATTTTGTTGTAGAACGAGAATATCTTGAGGTGCTACATTTGCAAGCAACTCATCCGGGCTGGCACCAATACGCACGTAATTTGTGTCTCAGTTATGGTAGCGAATTTTGGCTATCACTTGCCATACACCGTTTACGTCAACTAAATTAAAGCTCATCTTCTTGTACTGCCATGGCCGACTGGCCATGGCGCAATTTGAAAACTTGATGCTGACGACGGATGAAACAAGCGTAGTAAAGACATCCCACTCCATTCAGAAACTACTATCTCAATTCTTCAATGTGATACGTCGGCACGATAAATCCGCGTTGTTTTTTACCTCTCTTTTTTCTAAAAATTTCCACAAATCTCATCCCACGTTTGATCTATCGCAGACTTTCCTCGTTTCAAATTCTTTCTTGATGACGATCAATGATTTACGAAAAGCAGGGGCGTAGCCTGACATTGTCCGCACTGCACAAAAGTGCAACGAGCTCAGTGAAAAGAATGAATACGCAACATTGATACAGCAATAAATTTTCATCGAAATGCAATCGTAATTTCATTAAAAGAAGAGGACCTAAAATGAAGTCAATCACTTTACTCAAACACAGAATGCCTATGTTGCGTCCTTTGGTCGCAGCGATTGCGTGTTTGCCACTCACTTTCGGCTTCGCTTATGCGCAAGAGAAGAAAGATGAAAAAACCCATGCCGCTGCAGAATTGAAATATCAGGCAGGTGGATCGCCGTTAGCTAGCGAAGCCATGCACCAAAACATCAATCCCAAAGCACCGGCGATGACACAAGCCGAGTTTGAAGCTGGCAAACAAATCTATTTCCAACGCTGTGCTGGTTGCCACGGCGTATTGCGCAAAGGTGCGACAGGTAAGGCTTTAACACCAGACATTACTTTGGACAAAGGTACAGATTATCTAAAAATCTTTATCGCGTATGGCTCACCTGCCGGTATGCCTAACTGGGGTACTTCCGGTGATCTGACGGATAAAGAAGTCGATCTGATGGCACGCTATATTCAACAAGAACCACCAACTCCACCAGAGTTCGGTATGAAAGAAATGTTGGCGACCTGGAAGGACATCATCCCACCTGCTAAGCGCCCAACTAAGAAGATGAATAAGTACAACATCGCCAATATCTTCTCAACGACGTTGCGTGATTCTGGTGAAGTAGCGCTGATCGATGGCGATACCAAGAAGATCATCAACATCGTTAAAACTGGTTATGCCGTACATATTTCCCGCATCTCGGCATCTGGTCGTTATCTGTACGTGATCGGTCGCGATGCGCGTTTGAATTTGATCGACTTGTGGATGGAAAAACCAGATAACGTCGCTGAAATCAAAGTCGGTCTGGAGGCGCGTTCAGTTGAAACTTCCAAGTTCAAAGGTTATGAAGATAAGTTTGCGGTAGCAGGTTCTTATTGGCCGCCACAATATGTGATGATGGAAGGCGATTCATTGAAACCATTGAAAATCGTCTCTACACGTGGAATGGCAGTCGACAACGAATATCATCCAGAACCACGCGTCGCGTCGATTGTCGCATCACACTATCATCCTGAATTTGTGATCACCGCGAAAGAAACTGGCAAGATTATGATGGTCAATTATTCTGACTTGAACAATCTGAAAGTCACGACTTTGGATGCGGCGAAGTTCTTGCATGACGGTGGCTTTGATTCGACTGGTCGTTACTTCTTAGTCGCGGCGAATGCCTCGAATAAGATCGCGGTCGTTGATACCAAAGAAGACAAGATGGCAGCGATTGTTGATGTGGGCAAAACACCGCATCCAGGCCGTGGTGCTAACTTCGTCCATCCTAAGTTTGGACCAGTGTGGGCAACTAGCCATCTTGGTGACGAAAGCATCTCCATGATTGGTACCGATCCAATTAAACACAAGGGCCAAGCTTGGAAAGTAGTTGATACGATTAAAGGACAAGGTGGTGGTTCTTTGTTTATCAAAACCCATCCAAAATCCAAAAACCTGTGGGTTGATACGCCTTTGCACCCAGATACAAAAATCAGCCAGTCTGTCGCGGTATTTGATATCAATAATTTCGGCAAAGGCTTTGAAGTATTGCCGATTGGTGAGTGGTCCGGATTAGGCGAAGGTGCGAAACGTATCGTGCAACCTGAGTACAATCAAGCTGGTGATGAAGTCTGGTTCTCTGTCTGGAGCGCCAAAGACAAAGAATCCGCCATTGTGATCGTTGACGACAAAACTCGTAAATTGAAAAAAGTCATACGTGATCCAAAACTGATTACGCCAACGGGTAAGTTCAACGTCAACAATACTCAACACGATGTGTATTAAGGAGAAAACGATGAAACTCACTCTTTCAACTATGTTAGCGACATGTACATTGGCCTTAGCAAGCTTGCCTGCGATGGCCGATACGGGCGCTGACCTCACCAAGAAAAACAATTGTATGAGTTGTCATGGCGTCGATAAAAAAATCATCGGCCCTGCTTTTAAAGATGTAGCGAAAAAGTACAAAGGCAATGCCGATGCGGTTGCCCTGTTATCGAAAAAAGTCAAAGACGGTGGCAGCGGTGTCTGGGGCCCTATCCCTATGTCACCGAATAAAGCAGTCAGCGATGCCGATATCAAGGTGATGGTGGAATACGTATTGGCGCTGAATTAGCGACCGTAAAAACCCTAAATAAAAGCGTACAGATTAAAAGTCTGTACGCTTTTTTTATCGATAAAACAAAAAACCATCTTTGCCAATTTTTTTGATGATACTTCTGATGATATTTTTAACGCCGTTCATCATTGACTAAAAAGCGACTTCCAATATAAAATTGAACGACGTTCAAATATATACATCGTTCAAATACATGCATCATCTACATATTGATAAGCTCGATTTTCATGAATAAGCCAATTCAAACGACACGCCCTATCCCTGCACATGAGCCATCAGAAGATCGTCGGCAACGCAAATTGGAACAAAGCCTGGAAAGAATTACCGCTGTCGCGTGGGCACTATTTGAAGAACATGGCTACGAGAACGTCACAATGGAGACAATTAGCCTACAAGCCGATATCGCTAAAGCGACGCTCTACAAATACTTCCCAGTCAAAGAAGCATTACTAGAACATCGCTTCAAAAGCGAAATGCAGTCACGCAAGGAGCTGATCGTCACACAATTGATGCAACGCCACAGTTTACGTGAACGCCTCGCTTACTTATTTCACATCGAGGCAGAATATCTAGACGATAAACGAAGCTATCTTGCTCCTTTACTGCGTTATCGCATGCAGCATGCAAGCTGGATGCAATACACCTCCGGTCAACATCATCAAAACAAACAAAGCAATATGATGCAAGCGATGTGCTGGATCATTTCTGCAGCCCAACAGCAAGGTGAAATTACACATCAACATTCACCAGAACGTCTTGCCTCATATCTCTACGCCATGCGCTCTATGGATCTGATTGCGTGGCTGACAGACCCACAAGAATCATTAGGAAAACGCCACGAACAAATGCTAGAGATTTTTTTACATGGAGTAAGCATGACAGGAGTAAGCGCATGAATTTCTCGACATTGAATACAAGGGATTGTTTCGTCGATTGTCGCCAAGTTACACCTGACAACAGTATTGAACTTGGCGGAAAAGGCGCCCAACTAGCACTATTAAGTCGTTATGGTTTACCCGTCCCTGCTAGTTTTGTCATTCCGTCCACCATTTGCCGCGCGCTCATTCCTGAACAACTATGGGAGGCTGCCTGCACGCTCTGCACGCAATACAGCAGCGATACGGAAAGCGTCGGACAAGCATTGCAAATCTTGCGGCAACAAATGATGGACATACGCCTGCGGGCAGATTTTCGGGACACACTTCACAGCTTCTTGTCCACGCAAAACTGGCAACAACAGGCACTTGCAGTGCGCTCATCAGCGATTGGTGAAGACGGACAACAACATTCTTTTGCTGGCATTCATCACAGCGAACTCAATGTTATTGGTAGCGATGCTCTAGAAATAGCCATCTTGCAAGTCATCACTTCCTTATGGACGCCGCAAGCTTGCGCCTATCGAGAAAAAATTCAATACCCGCATATTGACGCAAATATGGCGGTGGTCATCATGCCCATGGTGCACAGCGTTGCCGCTGGCGTTATATTCACTTGCGATCCCCGTGATGGGCGCGAAGATCGGTTACTGATCAGCAGTGTGCACGGTTTAGCCAATGATTTAGTTGCAGGAAAAGTCAATGGTGAAGACATCCTTGTGCAACATGATTGGTCGTATCAAGACTGGCACATCGCTGGTAGACGCGCCGCCCACGCAACAACCATGGAGATGTTCGACTCCTCTCCAAAAAAAACTCAGTCTATTGACAAGACTGGTCAAGCACAAGTTCTGTCGGATGCGGCGGCGATTCAACTTGCGCAATTGGCGACAGATACCGCCAAGGCTTTTGATTACGGACAACCGTTTTTAGATATCGAATGGGTGTTCGACGGCCAAGAATTTTTTCTGGTGCAAGCAAGACCAGTCAGCGCCCGTGGCTTGCACACCTATCCTTCGCTCCAGCAGCAAGGCACAATGTGGACCAATGGAAATACCAAAGAAATCCTGCCATATGCGATCAAAATAAGTGAACGCGATCCTATGTTAGTGGCAGTCAATCATATGCTCACACTGGCACAGCAAATCGTTGGCATAAAGCCTACCGAAGGCATACAACGCGCCGCACTATTTAATGGACATGTCTATTTGAATGCTTCCATCATTCAATGGGAAATCTACCAACACTTTAATTTGCATCCTGACGAAGTCAATTTTATTTTCGGAGGACATCAGGCGACCATACAAATTCCGCAACGCCGCTGGTATGACTATGGAAAAATCGCTGCTAATTTTTTCAAAGCAATGACACGTTTCCCTCAGTATCGCCGTCGTGGTTTACAGGAAGCTAACCAGATCGCCGCACTCAGTCGTCAATGGCGACAACAAGATTTACGCCAAGTCGACACCACCGAATTATTAAGTGAACTTCGTGAACGCGCGCGCAACACTTACCTCAAACATCAAGGCCTGTGTCTGATGCAAGGGGCAAGTGGAACTTTGATGCAATTGCAAAAAATGCTGGATAAACTCTGCGGTCAGGAAGCGAAGTCAGTTGTCGCGGCTTTGATGAGTGAAGGTGAAATTAGCGTCAGCGCACAACAAGCTTATGATTTAATGCGACTAGCAAAGCTAGCCGCCGAAGACCCAGCTGCCTTATATTTTTTAGATAGTCACTCCACAAAAACTATCAATTTCAAAGACTGTACGTCTGCATTCAAAACCGCCTATACCGATTTTCTTGATCAATACGGACATCGTGGTAATTACGAGTCCTATATATCACGCCCCAGTTGGCGTGAACAAGCTGAGCCCCTACACCTAGCTATTTTAAATTTGACAGAAGTTGATACTCTAGCGCTGCAACAAAGACAGGCGCAACAAATCGCCTGGGCCTGGGAGGTGTTACGAAAACGCTGCGGTATCGCACAACGCAGCATCATCAAATTCATGCAGAAACAAGCCAAAATGGAATGCAATCAACGTGAATTTGCGCGTAGTCATTTCGGATTGATTTTGGAGCGCTCACGAGCCTTAATGCTAGAAATTGGACGTCGCCTACATCAGCAACAAACTATCCTCGACAGCACCGATATTTTTCATCTCGACTATAGCGAAATCGATGCCGCTTGCACTGGCAACCTATCTAACAATTTCTCTGGCAGTTTATCTGCACAAAGCTTGCGTCACCGCATCGCTGATCGCAAACTGCAAATCGCACAATGGGACGCAATGAGCATGTGCGATGTGGTGCTGCAAACGGCGCAAGGCATCTTCACGACGCCGCAAGCAGACAATTATCAAGCTGCCGCGCCACATGTCACTCCGACAGGTGCCACACAAGAATGGCAAGGGATCGCGGTCAGTATGGCGAGTTACCGCGGCAAAGCGTGTCTGATTGATTCTCCAGCAGACATCGCCAAATTGAAGCAAGGCGATGTCGCGGTTGCACTCAGCACCGATCCAAGTTGGTTACCAATTTTTTTAAAAGCTGGTGGCATGATCGTCGAAACTGGAGGCTATTTATCGCACAGCGCAATCGTTGCGCGCGAGTTGGGCATACCCACCATCGTCAATCTACCGGGCATTACTACGCAACTGCGGGATGGAGATGAAGTTTTTATTGATGGTCCAGCTGGCCGTTTATTGCGCTTATGTAGCACTTAAGCAGAACAAACCACAACGAATAACTCAGGAACAAACGTGCATCGCCTAACTTCTTTTCTCTTTTTGTTTATAAGCTGCGTTTGTCTATTCAATGCATCAACAAAAACGCGGGCACAAGATATCCATACTACTCAATTGCGATTTGAAACCGAGCGATATCAATTAAGCGAAGATCCGACAAAACATCAACTTAGTATTATCGACCGTTCCACACAACAATCTCTACGCACGCTCACTTTGCAAGATAAGCAGAGAAAACCATCTAGACTAAGCGCTGTCTTGCACCATGCAAGACGCCAAAGTTTTATTCTGGTTTTACCTGATATCGCTGAGCTATGGGAACTCAGCTATGACCCGAAAGCGGAGCCAGTGTATCAAGGATGGGTACATGACTATCAAATGGGCGAAGGCATCGCCGATACGCAACTATTTGCACCACGCAAAACTCTGCTGACGACCTCACTAGATTGCTTCATCCTCGATCCACAACGCCCTTACCTTGCTGGAGCTGATACACATGGAAAATTTCAAATCATCAATCTCGATATACGTCGCAAGATTATTGAAACCCAGTTTGATCATCCGGTGTTCCCCTGTGAGAGTGTCATTGAGGATATGGGATCCACTTCTATACTACATTTGAAAATGCAGCATTCAGCAACAACAGGAGCCGACCACCCCATCTTAATGATCAACATGAAAACAGGTCAGCAAGTCAAACGTTAGCTAGCATTCCTGTAAAATTTTTTGAGTGAGAACCCGCATTTTCAGTAGGGTGCGCCGCGCGCACCTCCGGCAATTTTACGACGCTAACAATCCCGCACGTACGGTGCGCATGGCACACCCTACGCTAAAACACCTTTACTTCAAAAAAATAGTTTAAAGCCCTACTACCAAAGAAGCATGATAGTAGCGCCCTGGCTGCGTATAAGCATCGACCACCAGTGAGTTCGCAGCCAAACCTTGCACATCAGTCCAGTTCCAATATTTCTTATTCGTCATATTATCAACGCCTAGATTGATGCGCCAATTTTTCTGCACACGCCATTGAACTTGCATATCCATTGTGGTGGCAGCAGGTACTAAGAACTGCCGTATTCTTGGAGGAACGGCAGGCTTGGGCAAATACGGACTACTCAATTCAGCTTCTTCTTTACCGGCCTGATGACGCGCATTCAATTGCCAATCCCAATGATCTGTGGTGTAACGCAAGCCTGCAAATAATTTTGCTGGATTAATCGAACTGAGTGGCGCGTGCGATACTTCATCTGTGCCTTTGGTCTGGCCATAGGCGAATGGTGAACTTAATTCACCACCTGCGATTTTCATCCATTGGACCTGCCCACGTATTTCAAAACCAGAAATTTTCGCTTTGTCGACATTCACAGTTTGAAAGATAGCGGGATCACCCGCAACACCGCGACCACCTAAAGGCTTTTTATCGTAAATTAAATCTTGATAACGTCCACTAAAAACCGCCAGATCGATATTCACATCTTGGAATAAAGCCCTCAGCCCCAACTCGATATGTTGACTCTTTTCAGGTTTCAAATTTGGATTTGCTAATAATACAGCTGGCACGGTACTGCTTTCAAATACACCGTTAATTTGCTGCGCGTTTGGCGCTCTGAATCCACCGGCAAAACTGGCATACGCATTCCAGTTTGGATTAAATTTATACAGCATCCCCAATTTGGGTACGACCGCAGAATCAGATAGTGAGGTCGCGGCGAGCTTGGATGGCGGGAAAAATCCAGACTGTGTTTTGACTTTAAGATCAAATCGATCGTATCGAATACCCGGCGTAATAATCCATTTCCCCAAAAAAATTTCATCTTGCAAATACACTGCATTACTTACATCACGCGTATCTGGGAAATATTTACGTGGCGTGAAATCTGCATTTCCTGGATCAACCCCGTCGAAAAAATTACTGACATCTATACGCGAATAATCGAAACCATAGCTCAGGCGTTGCGCCCAATTTCCTGGCATCTTAAATAATTTATCGGCCTGCAAACTAAATTGCCACGCTTTCTCTGCATACGATACTTTACGTACGCGATCTGCCAAAGTATTTCTATGCGTCACACCATCATCTTGTGCGCTACTGTCTTGATAACTGAGATGGCTTTGCAGATGATCTATCCAATCGTTCTTCAATTCATAACGACTGATCAAGCTAAGGTGATCGCGTTGGAAATCTTTATGTACACTTTCACCTTTAACAGCCGCTGCGGTTGTCATTGGTAACTTCGCGCGACTCGATAAAAGTTCAAAGTCCGAAGTTTTTCCTACGTGCTCTAAACTCAAGCTATGCTTTTGGCCTGCCTCAGGCTGATACTGCAATTTTGCCAGCACTGATTGTGATTGGTCATCCTGCGGATTTGGACGTGTACGATCAATATTTGGTGCATCGTTGACGCCCTTATTTTCCAGTCCTCTTGCTTTGCCAGTGTTAACACTCAACAGCCAACTCCATTGCGGATTCAAGCGCCCTGCTAAGCTCGCATTGAGATGACGGCTGTGATCATCTCCACTCCAAGCGGCGACCACTTTGCCACCAAATTCCTTGGGTGCGGCATTTTTCTCCTGTAAAAAATCTTGTGGCTCCAAACTCATAAAATTGACTAAACCTGCTAAGCCATCAGAGCCATAAAGAACAGAAGCTGGGCCACGTACGATCTCGACTTGACGTACCAGATTCATCGCAATTGAATCGCGGCCAAATGCATTGCTGCCATTGATATAACTACGCGGCAAGCGCATGCCATCGATCAACATCAACACGCGATTGCCATCTTGTCCGCGAATACTAAAGCCAGCATTTCCATCCCTTCCGGTGGCATTACCGACACCCGTCACCGTGAACCGAGCAGGCGCTCGCTTGACCTCAATATTCGACAAATTTTTTGCCAGATCGCGAATATCAACAATCCCCAAACGTTCCAATTCTTTTTGTTCAATGACGTCAATCGACAAGGGCAAGTTCTCAACAAATTGCTCATAGCGCGTGCCACTGATCACGACGATTTGCGGTGCCTTATCCACCAGAAGCACGCTGCCAGTCTGAGTCTGCGCATACAACGCAGTCGTTGCAAGGGAACAGATACAAGTCAGTCCGACGGCAATTGCCATCTTACGCAAGGGCTTACGCGTCAACGATTTTTTATGCAGACTTGCAGAGGTTTTCATACGAACTCCAGAAAGTGGATACAACTCCACAGTCTAGATATCGCTGCAACTAGGTCAATCAGCTACTTGATCAAACACCTAGTTATAAAGAACTAGTTTTGCGTGAAAAACAGATCCAGACAGCTACAAGCAACACAGAATTTGCGCTAGAACAAACCACGCAACAACATCGAAAACAAGTTTATCGTCATATTTCATTCGAAGCGACAACGACACAGGAGCGGTGTATAAAAAGAGTTACTGGCCTCGCCAACAATCAAGCTAGCACTTAGCAGTGGAAAAAGTGCAAATCTTGGTGCTTATCGCTTTAAAAACCAAAGCATTAGTCATTTGAGTACAAGCATAAATAAGCGTGTTATGAACTTGTTGGGTACAGCTATTTTATCCAGTCACTGAGCATTTTTTTATAGCTCTGTCCAATTGGAATAGTTTTGTTCGCTAGCAGCAAATTCGCTGCTTCAATGGCCTGCACCTTTGCCTTAGCGACGATAAAGGATTTGTGGATACGAATAAATTGATCGCTGGGAAGCTGCTTTTCAAATCCTGATAAGGTCTGTTGAGTGATTAATTTGCCCTCTTTAAAATGCAAAATGCTGTAATTACCGCAGGCTTCGATATACACGATATCGGCTAGAAAAACTTGATGCTGTTTCTTGTCACCTTTGACAAAGATGGATAGCAGCTCAATATTTTCCGGTTTTGCAGATGGTACTGATTGCTTGATTGCGCTAGCGAATGGCGTAGGTACTTTATTGATTGCCATCATAAACCGCGCCAGACTAAAAGGCTTGAGTAAGTAGTCGCATACGTCAAATTCATAACCCGTAATCGCGTACTCCTGATGGGCCGAGGTAACGATGACAGGTGGTGCCTGTTTTAAAGTACGCAAAAACTCAAAACCTTTGAGTTTGGGCATATTAATATCAAGGAAAATTAAATCGACGGTATGGCTGTTGAGATATTCCAGCGCGGCCAAGGCGTTGTAGCTATTATTGACTAACGCCAAGTTGGAAATTTCGGCACAATAATCCTCAATGATGCGGTGTGCGATGGGTTCGTCATCGACGATCATATAACGAATTGGCATACTCCTTAGTGCTCCTATATTTATTGATCTACCAGAGTTAGCGTCAACTTCGCGCTATAACATTGATCTGTTTGCGTGATCTGTAGCAAATGCCGATCCGGATAATGCAGCGCCAAGCGTTTGCGCAGATTCGCTAAACCAATACCGCCACCCTGTGTCAGACTGCTTGTTTCTTCTGGATCAAAATTATTGACGACGCTAAAAATCAATTGCGTATGGTCAGCGTAAAGATCAATTTTTACATAGGCATTATCGACCAACTTTTCTACGCCATGTTTATAGGCATTTTCCAGTAAATTGATGAACAACAATGGCGGCAACGGCACATTTTTCTGCACATCGACAATCCATATCACTTGCACTTCTTTCTGAAAGCGCAGCTGTTGTAATTCAATAAAATTCTTTAAATACGCCATTTCCTCTTGCACACTCACGCTATCCCGCTGCCCTTGGTAAATGGTATAGCGCATCATGTCGGACAAGCGCAATATCACGTCGGGTGTTTGGTCTGATTTCTCACGCGCGAGGCCATAAAGATTGTTCAATGTATTGAAGAAAAAGTGTGGGTTGATCTGGCTCTTCAGTAACATTAATTCAGTGTTAGTGCGTTCATTACGTAGCCGCTGATTTAATTTCCACAATTGGATTATCCAACTGAGCATCATATGAATGAATAAAATCCAAAAGACGATTCTCAACTGAAAATGCGGGCCATAGGGGTCGCTCTGATCCATGATGGTACTTAGTAGAAATAACAGCACTAAAAATACCGCATACAGCAGATAAGATTGACGCTGCTGATGTTCCATCAGATCAATCAGCTCACTGTCCAAGGGAATTTTATACGCCACATAACTAATCACATGAAACAACAGCACCGCAAAGG
Organism: Affinundibacterium amnicola; assembly: GCF_014284275.1. Classification (GTDB taxonomy): domain Bacteria; phylum Pseudomonadota; class Gammaproteobacteria; order Burkholderiales; family Burkholderiaceae_D; genus Undibacterium; species Undibacterium amnicola. The sequence goes on along the minus strand of NZ_JACOFU010000003.1, from coordinate 229,804 downwards.
CAAGTACGGCAGCGCTATTGTAAAGCAGTCGATGTTGCGAGATATTTTCTAACGTCATCAGCAAACAGCTTGCGATTACCAAGGTCAGTGCTGTCTTTAGCAGAGGGATGTTGGTGGCTGTCTGGGTCGCTTGTGTCTTGCGTCGCTGCGTGATTTCCATCGCAAGCAACAGCGCAAATAGAAGGTAAGCAAAGACTATATACGCCAAGGAAACCGAGTAAATATCCAGCGCGGTACTGTTATAAAAGCTAATCAGCAAACTACACATGACGAACGCAATCAACACCACAATGACTGCGATTTGATGATGACGCTTGGCAAAAAAAGTTCGCAACACTAAGGCTCCCGTATTTTTTTCATTATGCTGAAGGTGGGAGATTACGCGTTTTAGCGCCAGTTTTCCATGCTGTCGCTGATATTCATGTTCAACGCTGCGAATTAGCGGACGAAATCCCGTAAACGAAGGGTGAACGCATACACACTAGATTTCTGATTGTTGGCCGTCGATCTCAGGTGCTTAGTCATATTAATTGGCGAATGTATTGCCTTGCTTAGTTCAGCGGTGAAAGATGCAGTCCTTTCATTTGCTCATCAAGGAACCAACATGGCGCACAATAATCATCTGCTCATTCAACAGGTCTGCAAATCGTATTCAGGGGATCGCCAAGCGCTGGACAATATTCATCTGGAGCTGGGCAACGGTATGTTTGGTTTGCTTGGTCCCAACGGCGCGGGTAAGTCGTCTTTGATGCGCAGCATTGCCACCTTGCAGTCAATTGACAGCGGTAAAATTTTATTTAATGGCAACGATATTAGCAAACAGCCGGAAAGTATCAGGCGCGTCTTAGGTTACTTGCCACAAGAGTTTGGCGTTTATCCAAAGGTGTCGGCAGAAAAGTTACTGCACTATTTGGCGGTACTGAAAGGCATCCGCGACCAACAACAGCGCACACGGCAGATTGACTACCTGCTCGCACGCACAAATTTAAGCCAATATCGCCATCAGGCAGTCGCCGAATTTTCTGGTGGCATGCGGCAGCGCTTTGGTATTGCGCAGGCTCTGTTAGCCGATCCGCAAATCCTGATCGTAGATGAGCCAACGGCTGGCCTCGATCCTCAGGAATGTCATAGCCTGCATCATTTGCTATGTGAAATTGCCCAGTCGATGATTATCATTTTCTCGACCCATATTGTTGAAGACATTCACAATTTGTGCAGCAATATGGCGGTGCTTGATCATGGCAAAGTACGCTTTTCCGGTGCGCCGAAAACACTCATCGAACGTCTGTCCAAGCAGTTGTGGCAAGCCGACATTTCACCAGAGCAGATCCCTGCATTTCAACAGCAGTTCCCGCTATTATCCAGCCGCTTTATTAGCGGCCGTTGCCAAGTGCGTGTCCTCGCAGCGCAAGCGCCTTCATCCGATTTTATCCAGGCTGCACCTGACTTGCAAGATGCTTATTTCTACCTGTTGCAACAGCATCAGCACGCAAGCTTGGATCTTCAGCAAACGCAAGTAGCATAAGGAAGCAACGACATGCAATCACTACTTGGATTTGAACTCTATTTTGCGGTGAAGCAGCGTATGCTCATCGTGTTATCGCTATTAGCGCTTGGCTACGGTTATCTCATCAATAGCCAGCAGATCGGCGAAGGGATGGAACAACTCGCGTTGAATTCTCCGTATCGCATTAGCTACTTTTTAATTCTGGTTTCGATATTGTTGACGTTTGTGGTGGCCTTGTTCGCCATTACCGTCTTACTAAAGGATCAGGAACATCGATTTGCCAGTGTCATTGAACCATTAAGCAATCGCCCGCTATTAGTCAGCCGTTGGATCACAATTGTGGTGTCATCCGTACTGATTTCTTTTTGTCTGATACTGGGGATGCTGGCGGCACTACTGTTGACTGATGCTGATCCGGCCAAAGTACAGCTGCTAAATTTGAGCGATTTTGCCTGGCCCTGGCTGGTGGTGGTTTTACCGAACATTTTGCTGGTAAGTGCCGTGCTTATTGCGGTCACCACGCGCTGGCGCGACGCCAAAATTAGCTATTGCTGTAGTCTACTACTGGTCGCTCTAGCTGGCACTGCACTGATCGTGATCAAGGCACCAATCAGCGGCGAGTCTTTATTGTCGACATCGGCATGGACACCTTTTTTTGCCATTGTAGATCCATTTGCAGCCAGTGCTTTTTTTGAGCAAACACAGTTTTGGCTACCGCAGCAAAAAAATCAACAATGGTTTCAACTCAGTGGACCTATGTTGCTCAACCGAATTTGGGTGAGCGCACTAAGCTTGCTGCTATTAGGCTATTTATGGCGCGAAGCAAAAGCATCACAACTGCCGCAAGCCCGGCTCCGAAACTTAGCTAAACATGCAGCCGCACCAACGGACAACGCCGTGGACTGGCAACATGCTATGCCAGCTGTGAGACTCACATCAGTACCACAAGAACTTTCTGCCACTCGCTACTGGCTAAGTACATTGAGCCGGCAAGTCGCTTTTTATACCAGTCAATTATTGGCGAACTGGCCCATCCGCATTTTGTTGTTGCTGTGGACGTGCATGTTGCTGATTGGTATCTTGATGGTGGCTGGCGTATTTAGTAGCCATGAATTTTCCGGAAAATACATCACTAGCGCGGGCCTGATCAGACAGGCTGGTGAGGCATTTGGACTGTTTGCCCAGGCACTACTCGTGTTCATTATTGCGGAAAGCATCTGGCAAGAACGCGAACTGAAGGTCGCAGAAATCATCCTCTCGACGCCACTGTATTCAACGACCAACTACCTCGCCAAATTGATCAGCAGCATGACCATTCCGCTGGTCATGCTGGTATTGATGCTTGGCGCCTGCATGATGTATCAGACGACCATCGCTGATTCAAGCATAGCATGGACGCTATATGGCGTAAGCAGCTACTATTTTCTGCTACCGACTCTTTACCATGCCGTACTGATATTTTTTATCCAAACGCTGATCGCACAAAAAACCTCCGCCAATAAGTATCTGGCGATGGCGATCAGTGCTGGCGTGTTGATCAGCTTGAGTCAGTTGCTGCAGACTGCGGGGAACGGCTCCGTTTTATGGCAACTGAATCAATTCCCCGATTTAAGCCGCGACTATTCGGCACTGGCTGGCTTTGCAGGTCACCTTGAACAATTCAATTTGTTGGCGATCTACTGGGGAGCATTGGCTTTAGCCATCGCGCTATTCACCCAGAGATGGTGGTTACGACAGGAGCGGTTAGCGCATAAGGCTATGCGGGCATTCAAAGCTGGCATCATTTTTTTTGGCGCATTTGCTTTGTTTGTTGTCTGGTTACAATCAAGCTTACCGCCACAGGTGCGGCTAAATTCAACCAACGCTCAGTTAGCAGCCAGAGCTGACTACGAAAAAAGTTATCGCGCTTTTGCGACCTTGCCACATCCTGAATTTAGCCAAACTACGGTCTCGCTCGATATCTACCCAGAACAAGGTCTGGTCAATATTCAATCGCGTAATCAGATCACCAATCACTTCAATCAGCCGATTACCAAGATCTTAGTCACCACAAAGCAGCCACTACAAAACATCAGTATTGAAACAGGACGCATAGTAGAGCAAAGATCAGAAAACCTCTGGCACACATATAGCATTGAGCTTAGTCAGCCAATGCAACTAGGCGCACAGCTAACACTCAATTACAGTTTGCAAATGCGTTCACAAGCATTTGCCATCAACCGCGGCATCGTGGAAAACGGCGTGTACTTTCATCAAGGCGAGTTCGAGCCTTTATTGGGCTATGCCGCGATGCTAGAGATCGACGATAGTTTTAGTCGTAAGGCATATGGATTAGCAGAAAAAACTTCAGTGACGCCAAGTTTGACTACCCAAAAGCGCGCATTTTCAGCAACCATCTCAACCACCAGTCCGCAAACGGCACTGACATCAGGGGAGTTAGTTCGACAATGGCAACAGGACGGCCGTTCTTACTATCAATATGAAATGCCACAAAATATTTACCCAGTTGTCGGCTATTTCAGTGCGCAATATCAAAGGCATCAAGTGACTGCAAACGGCATTTCAGTCACCCTTTACTTCCACCCTGAGCACCAACGCAATGCGACTGAAATCGCGAAAGCAGCCACATTTACCTTGAAAACAATGCAAAAGCAATTTGGTGATTATCCTTACGCTTCTCTCAGAATCATCGAAGTGCCTCACTACCATTCCTTTGGTGGCCGTGCTTCTGCTGGAATTGTCGCGCTCAATGAAACCCTGTTCTTGCAGGACTATCAGGATGGTGCCGCGATCAATAACGTCGCGCGCAATACCATCCATGAAGTTGCACACCAATGGTTTGGCGAAAAACTAACGCCGAAAATCACCCGTGGTGAAAAGGTGCTCACCGAGTCTATTGCAAAAGAGATTGAGGCGAGTGTACTGGGTCAGATGTATGGCGCAAGCATGCAAACGAGTCTAATGGCATTCAACTTACGCCGCTATCAAAGTGGTCGTGCATTTGCTCATCAAGACCAAGCCTCGCTGCTCAATCTGGAGCAACAAGAGTACATCGCTTATGGCAAAGGACCGATCATCTTGCACGCGCTGAAAAACCATCTTGGTGATGAAAAATATCATGCGGTGTTAAGAAATTTCATCGAACTGCATCAGCACGATATGCAGGCCACCTTGCCCGAGCTAGTTGCACGGTTCGCCGAACAAAGTCCATCGCCCGAATACGTGCATCGCTTGTTTGGCGACATCGGCTTAGAGTTTCATGAAATACCGCCAAGAAAATCTGAGAAATGAAGTTACTACCATTTTTTCTTAACGCTATAAAAACAAATCTTCAAGCATAGCTTTAAGGTGTTGATAGCAGCGCGCGTGATCGAAGTCTGGCTAGCGGAATGTATCTGCGCTCTTGTACAGGTGCACTTCTCGATCTGAACTTCGGCCGCTCGCAAGGTTTATGCATAAATCTCATTTATTCAAAACCCTATTAACAAATCACTTACATTAATAAATTATCGATAAACAATAAATAAACATTGCTTTTCATATTTTTACTTCATACAATACGCCCATCATGAAACCATTTGAGGAGCGATAGATGAATGTAGAACGCAACAAGCGGATTGCCGCATTTCGCAAAGTTAGTGGGTATTTGATTTGGATTTCTATGCCGATGTTAATTTTGACAGGACTCATGGGTGCGATCGCATTACTCATTTTTGCATGCCTTCCAACAGGGAATACCACGTTAATAGATGTTGTCATAAATATGACAGTGATCAATGACCCAATGGCGTGGTTATGGAAAGCAAAACTAGACCTAACCAGCAAAATAACCTGTATTGCGATCGCGGGAATTGGGCTATACATGTGTACTTACATTATTTTTTATTTCCATGGACTAATTGAGTGTTTTTACGAGGGAGACATATTCAACAAGGTCGCCGTAAATCATGCACGAAAAGCATACAAAATGAATCTGTATTTTGCTTATTTTTTTTATGGCTGCCAATTAATGGCGATCTGCACTACCTTTTATGCTACAAGTTCTAGCGTTGGTTTAGGGATAAATAGTCTTGTCACCAGTGTTCTTCTGTTCTCGATAGAGCTAGGTTTCCTAAGTTTAATGCTTTGGGCCTTAGAAATCGGCACCGACCTCAACGAAGAAGCCGAACTTACCATTTAAGGAAACAGCATGCCTATCATTGTGAACTTAGATGTGGTGTTAGCGCAGCGCAAGATGCGCCTCAACACCTTGGCAGAGTTAGTCGATATCACACCACAAAATTTGTCGGTACTCAAATCAGGACGTGCGAAGGCAATACGCTTTGATACCTTGGAAAAAATTTGTCACGTGCTGCAATGTCAGCCAGCTGACATTTTGGCCTTTGATGGAAAATTATCCGAAGCTCAAGAGGCGACTAAGGACAAAGAAAATACCGAGTAATTTTTTCAATTCCAAGCTAAACATTTCGACGTATTAGATAAAGGAAACTGACGATGAATTTACAAAAAACAGCTGGCATCGCAGCGCTATGTGAAGCCTTAATTTATGTCACCACATTTGCACTTTACGGCACAGTGCTGGCAATGCCAGGTGGTCTGAACGCAGCACAAAAACTCACTTTTTTAGCTGAGCATCAAAGCCTACTTTTCTTCAGTAATTTACTTGCTTATGTCATCTTTGGCGTACTGCTAGCAGTGTTGGTTCTAGCATTACATGAGCGACTTAAAAATGCTGCCGGCACGCTAACCCAATTAGCGTCAATCTTCGGCGTGCTGTGGATTGGCTTGGTCATTGCTAGTGGCATGCTGGCAAACATCGGTTTGAATGCTGTGCTCAAATTAAATCTCACTGAGCCAGAACAAACTCGCGCTCTATGGCTAAGCGTAACGACTGTCATCGAAGCTTTGGGTGGTGGCAATGAAATCGTTGGTGGCTTATGGGTATTGCTGATTAGCTGCGCGGGGCTCAAAGCGGAAATACTTCCGAAGGCACTTCACTATATCGGCATTGCTGTCGGCGTCGCTGGCATCGCGACATGCTACCCCGCTGCCGGACTCACAGAGATATTTGGCATCAGCCAAATCCTCTGGTTTGGATTTCTAGGTGTTGCACTGTTACGGCAACGCCAAGATTAAGCGATTAAAATTTCAAACAAACTACCACGTAAAAAAAGAAGACCTCTGCACAATTTTTTGCAGAGGTCTCGCTAAGTTCAAACGTAGAAATCAAGATTCAGCGTAAGGATTCGCCAACCCTAAACCAGCCAAAATCTCGATTTCCAAAGCTTCCATTTCTTCCGCTTCTTCATCAGTTTCGTGATCGTAGCCTTGTGCGTGTAAAACGCCATGCACAACTAAATGTTGGGCGTGTTCGAGTACGGATTTCTTTTGCTCTTTGGCTTCATTTTCGAGTACATCGGTACACAAAATAATGTCCGCTTGCGTCACTTCGGCATCACTGTCTTCAGTGTAGGCAAAGGTCAATACATTGGTTGCATAATCTTTACCACGATAATCACGATTGAGTTCTTGCCCCTCTTCCGCATCCACGATGCGCAGCGTTAATTCTGCGGGAAAGAACAAGGCAGCTTGTATGGTTTTGCGTAGTAAAGGGCGCGTCAAGACGTCTTTCAAACGTTCGTCAGCGTACTGCACGGATAGCGTTAATTTATGTTTTGGACTAGTGCTCATAATGATCTGAATTAATTACATTATCGACGTCGAGGCTTATTCATTGCGGTAGCATGCTTCAGGCTCACAATTTCAGCATCTTGCTGATCTTGATGTTGAGTCGCTTCTTCATAAGCATCCACGATACGACCGACTAAAGGATGGCGTACGACGTCCACGCTAGTAAATTGATTGAAGGCGATACCGCGTACACTACGTAGAACCTGACAAGCATCCACTAAACCACTTTTTTGATGCCGTTGTAAATCTATCTGAGTAACGTCGCCAGTAACCACCGCTTTACTACCAAAGCCTATACGCGTTAGAAACATCTTCATCTGTTCTGGCGTGGTGTTTTGCGCTTCATCCAAAATAATGAAGGAGTGATTCAAAGTACGGCCGCGCATGTAAGCCAAAGGTGCGATCTCAATCACCTGTTTTTCAAACATTTTCTGCGTACGATCAAAGCCTAGCAAGTCGTACAAAGCATCGTACAAAGGACGTAAGTAAGGATCAACTTTTTGCGCTAAATCACCAGGTAAGAAACCCAATCGCTCGCCCGCTTCAACTGCTGGGCGCGTCAACACTATGCGTTTAACTGCATCACGTTCCAAAGCATCAACCGCGCAAGCCACTGCCAGGTAAGTTTTACCCGTACCTGCTGGTCCTATACCAAAGCAAATGTCGTGCTCCAGTATCGATTTGATATAAGTATTTTGGTGCGGCGTACGGCCACGTAAATCGCTACGACGCGTTTTGAGAATGGGGCTTTCTATCGCTTCCTCAACTTCGACGGGTGCAATTTCTTTGAGTGTGTTTTTTGATGGCGTACCTGCCTTTGTAGTCGCTTTGGTGCTACGACGTTTTACCGGCTTGACTTCTTCTAATCCTGATTCAGATTCTTCATCCGGCGCAAAGCCTGTCTCTGCCGTTTTTTTCAAACTACTTGCGGCACGTTGTTCCACCAAGGCTAACTGTACTTCATCAATGGTGATGATTTTCTTCGCTTGCGCATAAAACTTTTCGAGTAACTCCAAGCCCTTTTCTGCATTGTGCCCACTCACAATAAATTTCTCACCACGGCGGAATATACTTAAATCCAAAGCCGCAGAAATTTGCCGCAGATTTTCATCTAAAGGGCCGCACAAATGCGCGAGCCGTAAATTATCTAGGGGCTGAGGAACAAAATACAAAACTGGAACCGGCGTCTTCGTTTTCAAAATGTTTTATTTTCTAAAATTAATTTAGGTGAAATTTAAACCCCCCTCAACACAGAAAAAATCTTAGTGTTGGCGGCGCGGGTTGCACCCGCCCTACATTGCCTTAATCGACCAACTCACCACGCAAAGAATAATTATAAGATTCCGTGACGCGCGTATTCACCAAGGTACCGATCAGCTCTTTACCACCCGCGAAATTCACTACGCGATTATTTTCGGTGCGACCTTGTAATTCATTCGGGTCTTTCACCGATGGGCCTTCCACTAAAATGCGTTGTATGGTTCCTATCATCGCGTTGCTATATTTCTTGGTATTCGCGTCAATCACCGCTTGCAAGAATTGTAGGCGCTTGAGTTTTAATGGCGCGGGTGTAGTGTCTTCCAAACTCGCCGCCGGTGTACCCGGACGGGCGCTGAAAATAAAACTGAAACTATTATCAAATTCTACGTCTTTAATTAGTTTCATCAACGCGTCAAAATCCTCATCGGTTTCACCTGGGAAGCCAACGATAAAGTCGGAAGAAATGTGCATATTCGGCCGCACCGCACGCAACTTACGCACGACCGATTTGTATTCCAATGACGTATAACCGCGCTTCATCGCCGCCAACACGCGATCAGATCCATGCTGCGCAGGCAAATACACATGATCGACTAATTTCGGAATTTTGGCGTAAGCATCGATCAAACGCTGATTAAATTCTTTAGGGTGACTCGTTACAAAGCGAATGCGTTCGATTTGCGGAAATTCCGCAATGTATTCCAGTAGCAAAGCGAAGTCAGCGATTTCGCCGTCATCCATCACGCCGCGATAGGCATTGACGTTTTGTCCCAGCAAACTGATTTCTTTAATGCCTTGTTCTGCCAAGCCTGCGACTTCAACTAAGACATCATTAAATGGGCGCGAAACTTCTTCGCCACGGGTATAAGGCACCACGCAATAACTGCAATACTTAGAGCAGCCTTCCATGATCGAGACAAAGGCTGTTGAGCCTTCTACTTTCGCTGGTGGCAAGTGATCGAATTTTTCAATTTCAGGAAAACTGATATCGACTTGCGAACGACCTGAATCACGGCGGTCTTTAATCAATTGCGGCAAGCGGTGCAAAGTTTGCGGTCCAAACACCACATCGACATAAGGAGCACGACGGATAATCGCTTCACCTTCTTGCGAGGCAACGCAACCGCCCACGCCTATCAACAAATCTGGCTTAGATTTTTTCAATTCACGCAGGCGTCCTAGATCAGAAAACACTTTCTCCGACGCCTTCTCACGCACACTACAGGTGTTGAGCAAGATCACATCGGCATCTTCCGGACTATCGGTTTTGATCATGCCGTCAGTTGCCGCCAACACGTCTTGCATTTTGTCCGAGTCATACTCGTTCATTTGGCAACCAAAGGTTTTGATGAATACTTTCTTCTGCATGGAACTAAGGTCTTCCTACTATTTTAATAAACACAATCAAACACAATTTTTTATTGACACGATCTCAAATTCGAGCCGGGCATCAAGCTGCATTGCAGTCAGTCTAATTTTTCTTGGGTAAAGGCTGACGCGCCTCTTCTGCGGTCAGCACCCAAATTCTTTGGATTTCTCCGAATTCATTTTCTACGTAATTAATCATGATATTACGTACATCAACGCTTGCTATCGTCAACGTCAAGTTATCTTCGCTATAGATCCGCAAAGCAGGTGTATGTAAGCGTAATTTCCCATCGATGACTAATTCTGCGAGTGGCGTAGTACTTAATTTTCCACGCTTTACATCGACCGGAAAATTGCGCTCCATCTGCATCGCATCAGCATTCAAGATCAAGCTAAAAAAAGCGAGCACGCCACCAATCAAAAACAAACCTAATGATTTACCATTTAACATGCTGACACTCCTTTGAATGTTTTCTATAATATTCTTAAAAATCAATTAGTTACAAAAGACATCATAGAGCAATAAGGGCGACAGTTTAACACAGACCGTTGTTTTCATCGCGGTTTAAGCTCAACAGCGATAGGCGCAGATTGGCAACTCGATGCTTTCGAGAAAAATCTGGGATAATGGCGAAAAATGTTTTTGGAAAACCAATGCTCACGCCGACCAGCACCGCACTCCCACCTGATTTTGATAGCCGTCATTTCCGCCATGCTCTATCGCAATTTGCGACCGGCATCACCGTGATTACGACCCGTCTCGACCAAGACAAATTTTTAGGTTTAACGGCGAGCTCATTTAATTCTGTTTCACTTGATCCGCCACTGGTCATTTGGAGCCTTGGCGACCGCGCGCAAAGTATGCCTATTTTTGCCAATAATTCACATTATGTAATTAATGTATTAGCCGCAGATCAACGCCATCTGGCGGAACAATTCGCCAGTCGTAGCGAAGATAGGTTCGCTGGTGTGGAGTACACATTATCACGTACTGGTTTGCCAATTTTAAAAGGTGCATCAGCTTGGTTCGAATGCTTTAACCGCAGTCGTTATCCAGAAGGCGACCATGTAATTTTTGTCGGCGAAGTTGAACAATGTGCATCCAAAAATCAAGCACCCTTAGTATTTCATCATGGTCAATTCTTGACCAGTAAAACGCTGTAACTGACGCTATGACGCAATTAGATATCATCGGCTATATAGCCGCCTTCCTGACCACGAGCGCCTTCATCCCACAAGCATGGCTAACCTGGCGACGCAAACGTGCCGAAGGCGTTTCACTGGGCATGTACTGCATTATGGTGACGGGAACTGTTGGCTGGCTAACCTATGGTTTGATGCTTGGCGCATGGCCAATTATTGTGGCGAATGTGATTTCGCTTTCGCTTTCCGCGTTTATTCTTGTGATGAAATTGGTCTATAAGTAAATTGAAAAAAGCAAAATTTGGTGAAGCACAACATCATGGTGTAAGTAAAAAGCAAGGTTGAAGTATGACGAGTGTTACACACAGTTTTCTCAGCAAATACTTTCAAGCTTTTTTGAACACCACACTCACCAAAACTTTGAACGAGTCGATCCGCACACTGCAATCCTACCGATTCGTCATCATCGGCTTTTTCGCTTGCATGATTTTCGGTGGATTCGAATTCTTAGAACTATTTTTTACCGAGCCACAGAACGCCAATCTTCAAACCCCTGTTGGCTTTCTCTGCATTTGGTTTGTACGCAATATCTTAAGCAATTGGATTTTGATCGATACAGAGAATGCTCGACTTGAGTGGCAATATCTCTGTTACTTGAGCTATTTTGCATTGCTACCTCTTTTGTCGTCTACTTTGCTTTGGCTGCGTGTGCAGCACCGAGGCTTCCGTGACAATCACTTATTCTCGGTACAATTAATCGCAGGCCTACTCGGCATGTCCGCACTGCTACTAGTGTTAGCGGCTCAGTTCGCAGCTTTTCTTTCGCTACGTCGTGCGCTCGTTTGGTTGGCATTACTGATGCTGGCCTATAGCGGGGTTCATCTATATTACGTCTTTAGCAGTCCGACACTGGCAATACATCATTGGAAAATCGGTGTGTTCTATCTGTTCGCGCAGTTATCGCTTTACGGTATTTGCTTTGCAATAGTCCTTGCACTAAAACGAGACATCAGGCAACGACAGCGATTAAGCGTGGCCTACGCTGAGCTACAGGCAACGCAAGTCATTTTAAGCGATACCGTTCGCGTCACTGAAAGAACAAGAATTGCGCGCGATTTGCATGATATCTTGGGACATCATTTGACAGCCCTTAACCTGCATTTGGACTTGGCACTTCGGCATAGCTCGTTAATGAATTTAGAGACCAGTACAAATTCAGGTAACGACAATACGCTACATCAAACCCTAGTTGTCTCGCGCGAGCTTGCTCGTGACTTGCTTACCGAGGTGCGCGCTGTCGTCAGTAGTGAGAAAAATGACAGAGAAATTAATTTACAAAATGCCCTCACAATTTTGTGCACATCCATACCCACGCCAATAATTGGCTTACATTTTATCACTCCGGACAAGCCCATTCCTGTCCATATCGCGCACAGTATTTTTTGTTGTGTGCGAGAAGCGATTACCAATGCCATTCGCCATGCGAATGCAAAAAACATGAAAATCACCATCAAGCAACACGAACTCAAATTAAGCGTTCAGATTCACGATGATGGACGAGGTTGCGATAGGCTCATTGAAAATAACGGCTTACGAGGTATGCAAGAAAGACTGCGCCTGTGTGGTGGCGAATTCAGACTTGATCATGCTCATAATCAAGGTTTCTATTTGAATATGCTATTTCCCTTAAATGAGTATCACACATGATTCATGTCGCACTAGTCGATGACCAAGCCTTGGTTCGCGGTGGAATTAGTGGCTTACTGAATATGACCGCAGATATTCGAGTTAAGTATGAAGCCAGCGACGGCATCGAAGCACGCGCCTTATTGGCGCTTCCTGCTGAGATTGATTTGCTATTGTTAGATATTCGTATGCCGCGGTGTTCTGGCATTGAATTTTTATTGGCACATGCCAAGCAACTACCGCCCGCGATTTTACTGACAACATTTGACGATGATGAAGTCATGCTAGAAGGAATTCGTGCTGGTGCGAAGGGATTCTTATTAAAGGATATTTCTTTAGAACGCTTGGCAGATGGCATACGTCATGTTGCGCAAGGCGGTAGTTTGTTTCGTCCAGCCCTAACCGAACGTCTGCGTGCCTCTATCTTGAATAGTGCCAATAATTCCCAAATGCTGTCGCTACAACAGATGCGACTCAGTGGGCAAAGTAGCGAGTTGCAAAATGCAAAACTCAGCGAAAGAGAAACGGAAATTCTGGCGTTAATGGCTGCTGGTTTAAGTAATGCCGAAATCGCCAACGCCTTAGCGCTGAGCGAAGGCACGATCAAAAATTATGTGTCGGGCATTTTGAGTAAATTAGATGTCCGCGACCGAATTCGTGCAGTATTGCGTGGTTTGGAATCTGGCTATATTTAGGGAAGCTTATTTGAGAACATGACTTTTGGCACTGTTGCCTCGACAAAGTAGCGCTTAATATGCGAGCACTTTTAATCAACATTATTTCGAGCTACAGAGGTCACCATGACGAATAAATTTATATTGTTCTTATGCACAGCCAGCCTGTGTTTTTCCGCTGAAGTCTTAGCGCAAAAGCCCTACATTGGCATCGCCATTGCAACGCCTGGCGAAGGATCGTGGCAATATGCGCCAGGGAAATTCATTCCAAATACGAAGCATGAGCAATCCAAAAAAATATACGTTGGATTGGATTTCAAAAATCAATTTAGTGTAGAAGCTGGTTATCTAAATTCTGGCTATCAATTTCAACACCCAGAAAAAAATAAATCGTCTGCAGATTTATCGGTCAAGATGTTTTACGCTGCCGGCAAATACAGCATGCCGCTCGGTGATTCTTTTGATGCGTTCGCCAAAATCGGTTTAACACAAATTCATTCTGAATTTAGCGTTGAAAATAGCAATAAAAAATCTTCGCAAGCGATACGCCCACTACTAGGATTCGGCATTGATTTCAAGATGGCAGAGCACTTAGATTTCATTTTAGAATTTGAACGTGACGGAAAAATAAATCACGTGCCACAACAGAAGCTAAGCGCCGGTCTTAAGTGGCGGTTTTAAGCCATATATTCCATTAGGATTTGTAATGATGATGGATGCACTTTTTGAGACAGTTTTGTCGCGAATGAAACATCAGCACACAAATAGCACTAAAGGTGCACCTAATGAAAAATCTGGGTTTAAGCTAATTTCTCGCTCAAAAGCTTTTGCAACACCCCTTGTGAATCAAACGCAGCTCGGCGCAATCGATCACTCACACCTTGCCATTCGCTGGAAAGTGGCAAGGCCTCAACCAAAATAATATCAGCATTGACGTGATCAAGTTCGCGTAGATCAGCGTACAAGTCGTGCGCATAAGAAACAGGGTCATTATTCAATTGACGCCAGGCTTGCAAGCCGCTGGTTTCACGATGCGCTTCATAAGCCATGATGGCGACTCGTTTTCCGGCCGCAAGTAATTGTGCAATCGTATGGTCTAAAGCATCAACTGCGACCAAAGCAACTGGCGTGCTTGGTGCGTAGTGCGCTTCCAAAGTGCCGGATGCGCGCGGTGCTGCTTGATCCGGCGCATTTACAGACATGCCCAGCACCTGCTCTAATTGTGCTGCAGTAATATGCCCCGGGCGCAGCAAGACGGGGCCATGCGTCGTTAAGCGGCTCATATCAACGATGGTGGATTCTATGCCGACATCGCTTTGCCCGCCATCGAGCACTGCCGCTATCATGCCATTTGCTACTTCAGAGGGAAATTCTTCTAAGACGTGTTCGGCTTTAGTTGGACTGACGTGCCCAAATTTATTTGCCGATGGTGCGGCTACGCCGCCCTTACCACCTTTAAAAGCACGCAATAAAGCTTGGGCGACGGGATGTGATGGGCAACGAATGCCGATAGAATCCTGGCCGCCAGAAACCGCATCTGGAATTTGTTCTGCTCGCTTTAAAATCAAAGTCAAAGGACCGGGCCAAAACGCGTCGATTAATGCTTGCGCTGGTGCGGGGATTTCTTTCACCCAGTACGCAATATCAGCCTCCGGTGCGACATGTACAATCACTGGATGATTCGAGGGGCGGCCTTTAGCTTTATAAATATTTGCGACTGCCTCGATATTCTCAGCATCCGCGCCGAGGCCGTACACGGTTTCCGTCGGAAAGCCGACTAATGCGCCCTGCTCTAAAGCACGTGCTGCGGCAAGGATTTGTTCAGAAGAATCCAATCTCAACCTCAGTCTTGATCAAACAGCGATGCCGAGGATTTCACAAGCTTGGCGCATCTCGTCTTGCGCTTGTTCTAATGTGGGTGCGATGAAAGTGATATGCCCCATCTTGCGCGCACGGCGTGCTTCTGCCTTACCGTATAAATGCAAATGCGCTGATGGCAAGGCTAAAACTTTATCCCAAGCTGGCTGACGTTCAGTATTTTGTTCAACATCGTCAAACCAAATATCACCAAGAATATTCAACATCACACAGGGTGAATGCAGACGTACGTCGCCCAAAGGCAAACGCGCCATCGCTCTCACTTGCTGCGCGAACTGACTGGTTACGCAAGCGTCTATCGTGTAATGCCCACTATTATGTGGACGTGGTGCCATTTCATTGACGACGACGGAACCGTCTTGCAAGACAAAAAATTCTATGCAGAGCACACCAACATAATTGATATCAGCAATCAGTTTCAATGCCGCGTTTTGCGTTTTCAAAGCAGCTTCCGCTGAAACATGCGGACTAGGTACCGTGGTCGTGAATAAGATACCATCACGATGCACATTCTCTGCAATCGGATACACGACCGCCTGACCATCTGCACCACGCGCGACCAACACCGAAACTTCATATGCCAGCGGTAACATTTTTTCAAGCACGCAAACTACGCCGTTGAGATTCGCAAAAGCCGCGCGTAACTCTTCTATGGATTTCACGCGCACCTGACCTTTACCGTCATAACCCATGCGCGCAGTTTTCAAAATCCCTGGGAATAAATCTGCACTGACATGATTAAGGTCATCCGCTGTGCGCAAAATCGCATGCGGTGCTGGCAAGATGCCCGTTTGTGGTGCGCAACGAGTGAAGAATGCTTTCTCCTCTATACGGTCTTGTGCAATCGAAACGCAAGCGGCGCTTGGCGCGACAAAACCAGTTTCTGCAAGTTTTGCCAAACTAGCTGCAGGGACGTTTTCAAATTCGGTCGTGAACGAAGAACAAGCGTCTGCGAGTTGCTGCAAGCCAGCCGCATCATCATAGGCGGCTTGAATATGCGCATCCGCAGCATGGGCTGCAGGGCTGCCAGCTTCAGGCTCTAACACCATCACTTGAAAACCCAAAGCCTGCGCTTCGTGCACAAACATGCGTCCTAATTGTCCACCACCGACCATGCCTAACATGCTGGATTTGGTATTTGGAAATTGCGGAGAGTTGTTGATTGATGAAGAGGACATCGTTGGATTTTCCATACTGGTGCGATACAAATTAAATGCGATTTAAAACGAATAAGACTGACACAAAACAGTATCTGGTAGGGTGCGCCATGCGCACCATCGTCAATCAAAAACTAAAATAAAACGGTGCGCATGGCGCACCCTACTTTATTTGCCAAAGTCCTGAAAAATACGAACTCTGAAAAAACATCAAAAGCGCTTGCCCCAGTATTACAAAGGCAAATGCATATCCCGCGCAACTTGTGTTTGCTTGGCGCGGAAGGCTTCTAACTTGGCTGCCATTGCATCGTCAGTCGTCGCTAACATCGCAATCGCTGCCAAGGCTGCATTACCCGCACCCGCTTCACCAATTGCAAAGGTGTTGACCGGTACGCCTTTCGGCATTTGCACGATAGACAGCAATGAATCTTCACCACGCAAATACTTAGATGGCACAGGCACACCAAATACTGGCACGATGGTTTTCGCTGCAATCATGCCTGGCAAATGCGCCGCACCGCCAGCACCAGCGATGATGCCGCGTATGCCACGACTGCGCGCTGTTTCAGCATAGGTGAACATTTCATCTGGCATGCGATGAGCAGAAACAACTTGCGCTTCGAAAGGAATGCCGAATTCTTTCAGCATATTCACTGCATGTTGCATCACATCCCAATCGGATGAAGACCCCATCACGACACCGATGATCGGCGCTGCATTTAATGTTGCGTCACTCATATTACGCCTTCAAACTTTCACCCGTTAAGCGCTCTAAGGCTTCACGGTATTTCGCTGCGGTTTTTTGTACGACTTCATCTGGTAAAGTTGGCGCAGGTGCAGTCTTATTCCACGTCGTAATCGTTTCTAAATAATCGCGTACAAATTGCTTATCGAAGGATGGCGGAGAAATGCCAGTCGCATAAGAATCTGCAGGCCAGAAACGTGAAGAGTCTGCTGTTAAAACTTCATCCATCAAATGCAATACGCCATTGTCATCGAGACCGAATTCAAACTTGGTATCGGCGATGATGATGCCACGTGTCGCTGCATAGTTTGCCGCTTCGGTGTAGAGCTGAATACTGATATCGCGCATCTTGGCAGCGAGTTCTGCGCCTATGCGTTTTTCCATTTCAGCAAAGCTGATGTTTTCATCGTGCTCGCCCATTTCGGCTTTTGCCGCTGGTGTGAAAATCGGAGCGTCCAATTTAGCAGCTTGGGGTAAACCTGCTGGCAATTGGATGCCGCAGATTGCGCCTGTTTCTTGATAGTCTTTCCAGCCTGAGCCAATGATGTAGCCACGCACTACGGCTTCGACCATGATAGGTTTCAAGCGCTTAGCGACCACTGCGCGGCCACGTACTTGCTCTGCTTCATCGGGTGCCACCACAGAAACAGGATCAATCCCTGTCAAATGATTTGGCACAACGTGACCAAGTTTTTCAAACCAGAAATTGGCCATTTGATTGAGCACACGACCTTTATCAGGAATCGCTTCATTCATGATCACGTCAAATGCGGACAAGCGATCGCTCGTCACGATCAACAATTTATCTTCGCCAACGGCATAGTTATCACGGACTTTGCCACGACCTAACAGTGGTAGCGAATGTAAAGTGGAGTTTATTTGCGTAGTCATAATGTGGTCTCAAAAAAAATGCTGAAGGGAGATTCATCAGTTGTTCATCAATACGTAAAACGCATCAACAAACTACCTTTGAAACTCCCCGCGGGGCGCACCACGCGCCCGGTTTACTTCGATCTAAATTCAATCAAGAACGCTTATTTCACAAGCTGCGCCAAAGCACCTGACTTGTATTGCTCTGCAACTTTTTCCAAAGTCAACGGCTTGATCTTCGCGGCTTGACCTTCGCAACCAAATGCCAGGAAGCGTGCTTTGCATACCAATTTCGCGGCTTCGCGTGCTGGCTTCAAGTAATCGCGTGGATCAAACTTGCTTGGATTTTCAAACATGTAGCGACGGATCGCAGCAGTCATTGCCAAACGGATGTCGGTATCGATGTTGATTTTACGTACGCCGTTTTGGATACCAATCACGATTTCTTCGACTGGCACGCCATAGGTTTCTTTCATGTCGCCACCGAATTGACGAATTTCTTCGAGCAATTCCTGTGGTACAGAAGAGGAACCGTGCATGACCAAATGCGTGTTAGGAATACGTGTGTGAATTTCTTTGATGCGGTCTATCGCCAAGATATCGCCAGTAGGTTTGCGAGAGAATTTATACGCACCGTGTGAAGTACCAATCGCAATCGCCAAAGCATCGCACTGAGTTTGTTTGACGAAGTCTGCCGCCTGATCAACGTCTGTCAACAACTGTTCACGCGTCATCTTGCCATCTGCACCGTGACCGTCTTCTTTGTCGCCCATCATGGTTTCCAAGGAACCCAATACGCCGAGTTCTGCTTCTACCGTTACACCGATAGAGTGAGAAAATTTCACCACTTCTTTTGATACAGCAACGTTATATTCGTAGCTAGCGACAGACTTACCGTCTTCCATCAAGGAACCGTCCATCATCACGGAAGTAAAACCAGACTTGATCGCCGCCATACAAACCGCTGGCGACTGACCGTGATCTTGATGCATAACAACTGGGATATGCGGATACGCTTCCACCGCAGCAGAAATCAAGTGACGCAAGAAAGCTTCACCAGCGTATTTACGTGCGCCAGCAGAAGCTTGCATAATCACCGGCGCGCCGACTTCATTCGCCGCTTCCATGATCGCTGTTACTTGTTCCAAATTGTTCACATTAAACGCTGGAATACCATACGCATTTTCAGCAGCATGGTCCAACAATTGACGCATAGATACGAGAGACATAGTTTTTACTCCAAATAAAAAAATCTTCTTTTGAGACACTGATTAAGCTACTGCGCGGGCAGATTTTGAATCTGCGATGCTCACCGTACTTAAGTACGGTTGCGCTTCTTAATTCAAACTTTGCCCGCTCGCTACGCTTACTCAGCGCCTCAACAAGCTTGTGGCTTTGGGACTTTACGAATTTTGAATCGTTTTCAAATTACATACATTTTTATGAAGCCTCTAGAAATTCAATTTTAGGGATGCAGTGCTAGGCGCAAAACGCAGCAATACTTTAGTATTGCGAGGCTTTGCAACGACGCAATGCGCCCTACAATTGGATTTATAGCGGCTTCATTCGCCGATCTTCACTATCCGCATTGCATTGGTGCCACCGACTTTACCCATTTGCTCGCCCCAAGTCGCGACGATCAAATCGCCTTTCTTCACCGCACCTTTATCGAGCAGGACATTCTCTGCTTCTTTCAACACCAAATCACGGTCTGGGTTGTATGGCAATTTAAATGTCTGCACATTGCGGTACAAAGCGGCTTTACGCATCGTTGCAACACTTGGCGTCAACGCAAACAAAGGCACGTCAATACTTTGGCGGCTCATCCACAAAGCTGTCGAACCAGATTCCGTCAAGGCAGCGATCGCTTGCACGCGCAAATGATGTGCCGTAAATAAAGCACCGTAGGCTATGGATTGGTCGATACGGGTAAATTGCAAATTCAAAAAATCTGCATCTAATTTGCACTCTTGGAACTTCTCAGCTTCCAAGCAAATCGCTGCCATGGTTTCTACCGTTTCGATAGGATATTTACCGGACGCTGTTTCTGCCGACAACATCACTGCATCGGTGCCATCCAACACCGCGTTCGCAACGTCGGAAACTTCAGCACGGGTTGGCACAGCGTTCACAATCATGGACTCCATCATTTGGGTCGCTGTAATTGCCAATTTATTCGATGCGCGTGCCATTTTGATCATGCGTTTTTGCAAAGCGGGAACGGCGGCATTACCAACTTCCACCGCCAAGTCACCACGAGCAACCATAATGCCATCTGAAGCATCGAGAATTTCTTGTAATGCTGGGATCGCTTCCGCACGCTCTATCTTCGCGATCAACATCGGTTTATGGTTGTATGGTTCGCCTGCGATATTCGCGAGTTGACGCGCCATTTCCATATCAGTGGCGTTTTTCGGGAACGAAATTGCCAGATAATCGGCTTGAAAAGACATCGCCGTTTTGATGTCTTCCATATCTTTCGCTGTCAATGCCGGCGCAGTTAAGCCACCACCTTGACGATTGATGCCCTTATTATTCGACAGCTCACCACCAATTTTGACCGTGGTGTGAATCTCATTACCAATGACTTTATCAACGATCAAAACGATCAAGCCATCATTCAACAACAACACGTCTTTTGGCTTCACATCACGTGGCAAGGCTTTGTAATCAAGACCAACACGTTCTTGATTCCCTAATGTGCAATCCGCATCCAGAATAAATTTATCGCCGTTTTCGATTTGAATCTTGCTGTTTTCAAACTTACCAATACGGATTTTTGGACCTTGCATATCCGCCATAATCGCGATTTCAATACCGCAAACCTCGGCGGCTTGGCGCACCAAATTTGCGCGATCAATATGGTCCTGTGCTTTGCCGTGTGAAAAGTTTAAACGCACTACATTCACACCAGCTTTCAACATACTCACTAAAGTATCCAAATCATTGGATGCCGGGCCTACTGTCGCTACAATTTTGGTTCCGCGTAACATTGAATCTCCTGATGGATAATTTTTACAAGGTCGGGCTTAAACTAAAAATCTTTTTTGCCGCAAAGGCGCAGATTACTGAGCAGCTCTTTGCAACAAAATTTCTACCGCTGGCAATGTCTTACCTTCCAAGAATTCCAAGAAAGCGCCACCACCAGTCGAGATATAACCAATTTTTTCTGTGATGTTGTACTTGGCAATCGCTGCTAAAGTATCGCCGCCACCAGCAATGGAGAAACCATTGGAATCCGCAATGGCTTCAGCCAAAACTTTGGTGCCATTACCGAATTGATCAAATTCGAACACACCAACTGGGCCGTTCCAAACGATGGTGCCAGCTTGACGGATTTGTGCAGCTAACACTTGCGCTGTCTCTGGGCCGATATCGAGAATCATGTCATCGTCTTGCACATCTGCAACGGCTTTGACTGTAGCGACAGCCGTTGGAGAGAATTCCTTCGCGCACACAACATCCGTTGGAATAGGCACAATCGCGCCGCGCGCTGCCATCATGTCCATGATGGCTTTTGCTTCGCCAACCAAATCGGCTTCCGCCAAAGATTTACCGATCTTCAAACCAGCGGCCAACATGAAGGTATTCGCGATACCACCGCCAACGATGAGTTGATCAACTTTTTCTGCCAGCGATTTCAAGATCGTTAATTTACTCGATACTTTAGAGCCCGCCACAATCGCGGACAATGGACGCGCCGGATGGCCGAGTGCTTTACCTAAAGCATCCAGTTCAGCAGAGAGCAAAGGACCAGCACAAACGATAGGTGCATATTTCGCGATGCCGTGAGTTGTGGCCTCAGCGCGATGCGCAGTACCGAAGGCATCATTGACGTAGATGTCGCACAGCTTTGCCATTTTTTGCGCAAGTGCGTCATCGTTCTTTTTCTCGCCTTTGTTGACACGGCAGTTTTCCAACAAGACGACCTGACCTGCAGCAACTTCAACGCCATCGACCCAGTTTTGTTTGAGTTCAACCGTCACACCTAACAACTCTGACAAGCGTTTAGCAACTGGTGCCAAAGAGTCTTCTGGCTTAAATTCACCTTCAGTCGGACGGCCCAAATGTGATGTCACCATCACTGCTGCACCTGCTTGTAAAGCTTGTTGAATCGCTGGCACAGAAGCGCGGATACGCGTGTCTTCCGTAATATTGCCAGCATCATCTTGCGGAACATTCAAATCTGCACGAATAAAGACACGTTGAGCTTGGAGTTTATTAGCAGCGATGAGATCGCTCAGACGATTAAATTGCATAGCAGGACCAGTTAAGATGAGAAGGAATTAAATCGAGATGTAAAACTCCGAATTTCCAATGCCGCTTGCACTTCACACAATAAACATCCGCGTTGGCAAACTAGGAATTTCGGGATTTTTTAAATTAATCGCGTATTTTACCAAATCAGCAGCCCGAATCACGATTTTTCTCGCCCTTCTGGCATTTTATGCAATATAAGAATTTGTCTCTCAGATCAAAAATAGAGACGAATCAAAGTAAATACACCCATACCAAAAATAATAGTTAAGAGCATATCTTTTTTCCAAAGATAAAATAGAGAAGCGGCGACACCAGCAATCAACTTGGGATTATGCCAACTGGTAACAATTTGATTATCGTTAATAAAAAAATCCGGCACAACAATCGCTGCTAATGCGCAACTTGGCGCATATCGCAAAGCCTCTTGCACGCGCTTGGGTAAATTGATGTGGTGACCAACCACCCAAAATGCACTACGATCAATCACCGTTGCAACTGTCAACAGAATGATCACAATCCAAATTTCTAAATCACTCATCGCGCTTCTCCTGTCGTTCTAATCCGGAAGCACTAGCCTCAGGCGTTACAGCGACATCCATATGCTCTTCTATCCACATTGAAACCGCCATACCAATCAACACAGCAAGTAACAAACCTAATTTATACGGCAAATCATGAGCAGCAACAGCCACCGCACCAGCTACGACCACACCGATAAAGCCAGGGCGATTACGCATTAATGGCAACAAAATGCAAAGAATCGCCAAAGTACCTGCAAAGCCCAGACCCCAATGCGTCGGTACTTGGCTACCTGCCAAGATTCCTAAAATGGAACCGACCTGCCAAACTATCCAATTGGGCACCACTAAACCATGCAAATACAGCACCTGATCACGTTCTTCCGCAGGCGTTTGCCACATAGTTGGAAATCGTTGCATGAACAAAGCAACGGTTAAATCACCAGTCAAAAATCCTAATAAAGTGCGACGCAACCACGGCAGATGCGCAAAGCGTGGCGCGATCAATGCTGACATGATCAAAAAGCGCAAGTTGACAATTAATGCGGTAGCGAATATCACCCAAATCGGCGCATTCGCAACGATCAGTGGCAATGCTGCCAATTGCGCAGAACCAGCAAACACCAGCAAAGTCATGCCCAGCGCTTGCGGTAAACTCAAACCAGCCTTGATCATCGCAACCCCAACTACCATGCCCCAAGCACCCATACCAAACAAGGATGGTGCGCAAGCCCTAAAACCTTCACGGTAAATAGGTGAATTCCAATCTTTTAACATAATAAGAAACGCAAATGCGGCTGAAGAAAAACAGTGGGGAGCGAATAGTTGCAGGCAAACGCTGCAAGGTAGATATTGTAACGCGATGGACAAATGCTTGCTCAAACTCAAAGCAAATCAAACCGCAGCAGGCAATCGCTCAACGCAAACCTGATGAAATCCTTTAAAATCATGCGCTAAAGTAAATTCACTCTTTGAGGAGCAAAACATGTCTAATAAACCATCAACACCAGCGGTCGAATTGCAAGCAAGCGACTTACCAGCACACTGCCCTAATCCTGCAATGCCTTTATGGTCATCACACCCTCGCGTTTACTTGGATTTGTCCCATGGTGATTCCGCAACATGTTCCTACTGCGGCACGGTTTATAAGTTAGCACCAGGAACTGTATTAAAAGCACATTAATTTGCGGCGAACCTAACATCAAGCGCCTCACAGAAAGTATCCATGCCCGCCAAGAAGCAACTCAATGGTAGTGCCGATGAAGTCGAAATCGCCTTCTACGATGCAATTGCACGCGGCGATCTCGACGGCATGATGGCGCTCTGGGCAGAAGATGAAGAAATTGTTTGCGTTCATCCAAACTCATCTCGCTTAATCGGCCATGCGGATATCCGCGCGTCATGGGAAGCGATCTTCGAAAACGGTAGTGTGCACATTCATACGCGTCAATTGCACACGATGCATAATTTGCTGACAGCCGTGCATAGCTTGATCGAAGAATTCCACCCGAAAGATCAGATCGCCCAAGACGTGCATATCATTGCCACCAATGTCTATGTCAAAACGCCGCGTGGCTGGCGCATTGCCATGCATCACGCTTCCGTCGCTGCCGGGCCCGCACCTGTCGACCTATCCAAAGGCGACGTTTTACACTGATGCATTATTCTTCCCCTTGGTGGCTAACTGGCGGCCATGCACAAACAATTTATCCAGCGACCTTAATGCAAAAACCTGAAGTAGCACTCAGGCGCGAACGCTGGATCACACCAGATCAGGATTTTATCGACATCGATTTTCTCGATGGCGAAGCGGGCAAGCCCTTTCTGGTGTTGTTTCATGGTTTAGAAGGCTCCAGCAATAGCCACTATGCACGTGCTTTGATGCACCAGCTCAAAGCACTTGGCTGGTCAGGTGCCGTGCCCCACTTCCGTGGCTGCTCAGGCGAGCCGAATCAAGCACCGCGTTTTTATCATTCTGGCGATGCGCAAGAAATCAACTGGATCATCCGTCGCTTGCATAGCGAATTTAAAGCAGCGAATCCGCAAGCCAAGTTTTTTGCCAGTGGCGTTTCCTTAGGCGGCAATGCCTTGCTACGTTGGTTAGGTGAATCGCAATCAAGCGCCAGCATCGTCGATGCAGCTTGTGCAGTTTCCGCTCCGCTAGATCTGACCAATAGCGGTGCCACTTTATCGCGTGGCTTTAATCACATTTATACAAAAAATTTCTTACAGACTTTAAAGCCAAAATGTCTGCATAAGCTCACGCAATTCCCCAAGCTATTTGATCGCGAGCGCATGCTCAGTGCAAAAAACTTATACGAGTTCGACAATGTCGTGACCGCACCTTTGCACGGCTATCGCGATGTCGATGACTATTGGCATCGTGCCAGTGCGTGTTTGGTATTAAATGATATTCAGGTGCCGACCTTGGTGTTGAACGCGCAAAATGACCCGTTTATGCCAGCGCAATTTTTACCCAAAGTCGCATCAACTTATGTCACACTCGACTACCCACAACACGGTGGTCACGTGGGCTTTGCGCAGGGAAGCTTCCCAGGCAAGTTAGATTGGTTACCTGAAAAAATCATCACTCACCTTCAAGCATATGGATGACATCGTTGCAGCCGCCATGGCCAAATGGCCAAATGTACCGCATTGCTACGGCTGGTTAGCACTCGATGCACGCGGCAATTGGCGTATGCGCGACGAACGCGCACAAGCTTTGAACTTGGCAGGCGATATTATTCGCAACCCCACATTGCAAGGTTTTATCAATCGCAATTATCTGTGCGATGGTAATGGCAATTGGTACTTTCAAAATGGCCCGCAAAAAGTCTATGTCGATTTAGCAGCAACGCCTTATATCGCTCAGATTTTGCCTGACAATCAATGGCGCTTACATACCGGACAAATCATGCCCGCAGCGACACGCGTCTGGATTTTGGATGATGGGAATATTGTTTGTCTGGCCGACCAATTTCTATCTCAACTTGACGATAGAGATATCGCTTTATTTCTAGAGACACTCACAGAAAATCAGTTGCCCTTGAGTGAGACTCGCTTACTTGAATTCATGGAAGCATCAGCGGAAGCGGTTTCAGAATTCACCATCTCTGCGCGGATAAGAGATCAGGAAGTTCGTTTAGAAAAAAGTGATTTAATCAGCTTGATGTTAGAGGTTGCTTATTGTCAGCAACCTCGCTTGCCTGAGAATAATTGACAATAATAAGTAAGGTGCAATAGCCAAAGGCGTATTGCACCGACCGAAGATTGTTCGATCAACGGCAAAGCAATTTATTTATCGAACAAAAAAGCGAAGAAAATCATTGGCCCCCATAATCAAGCTTCATACGGCGCTACGATGTGATTGCGTCTTACCGGGTTGAAGAGCGTTTGCTCGCGTTTATGGAAGCGCCTACCGGAAGTGTATCACCATTCAAGATCATTGCGCGAATAGGTTGGCAGGAAATGGCTTTGCAAAAGGCGGATTTGGTTAGCTTGCTAAACGACACTGGCTGTTGCCAACGGCCGCTGCAAACCGGACTTCCGCAGCCCTCGGCTTGAAGTTTCCTTGGGTTTAATCGTTATCGTTCCGGCTGCGTTGTTTGTCAGTATTTCTATGAATCAGATTTGTACAATCAATTTTTATCGCTTGAATTAAGCCGCCCTGATGCGGGTTCGGCGTCAATGGATTCGTAAACCGCACGCCGACCAAAGTTGGTGCTAAATGCCCAGTAAGCCCAGAAACATATAACCAGTCCAAGCCAAAGAAAGGCGACCTTGAAGCAACTCGCCGCGAAAGCAATGTAGGGAAACGAATTAGCAGGGCTCTCCCCAAGCAAACGTGGCAACACCTCGGCATGCCAAAACGACATATACGTATCTACACCAAGCCACAGCGGGATTAACCAACCCGCAGAAATGATTGCGACCACTATTGAGAAAAGCCTGTGTTGTTTCATAACGGCCTAACGAAGTCCGATGGCGATAAATGGAGCGAACTTGAGTATTTAGTTGAACACTTTATTTCCAAAATTGCCACCACTTCTTTTCAATATAAAATGTTCTACCCACATTTATCTCGCCCTCTGGGAACTGTTGCACTGATATTAATTTACTGACCTGAACGACAAGCGGTTCGCTGTCAGGATTTTGAATTTCTTCGGCTAACCCATTAATCGAAATATCAATGGCTTTATCTTGAGCCTCTTCTACGTTTTCAGCTTCCACGTAAACTGTTTGATAATAACCAAAGGATTTAATTTTTCCAGAGTCCTTTAACCAAAAATTGGTTCCATTAAGTAACGCTTGATATTTCTGCACGAACTTCCCATTTCATCGGCACAAAACTCTTAAAAAATACATAATGATAAATATGCATTTCACCAAACACTTTGGCAATGCTAACGGCGCTATCCTACTTCCCCTTCTTCTCTTCTTCCATTTCCTCTTTACGCTTTTCTTTCCACTCCCGCTCACGCGCGTCAATCACCGACAAGTCGTAATACTTCACATCGGGATCAAGGCGGGCGATTTCTAACTGTGCTAGCGCGGCAGGTAATGCACCTTCTAAGGCATAGGCTTCGGCCAAGGCGATATGTTGTAGTGCTTGCTTGCCTTCTGCTGCATAGGCTTTGGCTAATAAGTGCTGTAACTTTGCCTCACGACGGTACAGGCTAATTTGGTCACGCAGAAATGCTTCGGCTTCTTTGTAGCTTTTTGCTTCGATCAATACTTCGGCATATTGATGTGCTAAACCACGCGCTAAGGGTAGATCACGCAATGCAATTTTTGCTTTGGCAACCGCTAAATCTGGGCGCTTTTTACCCATTTCAATATCGATCGCCAAACTCGCAAAAGCACTGGTTTCTTTTAGCCATTTCTTTTGATTTGGCAATTGCGCGATTTGTGCCGTTAAGGCATCCAAGAGCTTTTCAGCTTTTAGAAAATCATTTTTCTTATAGGCGACAAAAGCCAAACCATATTGGCCGCTCAAGCGACTTTCCTCGTTTCCATTTTTGATTTGATTGTCAAATGCGACGGTCGCATCCATCAAGCCTTGCGCTTTACTGTCTTGCAAAACGCGCACGCGGGCTTGCGTTAAATAAAAATCTAAACCATCGACACGCTGACGATAACGTTCACCGAACAAACGTCCTTGAATATCGGCCATCCTTTCGCCGGTGAGCGGATGACTGCGTAAATAAGACAAGCCATTATCTGTGTAGTTACGCGATGCATGTTGCATGCGTCCGAAAAAAGCTAGCATACCCGCAGTATCGTAACCACCGTCTTTTAAGATCTGAAAACCGATACGATCAGCCTCGCGCTCAGCATCTCTACTAAAACTTAATTGCCTTTGTATCGCCAAACCTTGTCCACCCATGACCATTGCCATCGCTGCATCTGGACTAGAACGTGCCGCCAACGCCGCTAAAATAATCGCGGCGATTGGAATTAAATAATCATTTTTTTGGTTACCCAACATACGGGCAATATGCCTCTGTGAGACGTGACCAATTTCATGCCCCATAACGGACGCTAATTCAGACTCAGACTGCGCTGCCAGAATCAATCCAGTATGAAAACCCAAGAAACCACCAGGGAAGGCAAACGCATTCAAGACTGGATCACGTACCGCAAAAAACTCAAATTCATAGAACTCTTCGCCACGCGCATCTGGACGCTTATCTAATAAAGAATTGCCCAGCTTGGTTAAATATTCAATGACCGGGCCATCTTCCAAATAATCAGGATCGCGCCTGACGCTACTCATAATTTGCTCACCAATCTTACGTTCCATGATAGGCGACAGATCGCCACGAGCGGCATCGCCTAAGGTGGGCAAGCTTTGATTTTTAGGAACGCTTTGTGTCGTACTTGAAGGTGTCGAAGGAACGGTGGAGATTGTTCCTGTTTGCGCATATCCCCATGGTGACAAGACAAATGAACAGCCAAAACTCAGTGAGAGTGTGAGCTGGATCAACTTAAAACGAAATTGCGGGAATTCTTTTTTCACGATGATATGATCACGAATTAGATTAAAAATGCGTTACAACAAACTTGTGACTATGCTTGACATAAGGTCGAGTCAGACTGAGTTTATCGCCTTTTAATGACAGAGTATCTTAACTTACAATCGCTCACAATCGAATCGAGTGTTTATTTATGACTAGCAAAATTT
Source organism: Affinundibacterium amnicola (assembly GCF_014284275.1). Taxonomy (GTDB): domain Bacteria; phylum Pseudomonadota; class Gammaproteobacteria; order Burkholderiales; family Burkholderiaceae_D; genus Undibacterium; species Undibacterium amnicola. The sequence continues at coordinate 200,863 of NZ_JACOFU010000003.1, read as the reverse complement.
CTACAAGTTCCGTCACAGAACTAAATGGTGGCTTAACCCATTTTGATCAAGGTGGGCAAGCGCATATGGTGGACGTCGGTGATAAAAATAGCACGCATCGTATCGCCGTTGCCGCTGGAAAAATACGCATGCAGGCAGCCACCTTTGCAATTATTCAAGGTGGTAATGCAAAGAAAGGCGACGTTATCGGTATCGCCCGAATTGCCGCGATCATGGCGGCAAAGCGTACCAGTGATTTGATTCCTTTATGCCATCCGCTCGCGCTGACGCGTGTAACGGTGGATTTTCAACTTGTGCCAGAAAGCCATAGTGTTGAATGCCAGGCGCAAGTGGAAACCTATGGCAAAACTGGGGTAGAAATGGAGGCCCTCACCGCCGTGCAAGTTGGTTTACTCACCATCTACGATATGTGCAAAGCGGTTGATCGTGGGATGGTGATGAGTGATATTCGCGTGTTAGAAAAACACGGTGGAAAATCGGGCGATTGGACTGCTGTTATTGATTGATACGTACTGATTAAGTATGCCTATCAAAAGGTAATCTCTAACCTTCGCACAATGTAGTCCGAAATAAGTTTCTTGGCAGTTCAGCGCGCCTTGTTTGGCTCCTTCCCCTTCAAGGGGAAGGTTGGGATGGGGATGGGTTAAGTCGTACAATTGAAGCTGCAGAATGCAACACGAAACACCCATCCCCACCCTAGCCCTGCCCTTGAAGGGAGGGAATTCCACAAAATTCACATTCGGATTTCTCGTTGAAATTTCAAACCGAAGGCAACATGCGCCCTTCGCGCTCATAACGACTATGCCAAGACAAAGCTTCATCAAGAATATGCGGCGTATGCATGCCGCCATGTCCTGCTTGCGCGCTGTGTTGCGCACGCTGAACATAGTCAAGCAGTGCAGGACGATAATCAGGATGGGCGCAGCGTTGAATAATTAATTCAGCGCGATGACGCGGTGCTAAACCACGCAAATCGGCTAAGCCTTGTTCGGTCACGACAATTTGTACATCATGCTCAGTATGATCAACATGACTAACCATCGGCACAATACAAGAAATCGCACCTCCCTTGGCGGTCGATGGTGTCATAAACATCGACACATAGGCATTGCGCGCAAAGTCACCTGAGCCACCTATTCCGTTCATGATGCGTGTGCCCATCACATGGGTTGAATTGACATTGCCATAAATATCGGCTTCTAACATACCATTCATAGAGATGACACCGAGGCGTCGAATTAATTCAGGATGATTTGAAATTTCTTGCGGGCGTAAAATGATCTTATTGCGATAGAAATCTAAGTTTTGTAAAAATTCCTCGTTCGCCGTAGGGCTCAAAGACAATGCTGTCGCCGAAGCCATAGTCATCTTGCCAGACTTGATCATTGCCAGCATGCCGTCTTGCAGCACTTCGGTGAATCCAGTTAGATTTTCAAATGGCCCGCGATTCAATCCAGCCAATACCGCGTTTGCAATATTGCCGACACCTGATTGCAAAGGCAAAAGTGCTGGCGGCATACGCCCCATTTTTACTTCTTGCGCAAAAAATTCCAAGATGTGCGCAGCTATTTTCTCTGAAGTTTGATCAGGTGCATTAAATTCTGTATTTCGATCAGACAAGTCCGTTTCAACCACCGCAACCACTTTATTCAAATCGACGCGCAAATACGGTTCGCCGATGCGATCACCTGTGTGTTCCATGGGTATCGGTTTGCGATGCGGTGGGCGCTCAGTGCCATAATAAATATCGTGCATGCCTTCAAGCGCTGCGCTCTGATGCGAGTTGACTTCCAAAATCACCTTATCCGCTTGGTCTAACCAGGTCTTGTTATTACCTACTGACGAAGATGGAATCAAGCGACCATCCGGCAATACACCAGCAACTTCAATGACGGCGACATTTAACTTACCCAAGAAACCAAACCACACAATTTGTGCTACATGAGATAAATGCAGATCGACATAATCCATCTGACCCGCATTAATCCGCGCACGGCAGGTTGGATCTGATTGATACGGCAGTCGCATGTTAATGCCACCCACTTTGGCTAAGGCACCATCCAATTCGGGTGCCGTTGATGCTCCCGTCCACACGCCAATACTAAATTTCGATTCACCTTGATTGGCCAACTCTATCCGACGCGCTAAAGCTTGCGGAATCAACTTAGGATAACCAGCACCGGTAAATCCACTCATTCCTACATGATCACCGTTTTCAATCAACATCGCAGCTTCCTCTGCGCTCATGATTTTTTGTTTCAATAATGGATGTTGAATGCGGGATGAAATCGTCATCTTTGTCTGACCTAAATTTGATTCATAAAATAGATTATCAACTCACAAGCTATCACTTGTATTACGGCGCATTTCGCGCCGGCATGGCTGCGAATACAGCGCTATATCGCGCATCCGTTTTCGCAAGTGTTTGCCAGTAATCGTAATATTCTGGATACGCAATCGGATGCAGTCGCTGCAAACTCTGCATGGTGCGTTTAGCAGCATCAATCTGGTTATTTAAAACATATGCCTGTGCAAGCTTATCCAAAATATGAACATAGCCAAAGCGATGGCTGGTAATGACCACAAACTGCAACTCTTCTGCCGACATGTCGCTACGAGGTTTCACTAACAACAATTTGAAATAATCAAAATAGTCCGGCATCAAAGTCCAACGCGGTGCTTGAATTTTTTCTTTGGGAATGAGGGCATAGTCTTTGTTTTGTCGAAAGGCGACAAAACCATCAACCACGCGGTGATAATCAACCCAAGCAAAAGCCAATATCGCAAAGCATACAGCCGACGCTGCTTGCACAAATCCTCGCGAAATCTGCCAACCCGAAGTTGACCAATGCAATTGATGTATTGCCCCCATCATTAAACCAATTGGCAAAAGTACATAGGCATACCACAAAGGAAATTCCACCAAGCTATGCACACCAACAGCAATTAAGATCATGAAAATAAATGTGACAGGCTTGTTTTGATGCTGCTCACGAGTGCCAAAAGTTTTCCAAAGCCAAACTAACAAAATCCCAAAAAATAAAATCGAAAACGGTAAACCTAACTCAGCAGCAAAATTCAAGACGATATTATGCGAATGTTCAGCATAAATCGTCGAAGTAAAATCTGCCGCTATCGCTACCTGCTGCGCACCGAAACCAGACCAACCTGCGCCTAGCCACGGATGCGTCGTGGCCATCGCCCATGCCTGTTGCAACAACACCGATCGCTCGGATCGACCGCCAACCCGTTCGCCTAAAGTACCAACAGCAAATCCTAAGAATTTGGCAAGCGTCGGCAAAGCAATGACCAAGCTCACATAAATCGCCAAAAGGCTCAGCATGCCAAGCAAAGTTAGCTTCTGCGTGGTTTTACGCAGATAGAGCACTAAAACGAATAAGGCCGGCAAAATAATCCAGCCTATCCTCGATTGCGTTAAGGCCAGCCCCCACAATAAAAACACCGCGATACACCAAGCAATTTTCCCAGACAAGCGACTGTTTTCTAACAACCACCACAAAGACGCAAATCCAAAAGAAATTAATAAAGCCAACTGATTTGGCTGTGCAACATTCGCAAAAGCGCGAATTGGATTCACACCGTCATTACTCATATACATCACTAGGGGGCGCCAATCCAGCCCCATAATTTGCACCTGTTGCATGAAAACAGATAACACCGCAGCCAGCAAGTAAACCACAGCAAACATTTGACACAGATCATCCGCATTGCCATTTAATCGCACCCAAGTCGCACCAAGCGCCATCGCGAGCATGGTGCAGAACAGGAAGAACAACGGATAGTAAATCGTCGCACCAGCGACCAAACCAACTACCGCTTGCAGACCCATGAACATCATAAGTAGAAGAACGATCACAACAATCGCTGGCACTACCAACTTATGCTTAGAAAATACGAAGAGAGGAAGGCAGGCAAGAAATACCCCGAGCACGACTGCAAACTCATGATAAAAACTACGGTAGGGATGAATATGCCCTGAATACAGCTGAGCAAACAGCAAACAAATTCCGAAAATCAGGATAGAGGGGCGAGTGCTATTTTTAAGAAACATCTTTTCTAGATATAATTTGTTGAGTGAATGTTGGCTATTGAAATTTCACGTAGACCATCATATTTTAAACGAATGGTTTTTAGCGCTGCCGCGACATGATATGTCTGCACTAAACAGCCATTTTCTGATATACAGATTCCTTTCCAACCTCATACTTTTCTATCGACACTATTATGTTTACACATCGCTTATCAAGTCTGAGCCGTCTCCAAGCCTTCGGTTTTCACTTTCTGGCAAGTGCCGCAGTGATCGCAATCATTTTTAGTTTTGTGAAACTTGTCTGGTATCCACATCAATTGTTTGAAGCCGCGGATGGCTTTGAACTGCTAAAAATCTTGGTCTTAGTCGATCTGATTTTAGGACCATTGATTATGTTAATCATCTTCAATCCGGCAAAGAAATCCCTCAAGTTCGATATTAGCACTGTCTTAGTATGCCAACTTTTATTCCTTGGATATGGAGTCTGGTCATTGTATACGGTACGTCCGGTCTACATCGCCTTCGTCGAAAAACAATTTTACCTAGTAAAGGCGAATGAAGTTGAAGATAAAGATTTGGAGAAAGCACAATTAGCGGAATTTAAAAGCTTGCCCCAATTTGGACCGATGTTTGTAGGAACCCAACTTCCCGAATCCAAGGAAAAACAAGAAGAAATCATGTTTGCTAAATTAGGCGGAATGGGAATACAGAATTTGCCACAATTTTATGTTCCCGTTAAAGATATCCAAAATCAGATTCGTACCGCAAGCGCATCTATTTCGGGATTATCAATAGACCAAGAAAGTAAAGCGCCACTTGAATTGATAGCTCAGGCATCAGAAGCAAAAGGCCAGAAAGTTTTATTTGCGCCGTTACTAACAAAAACCAAGCAATTATTTGTGATCGTTGATGCAAAAACTGGCGCACCAATTCAAACGAACTAATTCTTACCTCTCAAACTGAAGAGTGAGAATCATCAATAAAAAAGCGAGACACAACAATATTGTGTCTCGCTTCTTCTGAATCCCAATGAATTAATGCAGTTGAAATTCCATTTTGGTGCCAGACAAATCTATCTCATCACCATGCACTAATACTCTAGGACGAGCATCGGTAGCTTCGCCATTTATTTTAGGAAATACTTTACCTTCAACAAAGGTAATTTTAAAACGATTGCCATCACGTGCAATTGACACCACCAAAATACCAGGACTCCCTAAAGTTGTTACTGGTTTAGATAAAATCATTTCTTTGCCAGCGTTTGAACCTGTCAACACTTTGATTTTCCCAACTTTCAGAGTTTCGTCTGGAGACACCTGATAGTTATCAACTTCAACCACAAACTTTAATTGATACTTTCCCATTTCAATAACATCATCATGCTGCAAAAGATGCTTCTTAATAGGTTGACCGTTGACCGATGTACCGTTCGTGCTACCTAAATCAAGCACGTAAGTACCTTCAGAGGTTGTATCAATCGCCGCATGACGACCACTTACAGCAAGATGATCTAACACTAAGTCATTACCTGGTCGACGACCAATATTCAAGCGTGCACGGTCAATACTCATTTCCTTCTGAACCTGACCGTTAAAAACCACCACAACTTTTGCCATAATATGTCCGCTAAATACAAAATTAATTGATAGGAGAGTAAGGAGTTTCTTGTTTTTTAACTAGCAAAAATATACTCCATAAACCCTCGTTCATGCAATTCTTTAACGCGTATTAAAACAACGGAAATATTATCAAAACCACCCTGACGGTTTGCCAAATACACCAAAGTTTTACAGCAAGTATCTAAATCATTTGATTGTTCACGCAACACTGTTTGTAGATGAATCTGATCAAGCATGTCACTTAAGCCATCAGAACACAAAACAAAAATATCGCCGACGCGCATTTGATGATCATGCACTTCGACCTCAATGTCATCATTTGAGCCGACTGCACGTGTAATTAAATTTTTAATTGGCGACAAATGTGCATCGGCTTGCGATATTAAGCCCGCATCAATTTGTGCTTGCAACACGGAATGGTCGCGCGTAATTTGCTCTAAATATTGATCGCGAAATAAGTAAGCGCGGGAGTCTCCAACATGGCCAACGACCAACTTATCCTGATGGCACAAGGCAGTAACGATCGTCGTGCCCATGCCAAAGTTATCGGGGTTTTTGTTAGCTTGCTCAATCACCTTTTGATTCGCATAAACAATGGCATCGTTTATCCACTTTGCGGGAATAGATGTCTGCCAAGGCAATCGCGGCATCCAAGAACCCGCTTGTTTTTGCTGAATTTGCTCGCGAACTAAATCGACGCTCATTTGACTGGCGACTTCACCAGCGTTGTAACCGCCCATACCATCTGCCAAGATTGCCAACCCAATATCAGAACAAATAACGATCGCGTCCTCGTTATGACTACGGACTAAACCTGTGTCTGTGTGACTGGCAAACTCCAAAACTGTGTGTGCGGACATGTACAAGAATAATCAGAATGACATCGAAATTAAGAAAGCTAGAAGTTGCCCAAAAAAATGCTAAGCGAAATGAGCTTACCATTAACCAGAAGTATTATGAACTTAGTTTGCAAATTTTAATGTTTCAATAGCGCAACTACAACATTCGTCTGATCAGATTATTTTTAGAAGGATCAAAAAATAAGGGAGCCGCAGCTCCCTTATCAATATCTCTAAATAATTGGCATCTAGAGGAAACTTAAATTACAACATTGCTTTCAACAAACGCGCCATTTCTGACGGGTTCTTAGTTGCTTTGATACCGCATTCTTCCATGATATCCAATTTTGCTTGCGCAGTATCAGCACCACCAGAAATCAATGCACCAGCATGGCCCATACGTTTGCCTGGAGGCGCAGTTACACCAGCGATGAAACCAACGACTGGCTTCTTCATGTTGTCACGTACCCAGTAAGAAGCATTCGCTTCGTCTGGACCACCGATTTCACCGATCATGATCACAGCGTCTGTATCTGGATCATCGTTGAACATCTTCATGACGTCGATATGTTTCAAACCATTGATTGGATCGCCACCGATACCAACTGCAGAAGATTGACCCAAGCCGAGCGCTGTCAATTGACCAACTGCTTCGTAAGTCAATGTACCAGAGCGGGAAACCACGCCGATACGACCTTTACGGTGGATATGACCTGGCATAATGCCGATCTTAATTTCGTCTGGTGTGATCAAACCTGGGCAGTTAGGGCCGAGCAATTTTGTTTTGCTACCAGCTTTAGCCATGCGGTCTTTCAACATCATCATGTCACGGACAGGAATACCTTCTGTGATACAGATCGCCAAATCGAGATCCGCTTCAACCGCTTCCCAGATCGCCGCTGCTGCGCCTGCTGGTGGAACGTAGATTACGGAAACTGTCGCGCCAGTAGCCGCTTTAGCTTCAGAAACATTCGCGTAGATTGGGATGCCTTCGAAGTCTTCGCCAGCTTTCTTAGGATTAACGCCAGCAACGAAACAGTTTTGACCGTTCGCGTAATCGCGGCACATACGTGTATGGAACTGGCCAGTTTTACCAGTGATACCTTGGGTGATGACTTTAGTGTCTTTATTAATCAGGATACTCATTTTTCTTTCCTTTTAACTTGTCGTTCCCGCGGTTTTTGGCGGGAATCCAGCGTCGTTATGCAGTCAGGTTTAAATACAAATCGTTCCAATAAGGATTAGCGTTTTCGATCAATCTGATTTTCCAATCACGGTTCCATTTTTTGATTTACTTCTCACGCAAAATCGCACCGGCGATTTCTTCATGTTGTTCGAACCAAACCAATTGATCGATACCGTGTTGCTTGGTAAAACCCTCAACAAATTTATTCTTATGCTGCCACACTCGCTCCATCAGATTTGCCGTCACACCTAAATATAAAGTGCCATTGCGCTGACTCGCCAACATGTAAACGTAATAGTATTTGTCCATCAATCTACGACGCTAGGTTCCCGCCTAATACCGCGGGAACGACAGTTCTAAATTATTAAGATTGACCGGCAGCAGCGGCAACAACCTTCTGCGCCGCTTCTTCCATCGTGTCTGCAGCGATGATAGGCAAACCAGAGTCAGCCAGCATTTGCTTGCCGATTTCTTCGTTAGTACCTTTCATACGTACCACCAAAGGTACTTGCAAGGACACTGCCTTAGATGCAGTGATCACGCCTTCAGCGATCACGTCGCAACGCATAATGCCGCCAAAGATGTTGACCAAGATTGCTTTCAAACCTGGGTTTTTCAACATGATCTTGAATGCTTCAGTCACTTTTTCTGCGGTCGCACCACCACCTACGTCCAAGAAGTTAGCTGGCTCACCGCCGAACAACTTAATCGTATCCATCGTTGCCATCGCCAAACCAGCACCATTCACCAAGCAACCGATGTTACCGTCGAGGGAGATGTAAGCAAGGTCAAATTTAGATGCTTCGATTTCTGCTGGATCTTCTTCATCCAAATCGCGGTACGCAACGATTTCTGGTTGACGGAACAAAGAGTTTGCGTCGAAGTTGAATTTCGCGTCGAGCGCGATCACTTTGCCTGAACCAGTCAAGATCAAAGGATTGATTTCTGCTAAAGAGCAATCGGTTTCCATGAAAGCTTTGTACAAGCCTTTCAACTGAACACGTGCGTCTTCGATAGAGCCTTCTGGTACACCGATTTTACGGGAGATATCATCTGCTTCTGCATCTTGCAGGCCAGCAGTTGGATCGATCGCGATAGAGTGGATCAATTCTGGATGAGATTCAGCCACTTCTTCGATGTCCATACCGCCTTCAGAAGACGCCATCAACACCACGCGTTGGCTGATACGGTCAGTAACCATACTGACGTACAGTTCTTTTTTGATGTCAGCGCCTTCTTCGATCAATAAGCGACGAACTTTTTGACCTTCAGGGCTAGTTTGATGCGTGATCAATTGCATGCCCATGATTGCTTCCGCATATTCACGTACTTGCTCCATGGATTTAGCGACTTTAACGCCACCACCTTTACCACGGCCACCGGCGTGAATTTGTGCTTTGACTACCCATACTGGACCGCCTAAAGTTTCAGCAGCTTTGACTGCTTCTTCAACGGACATGCATGGGATACCGCGCGGTACGGTCACTCCGTATTTACGGAGGATTTCTTTACCCTGATACTCATGGATTTTCATACGACTTCCCTTCAGACACTGAGGTATTAGTTAAAAAGTAAAAACAAAAAAAACCTAAACTCGATATACACACTGTTAAAGCACAAACATTCAAAATTCAGTCTAGCTACAACACAAAAAATCTACGGTACAAACAAAAAAACGTAACAGCCAACTTGGATGTTACGTCTCTTAAGCAAAACCACTGGAACAGTGAGAAAATTTTGTGTGCATCAATTCAGCACGAGCAAAAGCACGATCGGCCTGATCACATATCAATTTATCCGAGCTTTGTTGACAAAGCTGGACAAAGAATTCAAACCCTGAAACGGGCGTCAAAAAAGTAATCAATTTGATTAAGGCCATCATGCCTGTAGGCGGCAATTTGAATATAAAAAGCCACAATTGCGTGCGTCATCGCAGTTTCTACGATCACAGCCGCTCTTGCGGCATTGCAAAAAACCTGTGGATTCTAGCACAGCTAAGCGATGAATTCTATTTTTTGGTTAGACCAATTATGTCCAGACAATCGTCAAAAATACCTTTTTTTAACGCTTTAACAGCATTTTTGATGCATTCTCAATTCTGTCTGATCCAAGTCAAAGTACAAAACAATATCAAGGAACAAAAAAACGATGCGATTTTATTCATCGTCATCACGAGGCGCCCGCAAAGCTTGGTTAATTGCACGACTTGAAAAACCGCGCTGCGCGAGAAACTGCATTTGTTTTGCTTTTTCGCGATGATCAACAGGCGCGGTTGAAAACTTTCTCCATAAAACTTCAAGCGCCCTTTGCATCTCTGTTTCTTGCAATTCTTCTTTAATATCGGACAAATCGTCTTTGCTCAAGTTATGGCTTTGCAACTCCGCTAAAATCTTCTGATTTCCAAACCGCGCCTGTCGCTTATGCACCAAAGCTTCAGAGAAACGCTGATCAGACAAGAATTTAGATTCTTCCAACCAATTGAGCAGCCCCTCCAAATCACTAGCTTCTTCCACATAAGGAGAAAGCTTCCGTACTAACTCAAGACGGCTGTGCTCACGCATAGAAAGATAGCGTAAAGCACGCGCCTTTAAACTAATTTTAGGTCTATTCATGACGAAAGGAGTTACCTATAGAAATCATAAGTAGCATTGAATTTACTTGAAAATTACAGTGCATCAACTCAACACATAAAATAGATGAAGCATCGATTGACCAATAAACAAAAAAAATCGACCACTCGTTGCCAAGTAGGTCGATTTAAGACTACCGTGATCTATAAAAAAGTGAATTGATCAATCCAAACTTTATCGCGATGACTGACTATGCGCTCTCAGGAAGCGCTGGCAAGAGTGGAACGCCTAACTGTTCGCGAACTTTATTTTCAATTTCATAGGCTAGCGCAGGACGCTCAATCAAGAAATTACGTGCATTATCTTTGCCCTGACCGATTTTCTCGCCGTTATAGCTATACCAAGAACCAGATTTTTCAACGATCTTACAGTCGGCACCCAAATCCAAAATTTCACCTTCACGCGAAGTGCCTGCGCCGTACAGAATGTCGAAATGTGCTTCTTTAAACGGTGGTGCAACTTTATTCTTAACAACCTTCACCTTGGTTTCATTACCAATCACTTCATCGCCCGCTTTAATAGAGCCAGTACGACGGATATCTAAACGTACAGAAGCATAAAACTTCAATGCATTACCACCCGTCGTTGTTTCCGGACTACCAAACATCACACCAATTTTCATACGAATCTGATTAATGAAAATCACCAGTGTATTAGTACGATTGATGCTACCAGTCAATTTGCGTAATGCTTGCGACATCAAGCGTGCTTGCAAGCCAGGCAAAGAGTCCCCCATGTCGCCCTCAATCTCTGCTTTTGGCGTCAAAGCAGCAACTGAATCGACGACCACTAAATCGACACTACCAGAACGCACCAAGGCATCCGTAATTTCCAATGCCTGCTCACCTGTATCTGGCTGTGAAATCAGCAAATCATTCAAATTAACGCCAAGCTTTTGTGCATAACCAACGTCCAAGGCATGTTCCGCATCAATAAAAGCACATGTGCCGCCTAACTTTTGCATTTCTGCAATCACTTGCAAAGTCAGTGTCGTTTTACCAGATGATTCTGGGCCATAAATTTCAACTACACGACCACGTGGCAAACCACCAACACCCAACGCGATATCCAAACCAAGAGAGCCTGTGGAGACAACTTGTATTTCCTCAACCGCAGCGCCATCAGCTAAACGCATAATTGAGCCTTTACCAAATTGCTTTTCAATCTGCGCTAAAGCAGCAGCTAAGGCTTTACTCTTATCGGCGCTGTTATCAGTTTTTCTGTCGTCCATGATTTCTTCCTGGTTAGTACAAAGATATGTATCAAATAATATTAAGGTGCTGGCAAAATCTGTAGCAGTGCGATAAAAACCTGCGCAAATCACTGCATGTCGACACTGTATAAAAAATCAGTAGTTTGTGCAAGCTTCTTTTTAAAATATTTTTTGCTGCTGGATTTAATCGCAGATAACGGTTAGAACCAATAATATTAACTTCCCAACTAAATCTATCAAACCTACAATAGTCGAATCGAAATAATTACAATTTCACTATTCCACCTTAGCCCACCCATGCAAACATCGCTTAGTTTTGTAGCAGAACATCGTTCCTTAATTCAGGGAGAGTTAGTTGAACAAAATCAGCTTTCCTCTTTGAAAAATTGGTATCCAGTCAGCATTTGCGATCAAACCTTAGATATTTTTTGGCGCGATATGGGTGAACAAAAATTTCACGCATCTTTTTTTCAAAACACTTTACATGAGCAAGCCCAAGAGCGGCGTCGCGTTTGCAGAACATCAGTCAACGCGTTAGCTCAATTTACAAATTCTGTTGAGCCAACCGCATTTGTATTCCACGTTTCGCGTTGTGGTTCAACCTTATTGACACAAATGCTCAGCACCTTAGCTCACTGTATCGTGCTTTCTGAACCGCCTGTGATCGATATATTTTTTCGCACTCATAAAGAATCAAACGAAAGAAACATCGACACCTTTCGACAATTAGTCTCAGCACTAGGACAAAAACGCTTCGATAATGATAGAAATTTAATTATTAAGTTAGATAGCTGGCATTTGGGACGAATAGCTTTTATCCGCGCGGCTTTCCCGCAAACACCTCTTCTTTTTTTATATCGAGATCCACAGCAAGTACTAGCATCGCATCAGCGCCAACGTGGCCCGCAAATGATTCCTGATTTTGTTGACATGGGTTGTTTATGCATTGATAAAAGTGAATTATCTCAGGGGGATCTTGATGGATACTGCCTCAGAGTGTTAGACCGATTCTATGCCACCGCGATTGAGCACCAACACCAGAACGATCTGAAGCTAATTAATTACTGCGAATTACCAATGTTTATTTGGAAAAAATTGTTATCGCAATTAAGTATTGATTGCAGTGTAGAAGAATTGGCACAGCTAAAAGCACGTTCACAATTTCATTCGAAACATCCACATCAATCATTTAACGGAGATCCACCGCTACTGAAAGAACATGCCCATTTCAAAGCGACGCGAGAACTTTACCAACAACTAGAATCTTTACGTCTGACACATTCAACATAATCGAATGAGCTTATAAGTAGCTATCAAACAGATAAACATTCCCTTAAATGACTAGATGTCTAGGATTTGATCTGGCATTACAGGCGCTGACTTTCATCCACGAATGCAGCTCGCAATCCCGCAGCAAGGCTGAACTTTGTCAAATGTTCTCGCATGAGTAAGATCATTTTTATTCGCAAAACAAAAAAGCCGCTAAGTCTTTCAACTTAGCGGCTTTATCTGGCGTCCCCAAGGGGATTCTCCTACACTAGCGCAGGCCGCGGATTCGCTTGCAAGCGAATCCCTTCGAATCCCCAGCGCGAGCAATGCTCGCTTTGCTTTGACAAAACAAAAAAGCCGCTAAGTCTTTAAACTTAGCGGCTTTATCTGGCGTCCCCAAGGGGATTCGAACCCCTGTACTCACCGTGAAAGGGTGATGTCCTAGGCCTCTAGACGATGGGGACATAAATCTGTCCTTATTACTGACCTTGTTTTGCTGCTTTTACCTGAATTATTTCGCTTCGTTAATTACGTTTGCGATCAAGTAAGACCAAGATTATATACTCAACTTCTTCATTCTTGCAAGCACTTTTCTAAAACTTCTTAAAAAATTACTTTGCTGATTTGAGTTACAAACTGATCGTGGTGGAGGTAAGCGGAATCGAACCGCTGACCTCTTGCATGCCATGCAAGCGCTCTACCAACTGAGCTATACCCCCGTACAAAACAGAAACGGGAGTATAGCAAGTTTCAAGTTTGCTTGTAAAGCTTAAAGCTTGACAGACAACTTGCAGATTCAATATTGAAGCGAAATGCTCAAGCTTTCGCGAGGCGTGCTAACACAACTTCACGACCAAACAATTCAATCACTGCATCGATCGATGGAGTTTGCAATTGACCTGTCAACAGCAAACGCAGAGGCATGGCGAGTTGCGGCATTTTCAAACTATGCTTTGCCAAGATCTCTTTCATCGTTGCCGCAATGGCGGTTTTACTCCATTCGACAGTAGCACATGCTTGCGTAAATTCTTGTAAAGCTGGCTTGATCGCATCAGTAATATGTTGTTCCACCAAAGCCAAGTCGGGTGCTGGCTGGCGATAAAACAGCATCGCTGCTTGCGCCAATTCGATTGTGGTATTGGTGCGCTCTTTAAGCAAAGCAATCACAGATGCTAATGCTGGCGCGCCTTCGAATTGCGCGCCGAGTTTTTCCATATCAACTCGAATCAAATCCGCTAAACGCTGATTGTCGGCCGCCTTGATGTAATGATTATTCAACCACGCCAGTTTTTCTGGATTAAATTGCGCAGCAGAACTCGACAAATGTGTCAGATCAAACCAACTGATCATTTGCTCCATGCTAAAGACTTCGTCATCACCATGACTCCAACCTAATCGTGCCAAATAGTTCAATAGAGCTTCTGGCAAAAATCCTTTGTCTAGATAATCCATCACACTCACAGCATCACGGCGCTTAGACAGTTTCTGCCCATCGGTTCCGAGGATCATCGGCACATGACCATAGAACGGTAGTGGCGCACCCAACGCGTTCAAAATATTAATTTGGCGCGGTGTATTATTCACGTGATCATCACCACGAATGACATGGGTGATTTGCATATCACTATCATCCACCGCTACGCAAAAATTGTAGGTCGGCGTGCCATCTGGGCGGGCGATAACTAAATCATCCAATTCACGATTTGAGATCGTGATCGTGCCCTTGACGACATCGTTCCAACTAACATCGCCATCTTGAGGATTCTTAAAGCGAATCACCGGTTTGCGATCAGCAGGAATCGCTGGCAAAGTTTTTCCCGGCTCTGGACGCCAAGTACCATCGTAGCGAGGTTTGTCACCAGCAGCACGTTGACGTTCACGCATCGCCTCGACTTCATCGGTCGAACAATAGCAGTGATAAGCAGTACCATCTTCCAACATTCTTGCGAGCACTTCACGATAGCGATCCATGCGTTTCATTTGATAATATGGACCTTCGTCATGTTGCAAGTTCAGCCAATTCATACCATCTAAAATCGCTTGTACCGCTTCTGGCGTTGAGCGTTCCAAATCGGTATCTTCAATCCGCAAGACAAAAGTGCCACCAAAATGGCGCGCAAACGCCCAGCTAAATAAGGCAGTACGAGCACCACCAACATGAAGGTAACCAGTAGGACTTGGTGCAAAACGCGTGCGCACTGGCGTTGTAGGAGTAGGTAAATGAGAAGCGGTCATCGATGCAGGGCGGATTTCAGAGTGAATAGCGACAAATCGAAGCCAAGAACTCTAAAACAATCGCAAAAAAGTAAAAACGCTATTTTACCGCCTTAGCGACTTCGAAGATACCTCACTGATTGCCCGTCAAGCTCGCTGTTCGCTATCAATCGAAACACATGGCAATACTAGAATCGCATCAAAATGTTAATATGACGACCTTGTATTAGGTATTAACTAGTTGTTAGTTAGTTGTTCATAACTGTTCGCAACTCAGTAAATTATCAAGCCAGTGAACGAATTCAACCGAAACTTATCCGCACCGTTACCGAGCAAAAACGGCATCAGTCCCAGCTATATTTGGCTGCCTGAGGGGCATTGGGAAAATGCACTCACATTCCTCTCTGCGCAATTGCCAGACATCAGCCCTGATATCTGGCGCAAACGCATGGATAAGAAAGAAGTTTGCGATGCGCATGGAAACAATCTACAAGCGGAAAGTCCAGTAAAACGCGGCATGTGCATTTATTACTATCGCGAAATCGAAAATGAAACACGCGTTCCATTCCAAGAAAAAATTCTCTTTGAAGATGAACATTTATTAGTCGCAGATAAGCCGCATTTTTTGGCAGTCACACCGGGCGGACTATATTTGCGCGAAACTTTATTAGTGAGACTGAAAGTCAGTACCGGCATCGATCACCTAAGCCCCTTACATCGCTTAGATCGAGAAACCGCTGGCGTGATTTTGTTTTCGAAACAAATACAGAGCCGCGGTGCTTATCAAAGTTTATTTCAAACACGCCAAATCGAAAAAACTTATCACGCATTAGCAGCGCATTTGCCACTGCAATCTTTCCCTCTTTGTAAATCAAGTCGCATCGAAGAAAGTAAACGTTTTTTTATGATGCACGAAGTAGCAGGTGTCGCAAATAGTAAGACGCTAATTAGCGTAATCGATCATCGCGACAATATCGATTTATACCAATTACGACCATCTACAGGCAAAAGACATCAGTTAAGACTACATATGACTAGTCTGGGAGCACCGATATTGAACGATCAGTTTTATCCAGTGCCAAAGCCAGTTGGCAATGATGATTACAGCAAACCATTAAAGTTACTGGCAAAATCCATCGCCTTCATCGACCCAATTAATCACCAAAAGAGAGAATTCCATAGCGAGCAAAGTCTCTAGGCGCACCTAGGTTTACTATTGATGCTGATCAAATCAATGGCAAGGCGGTTGACAAGAATTGCCGTCCGAAGTATTATCTCGCTTCTCGGAGTGTAGCGCAGCCCGGTAGCGCACCTGGTTTGGGACCAGGGGGTCCAAGGTTCGAATCCTTGTACTCCGACCAAATTTAAAGGATCGTTGAGAAATCGACGATCCTTTTTAGTTTCACCAAATTCAGTTATTTAGCCGATTAAATAACGATCAGTTTTCGGAGTGTAGCGCAGCCCGGTAGCGCACCTGGTTTGGGACCAGGGGGTCCAAGGTTCGAATCCTTGTACTCCGACCAAAATTAAGCCTCGTTGAGCAATTAGCGAGGCTTTTTTTTATTTCATCGACTCATAATATTGCTTACCAACTATTGCTTGCCAACTCAAGGCTGGATGATCATCTAATACGCAATTAGTCTCACGCAATTTAAGACCATCGCAGCAATACACGAATTGTTTCACCTATTTGTCGCATCTCATGCACTTTCAAAGAATCAGCCTCATCAATTTTTTGGAGCGCAGGCAAAGTAAACATTGGCCTGCCCTGTCCTAATAATTTAGGTGCCAAATACAACAATAATTCATCCACACATCCCGCCTGAAGCAAAGCGCCACTCAATTTTGCACCAGCTTCCACATGCAATTCATTCACTTGATCACGCCCTAGCACATTCATCAGCTCAAGCAAATCTACTTGAGGATTTTTTGTGGAGGAATGATCAGGCAAAAACCGCAAATCTACACCAGCACTCTGCAAATTCTTTTCTCGCTCCATTTGGCTTGTCGAGTGAAAAATTGTCACGCCACCATTTTGCAAGATTTTTGCGCTGACCGGCGTAGCTAACTGCGAATCCGCAATGATTTTACGAGGTTGATGAGCTGAAATTGCTGTTACATCCACCAAGCGTACAGTCAATTGGGGATCATCCGCCAACACCGTACCAATTCCAGTCAAAATCGCATCCGCCCGCGCACGCCAGCGATGTCCATCTTCCCGCGCGCTAGCGTCCGTAATCCATTGGCTCTGTCCATTTGGTAAGGCAGTAAAACCATCAAGACTGGCCGCCATTTTCAAGCGCACCCAAGGTCTGCCAGTTTCCATGCGCTTAAAAAAACCGATATTCATTTCACGCGCTTCGGATGCCAACAAACCATACTCGACTGCAATCCCAGCATCACGCAACATTGCAAACCCGCGACCAGCCACTTGCGGATTGGCGTCTTCTATCGCCGCAACCACGCGCACAAGACCAGCATCAATCAAGGCATTTGCGCATGGTGGCGTTCTACCAAAATGACTACAAGGCTCCAGCGTCACGTAGGCTGTTGCACCTTGCACACGATGACCCTGTGCAGCAGCATCGCGCAAAGCCATCACTTCAGCATGCGCCTGCCCGACAGGCTGAGTCCAACCCTGCCCGATCACTTCACCATCCTTAACCAGCACACATCCAACCTTAGGATTAGGCGAAGTCGCCATGGTGGCGCGGGACGCTAGCTCCAGTGCTTGGCGCATATAAGCTTGATCTTGTGGCGAAAATTGTGACGAATAAGTCATCAAGTATTTTGTACGGTAATCGTTGGAAATTTACTACTCATATCTTTAGCTTTGTCGGCGACCTTGATCGCAACTTTGCGCGCGATATCTTTATATATAGTCGCAATCTGCCCATCTGGATCGGCAACGACAGTGGGCTTACCAGAATCCGCTTGCTCACGGATTGCCATTGTTAATGGTAAGCCACCCAAAAATTCGACTCCATATTCCGCGCACATTTTTTCACCACCACCCGCACCAAAAATCGCTTCGGTGTGGCCGCAGTTTGAACAAACATGGGTACTCATATTTTCGACGATGCCGAGAATAGGAATACCAACTTTCTCAAACATCTTCAAGCCCTTACGCGCATCGAGCAAAGCGATATCTTGCGGCGTGGTCACAATTACCGCTCCGGTGACAGGTACTTTTTGCGACAAAGTTAATTGAATGTCACCCGTGCCTGGCGGCATATCTACAATCAAATAGTCTAGATCACGCCAATTCGTCAGCTCTAATAATTGCTGCAAAGCCTGCGTCACCATAGGACCACGCCAGACCATAGGCGAATCGGGATCGATCATGAAGCCAATCGAAGAAACCTGCACCCCATAATTCTCTAATGGCTCCATTGTCTTGCCATCGGCCGACTCTGGACGCCCTGTAATTCCCATCATCATCGGTTGCGATGGACCATAAATATCCGCATCCAATAAACCAACGGAGGCGCCTTCCGCAGCCAAGGCCAAAGCCAAATTGACCGCCGTAGTTGATTTACCAACACCACCCTTACCAGAGGCAACGGCAATGATATTTTTTACACTTGGCATTAGCTTGATACCGCGCTGCACTGCATGCGCGACGATCTTGCTACTTACTTTAACCTCAACTCGCTCTATGCCAGGCAACCCGCAGATTGCCTTCTCAATTAAACCAGCAATCAAAGTAAACTGGCTCTTGGCTGGATAAGCAAGTTCAACATCCAAACTAACCAGGCCTGCTTGCACCTGTATATTCTTGATCGACTTGCTCGAAATAAAATCTTTATTGGTATTCGGATCAATTACCGACGATAAGAGCAATTTAATTTGCTCGATTTGTTGATTCTTGGGATCTTGATTTATTACAGACATACGTTTCTCCGTTCAATTTCCGCAAGTCTAACGTAATTTGATGGCAAGCTTTCGGATAACCTTGCCGCAAAGTCGTGTTTTAATCGACGTAATTCGCCGCTTAAACTGACAAATTTTCATAAGCAAATAAATGAAAGTGACAAAATTTGTCCATGAAATTCACAAAAAATTAATCAAAATACAATATTTATGGTTAAAAATAGCTATTTGAAGGTTGGCACAGCACTTGCGTAAGTAAAATCGTAGCAAGCAGAAACACCAAATTCTTTATTTTTAATTGAGGGAGTACTTAATATGAAATCCACACGCATACAACAAGGTTTTACATTGATCGAATTGATGATCGTTGTTGCAATTATCGGTATTTTGGCAGCAGTTGCTTTGCCAGCTTACAAGCAGTACACAACTAAAGCTCGCTTCTCGGAAGTGATTGCAGCAACTGGTGGCTTTAAAACTGGTGTAGAAACATGTGCACAAACTGGTTCATGCTTAACAGCCGGAGCAATTGCTGGGCTTGTAGCTGGTGCTGGCGACATTCCTGCTGCGCCTGTGGCAAACAATCATGTTGCTAGCGTAGCAATTTCAGATACTGGTACGATCACTGGCACTGCTACTAACAACAATGGTTTAGGAAATCAAACGTACATTTTAGTTCCAACTTTAACTGCAGGCGGTCAAGTTACTTGGACCTCAAATACAGGTAGCTGCTTTACAGCCACACCAAAAATTTGCTAAAAACAAATCCATCTCTATAGAAGCGCTAGAAGTGTAACGGAGGGGCTCTTAAGCCCCTCCGTTTTTTTAAATGCATCTTAAATCAATACACCATTTGGAACGTGCGTGAGTTGACCCAGCTTGTGTAACGATCTCAATCGATACCAGCAGGTTAAAAAATGATCCACATTTTCAGCCATCCCTCAATAATTTTTTGTGTAAGAAAAAGAATCATCACTTAGAACTGCAGCCGCCAGTTTTTCCAGTTTCGACACATTCGCTGTTAAAATAGCTGCTTTATTCCTCAAATAAAGCAATCATCCATCATGACTCGCAAGCTGTTCGTCACCACCGCCCTTCCTTACGCTAACGCCCCCTTCCACCTCGGCCATATCATGGAATACATCCAGGCTGATATTTGGGTTCGTCATCAGCGAATGTCTAGGCATGAAGTTAACTTTGTTTGTGCTGACGATGCGCATGGTGCGCCGATTATGATTGCTGCTGAAAAAGCGGGGATCACGCCACAAGAGTTTGTTGGTCAAATTGCAGCGGGTCGTAAGCAGTATCTCGATGGTTTCCATATCGAATTCGACAACTGGCACTCGACCGATGGCGCAGAAAATCACGAATTATCACAAGACATCTATCGCAAACTGAAAGCTGCGGGTTTTATCACAAGCAAAACGATAGAACAGTTTTATGACCCGGTCAAAAACATGTTCTTACCAGATCGCTACATCAAAGGTGAATGCCCGAAATGCGGCGCGAAAGATCAGTATGGCGATTCTTGCGAAGTGTGTTCAGCTGTTTATGCACCGACTGATTTGAAAAACCCCTATTCTGTATTGACTGGTGCGACACCAGTGATGAAATCATCCGAGCATTTTTTCTTCAAGTTATCTGACGAAAAATGCGTGGAATTTTTGCGTGGTTGGGCTTTGCAAAATAATCGCCTGCAGTCCGAAGTGGCGAATAAATGCAAAGAGTGGTTGGAAGGTGAAGGCGGCCTCGGTGATTGGGATATCAGTCGCGACGCGCCCTATTTCGGTATCGAAATTCCTGATCAACCGGGCAAATACTTTTACGTCTGGCTCGATGCCCCCGTGGGTTATCTGGCATCTCTGAAAAATTACTTCAATAAAACTGGCCGTGATTTTGATGCATTTATGGCAGATCCTACGACGGAACAAATTCATTTTATCGGCAAGGATATTACTTACTTCCACACCTTGTTCTGGCCTGCGATGTTGAAATTCTCTGGTTACAAAACGCCAGACAATGTGTATGCACACGGCTTCGTGACGGTCTCTGGTGAAAAAATGTCAAAGTCACGTGGAACTGGTATTTCTCCATTGCGCTATCTCGATATCGGCATGAATCCTGAATGGCTGCGCTACTACTTTGCAGCGAAACTGAATGCCAAAGTCGAAGATCTGGATATGAACCCGGATGACTTCGTTGCACGCGTTAATTCTGATTTGATTGGTAAATACATCAATATCGCAAGTCGTGCAGCAGGTTTTATTACCAAGCGTTTTGACGGCGTGGTGAATACGACTTGGGCGACCAGCGATGATGTATTCATTCAAAAATTGCGTCATGTTTCTGGCGATATACAAGCATTGTATGAAGCGCGTGAATTTGGTAAAGCCTTGCGTGCAGTGATGGAGCAAGCCGATATTATCAATGCTTATGTGGATGCGAATAAACCTTGGGAACTGGCAAAGCAAGCCGAGAATGATGCGAAGTTGCAAGAGGTTTGCAGCCGTTTATTGGAAGCTTTCCGTATTCTGACTGTGTTCTTAAAACCGGTCTTGCCGCAACTTGCTAGTCAAGTTGAAGCGCAATTGAATATTGCGCCATTGGATTGGGCGAGCGTGAATACACCGTTACCGGATCAACATAAAATTAATCCTTATGTGCATTTGATGCAGCGTGTTGATATTAAGATTTTTGATCAGTTGTTTGATGCGCCGGTGGTGAGTGCGCCTTCGACTGAAGTTGCTGCAGCGTCGGCTGAAACCCATCCCCTCCCCAACCCTCCCCTTGAAGGGGAGGGAGTCGTTAATGGTATGATTGAAGAGCTCGCTCCTGAGATTAAGATTGATGACTTCGCCAAAATTGATTTACGTATCGCCAAAATCCTTAATTGTGAACATGTCGAAGGTTCAGACAAACTCTTGCGCCTGACTTTAGATGTCGGTGAAGGCAAGACTCGTAATGTCTTCTCCGGTATTAAATCTGCCTATCAACCAGAACAATTAATCGGCAAATTCACGGTCATGGTGGCGAATCTGGCACCACGTAAGATGAAATTTGGTATGTCCGAAGGCATGGTTTTAGCCGCCTCCGCTGCGGATGAAAAAACTAATCCTGGTTTATATATCTTAGAAGCATGGCCTGGTGCTGAACCCGGTATGCGCGTTCGTTAATTTGTCAATTAGCTTATGGACATCGTCATACGCGAAGCCAATGTCGAAGATGCGCCTTTACTGGCGCATTTAACCCGCACTTGCTGGGCGGGTAAAGTTGCGGACACATCGTCTGGTCATTATGAAAGTAGCGAAAAAGTCGCCGAAGAATTGACGCAAGGCGGCGCCTTTATTCTACTCGTCGATGAAGAACCTGCTGGCTCGGTGCGTTGGCTGCCAGTCGATGGTGAAACCAGCACTTGGGAAATGCGGCGCATGGGCATACTGCCCGCATTTCGCGGCGAAGCATTGTCGCAACATTTACTCGAAGCAGTCATTCATCAGGCACAAACTTCCGGCGTCGAGGAGTTACGATTAGGCGTGCGCACAGATCAACCACGTTTAGTAGATTTGTACACCGCCTACGAGTTTGAACTAGCACCAGAACTCGAGTATGCGCATGCGAATCCGCATGAACCTATGCCACACGTGATGCGCCGTTTTCTCCGTTGATTGCTTCTTCAGTTTCGCACTTAGTTTATCCCTCAGTCATTAATAATCAATCCCTGACTTGGCGCTGGAATTGCCCTCTTCAACAGGACCAACATGAGCATCTCTATTCCTCAACGTTTAACTGAACTACGTGCGGCGATGGCAAAACACAGCGTACACGCTTGTTTAATTCCATCGGCAGATCCCCACTTATCCGAATATCTTCCAGCTCGCTGGCAAGGTCGTGAAGTATTTTCCGGCTTCACTGGCTCAGTCGCAACGCTTATCGTAACGTCTGATTTCGCAGGCTTATGGGTAGATAGCCGTTACTGGTCACAAGCGGATATTGAGTTAGCAAATACAGGTATTAGCGTGATGAAGATACAGTCATCCGCTGCCACTGCGCACATCGACTGGCTCACAGAAAATTTAAGTGAAGGTCAAACACTCGCCGTTGATGGTAATGTTTTAGGTCTAGCGAGCGCACGTGCTTTACAAGCAGCCCTAATGCCGAAACAAATCAAGCTCAACACACAACTCGATATCTTGGAAGAGGTATGGAGCGACCGACCTGCCTTGCCAGATACGCCGATCTACGAGCATCTACCGCCATTTGCGGTGCTAAGTCGCGCCGACAAACTCGCTGCTGTACGCGCGCAAATGCAAGCCAAAGGCGCCAACTGGCATTTTGTTTCTACAGTTGACGATATTGCCTGGATATTCAATCTGCGTGGAGCGGATGTCAACTACAATCCGGTCTTTGTCTCACATGCCTTAATCGGCATAGATAGCGCGACGCTATTCATTCCATTGAACAAAGTCCCTCAAGCAATCGCTGAAAGACTCTTAAAAGATGACGTGCAATGCCGACCATACGAAGATGCTCGTGTGGCATTGTCGAATCTAAATGCGAGTGCTACGCTACTCATCGATCCACGCCGCATTACCTACGGCTTCCAGCAAGCGATTGCCAAGGAAGTTCAAATCATCGAAGCACTGAATCCCTCGGTCTACAACAAATCACGCAAACATTCTGCTGAGGCGCAATTCGTGCGTGAAGCCATGGAGCAAGATGGCGCGGCCTTATGTGAATTTTTTGCATGGTTTGAACAAGCACAAGGAAACCAGCGCATCACAGAAATCACCATCGATGAACAAATCTGTGCAGCGCGCGCGCGTCAGCCACATTTTATTTCACCAAGTTTTGGCACGATCGCAGGTTTTAACGGCAATGGCGCGATGCCACATTATCGCGCTACAGCAAGTTCACATGCGGTGATTGAAGGCAATGGCTTGTTACTGATTGATTCGGGTGGCCAGTATCTGAACGGCACTACCGATATTACGCGCGTCGTACCTGTAGGCACGGTTTCTACCGAACAAAAACGTGATTTCACGCTGGTATTAAAAGGCATGATAGCGCTGTCGCGCATGCAATTTCCGTATGGGACTTACTCTACCGTGCTCGACACCGTCGCACGTGCACCGATGTGGGCAGAAGGCATCAATTACGGTCACGGCACGGGTCATGGCGTTGGCTATTTCCTCAATGTCCATGAAGGCCCGCAGTCAATTTCTGGTGCGATTCCCAACAGCGACATGGTGATGGAAATTGGCATGATCACATCGAATGAACCTGGTATTTATCGCCCTGGAAAATGGGGCGTGCGCATAGAAAATCTCATGCTGTGCGTACCTGCACAAACAACTGAATTTGGCGAGTATCTGAAGTTTGAAAGCTTAACTTTGTGCCCAATTGATACGCGTTGCATCGCACTCGATCTGATGCACCAAGATGAAATTGACTGGCTCAATGCTTATCATCAGGATGTCTTACACAGACTCTCGCCACGCGTACAAGGTGATGCATTGAACTGGCTTAAAGAGCGTACAAAGGCGATTAATAAATAAATGGAGGACAGTATGAGCGAAACCAACACTTATCTTGTCACCCCTGCCTGCAAAGAAGATTTCGCTGGCATCAAAGCGCTCTATCAACATGTCGCGCGACAAGGTGGCGGTATCGCCCGTACTGAAGATGAAATTACTGACGACTATATCCGCCACAATTTAGACGCCGCGATGGCCCGTGGTGTCTGCTTTGTTGCAAAAGTGAATGCACAAATTGTTGGTGAAATTCATGCTTACCCACCCTTCCCCCGACTGTTTGCACACATCTTGTCAGATCTGACGATTGCCGTGCATCCTGATTATCAAGCCATCGGTGTTGGGCGCGCAGTTTTTACTGCTTTACTCGACGAAGTCAAACTGCATCGACCTGACATCTGCCGGATCGAGCTATTTGTACGCGAATCTAATCACAAAGCCATCGCCTTTTATCACAGCCTAGGTTTTGAGATTGAAGGGCATTTTAAACAACGCGTACGCCGGCCAGATGGCGATTTGGAGATGGATATTCCTATGGCTTGGTTGCGTTCAAACTAGTCTTTATTTGTTATTTGGCTCAGGTGCAAACAATTGTCGAAACGCAATCAACGCAGCGGGATGATAAATCGTCGCATGCGTTTCTTTTGCGAAGTGTTCATAAGTCCAGTTCAAACCCACTGGCTTCTGCGTTTGCAACATCTGCGCGAAATTCTGAATCACCGATTCCATTCCACGTTGCCCACTACTAGCGAAATACAAATTCTTGGCCAGTTGAGGCTGCGCCTGCAATTTCTTAGCAAACTGCGCCGTCAAGTGTTCGTCATTCCACCACAAGCTAGGATCGATCGCGATATACGTCTGGAACATATCAGGCGTGTGAAACAAAGTCTCTAAGGTGAAGAGTCCTGCCAATGATTCGCCCACCAAAGCGCGCTCTTGTGTTGTGCGATAGCGCTGCTCGATTTCGGGTATTAATTCCTTAGTCAAGAATCGACGATAAGACTCAGCACCACCCAGATTGGGAATCGCTTTTTTATCTAACTCGCTATTACTAGGCCCAGTTAAGTCACGCCGCCGTACGGTATTTTCAATGCCCACCAAAATAGATGGCCGCATCGTTCCGTTCGCCATCGACACCTGCATCAAACCGGCAATATGCAAAAAATCTTCTGCTACGCCACCGTCGGGCATGTAGATGACGGGATACGCTTTTGATTGATCTAGTCGATAGCCATCTGGTAAATACACGTTGATCCGTCTAGTCTCTTGCATGGTTTTAGAAACGAGTTCCAGGGACTCACCTATGACTAGCGGCTTGACTGTGACTTGCGCCGTCGCTGTCGATCCAACTGTAATCGTTAGACTGGTGGCTAGCAAGATGGTGGTGATCAGGTGATTAATGCGCATTGCTTCCTCTCAAATGTTATCGGTGATTGCTGAATGATGAAGTGTGAATTGTCGTTGATTATGTGATTATTGTTTTGACTTCTTATTCTTGATTCTTAATTTGCCGTTAATCAACGTCCTGTAGGTCGGGGGTGGCCCGACAGCCAAGCACCTTTTTTGCTTCGCCAAAAAAGGTGCTCCAAAAAAGGCGACCGTAGACTCGCCCTTCAGGTGCTTACGCTTCGCTTCAGCATAATTTATGCATCACAAAAAATGGGAAAGTGTTGAAACTCGCCTTCGGCTCAGACAACAACACTTTCTTATCCATTTTCTGTGACGCACAAATTACATCGTCTCAAACGGGGGTAGGTCAACATCAACATCAACATCAACATCAAAAACAACGACATACAACTGCAAATAGAAAATTGAACGTCCGTCGATATTGATTGTTTTGATGTTGCCGTTGTTTTTGACTTTCATCCACTTCTGACACTGCCAATTGTGTAGGACAGAAAATGGATAAAGAAAGTGTCGTTGTCTGAGCGAAGCGAGTTTCGACACTTTCCCATTTTTTGTCTTGCACAATTGGGAAGCCGAAGGCCAGTGGCAGCGTGGTCGCCTTTCTTTACTTTCTTTGGCGAAGCAAAGAAAGTAAGTGGCTGTCGGGCCACCCCCGACCTACCGACCATTCAACAGTCTCGAAATAAATTAGGAAAACAAAATTCAAAATTTGATTCAAACACGAAACTCAAATAAAAAAGGAGAAAGTCCAAAAAGACTTTCTCCTTTCAATCAAACATTCATTCCTACCAAACAAAAATATTACTCAGCAGTCTTACGACGCGTAGTAGCTTTCTTAGCTGCAGCCTCTTTAGAAGACGCAGCAGCTGTTTTAGTAGATGCCACCTTCACACGACCACCAGAAGGAATCTTTGGAGTCGCAGATGTCGCACGAGGCTTACGAGCAGGTTTGTCACCAGCCAACTCAGCCGCCACTTTGCTCACGCGCGGTTTGCGCTTTGGTTTCTCATCTTCCACTGTCGTTTGAATTGCCATCATATCTGGCGTCACTTCGACTGGTGCGGCTTTGGAACGTGAGCGTTTTGGTTTTTCTTCATCCATAGGGCCAGCAGTCATTTTAGAGGTACGTTTTGCAGCCCCCATTTTGACTTCTTTACCGCCCCACAACTCTTCTAAACGGTAGTACGCGCGGATTGCTGGTTGCATGATGTGGACGACCATATCGCCCAAATCGACCAGTACCCATTCACCCGTACCTTCACCTTCCATGCCGACGATGTTGCCGCCGTTTTCTTTGACCTTGTCGCGCACCGCAGCAGCGAGCGCTTTAGTTTGACGGTTGGAAGTACCAGATACCACGCAAACGCGATCGAACAGGCTGGTGATTTCGGTGGTGTCGAAGATTTGTATGTCTTGACCTTTAACGTCTTCTAATGCGTCGAAGACCAATGTTTGCAATTTTTTGATATCCATAATGTCCAATCTATCCTAATTTCTTGTAATCCTGATCGCTGCTTCGTCGTGAGTTTGAAGCAGCTAATGCGAAGGTTAATGGTTTTGCGCTAATTGTAAATCCCTTGGCTTTGAAGGTAGTCTAACACCTTGCGCGGAATTAGCGAGGTGGTTTCCCTGGTTTGCCCTTGTTGCTGCAATTCGTCGCGAATTCGTGTTGCAGAAATATCCCAGGCCAGATCAGTTTCTAGCCATGTTTTGCCAAAAGAGCATTGCTTAAGATCTTCAATTGCGCCATTTGCTTGCTGCCAGAGCGCGGCAAATTCGCTGGGTAATGTGTCGATTTGCAAGCTATAGCCGGGTCTTGCGGCAACGACGATATGTGCCAATTTAAAAATTTGTTGCCAATTTTTCCACGTTGCAAAATTGTGAAATTGGTCGGCACCAATTAGCAAAATAAGCGCGATCTCCTCATTTAACTGAGCATTACCCCATTGAGATCGCATGTTAGTTAAAGTATCGACCGTGTAGCTGGGAATCTGCGCAGCTGCACGTTCTATCTCTTGCTGGTCGATGCTGTAAGGCACTGATAATTGCTCATCAAATGCTAATTCCAACATCTTTATTCTTTGTTCTGCTGTCGCTTTTAAACCGCCTTTTTGCCAAGGTTGGCCGGCAGGTATTAAACGCACTTCATCGACCTTAAGCAGCTTGGCAAAATGCTGTACCAACGCGACATGCCCTTGATGTACTGGATCAAAACTACCGCCAAATACCAACACTGAGCGCTGGATGTTTGTTGCGGCAGGATTTGCAGGAGCGGATTTTACACCCATTCCTTATGCACCAAAAAATCAGTCGCCAATTTGGCTTCTGCACTACCTGCTTCGGGCTTCCAATCGTAACGCCATTTCACTATCGGTGGCATCGACATCAAGATCGATTCGGTACGTCCACCCGATTGCAAGCCAAATAGCGTGCCGCGATCAAATACCAAATTAAATTCCACATAACGACCGCGACGATAAGCTTGGAAATCACGTTCAGTTTCGCCGTAGGCGAGATCCTTACGGCGTTCAAGAATAGGGCGATAAGCCTTCAAAAATCCATCGCCAACGCTCTTCATCATCGAAAAACTTTGCGCAAATGGCTGCTCATTAAAATCATCAAAGAAAATGCCGCCTACGCCACGTGCTTCTTTACGATGTTTGAGATAAAAATACTCGTCACACCATTTTTTAAATCGTGGATGAAGGTCAGTCCCAAATGGCGTTAAGGCATCTTTGCAAGTTTGATGAAAGTGTTTAGCATCTTCTTCAAAGCCATAATACGGCGTGAGATCCATACCGCCGCCGAACCACCACACTGGATCTTTACCTTCGGCATACGTAGTGAAAAAACGCACGTTCATGTGTACCGTCGGTGCATACGGATTGCGCGGATGCAGGACCAAAGACACGCCCATCGCTTCCCACTTGCGCCCCGCTAATTCAGGACGACTCGCCGCCGCAGATGGTGGCAAGTTATTGCCCATCACGTGCGAAAAATTCACACCGCCGCGTTCAAACACATTGCCTTCTTCAATCACACGCGAAATCCCACCACCGCCTTCCGGGCGCTCCCAGCTATCGGTAATAAAACGGCAACCATCAACTTCTTCCATCGAGGCGACGATGGAAGCTTGTAAGCCTAGTAAATATTCTTTTACGGAGTTAGCGTCGGTCATGGGATGTCAAAAATTGCGTGTGTAAGTTTATTTTTTGCGCCTCTGCGGCTTAAGTCTTTGACTCTTAATGCTTTCTATCAAGGCTTAGGTTCGGTGCTTACGCTCAGTGTTTTCTATTAAGCGCACGCCATCCAATATCTTTACGATACTGCGCACCTTTAAATTGAATTTTTTCAACCACATCGTAAGCATGTTTTTGCGCTGTCTTCACCGAGTCACCGAGACCTACCACGCACAACACACGACCACCCGTGACGCTGAGTTTGCCGCCAGCTAAGGCCGTGCCCGCATGGAAGGTAATGCAATCTGTAGTCTCTGCTGGGATGCCTGTAATGTCTGCACCTTTTTCAGGTGCATCTGGATAACCAGCGGCTGCCATCACCACGCCCATCGCTGTGCGTCTATCCCATTCGAGTTCGACGGTATCGAGCGTGCCATTGACTGCATGTTCCATCACGCTGATCAAATCAGTTTTGAGACGCGACATAATCGGTTGGGTTTCTGGATCGCCCATGCGGCAATTAAATTCCAAAGTCTTAGGGTTACCCTGCTCGTCTATCATCAAACCAGCATACAAGAAACCAGTAAACACGATGCCATCTTTGGCCATGCCTTGTACGGTAGGCTGAATAATTTCGCGCATAACACGTGCGTGCAACTGTGGAGTGACGATAGGTGCTGGAGAATAGGCACCCATGCCGCCTGTATTTGGTCCTTGATCTTGATCGAGCAAGCGTTTGTGATCTTGGCTGGTCGCCAATGGCAAAATATTTTTACCGTCAACCATGACGATGAAACTCGCTTCTTCGCCCGCTAAAAACTCTTCAATCACGACGCGCGCACCAGCGTCACCTAACTTATTATCCGACAACATCATATCGACTGCGGCGTGCGCTTCTTCCTCAGTCATTGCAACGACCACGCCCTTACCAGCCGCCAAGCCATCGGCCTTAATGACGATAGGTGCACCTTTTTGATTCAGATAATCATGTGCCGCTTGTAAATCGGAGAAGGTTTGATATTCCGCAGTTGGAATATGGTGGCGATGCATGAAGGCTTTGGCGAAATCTTTGGAGCTTTCTAACTGCGCCGCTTCCTTCGTTGGTCCAAAAATCTTTAGACCTTTTTCACGGAAGATATTCACGATACCAGCAGCAAGTGGCACTTCAGGGCCGACTACGGTCAAACCGATATGCTCTTGTATCGCAAACTCCGCTAAGGCATGCGGATCAGTGATGTTGATGTTCTTTAAGTTCTTATTTAATTCTGTGCCGCCATTACCAGGCGCAACAAAAATCGTTTGCGCGCGTTCTGATTGCGCTAATTTCCATGCCAGTGCATGTTCACGACCACCGGAGCCGACCACAAGAATTTTCATTTTTTACTCTGAATAGTTGAGTTGAATTGATGTTTGCTACGAATTGCGATAAGGCTTTTAGAAAACGATAACCATAAGATGAGATAGAAATTCAATTATAGGGATGCAGCGCAAGGCACCAAGCACAGCAATACGTCGGTATTGCGAGCATTGGTAACGAAGTGCTGCGCCCTAGAATTGGATTTATACTCATCTTATTCTTCGATGATCGCGTTAGTAAATACCTCTTGCACGTCATCGAGATTTTCCAGCGCATCAATAATCTTTTGCATCTTGATCGCATCATCACCAGTGAACACCGTTTCTGTTTGCGGCTTCATCACGACTTCTGCGACTTCTGGTTTAAAGCCAGCTTTTTCTAATGCGTCTTTGATCGCCGATAAATCATGCGGTGGGCAAGTGACTTCGATACCGCCTTCATCATCGGTGACTACATCGTCAGCGCCCGCTTCTAAAGCAGCTTCCATCAGCGCATCTTCATTCGTGCCTGGGGCGAAAAACATTTGACCGCAGTGTGTGAACAAGAAAGCCACGGAGCCTTCGGTTCCCATATTGCCGCCAAATTTACTAAAAGCATGGCGGACTTCGGCAACCGTACGAACACGATTATCGGTCATGCAGTCAACGATAATCGCCGCACCGCCTATGCCATAACCTTCATAACGAATTTCTTCATAATTAGCGCCTTCCAAAGTACCCGCACCGCGTTGAATCGCGCGTGTAACGTTTTCTTTCGGCATATTTGCATCTGCTGCTTTATCCACAGCCAGTCGCAAACGCGGATTCGATGCGACATCTTCGCCACCCATGCGCGCCGCCACTGTGATTTCTTTAATCAAGCGTGTCCAGATCTTGCCGCGCTTTGCGTCGGTCGCTGCTTTTTTATGCTTGATGTTGGCCCATTTACTATGTCCTGCCATGATTGCTCTTTCTAAAATTGACAATGCTTTGCACTTATCGATACCGATTTAAGGTAATTTTCATCATTCGCTGACAATTTGGACATGTCGCGATGGAAACTTTGCAAAGGATTGGTTTTATAATGAAGACCGCTATTCTAACATAGAGCACTTGCGCAAAACCGCCGCTGGCTTTCTCAGGTGACGAGGATTGCAGAAGTTTTCGACGCAGATCTGAATAATTATCTCTATTTACGCATATTCAACCCAGGCAAATCATGTCAAAACCACTCTTAGTCGCTAAATCTCTTGCGAAAAATCAATCTTTTGATCTCAATTTGCTCTCTGACTGGGCGAATCGCCACGGTTGCATTACCGGCGCGACAGGCACCGGCAAATCAGTCACTTTACAAGTGTTAGCACAATCCTTCTCTGATATTGGCGTACCGGTGTTCATGGCCGATGTCAAAGGTGATTTATCGGGCATGTCACAAGCAGGTCAATTAAGCCCTAAGATGCAGCAACGCCTAGAGATGCTAGGCGTAACAGCGCCAAATTGGCAAGCCTGCCCGGTGACGTTTTGGGATGTATTCGGCAAACAAGGCCATCCAGTACGCGCCACGATTTCAGATTTGGGGCCACTATTGCTAGGTCGCATGTTGAATTTGAACGAGACACAAGAAGGTGTATTGCAACTCGCATTTAAGATTGCCGATGATAATGGCTTGCTATTATTAGACGTCAAAGATCTGCGCGCGATGCTGCAATATTTGGGCGATAACGCCTCAGAGTTTCAAACCGAATACGGCAATATTTCTGCAGCCAGCATAGGCGCAATCCAACGTGCTTTGTTAGCGATGGGCGAACAAGGTGGCGAAGAGTTTTTCGGCGAACCTATGCTCAATCTGGACGATATGATGCAAACCGATACCAACGGTAAAGGTTTCATCAATATCTTGGCGGCCGATCAACTCTTGCAATCACCGCGTCTGTATTCCACATTTTTGCTATGGATGCTATCCGAGTTATATGAAAACTTGCCAGAAGTGGGTGATGTTGAACAACCGAAGATGGTGTTTTTCTTTGATGAAGCCCATCTCCTATTTGACGAAGCGCCTAAAGTTTTATTGCGAAAAATTGAACAAGTAGTACGCCTGATACGCTCCAAAGGTGTCGGCGTCTATTTTGTGACACAAAATCCGCTCGATATTCCTGATGCGGTATTAGGACAATTAGGCAATCGCGTACAACATGCTTTACGTGCGTACACGCCGCGTGATCAAAAAGCAGTGCAAGCCGCCGCCGAGACTTTCCGCCCGAATCCTGAATTAGATACCGCAGCGGTGATTAGCGAATTGGGCGTGGGTGAGGCTTTGATTTCTTTCTTAGATGAAAAAGGCCGACCAAACATTGTGCAACGTGGATTTATCGTGCCGCCTGCCTCGCAAATAGGTGCGATTACGCCGGAGCAAAGAAAAACCATTATGGCAAATTCTATTGTCGCAGGGGTCTATGAAAAAGCGATTGATCGTGAATCCGCCTACGAAAAAATTAAAGGCCGCGTGCATCAGGACAATGCGCCAGCGAATTCGTCAACACCACCGGTCGCTGATGACAATGCTGCTTGGGGGCGCTCTACAGGTTCCCCATCAGTGCCACCAGCTCAGCCAACTCAGCCCCGTTCGCAACAATCTGCACCAGCACAAGCAGAATCCGAAGGTGGCGGCATCGCAGGCGCTCTGGGAGGCATGTTCGGCAATCTGTTCGGCGGCTCAGGCATACGACGCAAAGATAATGTCGCCGAAACCATGGTGAAATCCGCAGTACGCACCATAGGTTCACAAGTCGGTCGCGAAATTATTCGCGGCGTGCTGGGTTCAATCATGAAGAAGCGATAGGTGGCAATAAATGGTGCTAAAAATTCCCGCAGCAGTTTATGGAAATGAAGTTATTGAGTTCGCTGAATTGCCGACGAAAATTTTGCCAAGCGGGTATATCGTGCCTCGGAACGATCAAGCCCCACTTCAGCCAATTAATCTCGTTGTCATTACAATCAGTGCGGGTATCGATAGTGAACTTGCATATTGGGTAAGCTGCTTAAATGACCAACAGGAAGTTGTTACTGGCGACATGTACTATACAGTTGAAACTGCTCGCGATTTTCTTAAGACTGAATACGGTGTCGAGGACGTCATATGGATAAAAGTTTGAAGCGCTTCCGTCATCAACCACCTAACAAAATGATCGATCGGACTGGCCGCTATGCGGCTCAGTATTTTTTTTAATTTATGGACGGCCATCCGTTCACCGTTGAGATAGTAATCCCCAGGATGACGGTAGGCTCGAAAACCTACCGTCCCAAGTATAATCGCCCCCCCTCAAAACAACTACACCAAGATCATGCAACTCATCATCGCCGCCGTCGGCCACAAAATGCCATCCTGGATAGAAACTGGTTTTCAGGAATACGCCAAGCGCATGCCACCTGAGGCACGTATTCATCTGAAAGAAATCAAACCCATAGAGCGCTCAGGTAGCAAAACTGCCGAAACAGTGATGGCACTCGAAAAAGAAAAGATTGAAGCGGTCATCCCCAAAAATGCACGCATCATCGCGCTCGATGAACGCGGTAAGGACTTGACCTCAGTCGGCCTTGCCAAACAACTTACCGAATGGCAGCAAGAAGGTCGTGATGTGGTGTTTGTGATCGGCGGCGCAGACGGATTAGACGCAGAATTTAAAGCAAAAGCCGACGGTTTGATTCGTATTTCGAGTTTAACTTTGCCACATGGCATGGTGCGTGTATTATTGGCAGAACAACTTTATCGCGCTTGGTCAATTACCCAAAATCATCCATATCACCGGGTCTAGCAAAAGCAGATACCACGCTCGACTTCTTTAGACTGTTTTTAATCGCGGGGTGTCGCTATGCAGCCATTCCATTCTATCTTTTTGTCTGCTTGTCTTGGACTAGCATTAGTCTGCCTTCCTTTTTCACAAGTTTGTGCACAAGAGACCAAGCTTAATGAAAAACATGACCTCAGCATGCGAGGAATGATTCGACTCGTTCATGAAAGACCCGCTCAATTCGACAAACTTTGGATGGAGCGCCGCCGCGAGCAAGAACACGCTCTTTCTCCCGACCATGCTCCCAACTTAAACCACACCGAACGCGCAGCGGCACTGCAGAATATCCAGTGGCAATGGGCAGCGGGCTTAATCAATTATCCTTATTTTCATCAACGAGAAACCAGTGGCTCCATTGCCGCCAATTGGAAACCGAAACATGATGCCATTCAATCGATCAACTTTAATGACGAAGCGAGCTTAGAGGAAAGCAACTTCCAACTCTTAATTGCAGCATGGCTACATGACACTGCAGGGCGACTGGTGAAGCAAGACCGTGAACTTCAACGTGGTGACAACCGCTGGTTACGAGCGAACTTTAGTGCACTCGACAAGGCCGTTCGTAGCAGCAAAGTGAAAGCCCATTTCATGGGTAAGCTGCTATCAGAACATATTGATGAGAACGGCGCCAAAAACGTGCTGCCGCAAATTCTGACCGCCGAGAAAAACGGTGTGGCCGCGGCGCAAATCAGCAAGTTCCGAGCGTCTTACGAACAAGAGATTCAAGCACCGAAAGACCACCTAGCCCACACTTACCAAACGGTCGACGGTGTTGATCTGCAACTGCACGTATTCCCTGCAAATGGAAACATCAAAGATGCGCCTGTATTCATTTGGTTTCATGGTGGCTCATGGAGTACAGGTCACTGGAGTTACTGTCCTGTCCTGTGCCGCGCACTGCAAAATAGCGGCTTCGTCGTAGTACAAGTCGAATACCGCACATCACAACGTTTTGCTGGCACACCGCTGAATGCTCTGGCCGATGCCGAGCGGGCAATTGACTGGACAATTACCCACAGTGACGAATTACAGATTAACCCCAAGAAATTGATGGTGGGAGGTTTTTCCAGTGGTGGGGCACTAGCATCACAGATGGCGGTTCTCAATCACACGAAAGTCAAAGCTGCCGCTTATGTTTCTGCAGGATTTGATCCGTCAAAAGACACTTGGTATAACAGCGTAGTCGGTCCGATACGCGATACCAAACAGCTGTCTCCGCTACTGATGGTCAACCATCATAGTCCACCACAAATTCTATTCCATGCTAAAGATGATGAAATGTGTGC
This sequence comes from Affinundibacterium amnicola, assembly GCF_014284275.1. Classification (GTDB taxonomy): domain Bacteria; phylum Pseudomonadota; class Gammaproteobacteria; order Burkholderiales; family Burkholderiaceae_D; genus Undibacterium; species Undibacterium amnicola. Next base: position 165,383 of record NZ_JACOFU010000003.1, on the reverse strand, counting down.
ATATCAAGATGCTCAAGCGTTAGCAAACAAGTTAAGTGCGCTTGAGATTCCCCACCGGCTAGTGAGTTTCGAACGAGGCGGACATTTCTTTGTCTTCAAAAATCCGACCGACCGCCAACGTATTACGACCGAACTGGTTAATTTTGTCGAGCAGCTGAAATGGTAACGGCTGTCCCTTGTTTTCCTTTGCCGCATGGCATGGTACGTGTATTATTAGGGGAACAACTATACCTAGCGTGGTCACTCACTGAACAATTCCCTTACCTTTGGGTATTAAGAATATAAAAATAATGCGACCACGCTCCGCATCGGGATTTTAGCTATGTCGCAACACCGTAAAATTTATCTCGCATCCAAAAGCCCACGTCGGCGTGAATTACTGCGCCAAGTCGGCATCGACTTTGAAGTATTGCTGTTACGTGATGCGCCGCCACGCGGCCCCGATGTCACAGAGATCGTGTTACCGGGCGAATTACCGGATGCTTATGTCGCCCGCGTCACCCAAGAAAAAGCTCAGGCAGCATGGGATGCAGTACTCGCGCGACGCCTATTCCCGCACCCAGTATTAGCCGCCGACACCACGGTCGTCATCGCCCAAGAAATTTTAGGCAAACCCACCAATCGCGATGAAGCTGTTGCCATGCTAAGCAAACTCGCTGGCAATACCCATCAAGTACTCACTAGCATCGCGATCAAATATCAACATCAACTTTTACAATGCACGCAAACCTCTGAAGTGACATTTGCGGCACTAGACAACGCACAAATTGCAGCCTATTGCGACAGCGCTGAACCTTACGACAAGGCTGGTGGCTATGGCATACAAGGTATGGCTGCGCGTTTTATCACACATATCAGCGGCAGTTATTCCGGCATCATGGGTCTCCCTTTGTATGAGACCACCGCCCTACTTGACCGCTTCAAACCAAATTAAATTTAAAAATACGATAGAAACCTAGCCATGAGCGAAAATCTTTTAATTAACGTCACGCCACAAGAAACCCGCGTGGCCCTGATTTTTCAGGGAGCAGTACAAGAGTTACACATAGAACGCACCTTATCGCGCGGCTTGGTCGGCAATATTTATTTGGGCAAAGTGGTACGTGTTTTGCCCGGCATGCAATCAGCCTTTATCGACATTGGCCTCGAACGCGCGGCGTTTTTGCACGTTGCCGATATTTGGGATGCGCGCCCACAAGGCCATGAAGGCAATTCCAACAATGTGCCGCTCACACCGATAGAAAAACTCTTATACGATGGACAGGCAATCACGGTGCAAGTGGTAAAAGATCCGATAGGCACCAAAGGCGCACGCCTTTCAACCCAGATCTCGATTGCTGGTCGTATGCTGGTGTACTTACCGCAAGATTCCCACATCGGCATTTCACAACGCATAGAAAATGAAGAAGAACGTGAGTCGCTTCGCACCAAAGTAAAGGGCTTGATGTTAGAAGACGAAAAAGGCGGCTTCATCGTGCGCACCATGGCCGAAGACGCTTCCGAAGAAGACCTGCGCGCCGACATCGAATACCTGCGTCGTACTTGGTCCACCATTACCAAGCTCGCCAAAACCAAGCCGCCGTGCAGCCTTTTGCATCAAGACCTGAATTTAGCGCAACGCGTCCTACGTGATTTCGTCAACGAAGAAACCAGCAGTATACAAATTGACTCACGTGAGAATTTTTTGATGCTACAAGAATTCGGACGCACCTATACGCCATCCGTATTACCGAAGCTCCAGCATTACACGGGTGAACGCCCACTGTTTGATTTGTACAGCGTAGAAGAAGAAATCGAACGCGCATTAGGGCGACGCGTCAATCTCAAATCCGGCGGTTATCTAATCATCGATCAAACCGAAGCCATGACGACCATCGACGTCAACACTGGCAGCTTTGTCGCCGGGCGCAATTTCGACGACACGATTTTCAAAACTAATCTAGAAGCAGCACTTGCGATTGCGCGCCAACTTCGCTTGCGCAATCTAGGCGGCATCATCATCCTCGACTTAATCGACATGGAAAGTCAGGAACACAAAGACGCCGTGTTAGCTGAACTCAACAAAGCCCTGTCACGCGACCGCACCAAACTTTCAGTTTCTACGTTCTCTGCATTAGGCTTAGTCGAAGTTACACGCAAACGCACGCGCGAATCGCTTTCACACGTACTCTGCGAACCTTGCCCCGCTTGCAGCGGCAAAGGCCAAGTCAAAACCGCCCGCACCATCTGCTACGAAATCCTGCGCGAACTCCTACGCGAAGCCAAGCAATTCAACCCAAGAGAATTCCGCATCATGGCATCACAAGTCGTGGTCGATATGTTTTTGGAAGAAGAGTCGCAACATCTGGCAATGCTGGGGGATTTTATTGGTAAACCGATTTCACTGCAGGTAGAGAATGTGTTTCATCAGGAGCAGTATGACATTATTTTGATGTAATTATTTTATCCTTTAAAATCAATTACTTAAAAATGTTCCCACAATAAACATCGACTTAACTACAAAGCTAGCTACAAATCGTTTTACGACTGTCACTCCCTGTTTAAGTCAAAGTCTCGGATGAAAGGCTATGGAAAATTCATGAACAATTTAAAACGTTTGAGCGACGAAGAGTGCCAAAATATTCGCGATCAACTTTTTCTTAAGCTCAATTCTGATGAAGCACCATTTGCTTTAAACAAAGATGAAGAGAAATTTGGCCCAGATGATTGGGCATGGCTATTTCTTAGGATGAATAAGCATTACCAGTTTGCTTATTCTAATCACCCCAAAGCCATTAATGAATTCAAGATTTTGGAATTCGTTCACGAAAAAGATCTATGCAATATTCAACCTGACCTCGATGAACACTGCAGAAGAAGTTTCGGGCTGGCAGCTTGGTTAGACTACGCGCAGCCAATTTTACCGAAACTAAAAAATGAAGATGATTCCTGGTTTGCACCTCTAAAGGCAGCAATTCCCGAAGATCACTCGCGCCGAACGGTAAGCAAAGAAATATATATTAGGCCGCTGGGTCCACAATCACGAAAGCTAGACAGGTATCCTTATCATCTAATCGAAGAAACACCTTTTGGCTATCGAATTAGAGGACTACCATCTACATCTGGCCATGGATTTGGAGGTGAGCGGGGTTGTATCGCTTTCGCTGTTGATTGTAGCGTTCCTCCAAGTGGACAAATCACGACCCTGAAAAAGATTGCACACAAAATCCGAAGCATCTTAATGGATAGTGATGAACAAACAGACGACGAGTTGAATGAGACGATGATTTTGGAAATCAAGAGCAGTGAGAATTTTAATTATATGAACTTCAAAATAGCAGGTGGAGCGGAAGATATTGTTCGAGATTATGAAATTGTGTGGCGCGCCGTTTACCTTAATGTACTTGGTCCAATAACAATGCAGATCGAAAAAATATTAGGTGAAGTAAAGGATGTATATCAAGAGTTGCAAGATGATGGCTTTGCAAAGCCATCCAGCCTCCTACGATTTAAGTACAATCTGGTCAATTCAAAGGATCTCGATGGGTTATCTCGGAATGGGGGCAACTATTTAAAATGCTTAGTCTTAATTGCTCAACTACACGATCAAGGATTTGGCAACAATCAGATTGCGCAAATTTTCGATCTTTGCAGCGAATCCGGAAAATACAAGAATACCTGGCGGGAGCAACTACACAACAAAATTGACAAATACATTGTCGAAGCCAAAGATATGATTAACGGTGGATATCGTCTATTAATTCAAACACAAAAGCCCGACCAAAACCAAAGCTAAACCTAAGAACCAATTCAAATCACGAAAATGGCCGCTTGTCAAACGACAAGCGGCCATTTTCGTTTGCAGCACTGTTTTCAAACCACCTCCCTCGCTTCTGACGTCCTGTCTTTAACAGTTCAAAGTATGGGCTGATTCGGGCCTGAATCTTTCATAAATCAATTGGAGCTTAAACATGAAACATTCAATCAAAGTGTGTGACGATGAACAGAGAACAACTAATAAAAATCAGGTCATGAGTCCAGAACTACTTGCGCTCATAGAACGTGTGCGAGCAGTCGTCAATGATCGCCTTCTTAGACTTACTCAAGTCAAAGTGAAGACTGGGCTAGCGTCTTCTACGATTTGGAAATATGTAAAGCACGGAACACTACCCCCACCCATACGCATTGGTTCTCGTTCTGCATGTTGGAAAGAATCAGAAATTAGTGCATGGATTGACGCTAACGCTTTTGCTTCGCGTTCTGAGAAACCCGTGAATATAAAAATGTTTGTCGCCTTACTGATCAATTCAAAAGTTCATTCAGATTGATTCAAGCGCTAGTTGAAGTGAATAAATGTTTGATCCAGAAAATATATTGAATGAAACCAAAATCAGGAGCGGCAAAAATGAGAAATACTAGACGTCATCAACAACAACCGCATGCATTGCGCTTAGGTGACATGCTAAAGGTGGTTTTACCACCCGACGAACAACTCCTAGGTGGAATGATGCTTGCAAAATCAATTGGGATGCTCGCTGGTCCGCGAGGTTCTGGAAAGTCATGGCTCGCACTTCTAATCGGTTACTCAATAGCCTGTAGCAAGGCACTTCCCCCATGGGGAACAGGTGCCGGTGTACCAGTTGCGATTCTTGACGGAGAAATGCGAGCCGCTGGCTTACAAGATCGCATCGCACTAATTCATGCTTACAACACCAATCAAAAATCTATCAAAGATGCCGAAAACAATCTTCATATTATTAGTAGAGACTTTATGGGTGATGCGATTGGCTCAATCGATACAGAAGAAGGGCAGAAAAGTATTAATGACCTCATCGAGCCTGAAGTGAAATTAATCATAATTGACAATTTATCCGCATGGACATCTGGGGGACGTGAGGACAGCAATTCATGGGCTAAGGTAAAAAATTGGTTGATAAAAATGCGTCTGCAAGGTGTCGCCATTTTATTAATTCATCACACAGGAAAAAATGGTCAGCAACGTGGAAGTAGTTCGCATGAAGACTTGCTAGATTACTCTATTTTGCTAAGCCCACTCCCGAGTAGCCAAAATCGACAAGATACTCGCTTTTCAATTGAGCACACGAAACTTAGGGACTACATTCCTGAATTGCGACAAACTTTCGAATACTCAATTTGGAGCGAAGACGGCGCATTCCGCTTCGATGGAGCTCCAGCAGGAATCAAGCTCTCCGTGAATGAAGCAGATATGTTGCGCTTACGTGAAGAGGGTCTCTCACTTGAAGCCATCGCAATCAAATTAGGCATCAACAAATCAACCGTCAGCCGCTGCCTTAAAAAGTTACGTAATTCATCACAGGATAACGATTTAATCGAATAGGCTGCATTTTTTGACTACCGTTGCACTGTTGCATGCGCTAAGTGAACGCAACAGTGCAACATAAAAAAGACTGGCATGGGTGTGTACTCATATGGCAAAACACCGCAATCGCGAGCGGTAATTTTCACGGCAACAGCTGTCGTGCCATCACAGTAATACCGTAACTAATACACTCACATCACCAACACCAGTCAGACAATATTTAGATATGCCGATGTATCAATGGTCACTACTTAGGCAATCGATACATGCTGCCAACGTACCTCACACAGAGATATAAGTATTACTAAACTAAGGACATTAAATGAATAACGATAAAAAGAACCTAAAACATATCGCAGATTGCATCATGGTAGATACGCTTGGCTTGCGAGTCAAAAACGTACACGGTGCTAAGCTACCTAAGACTTTTTCACGAGTTAGTGATGATCCTCAATTTGCAGCTAGTACGGAGTGGTCAAAAGCCAGTATAAAGGCTGTATCAGGCAAACTATCACTTCGAGTTCGTGGCATCAAAAAAAGCGGCGATCTCCTTGTTGAAGGTAGTAATGGATTCCACTACCAAGGTCACAATATAGTCTCGTCTAATGATGTAACTATGAGTGCTTTCTCTATGCTGCATGCACTTAAAGAACAGCATGAATTAGAGATCGACAAATTCCGCCAGCGGAACTTCATCCAAGGTGACGATATCGAGATCACGAGAATTGACACGCCGATTATGCTTAAAATCCCTGATGGTCTTCAGAAAAGCAGCATCATTAATGCACTTGCATTTGCCGGATTTCGTAGCGGAGTAAATACTAGCGTGTACATAGACGAAACTGTGTATTTCGATCAGAGCTCTCAGGACGTATCCCTTAAAGCGTACGATAAAACATCTGAGATGCAAAAGAAGCGGCCAAAAATCCAGTTGTCAACTACGACCAATACTCCCACGCTTCTCCAACTCTCGGAGAATACTATTCGTTTTGAGGCTGTGTATCGAAAGAAATACTTTAAGAATGATCCATTTTTCAAGCAGCATGAGATGGTTACGCCCGTTATGTTGACACCTCCAGTGCTCGCTGCAATGTTAATGGAATTATTTGAAAAATATGATTTGAGGTGTAGTTTGCGCCAGCGCTTAAGGGAAGAAGATTTGTGGCGCATACGTTCACCATATCGAACGACTGTCGCCCTCTGGCAAAGTGGCGTATCACTACTCAAGATGTTTGATAACAAAATCACTTTGCTACAAAAACACCAACGGATCATTAAAAATGACTACGGAATAAATATTTCTGCACCGCCACCTGGAGAAATTTATGTCCCGATTGAGCTTGGTGAAATTCTGGCCATCGAAAATTTTGTGCCAGTACCAGCGGCAATTCGCTCGGACCCAGTGCTATTCTACGAACGCGATATGCGCACAGAATGGAAACAGATTTGTGGCGAATTGGGATTTACGAGAGGAATAGGCGCAACATACATCAGTGCCGACCAGACGACAGATGTTGAAGAATATCGTGCGATGCGCAAACCACGAGGAATATATTAGCGGAACAATGTCCTAATCAAGTGGGCTGGCCTATCTACTAATCACTTAGTGCCGCCCCACCATTCCACTCAAAAGCATCAATTGAATTACCAACAAATGGTTCATCAAATAGTTACTTTGTCATCAATCCAGCAGCACCACCTTGAAGAGCCAAACTATTTAACTGGGCTCCACTTTCTTGCATAACCACAACACTGCTCTTGGGGCTTCGTTTGAACCTATCTGGGCGACCATCTTCGTCGATATTTTTAAGCAGCTGTTTATAGTTCAACTCTAAGCCTTCATAGTCTTTTCGCAGTTGAGTTACTTCACCTTCCAATTCCCGGATTCTGTCGTTTTTAACGATATCCGCTTCCGCCATTTTCTGATTCCGCATTTCATCTAACTTCTCATTAGAGCTTTGAGTTAACAATTTGTAGGCATTTTTTGATTTGCTAAGACTCAATTCCAAAGCAGTTACTCGCTCTTGCAATTCATAATTTTCCGCAGCGATATTCCTATTATCTAAACGAGCAGCGTTGAGTTTCTTTTTTGCATCCAGCAAGGATTTCAAACGCGCACCTTGCAATTCCACGTACCATTCGCGCACGCCTTGCAATCGCTGCTCCGCAACGGCAAAGAAGTTGAATTTGGAAAGAAATAGTAATTCCTCTGGAAGTTCCTCTTTGCCAGAAACAATATCTTTTTTCAGGAATCTTTTAAATTTTGCAGCCATCATTAATCCTTAATATTAGTATCTATTAATCAGGTCTATACCAGTTGATACCACAGAAGAAATGAAAATGTCAATGAAACAACCGCCCTAGCGGCACAGGTAACACGAGCCAGCTATTTGAAGAGTAACGGCTGATCCTAAATGCAGTGACTGCATTGCGCCTAACTCATCGTTTTCGCACCTCTATGCCTCAAAACATAAGTACAAATGGGCACTGGAACCGCCAATTTAGCTGATACACAATGGCTATACATTTTTAATTAGGAGAAAACATGCCAACTATCTGCAAATGGGGAAATTCACTGGGTCTTCGGTTATCGAAGTCTGTCTCAGAAGAAGCTGGACTAAAGTCCGGCACCTTCGTTGGAGTGCGCCTTCTTGATAACGGTTGTATCTTGATCACGCCGCTAAATAAGACTATCAAAGTGGCCGATGAACAATCGCTCGAAGTAACACCACAGCCAATCGGAAAATGGTGACACTGTCAGAAAATTCATCTGCCTTTAGTCAAAATCCGATTTACGTCTCGTGAAAAATTCAATGATGCCCTATTATCACTTGGTGTCTTTGGCACCGTCAGGACGGGTCGGCCAATGGGGTGCCTTATTCGTCCATGTTTAGCGCCCCAGTAAAAGAACCACCCTTGGCGAATCAGTTTTTGCACGATAACGTTTATTTCCTTGTTGGCACTGTATTTCATGCAAGTACCTCTTCGCTTATCCGCTCATAACGACCAATAAATTTTTCGGTCGAAAAAGTAAGCTGGGAAAATGCTGCCTCAATACCCTTAGATAAGATCGGTTCACTGTAAAAATAACCTGATCCGTTTCGCCTTTGCTTATTTTGAAAAAACCTACCATAAGGATCGACCATAATGTATGACTCAGTCATGTCACTATTATCTTCAATGCACATCACGTTCTTTAAGGCCAGATGACGATCAACAAAGCTATTGAATTCATCGTCCGAAACTGCCAAGTCATTGTTTAGCACCGGAAGCATCCGTAAGACTTTCCATCGCTCTGGTTGTAAAGTCTGGATAAGACAGGACATATCCTCGCTGGCATTCAAACTATTCACGACCGTGTTCACCTTTAATCGTATTTGGGGGTTAATTTGCCTACCCTTTACCAAAATTTCCTCAACACTCTGGGCTCTGAGCAACAGTCCATTCTTATCGATACGTCCTATTCCTCGGTTGGTTTGGTTATTGCTAGAATCAAGGCTTATACCCAATAGTGAAATGTCAGGCGCCATTGCCTCGATCAAAGGCTTAGTCAACCTACTTCCGTTTGTGATAATAGAAACATTCATACCAATATCACGAGCAACTCGAATAACTCGCAAGACTTTTTGTTCATACAGCAATGGCTCTCCGCCAGCGACATTCAATCTAACACTAGCCCACTGAAGACGGTTTTGTAGTGAATTTCCCTTGTTTTTAGCACAAAAGAAGCCATATAGCATTTCAATCAGTTTTTGTGATCGAGTCTCATCATGAATAATTTCACTTCGTATGTCAGATTTATTCCAGTGCGCATAGCAATAACGGCATGAATAGTTGCATGCTTCTGTCACATGCCAGTTGATGACTAGCTCATTGATTTGTCGCGGCTCGTACATATTGGGTTTCCTTGAAATTAAAAACCCCAATGTACAAATTTCCACTAATAGAAAAAATGAAGCTTCCTTTCTACCCCTTCTTTAATGCATTACAACCAAAACATTGAAGGGGTAGCAAACAAGTTTCAGTGACTTCGATCGTTGCGAATAAGATCATTCGCTCTCTATCATTATTTATAGGTATTACAAAATGGCGACTATTCCCTCAACTGAGCAACTACTTTTAGAGGTTCATCAAAGCCTAGGCCTGAGCGCACCAACGAAAAAAAAAGAACTAATAGGCTTTGAACGACCACTCGAAACGCATCAAAGAATCATTTCTGAACTTATAAGTGAAATATTCACAGCGTTAAATATCGATGAGCAGGCAAAGAATGATGCGTCCATTAACCTATGCCACTTACTAGGCATTAATAATTCTATTGAGCGTTCAGTTTGGACTCATGAAGCAAGCATGCAGCAAATAGTCTGGAATATGGCAGCATATTTATATGCGCCTTACCTCGGCCGCACCGTTGCATTTTGGAGCCTATGTCAAGCTATGGATGAGGGAATGCCTGGCGGAAAATTTTGGTATCTACCAAACGTCATCGAGAGAAATGATAAAAAAGAATTACGCCTGCCTGTTCCTCAAGTTCTTGATTGGCTATTGGATCTATCAGGACAGACCATCAGTGAACTTGCTCAAGGATTGGCTGGCAAAATAAATGCGGCAGGAAAATCAATCAGTGTTGGTGTCGAACTTGAATCTATTGAAAAAATCCTCTCAAATTGGGATAAAGGTGATGTGCCACGTGTAGGCAACATCAATCTATATTTTTCCAATATAACAGCACTTGATTTCAGAGGTGCATTTAAACTTGATACGGCATCAACTAAAGAAGAACAGTTTCAATCTACGCTCCAATTTATTAAACGTAAAAACCTTTCAGCTCCACTGCTGCGTGAGCAAATTCCAATGTCACAACCCAACCGCATTGAAGACATACTCAATGGTTTCGCAGATGAAGATGAAAAAAACAATTTCGTGGAATTGATCGCTACCCGCTATGCCGCTCCCACAATACAAACGATACGCCAAAGATTCCTTGTGGCGCGTGCAGTTCAAGATGGATATTTCCGCTTAGGTAAATTCTTACTTGAAAGTGACTTTGATAAGACCTGTGCAGATTTTTCCAAAAATAAAGTTCTACAGTTATTTGAGCTATTCAAACTGAGTTACAACCTTACAGTAGACGCACATAAACAGAGCTCTGATTGGCAGATTCAAGACGCATATTTCGAAAATAAAATTCCCCCTTGGGATAAACTCGGGGTTTTCCTTTCTGTCGTACCATCATTAAGACCCGACGTAATCAATATCTTGGCAGATAGGTTGAATCATTTATTCCCCAACGAATATCAAGGAAAGCCACTCGTTGACCATATTGGACATGATATCGAATCAGCGAAATTAATTGCTACACGTAATTTGGTCACACTGAAAGCAGAACAACAAAAATCTAAAATCGTGAAGGAATGCTCACAAAAACTGCGGACTCATTCACCTTGGCGCACATTACAAAATGTTCACAGCTTTTGGGTTGCTAATGAGCTAGCTCAAGATGATCACCATAGCTTCAAAATTCGTCAAATGGCGGCAAACCGTATGCGAGAGTTAGCTCAAACTCCCAGTGAAAAAATGGGTGCTATTTTCATCGAGCTTAGTCATCTTTTGAACAATGATGATCGCCAATACCGCGACAAAGACGCAAAGAAAAGAGTTGAATCACTGCTGATAGAGGCAAAAGAAAATCCAGCATTAAACGCATGGCACGCAGGCATTTTGCAATATGAAGCAAAGCACCATCTAGCCTTCAATGATTTTGATAACGCGCGTCGTCTTTTCAAGGATGCACTCGAAGCTTGTAAGGATAATGGATTTGGATCACTACGAGGAGAAATTGCGCGTGACGGTTTTGCACTAGTGGTTGAACAACCACCCACAAAATTCGACCTCAACAATTATGAATACTATTTCAGAAATGTTTTGGCATATGGTGAACTAGAAGGTGAGGAAGAAAATAAAACATTCGAGGATACGGCTTGCGCTATGTCCACTTATTTTTGGGAAACACTTTATCGCCCTTATCCGAATGAAACTAGCGTAGCACCATTATCGAAGGAATTGGGTGAAACATTTATCAAAGGGGCGATGCCATTTGTTTTTGAAGGGAATTTTGACGGCTTACTCAACTGGTTCAAAAATAATTCAAAACTGAAGGATAAGAAGTTTAGAGAGGTTCGAGGCAATACTGCACTAATGAGCTGGTTAAAAATGTTCTATGAGCTTGAGAAAAAATTGCCTGCTTTAGACCATTTTTTGTCTGCCGATAAAACCCCAGAAGATACAAAGCTTGCAGTTAATTGGCGAAAAGCGATATGCCTTATGATTGGAGCCTGGCCTAAATTGGTGAACATGCCCGACTTCAAGTTGCAATCCCCCGCCATGCTGGCAGCTAACCATGGTGATATCGTTGTTGTGAATGCTCTACTCAAGGAAAATGCCAATTTGAGGCAACAAGATTTCAAGGGAAGGACCGCTTTACACGCAGCCATCGCGTCAAATTCGCTTGAATGTGTAGAGGCCATACTAAATCACGATGCAGAGGTCGCGAATATATACGCAGATAAAAATCAATCAGTACTGCATACTGCCGTTAGATTTGGACAACCGAAGATCGTCGAGACGCTAATCTCAGGCGCACCTCATTTACACAGCCATACGGATACATATGGCAAATCCGCGCTTGAAATTGCGACGTATTTCGCTATTCCAAGCAATTGGCAGGAACATCATAAATTCATGAGTCGTGAGCGCAGGACAATTGCAACGCTCGATGATTTTCAAAAAGTATCTTCATTTTTATCGACACATTAACAACGCTGAAGTTACATATTTTTGAGCTAAAAAAGCAATCACACCATTATTGTTAGCCGCCGCTGACTATCGATAATGGTGGCTTTTCGATAGTTGATGACGAAGCGAAACTTAAAGTACTTCAAATAGCTTACGTACCTGCAATAGTCCGCTCCGTCTTTAAGAAAGAAAGTGACTCAAATAGGCGTAAGGAATTCATCAAATGACATGAGCATGTCTGGCTCACTTCGAAACCAAACTTTTGAGCCGATTGCAAGTTCACTAAAACGCTTTTTGAATGCAGAACTACTTCGATCTTCAAATGCCGTGACAAGTAAAACCCGTGTAGCGGGAATTCCAGCATCAGCAGCAATTCTCAAAAGAGCATCCTTTCGAAGCTCTGTTATAGGGCCGTCTGAGTGTACAACCTCTATAAAAGCGACCTTACCGTCGTCACTTCCCACATCGACGATAACAATATCAGGCAATTCTGAAGATGGATTGAATTTCAAATCATAGGCAGCGGCTTCGCCAATAAGTTCGGGGAAAGTTTTCTGATCTGAAATACTGACATGTACAACAATAGGTAGCTTCATGATTCTACCCGCCAACTCCTCGCACACATCACGGGTGATAACCGAGGCCTCACCAGCGGCTAATCGAAGGACTTTATTAGTTGATGGCAACCTGACACTAATCTGCCCCTCTTTCTCTGTCACACCTCTGGAAAGAAGTTTCATGCGTTTCAGTGTCATGGGATTTAAAGCTTTTTCCTGCCACTGAGAAATCGCTTCACTCAATTCAATACCCTGCAAAGCTGGTGATAAAAGCTTAGCAAAATCATTGGAAAGAGCATAAATGGGCGCAGGACTGGTCGGCGCGACCCCTTCTCGTTTGATAATAAGTCCAATAGGAACAGCTCTATTACGGATCATGTCATCTCGCAGAGGCTCACGAGTATTATCTGCATACCATTGTTTGCCAAGAGGCTTGTGCCCAGGCGTTTGGCAAGTTGACAACCAAGTTAGACGTTCGAGGTCATTTGTAAGTACAGATTGCTCAAGGCTAAATCGAATCACAGTGGATGGGCGAAAAAAGCGTCCACTGCCTTCAGTAAAGCCGCCGTAGAGCGTGACAAAATACACCCTAGCAGCCATTTCTCCAGTGAGAATGCGCCGATCAGGAAAGTTATCGGGAAAAATTACGTTTATACGTTCACGAATTTCATCGAGACTTGGAAGTTTTGGAAGTGGGTTCATATTGGCTCCTTATTGAAGGAGCCATAATATACCTGCACCTCAAGAACTACAACATATATTTTTTACGCCAGCTAAAAAGTAATCAAGCTCTTTGTAATATGCATGGGAATTCTCCTAAAACCTGTTCAACAGCTGCATCTATTTCATCTAGCGAGCTACCTGATTGGATCATTCTCCCTATCGCACAAATCTGCATAATTGGTGGAAGTTTAATTTTTCGTAGATCGGCCGCATTCACCTGAGTACTGCCAGCCGTGCTACGGAACTGTTGGTCGACCATACGACTCCCGAGAAATGCGGAAAGACCACGTGCCTCTTCTACCGACATACTTCCGCCAACTCGATAAATATAATTCAAGTGATTCTCTAGCCCAATTACTTCGGATGGCAGGTCACCAGCGTAGGCGGTAACATTTATTCGACGAGCATTTTCATTAGGACTAAAACGGCGCATCAACACCATTGGTGTATTTTTCACCAACATCCAACTTGAACCAGCATCCGAGAGTATGTACTCTCGTTTCTTCTGAATAGGCCATTTCACACCGTTTGTTGAGACATGCTGCATCCAAAGAAGCGGAACCGTTCCTTGCTCAGGGAATTCTCGAATGTATTTCAAAGAGCGAAAGGGAACTACAGGTCCGGTCGAAACTTTAAGTCCGTAAGTTTCAAGCGTCGCAGTCCAAATATCAAACTGAGTAGCATCATTCGACATTGGTAGAGCAACAGCTCTGCCAAAATCACTTCCAATCAATCTGGTTAAAGGCAAAGCTTGTACTATTGCTTTTTCCATGTCGACAACACCAACACTACGAGTCACGATAACGCTCATACGAGAATCGACTTCAGCAAATCCCGTTGCCCAAGTAATCACTGCCTCTTGCAAAATTGCTTCTTCTGAAAAATGGTCTCGTCGGCTCTCAAACGAATGCAGAGCATCGATATTCAAGTGGGAAAAAATCGTTCGGCGAACAGCTGCAAAGTAGCTACCACTCATCCATGATCGCGGGGTAATGAAGCACCACTTTCCGCCCCCAGCAGCAAGACGAGCGCACGCGGCCATAAATAGTCCGTAAATATTCGGCTGTCCGTAGACGGCATAGCTATGCGCAATTGCACGTGGATCACTTTTATTAAGTTTGAAATATGGTGGATTAGAAACTATGAGCAAGCTTTCCCCAGCAACTCCTGAAGTTGCCAGTTCAGACAGCAAGAAGTCTTCTTGCAATATTTTCCAATCAAAAACAATGTTTTGCTTTTCGCAAGCATCATGCATGACACGAGCTAATTGCTTAAGCCCACCGATAAGGCGTTCATCAAGCTCAAACATCAATAGCTCGATTCGCTCAGGCGGACATTCTTTAAGAAGCAATTCATGAACAACAGCGGCTGCTAGAATACCTGCGCCAGCGGAGGGCTCCAGAATCCGAGCGACGGGTTCATCAGCTCCAGCGACAATTCTACGTGCCATGAAAGTAGCAATTTCCGGTGGAGTCATAAACTGACCCATGCTCTTCTGAGCCTCTCGGGATAGTGTCGCAACGAATGCGCGACCGATGGAATGAGCAAAATTAATCATGCGGCATTTTCCTTTAACACAGGGGTTTTGTACATGTTTTTGTATGTTAAATTTATGTAAGTTGATGTAAATGTCAATCAGTGATGTGCAACTTTTTTGTTGCCAGATAAAGATTTGATCCGGCAATACTAATCAGAGACGTTTCGAACATAACTAACTATACAAAAAAGCAAAATATATCTATGCCAATCAACCGTTAGGTAGCAAGAGCCAACAAAAACATCGCGACAAACATCCACTTCACAATAAACTCGGTATTTTCCGCTTTGCTACTGGCCGAATATAGCGAGCAAGGGTTACGTCCGATTTATGACCGGTCTGTTCGCGAATTTGATACGGCTGCAATCCGACTGTTGCTGCTTCCGTGCAGTAACCAGCGCGCAAACTATGCCCCGCCACTTTACTAGCCGCATCATCGCCATCTACTCTACGAACAGCTGCTTTGACAATCAACGCAACGGATTGAGGAGTCAATGCTTTGGTGTTCACTATTGTGTCATACCGACTGACGGCTCGAAACAGTGCGCCCTCGTTGATACTCGCTAGTTTAAGCCAGCTTTTAAGTGCTTTCACTGGACACGTTTTGCCCTTAGCAGTCGGAATAAAGACCGTTCGCCCAACGCCTTCTTGATCAGTCTTCGAGCGCCGTATCAATATTTCTAATCCCGTGTCATAGGTGCTGACATCTTCAAACCGCAGGGCAACCAGTTCAGAGCGACGGAATGCCCCAGCAAAGCCGATCAACAGCAATGCCTTATCGCGCGCTGCTTTCATAGGGCTTTGCTGGTCTACCAGTACCAAAATTTCTAGCAGATCGTCTTTTACCAATGCAGTAACGCGGCGTTGTGCAGTACCGAAGGTTCGCCTAATTCCCTGCATCGTTCTTTTCACAGACTTATCCATAACTGGCGATACAATGCCAATGTCAGTATGGGCGCGGTGAATAGCGATTAGCCTATGCTGTAGAGTTGCAACCGCCAATGAATCGGCAAATTTAGCAATGTATTCAGCAACCATACTTGGCGTTGCTGGTATTGAGCCACCATGCTGTTCGAAATGGCGTAGGTCGGCGCTGTACGTGCGTTGTGTGGCTTTTGATTGAGCCGCTGCTGTGTAGCTTTCAACTAGCGATGATGGTGGCGCAGGGATCGATTGAACTAGCTTGATGCGTTGCACTTTTTTGGGTTCGATTAATTGTAATATTTTTGCTGTTTTGGTAGCCATTTTAAGTATTCACAATAGTGTATTTTCGATAGCTGACACGACGAAAAAAAAGCAACGAAAATTCTCGCCGCTTCTTTTGTTCTTAGTCAGTTCATGGTTTGGCATTTGGGAAGCACTCAACAGTGCCAGGGACATAATCAACAATCGACCTTCGGCAGGCTGCTGCGATACAGTGAATAACAGCAGCTAATTCACCCAACTCTCCTATCAGCCACCCAATGGCTTCTGCTGCGTCACCAGATATTTCACGAGTTTCTATCTCTGGCGCGGAATTGGCCAATAGTATGCCGATAGCGGATATGCCGAGATTGACAGTACGCATTGCGACATCACCGTTATTTGCGATCTGCAAAAGTAACGTTGGATTTGCGGCAAGGTAATCAATCTCAAATTCAGCAGTCACCGTCAAATGTGGCAGTTGCAAAAGCAAATCGCGTATCGGTCGCATGGCCTGCATTGTCGCGATGGCGTTACCGCTCTTTTGTGATGATCGTTTGGCGCACATATCAGTATTCCTCGGGAAACAGGAAAGTAGTAGCACTGCGATCCGCTTCCGTGATCACCCAAAATCGTCTGTTAGCTGCAACATACGCCGACAATATGCGAAGCCCGTTCTCTACGGCAAAATCATTTGCAATTGCGTCTTCAGGCGATACATCACCCCAATCGCTTTGCAAATGACGCTGAATTAGATACGGCTCGATTTCAATATTGTTTTCGCTAAAATGCGCCATGACTGCTGGAGTTGCCACGACTGTGCCACAAGAAAATAGCGACACTTTTTTCTGAGCGCCGTGCACATCAATCGCTGACATATTTGAATTGGTGTTGGTATCTTTTTTCATCATTTTTATCTCAGTAAAGGTAGGTATCCCAAGCAAGAAGACGACAAAATTCACTGATAGCATTCTGGCTTTCAGCGAAACATTACAGGACGTCTTTAGGGAAGTAGAAAGGGAACAGCGTTTGCCAAATCAGAGACGCAAATAGTGAAGCCAAGCTAGAAAGGCTTGATGAGAATACTTGCGTTGGTATGGGTTAGCGTTGGCTGCTGCGACGCATTGCACGCCACAGCAATATGTTAACATGGGGCACAAATCAATTTCATTGAAAATAACTTTGTGAAAACGCGACTCACGTCCATTATTTGAGGGTTCATTTATTGCACTTGCCTGTCAAAACTGCGATTTCTTTAAGCCTCGAAAACATCTCAATACACAGATTTCACCTACTTTCAACCTGCAAATATGCATCACTTTTTTAAGTCATTTTTACAAACCATGTTAGGTAGCTTCCGCCGAATTTCGAGAGCAACAAAGAATGAAATGTGAGTTGAAGATTTACACAGTGAATCTTGGATCATGGCTGATGCCATCAGCAAACGACGTGGATTCAACATTGATTTTTCTGACCCCGATGACGCCAGCCTTATCATCCGTGCGATAAATGTTGAACAAGTGAAAAGAGGCGACTGACAGATATGTAATTCCGTTCGCCTAGCTTTGCATGATGCAAAGACTAGTTTATATCACCGACGATTTCTAGATGCTGCGATAGTCAGAGATATATCGCTTGCGGAAAGAGAGAAAAGACCACTCGCTTTGATTATGTTAGACCTTGATCACTTCAAGAATGTAAACGATCAATTTGGACATGGCGCGGGTGATGAAGCTCTCAAAGCGCTTGCTGATATTTTGAAAAAGACGTCTCGTGACAGTGACTTAATTTGCCGCTATGGTGTTGAAGAGTTTATCGCAATTATTCCAAACATGTCAGCTTCGCAAGCAGTTGATAGAGCCGAAGTTTGGCGAAAGCAATTGGAAAAAAATACGGTAAATTGCGATGAAAATGCGATTAAAATCACACTATCTGCGGGCATAGCTTTTTATCCAGATCATGGAAAAAATGCCGAAGAGCTAGTTTTATGTGCTGATGGAATGCGCTATAAATCTAAACGATCTGGGCGCAATCAAGTGACTATTGCTTAAACATACTGTCATTAAATAATTTGAGAAGTGCTAATTGCCAAGAGTTTAGAAACAGCAGTTAATCAAATTTATTTCGTATTGAAAAAGCTTAACTTACAAAGGTCATCAGGATTTGTTTCCAATAATGATGATTCCTGCACCGAGCAAGGCAACGGCTGCCCCAAGGTAATCATTCCAGCTTGGCTTAATCCCGTCTACAACAGAAAGCCATGCAATGGCTGTGGCAATGTATACGGCACCATAGGTTGCGTAGACTCGGCCACTCGCTGCTGGATGCAAAGTCAATAACCAAACAAACACGGCTAAGCTCGCCGCCGCCGGGAGCAATAGCCAAGTTGTACCTTTGCCAGTGAGCCACAACATCGGCAAATAGCAACCAATGAGTTCGGCAATGGCCGTTGCGACAAATAAAGCGAAAGATTTTCCGATGTCATTTAACTCCATTAACGACCTCGCTTTAATTCAGTAACGGAAAAAGAATCAGGATTTGTCGCTAGTTGGATGCTGTCCTCAGGTCGTCTCTGCGGTATGACAGGCGCCTGTAAAGTTTCGATGATGGAGCAGTCTTTTGTTTGACCCTCTACGCAGCCAGTATTACAGGCACAGACATAAGCATTTAGCGTTTTTTCTAATTCGCGCATTTCAACTATTTTTTTTCGTACTTCATCAAGATGACGCTGTGCCAGATCTCGTACTTCGACGCAAGCGCGCTCACCATCCTCTAAAAGCTGACCCAATTGACGCACCTGCTCAATCGGAAAACCAAAATCGCGGCAGCGTTTAATAAAGAGCAGTCGTTGAATGTCTTCATGACGATAAAAACGATGCCCATTCGACACACGCTCAGATTGCGGCAAAAGACCTATTTCTTCATAGTATCGAATGGTCGGCACAGTACACTTAGTCTGCTGGGATAAGTGCCCGATTGTCAGTATAGGTTTGTTCATCATCCTAAAAATAAGGCTTGCATCTCAAGTGACTTTAGCATGTACCTTGCAACTTCGGTAAAACAATTTCATTTTTAAAGGAGATGGATATGGAAGTAATGAAGAGCAAGTCATGGCGTACTGCCTTAGGTGCTGCGGCGGTAATTATTGCGGGGTGTGGTTTGTGCTGCCTGCCACTAATAGCGCCATTACTTGCATCACTTGGCGTATCTATCGGGTTAGCAGCATATCTTGATGAACTGTCGATATGGCACTTCATCCCAATCACAGGTATAGGTATTGGGGTATTCGTCATGATAAGAAAACGATTTGTGCAACAAAAATGCAAAAGAGACTGCAAGTGCGAAAGCCAGTGCAATACGTCTTAAGAGCCGTTTTCACTAAACTGTTAATGGCAGCCTTCCCCATGACTGCCCAGTTTTTTTATTGGCATACCTTCTGTCGTAGCCAAGTTATGCAAAATGCCGCAGTCTTTGCCTGCGTTGGAATTATGGCAAAGACTACGTAATTGCATCAGTTGCTTTTGTAACTCAGTCAATTCATGAATGCGATGTGCTACATGATCAATATGTTTATCTAAAATTTGATTCACTTCCGTGCAGGTCTCCTGAGGTGCATCCTTAAAAAGTAAAAGCTGACGGATTTCATGCAAGGTCATATCCAATGATCGACAGTGGCGGATAAATAAAAGTCGTTCAGCATGGCTTTCACCATACAAACGATAATTTCCTTGCGAGCGTATGGCTGGGGGAAGTAAGCCTTCTTTCTCATAAAAACGAATGGTTTCTACCTGACAACCAGATCGTTTTGCAAGTTCGCCAATTTTTAATTCCATTTGGTTCATCCTCATCGCAAAATAATGCTTGACCCTATACCTACTACAGGGTTTTTAATAGCACTATACGCCTTAAGGAGCTTTTATGTCATCGACAACTGAGCAAACATCCATCTGTACCAGCAATCAACACGACTGTGCTTGTGGAGATACGCCGCTGATCACTGCAACGTCACCGGAGTCAACCGCTGCCGTCGGTGCGTCATCGGTGGTATATCGAATTGAGAACATGGATTGCCCCACGGAAGAAACCTTGATTCGTCAGAAACTGACTTCTGTTGAAGGTATTACGCAACTGAAATTTAATCTGTTAGAGCGAAAACTCACAATCGAACATCGACTAGCCGATGAAAAACCGATTCAGCGGGCTTTACAGGAAATCGGTATGCAAGCCGAGCTGGTCGACACTGCGACGCAAGCCCAACAACACCGAAGCACATCCCCTACGAGCAGTAAATCATGGTGGCTGATTGGTTTGGGAGTTGCCAGCGCAATTGCGGCAGAAGTGATTGCCTGGGTGAGTGGCAACGAATCAAGTTGGGCTGTGATTGCGCTATCCTTATTTGCCATTCTCATTAGTGGCGTTGGCACCTATAAAAAAGGATGGATCGCGCTCGCCAATCTCAATTTAAACATTAATGCCCTGATGGCAATTGCTGTTACAGGTGCTGTGATCATCGGACAATGGCCAGAGGCGGCAATGGTGATGGCTTTATTTAGTCTGTCAGAAATGATCGAAGCCTTATCCTTAGATCGTGCACGCAATGCTATTCGGGGATTAATGGCAATGGCGCCCGAACAAGCGACGGTAAAGCAGGCTGATGGTACTTGGCTCACCGTAGGAACCGACCAAGTTCAAATTGGCGAGATTCTACGGGTCGCGCCCGGAGAACGCGTTCCACTCGACGGCGTATTGACTGAGGGTGCATCTGCGATTGATCAGGCTCCCATTACAGGAGAAAGTATACCGGTCGCAAAAAATATTGGGGATCAGGTATTTGCTGGGACGATCAATCAAAGCGGCTCCTTTCTCTATCGCGTCTCTTCTTTAAAATCAGATTCAATGTTGGCACGCATTATTGTGCGTATTGAAGAAGCGCAGGCTAGTCGCGCGCCGACACAACGTTTTGTGGATCAATTCGCCAAAATTTACACACCTGTGGTCTTCTTGTTAGCGTTGGCAGTCATGATTGTGCCGCCTGTCTTTTTCGGATTATTGTGGTCGGTGTGGGTCTATAAAGCCTTGGTACTTCTCGTGATTGCTTGCCCTTGTGCACTCGTGGTGTCAACACCAGTGACCGTAGTGAGTGGACTGGCCGCAGCAGCTAAAGCGGGCATCTTGATTAAAGGTGGGGTTTATCTGGAAGACGGTCGAAATTTAAAAGTGCTTGCATTGGATAAGACCGGCACCATTACGCTGGGTAAGCCTAGTGTCACCGATATCACGCCACTTCAAGGGGATACCAACACACATTTAGGGCTTGCGGCAAGTTTGGCCAACCGTTCAGACCATCCTGTCTCCGGTGCCATTTGTCGTTATTGGAAAACGCAATTTCCTACAGTTTCTCTCACTGAAGTATCTCAGTTTGAAGCTTTGATGGGACGTGGTGTAAAAGCACGCGTGGATGATCAGTGGTTTTATTTAGGCAATCATCGACTGGTTGAAGAATTAGGTATCTGTAACACGAGCCTGGAAGCGACTTTACGTACCTTTGAAGGTGATGGAAAAACTGTGGTCATTCTCTGTAATGAAACAGCGCCACTTCTGATGGTTGCCGTAGCCGATACAGTTCGAGAAACTAGCCGACAAGCCATTGCCGAACTACATGCGATGGGCGTGCGTACCGTGATGCTCACTGGCGACAATACACTCACCGCTAAGGCGATTGCCAAACTGGTCGGTATTGACGACGCCCGTGGTGACTTGTTACCGGAGGATAAATTAGCGGCTATTCAGCAAGAGATAACACAATATGGTCACGTCGGGATGGTGGGCGATGGCATTAATGATGCCCCAGCACTGGCCAAAGCCCATATTGGATTTGCAATGGGTGCCGCTGGGACGGATACCGCATTGGAAACGGCCGATGTGGCATTAATGGATGATGATCTGCGTAAGATTCCCCAGTTTATCCAATTGAGTCAACGTACCTCTCGCATTCTGAAACAAAACATTAGTTTAGCACTCGGGATAAAAGTAATTTTCTTAATACTGGCAGTCTTTGGCTCTGCAAGTCTTTGGATGGCGGTATTTGCAGATATGGGGGCAAGCCTGTTAGTCATTTTTAATGGCTTACGCTTGGTCAAACTTACTACTACGTCCAAGACCACCTTAGTTTAACTAGCGCAGATAACAAATTTGTAACCCAATAGAGAAACCGATCATGTATATAATTCGCGTCATGTGTAAAAAATGGATCATCCTGTTAGTCCTTGCGTTGACCTTCCAACTAAGTTGGACGGCGGCAAGTGCTTTCTGTCAGCATGAAACAGATAAATCCACGCAACATTTTGGGCATCATCCTCACCAACATCACACTGCGGATCAAGAGGATCAAAAGAATAAGGCTGGCAATAAGAAACCTGTGTCCCATCCAGATTGTACGACATGTCATCACGGCGCATCAATGACCGCTGATTCACGAGTATCTCCATTTGATGATCTAGGACGTCAAGATTCCCGATCGCTCACACAACTTCAACCTCCCATGCCGTTTTTGGCAGAGCCAGAACGTCCCAAGTGGATACGCGTCGTTTAATCCGGTGCCAATTCACTGTCTTCTTCATTATTTTCTTTTGTATTGAGATCCAAGGGTTGACAGCGCACGACCGGATTTTTCCTATTGCTTCATTTTAAGAATAGTTTCAGGAATTATTTCAGGGGAGTTCCATGCAAAAATTGCTTTTGCCGCCCACGTTATCGTGGCTCGCGGCAGTATTACTAACGTCTTCACCCGCATACCTTGTGGCGCAGACATTACCGACTAATACCCACATAAAAGATCAAGCGAGTACGCAAATGCTCGCAGTCAATCTATCCTCCAACAAGTTGCCTGACACCGTTGCCGTTGGTCGCTTGGGCTTACAAGAGACCCTACGTTTGGCTCAACAATACCACCCGGATATCGCTGCTGCCAAACGAGAGATAGCGGCGACCGAGGCAAGCTTACGTCAAGCAGGTTTATTACGTAATCCAGAACTGGTTGCGATGATGGAAGATGCACGAACTGAAAATCGCAATACGACTTGGCAACTCAATCAAGCGATCGAACTTGGTGGCAAAAGGCGTGCCCGCCTATCGGTGGCCGAAAGCGGTTTGAATATCGCTAAAGTCGAGTTCGCCATAATGTTGAACGAGATTCGGGCCACCGTTACAACACGCTTTAATGAGGTACTGATTGCCCAAGAGCGTCAACGATTGGCGCTCACTTCGTTGGAGCTAACACAGCGCGCTTACAGTGCAGCTAAAAAACAAGTCACCGTGGGCAAAGTGGCGCCCTTAGAAGAGAGTAAGGCACGGGTGGCGCAGTCCAGCGCACAGCTTGAGTTAGCGAAATCCGAGAGTGAATTAGTGATTGCACGCCAACGATTGCACTCTATGATCGGCAATAACGCGACTTCATCCATTGAATTGGTAGGACGTTTTGATGCTTTACCTGTGGTGCCTGATAGCTTGGATGTAGAAAAGCAGCTGATGCAATCACCACAGATCATCAAAGCAAAAATAGAGGTGGAAAAACGCGCTGCAATGGCCGATGTAGAGCGCAGTAAACAAATTCCAGATATCACCTTAAGTCTTGGTGCCAAACGGGAACAACTGACCGGACGACAGCAGCCTATGATCGGTGTCTCTATCCCGATTAGCCTGTTTGATCGTAATCAGGGCAACGTGCAGGAAACCATTAGCCGTCTGGATAAAGCGAAAGACGAACTGCAATCGACACAGATTCGGGTGCGCAATGAATTGATGCAAGCTCAGCAGCGACTCCGATTTGCGGTCGACGAAGCACAGCTAAGTAAAGCAGACGTTCTCCCTAATGCCCAAAATGCCTTTGACCTTGCGCTCAAGGGCTTTGAATTTGGCAAATTCGGTTTCTTAGACGTACTCGATGCGCAGCGCTCTCTCTTGGCTGCAACAGCACAATATTTACGTAGTTGTGGCGATGCCCATCTTGCCGCGGCGGATATTCAAAGACTGCTGAATGATCAAGCGTTTGAATTCTATCCAGCGACTGACTCATTTTAGGAATAATCATGAAATTTTTATCTCAACTGACACAATCATCGCCAATCAAATATCGGAATCAGGCAATTGCAGTCGGCATCGTTCTCGTCGTTGGCGTTATCTTGGCGATAGCCATCTTATTTACAAATAAATCTGGGACTAAAGCCGAAGAACATGATGAAGCCGGTCATGCAAATGAGCATGCGGAACATGCAAAAGAAAGAAGTGAGGAACCAGCCACTGATCAGAAGGGGCCGCATGGAGGACGTTTATTGAAACAAGGAACTTATGCCTTAGAGGTCGCTATTTTTGAAGTGGATTCGGCACCAGTCTTTCGTCTCTATCCCTATCAAAACGGAAAAGCCTTGCCGCCTAAAAGCAGCGAAGTGACTGTCTTGGTTCAGCGTTTGGGTCAGGAAGTCCAAACCTACCTATTAAAAGCCGAACAAGATTACCTGACTAGCACTAAAGAATTGGAAGAGCCGCATTCTTTTGAAGTGAAGATTAAGGCAATATTTGACCAAAAGACCTATGATTTTCAGTATGAACAGATTGAAGGCCGAGTACAAATGAGTGAGCAGCAACGCAAACACAACGGCATAGAGACGCAAGTTGCTGGACCGATGTTATTGCAAAGCACGATGTCGCTATTAGGTGAGATTCGTCTGAATGCTGACAACACGGTACATGTCGTGCCACGCCTGACGGGATTGGTAGAGCGTGTGTTGGTAAATGCGGGAGATAAGGTCAAACAAGGGCAAGTATTAGCCATCATTTCCAGTCAACTCTTAGCGGATCAACGCGGCGAAGTGCTGGCGGCGCAAAAACGGTTTGTGTTAGCGAAAAAAAGTTTTGAGCGAGAGAAGAAACTGTGGGAAGAGAAAATTTCTGCCGAACAGGATTATTTGGCGGCACAAAACGCCTTACAAGAAGCCGAAATCACTCGCCAAAGTGCCGAGCAAAAATTAGCCGCTTTAGGGGCGAACTCTCCTTTAAGTGCGACTGGCGGATCACTTACACGTCTGGAAATTCGATCACCCATTAACGGCACCATCACAGAAAAAAATATCGCGATGGGACAAGTATTGAAAGAAGATGCCACGATCTTTACGGTGACCAATCTGGATACGGTATGGGTTGAGGCAGTGATTCCTGCGAAAGAATTAGGACAAATCAAAGTCGGGCAAAAGGCGACGATCAGCGCAACGGCGTTTGAAGCCAGTACCACTGGAAAAGTGAGCTATGTCGGCTCCGTGGTTGGCGATCAGACCCTAAGTGCGATGGCGCGCTTGGTGGTATCCAACGCCAAAGGTATGTGGTACCCCGGTCTGCCAGTCAATCTGGTTGTGCAATCTGCCGCGGTGAACACACCGGTTGTTGTTGCCAGCGAAGCCATTCAAAGTGTGAATGAAGTCTCCAGTGTATTTATCAAAGTCGGTGATCAATTTGAAGTGCGACCAGTTGAATTAGGGCGGACTAATGGCAAATTTACCGAAGTAATTAAAGGCTTACTGGCGGGTGAAACGTACGTCTCAAAAAATAGTTTTCTGATGAAGGCGGAATTGGGTAAGTCGTCGGTCGGTCATGACGATTAATTCCGATTCAAATGATCTTCTTATGAATCATCTTATGAATCATTCCATTCATTTCAGAAAGTAAAAATTATGTTTGAGAAACTTATTCGCTTTTCCATCGATCACCGATGGATGGTGCTGGCCGTGACCTTGTGTTTCGCTGCGCTAGGTATTGTCAACTATCAACGTCTCCCCATAGATGCAGTACCCGACATTACCAATGTTCAAGTGCAAATTAATACGGTATTACCTGGTTACTCCCCCTTAGAGTCTGAGCAACGCGTGACCTTTCCGATAGAAACCGTGATGGCAGGTTTACCAGCGCTACAGCAAACGCGTTCGCTATCGCGTTACGGCTTGTCGCAGGTAACGGTGGTGTTTAAGGATGGTACCGATATCTATTTCGCGCGCCAATTGGTTAATGAACGTCTACAAGAAGCAAAATCGAAACTGCCTGTCGGTGTTGAACCTTCAATGGGACCAATTTCTACTGGGCTTGGCGAAATTGTGATGTGGACGGTGGAAGCGAAACCCGGAGCCTTGAATGCAGCAGGTGAGCCTTACTCTGCAATTGAGCTTCGGGAAATTCAAGACTGGATCGTTAAGCCGCAACTACGTAACGTTGCCGGTGTCACCGAGATCAATACGATAGGTGGATATAACAAGGAATTCTTGGTTGCTCCCAGACCAGAAAAACTCGTTGCCTACGACGTCACTTGGCAGGAAGTCGCTGCCGCAATCGAAAAAAATAATGCCAATATAGGTGCTGGCTATATTGAGCGACGCGGGGAACAATACTTGGTGCGTGCACCTGGCCAACTCAACTCTATTGCAGATATTAAACAGATCATCGTGAAATCCATCCACGAAACACCGATTCGCATTGAAGATGTCGCAGATGTGGAAATCGGTAAGGAGTTGCGCACAGGAGCCGCTACTGAAAATGGTCGTGAAGTGGTGCTGGGTACCGTATTTATGCTAATGGGCGAGAATAGCCGGAAGGTGTCACTTGCTGTCAGTAAAAAAATCGAAGAGATTAATCATACATTGCCAAAAGGCGTGATTGTTAACACTGTTTATGATCGAACCATATTAGTGGATAAAGCGATTAGTACAGTAAAGAAGAATCTGCTTGAAGGTGCCGTTCTGGTGATCGTAATTCTGTTTCTATTCCTAGGAAACATCCGTGCTGCAATTATTACGGCGATGGTAATTCCACTAGCAATGCTGTTCACGTTCACAGGTATGGTCGGCAACAAGGTCAGTGCAAATCTGATGAGTCTTGGGGCATTAGATTTTGGGATCATCATTGATGGTGCCGTCGTCATTGTGGAAAATTGCGTGCGGCGTTTAGCCCATGCACAGCTTCACCATGGCAGGCTATTAACGCGACATGAACGATTTAACGAAGTGTTTGAAGCAGCAAAGGAATCCCGTAGACCTTTGCTATTCGGTCAGTTAATCATCATGGTGGTGTACTTACCCATATTTGCATTGACGGGCGTCGAAGGAAAAATGTTTCACCCCATGGCATTTACTGTTGTTGCGGCGTTAATTGCGGCGATGGTGCTTTCAGTGACATTTATTCCGGCCGCCGTTGCATTATTTATCGGTAATAGTATCGTTGAAAAAGAACATGGTGTCATGAGTCGCATTCAAAAAAGCTATGAATTAACATTGAATTGGACTCTGCATAGCAAAGCTTTGGTGCTCAGTATTGCAGCCACTACGATCATGTTGAGTGGCTTACTCCTAACTCGCATGGGGAGTGAATTTGTACCTAGCTTGAACGAAGGTGACATCACAATGCATGCGATGCGTATTCCGGGTACTGGCCTCAATCAGGCAGTACAGATGCAGCAGGATCTTGAACGTGTAATTCAAAAATTCCCTGAAGTTGAACGGGTATTTTCTAAAATAGGTACGGCAGAGATCGCAACTGACCCTATGCCGCCAAGTTTGACCGATACTTTTATCATGCTTAAACCAGAAAATGAATGGCCTAAGCCAAAACGAAGTAAGGACGAATTAATTGAGGCGATCCAAGAAGCGGTCGCGAAAGTACCAGGAAATAACTACGAATTTACGCAGCCTATTCAAATGCGCTTTAATGAATTGATTTCAGGCGTCCGTAGTGATGTAGCGGTCAAGGTATTTGGTGACGATATGGATGCCATGAATAAATCCGCTGAAAAAATCTCTCAAGTGCTGGCCAAAATTGATGGTGCGACCGATGTTAAGGTTGAGCAAACAACGGGCTTGCCAATGCTCAATATTCAAATTGACCGGGATAAAATCGCTCGTTTAGGCGTCAACGTCAATGATGTTCAAGCGGTCATCAGCCACGCCATTGGTGGGCTGGCAGTAAGTACGATGTTTCAGGGCGATCGTCGTTTTGATATTGTAGTTCGCCTGCCAGATCACTTGCGCAATGATGTTGACACGATTAAGCGTCTACCGATTCGTCTTCCGAAAGACGGTGCCAGCCCAGATAAAGCGGGTTATCTGCGATTGAGCGATGTGGCGACGGTCAGCATGGGAACGAGTCCTAATCAAATCAGTCGAGAGGAAGGAAAGCGCCGCGTGGTTGTAACCGCAAATGTCCGCGGACGCGATATCGGTTCATTTGTGACTGAAGCCCAACAGCGTATGCGTAAAGAAATTAATATGCCTGCTGGTTATTGGATGACCTGGGGCGGAACCTTTGAGCAATTAGAGTCGGCCAGCAATCGCCTGAAAGTCGTTGTGCCAGCTGCATTGGTGCTGGTCTTTATGCTGCTCTTCGCCATGTTTGGCAATATGCGAGATGGTTTATTAGTTTTTACCGGCGTGCCGTTCGCATTAACCGGGGGCATTGTCGCCTTATGGTTACGAGACATTCCTTTATCGATTTCAGCGGGTATCGGTTTTATTGCCTTGTCTGGCGTGGCCGTCTTGAATGGTCTGGTGATGATTGCCTATATTCGTTCACTCATTGATAAGGGCATGGATGTAGATGTCGCAATTAGTGAAGGTGCGGTAACAAGACTGCGCCCTGTATTGATGACGGCTTTAGTCGCTTCTCTAGGTTTTATTCCGATGGCCATCGCCACAGGCACAGGTGCTGAGGTACAACGACCGCTAGCGACGGTCGTCATTGGCGGAATTATTTCATCAACCTTGTTGACCTTACTGGTGTTGCCATTGCTGTACAAGCTCGTGCCTTCTTATTTCACGAAAGAAATCGAAGGCTAATGACATAATCTTGCTCGCCCCTGTATGTCACTTAATGCGTGCGGGGGCACTGTTCTAGCTAGGAGACATTCAACTAATTTCTTGAAGAAATCTCCCAAATCTTTACATTGCAATTGTGGATCTTGTGGTGATTTTGCAATACTGTACCGAAGTAGATTATTCTTACATTGGATATTTTATTAATAATTGGTTTTTAAATTAACCAGCAAATATTGTGTTAATTACTTTCGCTACTTGTTCAAATTAATTAAGTAAATTTATTGTCAACATTAATCAAACGTGTTGCTCAGATCGTAAAGATTAAACAATAGGCACTATCCCGGAACGCAGTAATGCGACCAAAATTCTATTAAAAGTCGACGTTGTTCTAATAAATCCGTTAGGTGATACGCTGCTTCAACTTTTCCACCTTTCGCAGGCGGCATCGACACGCTCACCATTCTTGGTAATGATTTTCTCTGAACCAGCCTTCACCTGTTCAGCCAACTCAGAAAGGTT
Source organism: Affinundibacterium amnicola (assembly GCF_014284275.1). GTDB lineage: Bacteria > Pseudomonadota > Gammaproteobacteria > Burkholderiales > Burkholderiaceae_D > Undibacterium > Undibacterium amnicola. The sequence goes on along the minus strand of NZ_JACOFU010000003.1, from coordinate 135,905 downwards.
GGCACGTGCCAGCGAAAACGGCACTACATCGCTTGCAGAGATTCCCATGAATAATCATCAAAGCACAAAATGTGCAAAACTTTATACAATTACATGCCGATGGTTAGGTGTGAAGGGGAGTTTTATCACCAAACTGATGTGGTGACCCTTGCGATGCACTGGAGTGTTGGCAACAATTCTCGCGTTTACTAGAGGCAGAGAAATCGTTGCCAGACATTTTAAGATCGAAGTTTTATTGATTCCGTAACGCTGCAAATAATTCTGCATAAAGCATTCGGATGTTCTGACTTGTAATACTATAGGACTTGCCATCAATCTTGGCAGCCGTGGGCACAAGCAGTGGAATCTTTGGGTCACCACCCGCTATACGTCGCGATTCAGGAAACACTTGTACAGTTCGCACTGCATTTTTCACCTCAAATCCTTCTTTTGAAAATAAACCACTCGGTAAGTAACGGATTTGCACTCCGGCGCTCATGGATTCACAGATCAAACCAAGAAACTCAGTAGAATTATTCCATTCAACCATTAAATACGCAGATCGCCATGCGGTAGGCAGATTAGCGCGAGCGTAGTTCACATCACAGGTTTTGCGAAACAGTTGGGCTTGAAGTTTTTTAATTTTTTCAACAGCAATCTGCAACTGCGGATGGAAATTTTGATCAAAACCGATGTGCAAAACGGGAGCGATCAACTGTTTATGCATGGCCTCAAGTTCTGCCAGAGCAGATGGCGTAATGTCTGGGCGTAACGCGACCAAATCGACTCGCTTGGAAAATACTGGAATAGCGGAATAAAACCGTGTCAAGGCGTCAACGTTTGCCTTAACTATATTTGCTGCCTCTTGTTTAATAGCGCCACTCGCCAGACAGGCATCAGAATATATGGCTAATTTTTTTATACTTGCTTCATCTAACCAGCCAATTTTCCTACTCCCACCAGCATCGTTGCACTCCCATTTTTTTTCACGGAAAGGTACTCCTTCGAATAAATACAACAGTATTTCAGTCGGTCTTCCACCACTTTGGCTGACAGGAATATCAATGCCTTGCTCTTTCGCAATCGCCACTATTTGCAGTGTTCGTGAACGCGTTTCGGCTGCGCGTAAATTTTCATCACGTCTTTGCAAGTAACTATCCCGCATGTCAGTAAGGCGTTTTGCTTCATTGCGCTCAGCCTTTCTCACGGATTCAGGATAATTACTTATAGCCATACATTCCTCATTTTTGACGAGCAGGGCGTCAAAATATTCGGATTTCCAATCCCTTACTTTTACACCAAACAATAACTTGTCAGGGTCTTTCTCCAATTGGGTTAGCAAATCCAATCTTACAGGACAAGAAAGTTGGAGGTCTGCGTGAGCGCTGAGAGACGATAGCGCTATACTCAAACCCGCAACAATTCGAAGGGCTAATAGTTTCATTTTTATTTCCTCTTGACGATTTGTCGGTGATCATGATGAGCTACTGGATGGCATCTAAGGACTGTCCCCCATACGCTCAAGTATCGAACGGATCGAGTGCTAAATAACTTTGCTAGGTTTCACAAATAGGCCAACCGTTTCAATTACTAAGCCTCTTTACCCATCTTCAAAAAAGTGTCCAACATGGTTGACGTTCATTAATAAAAACCTCGCACCATGAATGGCACCGGGCTTCTTGGTTTAGTTTATGAGGCTTCCGTACACCGAATAAAACTCAGCCCCGTTTTTCACTTTGTCGAGCAGATCGATCAGTGCTTGTTTACCGTTCTTCTGTATCCAGCTAGTAATCTCTTCTGATCCTTGGCAGTAGTGAGGTGCATCTATTTTCCACTGCGTTTGATCCTTCAAATCTGGCTGTGCTTTTGCAGGGAGAGTAACTCCAGGTGTAAATGGTCTACAAACAGGGCTGCCACCAACGTAGGTAGCTAACCCCTCATTGAACCAAGTTGGCACTCGTCCATTACCAAGCCTTGCTAGAAACTCCACGTGAGTCAATTCATGCGCAGAAACCAACAGCCTATTGAATTCGCTTCCGTAGGGCTTACCCACAACAAAAGTATCCCGTGGTGCAGTGAATGATCCATTTTGAGTTGACATACCTTGTGGCATGACGCGACCACCATAATCTGCATCCATAAAAAAAACTGAGCATTCCGCCGTCTTACAAACAATAATATCTGGCACTGTTGTCATCTTTGACGTGCCGAAGAACTTCTTAATAGAGTTCATTGAGAATGTTCTGACTTGTGCGACCTCACCATACTCAGCCGTACTGATTGCAGGATCAGAAAAGATGCCATTACATACTTCTACCAATGGTTTGCCGTTCATAACTGGAACACTGGTGCGTGGTGCTGTCTGATCACACACAACACTTGAAACTCTTGATCGGACTTTAAAGGTAGTCAAGATTGTTGAGTAGCCCTTCATGAGGTTGTTAGCCAAGTCCCGAGTGTCCGCATTATGCAGAGTAACCACGCAAGTTGAACCATAGGGTAACAACGCGGATGCGACCATGAATTTGACGCGCGAGGTAGTCTTATCGTAAACATCCGCATTATCCAAGTAGTTGGCGCTAGTCCCACCTGTACAACTATAGCTAACTCTTATAGTGGCAACCTTCTCACTCATATCAAACTGAATCTCAGTATTAGGCATAACATCGGTTGCACCATCTGCTGGAAAAATACCACCGAGATATACAGGTGGCGTTACATCTCCTGTTGGCGTGGTAGGACCCGTGTCTGGCGGAATAACTACCACCGTACCATCAGTAGTAAACTTTGTGATCAACCAGTTTTCCGAAAATGCATTGCCTGCCAAATCTTTGGAACCCGTACGGTCTATCAACAGGTTGCATGTCGCATTTGTGGGGTACGGTGCAACTGGTGTAACCGTCACTGAATTACCGCTAGTCCAACTTGATACTGCAACGGCTGCACTGTTTGCACCACAGAACATCAGAGTTTTAATGCTGCTCAAAGGCTCGGATACTTGGAAAATAACCTTCGCGTCTGTCGCTACATTTATCGAACCGTTTGAAGGGAAAACAATACCTGTCAAATTCGGTGGAGTCTTGTCTGAGGTCGGTGGAATGACTACCACTGGTGCCTGCTCTACCGTAAAACTGGTAATCACTACATTGGATACAAACTTGTTACCAGCCATGTCTTTCGTCATGCTGCTATCCACTGTGGCTATGCAAGATGCACCATAAGCCAGATTCTGGATTGGTGCAGCTACTACAACATCCGAGTTAATAGTATTGTTGGTAGGAATAGCTGTGCCGCTGCAAGTCAAAATCACTCTGACGGAACTTAAGGGCTCACTCGCCTTAAAACTAATATTGGGCATCAGCGACACGCCTGTTGATCCATTCAGCGGCGAGATTACAGCGGAGATTGTGGGTGCGGTAGTATCTCCTGGGGTAACCACAACGGGTGCCTTCTCAACCGTGAAACTGGTAATCAGAACGTTAGACCCGAACTTATTACCAGCCAAATCCTTTGTACTAGTGCTGTCCACTGTCGCGGTACATGCTGTTCCATATGGGAGACTCTGACTAGGCGTTGATGTCACTGTGTCCAACAGAAAGGTAGTCACTGTTGGAACAACTGCTCCACCGCAAGTCAAAATAACTTTGGCCGAACTAAGCGGCTCACTGGCTCTAAAGCTAATGGGTGCGTTCTTAGATACATTGCCGTCACCGTTAGGAGGAGAAACGATAGCTGTTGTCGCTAACGTGGGTGGTACAGTATCTGTTGCGGCTGGAATAGTAGATGTAGGGTTGGAAGACGCGGCTGTTGAGCCACCTCCACTTCCACCGCCACAAGCAGATAGCAACACGGAGCTTAGAAGCGCTATGCTGAATGACATATTACTTTGGCACATTAATTTCATTTAATAACTTTCAGCGGCATTTCCGCATTAAGTAAAATTTTATTTCTTCGAATTTTTGACAGTTCTGCACGATAATTTTGAAAATAACTTCGACGATTAACACCGATAAAGCTCCCCAAATTGTGGTCACTTAACGCCTTGCTCCTCAACGTCTATACCGCACAGCAGATTTACTCCGCTCACCACCAACCGTTATCGCCTAAGACCATCCTTTTGTAGTAATCAATATTGGCTCTCGTAGCAAATATTGCTGGCGATACAAAATAGGTAATTTTGGAATTTCCCATGTCCATTGACTCTAAAATCGCATCAATGATAAAAATCAAAACGATACTAATAGACGTCAGTACAATCGCTTTCTTCCACATTCCTTTTGCCAAGTAATACATAAAACAGAACAGCGCCCCTAAAACATTAAAGATGACCATTCGTTCCCCAGAGCTCAGTTCATTGAACTTTTGAAGGCGTACCCCACCTGCTTTTTCGATCAGTGCAAACTTATTCTTCCAACTATCGGATACGTCCAAATTTAATATGCTCGGCTCGGTTTCTTGACGATCTTTTTGCATGGACTTATCTTGCACGCCTTGCGGCGGCGTCGTCATTTTTGGCTCTTCCTCATGCCTCTTCAAGCTTGGCAAATCAACATCCAAAGTAAAAGCCGAAATATTCTCTGACTTCACTTCACATACACCACCCGCTAACTCAATCGCGCTTTTGTATTTAGACGCCATATCAAATGAAATCGCCTTCTTCACTACGAAATTTGGTGTACTTAGAATCTTATCCATCTGCTCTACCGTTGCTTTAAACAAAGTCGCTAGTTTTAGCTTGGCTTCCTCTTGTATAAAGCTTGAATGCAAGCCCTTTAAAACAACTTGAAATTTTTCATCAGGATTGGTACTGGTTGGCGGTATTACTTGGTTCACGAGCAAATCTCCTTATTAATATGATTGATAAAACACACTTTAAGTTTGGTATTATCACATGCAATTGCGACAAACCAAACCCAAAGTGTGTGGAAATTTATATAAAAAAACTGGATGCTTCGCCTTGTGCAAAGCAACCAAACCCAAAAGTGTGATGCTCAGAAATTATTTGCGGCAAACATGCGCCGTATTCGCCGCTCCAAGTGCTTAACTCAGGAGAAAGTCGCTGAATATGCTGAGCTACACCCCAACTACATTAGCTCGGTAGAACGAGCCGAACGCAATATCTCAATCTGCAACATTGAGAGGATTGCACACGCCTTAGGGGTTACGATGCCTGAACTATTGAGCCCACTTCCTGCTGGTGATTCTGCAACAGAATAAGACTCACGTTTTCGCTTTGGTCTCAACCTGAAAGAATGTCTACTTTCCTGCCTTTACAGTCGTTTTATTCATCGGATGTACTCCGATGTACCATGCAGGCTTTAGTACGTTAAGATCCGTTCGAATCTGCTGCTTTAGCTCTTTAGCCGCTGGATCAATCGCATACTGAATGATTTTCGCATCATGCGTGGTTTTTGCCTTATGAATGACGACAAAACGTCCGACTTCCCAATCGACATCGTAATCCACCAATGCCATGCAAAGATCAGGTAAGTTTGCAGCATTCGAGCCCTCCTTCCACACGGTAGCCACCCATCCAAAATGTGCCAAAAGTTTCGCAATGAAATCAGCATCTATCCATTGATAATAAGGTCCAGTCTTTGGCATGCCAAAATTTTCTGCTTGAAGACGAACGTCATCAAAACTGACAGAAGCGATAATGGCGATGGAAGCCAATGCGCAAGCATGCCTGTCTGAAGTCCCTATATGTTGAAAAGCAGGCTGAAATCCAGCACTGGTTGAATTAACGGTGGTGGGCAAAGTCGCCATAAATTACTCCTTGTTTTATCGAAAAAAAAAGAATGCAGCAGGACACCGCTGAGAATTAGCAAACTCAGAAAAGTAGTGAAACAGGAGGGTGAGATTTTGAATCCTGAAAACTGGATTAACATCGTCGTACTAATCCGATGTACCAAGTCTGAGAGATGTTGCCGCAAGAATGAATCAAGTGCTGTAACGAGCAACGAATAATTACTTCGAAAGACGCTTGATGACTATAGTTTATCGGAGTTTGACGAGAGAAATATGGCTAAAAAACTTTGCTAAAATAGCTGACCGATCTGGCTCAAAAAATCATTAAAACGTTTGATTTCAACACAAAACTGCAATCGACATTTGACGGCTGATTTATACATGCGCAGAGAGTGCATTTAACAGCCAGACAAGCGGCTTTGGCAAACTTTTGATGCCATTGCATACAGTAACGACTCAAATGCAGCCTAGCGCGGGGAATTCATATCGGCGATTTGACTATCAAACTAAAGCGCTCTCAATTTGCTTCAAATAGTCACCCCATTTTGCAAGCGCTGCTTTTCGTTCTTCAAAATACGTGTGAATATCGTAAATACCTTCAACCCCAGATAATTTATGGTTGAGGCACATTTCAGTGATGTCACGGGGAACACCCAACCGACGCAGATGACTTTTTGCAGTTGATCTCAAATCATGTGGTGTAAATCGTCTAACTTCAGGCGAATACTCTACAAACCAGAACTCTATCGCGGAGCCAATTGTATTCGGATTGATGCATGCATCCCCACCGAACCGCTCTTTTCGACTCTCCGCCCTAGCAGGTAAAACAAAACTGGAACCACCACTTAATAGCTTCAAGTCCTTAAACCAATCTAGCACTGCTATAGAAAGTGGAATTTGCATACCAGTACCCGTTTTCGTCGTGGGCACAGTCCAAACACCTTTGTCAGTATCGATTTGATCCCATTTTGCTCCAAATAATTCAGCAGATCTTACAGCTGTTCCTAATAAAATTTTTACAGCCAACAGATTTTCCGGTCGCATATTGGCGCTAAATAGGCACTTCAACTCTGCTTCATTTAACATTAATCGTCGCCGAACTGGTGGTCGTGGCCCCATAGTTGCACTCAGCTCAATCCCGAAACACGGATTCACTGAAATAAGCTTCTTCCCTGCCGCATGCCTGAATAACATCTTCACTGTACATAGCAGCATAAGTGACTCTGTCCACGTAGCATCTACGCCTTCTAGCATTACGACGATATCAACGGATTCAACCTTTGATACTGGGAAAGGTCCAATTTTTGACTCAATGCGGATCAGATTGCGACTATAACTTCTCTGGGTACTCGTACTTAAACCCGGTAGTATCTTTTCTCGATAATCCTCAATCAATTCCGCCACGCTCCAATCTTTTAAGGCAGAAGCCTTTGATTTGCGCTTATCAAGTGCTGGATTACTACCAATATCAATTCCAGCCCTTTTTTCTCTAGCGTATTTTCTCGCGTCAGATAGACTGATGTCTGGATAGTTGCCGATGGTGAGTTCCTTTGACCGTCCACCATACCGATAACGCAAGACCCATGTTGCAGTTCCTGATTTCGAAAGTGTGAAAGTAAGTCCTTCACCATCTGATCTTGCAAGCGGCAGAGGAAGCGGTACAATTTCGTTGGTTACTGAATCTTTTTCCGTAGGAATTTTTCCGGATTGCACGGCTTGTACCCAGTGCTTCAATTGAATTGCTTCAAGCGCTTCTCTTTTTTTTCGTTGCATAATTTTCTGGTTTTAATGTGTAGCTACACAGCTAGCTACACAATATAGTAGCAACACTATGATACGTCAATAGACCACACTAGACAAATTATGATTTAAATTCAAGCACTTACAGTTAATCGTAGACGTTAATAGATAGCAATAGAGTCAAAAAAAATAATATGACATTATTTTGATGTGATTAACCAAATAGACGTCAGACCGGTGACTTATGATAAACAAAGAAAGCAATTCTGTTGAATGGTCCGGCCTGATGTACGAACTTGAAGATGCTAGCGAACACCTAAACGTCCTAATTTCAGAAATGGAAAATGATCCAGAGTTTGATGAAATTAATTTCAAGATTCAGCTACAACATATTTTTTTTCATTTAAATCGAGCGTAGCATCGACGGAAATTTGATAGGAATATCTCAGAAGAAGAATGGATGGCTGCAAGTAAATTTCCAGACAATTTAGATACGTTAGGATGAATTAGAATTGCTCTGCATTCGTTTTTCAAAAAAATATCTATGAAATCAATCGCACTCTGGACAATCAGGTTTTATCAACGTTTTATTTCACCTATTAAAGGATATTGTTGCGCTTATCGATATCACACCGACCATGCTAGTTGTTCTACACTTGGATTTCGCGCCGTTCGGCGATTTGGCTTTATCGATGGCATGATTGTGTTACAAAAGCGACTTCATTTATGCGGCGTTGCATATCGTCGCTTTGCGCCGCAAACACCGAGGCCTCATCGCCACCAACGCGGAGACTGCGACTTACCGTGCGACCTTCCTTGTGACTCTTGCGACGCGCCAAATCTAAAATCAATCAAAGCATTAGATTGTCTCGATGCATGTAGTTGTGATTGGCCATCAAGAGAAAAAAGAAAGAAGAAAAACGAAAGTAAAATTTACATCCCGCCAAGAAAACTCCGCGCCAAATATCAATGAGTGACTTTAAAGGGTGGGCACGTTTTTTGTGCCCACGCTGATTGTTTGGATTTTCGCCGAACTTCTTTTTGCGCTTAATTCGTTCAACCCTTTTCAACCATGTCGCTACATACGTTACACCTTTTTCAACCGTAACGCGTGGGCACGATGAGACCTTGCCTACCCTACGCTACCACAAAATAATTCACAGCTCGTTCCAACGCACGTACGTCTTGCATCACCTCACCTGGACGATTGCCATAGCCGATCAAACTGCCCTTCCAAGACATCTCCATATATCCCGCTGTGAGACCTAAGCTTTCTACTAGCGCCTGGGCGTAGCTTTGATCTTCATCCGCAGTCACCGTGATATTCCACAAACGGTGACCGCGCATTTTTTCTTTGAAATCAACACCTGGTACCCGCATCCAGCCTGACCAATGATCGAGATATTTTTTGGCAGCGGCTGGCAGGCTATACCAGTATAGCGGCGTCACAAACACCAAATCCGTCGCGGCTAAAGTGGCGTCGAGTAATTCACGCATTGCGCCTTGTGGCGCGGGATAATCACCATCGCCCGCATGCCGTTGGTCGACAAAATCTGGCATGTCGTAGTCGTGCAGATTGATCCATTCTTGCTCGAACTCAGCGGGTAAAGACTGTGCTGCAACGCGAGCTAGTTGCTCGGTATTGCCTTGCGCTCGGCTGCTGGCGAGTAAAAATAGAAAACGCCGTGGGTGAGATTGCACCTGTGTGCTTGTCATAGCTTGCTCCAAATAATTCAGTATTAAAGACTCGATGGAGTCGCAGTGTAGGTGTCGCTGTCGCCGCTGACAAATGATGATTTTTGCGATTCGGATTAGTTCTGCTAAACTGAACTGATGACAAAATCTGTTCAGATCCGCTCTGCTCCACTTGGTGCCATTCGCGCCTTTGAGGCCGCTGCACGCCTTGGTAGTTTTAAACTAGCTGCCCATGAACTCTCGGTGACACCCGCCGCGATCAGTCACCAGCTCGCGGCTTTAGAAGACTATTTAGGCAGCGCGCTCTTTGTACGTTCGAATCGTTTGGTACAACTGACATCGAAGGGCCAGCAATTATCAGAGCAAGTGAGTGCTTCATTTTTGCAATTGCAAGCTGCCTTGGAGCAAGCGCGTACTCTCGATAGTGATAGCCAAGTTTTGGTGGTAAGTGCTGCGCCATCCATCGCGGCGAAATGGCTGGTGCCGCGCTTGAGTCGTTTTCATGCGCAATATCCTGAAATCGATTTGCGCTTATCGTCTGAAAATCAAACACATGATTTGATCAAAGACACCAGCATTGATGTGGTGCTGCGCTATGGCAAAGGTGGCTACGAGCAGGCATCAAGTGGTACAAAGAAAACTCGATTGCATGCGGAAAAATTGTGGGAAGAAACTTACTTATTTCCGGTATGTAGCCCGACGCATTTGCGTGAGGTGACAACATTTACGAAAAAATCTAAGCACAGTTCACTGCAAAGTTTGACGGATTTGACTAATCACACACTGCTTCGCTTACCACTACCACCCGATCGTGAAACGGGTAAAGTAGGCGAACGCTGGCAAGCTTGGTTGAGCAGTCTCGCCGAATTTAAAGTCTTAAGTGAAAGCGATCAAGCCGCTCTACTCACGCATGCGAAGAAAGGCCCATTCTATAGTCACGAACATTTGGCCATTGACACCGCCAAATCGCATCATGGAATTGATCTCGCTTTAGACGTGTTGGTGATTGAGGATTTATTGGAAAAGAAGCTGATACGCCCGCTTGCCATACGCAGTCGTGATCCTTACTCGCACTGGCTACTTTATCGTGAACAAGATGCACAACGAACGAGTGTTCAAGCGTTTGCGCAATGGATTCGAGATGAAGCTGCCTTGTCTTTAAAAACACTTTCGACCTGTCGTTCACGCGCATGGGCTTAGAGAATAATGCCGAAAACGATCGTCATTTCGATTAAGAAAATTCTATAGAAATTAAATGAAAGCCATATGAAATCAAATGTCGTGATCAGTTCTTACTCAGAAGAATGGCCGCGTATTTTTGCGCAAATTCGCAATGAATTATTCACGGTCTTTTCTTCGACAAACACGCAGATTGAGCATATTGGCAGTACCGCGGTAATTGGGCTTTGTGCCAAGCCCGTAATTGATGTTCTGCTGGGTGTAAACGCTTTAAGCGAAATTGAATCGCGAATCGCGTTATTAGAAGCGCTCGGATTTGACTATGTCTCTAAATATGAAAAAGAGATTCCAACACGACGCTACTTTGTGAAGTCTCCCGCAAACAGTTTGCGTATTCATTTACATGGTGTGGAAATCGGTTCACGTATTTGGTGCGAGCATCTACGGTTTCGTGACTTATTGCGCACAAATGACCAATTGCGTTCTGAGTATCAGCAATTAAAACTGCGCCTCGCTACGCAATATGCTGATGATAAAGCTACTTATACGGATGCCAAAGCGCCTTTCATTCAATCTGTATTGAAGACCTCGCCCTAAGCAGGAAAGACTGAAGTTTGTAGCGAAAAAAGTGTCGACAGAAAATACAAATAGACGACAAATTAAAGCTAGCAAAAGCAAGCTTTTCAACAGAGAATCCTGATCATAATTGTGGTGTGCAATTAAGGTGCAGCTATAGCGCTCGCATTTCAGCTTTCGGGTAGTAAGATACTTTTATGGGACTTACACAAAACAGACGCTAGCGTTGTTGGTTCGCCTCGCCGTACAACCGTACTGTCTTCGGCTTCCCGCCTAGCTAGCGCAATTTTGCGTAAGTCCTATTTTAATTAGATTCAAATTTTCTAGGATTTTGTATGCATCGTTGCGATTCCAGTTTTATTGATACAGAAGGTTTGACGCAGGCACTGAAATTAATGACCTCAAGGAGTACGGAAGTGTCTGATCTGCCAGCTAACTTACCATCAGCTGGTCTTGGGGAAATCCCAGTGCTGAATTTGCTAGCACCTCAGATTCTCGGCAATGCCGCACAGCTTGGTGCGCATACATCGATGGCACACATGGACCCACCAACTCCATGGATTACCTGGGCGATGGCGATGTGGAATGCGAGTCTCAACCAAAATTTACTGCATGAAGCAACTTCACCGTTCGCCACCCAAGCGGAAAAGCAGGTATTGGATTGGCTAGTCCCGTTTTTTGGTATGCAGGGAGGCCACTTTTGCTCAGGCTCTACCATCGCTAACTTAACTGGCATTTGGGCTGCACGTGATGTTGCGGGAGTTCGAAAAGTGGTGACATCGCAAGCTGCGCATCTGAGTGTAGAGAAAGCGTGTCGCCTGCTTGGTTTGGAGCTGGTCAAAGTTGGTCTTGATACACAGGGACGCTTGGATGTTGATCAACTCCCCAATTTAGAAAATGCATGCTTGGTATTGAACGCTGGCACTACCGCAACGGGCGCGATAGATCTCTTAACACTAAGTGGTGCCGCCGCATGGACCCACGTCGATGCGGCATGGGCTGGACCACTGCGCTTGAGTCCTAAGTATTCTGATCGTTTGAGCGGCATAGAAAAAGCTGACTCGGTCGCGATCTCAGCTCATAAATGGCTATTTCAGCCCAAAGACTCTGCCATGATTATGTTCCGCGACTTAAGCGCGGCAAATCAAGCAATCAGTTTTGGCGGCGGATATTTAGCGAAACCCAATGTCGGTGTGCAAGGATCACGTTCTGCTGCTGCAATTCCTTTACTTGCGACGCTGTTAGCGTGGGGACAGAATGGTCTGGCACAACGACTTGAGTATTTAATGCAAGCTGCTGATATGCTCGCCCAGAATATCGAACAAACAGACCATCTTGAGTTGTGGAATCCACCCCAAACGGCAGTTAATGTCTTTCGACCACGTCATCTATCCACCTCAGAATTTCTTGCTGCACTGCCTGCCGGTATATTGTCGAGCTGTGTATTGGACGGCGAAATGTGGTGTCGCTCAGTTGCTGCGAATCCGTTAGTCGATGTTGATCTCGTCACGGCTCAAATCATCGCCGCTAGTCAAAAAAGAACATAACTTCGGGCTTTCAATAGCAACTTGGCTACAACGAATCTTTATAGACTGAGACTAATCAGGACATTTCACGTCAAAATGAAAAATATCCTAGACGATCACACAATCACAAGCATCCTACTTAGTCATTAAGACTGGCTTAAAAACTGATCGCCATTTAAATTAAGCTTGATTCTATATTTCTATAAATATAGAATTATCGAAATTAAACAAATTTTGATTAGGACTTACGCAAAATTGCACTAGCTAGAGCCTGCCCTCGAATGCCTTAGTCGGGGGCGCGTTGCCGAAAACAGTACAAATTGTACGGCGAGGCGACTGTAACGACGCTAATATATGTTTTGCGTAAGCCCTATGAATTAAACTCAAAGGCATACATGGAAACCAAATCCGCCATCACCGCCCTCGCCGCACTGGCACAAGAATCACGCTTGGCTATTTTTCGTTTGTTGGTCGCCGTTGGCCCTGAAGGCTTAGCCGCTAGCAAGATTGCTGAGCAACTTGAGGTACCGTCTTCTTCTTTATCCTTCCATCTAAAAGAGTTGTCGCATGCTGGCTTGATCATGGCACGACAGGATGGGCGGTTCATCATTTACTCGGCTAACTTTACCGTCATGAACGGGTTACTAGAATTTCTGACGGAAAGCTGCTGCGGTGGTAATCCGTGTACAACCACAACAACGCTGGCATGTAGCGCTGCCAACTAAGAAACAAATCCCATCCTATTTTTTTCAGCGAGGCCAACATGACAGACAAAACCTTCAATGTGCTCTTTTTGTGTACCGGTAACTCAGCCCGCAGCGTGATGGCGGAAGCCTTAATTACGACCATGGGTCATGGACGCTTTCAAGGCTATTCTGCGGGCAGTTTTCCAAATGGCTCGGTCAATCCTTTTGCGATTGAGCAAATTGAGCACACAAATTATCCCGTCACGAATTTACGCAGCAAAAGTTGGGATGAGTTTGCTGCGGCCGATGCGCCTCAAATGGAATTCATTATCACCGTGTGTGATAACGCTGCTGGCGAAGTCTGTCCGATTTGGCCAGGACATCCTTTGACTGCGCACTGGGGTTTCGAAGACCCAGCTGCATTAAACGGTAGTGATGAAGAAAAGCGCGCACTATTTCACAAAGTTTTCCGTCAAATCATGGCGCGCATCAGCATTTTTGTGAGCTTGCCCTTGTCCATGTTGGAGAAAAATGCGATTCACCACGAGATGAAAAAAATCGGAGAAACCCTAGGGCGTGTTGACATAATATTTGGGCAATGCGTTCTTAGCAAAACGCAGGATGGCAAGGCGCATCTCGCCGCTGCGGCTAGCCGCCCCAGCAAGAGATGCAACGCTGTCCATCGTGTGTTTTGCCAAGAACCCTTCGGGAATGGCCGAAATGGACACATGGCGTTGTTGCAAGCCGCTTACAGTGCTCGCACTGCGGCGCGCCTTGACGCCTAGCCCTGTGTCCATTTCGACTCATTCGCATGTCCAAATATTATGTCAACACGCCCAAATATGACCGCTGGCAATTCCATGTTAAAAAAACTCGTCGCTGAATTTCTGGGAACCGCATTTTTGCTCGCCGTTGTGGTCGGCTCAGGCATCATGGCGCAAACACTTTCTAGCGGAAATACTGCTATCGCTTTACTAGCGAATGCACTGGCTACCGGAGCAGGTTTAATTGCTTTAATTCTGATGTTTGGTAATTTATCCGGCGCACATTTTAATCCTGTGGTGACCTTGTCCGAAGCATGGCAAAAGAACTTACCTACACAGTTCATCCTCCCTTACATCGTCGCGCAAATTCTTGGCGCTTTCGCGGGCGTCGCAGCAACGCATGGGATGTTTGATTTGCCCGTGTTTTTTGCCTCAACGCACGTACGTACAGGTGTATCGCAATGGTGGAGTGAATGCATTGCGACATTTGGTTTAATCGCCGTCATCATTAGTACTTCTCGTACTCGTCCAACTACTACGCCATTCGCGGTAGCGGCCTATATCACGGCGGCATATTGGTTCACTTCTTCCACTTCCTTTGCCAATCCCGCTGTGACTTTAGCGCGTTCAGTGAGCGATACTTTTGCTGGCATACGCCCTATTGATGCGCCGGGATTTATTGTGGCGCAGTTAATCGGTGCAGCATGTGCGACAGTTTTATTTAACTGGTTGTATCCGAAATCCTCCTCTCAATAATTGTCATTCAGGATCATCACGTCATGAACGTTTTATTTCTCTGCACGGGTAATTCTTGCCGCTCTATTTTGGGTGAAGCGACATTCAATCATCTAGCACCAGCGGGTTGGCGCGCGATGAGCGCGGGTAGTAAGCCGACTGGGCAAGTGCATCCTCGTTCGCTGGCATTATTGGCCCGTGAAGGCATCAATACCGATGGCTATTTCAGCAAGTCTTGGGACAACTTACCCGCGACACCCGACATCGTCATCACAGTCTGCGCAAGCGCAGCAGGCGAAACTTGCCCTGCGTATTTGGGACCTGTATTACGCACGCATTGGGGCGTGGAAGATCCAGCCCATGCGACCGGTACCGATGACGAAATCGATGCGAGCTTTATGCAGGCATATCGTATTTTGCGCGCACGGATTGAAGCTTTCTTGGCTTTACCGCTCGACACCTTGCAGCACGATAAAGTTGCTCTAAAGGCAGAGATGGATAAGATCGCCAATATCCTGGCTTAATTCAACAACTATGCGTTAGCGCAAAGTGCTACGAACTCTATGTGCTGTAATGTAAATTGAGTCGGTATGTCAACATTGAAATTGGAAAAGCAATATGAAAACCCTACAAATCTTTGACCCTGCCATGTGCTGCAATACGGGTGTCTGCGGTGTCGATGCAGATCAACAATTAGTCAGCTTTGCCGCCGATATCGATTGGGCGAAGAAGCAAGGTGCGCAGATAGAACGCTTTAATCTCGCACAACAACCGATGGCATTTGCTGAGAATGCAGTCGTAAAAAGTTTTTTAGAACGCTCGGGCCAAGAAGGCTTGCCCTTGATTTTGCTCGATGGTGAAATCGCACTCACGAATCGTTATCCGCGCCGTGCCGAGTTGGCGCGTTGGCTAGGCTTGAGCATCTTGCCTGTTATTGGCAGCACAGGCACTAACACAAACACTAGCGCAAACTCGGCAGCGTCTGCGCCTTGTTGTGGTGAAGGTCAAAGTTGTTAGTCGCCATTTTCGCTTTACCGAATTGATGCATTTATTCACGATGGGAGTCGCTTGTGAAATTTCTTGAACAAACCCCTGCGTTTCTGTTTTTCACAGGCAAAGGTGGCGTGGGAAAAACCTCGCTCGCCTGTGCCACGGCAATTTATTTGGCGGATCTTGGCAAACGCGTGCTACTGGTCAGCACCGACCCTGCGTCAAATGTCGGACAAGTATTTGGTATCACAATAGGCAATCACATCACGCCTATGAGCGCAGTTGCGAATTTATCTGCTCTAGAAATTGATCCACAAGCGGCTGCGCAAATTTATCGCGACAAGATCGTCGGCCCTGTACGCGGCGTATTACCGGATGCCGTGGCTAACAGCATAGAAGAACAATTGTCTGGGGCGTGTACCACCGAGATTGCCGCCTTTGATGAATTCACAGGCCTACTCACCAATCAATCTTTGATCAGTCAATTTGATCACATCATTTTTGATACGGCACCGACCGGTCACACCATACGCATGTTGCAATTGCCCGGTGCATGGTCAGACTTTTTAGAAGAAGGCAAAGGCGATGCATCGTGCTTGGGCCCGCTAGCTGGATTAGAAAAACAACGCGAGCAATATCATGCTGCGGTACAAGCCTTAGCTGATCCGCAACGCACACGCATGGTCTTAGTTGCGCGTGCGCAAACAGCGGCTTTACGTGAAGCAGCGCGCACACACGAAGAATTAGCAGCGATTGGATTTCAACATCAATACTTAGTGATCAATGGCGTGATGCCAGAAACCGAGGCGGCACATGACAAGTTGGCAGCAGCCATCGTACAACGTGAACAAAGCACTCTAAACGCGATGCCAGCAGTGTTGGTCAATGCACCGATTGACCATGTTCCTTTGCTAGGCTTCAACTTAGTTGGCTTGCCTGCGCTGCGTGCTCTGTTGAACCCATCTTCTGCGGCAATATCGACGAGCGAAATATCAACTACGGCAAGCTGCCCAGATTTATCCAGCTTGATTGATGACTTAGCAGCCGATGGTCATGGTTTGATTATGACCATGGGTAAAGGCGGTGTTGGCAAAACCACAGTGGCAGCGGCACTCGCAGTTGAGTTGGCGCGGCGTGGTCACGCCGTGCATTTAACGACCTCCGATCCGGCAGCACATGTATTGGCGGCAATCGGTGGCGAAGTCGAAAATATGAGCGTCAGCCGTATCGATCCACAAGCCGCGACGGAAGCTTATCGCGCACAAGTGATGGCAAGTAAAGGTAAGCATCTCGATGATGCTGGTCGCGCCTTATTGGAAGAAGACTTGCGTTCACCATGTACCGAAGAGATTGCCGTGTTTCAAGCATTCTCACGCGTGATTCGCGAAGCCGGAAAAAAGTTTGTCGTGATGGATACTGCGCCAACCGGGCATACTTTGTTATTGCTGGATGCAACGGGTGCCTATCACCGCGAAATCGCACGTCAAATGGAAAGCACTGGGGTGCGTTTTAATACACCGATGATGCAACTACAAGATCCGCAACAAACCAAGATACTGATTGTCACGCTTGCAGAAACGACGCCGGTGTTGGAAGCAGCAAGCTTGCAGCATGATTTGCGACGGGCGGGGATAGAGCCTTGGGCTTGGGTTATTAACAATAGCCTCGCCTTAGCGCATCCCACATCAGCCTTATTGCAACAACGGGCGCACAATGAATTAGCACAGATTCAAGCAGTGTCGGAACAACATGCTAAGCGCTGGGCGGTGATTGTCTTGCAAGAACAAGAGCCAGTTGGGGCTGCGCGTTTACAGGCTTTGTTGAAAAATTCCATTGAAGAAACTGACAACAACACTTCTCTCTCCTAGGTTCCTTGCCTTCAAAGCAGTGGTAACGACACAAGTCGAATCGCGCCAGAACATACTCCCTTCTCCCGCAAGCGGGAGAAGGGGCGGGGATGAGGGAGCTCCAGCAAGTGAAAACAGCGTTTATCTGCTTTTGGATATTTAAATACTGAAATTGTGCTAAATCAGCATTTCTCTAGTCTGAAACGCCCTCACCCCAACCCTCTCCCGCCTGCAGGAGAGGGAGTATTCGTCATCGTACAACTAAGAGTCAATGATCGACACATTCTCTTTTTCACTACCAACAATCCCATTTCAACAGTGAGGACTTATCGGTTATCATACAAGAAATGACTAAACCTGTATCTGACAGCAATCTAATAGCAATCCGATTTGGTTTAATCTCGCCACACAAAGAATCAATTCGACTATGACCAATACAAACACCAACCCTGTCCCCATCCGCAGCAAACCTCGCAATCTTGCCAGCGCAGTAGTCGATCACCTGACCACGCGCATCAAGAGCGACGATTTGAAGGTTGGTGAAAAACTACCAACTGAATCCGAAATCATGCAAGTCTACGGTGTTAGTCGCACAGTGGTGCGTGAAGCGATTTCGCAATTAAAAGCTGCGGGCTTAGTCGAAACGCGACATGGCATTGGCACCTTCGTACTTGCACCTTCGCATCATCTAGGCCTGCAAAATTCTTCTATCGTCACGGTACGCGACGTACTCGCGGTATTGGAAATTCGCATCAGTTTAGAAACCGAAGCCGCTTGGCATGCCGCTTCACGACGCACGGATACTCAGGTTGAAGAAATGCGTTCGGTGTTGCAGCTAATGCGTACTACGGTCGAATCAGGCGCGCACTCTGTCGATGCTGATGTACGCTTTCATTTACTAATTGCGCAGGCTACTGGCAATCCCTATTTTGTTGAATTGCTTGGGCATTTGGGACACACTTTAATTCCGCGTGCGCGTTTGAATACGGCGCAACTCAATCAAGATGATCCATCTGCTTATTTGGTGCGCGTGCATCATGAGCATGAAGATATTTTCAATGCGATTTTGCGTAAAGATCCTGAAGCAGCACGGGCGGCTATGCGGACGCATTTGAGTAATAGTCGGGAGAGATTACGGTTGGCGCAGGAAGTGATTGAGGGTGGTGGTTGAGTTGCTTTGCCTCTTTCCAGTTATTAAATTCGGTTTCTACGCTGACTGCATTTCCACTAAGCGTTCATCTATTCTCATCGTTCACAGGTCGGGTGTGGCCCGACAGCCAATTACCTTTTTTGCTTCGCCAAAAAAGGTAATCCAAAAAAGGCGACCGTAGACTCGCCCCTTCGGGGTGCTTACGCTTCGCTTCAGCATAATTTGTGCATGTCAAAAAATGGGGTGTTGCGAAAACTCGCTACGCTCAAACATTCGCAACCCTGATCCCATTTTCTGCCACGCACAAATTACATCGTCTCAAACGGGGGGAGGTCAAAAACAACGTCAAAAGCAACGACCTACAACCGCTATTGGAAAACTTAATGCCGTCGGTACTGATTGTTTTGGTGTGGCTTTTGAAGTTGTTTTTGACTTTGTTTTTGACGTTCATCCACTTCTGACACTGCCAATTGTGCGAGACAGAAATGGGATAAAGAGAGTTAGATGTTTGAGCGTAGCGAGTTTCTGACTCTCCCCATTTTTGTCTTGCTCAATTGGGCACCCGAAGGGCAGTGGCAGCGTGGTCGCCTTTCTTTGCTTCCTTTCTTTGGCGAAGCAAAGAAAGGAAGTGGCTGTCGGGCCACACCCGACCTACAGACCACAAACCATTCGCGAAAATAAACATTACCCAAGAAAATTCAGCCCCAAAAAAATAGCCATCAGCTCGACTCCCTGACAATAACCCATCCCCATCCCAGCCTTCCCCTTGAAGGGGAAGGAGCGAAAAAATATCCCCTAGCCAATACCTTCACCCAAAGCCTTTCATTAAGAACAACAAACCCTTCCGTACCAATAAAATCCAAAAAAACCCTTTGCAAAAACCAATTTTAAGTTGTACGATGACGTATCACTTAAACATAAACCCATGATTTTTTCCAATTCCACCCAATTTCCTGCATTTATCACTGGAGACACTATGCACCCGCAAGAACTCAAACAAATCCTCTCGTCTGGACTCTTATCTTTCCCTATCACCGACTTCGATGAAAATGGTGACTTCCGTGCTGATACTTATGCTGAGCGTCTGGAATGGCTCGCGCCGTATGGTGCGAGTGCTTTGTTTGCTGCGGGTGGTACAGGTGAATTCTTTTCTTTGACACCCGGTGAATACAGCGATGTGATTCGTACTGCGGTGGATACTTGCCGTGGCAAAGTGCCAATTTTGGCAGGCGTTGGTGGCCCTACTCGCACTGCGATTGCCTTGGCACAGGATGCGCAGCGTTTGGGTGCACAAGGTTTGTTATTGTTGCCGCATTATCTGACCGAAGCTAGCCAAGATGGCTTGGTCGCGCATGTTGCTGAAGTCTGTAAATCGGTGAGTATTGGCGTGGTGGTTTATAACCGCGCTAACTGCCGATTGACGCCAGAGTCTCTAGAGCGTTTAGCCGCAATGTGCCCGAACTTAATTGGTTTTAAAGATGGTGTCGGCGATATCGAATTGATGGTGTCGATCTGGCGTCGCATGGGTGACCGCTTTAGCTATCTCGGTGGTCTACCTACTGCAGAAATTTACGCTGGTGCTTACAAAGCGATTGGTACACCTGTCTACTCTTCTGCCGTATTCAATTTCGTTCCGAAATTGGCAATGGATTTTTACCATGCAACGGCAGCCGATGACTTCGCAACGACGAATCGTTTAATCGATGAATTCTTCCTCCCATACCTCGACATCCGTAATCGTAAGGCTGGCTATGCAGTGAGTATCGTCAAAGCTGGTGCACGCTTAGTTGGTCACAGCGGCGGTCCAGTGCGTGCGCCGTTGACTGACCTAACAGCGGAAGAAGATGAAATGCTGTTAAAGTTAATTCGCGCGCAAGGTCCGCAATAAACGTCGAAGTCAGCGTAAAAATAAGCACGAATGATGACGATTTCCATCAAGACTGGGCGCAATCGCCCAGTTAAAATGAAATGTTCATCAACGTAAGATTACGAATCAAGGAGTAATGCATGCAAATCACAGGAAGCATGGTCATCGGCCAGGAATCCCTATTCGGTAGTGCGGGCACGATCAAAGCGATCAATCCCGCCACTAACAGCGAATTCGAACCCGCATTTGGTTTGGCGACCAAAGAGGATGTCGATCAAGCATGTCAATTGGCAGCAGCCACATTCGATAGCTATCGTGAAACCACCCCGGATCAACGAGCGACATTTTTAGAAAAAATTGCTGAAAATATTTTAGCACTGGGTAACACGCTGATCGAACGCGCGCATCAAGAAACTGGCTTGCCAGTAGCGCGTTTGGAAGGCGAACGTGGTCGCACGATGAATCAATTGCGATTGTTCGCCAAAGTTGTGCGCGATGGTGCCTATCTGTCTGCCACACTTGATTCTGCCTTGCCAGAACGCGTTCCGCCACGTCCTGATTTACGTTTGCGTAAAATTGGTTTAGGCCCAGTTGCGGTCTTTGGCGCAAGTAACTTCCCGTTAGCGTTCTCGGTTGCTGGTGGTGATACTGCGTCCGCTCTCGCAGCAGGTTGCCCGGTAGTTGTCAAAGCGCATAGCGCGCATCTAGGCACTTCCGAATTAGTTGGCAAAGCAATACAGCAAGCCGCAAATGATTGTGGCTTGGTAGGCGTGTTTTCCATGTTGATCGGTGATGGTCGTCAAATTGGCCAAAGTTTAGTCGCCCACCCTGCTATCAAAGCGGTCGGCTTCACTGGTTCTCGTCAAGGTGGTATAGCGCTGGTGCGTACTGCTGCTGCACGTGCGGAACCGATTCCTGTATATGCGGAGATGAGTAGTATCAACCCTGTTTTCTTGCTGCCCGATGCATTAAAAACCAAGGGCGCGAGCATTGCGCAAGGCTTCGCCGATTCATTGACGATGGGTGCGGGACAATTCTGTACTAACCCAGGTATGGTGATCGCGATCGATAGTCCAGAATTACAAGCCTTTATTGACACCGCCAGTATGGCCTTACAAGCAAAACCAGCTGCGACCATGTTAACGCCTGGCATACATCAAGCGTACAGCTCAGGCGTAGCGCGTCTAAATCAAGTCGATGGCGTGAACGTTCTAGCACAAGGTCAGGCCGCAACAGCACCATGCGCTGCGCAAGCAAATCTGGCGGTTTGCCAAGCAAGTGATTTCTTGAACAATCGCGCTCTGCACGATGAAATTTTTGGCCCATCTTCACTCTTGATTCGCTGCAAAGACCTGGCCGAAATGCAAGCAATTGCAGAACACATTGAAGGTCAATTGACGGCGACTGTGCACGCAACGGCGGCAGATTATGCGATTGCTAAATCCTTGTTGCCTAGCTTGGAACGTAAAGCAGGTCGTATCTTGTTCAATGGTTTCCCAACGGGCGTTGAAGTCTGTCATGCGATGGTGCATGGCGGCCCTTTCCCATCGACATCAGACAGCCGCACAACCTCAGTGGGTGCCAGCGCAATTGATCGTTTCTTACGCCCAGTTTGTTATCAAGAGTTCCCTGCTGAACTTTTGCCAACCAGCTTGCAAGATGCAAATCCGTTTGGCATTCCACGTGTGGTCAATGGTGATTTGACTGTGCCAGCCAAGTAAAGCTTGATGTAAATCTTCCTTCTCTCGATTGTGAGAGAAGGATGGTGAAAAATGTAGGGCGGGTGCAACCCGCGCCGCCCGTAGAGTGGTCACGCCTGTACGACGTTTTAACGGCGCGGGTTGCACCCGCCCTACAAATCAAAGTCTAAATCGAAATTCAATTTAACAGCAGTGCCAAAAACAATAAAACCGGAGACACCTATGTCAACACATGCACAAGTCCATGCCACAGGCATAGGCAAATACCGTTGGACCATCTGCGCACTATTGTTCTTTGCGACGACCATCAATTATTTAGATCGTCAGGTCTTGAGCTTACTCGCACCTGACTTGAGCAAAGAGTTTGGTTGGACCAATAGCGATTATGCGAACATCACCGCTGCGTTTCAATTTGTATACGCGATTTCCATGTTGTTCGCAGGTCGCTTCATCGACAAGATTGGCACAAAAAAAGCTTTTATCCTTGCAATTACTGTCTGGTCGCTCGGTGCCATCATGCATGCGTATGCGATCTTTTTTGGTGAAGCCATTAACAGTATCGCGACTGGACTAGGCCTCGCTGCGGTTCCCGTCTCGATCGCAGGCTTTATGATTTCTCGCGCCGTTTTAGCGCTAGGTGAAGCAGGTAACTTCCCGGCAGCGATCAAAGCGACTGCGGAATATTTCCCTAAAAAAGAACGTTCTTTTGCAACGGGCATTTTTAACTCTGGTGCCAATATTGGCGCGGTATTGGCACCAATCGCCGTACCGTTGATCGCTGCGGCTTGGGGTTGGCAAGCAACCTTTATTATCGTCGGTGCTGTAGGCTTCATCTGGCTCGGCGCTTGGATTGTATTTTACGATAAGCCAGAAGAACAAAAACGCTTATCGGCTGAAGAGCTCGCTTACATCAATCACGATCAATTGAAAGACGGCGTGATCGATAACAGTGACGATGGTAAGAAATTTTCATGGTTCCAATTACTCGCCTATCGTCAAACTTGGGCTTTTGCCTTTGGCAAATTTATGACGGATGGCGTGTGGTGGTTCTTCTTGTTTTGGTTGCCTAAATATTTAGCTGCACAATACGGTATGAAAACCACTGAGTTCGTTGTACCACTGGCGGTTTTATATAGTATGACGATGGTTGGCAGTATCGGTGGTGGCTGGTTGCCAACTTATTTCATTAATCGCGGTGATGCGCCTTATGATGGTCGTATGAAAGCAATGTTAATGATTGCGATTTTGCCTCTGGTCGTTTTATTGGCACAACCGCTTGGTTACTTAAGCTTCTGGGTACCAGTGATTTTGATTGGTATCGGCGCTTCAGCGCATCAAGCTTGGTCAGCGAATATTTTTACGACTGTCTCTGATATGTTCCCGAAAAAAGCAGTGGCTTCTGTAGTTGGAATTGGCGGTATGGCGGGTGGTCTAGGCGGCGTGTTGATTACAAAACTTGGTGGCTGGCTGTTTGACTACTATGGCAGCCAAGGTCAATTGCAAACCGGTTACACGATTATGTTTGCAATCTGCGCGCTTGCTTATCTGGTCGCTTGGACAGTCATGAAAACCTTAGTTCCTAAATACAAAATCATCAGTGATCTCTGATATGGTGAACTTGCAGACTCCTGAAATCACACGCGTTACGACGCCACATGCGACCATTCGCTGTGGCGTCGGTGAAAGTCCAATCTGGGTAGCCAAAGAAGCAGCTTGGTATTGGGTCGATATCACGGCAAAGACGATCTGGCGTTTAGATGCGAGTAGTGGCGTGGTATCAAGCTGGCAAACTGCCGAAATGATCGCTTGTCTGTCACCTCAAAACAATGGTGGATTTATTGCTGGAATGGAGAGCGGCATCTTTCATCTCAAGCTAGCGACCGATGGCAAAGTCCAAGCACAACATCTAGCAGCGCCAGCGACATCGGAAATGGGAATGCGTTTCAACGATGGTCGCTGTGATCGTCAGGGTCGATTCTGGAGCGGTACCATGTTGATCGATATGTCAGTGCCGCGAGCTGCTGGGCATCTCTATCGCTATACCAGAGAGCAAGGCATCTCAGCACCCTTCATCTCGAATTTATTTGTCCAAAATGGCCTCGCGTGGTCACCAGATGGTCGTACCATGTACCTTTCTGATTCCCATCCAAATAGCCAACTGATCTGGGCATTTGATTATGATACAGATAGCGGCACGCCCCACAATCAACGCCTCTTTGTTGACATGAAAACGATGGATGGTCGTCCCGATGGTGCTGCCATCGACACCGATGGATGTTATTGGATTTGTGCCAATGACGCCGGATTGATTTTGCGCTTCACCCCAGAAGGAAAACTCGATCGACAAATCGCGGTGCCAATGAAAAAACCAACCATGTGCTGTTTTGGTGGTGACAAACTGGATACCTTGATGGTTGCATCCATCGCAGCAGGCCAAGCGGCGGATGACGAATGGGCTGGTGCGACTATCCTGCTCAATCCGGGTGTCCAAGGTTACGCCGAGACAGCGTTCGTCGGATAAGCCTACCCTGCCGTCAGTCATAACAAAATTCGTCAACACAAAACACCTTAACAAAGGAATTCCATGATCTGCTTGGGAAGAGCACTCTGCTGCTTGTCGTCGTCGATCTTATTACTTGCTTTGCCAGTGCATGCACAGAATAAAAATCAACACGACACAAAACAAGTCTGGGAACCTGATCTCGGCAATGGCCGCTATCGCAATCCGATTATTCATGCAGATTATTCTGATCCCGATGTGATTCGCGTCGGCAAACAGTACTACATGATTGCTTCGAGCTTCAACAGCGCACCGGGTCTTCCATTGTTGCAATCGAGCGATATGATTCACTGGAATCTGGTCGGACACGCCTTGCAGAATCTGGTACCCAATGAGACATTTTCTACGCCGCAACATGGTAAAGGCGTATGGGCGCCGAGCTTACGTTTTCATGATGACAAATTTTGGATCTTTTACCCAGATCCTGACTTCGGCATTTATGTCATGACCGCAAAGAACTTTGCTGGACCGTGGACTACCCCGCATTTACTCGTTGCGGGTAAAGGCTTAATCGATCCGACACCGCTTTGGGACGATGATGGCAAAGCTTGGCTATTGCATGCTTGGGCGAAAAGCCGCGCGGGATTTAATAATCAACTCACGCTGCGCGCTATGGCAGCGGATGCCAGCAAACTCCTCGATGACAAAGGCACGCTCGTTGTCGACGGCAATCTTCTACCTGGCTATAAAACCTTAGAAGGTCCAAAGTTTTATAAACGCAAGGGCTGGTACTACATTTTTGCGCCAGCGGGTGGTGTTGAATTTGGTTGGCAATCGGTATTCCGTTCTAAACATATTCTTGGTCCTTACGAAGACAAAATCGTTTTGGCCCAAGGCGATAGCAAGATCAATGGTCCGCATCAAGGTGCATGGGTCACCGCAGAAGATGGACGGGATTGGTTTTATCACTTTCAAGATAAACGTGCCTATGGCCGCATCGTGCATTTGCAGCCCATGCGATGGGAAAATGATTGGCCTGTAATGGGTCAGATGAACTCAACAACGGGTATCGGCGAACCTGTCATGGAATGGGAAAAACCTATCCGCAACAAGCAATTTAGTCAGTTAGTTAACCCACCAACATCCGATGATTTTTCTGCGCAAAAATTAGGTTTTCAATGGCAATGGAATGCCAACTGGAAAAGCGATTGGTATTCACTCACGGCACATAAAAAACATCTACGCTTGTATCCACAGGCATTGGCAGAATCTGCATCTTTAATCGATTACCCAGCAATTCTTCTCCAAAAATTACCTGCATCTGAATTTAGCGCAAGCGTCAAATTGAGATTCAATTCGACTAATGATGGTGAGCGTGCTGGACTGGTGTTATATGGTTTACATTATGCTTGGATCGGGATACAAAGACATCAAGATCATTACTTACTTCAGTACGTTACTTGCAGCAGCATCAATTTGACTACTCGTTGTAATGAAGAAGTCGTGCGAACCACGCGCATCAATCATGCCAAAGTCCAGCTAAAAATGGAAATGAAAGCAGGCGGTCTCGCGCAGTTTTACTATAGCGAGCAAGGGAAGGAATTTATCCCCTTTGGCACAGAATTTAATGCTGTACAAGGTCGTTGGGTAGGAGCAAAAATTGGCTTATTCAGTAGCGCTTCGACTAAAGCAGACATGGACAAACTGAATACAACGAAACAACAAGCAAAGTCGACAACATCATTTGCCGACTTTGCTGACTTTCAGATAAAAGCGAAAACAAATCACTGAGCACGTTGGTCCGATACGTGAAATGGCGCATACCAACATGCGATAAACGAAGGAATCGTCGCCAACATCACTAACACAAAATAACTGACATAACCGAGATACTCTTGCAGATGTCCGCTCAACACACCGGTCAACAAACCACACAGCCCCATCAAACCAGTACCGTAGGCATAATGTGTGGTGGTGTATTTTCCTGGCGCAAGCTCTTGCATCAGATAAATCATAAAACCAACTGAGCCAAAGCCAAAGAAGAATTTCTCAACGATCACGCCCGCACCTATCCAATAGAGATTTTCTGGCAGATAAATACTCATGATCAGAAAAGTGATGTTTGGAATATTCACCGCGCAGCAAAGCCAAAATAAAGTGGACTTCAATCCACGTCGGGCAACTAACCAGCCACCCAACAGTGACCCAAGCAAGACTGCGGCGAGGCCATAGGTACCGTAGATAATTCCTAGCAGCTCATTCGACAATCCCAAGCCCCCTTTACTAGCAGGATCCACCATGAAAAAGGGGCCGATTTTTTCGAGGAAGCCGATACTCAAGCGAAATAAAAACGCAAATGCGATCATGCGCCAGACATCGCGTTTCTCAAAGAAACTACGGAAAGAATCCACAATGATGCCCACGGTCGCGCTGACACTATCAGGCGTATTGCTCGCCCGTTCACCATCAGGCATAACACGCCAATGCCACACTGCCATTAACAAAGTTAAGCCGGCTACTAATAGAAAAATAACTCGCCAAGACTCCATCCATTCAGGACCAAAGCTAGTGCTACTATGCTGAAAAACTTCGGTATGTAGTCGCCCGCTGAGATACACCAATCCACCCGCGGCAACGATAGGGCCGATGTTCCAACTCAAGCTTTGAATCCCGCAATACAAAGACTGACTGCGGGTATCAAGCGATGTGACGTAGACACCATCGCATGCAATATCCTGGGTGGCACCAACGAATGACAGTATCCAAAAAAGAGGGATTAGTATCACCATATAATCTGGCAAAGCCATCGCCAAGGCGACACCAGCAAAGCCCAAACCAATCAACACTTGCGCGCACAAAACAAAAAACTTTTTTGTCTTATACATTTCAACAAAAGGCGCAAATAAAGGCTTAATCGTATAGGCCAGAATAAACATACTTGAATACTGTGCTGCCCTGCCATTATCCATCCCCAAATTCTTGAACATAATGGCGCTGACATTGGTCAACATCATGAAACCCAAGGCCATCGTAAAATAGCCGGTGGGTACCCACAGCAAAGGTGATCGTGCGGTATTAAGTTGCAGCATAATCTTTGTCCCGATTTTGTAAGTTTTCGTTTTGGCGTAGAATTTTTCTGGAGCCTATTTCATTCGGATGCGAACCCCATTGTGCGTTTTTTTCGGCTTGTTGCAAATGCTGTGCCAACAACACAGAAGCCCCCGTGAATGCGGGTTGCTGTGCAGTGATGACATAGGTAGGAATCTGCGCCGTAAAATCTGAAAAACGTCCTTTCTTTTCGAAACGTTCACGAAACGAGGAGCGCGCAAAAAAACTACCTAAACGCGGCACCACGCCACCGCCGATATAAATTCCGCCTTGGGTAAATAATGTGACGGCCAGATTCGCTGCGAAGGTACCGAGCATACCGCAAAAACAATCGAGCGTCTCCAGACAAACTGCATCACCTTGCAAACCCTGCGCAACTATCATTTCCGTCGTTAAAGTATGGTCTATCACCCGCCCAGCGGATGCTGCCAACGCGGCATGGATTAAGGTGATGCCGGGCCCTGAAGCAAGCCGCTCAGTCGACACATGTTGATACTGCTCCCAACAATAACGCAACACCGCGATCTCACGTTCATCACTGGGCGAAAATGCCACATGCCCACCTTCACTTTGCAACGACTTCCAAGCACCTTGATCTGCTACCAAGACACCCACACCCAAGCCTGTCCCTGCACCCAAGATACCGATCACGCTATCCTTGCGTGCGTAACCGCCACCAATCTTGCGTAACTCATTCACTTTCAAACTAGGCACCGCCATTGCCAAAGCAGAAAAATCATTCACCATGAGCAAAGTCGTTAATCCTAAAGTTTGCTTGGCTGCGCTTACAGAAAAAGCCCAATGATGATTCGTCATCTTAATGGCATCTTGTCCTACCGGATTGGCAATCGCAATCACCGCATGCCGCACAGTTAAGTCGGCATGATGTTCCAAGTAATGCATTGCCGCATCTTCGAAACGTGGAAAATCAAGCGTCGCCAAAGTCTGAATACGACAGATCGCACCCGATGCTAACTCAAGTGCAAAACGGGCATTCGTACCACCGATATCAGCCAATAATTTGGCTTCATGAAATTGTGCAGATTCTTGCATACCAACTCCTAGCGCAATATGAACTCAGACATCGTTGCGACACGCTGGCGTGACACATAGTCGCGATACCAAACCGCGCTGTCTTTTAATCGACGTGTTTGCGTCGCATAGTCGACATGCACAATACCGAAGCGTTTTGCATAACCTGAATTCCACTCAAAATTGTCGAGCAAACTCCATAAAAAATAGCCACGCACATTGACACCCGCTTCTATCGCCTGTGACAAAGCATCAAGATGCATCTTGATATAGTTAATCCGATCCGTATCAGGAATTTTTTCATCTTCTAACTGATCTGCACTCGCCATACCATTTTCAGTGATGTAGATCGGCGGCAGAATGTACTCTGCTTGCAGGGCCATCAATAATTCAGTTAAACCTTGTGGATAGATTTCCCATCCCATGTCAGTCACCCCTTGCAAAGCGGGTGCAGGTAGCGGTGGATTCGCGGCAGAACACCAAGCGCGGAAATAATAATTCACTCCCAGAAAATCGATCGTCTGATGAATCACATCCATATCGCCAGCATGGATCACTGGCGCATTCTCTCCGTGTGCACGCAGTGCGAGTTCAGGATAGTGTCCTTTAAAGATTGGATCCATAAACCATTGAACAGAACGCGCATATTCAAGTTCAGCCATCGCGCGATCCGCTTCGCTGTCTGTCGCAGCATCAGCGGTCCATTGGTTCAATACAATGCCGAGCTTCGCACTAGCGCCTACTGCACGCATCGCTGACATGGCTAATCCGTGCGAAAGCAAGAGATGGTGCGATACTTGAATCGCACTTTTCTCATCAGCGATACCTGGTGCGAACTGGGCATTTCCGTGTCCCAAATTAGCCGTGCACCAAGGCTCGTTATGCGTCGCAATTGTCGCGACGCGATTGCCAAATCGACGTGCGACCTCTTCTGCATAATCAGCAAAGCGATAAGCTGTATCGCGAGATAACCAGCCACCCGCATCTTGCAAAGCTTGCGGCAAATCCCAGTGATAAAGTGTCAGATGCGCTGCGATATTTTTTTTTGCCAAGGCATCTAACAAACGATCATAAAAATCAAACCCTGCCTCATTCCACGCACCATGTCCCAATGGCTGAACCCGTGGCCATGCCATCGAAAAACGATAGGTATCTAAATTTAAGGACGCGATGATATCGACATCTTCCTGATAGCGATGGTAGTGTTCACAAGCGATCAAGCCGTTACTGTGATCTTTAATATTATTAGGGTTTTCGCAAAAACGATCCCAAATTGATGGCCCCTTACCATCTTCGTATGCGGCACCTTCGATTTGAAAAGCGCTGGTGGCGACACCCCATTGAAAGTCGGCAGGAAAGTGCGATGTGTGCGTCATAGTAATCCATAAATCCAAGTACAGACGTAGGAAATCCCACACAGGCAAGAGATACACGAAAGTTGAGAAGCGAGCCGCCAAATGATTAGCTAGGCTCCACCTCATTTGTCTGGTGTTCTACAAATCTGTGAAAATGATCAAGTACGTCAATGATAAAAATTCAGAATAGGCATCAACCGTTTGCGAGAACCGCTGATGCCCTTGAACCGATAGTGTTAAGACTGAAATAATTTAAAAAGTAACTACCTACATCCCTTTAGAAATTAAATCCTGCATTCACCCCAACTGTGCGCGGAGGCAAATATTGTGCAACCCAAATCCCACCGGTGTTGCCGTTCTGTGCGCTGGTTTTGACGTTCGCATTCGTTGCATTGCGAACGAAAAAGTCCATATAGAACTTGTCACCTTCGTAGCGCAAACCTAAATCGGTACGGGAATACGATTTTTGTTTGTCTGGCGCACCGAAGTAATCACTGAACACGCTCAAATTACTTTCGGTTTCATAATGCACACTGACACGCGGTGTCAAAGTGCCTTGGCTCAAATGGAAAGTGTGCTGATATTGAATTTGCATTTGAATTTTAGGCGTATGTGCCATCGTCACACCGGTGACATCCACGCAGTTCGAAACCGTTTTATCCGCTTCACAAGTGGGAATAACATAGTCATTCGATCCGGCTAATAATTTGCCGAGCTTGGCTTTTGGGGTATAGGCTAAGGACAATTGAATTCGGTCGTCTTTGCTTAACTTGGCAGCGATTTCCGTTTCAAAGCCTGCAATTTTTGCGCCTTCCGCACTGGTGGTTGCCAATGTGCGACTTCCATCAGGATTGGTCACTGGTGCAGAAAATTGATAATCTTTGAAGTTCTCGTAGAAGATCGCATTGCTGATTTTCACTGCACCATCCATCAAGGTGTGTTTGGTACCGAACTCATAGTTGGTTAGTGTTTCAGGTGCATACGTGCGACCACCATCTTGCAGACCTCCTGATTTATAACCCGTTGAAATACTCGCATAGAACATATTGTTCTTATCGAGATCATAGCTAAGCCGCGCCAGACCAGTGAGCTTGCTACCGGAGTATTTACCATCATTTAAGCCAGGACTTCCAAAACCGGAATTCGGTTCCCACGGATTCACATTCTGATTCACAGGAATTTGCGCCACGGTATCTGGCGTTGCTGGGTAGTTGGCCCAACCATAGCCACGTCCACCAATATTGGCACGATCATCTTTGGTATAACGCGCACCACCAGTCAAATGCAATTCTTCAGTAACATTCCAAGTCGCTTGACCGAAAATCGCTTTCGAGGCCACTGTTTCTTTCGGTTGAATGAAAGAACCTTGCCATCCGACCGTACCTTGTTGGGTACCGTTCATGATCGGCAAATCAAAACGGATGTTGTTATCCTCCGCCGCATAGTAAAGTCCGAGCAACCAGTCGACTTCTTTCTTACCAGTTGATTGCACTTCAAGCTCATGGCTATAGTTTTTATAGTTAGACGAATTCGTGTTGTGCTGACGATGACTACCACCCGTAGTAAAACTCGTCGGTACGACCACGCCCGCATCACCATCAAAAGTTTGAGAACCACTGAATTTCGCATAACCTGCAATATACGCGAGCGAAACATCATCACTTAATGCCGTTTCAAAGCGACTACGAATCGCATCAGAATCACGTTGAATATTGGGTGCGGTATCGATTAGAGCCGACCACATTTTCTGTCCTGCACGCGGTGTTTGCATCAGATTCATATGCGGCGCGCCACGATCAGCAAACTTCTCATAGGACAAATCCCACTTGCTTGTCGAAGTTGGTTTCCACAACATCGAAAGACGCGCAGCAGTTTGACTCTGCGCACCGTATTTTTTTCCACCTGTCACAAATAGCGCCGTATTGATTGGCTGAAAATCAGACAGCTTTCCACCACCGGCAAGAAAAGCGGCGCGTTGGCTACTTAAAGGAATGGTTGGCATCGTTTGATAATCAACATAGCCATCATGTTGTTCATTCACGAAAGCAAAGCGCAATGCCATCGTGTCACTCACAGGTACGTTAAATGCGCCACGCATGCCCAAGCGCTTGTAGCTACCAACACCCAGCTCAGCACTACCAAAGGATTTACCAATCACTGGTTTGGTGGTTTGCATATTCACTGCACCAACCGTGGCATTGCGTCCCCACAATGTGCCTTGCGGACCGCGCAAAATTTCAATGGCCTCAAGATCAAATAACAAAGCAGTAGCACCTTCTGGTCGTGGCGAATAAATGCCATCAACAAACGAGGCAACTTCAGGATCGGCATATTCGGTCTTGGCGCTATCGTTACCAACACCACGCATCGTCATCGTCATGACGCCATGATCACCCTGTGCTGTCGCAGAGAAACCAGGCACCAAATTGACGATGTCTTGCAAGGTTTGAACGTGATTGTCTTCTAATGCTGCTGAATTTAAAGCGGTAATCGCAACTGGGGTACGTTGCAGTGAAGTAGTGCGCTTGGTGCCGGTGACCAATACTTCGATAATTTTTTCGGAATTATTTGCGGCTGCGGCAGATTGTGCCGAAGTCGTCTTGGTGCTGTCGGCGGTAGCCGCAGTCTGTGCATTCGCGACATTCGCTCCTGCTATCAGTGCCAACACAGCGAATTGTATCGGGGTGCTGGTTCGTTGCTTTGTTTTTAATGCGATGGTTTTCATCTTGTCTCCATTAGGATTTATTTGTTTACGCGGTTTTAACA
The DNA here is from genome assembly GCF_014284275.1 of Affinundibacterium amnicola. GTDB lineage: Bacteria > Pseudomonadota > Gammaproteobacteria > Burkholderiales > Burkholderiaceae_D > Undibacterium > Undibacterium amnicola. The sequence goes on along the minus strand of NZ_JACOFU010000003.1, from coordinate 102,962 downwards.
TCTAAACTGGTCGTGAAAACGATTTCATGATACATTTCGCTTAAAAATAATGTCAACAAGAATTTCAAGTGGTACTAAAAATCCCGACAAAACCCTTAGGAGACTTCATATGCAAAAAAGCACTCATATTCTGATTGTTGGTGGCGGCACAGCTGGCTGGTTAAGTGCTGCTTTTTTAGCGAAAACACTGTTAACTTCTGACAACAACAGCATAAAAATCAGCCTGATTGAATCTCCAGAAATTGGCATCATCGGTGTTGGCGAAGGCAGCTTCCCTTCCATTCGCGGCACTTTGGCAGCAATTGGTATCAGCGAAGCGCGATTTATCCGCGAGTGCAATGCAACATTTAAGCAAGGCATACAATTTTGTGACTGGGTTCATACGCCAACAGAGCCAGCCTCGACCACAAAGAATCACTATTTCCATCCGTTTAGCCAACCAAGTCAACGTGCTGGTAGCCCAGAATTGCTGCCCTACTGGTTGCATGGACTAGCTGGAAAAGATCGTGCATTTGCAGATGCAGTCACGATGCAAAAATATTTAGCGGATTGCGGGCGCGCCCCGAAACGAAGTTCGGACAAAGATTTTTTGGGTCCAATGAATTATGCCTACCACTTCGATGCAGCACGCTTCGCCACCCTGCTCGCAGAGCATGCACGCAGTTTGGGTGTTCATCATTTACTCGGCAATGTTGATGCGGTTGAATTAGCGGAAAGCGGCGCGATCGCCTCCATACACAGCAAAGAACATGGCAAACTCAATGCAGATTTATACATCGACTGCACCGGTTTTCGGGCGCGATTAATCGGCGAAGCCTTAGGGTCAAGCTTCCACAGTGTGAGCGATACCTTGTTTGTTGATCGTGCTTTAGCAATTCAAGTTCCCTATCCGCAAGCGGATAGCCCAATTCCTTCCTACACAATTTCTACCGCGCAGGAAGCAGGTTGGATTTGGGATATCGGGCTGCAACAAAGGCGTGGTATAGGTTATGTGTACTCGAGCAGACACAGCGATGCGGCACAGGCGGAACAAGTTCTACGTCGCTATGTCGGTCGTAGCATGGATCATTTACAAGCACGTTCACTGCAACTGGAACTTGGCTATCGCCCCATACAATGGATACATAATTGCGTGGCGATTGGGCTCTCCGGTGGTTTTCTGGAACCACTCGAATCCTCAGGAATTGGCTTGATCGAAACCGCTGCCTACTTGGTGAGCTATCTGTTTCCTTACAATGGTGAGTTTGCGCCAGTTGCTAAAACCTTTAATCATCTGATGTCACAACGGTATGAGCGGATTGTTGATTTTATTAAGCTCCATTACTGCTTAAGCCAACGAACCGATACGGCTTTTTGGCGCGACAATACGGCGGCGGAATCCATTCCAGCATCATTACGCGACAAGCTCAACATGTGGCAAGGTCGCCCACCTTCACGTCTAGATTTCATTACGGATCTGGAAATGTATCCACCCTCAAGTTGGCAATATGTGCTGTATGGCATGGAATTCGCCACTCAACTTCCTACCAATTTAATCCGCAAAGACGAATTAGCTGCAGCGCAAGAAGCGTTTCAAAATATTGCGACAATGCGAGAATTCGCAGCCAAGGACTTACCTGATCATCGCCAATTAATTGACTTCTACTGCGCCCAAGCCAGATCAACGACACCTTTAGTCAACTAATGATGAAAACGCTGTCAAAGCAAAGCTAACACGAACCGCAATGCAGTCAATGTAAAGAAAAATCAATCAAATACAGATTAAATATATTTAAAATACGATATCTTCTTTTATTAATGAAAAATCTGATATTTCTGGATAAGCACAAAAACCATAAGAAATCATGCCAGTTAAATAAGTTACTGACCATTTTGTGCTATTCTTCGGAAAAATTGGCTTGAAACCCTTTTCATAAATAAAAAAACAAGAATGACACAGCATCGTAGTAAATCGATGCAGTGAATCGCCAACCTTATTCATCCGGCAAGATGTCGAATTTCATGAATCAACTGAATCATTCAAGCACCAGCGATAACACTGACGCACCAACTACACTAATCGAGGTTGCGCGCACCGCTGGAGTATCACCAAGTACCGTGTCGCGCATTTTGAACGGCACAGCCAAAGTATCCGAAGAAAAACGTCAAGCCGTCATGGATGCGATTGCGAAAACCAACTTCGCGCCAAACCAAATGGCGCAAGGTTTAAAAAAGGGCAAATCGATGACGATAGGGATCGTCGTTCAAGATATTTCCAGCCCCTTTTTTGATGAGACTTTGCATGGCGTAGATGATGCGCTCAAAGGAACAGGTTATGCATCGGTGATTGTCAGTGGGCACTGGAATGCAGCAGAAGAAATTGAAAGAATACGACTGCTACTGGCGAGAAAAGTTGATGGAATTATTCTGTTATCAGGTCGCATCACGGACGAATCAGTTCTACAATTCTCACAGCATCGACCGATTGTTTCAACAGGACGTGCGATTCATACAGACAAAGCGCTAGGCTTTAAACTCGACAATGAATACGGCGCTTGGTTGGCGGTTCGTCACTTAATCGAACTGGGTCATCGTCGCATCGCATTTATCACTGGCCCAGAGAATAACTGCGACGCGGCAGAACGTTTAACTGGTTACACACGCGCGCTACGCGAAGCATCTATTCCGTTTGATGACAAATTAGTGGTCGAGGGTGATTTCCACGAAAGTAGCGGCATGCGCGCGGTGAATCATTTGTTCGAGAGCCAACAACAATTCACTGCCATCTGTGCAGCTAACGACTTGAGTGCTTATGGCGCACGTCTCAGTCTCTATCGCAAAGGCATCCGCGTTCCTGAAGATATTTCCTTAGTAGGATTCGATGATTTACCTGGTTCATCCTACACCACACCACCGCTAACAACGGTCAAACAACCACTATACGAAATTGGTCGCATCGCCACCAAAGCTCTGCTCAGCATCATTCATGGAGAAATCGTGGAATCGCAGATTCCACCGTTAGAATTGGTTGTTCGAGAAACCACCCGGCGCGTGCGGCAAGAAAAGTTCTAAGCCTATTTGATGTGCGACGAAATGGTCGACAAGCAACTGAAAACTGCGCGAAGAAACCGAACCAATGTTCGAGATTTCTGCTCAACCGATAGCCGCAAGTCAGGCGACAACTATTTCTTTCAAAATGGCCTCGGCCGTTGCAAAGTCTAAATGCTTGATCGCCTGTTCAAGTTTTTCAAAAGACCTTAATGGCATTGCAGACTTCAAGCTCTCATACATTTCTGAAAACAAATCACAAGCGGCCATATTATTTTGCAATAAATTGGCTCTAAGATTTTCTACTTGCGCAGCTGTCAGGTTCGCTGAAACTACATTCGCAACTTGCACTTGATCCGGCGCCTGTTGCTGCCCCAACCAAGCCTGCGTTGCAGCTATTGTTTTATCTAATTCAAGTAAAGCATCGTGCAATAGTTCTGGCATCTCGTCTAGGACATGACGACGAATACCTGATTCAATCTCGCTAGCCAAAGCAGCAAATGATTTCGCGCCAAGCGTACCAAGTGATCCACGCATGGTATGTAAAATCCGAGCCGCGTCATCATGACGATTTTCATTCAAGGCTAACTGCAAATTCGCGACATGTTGAGGCGCTTGATCAACAAGTGCACGCATAGAATCAAGAATTTTCTGCGCACTTGCCGGTGCTGCATTCAAGAGTTTTTCAAATGGTATAGGATTAAAGAAATCAAGTGCAGAAGCTGGTATGGCATTTATCTGTTGATTGAATTTTTGTTCGGTTTTTTGGTGGTTTTTTTGATGATGATTTTGGTCATGCTCTTGATTAGATTTTTGACTAGGCGCTGCTACAGTTTCGTTCAAACGATCAGGCAAATACTTGGCGATAACATGAAACAACTGATCCACATCAATTGGCTTAGCAACGAAATCATTCATGCCGACCTGCGTACAGCGATCGCGTTCTGCAAACATCACACCAGCACTCATCGCAATCACCGGAATCGATAAACCCAGCTCCTGCCGTATCATTCTGGTCGCGCTAATGCCGTCTAAAACGGGCATTTGCACATCCATTAATACCGCGTGATATTGATCAGCGTGTGAACGTAAATGATCTACCGCCAGCAATCCATTTTCTACTGCATGAACAATCGCTCCGCCCTGCTCTAAGAAGCCTCTCGCAACCACTTGATTGAATGGATTGTCTTCCACCAATAGTAATTGAGCACCTTGGATTTGATGCTCAGACCATTGTGTTCGGGTGCTAGTAAGTTGTTGATTAATGGTGCCAGTGCGTAATCCAATCGCTTCATGCACCGTATCAAACACGCTAGATCCTGTCATCGGCTTCATCAAAACGGCGTCGGCGTATTTCGATGCCAGATCATGTAACAAGCTGCCCCGGCTAAATGGATTGGCCATGATGATGCATGAGGTTCGCTGCTTCGGTAATATTTCACGCAACTGTCTAATTGTGGCGAAACCATCTAACTCAGGCATCTGCCAATCCAGCAAAATCGCATCGAAGAATTGTTGACTGGCCATTTTTTCGCGGACAATCTCTAGCGCTTGTTGTCCACTACTCGCTGACTCAACTGTCCAATTCCATGATCGGATTGTTTGGCAGATAAAGTGCTTGCTAGTGGAATTATCATCAACCACCAATAAGCGTAATCGCTGCTCGGACTGATGATGACTTTGCGTTTGCCGCTTGGCTGAGGTCATCATAGGCACCACCACCGTGAACGCACTGCCATTTCCAAGTTCGCTATGGACAGTAATCTGCCCACCCATTAAATTTAAGATACTCTTTGAAATTGATAACCCTAAACCCGTACCGCCAAACTGGCGCGTAATCGATGCATCTGCTTGTGAGAATGGTGAAAATAAACGTTCCAATTGCTGACTATCCATACCTATGCCAGTATCTCGCACGCAGAATCTCAGTCTGACCTGATCAAGGGTTTCAGCATCAACACCATGCTCAGTATCGACAAATACCGAGACCTCACCTTGATGCGTAAACTTGATGGCATTCCCAATCAAGTTGGTCAATATTTGCTGTAATCGCAGTTGATCACCCATCAAATTTTTAGGCACACTGGCATCCACACCTATCGCCACTTCGATCTCTTTTTCGGCAACAGAAACCGACATCATGCCCGCTAGCGTACCGAGTAAATCATCCAGCAAAAATTCGGTATTTGATAATTCCAAGCGATTTGCTTCTATCTTAGAAAAATCAAGAATATCATTTAAGATACCGAGCAAAGATTGTCCAGAGATCGAAATCATCTCCACGTATTTGCGCTGTTCTGCATTCAAATTCGTTGATGCCAGCAACTTAGACATACCCAGAACGGCATTCATCGGTGTACGAATTTCATGGCTCATATTGGCAACGAAGTTACTCTTGGCCTGACTGACTTTTTCCGCATTGTCTTTGGCGTCGATCAATAATTTCTGCAGCTGCTTTTCATCAGAAATATCATTCGCGATACCGAGATAACCGATAATGTTTTCACTAGCATCCACAACTGGCGTAACCACCAGACGCACAGGAATTTTTCTGCCAGATTTGTGAACATAAGTCCATTCGCGCGTTTCTGTTACACCGAGCTTTGCCTTAACAACGAATACCTCAAAACCAGTGATATCACGATTAAATTCAGCACTCAATTCTTTGGCTCTTAACTCAATTTCTTCCGAAACATGCAGTAAAGCTGTTGATGTTGTATTCAAAAATTCGGCACCAGTATATCCCAACATTTTCTCCGCGCCCTTACTGAAAAGGCGGATCACTCCCTCTAAATCTGTAGCGATAATAGAGAATTCAGTTGCCGAATCGATCACAGATTGCAAGCGCTCCTGCGCCGCCGATTCAGCACGTCGCGCTTTCTTGATTTCAGTAATGTCGGTGACGAAGGCATATACGCCATCGATGTCGCCGTGTCGATAACTGGTGACATACGAAGTCAAGGTTTCTCTTTGCTGCCCTTGCGTATCAATCAAGGTACGCTCAAACATCTGGTTCTCGCCACGTAGCGCTTTCTCCATAAAAGGTAAGTTTTGCGCGTATAAGCTATCACCAACAATCTCCCGCACATGCCGACCTAGAATGTCTTCCGATTTCCAGCCGAAATAATCCAAGTACATGCGATTAGCAAAACGATTTTTTAAATCCAGATCCCAAAAACCAATCAACGCTGGCATGTTATCAATGATCATCTGTATATCGTTATGCTTACGTTGCAAGGCAAGTTCAATTTCGCGTTTTTGCCGGTCCTGGCTACGAAAAAAATTCATACTTGCGGATAGTACCAACACGGGTACAAACGTGACTAAGATGGGCAGGTAATTCAGGAAAATCAGTCCATTCTCAGAAGACATCACCTGCTTCAAAAAACCCATATGAATAATCACGCCAATCACCAGCGACTCTAAAAAAATTAAAAAAGCGACGGTCTTGGTATCGGTTTCGACTGCAGCCAGAATCAAGGGAATGACCAGATAGATAAAGGGAAATGGCAGATAGCACAAAGCAAAATAAGTGCTCAAACAAACAATCACCACATACAAAAGCAGACGTCTTCTGGTAGTCGCTCTCAAACCGATCAGATTGCGATCGCGGCGAAAAACTAATAACAGAGGTAACAAAGAAAGCATGCCAACAGAAGAGCTGACAAACCACATCAGCAAAATCGGTAGAAAAGGAGAAAATTCAAGAAAACTGATCAGACTTGCACCAGCCAAAGCCCCTGCTGCACTTGGAAACAAACAAATCAGCAAAATAAATCGCAACATTTTTTGGGGAGATTGATCAAAGTCATGTGCCACTTGAAAATGCCGTGCTAACCATGTTGCAAGCACCATCTCGACGACATTGGGGATGACAAAAGTCGCAGACAACCACCAAGAACTACCAGCTACCCAGTTCGCCAAAAAATTGGATGCCGCCAGAACAGCGAGTAAACGCCAGCGAAATTGTTCCCCATAGAAAAGTAAGAAGGCAATCCCGATCGCGTTCGGATACCAGAAGTGGGCGACATCGCCCGCTCCCCGTGAAAAATAGATCGAGATTATCGCCAGAACAAAATACCCTATCCCCATTAAAAGAACAGGGAATGCATCAAATTGTTTTTGAAACCTTAAATTCGCCATCGTGTCCTTCCAAAATCATACGCGGTTCAAGTTGGCGCTGGCCTATCACTCAGCTGCAAGGCGTAATCAGAGTTCAGCGAAGTAAGTGGTATTGATTTCGACCATTTTGCTTCGCCAGATACAATGCTTGATCTGCTTGCTTAATTAAATCTTCTGGTAAAGATTGGCTATTTGGGATGACCAGTGCAAGGCCAACACTGATCGACAGCCAAGCGGAAGTGTCTGATGTGGCATGTGGTAATTCTAGGGCTTGTACTTTGTCACAGATCATTTGCCCGTATTGGCTCAAAATTTCTGCATCGACTTGCGGTAACAAAACGACGAATTCCTCGCCGCCATAGCGGGCGACGACTTCACCAGGCCGTTTGGTTGCATGCTCTAAGGCTTTGGCAACGGCGCAGATCGCACCATCGCCAGCAATATGCCCGTAGGTATCGTTGTATTTTTTAAAATGATCAATATCGACCATCGCCAAACCCAAAGGCAGTTGATGACGCTGCAAACGCCGATATTCTGCTTCGATCGCCATGTTGAAATAGCGGCGGTTATACAGACCAGATAAGGAATCATGTTGTGCTAAAGACTCTAATGCCGCGGTATTTTGTTGCAGGCGTAAATGCGTGCGAACCCGCGCTTGCACCACCAAGGGATTAAGGGGTTTACAAATAAAGTCAACCGCGCCTGCGTCGAGACAGGCGATCTCACTTTCCATGCCAACCTTGGCGGTAACGAAAATAATTGCACTGGCACTAGTCGCCTCGTCACTTTTCAAGCGCCGGCAAACTTCATAGCCATCCATTGGTGCCATTTCAACATCCAAAAGAATTAAATCCGGCTTTTGCTCTTGCGCGATGTGAAGACCCATTTCGCCGTTGGTAGCAAATAAAATGCGCCCAAAATCCTTCAACATTTGACTCATCAGGCGAATCAAGTTGATATCATCATCGATGATCAAGATCGAACTATCTTTTGGCGAATAGGCGGACATGCAGTTAAATCAGTCAATTAAAACATCATGTGAACAAGAAATTAAATTTCTAGAATTCAACAATAACCGCTAGACGCGTTTTAATCCATTTTTTTTAGGGCAAAGTCGCTAAAAAACCAATAAATCGGCCAGTTTTACGAAAAACTGGCCGTCCTTTACGGTCTATTAGTACGCTAGCAGCATTTTAGCCGTCCTTTATTCGCCCTCTTATATGCTCCTTATTTGCTCCTTATTTGCTCCTTATTTGCCTTTCTTTCGCAAATAATCTGCCACCCATCAAGCATCCAATATTTGATCCATGCTTTTTCCGCCTATCTTCACATTTTTCAAATGCATGCCGCTGACATTGTATAAAAACAAAGGCTGAGCATGATGGACTGGTGATCCAAAGTCACAGTTTTCGATATACACATGGCGAACTGGCAGAACGGTTGGCATCGGTAGCGCACCATTATAGTCAGACGCGACTGGGCCTAAAATCACAATCGCCTGATAACAAGAATATGTACCGGATTGACTGACCACGTTGCCGACCTTCACATCGGAAATGTGTATATGGCTTACCTCTGGTGGACGCGTTCTGACGTTATCCGCCACTGGTGCATAATCACAATCGAACACCACCACAGCACCCGCTGCGCTGGCAACCGTTTTTGCGGCGAAAGGTGAGTTAGGTAAAAAAGCGTAATACGATGGACTCAGTTGTACACCGTTTGGAATCGAGACATTACGCACATAGAAATGTTTGAGAAAACCACCGCGATTCATATTGGTCTTTAGACGAATCGCAATGTTTAATGGATTAGTCGCCCAATTCTTATTTTCGAACAAAAGATTTTGTGCATAAATATGTTGAATGCCACCGGCCATTTCACTACCCAAAGTAATCGCGCCATGGCCACTTTGCATAGTGCAATTCTGAATCACCATATGCTGCGAAGGACCGTACTGCGTGTCGCGATTTTTACCAGCTTTAATCGCAATACAATCATCTCCAGAATCAAACGTACAGGATTCGACCAAGACGTTTTCACAAGCTTCAGGATCGAAACCATCACTATTGGGACCATGGCTATTCACGAGTACCTTGGCGATTTTCAAATCACGGCAATTGACCGGATGATGCACCCAGAAAGGAGCGTCTTTCGCCTGATAGCCTTGGAGTAAAACTTTGTCGCAGCCTATCAATTGAATCAATGGTGGACGAAGGAAATGTCCCTTGCCAAATACGCGTTGAGCTAAGGGTATGTTTGCCTCAGACAATGCTGGCAAATAGGCCGCATCAGCACGCCAACGATCGCCTTCTCCTTGTATCAATTGCGCTTGCGCGGCATCCATCTTTGTTATCTCATGCAAGGATTTTGCATTGGTCGGATTGACGGTATTTTCCGACATTTTTCCAGCCACGAAATTGGGCGTTTTCCCTTGCCCAATCGAATTGATCGTGCGCTGTTTGCCTTTCCATGTCCACCAACAATCACCGTCTGCATTAAATGGCACACCACCTTGTCCATCAAGAATACTAGTCCAGTCTTCGCCGGTTAAAGCAATATTTGTCTGACCGAACGCATACACCATAGGCGAGTAATTCAAGCAGTCATTGCTCTGCCAACGAGAAATCACGAGGCGGCCTCGCTCACCGCAATCAATGCTTCCGTACTTCGCATAGTCATCCGGTTGATGGCTGAAATAAATATGCGCACCAGCTTGCAGATGCACGTGCACATTCGAAAGCAGCACAATTGGGCCTGCACAGTACCAATTCCCTCGTGGAATAAGTACACGACCGCCACCAGCCTGATGACAAGCCTGAATCGCGGCCGTGATGGCAGGATACATATCCAATGCTTGTTTGGTCGGGGTCGCCAAATTTGCCTGCGACTCGAACGAAACCCAAGCTTTCACCTGTTGCAATTCACATGGTTTTGCACCGTAACTTGTGATCAAAAAATCTTGATCTCGGAATACCAAAGGCTGGGAAAATCTATCCACAATCTTTTGTGCTGCACCCCAAGGATCTGGCATCAAGCTATCTTTGTTGGCATCAGGCTTTTCAGGCACAGCGTCTGCCATACCCGCGCTAAGCAATGACACGCTCGCCAGAGAAGTATCGCGTAGAAAGCGACGACGAGTGGATTCATTCACCGTATCTTTGATTGTTTTTATACGCATTACTTGACTCCTGTTGGCATCGTTTTTTGACTGTCTGCAGATGGCTGTAAAGGTACATGCGTGTTATTAAATTCGGACAAAAAGATACCCGATGTTGCGGGTGCCAAATTATCCAAACTGTCATACCCAAGATGTTGGATTGGCTGCAATCCCACTTGTGTCAAATTGCGCAAGTAATCCGCCACTGAGAATTGCACAGGTCGAAAAGCCAGACTACCTTTTTTATTCCAATCAGCCCAAGGATGCTGGAGATGAATATGTTGACCGATTTTCGAATTGAGAATAACCGTCTTACCAACGGTTTCTAAAACCTTTTTCGAGATGGTGCCTACCGGAGCCTGATAGCCATCAACATCGCTCAACGTGCAGCGATAGGATGCGACGTTAATTGTCGCGTATGGCGTACATTTTTGGGTGTGGAACCACTGACGTCCCAAATAAAACTTACCGGCAAGCGCGTTCGCACTGCCATCATGGGTAAAGTTCACTTCATTAAAGACGAAACCATATGGTGTCCGCACATTGGTATTCGGTGCTGTCACGTAAGAGGTCGAGCGATCACCTAAAGATTTAATCTCAGAGCGATAGAAATACGCCGTCGTGTCGCCGAAGATAAAATCCACGTTTCCCTCCACATAAGAACGGTGAAAGAAACTTCGCGCAGTATGGGCAATCGCACTTGATTTCAAGAACAAAGTATCTTGAAATCCCAGCACGCGCACATTCTCAAATTGCACCTTATCTGCGCCTTCGACCATCAAGGCAACCGCCTGATGTTGCACTACCACGACGGGTGCGGTTCCGGCGGTTGCTCCGCAGACGGTATTAGGACATTCTGCCTTCGTATCGACCTGATCTTTGTTGTAAGTGTTCTGGAAAGTGATATTTTTTGCTTGGAAGCCATGTCCACGTATCCATGCAATCGCCGAACCGCTAGTGCCGATCACGGGTCGATCTTTCAGCGACGCATACATCTCTTGAATGCTGCTGTCCACTTGTGCAAATTGGGCGCCATAACGATGAATATAGGCGGCGCCCAAAAGTGCTGCATGGGCGCTGGCGGCGATCTTGGTTTTCGTCGCATCGCTCTCATTTGAATACACAGTGATCGGCAATGCCGTTGCTGGTACGTACAGCAATTCTTGATACGTTCCTGGCTTAAGCAAAATAAAAAGTCGTTGCTTGCTCGATTGCTCAGCCACTAGTCGACGACCATCCAACAACGCTTGGTTGATCGCGGCCTGTACGGTATTAAAACGGGTTTTACCATCGGCGACGGCATTTGCATCCACCACATAATCGATGGGCAAATTGGCGGCCTTCACCAAATTGTCTTCAAGAGGATTCCACGGATCGGTCACTGGTTTGTCGGCTGGACCTGTGGTGCGTAAGACATTTTCTAGCGTGTAGGCTTGTGCCTGCTGGCTGGTTAATTGAGGTCGGAAGTTAATTGGTGTGTGCGCTGGAAATTCAGTAAAACGATGTTCACAGCTTGCAGCAATCGCCGTGTTCCAAACGATATTGTCCGCCTTGTCGGCGACGGTGATTTTTTTCTGATCAATATTCAGATTTGCAAACTGAATCAACTGCGGTGAATTAGCAGCGATGCTGCTTTGCCTAAATTCAAGCGACATCGGGTGCGCTGCATCGTAGGCGCGTAATACGATACGTCCGGGGCTAAGGCTATGAACGCGGTCAAACACAATGTCGCGATACAGTGGAATCTTGTCACCCAAGGCTTTTTGATCGTAACGCGTGTCTAAATCAATCGGACGCTTACTATTGCGTATGCAAACATCTTCATAACGCACTTGTTCGACCACACCGCCGCGCGACACATCACTCTTAATTCGCAGTCCTGAGGTGGTGCCATCTAAACTCAGATTTCTCACAAGAATACGTCGCACACCGCTATTGGTTTCACTCCCAATCGACATCCCATGGCCACTATAAAAATGGTTGTTGATGATAGAGACATTCTCAGTTGCGCCACTATTGCCGCCTTTGATCGCGATATTGTCGTCACCGGTACGAATATAACTATGCGCTATGGTGATATTGCGGGAAGAGATGGGATCAATGCCATCGGTATTGCGCGCATCAGATGGCGTATCAATCTTGACGCCCCAAGCCGTAAAACCATCAGACTGACTCACGGTGACATGAAAATTCGGCGAGTTACGCAAACGTATGCGATAAAAAGTAATGTCCTGCGATTTCTTAATTTCGATTAAACGTGGAATATTGTGCTCGTTCTTCTCACGCTGTGCACGGCGCGCCATTTGCCACCAGCTTTCCGTCTTGCCTTGCACCAGTTGCCCACCTTGTCCGTCGATCACACCATCACCATAAATGCCACTACCCTTGGCCTTCTCGATGGTGATAAATGGCATGCATGTACGCCCTTTCTCTGCATTAACACCGCAAGTTTTCTCGCCTTTGTCATACAAGTTCGCATCCGTACTTGCATACAAAGTGGCATCACGATCAATGATGAGACCAACCCCACTTGGGATTTGTAGCGGCCCAGAATGGAAACTATCTTTCTCATTATTCGCTGCAAGTTGTACCGCCTGCCCTGCTGGGCAGGCATTCAAAGCAGCCTGAATTTTTGTCGTATCTAATTGACGTAATCCCTCGGCATACACTTGCGTTGCGGTGAGCACGGTACATACCGCTGGCATACTTGGCTCACTGACCTTTCGCGTATCTTGTGCCTGCGCTGCTGGTACATGCAAGGTACCCACCAAAGCTAAGAGTACTAGGTGATGCTGCTTCTCGATTCGAGTCATTTGCTTGATCTGCTTCATATTGATTATTCTCCAGCTAGTTTGAAGAACACGCTGATGGCCGCAAGATGTTGACGCAATTGACGTTCGACCATATTGGCAAAGTAGGCTGCGCCTTTGACACCGACATGCGTACGATCAAAAGCCGATTTCGCTGCACCTTGTGGTTCTAGTTTATTTGGATCCGACGAGGCAGTCGCCTCAACTTTTGGCGGCGGTGGTGCAACCGCCAAGGTATCAGCCTCAGCTTCCCCCATCGCTTGCACGGCAGCGTGACTTTCTGCATTCAGTGGTAACAGTACAGCCTGCGTTTGCTGCGCTACTTTTTCAATGGCGTCTGCCCAAGGTTTTAAATTGTTTTCTAGTACGCCTTCACGAAAACTACGACGTGTCAGTGGAGTGACCAAAACAGGCACACCACCCCATTGTTTTACCTCGTTCACATAGCGTGCCATATTCATCGGAAACTCTGTCACCAAATCAGTTGAACGCCCGGGCTTGCCCGGTTGATCATTATGGCCAAATTGAATCAAGACATAGCTTGTGATGCCGCTACTAGCCGATTGCGTCAATAATTCTTGCACACGATTCCATAAACCTTCCGCTCGAAAACTACCCGAGCTACGGCCACCGCGCGCCAAATTCACACAATCGACTTCTGGTTTAAAACGCGCGCATAGGGCATCGCCATAACCACTTTTTGTCGCCATAGTCGAGTCGCCTACGAGTATCACCCGTAATTGAGGATTTGCTGCCGTGGTTTGCATTTGAGCGTTGACGACACTGCTCGCAAGCAGCGCGATACTAAAGCTACCAACACGAAGAAAAGTACGAAGACGACTTGTAAAAGAGAGATGTTTCATATTGAATCCATTGTTGCAATCAGGTCTTCGATTGATGTTTCACGAAAACCCGACGCTATTGTATTGATGGGCAATCAAAAAAGCCCGGTATCAGTTCGATCAGTGTGATCAACTTGAATACCGGGCTTGTCTCATGTCCGAACCTGAAATGTACTATCCAAGCTTAAAAAGTATAAGTCACACGCGTATTAAAGGCGCGACCGATAGGGCTAGCAGCACTACTTAAATAACCGTTGTAACCACTGTGATTGGTAACAGGCGGATTCACATCGAACAAATTATTCACACCGAATACGATACTCAGGTTTTTAAAGCCTTTATAACTCATCGTAAAGTTGTACACCGTGTACTGCTCAATATCACGATGGTACTGCGCCGCAACCAAGTTTTGATCGTAGTATCCAGTGTTGTAGTTTTGAGTCAGCTGAGAAGTCCAGTTGCCCTTAGACCAGGACAAAGCCAAATTGTGTTTCCAACGGAAAGTGATGATCGGCAAACTACTAGTCGTACCATTGCTCGCCAAACCGAAACGGCCGATATTAGAAACAAACTCTCCACCCTTCTCTAACTGATTATCAAATTGCGTCAAATACGTGCCGTTCAATTGCACCTTGAAAGTCCCCAAATCGGATTTTGGGAAAGTGTAATTCGTCGCAACGTCAATACCTGCGGCTTTTTGTCCGCCCAAATTCATCGTGGTGTTTTTGATGTACAACAATTTACCTGTCGCATCACGCACGAAGAAATCAGCGTACTTCGTTGGATTTAAGAAGTAAGCTTGTTCAGGTAAATTCGCCAGCATGTCGTCCATATTTACACGCCAGTAATCGAAAGACATGGTCAGATTTTTCATTGGCTCTAACACCACACCTAAAGTACCACCAACGGAAGTTTCTGGAACTAACTCTGCATTACTACCCGTTTGTTTTGGTAACTTGACGTTACACACTGTCGCTGCCACCAAACCTGGCAAAGGCTTACCTGTATTCGCGATTGCTGGTGTCGCACTTGGACACTGCAAAGGATCATCCCAGTTCGATGAAGTGGTCGTAGTGGCACCCGGAAGACGATAGCCATAGCGATCAAACAAAGTCGGCGCACGGAAACCTGTGTTTGCCGAGCCGCGGAACATGATGCTGGAATTTGGTTGATAACGGAAACTCGCTTTAGGATTGAGTGTATTTCCAAAATCACTGAAGTGATCATCACGCAAAGCGAGATTGACGTTCAAGGTTTTTGTCACTGGAATTTCCAACTCCGCAAACAATGCTGCCACATTGCGCGAACCCTGACCACGTGATGGCGTCGAAGCAGCATAAGTCGCCGCCAAACCAACATCCGTCTTCACGTCTTCCGTCGTATCACGATGAAAATCCGCCCCCAATGCCAAACCAACAGAACCTGCTGACAAGGTCATAATCGGCTTACTCACCGTCAATTCCACACCAGTAAATGTACTTTGCGAAACACGTAATTTCTGACCGTTGAGCGAAATACTATCGAGGTAAGCTTTACCAGTGGCGTCTTGAACGCCGAAAGGATTGAGCACACCGCTCGCAATTCCAGACAATAATTTCGGACCATCCAAAGAACCAGAATCAAGATAACCAACGCGATCACTGATACCGATTACCAGACCTGCTTTGTAGTCCCAACCACCGATCACACCTTCATCGGAAAAATTTAAGCGCTGATTGATTTGCTCATCTTTCGTGATATACATGCCTGCATCAGCCACGCTCCAAGTCACCAGCAAAGGCGCGCCATTGGTACCAGCGACTGCTGGAACTCCACCGCTTCCACCCGGATACCATTTGCTTGTCGCTGGCAATAACGCAGTCACGCCATTCGCCGCCAGACTCGTGGTTGGAATTTTAGTGCCAAAAATCTGACCTTGACCGCGTGAGTAATCGATAGAAAAGATATGATCATCACTGATTTTTTTTGTCGCTTTGGCGAAAAACGTTAATTGTTCACGACCATAAATCGCCGTGTTGTAATTACGATTATCAATGACACAGGTATTCTTGCCACCTTGAATTGAGTATGGTGCTAAGCACCCGCTTGCGTAGTACGGATTGGCAGCAGCAAATGATTTATTACTAGGAATAGTGAAGTTTGCTGGGCTGGCAAAACCACCACTTGCCAATGAAGGCGCGCGCCCAATACTGCTTAATAATTCATTCGATGTGAGCTCAGCACGATCAGAGGCCGCCAAACGACTGCGACGTAATCCATCCATCGTTGCATAAATATTCCAACCATCTTTTTGCAAATCGCCAGCACCTACCGTAAAACTCAAACGCTTCTCATCGCCACCGCCATCACGTTGCGGGTCAAGAATTTGACCAGTGATGGTAGCGCCTTGGAAATCACGCTTAGTGATGAAGTTAACCACGCCACCAATCGCATCGGAGCCATAAATCGACGATGCACCGTCATTCAAAATCTCAACGCGTGCAATCGCACTCATGGGAATCACATCCAGATTGGCATAACCATCGGCAATCGCTTCGTTTGCGAGACGACGACCATTCAACAGCACTAGGGTGCGATTCACGCCCAAGCCACGTAAATTGATGTTGGTACCAGAGCCTGCATTGGACGGCGCTAAGGAATTTGATTGCGGCAATGCCATCATCAAATCTGCCAAGGTAGTCATGCCGCGCTTTTCAAATTCTTCACCAGATACGCTGGTGATCGGTAAAGATGCTTCACTTGCCAGGCGCTTGATGGAAGAGCCGGTTACCTCAACGCGCATGGGTTCTTGCGCGGAAGCTTGTTGCATCAGACCCATGACGGCAATGGTAATTGCGGACAAGGCCAATTGTTTTACTGGTGATTTCTTTGGATTTTTCATACTAACTTGCATCACTGTCTCCTACTATTTTTTTAAATTGAAGCCCATCCATCGCCGAGTATTTTCTCTTTGTATGGTGAGACCTTAGTCGGAGTACCTCGCGTACCCGTTGCCGTCGCGACGAAGGGCAGGCTTGCTGCACCGAGGTCTGACCGGTCAATTTTCACTACAAATTCTTTACCTGATTAGCGCAACTACTCGTTAACCATGTTTAGCTACACTGAAGCACTTAGCCACGCGAGAACGTTCTGGTCACGCGTTCAAGGTGTGCACGCATCGCACGTCTTGCCTCGGCAGGATCATGCGCAACGATTGCCTGCAAAATTTGGCGATGATCACCCAAAGTTTGCTGACGCAATTCTTCAGTCTGAAAATGTTCCTTCAAGCGATGCCACAAACTACCGCGTTGATTCCACAAATACTCCATGGTACCGACCAAAGCACTGTTGCCAGTAGCACGCGCAATCGACAAATGAAACTCACGATCTGCTTGTTCATTGCTCGCTGGATTATGGTGATGCTTTTCCATTTCCAATACCGCTTTCCAAATCGTATCAATCGCACCGTCAGTGGCAACGCGTGCCGCGATTGCCGCCACTTCTGCTTCAATCAAACGACGTGCTGATAAAACTTCAAATGGACCTGGGCCAACTTCAGGGATGACCTCATCCAATGTATCGTCACACAAATACACACCAGATCCACCACGCACTTCGAGCACACCACCCAACTCCAGCGCCAGCACAGCTTCGCGTAAAGAAGCACGACTCACTTGCAAGCGCGCCGCCAACTCGCGCTCGGATGGCAAACGATCACCAGCAAGCAAACCTGTTTCAACAATCAAAGCCTGAATGCGATTAGCTACCACCCGGTAAAGTCGCGGTTCATGCTCTGCTGTTGCTGCTGAATAGGCTTTTTTACTCATGCTCGACTAGGTGCGCGCTCTCTCAAATTCTTCTGTATGCAGAAATAGATCGACTGTCGAACTACAGACTGACAAGCAACAAAAGCAAGTTCAGGCTGTCTCTATTTTGCCGCATTTGGTAAGACCATTCTAATGTGGTTAGACCAATTTTGCAATGCGGACTAGCCAAATATTTTTTTTGGTGGCATACTCGCCACATCAAGAAAGCTCCGAAGAGAGTCGAAATTGATATCGCATTAGATTTCGTAATAAGCGTATCTTTTTCCTTAAGCCATCAAGATCACCAAAGAATTACCAAGAAAAACAACGCGAATGAAGCGGCAAAGTGCATCCAATCTGCATCCCTAATGTGTCGTAATAAAGTGTCTTTTGTGAGGTTTGAAAGTAACAATAGATCAAAGCTACTGGTCAGACCAGTGACTAAAAGATAGATAGCATTCATTAGATGATGTGTGATTAAGGCAAAAAAGAACCACGAATAAAAAGACTGGAAGAGAGGAAAAGATGGCTGCAGATACACAGACACCCTTATTCATACGTATGCATGAAAAGGATAACGTCGCCATCGTCGTCAATGACGGCGGCCTGCCAGCAGGTACGCAATTTAATAATGGCTTAATGCTACGAGAAGCAATACCGCAAGGGCATAAGGTCGCACTCATTGAGATCGCGAAAGATCAAGCGATCACACGCTATAACGTGACGATTGGTTATGCACAAGCTGACATCGCCGCAGGCAGTTGGATACAAGAAGCGCTAGTGCAATTGCCGCCAGCGCGCGAACTACAGAATCTCCCGATTGCTAATCGCAAAGCACCAGAGATGCCGGCTTTAGAAGGCTATACCTTCCAAGGTTTCCGCAATGCCGATGGCAGTGTTGGCACCCGTAACATTTTGGCGATCACCACCACCGTGCAATGTGTCGCTGGTGTGGTCGATTATGCGGTGAAGCGTATTAAAGAAGAGTTGTTGCCACGCTATCCCAACGTCGATGATGTCGTTGGACTTGAGCATAGCTATGGCTGCGGTGTGGCAATCGATGCTCCTGACGCGATGATACCAATTCGTACTGTACGCAACATTAGTCTCAATCCCAACTTTGGCGGCCAGACCATGGTGGTTAGTTTGGGGTGTGAAAAACTCCAACCGACGCGCCTGTTTCCAAAGTCAGTAATTCCAATTCAGGCGCAGACGCAAGAACAAGCAGAACCCGATGTCGTGTGTTTGCAAGATGCTGGCCATATCGGTTTTCAAAGCATGATCACCAGCATTATGCAAACCGCTGAAAAACATTTAGACAAACTGAATCAACGTCAACGCGAAACCTGCCCTGCTTCAGAATTAGTCGTCGGCGTGCAATGCGGTGGTAGTGATGCATTCTCAGGCGTCACTGCGAATCCTGCGGTTGGCTTTGCGACCGATTTATTAGTACGTGCTGGCGCTACCGTAATGTTTTCTGAAGTAACTGAAGTGCGTGATGGGATTGATCAATTGACCTCACGTGCTGCGACGCCAGAAATCGCCGAAGCGATGATCCGTGAAATGGATTGGTATGATCAGTATTTGAAACGCGGCGGAGTTGATCGCAGTGCGAACACCACACCAGGTAATAAAAAAGGTGGACTGTCGAATATCGTTGAAAAAGCCATGGGTTCTATCGTGAAATCAGGCAGCGCAGCGATCACTGGCGTGTTATCACCCGGCGAAAAATTGACACAAAAAGGCTTAATCTACGCCGCAACGCCTGCCAGCGATTTTATCTGTGGCACATTACAAACAGCGGCGGGGATGAACTTGCATATCTTCACCACGGGACGTGGCACGCCTTACGGTTTAGCCGCCGTACCCGTGATCAAAGTCGCAACGCGCAACGATTTAGCACGACGCTGGCATGATCTGATGGATATCAATGCAGGCCGTATCGCCAGCGGCGAAGCGACGATTGAAGAATTGGGCTGGGAACTTTTTCATTTCATGTTAGAAGTCGCCAGCGGTAAAAAGACCTGGGCTGAGTATTGGAAGTTGCATAATGCACTGGTGTTGTTTAATCCAGCGCCAATTACTTAAACTTGTGACCACCGTGATAAGTCCCCTCTCCCGCATGCGGGAGAGGGTTAGGGTGAGGGTGGTTCAGAATGAGACATCGATTAGAACTAGCTAAATCGATGATGGGATTTTGAAGTGGATACTTCTCATCTCTGTGCTCAGTTCTGAACGTCCCTCATTCCCACCCTTCTCTCGCTTACGGGAAAAGGGAGTTTATAACCACAAAAAACTAGTTGAGAACGACCATGACAGCAAATCAAAAACCATTTAAGCGTATCTTATTAACCGGTGCAGCAGGTGGTCTAGGCCGCATCTTGCGTGAGCGAATTAAACCTTGGGCAGAGATCGTGCGATTAAGCGATATTAGTGACATGGGTGCAGCACAAGCAGGTGAAGAAGTCGTGCAATGCGATCTGGCAGATAAAGCTGCAGTCCATGCGCTGATGGAGGGTGTCGATGTGGTCTTACACTTTGGCGGTATCTCTACCGAGAATAATTTTGAAGCCATCATGACGGCGAATATTCAAGGCACTTACAATATCTACGAAGCCGTACACAAAGCTGGCGTTAAACGTGTGGTGTTTGCTAGCTCAAATCACGCCGTGGGATATTACAAAACGACCGACTACATTGATGCGAATAGCCCACGCCGCCCCGACGGCATGTACGGCATTAGCAAATGTTTCGGCGAAGATTTATCACGCTATTATTACGATCGCTTCGGCATTGAAACCGTCTGCCTGCGAATCGGCTCCTCTTTCCCTGAACCAATCAACAAGCGCATGCTGGTGACTTATTTTAGCTACGATGATTTAGTCGAAATGCTGCGCTGCTGCTTGTTCACGCCGCGCGTAGGTCACACGATTGCGTTTGGCATGTCAGATAATCCGGCAAGCTGGTGGGATAATCGCTACGCCAGCCATCTCGGTTATCAAGCCAAAGATAGCTCAACTCAGTTTACCCATAAATTCCCTGATAGCGGTGACTATCCTGAGAAAGATGACATCACAACGATTTATCAAGGTGGTGGATTTTTACTGACGGGACCGCAGTATAAATAAGCAGCCGACCTGCGCTTATTTGGCCTAGAAGTTGGTCTGAAAACTGTATCTCTGCGATTTCAGAGCGTTCTTCAGACCAATTCAGTTCACAAGTCAACGCAACATCAAGCGTCGTCAATTCTCTGCCAACATTTCATCCCTGCATAAAAGTATCAAACTCCGCGCTTTCTGCCGACACTCCCGCCTCTTCAGTCAATGCTGAATTTTTCGACTCAGCATTTGTGGCGCGACAAGTACATCGATTTAGTTAATAGTGCTTTTCGTATTCATTCAGAATGACGTCTTAAATTTGGTGTAGACGTCATTTCACACGTCAAAATTTCATCTTTTTACACAAGACACCAGAGATGCGCCACGCAATCATGTCACTGCGATTGAACTTCATATAAATCCGCATAGTTCTTTTTCGTTTAAGTCAGCTTTTACACAATCAAAAATCCCTTGTAATGCGAGCACGGTGTGCAGGTTCCAACCGTAGACAAACAAAAAACGCTTTGCCTTTTTGCGCAGGTGTTTTATCTATCCACACATTTAAACTAGGAAAACAGCGATGAAATTTCCCTTGAAAACTTTAGCGATCAGCATAGCCATGTTGACGTCGATTCCTGCTTTCGCCCAAGGTGCTAGCGGCACACGGCTTGCCTTTGACGCACAAGCAGTCGCCAAAGCGTCTGCCGCCAAAGAACCAGCTGGTTTGCGTAATGCAGCGACTGCTGGCTTACGCACATTAATTTCTGACATCAGCAAAGACATTAAAAATGGCGAACTACCCGAAGGTTTTCCCTTCGATGTGAATGATATTTCGGAATTGAAAAACGCCACGCTAGGACTCGGCTTTGAGGTGTATTCCGCGCATCCACAAACCTTATTAGCCGGTGGCAGACCATTTGATCAAATGCTGATGGGTACTGGCGTCTGGAATTTTGTTGTACTGGTAGACAAAAACCCAGTAGCGCTGCTCGAACTGGAAAAGCTCAATGGTAAATGGCAAGTGAATGGTGCGGGTGCGGCGAAATTAGCGCAAGACGTACACGTATCAACACAAAATCACGCGGGCAAAAATGCTTTCCGCTTTATCCGTATTTATCAAGCAACCGCTGATTTTATGGAAGTAAAAGATATGGAAGGCCGCGCACGTTTTGCACCGCTACTCGCCGCCCGTCAATCTTTGCGCAGTATCCAAGGTGTCAACGCGGATACACCTCTGGCAGCGAGCCAAGATGTACTGCCAGCCTTGCAAGATGCAGTACGCAATCATCTTGAACGCTTTAGCAAGTAAGCAGCGAAGCTTAAGTAACAAGGCCCTGGCAATAAAACATCAATAACCTATTTGAAAAATCACAGATCTTGATCGTGATCATCAAATTTATTTCGTTCCGGAGACAAGAACATGAAAAAAATAATTCGTCGTTTACAAATTCTTTCCATACTAGGTGTGTTGGCGGTTAGCAGTTATGCGTCAGCACAAACTAAAAATTTGAATGTACCTTTGCGCGTGCAAGAGCATAGCCAATGGTGCTGGGCGGGTGCCAGTCAGATGGTACTCAATTTTTTCGGCAAGACGCCTAGTCAATGTGCCGAGGTGAACTACGCAATTGGCATCAACTACGCTTGTGGCAATACAACATTTAATTGGAATAGCACCGCCAACCAACCCAAGCCAACCAATACCATCACCTATATTTTGAACGGTTGGGGTGTCAGTTCGTCTGTAGTTGGTCGTTTATCGCAAGCCAATTCCACTGCAAAAATCAATGCGAATCGCCCGTATGTTTTGCTATGGCAATGGACTGGTGGTGGCGGCCACTTTGTGGTCGTGAAAGGCTATACAAATAACGGTGCGACTTTGTATATCAACGATCCTTGGCCTGGTAACGGTGCGTATGTTAGAACCTACGCCAGCACGGCTTCTGCGTCTGATCGCTATTGGTATAACACCGCTGTGACAAATTAAATGACTTGTCTAAACACAGTCTTGTAAATTTATTCGTCCAATGAAACCTGCGCGCAATGGAATTTTTTCTTTCTATTGCGCGTAATGCTTATCACGCTTCTATTTAAAAGATTTCGACAAGGCGGTCAACGGGATCAACGCGATTGTGCCTCGCTGATCAGCCATTGGTGAAAAGCTTGAAATGCCGCGTTCTCTTTCATATCCGCCGCGTAGATCAAATAGTAATCGAGACGTAATGGAGTCTCGACATTAAATGGTCGCACTAATCGACCCGCAGCAATATCGTATTCAACCAAGAGAGCCTGTCCTAAGGCCACACCCTGGCCATCAATCGCTGCTTGCAAAGCCATCAACGCCAAGGTAAACAAAGGCCCTTTGCGCACGTCTTTATCATTCACACCTAAAGTTGAAAACCATGATTGCCAGCTTGGGTAGTCTGGATCATTCATGGCACTGACTTCATGCAATAACGTCTGCTTACTGAGATCTGCCGGTTGCACCATATTTTTGGCGATTGCAGGACTACACACCGGAAACACTTCGGTCGCGATAAAAGGCTCTATCCGAAAATCGGCAAACTGCGTGCGACGAAAGTCGATTGAGATATCACAATCACGATAACTACGATCCACTTCTGAGACGATTTCTACACGAATATGTGGATGACGATTGAGAAAACGATAAAGCCGTGGCACTAACCATTTGGAACCAAATGAGGGTGGCACACCCACTCGAAGCAAGACATTATTGTCGTTCAGCAGCGTATCAGTGGCTTGTTGAAAAATCTTAAAACCTTCGCGAATACGCGGCAGATAACGCTCGCCAGCCTCGGTCAGTTTCAAAACATTATTGCTACGTTGAAATAGATCCAACCCTAAAAAATCTTCCAGTAATTTAATTTGATGGCTAACAGCGGCATTCGTCACATGCAATTCTTCCGCCGCACGCGTGAAGTTTAATCGCCGTGCAGCGACCTCAAAAACCTTCAATGCGTTTAATGGTGGAAGACGTTTAGACATAATACCCTCGTTGAAAACCGATACCATATCAGAACTTCATTTAATAAAACTTAATGAAAGCTTGAAATTTAATTGTCGTACCCAAAAACCGACGCGCGCAAGAAATTAAGTAAAATGTAGCTGCATTTTATGAATAATTTAATAATACAACAAACACATCGGTATACCACGCAAGCAAGGGAAAGGCAGCAAGGATAAGCTTCTTATCAGCCTGATCAGCGAGAAAAATGCTTTTCATTTAGTTTTTTTTAACGACATCTCAAATATTCCTCGCTTGCTCACTCATGCTTGCACCGTTAAGCTGCTAGACATCTGATTAAGTTGCACTCACGACATACATTGACAATGTGAATGACACCATCATTCACACGAACAATGTACGATCAATCCAAGATAGGTCGTGCGGCACACCCCAATTTCATTTAGGTCTTATTTGACATGACTCATATCATTACCATCGATACCGGCACCACCAATACACGCGTCACTTTATGGCAAGACAATCACGTGCTGGCACATGAGGCTTGTGAGGTTGGTGTACGCGACACCGCCATCACTGGTAACCGAGAAAAGCTACAAACTGGCGTTCGCAATACCATCAACAAAACGCTGGCGAGCGCGCAAGTCGATGCAGAGCAAATCGATCTTGTGATCGGTTCTGGCATGATTAGTTCCAATGTCGGCTTATTTGAATTACCTCATGTATTGGCACCCGCTGGTTTGCAACAACTGGCACGTGGCATGGTGTCGGTGACGATTCCCGAAGTGTTTTCAAAACCAATCTGGTTTGTCCCTGGCGTGCGTAATGTGGTCGACAACATCGGCTTACATAATTGCGAAGCGATGGACATGATGCGCGGCGAAGAAGTCGAAGTCATGAGTGTGATTGATCAACTCGGCATGACAGGTCCCGCCATGATGGTGATGCCAGGCTCACATTCCAAGTTTGTTTGCATCGACGATAAAAATCGCATCACGGGTTGCGTCACTACTTTAGCTGGCGAACTGATGTATGTGATCACCCACAATACCATTTTGGCGCAATCTTTAGATTCGCAATTCGCGACATCGATCAATCAAGAAATGCTCTTAGCTGGCGCGCAATCGGCGCAGACCATAGGTTTAGGGCGCACATGTTTCAATGTACGTACCCTTGATCAATTCACGATCTACGAGCGCAATGACCGTGCAAATTTTCTACTAGGTGCAATCCTTGGTGCCGATTTACTGACATTAAAAAACAGCACGGCCATCAAAATGATGCCAGGCACACCAGTTGTCATCTGCGGCAAACCGATCATGAAAGAAGCCCTAGCGATTCTCATCAACAACGATGATTATTTTTCTGGAAAAATCACCGTGGTTTCAGACGAAACACAAGCCCATCTCGCAGGACGCGGCGCAATCCTAGTTGCATCCGCACGGGGCTTGATCAAGTGATTGAATCAGACAAAGTAAATTGGGAAATTTACCCGCACGACGGTGAATGACGAGAACTCGCGAAGCAAGTATGCTTCATCCCGACAATCAACAACGGAAACAATTAAATTTTTAACGAGCACAACATGACAAAAGAAATCACCCGCTTCGGCAATATTCCATCAGGTGCAGGCGGTCAACGTCTACCTTTCTCGCCCGCCGTTCGCGCTGGTGATTTCGTGTTTTGCTCTGGACAAGTGGCAATGAAAGAGAATGGCGAGATTGAAACCGGTGGCATCGAATCGCAAACGCGTCGCACCATGGAAAACGTCAAGAAAGTATTGGCGCTAGCGGGTTGCGAATTAAGCGATGTCGTCAAAGTGAGTGTATGGCTGGATGATACACGCGACTTTTGGACTTTCAATCGCATCTATACCGAATATTTTGGCGACAATCCACCAGCCCGTTCCTGTGTGCAATCCGCCATGATGGTCGATTGCAAAGTTGAGATTGAAGTCACTGCCTACAAGCCGATGTAATCCCACTGAAATTAGCAACAACGCCAGCTCAAGGATGCCCACACGATGGCCTACCGCTCTCTTTATACTTATGCTTGGGATATCGCCGACATTGGTGTCACCCAATTCATCGATGATATGCTCAACATGGGCATCACGGATGTGACAGTCGCAACCGCCTATCATGCTGGCAAATTCATCCGCCCTCATGCAAAAAATCCACCGCGCGTGATTTTCCCTGAAGATGGTGTGACCTATTTCGATCCTGATCTTCAACGCTATAGCGAAATTCAGCCACAAGCACACAGCGATGAAACCCTACTTGCGGTACTCCCAGCGCTGTTGAAGGATGGCAGATTGAAAGTACATGGCTGGACCGTATTACTTCACAACACACGCCTTGGCACTGAGTTTCCACAATACACGGTCAAAAATGCATTTGGTGATCCTTATGTTTATAGTCTCTGCCCTATGCAGGCAGCAGTGTTTGACTACGCGGTCAATCTCTGCACAGATTTAAGCCATCAACATGCATTGCACAGTATCGTTTTAGAAACCCCAGGCTGGCAGCCTTATGGCCACGGCTACCATCATGAATTTGCCCAGGTGGCGAGCAATCCATGGTTAGACAATATGCTGGGCATGTGTTTCTGCGATGCCTGCAAATCAGCGGCAAAAGATAAAGGCATTGCCATCGACGCCTTGCAAACCCGCGTGCAAAACAATATTAGCAATTACCTTGCACTACCCGCCGATGCACAAGCAGATCAAGCTGCTAGTTGGACACAAGCTGAACTTTTGACAGATCCTGAACTGTTAGCCTTCATCAGCATGCGTCAAGATCGCGTCACCCAATTAGTCAGCGCCATTCGTGCTGCGATTCCAAGCAATTGCGAACTGGCAGTGATACCGACAGTACAACGCCCAACAGCGGCTTGCTGGAGCGAAGGTAGTGATCTAAAAGCTTTGTCCGAAGTCGCAGACTATATTGAAATTCCTTTCTACGAACCGACTGCCAGTCGCGCCATCGCGGATGCATGGGAAAGCTTGCGTCAAATTGGCAAGCCAGAAAAAATACGCGCGATCTTACGACCAGGCTTACCCGATCTCAATCAAGGCGCAGATTTAGCACCGGCGATGAAAGGCATACAAGCCTTAGGCATTAAGGATTTTGCGTTTTACAACTATGGACTACTGCCGCAATATCAGCTCGACCATCTAGCAAATACGCTCAAGGAACAAGCATAAATGACACGCAATATTCTCATCACTGGCGCCTGTGGAGGCATCGGTCGCGCACTCTGCCAAGCCTTCGTGAACGCAGGTGATCACGTATATGCACAAGACCGTGAGACTGCGCAATTAAACGATTTAGTTGAGCAACTTGGTGCGGATAAATGCACCGCCGTACTTGCCGACATCACCAATGCAAATCAACTTAAACAAGCTTTAAGTGCAGCCGTCGCAATCCACGGCGATGTTCATGTCTTAGTCGCCAATGCAGGCGCTGCCCAAGCATTGACTTTGCAAAGCACGACCGAAGAAAGTTGGAAGCAAGACATGGATCTCAATTTAAACGGGACTTTCCATACGGTCGAAGCGGTGCGTCCAGCCATGCAAGCGGCGGGCAAAGGCAATATCGTCATTATCGGCAGCGTCAACGGCATGAGCTCGTTCGGGCATCCGGCGTATAGCGTGGCGAAGGCAGGTTTAATCAGTTATACCAAGGCACTGGCGATGGAGTTTGGTCGCTTTGGGATACGGGCAAATATGGTTTGTCCAGGCACGGTTAAGACACAAGCTTGGCAAGCACGCGTAGATAAAAATCCACAGGTGTTTGAGGATTTGAAGAAATGGTACCCATTGCGCGATTTTGCAACGCCTGAGGATATTGCAGATGCTGTCATGTTTTTAGCGTCTGATGCAGCGCGTGTGATTACTGGGGTGGTATTGCCGGTGGATGGTGGATTGATGGCGGGGAATCAGGTGTTTGCTCGGGAGTTGACGCAGGAGGAGATTTAGGGGTTGGGTTGCTGCACGGTCTGTAGGTCGGGTGTGGCCTGACAGCCAGTTACCTTTTTTGCTTCGCCAAAAAAGGTAACCCAAAAAAGGCGACCACGCTGCCACTGCCCTTC
This sequence comes from Affinundibacterium amnicola, assembly GCF_014284275.1. Taxonomy (GTDB): domain Bacteria; phylum Pseudomonadota; class Gammaproteobacteria; order Burkholderiales; family Burkholderiaceae_D; genus Undibacterium; species Undibacterium amnicola. The sequence continues at coordinate 75,043 of NZ_JACOFU010000003.1, read as the reverse complement.
GGGTGCCCAATTGTGCAAGACAAAAATGGGGAGAGTCAGAAACTCGCTACGCTCAAACATCTGACTCTCTTTTTCCCATTTCTGCCTAGCACAATTGGCAGTGTCAGAAGTGGAACAGCATTAAAGTCAAAAGCAACGGCAACACCAAAACAATCAATACCGACAGACGTTCAATTTTCTACTTGCAGTTGTAGGTCGTTGCTTTTGAATTTGTTTTTGACTTTGTTTTTGACCTCCCCCCGTTTGAGACGATGTAATTTGTGCGTGGCAGAAAATGGGATCAGGGTTGCGAATGTTTGAGCGTAGCGAGTTTTCGCAACACCCCATTTTTTGACTTGCACAAATTATGCTGAAGCGAAGCGTAAGCACCCCGTAGGGACGAGTCTACGGTCGCCTTTTTTGGATTACCTTTTTTGGCGAAGCAAAAAAGGTAATTGGCTGTCGGGCCACACCCGACCTGTGAACGTCGATCAATCGAAGCATTAAAAAATATGAAGAAGTAATCAAATACAACCAACAAACCAAAAGAGACACTCTCAACCCACCGAGAACCATCACAAAAAACGGAAAAACCATGACCAACAACGCACCAACCCAATCCAAAAAACAAGTCGTAGTCGCCATGTTCTTCATCGCCCTACTCTTCTTCATTCTCGGCTTCGTGACTTGGCTCAATGGTTCTCTAATTCCCTTCCTCAAAATCGTCTGCGACCTAAACGACTTCCAAGCGCTCTGGGTTACCTTTGCTTTCTACATTGCCTACACCGTGATGGCGCTGCCATCTGCAGCGGTGCTCAGTCGTATAGGCTATAAGAACGGCATGACCGCCAGTCTTGGTGTCATGGCGATCGGTGCGCTGATGTTTATTCCAGCGGCAAAAACCAGCTACTACGGCTTATTTTTACTCGCCTTATTTACACTCGCCACTGGCATGACCTTGATGCAAACAGCGATTAATCCTTACATCGTTTGCATAGGTTCACGTGAAAGCGCGGCGATGCGTATCAGTATCATGGGTTTATTTAATAAAGGGGCTGGCATTGTTGTGCCTATGGTTTTTACTGCGCTGATCTTATCTGGCATCGATCAAAGTACCACCTCAACGGCGGCATTGGCAGCGATGGATCAAGTCGCACGTGAAGCTTTGCGTGACGATCTCGCCGCTCGTTTGGTAACACCTTATATTGTGATGGCGATTGGTTTAGTGATCTTCATGGCGATCATTCATTTTTCTTCTTTACCAGATCTCAATTTAGAGAATGAAGACAACGGTAGCGATAGTGGTACTACTCGATTTGGCGTGCTGCAATTTCCGCAGTTAGTATTAGGTGCGATTACGTTGTTTGCCTACGTCGGTGTTGAAGTCATCGCTGGCGATACGATAGGTCTGTACGGACAACATCTTGGCGTAGAACATTTCTTGAAACTCACTTCTTACACCATGGGTTTTATGGTGTTGGGCTATCTATTAGGTGTAGTCGCTATCCCACAATTTTTATCACAAAAAAGTGCACTGATCTTGTCGGCCTTAAGCGGCATCCTTTTCACCGCTGGTGTCGCGATGAGTTCGTCTAACGACACTAGCATCGCACAAGCCTTAGTTGGCTGGGCTGGTGTGCCCGTCGTTCCTAATTCCGTCATGTTCTTGGCACTGTTAGGTTTTGCCAATGCCTTAGTCTGGCCTGCAGTTTGGCCTCTAGCGCTTGAAGGCTTGGGCAAGTACACTGCGGCAGGATCTGCCCTATTAATCATGGGCATTGCGGGTGGCGCAATTTTACCGATGGTGTATGGTCACTTTTCCGATACCAGCGGCGCACAAAGTGCTTACTGGGTGATGTTGCCTTGCTATGCGATGATTTTGTTCTATGCGCTCAAAGGCCACAAGATCACCAGTTGGAAATAAACTTTTTTTACTTGAATCTCCATGTCAAATCTCAGTTCGCTTGATCTCAGTTCGCTCAATCACCAAATGCTACAGCCCGGCACCAAAGGCTTAGCATTAACGAAGCCTTTGCAACAACAAGACATTGCCAATCAACATTGGAATGTCTTGAACGCTGACACAAGCTTCCCAGTCGCGGTATTGAAGCAATCCGCCTTGCAACATAATTTGCAATGGATGAAGCAATTCTGCGCAAGCATGCAAGTCGTGTTAGCACCACATGGCAAAACCACGATGTCGCCACAGCTATTCGATATGCAATTGAAAAATGGCGCATGGGGAATCACGCTAGCGACCGTCAATCAAACTTTGATAGCTCATCGCTTTGGTGTGAAGCGTGTTTTGTTAGCCAATCAATTAATCAACCGCAGCGATACCCAAGCGATATTGGCATTAATGCAGGCTGATCCTGAGTTTGCGTTTTTCGCCTTAACCGACTCACTCGATGGCGTCGCCCGCATGTCTGCGCAAGTGCAAGCATCTGGTCTGAATCGCCCCTTACCTTTATTGGTCGAACTCGGCTTTGCAGGTGGGCGCACGGGTTGCCGCAGTCAAGCAGATGCCTTAGAGGTCGCTCGTGCGATTCATCAAAGTCCTTATTTGCAATTAGCGGGGATTGAGGGCTACGAAGGTTTGTTAGTCGGCAAACATCGAGATCAAGATTTAGTCGCTGTCAAAGCCTTCATCAATGATCTGATCACGCTCACCAAGCAAGCCGATGCTGAGCGTTTATTCGGCAGCGAAAACATCTTGTTATCGGCTGGTGGCTCGGCGTATTTTGATTTGGTTGGGCGCGGTTTTGAACACGCATTGCAACTATCGCGTCCTGTCACTGCCATTTTGCGTAGCGGTTGTTATGTGACCCACGATCATGGTTTCTACCATCACTTACTGCATGAAATGCAGGCACGAGAAAGTGCCGTTGACGTGGATAATTTACGCCCAGCCTTAGAAGTTTGGAGCATGGTGCAATCGCGCCCAGAACCTGATCTGGCGATCCTAACGATGGGCAAACGCGATGCGTCTTATGACATCGATTTACCGTTTCCAGTACAAACACACAGACCGGGAAATGCATCGGCACCCATCGATTTGCCAGTTGGCTGCAAGATAGAAAAAATGAATGACCAACATGCGTATATGCGTTTACCAAAAGATAGCGAGATCTGCAAAACCCTGCAAGTCGGCGACCTAATCACCTGCGGTATTTCTCATCCGTGTACGACTTTTGATAAATGGCCGGTGATACTAGTAGTTGATGACAACTATCAAGTGCAATCTGCAATTAATACTTTCTTCTAAACCGAAACGTGTGTGACGCTTCATAAACACTATTCAAACTAAAAATTAGCTGCAATCCGACGAGTTATGAAGTTCCCGCCCTTTCAAGGGGCGGGTTAGGGTGGGGATGGGTTTGATTTGAGAAAGAAATATCGTCAATTACTCGATTAGACCCATCCCCATCCCGACCTTCCCCTTGAAGGGGAAGGAGAAAACCGAAGTATCTCAATAGCCTTTATTCTGAATTGTGTTTGTGAGATGTTATTCACTCCACTTCATATTTTTGATTGGCACCAAAACCATGACGAAGCCAACCTACGACATCATCATCCGCAACGCCGACGTCATCGATGGCAGCGGCACCGCACCCTACCGTGCCGACATCGGCATTGCCGATCAAAAGATCGTCGCGATTGCCCTTGCACTCAGTTTGCAAGGATATGAAATTCTAGATGCCACTGGCTTAGTAGTTGCCCCAGGCTTTATTGATGTGCACACCCACGATGATAGAGAAGTCATCGATGCGCCAGCGATGTTACCCAAACTCACACAAGGCGTAACGACCGTCATTACGGGCAATTGCGGCATCAGCCTATCGCCGTGGCTCGCCGACAAAATACCACCAGCACCGCTGAGCTTAATTGGCACACAAAAAGACTACCGTTACGCCAGCGTACAAGACTACGCCAAAGCAGTGAAACAAGCACAGCCCGCAGTGAATATTGGCATGCTGATTGGTCACTCCACTTTGCGTGTGAATGCTGTTGCCGATTTACAGCGCGGCGCGACAGAAGACGAAATCAAGGTCATGCAAGACTTGTTAGCCGAAGGCATGCATGCAGGTGCATTGGGCTTTAGTTCTGGTCTTTTTTATCAGCCCAGCAAAGCCGCCGACAATACCGAAGTCATCGCTTTAGCCAAAATTAGTGCCGCTGCTGGTGGCGTTTATACCTCGCATATTCGCGATGAATACAATGGCGTGCTCGATGCCTTAGGCGAAGCATGTGACGCGGGCAAAGAGGCACAATTACCCGTTATCCTCTCGCATCACAAATGCGCAGGCCCCGCCAACTGGGGCCGCACCGCAGAAACATTAGCTTACGTGACCGAGCGCCGTAAAACGCAGGCCGTCGGACTCGACGCCTACCCTTACACCGCAGGTTCCACCGTGCTCGATCCCGATTATGTCGATGGCGTCATCCGCATCATGATTAGCTTCTCGCAACCGCATCCAGAAATGCAAGGACGCGACCTGGCCGACATCGCAGCCGAATGGCAAGTCGATCAAAAGACAGCAGCGCGCCGCTTGCATCCAGCTGGGGCTGTGTATTTTCAAATGCGTGAAGACGATGTGGAACGGGTCTTGAGCTATCCACACACCATGATAGGTTCAGATGGATTACCACACGACAGCCATCCACACCCACGCTTATGGGGCGCATTTCCCCGCGTATTAGGACACTACAGCCGCGACAAAAAATTATTCACTTTGACTGAAGCAGTACGTCGCATGACGACGCTATCCGCCGATTATTTTGGGCTAAAGCAACGCGGGCGTATTGCCCTTAATTGCTGGGCGGATTTAGTCGTTTTTGATCCAGCAAGCATCTCCGATCAAGCGACGTTTGCATCACCAAAACAAGCCGCAACGGGCATACATTGGGTACTCGTCAATGGTGAAATTGCATTGGCAAATGCGAAGCCAACCGCGAACCGGGCTGGTCGTTTTTTAGATAGACAAAGTGAACGCTATCCTACGTAAGTAGAAATAGCACGTGCAGCGCAAGAACTTCAAAGAAGCTTTACTTCACGCTTATCTTTACGACTTCGAATTTTTCGTTGTACGTTTCGATAGATAGAAGAACGCAAAACCCGATGCCACACTAACGATCCCGATTCCCAATCCACGCCAAAGCCGTTGAATAAAATCGAAATTATTGGGATTGAGTAGTGCAAAAATCAAAAAGACAGATAAGGGTAGGATCACTGACAAAGCCCAATAGCCTCGTTTAAGCAGCCAAGGCAGCAAAGACATTGACAATAGAAAGAGCACCAAAGTCTGCGCAGGTAAAAAAAATGTTTTATCCATCTTGCTCGCCAATATCGTTAATCAGAATTCAATAACCATAGCTGAATTTTAATCGGATGAATAGCCTTCGCGCTGAAATCAATCATGCCACCAAAGCTTCCTCTTCGCCCTTCGCAACATGACTATTTGCGGCGGAGTTCGCTGCGGTACGAACTTCCAATGCAAGCCCGTCTTTTAACATCACGACACGCTCAGCAGCGTTGATAGTTTCTGGTCGGTACGCTACCAATTTGTACCTCGCGCAGAGGTGCCGGGATCGCCAACACCAGAAAATTAACAAATACGAAAACCGCCATTGGCGCTCCCTAGCCGACCGACTTGTTAAGCCGTTTTATTGCTTTCATAACTTGAAAATGGTCCAGTGAAAAAAAGCTCGTTGGAAAGATCAGCAAGCACCTTTTCTTGAGTCGGAAAGATTGATGCGTAATCTGACCAAGCCTCGCTTACAAAAATATTCCATTTATTGGGATCGAGTTCGTCAATTTTTCCATCAGCTATATCAATAAACTCGTATCCGTTCTTTGTCAAACTTTTTACGGCCATGATTGCGGCCGACTCGTGATCAATCGCGCCTACAAAAACAGGAACAAATGCTCCGACAAGGTGTGCAGGCATTTCCGTGTTTGATCCGCGTCCAATATGCAAAGTTATTCGAAACAATTTATTCGTTGCGATAGAAGTTTTCTTTCTAAATATTTCAAACATGCCGGTTTCCTGATGCTTAACGCTCAGCTTGAGCGAGGGGTTAGGCCACATTCACGCTCAAGTTCGATGATGGCTCAACTGCGATTGTCTCGATGATTTCAGCAACCTTCTCATGAGAGTCGACGAACCATGTCGCAACCCCCAAGCTCTTCATGTCTATCTCGATGAGCTTGCGCAGACGCTTGTACTCTTCAAGATCAGCAGGCGAGCATCGAGCGGTCGGATCTCGAAAAACCGCGAAGTGTTGATTAGTGAAACCCCTTCCACGTGATATGTCGATCAGCCGACGCAGATTCGGGTCCTGCATCGACAGCCCTACGAAAAGGACTGACTTGCTCGTAAGCAGTGAGAGTTGAGCAATGTTCGCCCAAGAGTACGGGTCAGAGTACAGGTTGTGATAGTCGTCTTCTGAGAAGACGATCTTGGCGGCATCGAGTTCGCCATCCCTGTACAAACGCGGCAGGATGCCATGCAGGTGATAGACCGTGCTGCCTTCATGCGTTGTTTGAAAGGGTTCGTCCGGTGTAGCAATGACGCACTCTCGTCCCTCGGTGAGTAGTGCCTCGGCGAGCAAGTCATCGAAGTTGAATGTGCAGATCTGACGCACTCCCGACCGTGCGATAGCCCATATGCATCGCGAAAGCTCGACGTCGTCCTGGTACAGAGCTCCGTGAACGATGCGATTGAACTTGGCGCCAGCCTTCTGTCGCGCATATCGGGCGGCGAGAATGTTCTTGTCTCTAAGCAGGAGTGCTGCGAGTTCAGGCTGATCATTCCAGGTTGCTTTCAGCACGCGCGAGACAAGTTCGCCCCACCCAGGCAGGCCGCACCCCATGGAGACTCCTGCTCCGACAAAGAGCGCAAGTCGCCCATCGGCGTTCAGTTCTTTCGTAACGCGCCAGAGAGAACGTCGTGTCATATGCGGCCTAACGTTTGACATGAGAGGCGACGTAAGGGCGCAGCCCTTGTGGCGTCCTCTCGATGGAGTGGTTAGACATCTCGGGTCGTTAAAAAATCGCGCCTACTTTCGCGCCGACTCGAACAGTAACCCGTGCACAAACTCGCTTCCGGACTTGATTGAGAACTCTAGCTTTGACGGGGACGCTTCACTTGATGGCTCCGGCTCTCTTACGGCAAGTGTCCCCTTGGACATGGGAGCCACCTCAACGCTAGCGAAGTAGGGCGAGCCGATCTCTCGCTTGCCTTGAAGATCCACATAGACCGTCATCGGAAGAGCGGTCTTGTTGTAGACCTCAAAGGTAAGGTCGGTCTTCTTGCTTGATTCTGCTTGGCGGCTGGATGCTCGAATAGGAAACTCTTGATCGCTGTAGCTCGTGCGCAGGTCAGACGCGTGGTAGCTTGCCAAGTTGGACCATCCGGCTTTATAGGGCTCTCGGAGTCGATATTCGACGTAGCTAGCGTTGAGTGACTCATAGACCTTGATGCCGTAGATCATGGCTGGGAAAAAGCCGATCAGGAATGCAAAAAAGAGAAACGTGAGCGCGAAGTTCGGAGGTACGTCGGAGACCTTCTTGCAGACCGTTCCCTTCTTGGCCTTGGATGAAACGGAAAGAATCTTTGTGTGATCTAGAAGGCCGTTCTCCACAAGCAACATTGCGGACGCCTCACAGCCTTTGTGCAGCCTGTCAACTTTGAGGGTGGCTGACTCAAGACTGATATCGCTTGAGCTAGAGGCAAGAAGTTCGAGCTTTAGATCAGGATCAAGCGCCACCTGGATGCTTTCCTCCGCCTGATTTCCTTTGTTGTAAACGATAAGTTCGCATAGAGACCCCGCGCGAGAAATTGGGGCATGCCGATACAGCTTTGGGGCGGCGGCATACAGCTGGCGCATGCGGAACAAGTACGCCACTACCGAAGTCACGATAAAGAGAATCAAGCCGATGATGACTTTCTCAATGTGCTCCACAGTACCTCCCTGTACTAAAGATGTCTAACTTGTTTTCCGCGACCGTTTGTCGAATAAAACCGACACAGTTCGCATAAAAATTTTAAAAATATTCTTAAAACCCTTTTGCAGTAAGGCTCTTCATAGATATACCGTATATTTAATCAGTATTAATTTTCTATGAAAACCGACACTGCAATCCCTTTGCATTCTACCAAGCTTCTGGATCGCGTCAAGGAAGCAATTTGGTATAAACACTATAGCGCCAGCACTGAACAAGTGTATGTGTATTGGTGTCGATCCTATATTCGCTTTCATCAACTTAGGCATCCCAAAGACATGGGGGCGGTAGAAGCGGCGGCCTTTTTTGAGTTATCTCGCCAATGAGAAAACTGCATCGACATCGACGCATAAGCAAGCACAAGTAAGCACTGGCCGCACTTCTATTTTTATACAAACACGTTCTTCGTATTGATCTGCCTTGGCTCACTGAGATTGGTAAACCTCGTAGCAGTCATCGCTTGCCAGTCGTGCTGTCTACGGAAGATGTCAGTACATTGTTTTCTCATTTGTCAGACGTGCATTTGTTATTAGCGAAGCTGTTATACGGTACAGGGATGAGACTCAATGAGGCAACTTGTTGACTCGTTTGATGCAAATACCCATCACCCCGCACAAGCCAACCAAGCCTCTACCTTAGGTCGTATCGCTCGCTCCAATGCCGCGCCTTTTGTAAATGTACCGAGCTCTCCTTGTCTAGCGAGTATGCCGACATAGGATTTGCTTCTGTCCCAAAATGGGTAAGCGCCATAAGCGCCCGGGCTGGAAATACGTGTCGCTGGTGCACAGTTAAAACTGGTGCTTTGACATTCATGCCAATAACCGAGACCGTAATGCCATACCTCTCCCAACGCAGCAGCAGGTGAGTAAACAAGCTTTGCCGTCGCGGTGCGATCTACCAGTAACTGTGACATTAAGGTCGCGTTCAGCAGGCGTCCTTTTTTGAGCGCAGAGAGAAAGTCGAGATATTCTTCTCCTGTCCAATGCATACCGCCCGCCAAGCGTGGATTGTTTAATGAAGGTAAGTCATAACTCGCATTTTTAAACAATCCTGTCTGTTGTTTAAACTCACTGAAAACTTCTTGCCACGAAGGCACACCGCGCGCTTTGATCGCCATTAAGCCAGCCACTTGCAGATGCGTGCTGGCGTAATAGAATTCACTGCCTGGAGTGATTTGATTGCTCGCGTTAGCGTTTGCGATGGTGTTGACGCAAGATTCAAAATTGATGAAGCCAGCATTCACACATAAAGGCTCTTCAGTTAAACCAGAAGTGAAACTCAACAAGTTCGCTAAGTTCATCGTTGCTAATGGCGAACTCGTCGTAATTGGCCAAGTGGCGATGCGGTCTTGCGGCTTATCTTCCAATTTAAGATAGCCTTGTTCCACTAAACGCAAAATAATCACAGCGCTAACTAGCTTGGACGTGGAGGCGGATTCATATGACGTCTGCATACGCGAGCTGCCTCGTTGGTAGACGTAACGGCGACCATCGTCACGTTCAACACCAAATGAGAAATCAGTGTCGCTGACCAACTGCGCCAATTGAGTGTTCATATCTGATTCTAATTGCGTCACCGAGCAAGTGCTGCCAGGCGTACCAGGTGTAGTTGGAGTGCCAGGATTTGGATTGCTACTTGCACTACCGCCACCGCAAGCGCTACAAAATACAGTAGCGACTAGCAAAGTGAGTTTGCGTGCGATGAAAGGTTTGCGGGAAACTAGCGTTATCGACATAAATCACCTAAATATAGAAAGAAGAGGATGCATTTAGCTTAATTCGCTGCTAGATATGCCACAGTTCTTTTTACAAAAAATTACAGGACTGAACACTTTCTTACCAAGATCAAGTCAAGTGTTGTCTACAAGCCTACTTTCATGCTCTAAGAGCAAAAATTGCGGTATTCTAAGATGTCATCGCCAAGCGCAGAACCAGTTCAAGATCAACTCTCGTAAGCTTTACACAATTTCAGTCACCAGATCAAACCTACCATTCAAGCACAGGATACTTCATGGCATTCAAGAAACGCTGGCAACTAAGTTATTTGAGCATTGCCCTACTCTCTGGCGCAAGCCTATTCACACCAGCGATGTATGTCACGGCACAAGCTGGCGTCGCGGCTAAAATAGAAACCAGCCACGTAGCAAGCAAAAAACAGCTAGACCAGTTAGCAGATGCGTTCTACGAATCTCGCGCCAAATTTGATCCGCTTTTATTCGCTAGCATTAATGGCGATAACCGTTACGACAGCCAATTGGCGATCAGTATCGCGCCGCAAAACCGCGCTAAACAATTTGCGTTGATGCACAAAATGCAGGCGCAATTGAAAAAGATCGCACGCACGCAACTCAATGAGAAAGATCAGTTAAATTATGATTTGCTCGCTTATGAGCTAGACAGTGCATTGCACCTTGAACATTTCCCCGAACATTTGCTGCCGATTAACCAAATGGACAATGTGCCAAGTACCTTGGCTAATTTTGCTGGAGGTGATGGTTCGCAGGCATTAAAAACTGTACCGCAATACTACGCGTATCTGGCGCGCTTAAATGTGCTGCCGGCTTGGATAGAACAGGCGATTAAGAATATGCGTGAAGGCATACAGCGCGGTATCGTACAACCCAAAGCAATCACGCTAGCAATGTTGCCGCAATTTAAAGCACTGCCAAATGCCAACGCGGAAGCAAGTATTTTTTATACGCCAATCAAAAATTTACCTGCCCATTTTTCAACAGCAGATAAGCAAAAACTGACCAAAGCCTATAATCAAACAATCCGCACCAAGCTCACACCAGCCTTGCAAAGACTGGTACATTTTTTAGAGACGGACTATCTGGCCGCAGGACGTGACACTAGCGGTTACAGTGCCTTGCCGAATGGCGCAGCATGGTACCAAATGCGGATTAAAAATAACACCACGACCGATTTAACGCCTGATCAGATCCACGCCCTTGGCTTACAAGAGGTCGCGCGAATTCAACAGCAGTGGGCAGAACTTGGTCCAAAACTGGGTTATACCGGTGCAGCGATTGATTTGCCACAGTGGGTCAGCGCGCAAGATAAATTTAAATCATTTACTAGCGATACAGAAATCTTAGATGCCTATCGCCAAATTGATGTGCAAGTTCAAAAGAAATTGCCCAATTTGTTTAGCTTGCTACCGAAAGGCAAAATGGAATTGCAGCTAGAGCCTGAACTGAGCCGTGCCACTGCATCAGATCATTACACACCACCATCAGCCGACGGTTCACACCCAGGCATCTTCTGGCCCGTGGTCAACGACCCCAAAAAATATAGCCGGGTCGGCATGGTGACTTTATTTTTACACGAAGGCCAACCTGGACATCATTTGCACGCCGCGTTATTGAAGGAAATTGATTTACCCAAGTTCCGCAAATTCAATACTGAAAACCTCAACAGCGCTGCTTTTACTGAAGGCTGGGCTTTGTATTCCGAAACACTAGGTCACGAACTAGGTTTCTATGACAATCCAGAGTCTTACTTCGGCCATCTCAACGATGAACTCATGCGCGCCGTGCGCTTAGTGGTGGATACCGGAATACACGCAAAGGGCTGGACACGTGAAGCGGCCATTGACTATATGCAGAAAAATTTGGGCTACAACGAAGCTAGAGCCAAAAATCAAATTGAGCGTTACATGGTTTTACCTGGCCAAGCACTCAGCTACAAAATAGGTGCACGTAAAATACTTGATTTAAGGGCACGCGCACAGCAAGCTTTAGGTGCACAATTTAGTTTAGCGAAGTTTCATGAAATTGTGATTGGTGACGGTACACTACCGATGCCTATCTTAGAAGCGCAAGTGGAGAAGTGGATTGCAAAAAGCAAATGAATTAACTAGGCTGATTGAGTGAACAGCGCTTCCATTCAAGAATGAAAAAGGAAACGCGAGCAATCAAGTACTACGCTGACGAAGATTAGGAATCTATGAAGCAAAACCTGAATCGACTGTTGAGCTGTTGTTTGCTATTGCTGCCACTAACAACGACAGCAGCAGAACTAAAAATTGCGTTTGCCACCGACAGGCCACCCTATTGTTTTCGCAAAGACAATCTGGATCAGGGCATAGAAATTGATTTATTACGTCATATCATGTCCTTGCAAGGCCATACAATCAAAATTATCACCATCCCTAAAGTTAGGTTGATCAAAGCTGTCAAGGACAAAGAAGTCGATGCAGCGGCAACGGTTCAGGATAATCAAGATCGTGCACTGTACTTCTCTGATCCCTATCTAGAATTTCAAAATGTCGTGATCAGTAAAAGTCGCCGAGCAATTGAGCTAAAGAGCATGCAAGACTTAGCAAAATTCAGCTTCATTATCTGGCAAGATGGCTGGAAAAATCTGGGTGCGGAATTTGAAGCGCGTTATCGACCGGATGCGAATGGGAGCTTTCCTAAAAATTACAATCAAGCATTCAATCAACTAAGTCAAAACAAAATGTTCTGGGCAGATCGTGTGCAAGTGATCATCATTGACAAGACAATTTTTGAGCATCATCAACGCCTGCTGGCGAAAGAATTCGATACATCAACACCACTGACTTTTCACGATCTAATCAAAACCAAAACTGCCTATAACGTCGTGTTTCATAACCCAGAATTACGTCAGCAATTCAATGAGGGTTTAAAAAAGATTCGCGCAAATGGCAGCTATCAAAAAATCATAGACGCCTATAGATAACGCGTTCCAGCACGCGTACATTCAAATTGATTGACGTCATACACCAGAAAAAGATTCAGGTATCTGTAAATAGAAACCATGCTTTTAAGACAAACCGACACATTTTGATCCCAGATTTTCTGCATTCCAGTAGCTAAAACCCACCGTTTATCCCAAAGTAATTGCAAAGTCGCAGCAAGACTTGCAAACTTCACTTGACGCAATTGTACGGGCTAGCCAAGTCAGCATGTACACATTGTTTCAACCTCCCTTTTCCGTCATCTCAAGCCCTCTTGAGATGACGTTTTTTTTTCGCCGCCCTCTCCCGCTTCACTGTGGTTTTCCAGAATCCTTTTGGATTTAGTTCTAAACACGACTATACTTTCCTCGAAGCAAACCAACAGGCAAGCAGTTTGATCACCCAAAGAACTTCACATCGGTTTCGAGAAGATTATGCTAGCTTCAATAAAGTGTTTTATGGCTTTTTTATGTCAAGCAGCTTGGCACAAGTTTTTACTGTGTTTGATATTGCTCATGCCAGTACTTGTCTCGCCGGTTTTAGCCGCACAACAAAATAAAATTACTTTATTGATCCGTGAGTTACGTAATGATCGCGGTGAGTTAATTCCTGTCAAAGACGATATACGCCAACTATTGCTGTTCTTTGAGCGCGAAGCACAAGTCAATTTTGACGTACAGTATTATCCAATGGCACGCTTACTCAATCACGTTAACAATGGCGATGGCATCGCTTTCGGCTTATCTAAAAATAGCGAACGCCTAGAAACCATGCAATTTTCTGAGTTCATTTATGCCAATTACGTTTGGTTGGTTGCATCAACTAGGCAAGCATTTGAATTCAATCATATCGATGACCTGAAAGGAAAAACGGTCGGCATTATTCGCGGTGTCAGTTATGGCGATGAATTTGATCGCAAGAAAAATGTCTTATTTAAGGTCGAAGAAGATACTGCATCCCATGTGGCGCGATTGAAAAAGCTTGCGATGCGGCGTATGGATGTCATGTTATTTGGCGCAAGAGAGTCTGACCCTCGCCAGGTGGAAACGCTACTACGACGTATGCAAAGCGTCGATAAATCCCATGTCCTCGATGCCAGCGAAATGGCATTTACCGTCCTGGGAAAACCATTACGAATCGATGAACTTCACTTCGCCGCCGCACTTCACAAACATACTGATGTGATCCAACGGCTTAACTTAGCGATTGGGCGCGGTAAAAAGAACGGCGAAATTATGCGCATTCTCAATCCACCAAAATAAATTCGCAGAATGTCAATGTTCGCACACGACATTGAAGATCAAGCTCATATCAACTTAGCGTTTTTGCTTCAAAAAACGTACCAACATATCGCCAAAATCAGCGATGTTCTTATTTGAGATAATTTCCAAAGTATCTTTGGGTGTGTGCCATTCAGACAGGTTAGTCCAATCAATGATATGCAAAAATGGCAAACCTAATTGGGCGAATGGCAGATGATCATCTTCTATCGCAATATTCGCAGCGACAATTTTTGTATTTGTTTTCTGTCCTAAAAATTTTTGCGCCAACTGTGGATTGGAACCACTTGTAATAAATAAATTTTGGTTTTTATGGCCGATCATATCCAAAATCAAGACCGCTTTTACTGGCAAGTTTTGATAGGTCACGCCTTCAAATTGCTTCGTCATCGTGGCGGCAAATGCCCGTGAACCATGTGTATTATCGGTAATGCCAAGCAGACGGTCGGCATCACTCCATTCCGGCAAAGTGGCTTCCTCACCATCAAAAAAAATGAGGCCGATGCTGCAATCTAAAAAACGACCCGCTTCTTTAGTTCCCGACTTGTTGCTATTTTCTTGCACACGTATCGCATGGATAACTCTTGCCAGTTCTTGCATTGCGGCGGTAGAAGAACCACCGTCATTCGCACCAACGAACGAAAAATCTTTATAAAATTTAGTGTCGTAGTGCCCGCCTATCAATAACATACAACGCTCGCTACCTTTTGAAATCGCGATGATATTTTCGCCCTCGACTTCTTTAATCGGTGCCGCTTTTTTGTCTTTGCCACCTAACTGATGATGGGCAAGATTAGGGATTTTCGTTTTAAATTTTTGGCTTTGCACTTGCCAGCCATGTTTGCTCAAACCCGATTTAATATCCTGCGCCAACTTCTTTTGCTCTGCGCTCGCCATAGGATGAGGCAACTTCGTAAAGCGCTTCATCGCGGCATCGATGTTCGCCACTTGAAATTCGGTGCTTTGTGAAGTATCCGCTGCAACCGCACCAGAACTTGCGGTGAAACCCACTGCAACTACACTCAGTAATAAAGCGTTTAACAAACTAGGCATGCTTACTCCTGCTTTCAAATGTGTTCAAATGTGTTCAAACCGCAAACTGCAAACGATACAAGTTTGCATAGGCAGCATCTTTCGCCAGTAATTGCGCATGAGTTCCCACTTCCACAATCTGACCTTCAACTAAGACCACAATTCTGCTGGCGCGTTCAATCGTTGATAAACGATGGGCAATCACCAATGTTGTACGACCTTGCATTAACTCATCTAAGGCCGCCTGTACCGCCCGTTCTGATTCACTATCGAGTGCTGAAGTTGCTTCATCCAAAATCAAAATCGGTGCGTTCTTGTAAATTGCACGGGCAATTGCCAAACGCTGACGCTGCCCGCCGGACAAGCGCATACCATTGTCACCTATCATGGTTTGCAAGCCATCGGACATTTCATTGACGACCTCTTGCAGATGAGAAGCTTGAATCGCATAGGCGACTCTCGCCGGATCTGGATTGGCATCACCATAAGAAATATTCGCGGCAATCGTGTCGTCAAACAAGATCACATTTTGGCTCACCATCGCAATTTGCTGACGTAAGCTTTTGAGTGAAAGATCTGATAAAGCGACACCATCGAGCAAAATCTGTCCACTATCTGGTTCATAAAAGCGGGGAACCAAGTTGACCAATGAAGTCTTGCCGCCGCCAGACATCCCGACTAGAGCAATGGTTTCACCAGCTTGTACCTGTAAATTAATCTGATTTAATGCACGCTGTTCTTGACCGGGGTAAGTGAAATTCAGCTCTTTAAACTCGAGCTGCCCTGAAGCGCGTCCTTCAATTAACCGACCACTCTCATTCTCTGGGATTGCATCCACCATGCGGTATACGGATTCAGCGGCCGCCATGCCACGCTGTAAGGGACCGTTCAAGTCAGCCAAGCGTTTTAAGGGCGTGAGCAACATCATCATCGCGGTAATAAAAGTCACAAAATCCCCGACTGTCGTGGCATCTTTACGTGCCTGTGCTAAAGCCAACATGATCACAATAGCGACAGCGACGGATGCCAAGATTTGCGTCAAGGGTGTAGTGAAGGACACCGCCACTGTACTTTTCATGGTGTAACTACCGAGCTTCTTATTCTTTTCTTCGAAGCGCTGCTGTTCATATTGTTGTCCACCAAAAATACGAATGACCTGATGTGCACGGGTGGTTTCTTCAATGACTTGCGTCAGCTCACCACTCACTTCCAAAGACTGGTGATTTAATTTACGCAGGCGTTTGCTCACGCCTCGAACCAAGATCGTCATACCCGGAATCAGAATGATCGTCACTAAAGTTAATTCCCAATTGAGCCAAATCAAATAGCCCATCAGCACCATGACGGTCAGTGAATCTCGGAACAAAGTCGTGATCGACACTTTGACCATTTCCACGATTTGCTGGGCTTCAAACATAATCGTATTAATGATGCGCCCGCTTGATTCGGCATGATAAAAACCGACTGGCACATGCAATAATTTATCAAAGACTTTTGCTCTTAATTCGTTCAGCAAATTAACTGAAATACGGCTCATCAAATAACTGGTGGTAAAGGTGCAAGCGCCGCGGATGACGAAGATACCGATCAAAATCGCGGGCACATACCACAGAGGAAAATTCATGATCTGGTTGGATGGCGCATTCGCTGTACTGCGACCAAAGCCATTGTCGAGTAACAACCCCAAGCCCCAAGGCAAAGCGACTTCTGTCAAAGCCGTACCACACATCGTCAATACCGTCAGAATCAGATAAGCACGATACTGCGTAACCGAAGTCCACAGTCGTTTCAAAATAGGTTTATTCAGTTTAGCCATATTTTTATCTAGGTTTTAAGGCTGTGCGCGTAACGCCAGCCATAGGAATCGCCAGCAAGATCAACATCGCAAAGGCGAATACGCCATCACGTAAGATCGCATTAAAGCAGGCGGCAAACATCATCGCGACTGTCAACGCAGAAACCAACATCGCTCGTTCCGTATGTTCTGAATTCACCATTTGATAAGCGACCCGCAACTGCGTAAGCCAGATCGTTAATAAAGCAAGCAAGCCACCAAGCCCTAGCTCAAACCAATACAGCAAATAGTCATTATGTGGTGTGGTCATTTTTTCGCTAATCTGGCCTTGGGCTTTTTGCTGATACATCGGCAGCCAATTACCGACACCATGTCCGATCCAAGGACTCTGCGCTATCATCTGCCAAGTGTTCAGATATAACTCAAGCCGCATACCATCTTGTGTCGCTTGCTTGGTTTGTCCAAAATCACGAACTTGATGCACGGTACAAATGCCGCGATTAAGCACTATCTGTGCCCCGCTCATCTTGAAGTTTTCATGCATTTCTTTCGCTAGGCAAGTCACGGGTGCAGGCAGCTGTGCGACATAGGAAATGCCAGCGCCGCCAAGCAACAAAGTGCCGGCAAGTGCACCTAACTGCCACCAACGAAAACTAAAATTCCGAAAAATCAATAAACCACATAAAAGTAAAAACAACAGGCTGGCAGTGCGCGATTTGGTGCATAAGACCAAGGCCGCGACTACATACGCAAAAGTCAGTGCGCGCCATAAATGTAAGTTCTTACGCAGTCGCCATTCATGTAACATCCATGCGGCAGCAATCGCCATCAGCAAACCCAAGAGTATGGATTTATTTCCTTCGTAGACAACATAGCTTTTGAAGAGTTTGATATCCGGCAAAACACCAATACTGTTCAGATAAAACAAGCTTGCTGCAATCACCGCACCCAAAAAGAAATTACGTATCGCTTTTTGCTGCCACTCACCACTCGCCAGACTCAGCATAGGGAACAAAAACCAATAGGTCTGATAATGCGAGAACGCTGCGGCAAATTCGCCAGCGGGATGTGGATGTAAGGTGCTGATGATAATCGACAGTAAACTCAAACAAACAACTGGTAACAACAATGCCGATGACTGAATCCGCGCTAGTTTATTACGCCAATCTCCAGACAAAGCCCAAGCCAATAGAAAGAAAATTAGCCCTGCATACATCAAGCCCACTTGGAAAAAT
Organism: Affinundibacterium amnicola; assembly: GCF_014284275.1. Taxonomy (GTDB): domain Bacteria; phylum Pseudomonadota; class Gammaproteobacteria; order Burkholderiales; family Burkholderiaceae_D; genus Undibacterium; species Undibacterium amnicola. The sequence goes on along the minus strand of NZ_JACOFU010000003.1, from coordinate 57,016 downwards.
AGTGTGAACGGCAGCAAAGCTAAAATCTGCGTTGGCAATTGCTGACGCCAATCAGACTTTCCATCAAGTGATACTAAGGTCTTGGAATTGCGCATATTAGTTGTACTCAACTTTCACATTAGAAGCATGCAACCAATCACCGAGCTTCTTGCGCAATTGATCGTCAGGATTCACGCGCCAGCTATCCGATAAATACAACTCCGCAGCAGCGGTCTGATTCGCATAGTCAATCAACACCGGACAACCTTCACTATTCAAATGTGCTTGCAAAATCTCGGCGAGTTTTTTCGTGTCGGCGTTCGCATCTAGTTTGATCCGCAAGCCTTGCGAAAACTGCACACGCGCGCGACCAATGTCCATCACGCGTTCTGCTGTGATACGCAAGCCGCCGTTGAACCGGTCTTCAGACACTTTACCCATCACCGCGAGGAATTCATCTTCTTTAAAAATGCCTTTGAATTCTTCTGCCAATTCTCCATACACCGTGACTTCGACGACTGCCGTGCCATCATCTAAAGTGACGATCAGCAAACGGCCACGCTGCGTCATTTGCGTGCGTAATCCAGCGATCACGCCACCGATCAAACGCAAGTCGCGCGATGGTTCAACTTTAGCCAAGGTCGTCTTGATAAACTGACGCACTTCCGGCGCATAAGCATCAAACAAATGTCCAGACAAATAAAAACCAAGTGCTTGCTTCTCTTCCAGCAAGCGTTGGCGATCTGACCAATGCTCAGCTTTGACATATTCTGGTGGTGGAATCATGTCATCATCGTCGCCAAATAAACTGACTTGATTCGCCGAGGCTTCTGCCTGTTCGGCAACTTCTAATGCGAAATCAACCGTCGCCAATAAAACAGCACGGTCTTGTTTCAGACAATCCATCGCACCAGCGCGGATCAAGGATTCGATGGTACGACGATTGACCTGACGTTTATCGACCCGTTTGCAGAAATCGAAAATATCGGTGAACGGACCACCATTTTTACGCGCAGTGACGATGCTTTCAATTGCATTTTGACCAGAGCCTTTGACCGCACCCAGACCGTAACGAATTTGCGTCGCCTTCTTACCTGCTTCACCCACTGGCATAAAGCGATAATCAGATTGATTAATATCAGGCGCCAACATTTTCAACTTGCAGATATCAATCGCATCTTCAACCAAGATTTTTACCTTGTCGGTATCGTCCATCGCCAGCGACATATTCGCTGCCATAAACGCGGCAGGGTGATGTGCTTTTAAGTAGGCGGTGTGATACGACAATAAGGCGTAGGCGGCAGCATGGGATTTATTAAAACCATAGCCCGCGAATTTTTCCATCAAATCGAAAATCTCATCGGCTTTTTCTTGCGGCAAGCCATCTTTCGCTGCACCATCGCGGAAAATCTGGCGATGTTCGGCCATCTCTTCGGCTTTCTTTTTACCCATCGCACGACGCAGTAAATCCGCGCCACCGAGTGAGTAGCCACCGACCACCTGCGCCATCTGCATAACCTGTTCCTGATACACCATAATGCCGTAGGTTTCAGACAAAATACCTTCGGTACGTGGATCAGGATAATCAAACTTTTCGCCGTGCTTACGCTTACAGAAGTCAGGAATCAAATCCATAGGACCCGGACGATACAAAGCTACCAGCGCGATAATGTCTTCAAAGCGATCAGGACGTGCGTCTTTCAACATGCCTTGCATTCCTCGGCTTTCTAGCTGGAAGACAGCGACAGTTTTCGCTTTGGTTAACAGTTCGTAAGAAGCTCTATCATCCAGCGGCAATTTGGATAAATCAAAATTCTCCATCGCTGGATCCAGCATTTTGATATAACGTACTGCGCGATCAAGAATTGTTAATGTGGTCAAACCCAAAAAGTCGAACTTCACCAGACCAACGGCTTCGACGTCGTCTTTATCGTATTGCGATACCACGCCAGAATCGCCACCCTGCGTGTAGAGTGGGCAAAAATCTGTCAACTTACCTGGCGCAATCAAAACACCACCTGCATGCATACCGATGTTACGGGTAATGCCTTCGACTTGTTGCGCTAAGTCGAGCAGGGTTTTAACTTCTTCTTCGTTTTCTTGGCGCTCTGCTAGCAAAGGTTCTTCCACAATCGCTTCGGCAATCGTGACTTGCTTACCCGGTTTAAAAGGAATTAATTTCGATACGCCATCGCAGAACATATAACCAAAATCGAGCACACGACCCACGTCACGAATCGCGCCTTTGGCCGCCATGGTTCCGAAGGTAGCGATCTGTGAGACCGCTTCTTTACCGTAACGATCCTTCACGTATTGAATCACGCGGTCGCGACCTTCCTGACAGAAGTCAATATCAAAGTCGGGCATGGAAACACGTTCTGGATTCAAAAAACGTTCGAACAGCAAGTTATATTGGAGCGGATCGAGATCGGTAATCAAGAGAGCGTAAGCGACCAAGGAGCCCGCACCAGAACCACGACCCGGACCAACGGGTACGCCATTATTTTTTGCCCATTGAATAAAGTCCGCAACGATCAGGAAGTAACCGGGGAAACCCATTTTAATAATAGTGTCGGTTTCAAACTTCAAACGCGCTTCGTAGCGTTCACGGTGTTGTTCGCGCTTTTCAGGATTGGGGAAAAGATTTTCTAAACGGAATTCCAAACCCCGCTTCGCTTCATACACCAGAAAGTCATTGATCGTCATCCCTTCTGGCGTAGGGAAATCTGGCAACTTCGGTTTGCCGAGTTCCAATTTCAAATTGCAACGTTTAGCGATTTCTACGGAGTTGGCGAGCGCGCCAGGAATGTCAGCAAACAAGGCCAACATCTCTTCGCGCGATTTAAAACATTGCTGATCATTGAATTTACGCGCACGTCTACCGTTCGCCAGCATTTCACCCTCGGCAATACAAGTCCGTGCTTCATGCGCGGTGAAATCGTCTTTGCTTAAAAACTGAATAGGATGCGTGGCAACCACAGGCAAGCTCAAACGCTGCGCTAGCTTTACCGCTTGCTTGACGTGCGGCTCCATATTCGGCTGGCCAGCTCTTTGGATTTCAATATAAAAGTGATTCGGGAAAATACTCGCCCAACGCTGGGCATTGCGTTCCGCCAATTCAAAATTACCGTTATCGATGGCAATCCCGACATCACCAAAATGTGCGCCTGACAAGGCAATCAAGCCCTGCTCGCTGTCGTTTTCAAACAGTTCTTGCAGCCATTCGAATTTAATTTCGGCGCGACCACGATGTTGATTCTCTAACCAAGCGCGTGCTAGCAGTTCACACAGACGTAAATAACCATGACGTGATTTCACCAACAATAATAGCCGTGATGGCTTATCTCTATCATTGTCGTTCGTGATCCACACATCGCAACCGGCGACAGGTTTGATACCTTTGCCACGGGTTGCTTTATAAAATTTAACTAAACCAAATAAATTACCCAAATCGGTCAAGGCGAGCGCAGCTTGCTTGTCTTTCACAGCAGCTTTAACCACATCATCTATACGCACCAAACCATCGACGATGGAATATTCAGAGTGCATACGTAAATGCACGAAATGGGGATAAGCGGAAGCAACGCGATCGACGTCTGCAGAGGAATTGGATGACATGGGGGAAGCGAGAGCGAGTTCTGTATTCATCTCGCTATTTTACCGTGTTGCAGCTTGCTTGGAAGACAAACCTAACTAGCTTGTGCCATGCAAGACCAAAGCGGATTGATCAGATTGCCCTCAATCACACCCGGTTAAGCGCAAAATCGCAAGAAGACAGGTTATGCTAGGACTTAAAGAGAGGTAAACCCAGCAAGGTCGCGTCTGTTTTGCTTAAGTCCGCTGTCTTCACCTTGCTGAATGATGCTTAATCGTGTTGCATATTTCTCATTCAATCAAAATACAAGCGTTCTGTATTAAAAAAAACCCGATCTTCTTCATCCTCGTTAGCAATTTCCAAATATCCTAGCTCAATCAACTCTTGCAAGCCCAGCAACACTTTCTGCTCAGGCAAATGCAAATGTCTCTGAACGAATCCGGCAATTACGTCTTTCAGTGGCTTTCCCAACTCACATAACAACCACAAATCTTGCAATTCATTTGCTTTCATATGGGTTGGATTAGGAGCCAGTTTTTGTTCAAAGTAATGCGTTGCAAATACCGTCGCTTCTTTCGATATCGCGATCACCGCGCGACGGCGTGCCCAGAACGTCGCTAAAGGCCAACGCGTTTCACGCTGATAATACTGCCACTGTGTTTGCAAAAATTGTTTGAAGTCTTGCTGAATCGCATTTGCGTAGGTCGTCAGTAAATCGCCGCTGGAGAAAAGTTGATCAACCGCGATAAATGCACCATGTATGCCACTGGCTAAAGCACGCGGTATGCCCGACGACGAAATTGGATCGTAAGATGCAACCGCATCACCGACGGCAACCCAGTCTTTACCACCCGCTTCTTGTAAATAGGATGAGAAGCAAGGGAATGAGCGCGGTTTATCAGGGAACACCAATTCTTCGGCTAATTTACCCATAAATGGCATCGCGCTCAATAATGCATTCCAGACTTCGGGCTTACAAACTTGAATTTTGTGCGCAATGTCAGGATCTGTCATTAAAGTTACAGAAACGCGATTATCGGGCATCGGTGACAAATGCCACCAACCATATTCACATGCTTCAACCTGGCTTTCAATCACGCGGCTATTGGTTTCTGGCAGAGTTCCAATACAAGCAACACCAATCAGCCTATCATGCACCGTCAGCGCGAGGTTCAAGTTGGTACGCATCACACCGCGCCGACCAGAAGCATCGATAATGTATTTGCAGAAAATCGTTTGCATTTCCTGTTGATGAGATTTCACCGTGACACACCAACCACCACTCGCCTGGCGCTCACAAGTAATTACCTGTGTATTACAAACTAATCTGCCTCCGCGCTTGACGAAGGTATTTGCCAATAAACGTTCAAAACTTAAACGATCTAAATTCCAGCCAGTTCCATGCGGCGTGAACATATAGCCTAAACGACGCTGCTGTTCATTGCCCCAAGTGACCTGACTCGAGAAGGGCGTCAAATTTTGACCTTGAGAAAAAGCTTGCCAAACATCCAGATATTCCAAAGTCGAGCGCACTCCAGATGATAGCGACTCGCCATATTTGAGTTCAGCATAGTCATCACGCTCTATCATCATGACATCGATATCACCACGCTTGAGCAGCGCAATGCCAGCCGCGCTGCCTGAAGGACCACCACCCAAAATCAGAACATCAGGAAACTGCGTCTTAACTGATTTCAGATCGCTATCAATGTGCGTCGTACTCTGAACGTCCATAAATTTGCTTGCTACCCAAGTGATTTAGTCAATATCGCCCAAATGTTAATTGGGCGCTCAACATGGCTTTCCATGTATCAATAGCTTTGAGCAAATCACGTGCCAGCTTTTTATTACGCAACAATCTGTCGTTTTTTACAGGAAAGACATGAAATAAACTTATGATGCCGCTAGAATGCTGATACATATATGAAACAGCATTCATCTTAATAAAATTAAAGCTACGAAATTTAAAATTACTGGTGTGAAAAATACCATTTTTGATGCTATTTTCCGGAAATCGAAGCGCAGTTCTCACTACATGTAAAATTCTTTTTACACGTAAATGAAGATTTTGCTAAACCAATTAACCGCTTTTTACGTTATCTCCAATGTCTAACGCTGATTACACCATCACCTCGCCACTGGCCTTTACCACGGCCAATAGTCGTCCTTTACTCAGCCTGACGATTGCTTGGCATCCAGACCCCACCCGAATTGGCGAGCAATTCATCGGCAATACTGAAGCAGAAGTGATAGAGCTGAGTCGCTTCTCTCCGGTATTTCGCCCTATGCATGGTGATGCTCTGCCGATTGGTCATGGTGGCGTCTCTCGCGATCCTTTACGCATCGTGCGTGACAATAGCGATGGAATCACCATCTGCCCACCGAATAGTCGAATGGTTGTGGAAGTGAACGGTGAAGAAATCAAAACGCCTAGCTATCTTAGTCCCGAACAAGTTGACACTGGCATCATCATCACGCTAGGTCGCGCAGTTTTTATCTGCCTGCACTGGATGCGTTGTCTGCCAAAACATAATCCTGTTGATGGTTTTATCGGGATAGGCAGTAGCGCGATCTTGACCAGAGATTTAATTCGTTTAGCGGCAACCAACGACAACACCGTTTTGCTGCTGGGCGAAACAGGTACAGGTAAAGAAGTCGCGGCACAGGCAATTCATAATTTAAGCAAACGAGCAGCCGCAAAAATGGTCTCGGTTAATATGGCCGCATTGAACGAGTCTTTGGCTGCTGCGGATTTGTTTGGCGCCAACAAAGGCGCCTATACAGGTGCGCAAAACAGTCGTGATGGATACTTTAGTGAAGCACAAAATTCAACCCTCTTTTTAGACGAGATCGGCAATACCCCACCGCCAGTACAACCTATGCTGTTGCGTGTCTTAGAAAACGGTGAGTATCGTCCTTTAGGTGCGACCCGAGATGCGCGCTCTACCGCAAGGCTCATCACCGCAACCGATCAAGATTTGTATCACACCAATTTCAACCACGCCTTAGTGCGTCGTTTAGAAAGTTTCATCATTCGCATTCCACCACTACGCAGTCGACGTGAAGACATCGGTCTGTTAATCAACCATCTATCGAAGCGTGCAGATTTTGCACAAGTAAATCTGGGATTAATTCCACCTGGTTTAATCAGCGATATGCTTAATTTCGATTGGCCTGGCAATATACGCCAACTCAGCAATGTCTTAAAACGCGCCTTACTTTCTTTACAGATGGGTGAATATCCACATCTGTCGAATATGGTGGAGAGCCCAAAGAATACACCACCAGCCAGCGCGGAGTTACGTAAAGCACAGAACAATGTCACAGCGCCAGTGGTGATAACACCACCAGCAACATCCACTGAAAACAGTCATATTGAACGTAAAAAATTACGCGATTTAACAGAGCAAGATGTGGTTGACGCCATGCATAGACACGGTTGGACTATTCAATATGCTGCTGACGATTTAGGAATTTCACGTCCATCGATGTACAAATTGATCGAAGCAAATTCGCAGATTCGCCGGGTTGAACAAATTCCTGCGGAAGAGATTCGAGAATATCTGACAGCAGCAAACAATCATGTCGAACAATGTGCTGCGCAATTGAAAACACCGAGCGAAGCATTACGCCGACATTTAAAAGGCTTGGGCTGGATTGATTAATTGATGATTGATTAACAGCAGGGAAAAGTAAGAAAAGCAGAGACCCCAAGAAACCTAAGGGGCCTTTGCGTACAAATGAAGCCGTAATATCTCATGTCCTTGAATTAGCACGATCCAATTTACCGATATCGTCGAAAATACGAAGACGCTATCGCCTATCCACCACTGCATCAAAGAGATCCTTGCACAACACGCTAACGTAAGTATTTAGGGTCGCGTCGCAGGCTGACTAATTCTGGCTCAGACTCTATGGATTTTACGGAATAACCCAATTCTTTGGCGCGTGCAATTGCCACCAAAGCCGGTGCCCGCATATCGATCATTTCTAAACTGACACCTGCGCGGAACTGTACTTCTGCGCTATTAGGAGCGAGTTCAAGTGATTTTTGAATATACATAAAAGCTTCTGCATTTTCACCTAACTTCGCGGTATACAAACCCATGCGCGACAGCAAATCTGCATCGTCTGGATTATTTTTCATACGTGGTTGCAATAGATTCCGAGCACGACTATAAGCTGTTTTAGCAACATCGGATTTTCCAGGCAGCCATGACATGGTATCGCCTAACTTTGCCCAGGCTAAATAATCATCCGGATTACCTTTGCCTGCCGTCACTGCACTTTCAAATGCGCTGGCAGCACCCACATAATCACCGCGTGAAAACAAACTATTTCCCAATGCTTTGTGCAGCTCAGCACCCGGTTTAAGCTTGATCCCTGCTCGCAAAGTTTGCAGACTCTCTTCGACGCGATTTTGCATCATCAAGGCATCGGCCAAACCCAGATACGCAGCACTTCCATCCGCTTTGATTTGCAAGCTAAGGCCATACGCTACCTCCGCCGCTTTGTAATCGCTCTTTAAAAGATAAATCTGTCCCATCAGGTCAGCGAACAAACGTTCGGAAGGAAACCGTTGAATTGCCTGCTTTAAAAAGCCTAGAGCTTCATCCGCACGTTGTGCCCGAATTAACAGCTCGCTCTTCACACCCAAAGCCAATACGCCATTCGGATCGAGTGCAATCGCCCTTTCGACTTCCGCAAAAGCAGCATCAAATTGATCTTTCAATCCCAGCACTTTTGCATTCGCGACGTGACTTAATGCCAGAAAATCGTTGGATTTCACCGCGTTTTGCGCGAGGCTCTGCGCTTTGTCCAACCAGTAGAGATTTTCTTCATCTTGTAAATAGCGATAGCTATACACCATGGAAAGACTGGCGGCAGCGGCAGCGTGCTGAGGTGAATACTCTAAGATTTTCAAGAAATGTTGTTCTGCACGATTGAGCATATCAAATCGATCAAAATTCGAAAATGCCTCTAGACCTTGTTGCATTTCTCGCGCTTCGGAATACGGCGCCATCGAGGAACGTAATTGTGTCCAATACGGTTGCGAATACCACACACCAAATAACACCGCGACAGTCAACAAAATAGCAAACAACATTCGCCAGCGTTGCAAGACCCGCTTCAAACTCATCGTCGAATTCGTTTGTGGCGGCATGGTCGACAATGTCAAATTGAGCGCCGCCAAATTGAATGTTCCAGAATTTAAAGACGGCGCATCAATCGCGGCAATTTGTGCACACTGATGCGCGACTTCTTGCATACTGGCGACGCGATGTTCAAGCTGACGTGCTGTCATTGCCCGAACTAATTGACGCAGAACTTGTGGCAAATGATCTGGCCATGGCCATTGATCAGAATTTGATTGAATTAAGGCTGCGGCCAATGCCAAACCAGATAAATTGGCAAATGGACGTGCACCGGTCAACATCTCGTACAAGATGACACCCAGTGCATAAATATCAGAACTAGGACGTAAACTAGTTCCAGTCAAGACCTCGGGAGCCATGTAGGCAATGGTTCCTTGCGGATCAGATTGCACCAGCGAAGTGGTGACATCTCGATCTGCCTGAATAGCTAAACCAAAATCAAGAATGCGCACCACGCCGCTTGGCTCTTGCATCAAATTGGAAGGTTTTAAATCGCCATGAACCAATCCGGCGGCATGCGCTTCTTGCATCGCTTGCGCCACTTGCAGAACAATATCGATGACATGAGAAATACTTGGAGTCTGCGTTTCAAGTACCTGCCGTAGGGTACGACCAGGTACTAATTCCATCACAATTGCTTGACTGTCTTCGGTCTGCTCTAAGGCATGCACTTTCACAAATGCAGCATGCTGCAAAGATGCAGCCAGCCTCGCTTCTTTCATCAGATCGACACTGGCCGCAATATTTTTTAAGTATTTAATAGCGACTTGCCGATGTAACTTAGCATCCCAAGCTTGATAGACATGCCCAAACCCACCCTCACCCAAGCTTTTACCTAGTTGATAGTGCAATAATTGTTCAGGTTGTGAGGCATTGTCTTTGCTTGCTGACATGAAGAGTAATAACTAAATCCGGTTGAAAAGACTACGTTCTGTATTCTAAACGAATTTCAATACAGAAACACGTAGACTCGCGCTCAGAACAACAAGCAACATGCATCAGCATGGAAAAGTTTTTATCACGACTATCACAACCCCGCGTAGCGCGAATCAGCCCGTAAATCACGCAAACCCGGATGCGTATCTAACATACGCATAGGAATACCAAAATGTTTTGATAGTTTCACTTCGGCTAATGCTTGCTCCCTTTCATGCAACAATTCAAACGTATAGGCCAGCCAAAAATGCACGTACGGATCTTCAGATTGAAGGGCCATTGTACGCTTCGCTAACACTCTGGCTTGGGAAAAATCATTGAGTCGCGCCATGATCATGCTTTTGATCGACAACAGGGTTTCATCATCAGGGGAGCGGTTAAAGCGTATATCCAATAATTCTAAAGAACGCTGATAAGCTCGCTTAGCATCTGGCTCACGCCCTGCAACCCACATTAGTGCCTCTGCATATTCGAACCAACGCAGATAACTGCCTGCGATACCCTTGTCCGGTGACACAGCTTGTGCAAATGCATCGGCAGCATCAGCATATTCCCCAACGCGAAACTTAGCATTCGCCAACGCGCCATACAGATTCGCATTCGGACGCACTTGCAAACCCTGTTGAATCACTTGCAAGGCATCTGCATTGCGTTCTTGCGCTGTTAGACATTCCGCTAATAATGAATAGGCCAACGGTGAATCTGGTTGACGCTGCAAACTCTTTTGTAAAACACGCTCAGCCTCGGCATATTTTTTCTGACTCACATACATGCCTGCCTGCAAGTCGAGCAAGTAGCGATCCAAGGGAAACTGATTAGCACCTTGCATCGCCAACGGTATCGCTTCTGAAAAACGCCGCATCTCCAGCAAAATACTGACATTGGTATGCCAAGACAACAAATTTTCAGGATCGAGACGGCGTGCCCGCACTATCATCGCCAACGCCTCTTCAAGACGATGATGCCATTGCAAGATTCTTGCATTCGCAACCAAGCTCATCGCCAACTCAGCATTCAGTGCCATTGCCTGTTGCGCGCTAGCTTTGGCTTTTTGAAACCAGATTTCATCACGCTTCTCGGCATTGTATTTGGACAAATACAAAATCGACATATAGGCCGCAGCGGCTGCATGTTCTGGGTTGCGTTCCAAGACTTTCTTCAAATGCGCTTCCGCAACATCAAGCAGTTTTGCATCGGTTTTATAGGTGTATTCAGTTAAATTACGCGCAGCTTGCGCCATCTCATTCGATTCGGAATAAGGCGTCAGATATTTGACTAACTGAGGAAAATAAGGTCTCAGTTGCCATCCACTGACACCCACGATCAACACCATCAACACGGCGATCATGCCCCAGTAGCCTAGACGTTGGCGCTGACTGCGTTGTAATTCTTGATGCAAAAATTCTTGCTGCAAATGACGCAAGTCTAGTTGGGCAGCGCTAGACGAAGAAGAGTCTTGCGAGAGCAAATGACGGCAACGCTCTGCGACTTGCTGACAACTAAGACCCTGCTCTTGCTGCAAATCTGTCATTGCGACAATAAGTTCACGCAGATCTTGCGGCAGTTTTTCAGGCCAAGGAAATACTGCATCCTGCAAAGATGTTCGCGACAGATCTGGCATCTGCCCAGTCATCATTTCAAACAACAATAGTCCAAGAGCTAATACATCATGGCGCAGTTCGTCGTGCGGATCATCAGTCAGGTCTAATCTGTGGGAGGTGGTCGTTTGATGCAAAACCAAACTGAGGCTGGGAACACGCACAACTCCTGCGTTATCCATTAACAAATTTGCAGAACGTAAATCGCCAACGACTAAACCTGCAGCATGCGCTTCCTGTATGGCAGAGGCGAGATGTATCACCTGCTTGAGAGCGATTGCTCGTTGACCTGCATGTTGCTGTATCCAGCTTGCGAAAGATTCTCCCTTGACTGCTTCTGTAATCAAGATCAATTGATGATCAAACTCTTCTAAAGCGTGAATACGGATAAAAGCAGCATGTTGCAAAGCAGCTCCCTGGCGCGCCCGCTGCAGGTATAAGATATCCTGATCATTACTACCAAGAATAACTGGGCTGGATGGGATCTCGGGGTGTAGCGGCTGTTGGCGAATAATATGCATCGACACTGCACGCTGTAACTTACTATCCCATGCCTGATAAACACTCAGCAAACTTGTATTCAAAACGCAAGCATCAACGCGATAGTGTTGTAAGTTCTCGGGCAATTGGAACTGAGCAGATGAGGCAAACATGCATGTATTTCAGCCTGAGCGCTGAGCAGATTGATCAGCGTTTGATTCTACCTCGAATTATGCTTGCTGATCTTATCGTAACAACTTGCTGCACATTTTTCACAACGCAAAAAATACGAAAGCAACACCTCAGCCAAGATTCCTCTCATTCAGCCCCAAGCAATAAGATAGATGGGACGCTTTGCACATCGTACATGCGTAAATAAAAATAGCCGATTCCTGCCGTACCTAGCATTAATCCTGGCGATTCGCCCACACCACCATTGCCACAAGGCCAAGGCAGACCTTGTTTGACATAAAAGTTATGACCATCTTGCGCCACTTTTTCTGCGACCGCCATCAACGCAGGATCTTGCAATTCTTTTGCCGCCATGATCATCAATTCTGCATTGCCAGCCGCACCATGACATAAAGAATAATTAAGCTTACCTGGCAACCAAGCCTGCATCAAGGCAGCAGAACTTGAATGTAAAGCAGCTTCCAAGTCTTGCTCAATTGCGCCTGAGTCGCTTGTTTCCGCGTTGGATGTTTGCATCAACAGTTGCCGATTTCTGATTCGCGACAATCCTATCCCCGGCGCACCGTGACACCAAGCCATACTGCAAGTGATGCCGTCTTGGCCGACTTGACCTATTTGCCCACGTTGGGCGAATCGACGTAAGTCTGCCCAATTGGATTGCCCTTGGTCAAACCAATGGCGCTCATAACGCAAAGCTGCTTGCGCAATATTCAGAAATTCCACATCTCTCGTGACGCCATACAATTCCAACAAAGCCGTGGCGATTCCTGCTGTGCCGTGTGAATGTCCAGTCAAATTCGACTGCACCGCAGCGCCTATGGTGGACCATGAACAACCATGTTCACCATGCTCAGCGAGTTGCAGCAAATGGCGTCCGTGCAACTGCGCAAACTCAGTCAGCTCTTCACGCTGATATTTTTTAGCGAGATACAGCAATGCCGGAATCGCACCAGCACTGCCAGAAATCACATCGATATTTTTTACGTCTAAAGGAACATCGCGTAAATTGAGCAAGATGGAAAACCCACGCTCGATCAGCACATCACGCTGTAACAATTCACCAATTCGTATCAAAGCAAATGCTATTCCGGTAGCACCTGAATAAAATCCGTGCTGGGAGTTCACCGGCAATCGTGCATAAATTGACCACGCCTGATTCACCGCGCCTTCGATAGTACGTAATTGTTGACGGTCATGTGTGAATTGGTAAAGCTCTGCCAAAAATAAAGCGATACCGCTAGTGCCACCATACAAATCCGCGCCACAAGCCTTGTATACAGGACTCATGCGCTGTCCGTGCATTTCCTGTGCCCAGCCCAACCAATTACATCGTGCTTGATCCCAAACCGCATCACGACATAAGGCATTGCCAAGACGATTGGCGATTTCCAAATACAAGGAATGGTGTATGGAATTCAATTCAGCAGACTTCAGATCGACTCGCTCTACCATTGTGTTTCTTTATCAAATAATTGGGTTTCGAAAATATCCGTGGAGCCAGGATTCAAATAAGCGCGATCCAAATCAAGTTGATGCGCTACAAACACTTCCTCTATCGCGTGGATTTTTGTCTCACCATCTTGCTTGCCCAACTGCCAAGCATTCACAAATCCTTGGGCTAACAAATTACAACGATGCATCCCGAAACTCATTCCCGCTTTAGGATCTTCTGCGATGCCCACACCGGGAATCAGCGTACGTGAAAACAAGGGATTACCCTCTTTCAAATAGATACAGTCTTCTCGCTGCAAGTCAATAATCAGTGTCGCCACAATCTGGTAATAACGTCGTGCGATATACAAAACTGCGGCATCGGTGCGCGTGTATAACTGTGCTTGTACCAAGGCTTTGAACTTAAACGGGATTTGATAACGATTGAGACTGGCAGTGATTTGCGCCATCAAGTTGGGTGCTTGCTCCGCACTCACATGAAAATAAAAACGTACCAACGCATATTCATCAAACTGATCCGACAAAGTACGTCCAAAGGCGAAGAAAAAACTAGGTTGTACATCGGTACTGCCAGCAAACATACGCACACTGACAAAATCTCCAGCCACTGGCGCGACGCCCGGCCATTTATAGGTGCTATATTCACCCGCCATCACAGCGCGACTGCGATCCCCTTTTTGCACAAACAATCGCCCTTCACCACCGGTCTGATAAATTTGCCAGCCGGGATCCCAGCCATCTTTATTATCATTGGCGGCATGGAATAAAGTTGTCAGATTTTCGTCGAGATTTTTTGCGTTACTGTCTTCCTCCGACGCGTATTCAGCACTGTATAAATGACGTACGTAACAACGCTCATAAAGTTGGCCGGCTAATTTTTCAATCAATTGCAAAGTCGAAGCTGCGTGACTCGTAGGTGCTTCGTTAGTCGGGATCTGAGAAGCGGAATGTATGACAAACTGTGCTCCCGCCAAAGTGAAAGTATCAATAGCTTCTATCTGCACGCTTTGACAGATTTTCTCTAATTGCGCACGCAAAGGATACGCAGAGATTGACGCAGTGTTTCGTTCTGGATTTTGCTTCATTAATTTTCCTCCGCAAAACCAAACAAATTCACTGCCGCTTGTGCAGGTGCATCTAAAATCTGTTGACTCAATTCCACCAAAGCTTGCGCGTGTTGGCTCACTTCCGCAGCACCATGCAAGGATTCAAATGCGGTACACAACATTCTGACCGCAGAAAACTCCAAACACTGCAGTAAATGTAATGGACGGTCTTGCACAGCGAGTTGCATACCATCGCAGTACGCTCGCCAGAAAGTGTCAATGCTGGCAAACATCATTGGCATGCTATCGACAGTATGTTGTAAAAGTTGTTCGCGCTTTTGCGATTGATCTCGGTAGTGGCGCATGATCGAATGTGACAGGTAGGCCTGAAATACCGAAGCGACATCCCAACGTCTGTCGCCAAATTCGACCAGTTCCCAATCAATCACTTTTAATTTCGGCTGACCAGCATCGTGATAAATCAAACAGTTATCCCACTTCAAATCAGCGTGGATCAAAGTTTCAAAACGCCATGTTTCGAATAATCTGTCCAAATGCTCAGTGAGTGCTGGCTTACTACGAAGAAGCTCTGCAAATTGCACAGCACCGACACTCAACGACTTTGGTGGAAAATAAGATTTTTTATAGTAAGTAAAAATCCAAGGGATTTTCTTTTGCAAATCAGGAATCGTCGCATCCAATGCATTCACGTCAAATGAAAGTCGATGATAACAACTCAGTGCCTCTGCCAATAAACCGGCCAGTGAATTGGGGAAAGTATTTTGCTGATAATAGTATTCACGCAAGTTTTGGCTGTCAGATATAAGCTCAAAAATCAGGCTATGTCTGGTCTGATCATAGTCCAACAATACCGGCATCGATGCCGCCCATTCAGGAAATTTTTGCGCCAATCGATAGACCTGCGCCTCCTTTAAGAGCGAACTTTGCGCAAGCCTATCGATGGCCTGAATTTGCTTCACAAAGATTCCGCCACGTGCGCCGGACAAAACTTTAAAATTACGATTATGCTGGCCCGCCTCGATCACGCTGAACTGTCCATCAACTACATCACAGGGTGAAACAAAACCTCGGGCAGTTAAATAATGGACTAGATTGGCTGCGGTTAAAAACATAGATTCATGAAAAAATAGAAACTGAAATACCCAAAGCACATGAAACACTCGAAACAAATAGAAAACCCGAAGCATTTTTTGCTTCGGGTTTTACCAGGTGTTAGGCAATGCCTATTTACCCACTAAAAACCAAGGATAGCAAACAGGTCTTCACATAACGATTAACAGAGGAAAGCAGGTGCCGCTTGAAACGCTTGAGATTGATGTCGATTCTGAGCAGGTGCGACAAAGTTTTGACGGGAGGACATAAGCTCTGAAGCACAAGTTTGAGAACATCCCACAGACGTAGGTCCAGTATCGCAAGTTTGCGAGCACCCAACCGTCTCTGGTCCGTCGCATGTCTGAGAACATCCCGAAGACGTTGGCCCAGTATCACAAGTTTGAGAACACCCAACCGTCGTTGGCCCATCGCATGTCTGAGAACATCCTGAGGACGTTGGCCCAGTATCACAAGTTTGAGAACATCCAACCGTCGTTGGCCCGTCGCAAGTTTGAGAGCATCCCGAGGACGTTGGTCCAGTATCACAAGTTTGAGAGCACCCAACGGACGTCGGTCCGTTCTCAATAGTTTGAGAACCTGTCATCGCTAGTGATGCGTTTTGAAATTCCACTGCATTCATTTCATTTTCCTTTTAATCACAATAAAAAATAAGATACATCCTCGCTGACACTACTACTTCTAATTACTCATTTCTGCTACCGCTATGCTCGTAAATCAAATTAATTAAATCAAAAGACTACTCTATTTAATTTCTTCATCGAATTTCTTCAGATAACAAATCATAAGGAATATTTCCGCCATAAATTTGTATCGAGCCATAACCGCCAGCAAAATAATCACTGAAACTTCCTACCTCTAAAATCGGCTCAGAAACATTCAAGCTAATCACGTTTTCAGTGCTCAAAAATTGAAAATCTGCTGGATATTTATTCGGGTCACAACCTTGTGCCGGATTCTTCACTTGTGCCAATTGTGTATGCGCGCTGTACTGGGTTCCATTTTGCGTCGACGTATAGTTGGTATAGACAGACTGTACACCAGCCACATTATCGGCTTGTGGTGTAACGCTATTATCGAGTGCGCACCAGCCATCAACATTAAAGACAAATCCGTTTGCCCCCACAACCACACATTGCTGCATGATCACAGATCCACTCGAAGGTACTAGTTGGATTTGTAGCGTGGTATTTGTTATCGGCAAATTCTCTCGATTCATGTTTTTTCTGAGTCGCGCGTCATCGTGATCGAGACAAATTTCTATGCCGTAGTTAACCGTAGATGGAACATTATTTTCTCCAAAATTCTGGCTAAAAATTGCGTGACTATCATGCACATGTTTCTTCACATCGCCATCGGATAAATCGATGTACGGATAAGCCACCATTTCTTCGGTAATAACATCTTGATTATTGGTTTCAAACAAAACAAAATCAATCGGTGACAGGAAATACTTCTCGGTCGTTAATGATTGATGTGCTTGGGATTTACCTGGTAATTGCAGACCCAAATTGCTGAACACTAAAGCGCGGTCACGTACTTCAACCGCAGGATTCACACGTAAGTCGGTAATTGTATTATTCAAAATCTGCTCGGTAACACTGCGCGCATTACCAAACTCAGCTTCTGCATTCAGAGCTAAACTTTCCACCAAGCGCTTACGCATCTGTACCGCAGGTGACTGAAACACCGCATCGATATTGGCGACTTTCGCACTGATCATCGTGCCAAACACAAAAGTCCAATTAGGATAGTCCTGAGGATTGAAAGTCTTCGCCAACAATTTCAAAGCAAGTTCAGCCGGATCTTCCTCTACATGACGATAAATATAGGGTCCCAAAGGGCCATGAAAATAAAACTCGGGCGCCATGAAAATATTATTCACCAATTGCGTGTCTTCATCGGCCGGCAATGCCTGTTTAGCGGTATCGACTGCATTTTTTAAGATCGCGATACGCGCCGATAAGTCTTGTAAGACATCTGTCGCGCCAAGATAATTACCCACCAAATACTTCGACAAAATTAATTTATCTTGACTAGGTCCGGTTGGTATTGCATATCCAATAAAGCGACATTGAGCGTATTTGTTTGTGGTCATTACCTTTAATTTCCAACTGTTACATATTTTTAAGTAGCTCTTTCAAAATCGGTTCGCTACGAATCTTTGCCTCACTAAAACCTAATTGTTTCGCCTTGTCGATTTCTGCTAACGCACTAGTTCGCAACCCCATTAATTCGTATGCACAAGCAGCTTGAAAATGTACATCTGGATTATTTGGTGCAAGTGCCAATGCTTTATCCAATAAAGGAAGTGATGTCTTTCCCTCACCAAGACGTACATGAATCATTGCGATTGTTACCATCAGCCATCCATCACTCGGACGTTGCTCCAGCCTATCCTCTAGCAATTTGCGTGCCTTCTCATAGGCTTTTCTTGCATCTACCTTTCTATCAGGTAACTGAATCAAAGCATTGGCGAGACCAACCCAATTTTCATAGTTTTGCGGATTGCCGAGGGCCGCTTTTTCCTGTGCGTCTGCAGCCGCCACAAAATCGCCTTGACTAAACTTAATTTCACCCAAACGCCCATATAAATTCACATCAGAACGGACCTGCAAGCCTTGCTGCAATACCTGCAAAGATTCTTCTATACGACCCTGATATTCCAGCGCCATTGATAAAAAATTATAAGAGAGCATCACATCGGGATGCGTTTTAACATTTCCCCTGAATATAGCTTCGGCATTTTGATATTTCGCTTGATTCATATAAGCGATCCCCTTCAAGTTGGGAATTAGCCAATCATTCGGAAATAGCTTTAAAGCGGAATCTGCACTTTTTATAGTTGCTTCAAATTGACGCGCGATCAAGTATGTACGTACCTCAGTTTGCCAAGCCAATAAATTATTCGGCTCCATTTTTTTAGCTTTTTGCACTGCAGCCATCACCGTATCAAATTGACCGTGCGGGTCTAACGCCAACGCGTAAGCAATTTGGGTAATTGCCAAATCAGGATTCAAATTGATCGCTTGCTGGGCACTTGCCAAAGCACGTCCGCGCCACACAACATCTCGACTATTGCTGCGCAAGCGATAGCTATACACAATCGACAACCCTGCCGCCGCACGCGCATTATTCGCGTCGTGCTCCAGCACGGTATTAAAGTGTGCAGTCGCTTCATCTAACTTACCTAGCTTATCGTACATCGCCAAGGCTTGCATTCCTTGTCCTAGCTCTACCGATTCTGAGTAAGGCTTTAGTGCCTTTGCGATTTGCGCCCAATTTGGCTTGGCCTGCCAGATCACCATGCCACCAACGCATAGCAAACCAGCCAACACCAAGCCATAACGCCAGCGACGACGGCGGGCTTGTGCGTCTAAATGCAACTGTAGCGCATGGATTTTCGATTGACTCACACTGCTGGACGGAGATTCTTTTACCACCAATTTTTGGCATTCATCCTGCACTTGCTGCCAGTTAAGACGCTTGCTGACATCACGCTTGGTCATACCTAAAATTAAATCACGCGAGGCTGACGAAACCGATGTTGGCCAAGCCCATTGTTCAGACGCAGTTTGCGCTTGCGCTGCCACCAAGACTAAGCCGCGTAAATTGCTAAATGGTGTTGCTCCAAGCAGCATCTGATACAAGATCGTTCCTAGCGCAAAGACATCACTCGCAGCAGTTGCCGCTTGCTCAGAAAACCGCTCAGGCGCAAGATAAGCGATGCTTGCTTGCGGATCAATCTCTGCCACATTTTTCACCACGTGTGGGTCGTAATGTGTTGTGAATCCTAAATTTAAAATACGAATTTTGCCAGCGGCATCCACCATTAAATTCGTTGGTTGAAGATCGCCATGGATAAGTCCGGCTGTGTGCGCCTCTTGCAATGCAGCAGCAATTTGCTTGATATGGATTAAGGCAAGATTTTCTTGGCCTTGATGCTCTTTCATCCACTGACCAAGTGTTTGTCCTTGCACCATTTCCATCACAATATAAATATCGTGATCGACTTCTTCCAATGCATGAATTTTGACAAAAGCTGCATGCAGCAAGCCAGCAGCAGTTCTGGCTTGCTTGAGCACAGCATCAAATTCACCGCCAAGATTACTTAGACGCTTAATCGCAACTACCCGATGTAGTTTTGTGTCCCAAGCCTCATACACCGGTGACAGCGTATCTGCATCGATACAATGGCGAATTTCGTAATGCTTGAAGGCTTCCATCGTCGTCAAATTTTGCCCTTGATCACTGCCGCTATTAAAATTTTCTGGGTGCATTATGTCAGTGCGAATATTTATTGTTGTTATGCGTTAATTTTCGACTTTACCATCAAAGCGACAATTCATCGTTACCAAAATAGCGATTTTTACATGTCAAGTAGGTTTTTTACAAATTAAAAATTCATCGTTGACATGTAATTCTCTTGGGCTTCATTGCCTAAGCTGACTGGCTTAAAAATCAAATGGCTGCTCATAATGATTTGTCTAAGGAGCAGTCCGCCCATCTGAAGCGAGACGAATGCCTCCATTTCGTCTTATAATGCTGCCAAATCAAAGACTTACTTCAATCTCATTTAAATTATTCATGCAATCCTCCGACACACCCTACGTCAATATTTCAGCCTATAAATTTATTACCTTTAACGATACGGCTGAAAAACGCCAAGACTTTATCGATAAATGTCAGGAGCTCAATTTAAAAGGCACCATCTTACTCACACCAGAGGGAATCAATATGTTCTTGGCGGGTTTACGTCATGAAATCGATGCCTATATGGATTGGCTGCACACCGACCCCAGATTTTCTGACATCGTTGCGAAAGAGAGCTTTTCTGACCGTCAACCATTCACCAAGTTATTGGTCAAATTAAAGCCAGAAATTATTACTATGCGCATGCCGCTGATCAAACCTGAAGATGGTCGCGCCCCTTCCGTCGAAGCAAAGACATTGAAACGCTGGCTTGATCAAGGACATGACGATAACGGTAAGCCCGTTGTCATGGTCGATACCCGCAATGATTTTGAGGTGGATGTCGGCAGTTTCGACAACACGATTGACTATCGAATTACAAAATTTACCGAATTTCCGGCTGTCATTGAAGCGAATCGCGAAGCACTGAATGACAAAACTGTCGTGACCTTTTGTACCGGTGGCATTCGCTGCGAGAAAGCGGCGATTCACATGCAAAATGTCGGCTTCGACAGCGTGTACCAACTCGAAGGCGGCATCTTGAAGTATTTTGAAGAAGTCGGCGGGGATCACTATCACGGCGACTGTTTTGTATTCGATTATCGTACAGCGCTCAATCCTAAGCTCGAAGCTACCGACACCACGCAATGCTATGCCTGTCGCGCTGTTGTCACACCACGCGAACAATTATCACCTTGGTACATTGCAGGAAAATCCTGTCCGCATTGCAAAAAGTTGTCGCGCGAAACTACTGAACAGGATGTTCAAAATGCTGCCTCGGCATAAACTAGCAAGATCAATTAAGAATGTGGCGCTGCCTTGCTTGGCAGCGCTATATTGAGCTTCCTTCTTAGATCACAAGTCATGATTTAGACGAGATTTTCTAGCTGTCTTGCCTGAGTATCACATCACACTATGTCTAGTTATCGCGGTCGTTTCGCCCCTTCACCCACTGGCCCCTTACATCTCGGTTCATTAGTCGCCGCAATGGCAAGCTATCTGGATGCGAAGGCGCATCAAGGAAGCTGGCTGGTAAGAATAGAAGATGTTGATTTCGATCGCAATGTTGCCGGTGCAGATCAGGCCATCTTGCAATCACTACAGCGTTGCGGCATGCATAGTGATGAAGAAATTCTTTGGCAAAGTCAACGCAGCGCTTTATATCAATCTGCCTTAGATCAATTAGCCGATCACGTATTTGCTTGCAGTTGTTCACGCAAAGAAATTGCCGACTCTCGCTTACGTGCAGGCTTATCTGATTCGCAGATTTATCCTGGCACCTGTCGTGCAGGTATCGCCAATAATAAAGCAGCACGCGCCTATCGGCTACGCGTGCCTGATGGCTCGGCAGCGCAAATTGAATTTGTGGATCGCTTGCTTGGTCCACAGCGCCAAGATTTAAGCTCTGCAGTCGGTGACTTTGTTTTGAAGCGTGCTGACGGATTTTGGGCTTATCAATTAGCCGTGGTGGTCGATGACGCCTTACAGGGAATCACCGATGTTGTGCGTGGCGCAGATTTACTCGATTCCAGCGCCAGACAAATTTACCTACAACAATTACTTGGCTATCCCACACCACGCTATTTGCATGTACCTGTGGTTACAAATTCCGCCGGAGAAAAACTATCCAAACAAACTGGCGCTGTGGCATTTGATCTTGGAAATGACGATATCTTGCAAGACGCCTTAATTCCAGCCGCCCGATTTCTGGATCTGCCACTCACATCGACACCATCAAGCGTCGCTGAGTTTTGGTCAGTTGCGACCACATTGTGGGCGAACAAAATGGGCATACGATAATGTCGTCAGACATTTCCTGCTACTAAGGCCATCGAATCTATTGATTAATCTATTCATTAAGCACTCAGGCTTAACAATAAAAAAAAGCAGAAAACAAATCTTGTTTTCTGCTTTTTTTATTGAAGCAATTTGCATTTTCGATTTAGTTGGTTTTCACGAACCCGCCTAACAGTGCCGCTTTCTTTTGCGGTTTCAACACTTCGTTTGTGGCATTACTCAATAAAGGTTTACTTGGCGCCGGACTAGCACTTGGCTCATAGGGTTTCAAAAACCATGGATCCACTTTTTCGCGTGGTGGCTGATAACTACGCACAGGACGTTCCGCCGTACGCTCAGCTGGGCGTGGACTACGCTCTGGACGATCCGCAAAACTTGCTGATTTACGTTCTGTGTGCAAAGAAGTAGCGATAAATCCAGCCAGTTGCAAACGCACGATTTTTTGCTTAATCAATTTTTCGATATCAACCAACAAACGTTCGTCTTTATCAGTATGCAAAGAAATCGCATCACCCTTTGCGCCAGCGCGCCCGGTGCGACCAATTCGGTGCACGTAATCTTCGGCGTTATAAGGCAAATCGAAGTTAATCACACATGGCATTTCAGATATATCTAGACCACGCGCAGCCACATCGGTAGCGACCAGAATTTCGACTTCACCACGTTTGAAGGCTTCTAAAGCGGCCATGCGTTCTTGCTGAGATTTATCCCCATGAATAGCGGTAGCCTTAATGCCCTGCTTCACCAAATGTACCGCGACACGCGAGGCACCTATCTTGGTATTCGAGAATACAATGACTTGCTTTAATCCACGTTCACGAATAATGAAAGCAACTGCATCACGCTTTTCATCTTCCTGAACTTTATACAAAACTTGGGTAACATTTTCTGCTGTCGCATTACTACGCGCCACTTCTATCGTGACCGGGTCATTTAAGAAACTTGCCGACAATTTCTTAATCTCGGGCGAGAATGTCGCAGAGAACATCAAATTCTGACGCTGCTTAGGCAGTAAATTAATGATGCGCTGTAAATCAGGGAGAAATCCCATATCCAGCATACGATCCGCTTCATCCATAATCAGAATCTGCGTCTGTGAAAGATTCACAGATTTTTGAGCGACGTGATCCAATAAGCGACCTGGCGTTGCGATAACAATTTCCACACCATTGCGCAATATTGCCGTCTGCGGCGCCATATCCACACCACCAAACACAACCGTCGCACGCAATGGTGTATGTCGTGAATACGCCTTCACGTTTTCTGCCACTTGATCAGCCAATTCACGCGTAGGCGTTAAAATCAATGCTCTTACAGGATGGCGCGCTGGTGATGCGCTGGTATTGGCATGTGCCATCAACAACTGAATAATCGGTAACGAAAAACCGGCTGTTTTACCAGTTCCTGTCTGTGCTGCGCCCATCACATCTCGACCTTGCAGCACCACAGGGATTGCCTGTGCCTGAATTGGCGTTGGATGCACATAACCCTGATCATTCAGTGCGCGCAAAATTTCTGGCGCCAAGCCAAAAGAATCAAATCGAAGAGTATCAGCAGCCAGTTCGGCAACCGTTGGAACAGAGGTTTCGGTCATGTTATGCATAGTGTGCCTCCCGCGGGTCTAACACTGCATCAAAGGTGGAAATTTGTGATGTTGCGTCAGCAAAGAGTAAGGCGTGGAAGAAATTCAACAGGGCGCATTATAACACCATGCATGTCCAGAACTATTTTTCGATCATGGTTATCAAAAAACCTACTCTAAAAAATAGTCAATTAAATGCACGCTTAGTGTGCGATCTACCCAAGGGATGCCACATGAGGTCGAGAACTTATTAAAGAATTGACTCACGCGCCAAAGTAAAGCGCGCCACACGGTCTTCCAGCACAGTGACGCCTATGCCAGGCCCCTTAGGTAAATCAATGAAGCCATCATCTGCCAAAACCACAGATGGTGCAACGATGTCTTGGTTAAAATAACGTGCCGTTTCTGAGGTGTCTCCTGGCAAGTTAAAGCCCGGTGCAGTCTGTAGTTGGAGATTGAAAGCGCGACCTATGCCCGTTTCATCCATACCGCCAGACCAAACAGCGATGCCAGCCTGCTGGCACAAAGCGGCAATACGCAGCGACTCGATCATGCCGCCGACTCGTCCCTGCTTAATATTGATGACACCGCAGGCCTTCAGTGCCAGCGCCGAACGGGCATCGTCAAGGTTGTGAATCGATTCATCCAAACACAGTGGCGTAGCCAGCTCACCTTGTAACGCAGCATGTTGGACGATATCGCTGTAAGACAAAGGTTGCTCTATCATCGTCAAATGAAAAGCATCAAGTTGGCGCAAGTGTGTTGCGTGTTCAAGGCCATAGTCACCATTGGCGTCGGCCATCAGCGTCAGCTTTGGATAGGCAGCGCGCACCGCGCCCACCCACGCAATATCTTTACCTTGCATGATCTTCAGCTTCACACGGTGATAGGGTCGACTTGTCGC
This sequence comes from Affinundibacterium amnicola, assembly GCF_014284275.1. Lineage (GTDB taxonomy): Bacteria > Pseudomonadota > Gammaproteobacteria > Burkholderiales > Burkholderiaceae_D > Undibacterium > Undibacterium amnicola. The sequence continues at coordinate 32,476 of NZ_JACOFU010000003.1, read as the reverse complement.
TTCTGCCACTGCCTCTAGCAATGCTGGAATTGATTCTTGAATGCCCAAACTAATGCCCGACTGTATGCGCCTTTCTGAGAATCCCAATAAGGCGTGCAAAGGGCGATCTTGCTGTCGAGCGATCAAGTCCAGCAAAGCGTTTTCGACCATCGCTTTTGCCATGCCATGTCCCCGCACAGGACTCCAACGTTGCAGCAACTCACCGATGGTTTGTCCAGGCGTCAGCAATGGCAATAGAAATTCCTTAAAAATATGACGTACGGTTTGCGTCGTTTCACTGGCATAAAAAGGATCGGGATCAGCCACACATTCGCCCCACCCCACCACGCCATCCGATTCTAGTCGTAACAACAAGGCTTCTTTTACAGCCCAAGTATGGACGCTGGTAGCAAAAGGCTTTACAAACGGTAAACGTACTGTGATCAAGTCGATGCGATGCAGAACCGGAATGTGCGCATCAACTGCCGGAGAAATCGGTACTGAACAATGCAGAAATTGTTGATCCATTTTCAAACTCCTCAGGCATAACCAATCGTTACGGCAAAAGCCACCATCGCCATTGACATCAGCAAGATCAATAATTGGAAACGCCAAATAATGCCAAACCAACGCGTCCAAGGCACGCCAGCGACGCCTAAAGACGCCATCAAAATTGCGCCAGTTGGCACGCTCATATTCGCCATGGCATTACCTAATTGGTAGGCCAACACAGCTGTTTGCCGCGTCACACCGACCAAATCGGAAAGGCCAGACATTAGGGGCATATTAATCGCTGCCTGCGCACTACCGGAATGGATCACAAAGGTGAACATCGTTTGTACTGCCAACATACCTTGTGCCGCCATCTGCGCAGGCCAAGTTTCTAACATAGTTCCCATGCTGTGCAAAAAGGTATTCAAAACCGAAGGCGCGTGTGGATTCGCGCCCCCCAATAAATATTCGATCCCTTTCGCCAAAGAAATCACCATCACCGCCGACATGAGTTGCTGCGCTCCACCAACAAAAGCTTCGGCTGCTGCATCGGCGGTCAAACGTTTGGCAATAATGGCGACAATCGCAGCGAAGAAACATAAGCTGACAAACTGAGTCGCAATTTCTGGAATAAAGTAACCCGCAGTGACGACACCCCAAACGATCCAGACGATAGTCGCAACGATACCAGCAAGGATCAATCGATCCGCAAATGCAAGTGGTGGCGTATCCAATGGAATCGCAATTTTTCCATCGGCTCCCAACTCAACCTCGGTACGATGACGTTGCGCATACCAGAGCGTAAATGCGATCCCGGTGCTGACAAATATAAAGAACATGGCAATGCGCAAAGGGGCGCCTGACAGTAGCGGCACGTTGGCGATGCCTTGCGCCAAAGCGACTCCAAACGGATTCATCCATGAGGTACCGAAGCCGATCTGACTGGCGACATAGGTAATCATCACCCCAACTTCGGGCGGATAACCCATACGCAAAATCAGCGGTAACAATAAGGCCAAGAAGGCGATGGTTTCCTCGCCCATGCCAAATACAGCACCACCCGTGGCAAAAGCAGCGAATAAAGATCCCAACAACAAACGTGGATGATGTCCGGTAATCGCAATCAGACGTAACAAACCACGATCAACTGCGCCGGTCGCATTGATAACACCAAATGCACCACCGACCAACAGAATGAAAGCGATCACACCAATTGCAGAACCGCCACGACTACCTGATGTCATGCCTTCAAATGGCGCGTTGAGAAAGCCAATTTCCTTACCTGTACCAAACACCGAAATACTGATGTTATGTTCTGCGACCCGATAAGATTCGAGCGAAATTGGAACACCTTTTTCAAAATAACCTGCCGATACCCAAGGTACCACCAAGGCAATCAATAGCGCGCCAAAGAGCAAGATGATCAGGGTATTGGGAACTTTAAATGTACTTGGCTTGTTGCTCATGCTTGTAGCTCCGGCTAACAGTTCAGGCAGTTTTCCCTCTTATAAAAAAGCCCCACCTGAGTGGGGCGCAAAGGGCTGGGGGAGGTAATTCGATCTACTTAAATTTATACTGCAAATTAACAAAGAATGAACGTCCACGCGGATCACCATAAGTCGGATCCCAAGTCACGTGGAAGTAGCGTGACTGATTCGTAAATGGCGGCGGTGTATCTAACAGATTGATCACACCAGCACGCAGCTTCAAGTTCTTGGTGAACGCATAGCTGCCAGACAAATCCCATAAGGAATAAGCTTCGACATCACGATCGTTCCAACCAGCATCTGCCAAGCCCGGAATATTTTGATCACGATACCCAGCAAAGTAAGTGTTACCCAAAGTCAGATTAAGTTGACCATATGCCCAATCAAGATTGAGCTTATGACGCCAACGCTGGACAGCCTTATCGTCACGGAACACACCAAGACCATTCGTCAATGGCGAATTTGGGTCGGACTGGAACTTATACTCAGTCAAATATGTGGCGCCGAGATTAGCACTGAAGCGACCAATAGAAGTGGCATCACCACGCCAGTTGAGTGCCAGATCAAAGCCCGAGGTATTTAACTTGCCACGGTTCTCTTTCTTAAACTGCAAATAGGACACAAATCCATCGGAATCACGAATAACAATGTTCGGATTATTGTAGTAAACCGGATTATCAAAAACAGTCTGCTCGCCAATTTCTGAAATAATGTCGGTCTTGCGAATCATCCAATAATCAATACTACCGTTCCAGTTTTGATTAGGTTCCAAAACCAAACCAATCGAGAATTGTTTTGACTTTTCTGGTTTGAGCAAAGGGTTACCATAGCGATCCAAATCAAATTGCGCGATTTCACCTGAAACTGGATCTTTCACAAAACTCGCGATCGTACCGGAACGCACCGGCAAGAACATTTCAGAAATCGAAGGTGCCCGGAAACCAGTACCGAAAGAAGCACGACCTAACATCGCTTTGCTTGGACGATAGCTAAGAGCGATCTTGGGATTAGTCGTATCGAGATTTTGTGAAGTCAATCCTGACAGTGGATCTTTAACACCTTTGTAGTGATCGTAACGTACCGCAAATTGACCTTCCCATTCTTTGGTAAATGGTGCATTCACTTCTGCGTAAAAACCAGCAATATCTCGTGAATTCGATGAATCTGCGAGCAATTCATCGGAGCTGGAACGGTCGCCTTGCACATCATTCGTTTTTAACGCAGCAGTCGATGTGAATTCCGTTTTTTCACGACGTAATTCCGCACCGAGAGCCAACATGACATCACCGCCCGCCATAGCCATCAAGGAGCGAGTCAATTTACCATCAAAACTATCGCTCGTGCCTTGAGAAATACGCGCAGCCCCCGAAATCTTAATCGAGTTCATAAATTTTTTGCCAGAGTCATCAGTTGGCGCGACGAATGGGTTATATAGACCTTTAGCGATACCATCCAGCAGTTTAGAGCGTGATACCCAACCATCGATATCGAGATCTGTCGCTTCATTGACGCTATGGTTATAAGCCGTATCGTAATCCCAGCTACCAATACGACCATTGGCACCCAATACAATACGCGAGCTTTCACTGGTGACCTCAGTGGTGCGACGTCCTGCGTCAGTTAAGCGAAAGCGGAAATTCACAGGCGTCGTGATACCGGTTTTGGCTTGCAAATCTTTGGGCAAATAAATTCCCGTACTGGTGCCGTTGATGCTACCTGAGGTCGCAGGCGACGCAGCATATGCTGTCACCGCTTTGCTCTTCAAGGCTTCGAAAAATAGTTGATGATCATCCGAAACCAAGAAAGTCGCGCGACCAATAAAACTTTGTTTTTCGCTCTTTGGATAGACTTCCGAATCCCCCATGTAATTAAACGAACAGCCCTCCGTACCGCCTGGGCCAAGTGGGCGAACAACATTCGGGCTGCCATCGACACAGGCAGCTTTACCAAAACTCACGCGTCGGCCTGGTGAAGGCAACCACTTACCGCCAGGCCCAGAACCAAATAAATAAGAGGAGTTATTGAGTGCAGCAAGCTGGGCTGCGCTTAAATCAACGTTGGCTGGAAATGAGGTGCTCGATAACTGAGGTGATAAACGATCAGGCAAGCTATATTCCTGCATAAACTTGCGCTCTGAAGTGGCAAGGCGTTCCATTCGCTGAACATCTAAAGCACCAAATACATTAAAACGGTCTTTTCCAAGATCACCGAAGCCGCCAGAAATAGAAGCGGTTTTTTTACCGCCACCACCTTCAGATGTATTTAACGCATAAACATTGATGTCCGCACCTTGATAATCCTTGCGCGTGATAAAGTTAATCACCCCGCCCATCGCATCCGTACCGTAGATCGCTGAAGCACCATCCTTCAACACTTCCACGCGCTGAATCGCGCCAGCGGGAATACTATTCAGATCGACACCAGAGTTATCACCAGGGCTGGCAAAGTTGGCGAGTCGGCGACCATTGAGCAACACCAAGGTACTAGAGACACCGAGTCCACGCAGATTAGCGCCGTTAAATCCACGCTGCCCACCCATCACATCGCTGACGCTAGTGCCATCAGTGAGTCCGCCAACATTTGAAGATATCTTCTGCAGCAATTCAGCAGCCGTTGTCACCCCGGTCTTGTCAATATCTTCGCGTTTGATGGTTTCGATTGCCAATGCTGTTTCGCCTTCAATACGCTTGATGCTGGAACCTGTGACTTCGACACGCTGCAAAGATTGTGCGACAACGTTCGTGCTCAAGACGCTCAGAGCGAGTAATACTGCATGGGTGCATCGGGAGCGGCGGAATACCAACGCCGCAGGCTTGCTGGCTAGTTTCATGCGAAAAATCCTCGAAAATGTGTGTATTAGACGCAAGCACCGTGCTTGCAGTGCCCCTGCGCAACTTTGGAACGTCTTCAGTGTAAGCAGTGTTCAGTTTCTTGGGTTTCCTATTATTCGATTGGGTCGCACAGTGAGAAGCTGGTGTCGCATTCTTGCAATGTTGTTCGGCATAGAGTGTTGCAAACTTCCGACAGTGCGACATGCATTTACTAATGTGCGCAAAGATCACTCCCTACATGTCAGAAGAGGACAGATTGATGGCAACATCCGCTTCAATGAGTTCTTAGCGAAAGGCCTATCCTTTGAAATCCCTAACTATAGTGGCGCTGCTCGCAGCGAATTTGACAACTAATTTTGTACACGCCGAACAAACTTCAACAAAACCTTCGTTCCAGCCAATACCAGGAATCGTTGTTCCTATGGGGGGAGCGGTGCGTGGCGATAATGACGAGTTGCGACAGCGCTTGGTAGAACTTGCCGGCGGTAAGGGGGCGAAATTTGTCGTCATTCCGACTTCCTCAGGAAATCCGATTGCAACAGGTGAAAATGCCGCACATGAACTCAGACGCCGTGGTGCGCAAGTAGAATTGCTGAAAATCGCACCGCAATGGCCAGGAGAAAATCTTGAGTCAGCGCGCCGCGCCGCAGCTGATCCTGACAATGTCGCGAAAATTCGCGCGGCGAATGGCGTGTACTTTACCGGTGGTGCGCAAGAACGTTATGCCGATGTACTCAATCCAAATGGCGTGGCATCGCCAGTGCTGCAAGCTGTACGTGAATTACAAGCACGTGGTGGTGTGGTAGTTGGAACGAGCGCGGGTGCGGCAATTATGAGCAATGTCATGTTTCGTGATGCACTCAATCCGCTATTAGTGCTCAAAGGCTTATTGAGAGATGGTAAAGAAATAGAACGCGGCTTAGGATTTGCTGGCGAAGAAATTTTTATTGATCAACATTTTCTTAAACGCGGAAGAATTGGTCGCCTGCTCGCTGCCATGCTCGCTAAAGGTTATAAGATTGGTTTAGGCATCGATGAAAATACCGCTGCCGTGATTCGCGGCAGCGACGTCGAAATCGTCGGCGCTACCGGTGCACTTTTAATTGATCTGCGTGATGCGACGATAACGCCAGGTCCCGTCAATGTGAGCAATATTCGCATTTCTTATCTGGATAATGGCGACCATTATGATTTAGCCAATGCACAAGCCAGTGTTTTTCCCGCTAAGCGCGGCAAAGGAGAACTAAAATTCAGGCAGCCTGGTTTTGTTCCTGAACTGGAAAATCCGCGTCTCGATTTCCCCGACATCTTGGGTGAAAACGCCATTCAACGTGCCTTATCACAACTGGTGGATGGCAATTTCGATCACGTCATTGGTTTTGCCTTCAGCCTGCTTCCTGCCAAGGACGATCCCGCACCTGATCTCGGCTTTGAGTTTTTGTTACGGCGGGATGAACGTACACGTGCTTGGGAGAGTACAGGCATCGACGGCAAAGACTATTCAGTGTTTGATGCGCGACTCGACGTGCGACCAATACGTATGAACACTCCACACTACAAATCATGGTAATGGCTATGCGAAACCTGCGACATTTCTGTCTGCTCATACTTTCCACTGCACTATGTACGCAGAGCGCTAGCCTCATGGCACAACAGCGTTTGTTTGATCACGCAATGCTGGATGTCGCTGCGGCACGTGTATTACCTGAAGTGATTAACTGGCGACGCGATTTACACGCACATCCAGAGCTCGCATTTCAAGAACATCGCACTGCGAACCTCGTCGCAACTGAGCTTGCGCGCATGGGCTACGAAGTGCGTCGTGGCGTCGCAGGAACTGGCGTTGTTGGCTTGCTCAATACTGGCCGACCAGGCCCTGTGCTTGCATTACGTGCAGACATGGATGGTCTGCCTGTTGCGGAAGACACCGGCCTGCCGTTTGCGTCGAAACAACGAATCAAACAAGGCAACACCGAAGTCGCCTTAATGCATGCCTGTGGTCATGACATGCATGTAGCGATGCTATTAGGTGCGGCGCGTGTACTCGCCGATCTGCGCGGACAACTTTCCGGTACCGTTAAACTGATATTTCAACCAGCGGAAGAAGGTGTCGCAAATGCGGCAAATGGCGCAGAGCGCATGGTGAAAGCAGGCGTCCTCGACCATCCTAAAGTCGATGCCATGTTCGGTTTGCATGTCGGCATCACGCCTCAACCAACTGGCACACTTTCGCTACGTACACGCGGCTTGATGGCAGGCAGTGATACCTTTGATATTGTCGTCAAAGGTCGCCAAACGCATGGTGCTTTACCATGGAATGGCGTCGATCCGGTAGTGGTCGCGGCGCAGATCGTATTGGGGCTGCAAGCTATCGTCAGCAGGCAAACCAATCTCACAGTTGCGCCAGCTGTCATTACCGTTGGCACTATACATGGTGGACAAAGAGCGAACATCGTTCCGGGCGAAGTCAAAATGAGTGGCACCATGCGTAGTTTTGACCCCGCCGTGCGCGATCAGATGCTGGCACAACTTAAGCGTACCGCAGAGAACCTTGCTTTCGCTTCCAACGCGACAGCAGAAGTGAGCATTGATGCTGGTTATCCGGTGACATGGAACGACCCAGACCTCACCACAAAAATGCTGCCAAGTTTGCGCCGTGTAGCAGGTAATGCGGTTCTGACGGACATACCGCCAACCACAACTTCTGAGGATTTTTCTTTTTACGGACAACGTATCCCAACAATGTTATTTTTTCTCGGTGTCAACCCGCCTGGCACACCCCCTGCAGACTGGGCACCGAACCATTCACCTCGTTTCAATCCTGACGAAGGTGCCTTACTGACTGGCGTACGCGCACTCGCTAGCCTGGCCGCTGATTATTTGACAGGGAACTGAAACCTCTCATGGAACTCATATCAATTCCCCTCCCCTCGCCTGCCGCCGGCACTAGTCGGGCGCTGCCGTTTTTGCGATTTGGAAAAGAAGGAACTGGCCGCAAGGCTTATATTCAAGCATCACTTCATGCTGACGAGCTACCTGGTATGCTGGTCGCTCACCACCTGAGAAATCAGCTTACCGAGCTTGAGCAACAAGGTCAGCTACTTGGTGAAGTCATCTTAGTACCCACCGCAAATCCGATCGGACTCGCACAAACCTTGCTGGGCACCAGCCAAGGCCGCTTTGATCTGCGAACCGGACAAAATTTCAATCGCCTGTTTCACAATTTATCAGAAGAGGTACTAGAGCGCGTCAGATCTCAACTAAGCTCTGATCCACACGCAAACCAAAAACTGATACGAACAGCGATTCGCGATTATCTGAAAGAACAAACCACCATAGACGAGTTATCTGCACAACGACTAGCGCTAATGCGTCTCGCGGCCGATGCCGATGTGGTACTCGATTTACATTGCGACTGTGAATCGGTACTACATCTCTATACCGGAACACCATTATGGGATCGCGTTGCACCATTGGCAGGATTGCTCGATGCGCAGGTCGCCTTACTGGAGACTAATTCCGGAGATGACCCTTTTGACGAAGCTTGTTCACGAATTTGGTGGGACATTGCAGCCTTGGTTGGGAATGAATTTCCGATACCTTTAGCCTGTCTTGCGGTGACCGTTGAGTTACGCGGCTTTACCGACGTCAGTCACGACGTCGCTGAACGCGATGCTAATGCATTGATCGACTTTCTGCGCTTACAAGGCATCATTGCCGGCCCTTTATCACAAACCATGCGACCTGCCTGCGAACCAACTCCGTTAGCTGGTTGCATACCGCTGACCGCACCTTCAGCCGGACTGGTCGTCTACTTGCGAGAACTTGGCGAAACCGTCAAAGCTGGAGACCCACTGATCGATCTGATTGATCCGCTGAGTGGTGAGGTGCAACAATTGTTATCGCCAGTGGATGGAATTTACTTTGCCCGCGAAAATCGTCGTTTTGTGCCGCCTGGGACCCGTCTGAGCAAAGTTGCAGGCCATCAAGCGGTACGGCGCGGCTCACTGCTGTCGGCTTAACACGATCGAATTGTCCATGATGTCGTCATTGAATATAGAATCTAGCTAGCATTCCCAAGAAAGAATCCATGCCGACGCCTTTTTCTGTTTCGTTGATATTGCTTCCTGGTTTTTCACTGTTCGCCTTAGGTGCGATACGCAGTGTATTCGCGGCGGCCAACGAAGTAAGTGGCGAGCTGCTTTATCAAATCGAACAATATGCGGCAGATGGCGCGCAAGCTCTGACGCAATGCGGTATTTCACTAAAAGCGGAATCACTCGACAAACTAAATTACCAACAGGTCGACTTGCTCATGCTGATCGCTGACGAACGTGTCGATGAACATATTTCCCATGTCGTCGGCGAGCATCTCGTACAAGGATTACATCGCTCTCAATATACTGGCGAGGTCGTGGTAGGTGCATGTGGCACAGCGGCACAGATCCTCGCGGAACACGGCCTATTGGATGGTCACCGTGCTGCCATTCATTGGCAGATTCTGGCAGATGCAATAAAACGCTACCCTGTAACTGTATTCACGCCGGGTTTGTTCGAGATCGATAGAAATAGAATCAGTGCGGGTGCAGGTGCTGCAGTGCTTGATTTACTCTTGCATTGGCTTGAACTGCGTCATGGCAATACTTTTGCCGCTGAGGTAGCAGCGGGACTAGGTTTGGATAGATTACGTGGCAGCGACGAACGTCAGCCGGTACCAGCATCAGCGCAACCGGCACTTGGATCGGCGCGCTTAAAAGAGGCGTTAGAACTGATGGCAGCCAATCTGGCCGAACCTTTGCAAGCGGAAGATATCGCACAATTAGTCGGTGTGTCGCGCAGACAATTAGAACGATTATTTCGCCAGCATATGGATACATTTCCATCACGCTATTATCTCGAGTTACGACTCAAACATGCACGTCGCCAATTGAAGCAAACAACGCAATCAATTCTGCAAGTCGGGCTTGCTTGTGGTTTTACTTCAGGCCCGCATTTTTCCACCACCTACCGTAATTATTTTGGTTACACTCCGCGCGAAGAGCGCGCCCGCCACAGCATGCCGCAAGTCGTGACGAAAAACGCCGAAGAGGACATTCAATGAATCACATGGACTATCTGTTACGCCCCGCAACACTAGATGATCTCGATGCTATCGAGCGCTTCTCGAAAGCTAGTACTTTCGGCATTCATACATTAAAACCAGGCCGAACACGATTGGCGGAACGACTTGAACGATCGCTGAAAGCCTTTGCAGGCAGCGAACCAGTGCGCGGCGATGAAATCTACCACTTCGTTCTCGAAGATCTCCGGGCAGGTCGTGTCGTCGGCACCAGTGGCATCGTCACCAGCGCAAGTGCCAACCGGCGTTTTTACTGTTATCGAAATGAATTCTCGGTACATGCGAGTGAAGAACTCGGCATCAGCAATCGAGAACATACGCTGCGTCTATGCGAAGACTTGTCTGGTCACACTTTGCTTAGCTCGTTTTACATCGAACCGGAATATGGCGCGACCCTAGCACCACAATTGCTTTCGCGCGGACGCTTACTTTTCGTCAGAAACTTTCCCCATTTGTTTGCGGAAAGAATAGGCGCGGAAAATCCTGGCTTATGCGACGAAGCTGGAAATAGTCCATTTTGGAATGCATTAGGTGGGCGTTTCTTGAAAATGCCATTTCCTGAAGCTGAGCAACGCACTGGTGGAAGATCCAAGAGTTTCATCGCCGAATTAATGCCACGTTCACCAATTTACGTTTCCTTACTCGCCGAAGATGCTCAATGGGCGATGGGACAATTACATCCTGATGGAGAATTACCATTTGGAATTTTGGTGGCGGAAGGATTTGATGTAGATTCCTTCATCGATATTTTTGATGGAGGACCGATTGCAGAGGCGCGCGTGGCAATGCTAAACACGGTCGTGTCCGCGCAAGATGTGGAGTTGCGGACAGCACATGATTTGAAAGGCGAAGCCTGTTTAGTCGCGAATATGGAACATGCAGGATTTTGCGCAACATTGGCACTCGGCGAATTCATTGACAATACCCTTCAACTGAATCCCTCTGCAATTGAGCGACTCAAATTGACCGTAGGTTCACGTGCATGTGCTATACGTGCTAATGAGTCGTCATTAGCAGTGTAGTTACCCATGCAACTAAGCTTGCAATTACGACAGCCAGAGCGTCCTCAATCCACCAGCAATTATCAGATTTGCTTGGATCGCACCGTGCCGTTTATACATTTCTGATGTCACAACATGCGGTTCGATCTTACAAAACGCAAAGGAACAAACAGAAAATTTCAGCAATTAAATGATGAAGATTTATTTAATCTAGATGCTTCCTACAAGGTCAGCATCTTGAATGAAAGCAGCCACAAAAATGAAAAAAGCTCCAACGATTTCTCGTAAGAGCTTAATTCAAATACCTAAATTCTGGTGGGCCTCCCGTGAGTCGAACACGGTACCAACGGATTATGAGTCCGAATAAATCAAAGTTTATTGCTATTCATTTGTGTTGATGAAAATCCACATCTGCTATGAGATTCAATCAAACTATGAATTCAGAGTATCTATTGGTGTTGATAAAAATTGTTTGGTATATACTTTAAAAACCTACATAACGCCTACATAGTCTGAGATTCTTTAACCATGAAAAAAGAAAATTTTACGCGAGAAAGAATTGAAAATTTTCAGTGCGAAGAAGGCAAGGGGCAAAGTATTTTTTGGGATGCAAAAACACCATCCCTGGGTCTTAGGATCACATCCAATGACGCAAGATCCTTTATCTTTGAAAGCAGAATCAATGGCAAGACCATTCGCATCACAATTGGAAACACAAAAACGTGGAGCGTAAAAGAGGCACAAATCCAAGCAAATAAATATAAAATACAAACTGACAACGGTATCGATCCACGCTTAGTCAAAGCAGAAAGCGTAGCAAAAGCGACTTTAGAAAAGCTTGAATTCGAAGCAGCTCAATTAAGAGACAAAGTCACTTTAGCTGAGGTATGGGCTATATACATCAAAGACCGCGAAACCAAATGGGGGGAGCGTCACAAGTCAGATCATGAAAAAATGATCAAATGTGGTGGCATCCCTAGAATGAAAAGTAATAAAGAAGTAACGAAAGATGCCCCACTAGCATCACTCGCGAAACTTCGATTAGTCGATTTGTCCAGCGAACGAATTGAAAAGTGGGCTGAAACTGAATCAAGCACCCGACCAACACAAACGCGCTTGGCCTGGAGAATGCTCAAGGCCTTTATGACTTGGTGTGAAGAGCACGAAACTTATGGCCAGATTGTAAAAGCGAACACGGCAAAGAGTAAAAAGATTAGAGAGAATCTCGGTAAGCCGAAAGTAAAAAATGATGTTCTTCAACGTGAACAATTACGTTCTTGGTTTAGCGCTGTTCGACAAATAGCGAACCCAGTTATGTCCGCGTATCTGCAGTGCCTTTTGATTACCGGCGCAAGGAGAGAAGAAATACGCTTACTTAAATGGGAGGACATCGACTTTAAGTGGAAAAGTTTAACGATTCGAGACAAAGTTGACGGCCTTAGAACTATTCCTTTAACTCCTTATATTGAGCAAACACTTTATAGTCTTCCACGCCGGAATCAGTGGGTGTTTTCTAGTCCCATGTCTGCTGATGGAATAATATCCGACCCCAGTAAGCCACATGACAAAGCTTGTACGATTGCTGGGCTGTCACTATCAATTCATGGATTACGTCGTTCTTTTGCTAGCCTCTGTGAGTGGACAGAAACACCGGCGGGAATTGCAGCGCAAATTCAAGGGCACAAACCTCAAGGGGTTAGAGAACAAAACTATATTCGTCGACCATTAGATTTGCTACGCGTTTGGCATACCAAGATTGAGGCTTGGATGTTGAAAGAGGCGCAGATCGAATTTACAGCGTAAAAGCAGATTTACTAGCATTCTATACTCGAGCATTATTCAATAAATTATGCCAAAGAATTTTTATACGTTTCCTGAAGCGATTCGCTTAATTTCCAGCAAAACTAATATTGAGTTTTCAAGAAATGACTTATTGCAATTAAACGAAAAAGGCCTTGCGCCAATTTACTTCGAATACAAGGGAAACATTGGTATTTTCCATGAATATTCAAACGAGGTGTCTCCCTGGCTCTTCCCAAAAGCGGTTTTTCAAATTTACATCAACGGAATTATTAAAAGCAAATCAAATTGCCAGAGAAATATTACATCTACAACAGAAAATTTTGGAAAACCGCAATCAAAAATTAACTTACGCCAGCACAAATCGAAATCAGACATTTTAATACCACATAAAATTGAAATTATACCAACTGAAATCATTCATTCAAATCCTAATCTAAATGAAATACCAGTGGCATTTAATAGTCGTGAATTTTTTGTAGGGCGCGTACGAGAGGGTACAAAACACGAACTAGACACGACGACGATGATTCCAGATTCGGAGTGGTTGTTTAAAATTTCTGATTTATTAGCAATTGTGAACTCTGAGGGCGAAAATCAATCGATCGAATCTGGTTCAAATCAAATAACAGAACATCCCTCAAAACGACTTAAAAAAAGAGAACAGCAAATTTTAGCAATAATCTATGAGGCGAAAAAAGCGGGACATGATCTGTTAAAAATTGAAGATGGAGGGAAACAATCATTAATGGCAAGCTGCAAAATCAATTATCCCAAACTATTTGGCGCTGGCAATGATCCGTTTTTAAAAGCTTGGAGCGTAGCTGTTAATTCAAACCCTCCTAGGCTACGGATGCGAAATCATAGTATGTACGCAAGTGGGAGTAGGTAAAAAACAGCCTACATACACACTCTTGTCAACCTACTCCCCCCTTGGTTTCTAATGCATCATCTTCAACACGTAGCGATACGGAAAGGTGATTCAAAATGAAGCACAATCAACGTCAACAGGTCAACTCAGCGCAAGGCTCGTCAGTTGACAACAGGCTTAATAACTACACGTCACTAGAAACAGAAAGTCGCACACATGTCGAGACTGCATGTGCGGCATTCCACCTAACAAGAAAAAGCCAAACTTTGCGAACTTGGGCTTGCTTTGAAAACGGTCCGATACGTCCGATTCGCATAAATCGGCGACTTGCATGGTCGGTATCAGACATTAAACGAGTATTAGCAGGAGACATAATATGAACTCCTTCAAAAATACCTCCTCGCGCACAAGTGAGTTTCACAACCTATGGATTTCAGAGTTTCGAAATTGGGTTCAAAAAGAGTTTGACGTCAATCTTGTGCACCCAATACCCGATGGTTTCGAGCATCAAGTTTCTGGTGTTCGATATTGCTTAAAACTTAACACACTAGATCCGAATGGATATGTCGACATTGGATATGGTCGTAAAGACTGGCAGCCGAAGTATCGGGATGAAGCAGGCAAATTGGATTCTCGTCAACTGATAGCTGCGCATGGATTATTTTCTGAGAAGTCGGCGTGGCATTTTGATAAAAAATTTGAACCCAAGTTCATCCATGAAATAAAACTTCCCACCCGTGCTGAAATCATTCCCGCAATAATCGCTTCTATCGAAGTGGTTAGCCTTTCCGGAATTTGGGGAGGCCCTCGATTTTCAAAAATTCAGGTGGTCTTTGACACCGAATTTGGATCCGTATCTGTTCCTATAAATATCGACTGCACAAGGAAAATCGTTCCGGCTGGATGCGGATCACTATCGGCTGGATCTAAAGTTTTATTAGACCTGGCTCAAAAAACAGGCCGCCTTGTCCAATTGAAAGCAATATATGAGGACGTAACTCTTTGTATGGTGCAAAGATGAACTTCTGGTCTAGATTAAGTGATGGAAATCAAATTATTCCAAAAGAAAATCGAAGCGAGTCATCGCCCAAAAGGTCTAATAAAACATCGTCGAAAAACTATAGTCCATCTATGGAGGGAAAACACCTAAGTCAGGCATCTTACTCAAGCACTTTAAGCAATCAAGCTAAACCTAAAATTAGAGCGCCTAATGCAGACATTCGAGATGGCACTAACGGTCATCCACTTACCGAACTTGGAAACGCGGGACGACTGTACGACCTGCATCACAAAAAACTTAAATACTGTCCTGAGATGAAAGCTTGGCTGCACTGGGAAATTAATCGTTGGGAATGGGATAACGATGGAAGTCGTACTCGTGAACTAGCCTGCCAACTACCTGAAATTATCTACGGAGAAGGCGTCAAAACCCTTGAGAATGACTACTATTTGAAATGGGCACGAAAATCCGGAGAACGAAGAACGATCGATAATGCAGTGACTTTGCTATCTGATCGAATTGATATAAGAATCGATTTAGCGTCAATTGATAGTGACCCTTTCGTCTTAGGAATTAATGAAGGGCGCCAGCTTGTTGATCTAAGAAATGGCAACGTGCGTAACACGCAACCATGCGACTTCATTACAAAAAAACTTATGGTAAATCGCGTTGGTGATGCTGCAGATGCAATCAAATGGATTCGATTTCTCAATCAAATTTTTCTAGGTGATCAAGAGTTAATTGAATGGATTCAGCGACTATTGGGGTATTCACTCACCGGGAGTACGCAAGAACAAATGTTCTCCTTCGGATTTGGATCGGGATCAAATGGCAAAGGTGTATTGATGTCATTACTAAGACAAATTTGGGGAGACTACTATCGAACTGTAGCAGTGGAAACACTCATGAATCAAAAACGCACAGGTTCTGCACCCTCTCCAGATTTAGCAGATCTTGTTGGCGCACGTTTAATAATGTCTGGCGAAACGGAGTCGGGTGCTGCGTTGTCGGAATCCTTAATCAAACTGCTAACCGGTGAAGATAAAATTAAATGCCGTCGGTTGCACAAAGACCCATTTGAATTTACACCTCAATTCAAGATATTTATGGCTGGAAATCATAAACCAACTGTGAAAGGTATCGACAATGGTATCTGGCGTCGCATCCGCCTAATTCCGTTTGACAAAATCTTTACCGCGGATGAGCAAGACAAAACACTAGTCGCCAAATTACTGGAGGAGCGGGAGCACATCCTTGCATGGCTAATTAATGGATGTCTCGCTTGGCACAATCATGGCCTTCAGAATATTCCTCATAGAATCAGGTGTGCGACAGAAAATTACCGTGAAGACCAAGACATTGTGGGTCAGTGGTTAAGCGAACGCTGCACACTCACTCCTGACGGGAGAACGATGGCAAGAGATTTATACAATGATTACGTAATTTGGGTATCAAAGGCCGGTGATCATAACCAACTAAGTGAAGTCAAATTCGCTAATAATCTAGCAGTACGGCCAGGAATAGCGAGAAAATCAATTTCAGCCGGCCGTATTTATTTAGGCGTTTCGTTACAACCAATGTCATGCTGACGATAGCAACATCCATCGTTGATGATGGGTATGGTGGGTTTAATCCAGTTATTACTAAATGCACTTGGAACTATTGTATTGACTGACTATATAAAAAAGTCTATCAACCCACCACCCTACCATTACGTCTAACAAAGCACAAAAAGCCAACACTCAATAGCAACAAAGTGTTTTTACAGGCCAACGCCTAAGTGCAATTCCAAAATCACTTTTTTTGGGGAGTTTTAAAACCCAAATAATGCCACGCGAAGTGTCGTGAAATCACATTGGTATTTTCGAAAGGAAAAACCGTGGATATCAACTACACTTCACCATCAATCGCGCCAAACCTGACTCTTTTTGCTTGCGAAAAACTTCATGCGCAGCTGACACCGCAAAGCTGCTCCAACCATTTTGAGAATAGTCGATACATTCAATGTGTCGGCTGTCCAATTGGCGAATACCATACACCGAAAGTGAGTAACAATTGTTCAAACAATCGATCACAAAACATGGCTCCAAATCCAGCTTGCACAAGGTGCCAGAAAGCTGGAAGACGTCTTGTATTTAAAAAGACATTATGCATATCCTGCGCAAACCGAGAATACGAGGTTCGTAAAGGAAAAAATAGTAAAGGTACCGAGCCGATTCTTGCACAGTCTCGGCTTAGAAGAGTAGTGGTAACTCTTATTCACAAAGAAAATGAGTGTAATTGGGAAGGGCTCGTAGTTGATGAATCTGAGGCAAAACGAGTGATTGAAAGATTGTATTTTGGTGCGTTGATTAGCACTGTTTTCTTCTACGAACACAGCGATGGTGGGAACCAATCAAAGGAGTAAAACAAGCTCAGACTTTTGCAGTCTCAATTTTGTCTCAATCAAGTCTCAATGAAATCTCAAGCTAGTCTCATTAAGAAACGTGAACGACAAGACTTGATTCATAGATCGTCGATACAATTTCAGCTTACGGTTTGATCAATACATTTTTTTCAGTGCTCAAAATCGAGAAAGAAAATATCACTACAATCTGAATGAGATGATAAACAGATTAAGCTAGCGCGAATTTACAAGAGCACACAATTATGATTTAAGAAGACCAATACTGACCTTCAGACAATGACTCAAGTTGCCGTTTACGCTCAACATAAAAATTTTTCGATATCGAACAATTTCACTTATTTGTCGCCTTCAGACATATGGTACTTCGCATAATCTTGAGCGACCTTGAGGACGAAATCCCGGCCCGTATCAGGCAAATCATTAAGATGGGAGTTACCCGATGACCTTCTCCAGTCTTCGTACTCTAGCCTTCGTTTAGATATCGATTCGGCTTACCGTTGGATTGCTAACTTGTTTCCTGCAACTGATAGCCCTCAAATTCGATAACTTGAGCGGCAAAGATCAACAATACCGGTAGGACAGATGTCGAGAGTTACTTCACAATATGAAAAAACAGGTGTCGCGTTCATTTAACAACTGGAATAGCCCCGCCCTTATTTGCGCTCTGTTACGTCGAGAATCCAATTGACGGGGGAGGTTAAGTTCATTGCATTGATGACAGATGATCACATTCCCTATTTGGGTAAAGACTAATTTGATCTTTTGCGCTTTAATTGTGGCAGTTCACAAAACCTGAGTTGCTGCGATTGGCTGCAATGGATCATTAAATTTTACATTTTCTAATTCGACTTTTCTCTCATTTTGATCTGGTACAGCAGGAATAATGATCTCTCCGAGGTCACCAGTAACACTTAGCTTGCTTCCTATACCAACCTGACCGCTGGCCGCAGCAAATTGTGTCGTTTGTTGACCGCATGCAGCGATAGACAACACGCCGACTAACCAAAGCTGTTGGCGCGCACTCGATTTTGACTAGCCGGGGGTGCGGATAAAATCTTGGACTACGTTTACCTAGTCAATTTTGGATGCGCGTCAACAGTCCTTGACCAAATTGTGTGTCTGACGGTTTTATATCACTTTTCCATTGAGTCAACGACGGCCGGTCTTGGTTAGTTGGCAAGTCTAGATAAGTTTCAAGATTCACTATTTTTCTTCCTCACTTCTTTTACAATCCATCAGTGAATAGAATGGTTGTTTCGACGTTAAATTTTATATCGCTTCTGTGGACAATTTCTTTGCCGCTTCGATCATGCATGCACAAAGTACCGAGCACAATTTTAGCCTACCTGGCATGAATAAATAAGTATCACCAACCGACTACCATGTTCCAACTTGATAGGTTATTTTTAGAGAGGTATTTGGTGAACCAAAGTCAGGACCGCTATGAACTTCCTCAATTCGAACTAAGGCAAAGCCTGTTTCTGATGTGAACACGACAATTTCTCCTTCCTTTGGCCGAACCATGTGCTTACTGAAATCAAATGCCTTTGGATCGTCGATCTGGTCAAAGGAGGTCGCATATTTTGCAAGAGCGACCTTGACATCGCCGTAGGCTAGTGCCTGAATAGAGCGAACTCCACTTAGTGTCCAACAAGTCCTGATCGATCTTATGTCATCCTGCGAATAACATATGTCAAAGTTCCCTCCGTTCAAATTGTAATCAAACTTCGCCCCTCCCTTCGGCCCTTTCCCCTGAACGAAACAAGTGACAAAATCCTTGTTCAGATCATCTATCTCATTGCGAAGCTCATCAGTGAAGTCCCTGCATACAATACCCGCGTCAGTAAGGTGTTTCCACCCAAGGCGGTTGATGTCTGGATGCGTGTCGTACCTGCCGATGTAAGCGTGACTAATTCCACATTGGGCGATAAGAGCGGAACACGGCTCTGTCCTGGAAACCAAACTTACACAAGGTTCAAGAGTTGTGAAGATCGTCGTGCCCTTCAGTTTTACTCCCGCTGCGTTGGCAGCTTCGATTGCTACACGCTCCGCATGCTTACCGTTGTGCCGGTATCCTGTGGCAACGACTTTACCTTCCTTCACGATGACTGCGCCTACCTTTGGCTTTCCCTCACATTTTTGCATCTCAGCAATCGCCAGACGCATAAATACTTGGGCTTCTGGTTCTCTCATCTCTTCTATAGTGTCCGAAGATATAGTCATATTTACCTATGATAGAAAATTAAAAAAATTGTGCGTCTATCGTACCGAACAGCACTTATATAAATTCACCCTTCGTAATCTCTACCGTCCACGCTCGATACAGATCTCGGAAAACGATCCACAGCCGCGCCTGTCCTTCTGGAACACTGTCTGAAAGCATTGGTGTTGGCGCGCACTCAACTACTTTTACATGGTCAATTTGGATGCGCGTCAACACATATGCAACTTCTAGGTGTCGCACACCACCTTCTAAAGCAGATTAGTGACTTTCAAAAATTGGTGCCGAACAAAATGATTTGATAGAACTTCCTTCAGGCGCGATCACAACAACTGAAAATTTTTCCGAATCAGAATCAAAAACAGAATCAATATTAGTTTTCATAGAATTTTTCCTTAAATACAGTACTTCTGGCCAATACCAACCGCTTCGTCTATCGCAGTTTGCGTTTTATTGACCAAGTTCTCAATATCGTCTTGATAGTTACCTTGCGCGCTGTGATTTAGTTCCACAATTGCATTTCGCATTTCTTGATAGTGTCCAAGAAGCGATTCTAGTTCGTTCGCCTTAAAAAGAAGGAGAAGAGTACTCAGGTTTTGTCGAATCGTTCGTAATGCCAATGGCAGGTCATCAGATATCAACTCGCGCTCTTTCACTGCAAGTACAGTCACTCCCATGACTTCCATATGTTTTGATTCAAAGTAGAATCTCACGGCTTCCAGACAATGAACGACGCTTCGTAGCGCTTCGTATCGATCCACCCAAAGCCGCTCTCGCTTTGATTTTAAAACCGCGAAATAGGCACCAAGCGCAGCCCCAAAGAATGCGACCAGTAATGGTATTAAACCTGATATCGAAATACCTTGTGGTGTCATGGATTTTTCCTAAGTTAGATGTATTTTGCAGCAGATTTTTTTACGTCAGTTCTATTTCATTCTTACTCACGATACGGACGGTCACAATTTCTTCAAGACGTTTATAGTGCTCAAACCAATTTTTTAATGCACTCCTTCCGTAAATACGGGGGGTGTGGTTTACTTGATTCGTTTTCCTGTCGACTAAAGCACGTATCAAAGCGCGTGAGTCACCACAATAGATGGAAATTTCAGTACCGTGCTCTGGAAAGAAATCGGAGAACTTCATTGGAACATTAAAGAACCCATTTTGATAGTAAGTCTTGCCAAGAGTAACCTGAAACATCGGCGATACTTTCATTATTCCCGCATCTTCTAATGCCTGCAATTCAATTGTAGATGCGGCTTCATCTTCATGGCTCGCAATTGGCCGAAGGGACGTAAGTGCTATCGCAGCATCCATCGACTTAACACTGATCATCGACTCTGATTGCTGCAAAGTAAGTTCAGGAATACCAATTTCGGCTTGAATTGGAGACCGGGTACCATTCCAAGGAGGCATGACAGTCTTAATAATACTGTCTTCCAATCCGGCAGCATAATTCAGGTGGAACTCCCCGATTCTGTGATTGCCTGAATCTGCCCAAGCGTAAATTTCGATGTTTTTGTTCCGTCGTAGCAGCTCTAGCAATGCCTGATTATTTCGAACGTTGGTTCGCTGCGTTGAATACGGCTTAAGGTATCCACCCATCCTGCTTTCCAGTGAAGCAGTGGTCTTACCAACATAAAGAACCAACGTATCCTGGATAAAAGCGTATAAAACATTGCGTTGTGCATTCATCCTCGTTAGTTCTAGCGTTAATTTATGGTCGTGTAATTGCCAACTCCCGACTTGTTCAAAACCAATTGCAAGCAACCGTTTCATCAACATTTTTCCTGATTAGGGTACAAACACATTTAGAATTTCTGCGCCTTCTGGAATTTCTAAATCCAATACCTCATGAGCCATACCGAATTCAACTGAATCATCAGGAGAAATATATTGTTCTAGGCCAGAAGAAAAGTATTTCTGAATTCTGTCATCGTCCCAATGAGCAATCTGACGAAACGGAGCTGAGATGAGGCTTGTGTTCTCGGAAACTTGAGCGACTCGTGAACCGTCCACGTAAGTTGCTGCATGCAAAGAAAACATTGATGCCTTGGCAGTCGTTCGCCTCGCGCCAGCAAGGAACATTGTTGCAGCAATCGATCCGCACATCCCAAAATTGTGGATGCTGATCTGAACTGGAAGTGATTTTAAGAAATTGAAGATTCCAATTCCAGAAGTTACGTCACCGCCGCCACTGCACAATAAAAGGCAAAGCTCAGTCGCACCATCTTTCACAGCACTCAACACTAACGTTTGCAAATTCATGGTTCCAACATGGTTGATTGGCCCTTGATAAACGATAAATTTTTGCACTTCTTTCCTTTGTTGGTAGACGGGTAAGTGGCTTCTATCCACATGGCCTTCTATTGCACCAGCACACCCTGAGTGTGGGCAAATCAAAAGCATACCCGTCCATTGCAATATTTCCCGATGTTTAACGCCTCAAACATCGGCGCAGCCTTGCTGCGTCCGAGTGATTTGACTTGTTACGTGCTGAACCCACTCAAGTTGTTTTACGTAGATTCTCGGTAGTGGGTGGTAGTACGAGTATCTTGTGTTTGGCTTTAAGATCCCCAAAGGGTTGTTAATACGCAAGGATTCCATTGCATTTTTCGCAAACGGAATTAAAGCTTGGTTTACGCCCCAGCCAAAAATCACTGGAACGTCATTGACGAATAACTCCGCCAATTCAGATTTACGGTTAGTCGAAAAAATAGAATGTTCTACAGAACTACACGTTTCGGATTTCAAGAAACGATATAACTCATTGGAATCTGATGTACGGATGTCCGACAAATTTAGAATTCTTGCGTAGTTAAACGCCGCTGCATCCATGACCTTCATGATTTGTTGCTGTGTTGTATCTGGCTCTGCCTCTGACGGCATGGCGTTATTATCTATACCGTCCAAAGGGTAAGAGGAACCAGGATTCATCATTACAACCATGAGATCAGGATCATTTGCTTCTGCGCTAACTCTCTTGATGTCGAGATACTTTCGTAGCTTGTGTCCGTTGGTCTCATAAAAGAGCCCTGTAACTTCAAATTTAGTACGCAACTCTTTTCCTCTCTTATCAGATTCCACCGCCGATTACCGGTTGTCGCCTGTCGCTATTTGCGAGAAATCTGAATACTTACTGGCTTTCCACACTTAAGCGCATTTATCCCATTCGCAATAAAAATCTTCTCTATGAGATCGAAGCTCATACCGATATTTTCCGGACTATGATTTGATTTATCACTCAAATATTTGAGACGAACTTCGCTCGGTATTACGATGCAATTCAATTTCCTTTAAAATTAATTAAGAAATTTCCATTGCACATTGATTTAAACTCATCTGATACCTCTATAGGTTTTTGAACAGGCACAGCGCTTACCCATAAGTAGACGATACCTTGAATAACCAAAGTGATTCGAGTCGATATTTCTCTAGTTGATTTTTCCTATTAGCCTTGTTTCGGTGGTTTAATTAATGGCATAGGAGGTGCCGGACGTGTTGGTGGCGGAAGATTCGCTCCTTTTTCCACGTGATCGGGACGATTTGTAGGTTGATTTGGTTGAGGTCGATTAGGTGTTGCCATTTTAAATATCTCCGAAATGATTGCTAAGGTACTGCTCTGCCTCTACTGTCGCTGCCTCTGTCAATTGCTTGTTTTTTGGCAAGCCATCTAGTGGAAAATGGTTTTTCAAGGCTTTGGATATTTTTGATTGTAATTCTACGCGCGCCTTGGTTATTTGCGTTTCTGTTAGTTCGCCATCAGCTATGTCGCACCATTTCGCCTCGGCCCAATTTTGAATATCACGATAATCGTGAAAGCATGCTGCGGAAGCCTTGAGTCTTGAAGAGTATGGTAAGTATTTAGCGGTGGCCGTAACTATCTGTGTAGCAACAATGATACCTGCCCAAAGAGTAGGATAAACTTTAAATATTGCCCATATTCCTAGACTCGATGTTGATGCCACGGCTAAGATAATTTTTACCTTACGATCTACTTCGGCAGCACGCTGGCAATGCATTTGCAAAAGATATCCATGTACAACTAACTCATAGAATGCATTCCAAAACCTATTCGGAGAAGTCATTTATATTCCCGTTCAAAAACGAACTGTATCAAAAAGGACCGAATCATTAGATATGGTGTAATCAGTGATGGTTAAATGCGTTGGGCACTCCAAATGATTAAGATAAAAAAACTTTTCTAACCAGGCGTCAATCTGCATCCCATCAGGATAATGATTGGAAAATACTTTATTGTGCAACACAACTCCGTAGTGATTCCATTCTTTCGAAATGACGTCACCTCTGGGAGATTCCTTCACAATAAACGGGTAGGATGCATTCACTTTCGTGTTAACGTAAATGACATCTGTGAACGTCATCCATACCTCGAAAATATTGAATTAGTTTTGCTTCAACTACACTTAAAATATACGTTTCCATTTCTTTCCTAGTTTCGGTTGATTGGCGAAAATCCAAGTGCCTTCATTCTACCTTCATAGGTATCTAACCCCAATCGAGTTCGTTCTCTCGCACCTTTCTGAATTTGATCTTTCATTCTAGAGATTCGTTCTTCATGGCTAATTTCTGGAAGCTGCATGCTACGGTTGCCATGGACTTGATCATATTGCCGATTAGTTCCGTTTGAACCAAGGTTTGCATTCTGCATGTTGGCTTCATTATCTTTTGGTTTCATTTACTTTCCCTTGCTCTCTTAAAACTCAAGATTAATTAGGTTGCGGCCACTTGCCCATCCAAAGATAAACTGGCGTAGCTCTTTCACTCGATCTGCTACATGTAATTTACCATTCTGCATTTTGACCGTTGCCCCAGCGTCCACGAGGTAATCAATTAAGTTCAAGGTATCTCGATATTTACTAGAATCGTGATAGCCTGGATTTAACCATTGCACGTAGAGCTCGTACCCATTATTGATAAACCACGGCAAAGTAGCATTATTGGTGACGTACTGAGTGGAGCACAAAACGACACGTGCACTATGTGCGGCGAAATTATTTGCAATTGGTTCATTGCGCTCCTCAGGCGAGCCGTTCACTAAAAACACGTCTTCCATGTAGTGACACTTGGTTAAATTGAGCCTCCTTCCATTCTGCCCTGTTCGCACTTGCGCCCCAAAGAGCTCATACCAAGTAGTTGATTTTCCAGAATTCCTGTTACCTAAAATTACAACTGCAAGCTTATCTTTCATGGCAATTTTCTCTCAATTCCATTTTTCAAAAACTGACCACCGGCTAGCACGTATTTCTCTATGACGCCGATCGTTTGGATAAAGTGTTAAAGCAATTCCTTAAAAACTGCTCTGGCTCAGGCATTGGATGTGTTTTACCTGGTTTTGTGTCGCGTTCATGATCGCAATATGTCTTTTGAATTCTTGCCCAGTCTTTAGGATGTAACTCTTTAATTTCATACTAAAATCATTTGACGAAAAGCCAGTCGGCAAAGTCGCTACAACAACGGCAATCTTCTCAGTTTTTTTACAATTACTACCATATTTTTCCTAGATAACTTTTACGAGCGCCACTATTGACGTTTTTTGTTCGTCAACTTGACGTTGTGCCACCGTCAATTTCATACTGGCTTGACGCCCCATTTCATCGTGACGGGCATCTTGGGCGCTGCTACCATCACGACGATTTAAATCTTGATCCTGCCAGTTGGACAGCCCCCGCTCTGCGCCCGCAAGCTCAGTTAAGTCACTTTCCAATTTTGCGACAGCCTGTTTAAGCTCTTCAATTTTGTTCATGTATTTCTCCTTGTGTTTCTCTTTTGATGTATTTTTTTATGAAAGTCAATTTGAGTGCGCTTACTTCACTGGAATTACATTCACATCTAAAATTTTATCTGTGAACTGGATATACTCCACATCTCTAATGACGATCGATTTATCGATTAAAAGGAGTGAATCGGTTAGTGAACCCGGTGAGTACCTTCCGTAACCGAACGCAGCTACTTTTTTGAGTGCAATCCCAGAGCTGGAAAAACCAACAACGAGCGTATCGGTTCCAGGTCCACCATCAACAAACGACGAATTGTATTGATATGGTTTAATTTCGATTAAATCATTTCCCGCACCTGCATAAATCATGTTGTTTCCTTTGGTCTTTCCAACAATTTTGTCATTCCCAGACCCACCATAAAAGCCAAAATCAATGTATTCAGCATACTGCCCAGTCGCAAAAGTGGAGAGGTCAATTTGTTGCCCTCCATCGATTCCTTTGGAATCCGTATTCACCTCAATAACCAAGTCTGCATTTTTAAATACGGGTGATGTTCGTGAAGTCACATCAACGTAAAGGTATCCACTCTTTGCAACCAAAAGTCTTCGAAATATGCTTGATGTGGTGCTTGAAGATGGAGCACAAGAAAGTCCTAAAGAAAGTCCAAAACTATAACCAGCCTCATCGTATATCTGCATGCATGGTCCCCAATACGAAGAGGAAGAAAACTGATAGAAATATCCTTGCGTTACAGGTACTTTAAACAATCCTTGTCTCGCATAAGTAGCTTGCATCTTCCATCCTGCGTCGTTAGATGGTGATGCTCGAAAAGCGGATTCATCGGCAAGAGTTGCCAAAGCTGCCGTTGCATTTGTTAGACGAAAAGTTCTATCAAGGTCGACAGGGTAAGTGATATAGGGGGATACCGTGAGTAGTGGTGTCGGAGCTGCAGTAGCAGACACTTTTGTCGTTGCAGAATGATTGCTCTTCCCATCACTGACAGTCAGAGTAACAACATATTCACCAACTAAATCAGCAGTGAAAGTCGATACGACGGAAGTTGGTTGAATGAGAAAGGCTTTGCTACCTTCTGGTTTGGAATCGAGCATCCATGAGTAAGTCAACTTGTCGCCATCCGAATCAGTACTTGCGGCACCATTCAAAGTAATTACGCTGCCCATAACTACATTTTGGTGGGTTCCAGTTTTCGCGATCGGAGGTGTATTAGTTCCCACGGGAGTTCTCGTGTTTGCAGCTCGCTCATCGACCAGTTTCATGGCCTTTGAAGTGTCCTCCGCCGTGACTAAGGCTAAAATAGCCATGCCGTTAGAAATAGACTCACTTGGGCTATTGAATGTCACTCCACCAAAATTCGCAAAATTATTGGCTACGATGAATTTGTTATCGAGTAAATCCGCGACTCTACCCCATACTGGATCACCTTTAAAGGTATGCGCTGAGTTAAGGATTGTCCGGATTAACGTGCCCCGTGTTTCGGATCCATTGGCGAGCGATTTAGACCAATAGGCTAACCCTTCTTGGTCAACTTCACTTCTTCCAAGTACATTTTTATAAATGATTTTGACGAAATCCTCATTCGTCATATTAGACGTGTAGCCACTGAGGTCACTATATTGGAGTCCAGCGTTATAGAAACTATTGGCAATGTCATCGATGCTCATGCCATCCTTAAATCTCGAAATCCAGTAACTTAACCCTTCGGCATCTGGTAGCCGATTAAAGAAAGCAATATAGAGTTCGATCAAGTTTTTATAGTCTCCACTGCCTATTTTCGAAATGGTTTCACTCATGTTCAATGTGAGTGTGACATCTGAAAATTTGATTTTTTCGACCAGAGGTATACGCTTTAAGCCTTCGCTTCCGACTACATCCTGGACACTGTAATCGTTAGCATTTTTGACGATGAAGTAGTTAGATCTTGGCCCAAGAAAAGTAGGCATATTTATTGGTGCGCCGGTCATTGCTGGATTAGCCGACAGCTTTAATTCTTCGATTGAATTTCCACCACATCCACTCAGGAGCGCTGCTGAGACAACGAAAGATCCAAAATATGAGTATTTAGATAGTTTGGATGGCATTCGTATGGCCTTTTTTTGTATGATTTGAAAAGAACAGTGTAAGAACAACTGGTGGCTAAGAATTTCGTAAAAGCAATTAACGTGCCGATGAATATGATTTCTTCAAGGTTACTCAACTAGTACATAAGTATCTTTATACTGCAGACGTACTTCAGCGAACTTAGTCAGTTCCGGGCAATTCAAATTAGCCCCAATCACCCATTGTTTACATGTAAATTACATGAAAAATGATTTTCACATGTAATATCCGATCTTTCTTTAATCTACAAACCAACCACGTTTATTAAATTCACGCAGCACATAAAATACATGCGTCTTTGAGTACAATTTTTTAATCCACCTCTAATTCATCACCTTTAAAAATATCCGCGTAGATCAAACTAGGTATGACACGATCTTGATTAATGTCGCAAAAATCATAATCCCCTCTTCGTTTTTCGATTCAACCCCATCATCGCCTCACACAAAACCTTAGTGATAACTCGCCATCTTTCCTTTACTTGATTCCATTCTATGCCAACTCGGCTTCAGAGCGCGTCGGCTTTTTGCCCCCACGCCTCTGCTCCGCCTTTCAACCACTTAGCATCGTGAACCGCGTCGGAGGATTCTGCGAGACGACTGCTCATATTCTGTAGGTTCATTTTGAACTAAGCGAACTCTAGTCGTCGACACCTGAGGGTGATACCCCGCATCGCTGAGTCCATCGCAGCATGCCGCTTCTGGAACACAGATTTGCCATCCAAGTAATCGAGGCAGTCGGCAACCTCAAACTTCTCGGTGCGGCAAAATCAGCTGAGTGGTTCTCCATGAACGCTTCCGATTAAACGGCGGACAGGAACCTTTATCAGTTCGTGTGCCTGTCGCACCGGATGGGTGCTGCATCAGCAACCGCTGATCGCACGGTTGGCCGTGACGATAACGTAACGTGATTTATCTTACCTGAGATACGTATCAAGTTAGCTTCATAAGTCGAATTAAAAATATAGATCTAAATGATTTTTTAATTCAAGTTTATTTCTCGTCGGCAAACTTTTTTGCTTGAACATGAAACTCTGAAGGGGCAGCCTCAAGAATTGCATCTATATATTCTTTTGAGGGAGAAATTCCTCCGTCATAGTGATCCAATAGTCGATGAGTGATTCCAGCATATTGCTCTTCAACACTGCTATTTGCAGCATTAATTTGAAACAGTTGATCTAACGTCTTAAGTACTTCGCTGAGTTCGAAGCGGTCAAACAATTCGATATTAAAATCTACAACTTCAATATATTCCTGTTTCAATACGAGATTCATGGTTCGAAAATGCGCTTGAAATTTACTGTTTGCATCTATTTCTGTCACCAGATTCGTCGCATCTACCTTATCAAAAAATGCACCATTCAAGTATCGATAACAGCCATCACCATGATGTGTCTCATACAGATCTTCTTTTAAAATCGCGTATGCATAACATTCATTATCTGACTGCTTTTCTAAGAATTCTGCAATGCATCGATAATCACTAGCGCGAAACGAATTTATTGATGGCTCTAGTCGATCTTTGATCTCCAGTGTTGGAAAAACATACTCAGGTAAATCCGGAAGACTTTCTACTTGATATGCCGCCAAAGAGGTTGCGCGTTGATTCCTATAAATGCCTTGATGATAGTAATCAAACTGCGGTGAAGCATCTGGCAAAAATTCCCATTCTGAGCGCCCATCTACCAAGGTCTTAAGCTTAAACATTGCAATCGCTGCCATCACGCCAACGCAGGCAATTATTGGGCCGTCAACATCGTAGTACTCTGCCGCATTTTTCTCGATCAAGATCTTACTCATATTGGTAACCTAACTTTTTAATGCTCGCTTGATAGCCTATCGTTTCTACTACTTCGCCATCATCGAAACACAAAGTACGCTCTGGCCAACGAAGTGCCGCCAACTTAAAATCAGTTTCAGGAACCTTGCTTTTCTTGCGCGCGACCCAGCGACCACCAACCGAGAAATCCACACAAAAAACATTACTATGTATTCCGTGCCATGCGTATGGGTGCGTACCGGAAAACAAATCAGGATCACCTTTTCCAACAGTACTACGATCAATCTTGCTAACTCGACGCCAGTAATGCCCTATCACCACCGGAACCTGACTATCGTATTCATCCCACCATTGAACTCTTTCGGAAAATCGCCATTTCCCACTCGAATAAAATGGAGAGCCACCTTTGCGCTCTACCCCAGAAGTCAGAACTCGAAGCGGATTCATCATTTGCTTAACTGAATCATGGGCTGCATGTGCATGCAAAAATGGCGGCTCGTTATGCTGATCTTCTAAACTGAAATTCCAATCTTCTAATTCAGTTTTCATTGACGATAAAAAATCACTCGCATGGTCATGCGCTAATTGATCCCACTCGACATAAGACTGGATTTGACTTCCGATGGAACGACTTTTTAATATTTGAACTTGATCCTGCATCCATGCTGCATGCACAACCCGAAGATCTTCCCGCTCGAGAGCTATTGGCAGCGTCAATAAGAAAGAGATGATTTTTTCTCTATCGAGTTGCTCCACCTTCTTATATGGCGAGTACTTGTGATTATCTCGCTCAACACGCTCAGTGAAAAACCAACCCGAGCCATCTTTAGCTTCTGCACGAAGGAGATTAAGTTCATGATTCCCCAAAACAGCGACCGCACGTTTGGCAACAATCAGTTGCTCAATCAATGCGAGCACCGCTGGACTGTTTGGGCCTCGATCGCAGAAATCACCAACAAACACAATTGTGCGGCCATTTGGATGATTTCCAGCATAGTCATAACCTAAGTGTTTCAGTAAATTTAGTAAAGCATCGTATTCCCCATGAATGTCACCAATAATATCTAGCGGGCCATCAGGTATTTGCTGAATCAAACTCATTCTTTACCTTTCAACTTAATCATCTGCTACAGATCCAGAATCGCTTTCTGCAACACGGTTAGCATTCCCAAAACTACCATTTGATTATTAGCGTTCAGTACCTCACCCTCCAACAATAGTTGGTAAGCACCATCACTCTCCAAAGTAGCAGCAACGATACCCTTCACTTTGCCTGCCTCAGCCTGTTTTAGTAGTGCGCGCAACAGAACTACCGTATTCAAACAAACCTGTGGCTGCGGCGGTTTTGCGACTACGAATGGGAATGCAAAGGGAACTTGCGGCGGATTTTTGGTATCGTCCATTTCAATTTTCAATCGAATCAAAAAGATCTTATAAATAATATAGCATCAAAATGATTCGAATGATAGAATGTTTTTGGATTTATTGAGATTTATTTTAGGTCACCGCAATGTCAAATTTTTTACTCGATACACTTTCAACTTCTCAGCGCGAACGCTTGGCGTTTATTGAATTTAGGTTGTGGTTCTTGGGGAAAGTAAGTCGCAAAGATGTATTAGAACGATTTGATATAGCGACCGCCGCAGGCACACGTGATTTAGTGCTTTATAAGGAGCTAGCTCCCAACAACCTCATTTATATTGGAAAGGCTTATCAATATGGCTCAGACTTCAAACCAATATTTCAACACCAGCCCGAACGAGTCTTCTCTGCACTGACTTCGGGCTTTGGTGATGGCGAACGAGGAACAGATTACACGCTACTACCGAATAGTGTTCCAGCTCGATTGAATCAACCACCCTTGAGACTTTTAGCGACCATTACGCGTGCAATTCACAATCGAAGGCCGCTCAAACTGATCTACCACTCTATGAAAACCGGTGCTAATCCTCGTGAGATTGTTCCACTTGCCTTGGTGGATTCGGGTTTGCGATGGCATGTTCGCGCTTTTGATCGCACAAAGAATGAATTTCGCGACTTGGTTCTTACACGAATGGAAAAAATTTCTGAGTTCAATTTAGGAGACATAAGACAGGAAATACAGACCCACGAAGACTTACAATTTGATGAGCAATGGCAAGAAATCGTTGAACTTAATTTAGTGCCACATCCATCCCACCATCACCCAGAAGCAATCATGCGTGACTATGGAATGGTTAAAGGAGTCCTTAGAGTAAAAACCCGTGCAGCCTCAGCTGGATATGTATTACGCCAATGGCAGGTCGATTGCTCAAATAAAGGAATATTGTCTGGGGCTGAATTTAGACTGTTTTTGAACAATAAGAAAGAACTAAACAAGGTCGATAATTTAGTCCTTGCACCTGGA
Source organism: Affinundibacterium amnicola (assembly GCF_014284275.1). Lineage (GTDB taxonomy): Bacteria > Pseudomonadota > Gammaproteobacteria > Burkholderiales > Burkholderiaceae_D > Undibacterium > Undibacterium amnicola. Next base: position 1,244 of record NZ_JACOFU010000003.1, on the reverse strand, counting down.
TACAAAATATAACTTATCAAGTATTTATCGAGGGAACCTTAAAATATTTTTTCTCAATAGCCTATAAACTCTATGGCAGAAATAACTTATCTAAAGTTTGCCGTGATTGCCGCATGTTTCAATCTAAGGTCGACTGATATAAGAATTAGTCTTATATGCAACTTTGCTTTGATTATAAATTTAGAGGTTATAAAATTTTTTGGGTTGCCTCGTTACAAATTCATAGAGATCTAAACAGATTCAGAGGCACGAACTGCGCGACTTACCGTCATGTAATGTACACCAAAGTAATCTGCAATTTCTGTCCTCGTATAGGCACCAGAGTGGTATGCTAGTACCATCGCCTCGTTACGATTACTTGATTGGATTTTATATTCGAGCAAACTCAATGCCAAGCTACGCTTGTGTGCAATTGACAACTCTCGCAGATTGCCATCTTTGAATGTCGCTTGATGTTGTTTGATGAAATCCTCGTCACCCAACAATAGTTGATGTTTAGTTGCAAGCAAAGGGGAGGGCAACCCTACACCTTGCAAGACAAATTCTTTAAAAGTCAGTCGCGCTGCATTGCGCCGAGTTCCAAATTGCCCCAACAGCCAATCGGTATCAAGCCATTCAGGTGCAAAAATATCGGAGATCACAAAAGGATAACTACTCCAAGGCCACTCTTCTGCCAAGTTGACCATCTTTGCCCGCACTGGGTTGAGTACTACATAGCGTGACAACTCCAAAAGATGCCCCTCCTTTTGCACCAAGATCGCCTTGTACCGACCTTGAAACAAATGCCCAACCATGCCATGCCGACGATTAAAACGCTGGGTATACAAACCATTCAACTGCCGCATCCCCGCTGACAAATTACCCTCAATGGTCTCCGCCAACAGATGATAATGATTCGTCATCTGACAATACGAATGCACCACCCAGTTAAAGCGATCACATACCAACGCCAACACCGCCAACCACTCACGCCGGTCATCGTCATCTAAATAAATATCCTCACGCCTATCCCCACGGGATGTCACGTGATACACAGCGCCAGCAAATTCTAATCTTAAGGGTCTCGCCATTTCAGAAGACTACTATGTTTTGCTTTCTAAATGTTTGAATGTTAGAACTGATAATCATCTAGCCGCCTCCCTCCAATAGCGTATGTCGTTGGAGTAAAGTTGAGTTGCGAAACGAAACTTTAACGGGGAGGACGGTATGTTATTTTGCGGCATAGACCTACATTCGAACAATAG